>CAVSFF010000012.1:0-283313 GCA_963727285.1 uncultured Thermoleophilia bacterium | reverse complement strand
ACGAAGCATGCGACGCCGACGCGTGTCGGTGTCCTGGTGGTCGGTGGGATCAGCCTTGCGACGAGCCTGGTGATCGTGCGGTTCCGGGTTCCCGGTTCCCGGTTCCCGGCTGCCGGCTGCCGCGGTCGGGGGCAACGGCAGGTCCTCGGCGCAGGCGCCGGTACCCGGGTGCGGCCGGTCCGGTGTCAGGCCGGGCGCACCCCATCGCGGTCGGGAGGTCCGCGACGACCGACGATCCGCTCCGCGAAGAACGCCGCCATGAGCAGGACGCCGCCGACCGCCAGGAATGAGACGGCCCGCGTGATCGAGTTCAGGTTCTGGAGGTCGTAGAGAAAGAGCTTCACAAGCGCGAGCCCGAAAATAGCGAGGCCGATCCGCTCGGAGATGCGGTTTCCGGCGACGAGCCCGTACACGAATGCCGCGAGGGCAAGCGCGGCCACGCGGCACTGACCGCTGTCTGGCCGCGCTCGAAATCGGTCTGGACCGACGCGGTGGAGATCCACTGGACGAGTTCAAGGACCGCGAGCGACAGCCCGTAGACGGTCAGCGCAACGGCGCCCAGCACGATCCGGATCCGCAACGGCCCGAGGTCCGGTGCGCGGACGCCGGACCAGCCGACGGCCACTACGCACGCCGCGAGCGCCCAAAGGTCGTCGGCGGGATGGGCGATCGCGATCCGAGAGGCGATCCGGCGGCACGACGGCGATGATGCATCCGAGCGCTGCGACCACCGACCAGGCGAACCCGGCGAGCCAGAGGCGGCGCCTCGGACAGTGGCTCGGCCAGGGCCACGACGCACGTCGCCATCGCCGACATGGCCGGACTGGCTCGCTACGAGCAAGGCGCCCCCGTGCCACCGGCCCGACGTGAGCGCAATCCACGCGCCGCCCCAGACCGCGAGGGCGCCGGCCCAATACATCGTCGCCAGATCCCTGGACCAGGCCGGCGCGCTGCCGGCGCGCCAGGCGCGGAACGGGTACACGGAGACGGCGCCGACCGCGGCCGCGACGATGAGCGCCATCACACCCCACAGGTGCGGTTCGTTGGGGAGCAGCAGGTCCAGCGCGCTCAGCGCTTGGACCACCGCGACGGCGCCGGTGGCGAGGCAGACTAACTCGACCCGCCACGACGTACGGGCTGTCGCATAGCGGAGCAGAAACCCTGCGATGAGGAGTCCGCTTGCCGTAACCAGGCCAGCCGCCCCTCCCCAGCGGTCGCCGAGCGCATTCGCGTCGAAGATCGCCTTGCCGCATGCAAACAGGACCGGCGCGAGCGCCGCCCACCCGAGCCATGCGCTGCGACGACGTGCGGCCACCGCGGCTGCGGCGACGCCGACCGCGCTCCAGAGGGTCGTCGCGAGCACCTGGCCGAGGTCAGCAGCCGAGGACCAGATGAAGATGAGGCCGAGTGCCCACACGGCGTACGTGGCTGCGAACACGGCCAGAACCGTCTGTATGGCGCGAGCGTGGACTCTGATCCACTCCAGTGCCCGTTCCTGGCCGTCCAGCGGGCCAAGCCAGGCGATTCCGCGGGTCGGGAATGCGCTGATGGCTGCGGCGGCGACCGCCGCGGCCGCGCCGAGGGCGATCAGGCTCGGAACCGGTGCCAGCGCGTCGCCGCCGCGCGCGATGCCCAGCGCTCCCGCGGTGGCCTCGACGGCGAGGGCGTGGCCGGCGGCGATCGTCAGGAACGCCAGTCCCATGGCCTGCAAGCGGCGCTCGCCGAGGCGCCGAGCAGCCACTGCCAGGATGATCGCGATCACGGCCAGGGTATCGTGACCCATCGTCCGTCTGTGGCCGCGGCGGTGCCGAATGCGGCCAGGATGACCGCGAGGACCCAGAGCCACAGGCGCAGCGTGCCCCTGCTCGCCGAGGAGCCCGTCCCAGACGGCCTCCATGCCGGCGAGCACGCCGGTTGTCGGGCATCGGCGCGCTCGTCCAGCGCGAATGCGCCGGCGGCGAGCGCCGCGGCGGCCAGGATGAGCAGACCCGTCGCCGATGCTCCGGCGAGATCGCCGTGCGGGTTGCCGAGCCACGCGTCCACGACGAACGCGTGCCCGACCCCGGCGGCCAAAAAGAGGAGTCCGGCGCCTTCGTAACGCGGCTGCCGGGTCCGCCACGCCAGCAGCGCGAGGCCCGCGGCCTCAATTCCCAGCGCCACAGTCAGTGCCTGGCGCGAGAGCAGGTAGGTCGTCGCGATACCGGCCAACACGAGCGCCACGGCGCCCGCGGTCCAGGCGAGGTCACGCCAGCCGATACGTGCGATCGCCAGCGCCGCGATCGCATACACGGCGGCCGCGATGAGCAGAGCGACGCCGGCATCAGTCTCCGCGGGAATCAGGTGTATGAGCCCCGGGAACGCGCACGCGCCGCCGAGCAGCATGAGCCAGCCGGCGATGGATCCAGCAGGGTCGCCCCGGCAGTGCCCTGCCAGTACATCGACCCTGCGAGCAGGAGCGCCGAGGTGGCGGCGACCACCGCGATCGCGGGCGACGACATCGGCGTCGCTGTAGCGGCGAGCCCGACGACCTGACCGAGGGACGCTGCTCCCACTGCGGCAAGCAGCCATGACCAGCGACGAGGCGCAGCAGTGGCGATTGCCGCCGCGAAGACGAGGAGTGCGAACGCGGTCCCGGGGGCGTCGAAGCCGCGCCCGATCTCGACGAGGCCCGGCGCCAGGGCGGCGCCGATCAACGACAGCCCGGCGAGGATCTGCGATTCCTAGCGCACTCCCAGGACCCCGCCGGAAGTGGCGATGGCCGCGGCCACGAGCAGGCCGGCCCAGTTGGGGATGAGGTGGTAGGTGCTCGTCGCCGCGGCGGTCGTCGCGTAGGCGCCCGCGATGCCGGTACCCGCCGCGGCCAACGACGCGTTCATGCGCCCGTAGCGGGACCGGGAGCAGGATGCTGGCCCCGAACACGGCGACCGATGCGATGCCGCCGATCGCGACGCGGCTCACCGGTCCGATCCAGCCGCGATTGGCGGCGAGGATGAACAGGAAGATGATTCCCAGCAGCATGACGGCGCCGCCGATAACGGCGAAGGCCCGCCCGCCGCTGAGTTCCGCGGACGCGAACGCGGTGGCGCGCTCCGATCGCGTCGGTCCGACCGCCTCCCGGGGGCGCGTCGATGTCGGTTCGGCGACGGGCGCGGGTCGGGCAGGCGCGGCGGGAGGGAGGCTGGGGGCTGCGGGCGCTGCCACGCGCACTTCCGGGGGTGCGGGCGGGGTCTCCGGCTCAGTGGTGGGGGTTGGAGCGGCTTGGACGGCTGTGGCGATCGTCCGGATTTCGGCGATCTCGGCCTGGAATGCCTCGAGCTGGCGCTCGAGGCGGTCAAGCCGGGTCGCCAGCTCCGGTGCCGGGAAGACGGCGCCGGGAGTGACGGGCGCGGGCGCCGGGGTCGCAGGCGCTGCGGTGTGCGGTGCAGGCACCGCTGCCGGTGCGGGAGCCGGTTGGCGCGGCGGCAGCGCGGCGGTCGCGATGCCGGGCGGCGGGACCGCCGCATGCGCGGGCACTGCGCGGCGGTCGGGCACCTCGTCGCGCCGTGCACCCGCCGTGTCGGACGCGCCGAGGTAACGGGCGCCGGAGAAGCCCAGGATCGGGGCGAAGACGAACGGGATGAGCGCCATGCCGAACCCGAACGCCGTGCTGCGCCCGAACGCGCGAGCGACCTGAATGTTCATTACGACCCAGACAACGGGCCCGGTGATCGGGATCAGCATGAAGACCCACCACCAGCCCGGTTGCCGAGCGACCTTGCAGATCACATAGAGGTTGTAGATCGGAATGAGGGCGGCGACCCCGGGGCGCCCCGCCTTGTCGAAGATCTGCCACCAACCGACGACCGTCGCAACCGTGAAGATGAGCAGGTAGGCGGCGGTGTCCGATGTCATGAGCGTCGGCGGACGGTCCGCCACTTGGGCCGCGGGCCGAATGGACGGCGCGTCTCGTCCATTTCCGGGTCATCCCGCCACGCGGCGCGCCCTCGGCACTCCGGACCGGGTGTCGGCGCACCCCGCCGTGCCGACGCTCTAGAGCGGTGGTGACGCCCCACGTCCCGGTTCGCGTGCGCCATCGGTCCGTCCCTCTCCCCGTCGGCTCTTTCGAACATCCTGATCGCAAGTTGATTGCCGGGAATCGGGACCACGACGAACGCGGCGTCCGGGGATCCCCTGACCGGGGCCCGGGGTGGCGCGTTCATCAATCGCGCCCAGCACGCTGCCGCCGGCGGGTGCGACGCACCCGCCGGCGGCGTCGGGTCAGTGAACGGTCAATGTGCCGGTCATGCCGGCCTGTCGATGCCCGGGCACTGTGCAGTAGTACGTGTAGGTGCCGGGCGCCAACGTGGCGGACACTTCAGACGTGCCGCCGTTGCCGACGACCGGACCGGGCGTGACGCCGGAGACTGCGAGTGCGATTGAGTGCTGCAGCTGTGACGGGTTCGTCATGCGGATCGTGATGTGCCCTGCGGGTGCCGACAGCGTGTTCGGCACAAAGGCGAGTTCCGATGCCGATGCCTGGACAGAGAGCACGGTCGTCGCGTTGGTTCCGGTCGACGTGCCGGTCTGTGCGGTCGTCTGCGTCGCCGACGTCGCGGTCGTGGCGGATCCGGACGAACTCGACCCGCCGCATCCGGCGGCCACCGACGCGATCGCCACGACCGCGAGTGCCGCCACGATGGCGGTGCGGCGGGGGATCCGGGGTGCGTGCATAGGGTCTCCTTTGTGGTCGGGGGCGGGCGTGCGGGCGTGCCACGGCCCGTACATCGACGATACGCCTGAACTCGGGTCACGGCATCTGCGGTGCGGCCGGAGGTTCGCCCCGAACCGTGGGCGCCGGTCTGGCATTGTCGTGGGGTGCCGAACCCCGATCGATCCAGCGACGGTCCGCGATGACGGGGACCGGGCAGTCCACGGCGCCACCCCCCGGGGACGAGGGGTGGGTCGTGCTTGGTGCCGCCGACACGATCCTCGTCGCCGAGGACGACGCCACGCACTTTGTCCATGCCCGCCTGGGCTCATCCGGGCGCGATGTCCCGGTCCTGGTCGCCGATGACGGCCATCGCCGGACGTGGGCGGTCGCGGCGGTCTCCGACGAGCCGCCCGTGTCGGGGACGCGATTCGTGCCGGCCTGGGAGCTCGTCAGCCGCCTCGGACCGGAGGACTTCGCGCTCCTGTCCCGTGCCCGGATGCTGGCAACCTGGCAGCGCGACCACCGGTTTTGCGGTCGCTGCGGGTCGCCCACGGGGACGGCGCCCGACGAACACGCCGCCGTCTGCGGGGTCTGCGGCCTGCGCAGCTACCCGCGGATCTCACCGGTGATCATCGTGCGGGTGACGCGTGGGGACGAGATCCTGCTCGCCCGTCCGCGGCGCGCCGGGCGGGCGCTGTACTCGGTCCTGGCGGGTTTCGTCGAGGCCGGTGAGGCCCTCGAAGACACCGTCGTGCGTGAGATCGCGGAGGAGGTCGGCATCGCGGTGACCGACATCGCGTACTTCGGAAGCCAGCCGTGGCCGTTTCCCCACGCGCTGATGGTGGGGTTCACCGCCCAGTGGGCCGGGGGCGAGATCACCGCCGATCCGGGCGAGATCGTGGACGCCGGCTGGTACCGGCGTCAGGCGCTTCCCGAGATCCCTCCGCACGGGTCGATCGCGCGGGCCCTGATCGAGGACTTTTTGGCCGCCCGCACCACGGCCTGAGCATTCGCCCGAGGGTCAGTCGGACGGTTGGACGATCACCGGCGGGTGCTGGGCGCGAACGCGCGCGGGCACGATGAAGGCGGCGGCCGCCGCGCAGAGCGCGATGACCCCGCCGATCATGAACGCGAGCGTGTAGCCGCTGGTCACGGCCTCCGGCAGCGCGGTGCCCGGCAACAGGGACGTCGTGTACTGGTCGGCGATCGTGGCGAGGACGGCGAGCCCGATCGCACCGCCCAGCTGACGGTTCGCGTTCACGAGCCCCGAGGCGAGGCCGGCGTCCTTCGGCGCGACGCCGGTCGTCGCCGCGAACGTCCCCGCCGGGAAGCTGAAGCCCAGACCGAGCGCGGCGATCGTGATTGGCCCGAAGATGCCCGTGAGGTAGGTGCTGGTGGCGGTCGTGCGGCTCATCCAGAACAGGGCCAGACCCACCACCAGGGTCGAGGCGGACATGATCACCCGCGGGCCCAACTTCCCGACGATCCGTCCCGAGATCTGGGCGCCGATGACGACGGCGATGGCCGCCGGCAGGAAGCAGAGTCCCGCCTGCATCGGGCTGTAGTGGAGCACTTCCTGCAGGTACAGCGAGACGAAATACCACATGGCGAACATGCTCGCGCCGATGAGAAACATCACGAGGTTGGCACCGGACAGCGGGCGGGACCGGAATGTGCTGAACGGGACCAACGGCGCGGTCGCACGCAGTTCGATGACCACGAAGGCCGCGATCAGGATGACCGCGACGACAAGCGGAATGATGGTCTGGATCGATCCCCACGCGTGGGAACTGGTCTGGACGACCCCGTAGACGAGGGCGGTCAGACCGGCGGTGACGGTGACCGCGCCCGCAACGTCGAGGGAACGTGCGCCCTCGGCCCGGCTTTCGACGAGCGTCCGCCGGGCGAGGATGAAGCCGACGATCCCGATCGGCACGTTGATCAGGAAGATCCAGCGCCAGTTGAGGTAGTCCGTCAGGAAACCGCCCGCGAGCGCGCCGGTCGCACCGCCACTGGCAAGTGCGGCGCTCCAGATGCCGAGCGCGTGCGCGCGCTCCCGCGCATCGGGGAAGGTCACGATCAGAATCGTGAGCGTCGCCGGCGAGAGGATCGCGCC
The DNA here is from genome assembly GCA_963727285.1 of uncultured Thermoleophilia bacterium. Lineage (GTDB taxonomy): Bacteria > Actinomycetota > Thermoleophilia > Miltoncostaeales > Miltoncostaeaceae > CAITWD01. The sequence continues at coordinate 276,507 of CAVSFF010000012.1, read as the reverse complement.
GCCGAGCCCCTGGATCGCGCGGGCGACGACCATCGCCGACGGCGACCAGGCCAGGCCACACACCAGGCTTGCCAGCGTGAACACGAGAAGCCCGATCAGGAACATCTTGCGACGGCCGAACATATCGCCGGCGCGGCCGCCCAATAACAGGAACCCTGCGTAGGTCAACGTGTACGCGTTGACGACCCACTGCAGGCCGGTCGGCGAGAAGTTGAGGCTCTGTTTCATCGCCGGCAGCGCGACCGTCACGATCGCGATGTCGAGGACCACCATGAACTGCCCCAAACATGCCAGCAGCAGGATGATCTGCTTCCGGCGGTGGGTCAGTTCCTCGGGCGTTCTGGTCGCGGTCGCCATAGGCCCCACACCCTAGACCGTGCTTCGCGACGGGGCCCGGCGATGCGCAGACTGCCGGAGGGCTACTCGGGTGTTTTGCGGTGCGGGAGGTGGAGGCGTCCGTGGGCGCCGACCGGGCCGTGCGTGCGAAACGCCGGTACCCGCTCGCTGATGACCAGACCGCCGTCGCGGGTGAGTGCCGCCACCGCCGGCCAGAGGCGGGCGATCGCCGCCGGCGTGTCGATGACGATGCAGGCCACCGGGACGCCGCGGCGCAGCCGGCGCATCGAGTCCCCGTGCGGCGCGCCGGCGCCCGAGTAGCCCCAGACCCCGGCAATCGCGGTGCCCCCGCAGGCGCCGGATCGCCGGGCGGCGCGCAGCATGGCGACGTGGGGGGCATCGCCGCCGCCGGCATCCTCGCGGGTGATGAGCGTGAGCATCTGCCAGGCATCGTCGTCACCCGGCTCGGGGGGGTGCGCCACCGAGGCGCCGGTATGTCCGTCATGGGCGAGCACACGGACGCGCTCGACCGTCGTCAGGGCCGGGATCACCTGGCCGTCCAACGCCCGAAGGGCGCGCGCGATGTCGCCCTCGGCGCCGACCGCCACGACCTGTGCCGGCACCGCGGCGTTCGCGCCGATCAGCCGCGCGCGGTGGCGATCCCCGTGGGTGAGCCCGTCCACCCCGAGCGTCACGTATGCGCCGGCGACCCCCGCGGACTGCAGGATGTCGACGGCGCGCAGGTACGCGAGCCTGCCGTTGGCGCGGCGTCGGCGCCCGATCGTCAGGGTGAGCTTGAGGTGGTCGGCCTCGGGGAGGGCGCCGCCGTCACCGCTGCGGGCGATGCGGCACCGTTCGAGGGTCACCAGGCCCTGGGGAATCAGTTCTGCGACGCGATCGGACAGGGTCCCGATCCGATCGGGGGTATCGGTCGCCATCCACACCAGCGGCAGATCCTCCGACAGGGTGAGCATGCGTTCGGTCAGGAGCTCGCCGCGGCTGCCGAATCCCTCGACGGCGCGCAGCAGCACGGCAGTGCGGATGCCGGCCGCCGCGCTGGCGCGCGCAATCGCCTCGGCGCTGGTGATGTCGCCGGCGCGGTCGCGCTCGCCAAACCAGACACTGAGCTTGACGCCGTCTACCACTGCAACCCCAGTGCGAAGCCGGCGGCGGCGACCGCGAACCCGATCACGAGCTGGCCGCCGAGGTTCACGGCCGCCGCGCGGGTCCGCCCGGACTCACCCAGCAAGAGCACTTCGAGCATCCATGTCGAGAAGGTCGTATAGGCCCCCAGGAAGCCGGTCCCGACGATGAGCGCGAACCCGTGGCCGGGTGCCGCCCCCGCGATCACCCCCAGCGCGAACGCGCCGGTCAGGTTGATCGCCGCGGTTCCCCACGGCAGCCGCCCGCCCGTCCGGGTCAGCACGATGCCGTCGACGACGAAGCGGGCGACCGCCCCGGCCGCCCCGGCGAGGGCGATGCCGACCCAGATCCCGATCATGCGGTCCACCGGGCGTGGCGGGCCGCGCGCAGGACGTACGCCGTCGCCAGCACGCCTCCCGCGACGCTGGCGACCAGGTAGATCGCGGCGATCCCCGCCCGCCCGTGGTGCACCAACCGGACTGCCTCGACCTGCATGGTCGAGAACGTCGTGAGCGCGCCGCAGATGCCCGTGCCGAGGAACGGCCGAACGTAGGTGGAGGGCGGCAGCCGCTCGCCCACCCGGACGACAACCCACGCCAGGACGGCCGCCCCGGCGAGGTTGATGGCCAGCGTCGTCCACGGGAATCCCGCCCCGACCGGGAAGCGGTCCTCGAGCACCGCCCGCAGCAGCGCGCCGATGACCCCGCCGACGGCGACGGCGGCCACCACACGCGGGTCGCGGTGCGGACCCGGGCGCGCGGGTCGCTTCCGGGCCGGCGCGGCGGCGAGTCCGGGGCCGGCGCTCATGCGCGGAGCCGTCGCCGGTCGCCGCGACGTGCCCGGGCAACTGTGGGGCAGGCGGTCATCTGGCGGCCATCATATGGCGCGCCTCCGGGCGGGATGTGACGCGGGCACCTGTACCGAATGCCCGGGAGCTTGTTTATCATCGCGGTGTGAATGCGCTTGGGCCCGTGCGATGACCACGGTCCGAATCATCGCGGCACTCCTGTTGGTGCTGCTCAACGGTTTCTTCGTCGCCGCGGAGTTTGCACTTGCGCGGGCGCGCTTGACCCGCCTCGATCAGATGTCGCAGGACGGTATCGTCACGGCCGACCTTGCCGCCCGTCAGGTCCGCCAGATCGACCGCTATCTGGCCGCGTGTCAACTCGGCGTCACGCTCGCCAGCCTGGGGCTGGGCTGGCTCGGTGCCCCCGCCTTCGAGGCGATTCTGCGTCCGCCGCTCGAGCGCATCGGCCTGGGTTCGGCCACGACGGCGATCGTCGCGGGCGTGTTGGCCTTCGCGATCATTACCGTGCTGCACGTGGTCATCGGTGAACTCGCCCCGAAGAACCTCGCGATCCAGCGGGCCGAGGCGACGGCCCGGACGACGGCACGGCCGCTGGAAGCGTTCCGGATCGTCCTGGGCCCCGTGATCCATGTCCTCAACGGTGCGGCGAACGGCGTCATCCGTCTCGCGGGAATCGAGCCGGCGACCCCTCATGAGCTTGCGTCGACCCCCGAGGACCTGCAGCGCCTGATCGCCGAGGGCGAGGTCGGTGGCACGATCGAGCCGGCCGAAGCGGACATGCTCGAAGGCGTCTTCTCGCTGGGCGAGCGGATCGCCCGCGACGTCATGACGCCTCGGCCCGAGGTCGCGGACCTGTCGGCCGATACGCCGCTGCGCGACGCGCTGCACCAGGCGCTCGCCAGTCGCCACAGCCGCTTCCCGGTGCTCGGAAATGATGGCGTCGGCGTGATCGGGGTCGTGCAGCTGTCCGAGCTCGCGCGCGGGCTGCTCGAACTCGACGAGACCGCCGACGTCCGGGCGGTCACGGGCCCCGCGTTGTTTGTCCCGGAGACCCAGCTGCTCGACGACTTGCTGCGCGAGCTGCAGGTGCGGCGCACGTCGTTGGCGGTGGTGCTCGACGAGTACGGCGAGCTCTCGGGGCTGGTGACCGTCGAGGACATCATCGAAGAAATCGTCGGGGAGATCGACGACGAACGGGATCGCGGGCCCGCGATCGACACTCAGCCCGACGGCCGCTTCATGGTGCGCGGACACGTCCCGCTCGAGGATCTTGCCGACCACGGGGTGGACGTCGTCGACGAGACCGTCACCAGCGTCGGGGGGCTGGTCTTCACGCGCCTCGGACGGCTTCCGCGCACGGGCGATTCGGTGACCGTCGACGGCTGGCACTTCACGGTCGAGGCGACCCAGGGCACGCGCGTCGTGCTGGTGGCGATCGAGCGTGTGCCCGAACCCGACGCGCCCGAGGACGATGAGGACGCCGCGCCGGTGCGTTAGTCCGCGGTCGTGACCGCCTCGGTCAGCTGTCCACGCAGCCCGCCGCGGGCGGTGATCGTGTGCGACCCGCAGCGCGCGCCGAGCGTGACGGCCTCGGCCAGCGGATACCCGGCGGCGAGCCCGACGGTGAGCCCGGCGGCGAACGCATCGCCGCATCCGTAGCTGTCGACCGCCGGCCCCGGCGGCCGCACGGGGTTCCAGGTGTGCGGTCGCTCATGCTGCTCGATCCAGGTGCCTCCGCGCGCGCCGTTGGTGATCGCCCATGCGCCGGGCGGGATATCGAGACCGCCCGCGGGGATCTGCTCGTCGGGGTCGGTCGCGCTCGCGACCAGCACGTCACACTCGATGCCGGCCTCGGCGAGCACTCGCCACCGGCGGGCCGTGACGACCAGCGCCGGTGCCGTGCGGCAGGCGGTGAGCGTCAGCGGATCGCGGCCGGTGAAATACACGGCGTCCATGTCGGCGAGATCCTCCCAGCCGAGGTGGTCCTCGGCCGTCGGGGCGAGCGGCGCTCCGATCAGCGCAATCGCACGTTCGCCCGCGGGGTCCGTCACCGAGATCGCGCGCGTCTGCGGCTCGGCGCGTGGTGCCGCCCGGACCGTGATGCCGAGTTCGGACAGCATCAGATGCGCCGCATCGGCGGCCGAATCGGCCCCGAGCGCCGTGAAGAAGACCGTCTCGGCGCCGAGCTTCGCCGCTTGCGCGGCCGCGATCGCCCCGCCTCCGGCGGGTTCGTCGAATGCGTCCGCGAGCGCGGCAATCTCGCCGGCCACCGGGAATGTCCCACGCGCGTGAGTCGCCCATTCGACGTGGCCGACGATCGCCACGCGCGGGCGCCGCGTCATCGCGGTGCCAGCTCCGCCGGGGCTCCGTGGCGTTGCAGCACCGCGGGGACCGCGACCGAGCCGTCGGCCCGTTGGTGTGTCTCGAGGATCGCGATCAGCGTGCGGCCCACCGCAACCGCGGTGCCGTTGAGCGTGTGGACAAAGCGCGTCCCCTGGTCGGTCCGGATGCGGCAGTTCAGGCGACGGGCCTGGTAGTCGGTGCAGTTCGAGCACGAGGTCACCTCGCGAAACCGGTCCTGCCCCGGCATCCAGGCCTCACAGTCGAACTTGCGCGCGGCCGAGGCGCCCAGGTCGCCGATCGCGATGTCCTGCACGCGGTAGTGGAGACCGAGCGCGACGAGGATCTCCTCCTGGACGCCCAGGATGCGCAGGTGCTCGGCCGACGAGTGCTCGGCATCGGCGAACGTGAACATCTCGACCTTGTCGAATTGGTGGACACGGAAGATTCCGCGGGTATCCCGGCCGGCGGCACCCGCCTCGCGGCGAAAGCACGTCGAGATGCCGGCGTACCGCATCGGCAACTCGCCGGCCTCGAGGATGCGGTCGTAGCCGAGCCCGGCCAGGGGCACCTCGGAGGTGCCGACCAGGAAGAGGTCGTCGTCGGCAAGGGCGTAGATCGAGGCGCGGTCGGTGGGGAAGAAACCGGTACCGAACATCGCCTCCTCGCGGACCAGCACCGGCGGGACGACCGGGGTGAACCCGCGCTCCCCGAGCAGGTCCACCGCGAAACTGACGAGCGCGATTTGGAGCCGCACCAGCGGTCCGATCAGGTAGGCGAAGCGTGCGCCGGAGATCTTCGCGGCCTGCTCGGTGTCGATGCCGCCCAACAACTGCCCGATCTCGAGGTGGTCCTTCGGCGCGAAGTCGAACTCGGGCCGGGAGCCGACCACCCGCACGGTGACGGCGTCGTCCTCGCCCCCGGCCGGGGCGTCGGCCTCGGCAAAGTTCGGCAGGCCCAGCAGGACCTCGTCGCGCGCGGCTTCGAGCCCGCGCAGCGCATCCTCTTCGGCCACCAGTTCGTCGCCGAGCGCCCGGGCCTTGGCCTGAATCGCATCGGCGTCGCGGCCTTCCCGCTTGGCCTGGCCGATCTCCTTGCTGATCCGCCCGCGCTCGGCACGGACCGACTCGACGCGCGTGCGCACCTCGCGCGCGTCGCGGTCGAGCTCGAGCACCCGGTCCAAGTCGTCGGCGCCGCCGCGCCGGAGCAGTTCGGTACGGGCGCGTTCGGGTTCGGCGCGCAGCAGGCGAAGATCAAGCACGAATGGGTCTCGACTTACGGTTGCGGGTTGGCGTGCAGCGCGATGCGCACGGCGTCAAGCGTGTCCCCGAAGACGAATGCGTTGCGCAGCCCGGTGATCTCGAACACGCGGCGCAGGGTGGCGCGCGGGCAGATGACGCCGACCTGGCCGCCGTCGGACCGTGCCTGGTTGAGCAGGCTCACCAACGCGCCGATGCCCGAGGAATCCAGGAGCGTGACGCCGGTGAGATCGACGATGACCGCGCGGTCGATCTGCCCGACCCGCTCGAGCTCGGTGCGGAAGGCAGCAACGGTGTAGACGTCGAACTCGCCGGCGAGGGTGACGACTACGAGCTGTTCCTGCTCGGTCGTGGAGACATCGAGGGCCACGACCAGAAGATACTCCAGCTGAGGCCCGGTCCGCAGGGTAGTGCGCCGCATCGAGATGCCCCCGGACCGCATTCTGGGGCATCTCGATGCGAGGGCGCTGCTATCCGGCCACCGTCAGTGTGCCGACCATGCCCGCGGCCTTGTGGCCCGGCACGGTGCAGTAGTACTGATACGAGCCGGCCTTGAGGGTGGCCGTGGCGGTCGAGGTCCCGCCCTGGTTGACGATCTGCCCGGCAACCGCCCCCGGGGCGTCGATCGCCACCGAGTGCGGGATCGCCGAGTCGTTCTTCATCACGATGGTGATCTTGCCGGGAGGAGCCGTCAGCGACGTCGGTACGAAGGCGAGGGCCGTCGGGTCGGTGTCGAGCTTCAGCGCCGTAATGCAGACGGGCTTGCCGCAGCCCGCCGCCGCGGCCGTGCCGGCCGGAGTCGCGGACGCATTGGGTGCCGAGATCGTGTGGCCCGAGGAGTCCGTCTGGATCGCCGAGTTCGAGACCGTCGGCGCGTTGTACGAGGTGGTCGATTCGCCGCAGCCTGTCGCAACGACCGCAATCGCCCCGATCGCCACCGCACACGCCGCTGCTTTGGTCAATGTACGCACGTAGTCTCGCTCCTCGCCGTTGGCCAACGCTCCGAATCCTACGACCGCGGCGGGGATTCGCAAGGTGCGAATGGCCCGCAAGAGGCCCACTGCGCATCCGTGCGTGGCGAATGACACTCGCCGGAGGTAGCGTGCCGTCATGCCGTCACGCGATTTCGAGGGCTCGACCCCCGTGACCGGGTCGGGGGGTTACCGTGATCCGACCGCCGTCCTGATCGGCCGGGTCGTGCTCGGGGACGACGTGTCGGTGTGGCCGCAGACGGTCGTGCGCGCCGACTCGGATGAGATCCGCGTCGGGGACCGCACCAACATTCAAGACGGATGCGTCATCCACGTCGATGGGGGCGTCCCGTGCACGATCGGCGCGGGTGTGACGATCGGTCATCGCGCGGTCATCCACGGCTGCCGGATCGCCGACGACGTGCTCATCGGCATGGGTGCCATCGTGATGAACCACTGCGAGATCGGGGCCGGCAGCATCGTCGGCGCCGGGGCGCTCCTGACCGAGCACACGGTCGTCGCACCCGGGTCGCTCGTGCTCGGCGCACCGGCTCGGGTGGTGCGGCCGACGACGCCGCAGGAGCAGGACGGTATCCGCGCCTCGGCGGCGCACTATGTGGCGATGGGGGTCCGGCACCGGTCCGGATGACCGCCCGGCCCGGTCAGATGTTCTGGGCGAGCGCCTCGACGAGGAACTTGATGTGGCCCTGAAGCATCGTGGCCTGGCCGATCTGGTTCACGACCTCGGGATCGTTGACGGCGTCGGTCTGGCCGCGGTCGATCAGGGCCTGCTTGGCGGCACGGTCGGCCTGGAAGATCATGTGGGCGAGCCGCCGCGCATTGGCCTTCCACCAGGCGAGCGTCGGCTGGCGGATCGGCGCGCGGTCCGGCCGCGCCTGATCGAGCGCCTCGAGAAAGGTCTGGACCGCGGCGTCCACGCGCAGCCGGCGCTCGAGCACGGCCACGAACGCCGTGTCGTCGCTGACGGACGCGCCGAATTGCGACTCGGCCTCGAAGGCGGTCGCATCCTCGAGCTGCTCGAACACGTCGCCGAGCGCGTCGGCCGCACGGGCCATCCGCTCGTCGAGATGCGCCGCCAGGTCCTGCAGCTCGGCAGCCTGGCCGGGGGCGGCATTGGCCGCAAGCGCTTCGGCGACGAAGCGCAGGTGGGCTTGGATCGCGGCGTCGCTTGCGGGGCCGAGCCCGATCGTGTCGCCCGCTTCCTCATCCACCAGTTCGAGCAGGCGCGCGTTGTTGAGCTGCATCCAGACGAGCAGCCCGCGGGCGGTGGGATGAGGAGCGGTCGACACTCCGGTGGACCTAGGTGAGCGTGTACTCGGGGCCCGAGCCGCCTTCGGGCGGTGTCAGGCGTCCGCCCTTGGCGGTGATCGCCCCGCACTGCACGCAGTTGGACGGGTTCGTGTGGACGGTGACGGTGCCGTTGACCGGCCCGTCCTCGGCGAGTTCGTAGACCTTCGCCGGGCACATGTTCTCCCAGGCGATCGCGAGTGCCTTGGGGACCTGGTGCTGGATACGGATGTGGTCCGGCTGGTCGTCGCGTGTCTTGTTGCCGGAGGCGAACACGCTCGAGAGCTTGTCGAACGTCAGGCTGCCGTCGGCGGTGATCGGCTTGCGCTCGCCGATGAAGATGCTCTCGTCGGCGTCGTGCACCGGCCGGATCTCCTTCGGCATCCGTCCGCCGGACACCGTCGCCATCCCGTGGACCATCCCGCCGAAGGCGAACCCGCGCTGGAAGGCCGGGCGGATGTTGCGGACCTTCCAGAGGTTCTTCCAGACCTCGGAGTCCTTGATCCGCTTGTCGTAGCCCCACAGTCCGGCCGGCTCCGTCGCCGTGTTGGCCTTGACCGCCTCGAAGATCGCCTCCGCGGCGAGCATGCCCGAGCGGATGGCGTACTGGACGCCCTTGAGCGCGGCGAGGTCGACGAACCCGGCGGCGTCGCCGACGAGGACGGCGCCCGGAACGTGCAGGCGGCTCGGCAGTCCGTAGATCCCGGACCCCGGGATCGTCTTGGCGCCCCAGGCGAGACGACGCCCGTCCTTGAGGATGCCCTTGATCAGGGGGTGGGTCTTGAACTCCTGGAGGATGTCGTGCACCGACAGGGTCGCGTCCGCGTAGTCGAGACCGACGACGAAGCCGAGCGAGATCTTGTCGTCGCCCATCGGGTAGAGCCACGAGCCGCCGTACTCTCGGTACTTCTTGCGCAGCCGCAGCGGCCAGCCGGTGGTGTGGACGAGGCGGTCGAGGGCGTTCGGGACTTCCCAGACCTCCTTGACTCCGAGCTCCCACGTCTGCACGGCGTTGAAGTCGAGCTCGAAGTGGCGGCGGACGACCTGGCTGAGATGGCCGGGCGTTCCTTCCGCGAAGACGGTTGTGGTGGCATGGACCTCCATGCCGGGCTCGAAGGTGCCGAGCTCCTCGCCCTGCTTGCCGCGGCCCTTGTCGCCGGTGATGACGCCCGCGACGCGGCCCTGATCGACGATGACCTTCTGGCAGTCCGTCTCGGGCAGCAGGTACACGCCCAGTTCCTCGGCCTGCTCGCTCATCCACCGTGCCAACTGGCTGATCGGAGATCACCCAGTTGTGGTGGTTCTTCATCTGCGGCGGCGGGGGGATGCGGATGCTCGAGGACTTGGTCAGGAAGTACACCGCCTCCTTGGAGACTTCCCAGTAGTGCGGGATGTCGGCGGGGGCGGTGTCCGGGAACAGTTCCTTGAGCGCGGTCGGATCGATGACCGCACCCGAGAGCAGGTGCGACCCGGCGGCCTTGCCCTTGTCGGCGAGCGCCACGGGAACCTCGCCGAGCGACTCGGCCAGCTCGGGATCCTCGGCGATGAGCTGCCCGAGCCGTACGGCGGTGGCGAGGCCCGCGGGGCCTCCGCCCACGATCAGGACCCCGACCTCGATGCGCTCGTCTTCCGCAGCCTGCGGAAGGGCGACATAGTCGGAAGGCTCAAACGGCGGGGGGTACGCAGACGGATGAATGCTGGCCATGGGCTGCCCTGATGTTCGTGGTCGGTAGGTCGTGCACGGGCACACCGAACAGGCGGCGTGGCGCACGCGCGGGAGCACGGAGTTTACCGTCCCGATCGCGTTCTGCAGCGCCCGTCGATCGTGATTCCCGCGTGCGATGATCCTCGTGATGCGACCCGTCCGGCCGAGGATCCGATCTTCCCGGCGGCGGCCGTGACCCCGGCGGCCGGCGGGAGTCTCGCGCTGCGGCCGCTGACGGCCGCCGACTTCGCCGAGGCGCGCGCGGTCGCCGACGCCTGGTTCGGCCGTCCCGGTCGGCCTGACCATGCATCGGCTGTTTTTCGACCAGCTCGGACCCGCGGGTCTGCGGGCCGCCGATGCCGCCGATCCCCGGCGGATGCTCGGTGTGCTGCTCGGGTTCGCCAGTCTCGCCGAGCCGGAGCTCGCATACATCCATTTCGTGATGGTCGATCCGGCGGTCCGCGGGCGCGGAATCGCGGGGGCGCTGTACCGGGAGTTCGGCCGTCGGATGGCCGCGCAGGGGTGCCGCCGGGTGCGCACCCTGGCGGCGCCGACCAACGGACGCTCGCTGCGGTTCCACGAGTCGCTCGGGTTCGTCGGGACCTTTGCCTCCGAGTACGTCGGGCCGGGGCAGGACCGGGTCGTCTTCGAGCGCGTGTTGCCGTTTGCACCTGCCGGCTAGCGGGAAGTGCAAGATCAGGGTTGTATGCGCTGCGGCTCCGTGCCGCGCACGTTGACGGGCCCTTCGGGGCGCGCGACGATGGGTGTAGTTGGTCTGTCGTGCGGGGGAGCGGGGAGTGACTACCGTCCAGCGAGCGTCCCAGGCCCGCGTGGTGATCGCGGGTGCAGGCTTCGCCGCCTTTGAGGCGGCCTTGGCCCTGCGGGAGTTCGCGCGCGGTGCCGCACACGTCTATCTGCTGACCAACCAGCCGGAGTTCGTCTTTACTCCGGCGTCAACCCGTGAGCTGTTCGGACCCGTGCCGCGAAACCGCTGGCCGCTGCACGAGCTGGCGCTGCGGGCCGGGGCAGCCGTGATCCCCGGGTCACTGGCGTCGGTCGACGGCGCGCATCGGCGGCTGCTGACCGCCGACGGCGACGCGGTCGAATACGACTACGCGATCGTTGCCATCGGGGGACGCCCGGAATCGTGGCTCGATGCGCCGGGCCTCACGTTTGTCGGCACCGAGGACGTCCCCGAGATGGGGCGCGAGCTGGACCGGGTGGTCGAGCAGGTCGCCGCGGGAGCGACCGTCGACGTGGTGTTCGTCGTGCCGCTCGGCGGCGGTTGGGTGATTCCGGCCTACGAACTCGCCCTGATGGCGCGGCGGTATCTCGACGAGCACGGTGCCGGCGAACGGGCCCGCGTGGCCGTCGTGACCTCCGAAGACGCGCCGCTCGGGGTCTTCGGCGAAGGTGCATCGCAGTCGATCGCCCACTCATTGGCCGAGGCCGACATCGCGCTCCACGCCGGCACGGTCGTGCGGGGCTGGTCGTCGGGGCACCTGCGCACGGTGCCGAGCGGCATGATCCCGGCCAACCTCGTGATCGCGCTGCCGACCATCGCCGGTCCGCGGGTGCGCGGGCTGGCCCAGACCCCGACGGGGTTCGTCGACGCCGGGATCGACGGACGCGTCCGCGGTCAGGACCGCGTCTTCGTCGCCGGCGACGCCGGTCCGTTCCCGGTCAAGCAGGCGGGGCTGGCCTGCCAGCAGGCCGACGTCGCGGCCGCGGCGATCTGCGCCGATCTCGGGATCGCGGTCCCCGAACTGCCGCCGTCGCCGGTGCTGCGCGGCCTGCTGTGGTCGGCCAACGGCGACAAGTTCCTGCGCCGTGACCTCGCGGGCGGGCACGACGAGAGCCACGGTTCGGTCAGCATCACGACGGCGTTGTGGTGGCCGCCCGGCAAGGTCGCCGGGCGCTTCCTGACGCCGTTCCTGCACCAGATCGAGGCGCTCGAACTCGTGGACGTCCCGATCACGCGGTAAGGGGCCTGTTCAGGCGGGCTTCTGCGCCACCGCGAACAGCTTGGTGAAGGTGTACTCGAACCCCCGCGGACCGGCGGCCTTATGCGTTGCGGCGGTGACCTTCGCGTCGAGGTCTGCGAGTTCGTCGTCGCTGTAGCCCTTGTTGAGGTGACTGGCGACAACGCGCAGCCGCGTCAGATACTCCTCGACCGGCACGCGCCGGATCCGGCGCTCCATCCAGATGTCGAGGATCTCGAGCCCGGCGCCCTCGAGGTAGTCCTCCATTTCGTCGATATCGCGCTGGACGAGATCGAACGCGCCGATCCATTGCGGCACGGGCGGGTAGATCTCGGTGAGGATGCGGCGGAACTCGTGCTCGGCGCCGCGGCCCGAACACAGGATCGCCAGATCGCCGCCCGGCTTCAGCGGGCGGGCCATCGCGGCTGCGGCCTCGCGCTTTTTGGGGAACCAGTGGAACGCCATGCTCGAGATCACCGCGTCGTAGTGGGCGTCGGGGACCGGCATCTCGAGGACGTCGGCGAGCTCGAGATGCACGCTCAGCTGCGGCTGCTCGGCGAGCTTGGCCCGGAACTGTTCCAGCATGCCCTCGGCCGCGTCGACGCCGGTGATCTCGGTCGTCCCGAACCGGTTGACGAACGCCATCGTGGAAAACCCGGTGCCGCAGCCGACGTCCAGGACGTTGGCGTAGGTCGGACCGGGAAGGGCCTCGACCAGTCGCTTGGCGCCCTCGATGTTGTATCGGACCGCACGGTCGTAGTCGGCGGCGTTGAGGCTGAACCCGGAGGAGACGGACGGGGTATCGGAGCTCGACATGGCACGGTTCCCGGCTGGTGGTCGACGGTCGGCGAGGGCTCGCCGGAGCATAGTCGAGCCGGATTCGGGGCGGCATCGTGTGCCCGCGGCGCCCGCGCCGCCGGCCCGTGGGAGGCGCCTTGTGCGTTTTTTGGGTGTTTGCGGCGAGGAAACAATCCGTGAGCGATCTGTAAGGCCGCCTCCCCGGCCCTTGCCCGCAGTGGCGCGGTCGTCGATAACCCCGGCGTCAGTTCACTCACACGGAGGCACCACGCTCATGAAACGAGCTCGAGTAATCGGTTCGGTGGCACTCGCCGCCGGCCTCGCCGCACTCCCGGCGGCGGCCATGGCCACCACCCACCACGTCGCGCAGCGGGCGATCTACTCGGCCAGCGGTGTCGCTGCCGGTGCCGCCACCTGTGCGACCCCTGAGAGCGTGACGATCAACCACACGGCCTACCACCCGACGGGCCTCGGCACCAACGGGACCCCGCTCGCCGTGCAGATCAACGGTGCCACGCGTTTTGTCGGCGCACACGGCAAGGTGCTTTCCTGCGCCAGCATCAAGCCGAACGACCGCCTGGTCGCGTACTGGAACGAGCCGCACGGCACGGCCTTCTCGCCGACCGCGCCGGCCACCCGGATCGTCGACCTCGGTCCGCGTCTCGAGCACTTCTGGATCCAGGGCGTCGCCTCCGCCAAGGCTGTCTGCACGCACGCCCGAGAGCGTGACCGTCACCCACACCCGCTTCCACCCGAAGGGGATCGGTGTGAACGGCACGACGACCGTCGTCACCCTCGACGGGGCGACCAAGTTTGCCGGCCGCCGCGGTCACGCCCGCGCCTGCGCCGCGATCAAGTCGCATGACGTGGTCCGGGTCTATTGGACCCAGCTGTTCGGCACGCCGTTCGCGGCGACCAACCCGGCGACCCGCGTCGTCATCCTCGGCCACCGGGGCCACTTCCCCGTCTAGGCCACAGGGTCGGTCCCGTCCTGGCGGGAGGCATCTTCTCCCGGGGCGGGACCGTCGTGATACCGAGCAGCTCCCACGCCGTGTCCGTACACGGCGTGGGAGCGCGGATGTCCGGCTAGGCCGCGGCCGCCTGGACCAGCGAGCAGCTGGGGTCGGCGCCCCAGGGGTCGCCGGTGGCGAGCTCGGCCCGGGCGCGCATGCCGCCGCCGCACAGGGCGAGGTCCGGGCAGGCCTGGCACATCGGTGCCATCGGCCGGTCCTCGGAGCGCATCTGCTGGAGCCACTCGGTGCGCCCGGTCTGCCAGATCTCCGAGAACGGCATCTCCCGGATGTTGCCGAGGGTCCGGTGCCGTGAGAACTGGTCGGGGTGCACGTCGCCGCGCTCATCGACGCACCCGATCCCGACGCCGGGGCCGCCGCGGGCGCCGGCGTTCCAGCTCAGCATCTCCCGTGCGGTCGCGGCCCGCTCGGGATCGCGCTCTTCGAGCCAGTGCACGAGCGCGACACCGTCGGACGGATTGTCGACGGTCAGAACCTCCACGTGCGGGAACGCCTCGGCGAACACGAACACCCGGTGCAGGACTTCCCGGCGCTGCTCAGGAGTGATGTCGTAGAGGTTGCCGCCGCGACCCGACGGGACCAGGTGGTACAGGCAGAAGCGGTCGATGTTCTCCCGCAAGACGAGCGCGAGGACGTCGGACAGACCGTCGATGTTGTCGGGGGTCACCGTAAACCGGACACCGCGGCGCACGCCGGCGTCGGCGAGGTTGCGAAGCCCCGCGACGGCGCCGTCGAACGAGCCGGCCTCGCAGCGCTGGTAGTCGTGCAGCGGCTTCGGGCCGTCGATCGAGATCCCGGCATAGATCAGGCCGGCGTTCTTGAGCTCGGTGGCGACGTCAGGGGTGATCATGGTGCCGTTCGACGACAGCGTGAACCGCAGGCCGCGGTCGACGCCGAAGGCCATCAGGTCCAGCAGGTCGGGCCGGGACAGCGGCTCGCCCCCGGAGATCAGCACGGCCGGGACCGTCCAGGTCGCGAGGTCGTCGAGGAACCCGCGCGCCTCGGCGGTCGTCAGCTCGTCGGGAGCCGGGGTCCGCTTGGCGTTCGCGTAGCAGTGGCGGCAGGCGAGGTTGCAGGCCCGGGTCACATTCCAGACGACGACCGGGTGGCGCTCGGTGGACGAGCGGGGGGTGTGTTCGCCGTGGCGGCGTTGTCCGTAGCGCAGCGCGTCGGATGCCGATTCGCGTACGCCCAGAAGCGAGGAGACGTTGATCATGATCGGGGATTGTGGTCGTCGGCGGCCCCGCGGGGATCGGGGTGGACGCCGAACTTGTCCTCGGGGTTTTCCACGATCACGCCCGGCCGGGCACGGATGCCGCCCGCGGGGGCCGGGTGGCAGGCTCCGGCGCATGACGACGACTGCGCCTCCCCCGACCCGTCCCTTCGGCGCTCCCGGCGCCGTGGCCTGGGACATCGACCGGCAGCCGGTGGTGGTCGCGTGGGAGGTCACCCGTGCCTGCCAGTACCGCTGCACCCACTGCCGTGCCGACGCCCACCCGCATCCCGACCCCAACGAACTCTCGACGGCGGAGGCACGGGCGGTCATCGACCAGCTGGCGGCGTTTCAGGGGTCGATCCTGGTGCTTACCGGTGGCGATCCACTGCAGCGCAAGGATCTCGAGGAGCTCGTCGCCCACGCCGCCGGACAGGGCCTGCGGGTCGCATTGACGCCGAGCGCGACGCCGCGGGTGACCCGCGACCGGCTGACCGCGCTCAAGGAGGCCGGCCTGTCTCAGGTGGCGCTCTCACTCGATTCGGCGACTGCCGCCGGGCACGACACGATGCGCGGCCTGAAGGGGTCGTTTCGGCGGACACTCGACATCATGGCGATGGCCCGGGAGTTGGGCTATCCGCTCCAGGTCAACTCGACGATCACCCGCCACAACGCGGCGCAGATCGACGACATGGCCCAGATCGTGGCCGAAACGGGCGCCGTGGTCTGGAGCGTCTTCTTCCTCGTGCCGACCGGTCGCGGACAGCGCGCCAACATGTTGAACGCCCACCAGCACGAGCAGGCGCTGCGCCGCCTCGCCGGAATGTGGGGCAACGTGCCCTTCCGGATCAAGGCCACCGCGGCCCCGAACTTTCGCCGGGTCATGGTCCAGACCGGGCATCCGGGCGGGCCGGCGGCGGGATTCGCCAACGACGGCAAGGGCTTCATGTTTATCTCGTGCATCGGCGACGTGTGCCCGAGCGGTTTCCTGCCGATCGTGGCCGGCAACGTGCGCGAGACCTCGCCGGTCGACATCTATCGCGACGCCGATCTGTTCGTGGCGCTGCGCGATCCGAGCCGCCTGACGGGCCGCTGCGGCCGCTGTCGGTTCCGTGCCGAATGCGGCGGCAGCCGCGCCCGCGCCTACGCGCTCACCGGCGACCCGCTCGGGGAGGACCCGACATGCATGTACGAGCCCGTCGGGGCAATGCCCGTCTGATCGGGGTTTTCCACGAGCAACGGCCGGATGTTTGCGGATGTCGCAGGCGTTCCCGGGGGCGAATGTTGGCCCGTGGCAATCCAGATTGAGCGATCCGACTGCATGTCCGACGACCCCTTGCCGGCGCACGTCATAGACGCCGACCGCCAGCCGTCGATGGTGGTCTGGGAGGCGACCCGTGCGTTCCGGTTCCCGGGAACGCCCGATGCCGAGCCGGCGGAGCTGGACGCACGCCCCGGCGAGCTCACGACCCACGAGGCGATCGCGATGATCGACCACCTCGAACCGTTCCCGGGAACGGTGCTGGGAATCACGGGTGGAGATCCCCTGGAGCGGGAGGATCTCGAGCTGATCGTCTCGCGGGCGCGGATCCGTGAGCTGCCGGTCGTGCTCGCGCTCAGCGCGACCCCGCGGGTGACGGTGCATCGTCTGCGCAAGCTGCGGACGGCGTCCGAGCAGACCGAGGTCGCGGTTCGGCTCGACGGGGCGACGGCGGAATCGCACGATGCCCAACGCGGCTTCGTCGGTGCCTACCGGCGCACCCTCGACATCATGCAGAGCGCCCGCCAGGTGGGATTCCCGGTGCGGATCATCACCGCCGTGTCGCGCCGGAACGCATCGGAACTGGACGCGCTCGCCGAGGTGGTTGCGATGACCGGCGCCCGCCAGTGGAACATCGGGTTCCTGCCGCCGTTCGGACGCGGGAATGCGGCAGTCGTCCTCGGGCCCGACGAGCATGAACAGGTGCTCGTGCGCCTGGCGCGCCTTTGGGAGCGCGTTCCGTTCTCGATTTCGGTGGCATCGTCCCCGTCGTTTGCCCGGGTCATGTCCCAATCCGGCTACGGGGCGGACGTCGAGGTCGATACCTCCACCGACGGACGCGGGTTCATGTTCATCTCGTCCACGGGTGACGTCCGGCCGAGCCGTCTGCTGCCGACGGTGGGCAACGTCCGGCAGGATTCACCGGCCGTGCTCTATCGGCACGCACCCCTGTTCGAGGCCCTGCGCGACCGGGACCGCCTCGAGGGGCGTTGCGGCCGCTGCGAGTTCCGCGGCCCGTGCGGTGGCAGCCGCTCGTGGGCGTATGTGACCTACGGCGATCCGTTCGCCGAGGATCCGACCTGTCCGTGGGAGCCCGTCGCGGTCCGGTGAGCCGGCGCCTGCGGTCCGGCCGGGGCCACGATTGCGCGCGTGTGCCGGACCCGCCCTCCGGGACAGCACCGATGTCAATGAGGGGCGTTTTTCCCAAGATGGGACAATGACGACGACCCCGCGTGCGGCCGATTCGGGCAGCAACGATGCCCTCCAGGTCAATCTCGCCCGTACCGCGGTCGAGGTCGTCATTCCCGAGCGCGACCTGGTGCTGCTCGAGGTCGTGGCGGGCTGGAAGGGGCTTGAGGCCCAGACCGCGCAGATGCTGCGCGAGGTCCATCACCAGTTCGTCGGGTGGCCGCAGGCCTTGGCCGACCTGCATGCGCGGGCGATGGGCGACTTCGCCCACTACGACAGCCATCCCCGCGGCGCAGACGGGATCGCGGTCTACTGCGACCTGTATGCGATGGCGCTCGCCGGCGTCGGCGACGGACTGCGGTCCGACGCCGCCCGGCGCTGGCTCTACTACCTGACAAAGGTCGCAGCCGAGTCGTCGGAGCCCTCGTTTCCGCGGGTCGTGCCCGTGTTGGCGACCGCGATGCAGCGATTTGCCGAGATCACCGCGCCCATGCCGCACCTTCAGGTGGCGATGTCCTCGCACGTGCGCCGGCTGGCGCAGGTCCTGGTCGCGCGGGACGACGCGGGCGCCGCGCGGGAAGTCGCCCTCACGCTGCTCGTGGCGAGCCTGGTCCAGGTCGACCGCGCGTACGCCCGAGGCGAGGATCCGGCCGCATGGTGGGCGCGTTCCATCGGCGGAGCACTCCCGGCGGAGGTTGCCGACATCAGCCACGCGCGCCTTGCCGACTGGGGCGCACGACTCCGTGCGATGTCGGCGGCGCGTCCGCTGGCCGCCTATGCGGACGACCTGCTGGCGTTCCCGGACGCGGGCGAACTCGCCCGGACCTGTCTCGACGTTGCCGAGATCGCCCGTGCCGACACCAACCGGCCGCACGCGTCGCGCGACGCGCTGCGCTGGCTGCTGGAGATGCTGGGCCGTCCGATCCTGGAGCCCGTCCACGAGGTCGCGCTGCGCCAGGTACGGCGGTTGGCCTCCGAGCTGGTGACGTCCGGACCCGTCCCCGATCGGGTGGCCGTCATCCACGACGTGTTCGCGCTGATCCGCCGGCAGGGTGCCGACTATCCCCAAACGGCACAGAGCATCATCGAGCAGGTCGGCCGCGAGGTCATGGCGACCGGCGACGGGGCACTCGCGGAGGCCGTGATCGCGGAGATCCTCGCGCTGGAGTTCGCCTACCCCGATTTTGCGGGGTTCACCGACGAGTGGCAGGTGCGGGTCAACCCGAGCCACGTCCGTGGCATCCGCACGTACCTGCGCATCATCGAAGTCGACCCGGTGCTGGGGCGGCCCCTGTTGGTGGCGCTGGTGGCGCACCTGCGACTGGGCGGGGTCCTGGTCAGCGACACCGATCTGTTTCAGCGCGACATCTCGACGCTGCTCGCATCCGAGATCGCGCCGGTCTATCTCTACGTCAAGCAGCTCTTGCGCCTGTTCCCGGTCTACCACAACGAAATCGGCGCGGAAGGCGCGCTGCGGGAGACCTCGACCCGCCTCGACGAAATCGAGGGCCGCCGCGATCACCTGTTCCACTTCCTGCGCAAGCAGTGCCACGTCGAGTCGAATTCCGAGATGGTCGAGTTCGTTGACCGCGTGATCCGGTTTTGCGCCACCGGGGAGGCCGTATCGCTGGAGCGCTACCTGCCGCCGGAGCTGTATGCGGACGTCGCCGCGAACCCCGATCGCGACCAGATCCGGGCGGTGTTCGATGCCCTCCTGGCGGGCGGGACGACGATCGAGGAGCTGGCAGAGGCGGACCCTGCCGACGTCGCCGCCCGGGTGGCGTCCATGTCGGCGGGGACGCCCGTCGCCCGCGAGGAGGTCGGGCTGCTGTTCGCCGTCCGGCGCGAGATCGTGCGCAAGTATCGGCTCGACCCCGGCGACGCGCTGCCCCGTCTGCGGTCGGTCGCGGGGGTGCCGATCGCGACCGTCGATGCGATCACCGCCGACCTCGCCCGCGGCGCGCACGAGTCGGCGCTTGACGGGATTCTCGCGGCGCTTGAGCGCCTCAAGGTGATCATCGAGACGCCGGGGCCCGTCGCGGCGACCGAGGACATCTACCACAAGCGTCATATCGCAGCGGGCATCCCGAGCATGTACGGGTCCTACCGCGAACCCCGTTTCGACGCGATGGGCCTGACATTCCGGCTCGAGGCGCTGGCGGTCGCGGTGTTCGACGCCGCCATCGACGATCTCGCGCTGACCCCGCTGGAGTACCCGCAACTGGTGCGGGTCGGGGCGTGGTTCCGGCTGCTGCTGCGGGCGGTCCGGATCGAGGGTTTCCGCGCCCAGGGGCTCACCCATGTGGCGGCGATGCTCGATGAGCTGCTCGAGACGCCCGGTGCCACGCTCGACCAGTACCTCAACGTCTTCTGGCTGGCCTCCCGCAATCTCGAGACGCTCGTGGATGCACGCATCCTGAGCGTCTACGACGAGGTGGCGCCCGGCGTCATCGCGCCGCTGCTCGCCGAGGACCGCGTCGCCGGGCCGTCGGGCGCCTCGACCGACGAGGCGGCGATCGCCGTCTCCGAAGGGCTCGAGCGGGATCTGATCGCCGAGAGCCTCGGGGTGCAGCGCATCGATCTGCTGATCGGCCGCGTGTTGCGGGCGATCGAGGACCAGCGCCAGATCTCCAACGTGGTCGTCGGCGCACCGTCACCCGGGCCCGGCGCGGTGGCGGAGATCATCGAACTCGGCGACGCCGACACGCCCGCCGGGGGCGTTGCGCTCGGCAACAAGGGCCTGATGCTCCGCCGCATGCGGGCGCTTGGCTTTCCGATCCCGGACGGCTTCGTGCTGACGACCGGATTCGTGCGCACCCACGTGCCCTCGGGTGCCGACGGGCTCCCGGAGAAGTTCTCGGAGCGGATCCGCACCGAGGTGTCGCGGCTGGAGCTGCGTACCGGCGCGCGCTTCGGCGATCCGGAATGCCCGCTGTTGTTCTCCGTGCGTGGCGGCGCGCCGATCAGCATGCCGGGCATGCTTGAGACCTACCTGAACGTCGGCCTCAACGTCGCCGTCGCCGAGGGCCTCGCACGCCAACCCGGACGCGAATGGGCCGCCTGGGACGCGTATCGGCGGCTGCTGCAATTCTGGGGCATGAGCTGCGGCCTGCGTCGCGAACAGTTCGGCGCCCTGCTGGCCCAGATCAAGCTGCGCTACGGGGCCACCAAGAAGGCGCAGCTCTCCGGGGCGGGCATGCGCGAGGCGGCCCTCGCCTACCGCCAGTTGTTGATCGACGCCGGGACGCCGCTCGTTGACGATCCGTACGCGCAGCTGATGGCCTGCATCGCCCACGTCGGGCGGTCATGGTGCGACGCGGCGGCCGACACGTACCGGCAGGAACTCGGAATCTCCGACAACTGGGGCACGGCGGTGATCGTCCAGAACATGGTGTTCGGCAACATCGGACTCCAGTCGGGGACCGGTGTCGTACTGACCCGGCACCCGGTGTACGAGACCAGCGGCGTGCAGCTGTACGGCGACTACGTCGTCCAGGCCCAGGGCGACGACGTCGTGGCCGGGCTGGTCGAGACCTTCCCGGTCTCCGAGTCGCAGCGCCTGGCCGAGCCGAACCACGGCCGGCATTCCCTCGAGCGCGACTTCCCGGAGATCTACGCGCGGGTGCTGGCGGTCGCCGAGATCCTCATCAACGAGCAGGGGATGAACCATCAGGAGATCGAGTTCACCTTCGAGGGCGAGCGGGGGGAGGACCTGTTCATTCTCCAGACCCGGGACGAGGTCACCACGCAGCGGGGAGTGCTCCCGGCGTTCGTTCCGGGGCCGGAGCTCGACGCCGCTCTGATCGCGACGGGCATCGGCGTCGGCGGCGGCGCGTTGTGCGGACGTGTCGCCCACAGCCAGGAGGAGCTCGACCGGCTGGCCGCCGAGTACCCGGGCGACGCCCGGATCCTGCTGCGGCGCGACACCGTTCCCGACGACATCCCGCTGGTCGTCCAGGTCGATGGCCTGCTCACGGCGATCGGCGGCGCCACGAGTCACGCGGCGGTCGCGGCCAAGCGCCTCGGCAAGACCTGCGTCGTGGGATGCCGGCCGTTTATTGTCGGTCCGCCCGGGGCGCCGTCGCGCCTTGGCGAGCAGCTCGTGCGCTGCGGGGACATGATCGCGATCTCCGGCGTCGACGGATCCGTGCGCAGCGGCGCACATCCGACGACCGAGGTCGTCGTGCGGGGCAGGGCACAGCAGTGACCACAGACCCGAACCAGAAGGACGGATCCATGGAGGGGCACGGACACGGACGGCCACTGGGCATCAACGGCCTCGGTCGCATCGGGAAGCTGAGCGTGTGGCATCACGCCGCCCGCGGCGCTTTCCCCGGCCTTGTGGTGAATATCGGCCGCTCCGCCGGCCGTGACCTCGAGGCCGTCTGCGGGGTCATCCAAAACGACTCCACCTACGGCAACATGGACCGGTTCCTGTTCGGCGTCGCGGCGCCGCCGAGCGTCCGGATCATCGATCGCGACCGGAACCTGCTGGAGGTCGCGGGCATGCCCGTCCGGATCCTCCAGGAGGCCCGCAACCCCGCCGACATCAACTGGCGCAGGGAGGGCGTACGGGTCGTCGTGGACACCACCGGAGCGTTCGACGATCCGTCGGTCAGCGAGTCGGCCCCGAAGGGGTCACTCCGCGGTCACCTCGTCGCCGGTGCCGAGAAGGTGATCTACAGCGCCGCGTTCAAGGTCAAGGGCGGGAACACCCCGGACGACTGCGTGACGCTGATCAACGGGATCAACCACGACGCATTCGATCCGGCGCGGCATCACGTGATTTCGGCCGCGTCGTGCACGACGACCGCCCTCGCCCACATGGTCAAGCCGCTGCTCGAGAGCATGCAGGCGGCCAACGTCATGACCGCGTCGATGAGCACCGTGCACGCGGTGACCAACTCCCAGACCGTGCTCGACGCTGTGCCCGGCGCCGGCGCGAAGGATCTGCGCAAGACGCGCAGCGCGCTCAACAGCATGGTGCTGACCTCGACCAACGCGGCGCGCGCCCTCGAGGAGGTGATCCCCGAGATCCGCGAGATCGGGTTCATGGCCGATTCCGTGCGGATTCCGATTCCGACCGAATCGCTGATCATCCTCAACGTGACCTTTCAGACCCGGCTCGACGAGCACGGCGACTCGCTGATCAACCGCAAGTCGCTCAACCGCATCTTCCAGGCCGCGGGCAGCGGACCGCAGGCGGGCCTGCTGGTCTACTCCAACGTCCAGAACGTGCCGCGAGATGTGATGGGGATGCGCGCGGCGGTGGTCATCGAGGGGACCGAAACCCACACCCGGACGGGGTTCGTCGAGGTGGATCTGGCCTCGCTGCCCGGAATCGACGAATCGGCGCTGGCGGGGTTCGCCCATCCGGTCGTCCGCGTCCCCGTCACGCACGCGAAGGTGTTCGGCTGGTACGACAACGAATACGGCAGCTACACCAACATGCTCGGCGACCTCACCGTCCATGTTGCCGAAAGCCTGCCGTAGGCCCGGCGTCCGCAGCGGCGTGAGAGAGTCGTGACGTCCCCCCGGAAAGGGCGTTCTGCGACCTATGCCTGCCGGTGATGTCCGAGGCGTCCGCCCCGCCTGGGTCGACGAGACGCTGTTCCCGTTTTCGAGCCGCTTCGTCGAGATCGACGGAAACCTCGTCCACTACATCGACGAGGGCGACGGCCCGCCGATCGTCTTCCTCCACGGCAATCCGACGTGGTCGTTCGTCTACCGGGACGTGATCGGGGCGCTTGCCGCAAGCTACCGCTGTCTCGCCCTCGACTATCCCGGGTTCGGGCTCTCGGACGCGCGGGAGGGGTACGGGTCACTGCCCGAGGACCACGCACGTGCGGTCGTCGGGTTTCTGGATGCCCTTGGCCTCGACGGATGTGACCCTCGTGGTCCAGGACTGGGGCGGACCGATCGGGATATGGGCCGCCCTCGAGCGTCCGGCGCGGGTCGGCCGGCTGGTGATCGCCAACACGTGGGCGTGGCCCGTCGCGGGCGACCGGCACTTCGAGATGTTCTCGGCGGCGATGGGCGGGCCACCGGGCCGCTGGCTGACCGAGCGAGCCAACCTGTTCGTGCGGCTGATGATTCCCCGGGGGCATCGACTCCGGAAGGTCACGTCCGCCGAGATGGCGCACTACCGGGCGGCGCTCGCGACGCCCGCCCGTCGCCGGGCGTCGGCGATCTTCCCGCGCCAGATCATCGCCGGCCAGGCGTTTCTGACCGGGATCGCCGCCCGTCTGGGCGAGCTGGCGGACCTCCCGGCGCTGATCATCTGGGGGGACGCGGACATCGCCTTCCGCGACACCGAGCTGCATCGGTGGGAGGCGTTGCTGTCCGACCACGAGACCGTCGTGGTCTTCGGGGCCGGCCACTACGTCCAGTCGGATGCGCCTGCCGTCTTCGCCCATGTGCTCGAGGACTGGCTCGGCCCGCGCGTCGAGAGAACGCACGCCTAGCGCGGCGGGGTGTTTACGCGGTGGGGCGGGGCGCGGTCGGGTGAAGCGTGCCCCGCACCGTGACGGGGCTCCCGTGGGTATCGACATCAGCCTCGGCGTAGAGATCGACGGTCGCCCAGGTGCCGTCGGTCCGGTGGATTCTGATCGTGGTCGAGAACGCGGTGCCCGTGCGTCGGTGTGCGTCCACGAGTGATCGCAACGCGACGCGATCGTCGGGGTGGACGAGAGTGTCGACGAACTCGTCGAACGGCGGCGCGGGGTCGCCGCGCGGGACCCCGAGGATGTCGTAGGTCCCGTCCGACCAGAGCGAGACCCCGGTCGCCACGTCGAATTCCCAGCTTCCGCTGGAGGTCAGCCGCTGCACCATCTCGAGCTGGCGCGCCAGGCGTCTCCGCGCGCTCCGCGGTCTCGACCTGCGTCGTGACGTCCTGGAGGATGCCCACCAGCCGGGTGACCGAACCGTCTTCGTCGGTCTCGACGCCGATGACACCCCTGCGCGCGTCGTCGACTCCGCGGTGATCGTGGGGTCCGAAGGGGCGCCGGCGTCATGACGACGGTCGGCCCCGCGGGCGGCGGAGTGGAGCATGGCGGAATCGAACCGCCGACCTCCTGGGTGCGATCCAGGCGCTCTCCCATCTGAGCTAATGCCCCGTGCGGTCGAAAAGTTTAGCGCGCGCCCTTGCGGGTGTCATCCTGGCGTCCGCGGTCGGCGGACCGGCGACGTCGCTAACCTCCAGACAGCGATGATCGATCTCCACAACCATTTGTTGCCCGGCCTCGATGACGGGCCGGCCACGACGGAGGCGGCGCTCGAGATGGCTCGAGCCGCCGTCGCGGCCGGAATCACCGTGATGGCCTGCACGCCCCACGTCGCGGTGAAGTACCCGAACGGCCCCGATGTGATCCGGGCCGGGGTCGAACAGCTGCAGCTCGAGATCCGCCAGGCCGGCATCGATCTGCGCATCGTGTCCGGCGCGGAGATCTCCACCGATCTGATCGACCGTCTCGACGATGACGAGCTGCGCCGCCTCAGCCTGAACGACAGCGGATGGCTGCTGGTCGAGGCACCGTTCGCCGGCTGGCCGGTGCGCCTGCCGAAGCTCGTCGGTGAACTGGAGATCCGGGGGTTCCGCGTCGTCATCGCGCACCCGGAGCGCGCCGAGGCGATCCAGCACAGCCCGGATCGGCTCCGTGACCTGGTCGGGCGCGGCGCGCTCGTGCAGTCGAACGCGTCCAGTTTCATGGGCGATCACGGACGCCTCGTGACCCAGACGGCCAAGCTGCTTTTGCGCAACGAGCTGATCCACGTCCTGGCCTCCGACGCGCATTCGGCGACGTGGCGCCCGCCGGGTGTTGCCGAGGGGCAGCGGATCGCCGCACGCGAGCTCGGCGTGTGGCCCGATCAGCTGGACTGGATGGTCAACGAGGGCCCGCGCCAGATACTCGAGGGCGGGGTCGTCCGCCCGCCGCGGTTCGTCCCGCGGCCGCCCGCACGCGAAGAACGCGCCCCGGACCGCCCGCGCGGCTGACCGGCGCCCGGGCCCGGCGCCCAGCGGAGCGGCGGCCGCCCGCAGGCCAGCCGGCCGTCGCTCCGGGCGCTACCCGATCCGTCGGGTGCGGGCCTCGACGCCGCATTCGGCGCCGAGGAGGTGTGGGGTGATATCCATATCCGCCCGACACGACACGAACGGTCTCCGTGTTCCATGTGGTCCCCGTCCCTGACGCGACGATAGCCCCGTCGCGGGATGCCCGAAACGTGTTCGCGGGGCGCCCGCTGGCGCCCGAGGGCGCATCGTGCGGGAATCCCGTCCGCACGGCCCGGACGATCACCGCGACGTGCCCCCGCTGGTAGCCTCGTCGGGAGTCGTGTGGGTGTGGTCCTCGCCCGCCGCACCGCGAGCCGAACGCCGATCGAGATGACCCGACCCCACAACCGTGACGCCGACGATGCACCCTCGGTCTATGCGCGCCTCGCCGCCCAGATCGACATCGCCGAACGGGCCCGACCGGTTCCGGGATGGGTTCCCTGGGTCGGTCGTGCCGTTGCGGTCGCGATCATCGTCGTGGCCGTCGTCGGCGTGGTGTGGGGGCACGGGGGGTGAGCGTCGCCTGTCGCGGCAGGTTCATCGTGCTCGAAGGCGTCGACGGGTCCGGGAAGACGACCCAATCCCGGTTGGCCGCTGCCGCGCTGCGCGAGCTGGGGCGCGTGGTCGTCGAGACGCGGGAGCCCGGAGGTACCGCGCTCGGAGAGCGCCTGCGCGAGGTACTGCTCGGGACGGAATCGGGCGCGCTCGCCGATGCGGCCGAGGTCGCGCTCTTTGCCGCGGCGCGCGCGCAGCTGGTCGCCGAGGTGATCCGTCCCGCGCTGGACCGCGGCGACTGGGTCGTGTGTGATCGCTTCCTGGCGTCGTCGCTTGCCTACCAGGGGGTCGGACGCGGGCTTGGCATCGACGCGGTGCTGCGGGCCAACGACCTGGCCGTGGACGGGTGCGCGCCGGATCTGACGGTGATCGTCGAGGTCCCGCCGGCGACCGCGCGCGCCCGACGCGGGGCGGCCGATCGGATCGAGGCCGAGGACGATGGGTTCCACGGGCGGGTCGCGGACGGGTACCGGCAACTGATCACACGGTTTCCCGAGCAGATGGCGAGCGTCGACGGATCGGGGACCCCCGACGAGGTGCATGCCCGCGTGATGACGCGGATCCGGGACGTCGCGTGATTGCGATACCGGATCAGCCCCTGGCCACGCGGATCCTCGCGGGCGCGATGGCCGGTGATCGCGTGCCGCAGCAGTTTCTGCTCTACGGGCCGCCCGGCACGGGCAAGCGCGAGACGGCGATCGCGGTCGCGGGCGCGTTGATCGGGGTCCCCGCCGGCACCGACATCCGCGCACAGATGGACCTGTCGGTCGTTCGGGCGTCCGGGGCGCAGATCCTGCTGGAGGATCTCGACGACGCGCTCCGGGATCTTGCCGCGCGGCCCGTGGTCGGGCGTTGCCGGGTCGTGATCGTCGAGGGGGCCGAACGCCTGCGCCTCGTGGCGGCGGACCGGATCCTCAAGCCGCTCGAGGAGCCACCGCCCGGCTCACACGTGATCCTCGTCACCGATCGCCCCGACGACGTGCTCGCGACGATCCGGTCGCGGTGCCTGCCGGTGCCGTTCCGCGGCCCGGGCTGGCGGGTGATCGCCGATCGCCTGGTCTCCGCCGGCATGGCCCCGGAGGACGCCGAGACCCGCGCGCGGACCGAGGGTCCGATGGCGCTCACCGGCGATCCGTTCTGGCGGTCGATGCGCGCGGTCGGTGTGGAGATGGGGCTCAGCATCCTGCGCGGTGATCGCGCCGGGGCGGACGTCGTCGCCGACGTGCAGCGCCGTATGGAGGCCGCCGCCAGTGAGCATCCGTCCGAGGAATTGGTCGAGTTGCGCCGCGCCGCCGCCGACCTCGAGGGTAAGCGCGGCGGGCGAACCGCCGCCAAGAAGGCGGAGGATCAGCAAAAGCGCGAGCGGCGGCGCCTGGTCTCCGATGGGTGGCACACGGTCCTCACCGCCGCCGCCGGTGTGGTCGCCGACGGCCTGGCGGTCGCCGTCGGGGCGCCCGACGCGATCCGGCATCGCGACCTCGGTGAGGCGATCGCCGCCGCCGGGACGCCCGCCGAGGTGTGCATCCGGGCAATCGAGGAGATCGAGATGACACGGGCGGATCTTGCGCTGAACCCCACGGTCGATCTCGCGGTCGAGGCCCTGCTTGTGCGGATCGGTCAGGCCCGACGCGGCGAGCGCCATCCCTTGCGCCCCGCGGGCCGCCTGGCCTGGTGACCGCGCCCCCCGGGCGCGGGTTGCTGGGCCGGCGCGGGCTCGTCATTGGGGTCGCGATCCTGATCGCGGTCGCCCTGCTCGGCGGGCGTCGCCTGTTGCACGGGCCGTCCCGCGTGGCCGCGGGAATCGATCAGGCGCTGGCGCCGTTCCCGGCATTCGCATCGGCAACCCCGGCACGTCTGGCCGTCGGCGCACGCGGCGACCGCCGGGCGCGGTATGCGGCGATCGCGAGGACCGGGACCGCGGACTGGCATGCCGCCTTCATCGCGGCCCAACGGCTGTGGGCACCCCCGACGTGGCGGGTCGCGCTGCCGCCCGCGACCGCGACCGACCAGCGCGCCCGCGTCGTGCTCGGGATTGGCACGGACCTCGGCGACTGGGTGCAGCGCCTTGCCGGGATCCCGGGCCTGATCGGGGTCGGCCGTCGCGACGGCAGCGTGTCCGCGGCGGCAGCCGCCGCGGCGACCCGCCGGCTCGACGCCTGCCTGGCCGGGGCCTGGGGCCGCTCGCTGGCGGCACCCGAGGCCCTCGCGCGCGCCGCCGCGCCGTCCCTGCGGCCCTGGGTCGCACGCGGCGCGGCCACCGGTCTGCCGGCGACGTGCACGGCCGCGCTGGGGGCCTGAACCGCCCCCGGGATCGGGCGCGCCCGCTGCCGCCCGCTACCATGGCCTCTGGCCCTCTACGCTGCGCATCCCGTGCGGCGACCGCCGACGTGCCGCAATAAGGGAGATCCGTGGCCCACCGAGAAGACCTGCGCAACGTCGCCATCGTGGCGCACGTTGACCATGGCAAGACCACCCTTGTCGACGCGATGCTCTGGCAAACGGGCGCATTCCGCGCCAACCAGGAGGTCGCGACCCGGGTCATGGACTCGAACGATCTCGAGCGCGAGAAGGGCATCACGATCCTCGCCAAGAACACCGCAGTGCGGTATGGCGACACGACCATCAACATTCTCGACACCCCCGGGCATGCCGACTTCGGCGGCGAGGTCGAACGCAGCCTGTTCATGGCCGACGGCGTCGCGCTGCTGGTCGACGCGTCGGAGGGGCCGTTGCCCCAGACGCGGTTCGTCCTGTCGAAGGCCCTCGCCCACGGTCTGCCGGTCGTACTCGTTGTCAACAAGATCGACCGGCCCGACGCCCGCGTCGCCGAAGTGGTCGACGAGGTCTACTCGCTGTTCATCGAACTCGACGCGGACGAGTCCCAGATCGAGTTCCCGATCGTGTACTGCAACGCCAAGGCCGGCCAGGCGACGCTCGACCCGGCGACCCCGGGCACTGATCTGACGCCGCTGTTCGCGACGCTGCTGGAGCACATCCCGCCGCCCGTGTACGACGAGGATCACCCCTTGCAGGCGCTGGTGACCAACCTCGACGCCTCGCCGTATCTCGGGCGCCTCGCCCTCTGCCGCGTGTGGCACGGGAACATCCGCAAGGGTCAGCAGATCGCGTGGTGCCGCGCCAACGGCGAGATCGAACGTGCCCGCATCACCGAACTGTTTCTCACCGAGGCGCTTGATCGCGTGCCGGCCGACGAGGCCGGACCCGGCGACCTGATCGCGGTCGCGGGTCTCCCGGACGTCACGATCGGCGACACCCTCGCCGACGTCGACGACCCGCGCCCCCTCTCGGTGCTCTCGGTCGATGAGCCGTCGATGTCGGTCACGATCGGCATCAACACCTCGCCGCTGGCGGGGCGTGACGGCACCAAGCTCACGGCCCGGATGCTGATCGCCCGCCTGGAGCAGGAGTTGATCGGCAACGTCAGCTTGCGGGTGCTGCCGACCGACCGTCCCGATACCTGGGAGGTCCAGGGACGCGGCGAGCTCCAACTGGCCGTGCTCGTGGAGACGATGCGCCGCGAGGGCTTCGAGTTGACCGTCGGCCGACCGCGGGTCGTGATCCGCGTGATCGACGCCGTGCAGCACGAACCGGTCGAGCGCGTCATGGTCGACGTTCCCGAGGAGCACATCGGAGCGATCACCCAGATGCTCGCCGCCCGCAAGGGCCGCATGCAAGACGTGGCGAACCATGGCCACGGGTGGGCGCGGATGACCTACCTCGTCCCGACCCGCGGGCTGATCGGCATGCGCACGCAGCTGATGACCGAGACCCGCGGCACCGCCATCGTCCATCAGATCTTCGAGGGCTGGGAGCCGTGGCAGGGCGTCATCAAGACGCGCACGAACGGGAGTCTCGTCGCCGATCGGGCCGGTATGACCACGACCTTTGCGCTGATGAGCCTGCAGGAGCGCGGCCAGTTGCTGGTCGGACCCGGCGAAGAGGTGTACGAGGGGGCCGTGATCGGCGAGCACCAGCGCGCCGACGACCTCGACGTGAATCCCACCAAGGAAAAGAAGCTGACCAACATGCGCTCCTCGACCGCCGACGAGCTCGTGCGGCTGGACGCCTATCGGACCCTGTCGCTCGATGAGGCCCTGGAACTTGTCAGCGACGACGAATGTGTCGAAGTTACCCCTACGCGTGTTCGCGTCCGCAAGGTCGAGCTCACGCAGACCGGACGGGCCAAGCAGGCGCGTCGCCAACGCGTCACGGCCTAGTTCCGCCCGCAGGTGCCCTGCCGCAATCCGAAGGAGTCCCGTACGTGAATCCATGGCATGACGTTTACGTCGACGATCATCTGGCCGGCAACGAGTTTCCGGTGGTCATCGAGGTGCCGCAGGGCTCGAAGAACAAGTACGAGCTCGACAAGTCCTCCGGCCTGCTCAGGCTGGACCGCGTGCTCTATTCGGCCGTGCACTATCCGGCCAACTACGGGTTCATCCCGCGGACCTACTGCGATGACGGCGACCCGCTCGACGTGCTCGTCCTCGGCCAGGAGCCGGTCGTCCCGCTGGCGATCGTCGAGGCGCGCGCGATCGCGGTGCTGCGGATGCGTGACGAGAAGGGCATCGACGACAAGATCATCGCCGTCGCCAGCCAGGACCCGTCGGTCAACGGCTACCACAGCTACACGGAACTCCCGCCGCACATCCTCCGCGAGATGAGCCGCTTCTTCCAGGACTACAAGGCCCTCGAGAACAAAGAGGTCATCGTCGAGGATCCGCTGGGACCCGACGAGGCGATGGCGACGATCGCCGAAGCCCTCGATCTCTACCGGCGCCTGCGCCGCGGTGACCTGCCCAAGGCGGCCATCGCCTGATCGCGCATTCCGCAATCCGATAGGCGTGGCCTATCGGATTGCGTCGCGGTTGCCTATTGGACCCGCACCGGTTGAGCGTGTTAGCTACGGGGCGGCGGGTGTCATACACCCCGTTCGGACCGTCATCCGTCCCCCCGGAGCAGCAATGAGTTCACCCATGTACCGGCGGATCGCGCGGGCGCAGGCCCCCGTGGCGGGCCCGCGATGAGTACGAGCCCGTCCGAGATCGAGAGCGCGACCGAACACGTTGTCCCGACGGGACCGTTTGCCCGGCTCGGGCGCTGGAGCGGACGTCACCGCCGCTGGGTGATCATCTTCTGGATCGTGCTGTTCGTGGTCATGGCGCCGCTGGCCGGCAAACTGACCGGACGTCTGTCCCAAGGCGGCTTCGAGATCGCCGGATCCACCTCGCAGGGCGCGAACGACGTCGTGGCCAAGAAGTTCACGAACGAGTTCCCCTCGAACATGACGGTGGTGTTCTCCAGCCCGACCCTGGCGCCGAGCGATCCCGCCTTCCAGGCCGTCGTCGCCAAGACGGCCGCCGCGGTCAAGAAGGCCGGCGGTCCGGTCGTCGCCCAGGTCATCACTCCGGCCCAGGACCCGCAGTTGGCGTACGCGAAGACCCGAACGGCCCTGGCCCAGATCGGGCTGACCGAGTCCCTCGATCAGGTGCTTGCGCACACCAAGTCGATCATCGACGCCGCAAACGCCCAGTCGACGCCCGATGTCAAGGTCGGGGTGACCTCGGGGCCGGCGATCTACACCGACTTCAACGAGGTCAACTCGCACGATCTGGCGATCTCGGAAGCGGTCCAGGTGCCGTTGATCCTGCTCGTGCTGGTCATCTTCTTCGGATCGCTGTGGGCGGCCGGCATTCCCGTGGTCGTCACGGTGATCGGCCTGGTGACCACCCTTGGCGCCCTGTGGTTCATCGCGGGCTGGATGAGCCTGTCGATCTACGTCCAGAACGTGGTCCCGCTGATCGGCATCGGCATCGGCGTCGACTACTCGCTGTTTATCGTCAACCGCTTCCGGGACGAGTTGCGGGCGGGATTCGACCCGCTCGATGCCGCCGCGATCACGACCGGGCGTGCGGGCAAGGCGATCTTCTTCTCCGGCCTGACGGTGGCGGTCGCCCTCGCCGGGATGCTCGCCGTCGGGGTCCCGATCTTCACCGGGTTTGCCGTCGGCACGATCGGGGTCGTGGTGGCCCTCGTCGCCGCCAGCCTCACCTTCACTCCGGCTGTCTTGGTCGCGCTCCACAAGCGCCTGTTCCGGTGGGATGCGGTCGCCTTGGTGCGGCGCGTGTTCCACCGTCCGCCCCGCCACGTGACCACCGACGACGGTGACTTCGGATTTTGGGGCCGCTGGGCCGCCGCGGTCATGCGGCGTCCATGGACCGTCCTGATCAGCGTCTCGGTCATCCTGCTGGTGCTGGCGTCGCCGGTACTGGTCATGAAGACCGGGTCGAGCGGCGTGACCTCGCTGCCCACGAACGTCCCGTCGCGGGTCGCCGCCGGTCAGCTGGTGGCCGCCGCGGGTCCGGGCGCGGAGGATCCGATCAGCGTGGTGTTCGACGGCACGCCCGAGTCGCATCTCGCCACCCGCGTCGCGGCCGCGAACTTCCAGAAGGCGGTGGCCGCCGATCCGCAGGTCTCGGGCGTCAAGCCGGACGTCGCGGTCTCCAAGGACGGCTCGGGCGTCGTCGTCACGGTCTATCCGAAGTCCAATGAGGACACCCAGGCCGCCCAGGATCTGGCCGGCCGGATCGCCGACACCTACGGCCCGCAGGCCGTGGGGGCGAACTCCCCGGTGCGCGTGTTCGTCGGTGGCGCCGCCAGCGCGAACCGCGACTTCACGGCGGCCGTGTCCGGTCGCCTGCCGTTCGTCATCGCCCTCGTGATGATCCTGACCTTCATCGTCCTGACCGTGCTGTTCCGGTCGCTCGTGCTGCCGCTGAAGGCCGTCGTCATGACCCTGCTGTCGGTGCTGGCCGCCTACGGGGTGATGGTCGCCGTCTTCCAATGGGGCTGGGCCGACAGCGTCTTGCGTTTCGACCATCTCGGGCACGTCACGAACTGGGTGCCCGCGTTCATGTTCTCGATCCTGTTCGGGCTCTCCATGGACTACGAGGTGTTCCTGCTCTCCCGGGTACGGGAGTACCGGGACCGTGGTGGCAGTGACAACGACGCGGTCGCGTTCGGGCTCGCCCGTACCGGGCGCATCATCACGACCGCGGCCGTGCTGATGATCATCGTGTTCCTGTCGTTCGGGTCGAATCGCCTGATCCCGCTCAAGGAGCTGTCGCTGGGTCTGGCCGTGGCGATCTTCATCGACGCCACGCTCGTGCGCCTGCTGCTGGTCCCGGCGTTTATGCGGCTGGCCGGCAAGTGGAACTGGTGGCTGCCGAAGTGGATGGACAAGATCATTCCGGTGATCGAGGAGTAGACCCCCGGCCCGGTGCCCGGCCGGGCCGCCATCCGGCCGATGCGTCGGGCGGTGGCCCGTGGATGGCGCCTGCGGGTGCGGGGGTATGATCGGACGCGTGTGGCTCCCCGCGATGATCTGGACCAATCTGATGCGCCGGCGGGCACGCACGCTGTTCACGGCGGTCGGCGTTGCGCTCGGGGTGGGCCTCATCGTGGCGCTGTTGTCGATCAGCTCCGGCGTGCAGCAGACGGTCAATAACGTCATCCACCTCGGCGGGGCCGACTTCGGGCTGTTCCAGGGCCAGGTCACCGAGCTCACCAACTCATTGCTGCCGGAGCAGATGGCGGCTCGGGTCGCGGCCGACCCAGGCGTCAAGGAGACGGCCGGGATCAAGCTGTTGGTCACGACCGTCGACGGCCAGAGCTCGCAGCTGGTCTTCGGGCTCAGGCCGTCCGAGTTTCCGGAGCGCCAGTTCGTGATTGTCTCCGGGAGGAGGCCCGGTCCCAACGAGGTGGTCTTGGGCGACTCCGCCGCCGCGGCCCTGCACCTGCATCCGGGAGACGCGATCACGATCGCCGGCCACACCCTCCAGGTGTCGGGGATCTATCACAGCGGGAACTCGTTCGAGGACGGCGGGGTCGTCGCGCAGCTGGAACGCGTCCAGCATTGGGCGGGTCGACCGGGCGAGCTGACCTCGATCGCGGTGATCGTCCAGCCGGGCGCATCGACCTCCCAGGTCGCCGCCCGGCTCGAGCGCCGCTATTCGGGTCTTGTCGCGGTCACGAATCCCGGTCAGGCGATCCAGGTCGACACGACGAGCAAGCTGCTGATCAGCGCGGGCTGGGTGTTTTCGGTCGTGGCACTCCTCGTGGGCGGTATCGGGGTCACCAACACGATGGCGATGTCGGTGATGGAACGTAGCCAGGAGATCGGGGTCCTGCGCGCGGTGGGCTGGCCTGCCCGGCGCGTCGCGGGGGTCATCCTCGGAGAGGCGCTGGCGATCTGCCTGCTGGCGCTCGCCTTCGGGCTCCTGCTGGGATGGATCGCCGCGCAGCTGCTGGTGGCTCGGGGTGCGCTGTCGGACCTGGTGAGCCCCGTGTTCGGGCCGAGCGTGTTTGCCTGGGGGCTGGCCTTCTCCCTCGGCGTCGGGATGCTCGGTGCGATCTACCCGGTGATCCGCGCGGTCCGGCTCAACCCGATCGAGGCGCTGCGCCGGGAGTAACGGCCGTCAGCATCCCGTCGCGCATGCGGACGATCCGGTCCGCGGTGTGGGCGACATCGTCGTCGTTGGTGACCATCAGCACCGTCATGCCGTATTGCTCGCGTACCTCGCGGAGCAGTTTGAGTACCGCGGCACCCGTCGACGAGTCGAGGGCGCCGGTGGGCTCGTCGGCCAGCAGCAGCGCCGGGTGGTTCGCCAGTGCACGGGCGATGGCGACGCGCTGGCGCTCACCGCCGGACATGACCCCGGGCCGGTCGTCGGCGCGGTCGGCGAGCCCCACTTCGGCGAGCAGGGCCCGTGCCCGGGTCTCCCGTTCGCGGGGCGACGGCACCACCCCGATCATCGGCACCTGGACATTCCACAACGCCGACAGTGTCGGGATCAGGTAGTGGAACTGGAAGACGAATCCGATCGTCCGCGCCCGATACTCGGCGAGGTCGGACATCTCGGCCAGCGACTGGCCTCCGACGCTGATCATGCCGCTATCGGGCCGGTCCAGGGCCCCGATGAGATTCAACAGCGTGCTCTTCCCACAGCCTGAGCGCCCCGTCAGTGCGACGAATTCACCCGCCGCGATATCGAGCGTGACGTCTTCGAGGGCGGAAATCCGTCCGCCCTCGAACGCCTTGCGAACGTGTTCGCAGATGACGTCGATGCCGCGGGGCGGAGGGGTCACGTCCGGGAGACCTGGAGCGGGTAGTTGACCGTGGCCGTGACGCCGTTGGCGGTGGCCTTGACCTGAAATACCAGCGGCTGACCGACCGACGCATCCGGCCACGTGATCGTTTCCGCCCACACGCCGTGTGTGGTGCGGTGCAGCCCGATCTGCCCGACCACCTGACCCTGGAACAGGGCCTGGAGGTGAATCAGCGCCGGGATTGGTGCGCCGGCCGCACTGGTCACCCGGACGACGTAATGCCACGGTGTGTTGGCGACCGGGGTGTGGCTCGGCGCGGTCAGGCGGACGTGGATCGCCGCGACCGGCGGTGCTGTGGTCGTCGCGCCGGTGGACGCCGATGTGGTGCCCGATGCCGAAGACGACGACGACGAGCCGCATGCGGCCATGGCGGGGATCAACCCGATCGCACAGACGGCACCGGCGATCGACAGGCGCTGGCGGCGGGTCATCGGACGGCCACCCCGATGTGATCTGGCGGCACCGAGTCGCCCCCCGGCCGTCGCTGCGCCCGATGTTCGGATCGAGTCCGCATTGCCTGCCTCCTGCGTCCGGTGGCAATCCTCGCAAGGAAACTACAGCGATCCGTTCCGGACTGCCTGCCGGCAGCGGGCGACGCAGGCGTGGCCCTGATCCGTCGTCTCGGGTCGACGTCCTCCTGTCGCAGCGACCGGCTGCGGGGGGCGCGCGGACGCCGCCGATTCGCGCCCACAACGACACAAATCCCGGCACCCGTCAGATTATTTCACTGGCGGGCACCGGGATCTGCCGGGTTATTCGACTTCAATGCACCTCAGTCGGTTGAGATCTCCTATCCGGGATCCTTGCCTCGCATCGCAGTACTGCTGAATTCCTACCGTTGGTCGACTGTCGCCCCAGAGCGCAGGGACCGAAGCGGGCACAATGCGTGGGGCTCCTAGCCCTGGCCTACGGCCACCACGCGGGTGGTAAGAGGCCTTCATTGCATGTGACGCTTCCTACGAGCGCTGGAAGCAGACGACGACTCGGCGATGCGGTTTCAAAGTCCGGTTAGTGGTGCACAGACAATGTATGCCCGCCCGCCCGAGCGGGGTATCGGGGTTTTTCCCGATCATCGGGGCGGGCCGTCCCGACAACGTCCGAGACGAGGAAAAACCCCCTGCTAATTGGCGACATCCCGACGCGAGAACAGCACGGTCGTGCCCACCGCCACGACGGCCCAGTACGCCACCAGCGTGACTGCCGTCCGGGTGAGCGAGACCGACGCACTGCCGCCCGAGCTCAGATTCGACAGCAATTGTCCCGGGAGCCAGTCCTGCCCGCTGGTCCACAGATTGGACAGGATCGCCTCGGCTGGCAGCAGCCACGCGACACCGATCGCCAGCGCCGCCACCGGTGAGCGGAAGATGATCGCCAGGGCGGCACCGATGGTGCCGTAGCCGAGCGCGGCGACCAGCAGGTGCCACACCGCCCGCCAGGTGTCGGCGAGCCCGGTGGAGCTTGTCCAGGCCGACGTGTCGATCCCCTTCGAGGGTGCCAAGGCGAAGGCCAGCACGACCGAGACGATGCAGGCCAGCGCGACCACGATCACGGCAAACACGAGCAGCGCCAAGTACTTGCCGACCAAAAAGTGGACGCGGCGCGGCTCGCGGACCAGCAGATTGCGCAGCGCACCCGTCGTGTACTCGACGCCGAACGCGGCGGCGAAGATGCCGAGCATCACGATGCCCATCAGCGTGCCCGCGTGCGAGATGCCGCGCACGAGCCCGTCGGGACGGGAGAGCTCGGCGACCGAGACGTGGAATCCGCGCCCGGTGCCCGGATGCGTCGTGGCCCGCTCGATGCCGAGCACCGTAAACAGTGCGGTGAATCCGAGCAGCAGACCGCCGCCGCCCAGCAACAGGCCCCGCCGTCGGAGCTTGAGCAGTTCGCTGAAGAATGCACCGGTCATGCTGCCCCTCCCGTGTCCGGGACGTGGGCAAGGATCTCGTGCCCCTCGGTGTCGGTGATGGCAAAGAACGCGTCTTCGAGGGTGCCGCGGCTGACCGCGAGGCCGGCGAGGGTGATGCCGGCGGCCATGGCGGTGCGGTTGAGCTCGGGCGCCCACTCCGGGGGTGCCACCGCGTGGACGGCATCGCCGTCGATCCGTGCGGCGTGGTCGGCAGCCGCGCAGATGTCGGCGAGACGGGGAAGGTCGGCGGCGTCCTCCGGGATGGCGATGATCTCCGAGCGTTGCTCGGAGATCAGTCCTGCGACTGGCCCCTGGAATCGCAGCTTGCCGTCGTCGATGACCACCAGGTGGTCGCAGATGGTCTGGATCTCACCGAGCAGGTGGCTCGAGACCACGACGGTCATGCCGTCGTCGGCCAGCTCGCGAAGGAGGGCCCGGACTTCGCGGATGCCCGCGGGGTCGAGCCCGTTGGTCGGCTCGTCGAGGACCAACAGCTCCGGCCGGGGCAGCAGCGCGGCGGCGATGCCCAGGCGCTGCTTCATGCCGAGCGAGTAACTCTTGAAGGCGTCTCCGCCGCGGCCCTGGAGGCCGACCTGCGTCAGCAGAGCATCGACGCGTCGGCGGTCGTGCCGTCCCAACGAGGCGAGGATCTCGAGGTTGCGCTTGCCGGAGATCGTCGGATAGAAGGCCGGCGATTCGATCAGCGCGCCGACGCGGGACAGGTAGCTCGCCGGATGGGTGATCGGCGCACCGAGGACCTCCCCGGTGCCGTCGCTCGGGCGGATGAGGCCGAGCAGCATGCGCAGGGTGGTCGTCTTGCCGGCACCGTTCGGGCCGACGAAGCCGCTCACGACCCCGCGCGGCAGCTCGAGATCGATGGCGTCGACGACCGCGCGCGATCCGTAGCGCTTGGTCAGGCCGCGGGTCCTGACGGCCAGATCGGTACCGGTCATCGGCGGGTGACCGCCGGGCGGCAGGGGCGGGGTGGATGCATCGGGCAGGCCTCTCGGGCGTGATCTGGCCCGTGGTGGGACGGGCGCGCCCGAACTTACCGTTCGTGTACCGGTCCTCGGGTTAACGCGGCCTTATGGTGCGCGGGAGGCTCCGGATCACGGGCACCGCCGGCATCCAGGGCAGGTGGTTCGCGGTGCCGGGCGGCACGTTGGATCGTGGCCGGCGCGCGCGCGGCACGTGCCCCCAGCCGCTGCGCCAGCGCCGCGAGGCCCGGATCGTCGCCCTCGATGAACAGATGTGTTGCGGCGCGGGCCCGCGACAGGGCGACGTAGCCCCACTCGGCGTGGCGGCCCGGCGGTGGTGCCACGACGAAGGCGCGCTCGGTCGTGATGCCCTGGGCGGCATGCCCGGTCATGGCCCAGGCGTGTTCGATCCCCCCGCCCGCCCGGTAGTCCGCGTCGACCTCGACCCGCGTCCCGTCCTCGGCGTCGACGCGCAGTCCGCCCCGGGCAGCGTCGACCCCGACGACGCGTCCGCGCATCCCGTTGCGCAGTCCGGTGCGCGGGTCGTTGATCCGGCAGCGCACCATGTCGCCGACCGCGAACGTGGCGTCGCCCGACCCGACCCGCGACCCGCGTCGCCCGATCGCCTCGAGGCGGGCCGCCGCCGCCCGGTTGAGCGCCGCCACCTGGTCGCGGCGGTAGGCGAGCATGACCGCGTCGGCGACCTCACCTGCGCCGACCGCATCCCACCACGCCCCGGCGCAGGCCGCGACCGGATCGGCATCGCGATGGATCCGGCCGTGGGCGTCCCAGGCCTCAAGCGCGGCCTGCGGGTCGCCGTGACGGAGCCGCTCCAGCGCGATGCGTTCCCACGGCGCCGCCTGGCGGTGGTTCGCGGCGAGCTCGACGGCTCCGAGGCGCTCGGCCAGCGTGATGAACAGCCCTCCGGGCCCGACCGCAGGCAGCTGGTGCGGGTCCCCGACCAGGACGATCCGGGCGTCTGTGCGATCGGCCAGACCCACCAGACGCGCGAGCGTACGGCTGTCGGCCATCGATGCCTCATCGACGATGATGCACCCTGCCGGCCGCTCCGCACCCAGCTCCCAGCGGGCGCAGAGCGCGTGCAGGGTGCCGCTCGGAATCCCGGTGGCCTGCTGGAGCACGTGGGCGGCCTGGGCCGAGGGCGCGGCGCCGGTCACGGTGATGCCTCCGGCCCACAGCGCACGGGCCGCCGCGGCGAGCGCGGTCGTCTTGCCGGAGCCGGCGCGCCCGACGATGCAGGCGATCCGATCGTCGGCCGCCGCCGCATGCTCGGCCGCACGCGCCTGTTCATCCGACAACGGACCCGCCGGGAACGCGAGGGCATCTGCGACGTCTTCAGGCGCCGCGCGATGGCGGCCCGCGCCGCGGCCGTGCGCGGCTGCGGCGAGGACCCGTTCCTCGCACCGCAGGACCTCGTCGGTCGAATAGCGGGATGGCCGTCCCGGCCGCCCGGGAGCGACGAGGCGGACATCGTGGCGACGGGCGGTACGTTCGGCGCTGTCGACGATGCCGGCGACCGTTGCGCCCTCGTCGGCACTGCGGGCGATCGCGGCGATCAGGTCCGCATGGGTGAACGTCTGCGATCGGGCTGTCAGCCCATCGGCGCCGACGAGGGCGCTGTCGGCGTGTCCGTGTCGGCAATGCCGCCGCTGGCCGGGGCGTCCCGAGGATGCGGTCACGCCGCGCGGCATCGATCCCGAGATCCCGCGCCAGCTGCCGCCAGCTGCCGCGGCGCTCGGCGCAGGCAAAGCCGCGCCGCGGCGGGCGGGCCGCCCGTCCGGCGATGCGTGCGCCGTGCGCGCTCGTGACCCCGTGGGCGATCGGCATGCGCCCGCACCGCGGCCCCCCGCGCGCTGGTCGCGTGAATGGCGCCGTCGGAGATGCCCGCAACCTCGTAGCCGCCGTGGGCAACCCGGCGCCACCGGAGCCCGAGCCGCGTGGTGAGCTCATGCCGCAGGCACGCCTCATAGACTGCCGCACCGGCCCGTCGCCACCCGACCAGCAGCGGGATCGCATCGAGCGCACGCCATCTGGTCGGTTCGTCCGGGGCGACGGACTGGTTGGCGATCACCACATGGGTATGCAGATGCGGATCGCCGTCACGATTGACGTAGTGGGCGAATGCGCCGCCGATGTACCCGGCGCCTGTAACGCCGGCGCCCCTGAGACGGACGACACAGGTATGCCCCTCAAGAAACTCCACCGCGGCGCTCCATGCCGCATGGTGCGCCGCGGTCACCTCGGACACCGGCGGATCGTCGATCGCCAGCAGCAGGCTGATGGATTTCGGTGCGCTGAAGACCAGATCGAAGCCCGCGACCGGGCGTGCGGTCGCGGTGACCGGCACCTCGGCGCCGGTCCGGCGGTCGCGCACCGTGCGGGTGGTCGTGCGCGCGGCTGCGGTCGCACGCAGGCGGTCCCCGCTGGTGGGGTCGGTGCCCAACAGCAGCCGGGTCAGGTCCCCCGGCGCGATCGGCCCCCGGACGCCCAGGAGCGGCGCCGCCGCCCCCGATCCACTCGCTGACCGGGATCCCGGTCCACTCACTCCACCCGGCGTCCTCGAGTCCGGCGCGCTCGTAGTACCCCCGGGCGGCCGTCGCCGGGCGCAGGCGCGCGATGCTCAGCACCGGCTGGGCCGGTCGGGGGCGGGCGGTCCGTCCGGATGCGGCATGGCACCAGGTCAGATGGACCGAGCGTCCGGGATGCGGGGGTCGCGACGACGGATCCGGTTGCAATCACCGGGAGACGGTCCACACTTCGGCTATGGCTGACGGCGAGTCCCCCCGCCCCGAGGGTCCGGAGCCGCCTTCCGACGGACCGCGAGAGCGCCCGCGCGAGGTGCGGATCGGCCGCGCCGCGTTTCTGGCGACCGTGGCCGCGGGCATCGGCGGCATCTTCCTCGGCCCGCGCCTGCAACGGCTTGTGACCAACCCGCTCGACGGCGTCCTGCCGGCAGGCCTCGGCGATCTGATCCCCGGCAGCGGCTGGCGGATCTACAACGTGCAGGACCCCTACCCGACCTTCCATCCGTCGACGTACCGACTCGAGGTCGGTGGACTCGTAGAGCGCCCGACGTCGCTGAACTGGTCGCACATCAGCGCGCTCCCGGGGGTCTCGCAGAAATCGACCTTTCACTGCGTGACCGGCTGGACGGTCGACGGCGTCCGCTGGGAGGGGTTCCGGGCCCAAGCGCTCATGGACATCGTCCGCCCGTTGCCGTCGGCGCAATATGTGACCTTCCAGTCGCTCGAGGCGCCGTATTCGGACCAGCTCACGCTCGCGCAGTTCACCCTCCCCGACGTGCTGATCGCGCGGCAGGATGGACGGTGCCCCGATCAGCCGTGCCCACGGCGCGCCGCTGCGGCTGGTGATCCCGGACATGTACGGCTACAAGGGCGTCAAGTGGCTGGGCGGGATCACCTTCACGGATCAGCCCGCTCCCGGGTACTGGGAACTCCGTGGCTACGACGTCGACGCATGGATCGGCCGATCCAACGGCTATGGCTGAGCAGCGTCCATCCATCCGCCGTTTCACGCTTGCCGAGCGCCTGCTGCATTGGCTGCTGGCCGTGGCCTTCGTCGTGCTCTTGTACACGGGCTTTCTGATGTCGGTGCCGGCGCTTGAGGGAACGGTGCCGCGGCCGACCGCCAAGGCCTGGCACATCGACGCGGCGATCGCGCTGGCCGTCGGCACGGTCGTCATCCTGGTCGCCCGCTCCCGGGTGCTCCTGCGAACGTTCGGGGAACTCGAACGGTTCGACGACGATGACCGGCGCTGGCTCGCACAGGTTCCACGGCGGGTGACGATCGGCGCCAAGGCGCCCCCGCAGGGCCGGTTCAACGCGGGCCAGAAGCTGAATACCGCGGTCGTGGCGGGTCTGATGGTCGTGAGCTACATCACCGGCGCGTTGCTGTGGCTCGGCGAGCGCAACACCACCTACCGCTTCGCGGGCACGATCGACATCCACGACGACGTGATGTGGATCCTGATGGTGCTCGTGATCGGGCATCTCTACATGGCGCTGATCAACCCGTATACGCGTCCGGCCCTGCGCGGGATCGTGACCGGGACCGTCGATCGCACCTGGGCGCGCCGCCATCACGCCAAGTGGGTGGCCGCGGATGAGCGCCCCGCACCCGAGGCGCCGTCCGATCCGGTCGCACCCGACCCCAGCGTCGGCCGGCGCTAGTCGATCCCCGCGCGGGTCGCGGTACTGATCCCGACGCGGGCGGCCAAGGCGGTGCCTTCTCCGTTCCGGACCGCGGCGCGGACCTCGTCGGGATCGAGTCCCGCCTCGATCAACCGCTGCTGGAGCCCCTGCTCACGCGCGTCGGCGAAGAACAGGACCGTGATCGTGCCGAACGACAGGATGCAGTGGGTGACCATCATCACGGTCCCGGCGTTGGCCTGATCCTGGAGCGGCCCGAACCCCCACGCCGCATCGAGGACGGCGTGCCCGGGGTACAGCGGGGTGCCGGTGAACCAGAACAGGTTGGCGATGCCGAGGCCGAAGAACCAGACGGCGACCATGTAGCCGCACTTGAACCCGGTCGTGAACCAGCCAGGCGCCGGGGCGAAGCGCTCGAGCACCGGGCACCAGACCAGCACGCCGAAGACGAAGAACGACACCTGCTGGGCGATCCAGAGCACGTTCGAGGTCAACAGCTGATCGTGGAGCGCCGGCGCCAGCCAGAAGACCGTGCTGACAACCCACAGCGGGAAGCCGACCGCCGGGTGCGAGACTCAGGCGGCGGATTCCGGTGGCGGGTGTCGTGGATCGCGGCAGTGCCGCCAGGACCAAGAGCGCCCCGAACCCGCCGA
This sequence comes from uncultured Thermoleophilia bacterium, assembly GCA_963727285.1. Taxonomy (GTDB): domain Bacteria; phylum Actinomycetota; class Thermoleophilia; order Miltoncostaeales; family Miltoncostaeaceae; genus CAITWD01. The sequence goes on along the minus strand of CAVSFF010000012.1, from coordinate 233,641 downwards.
TGAGCGTGTGCTGGAGCATGTGGAACTCCAGCAGCCCGTCCCGGGCGAGACCCGCGATCGGCGAACAGACCGCCGCCAGCAGGATGACCAGGCCCGTGATGCCGGAGGCCCGGTGCCATCCCGGACGCGCCCTCGGCAGCACGTAGAGCGCGACCAGCGCGATCCCGATGCACTCGACCGGGGGCACCGACCACAGCGCCCACCAGTGCGGGGTTGTCGGGATCGACCCGATGGCACCGGTGTGTACGGACTGGTCGCCGGTCAGGGCGGTGACGGCGACCGACGCCGCCAGCACCAAGGCGATGACCAGAAAGGCGAGGATGCGGGTCCGGCTCACCGCCCGATCATGGCACCTTCCGCGCGGCGATGGCCGGTCCGGTGACGCACCCGGCCTGGGGCGTCGCGCGCGACCGCGGACGGAGATGGGGCTGCCCCGCCCGGCGCGTGGCGCGGGCGGGGCGCGGTCGTGGTCAGCCGGTGGACGTGCTGCAGACCGAGGTGATCGTCGGCGCGGTCGTCGGCTGCTTGGTGAGGGTGATCGACACCGTGCCGGTGGACCCGTTGGCATGGACGACGGTGCCCTGGACCGTGGCACCCACGGGCTGACCCGCCAAGAACAGCTGCAGATCGGTCATCGAGCGGATGGTGGTGGAGCCCATCTGCGTGATGGTGTCACCGCCGACGGGCACGCAGGTGCCGAGGACGGTCTTCTGCTTCGTGCCGCCGACGATGCCGGCGACCGCCGCCGGACTGCCCTTGGCGACACCCGTGACCAGCACGCCGCTGGAGACCGGTGTGATCCCGTTCTGGTGCAGCTGCGCGGTTGCGCTGATCCCGGTGATGCCGAGCCACGGGTGACTCACGCTGCCCTTGGTCATCAGCTGATGGATGATCGACAGTTCGGTCGGCGCCAGCGGCACCGCGAACGCGACGCCCACGTTGGCATCGACCCCGGAATCGGCGATCTGGGCGTTGACGCCGATCACGCGTCCGGCCTGGTCGAGCAGCGGGCCGCCCGAGTTGCCGTGGTTGACGGCCGCGTCGGTCTGGATGGCGTTGGCCAGCGTGAATCCGTTGGGCGACTGGATCTCGCGTCCGAGCCCCGACACGATGCCGGCGCTGGCCGACTCGGAGTAGCCGAACGGCGTCCCGATGGCGAGTACGGGCTGCCCGATCCTGACATTGGCCGCGTTGCCGAGCGGCAGCGGGTGGAGCTGGGAGGCGGCGAGGTTGACGTGGATGACCGCCAGGTCGCTCGACGGGTCGGCCCCGACCAGCTTGGCGGCGGTCGAGGTGCCGTTGGGGAACTGCACGTTGATCGTCGATGAGTTCCCGACCACGTGCTCGTTGGTGACGATGTCGCCCTTGGTGTCGACCACGAACCCGGTGCCGAGGGCCGCGGTCTTGCCCGACCCGCCGAGCGGGTTGGCGGCGGTCTGCTCGGTCGAGATCTCGACCACGCCGGGCATCGAACGCGCCGCCACGCCGACCCAGTTCGGAGACGATCCGGCGATGACGGTCGTCGACCCGGCCGGTGTCGTCGTTGCGGCGGATGTACCGGACGCGGTCGCTGCGGAAGATGACGAGCTGGTGGCGTCGTGGACGCCCAGCACGATGCCGCCGCCGATGAGGCCTGCGGCGAGGCCGATCGCGGCGGGAATCAGGATCCGGTTGCGCGACTCGGACGGGGGTGCCGGCGGCTCGGTGGTCTCGGGAGTGGGGTCCATGGTCGGTCGGGGTTCTCCTTGCACCCGGAGGGACGGGTGGTACGTGGTGCACGCCGAGGCCCCACACCGGGGCCTCGGCCATTCAATCGCAACCGCCTGAAAACCAGATGAACGGTCCGGGCGGAATTGGTTAACGCAACATCGCGCCTAGGCGCAGCTGGTGAGTCCGAGCGTCTTGAAGTTGGCGTCGAGCGACTTGGCCAGCGTGTTCAGCTTCGTGTCGATCGCGTCATAGGCGATGGTTTGGGACCCGTGTTGGGCCAGCAGGACCTTGCTCCGGGCCACAAGTTGGGCGAACTCCGCGTTCGTCGTGGCCACCGTCGTCTTGATCTCGGCCGGCGCGGGGACGGCGGCGAGGCTCGTCTGGAGATGGTCCTGGGCGGCGATGAGCGCCTTGGTGTCGGCGAGCGTCGGCAGGAGCTTCGCCTTTTCGGCGGCCGTCATACGCGTCGTGAGGGCCGTCGCGTTCTTGGTCGCATTGGCGCAGATCGTGTTGGCGGACTTCTGGTAGGCGACCACGGCCGCCGGCGTCGTGGAGGTCGACGAGGAGCTGCCGCAGGCGGTCAACGCGACGATCCCGGCGGCGACCACGGCCGCGGTCGCCGCTCGGACGACGACCTGCTGGCGGCGCAGGCGGCCTCCGGAACGGCGATACGGTGTGGTTCTTAACATAAATCCAATCTCCTTAATGTGATCTCAACCTCTTTGTACACCTGTCTAGACCTGCTGCCCGAGCGTGGGCCTCTCGGCCCAGGATTTGGGATTGCCCGGGTTCGTAACTTGCCATGACCGCGGCTTCTGTGGTGCGTGTCGTGTCGGACATGGTGACTGAGTCACATCCCACATGCCTGATTCGACACCAACCTCGCTTGTCCCCGGGGGTCAGTTCAGAAGGGGACAAGGGGAGCCGCGGTCACCCGAACGACCGACTGCGAATCACGAAGGGAGATTTCGGGAGTGCTTCCGTATCCAGCATGGTTGAACGCGGGCGACAACGCCTGGCAGCTCACCGCCGCCACACTCGTGGGGTTGATGAGTATTCCGGGCCTGGTCGTCCTGTACGGCGGGATTGTGCAGAAGAAGTGGTCGATCAACACCATGCTCATGGCGTTTACCGCCTTCTGCATCGTGCTTTTTGCATGGCTCTTTTACGGCTACAGCATGAGCTTCGGCCACCCCTGGCACCTCGGTTCAGGGCAGTTCTTCAGCAACATGCTCGGGAAACCGGCGCCGGTGATGTCCCCGGGTGATCTGGAGAATCAAGCCCAGATCCCCCTCTTGCAGGCCGCATTGCCCACCGGCGGGTTCCACTACGGCGGGGCCTCGCTGATCTACTTCCAGTTCGTGTTCGCGGCCATCACGCCGCTCCTGTTCCTGGGAAGCGTGTTGACCCGCATGAGCCTCAAGGCCTGGATGGTCTTCGTCGCCGCATGGACGACGCTGATCTACCCGGTCAACGCCTTCCTGATCTGGGGCGGCGGCTACTTCGCCATGAACGGCGCAGTGGACTACTCGGGTGGGTACGTCATCCACCTTGCCGCCGGTGTGTCCGGCTTCGTCGCGGCCGCAGTCGTCGGTCCGCGTATCAAGGCCGACCGTGACGCGACGCCGAACAACATGATCTTCGTCGCCCTCGGCGCCGGCCTGCTGTGGATGGGCTGGAACGGCTTCAACGGTGGTGACCCGTTCTACGCGAGCGCCGATGCCGGTGCCGCCGTTTTGAACACCAACCTGGCGGCCGCTTCGGCAATGTTCATCTGGATCATCTGGGACATGCTCTCGCCGCGGAAGAGCGCTTCGCTCATCGGCGCGGTGAACGGCATGATCGTCGGCCTCGTCGGTATCACGCCTGCTGCCGGTTATGTCAACGGCTACGGCGCGCTGATCATCGGGCTCGTCGGCTCCACGATCGTGTGGGTCATGATGAACGTCGTCGGTCCCAAGATCCCGCTGGTCAACCGTGTGGACGACGCCCTGGGCGTGGTCTGGACGCACGGCCTTGCCGGCTTGATCGGTGGTCTGATGGTCGGCCTCGTCGCCGACCCGAAGATGCTCGTCTACGTCGGCGCAGGAGGCGGCGCGGATGGCGGGTTCTCGGTCTCGAGCCTGTTCTTCGGCAGTGACGGCGGGAATCAGCTGTATCACCAGTTCCAGGCGGCCCTCTGGGTCATCCTGTTCTCGGCGATCGGTACCTTCATTATCCTGAGGGTGATGAAACTGTTTATCTCGCTGCGCTACACCGACCAGGAATGCCAGGACGGTGACATTGCCATCCATGGTGAGCAGGTGACCTCGGACTTCATCGGCGAGCAGAGCCTCGTCGCACCGCTCGCACCGCAGCCGAAACTGGGGGAGTAGGAACACGTCATGAAGAAAGTCGAAGCATTCATTCGTCACGAGGCCTTCGAGCCGATCCGTGACCGACTTGCCAGTCTCGGACTCCCCTCGATGAGCGTCAGCGAAGTCAAGGGATCCGGCCGCCAGGCCGGAGCGCCGGACAGCTATCGTGGCCGGCGCGCAGGGATCTTCCTGCGACCCAAGATCAAGCTGGAGATCGTGCTCGACGACAAGGACGTCGACAAGGCAGTGGACGCGATCCTCGAGCTGGCCCAAACCGGGCACCCCGGCGACGGGAAGATCTTCGTGCTCGGCGTCGAGGAGTCCATCCGGGTGCGTACCGGAGAACGTGGGGACGTCGTGCTGGAGGCGCACCCCGACGACGCGTAGTCACCAGCGGTAACGGAAGCACAACGGGCCCCCATTCCCACCGGATCGTCGGAGGGGATGGGGGCCCGGCTTGTGTGATCAGCCCGGTCGGGCCGGGACGGTCAGTGGGAGTGCGGTTGCGGCAGGACTGTCGTGTGTGCCTGCACCGCCGCGGTCAGCGCCGACGGACTGAGCCCCAGCCATCTGAGGATCGTCGGGGCGACCTGCGTGGTGGACACGTCCTTGCGGACCGTCCTGACGCCGTGACCCGCCCAGCCGTCGACGACCAGGAGGGCGACGTTGCGGTCGTCGTTGGTGCCGCCGCCGTGCTCGGCAACCTTCTTGAGCGAGGTCGAATAGATCACGCCGTGCTGCGGCTGGATCACGACGTCCGGGACGCGGTTGCCGAGGTCGTCGACGTTGGCGGTCGCCGCCGGCACGCCGAACAGCGACTGGAGCTCGCTGCCGGCGTAGACGTGCTTGACCGACAGGACGTTGGTCGTGACCTTGTCGTTGTTGAGCGCCGCGACAACGCCCCCGGGGCCGGTGGCCGGGTTCTGCCACCACAGCAGGCCGACGTCGTCGGCCGTGTCGGTGGCCAACGGCTGGCCGTCGTGGGCGTTGACGAACCCGACAAGGCTGTTGGTGGTGCCGTCGCTCTCGGGGATGCGGTGAAGCGCGCCGCGGTTCTTCGGCGACTGGCCGTGTTTGGCGGTGATGATGATCTGGGTCGAGTCGAGCAGGTGGTTGGCCGACAGCGCGCCGACAACGCGCCCGAGCGACTGGTCGACGAACCCGAGGGCGGTCAGGAGCTGAGGGCTGAAGGTGCGGCCGTCGTTGAGGTACGCGGCGACCGGCAGCTTCTGGCCGACCGAGACGGACTGGAAGTTCATGCCGAAGATCGACGGGACCTTCTTGCCGCCGGCGGGCGTGCCGCCCGTCGAGGTCAGGCCGTTGATCTGGTTGACGACGGCGTCCACCTTGATGTTGTCGTAGGCCATCGCCCCGTCGACGCTCGTGGTGTAGTCGCCGCCGACGGGCACGTATTGCCCGGTCTCGGGGCCGTACGGCACCTTGAGCTCGTTCGCGTTGACGGCGCTGTTGATCTCGGGCGTGTAGAGGTCGTTGATCGACGCGCCGCCGGCGGTGTTGTACTTGTCGTTGCCGTTGAGCAACTCATAGGCCGGGTGCTTGTCCGACCACGCCGTGTAGAGGCCCGCGTTGTGGGCGACCTCGAAGATCGTGTTCGACTGAAGGTAGTTGTGCGGGTAGACGGGCTGGCAGGTGCCGTTGACGATCGCGCGCGGGAGGTTGGCGGGATCGATGGCCGACGCGTTGGCGCCGCCGGTGCCGCTCGGCGTGCCCGACAGGTGGGCCAAGCTCTGGTCGATCGACTCGTCGTAGGCCACGACCGCGCCCGGGGCCCCCGAGCAGGTGGTGTTCGACGGGTCGTAGGTCGCCCGGTTGTAGGAGACGTCGTAGTAGACGCCGGTCTGCTTCGGGGTTCCGCCGGTCGCGAGGGCGAGCATGCCGGGGAACGAGTCCGACGGGAAGGCCGTGAGCGCGTGCGAGTAGGTCGTCCCGCGCCGCGACAGCTTGGCGAGGTTCGAGCTCGGGTATAGCGCGATGAACTTCCGGAGATCGGAGGCGTGCAGGCCGTCGACGCTGATCAGCAGCGAGTGGCGACCGGTCGTGGGCGTGCCATAGCGGTGCGTCACGTTCTGGCGCGAGAGCTGGGCGGCCTGCGGCGCGGCCGGATGGCCCGCGTTGGCGGCAACAACGCCCGCCGCCGCGACGCCGGCCACGGCGACCGCACCGGCAGCGATCGCTGCGGTCTTGGGAAAGCGGCGAATCATGGAGATCCTTTGATCGGAAGATGACCGTCCGTGGGCGCGGCTGGGTGCGCGCAGGCTGCGCGCACGGGATCCCGCGCCGACGTGTCCACTCTCTCCGCGTGGCACGCCGCGGATGTTGCGTGGCGGTGACCGTCAGGTTTCAGCGGGTGAACTCCCGCCGACCGCGGAACGGTCTGAAAACAGGCAACGGCGGCCCGAGGGCCGCCGTTGCGGTGAGACAGGATCCTGCGCCCGGCGTTACCGGGACGCGGTGCCGATCAGGACGGACCCGGGAGGGTCTGGATGTATTCGGCCATCTGCTGGAGCTGGTCCGGCGGGATGATGCCGCCCCAGTGCGGCATGCTCGTGATCGGGTTCTTGCCGATGACGCTGCCGTTGGTGATGACGTCCTTGATCGCCTGGGTGGGGAACTCGCGCATTGAAGTACTTGCCACCCAGCGGTGGAATCGTCCCGTCCGCCGACGGGTTGACGACGCCGCCGAGGCCGTTGGCGCCATGGCAGTTCTCACAGCCGTAGTTGAGGAACAGCACCTGTCCGGCGGAGACGTCGCCCTGGCCGGTCGGGACGCCCTGCGGCGCGGCCCCGGCGACGGCTGGCAGCCCCTGGCCGATGTAGGCGGTCAAGGGCGGCGACCTGCTGCTTGGACAGAATATTGCGCCAGGTCGGCATGTACGGACCGGTCGTGCCGCCGTTGCTGGCGGCCTGTCCGGGGACGCCGTCCTCGATGATGGTGGCGATCTGCACCGGACTCATACTCGAGCTCGACGGTCGCCAGCGCCGGCACGGCCGCATCAACGCCACCCTTGCCCTGCATGCCGTGGCACGCCGAGCACGCGAACGAGACGAACAGTCGTCCGCCGTAGGCGATCGTCGGATCCTGTTTGGCCGCCAGGTTCGGCTGGCTGCTGGAACCACCCGTGGCGTTGCCGATGATCCAGCCGACCGCGATGGCGATGACCGCCAAGATCACGATCGCCGCAATGATCGGGCCCTTCTTCTTCGGACTCTCCGGATACCAGTATCCGCCGCCCTCCGGCGGCTCACGGTCCTCCGACTTGTCCGACAACCCAAGCGCGGACCGCCACGTGGCGGGGGTCTCGCGCGTCCATCCGTGCTGGTTTTTCCCCTGTGAAGCGGTGGCCTGGGGGTTGGCGCCAAACCACCGGTTGGGGTGCGCAGACTCGGGCATGCCAGAAACCTACCTGTGCGCACCGTCAACTTCCACGGCGCATTGGCCGCATCCGGGATCAGGGGAAACCCTGACCCACTTCGCTGCATCTGCGGTAATTCGGCCGTGAGACAGCGATGAGGGTGCGCGGCCGGACGGCGTGCCGGGTCGGTTGTCCCCCATTCGGCCGGAAGCCGCACGGTAGGCTCGGGCTCATGAACGCAAACGCGCGGCGCTGGGCGATCATGCCGGTCCTGGCAATGGGCGTCGCGCTCATCATCGTGGACTCGACGATCGTCAACGTGGCGCTGCCGCGGATCGTCCCCGACCTGCACATGAACATCGCGGGCGCCGAATGGATCAATTCGGCCTACTCGCTGGTCTTCGCCGCCCTGCTTGTGGCCGTCGGTGCGATCGCCGACCGTGTTGGCCGCCGGCGGATGTTCATGATCGGCGTCGCCGTCTTCGCGCTGGCGTCGCTCTACGCCGGCGCAGCGACCTCGGGCCCGATGATGATCTCGGCACGCATGCTGCAGGGTGTCGGCGGCGCGATGATCCTGCCGACCTCGCTCTCGCTGGTCAACGCAAACTTCCGTGGCCGCGAGCGCGCCATCGCGTTCGGGATTTGGGGATCGGTCATCGCCGGCGCGGCCGCCCTCGGGCCGCTGTTGGGCGGCTGGCTGACGACCGACTACACCTGGCGCGCGATCTTCCTGCTCAACCTGCCGGTGAGCGCGGCCATCCTGATCTTCGCCTATCTGCTCGTCCCGGAGTCGCGCGACGAGACCGCCGAGGGGCTCAAGGACATCGTCGGCGTGTTCTTGGTGTCGTTCGGCTTCGCGTCACTGATCTTCGGTCTCATCGAGGGCCAGCGGTACGGGTGGTGGCACACCAAGGTGCCATTCAGCATCGGCAGCTGGGACTGGCCCCTGCCCGGATCGCCGGTGCCGTGGGCGTTTGCCCTGGCCGCGATCCTGCTCACCAGCTTCGTCGTGCGATTGGTCTATCGCACCCGCCGGGGCCGGCCTGCGCTGATCGATCTCAGCCTGTTCGCGTTGCGGTCGTTCCGGTGGGGTGGGCTGACGATCCTGATCGTGTCGTTGGGCGAGTTCGGCCTCGTCTTCGTGATCCCGCTCTTTTTGCAGAACGTGCTCGGGCTCTCGCCACTGGACACCGGCGCCGCGCTGTTGCCGCTGGCGCTCGGGGCATTTGCCGCCGGCGGCCTGGCGGCACCGATTTCGATGCGCATCGGCGGCGTGTGGACGGTCCGTGTCGGGATGCTCCTGGAGACGATCGGGATCGCGGCCTTTGCCCTGGTCGTCGACGCGCCGATGTCGGCGTGGCGGTTCGTGATCCCGCTTGCGGTCTACGGCGTCGGCGTCGGGCTCGCGACCGCCCAACTCACCAACGTGGCACTGGCCGAGATCCCGCGGGACCGCTCGGGACAGGCGTCCGGGATTCAGTCGACGCTGCGCCAGGTCGGGTCGGCGCTCGGCACCGCGATCCTGGGGACGGCACTCTCGATCGCGATCACCAGCCACACCACCAGCGGCCTCGAGTCCGCGGGGGTGCCGCATGACAAGGCGTCGTCGATCGCCGATGCGGTCCAATCGTCGGCCGGCACCGCATTGCCCGGTCTGCGGGCCGCGCCGTCGACGGCGCCGCTGTCGGGCGTGCTGGACACCTCGTTTGCGGACGCCACACGGACCGTCGGCATCATCGCCGCGGCGTTCGTGCTCGCGGGTCTCGTGACCTCGCTGTTGATCCCGCGCTCGGTCGACGTGGCCGACGGGACGGCACCGGAACCCGGCACGGAGACCGCCGCGTAGGCGACGGTCTCCCGGGGGTGCCGGATTCCGGGCGGCGGGGCTAGCCCGTTGCTCCAGGCTGGCCCAGATCGATCACGCGTGCGGCGGCGGGAAGGTTGACCGCCGCGATTCCTCGCGGTGCGCGCCAGACCACGATCAGTCGGTCGCCCTGGGCGATCTGGTCGATCGTCGCGCCCGGGTGCCCGGCATCGACGAACACGGTGCCCGGGCCGAAGGCCACCGCCAGCACCGACCCCGTGGCCAGACGCGGCGCGACATTCGGATGGATGCGGCCGAGCGTCAGGGAGACGCCGGCGAGGGTTCCCGCCGATGCGGCGGTGCCGCGGGCGACGTAGCGGATCGGCGGCGGCGGTCCGCGGTCGATCACCTTGGCGGCAGGGACGCTGTCCAGCGGCGTGCCGGGCGACACCGACCACACGATCGTCAGCCGGTCGCCTGCGGCGATCTGGTCGATCGTCGCCCCCGGGTGTCCGACGTCGACGAAGACCGTGTTCGTGTCGAACTGGACATTCAGCGAGGTCGGCGCGCCGGGCGCGTTGGTGAACAGCCGATGCAGGTTGCTGTTGTGCCGCCCCGTGTTGACGTGATGGCCATGTCGGTGATGGTGCCGCGCCGCCCGTGGCCGAGTGGGACCGAGATCGATACGCCGCCGGCAGAGCCGGCGGTCGTCGCGATGCCGCGGACCACACACGTGACGGGTGCGGGCGTGCCGGTGTCGACGACCGACGAGGCCGGCGCCGTCGCGAGCGCACCGCCGGCAGGGATCGTCACGGTGACGGTGACCGCATCGCCCGGTGCGAGGTCGCTCCAGGATGCAGAGGGCAGCGTCGCGGTGGCGAACGTCGTCGACGGATCGAGGAGCAGGGTCGTGACCTTGGGCGCGCCAAGGCAGTTGCCGTGCCCGTGGAGCGTGCGGATGATCTGCAGCTGCGTCGCGCTCGGCGTTCCGGTGACCACGCCATGAATCGTCACGGTGCGGGCTTCGCTGCGACCGGCGGCGGAGTGGTGGCGATGCCCGCGATGATGCCCTTGTGCGACGGCCGGAGCGACCACCGCCCCCATGGTGATTGCGGCGGCGGCGGCCGGTGCGAGTACCGCACCGATCCGACGCGTTGTCGAGAGCGCGTGTCGTGGCTGCATCGTGCGTGTCACCTCTGTCCTGTGGCGGGATCCCTGGAGGGTTCATCGGCCCGGGTCCCGAATCCCTCAACCCCGTCCCCGTCGGCAATCGCGCGCAACGTCCGGTCGGCGAACCACGGTCGCAGGGTGATCCGGACCGGGGGTCGGGTGCCGTAGACCAGCAGGCCCGACCCGTCCGGCATCTCGCGCAGGGCGTGGCCCGGGATCAGGGGCTCGACCGCCTCGGACTCGGTGGCCGTCGGGCCGTGACGGCCCGTTGTGCGGGAGATCCGGCGGCGTGGAGCGGTCCCGAGCCCGCCGCTGATCTCCCCGAGCGTGTCCGTGTCGCCAACCCCGGGCAGCAGCAGCCGGGCGCGATGGTTGGCGATCACCGAGGGTGCCCGTGCGCCGTAGATTGCGCGGATCTGGGCGTGGTCATGGAAGACCGTCACCAACTGGATTCCCGGTTCCGGTCCGGTGGCCGCGAGTGTCGCCAGGTCGCGCACCGGCGCGATGTGGGCGGCCTCGTCCAAGACCACCAGGAGCGCCGGATCGAGCGGGGCGCCGGTCCGGGCCCGTCGGGCGAAGACGGCGCGTGTCATCTCCTGGACGATCGCCGCATAGATGTTGCGCAGGCGGTCCTGCTCGTGGGTCGGAGCGACCAGGTACAGACTGGCCGCGCCCGCAAGCAACCGGGACGGCGTGATCTCGGCGTGCGCGGCGTCGAGCACGCGCGGATCCCACCAGCCGGCGAGGGCGGTCCGGGCCGTCGCAACGACCCCTGAACGCGTGCGCGGATCGAGCGCGGTCACCGCCCGCCAGGCCGACCGGGCCGGCGGATCCCCGGACGCATCGAGGATGTGGGCGACTTCCTCGTCGGCGCCGTCGCCACGGTCGAGCCACTCCACCAGGCGCGCCATGCCTCCCTCGTGTGCGGCGGCCCGGAGCATCGGCGCCAGCGACGCCTCTGCCGCGGCGTGCCAGAAGTCCTGATCACCGACGCCTCCGGACGCCCGGACGCTCATCAGCGCCCGTGCGGAGACGAGCGCATCCGACCAGTCGGTCACGGCGGCGACCGGTGTCCAGCCCGCGGACGCCGCCGGGTCGGTGCACGGGTCGTAGACCATGATTGGGCCGCGTGCGGCCCGCGCAGTGCGGGTGACTTCCAGAACATCCGGCTTGCTCGAGGTCACCAGCACGGGCCCGGGCCACTCGAGGATCGCGGGAATTGCAAGGCCCGCCGTCTTGCCCGTCTGCGGGGGGCCGATCACCAGCAGCGAATGCCGCCGTTCGATCGCCAAGAGCCGATGACCCGCCCGCCCGACGACGACGCGGCCCGGGGATGGCCGGCGCAGGATCAGGCCACGCAGGTCGCGTCGGCGGGCGAACCGGGCGACGGCGCGGTGGCGCTCGCCATCCTCGCGCCAGCGTCCGACCAGCAGTGCACACAGGCCGACGATCGCTCCCGCCGCGACCAGGGCCTCGGCCGGTGTCACGCCGACTCCGACCGCATCGCGCGATCGGTGTCGATCAGTGCGGCCTCGGCCGCCGAGATGACGTGCGCGACGGCGAAGCTGCGGCCGCCGATGCGCCACAGTGCGGTGCCCCGCGGCAGCCGGGTCACCAGCTCCGCCTCGGTATCGCTGAGCCCGAGTCGCTCCCGGGTGACGGCGAGGTCGGCGTGTGCCTGGCGCATCAGGACACAGATCTCGGACTCGGACACGAGGCCTTCCGCGATCCGTGCCACGCGCGATCCGGCGTCGCCGGCCGCCATCAGGTCGGAGATCCGGTGGACGACGAGGATGTTCTGGACCCCGGACGCGCGCGCCAGCTTCCACGATCGTTGGAAGAACTCTGCGGTCGCCGTGCGCGCGATCAGCGCCCAGGCCTCGTCGATGACGAGTATCCGGGCGCCGGTGCCGGTGCCGGCGGTGGCGTGGCCGTCGTGCCAGGCGGCGATACAGGCCATCACGATCCCGAGGGCGGCGGACCCGTGGATCGCACTCAGGTCGAACACGACGACGGGACCGTCGAGGCGGACGTCCGCGGTGGTCGCTGCATCGAGCATGCCCGAGAGCTCGCCGTCGCAGAGCCGCTGCAGCTCGAGGGCGCACGGCCGCGTCTCTTCGGCGAGTCGGGCGACGGGCGTCCCGAGCGCGCGGGCGTCGTCGGAGGTCGGTGCCCGGAGGGCGCGGTGGATAGCTTGCGAGCGTCGCCGGTCCGTCACCGGGAGGCATCCGGCAGTACCGTTCGATCGCCGCGCGCTCGACGGGCGCGAGCCGCCGTCCCAGGCCGTGCTCGAGGATGGCGGACACGAGCAAGGCGTGGGCGTCGGTGCCGATGGCGGGATCGAGCGGGTTGAGCCGTGTCGCCCCTCCGGGGCGCAATCGGATGGGCCGCACCCCGAACCACTCCGCAAGCGGGCCGTATTCCCCCTTCGGGTCGATCACCGTCGCCCTCCGGCCGGCGATGGCCTGGCGGGCGACGTAGGTCTTGACGAGGGCGCTCTTGCCGAGCCCGACCTGACCCGCGATCAGCGTGCCCGGGCTGGTGATCGCCCCCGCGGCGTAGAGCCGCCACGGATCGACGGCGAATGCACGCCCGGAGATGACGTCGCGGCCGACAAGGACGCCGCCGGGGTCAAGCGTCCGTCCGGCGAAGAACGGATGGGCCGCAGACAGGTGCGCGGTGGTCAGGACCCGCGCCGTGACCGGCGGCGCCGTCATCCCAATCCCCGACACAGGGGCAGGACCATCGCGAGGCCGGCGGCCTGGTCGCCCCAGACGCGCCGCACTTCGCACCGGGCCTGGGCCGCGGCCACGACCAGCTCGCGGCAGGCCTCGTCGAGGGCCTCCCGCGAATCCGCGGCGACGGCGACGTACCCCGTAAAGCGGTAGGCGGCATGCCCGTCGGCAAGCTCCCGCTCCTGGGCGGAGACCGCGGACTGTTGGCGGCTCCGCCGGACCGTCCGCATGAAGCCCGCACGCTCGCGCAGGTCGTCGTCGGCCACATCGCGCAGCCGTGCCTGTTCGGCCTCGCGGACCGCGCGGGCGGGGTTCCGCGGTTCCATCACGACCGCGACCGACCGCACCACCGGACCGGCGAGCACCAGCGGGGCCAGGACGTCGCCCGGGGCATCTCCGTGGGGCCATTGACTGATCCAGAAGACCGCGTGCCATGCCCCGTCACAGCGGACATTCCCCCAGGATTCGGCGATCGCCATCGGGCCGATGTCGTTCGGCACGGGCGACAACGCAACCCCGCCGTGCGGCGACGCCGTCAATGCGTCGTCCAGGTCGGCGTCCCCCATGCTCCGCAGTTCGGACGCGACGCCATCCGGGTCGAGGACGCGTGCGGATCCGAGGCCGGCGGCGTGGATCTGATCGCTGAGATCGCCGGCCGCGTCGAGGGCCTGCTGCACGGCATGGCCGACCCCGCCGCGGGTCCCGTCGACGGCGAGTGCCAGGGTGAGCGCGTAGTCCCGGGACTCCGATCCGACCCGCGCGACGAGGTCGAGGTAACTCGCCACCGCGTACTCGGGAGTCGTGTCGGCGATGTCGGGCGGGACGAACGCGCTCTGCGCGCGGGGGCCCAGGCGGCGGGTACGGGCGATCCACTGCACCCGCGAGATGGCGGCGCCCGGCCGGGCGAGGCCCGCGAGTACGTCACCCCACGCTGCACGACGCGCCGCCATCTCGGCGTCGCCGGCGAGCGTCATCGGTTCGGCGTCGAGGGCCAATGCGATCACGAGTCGGTCTCCGTCACGCACGACGCCGATCGGCCCGCGATCGGTTGCGATCTCCAATATCCGCACCCCGTCGAGGAATGCCGGAAGACGGTCCGGATGCCCGTTCGGCCTCCGATAGCGGGTACGCCCCACGATGCGGCGCGCGCCGAAGCGTCCCCCGGTGACGCCCCAGTCGACGGGCAGGCGACCGCCGGGGCGGGCGAGCGCGGCGACGGTGCACAGCGCCGCACCCGAGAGTCCGACCACCGCGCCGATGCCGCCCGGCACCAGCCGCGTGACCGCGAGCGCCCACGCACCTGCCGCGACGAGCAGTCCCAGCTGGCGCCACTGGAGGCCGCCGAGCGCCGTGCCCGGTCGCACCGTGCCGAATCGGACGCGATCACCGTCCCGGTCGCCGCCCGTCACCGGCGTCCCCGTGTGATCCGTCGGCGCACGACGATGCGCCCGCCCGCGCCCCGCGTCGCTGCGTGTGCGGCGCCGAGGACGCGTGGCCGCGGCTGTGTCGGTGCGGTCGGCGTGCGCAGACGCCGCAGGGCCGACTCGGCGGCGCCTGCGTCGCGGCTCACCGTCCGGACCGATGCCGCCCCGCGACGACTCTGGCTGAGGTGCCCCGCGTCGACGGCCATCGGGATCAGGTTGAGCAACACGAACGGCGCGAAGGCCGCCAGGCCGAGCATCGCCGTCCCGGCGAGGACGCCGGGGACGGTGGTTCCCGTCAGCTCGGCCAATCCGAGGCTGACGATGCCGACGATCACAAGCTTGCTGAGAATGAGCGCGGCGAGGATTTCCGCCAGGCGCCGTGCGTAGCGTGCGGTCGCGGGCCAGACGATTCCGGCGAACACCAGCGGCAGGAACATGACGGCAACCTCCACTGCGGCCGCCCGCACCAGCAACTCGATCCAGACCGCCAACGCCGCACACATGGCCGCCATCGCGATCGTGACTCCGATGACGACGGGGACCGGCGTCGCGCCGAGGGCTGCGGGTATCGCGTGGGCGATTGTCGCGCCGTCGCCCGCATGACGTGCCAGCAGGTCCGCGGACACGGCATCGACGACATCGACGAATGTCTGAGTGATCTGGATGCCGACCAGCGTCAGCAGCGCAGCGGCAGGGAGCGCCCCGAATACGGCGCGCGCGAGCGCCCCGGGATCTGCGCGCAGGAGCGAGGAGATCACGGCGAGGCCGATCAACGGGAGCATGCAGACCACCGCGACGGCCACCATGAAGTGGTAGTTGGTGCCGACGGCGGTACTCGTGAGCGAGACGGTCGACGACGCACCGAGCCCGGTGACGACATGGACCACCGCCCAGACGCAGGCGTTGATCACGGCCGTCCGGACCGTGCCGAGCACGCCGTTGGTGACGGCTCCCGCCGCCGCGCCGACCGGCGCTGTCGCGGCGGTGCAGATGGTCCCGACTCCCGGGATCTGGCACGGCGACGTCATCGGGCCGGCCCCAGGTGGGCTCGCCGGGGGAGGTGCGTGGTGTGGAGTCGCGGGATCCGGCGCGATTGGGCCGGGGTATGGGGCGTCGGCCCCGCGCTTGCGATCAGCAGCCCGGTCATGAGAAACGTCACCAACGTCCCGAGCACGATGGCGCCGGGCGCAACGGCGATGAGCGCAATGACGGTGCGTGCGGACATCAGCGCCCCAACCCATAGAACCAATTGACCAGCGTCGGTGCCGCGCCGATGACGAGGGCGGCCAGGAGCGCAACCGCCACGCCACGGCGCCCGTCGCTGGCGGCGCGCAGGTTGTTGGACTGGCTGCCCCACGCCCAGACGGCCGCTGCGGCGACCAGTGCCGCCAGCGTCAGCAGCAACACCCAGAAGTACATTCCGTCGACGAGTTGCTGCAGCTTGGCCGTGTCCGGAAGCGCGCCGGCATTCGGGGATGCGCTCACGGGGCCGACCGCCACTGCGGCTCCCGGTGTACCCATGACGGCAAGCGCACTGCCGAGACCTGCGGCCCGGTACCTCATCCCATCTCCTTCCGCGATCCCGCCGGCGGCGGGGTTACGAAGGGAATGGCCTCTGGGCGCTGCGGGAGGGGGTGCCCGGCTCCGGCATCCGGCCGGACAATCGTCAGCGAATGGCGACCCGGAACGCCGCCGACGCACCCGCGGCGAACGGAAGGCCGGGCTGGGACGGCATCACGACGCGCATCCTGACGACAGCGCTGCCGGGGCGCGCGACCGCGTAGGTGAGGCGCCAGTGGCCGTTCCGGGACACGGGCACCGGAAGGCCAAGCGGAAGCCAGGTGCGACCGACCAGGTACTCCAGCTCGACCGGCTGTCCTGCGACGACCCCGCCGGGAGCTGCGGTTCCGGATACCGACAGAACGCGGCGCGGCCCGAGTCGAAGTGGCGTCCCGGAGATCGCGTGCCGATCATGCGCCGAGAGCACAATCAGCGGCCGCATCCGCAGTGCGACGCGGATCAGGGGCCCGCCGCCGTTCGCCGTGAGTGCGATCGATCCGGATCGACGTACCGGGACCGTGAGGACGATGCGGCCGCCGCCGTTGGTCGTCCCGCGTGCGAGCACGCCGCGGGCGTCGGCCGCGACGACGCGTGCACCCCCGACGACGTGTCCGAGACCGTTCGGCCGACGTTGCGGACGACCCGGAACGACGATGAGAACGTGCGCGTCAACGCTGGCGACTCCGCTGGTCGCTCGGCGGCCGCCCGTCGACGGTGATGCGGGCGAGATGGAGGTCGTTGCTCCGCCGCCGGTCCCGGATCCGTCCGGTGGCGGGAACCGTGACGTCGATGGCGGAGCTCCAGGCGCTGGCATTCCCGCCACGTCGACGCGCCGCGCCTCGACCGCGTACATGCCCCGGGCGCGTCAGCTCCGACGAACCAGCGTTGTCGCTGCCGCCGTCCGTCGCTGAATTCGACGCGTGCGACACCGCTGCCGTTGCATCCGTCCGTCGGAGCGGTGTGTCACGAGGATCACGCCGGATACACGCCGACATCGGGAGCGACCATCTGGGGAACACTCGGCGGCTGTCCGGTCGACCTTGATCGTGTCGTCGCTTCGGCGGTCGGCCATCCGCCGCCCGCGGTCCGGTACACGGTGACGGTGTGAGGACCGTCGGCGCCCGGGATCGAGGCCGTCAGACAGCTCCACGTTGTTCGGCATCGCCGAGGTCCAGTTGTCGGCCCGTCGGAGATCTGCACTCCGGTCGTTCCCCGGAGCAGCTCATTGTCGGATGACTGTCCAGAACACCGTCAATGGGCCCAGTGAACCACCCATTCGCTTCGGTTCCGCGGATCTCCACGCCCGAGACCGACGGCCCCTGCTCGTCGATCAGAGACACGTCGTTCAATGCTGCGGACCAAGTCCGCGCAGCGCTCGCTGCCGTCGACGTCTGGAAGATGCGCGCCGTGACGCACGCGGAGTTCGGCGACTGCAGAACCAGGTTGGTGCCGACGGGACCCGACCGGGATAGCGCTGTCGGCGTGGACGCCCCGCCGGATCCGTCGGAGTTCGGCCCGACTCTGTCACGACGACCGGACTCGCGGACTGATTTCGCGTCACGTGGACGACCGCGCTCGCGATGGTGCTCGCGGCATACGGCGTGCACCACGTCAGCGTCGCGCCGCTGCCGGGCTGGTAGGTCCCGGCCGGAGCGATGACGGCTCGGGTCTGGGTGGCGAGCCCGAACCCGCTGCTTTGCCCCTGTTGCCATGCCTGAGATCCGAGGTCGGAAGTCGCAGACGTCTGCGCGGAAGCCGGCATCGCCAATGTGGCCAGCCGCCGGCAGAGCGCCGTCACGACGATCAGGCGAGCCCGTGCCGGGTGTTCATCGCATTCCTCACGGTCCGAAGAGACATGACGCGCTGGCGCACCCACCAGAACGTGCCGACGCAGGTGCAGGGCGACTCGGTGTGGAGGTCACCCGCGGCACTGGAGCTGCGGACGCCACGGCCGTGCGTGCGAGAGTCGTGGTCCGGCGTGCGCTTCGGGCGAGGAGCAGCGGGTGGTGTGTCGCCCGGGGCGCCGTGTGCCGGACGACGTGCGTGTGCGCCGTGACAGGTGCGCGCGATCGCGCGGCGACAGGGGGCGGCCCGGCGGAGTGCCCCGTGCCGGTAACGTGGCCAAGCGCGTTGCCCACCACAGCCCAGCCCGTCAGCGCGAGGATCGCGGTGGTGGCGACGAGCCTCCAGTGGGCCTCGAAGTACTGGACGAGCCCGTCGTGGGCGCCACCGAAGATGACACGGGGCTCGCCGAGGACCTGGATCGCCCCGCCGATGTGTGCCGGTGCGTCTGCAACGACGCGATGGTCGTCGGCGACGGCGACCCCCGCGACCGGCAGCACCGTTCCGAGCGTTCGGGTGTGGGTCCTGACGTCATCCAGGGTCGCCCGGCAGTAGGCGCAGTGCGCCAGATGGGCCTCCAGTTGCGTGCGCTGCTTCCCGGCACCGAGCTCACCGTCGGCGTAGGCGGACAGGTGTGCCACGAACCCGTCGCAGATCGTCCCTGCGCCCAAGCGCTCGCCGAAGACCCCGAGAGCGCGGCGAGCGTCTCGGCGCCACTCGCGCATCGTGCGGCGGCTGACCCCGGCGAGCTCTGCCGCCTCGACTTCTCCGAGGCCGCGTCCGAGGAGCACCATCGCGGTGCGGTGGCGCGGCCCGAGTCGGGCGAGGCCTTCGTAGAGCACCGCCAGCTGCCACTCGTGGAGTACCTGGTCGGGGATCGGCGGGGCGGAGTCGACGAGGCGCTCTTCGACCTCGACCGGCATCGGGGAGGTCCTGCCGGCGCCACTGCGTTGGCGGTCCCGCCAGAGCCGTCGCATCACGATCCACAGCCAGGCAGACGCCTCCGCGTCACTGCGTCCGTCGAAGACTTCCGGGCGCGCCAGCGCGCGGACGAAGGCCTCTTGGAGGAGGTCCTCCGCATCGGGCCGGCTGCCGGTCAGCGCGTGCGCGGCACGCACAAGCGATCCGCCGCGGGCCGCGAAGATCTCGTCGATGCGCCGAAGCTGGGCAGGGTCCTGCCGATGGGGAGCGATGGTCGACATCGGTCCGGTACCGGTTCCTGGGCCTGGGGATTTGCCGGTGGGCACTGCCTCGCCGGTCTGGCGAGCATACGAGCGGTCCTCCGCCCGGGGGACCTCCCCGGAGGGGTGGTTCTTCGGCGCGCTCATGACGCGCGGGGGGCTACGACCGAGGGGCACGCGGCGGCAGGCGCGCGATGGCGTACGGAATCGCGCAGAAACACGGACCCGGACGGATCGCCGCCGAGCTGCGCGTAGGAGGCGCTCACTCCGCCGACCCAGTTGATGTTCAGGCCGCCCGGGTCGTTGGAGGCGCCGACCGGTGCCCAGTGCACCGCGATGCCGGCGATCGTCCACGCACCACGCGCGTGCATGGCGGCAAGGGTGGCGACCGCCATGCGGATCGCCGACGCCCAACTCGGGAACGCCAGGCCTGGCCCGAGGCCGAAGGGGTTGAAGACGGCGGGCCCGCCACCGGCGGTTCCGAGACGCGTCTCCTGCATGGCGATCGCGGCGAGCAGTCGGGGATCCAGCCCGCTGCCGACGGCTCCTGCCACCATCTCGGCGCCGACGCCGACGAGGGGGCTGGCCGGGACCTCGCGGCGGATCCAGGTGTCGATGGCCACGGCGGTGCCGCCCGTCGGCAACGGGGTCGTCGCGCAGTTCGCGCCGGATGCGGGGGCGGCTGCCCCGGCGACCGTGGCCGCAACGGCCACCACGACGACACCTCCGAGCGCCAGCGGGATGCCGAAGGTCACGACCGCCGCCGTCATGACGATCATCGGTCTCATCGCCGCGCGCGACGCGCCGGGGTGTATCTGGCTGAACACCGCATCTGGGTGTCCTATGGACTCGCGACCCGCCGTGAGGGGGTGTCGCCACCGGGGGGCGTGTCGGCGGCTAGCGCAACCCGCGAGTCAGGGCGCCGAGGCCTGTCGGGCCCTTGGTGGCGTATGCCGACGATTGAAGGCTCGCGGCGATGCCGACCATCTGCTTCGGCGTAAGTGCGCCGGAGAAGGTGTTCGAGATCCAGTACCAGGTGTGGTGATCCCAGAAGCCGACGTAGCGGAGTACCGCACCGTCTTGGAACAGCAGGTATGTGCGCTTGCCCGCGTAGATCTTGCTGGTCGGCGCCTGCATGACCGGCGGGTTCGGCATCCGGGTTTCCTGGACGTCGTAGTAGCTGCCGGCCTGCTGGCTGTTCGAGAAGACCTCGACCACCGACGGCCAGCCGTGCGGCCCGCCGGCGATCCGGTACGCGCGGACCGGGACGACCGTGGCGAGCTGCGAGTTGACATTGCGCAGCGTCGGCACCAGCAGCGGCAGCCCCACAGGTCCGAGGCTGCGGAGCGCCTGGCCGGGGGCGGGATCGAGCACGAGCCCGGCCGGGATGGCGTTGGCGGTCGCCGCCGCAGCCTTCGCGGCCGCGGGGTGCAGTTTGGCGGCGTGCGCGGCGGCGGCGGACGGGTGCGCGGGGACGGTCACGTTCGTGATCGTCTTCGACGCCGCGCTCAGCGGGTACAGGAACGCGTGCACGGATGATGCGACCATCTGCGGCGTCGCGATGTCGTAGGCCGGTCCGCCGCCGGTGCTAAAGCCGACCTGCAGGGTCTCGTGGTAGATCCGACCGTGCGGCAGGCCGAGCAGGAACTCGCCGAGATTCTGGAGTGTCGAGAAGCTGTGGACGTCGGTCTGGATGCTGTGCTCGATCGTGGAGAGCAGGCCCGGGATGTCCGTGATGCCCAGGTTCTCGCTCGCCTGGCGCTTGAGGTCGATGATGATCTGCTGCTGGCGGGCGGCGCGCACGATGTCGGTGTCGGTGTGCCGGAAGCGGGCGAAGGCGAGGGCCTGGTTGCCGTTGAGCTTCTGGTAGCCCGGCTGCAGGTCGATCGGCGAATAGCCGGTGCCGAGCGGGTTGTAGTAGCGACGGTCGACCTGGGTATAGAGGCCGCCCATGTCCTGGACGATCTGGAAGAAGCCCTGAAACCCGACGTTGACGTAGTGGTTGATCGGGATGTGCAGGTTGTCTTCGACGGTGCGGATCGCCAGCTGCGGGCCGCCCAGGGAATACGCCGAGTTGATCTTGTAGAAGCCGCTGTACCCGGGGATCGTGACCTTCAGGTCACGTGGCACCGACATGATCGAGATCAGGTTCTGCTTGGGGCTCAGACGGACGAGCACCATCGAGTCCGACAGGCTCTCGGACCCCTTGACCCAGGTGCGGTGGTCGCTGCCGAGGATGATGAACGTCGAGTCCGGGCCATGCGCCTTGACCAGCACCTTCTTGGCGGCGATGTTCGACGGGTTGTTGGGGCTGATCTGGTCCAGGACCTGCTGGGCGGCGCGGTCGACCCCCCACGCGGCGGCCGTGACGATGGCGACGACCGCCCAGACCGCGTAGAAGACGACCCACGGCCAACGCCGCCGCGGACGGGGCATCCGGAAGTAGCGAACCGTGGGCGGGGCCTGGTCACCGCCCGATGTGCCTGGGACCGTCGTCACGATCCCGCAGATTACTGCCTTGGACGGTCATCCGGACATCGGGCGGTGCCGCCGCGACGGCGCGGATGACGAGTGGCGCCCGCGGTCCGGTCCCGGGGACGGGTCAGCCGACCTGCCGAGGATCAGGTCCGCCGCCTGCTGGGCCTGTCCGGCCGCGACGACGACCAGGCGTCGGTCGGCCCGCAGGACCCGGAGCCAGCCCGCCACGTATTCGGCGCTTGCCGGCAGTGTGACGGGGGCGATCCCGGTGGCGCCGCAGAGGAACGCGCTCGTCATCTCGGCGATCAGCTCCTCGTGTGAGTAGTCGGGTGAGCCGAACGGGGCGGGGGTCACGAGCGCCGACCGGTTGAGCCGGCGCGGGTGGCCGGTGGCATGACCGAGCTCGTGGAACAGGGTCGCGTAGTACGTCGCGGCATCGCCGAAGTCCGCCCGACGCGGAATGTGGATCGTGTCGGTGACCGGCAAGTAGCAGGCGATGTCGCTGCCGGCGACGATGTGGGGCGGGTCCGACATCTGGTCCACCACCTCGTCGCAGGATCGGATTCCCGGTCCGGCGTCGGCCGCAGGCGGAACGACATCGTCGGGCAAGACGCACTGGTCTTCGTGGAACACCGTGTAGGTCCGCAGCACGACGGTCCGTCGTGGGCCGGAGGTGGCCCCCGGGGTGCCGGGGTCCAACACCCGCCAGAACACGACTTGCGTGCCCCGCTCGCCGTCCCGGACATGTCCGCCGAGGCGGACCGCCTGGCGAAACGTCAGCCACCACGGGCTCGGGCGCCCCTGGCAGGCGAGCACCAGCACATTGATGCCGCGGTACGGGCGCCTGCTGACGAGGTTGCACGGTCCGCGACTGGTCCAGGGCCGCCGCCATGGCACCACGCCGGCGTCCAGGAGCGCGATGAGGTCGTCGGTGATGCGGGCGTACGAGCTGCGGACGTCGCTGGACGCACGGGCACGGGGCTCGGGCACGGATCCTCCACGGGTGTCGGGGGCCCGCGGCGTCTGGGGCGCTGACACCGCCGCGGGTCCCGGGGATGCCGGCGTCAGCGCCGGGTCATCGGGAAGATGGAGCGGGCGACCCCCGTGCGGGGGTGCCGCCGGGTGTGCGTCAGCGGCGCCCGGTGATGTGCCGGGCAGGCGTGCGGCCGAAACCACCTGCCACGGGCGTGCGGCCGCATCGTCGACGAGCTCGAGTGTGAACTGCTCGACGAATGCGCTCGGCTTGTCCTTCGAACCCTCGATCACGGCGACCGTGTCGCGATCCTCGACGTAGCGGAACCCGCCGAGCTCGGCGTCGACGCGCATGCGCGGCGGCGTGTGTTCGACGTCGAGATGGGCGACCTCGACCTTGCGGACCATCGGGCCCCGGACGACGACGCGGGTCGTGCGGGCCGCGTCGCTGTCGTAGAGCAGCTGGTCGACCGCGTCGCGGGTCGCGACCGCCTCCAACGGCGTATCGGCACCGTCCACGGCATGCGCCCAGGCTTCGATGACGCCGCGAACCGAGGTCTCCAGCACATCGAGCGAGAAGCGGGGGTCGGCCAACGACAGGTCGAGCGCGGCGCTGCGCGCGTCGTCGGCGAACTCGACGTTGATCAGATCAGCCGGGGCAAAACCGTCGGGGAGCCGGTCGGCCGCCGCCATCTGCAGAAAGGTGTCGTCGCGCAGGTGGTCGTCGTCCTCCGGGCGCGGGATCGGGCGCTCATGAAGGTGATATTCGCCTTCGGCCGGTTGCTCGATCGAGATCAGCATCCAGTGGCCTTCGAAGGGGGCGAGGGTCCAGTACTCGCCAACCCGTGTCCGCGGCGAGCTGCCCTGGTCGTGGGTGAGGATCATTCCGTTCATGCCCACCTGCACGTAGTCGGCCACGAGTGCCTCCACGAAGACGACCACGCGGTCGTTCGGCGTATCGCCGGCGTTGGTGAGGTTGATGTATTGGATGGCCGGCCCTTCGACGATCTCGACGACGTTGTGCCAGCCACGCCGATCGAAGTCGTCGAGGCGCAGCTCCCATTCGACCATCAGATCCGACCCGACCAATTCGTGCAGCCGGCGCCGGTCGCGGTCCGTCCACGCCGCCTGGATGTCGACGAACAATTGGGCGGCCTGGGCGTGCACGGCGTCGGGATCGAAGATCGGATCGACCATCGCGGCATCGAGCGCGATGCTGTGGATCTCGGCATCGCGGGCGGCGCGCCGCCGTCGGGCGGCGCGCACCTGCTCGGCAAGCCACGCCGTGCGAAGCGCAAAGAACGCGATCACCGCGAGGACGATGAGCACGATAAAGCCCATTGTGATCGGCGACAGCGCCCCGATGTAGACACCGCCGCGACCGCCGAACCCGCCACCACCGAACCCACCACCCCGAACCCACCACCACCGAACCCACCCCGCCACCACCACCGAAACCGGAGCTGCCGCCGCCTGCGAGGGCGGCGGCGAACGGCACCGGCACCAGCACGCAGAGCGCGCCGATGATCGCAATCAGCCAGCGGGAAGGAGGTGCGATGCGCATGGGTGTGGCGGCTCGAATGACGACCGGTGGCAGGTGGCGCCGGCGAGCCGGCGTGACACACACAGGGTAGGGGACCGGGCCCGTCGGAGCCGCACGTTCGGGTGCCCGCGCGCCTCGTGCCGGGCTCGGACGCTAAGCTCGGCAACCGATGGCCGATCCGACGCTTTCTCTTCGCACGCCGCCGCGCCGGTTCGGCCCGCGGAGCATCGCCGCAGCCGTGGCGGGCTCGCCGCGATCGCGCTGGCGTCGGCCGCCGTCGCGCTTGGCGCGCCCACCGATACCGGCGGTACCGCACCCGTCGTTACGGCACCGGCCGCGCCCGTCTTCGCACCCGCGCCCCCCGTGGCGCCCGGACGCGCCCGTATCCCGATCCTGATGTACCACGTGATCGACACCCCGGGACCGACGGTCGCGTTCCCCGGTCTGTGGGTCCCCGCCGCCGAATTCGCCGACCAGATGCACGCGCTTCGCCGCGCCGGCTACCAGGCGATCAGCATGGACCAGGCGTGGGCCTACTGGCGCGTCGGCGCCAAGCTGCCGCCCCATCCGATCATCGTCACGTTCGACAACGGCTACCGGTCCCAGTACACGAAGGCGCTGCCGATCCTCCGCGCGATGCACTGGATCGCGGTGATGAACCTCCAGCTGTCGCTGCACGCTCCGGAAGGGCTGACGCCCAAGCAGGTGCGCGGCATGGTCGCCGCGGGGTGGGAACTCGATTCGCAGACCTTCACGCACCCGGATCTGGTCAAGCTCAGCCCCAGCCGCCTGCAGTACGAAATCGTGGAGGCGCGCCGGAGGATGCGGCGCAACTACGGGGTGCCGGTGAATTGGTTCTGCTACCCCTCCGGCCACTACGACCCCCACGTCGTGGCGGTCGTCAAACAGGCGGGATTCCTGGGGTCGGTCACGGTGATCCCCGGCTGGGCGAGCAAGGCCGACCCGTACCGTCTGGCGCGTCTGCGGGTACTCGGAGGCACCAGCGCCGCCGCGCTGGTCGATCAGGTCCGCGCCAACAAGTACAACCCGCTGCCTCCGGTCGCCTACCCGCCGGGTGCCTAGCGGCTGCACCCCCCGGGGGGGCCCCGTAAAGTACGTCGGTAGGGGGGACACGACCGCACAGGAGGCGTGATGGACGACCGGTTTGCGCGCGGATCCGAGCTACTCAACCAGATCCATACCGGCGGCGGCGATCAGCTGGTCGCGGCGCTGGCGGATATCGCACCGGATCTGGCCCGCGCGATCATCGAGTTCGGCTTCGGCGAGATCTACGTTCGCCCCGGTCTCGCGCTCCGGGATCGGCAGATCGCCACCGTGGCCGCCCTGGCGGCGCTCGGCACGGCCCGGCCCCAGCTGGTCGCCCATATTGAGGGGGCGCTCGCGGTGGGCGTCACCCGCCAGGAGATCGTCGAGATCATCATGCAGATGGCCCTCTACGGCGGGTTCCCGGCCGCAATGAACGCCGTGGACGCGGCCCGGGCCGCCTTCGCCGCCGACGATGCGCGCACACGCGGCGAATCGCCGCCGACAGGGAGCTGATCCGGGTCGTTGGGCCCGGGCCGGGCGGGCGCACGTGACCTAGGCTTGTAGATGGATGGTGGCATCTTCCGGAGGGTGGATCGATGGGCACCGCCGAGGTCATCGGGGACGGTGCGCCCGTCCCGGCAATCCAGGTCAGTGACCTGTCCAAGCGCTTCGGCGACGTGGCCGCGGTCGACCACGTCAGTTTCGACGTCGCCCGCGGCGAGGTCTTCGCCCTGCTCGGCCCGAACGGCGCCGGCAAGTCGACCACGATCCGCATGCTCTGCACGCTGTCCCGTCCCAGCTCCGGCACGGCCCGCGTCGACGGCTGCGACATCGTGGCCCAGCCGAAGGCCGTGCGCCGCCGGATCGGTCTCGTCTTTCAGGAACAGACCCTCGATCAGCAGCTGACCGCCGAGGAGAATCTGCGCTTCCACGCCGTGCTCTACCGCATGCCCGCCGCCCGGGTGGAGCCACGGATCGAACGCGTCCTCGACCTCGTCGGGCTCAGCGCGCGGCGTGCCGATCTGGTCTCGACGTTCTCCGGCGGCATGGCACGCCGGCTGGAGATCGCCCGCGGCATGCTCCACACCCCGACGGTGCTGTTCCTCGACGAGCCGACCGTCGGCCTCGATCCGCAGACCCGCGCCCTGATGTGGGAGGACGTCCTGCGTCTGCGCGACGAGGAGGGCGTCACGGTCATGCTGACCACCCACTACATGGAAGAAGCCGAGTACGCGGACCGGATCGCGATCATCGATCGCGGCGTGATCGTCGCGCTCGATACGCCGGCGGCGCTCAAGGCGGTCGTGGGCGCCGAGACCGTCTCGCTGCAGACCGCCGACGATGACCATGCCGCCGCCGCCCTCGAGGCCGCGGGCGTTGTGGTCCAGCGCGGTGAGGCGGGGATCATCGTGCCGGTCGACGACGGGGAGTCCGCCGTGCCGCAATTGATCGAGCTGGTCGGCGTGCCGGTCCGCAGCGTCCACGTGCATCGCCCGACGCTCGACGACGTGTTCCTGTACTTCACCGGGCGCGAGATCCGCGAAGGCACCGGTGGTGGCCCGAGCCAGATGGCGCGCGCGTTCGCGCGCCGCAGATAAGGAGGCCTGCGATGGCCACGATCGAACAGCCGCTGACCGCGGCGCCACTCGTCGATGACCGCGACAGCCTCGCCAACGAGCTGCGCACCGCGGCAATGGTGTGGCGCCGCGAGCTGATCCGGTTCACGCGGACGCGGTCGCGGATCCTGTCGGGGTTCGTCCAGCCGATCCTGTTTCTGTTCGTGCTCGGCTACGGGCTGTCGCCGCTGGTCGGCAGCACCGGCGGGCTTCGACTTCACCAAGTTCGTGTTTCCGGGCATCGTCGCGATGAGCGTGGTCACCACGTCGATCTTCTCGGCGATGTCGATCGTCTGGGACCGGGAGTTCGGGTTCCTGCGCGAGATGCTGGTCGCGCCCGTGAGCCGGCTGGCGATCGTGCTCGGCAAGACGGCCGGTGGCGCCAGCATCGCCACCGTCCAGGGCACGATCATGCTCGCCTTGGCGCCATTGGTCGGGGTGACCCTGACGCCGGTGGTCATTGTCCAGGTCATCCTGATCGAGCTCTTGATGGCGGTGTCGCTGACGGCGTTCGGCGTCTTTGTCGCGAGCCGCATCGAGAAGATCGAAAGCTTTCAGGTCGTGATGCAGTTGGTGCTGTTTCCGATGCTGTTTCTGTCGGGCGCGATGTTCCCGCTGACCGGCCTGCCTGCGTGGCTCGCGTTCCTGACGCGGATCAATCCGCTGACCTACGCGATCGCCCCGCTGCGTCAGGTCGTCTTCTCCGCCCAGGACATGCCGGCCGTCGCCAAGGCACGCTTCCCGACCGACGTGACCATCTTCGGCCACACCCTGTCGCTCGCGGCGGAGCTGGGGATCGTGGTCGGCTTCGCCGTCGTGTTTCTGACCTTGGCGGTGGCCAACTTCGGCCGCCCGGACTGATCCCGGGCGGCCGTCGGGACTAGGCGGCGCTCCAGCCGCCGTCGGCGGTGACGCAGGCGCCGTTGACGTTGGACGCCTCGTCGGAGGCGAGCCACGAGATCACGGTGGCGATCTGGTCCGGTTCCGCGGCGGGCGGCATCGTCGCCATCGCCATCATCGCCCGCTCCATCGCCCATTCCGAGCGCGGGGTGGCCGTGGCCCCGATCGCGGTCTCGACCGCGCCCGGCAGGACGGCGTTGGCGCGGATCAGCTTCGGGCCGTAGAAGTACGCGACGTGCTCCGTCAGTCCGATGACCGCGTGCTTGGAGGTCGTGTACGCGGCGCCGGCGCAGCCGGCGCCGATCGCCGCCTCTGAGGACACGTTGACGATCGCGCCGCCACCGCCGGCCTCCATGACCGGCAGCACGGCCCGCGTGAGCCGCATCACCCCGACCAGGTTGACGTCGAGCACGTGGTTCCAGGTCGCATCGTCGAGCTCGCCGAGCGGGATGAAGTGGTCCATGACGCCGGCGACGTTGGCAAGGACGTCGATCCGGCCGCCGGCGGCGGCGACGAGCATCTCCACGTCGGTCTCGCGGGTGATGTCGGCGATCACCAGCGAGGCGTGCAGCCCGTCGGCGGCGAACATCGCCCGGGTCTCCTCGAGGGCGGGAGCGTTGACGTCGCATCCGATGACCCGGGCTCCCTCGTGGGCGAGCCGCAGGGCGGTTGCCCGGCCAATCCCGTTGCCCGCGCCGGTGACGATCGCCACCTTGCCGGAGTGACGGTGTCGGTCCATGGCGTTCTCCTTGCTCACTGGACAAGCGGCCGCGTCGTCGCTGCGGCGACTCAGCCTTCGTCTCTAGTTGTAGACCCCTCCGGGTGCCGTGGTAAGAGGGCATGCCCCGAGATCCCGGCCGGTGCCGGGCCGATGTCACGCCGCTGCCACCCCCGATTCGGGGCCGTTCGCGAAGGAGGAGCCGCCGGGGGCCCGAAAGCGTCGGTACCCCCTGTCCGATCCCCGATGCCGGCGCACCCGCGCCCCAAGGAGTTCTCTGATGTCCAGTACCGAGTATCCGGTGCAGTTCTCGGTCACCTATCCCGAGCGCCAGCTCAACCGCGGGACGACGTTCTTTCGCATCTTCGCGGCCATCCCCATCCTGATCGTGCTGGGTGCCGTCGACGGCGCGCAGCTGACGACGTGGTCCGGGAACGGGCACTCCTACACCGGGGTCGTCGGTGCCGGCGGCGTCCTGTTCTTCGCGCCGCTGCTGATGATCGTGTTCCGCGGAAAGTATCCGCGGTGGTGGTTCGACTGGAACCTCGAGCTCCAGCGGTTCATCAACCGGACCGGCGTCTACATCCTGCTGATGGACGACACCTACCCGTCGACGGACGACCGCCAATCGGTGCGACTCGAGTACCCGTACCCCGACGTCGCGCGGGACCTGGTGCGCTGGAAGCCGCTGGTCAAGTGGTTCCTGGCGATCCCGCACTACGTCGTGTTGTTCTTTCTCGGGATCGGCGCGTTCTTCGCCGTCATCTACGCGTGGTTCGCGATCCTGTTCACCGGGACGTACCCCGCCGGAGTCTTTCGCTATGTCGAAGGCGTGATGCGCTGGAGCAATCGGGTGACCGCCTACGCGTTCACGCTCGTGACCGACGAGTACCCGCCCTTCCGACTCGGGGTCTGATCCGGGACCCGGCGCCCGCGCAGGGGCGCCGGGTACCCTCCCGGACATGCGGGCGATCGAGATCCCACTCTCCACGTTCACGCCGTCGTGGCGCGACGGCGACGGCGAGCCGGTGGTGTTGCTGCACGGGTTCACCGATACCTGGCGCACCTGGGACCTCGTCGCTCCCGGGCTGGCGCGCACGCACGACGTACTGGCGCTGACCCTCGCCGGCCACACCGGCGGTCCGCCGCTTGTGGGCCCCGTGACGACCGATGTCCTGGCGGACGCCGTTGCCGCGGCGATGGACGCCGCAGGGCTCGCGACCGCCCACATCGTCGGCAACTCGCTCGGGGGCTACGTGGCCCTGCAGTTGGCCGAGCGCGGGCGGGCCCGCACCGTGACGGCGTTCGCGCCGGCGGGCGGATGGCTCCCCGGCGCTGCGGGGTTCGCCGGGATGATCGAATCGTTTGCCCGTCTGCAGGACCAGATGCGCCTGGCGGCGCCGAACGCGGCAAAGATCACAGCGACGCCGGCCGGCCGGCGCTCGGCGACGCAGCTGATCGTGGTCAACAGCGACCATATCCCCGCGGATCTGATCGCCCATCAGATGCTCGGGATCGCGGCATGCCCGGCGGTCCGGCCGATGGTCGCCCATGCGCTCGCGATCGGGTACCCGCTCGACCCCGAGCGCGTCACCTGCCCGGTACGGATGGTGTGGGGGTCGGAGGACCTGTTGCTGCCGTTGCCGCACGCGGCCACCCGCTATCGCGAGTGGTTCCCGGGCGCGGACTGGATCGAGCTCGACGACGTCGGGCACTGCCCGCAGCTGGATGTCCCGGTCGTGGCAGCCGGGCTCATCCGGGAGTTCGCCGGCGGCTAGTGCTGCGCAGCGGTCTTCCCGGCGCGCGCCCGGGAGACCGCTGGAGCGACTACTTGCCGCCGATCGGGGGATCCCACGTGTTGGCGAGGGTCCCGCGGTGCGGGCTCGTGAGTGCGAGCGCGTCGAGGGCCTGATCGGCGGACAGCCCGACGGTCACCTGGCCGACGAGCGTCCTTCCGGTCCACGTACCGGTGAGGCCGGCCGTGGCGAGACGGACGCTCCTGACACCCGTACTCGTGCGCGAGACGAACGCCGCGACGCCCTGGCCCATGTCGCTCATGGTGACCTGCGGCTGGGTCACCCCGCTGCGGGCGAGAACGGTTTGCGGGGTCCAGGTCGACCCGTTGGGACTCACGGTCGCCGAGACCACGTAGCTGAGCGGGATGCCGGTCCGCGGCTCGGTCACGAGTGCCGACATCGCCCCGTGGGCGTTGATCGCGATCGATGCGACCGTGCCCGTGGTCAACCAGATCGGCGTTGTCCAGGTTCCGGTCCGCGCGGAGGCCCTTCGAGAGCCGCGCGTCGTACACGGAGACGCCGTTGACGATGTGCCAGGTGTTCCAGGTGACGACCGTGCGGCCGTTGGTCGAGAGGGCGATCGCAGGAGCCGAGCTGCTTGCCCCCGTGAGTGCGACTCGTGCGCGCCAGGCACCCCGTGCGGCGCGGGTCGCGGTGTAGACGGTGCCCGACGGTGTCGTCGTCGGGGAGATTCGCCAGACGGCGAGCCCGTCGCCCCCCGCGTTGCCCACGACGCGAAGGTCAAGGATGCGCATTCCCGGCGGAAACGGGATCACGAACCCCGACCCCGCGCGCCACACCGCCCGCGGTCCGGACTTGAACGCGCTGCGGACGGCCCACCCGGTGTTCTCGCGGGCCATCCAGGTGAGCGTCACGGCGCCGTTGGCGCTGACGCTGGCGCTCGGTGACTGGAAGCTGCCGGTCGAGCTCGCGGGCCACCCATATGGCACCGTCGAGGTCTGCCAGCGTCCGGTGGGCGTGGCGCGGTAGGCGGCATAGACACGGCCCCCGAGCATGCGCCAGGCCACCACACCGGCCCCTGTCTGGTTGATCGCCACGGCAAGGGACGGACGGACGTCCGAGACCCTGGCGAGCATCGTGGACGTCCACTTGCCCGTGGCGCCCGTGCGCGCGGCGACTTGGATGTACGGGGTCCCGTTGACGCCCAAGCTGCCCCCGGCGGCCAAGGCGTCGCCGTTCGCGGAGATGGCTCCGGTGGTGAGGATCGCGGTGGGTGTCACCGGGACCCCCGTGCGCCACGACGGGGTGGTCGCGGCGACGGCGACGGCGACGCTGGCGAACGTCGCGGCGGCCGCAATTATGGCGGTGGAGCGGTATCTGGTCATAGATCAAGTGTCCGCCCGGGCCTCCCGTCGCGCCATCGGGGCCGGGTGCACATCGGTTGCGGAGTTCTCCTGATCCGCTGGCTGGGGACCCTGAGCCCGGGCCCCGGTGTCGGCGGTGTCCGCCCGTCCGGTGTTAGCCTGAATGACCGTGGGAGAGCCGCACACCGATACACCGATCCTCGGGCCCGAATACGCGGACGCATTCCTCCTGGCGGCGGAAGTGCATGCGCACCAGCTGCGCAAGGGATCCGCAGTCCCGTACCTCGCCCACCTCATGGCCGTCAGCGCCCTGGTGCTCGATTTCGGGGGCGACGAGGATTGCGCGATCGCCGCGCTGCTGCACGACACCGTGGAGGACTGCGACGACGGCTGGGCGATGGAACGGCGCATCCGGGACCGCTTCGGTGACCGGGTGGCGGACATCGTCATGACGTGTTCCGATGCGATTGCCGTGCCCGGTGAGCCGAAGGCGCCCTGGTACCCGCGCAAGCAGCAATACATCGACGACCTCGAGACCGCGAGCGCGGATGCACTCTTGGTCTCGGCGTGCGACAAGCTGCACAATGCACGGGCGGTGCTCGGCGACCTGCGGATCCACGGAAACACGATCTGGCAGCGCTTTTCGACGAAATCGGGTCCGGACCAGATCTGGTACTACGCGACCTTGGCCGACCTCTTCTCGCGACGCCTGCCCGGCCCGCTCGCCGACGAACTGCAGCGCGTGGTGGGGGAACTGATCCTGCTGGAGCGCGCATCGCGCCCGGGCGCCCCGAGGGCGGTCCACGGGGCGAGCGTCGTCAAGCCGGCGCGGTGACCTGGAAGGTATGGGCGGCCAGACCGGCGGCGGAGGTCTGACCCCAGATGTAGCGGTCCCAGCCGTGGCTCACCCGGACGACAACCCGTATCGACGCGGAGTGGCCGGGGGCGAGGGTCCCGAGCGCCCACGCGCGGCCGAGCGTCGTCGGACGACCCGACGGGACGGCTGAGACAAGGGCGGAGTTCCCCCCGACCCACGACACGCTCAGGGCCACATTGCGCGCGGCAACCGGTCCGACGTCGGTGACGCGGACCGTCCACGAAATCCGGTGGTGACCGGCGAGCCACACCGGGGTCGCATGGACGGCGAGCTTCGGCCGCGGAACCGCGTCGAAGCTGACACCGAAGACGCTGTGCGTGCCCGCCGCGACGGCGAGCGCGTCGCCGCTGGGGTTGAGTGTCACCGACGGCCACCCGGTGACGGGGCCGGTAAATGCGTCGGTCCAGACCCCATTCAGGCTGGCGGTCATCAGCAGGCCCTCGTCGTCGGCGGTCCCGTTGTTCCACGATGAGGTTGCGACAGCGCGACCCGACTCGCCGAGGACGATATGGCCGTAGTCGAAGTCCTCTTGACCGTTGAACCTGTGCAGGGTCTGCGGAACCGTCCACGTGGTCCCGGAGGGCGAGATCGCGGCGTGCAGATCGGCCACCAGGGGGTCGCTGGTGCGTGCCTGGCTCCAGACGGCCGCCAGCGTGCCGTGGGAGTTGATTGCGATGCTTGGCAGCCCGCCCGGCAGGGGGAGTTGCTGGCGAGGCCCGAGGGTCCCGGTGCGGGCGTCGCCTGTCGCCACGACCACGTTGCTCGCCGTGACATCGGTCGTGGTGTTGGAGGTCCACGCGACCGCCACGCGTCCATTGGGCGCGATACTGACCGATGGGGGCTGATTGAAATTGCCGATCCACCCGCCGCCGGAGGCGTCCGTGTCGGGCATCGCGTGCGGCGCCGTCCACGCGTGGTGTCCGGAGCGGGTGGAGACGTACACGGTGCTGGTCGTCCCGCCGTGGGGAACCACGCTCCACGCCGCCACCGCGTCGCCGGCGGCATTGCCCGCCACGTGAATGACGCCGACCGACGATCCGGATGGAGCCCTTGGCGTGAGTGCAGGCATTGCCCGCCAGACGGCGGCCGGTCCTGAGCGGAAGGCGCTGCGGACCGTCGATTGCCGTCTGCTCCCTGGCGTACCAGATGGCGGACGCCTGACCGTTGGCCGTCATTGCCACCGATCCGTCCAGGAATCCGGAGTTGTCCCGCGCTGCGGCGCCAGATGGAACGCCCATGATCCGCCACGGTCCTGTGCGGGATGTCCGCACGGCCGAGGTGACGTTGTGCGCCGGCGTCCGCCAGAGCACGACCGCTGCGTCGGACGCGTTCATGGCGCTCGCGACGTTGCTGTATCCGTTGAGCGGACCGCTGATCGTCTGGTGTGACCAACCCGCCGCGAAGCCACGGCGGTTGGCGACGACGATCCGAAGACGCGAGCCGACTGACGTCGTGCCCGCAGCGAGGGCGTCACCCCGTGTCGTCAGGCCGCCTGGCCCCAGCGTCGTGTTGTTGATCGTCATGATCACCAATGGGTCCTGCCACGCCCGAACTGGCGCGGCGGCGACCGCCGTGCCGGCGACGACGGCCGTGGCAAGGGCGGCGAGAATGACGGTCCGTCTGCGCATACACCGATGATGGACCCCGTCGGCGTCCGGGGCATCGGGGGCGGGTGCGTCCCGACTCGGGGCCGGTCCCGACGGCGCGGGGTCGCCGAGCGTCGCGGGCAAGATCGGCGACGTGCCCGGGGCGGCCGGTGACGGCGGCCCGCGCCGGTAACATCGCGGCGTGTTTCGGATCGCACGCACTGGAACGGACGTTGCACCGGCGCCCGGCCCGGACAGGGTCGGCAGCTGAGCGTGCGTGCCCGTCACGCCATCGGCGCGGCGCTCGCGGCCGGCATCGTCGGCGTGCTGATGGTGATCGCGCTGACCATCCCGCAATCCCGTGCGGCGGCGACGACCGGACCCGCCGCGGTGCGCCCGGCGCGCGTCGCGACGGTGCGTCACCACCGGACGCGGCAGCGCCACCGTGTCGTGCTGCTCCGGATTCCCGCCAATCCCGTCGACCGGTTCCTGCGGGTGCCGGTGCTGATGTACCACCGGGTGACGGCGGCGCGCGTGGCGTCGACGACCGAGCAGGAATTCACCGTCCGTCCGTCCGACTTCGCCGCGCAGATGGACTGGCTCCAGCAGAACGGCTACACGCCGATCCGCGAAGACCGGTTGCTGCGTGCGCTCGTCGACGGGGCACCGCTCCCCGCCCACCCGGTCCTGATCACCTTCGACGACGGGTACGTCGATGCGGTCCACGCAATCCTGCATACGCTGATCACCAAGACCCGCCACTTCCCGGCGACGTTCTTCGTGATCACCGGGCGGATCGGCCGCGGGCAGTTCGTCAGCTGGCGTGATCTGCGTCTCCTCGAGCGCAGCGGCATGGACATCGGGTCACACACCGTCTGGCACACCCACTTGGCCCAGGTCGGGCCCGTCGCCCAACGGTTTGAGGTCACGCACTCGGCGCAGACGCTCGCGCGCGGTCTCGGCCATCCGATCTACTGGTTCTCGTACCCGTTCGGGAGCGTCAATCCGTCGGCGACTGCCGCCGTGCGCGCGGCGGGCTACCTGCTCGCATATACGACCCAGCCCGGGACGTGGCTGTCGACCGGACAGCGTCTGGTGCTGCCGCGCGTGCTCGTGCCCGGCAACGTGACCCTCGCCCAGTTCGCCAACGACGTCCGGTTCGGCTGACCCGCCCTAGCGGCTCGCGCGCAGCGCGGTAACCGCGGTCAGGCCCGTGCTGATGATGTACCCGGGGACCGCCACCGGAGCGACATAGCGTCCGGGGGCCTGGGTGATGAGCACCGCGCCGGTCCGGACGTTCAGGCCGTAGACGCGTCCCGAGGTCGGCGTCGATCCGAGCGTCGCCGCCCAGACGAGGTTGCCGATCACCGACGGTGACCCGTCGATGGCGGCGCCGAGCGGGTGGTGCCAGACGACCGCGCCCGTCGCGGCATTCAGGGCGTAGAGGTTGGTGTCGTAGGACCCGAAGAAGACCAGGCCGTCGGCGACCGCGGGACTCGAATAGACGTAGTTGCCCGTCGGGACCGACCACAGGGTCCGGCCGTTGGACTCGCTGAAGGAATAGATCGTCCCGTTCGTGTTGCCGAGGTAGATGTGCCCGCCCGAGACCGCCGGTGCGCCGTAGAACTTGCCGCCTGGTGAGACCTGCCACACGGTGGCGCCCGTCAGGGGATTGACGACGGTCACCTGGCCGGCGTAGTTGCCGAACACGAGGTTCGTCCCGGCGCGGCCGATGGCGCCCTTGACCGATCCGCCGGTGGAGATCTGCCAGACGATCCGGCCGCTGGTCAGTGAGATGCGCACCACGGATCCGGAGCGCGTGCCGACAAACACGCCGGACCCGAGGATCAGCGGCGACGTCTCGACGGACGAGCCGAGGGCGACGTCCCAGATCTTGTGCCCCGTGGCCGGATCGAATGCGATCACGTGCCCGGCCATGGTCGCCACGATCGCCCGCGCCACCTGACCCGCCGATGCGGTGCCCGGCAACCCGGACAACGCAGGTGACGCGGCGCTGTACGCCCCGAGCGGCTGCTTCCAGAGCTGACGGCCCGTGGTGAGGTTGAGCGCGATCGCATAGCCGTAGTTGGCGATCACGACCCGCCCGGCACCGATCACCGGCGGGAGTTCGATGGTGCGGCTGGTGTTGTGGGTCCACAGGGTGCGCAGCGGCAGGGTGGTGTCGATATAGGTCGCCGCCCGTGGGTTCTCGGCCGTGTTGCCGAAGGTCGGCCACGAGCCGGACGACGACGGATCCGGCGCAGGCGGGGTCGTCGTCGTGCCGGTCGCGGTAGTCGGGACCGAGGCCGAGGTCGTCCCCGTCGAGGACTTCGATGACGAGAACCAGCCGCCGTAGGCCGCGCCGACGAACACGCCGGTGCCGATTGCGACGACCGCGAGGGCGGCGGCGGCGATGCGGCGGCGTCGGATCTGGTCCGGGTTGGGGCGGGGGGTCGGCGTCACGTGGTCGGCTCCTCGGTTGTGTCTGGGGTCAGCGTCCGGCGGCCGCCGCGTCGGCGACCACGACCGCATTGTCCTGGTTGACGCGGCCGGCGGGGATCGTGATGTCGCCGGAGACCAGGCGCGCCAACGCATCCACCTTATCGGCGCCGGTCACCAGCCAAAGAATTCGCCGGGCACGGTCGAGGGCGGGGTAGGTCAGCGTCATGCGGCGACGGCCCTGATAGATGCCGGTCACCGCGACGTCCCGGTCGGTCACCTCGAGGACCGGATCCCCAGGGATGAGCGAGGCGGTATGGCCGTCGGGACCGAGCCCGAGATGCACGATGTCGAATGCCGGCGGCAGGGTCCGGGCGTAGCGGGCGGCGGCCGCCTCGGGGTCGGGATCGGTGACCGGCATCGGTCGGATCCCGACCTGGGCGGGCTCGGGGGCGCTTGCGATGAGGTGGGTCAGGTTCCGGTCGGGGTCGCCGTCGGGTGCGATGCGCTCATCGACCTGGTAGGTCAACACGCGGTCCCAGGCGACCTCGAGCCCGACCAGGTGGGCGAACATCGCCCACGGCGAGCGTCCACCCGAGACCGCCAGGGTGCAGCTGCCCTGGGCGGCCATTGCGCAGCGGGCGGATTCGGCCACGAGCTCCGCGGCGCGGGCGCAGGCGGCGTCGGCGTCGGCCGTGATCTCGACAGCCAGCGCCATCAGCCGGCGGCGGGCTTCTCGTCGTGGCCGCCGAAGCCCTTGCGCATCGCCGAGAGCACCTTGTTGGCGAATTCGTCCTCGTCGCGGGAGGCGAAGCGCGAGTAGAGCGCCATCGTCAGCACGGGCGCCGGGACCCCGACGTCGATCGCGGCCGTGGATGTCCAGCGTCCCTCGCCCGAGTCTGAGACGCGTCCTGCGTACTCGTCCAGGGTCGGCGACGCGGCCAGGGCCTCGGCCGTGAGGTCGAGCAGCCAGCTGGCGACGACGCTGCCGCGCCGCCAGACCTCGGCGACCTGGGAGACGTCGATGTCGTAGCGGTAGTACTCGGGGTGCTCGAGCGGGGACGTTTCGGCGTCGGCGTCACGGGTGCGCGTGCCGGCGTCGGCGTTCTTGATGATGTTCAGGCCCTCGGCGTAGGCGGCCATGATCCCGTACTCGATGCCGTTGTGGACCATCTTTACGAAGTGGCCCGCACCGTTGGGTCCGCAATGCAGGTAGCCCTGTTCGGCCGGCGTCGGCGTCCCGGTGCGTCCCGGGGTCCGCGGGGCGGAATCCACGCCGGGTGCGATGGTGGCAAAGATCGGGCCCAGGCGCTCGACGACCTCGGTCTCGCCGCCGATCATCAGGCAGAACCCGCGCTCCAGCCCCCACACCCCGCCGCTGGTGCCGCAGTCGACGTGGTGGATGCCCTTGGTCCCGAGCGCGGCCGCGTGACGGATGTCGTCGTGGTAGTGCGAGTTGCCGCCGTCGATGATCACGTCGCCGGCCTCGAACACCTCCGCGAGCGCGGCGATCGTCTGGTCGGTGATGGGCCCGGCCGGCACCATGACCCAGGCGGCGCGGGGCCGCTCGAGCTTGGCGGCGAACTCCTCGAGCGTGCGGGCGCCGACGGCGCCCTCGGCCTCCATCGCGGCCACCGCGTCGGGATTGACGTCGTAGGCCACGCAGCGGTGCCCGTCGCGCATGAGGCGGCGCACGAGGCCCGCGCCCATCCGACCAAGGCCGACCATCCCGAGTTGCATCGGAGTCGAGGTGGGCATGATCAGATCCTTTCGTCGGGCGGCACGCGGGCCGCCGGGCTGGAGTCGGGCCAGGAGGCGCCGGTCACGCGGTGACGCGCGCCGCCTGGGTTTCGATGTGCGCGATCAGGTCGTTCCAGGCGGCCACAAACTGGTCGGCACCCTTGGTCTGGAGTTCCTCGGCCAGATCGTCGACATCGACGCCGGCGGCGGCGAAGGCGGCGAGGGTCGTCGCGGCGTCGCCGCGGTCGGCCGGAAGGACCTCCGGCGCGCTGCCATGGTCGTAGTAGGCGCGCAGGGTGGCCTCGGGCACGGTGTTGACCGTGAACGGGGCCGCCAGCTTGGCGACGTAGAGATCGTCGGGTGCGGAGGGGTCCTTTGCCGAAGTCGACGCCCACAGCAGGCGCTGCATTCTGGCGCCGGCGTTGGCAAGCCGCTGCCAGCGGTCCGACTCCATGATCTCGCGGTAGGCGGCGTAGACCTCGAGGCCGACGGCGAGCGCGAGCCGGTGCTTCAAGGCATCCGGAACCCGCTCGTTGGCGGCGACGTCCCAGCGCGACATGAACACCGAGGCGACGGATCCGACCACCGGGTCCTCGCCCGCGGCGATCCGCCGCTCGATGCCGCGCATGTAGGCGTCGGCCGCGGCGCGGTACTGATCGGCCGAGAACAGCAGGGTGACGTTGACGGGCACGCCGGAGGCGATCGTCTCCTCGACGGCGGGCAGCCCCTCCGGCGTCCCCGGGATCTTGATGAGCAGATTCTCGCGCGCGGCCGCCGCATGCAGGCGGCGTGCCATCGCCACCGTCGCCTCGGGGTCGTAGGCGAGGGTCGGCGAGACCTCGAGCGACACGAACCCGTCCACGCCTGCGGTGCGCCGGTGGACGTCGGAGAAGATGTCCGCCGCCCGGCGCAGGTCCTCGATCGCGAGCTCGAAGAACAGCTCCTCCGCGACGGCGCCCGAGGCGGCCTTCTCGCGGATCGCGGTGTCGTAGTCGCCGGACGCGATCGCCTTGTCGAAAATCGAGGGGTTCGACGTCAGGCCGGTGACCGCATAGTCGTCGACGTAGGCCTGCAGCTGGCCGGAATCCAGCATCGTGCGGGTGATGTTGTCGAGCCAGATGCTCTGGCCCAGGTCGTGCAGCTGCGTGGTCGCCCTCATGAGCCCTCCTCGCGGTGCCGGGGCGCTCGGCGAGGTGTGGCGCACCCGGGCGTTCTCGAACGGGCGGCGTGCCCCCGCCGCCCGGATGGTGCTGTCGCTGTCAGTATGACCGGCGGGCGGTCCGATGTGCCCCGGGCGGTCAGGCGGGATCACCGTCGGCCGCGCCGGGGAGCCACGGGGCGTGCCAGCCGCCCCAATAGTGGACCAGCCGGTCGGACTCGTCGGGCCCCCAGGTGCCCTGGTCGTACTCGTGGACCGGCGGCGGCGCGTCGAGCAGGGGCTGCAGGACGCGCCAGGTCTCCTCGACCGAATCCTCACGGGCGAAGTGGCTCGAGTCGCCCGTCATGGCCGCGTGCAGGAGCACCTCATACGCCGTCGGGCCTTCGCCGCCTTCGGTGGCGAAGGTCATGTCGAGATGCACCGAGTGGGCCGCATAGCGCTCGGCGTGTTTGGCCTGCATCCTCAGGCGCGCCCCGGGGGCGGGGCTGATCCGCAGCACGAGCTGATTCGGCTCCGGACGCGGGGCGTGCTTGGGCGCGAACCCGAGCCACGGCGCGTCGCGGAACACGATGCGTATCTCGGTGACCGTTTCCGCCAGCCCCTTGCCCGCGCGCAGAAAGAAGGGCACCCCCGACCAGCGCCAGTTGTCGATCTCCAGCCGCAGGGCGACGAACGTCTCGGTGGTCGAGTCCGGGGCGACCCCGCGGACATCGCGGTACCCGCGGTACTGGCCGCGCACGTAGTGGGCGGGGTCGGCCGTCGCCATGGCCATGAAGACGTCGCGCTTGCGGTCGTTGACGACGCCGAGCGAGTGGGCGGACGGCGGTTCCATCGCCACCAGGCTCAGGACCTGCAGCAGATGGTTCTGCACCACGTCGCGCAGCGCGCCGACCGGCTCGTAGAAGCGGCCGCGGTCGGCGATGCCGAAGCTCTCGGCCATCGTGATCTGGACGGAGGAGACGTAGTTCCGGTTCCAGATCGGTTCGAGGATCGTGTTGGCGAAGCGCAGGAAGAAGATGTCCTCGACCGGCATCTTGCCGAGGAAGTGGTCGATCCGGTAGAGCTGAGACTCGTCGATCACGGCGTGCAGGCGACTGTTGAGCGCCTGCGCCGAGGCGAGGTCGTGTCCGAACGGCTTTTCGACGAGGATCCGCGCGTTCGCGGTCAGGTGCGCGGCGCCGAGGCCCTCGACGACCGTCCCGAACAACGACGGCGGAACCTCGAGGTAGAACACCGGCAGCGACGCGCCTCCGATCGCCGCGCCGACGGCCGTGTAGGTGGCCGGGTCGCCGAAGTCGCCGGCGACGTAGGACAGGCGCGCGGCCAGGCGGGCGAAGGTTGCCGCATCGAGGTCCTCGCCGGTGGCGATGATCGCGTCGCGGGCGTGGTCGATGAGGTGGTCGACGGTCCAGTCATCGACCGCGACGCCGACGATCGGGCAGGTCAGGAGCCCGCGCGCCTCGAGCCGGTAGAGGGCGCGGAAGGTCATCACGCGGGCGAGGTCCCCGGTGATGCCGAAGATCACCAGCACGTCGGCGTCGTGTGCCTGCGTGCTGCGCGTGTCGCTGCGGGTGGCCACCTGTTCTCCTCGTCCGGCCGCCGGTGCATCCGCCGCGGCGGGCTCGCGCGGCGTCGTCACAGGTTACCCGTGCGTCCCGCCGCCGCGGTCATGCTCAGGCGATGTCATCGGGGCGGTCCGACATCCCGAACAGGAGCGCGACCAGGCCGGTCCAGCCGGTCTGGTGGCTGGCGCCGAGGCCGGCGCCGTTGTCGCCGTGGAAGTACTCGTGGAACGGGATCAGGTCGTGCCAGTGCGGGTCGTCCTGGAAGCGTGCGGTTCCGCCGAACACCGGGCGGCGTCCGTCGGCGTCCTCGGTGAACGTGGTCGTCAGGCGGTCC
The DNA here is from genome assembly GCA_963727285.1 of uncultured Thermoleophilia bacterium. GTDB lineage: Bacteria > Actinomycetota > Thermoleophilia > Miltoncostaeales > Miltoncostaeaceae > CAITWD01. Next base: position 192,389 of record CAVSFF010000012.1, on the reverse strand, counting down.
GCGAGCGCAAGCGCCACCTGCCGCAGATTGAGCTGGCGGTCGGCGCCGGTGGGAAACGCCACCAGCAGGCGATCGCCGTAGTAGTGGTGCAGCTGCAGCAGCGCGCGAATGATCACGAGGTTCATCGGGAACCACACGGGCCCCCGCCAGTTCGAGTTCCCGCCGAACAGGCCCGAGTCCGACTCGGCCGGCAGGTAGCGCACCTCGTGGCGCTCACCGTCCCAGTCGAAGCTGTACGGCTGCGTCAAGATGCCGGCGTGAGATGGAGCGGATCCCGTGCGGCCCGAGGAACTCGTCTTCGTCGAGCATGACCGCGAGGATCCGTCGCAGCCGGTCCTCGCCGACGACCGACATCATCCGGTGCCCCTCGGGGCTCGGCCCCGGCAGGTGCAGCGCCGGCAGCAGATCCTCGAAGTCGGTCCGGAACTCGCGGATTCCCGCCAGCAGGTCCGGGTACATGGCGATCAGCGAGGCGTCGAAGACCGTCACCGCGCACAGGGGCAGCAGTCCGACCAGCGAGCGCACCTTGAGCGGGTGCGTGGTGCCGTCGGGCATGCGCATCACGTCGTAGAAGAAGCCGTCGGCATCGTCCCAGAGCGCGCCGTCGCCGTTCGGCGGGTTGAGCGCGAGGGCGATCCATTCGAAGTGCGCGATGAACTTGATCGCCATGTCGGCGTACGCGGCGTCGTGGCGGGCCAGCTCGCCCGCGATCTGCAGCATCCACTGGCAGTACAGGGCCATCCAGGCCGTGCCGTCGGCCTGTTCGAGCGTGCCGCCGCCGGGCAAGGGGTGCGAGCGGTCGAACACGCCGATGTTGTCGAGCCCGAGGAACCCCCCGGCGAACAGGTTCCGGTCGTCGGGGTCCTTGCGGTTGACCCACCAGGTGAAGTTGGTCAGGAGGCGTGAAAACACGCGGGCCAGGAACTCGCGGTCGCCCTCGCCGCGGATCTCGGCCTCACGCTCATAGACATAGAGCGCGGCCCAGGCCGTGACCGGGGGATTGACGTCGGAGAAGTTCCACTCGTAGGCCGGAATCTGGCCGTTGGGGTGCAGGTAGCGCGTCGAGAGCAGCAACTCGACCTGGTCTTTGGCGAAGTCCACGTCCACCAGCGACAGCGGGGCGGTGTGGAACGCCAGATCCCACGCGGCGAACCACGGGTATTCCCAGACGTCGGGCATCGAGATCACGTCGCGCGCGATGAGATGGACCCATTCGGCGTTGCGCACCCCCGGCGGTGCGCTGTGGGCGTTCCACGGGGTCACGCCACGCTCGGCGAGCCACCGGTGCGCGTCGTACTCGTAGTACTGCTTGCCCCAGAGCAGGCCGGCCAGCGCCTGGCGCATCACCAGCGCCTGGTCGGCGTCCAGGTGCGCCGGCAGGACCGTCGCGTAGAACGCGTCCGCCTCGGCGCGCCGGGCGGTCAGCACGTCGGCGAAGCCGGCGTCGAGCCCGGGGTCGCCGGCGGCAGGATCGCCCGCGCGCAGCGCGCGGAGCCGGAGCCGGATCACCTCGGTGCCGCCGCCGGCGACCTCCACAACGTGGTGGGCGGCGGCCTTGGTGCCGCGACGCTCGGGGTTGACCGCGGCGGTTTCGCCGTCGACAACCGCGCGGTTGATCGCGTCCTTGGGATACAGCGACACGCTGGGGTCGGCAGGGGCGCGGTCGGGATTCGTGCCGTTGTCGCAGAACAACAGCTCCGCACCCGGATCGGCCTCGAGCGTCCACGTCCCGAGCTCGTGATGGTCGGCGCGGATCACGCCGGCGTGGGCGGTCGCCGCCAGCGCCGGGACCGGGGTACCGGGCTCCCACGACCAGGTGTTGCGGAATACGAGCGTCGGCAGCACGTGCAGCGTCGCGGTCTCCGGGCCGCGGTTGTGCACGGTGACCTGCATCAGGATGTCGTCGTGGTCCGCCTTGGCGTACTCGACCTCGACGTCGAAGTAGCGGTCATCGTCGAAGACGCCCGTGTCCAGGAGCTCGTACTCCATGTCCTCGCGCGAGCGGGACGCGTTCGTGGCCACCAGGTCGGCGTACGGGAAGGCGCGTTGGGTGCACTTGTAGGTGCAGCGCAGGTACGAGTGCGTCGGCGTGCTGTCGAGGTAGAACCAGTACTCCTTGACGTCTTCACCGTGGTTGCCCTCACCGTTGGTGAGGCCGAACATCCGCTCTTTGAGGATCGGGTCGACGCCGTTCCAGAGCGCCAGCGACAGGCACAGCCGCTGCCGGTCGTCCGAGATCCCGGCGATCCCGTCTTCGCCCCACCGGTAGGTCCGGGAGCGGGCCTGGTCGTGTGTGAAGGCATCCCACGCGTCGCCGATCTCGCTCGTGTCTTCGCGCACCGTGCCCCACTGCCGTTCGCTGAGATACGGCCCCCACGCCTTCCACGGGACCGCGCCGCTGCGCGCCGCATCGAGCCGCAGGTGTTCGGGAGTCCGGTAGGTGGGAGGGGGTTGGGGCATGGGTGCGGGCGTATGGTCGCAGGTCCGTTGCGCCGGCGATGGGGATCCGTCCCGGGGAACGTGGGTGTGTCAGCGCCGCCACAGGTGCTCGCTATCGTGGACGGCACGATGCCGGTGCCCGCGCGATGCCCCGCATGAGGCGACCCCGTTCCCGCCGCCGCTCCGGTGCCGCCGTCATCGTCGCTGCGCTCATGGCGATCGCCGTCGGCTGGGCGCTGGCCACGCACCGCGACGCACATCGCGCGCCGCCGCCGACGGCCACCACCCGGCCGCCCGTGCGTCGCCCGCCGCCCGTCGTGGATGCGATCGGGATCACCACGTTCCGCGTCCGGGATCCGCGGCGCACGATCCGGCTGCCCGACGGGAGCGTCGTGTCGCGGTCGTTCGTCGGTGACGGTGCGCTATCCGGCCACCGGCCCCTCCGGGGGGGTGGACGTGCCGGGCGCAGCTCCCGCCGGAGGTCGTCATCCGCTGATCGTGTTCGGGCACGGCTTCGACATCACCCCGTCCCCGTACGCGGCCCTGCTGCGGTCATGGGTGCGGGCGGGCTACGTCGTCGCGGCGCCGACCTTCCCGCTGGCCCGCCCGGATGCGCCGGGCGGCGCGGACGAGGCGGACCTTGTGCATCAGCCGGCCGACATGAGCCTGGTGATCACCCGCCTCGAGGCGGGCACCGGGCTGCCCGGCGTCGTCCGCGGGACCGTCGACCCCGCCCGGATCGCGGTGGCGGGGCACTCCGACGGCGGGGACACGGCGCTGGCGGTCGCCGAGGATCCGCGCTTCCGCGACCGGCGCGTCGATGCCGCGATCATCCTCTCCGGTGCCGAGATCCCGTTTGTCACGACGATCCGTTTCCCGGCCGCAGGGCCGCCCCTGTTGGCGGTGCAGGGGACGGCCGACACGATCAACCCGCCCGGTGCAACGCAGCTGTTCTACGCGGCCGCCGCACCCCCGAAGTACCTGCTGACGCTGTTCGGCATGGGTCATCTGCCGCCCTACTCGACCGCGCAGCCCGCCCTCGGCGTCGTCGAACGGACCACGATCGCCTTTCTCGACCGGTACCTGGGCGACGGGGTCCGTCGGGGCGATCGTCCGGGCGGGAACGGTGACGGGAGTGTCCTCCCTGCGCGCTGTGCCCTAGCGCCGATCCTGTGCTCCCGGGGGGTGTCAGAGAGTGGCGATTCCGATATTTTGCGCATACTTCGTGACGGCCCCCGCCATCGTCGTCGCGCTCCGGTGCGCCGGGCGTCGACGATGTCCGCCTTGGAGTGCACATGACCTCACCGTCCGCGGTCCGCGTGGTGTCCGGAGCGCACCTCACGGACGCCGACTGCGCCCGCTGGGGCGCGCTTCAGGACGCCGACCCGGCACTTGCGAGTCCGTTCCTGTCGCCGGACTTCACGCAGTGTGTCGCCGACGTCTGGCCGGGGATCTTCGTCGCGATCCTCGAGTCCGGCGAGCGCCAGGTCGGGTTCTTCCCGTTTCTGCGCGTCGGCGCGACCGGGTATCCCGTCGGCCGGCGCTGGGCCTCGCAGCAGGGTGCCGTCCTCGCGGAGGGGGTCGAGCTCAACCCCGTCGCGCTGGTGCGCGCCTGTGGGTTGCGGGAGTGGCGTTTCACCCATGTGCCGGCGTCGCAGTCGGCGCTTCTTGCCGTTTGATCGCGGGGCGCCCGGGGCGCCGTTCGCCGATGTCCGACACGGATACGCCGCGTATCTCGAGGACCAGCGGCTGCGGCACCACAAGACCTACAGCGACACCGCGCGCCGGGGGCGCAAGCTCGCCCGCGACGTCGGCCGCCTGCGCTTTGTCGCCGACGTCGACGACCCCAGTGTCGTCACGCGGCTCATCGCGATGAAAGCCGCCCACTACCGTCAGACCGGCGGCGACGACCCCTTGGCGCACCCGGACTACGTTCGCCTCCTGGCCCGGCTGCTGGCCCATCGCGGCCCGCGCTGCCGGGGGACCGTCTCGGCGCTGTATGCGGGAGACCGCCTGGTTGCGGGCAGCATCGCGGTGCGGTCCGCCGGGGTCTGGGCCCTGCTGTTGATCGTCCACGACGCCACCCTCAACCGGTATTCGCCGGGTCAGCTCGGGCTGTTGGCGGTGTTTGAGGCCGCCGCGGCGGATGCGACCACGACCGTCGACCTCGGTCGCGGGGAGGACGACTTCAAGCTCCGCCTCGCGTCGGGCACGCTTGCCCTCGCCGAAGGCGATGTCACGGCCGGGCGGCTCATCCGGGCGCGCCGCGACGCCGAAGCGTTCCTGCGGCGGCGAACCCATCATCTGCTCAACGACGGGGGCCTGGCGCCGGATACCCGTTCCGGCGACGCGATGCGCGCGGTGCGGGCCCGGCTCCGGCGTCCCGCACCGCGCGAGGCGGCCCTTGCTACCGCGTCCGGAACGCCACCACGCGATTCGCGGCGGCGACCAGCATGAGGTTGGCGCCGAGACCGGGCGTCGGGAAGTGGTTGGCGACGGCGCCGACCGGCGCCGACTGACGGATTGCGCCGGTCGCCGGATCGAGACCGTAGAGGATCCCGTCCTGGCCGACGGTCCAGACGCGGTTGGCCGCCACGATCGGCGGCCCGCCGCCCGCTCCCGCGCGCCAGCGGACATGCAGCCCGGCGGGCTTGGCGGTGACGCGGAGGGCGACGGGGCCGTTCAGGCACGGCAGGTAGACCGTCGTCCCGGCGACCGCGGCACCGCCGGTCACCTCGCTGCCGCAGACCGCTGCGGTCGCCTGCTGGTGGCCGATGCCGCCGAGCCGGCCGGCGTTGAGCAGGTAGGCGTGGGCCGACTTGCCCGACGCGACGACCTTGCCGTTGGACAGCAGCGCCGGGGCCATCGACAGGTCGAGGTCGGCGGCGTTGTCGCTCCGCCACGACGACGGCGCGAAGTACTGAAGCAGGCGGAGCGAACTCGACAGTTCGAGGACGGCGTCGCTGTGGTCGAAGCGCTGCCCGGACGATGCCGCCGATCCGTTGCCGACGCCGACCCAGATGCGGCCGTGGCCGTCGACCTCCGGCGCCGCGCCGCCCATCCAGATCGCGCCCATCCGCTGTCCGGCCGCGGCGTCGACGGTGAAGTACTTCGGCGTGCCGCCGGTTTCGCGGACCGCGACGACGCGGCCACGGTACTGGCCGCAGTCGCCGTAGTTGCCGCCGAGTCCGAAGACGACCTGGCCGGCATCGAGGTTGAGCCCGGTCCGCTGCAGGCCGACGGCGCCGCTTTGGCCCGGTGGATCGACGCGGCGGGCCACGCGGATCGCACCCGATCCGGTGTCGAGACCGACCAGGACGTGGACCGCGCGGGCGTGCAGGTACTCGTCGGCGACGACGAAGATCTCATGACGTGCCGCATCGATCACCGGCGTGCCGGTGATGCCGACCGTCGGGGCGATGTTTCCGCAGGGCAGCGCCGCTGACGGGACGGGCGCGGCGACGCGCCGGGACCAGACGACCCGTCCGGTCGCCGCCGAGAGCGCGTAGACGCGGTTGTTCTCGGTCGCAACGAAGACCCGTCCCGCCGCGACCACCGGCTGGCCGTAGAGCTTCCCGTCGAGTCGGGTCGACGTCCATGCCCGCGAGGATGTCGTCACCGAGCGCAGCGCGTTCGATGATCCCGATCCGGCCGCGGTACCGTGATAGACGGTCCAGGTGACCGTGCGGGCCGCGCCGAATGCGCCGGTGGCGATCATCGCCGCCACCGTCCCCAGGGCGGCGATGCCGCCGACGGCGATGATGCGGCGGCGCGAGAGGCGGGGTCGGGTCGGGCGATGTGTCGGCATGGCGGTCTCCGGAATCGATTGCCGTCGGCCTACTGTGCCACGTCGGTCCGGCGGGCGGTCGTCGGCATGTGTCGTGGGACCGCTGCTACACTCGGAAATAATATTGAGTGCACAACCATTAGCCTCCTATTGCCGCCCCGGGCAGCAGCAGGCCCCCGGCGGTTGTGCCAGCCGTCGACACCGTGCGAATGATTCGCGAAAGGTCCCTGCATGAGCCACGATTCCACGACCGCCGCGCTGCTCGGCGACCACATCGCTCTCGATGAGGCCGCGCAGGCGTTGTTGTTCACGGACGCCCGCAGCGCCAATACCTTCACCGACGAGCCCGTCAGCGGCGACCAGCTGCGGGCGATCTGGGAGCTGGCGAAGTTCCCGCCGACCGCGGCCAACACCAATCCGCTGCGGATCCTCTACGTCGCCTCGCCCGAGGCGCGCGCCCGCCTGGTCGACCACATGTCCGACGGCAACAAGGCCAAGACCGCGTCGGCGCCCGCGGTGGCGGTGCTCGCGGCGGACCGCGCGTTCCACGAGCTGATCCCGCAGCTGTTTCCGGCCCGCCCCGAAATGCGGGAGTACTTTGCCGCCGATGACCCGGCGCGGGAACGCCACGCCGAGTTCAATGCGGTCCTGCAGTGCGGCTACTTCCTGCTGGCCGTCCGTGCCGCCGGGCTGGCGGCGGGGCCGATGACCGGCTTCGACGCGGCCGGGGTCGACGCGGAGTTCTTTCCGGACGGACGGCTCCACGCGCTGATGGTCGTCAACATCGGCAAGCCGGGTCCCAACCCCTGGTTCGAGCGTCTGCCGCGCCCCGACTACGAGCAGGTCGTCAGGTTCATCTGATCGCGGCGTGGCGATCGTCGCATCGCGTCCGGCGGCCCGGACGGGTCGCGGTGCGACGGTCGGCTCAGCAGCCGCCCGCCGGTCCCGGGGTCCCGGGCCCGACCTGGGGGTCGTCGACGGTCCCGGCGTTGACCGGTCGCGGGTTCGGCCCGAGGTGGACCACGTACCAGACCCCGCGCCACGAGATCAGCGACGCGACCCGCACCGAATAGGTCCGCCCGCCGGCGGTGTAGACGAGTCGCGTCCCGGGCAGGTGCCAATAGCCGATCGAGTTCTCGCAGGCGCCTGCCGGGATCCAGGCCGCGAGCGCCGGATTGCTCCGGACCGCGACCAGCTTGGCCGTCGCGGGGTGGGCGCCGAGATGGGCATGGTAGGCGGCGATGTCGAGGTCGTAGAAGGCAACCAGCCGCCACTTGTAGTCGCTGACCGGGTTGGCGATGCGCCCGGTCTTCATCTGCACGTAGGCCGATTCGGGAAAGAATGCCGCGCGGCCGGCTGCGGGCGAGTCGGCGACGATCGCGCCCCAGACGGTCTGCAGTTGCGCGGTCAGGGGCGCGCCGAACGACGGCTCGGTGCGCGTCTGGGGAAGCCGGCCGGGGTCGACCGTCGGTGCCGCCGGCGTCGTCGTGGACGAGTTCGTTGACGAGGACGTGGTCGCCGTCGTCGCGCGTCGTGGCGTGTCCGTGCGACACGGCCGCGGGCACCGGCGCGGCGGACTTCGTGTGCGACGAGCGCAGCCCGATGACGATCAGAATGACCGCGCACGCGATGAAGGCGCCCCACACGATCACGCGCGTTCTGTGGCGGCTGTCCATGCCGCCGGACCCTATCCGACGGGGTGTCGCCGCGGCGATCCGTGCGGGCGGCACGGAGTCCGGTCACGGCCGCATCCGTGCGGCCGCCCGGTGCGCGGCGCCCTCTCGCGAACCGCAGAGGGCGCCGGTCGACGCGTGCGCGGGCTAGTTGCCCAACCTCGCCTGCGCCTCGTCCCAGTGCGCGGTCAGTGCGAACAGCACCGCGACATCCAGCGCGATGATGATCAGGCTCCACAGCGGATACGCCGGGAACCACGCGAACTGTGCCGAGCAGGTTCACCACGACGAGGAACACCGAGAACCATCGGGCCGCCCCGCTTCCGGACAGCAGACCATGAGCGGCGACCGCCATGATCATGCCCCAGATGATGAGCAACCAGCCCCAGGTCGTGTAGCTGGTGCTGACAAGAAGCCCGGAGTTCGGCAGGACGTACACGGTGTGCTTGAGCAGGGCGGCGAGGCCCTGGATCATGTTGATGCAGCCGATCGACGAACATGACGACGGCGGCGAAGACGATCCAGCTGCTCCACGTGGATGCGCTGCCCCCGGTATTGGTCGACATAGTCACTCCCTTCCCGCGGCTCGGAGGGCTCCGGATGCCTGAGAGGCGCACCGGCGGCGTCACCGAGCCAGGGTCGTCTGGTGCTCGCGCAACGGGCACGCGCGGGGGGTCTGCGCGAGTCCTCGGGCGAGCTGTCAGCGGTTCACTTGCACGATTTGTCACGAAGTCCTCCCGATTCCGGACAAATTCGCGTGCCAATCGGCGCCCAGCGCGCGGTGACGGACGGGCCGCTCGACTATCGTGAGCGCGGCGATGGCCCCGGCACGGCCGGAGGCCCTCGGACGGACGGTGGAGGCGGGATGCGGGGACGGCGTGCGGCGACGGGACGGGGACGCGGGCCGGTCGTGGCGATGCTCGTGTGCTGCGGCGTGCTCGCGGTGGCGGCCGCCACCGCGTTCGGGGCGATCGGCGCGAGCCGAGCCAGCGCCCACACGGTCCAGAAGCAGCCGGCGCCGGGGACCTGCCACCAGCGCGGTTCGGGGCTGTTCGCACGCCCGGACGCCCACTGCACGCCGGGGCTCCGGAACCCGTCGGTGCGCCAGGCGACGATCCGGACCACGATCTGCCGCTCCGGCTGGACGGCCGACCGTGCGTCCGCCCGCGAGCATCACCGCCGTCGAGAAGCGGGCGAGCATGCGGGCCTACGGGGATCGGCTCGGCGCGTCGCACTACGAGTACGACCACTTCCTCCCGCTCGAGCTCGGCGGGGCGGTCAATGCCGCCGGGAACCTCTGGCCGGAGCCCGATTACGCCCGTCGCCAGGGATTTTACCTCAACCCGAAGGACCGCCTCGAGAACGTGCTCAAGAGCCGCGTCTGCGCCGGGCGGCTGCCGTTGGCGACCGCGCAGCGCCTGATCGTCGGCAACTGGCCGGCCGCCTATCGGACCTACGTCGGCGCGACGAGCTCAGGCGGCGGGTCGGTCGTGGCCAAGGGCGGGTACTACGCATCGAGCTACGCGACGGCGCACTACGTGTACTGCGCGGACGACCCCGCCTGGAAGGCCCTGTCACCGAAGTACCTGGTGCATTTCGCGACGCTGGCGCAAGCCCTGGCGCGGTTTCCCGGGCGGCGTCTGCACCGTCCCTGCTGATCGGCCCGCGCGCGGGGCCGGTCAGCTGCTGGACACGTTGTCGAAGATGGCGGTGTCCTTGGTGGTCATGTCCGACCCGGCCGCCAGTTTGAGTGACACCCGCGTCACCGGGAACGGATCGGCGATCTGGGCGAGGGTCGTCCAGGCCCCGGGCGCCGATGCCCCGGCCGCGTACTCGAAGTAGAGGGTCCCGGCCGATTCGCGGATACGGAGCCATTGCATCGTGACCGGGTTGTAGGGCACCCAGGTCGGCACGATGTTGGTTTCACCCGAACCCGAGTTGACATAGACGCCGACGCCACCGCCGCCGATCAGGATGTAGGCGTAGTGGGTCGCGTCCTTTGAGATGAACATCGATGTCTGGCCGCCGGTCTTGCCGGTGGCACCCTGGCCCGCGTTGGCGGCCTGCACGACCTGAACCTGGGTGGAGTGGCCGGTGGCGTCGTACGCTGCGGCGCTCGCGAGCACACCGCTCGTCCAGGCGCCGGCCGGGTGGGAGATCTGCAGCTGCTGGCTGGTGGCCGTGACCGACGATCCGCTGTTGGACGTGGTCCAGAGGCTCGGGCTCAGGGTGTTGCTATCGAAGGTGTCGCTGGGCAGCGGACCCGCCGGAGCCGGCGGCAACACATCGAGCAGCGTCTCGAGGGACGCATCGAGCGCCGTGGCGTTCTTGAGGATCAGGTACGACGAGTTGCCGGCGCCGGCCGCGAAGCTGTCGCCCCCGTTGCCGCTGACGGTCACGGTGCCGGTGGCGGATTCGGTCATCGAGGTGTCCGCCGGGCGGATGGCGTGGTAGATCGCGGTCTGGTCGTAGGAGTAGATCCAGTTGTTGGCGCCGACGTAGGCCAGATAGGCGGCCCGCAACGGGGAACTGGCCGGGTGGGTCGAGGTGATCGTCTGGCCGGTGTGGATGGCGTCGCCGACCTCGAATCCCGACCAGACCATCTTGGTCGGCCAGTTGGCGGCCACGTTCTGGGCCGCGGCGATGTTCCCGATGACGTTGTTCTCGCCGGAGGTGCAGCTCGGGAAGCACCCGGCCATCATGACCAGCGACTTGACCTTCAGCGCCACGAGCTGCTTGCCGGTCAGCGGGCTGATCGCGTCGGCGGGGGAGTTCAAGAGCGCCGAGAGGTTCTCGAAGTAGCCGATGCTGGCGATCACCACGCTGTGGTCGGGCTGGGAGACGAGCGCCTTGCGGTAGGTGTTGAGCGCCGTGTCCGGGGCGGGCGTCGACCCGGATGCGAGTGCGCCGCACGGGCCGGCCCAGTTGGGGCTGCTGGTCTGGGTGCCGTTGTCGGGCATGTCCGAGCCGAGGAGCATGTTCTTGGCCCCGTAGAACTGGGCGAGCGCCGCGACGCACTTCCACGTATCGGTCGCGCACCGACGGGCGGTCGGTGCGCGTGTTGGCGATCGTGGCGATGACGTTGGCCTCGCCGTTCAGCTGGAGCGCAAAGGCGGTCGCAAGCGCGCCGGCATCCCCGGCGTCACTCCACATGTCGGTGTCGATGATCAGCGGCGTGCCGCTGACCGACGGCGCACCCGCGGTCCCGACGACCGCTGCCGCCGCGGAGTTGGCGTAGACGATGCCGTCGCCGACCGCCGTCAACTTGACGGTGTAGCTCGTGCCGTCGGTGAGTCCACCGATCGCCGTGCCCGCCGTCGTGACGGCCGTCGCGGCGCCGCAGTTGGCGCCTGCGGCATCACAGCGTTGGTAGCTGTAGGCGGTCGCGCCGGCGACCGCGGCAAACGCGTTGATCGTCAGGGTTCCCGCCGACGGGGTCAAGGTGAACACCGGGGTGGCGAGCACCGTCGGTCCGGGCGTCCCGGTCTGCGTGGCCGGGGCCGAGTTGGCATAGGCGGTCCCGTTGCCGACGGCGGTCAGATCGACCTGGTACGTGGTGCCGCCGACGAGGCCGGTGATCGTGGCGCCGGAGGTCGTGACGGCGACGGCCGCCCCGCAGGACGTGCCGGCCTGGTTGCAGACCTGGTAGCTGTACGAGGCTGGCGTTCGGGACGGCCGCAAACGGGTTGATCGCCAGCGACCCCGGGCCCGGGGTCAGCGTGAGCGTCGGCGCGGCGAGCGGTGAGCTTGCCCACCCCAAACGACTGCTGGGCCTGCGGCGCCGGCGCATAGGTCGCGTTGCCGGCCTGGTTGGCGTCGATCACACACGTCCCGGCGCCGGTGAAGGTGACCACCCCGCCGGAGATCGTGCACACCGCGCTCGCTGCGGCATCGACCGTCACGGCGACCCCGAGTCCCGAGGTGGCCGTGGCGACCGGGGTGTAGGTCCCGCCCACGGTTGCCCCGACGGGCGCCGAGGAGCTGAAGCTGATCGTCTGCGGTGTGGTGCCGCCGCCGACGGTAAATGTCTGCTGGGTCTGGGGTGCTGCCGTGTAGGCGCCGTTGCCGGCCTGGTTGGCGTCGATGACGCAGGTGCCGGCACCGGTGAAGCTGACCACCCCGGCGGCGATCGCACACACCCCGCTTGCGGCCGGGTCGATGGTGAAGATCACCGGGTTGCCCGATCCGCCGCCGCTTGCGGCCGGGGTGTAGGTCGCCCCGCCGACCGACGCCGGTGCCGGTGCGGTCGAGGTGAAGCCGATCGTCTGGGTTTGCTTGGGCGCCAGCGCCGTCAGCGCGGCGACGCCGTAGTCCTGCTTGGCCGAGGCGGTCGCGGTCTTCTGGCCTGTTGCACCGGCGGCCGCCTGAGCAACGGTATCGAGCTCACCGGAGCGGCTGCTCGCCGTTGGTGGCGTCCCCGATCTCCGTCATCCCAGCAGGGGGCGTCCAAGTGATGCCGGAGGCGCCACCGTCGTAGGCAAAGTATCCGGCCACCAGTTGATCGCCGGCCGCGGTTGTCGTCAGCGAGGGCGTGGCAAGAGTGGCGCTTGCGGTCGTGGTCGGTACGCCACCTGAGACATCGATTGGGGTCGTTGTGTTCACGTTCCCGAAGGCCGCCACGAAGATCGCCCCGCCGACGGTGACGTTGGTCGTCCAGCTGTAGCTGGTCTCGCCGGCAGCAAAGGTATGCGTGAACACCGCCAGCGTTCCGTCGGTGCTGTGGCTGGTGCGCGAGACAAGCGTCCAGCCGGACGGGGCGGTGAGCGTCGGCTGGCTGGCGGCACCGGTCTTGCCGAACCCGAGCGAGGCCACCAGCACGTCCCCGGCCTGGGCGCCGGCGGGTGCCGCCACGGTCAGGGTCGTCGTGGAGTCCGAGGTGTAGGTGGTGTGTGCGGCGGCACCGCGGGACGCCACGGCGGACGGCCCACCGCCGGTCGGGGCGGTGACCGCCAAACGACTGCTGGACCTGGAGAGCGGCCGCATAGGTCGCCGTTGCCGGCCTGGTTGGCGTCGACGACGCACGTCCCGGCGCCGGTGAAGTGCACGACGCCGCCGGAGATCGCACACACCGCCGCTCGCTGCGGCATCGACCGTCACGGCGACCCCGAGTCCCGAGGTGGCCGTGGCGACCGGGGTGTAGGTCCCGCCCACGGTTGCCCCGACGGGCGCCGAGGAGCTGAAGCTGATCGTCTGCGCCGTGAGCCCCACCGCAAACGACTGCTGGACCTGGGGCGCCGCCGCGTAGGTCGCATTGCCGGCCTGGTCGGCATCGACGACGCAGCGTCCCGGCGCCCGTGAAGTGGACGATGCCCGCGGTGATGCTGCAGACCGTGCTCGCCGAGGGGTCGATCGTGATGCTGACTCCAAGGCCCGAGCTCGCGGTTGCGACCGGGGTGTAGGTCCCGCCCACGAGGGCGCCGGCGGGGGCGTTCGAGACGAAGCTGATCGTCTGGGGCGTCGACCCGATGACCACCGCGACCGACTGCTGGACCTGGGGCGCGGGCGAGTAGGCGCTGTTGCCGGCCTGGTTGGCGTCGATGACGCACGTGCCCGCACCGGTGAAGCTGACCACCCCGGCCGTGATCGCACACACGCCGCTGGCTGCGGGGTCGATGGTGAAGATCACCGGGTTGCCCGAGCCGCCGCCGCTTGCGGTCGGCGTGTAGGTCGCGCCGCCGATCGATGCGGGGGCCGGGGCGCTTGAGGTGAAGGCGATCGCCTGGGAGGTGAGTCCCACCCCAAACGACTGCTGGGCCTGCGGCGCGGGCGCATAGGTCGCGTTGCCGGCCTGGTTGGCGTCGATCACACACGTCCCGGCGCCGGTGAAGGTGACCACCCCGCCGGAGATCGTGCACACCGCGCTCGCTGCGGCATCGACCGTCACGGCGACCCCGAGTCCCGAGGTGGCCGTGGCGACCGGGGTGTAGGTCCCGCCCACGGTTGCCCCGACGGGCGCCGAGGAGCTGAAGCTGATCGTCTGCGGTGTGGTGCCGCCGCCGACGGTAAATGTCTGCTGGGTCTGGGGTGCTGCCGTGTAGGCGCCGTTGCCGGCCTGGTTGGCGTCGATGACGCAGGTGCCGGCACCGGTGAAGCTGACCACCCCGGCGGCGATCGCACAGACCCCGCTTGCGGCCGGGTCGATGGTGAAGATCACCGGGTTGCCCGATCCGCCGCCGCTTGCGGCCGGGGTGTAGGTCGCCCCGCCGACCGACGCCGGTGCCGGTGCGGTCGAGGTGAAGCCGATCGTCTGGGTTTGCTTGGGCGCCAGCGCCGTCAGCGCGGCGACGCCGTAGTCCTGCTTGGCCGAGGCGGTCGCGGTCTTCTGGCCTGTTGCACCGGCGGCCGCCTGAGCAACGGTATCGAGCTCACCGGAGCGGCTGCTCCCGTTGGTGGCGTCCCCGATCTCCGTCATCCCAGCAGGGGGCGTCCAAGTGATGCCGGAGGCGCCACCGTCGTAGGCAAAGTATCCGGCCACCAGTTGATCGCCAGCCGCGGTTGTCGTCAGCGAGGGCGTGGCAAGAGTGGCGCTTGCGGTCGTGATCGGTACGCCACCTGAGACATCGATTGGGGTCGTTGTGTTCACGTTCCCGAAGGCCGCCACGAAGATCGCCCCGCCGACGGTGACGTTGGTCGTCCAGCTGTAGCTGGTCTCGCCGGCAGCAAAGGTATGCGTGAACACCGCCAGCGTTCCGTCGGTGCTGTGGCTGGTGCGCGAGACAAGCGTCCAGCCGGACGGGGTGGTGAGCGTCGGCTGGCTGGCGGCACCGGTCTTGCCGAACCCGAGCGAGGCCACAAGCACGTCCCCGGCCTGGGCGCCGGCGGGTGCCGCCACGGTCAGGGTCGTCGTGGAGTCCGAGGTGTAGGTGGTGTGTGCGGCGGCACCGCGGGAGGCGATCGTGGCCGGGACCGGCGTTTGGGAGGACGCAAATGGCGCGAGCACCGCAGTCGCGATGCCGATGCCCGCAACCGCGGCCGTGGCGGCCGCGCGTCGGCCCCAGCGTCGTGCGGTCGACGTACGGGTCCGGGGTCGCCGCTGGGGGCTCATCCGTGTTTGTCGCATGGCGACGTCCGGTCGGGAACGGGGGACCCACGGTGATTGTCGGTCGGACTCATGCGTCTGCCAGCCAGTCCTGAAAACCCATCCTAAACCGGCGGTCGGGGGTGGCAGCGGAACTACGGAGGGAACTCACCGATCGATTCTGATGCAGGGTGCGGACATTGCGGTGGCGGGTCTCGGCGCGGCGGCCATTGACGCCAGGGTCGACGGCCTCCCGCCGACCGCCGCGACCCGTTCGTCCGCGGCGGTCCCGGACCGGACTTCGGTCCCGTCGGCTAGCTGCTCGACAGGCTGTCGAAGATGGCGGCGTCGCTGGTGCCCATATCCGAGCCGGCCGCCAGCTTGAAGGTGACCCGGTTGACCGGGAACGGGTCGGCGATCTGGGCAAACGTCGTCCAGACGCCTGGGGCCGAGGCCCCGGCGGCGTACTCGAAGTAGAGGGTTCCGGCCGATTCGCGGATGCGCAGCCACTGCATCGTCGTCGCGCTGTAGGGCACCCAGCCGGGCGTGATGTTCGCCTCGCCGGAGCCGGCGTTCACCTCGGCGGCGAGGCCCCCGCCGCCCACGAAGATGTCCGCGTAGTGGGTGGCGTCCTTGGTGATGAACATGGCGGTCTCGCCCCCGGTCTGGCCCGTCGCCGCCTGGCCGTTGTTGGCGGCACGGACCAGCTGCACCTGCGTGCTGTGTCCCGTGGCGTCATAGGGGGCGGCGCCGATCAGGGCGCCGTTTGTCCATCCGCCGGCGGGGTGGGAGATCACCAGCTGCTGTCCGGTCGCCGCCACCGCGGATCCGGTGGAGCTGGTGTTCCACAGGGCCGGGCTCAGGGCGTTGGCGTCGAACGTATCGCTCGGAAGCGGTCCGAGCGGGGCCGGCGGCAGCACGTCCAACAGGGTCTCGAGCGATGCGTCGAGGGCGGTGGCGTTGTTGAGGACAAGGTACGACGAGTTCCCGGCACCGGCCACGAAGCTGTCGCCCCCGTTCCCGTTGATGGTCACGGTGCCGCCGGCCGATTCGGCCAGCGACGGGTCCGTCGGTCGGATGGCGTGGTAGATCGCGGTCTGGTCGTAGGCGTAGATCCAGTTGTTGGCCCCGACGTAGGCCACGTACGCCGCCCGTAGGGGCGACGTCACCGGCTGGCTGGCGCTCACCGTCTGACCGGAATGGACCGCGTCCCCCACCTCCGAACCCGACCAGATGATCTTGGTCGGCCAGTTGGCGGCCACGTTCTGGGCGGCGGCGACGTTGCCCACCACGTTGTTCTCGCCGCTGGCACAGCTCGGAAAGCACCCGGCCATCACGACCAGCGACTTGACCTTAAGCGCCACGAGCTGCTTGCCCGTCAACGGGCTGATCGCGTCGGCCGGGGAATTCAGCAGCGCCGAAAGGTTTTCGAAATAGCCGATCCCGGCAATCACGACGCTGTGGTCGGGTTGCGCGACGAGCGCCGTGCGGTAGGTGTTGAGGGCGGTGTCCGGAACCGGGGTCGTCGGGGATGCCAGGGCGCCGCAGGGGCCGGCCCAGTCCGGACTGCTCGTCGCGGTGCCCGTGTCGGGCATGTCGGAGCCGATCGGCAGGTTGGATGCCCCGTAGAACTGCGCGATGGCGGCGACGCACTTCCAGGTGTCGGTCGCGACCGCCGGGCGGTCCGTGCGCGTATCGGTGATCGCGGCGACGACGTGGGCCTCGCCGCTCTGCTGGAGCGCGAAGGCGCTCGCCAGGGCCCCTGCGTCGCCGGCGTCGCTCCACATGTCGGTATCGACGATCAGCGGGGTGCCGCCCGAGGAGACCGCCCCCGGCGTGCCCAGGGCGCTCGCAGGAACCGAGCTCGCGTACACGACCCCGTCACCCACGGCGGTCAGCGTAACCGTGTAGGTGGCGCCGTCGGTCAGGCCGGTGATCGGGCCCCCCGCGGTCGTCACCGTCGTGGCGGTTCCGCAGTTGGCGCCACCGGCGTCACAGACCCGGTAGCTGTACGACACGGCCCCCGGGATGGCGGAGAACGCCCCGATGGTCAGCGTGCCCGCGCTCGAGGTGAGCGCGAGGTTCGGCGTCGCGAGCACCGATGCGGACGGGACGGCGGACTGCGATGCCGGGACGGAGTCCACGTAGCTCGTGCCGTTGCCGATGGCGGTGAGCGTCACCTGCTCGGCGGTTCCGCCGACGAGCCCCGTGATCGTCGCGCCGGATGTCGTCACCGCGGTGGCGGGCCCGCACACGGTACCGGCGAGGTTGCAGACCTGGTACCGGTACGCCGTGGCATTCGGGACGGCGGGGAATGCGCCGAGGATCAGCGACTCGGGGCCCGGGGTCAGGGTGAGTGCCGGTGTGCCGAGCGTGACGGCGATCGGCGTCCCGACCTGGACCGCGGGCGCCGAGGTGGCATATGTGGTGCCGTTGCCGACGGCGACAAGGGTGACGGTGTAGGTCGTGCCACCGAGAAGACCCGTGATCGTCGTGCCCGCGGTCGTGACGCCGGTGGCCGCCCCACAGGCGGCGCCTTGCGCGTTGCAGAGCCGGTAGCTGTACGAGCTGGCGTTGGGCACCCCGGGGAATGCACCGATCACGAGCGACCCGGGTCCCGGGGAGAGCGTGAGGTTCGGAGCTGGCGAGCGTGACGGCCGCCGGAGTTCCCGTCTGGGACGCGACCGCGGAGTTCGCGTACACGGTGCCGTCACCGATCGCGGTCAGCTTGATCGTGTAAGTCGTGCCGTTGACCAGTCCGCCGAACGTCGTGCCGGCGGTCGTGACGGAGGCAGCGGTTTGACAGCTTGTGCCGGCCGCGTTGCACCGCTGGGCGCGGTAGCCCGATGCGTTGGGAACCGCGGCGAAGCTGTTGAGCGTCAGGGTGCCGTTGCCGGCGGTGAGCGTCAGGCCCGGCGTCCCGAGCACCGTTGCGGTCGGGGTCCCCGTATGCGACGTCCACGCCGAGGTGAGGTATGTCGTGCCGTTGCCGAGCGCCTGGAGCTTCACCGTGGCGGTTGTGCCGCCGGGCAGGCCGGCAAACGTGTATCCCGCGGTGGTGACCGTCACCGGGGCGCCGCAGACCGACCCGGTGGTGTCGCAGGTTTCGGCCTGATACCCGGATGCATGTGAGATCGCCGAGAAGCTGTTGATCTTGAGCGATCCCGGCCCCGCGGTCAGCGAGAACCGTGGCGCGGACAGCGTCGTCGCGGCCAGCGCCGCGGCCACGAGGACGGTCAATGCGGCGATCGCACCCCCGGCCACGACAATGCTCGTGATGAGGGCGAACGGACGGCGGCGCGCGGACGCGCGGAATCCTCGGGCGGATCGGGACTGCTGGGGCACGCGTAGGAGCCTTCGGGTGTCGCGAGGCGGGGGAGTCCTTCGACCCTAGGCCCCGCGGCCCGCGTGCGTAAGGCCCGACCGGGGGGAGTGCGCCCTATACGGTCGGTTGACGTTGTCCCGGTCGGACGACCCGGCGTCCGACGGTTCCGGCCGTGCGGCCGGGCCGGTGTCGATCAGGCCGGCTTCGAGATCACCAGCCAGTCAAGACGCAGGTCCCCGCTCGCGTTCGCCGGGGGGAGAACCGTGTTGTCGGTCTCGGTCTCGGTCTGGATGACCAGGTGCATCGGGGTGTTGGGCACGGCCGCGCCGGTCACGCTGAGCTGCGTGTGCCCGTCGAGCGCGTAGGTCAGGGAGTTCGGGAGCCAGGAGATGGTGGCGACGTGCCAGCCGGACGAGGCGAGCACCCCGGTGGCCTTTGCGGCGAAATCGCCTCCCGTGGTCGCGCCCCGCCGGTGGAAGTGACCCCAGATCGTAGACGTGAAGTTGAATTCCGGGAAGTCGATCTCACCGTCGGCAAGATAGTTCTCGCTGTCGGGCCACAGCAGTACTGCGGTCTTGTAGCCGGGAACCGCGTCGGCCTTGAACCGGAACGTGTAGCGCCCGTAGGTCTGGCCGCCCTCGGACCCCGGTGCGCCGGCGACGACCGGCAGCAGAGCCGCACCCATCGGGGTGCCGGCGGCGGTGTGGACGTTGACGTTCAGGGTCCCGCCCGACTCCGAGACGACCCGGGACGGCCAATACTGACCCTTGGCCCGAGTGTCCGGCGTGCCGTCGGCATATGTGTGCCAGGCGTTTGCCGCCGTCGGGAAGGTCCCGACGGGAATGGCCTGGGTGAAGTTGTCGGCGAACACCTGCGTCCAGCCCGGAATGGTTCCACTGGGCATCGGTGCGACAGGTGCCACGGGCGGGTTGGTGGGCGCCCGCAGCACCGAGCAGCCGTGGCCCGGCCGGGAGGCGGTCTTCGCCAGCCGCTGGAAGGCGACGGCCTGGGCCAGCAGTGCCCGCCGGTGGGACGTCGGCGTCGCCCCGTGGGCGGCGGCGCGGAAGTTGGCGGCCTCCTGGACACGGGAGATGAACCAGCGACGGCCCGCAGGCGGGCGCGGGCTCGTCAGGACTGCTCCGGGGACCCACCGGCCCCCGACATACCCGCACCGCACGCCCCCGGAGGTCCTGATCAGGCTCGCGGGCAGTGCGACCTTGTGGCGGCCGGCGATCGTGCCGAGCGTGGCGGCCCAGATCGCCGCGGGGACCAAGAGGATGCCCAGGACCCCGCCGGCAACTGCGAAACGGCGGTGCATTTGGCCGGTATTGGCCACGTTGCCGGGTGTTCCTCCCGCACCGGGTCGAACATCGACGGCGGGGTGGTGGGCCGGGTGACGGCGGTGTGGTTTGTCAAGCATCGACATCCGTGTCTTTCCGATGGGTCAGAGCGAGGCGGACGTTGCCGGCGAGGTGACCTCGCCTGCGGTGGCGCCACGATGAGCCGGGCCGTCGTGGCACTGGGGCTCATGGATGCGGAGCCTAGACCCTCGAATTCGCCGCAAATCGGTGCATTCGGACGGTCTGGGCCCTGCTGCGAGCCGCCGTGAGACTAGCGGGACCCTATCCGATTGGGGGGGCGAGGGGGTTCCGGAGGACCAGGGCACCCCGAATCGCGGCCGAATGACGCCGGTCGGGCAGACAGACGTTGCCCACCGCCGGGGCAGCCTTCAGCACGGCCGTGAGCGGTGGTAGAGGACCGCGGCCGACAGGCGACGCCCACGCTTGCGGGCCGGTGCGGTGCGGTCGGTAGCCGGTCCGTCTCAGTCGCCGGCGAGCTCCGGCGGCAGGGCCGTGACCCCGTCGGGGTAGAGGTGTGCGAGCTCAGCCGAGTGGGCGTCGGCAGACAAGGGGAACGACTCCGGGGGAGCGCCGGCGATAAGCCAGAGCGCGTCGGCGTCGGTGTCGTTGAACACTTGGCGGACGTCGTCGGGATCAACCCGGACCGCCGACAGGGGGTCGACAGTCAGCACCGCGTCGCCGATGCGCATGCGACCCCGGCCCTCGAGCAACACGTAGATCTCGGTCTGGTGACGATGCCGGTGACGCGGGACCGCCTGGCCGGGCGCGATGCGCCAAAGCCGGATCGTGACATCCCGGTACCCCAGTGCGGCGGTGAGGTTGGTGTTGAGGACACCCAGCGGATTGGTCGCGCCCCAGACCTGGTCCGCGCGCGAGATCAGATCGAATCCCATGTGCCGTCCCCTGTCGTCGGCGCTCCTCGGGCGACCCTAGCGCGGTGGATCCGTGCCGCCGAGGAGGTCGGTCGACGCCGTGGCCGCACGTGCTCCTCCACCGGGGCGGTGGCGGGATCACCGCCGCGACATTCGCGTCCGGGGCGGTCCGCCGCGTCGGGACTGCTCACAGCCCGGTCGGGTAGGTCTCGGGTGGCTCGTGCAGCTCCCAACCGGGGCCCCGCTCCAGCGGTTCGACTGCGCGGGTGCGGTCGATGTGAACCAGCGCATCGAACTGGCGTGTGATCCGACTGGCGAACATGTGGCTTTGACGTTCGGTGTCGGGTCGGTAGATGACCCCGATTGCCCGTTCCGGGCGCGCATCATCGAGTGCCTCACCCGACGTCCCCGCGCCGACGGGGCAGAGCATGAACGCGGGAACCCCGGTCTCGTGAAGGAGCGCTTCATAGCTCCCCACCATCGCCGGGCGCACCCGCATGCGCCGCGCCGGAGCTCCCCAGCTGGCGGCCGCGGTGACGGTGCCGTCGTAGGTGGTGAATCCGACCAGCACCACCTCGCCCGGGTGTCGCTCGCGCATCAGCTGCCCAACGTTCAGCTCGCCGCGTTCGCCCATCTGGGTCGCACGGGCATCGCCGACGTGCGAGTTGTGCTCCCACACCACAGTGCGGGCGTGACCGTCGTTCCGATCCAGATACGCCATCAGATGGTCGAGCGTGTCCGCCATGTGCCGGTCGCGCAGATTCCACGAGTTGACCGCGTCGCCCAGCATCGTCCGGTAGTACTCCTCGGCGTCGCTGACGAGGACCGCGTTCTGTTCGGCTGCGAAGTACGCGTCCGCGGCCGCGGGTCCGTCATGACGGAGGTAGTCCGCCGCCCGCAGCCGCAGCTCCACCAGCTGATCGAGGACGTGTCGCGGCACGAGGCGCTCGTTCCGAGGAGTACCGCCTGGCCGTACTCGGCGCTCTCGCCCGCGTACGGTTGCAGCACTCGTAGCGTTGCGCGGGCGCGCGTCGCTGCGACGGGGTCCTCCGCGTCGAGGTAGTCGATGACCGCCGCCATCGACGCACCGAGGCTGTACAGATCGAGTCCGTAGAACCCCGCCCGCCGCGAGGCCGTGTGGGTGTCGTTGTGCGCCCGCAGCCAGCCGACGAAGTCCACGATGTCCGCATTGCGCCACATCCACGTTGGAAATCGCCGAAACCCGGAGAGGGCCGCCTCGGCGTTGGCATCGCTCGTGTCGCCGCGGATGTAGCGGTTCACCCGATATGCGTCGGGCCAGTCGGCCTCGACCGCGACGGCGGTGAAGCCGTGGTCGCGGATCAGGCGGCGAGTAATGCGCGCCCGCTCACGATAGAACTCATGGGTGCCGTGGCTGGCCTCGCCGAGCAGGACGAGACGGGCATCGCCAATGCGTTCGATGAGTGCGTCATAGTCGTCGGCTGCGCCGGTGATCGGGACCGCGTCGCGTCGGATCGCGGCGACGGGATCGTGACGGGGGGTGAGGCGGCCGGTGGCCACGACCTAGGCTGCCACTGCCGCCGGACCGGCAAGGTGGACCCGGAACCAGTCGGCGGCCAGGTCGGCGACAGTGTCGAGGGTCCCGGGCTCTTCGAACAGATGTCCGGCACCCGGCACCACCTCGAGGCGATGAGGCCCTCCGAGCCGTTCGGCGGCGGCGCGGTTGAGCGCGAGTACCTGCGGGTCCTGGGATCCGACGATCAGCAGCGTCGGTGCGAGGACGGATCTGAGCATCGGGCCCGCGAGATCCGGGCGTCCGCCGCGCGAGACGATTGCGCCGATCGGTGTTCCGGCTTCGGCAGCGGCCCAGAGTGCGGCGCCGGCGCCCGTCGACGCACCGAAGTACCCGATCGGCAGCCGTTGGGTCGCCGCGTCGCGGGTCGCCCAGGCGGTGGCCGCGACCAGGCGGCGGGCCAGGAACGGGATGTCGAACACGAGATCCCGGCGCCCGTCCTCGTCGGCCGACAGGAGGTCGATCAGGAGTGTTGCGAGGCCCCCGTCATTCAGGCGTTCGGCGACCAGTCTGTTGCGGGGGCTCTTGCGGCTGCTGCCACTGCCGTGGGCGAAGATGACCAGGCCCTGCGGGGCATCCGGGACCGCGAGATCGCCAGTGAGCCACACCCCCGCGGCGTCGACTCGGACCTCGCGCCGACCGGTGTCGGCGGCGGGCGTTGGCGATGGCGCCGGGACGCGAAGCGACCCCAGGATCGCCCGGACCTCATCATCGGAGACCTGGTCGAAGTTCCGGTACCAGCGCCCGACGCCCATCAGCTCGCGCGGGGTTGTATGGCACACGACGTCGTCGGCGGCGTCGCGCAGCGCGGCGACAGCCTGGTGCGAGCCGACCGGTACGGCGACCACGATCCGTGCCGCACCTCCGGCGCGCAGCGCCTGGACGGCGGCAAGGTCGCTGAGTCCCGTCGCAAGGCCGTCATCGACGAGGATGACGGTGCGGTCGCGAACGTCCGCCGCCGGCGCCTCCCCGCGGAAGCTTACGATGCGCCGCGCGAGTTCCCGTCGTTCGCGCGTCAGGATCCGTTCGAGTTCGCCCTGGGTGATGCCCAGATGGCGGACGGTCGCGGAGTCGACGAGCGTGGTGCCGTCCTCGGCGATCGCGCCGACGGCGAACTCCGGGTTCGTCGGGGCGCCGAGCTTGCGGACCATCAGAACCTCGAGCGGCGCGCCGAGTGCCCGGGCGATCTCGGCGGCCACCGGCACCCCGCCGCGAGGCAGTGCGACCACAATCGGCCGCGCCTCGCGGTACGCGGTCAGCAGCGTGGCCAATTGGCGCCCGGCATCCCGTCGGTCCTCAAACATCCTGCTTCGATCGTCGGCGCGCCGGTCAGGGACGTCAAGTGCCGGATCCCCGATGTCGCTCGGGTGGTTTCCCTGACAACGGCGCGTCGATCCGTGGAATCATGGCCGGATGTCGTATCCCGGCCCATCGCGCCCATGACCCTGGCGCCGCGCGGCCTCCTCCGAGTCGCTCTCGGCGGCGCGATCGCCGCCGTGGTCGCGGGCGCGACCGTGGCCGCCGGTGCGTCCCCGCCGCCCCCGCCCCGCCCGCCGATGGGCCTCTCCTCCGTCGATGATGCGCGCCAGGTGATCGTGGTCACCGCACCGACGGCGCGTTCAACGGTCGCCACACTACGCGCCTTCGCGCTGACCAACGGGACCTGGCACCTCGCGTTTCACCCCATCCGCGCGCGGGTCGGTCGCCGCGGGTGGCTGGGGGCGACCCGGCGTCGCGAGGGCGACGGCACCACGCCCGAGGGCATTTTCACTGTCGGCACGACGCTTTACGGCACGCGGCCGAATCCCGGTACCGCGCTGCGGTACCACCGGTTGGTGCCGGGCGATTACTGGGACGAGAACCCGCGGACCGGGGCCGCCTACAACACATTTCGCCACTCGTCGAACACCAACTGCGCGCGGAATCCGTTCGGCGGCGGCACCGAATGCCTCTGGCGGGAATCCCCCGCGTACAACTATCTCGCGGTGATCGACTTCAATGCGCCGGCCGCCGGGCCATACGGGTCGGGGATCTTCCTGCACGTCGGTCTCGCGGCCGCAACGTCGGGGTGCGTGTCGGTCGCCCAATTTGAGCTGGTACGGATCCTGCGCTGGCTGCGCCCGGCGGCCGCTCCGCGGATCGTGCTGGCCGGGCCAACGGAGCTCGCCCGATACTGAGCGGACCGCGGGTCGGTTTAGGCGTCTGAGCCCAACAGGCGATTCAGCAGCCCCGTGAGGGCCGCCCGGTCCTCACGGAGCGGGCCAAGAACCGGCGGTCGACATCTTCGACCGCGCCGATGGCCCGGTTGGCGAGCGCCGCCCCGTCCGGAGTCACCGCGAGCGCGCGGGCCCTGCGGTCGGTGGGGTGCTGCCGGCGCTCGACCAGGCCTTTGGCCTCCAGTGCCCGGAGCACCTGGGAGGTCACACCGACCATCTGTGGGTGGCAACGCCGGTCATCGGTCTCGGGGTGGCCGTGCTGGCCATCGTGTTTTACGAATGGACCGGCCACGCGGAGACCAACGTCCTGTTCTCGGGCGAGGCATCGCTCGATCCGCTCGTTGCCAACGCCGCCGCCTGGTCGGTCGGGGCGCTTCTGCTCCTGGTGATCTTGAAGGGCGCGGCGTGGAGCATCTCGATGGCGGCGTTCCGCGGCGGGCCCGCGTTTCCGGCGCTGTTTCTCGGGGCCGCATTGGGAATCGCGGCCTCGCACCTGCCCGGTCTGAGTCTGACTCCGGCGGTCGCGATCGGGATGGCGGCCACGTTCGTGTCCGTGCTGCGGCTGCCGCTGTCGGCGATCGTGCTGACGGCGATGTTGACCGCCTCCGGGGGAATCGCCGGCGTCACGCCCTTGGTGATCATTGCGACGGTGACGGCCTTCCTGATCACGAACCTGCTGATCTCCTACGTGCCCATCGCAGGCAACGACTGATCCTTCGGCACGGTGCTGTCGAACACGCCGGGCGTGCTCGGCCCCGGATCGCAGCGATCACCCGGTCCGCCGTACCCCGTGACCTCGTGACACGCGACGGGGTACGCGGCGAGGCTGACCGGGCGTGGCCCTGCCGCCGCGAGTCCGAGGATCACCGGTCCGTCCCCGACGCGTGCCGGCACGGGTGTTTGCCGAACCGCCAAGACGGGGAGGAGGCCTGTGTCGTGTCACCGACTACCAGGGAGCCATCGTGACCACATCATTCGAAGACCTCCGCGGCCAGGAATCCGATCCGCGACCCGCCGACCGGCCGTCCGACCTGCTCGACGGGATCCGCGTCGCCGCCCTCGTCTCCAACGAGGGGATCGAGGAAGCCGAACTGACGGTGCCGATGCAGGCGCTGCGCGCAGTCGGGGCGACTGTGGAGATCGTGGCACCGCGGTCCGGCGAGGTTCAGACATATCGCCACCTGGACCGGGTCGGCAGCTATCCGGTCGATTGCGAACTCGGGACAGCCGACCCGGCTCGGTATGCGGCGCTTCTGATTCCGGGCGGCGTTGCCAATGCGGATCAGCTGCGGACCGAAACGCGGGCGGTAGCGATCGTCGAGCAGTTCGTTCGCCTCGGGTTGCCGACCGCGGTCATCTGCCACGGGCCGTGGCTGCTCGTGGAGGCCGGCGTTCTTGATGGGGTGACGATCACCTCGTGGCCCTCGCTCGCCACGGACGTACGCAACGCCGGAGGGCGGTGGGTCGATCAACAGGTCTGTCGTGACGGCGCAATTGTCACGAGCCGGAAGCCCGACGATCTCGACGCCTTCTGCGACGCGTTCATCGATCTCATCGCATCGGCGGGTCGCGCGGAAGCGGCACGAGCGGCATAGGACCGCCGCGGCGTCCTCGTGTGGACGGGCCCGGAGGGGCAGGTCGAGGTGGCCGCATCTCCCCGTCCGCTGGCGCCGCGTCCGCCGCACTGCCCTCGGCGCTGCGAGAGGTGTGCGGTCGATGGTCCCGGGGTAGGACGCCCCCATCGGTCGTGAGTGAACACGAAAGGGCGACACGATGCTTTTGCTTCTCTTGCTCGCACTCATCGCCATCGCGTTGTTCGGCATCGGCTTTGCCATCCACGCGTTGTGGATCATTGCCGTCATCGTCGCGGTGATCTGGCTGCTCGGATTCCTGGTTCGCGCCGGCGCGGGCGCCGATCGGGCCCGGTGGTATCGCTGGTGACGTGTCGTGCCTGTCCGGGGGCGGCGCAGGATCGCCGACGCGCGGCCGGGGCACGGGACAGCCTCCCGGGGCCCAATCGCGCCAGCTGATCGGCATCGCGACGACGCGTCGCGACGGGTCGGGACGCGGGTGCCGCCCGGCATGCCGGGCCCGTCGCCGCCCGCTCCGCGAGGGCAATGCGGCTGCGGCGGGCGGTGTTTGCGTGCCCTCGCGCCCGGGCACAAGAACCACACGCGCCCCGACGCAACTGCCCGGGCACGTGGATCCCCGACATCAGCTCACGTGGAGGCCCGGATATGCGGTACGCATCGGTGCAGGACGTTCTGGCCGAGCAGCTGGCCGATCTTTGGAGCGCGGAACGGCAGCTGGTGGCCACGCTGCCCAAGCTCGCGGATGCCGCGTCGTCGGACCGGCTCAAGGCCGTCGTCGAGGATCACCTCGCCGAGACCCTTGGCCACGTCGCCCGGCTCGAGCGCATCATCGGCAATCTCGAACTTCCGTATCCAACGGATGAGTGCGAGGCGATGCGGGGGCTCGTGCATGAGGCCGACCGCGCGATGGCGGCCGATGGCGATCCCATGGCACGGGACATTGCGCTCATCGCCGCGGCCCAGCGGGTGGAACACTACGAAATGGCTGCATACGGGACCGCGTCGACCCTCGCGGCCGAGCTCGGGCTGAGCGAGGTCCGGAACCTGCTCGAGCAGACCCTCGAAGAGGAGCGGAACGCCGACCGGACGCTCTCAAAGCTCGCGACGGGCGGCTTGTTACGGCGGGGCCTGAACGAGCAGGCGGCCCGCTGACCGTCGCCGGTGGCGGTGGGACGATCCCGCCCTCCCCGCACGCGGGGTGTCAGGAGGTGACGGCCGGGGCGTGGCGCCGGATCAGCTCTTCGGCGGACGCCCGCGTCCGGGCGACGGCCTCGGCATGGGTGCGAACCAGATCGCCGTCGAAACGGTCGAGCAGTTCCCGTTGCCGGATCGCGCCGTTCCCGTGATCGAGCATGTCGGCGACCCCGTCGAGCCAGGGTCCGAGACCGAGTGGTCCGTGGTGGTCCCGCGTTCGCTCGAGCAACGCGGTGATCGCCGTGCGCGCAGAGCGTGCGTCACCGGTTTCGAGATCGATGAGCTCGCCCTCGAGCCCGTGGCGCGCCGCACGCCAGAGGTTCTCTTCGATGTGGCCGCGAGGGTGGGGATCGTGGTGCCGCCCCTCGTTGTACTCGGTGCAATAGGCGGCGATCAGCGCGACGCCGAGGGCCGCCAGGGCGAGGGCGTGGCCGCCCTCGGTCTGGCCGTCGCAGATACGGACCTCGACGGTTCCGAAGGCCGGATGCGGGCGCACGCTCCACCAGAGCTCGGTCGACTCGGCGATGGATCCGGTGCGCTCGAGGAGCGCGACGAACCGGGCGTAGTCGTTCCAATCGCGGAAGGCGTCCGAGATGCCGCAGCGCGGCAGATTGCGGATGAACAGCTGCGTGCGGATCGACGCCATCCAGACGTCGCGGCCGGCGTACAGGGGGCTGTTGGCCGACAGCGCCAGCAGTTCCGGGAGGACCTCGCGCATGCGGGTGCAGACGTAGATCGCCCGGTCGGCGTCGCGGACGCCGCAGTGGAGGTGGACGGCCCAGGTGTTGTTGATTCAGGCGACGTAGCCGAGATTGCCCACAACCCGGTCGTAATGGGGCGTCTCGATGATGCGCTGCGCCGTCCACGGACTGAACGGGTGGGCGCCGGTGATCGCGATCTGGGCGTCGAGGGTGTCCGCCAGCGCGCAGAGCTCGAGCCGCCCGCGGGCGAGATCGAGGGCGGCATCCGCGAACCGCGCGTACGGACGGGTCTTGTGCTCGATCTCGCTCGCGATCAGCTCACCGTCGAGTTGGCGGGCGAGCTCCGGCGGCGCGGCGTCGATGAACTCCTCATACCGGTTGGCCAGCGCCAGCGTGACGGGATCGAGGATCTGGAACTCCTCCTCGATGCCGAGGGTGAAGTCCGTTGCGTCGGCGAATCGGCCGCGCGCGCCCGCGAGGACGCTGGAGCTGTCGTTGTCGATCATGCGGCAGCGGCTCCCATTGCCGTCTGTCGTCGGGTCTGGTCAGGCGCGCCGGCCAACCGCACCGGACGCGTTACTGAAGCGTATCGATCAACTTTACCGCGGGCCACGCTGCGGTCGGTGCGCGGCCCGACCTGATGCGGGCGCGGCGCGGGGCGGTGAACCGGCACCGCGCCGATGACGTACGCTCATCGCACGATGGCGATCGATGCCGCACGCGCCCTGTTCCACAGCGAAGATTCCGACACCGATCGCACGCGAACTCGCGTGCGGCTGATGGTGGAGATCACGTCCCACGTCGGCAAGTACCGCAACGGCCTCGCCCAGGCCGCCAAACGGCTCACGCCGGCAGAGGCGGCGATCATCGCCGACCTCGAGCGCAACGGGCTCGACGTCCCGCAGCTGCGTGAGGTGCTGTGCGGCGCCCATGTCTTGGTCGACGACCCCGAGCTGTACGAGACGTGGCGGTTTCCGCAGAGTCGCGAGCGGCTCTCCAGCCACCATCGCACCGTGGACAAGCATCGCTACCCCGACATCGGCCTGAAGGGGCCCCTCGTTCGCGAGAAGCTGCATGGCCGGACCGAGTCCGGGACCTGGGTGCAGCTCGAGAAGACGCCGGCCGCCATGGGCCCCGGCTTCCACCTGCCGTCGGTCACCGACCTCAAGCACCTGATCGACTACGTCGTCTATCGCTTCACCAAGAGCAATGTCGGCCCCTGGGGGCTCTCGAAGAACACCGAGCGTCGGCCGATGTACCTCTCCCCGAGCCTCGCGACGACCGTGCCGGTGCCCGCCGCCGCCGAGGCCGAATTGACCTCGATGCTGGCGCGGATCGAGGACGACGACGATGTCACGTCCGCCTCCCCCGACCTGGCCGTGCGGTTTCCGCCGCCCGCGCGGGCGAACACGCTTGAGGAGCTCGTGTTCGTTCCCGGCAGCCGCAACGGGCGCGGGCTGTTCGGGTCGTCGAACGTCTACGTGGCCGAGACGCCGTCGGAGCTCGCGCGCACGACCCTCGGAGCGGTCGTCGCGCCGCAGGGCTGGACGCTGCCGGCGGCTGGGACGAGCGTGTCGGCGACCGCCCGCGCGGGCGATCGCGAGATCCGTTATGCGGCGCGGGTCGTTCCGGTCGCCGACCAGAAGGAGCGCACGTGACGACCGAACCGCAGGGCGGCACGGACATCCCCACCGGGCTGATCGAGGCGGTCGCCCACCTGGTCGAGACCGGCCCCGTTCCGCTCGGCGGCTACACCCTCGCCGAAATCGACGCCGTCAGCGGCGTCGTGCACTTTCTCGAGGAGGAGCCGTCGCCCGAGGTCGTGGCCGAAGCCGTGCGCTCGCTGGCCGCCCGCAACCTGATCACCACGGCTCCCGGATCGGATCAGGTCCAGGTGCGGGGCGATCTCGGGATTGCCTTGGCATTCCAACAGCGCTCGCGGGTCGTGCTCGACGCGCGCGCCACCGGGACCGCGCCCGACCGGCCCTGGCGGTTTGTGCTGATGCCACAGCCCGAAGGCGTCACCCTCGAGGTCCTGATCGACGCGCTCGGGATCCACTTCTACGCGCTGCGGGCCACCGGCGAGGCGTTTGCCCGTTTGTGGGGCCGCCTGCCCACCGGCGGTCGCGGGGGCGCGGATGCCGACGCCGATCGCGTGCTCGCAGCGAGCCCCCGGACCGCGCTTGGTCAGCGTCAGCCGTTACGACGACGCCGGCGACCGGACGACCCACGATCTCGTGCTGGCCGCCGACGGCGACGTCTGCCACGTGTTTCTGCGGGACCCGGAGGTTCCCGGCCGCCTCGTCGCGCACGGGCTCGGCGAGGACGAGTGGCGGAGCCTCGTGACGAAGCTTGCCGCGCCCGCGTGAGCCGAGGACCGCGCGGCGCGCTCGGTGGCGCGGTTACTTCGGCGGGCGGCTGCGGGCGAACTCCAGCCCGCGCTCGAGCCATCGGGCCAGGTCGGCATCCTCGGCGATGCCCTCCGGGCCGACGTAGACCATGCCGCGCATGGGGCGACCGGTGAAGGTCATCTCCCGCGCGTCGGGCTCCGCCAGGGCGGCATCGTAGGCGTCGACGCCGACGCGGACCATCAGGTCCGAGCCGATGATGCCGCAGCACATGTTGCCGTCGGCGAGAAAACACAGGCCGCCGAACATCTTGCGCTCCGCGATCGCGGGGTCGTCGCCGAGGTGCGCGCGGATACGTTCGGCCAAGCCGTCATCGAATGCCATGACGCAACGGTAGCAACGGCCCCGCACCACCACCGCACGCGTCGCGGCACCGGCCACAGCGGGAGTCGTGCGGGACTGCGGTCAGGCGTTCCGGACCACGCGCTCGCCGTCGCATGCCGCACACGCGTGGGGGATCAGCCCCTCGCCGTTGCGGGCCTGACTCCAGATCCGTCCCTGACCCCAGCAGGTCGCGCAGAAGCTGGTGTCCGACGGCACGAGCACGTACGGGCCCAAATCGGCGGATGTGCGCCGGTCGATGCGCCAGTCAAGCCAACTGGGGTACGCGACGGGAACGCTGCCTGGCTCTGTCACGGCAAACACCGGAGTGTCCTTGATCGGGCGGTCTGGTGGGTGAATCGACCGCGGTGACCGGTGAGATGAGCGCCGGGGACCGTGGTGCGTGCCCCGGATTGGAGCGCAGTATCACGCGGGCGGGCCCGTCGGAGATTGGCCCTGTGGCGAAGATCTCGTGCCCCGAAGGTCGCCGTGCGGCGGAGTGGTCGCCGGTGCACGGCGGGCCGCGCGCCCGACCCTCCCGGGGCAGGCGGCGTCCCGGAGCGGTTGGCGTCAGTCCGCGGCGGGGTGGAGTTGACGCATCAGTCCCATGGCATCGAAGACGCCCCAGTGCTCGTGCACGAGGCCGTCGTCGCCGAAGCGCATGATGTCGATGAACGGGACGTCGACGGTCACGCCCGTTGCCGGCATCCCCATGAACTCGCCGGTGTGGGTGCCGCGGAAGCGCGCCCGGGCCACGACCGTGTCGCCGCCGTCGACGATGTCCTCGACGATCATCGCGAGGTCGTCGAATGCGGCGATCTGCATCCGGAAGAACTCCTTGACGCCCTCCCGTGTCGGAGGGCCCTCCGGGAGTTCCTCGTGTTCGACGAAGTCGTCGGCGAGATAGGCGCCGAAGCCGTCGACATCATGGCCGGTCAGCAGGTCGTACAGCCGGCGAAGCGTTGCGGTGTGATCCATGACCGTGTTCTCCCTGCCGCAGCGCGCTGCGGCGTTCGGGGGCGGGGTCCCCTGAATGTAGACCCGACGTTCCCGCACGTCGATGCCCCGCTCAGCCGCGGGAATCGCCGGCCGAGCCGGGTGCCCGGTGCGCGGGTCGCCCGGCGCCGGCCGCGCGCCGGCCTTATGCTCGCGCAATGGCTTGGTGCCCACATCGATCTGCCGCCGCGTCACGGCCGCGCCGCCGATGCCGGTGAGCGTGCCCCGCCCTCCGTCGCCGTACTTCCGGGCCCGCGACGGCGACGATCTCGAGGCGACCTGGCTCGAGTTGTTCTTCGATCTCGTCTTCGTCTTCGCGATCACGCAGCTCTCGCACTACCTGCTGCGGCATCTCACGTGGGGCGGGGCCGCCACAACCCTGTTCTTGCTCCTGGTCGTCTGGTGGGCGTGGATCTACACCACCTGGATGGCGAACTGGTTCGATCCCGAGGTCGCACCGGTGCGGCTCGTGTTGATCGGGGTCATGCTGGCGAGCCTGATGATGGCGGTCGCGATCCCGCACGCATTCGGTGCGGAGGCCGTGCTGTTCGCCTGCGCGTATGTGGTGCTCCAGGTCGGGCGCAACCTGTTCATCGTCCTCGTGACCGATCGCGCCAGCGCGCAGCGCCGGACCTACATGCGGATTCTCGTCTGGAGCCTGGTGAGCGCCCCGCTGTGGGTGATCGGCGCATTCGCGCCCTCCGACGCCCGCCCGGTGATCTGGGTGGCCGCCCTGGCGATCGATTACCTGGCACCCCAGGTCGGATACTGGACGCCGGGGATCGGCCGCTCGGTGACCAGCGAGTGGCAGATCGACAGCGCCCACTTCTCGGAGCGGTTCCAGCTGTTCATCATCATTGCGCTCGGCGAATCGATCGTCGTCGCGGGTGCGGCGGCAAGCGGTGCACCGTTGAACCCGACGCGCCTCACCGCGCTCACCGCGGCCTTCGTGGTGTCGGCAGCGCTGTGGTGGCTGTATTTCGACGAGGTCGCCCACTACGCCCAGGCGCGGCTCAAACGCGCCGGACCGGAGCGGGAGGCGCTCGGTCGTGACGCCTACACGTATCTGCACATCCCGATCGTGGCCGGGATCATCCTGTCCGCCGTCGGCGATCAACTGCTGATCGAGTCCCCGACGGCACGCCTGGGTGTGGCCGGCGGGATCGCCGTCCTCGGCGGGCCGGCGTTGTACCTGGTCGGGCACAACCTCTTCCGGCTGCGGATGGTCCAAACCGTCAGCGTCAAGCGCCTCGTGGCGGCAGCAATCCTGATCGTGTCGGTGGCGGCCGCGCCGTACGTCGCGGCGCTGTGGATCGGCCTGTGGGCCGCGATCGTGCTCGTGGTTCTGGCGGCGATCGAGTACCGGGGTCGACTGCGGAGCGCCGATCCGCAGCGGGACGTCGAGGCCGTCCCGGCGGGCTAGGAACGCCCTGGGCTGCGGGCGTGCGTGCACGGGAACCCGGCCGGCAACCCGATGGTCGCCGGGACCCGCGGCGCGATCACTGCCGCACGAGCTGCCGGGCGGACGGACCGCCCGCCCGGCGACCCCGCGCGCAGGCGCCTACACTGGCCGAATGCCCGGGAACCCCATCGACGCCCACCGTGCCGGATCGTCCGGGTGCACGTCGATCACGATGCCGGCGGGCGTGCGGACCGTGACGGCGTCGGTCGCCGTTTCGGGTCGGACGCTCGCCGAGGCCCGATGGTGAGCCGGGTGGCAGGCGCCCGCGGCCCGCGCCGGGCGTACGGCGCCATCGTCGTCGCCATCGTGATCGCCGGCCTGCTCGTGGGGGCGGCGAGCCTCGTTGCGGCCCGCCCCACCACGGCAGCGACCCCACCGGTTCGCGGGCTTGCGCTGACCGGGCGCTCGTCGACGTCGATCAGCCTCTATTGGGTCGACCCGCCCCGTGGCCGGATGGCGGGCGTGATCGTCCGCCGAACCCAAGGGTCCCATGCACCGTCGGGGGGCGCCGCAGGGGTGGGTGTGCCGACCCGCGGGCCGAGGCCGGTCGCGGTTGTCGATACCGGCCTGACGCCCGGGACCCGCTACAGCTATGCGGTCTTCGTCCGAGGGCGCGACGGGCGCATCTCGCGGGCGGCGACAATCGGTGTGCGCACCGACGCGCCGAGCGCGCGTCCCCTCGCCCCACCGCGCCTGGTCGTTCGGTCCGCGTCGAACCGGCTCATCATCCGGGGCTTTGCGCCCGTCGCCGGCGCCACCGGCTACAGCTACCGGCTCTGTAACGGGGCGGACGTCGCCTGCGGTCCGGCGACGCCAATCTCGCCACGCGGTCACGTGATCGGTGGTCTCGCCGGGGGTGTGCGCTACACGATCCGGCTGATCGCGATCGGTGACGGCGTCGTCCGCAGCGATTCGCCGATCGCGGTCCGGACGGGCGTGCCCACGGGCGTGCCACTGCCAGCGCCGCGTTTTGCCCTGACGGCGGGACCCGGCACGCTCAGGATCCACGGCGTCTCCGCCGTCCTGCACGCCTCGGGGTACCGCTACCTGCTGTGCGATCGGGTCGGCGCCGGCTGCGGTCCTGCACGGGCCATCTCGCGGGCGGGCGTCACGCTGCACGGCTTGGCCGGGGGTGCGACGTACACCGTCGAGGTCGTCGCGCACGGAAACGGGCGCCGCTACGCCGACTCGCACGCGACCGCACACCGCGCGACGGTGGCCGCGATCCCGCTGAGTCCGCCCAACAGCCGCAATGGCGGGTGTGCCGCGACGACCGTCGCCCAGGAGAACGCAAAGCCCGGCGCCAGCGGCTGGAGGCCGCCCGTGGCGATCGCACCACCGCTGGTCCAAGGCTTCGCCCAGTCGACAAGCGCCGCCTGCGGCGGCACCGTTGGCATCTATCTGGCCACGCGCAGCACGACGCCGGTCGCGGTGCACATTCAGGCGTGGCGGGTCGGGTACTACCAGGGCGCCGGGGGACGATTGGTGTGGACAAGCCCGGTCCTGACCGTGGTCGGGCCGCCACGGTGGGAGACGGTCGACCGACGCACCGACGAGGTCACCGCACCGTGGCCCCGATCGGCGACCCTCACGGTGCCCCACGCCTGGACACAAGGGATCTATGAGCTGCGCATCGTGCCGGTCGGCAGCCCCTCGGGTGCCGGTGCCGTGCCGCTCGTGGTCAGGGACGACACTCGGACGACGCCGATGGTGCAGGTCGTCGCGACCAACACCGACCAGATGTACAACCAGTGGGGTGGGCACAGCGCGTATTCGTCGGGCACCGGCGTGTCGACGATCGTCAGTCTCAATCGGCCGTATGACGGGTTCGGGATGGCGCAGATCCTGGACGAGGACGCCCCGCTTGCGCGGTTCGCCGAATCCCAGGCCCGCGGGATCAGCTATCTGACCGACGTCGATCTGGACTACGGCAGCCGCGAACTGACGACCGCGGGGGCGCTGGTCGTCGGGTCGCACTCCGAGTACTGGACACCGAGGATGCGGTCCCACCTCGAGACCGCGTTGGCGCGCGGGGCAAACGTCGCCTTCTTCGGTGCGAACAGCATCTACTGGCACGCGGTACCCGTGACCGCGACGGGCCGCTATACGGAGCTCGACATCTGGAAGCTCAACCCCGCCGACCCGAACGTCAAGAGCCCGACGCGCGCGTCGACCATGTGGCGCCTGGCGCCGATCAACAACCCCGAGCAGAAGATCCTCGGTGAACAATTCGGATGCACCAACGTCCTGATGCCGATGACCGTGCCGTCCAGTCCCGGGTGGGTCTTCGCCGGATCAGGGGCGACCCCCGGGCAGCAGCTGCAGGGGGTCATCTACCAGGAGACCGACACGCCGACGTCAACGGCACCGATGCCCGCCGGGACGCGCGTGGTGACCACCACCGGCACGATTCCCTGCCCGCAGCGCGGCACGGGGACGACCTCCGGCAGCGCGATGACGCTGGTCCCGAATCCCGGCCACGGGCTCGTCGTCGACGTCGGCACGCGCGGGTGGGTCTGCCTGCTCGACGGGTCATGCACCACCAACCCCGTCTACTCGGACCCCGCGCTCCTGGCGATCGACCCCGATATCGTCACCACCACCGTGCGCAATGATCCGACGGTGGAGGCGATCATCCGGCAGGCGACGACGAACATCCTCAACGTGATGCTCTCCGGGCCGGCGGCCGCGCGCGCCACCGCGTCCGGATACCCGCTGGCACCCGGTGCCTGACGTGCCGACGGGCGCGTGATGTCCGCGCACCAGGCCGACGGGCAAGGAGCGGCACCTCTCGCACCGTTCGGCATGGCTGCGTGCGTCGGTGCTCGGTGCCGACGACGGGATCCTGTCGACCGCGAGCCTCGTGCTCGGCGTCGCCGCCGCCGGATCCGGCCGCTCGGCCATCGTCACCGCCGGGATCGCGGGCCTCGTCGCCGGAGCGATGTCCATGGCCGCAGGCGAGTACGTGTCGGTGAGTTCCCAACGCGACGTCGAGCGGGCCGACCTCGCCCTCGAGCGGCGGGAGCTCGAGGAGTCCCCGGATGAGGAGCTCGAAGAACTCGCCGGCATCTACCGCGAGCGCGGGCTTTCCGATGCGCTCGCCTGGGAGGTCGCCCAGGAGCTGTCCTCAGGGGATCGCCTCGCCGTCCACGCCCGTGACGAGCTCGGGTTCGACCTCGACAATCTGGCCCGGCCGCGCCAGGCGGCGATGGCCTCGGCGATCTCGTTCGCCTCGGGCGCCGTGCTGCCCTTGGTGGCGATCGCGCTCGCCCCGGCGTCGGTGCGGGTTGTCGTGGCGATCGTGGTCACGCTGGTCGCCTTGGCGGCCCTGGGCGCGGTGGGCGCCCGCCTCGGCGGCGCGCCGCAACTGCCCGCCGTGGCGCGCGTGATGTTCTGGGGGGCGGCGGCGATGGCCGTGACGATGGGCATCGGCGCGCTGATCGGGACGGCCCTCTGAGCGCGTCGGGACCGCAGACCGCCTAGTCGCTCTCCATCTCGCTGGACCGCTCGTGATCGGCTTCGCCATAGACGCCGCGGTCGGGCTCGGCTTCGACCTCGGCCCGTTCCGCATCCTGCAGGATGCGCGCCGTCGCGTCGAGACCGCCCTCGGTCGCATGCTCGATGAGGAGGGCCTCGCTCTCCTCGAACCCTTCGGCGACCCCACCGCCGGCTTCGTAGACCGGCGCCATCGCGGGGTCGGTGTGGGCCTCGGCGTAGGCGTCCCCGACGCTCGCGCGGAGTTCTGCCGTCAGGTCGTCGTCGGCAACGCAAAACGGTCATCATCCGGTCGGTCGTATCGGGTGCTCATGTCCCCTCCTTGGCGGGTACCACGAGCATAGTCCCCGTCGTCGCGGGTCCGGCTGCCGCGCGGTCGGACGGTCCGCCGCGTCGCGGGCAGCTAGCGTGCCTTGTCGGTCCCGCCGGTTGTGTCGAGCGCATCGAGCGCCGCCATGTCCGCGTCGCCCAACGTGAAGTCGAACACCGCGGCATTGGCCCGGATGCGCTCGCGATGCGTCGATTTCGGAATCACGCTCAGTCCGCGTTGGATCGCCCATCGGAGCATGACCTGTGCCGGCTGGCGCCCCTGCCGTTTGGCAATGGCCACGATCGTCGGATCGTCAAGGGCGCGGCCGCGGTCGAGCGGGCTGTAGGCCTCGACGGCGATGCCGCGCCGGGTGCAGTAGTCGAGCAGCCGTCGGCGGTAGTGCACGGGGCTGAACTGGACCTGGTTGAGCGCCGGGAGGCGTTCGGCGCCGGCCACGAGCCGCGTGAGGCGGTCGACGCCAAAATTGCTGACGCCGATCGCGCGCGCGTCACCCCGGGCCTGGAGTGCTTCGAGCGCCTGCCAGCTGCGTCGGGTCGTCCAGGGCGTCGGCCAGTGGACGAGGTAGAGGTCGACGTAGTCGAGCCCCATGCGCGCGAGGCTGTGCGCGAGCTCGCGGCCCGGGTTCGGCCGCAGCGGCAGCCACTTGGTGGTGACGAACACGTCCTCGCGGGCAAGCCCGCTGCGGCGGAGCGCATCGCCGACGCTACGCTCGTTGCGATAGACCGCCGCCGTGTCGATGTGACGGTAGCCCGCCTCGAGCGCCCACGTCACCGCCTGCTCGGCCTCGCGGCCCCGCGGGATCTGCCACGTGCCGAAACCCAAGAGCGGCATCATGACCCCGTCGCCCAGGTCGCGGACCGGATGTGGCGTGCGCGGTGCGTCGGCGAACGGCATCGGGGTCATCCTCGCAGGCGGCCCCGCGGAGTCGTCGGAACCCGGGTCGCGCCCCGGCGGCGGGCGTCGCGGACGGGTCACCCGCCGCTGGCGCCGGCCGGCCGGGGAGGGCTACACTCGCAGCGTCGGCACGAACAGGAGCGTCCCCGCATGACCGTGCTTCCGGACTCGGCGCGATCGGTGATCGAGTCGGGCCACCTGGCCCACCTGGTGACGATCAATCGCGACGGAGGCCCCCAGGTCTCGGGCGTCTGGGTGGGCCTCGACGGTGACGAGATCGTCTTCGCGTCGATGTCC
Source organism: uncultured Thermoleophilia bacterium (assembly GCA_963727285.1). Classification (GTDB taxonomy): domain Bacteria; phylum Actinomycetota; class Thermoleophilia; order Miltoncostaeales; family Miltoncostaeaceae; genus CAITWD01. The sequence goes on along the minus strand of CAVSFF010000012.1, from coordinate 154,455 downwards.
GATCGCCAGAAGCTGCGCAATCTGCGCCGCGATCCGCGGGTATCGCTCTCGATGGCGTCCGGCACCCGCAATGCGATGGGGCTCGAGGAATACCTCGTGATCCGCGGCGTCGCGCGGATCACCGAAGGCGGTGGCGCGGCGCTGCTGCAGCGGCTCGCCCACACGTATCTCGGACCCGGTGTCCGGTTCCCGCCCACGCCCACGGATGCGCCGGGCTACATCGTCCGGATCGGCGTGACGGCCGTCGGCGGCGTCGGACCCTGGGCAGCGTAGTCGCAGCAGGGCGACCCGGCCGCCCGCAACGGCGGGGACCGGGCCGGGTCGACGGATAGTCGGGGAGACCGGAATGCGGGTCGTGTTCGTGCACGGGGCGTGCGTCAAGGACGGCACCTGGTGGTGGCACCGGGCCGCCGCGGCGCTGATCGCGCGGGGCATTACCAGCGCGGCGCCCGCCCTCCCCAGCTGCGGCGAGACGGGCGCACCGACGGATGCGGGCGGTCCCGGGCTGGTCGACGATGTCGCCGCCGTCCGGCACGTCCTCGAGGCGACCGATGAGCCGACGGTGGTGGTCGCCCACAGCTACGGCGGCATCGTCGTCGCGGAGGCCGCGGCCGGCATCGACGCCGTCCGTCATCTGCTGCTGATCTCCAGCTACCTGCCCGAGGTCGGAGAGAGCCTGTCCTCGTTCGGTGGTGACGGGCCCGCCCCGTTTCTCGAGATCGATCCCGATGGCGGCACCTTCACCGTCCGGCAGGCGGCCCTGGCCGAGACGTTTCTGCAGGATTGTGCGCCGGAGATTCAGCGACAGGCCGTCGGCAAGACGGCCCGGCAGAGCCTGGCCGTGCTCGGGCAGCCGGTGCAGGCGGCGGCCTGGCGACGCCTGCCCACAACGTATGTCGTCTGCGCGCGCGACCGGGGCACCCCGGCCGACCTGCAGCGCCAGTTTGCCGACCGCGCCGACCGCGTCATTGAACTCGACACCGGCCACCACCCGTTTCTCTCCCGCCCCACCGCCGTGTGTGACCTGATCGTCGGCCTCTGACAGCCGTTCGCGCCGCACAGGCGGATCACGGGACGCTCCGGCGACCAGGGCCGTGGTCCCGCCGTCCGGCATCCCGGGACCCCGAGGCTCAGTGCCATTCCGTCGTGCGCCAGTTGTCGGTCGGCGACTCGGGCGCGGTCCACGGCGGCAGCGTGAGCGCGAGGTGCACCGCAAGAACATGAAGGTACGGCTCGTACAGCCCGCGGAGCCGGTCGAGCCGCTCCCTGACGGTGTCGGGATCCGCGGCAATCTCGACGCCGACATCGCGCAGGTCGTCGAGCAGTTGCGCAAGCTGTGCGGGTGGCAGCCGGTCCACATCCGGCGCCGTCGGCGCGGTGCGGAACGTGTAGCTGAGGTCGGCGACGGCGTGACGTGCGATCGCGAAGGTGTAGCGCGTCCGGTCGACAGTCCCGGTCGGTGCTGCCGCGACCGTCAGGGCGGAGGAGTCGAGCACCGCACACATGGCTGCGAGCCAGCTCTGGTTGACGTGTTGGGAGCGGAATGACGCCAGTACCGGATAGGAGAGGTGGCTTTCCATCAACTCGGCGGTCCACGGCTCCCAGCTGCCCAGGTAGGCGTTGACCGACGGCCAGCCGCCATGACGGGCGGCGCGGATCACCAGCCGGCCGGCGGTGGGAGGGCTCCCGGCGCGTGCATCGAGCTGGGAGACGGTGGCCTCCCGCTTGGAGTAGGCCTGGAACAGCGCGGGCAGGTAGCCGATGACGATCGCCAGCGTCAGTAGGCCGCTGCCGGCGTCGATTACCTGGACCGCCCGGGCATATCCGGTCTGGGCGGCGAGGCCGGCGGTGCCGCTGGAGACGAGTGTGGCCGCGCTGAAATACAGGTCGTGGCCGAAGCTGACGGGGCCGCCGGTCGACAGCTGGGACCCGCCCGCCCACTGCAGGGCGGCGTACCCGATCACCAGGCCGAGCATCCACAGGGCCAGATTCAGCACGAGGCTCAGCGGTCCGTAGAGGCCGAGCACGGTGTCGGCGGTGCGGTCGGGCAGCCGGCGCGCGAACCGCCGCAGGGGACGCCAGCCGAGATCGCGCACCGACCGGACGAGTCGCGGCCCCCGCCGGACACGCTGCGGCACGAGGAACGCCAGGAAGATCTCGAGGATCATCAGGATGACCAGCAGGCCGCCCAGCAGCCCGACGACCACGCGTACCAGGGTCGTCACGACGTCATCCAGTGCACGCCGCCGGAGACGACGGGCCCCGCCGTGCGGGGGCGGCGGGACTCATCGGTGGCACCGTGCGCGTGCGGGCATCGCCGGCCGGCTAGCCGTCGTCGTCGGCCCCGGGGTCATGACGCCACACGACCGCGATATGCAAGACCGAATCGGTGAACGCGATGTTCAGATGCGGCTGCGTCGGGCGTTGGTCCTCGTCGGTTCCGGCATGCCACTGCCCGTCGACGAAGTCCTGCTCCTTGACGGTCAGAAACGCCCCGGAATCGAGCAGGAACGCCTCGAGATCGTCATCGGGGGAGCGTCGGGCGGTGAGTCGGAGCTGACCGGAGGGAGGGCCGACGACCACACCCCGTGCGGCGAGGCGACAGGGCCCGTGGAGATCGCCGACCCGCAGTTCGACGAGCACGTCCCGGCCCACCAAGTCGTTCAGCTTGCGGAGCGCACCGGCGTAATCGAGCGGCTCGTACCCGTTCGGTCCGCTGCCGGTCATGGTCGCCTCCTTGTCGCGTGTGAACATCAAAGCACCCGCGGCGCAGTCGCGCACCAGGGAGCTGATGCGCCCGGAACGCCGGTCATCGCACGCCGGCCGCCGGTGCGCAGCTCACGCCTCCGACGGATCGGCGGCCGACCCCGCCGCCGATCGCGGCGGCTCGGGCGGGAGGGGCGCGGGACCGCCGAGGGGGGCACCCGGCGACCGCGGTCGCCGCCACTTTGTCCGCGTCCGGACCGTCTCGTGATCGGCAGCGCGGGAGCAGACGTCCAACATCGTCCGACGGTCGATGATGCCCACCAGCCGGGCAGGCAGCCGGGAGTCGACCACCAGCAGCTCAGAGACCCCGTGTGCGGTCATCCGATCGTCGGCGACGCGCAGGGTCTCATCGGGGTGCGCGACGATCGCGGGGCGTGCCCGATCGGCGACGCGGCCGCGCCGCGCGTCTGGGCTGCCCGCGAGATCGGCGCCCGTGACGACGCCGAGGAGGAATCCCTCGCTGTCGGTGACCGGGAGCAGCGGTCGCGAGCGATCGCCAGCGCCCGTGTCCGTCCCCGTGTCGGATCCCGGCGGGGGGTCGTCCGCGGCGAGTGCCGCCGGAGGCGGTGACATGACATCGCCGACCCGTACGGCCGCGAGTGCGTCGACCGCGTACTCGTGGACGACGTGGACTCCGGCCCGCGCGACCTTCTCGGTCAGGATCGAGCGCTTGAGCACGAGCACGCTGACCAGATAGGCGACGACTGCCGCCACCGTCAACGGAACCAGGGCGTTGGCGACCGCGGTCAGCTCCAACGCGAAGATGACCGCGGTCAGGGGGGTGCGGAGCACTCCGGAAAAGGCAGCGGTCATCCCGATCAGGCACCAGAGCCCGCGCGAGCCGCCGTCCATGAGCGGCGCCAGGATTCCGCCCGTCGCGGCGCCCATCATCAGCACGGGCGCCACCACCCCGCCGCTGTTGCCCGAACCGAGCGCAAGCGCCCAGATCGCGAGCTTGATCACAAGGAGCCCCACCAGCGCCGACAGCGCCAGGCGTCCCGTGAGTTCGAGGCCGATGGTGTCGTACCCGACGCCGAGTGCCCGCCGGTCGACGACGCCGCCGACGCCCACGACGAGGCCGGCCAGCGCCGGCCACCATATCCAGTGGATCGGGAGGCGCCGGAACAGGTCCTCGGCGCCGTAGACGGCAGCCGTGATGATCCACGCGAGCAGCCCGCCGGCGACGCCGACGGCCGCCGCGCACACAAGCCCCGCCGGCGGGAGCGGCCCGTGCCCCTGGACCGGGAAGAGCGGGGTTCCCGGCATCAGGCCAAGGTGGGCGAACTCCGTCCGCACCGCCATCGCCGTCACGCTCGCGGCGGCGACGGGGATCAGCGAGCGGGGCTTCCACTCGAACAGCAGCAGTTCGACCGCGAGCAGGATCGCCGCGAGCGGCGTTCCGAAGATCCCGCTCATCCCCGCGGCGGCGCCGCAGACCAACAGGACCTTGCGCTCGGACGCGGTCAGCGTGAAGGCCTGGGCGACCAACGACCCGATCGCGCCACCGGTGAGGATGATCGGCCCCTCGGCCCCGAACGGGCCGCCGGTTCCGATACTCACCGCGCTCGAGACGGGCTTCAGCCACGCGACCCGCGGCGACACGCGGCTCTCGCGGGTCAGGATGGTCTCGATGGCCTCGGGGATTCCGTGACCGCGGATCTGCTCGGACCCGAATCTCGCCATCACGCCGACCGCGAGCCCACCGAGCACCGGGAGCGCGATGGCCCAGAGTCCGAGACGGTGGCCAGCGAGCGCAGGAATCGTGGTCCCGAGACGACCGAAGTACACGGCGCTCGTCACCGCGCCGATCAAGACGACCAAGGCCAATGCGCACAGGGCCCCGAGCACGCCGATCGGCACGGCGAGCGCCGCGAGCATCAGGGTCTCGCGCCCGGCGGTGAAATCGCCGAGTGCGACGCGGAGGTCGCGGGAAGCCGGAGGTCGTTTGACCAGGTCCCGAGTCCGTGCAAATATACATCGCATTACGATAGATATAGCTCATCCCCCGCGGCGATGCAGGCCACTGCAGGCAGTCGGGCTCCCGGCACGCCGACATCCCTGCGGAACCCGGGGGCCTGGGCACGGAACAAGGGGGAACGACAATGAGCGGGCAGGACGTCGGTACCGACATTCGACTGGTCGGGTACCAGGTGCGCGAAACGGGCGGGCTGGTCATCGGGGAGATCGAGGGCGTGCGGCCTGCAGGGGTCCGGGTCCACAAGATCCCTCGGCATCCTCATGAGGTCGGATATCTCCCGGGTGCGGCCATCGGCCGGATCCACGACGCGACCAACACCGTGTACCTGCACGAGGGTGTGACGCTGGCCGACGTGCTCGGTGCGCCGCCGCCGCCCGACGAGTCGCCGGACGGCTGGCACAAGAGCGCGGACTGGTGGGCGGACCTGCTGGGCCACTACGGCCTGTTCGAGTCCGAGGGCCGCAAGAGCGAGCCGCTGCTGCATCCCGACCAGCGCTGAGCGGCGTGGCTATTCTGGGCGGGTGTCGACACGGCAACCACGCTCCGATCGCCCATCGGGGCGCCGGCCTCGCGCCCCGATGGCGCCCTCGGCGTCGATTCCGACCTTGGCCGAGTATCAGGAGACCGCGGAACTCCGGGCCGCATTGCGGGCATTCCTGCGCCGCGGCGAGCAGGTGGCGCGCGCCCACGGGCTCACCCCGCAGCGGCACCTGTTGCTGCTGATGATCAAAGGCGCCGAGGACGGCAGTCAGCAGGCGACCGTCGGCGACCTCGTCCGTCGTCTCGCGCTCGCCCAGAGCGCGGTCACCGAGCTCGTCGACCGTTGCGTCGAGGCGGGCCTGGTGGAGCGGGCGGGCTCACCGGGCGATGGCCGCGTCGTGCTGGTCCGGCTGACGTCCGAGGGCGAGCGACGCCTGGCCGAGACCGTGGGGGCCATGCGCGCCGAGCGTGCCACGCTGCGGGAGGTCATGACCCACGAGCGAGGGGTCGACCGGCGACTGAGCGCGCGGACGCGTCGTTGCGTGCCCCGGTTGCTACCGCGACCCGGGGCGGACGGTCGGCACGCGGCCCGACCGCCCCGGGTCGTCGGTCGGCGGCTCAGGCCCCGAGGTACTGGTGGGAGACCAGCTCGATCAGGGTGAAGCTCGAGGGGGGTCCGGTGATGCCGCCCTTTGCGAGCGCCGCACCGAGGCGCTCCTCCATGAACCGTGCCTGGTGCTCGATCGAGTCCCACACCTCGATCACCACGAGGTGTCCGTCACCGTTGAGGCCGGCCGCGTGGGTCACCAGCCCGTCCGGCCAGTCGCCTTCGCCGGTGGATTCATTGATGCCCAGCTCTTTGTTGACCGCGTAGTACTCGGTCGTGGTGACACCCTCGAACTCCAGGATTATCTGAACGGCCACGATCCCCCCTTCCGGTGGGGTAAATGATCTCTGCGCGGCGGCCCGGGGTTCGGGTCCGCGCCTGACGCGCCCAACGTACCACCGGGCCGGCGACCGGTATACGACGTCACCGCTGGGCGCGCGGGTCACCGGTCCGACATCGGATGTCGACGACCGGGGTGGTTGACAAGGCGAGCTATAACGATATATCGTGATTTAGAACGTACGCACGGAATAGTGCGTGAAGACTAAGGAGACCACAATGGAGAACGCTGAACGCGTTCAGCCCCGGACCGGCCGATTCGGCCCCCGCGGCTGCCGTCATCATCACCGCGGCCCGGGTGGACGCGGGCCCGGTCCGGGATACCGCGGACGCGGTGGTCCGGGACCCGGTCGCGCGCGGCGCGGCGATGTCCGCGTCGCCCTGCTCGCACTGCTCGCCGATCGCCCGATGCACGGCTACGAGATGATCCAAGAGCTCGAGCAGCGCACGGGCGGGATCTGGAAGCCGAGCCCGGGATCGGTCTACCCGACCCTGGCGCTCCTCGAAGACGAAGGACTCGTCCGAAGCGAGACGGTCGACGGCAAGAAGCAGTTTGCCCTGACCGATGCCGGCCGCGAGGCCGGCGTGTCCGCCGGCGCGACGCCGTGGGATGCCATGGTCCGTGACGCCGACCCTACCCAGGTCGAGCTGCGCGAGGCGGTGGGGTCGGTGATGGTCGCCGCCCGCCAGATCGCCGAGATCGGCAGCGACGAACAGAAGGCGAAGGCCGTCGCGCTCGTCACCGAACTGCGGCGGGCGCTCTACCTGCTGCTGGCGGAGTAGCCGGACGCCGGATCCCGGCCCGACAGGCGCCGCAACGTGACGCCGTCCCCGCGGAGCAGCACGTCGCTCCGCGGCTCCCGGGCCGGGATCCGGGATTCCGCCGTCCCGATCCGACGGTCCGCACCCCGTGGCGCGGATCGCTGTGGCGGGCGTCTCCATCGGGTCGAGCTCCGCCAAGGGCGAGGTGGTCGATCGGCCGCCGGTCCGGGCTATCCGGTGCGCGCGGTTGCGCCGGTCGCGTCGTGGCGGATCGATAGATCGCCCGGCTCGGCTCCGATCGGAGGGCGGCGTCCGGTTGCCATGCCCCCTTCATTGAACGATTCCCGGACGACCACGTCGACGAATCCGGCATCGCTCATGATCTCTGCCCATGCAGAGGGCCGCTCGGGATACTCCCACCGATGCGTCGCGACACGCCAGGCGTTGCGAAGGATCCGGGTGTAGCCGGCGAGTCCTTGGCGGGACATGAGCCGGACCTTGTTCCAGATGATGCGCCGGTCTCGCGGGCGAACCGACACGCTAAACATCATGTCCGAGATGACCACTCGCCCACCTGGCGCCATGACGCGAAGTAATTCGCGAAGTGCCGCGCCCTTTCCGGCATGGTCGACGTGGTGGTATGCGTAGTTGGACACCGCCAGGGTAAATGACGCGTCGGGCAGGTCGAGCAGGCGAAAGTCTCCGACACGAACGTCGACATTTGTGACGTTCCGGAGCTGGGCCGAACCGCGAACTCGCGCAATCATCGCCGCCGAGCCATCGACCGCAACGACGCTCGACACCAGTGGAGCGATCCGGAACGTCAACAGCCCGGTGCCGGCGCCGATGTCGACCGCGTGGTCGCTCTCGACCGGGGCGGCGACATCAACAACCATGTCGGCGAGTCGCTGGAAGGCAGGGGACTCGGCGATGCCGTGCCAGTCTGCGACCCGCTCATCCCATTTGACGTTGATCACTGCCTCCAAGTCGTCGCACGCGCGGCACGAGGCTTGGTCAGCGCGGGCGTGAGATCCGGAACTCAATCTCACGGTAGGGGGAGGGTCTGGGGGTCGCCTGTGGGTAGGGTTAGGACGTGGTGGGCGTGGGAAGGTCCCACCGTTGCGGCATCGGATGAGCGATCACGGGCGTCCGATGGATCCGAGGACTCCGGTCCCGCCGAGGCGACGGGAAATTCGCTTCCCGGGGGTCTTCCTCGGATCGCCCGACGCCGGTCTGGCCGGCGATCCGCTGCCGGCGCCGATTGCCCGATTCGCGCTCGTCGCAATGCCAAGGCGGGCCGTGTCCAGGTCGGGATCGTTCGCATCGTGAGTTGGCGCCGCGTGCCCACGGCGAGCAAGATGACGGCATGACGAGCGATTTGGCGACCGCGGTTCGTGCAGCCGATGGCGACGCGCCTCGGCGTGCGCCATGGGTGCGCTGGTGGGTTCCCGTTGTGGTGATCGTCGCCGGGGCGGCGTCGCTGTCGACCGAGATGACCGGCGCGCGACTGCTCGCACCGACGTTCGGCGCCTCTGACCTTGTCTGGTCGAACGTCATCGGACTGATTCTGATCTCCCTCGCGGTTGGGTACTGGATCGGCGGGCGCCTCGCCGACCGCTTTCCGACGTTTCGTGCATTGGGCATCGTCATCCTCATTGCGGCAGCCTTTCTGGCGGTCATCCCGTTCGCGTCGCGACCGCTGTTTGCGGCTGCAGCGACCGCATTCGCCAACATCTCGGCGGGCGCGTTCATCGCCAGCTTCTTTGGAGCGATGGCGATGTTCATCGTGCCCGTGACCGCGCTCGGTGCGGTCTCGCCGTGGGCGATCCGGCTGACCGTCGAGTCGGTAGGAACGGCCGGCAGCGTCGCCGGCCGCCTCTACGCGCTGTCCACGGTCGGGGCGATCGCCGGAACCTTTCTGCCGGTGCTGGTGTTGATTCCCGCGTTCGGTACTCGGCGCACGCTGCTCGGGACGGCCGTGGTGCTTGCGCTCGTCGCGGTGCCCGCGCTCGGCATGCGCATGATCGTTGCACCGGTCGCCGCCGTCGGTCTGCTGCTCATTCCTCTCGGGCCGATCAAACCCGCAGGGGCGGGTGAGCGAATCCTGTACGAGGGCGAGTCGACCTACCAGTTCGTGCAGGTGCTCCAAGAGGCCAACGGTGACCGGGTTCTCCATCTCAACGAGGGCTGGGCCGTACATTCGCTCCTGCCTGCCCACGGCGTTCTTACCGACAACTACTGGGATGCGTTCACACCCCTACCGGCCATTGCGGGAGGGCCGTCCGGATCGCTGCTCGTGTTGGGCAATGCCGGTGGGACGACCGCGACCCAGTACGGGCATCTCTGGCCGGGCGTCAGCATCGATGGCGTCGAGATCGACCCCGCCGTGACGGCGGTCGGCCGACGCTTCCTGGGTATGGACAATCCGCGCCTGCACGTCGCAACGGCGGACGGCCGGTTTTGGCTCGAGGGGTCGCGACGGCGCTACGACTCCGTGGTCATCGACGCCTACGCACAGCCGTACATTCCCTTCTACCTGGCCACGCGCGAATTCTTTGCGCTCGTGGCACGTCACACCGAACCGGGCGGCGTCGTCGCGGTCAACGTCGGGACGCCCCCTGATCAGACGGCGCTCGTGGCCGATCTTGCCGCCACGATGGCAACGGTCTTTCCGACGGTCATGACAGCCCGCTACACAACGTTCAACTCGATTGTGCTCGCGTTCCCGCGGCCGACGGACGTCGCCGCAATCCGCCGACGGCTCCGCCTGGCGGCCGGTCTGGTGCGGAATCCTGCCCGCCGCTTGGCGGCCGACCTCGGCCCCGTCCCGGGACAGGGCACGGTACTCACCGACGATCACGCGCCCATCGAAATGCTGACGGACCAGGCCCTCCTGCGCTATCTGTCGGAAGGCGCACCGGGAGCCAGGTGACTTCCCCGCCACGGGGCCGGATCATGCGCGTTGACCGAGGCCGCGCCGTCCGGCACGGTCGGCACCCTTGAGGGTGCGGCGCGACCCGCGAGACCCGATTGCGGACGCCGGCGTCGGGTGCGTGATACCAGTACCCGAGGGGACGCCGGTGCGCGCCGCCGACCGACCCACATCCGAACGGACACCGATCCGCCTGTGACGACGACCGCCAAGCCGACAAAGGGCCGCTACGGCGCGGACGACATCGACGTCCTCGAAGGCCTGGAGCCCGTCAGGGTCCGGCCGGGGATGTACATCGGATCGACGACCTCGCGCGGCCTCCACCATCTGGTCTGGGAGATCGTCGACAACTCCGTCGACGAGGCCCTGGCGGGCTCCTGCACGCTCATCCGCGTCGAGTTGGATGACGACGGCGTCGTCACCGTGACCGACAACGGTCGCGGCATCCCGGTGGCCAAGCATTCCAAGACCGGAGAGTCGGCCCTGGACCTGGTGTTTACGCGATTGCACGCCGGCGGCAAGTTCGGCGGTGACGGCTACAAGGTCTCCGGCGGCTTGCACGGCGTCGGCGCGTCGGTCGCCAACGCCCTCTCGGACTGGCTCGAGGCGACCGTGCGCCGCGATGGGTACGAGTGGTCGGTCCGGTACGCGCGCGGGGCGTCGGTGCAACCGGTGACCCGCGGGCGCAAGCTCAAGGCCAAGGAGCCGACCGGCACCACCGTTCGCTGGAGCTTCGACCGCTCGATCTTCGACGCCGACGCCGGCTACTCGCGCTCGACGATCGAGCAGCGCCTGCGCGAGAAGAGCTACCTGGTGCGCGGCCTGCGGTTCGAACTGCAGGTGCCCGGCAAGCCGCTGCAGGTCTTCGAATCCCGGCACGGCATCGCGGATTTTGTCCGTGAACTGAACGCCGAGCGTGACGCGGTGCATCCGACGGTCATCTTCTTCTCGAGCGACGATGCACCGACGGCGGCTGTCGACGACATCCCCGTCGAGGTCGCCCTGCAGTGGACGCAGTCCGCCGACGAGCACATCTTTTCCTACGCCAACGTGGTGCCCACGACCGACGGCGGCACGCACGTGACCGGCCTGCGTCGCGCGGTCACCCGGGCGATCTCGGCGTTCGCCGTCGAGCAGGGGAAGCTCAAAAAGGACAAGAACGAGAGCTTTGAGGGGCGCGACATCTTCGAGGGGCTCACGGCCGCCGTGACGGTGAAGATCCGCGACCCCCAGTTCGAGGGGCAGACCAAGGGTCGCCTGAACAATCCGGAGGCCCAGACCGCCGTGGCGACCTACGTCTACGCGGCATTGTCGGCGTGGCTGGCCGACAAGCGCAATGCCAAGGAGGCCAAGGCCATCCTGGAGCGCTGCCTGCTGGCGCGCGAGATCCGCCTGGCCAAGGGGAAGATCTCCAAGAAGCTGCGCAACGAGGCAACCTCGATCTTCACCGACACCAATCTGCCGGGCAAACTCGCCGACTGCCTGGAGACGATGCCGGTCGAGGACCGGGAGCTGTTCATCGTGGAGGGCGACAGTGCCGCCGGCAGCGGGAAGGCCGCACGTGACGCGGCGTTCCAGGCCATCCTTCCGATCCGGGGCAAGATCCTGAACGTCGTCGGGGCCGGCTCCCGCAACGGACGCGCATTCGAACATGCCGAAATCGAAGGCATCCTGACCGCCCTCGGCGGGCGTAAGGACGTCATCGGGCGCACGGTCGTGGCCACACTCGAACCGCAGATGCGCCGCTACGGCAAGGTCGTGATCCTCACCGATGCCGACGTCGACGGCGCCCACATCTGCACGCTCCTGCTGACGATGTTCCACGAGCTGATGCCGGCGCTGATCGACGAAGGGCGGATCCTGATCGCCAAGCCGCCACTGTACCGGGTCAATCTCGACAGTCGCGGTGAGCGCTACATCTATGCCTACACCGACGCCGAGCGCGCGGAGGTGATGCGCGCCCACAAGCGGTCCGGCGACGACGTCATGCGCTTCAAGGGTCTCGGTGAGATGAACCCGGACGACCTGCGGCGCACGACCATGGACCCGGCCACGCGCGTCCTGCAGCGCGTGGAGGTCGACGACGCGGCCGAGGCCGCCGAGACGATCCTGATGCTGATGGGATCGCACCCCGATGCGCGGCGCAGCTGGCTGGAGGACGTCGGCCTGGCGGTCGAGAGCGCATGACCACCGCGCCGACGCCGCCCCCCGACCCGGACGAGGACCTCACGCTCCTGGGCGAGCTCGCCGTCGACGACGACATCGGGCCGGCGACCACCGAGCCGGAGATCGTCCGGATGGCGTGGGACGGGGAGGTCATCGACTTCGCCGACGCGATGCGGGAGCGCTCGCGGGCGTACGCGTCATACGTGAACACCTCGCGGGCACTGCCGGACATCCGCGACGGACTCAAGCCGGTCCAGCGCCGGATCATCTTCGGGATGAACGAACTCGGTGTGCGCAGCGACCGGCCCTACAAGAAGTCGGCGCTGGCGGTCGGTTCGGTCATGGGAACCCTGCACCCCCACGGCGACTCGGCGATCTACGAGGCCATGGTCCGCATGGCCCAGCCGCACAACGGCGAGTGCCTGATCGACGGCCAGGGCAACTGGGGCAACCTCGACGGCGACCCGGCCGCCGCGATGCGCTACACCGAGGCGCGCCTGTCACCGCTTGCGTCGTCCGCCCTGACCGACCTGCGCCCCGAGGTGGTTCCGTATCGCCCGAACTTCTCCGAGACCATGGACGAGGCGTCGGTGCTCCCGGTGGTGCATCCGAACCTGCTGACCATCGGGGTCGCCGGGATCGGATGGGCGATGGGGTGCTCGATCCCCGCCCACAACCTCGCGGAGGCGGTCGATGCCGCGATCCTGCTCGCCGAACGACCCGACGCGACCCTTGCGCAGGTCATGCAGCGTCTGCCGGGCCCGGACTTTCCCGGCGGCGGCATCGTCGTCAATCCCGAGCGGCTGGTGGAGTGCTACGCCAGCGGCCAGGGGACGGTTCAGGTCCAGGGCCAGTTCCACGTCGAAGCGGTCTCCGGCGGGCGGCAGGCGGTCGTTGTCACCGAACTGCCGTACCAGGTGGGCCCGAGCCAGCTGGTGGCGCAGATCGTCAAGGCCGCCCGCGACGGCAAGATCACCGAGATCACCGAGATGCCGCGGGACCTGTCGTCCAAGGATCATCCCGTGCGCGTCATGGCGACCTGCAAGCGCGGCGGCAACGTCCAGACGCTGATCGAGCAACTGCTCAGGTACACGAAGTTGCGCGATTCGACCGCCTTCAACATGAACGTGCTCGTCGGCGGCAAGCCGCGCGTGGTCGGGCTTGGTGGAGCTCGTCACGGCCTTCGTCGACTTCCGCCACGAGGTGGTCACCAAGCGTCTGGCCCACGAGCGGTCGGTGCTCGAGCGCGACATGCACCGGCTCCTGGCGCTGATGGCGGCCCTTGATCAGATCGATGCGGTCGTGAAGATCATCCGAGGTGCGGCCGACGACGACGACGCCCGGGCGAAGCTGATCGCGCTGCTGACCTTCGTCCCGCACGGCGCCCGCACACCGGTCCCGATCGACGAGCAGCAGGCCAACTGGATCCTCGACATGCAGCTGCGGCGCCTGCACCAGCTCAACCGCGCCCACCTGGGCGACGACATTGCCGCCAAGGGCGCGCGGCTGGACGAGATTGCCGGGATCCTCGACAGCGAGTTCGGGGTGCGCGACATCGTGGTCGGCGAGCTGCGGGAGACCAAGAAGCGCTTCGGGACGCCGCGCCGGACCGTGCTCGCCGGCGTCGATACCGCGCACACGGTCGCCGAGACCAATGCCGGCGGGACCACGGCCATCGTGATCGCCACGCCGGTGCTCGTGCACGTCTCGGTCGCGGGCAAGGCGATCGTCAGCGAGCCGCCCAAGCGGGCGACCGTGACCTCGCCGCTGGAGCTCGCCGATGCCGACAGCCTCCTGGCGGTCGTCCCCGCCTCGTCGACCGACGCCCTGATCGCCGTCAGCGCCCGCGGCACCGTGTACCGGACCCAGGCCGGCAATCCCGAAGGCCGGCGGGGACGCGGACGGACGCTCGCCGGCCTCGCGCGCGGGGACCGGCTGGCGGGCGTACTTACGGACTCCGACCGGTACACGCACGCCCTGCTGGTCACCAGCTGCGGGCAGATCAAGCGCGTCGAGTGGGGGCTGCTTGCGGGCGCCACTCCCGGGGGGCTGACGTGCTTCCGCGTGCCGGACGGCGACGCCATCATCCAGGTGGTTCCCCACAACGAGGGTGATCAGATCATCTGCTCGACCATCTTCGGCAAGGCACTGCGGATCGCGGCCGCCAAGATCCGCCCGGTGGCCTCGGGTGCCGCCGGTGGTGTCGCAGGGATGGCGCTGCACGGCGACGATGAGATCATCTGGGCGACCCGCGCCGTCGGCGACGATCTGGTGGTGATCCACGAAACCGGTTTCGTCAAGCGTGTGCCGTTGGCCGAGTATCCGGTCAAGGGCCGGGGTGCCGCCGGCGTCGTGTCCGCGGATCCCGACAAGCCGGCGCGTGATCCGGCCGGCGGCGTGAGCGTGGCGATCGTCACCGTCGCCGAGGCGACCCTCCTGGTCATGACCGCCCGTGGCACGCTGGTGCCGCTGGCGGTGGGCGACCTCACGCCCGCGGCACGTGCCAATGCCTCGCGTCGCGCGTTCGAGGTGGGCCCGGGTGACGTCGTCTCCGGCGCGACGGTCATCGCCGGCTGAGACTTCGGCCGCGGCCGGGTAGGGTACCGGCCCGACCGGGACGAGCGCGTGCGGGTCGCCACTGGACACCCGCCGCCGGTGTGGCCCAGTATGGCGGTATCGCCCTGCATCGGAGACGCTGATGTCCGGTCTGCCCACCGGGATCGTCACCTTCCTGTTTACCGATATCGAAGGTTCGACACGACTCGCCGATCGGCTCGGGGGCGCGTGGAGCGGCGTGCTGGAGCGGCACCACGACATCCTGCGGGAGGTCGTGGCCGCGCATGCGGGGGTCGTCGTGAGCACGGCCGGGGATGGCGTGTTCGCGGTGTTCGGGGATCCGGACCGGGCGGTCCCCGCCGCCGTGGCGGCCCAGCGCGCGCTCGCGGCCGCCCCGTGGCCGGAGGGGAGCCCGGTGCGCGTGCGGATGGGTGTGCACACGGCCGCCGCCGATCTCGCGGGCACGAACTACGCCGGACTCGAGGTGCATCGTGCGGCACGGATCGCCGATGCCGCCCACGGTGGGCAGATCATCATGTCGGAGGCGACCTGGACGCTGGTGGCACCGGCGCTTGCGGAGGGCATCTCGGCGCGGGACCTCGGGGCCTACCGGCTGAAAGACCTCCCGCAGTCCGAGCGCCTGTTCCAGGTGTGTGTCGCCGGGTTGGCGGCAGACTTCCCGGCGCTCCGCGCGCGCGGGCGTCGGATGGTCGTGCTCCCCGCACGGGCGACCAGTTTCGTCGGGCGAGGGTCCGAGATCGAACGTCTCGGCGCGCTCCTCGAGGGTTCGCCGCTCGTCACGGTGATCGGCCCGGGGGGGACGGGCAAGACCAGCGTCGCCGTCGAGGTCGCCGCGCGGACGGCCGTCCGATATGCCGACGGCGCGGTGTTCGTCGGTCTGGCGGCGCTGCGGGACCCCGCCCACGTCGCCCCGGCGATCGCCCGCGCGCTTGAGCTTCCCGAGGAGCCGGGTCGGTCGCCGGACGAGGTGGTGCTGGCGCGGGTCGCCGACGCCGAGCTGCTCTTGGTCCTCGACAATCTCGAGCAGCTGCCCGACGCGGGGGCCCTGGTCGCGGCGATCGCGCACGCCGGGCCGGGCGTGCACGTGCTGGCGACCAGCCGCGCGCCGCTTCGGGTGGGAGGCGAGACCGAATACCACCTCGAGCCGCTCGCCCTGCCCGATGCCGATCACTCCGCGGACCTGGCGACCAGGAGCCGCTCCGACGCGGTGCAGCTGTTTGTCGACCGCGCCCGGCGCGTCGATCCCGACTTTGCGCTGACCGACGCCAACATCGACGCGGTCGCCGACATCTGCGCGACCCTCGACGGGCTCCCGCTCGCGATCGAGCTGGCCGCCGCCCGCCTGCGCGTACTGAGCCCCGAGGCGATCCGGGAGCGCCTCGATCGCCGTCTCCAGCTACTGACCGGGGGCGCCCGCGACGCCCCCGAACGCCAGCAGACGCTGCGCGCCACCATCGACTGGAGCCACGACCTGCTCGATCCGCCCGCCCAGGTGCTCTTTCGCCGGCTGGCCGTCTTCCGGGGCGGCTGGACCCTTGACGCCGCCGCGGCGGTGAGCGGCGCCGCGGACGTGCTGGACGCATCGGACGCACTTGTCAGCCAGAGCCTGGTCGTTCGCGATGCCACCGGCGAGCCCCGGTTCCGCATGCTCGAGACCGTCCGCGAATACGCGCTGGATCAGCTGGAGGCGTCCGGGGAACTGGTTGACCTTCGCGACGCCCACCTGGCATGGGGTCGGGCCCTCGCGGAGCACGACGGGGCGTCACTTCCGCCCGAGCACGACAACCTGCGGGCGGCGCTCGGATGGGCGCTCGCGACCGACGTCGAGAGCGGGCTGCGCATCGCCAACCGGCTCGCGCGCTTCTGGCTCGCGCACGACCATGTGCGGGAGGCCGAGACCTGGTTCGTGCGCCTGCTCGGCACCGGCGACGGATTGCCGGCCACGCGCGCCCGGGCCCGCGCCGAGTTGGCCGGGGCACGCTACTGGCAGGAGCGGTATGCCGAAGCCGAGGCCGACTATCGCACCGCGTTGGAGGCGTACCGTGCGGTCGGCGATGCGGTCGGCGCGGACGACGTCCTCTACAGCCTCGGCTGGGTGGCCGCCGCCGGTGCCGACTGGCCCGCCGCCCAGGAGTCCTTTGCGGCGGTCCTCGCTGCATGCCGGCGACGGGACGATCCGGGGCGGAGCGGGCTTGCTCTCCAGGCGCTCGGGATGTCACTGCACCGGGGCGGCGACCAGCCTGCCGCGCGGGCGGTCCTCGAGGAGGCGGTCGCGGTGCTGGGCGACGTCGGCGACGACTACGGCCTCGCGAACGCCCTCTACGACCTGGGACGCACGCTGCGGGCCCAGGGCGATTTCGCCGGTGCCCGCGCGCACCTGCGTGATGCGCTCGCACTTCACGCGGCGTCGGGCCATGTGCCGAGCACGGTGTTCGTGGTCGAGGCACTCTCGCGTCTGGAGGTCGACAGCGGGCGACCCGAGCGGGCCGTCGTCCTCGCCGGCGGTGCGGATGCGCTGCGCGCGACGCTGTCGGCGCATCCGCCCGAGGCAATCGTGGAGCGATGGGATGTCATGGCGGCGATCGGCGACCGGCTGACGCCGGAGGTCCGTGAGGCCGCCTGGGTCGAGGGCGCCGCCCTCGACCTTGCCGGACTACTCAAACTCGCGAAGGAGTGTGGCGATGCCCGATGACAACGTGCGGACGGTCGAGCGGCTGATCGAGGGTCTGAACGCCAAGGATGTCGGCGTCATGGATGAGGTCTTCACCGAGGACGCGGTGATGGAGTGGCCGCAGTCCCGCGAGCGGATTCGCGGAGCGGAGCGTCGTCGCGCGGTCTACGCCCGGATCGACCCGCTGCCGACGATCACCCCGCGCCGGATGACCTCGGCCCCCGATCTCGTTGTCGCCGAGGCGCATCTCGACTACGACGGCACCGGCTACGACTGCATCTTCGTCTTCGAGATGCGCGGCGGCCGGATTGCCAAGGAGACCGCCTACTGGGCGACGCCGTTCGAACCGCCTGCGTGGCGGGCTGCGCTCGTCGAGCGCATGTGACTAGGTGCCGGGCGCGCTTCCGCGCGCCAGGTGCTCGTGCACCTGCGTGATGACGACCGCCCCGTCGCCGACCGCGGACGCGACGCGCTTGATCGCGCCGTGGCGGACGTCGCCCGCGGCAAAGCAGCCGGGAAGGCTGGTCTCGAACGGCAACGGGACGCGCGCGAGGGGCCAGTCTCCGGCGGCCTTCCCGCGTGTGAGCCCGGCGCCGGTGACCACGAATCCCCAGTCGTCGCGCGCGACGGCGGCAGGGAGCCACCCGGTGTGCGGCTCGGCCCCGACGAGCACGAACAGTGCGGCGGCCTCCACGGTGCGCCGGGCGCCGGTGGCGCGGTCGGCGAGCTCGAGCCACTCGAGCCGCCCCTCGCCGCCACCGCCGACGACTTCGGTCGCATACGCAACGTCCATGTTGGGGGCCGCGTCGATCTCGTCGATGAGATACCGCGACATGCTCTGCGCCAGCGTCTCGCCCCGGATGAGCATGGTCACCTGCCTGGCGTATCGCGACAGATACCGCGCCGCCTGGCCGGCCGAATTGCCCCCGCCGACGACGTACACCCGCTCGCCGGCAAGGGCAGGCGCCTCGGCGATCGACGCGCCGTAGAAGACCCCGGCACCGGTCAGGCGCTCAAGGCCCGGGATGCCGAGCCGGCGGTAGGTCACGCCGGTGGCCGCCACGACGGCGCGCGCGGTCACCTCGTCGCCGCCGGACAGGCTGACGACGATCCGGTCGCCGGCGGCGTGCAGCGAGGTGACCTCGCGCATCATGAGAAACCCGACCCCGAACAGCCACGCCTGTTGGTAGGCGCGCATGGTCAGCTCCGCGCCGCTGATGCCGCGGGCGAACCCCAGATAGTTTCGGATCAGCGAGCTGCTGCCGGCCTGTCCGCCGATCGTCTCCCGCTCGACGACGAGGGTGCGAAGACCCTCCGAGCCCGCGTAGACGGCCGCAGCCAGGCCCGCCGGTCCGGCGCCCACGATGACCACATCGACGTCGCGGTCGACCAATGTGGTCGGCAGCCCGCACGACGCGGCGACCTCGTCGTTGGACGGATTGCCGAGCGCGCGACCGTCGAGGCCGACGATGACCGGAAGCTCGAGGCCCTCCGGCAGCCGTGCGAGCGCGGCACGCCCGTCGTCGGCGTCGGCGAGTCGGAACGTGTGCGGGACGCCGTTGCGGGTGAGCAGGCTGCGGACCTCGCTGGTGCGCGGTGACTGGCGCGCTCCGACGAGGACAATCGGTCCGCCGCCGGCCGGTTGGCTGCGGGACCATTCGTGCACGAGTTCCGCGACGGTACGGTGAAACAGCTCGTCCGGCGAGCACCAGGGCTTGAGCACGTAGCAGTCGATCCGGCCCAAGGCCATCGCGCGCAGCACGGCCTCGGCCGTGTCGTGATCGGCCCAGTCGCCCCAGCGGATCAGGAGTCCGCGCTTTGCATCCGGGTGCAGCTCACGCACGCGGGCGAGCAGGTCGGCCCCCGTGGCGACGGGGAGCCACTGGTCCGCGAGGACGACCGCGACCTGTGCGGACTCGGCCCTCAGCGCCTCGAGGATGGTCATCGCCGCCTCGCCCGAGTCGGCGGAGACGATGCGGTAGTCGGTTCCGAAGCGGCGACGCAGCTCGTCGATCGCCCGCGCGAGCGCATCACTCTCATCGTCGACGACGAGGATGACGGGCTGGACCGGGGTCATGTCAGTCGGGGAGGCCACGCGTAGCAGTCAGGTTAGCCGCGACCCGGCCGGGGCGCGATCGCGCGCACCCGCCAGTCGCGTCACGCGTCGAGGGCGGCGGTGAGGGGTCAACCGTGCAGGTCGATGAACGCGCGGCTCGCGACGAGGTCCGCGGTGTCGAGCCCTTCGCGAAATTGCGCGTAGGTCGCGCGGAGCCGGGCGATCCGTTCCGCGAAATCCGGGGATGACGCCCCGGCACGGGCCAGGGACAGTGATGCGCGCAGCGAGAACGACAGCGCCCCTTGTGCGTCAGCCACGTCGCGTGCGTGGATCAGGCACGCGTCGGCGGCGGGGTTGCCGCCAGCGCCGGCGTCCTTGGCGAGCAATTCGCCGCGCAGACGATGCAGCTCGGGTTCGTAATTCCGCTCGCCCTTGCGTGCGACGACGACCAGCAGCTCGTCCACGAGCCCGAGCCCCGCCCGGAGCTGGCCGTCGCGCAGATAGAGCTCGACGAGCATCGCCATGTATCCGGGGTCGGTCATGCCCAGGCGCTCGGTCGCCGCAGTCATCTGTGCAAGGCCTCCGTCGAGATCGTCGCGACCGGCACGGACCCAGGCCCCGAGGACGTTGGCCCACTCGACGTACCCCAGCAGGCCCCGCTCGCGCGCCAGGGTGATGATCGCATCGGCGCCGCCGGCGACCGCGTCGAGGTCGCCGCGCTGGCGATGGACGAACGCGAGCGCCAGCATCGCATTCAGTTTCGAGAAGCTGTGGTCCTGTGCCAGCCGGATCGCTTCCCGGCCGGCCGCGACCGCCTCGTCGACCCGGCCGGTCGTCCAGGCGGTCAGCGCCATCGCCCGCCTCGCGCACGAGCCCGGATCGTGTCCACCGAAATCGGCGCAGTGGCGCTCGTGCCATTCCGGGCGATAGAGGGTCGCGCCCGCCTCGAGATGCCCGCGGGCGCGAGCGTAGTCGGGGATCTGGATCAGGGTCGTCCACAGCGCATGGTGCGCCTGGAGACGGAGCTCGTCGTCGTCTTCGCGTTCGGCGATCGTCATCAGCTGTTCGCCCAAGGCCACCGCCTGCTCTGCCTGTGTGAAATGGGTCGTCAGCCACAGGCCCCAGAGAATCGGGAAGAGCTCCCGATCCGTGACGTGACCCCGGGCGGTGTCGAACGTTCGCTCGTAGATGCGGCGGACCTCCGGCGGTCCGAATCCCCGGGTCGCGAACGTTGCGGTCCCGAGTCCTTTGAGAATCTCGAGTTCGTCGGCGCGCGTCCGGGCCACGTCCGGGAGACGCTCGTGGCACGCCAGCGCCTGGCTGAGAAACTCCTCCGCCTCGGGGAACGCGCCTTGGCGCAGCGCGCTCTGGCCGGCGCGCGCCAGATAGAACGCCGCCCTGCGGAGTGCCTCGGCATCGACGTGGCCGTGGTCCCCGGCGGCTTGGAGCCAATGGTGCGCCAGCACCGCGTCGCCGCGGGCGAGGTCGTCCGAGTGCTGTTCCAACCAGACCGCCGCGGAGCGGTGGAGTGTCCGGCGCTGTGCATAGACCAACGACCCATAGACGACGTCTCGGGTCATCGCGTGGCGAAACGTGAATCTGAGCTCGCCGGCCGGCGCGAGCAGTCCGCGTTCGGTGAGCACAGCCAATTCCGCGGCGACGCGGCCGCGGGCGATCTCGGCGGGAAACACGTCGCGTACCTGGTCCAGCTCGAAGCTTCGGCCGAAGACACTGGCCGTCTTGAGCAGGAGTTGCTGCTCATCGTCGAGCCGGTCGATCCGGCTGAGGATGACCCCGTGCACGGTCTCCGGCACGACGACTCCGCGAAGCCCGCCGTCGGGTGCGGCAAGTCGACTTTCGCCGTCCTCGACGACCAGGATGCCGGCATCGCGCAGGGAGAATGCCAATTCCTCGCTGAAGAACGGGTGACCCTCGGCGCGTTCCAGGATCAGCCGCCCGACGTCATCGGGCAGCATGTCGACGCCGAGGCTCTGGGCGACGAGGCGCAGCGTGTCGCGGGCAGGCAGGGTCTCGAGGAACACGCGGACGAGGTCGGGCAGCGCCTCCCAATCGTGGGACGGCCCCTCGCCGACCGGCCGCGCCGCGAGGACGACGAGCGCGGCCGGGATCGCGTCTCGTACTGCTCCGATGAGCGCGAACGACGCCGAGTCGAGCCAGTGCGCATCGTCGATCGTGAATGCGACGGGCTCCGCGTGCGCGGCCGCCTCGAGCACCCGCGTCAGCAGTACCCGCGTGCGTTCCGCCCGCGCCTCGGGGGCGTCACTCGCGACGGCCGGGTCGTCGGGAAGGCGGATGCCGAGCACGCTGTTGAGCAGCGATGCCTCCTCGAGCGGCACGTCATGCGCCCGGAGCCAGCGAAGGACGTGACGCCGTCGCGCGCCGGGATTCTCCGCGACTCCTCCGAGCTCCAGGGCGTCCCAGAGGATCGGTCGCCACGCGAAATAGGGGGTCAGGACCTCGACGGCGCTCCCGACACCGCTGAGCACGCGGACACCGCCCGCGCCGGCCTCCTCGATGACGTCCTCGAGCAGGCGCGACTTCCCGATCCCGGCCTCCCCCTCGATGAGCACCACGCCGCCGTGTCCGCCATGGAGCCGCACGAGCGCAGCGGTCATCTGCTTCCGCTCGAGCTGCCGTCCGACGAACACGGCGCGCTCGGATCGTCGACGGATGACCCGCGGCAGGTCGCCGAGCGGTCGGAAGACCGGGACGGGGTCCGTCTTGCCCTTGATCGGCATCGCAGCGAGTTCGTCGTACTCGATGCTGTCGTACGCCGCCGCCGTCGTGGCGTCGCAGAGGATGTCGTCGACGGCGGCCTGCATCAGGCGGGCCGCCAGGTTGACGGCGTCACCGACAACGGCGACATCGCGGCGCTCACTCCCCCCGATCGGTCCGCTGAAGACCGTTCCGGTGGCAATCCCGACGGCGGAGCGCAGATCGAGATCGGCGATGGCCTCCTCGATCTCGAGGGCGGCGCGGATACCCCGTGCCGGGTCGTCTTCATGGGCGCGTGGCGGGAGGCCGAATGCGGCGAGCGCCACCGTGCCCTTGTCGCCCACGACGAGCTTCTCGATCGAACCGTCGTAGTGGGAGACGACGCGCTGGATCTCCCTGGTGACCCGATGCAGCCGGCCGGTGTCGGCGTCGATACCGGCCTCCTCGGAGTATGCGAGGCCCAGGATGTTGACGAAGACCGAGGTGGCACGGCGAAACTCCGCAAGCCAGCGCTCGCCACCGAGATCGAGTCGTGACTCGAGCCGCCCCGGGACGTATTCGCGCAGCGCCGCGGCGGCCTCCGGCGGCACCGCGATCGGATCGACCGGCCGTGGGTCCGGCGGCGATCGGATTGCCCGCACCCAGACCGCCCCCTCCGAGGCGGGGTCGCCGTCAATCCTGTCGGCGACCAGTTGCGCGAGCGATGCGGTGATGGCGAGGCGACCGGGGACCGCCTGCAGGGAGATCCCGCCCAGCTCGACGATCGGCGGACCGGCCACGACGCAGCGCTTGTGGCCGTCGACGCCCCCCACGTGCATGACGTGGAGATGTCCGGCCGCCGCCGCCAGCTTCATCGTCAAGTGATCGTCGTGGACCATCGGCTGTTGCGCGACGAGCCGCTGCAGCGCGAGTCCGCACGCGATGCCCCGCAGCGCCGCATCCGTGAGCCCGTCGCCGTCGGCCCACCACACCATCAGCATGGAATCGCCTTCGAACTCGATGATCTCGCCCCCGTGGGCCGAGCATGCGGCGACCAGCGGGCCGAAATAATCCGCAAGGAGCCCGGCCATCTCCTCGGCTCCCACCGCGCCGAGGCGTCCGAGCCGCTCCGTGAGGGCGGTGAACCCGGCGACGTCGACCAGCAGGCACAGGCCGCCCGCGGACTCGTGGCTCGGGACGTGGATCGGTGCCGGGTCCTGCGCCAACCGGCGAGCCACGATCCGTGGGACGTAGCTGACCAGGAGATCTGCAGACGGTCGAACCGGGGGGGCGGGCATCGGCGGGCCTCGATCGGGCAGGAAGATCATAGGCCCGCAGCCCCCGTCCGGCGAGCTCGTCGCGTCGTTCGGAGCGCAGTGCGGCCGTGGCCGTCATCGGTGCGGGTTGTCCGCGCCGATCGACGGGTATTGGATCTGCGTGACGGCGCGCGCGACCCGGAGCGTCCGGTGTCGTGCGACGGCCGTCGAGCTGAAGGACTGGCGATGGCGACGAACCCGAACAGGCGTGCCGCGGATGACGATGCCATGCATCGTGTGGCGGCCGGCGTGGTCGCGCGTCTGTTGTCGCAGTCGGACGGGACCGTGACGGCGTTGCTCGAGCGGGTGACCGGAGAATCCGTCGAGGCCGATGTCATCGTGCAGGCGGCGATCGTCTCGACCGCCCCGGGTCCGCTGGATGTCGAGCCCGGGCGCCCCGTGGTCCGCCGCCACGCCATCGTCCGGGGCACCGCGTCGCGACGGGACTACCTCTATGCGGAGACACTGCTCGTTCCCGACCGCCTGCCCGCCGACGTGCCCGAGGTGCTGGCGGCCACCAGCGCCCCGATCGGGCGCGTCCTCGCGGACCGGGGGATTCGGATCGCCCGCACGGTGCTTGGCGCGCCGGAGCGCCGCCCGACGGTGGCGCGGCTCGCTCCGGGCAACGCCGTCTCCGCCGCGATCTTCGCCCGTCGGTATCGCGTCGACGCCGGCGGTGTCGCGGTCATGCTCATCGACGAGTGGTTTCTGCGCGACTTGTCGGCACGCGTACTGGCATTCGGCTGACACCGAGCCCCGCCCACGGGGCGCCGGCGACGCGGCGGCCCGACGGCTGTGGCGGCCCCCGGCCGTGCGCGGCGGGTCCATGACGGCAGCCGGTCGCGCGATCCGTGCTCACGAGATAACGTTCCGGTCAGTGCCCCGCCAGGGGCCGGCCGACCCGATCCCGGCGGTCGACCCGGCCGGCGCCCGCGGCATCCCCCCGAGTTCCTGAGAGGTCACCATGGCCAGACGTGCCAGATGCGGAGCGAACACGCCCGGAATGTCCTCTGCGACGTCCGTTGGGGCCGAGTCGGGAGGCGGCGGCTGATGCGGGCGCTCGCGCGCTGGTGCATGGCGCACCGTCTGTTGGTCGCCGTCATCTGGGTCGTCGTGGCGGCCGCGTCGACCGTCGTTGCCCAGAAGGTCGGGCCGAGCTACGCGACCGTCTACACGCTGCCGGGCACCCAGACCCAGAAGGCGCATGACCTGCTGGCCAAGGAGTTCCCGGCCCAGAGCGGGGACGTCGACCAGGTGGTCTTCCACACCTCGCAGGGCACGATCGATTCGCCGGCGGTCCAGGGCGCGATCGAGCCGCTGCTGGCGAAGATCGCGGCGATGCCGCACGTCGTCGGGGTCATCAGTCCTTACAGCACCCGCGGCGCCGTCCAGGTCTCGCCGGACCGCCGCACCGCGTTTGCGACGATCAACTACAACCAGGCCGCCAACCAGATGGGGATGAACACCGGCAAGCCGGTGCTGGCGGCGATCAAAGCGGTCAACGTTCCGGGGCTCAAGGTGGCAGCCGGCGGCCAGGTGATCGAGGCGGCCGAGGGCTTCAGTGTCGGCCCCGCCACCGAGGTCGGCGTCATTGCCGCACTGATCATCCTGCTCATCACCTTCGGCTCGCTGACGGCGGCCGGACTGCCGCTGATCACCGCGGGGCTCGCGCTGTTTACGGGCGTCGCGTTCATCGCATTCACCACGTACGTGGTCGACATGCCGAACGTCTCGACGCAGCTGGCGTTGATGATCGGCCTTGGCGTCGGCATCGACTACTCGTTGTTCATCGTGACCAGATTCCGTGAGGAGTATCTGGCCTCGGGCGACGTCGAGAGCGCAGTCCTCAACGCGATGGACACGTCCGGTCGTGCCGTCCTGCTCGCCGGGGTCACCGTGATCATCGCCCTGCTCGGGATGTTCGCGACCGGCGTGGCCTTCATGTACGGCCTGGCGATTGCCGCCGTGATCGCCGTGTTCTTTACGGTCATCGCGGCGCTGACGCTGCTGCCGGCCGCCCTGTCCCGCTTCGGTCCGCGGCTGGCCCGCAAGGGCTGGATCCGAAAGCGCCTGGCGCGTGGCACGACCGTGACGGTCGAGGCCGAAGCGGTTGCCGACGCCGACGCCGACCCGGTTCCCGTCGCCGCGCCGGCCCAGTCGCGCGGGTTCTGGCGCAACTGGAGCCACGTCGTACGTGACCATCCGTGGCCGATGGCGATCGTCTCGGGGCTGATCATGCTGCTGCTGTTGATCCCATTGGCCTCGCTGCGCCTGGACAGCAGCGACGCCGGCAACGATCCGGCCGGCACCAGCACCCGTCAGTCGTTCGACATGCTCGCCGCGGGCTTCGGACCGGGTTTCAACGGGCCGCTGATGATCGTCACCGAGCTGCCGACCCCGGCCAGCCGGGCCGCGCTCCCGGCACTCCGGAGCACGATCGCCGCGACCCCCGGGATCGTGGCGGTGACCCCGCCCCGGATCGCCCCGTCGGGCAACGTGGCGGTGATGTCGGCGTTTCCGAAC
This sequence comes from uncultured Thermoleophilia bacterium, assembly GCA_963727285.1. GTDB lineage: Bacteria > Actinomycetota > Thermoleophilia > Miltoncostaeales > Miltoncostaeaceae > CAITWD01. The sequence continues at coordinate 128,567 of CAVSFF010000012.1, read as the reverse complement.
TCGGCCCCGCAGGACGAAGCGACGACCAATCTGGTGAACCACCTGCGCGGTGACGTCCTGCCGCCGGTCGCCAAGCAAGCCGGCGTCACCGTGCTGGTCGGTGGCTTCACTGCCGGAGCGATCGATTTCTCGAACGTGCTCGGCAGCAAGCTGCCGCTGTTCATCTCGATCGTCATCGTGCTGTCGGCGCTGCTGCTGTTCTTCATCTTCCGGTCGATTGTGATCCCGATCCAGGCCGCGATTCTCAACCTGCTGACGATCGGAGCCGCGATCGGTGCGACGGTCGCCGTGTTCGGGCAAGGACATTTCGCCAGTGTATTCGGGGTTCAGAAGGGCCCGATCGAGGCCTGGATTCCCGTGATCATGTTTGCGGTGGTCTTCGGATTGTCGATGGACTACGAGGTGTTTCTGATCACCCGCATCCACGAGGAATGGGTGCGCCGCAACGATCCCTCGGAGGCGGTCGCGGAGGGCATCGCCGTGACCGGGCGTGTGATCAGCGCCGCCGCGGCAATCATGATCTGCGTGTTCATGTCGTTCACGCTCGGCAACGAGCGCACGCTCAAGGAATTCGGGTTCGGGTTGGCCGTGGCCGTGTTCGTCGACGCGATCATCGTGCGCTGCCTGCTGTTGCCGTCGACGCTGGAGTTGCTTGGACGCATCACCTGGTGGCTGCCGGAGTGGCTCGACAAGCGGATGCCGCACTTCAACATCGAGGGTTCGGTCGAGCGCCCGTCGCCCGCCGAGGAAGAAGCGCCGGCACCGCCGTCCCCGGAGCCGACCGCGACGCGCTGACGGCGTCCGGGCGGCCCGGGCAACTCGGGCTAGAACAGGTACGAGTGCTGGCGGCTCAGGAACCAGCCGTGCCGGGCGCCGTTGGTGCAGCGCAGGCCCGTGCGCCGCGACGTGCACGAAAAGCCGCCCACATGGATCGTGTGTCCGTATCGCAGCACGGTGGCCGATGGGGATCGCACGGTGTCGCTGATGCAGATGGCCCGGGCCCGCCCGCGCCGGGCCATCGCGACCGCCTGCCCGAAGTCGCCCTGAACGCAGCGGCGGGCGTGGGGCGGGAGCGGCCGCAGCCCGGAGCCGATCTCGCAGCGGAGCGTGGGGACGTCGCCCCGGGAGATCGCCGGCAGGTAGGCGCAGCCGATGTTCCGGGACGGGGTCTGGAACAGCACGATGCGCGCGGCGGCCGCGGTCGACGCAAACACCGTGATCGCACACACCAGCGCCACTGCAAACGGGACATGTCGTGCCGAGGCGGTCGTCATGGGGCAAACCTACCCTCGGGCCGCGTCGTGCCGCGGGGACGGCGCCGATGCCGTCAGGCGAAATCACACCACGTACCGGAGATCTCCCACCGGCGTCCCGACCCGGTCCGGGTCGCGACCGGGGGCGCTCCGGCATGCGCATGCCGCCCGCGCCTCGCGCCATGCACCTCGCGCCGCACCGTCATCGTCGACGGGTAGGTTGGTGGTGTGGCGGAGATCCGCTCCGCGACCGGTGGGCCGATTGGCGGCCCCGGACAACGAAGGGGCACCCACGGTGAATACGGGCATTCTGGCGGCCGTACTGGCCGTCATCTGGGTGGTGCTGTTCATCTGGCTCGGCATCCGGACACTGCGCCGCGGCCACTGGGTGATGTTCATCGTGGGACTGTTTATCCCGCTCTTCTGGATCATCGGCGCCTTGATTCCAGCTCGGCGCTAGCGGGTCGGCGCGCCGCGGGCGCGCCACGGGAACGGTCACCCCTTGGTGCGCCCCGGCATGCAGTCGCATGCCGGGGCCGTTCGTGGACTGCGTGCGCTCGCCTGACAATCGATCGGCCGTCCGGCGGCGCGATCGCCGCTATTGCCCCGGAACGGGCAGCAGGCGATAGTTCTGGCATCCCCAACCGAAGGAAGTTCATGCCAGAGCAACCGCAGGCCGACGACGCGGCCCAGAAGAAGGGCATCCTGAGCCTTGTCGCCACGACGATCGGCGTCCTCGTGGTGCTGGCGATCCTGGTGGCGATCGGCATCGCCAAGGTCATCATCATCGCCGCGATCGTCGCCGCGGTCCTTTCGATCATCGCCGTGGCCTCGCTCGCGTTCCGCAAGACCTGACCAGGCCCGTGCTTCCCGGTCGGTCGCGTCGTCCCACCGCCGATGTCTGACGATCGCCGCGAACGCCCGCAGTTGCCGCAACGGATGTGGATCATCCTCGTCCTGGGTGTGCTGCCGGCCATTCTTGTCGGTGTGATCGTCGCCTGGGTCATCTACGCGGCTCGCGGCTAGGGCACTGCGTCACGGCAACGCGAGCCGGGGCTCCCTCGGGCGGTCAGGGTAGAGCCATCGGTGGGCGTGGTGCGGGTTGGCGGTCCCGCAACGGCGCGCGACGCGCGACAGCGGCACGTCCCCCACAGCTGGTGACCGGGTTCTGGCCCCTTGACAGTGGCCCGGCGGGGGCGGACGTTGGTGAGAGTCCATTCGACAAGGGGGGCACCATGCCGAAGGTCAACGTCGCAGGACTTACCGTCAACTACGACGTTCAGGGAGATGGCGACCCGCTGCTGCTGATTCCATATCTGGCCGCCGACCATGCCTGCTACGCATTTCAGCTGCCCGAGTACACCAAGCACTTCTCGTGCATTTCGGTCGACTTGCCCGGGTCCGGGGAGAGCGACAAGCCGGCGGGTCCGTATTCGACGGTGGAGTATGCCGACCGGCTCGCGGAGTTCCTCGGTGCGATCGGGATCGAATCGGCGCACGTGGCAGGCGTCTCGCTCGGGTCCGCCGTCGGGACCCACTTGGCGGCCCGTCATCCCGCCCGCGTGCGATCGCTCACCCTCAACAGCGCATGGGATACCACCGATGCGTTCCTGCGGGTGTGCCTTGAGAACTGGCGCGCTCTCGCCCGGGGGCTGCCGAGCGTGGCCGACGCGGTCATTCTCGGCATCTTCCCGTGGTGCTTCACGCCGGAGATGTACGTCCAGCGCCCGGAGTTCGTGACGGCGCTCGAGGAGTTTGTGCGCAGCCGACCGGTCCAACCGCTCGAGGCGTTCCTCGCGCAGGCCCAGGCGGTGATCGATCACGACGGCGCTCCGGTGCTGCCGCAGATCACGGCACCCACGCTCATCACGGTGGGTGCGCACGACCAGGTGACCTCGCTGCGGTTCGTCGAGCCGCTCCGGGCCGGGATCGCCGACACCGAGCTCGTCGTGTTCGACGATCTCGCCCATGCCGGGCTTCACGAGGACCCGGAGACCTTCAATCGGGCGACCCGTCGACTTTCTGCGTCGCCACTGACGGGCGGACGGTGACGGGCGGGGCCCGCCCCGCCCGACCCGCCCGCCGCCGCCGGCCCGGGGCCGCCGCTCGGCATCGCCGCCGTCGCGCGGACATCGATCGTCGTGGTACGCCGGAGACCGCCCCGATAGGGTTGGCGCCACCAAGAGAGAGGTGCCGTGCCGCGAGTCGATGCCGGAGGAGTGCGGATCAACTACGAGATCGCCGGTGCCGGCGAGCCGCTCTTGCTGATCCCGGCGCTTGGCGCCGATCTGCACTGCTTCGGGCTGCAACTCGAGGACTACGCGCGAAGCTTCACATGCATCTGTGTCGATCTTCCCGGCGCGGGGGCCAGCGACATGCCGCCCGGCCCCTACTCGACCGTCGGGTATGCCGACCAGATGGCGGCCTTCCTCGATGCGATCGGGATCGAATCCGCGCACGTGTCGGGTCTCTCGCTCGGGTCGGCCGTGGCGACCCATCTCGCGGCTCGGCATCCGGACCGGGTACGGTCGCTGACCCTCAGCAGCACCTGGAATGCCACCGACGGACCGCTACGCGTGCGCATCGAGAACTGGTGCGCCCTCGCACGCGCGCTCCCGACCGTGACCGAGGCGCTGATCCTCGGGGTGTTTCCGTGGTGCTTTACGCCCGACATGTACGCCGATCGCCCCGGCGCGGTCGCGGAGATCGAGGCGTTCACGCGCAGCCTGCCGCCGCAGCCGCTCGCCGCCTTCCTCGCCCAGGCCGAGGCAGTCCTCGACCACGACGCGTCCGGTGCCCTCGGTGCGATCTCCGCGCCGACGCTGATCACCTTCGGGGCCCGCGATCAGGTGACCTCGACGCGTTTCTTGGATGCGATGCGTGCGGGCATTCCCCATGCCGAGGCCGTCGTCTTCGAGCACATGGGTCATGCCGGACTGAACGAAGATCCGCAGACGTTCACCGCGGCAACCCTCGAGTTCTTGCTGCGACAGGTGGCCTGACCGGAGCGCCCGGCCTCGGGTGGGTCGGGGACGAACGGTCCCGGAGGGCGCGCGCGGTCCGGTCCGCGGCGGGGCCCGCTGGTACGTTCTGACAGATCCGGACATTCGCGCGACGGCCAGCCGGGACGATCCGAGGGAGGGGTTCATGAACGATCAGCCGGCGGGAGACCCGGACGATGAGTTCCCGCACGTCGGTGCGTACGTCAGCGCCATTCCGATGACGACGGCCTTCGACTTCCCGGACCGGCGCATCGAGCGCCACATCGCCCTGGTCTTCGGCATCGTCGTCCGATCGCGGGGCGCCGGCAAGACGATCGGCAACACCATCAACGCCATCACCGGCGGCGAGGCGACCACCTACACCCGCCTCGCCGAGGACACCCGGAGTCATGCCATGGACCGCCTGGTCGCGAGCGCCACGGAGCTCGGTGCCAACGCCGTGGTGGGTGTCCGCTTCGACAGCTCGGAGATTACCCAGGGGCAGGTCGAGGTGATCGCCTACGGGACCGCGGTGGTCGTCGCCGACGGCAGGTAGGCCTCCGAGGATCACCGTCGCCGACAGCTGCGCCGAGGGCCGGCACGTTTCGCAAGGGCCGGATCCGGCGGCCGTGTCAGCTGCGTTACCTTCGTGGCCGATCCGCGGCCCGGCGATCGCCGGCGGGTAGTCTCGGATCCCGATGGCGTGGAACCGACTCGGGGCAGTGGGGGAAATCACCGGCACGTACTCCGGCGCGTGGCAGTCGCTGTCGGCGGTACCGCACTCGTCGCGGCGATTGCGATCACTACGGCGACATCGGCGCCGGCGAAGCTGCCGCGGGGCTGCGTCCTGCGTCCGCACGGGCGGTGTGCGCACGCGCGCTTGGCCGGGCGCGGACTCGCGGGACGGAATCTTGCCGGGATCAACCTGGTCGGCGCGACGCTGACCGCCGCCAACCTCACCAGGGCCAATCTCAACGGTGCCAATCTTGCCCGCGCGGGGCTCACGCGGGCCCGGCTGGTCTCGGCACACCTCGTCCGCGCGAACCTTGCCCACGCGAACCTGTCCCGGGCCAATCTCTCCGGGGCGAACCTGAACGGCGCCAATGTGAGCGGCGCCGCGCTGGCCGGCGCGAGCTTTGTCGGCGCCCGTGCCAGCGGCGTCCGCGGCACCCCGCGAAGCCTCCCGTCGGGCTACCGGCTCAGGGCCGGAAACATCATGCGCCTGGCGCCCGCACGATCGATTCGGCACGTCGTCTGGATCCTCATGGAGAACGAGAGCTTGGCGGGGGTCATCGGCAACCCGCGCGCGCCGTACGCGAACGCGCTCGCCGCGAGCTTCGGGCTGGCGACCGACTATTCGGCCGTTGCGCACCCGTCACTCCCGAACTACATCGCGCTGACATCAGGCGGTACCCAGGGCATCATCGACGACAACAACCCGTCGTCGCATCGCCTCTCAGTGCCGTCGATCTTCAGCCAGCTCGGATCCAATTGGCGGGCGCTCGAGGAGGCGATGCCGTCGAATTGCGATCGCGCCAACTCCGGTCTGTATGCGGTGCGGCACAACCCGGCCGCCTACTTCACCAATATCGCTGCGCCGTGTGCGAGCCAGGACACCCCGCTCGGCGCGACCGTCCCGCTCTCGGCCGCCTTCACGTTCGTGACGCCGAACATCTGCAGCGACATGCACAGCTGCTCGGTCGCCGCGGGCGACACGTGGCTGCGTGGATTCGTTCCGCGGTTGCTGACGACGCCGGAGTACGCCTCGGGCAGCACCGTGATCTTCGTGGTGTGGGACGAGAGCGCATCGGCGACATCCAATCGCGTGCCGTTGATCGCCATCTGGCCCTGGACGACGCGCGTGAGCTCCGCCGCCGCGTTCACCCACTACTCCCTGCTGCGCACGACCGAGGACCTGCTCGGCGTGCCGGCACTCGGCAATGCCCGAACGGCACGGTCGATGGCTGCGGCGCTCAACCTGCCCTGACGGTCGGACGGAACGCCGACGGGTCGGTCACGGATCTCTGGGGGTCCGGCATCCGGCGCGGGTCCGGGCCACGACGACCCCCGCCCGTTGGACCTTTGCGCTAGTTGCTCGGTGCCGGCAGCACGACCGCCGCCTCGGCAGTCGCCACGCGGAAGCTGAAACTCTCCTCCAGATAGAGGTACACGTACGACTCGTCGCTGCGCTCGTATCCCACCGACAGGTCCTGGCCGACGTCGAGCACGAAGTCGCCGCCGCGCCGGCTCAGGACGACCTCCCTTCACGCCGGGCGCCCACACGAGCGGGCCGCCGAGGATCTCGCGGAGGTGGTCCGCAGAGCGGGTAGCCGCCCCGCTCGCTGCTCTCGACGACGTGCGTATAGGCCTGTGGCCCGAGCGCCAGCCCGTACGGGCCGCCGACGCCGCGGCCGAGAGCATCTCGACCGCGCGGGCCACGTGCGCTGGATAGCGCTCGCAGTCGTCGCCGAGCGCGATCGGCGCGTGTGAGTGAGGACTGGACGATCCCGGTAGATGCCGGCCTCCTTCCAGCCGGGAACACCGCCATGTTCTCGGCGACGGCGAGCCGGTGGGCGGCGTCGTCGAGCGCGCCGAGATCGATGTCGCCCGCGCCGCGGTCGGCGTCGCGAAGCTCCTCGCGCGAGAGCGAGAACGACGTGCGCAGCTCGACGAGCGGCAGCACGCGCCGCTGCAGCGCGCGACACCGCTTTCGACGGCGCGCCTTTGACGGGGCTCGTGCGCCCGAGGCTCGTCGCGGAGTGCGTCCACCCGTGGGGCCCGGCGAGATCGACGAGCCTGCGCGCCGCGAGCGCCGGGGTCAGGCGCTGACGGGCCTCGTCGTCGATCAGCTGCCAGCCCTCCGCGTGATCGGAGCGTGCTCGCGAAGGAGGTGGCTCACGGGCTCTCGTCCCTGAGCGCGCCGATGCCGAGCGACCGTGCCGCCCGCGAGTCGCCGGCGCCGCGCCCGGCGGCTCCCTCGACCGCCTCCTCCTCGGACTCCTCGCCGTGTTCCACGATGTCGCCCTCCTGGAAGAGGATCCCGCGCCCGATCTCGCGCCACAGCGGCGTGCGCCGCATCAGGAACTCGAGGTCCATGCAGAAGTGCTTGAACTCCTCGCCCTGCGCGTCGCGCATGATCGCGACGGCCTCGCGGTCGCGCTCGACTGCCAACCGCTGCTCGTACCAGCCGATCGCTTCGGCCTCCTCCGTGAGCGAGGAGCACAGCCGAGCGAACGTCCGCGTCTCGCTCGGCAGCTCATCGGCCGGCTCGTGGTACTGATCCGCACCCATGTGTCGTGCTCCGCGTGAGGTGACAGTGCTGCTCTGATGACTTTACCCGGCTGCCGCCGAGTGTTGTGCGGGAACGGCGCGCGGCCGGTGGCGACGCCGGTGTGGACCCGGATCGGACGCCGGGTCAGGGGGCACTGTCTCCTCGGGCGAGGGCCACCAGCAGATCGTCCGCGTGCGTTGCCATGAAGCCGGGCCCCACGCCATGGATTGCGGCGAGTTCCGTCGGCGTGGCCGGCGGTTGGCGGACGATGTCGCGCAGGACCGCATCGGTGCAGACCGTGTACGCCGGCTTGCCGTCGGCGCGTTGCCGACGCCACACACGCAGCATCTCGAACATACGGGCCTCGTCCGGGTCGAGCTCGACATCGGTCGTGGCCGCGGTCGACGCGCCGGTGCGGCGCGCGGCCGTCCGCGCCGGCGCCGTGTATGCGATCTCGGGCAGCGGATCGCATCGGTCGCAACAGCGACCGAGCGGATCACGGAGCACGCTCCGGTCGCCGAAGTGGTGCATGATCGCCGCGCGACGGCACCCGTCCCCGTCGATGAAGCCGACGATGGCCCGGTACTGCTCCCAGTTGCGGTTCCGCGCGGTGCGGAGAATTGCGTTGACGTCGGCCCGCTGGTCCGGCGACAGACGTCCTTCGTGCACGGTGACGTCGCTGACGCCTCCCGCCCACGGGGTCGCGGCGATCGCCCCCACGCGCTGCGCCGCGGCGAACGACAGCCGGGTCGCCTCGTCGCCGGAGACGTCGTCGAGGGTGACCACAACGTGCCCGCCGGGATCGGCCTGTGCGTGGAGCCGTCGCAGCAGGCGGTCGACCTCGTCGACGTCGAGCGTCTGCTTGTTGAAATAGATCAGTCGGCCGCGATCCGCATTCATCGCCAGCAAGACCGCGCGCGCCGGACGTCCGTCCCGGCCCGCCCGCCCGGCCTCCTGGTAGTAGGCCTCCAGCGAGCGGGGAAGCGCCCAGTGCACGACGGTCCGCACGTCGGCCTTGTCGACGCCCATGCCGAATGCGTTGGTCGCGCAGATGACATCGAGGCCGCCGTTCATGAAGGCCTCTTGGGCGGCGGTGCGTTCGGACGCGTCCAGGCGGGCGTGGTAGGGGGCCGCGCGCAGGCCTCGCGCGACCAGACCGTCGGCAACCTCGCCGGTGTCCTTCCGGGTTCCGCAGTAGACGATTGCCGGCGTGGCGTCGTCGGCCGCCAGGACATCCATCAGGTGATCCCACTTCCTGGCGACCGCGCCGGAACCGCCCAGTGCGATCACGTCGAAGCTGAGATTCGGGCGGTCGAACCCGGTCGTGATGCGGAGCGGGTCGCGCATGCCCAGACGGCGGACGATCTCCGCGCCGACTTCGGGCGTCGCCGTCGCCGTGAGCGCCAGCGTGGCCGTCGCACCGAGCCCGTCGCGCCATTCGGCAAGGCGCGCGTACTCGGGGCGGAAGTCGTCGCCCCACTCGATCAGGCAGTGCGCCTCGTCCACGACGAACAGATCGACGCGGTTGCGTGCCATCGCCTGGAGGAAGGCGCGTTGGCCGAACCGCTCGGGCGCGCAGAACACGACACGGACGTCCCCGGCGGCGATGGCCCCGAGGGCCCGTCCCGACTCGTCGCCGGACTGATTGGACGTGAGCATCTCGACCGGCGCACCGGCCGCGACCATGCGCTCGTACTGGTCGCGGATCAGGGCGATCAGGGGACTGACGACGATGGTCATGCCGTCGAGGGCCAGTGCCGGGACCTGGTAGCACAGCGACTTGCCGGATCCGGTGGCCATGACGACGAGCGCGTCGCGGCCGGCCATGGCGGCCTCGATCGCCTCGGCCTGCCCCGGCCGCAGCGCGTCAACACCCAACCGCGCACGCGCGTCGGCACGCGACATCGCGCTCGTGGTTGGCGGATGCGTCGACGCGCCCGTCGGTGTGGAGCCGGCGTCCCGCGCGATGGGCGGTCGTCGCGCCAGTACGTCCCGGCGCTCCCGCAGCGGCCGTACCCTGCGGGCGATGTCCTCGGCCTGCGCCGGGGCGGATCGGCGGTAGCACTCACGCAGACGCTCGAGGAGTTGATCGATGTCGTCAAGGGCGCCGACCTCGCCGATCTCGGCATGCCGGAGGGCGTCGGTCAGACGGTCGATCAGATCGGTGGTCGCGTCGCCGGGCACAGCGTCGAGTGTAGATCGCCGATCCGCCGGCCCGACGCCGACGGGCGGCGACCGTCGATTCCGATCGCAGCCGGCTGCGGGCCGGTCGCGGCGGCCGGACCTACGGTGTCACGACGGCAAAATTCGGATCGGGCTCGGCCAACATGCCGGTCAGCCGCCCAAGTACCCCCGCGTCGCCCGCGATCTCGGCGCCCGCGGCGTGGCCGGTCGTCAGCAGCGCCACCAGATCTGCGTGGGACAGGGTGATCAACACGTCGGCGGCGGCGTCGCTGTCGGTCGGCCAGTGGACGAGCGCCCCGTTGCTCAGTTCCATCCGGTACCGCTGATCCTCGTCGGTGAGGTGCCAGGCAATCGTAAAGTGCGCGTTCCACGCCTTGGGGCCGTCGATGCGGATGGCAACCGTGTCGAACAGCTGCGTGGTCGTGAGCGCCCCAGCCATTCCCGCGCCGCTCAATGTTGCGGGCGCGATCGTGTTCGTGCGCAGCTCCAGGGCACCGGTCAAAAAGCAATTGCGCCACGTGGCCGACTCGGACCCGTAGGCCAGCTGTTCGAGGACCGCTGCGAGCAGATCGCGGGCGGCCGGATCGTCGGGGGACGCGAACACCGCGTGGCTCGCCAGTTCGGCGGCAAACCGCAGGTCACCGGCGTCCGCGAAGGTCCGGGCCTTCGCGACGGTGGCCTCGACGCCGCCGAGCGCGTCGACGTAGCGGTGTGCGGCGGCCTCCGGCGGGTGCTGCCACAGATGGGCGGGATTCCCGTCGTACCAGCCGAGGTAGCGCTGGTAGATGGCCTTGACGTTGTGGTTGGTCGTTCCGTAGTAGCCGTGGGTATGCCACGCCCGCTCGATTCCCGGAGGAAGCTCGAGCAATTCGGCGATCTCGCTCCCGACGTAGCCCTGGTTGAGCAGGCGCAGCGTCTGGTCGTGGAGATAGGCGTACAGGTCCCGCTGCACGGTGAGGTAGTCGACGATGGCGTCGGCACCCCAGGTCGGCCAGTGGTGCGATGCGAAGGCCATGTCGGCCTTGTCGCCGTAGAGCTCGATGGTCTCCGAGAGGTAGCGCGACCAGATCCGGGGGTCCCGGACCTGAGCGCCGCGCAGCGTGAGGATGTTGTGCATGTTGTGCGTGGCGTTCTCGGCCAGGCAGAGCACGCGCTTGTCCGGGAACAGAAAGTTCATCTCCGCCGGGCACTCGGTCCCCGGGGTCATCTGGAAATGGATTCGGACCCCGTCGATGTCCTCCTCCTGGCCGGTGTGGGTGATGTCGTGGGTCGGTGCGATCAGCCCGATCGTGCCACTCGAGCCGCCCGCGCCGAGGCCGATGCCGAGATTGCCGTCCGGGGCCTTCGGCACGGCGACGGCCGCGTAGTAGTAGCTGCGTCGGAACATCGCGGTCCCGGCGTAGACGTTCTCGGAGACGGCGTGCTCGAGGAAGTGCTCCGGCGCGTAGATCGGCACAGTCGTCGCGGCGTCCACGACGCCGAGGACGCCCCCGAAGTGGTCCACGTGGGCGTGCGTATAGATGATCGCCGACACGGGCCGATCTCCGCGATGCGCGCGATAGAGCGCGATGGCCGCCGCGGCGACCTCCTGGCTGATCAGCGGATCGATGACGATGACCCCCGTCGCCCCTTCCACGATCGTCATGTTCGACATGTCGAATCCGCGAATCTGGTAGATCCCGTCGGCGATCTCGTACAGACCATGTTTCGCCGTGAGCTGCGCCTGCCGCCACAGGCTGGGGTGGGCGGTGTCCGGGCACTCGGCGTCGAGAAAGCCCCAGCTCATATCCCACACCACGCGCCCGGTCGCGTCGGTGATCGACAGCGGGTCGAGCGTGGCGATGAAGCCGCGGTCGGAATCGTCGAAGTCCCGGCGGTCGCTGAAGTCTGCGGTCATCGTGGTGTCCCGTGGTCGGGGGTGAGTGGACGGCGAGGTGATCCTAGCCGCGGTGGAGGGTCGCCCCGGACGCGTTGCCGCCGGGCGCAGATTGCGGCCGATGACGTTCCCCGACGATTGTCGTCGTCGGTTCCGGTCGGCGGGTGACGACGCCGTAACGGCGACCGCGTTTACGGGCGACAGGTTCAGTGCGCGCGCGGCCGGCTGTGGGGGCCGCCCCGCCCCGGGGCGCCGTCGGTCGGGCGCGGACCGGCCGAGGTCAGCGGAAGCGGCATCAGGTCTCCGAGCCGGGCGATGCGATCCAGCGCCGCGTCGGGCCCGAAGTGGAGCGCCGTGCTGTCCCTGGTGTCCGCGCAGATGTCGAGTTCGTCCCAGGAGATCGGTGTCGAGACCGTCGGGACATCGCAGGCGCGCAATGAATAGGCGGCGACGGTCGTCTTGGCGGGATGGTTTTGGCTCCAGTCGATCAGCACGCGCCCGCTGCGCCGCGATCGCCGCATGTTGGTGACGACTGCGTCGGGGTGTGCCGACTCCACGCGCCGCGCGATGTCGCGCGCGACGCCCCGGGTCGTCTGCCAGTCGGGCTCCCCGGTCGTCGGCAGGTAGAGCTGCAGGCCTTTGCGACCGCTCGTCTTCGCACCGATCGGGACACCCCCCGCGTCGAGTGACGACGCGATGTACTGCGCGACGCGGCAGCAGTCGACGATGGTCATCCCCGGCCCGGGATCGAGGTCGAAGACGATGTAGTCCGGGTGCCCCGGCGCATCTCCGGAGGCGGGCAGCCGCCAGAGCGGAACATGGAACTCGAGCGCCCCGCCGTTGGCGGCCCAGACAAGCGCCGCTTCGTCGTCGATGACCGGAGCCTCGAGACCTCCCGACCCACGGCGATCCGCGGTCGCCAGCGGTATTGCCGCACGGCGCATCCATGGCGGCGCGTTCGCGGGGACCCGCTTGGCGAAGAACGAGCCGGCCCCGACCCCGTCGGGGTATCGCCGCAATGTCATCGGGCGGTCCGAGATATGGCGCAGCATCGTGTCCGATACCGCGTGGTAGTAGGCGAGGACGTCCCGCTTCCTGGTCGCCGACGCCGGGTACATGACCTTGTCGAGTCGGGACAGACGGAGCGTGTGCCCGGACACGTCGACGAGGGTCCCGTCCGTCCGGGCGCTCATTGCCACTCCCATCGCCCGCCGCACCGCAGCCCGCGCCTACCGGACCCCGATGGACTCGGGGAAATCTGCGGACGTGGGTGTGGCATGACGTACGACCTTCGCTCGGCGGTTCACCCTGAGGGTCCCATACCCGCCCTACGCCGCGGTCACACCTCGACGGTCGTCTGCGACGCATGTCCCGGCGGGACAGCGGGTACGCCGCGAGCAGGTGCCCGTGACGCGGGTCATCGGTGGCGACGATAAGGAGATGGCGCCATGCCTGGAGCGACGAAGATGCCCGCAACCGTCCGGCGTTCGGACACGCAAGCCCAGCGGACCTGGGTGAAGGCCCACGACAGAGCAATACGCGAATACGGCGACGGTGCGCGCGCATTCCAAACGGCATGGTCGGCGCTCGAGCGGACCCATGAAAAGCGGGGCGACCGCTGGGTCCCGAAGTCCGATCATGGGCCGTCCAACCCTCCCGGGCGGGGGACGCGTGGTGGACGTCGCACCTATGGCGGGGTCGACTTCGAGGGGAGTACCAAACAGGAGCTGTACGACCGGGCACGCGCCCTCGATGTCCGCGGACGCAGCACGATGTCGAAGTCCGAGCTCGCGACCGCGGTGGCCCGGGCCCAGCGCTAGGTATCCCGCCGGGACCGAACCCGTGGGAGACCCGGCGGCCGCCCCGACGGGCTCCACGGGCGATCCCGCATCGGCACGGCGGCGTGCCGCGCATCCGGTGAGACGGCCCCGTGGCGTTTACCCGAGTGTCGATGCGGGTAGCACCACCGATGACGGTGTTCCGATCGTCGGCGAACCGGCAGGGTCGGGTTGCACGGGCCGCTGGCGATGACGTCGCCGTCAGAGGGCGATCACGTCACAGGGTATGCGAGCCAATGGGACTCTTCCGCCGCAAGACGCCGTCAGATCCGCTCCCGTTTGAGATTGACGAAGCCTGCTGGCTCCCTGCCGAATCCCGTTGTGAGGTCGCCGGTATCAGTTGTCGGCAGGCTGCAGTGCAGGCGGGCCTCCAGCGTGCGACCCGACGGCCGCCGGACGGACTGCACGTGGTCGAGCCGGATCTCGACGCGCTCGGATGGACGTTTGCCGCCCTCGTGCCGTGGCGGGGGCGGCCCGATGCCCCGGCGGGACCGTCGGCGATCGCCGTCTTCGTGCCCGGAGGTCGTCAGGCGGGATGGGTACCCGCGCGGCTGTCCAAGGACTTCGTCGACATGATCACCGCCTGCGCCGCGCCCGGGTCGGCGCAGCCGCTCGGCGTGTGCCCCGCCTACTTCATCCGCTGGCGTCCGGACCCGGCCCTGATCGGTCTGCGCCTGTGTGTGTCATGGCCCCGGGACGTGCTCGAGGATCCGGCGGCGGCGGTGTCCTGGCAGGCGCCGGCGCGGCTCGCCTTTTGATCCGCTCGGGCGCTCCCGGGAGGTAACCGGCGGCCGCGCCGGCGCCGTGGACGGCCGTGTGGCCCGGGTTCTCAGCCGACGTTTGCATGCCGGACACCGGGGTACTTGCGAGCCACACGGCCAACGCGAAGCGGAGGTTTGCGCCGATGTTGAACGACCCGAATGACAAGAACCGTGAGCAGCGCCCGGACGATCCGGAGGTCGACGAGGGGGGGATTGGCCCCGAGTCCGACCCGGAAGAAATCACGTCCGGCGAAGGCTAGCCCGTCACACGGTCTGGCACGGCGCCGGGTCGGGAGGCGGCAACAGCCCGACCCGGCGTCCCCCTCCCGATGAAGGAGACGACGTGACACTCGATGCGACGATGACGTTCTCCGTGGAGTCGCGGGCGGGAACGGGAGATCGGCCGGAGCCGTCCCCGCCCCCCGGGACTCCCAACGATCCCCTCCCGACGCCGCCCCAGCCGCCGCCGGACATCCCCATCATTCCGGCTCCGACGCCGGTTCCGGATCCGCCGGTCGCGAGCCGCTCGTGACAGAGACGGCGGCCAGGCGGTTGGCAACGGGACGACGCACATCACCGAGCACAAAGGGGTCGAGCTGATGTTGAGACGATTGACGTTTGCGGTGGCGGTGATCGGAGGGATCACCGCGGCGGTCAGGAGGTATCGCCGCGGCGCGCCCCGCCAGTCGACGAGCGCGTAGCGGGACCGGAACGATCGCGGGTTCGGGCCGGCGCGCCCTTCTCCGGAGGGCATCGGATCGTGCGCCCGACACGGTGGGCGCGCCGCCGACCCGGACTACTCCCGGACGACGTCCGTGGGCGACCGGTCGGTGCGCCATCCGCGCCATGACGGCGCGCGCAGTCGCCCGCGTGAGGTCCAGTCCATGAACTGAACCTCACCGACGCGCGTCGGTGTCACGAACGTCGCCGGCAGCGCCTCTCGGGGCAGCCGACCGGCGAACGGGGACGTCTCCTGGCGTTCGGCGACGAGGACCTCGCTCAGGCGCCGCCGGTCATCGTCGGTGAACCCGGTCCCGACCTTGCCGATGTAGGTCAGACCGCCCGGGCCCGGGATTCCCATGAGCAGGGCACCGATGCGCCCGGTGTTGGCTCCGCGTCCGGCGGTGAAGCCGCCGACGACGACGTCCTGCGTAGGAGGTTCTTGACTTTGATCCAGTCGGGGCTTCTGATGCCGGGCCGGTACCGCCCCGTGCGCAACTTGGCGACGACGCCCTCGAGCCCCAGGCGACGTGACTCGTCGGCGACGACGTCGGCGGCGATCCCGCGAAATGCCGGTGGCACAGCCACATGCGGGGACATCAGGTCGAGCGCCTCGAGCGCGTCGCGCCGGACGTCCCACCGCTCGTCGCCGATCCAGGCCTTGTCGATCGCCAAGAGGTCGAAGGCGAGGTAGGCCACGGGAACAGGGCGGCGTGCGCCCCGTCGTGTCGCGGTCCGGTGCTGGAGCAGCCCGAAATCCGGGATGCCGTTCTCGTCGAGCGCGACGATCTCACCGTCGATGATGGCGCCGCCTCGGGCAAGTCGCGGCGCCAACTCTCCGAGTTCCGGGAAGCGGTGCAGAACGTCATTGCCGTTGCGCGTGGTCGCCGTGAGGCTGCCGTCGATCCAATGCACGACGGCCCGGATGCCGTCCCACTTGAATTCGTATGCCCAGCGGTCCGGGTCGTCAGGCAGCGCTCCCGGGGTCGCCAGCATTGGCAGGATCCGTGTCTCCGGGGTCAGGATCACGACTGGCGGTTCTTGCGGTGGCGCGCTATGCCGAGCGCTTGGCCCGCCCACTTGGCGCGCGGCGCCGACGCGGGGTCTTTGCGCGCGGTGTGCTCCCCCGCGCCTCGGGAATCGACTGCTGAAGGGCGGTCAGCAGATCCACGACGTTCGATTCCGGCGCTTCGGACTCCTGGACGACCGCGTGGCCCCGCCGCTTGTTCTCGATGAGTTCGAGCACCTGCGCCCGGTACGTGTTTTCGTACCGGGTCGGATCCCAGGTGGTCGACAGCGCCGAGACGAGGTCCACCGCGGCATCGAGCTCGCGCTCGTCGAAGGCCCGGTCGTCCTGCGGCGCAAGACCGATCTCGTCGATGGACCGGATCTCGTCGGCGAAGAACATCGTCTCGGCGACCAGGACCCGAGAATCCGCCCGGATCGCGACGAGGTGCTCGGTGTCGCGCATCACGAACGTCGCGATGCCGACCTTTCCCGTCGCACGCAGCGCCTGAGTCAAGAGGGCATAGGCACGTTCGGTACCGTGGCCGCGGGGGCGGAGGTAGTACGACTGGTCGAAGTGGATCGGGTCGATCTCGCCGAGGTCGACGAAATCCCGGATCTCGATCGACGTCGATCGCGCCGGGGCGCTCGCCCGGAGTTCGTCCTTGGTCACGACGACGTACTCGCCGTCGCCGGTCGCGTAGCCGTTGACGATGTCGTCGGCGGCGACCTCATCGCCCGAGACCTCGTCGACCTTGCGGTACCGGATCCGGTGCGAGGTCCCCGCGCGGAGCTGGTTGAAGTGCACGGTCTGCACCGCCGTCGCGCGGTGCATCTCGACGGGAATCGTGACGAGGCCGAAACTCACGAACCCCGACCATGTGGCGTGTGGCATGCGCGCTCCCGTTCGTCCGACGTCCGCACAAGGAGCCCTACCCCGGCGAGGCCCGGCCTATGCGCGATGCCCGTTCCGGCGTCCGATGTGCCTCCGCCGGGTCGCCCACCGGCGACAGCCGCGCCGCGCGCAACCGTCCGTGGGGGCTGACCGAATTGCAGCAATCCGCTACGGTCAAACGGCGCGGATCGCGCGCGATCCGGAGTCGCTCCGGGTCGCATTTCGGCACTTCCCGGCGCGCTGGTTCCCCATGGCACGACCTGCACTGGACCCCGGCTTGGACGAGTCTTCCCCAGACGACGGCCTGAGCACGCGCGCCCTGAGCGATGCGGTGCCCGCAAGCGCGCGCTTCGCGCGGGGGTGGCTGGTGGGTTCCCGGCGCTGGCTGGCGCTGGCGATCGCCGTGGAAGTCGCGATCGCCGTCATCGACCTCGTGACGTCGACGACGACGGTCCTCGTCGGGCTCGTGGCGCTTCCGGTGCTCGTGACCGGCATCGTCTGCACGCCGCGGCAATGCGGCCTCGCGGGCATCGTCGCCACCGTGCTGGTCGCGCTCAGCGGGACGTGGGACCACAATTACGGGACGGGACAGTTCGTCATCCGGCTTGGATTCGTCCTGGTGATCTCGATCCTGTCGGTCGTCATCGCGACGGTGCTTGCCGAGCGTGACGCGGCCCGCGCCGCGCAGGCGGTGGCGCGGAGCTTTGCCGAGGATCAGTTCCAGGCGTCGGAGATCGCGCGCCGCGACGCGCAGACGACGATCGACGCCTTGCAGGTCGGTCTCATGCCCGCCCGGATTCCGGACGCGGGCGACTGGGAGGTAGCGGCGCGGTTCCGGGGCGGTTCGGAGCGCCTCGACGTCGGCGGCGACTTCTATGTCGTGGTCGCGGTGGACGGTGGCATCGCGATCATCATCGGCGACGTGACGGGGCGCGGCGTGCCGGCCGCGGTCGTCGGCACGTCGGTGCGGCATGCCGCCCGGGCGCTCGCCTATGTCGGCCATTCTCCGCACGAGGTCGTCCGGGCGATCAACGACCTTCTCGTCGACGGACCGGGATTCACCCCGGTGACATTGGCGGGCGTGTGGCTTGCCCGCACCGACGACGGATCAGCGTGGCGCGGCTGATCAGCGCAGGCCACCCGCTGCCGTTCGTCGTCCGCGGTCCAGGGGACGCATCGGAGGTCGGCACGCCGGGGACGCTGCTCGGCGCCTTCCCGTCGTCGGAATGCGACTGGCCCGTGACGACGGTCACGCTCGCCCCCGACGACATCATGTTCCTGTTCACCGATGGGGTGACCGACGCCGGCGGGCGTACGCGGGCGGTTCGGGGAAGTGCGCCTGAAGATGATCCTCGCCGGCGCCCCGCGACGGCCGGACGCCGTGATTGATCGCGTCGACGAGGCCGTGTCGGCGTTTGTCGACGGGGACGACCGTTCCGACGACATCGCCATGGTCGCGCTGCGGATGCGCCGCTGAATGCCCGCTCCCCGGGCGACGCGATTCGGATACCGCGGGGGGAGCTGATGAGATTTCGTACCCAGGTCGATCCACCGGAACCCGATGCGGGGCCTGGCGGTCCCCGAGGCAGTGATTGAGGCATTGGGCGGGGGCAAGCGGCCCGCGGTCGTCGTCACGATCAACGGGCATTCGTGGAAGAGCAGGGTGGCGATCATGCGCGGTCGGTACCTGCTCGGGCTGAGCAATGCGAATCGCCGTGCCGCCGGGGTCGACCTGGGCGACGAGATCGACGTCGACCTGGAGCTCGACACGGAGCCGAGGGTCGTCATCGAACCCGTCGATTTCGCCCGGGCGCTCGACGGCAACCCCGCCGCCCGCGGCGCGTGGGACCGCCTCAGCTACAGCCGCCGCCGGGCACAGGTCCTCGCAATCGAGCGGGCCAAGCGACCGGAGACCCGCGCACGGCGCATCGACACGACCGTGGCGGCGCTCGTCGACGCCGCGTCAGCCACCGGTGGACCTTCGTCTGCGACCACACGGACGACCGACCGGCCGCCCGGCGGACACCGGTAGTCGTCGGTCGCGTTCGTCGATCGCGTCCCGCGGCGAACGCCCGGCGCACCGTCTACACGACGAACGGGATCAGCATCTTGGTGGAGCGCCGATAGGCGGGGTAGGTATCGGGAAAGCGACGCATCAGCTCGCGCTCTTCCACGACCGCGCTGTAGGCGAAGTATGCCCCCACCATCGCGACAACGATCAACCAGTACCAGCTGACCGCCACCGCGGTGCCGAGCACGGCGACGGCCAGGCCGGAATAGATGGGGTGCCGGACCCACCGGTACGGGCCCGTCGTCACGAGATCCGGGTCGACCTTTCGTGACATGGGCGAACCCCAGTTGCGACCGAGCTGCCGGCGCGCCCACACCGCGGTCGCCAATCCGGACGCGAAGATGGCGAGGCCGACAACCTCACGCCAGGGATCGTGGGTGACCGCCCGCCCATGGAAGGCCCCGAGGCGGACGAGCAGCAGCACCAGAACGACGATGACGAGGCGAACCCCGGCGAAGTGCCGCCATGGGATCCGGCCTTTCTTGACGCCAACGGCGGCCACGAGCCAGTAGATCCAGAACGCCACCCAGCCGACGGCGATGCATGCGTCTACGCCAGCCTGCATGACTCTCGCCACGTCGGACGCGATCGGGTGCGGTCCATACGGAGGATCGTTGCCGCTCCGGACGCGATCGACAAGTTTCCTTGTGTCGCGCTGCGTGTCGCCTCGATGGCTGGCGACCCCGAGGGCCGGCGCGCCGCAGTAACTACGACGCGTCCGACGCACCTCGGAACGGGATCCGCTCGCGCCGCATCACAGCAACAGCACTCACGATGAGTGCGATCGTCATCAGCGCGATCACCGCCAACTGGACGGATCGGCTGCGCCCGGCATCAGCGGCTACCGGTGCCGCCCGTCGGATCGCCGTGGTGAGATCGAGATTCGGAAGATCGGCCATGGGTGAGTAGTTCCTCACGGTGCGGCTCGGGAAACATCGCCATGCGCATTTGCGCGTGCGGCGACGGCGAAGCTCGTCCGGCGCGGGAGGTGATTCCCGGACCCTGCGGGGTAAGGACATCACTGGGTGTCGCGGCTTGATGATCACCGCCGACACCCGTCCGCATCGATCCTCGGAGGGCTACGGATGCAGCATGCCCCGGCGAGCCTGGTCCAGGAACGCTTGCACGCAGGTCGCCCCTGTCGTGGCCGCGCGCGATCTGTGGACGTCCTGACGGACACGGCCACGCGGACTGAGACATGCCGTCGTTGCGCCACAGCTCCGACCACGAACGCGGCTTCGCCCGGCGCCGGCGCGGTCGCGGCTGGCAGTTCGTTGACGACCGGGGTGACTCGGTGACCCACCGGGCGACGCTCGCCCGGCTGCGCGAGCTCCCGATTCCCCCCGCATGGCGGGATGTCTGGATCTGCCGGTCGGCGCGCGGCCATCTCCAGGCGACGGGGATCGACGCCGCCGGGCGCAAGCAGTACCTCTACCACCCGCAGTGGCGCGAGGAGCGCGATCGGACCAAGCACGAGCGGGTACTGAGATTCGCAACGCGCTTCCCGCACTTCGCGGCGCGGTCGCACGTGACCTGCGTCGTGGCGGCGGGGACCGCGATGCGGCGCTTGCGGCGGCGGTGCGTCTGCTCGACCGGACCTGGATCCGTGTCGGCGGAGAGCGCTACGCGGGTGCCGGCGGGACATTCGGGTTGGCCACGCTCCGCTCCCGGCACCTGCGGATCGACGACGACCTGGTCGTGATCGACTTTGAGGGCAAAGGGGGCAAGCGGCATGTCGCCGAGGTCTCCGACCCGATGCTCGCCGACGCGCTCGCCGAAATGGATGCACTTCCGGGTTACGAGGTCCTCAAGTACCGCGACGAGGCCGGCGAGACGGTAGATGTGCGGTCCGACGACATCAACGCGTACATCAAGCTGCATGCCGGCGACCTCTATACCGCCAAGGACTTCCGGACCTGGGCGGCCACGGTGATGGCGGCATCGGCGCTGGACAGGCTGCGGGACGCCCCGCCCGGGCGCGGCCGCGTGCGCGCGGTGGCCGCCGCCTGTGTCGACGTCGCCGAGTGCCTGAACAACACCCCGGCGGTGTGTCGGCGGAGCTACATCGACCCGCGCGTGATCGATCACTACCTGGAGGGCAGGACGATCTCCGCGGTTGCGCCGCGGTCGGCTCGTCCGGTCCGCGGGCAGAGCAGTCTCGAGGCCCGCGTGCTCGCGCTGCTTCGGCGTCCGCTCGACGGGGATCGGACCGGCGACTGACGCTCCGCTGGAGCCGACTGGGGGGACTACGCGGCGCGCCCCGGACACACGCGCAGACGCGGCGAATCACCATCCCCCACGGCTGTGGCGGTATCGGCAGGCGCCTGCGCTACGCGGGGCTGTTGGCGGACCGACGGCGCTCCGGATGCCGGCGCGCGCGCATCAGGTCGCCGCGCGTGAGGCGTCATGGACTCCGTCGAGAAAATAGGCGGCCACGACGGCGTCGGAGATCTCCGCCGCGATGTCGGCCAAGTCCTGGATGCCGTCGTGGAGCCCCGCGAGTGTCGCAGCCTCCCAGGCCCGCACCTCGAGGCGCGCCCGCCACGCGTCCTGCGCCTCCGAGATCGGGTCCGACATCGGCAGCTGACCGACGATCCCCAGCGCCGAGTCCAGGCAGAAGCCCGCGGATCGCGGGAATGAGGCCTCGAACAGCAGGAACTGCATCGCCGACGGGCCGGACACCGGTTCGCCGACGCTGCGGTGGTACATGTGCAGTGCCGCCAGCGCGCGCAGAAGCCCGATCCACCGCACGTCGGCGTAGGGGTGACCGGCGTCATCGTCCTGGACGGCGGTCAGCATCCGCGTCGTCAGCGCCGCGCGCTCGAGGTGCCGCCCCAGCCGCATGAACAGAAACGCGCCGTCGCGGGTCATGCCGCCGAGCAGGATCCCCAGGAAGCGCTGATGCTCGGCGATTATGCGGTCACAGAGCACCCCGCGGGCACGCCGCTCGACGGCCGCCTCGGCGTGTTGGGATACGTAAAGATGGAGATCGTTGACGACCGTCCACGCCTCGGTCGGGATGATCTCGCGGCACCCCCGCAGATTCTCGCGGGCGTGCTCGACACAGGCAACGATGCTCGTCGGGTCCTCGGGACTGCCGACGACGAAGGCGACCACGCCGGCTTCGTCGACGCCCGGGAAGGTGTGCGCGTACGCGGCCGGATCCCCGCCGATGGATGACCCGCGGAATGATGTCCAGCGGCCACGCGCGATCGATGCCCCGCCCGTCGGAGTAGACCGTGAACGTCACCCCCGTGGCCATGATGTCCAGGACCGCCCGTGCCTTACGCGCCTGCAACTCGGCGAGTCCGGTCCGCGACAGGTGCTCGGCGAGCCGCCGCGCCGCGGGACGCGGCGTGCCGGAGTCCTCGTAGAGCTCGTTCCAGGGGCCGGGTCCCGGCGGCGAGTCCATGCGCGCAGGTCGTGGCGAGTGCCCCGGTCGGTGGGGCGCACGATCTGTGGTTGCCATGGTGTCCTCCGAGGGAGCGGCCGGTCCTGGAAGCGATGCTAAGTCGGCCCGTCCGGATGGGCGTTGGCCGCGTGGACAGGATGGAAATCGGGCGGATTGGCCGGGCGCGGAGGGTCATGCAGATCACTAGCGGGTTCGGCAAATTCCGGTGGTGCGATCGCCGTGGGCGACCCGCCGATGCCGTCCGGTGCACGCCGCAGGATGTGCGGGGTGCACCGGATACCGCCGGGACGATTCGTCGTCGGCACGGACACGCCAGACCCGTCCCGGAGTAGCGATCGCGTGGGTACGACATCCAGTTCGGTGACGCTCGACAGGCGCAGCGACCTTGTGATCCGCCTGATCGCCATCGAACGTCTCGCGCGTGGCGTGCTTCTGGTCTCGGTCGGTGCCGTCCTGTCGGCGGACACGCGGATCGACTGGGCGACCCGGCTTCGCGACTGGGCGAACGATCTCGGTCTGGATCCGTCGCGGCACGTGTTGGTCGCGCGTCTGATCGACCGCGCCGCCGCGTTGACGCCGCATCAGCTGCTGGTCATCGGCCTCGTCGCGCTGGCCTACGGCGGCCTGGAGATCGTCGAGGGGGTTGGCCTCTGGATGCGTCGTCGCTGGGCGGAATACCTGACGGTGATCGCCACCTCGCTCTTTATTCCCCTTGAGATCTGGGAACTCGCACATCGCCCCAGCGTGCTGAAGGCGGGCGGATTGGCCATCAATCTGCTCGTTGTGGCGTACCTGATCGTGATGCTCCGCCGCCGCGCGCAACGCGACTCGATGGATCGTCTGGCGTAGACGCCGGAGTGGAGACCTCGACTCGCCCATCCCGGCCGACGGGCGGCGAGTCCCGGCCCTGGCTCGGCGGCAGGGTGGCGGTCGAGATCAGGATTCGAGCCCGCCGGTGCGCCGAATGAGCCGTCTCACGACAACACGGCTCGTGACACCGCGCCATCCCGGGCATGCGCCGCACCGATTCCGGACGGCGGGGCCGCGACGACCGCGTAGGCTGACGGGCCGTCGAGCGGCCCCACCGCGACGACGCCGTAGCGACTGCGCACGGCGTGTCGGCGACGAGGCGGACGGCGTCGTCGAGGTCGCTCGCCTCGATGATCGGCGAATCCGGCGATCGGACGGTCGGCGTGCAGAAACGCTGCCGTCGGTCGTGTGGATGCCGGCACGTTCGTGGTTGCGTACCTGGATCGGGCGACCGGCGATCCCGATCAGCGCGCCGTCGGCGCGCAATCTCGCCTCGTGGTCGTGGGCGGCGTTGCGCACCGACGGCGCGGTCCGGTCGTAGCCCTCCCGATCGCCGTACCCGATCGTGACGTATCTCGGCATGGGTCGTCCTCCCTCGCGTCGTCCGTTCCGGGGAGTCCTACCCGCGTCGGGGGTGACTGCGATGGTCCCCGCTCAGGCTCGGAGTCGGTGCGTCCGGGCCGGTGAGGTGCCCGTCAGCGGAGGGCGGCTACCCCTGCTCGCGGATCGCGCGCAGGCCCTGCTTGACCGACCCCATCGTCGCGAGGACCGCCGTGGGCTCGTAGCCGCAGTGCGCCATGCAGTTGTTGCAGCGCTCGTCCTTGCCGCGCCCGTACGCATCCCAATCGGTCGTCTCGATCAGTTCCTTGTACGTCTCGGTGTAGCCGTCGGCCATCAGGTAGCAGGGGCGCTGCCAGCCGTGCAGCGAGTACGAGGGGATCCCCCACGCCGTACAGCCGAAGTCCGCCTTCCCCTCGAGGAAGTCGAGAAACAGCGGCGAGTGGTTGAGCCGCCAGCGCTTGCGATTGCCGTCGGCGAACACCTGCGAGAACAGCTCCCGCGTTTCCCGGACCCCGAGGAAGTGGTCCTGATCGGGAGCCTTCTCGTACGCGTATGCGGGCGAGATCATCATCTGGTCGACGCCAAGGTCGTCGTTGAGGAAGTTCAGGACATCGATGATCGTCTGCGGGGTGTCCGTCGTGAAGAACGTGGAGTTCGTCGTGACGCGGAAGCCCTTGTCCTGCAGGAACTTGATCGCGTCCACGGCCTGGTCGAAGACGCCGTCCTGGGCCACCGACGCGTCGTGCCGCTCACGCAGACCGTCGATGTGGATCGCGAACGCAAAGTACGGCGAGGGCCGGAAGTCGAACTTGTCCCACCACTTGCGCACCAGCATCGCGTTGGTGCACAGGTAGACGTACTTCTTCCGCGCGATCAGTTCCCGGACGATGACGTCGATCTGCGGGTGCAAGAGCGGTTCCCCGCCGGCGATCGACACCATCGGAGCACCGCACTCCTCGACCGCCGCGATCGCCTGCTCGACCGGCATCCGCTGCTGGAGCACGCTGATCGGCTGCTGGATCTTGCCGCATCCGTTGCATTTCAGGTTGCACGCGAACAGCGGCTCAAGCTCCACGATCAGCGGGAAGTGCTTGCGCCGTCGGAGCTTCTGCGTGAGCAGATACGTCCCGATCCGGGTGCTCTGGCGGAGGGGAACAGCCATCAGCCTGATATCTCCTTGGGAAGTGCGAACGACACGTTCTCGTTGGTCACCGCGCGCTCGACGATCTCCACGGAACCGAGTGCCCGCAGCGTGCCGATCACTTCGTCGACCAGCCCGGGTGGTGCGGACGCGCCCGCGGTGATGCCGATCGTCGTCGTGCCGAGCAGCCACTCGGCACGGATTTCCGCGGCGTCATCGACGAGGTACGCCGGGGTGCCGGAGCGCTCGGCGACCTCCACCAGGCGCTGGGAGTTCGACGAGTTCTTGGAGCCCAGCACGATGACGACGTCGGCCTCGCCCGCGATGGCCCGGACCGCCTGCTGCCGGTTGGTCGTCGCGTAACAGATGTCATCGGTGCTGGAGGACTCGATCGCGGGAAAGCGCCGGCGCAGGACGCCGGCGGTGGCTGCCGCATCATCGATTGCCAAGGTTGTCTGCATGACGAAGGCCACCCGCTCCGGATCCGCCGCTTCGACCCGCTCGGCCTCGGCGGGGTCCTGCACCAGGACGATCTGACCCGGGGCCTCACCGAGGGTTCCCTCGGTCTCGTCATGCCCCTCCTGTCCGATCAGAAACACCGTATCGCCACGTCCGACAAAGCGCCTCGCCGCGATGTGGACTTTCCCGACCAGCGGGCAGGTGGCGTCGATCACGTTCAGGTCCCGGCCCGCCGCCTCGTCGCGCACCGCCGGGGCGACGCCGTGCGCCGACAAGATCACCGTCGCCCCGTCGGGGACCTCGTCGAGTTCGTCGACGAAGACGGTGCCCTGGCGCTGCAGATCGGCCACCACATGGGCGTTGTGGACGATCTGGCGGCGCACGTAGATCGGGTGCGGATAGCGCTCGAGTGCCACCTCGACGATTTCGATGGCCCGCTCGACACCGGCGCAGAACGACCGCGGCGCCGCCAGCACCACGCGCCGCGGGCCGGCCAGCTCGGCCCAGCGGGGAAAGACCGGAGCGGCCTGACGCAGCGTCCGCAGCGCCTGCGCGCCGCCGGGAAGCGTGGATGCACCGACCAGGGGGCGTTGCGGGGTGTCGACGATCACGCGCACCACCGCCACCGGGACCTCGCCGAAGTTCTCGGCAAGTCCGCGGACGATCGTGGACGACTCCATGTCGACCGCCAGCGCACCCGTCGCGGCGAGCCGATCGCGCTCCTCGGTGCTGTCGACGATGTGGTCCGAGCTGATGATCGGGCCGCTGCGCGCGCGCAGACCCATGCTGCGCAGCTCCGCCGTGAGCGGTGCGGCCGCCGGGGTCAGGATGCTGCCCAGGCCGTCGCGGACTTCGCTTGCGACGATCACGTCACCCGGCTCGCAGCGACGGATCGAGCCCGCCGGCCAGCCCCGCGACGATGACCGCGCGTGGCTGCGCGTCGTAGAGGTGCGGCAGCCAGTCCCGCGCCCGCTCCGGTCCCATGCCGCAGTGCGCGACCCGCGCGCCGTCGACGCGTCCCCAGAGCGCGGCGCGCTCGCTGCGCAGCGCGGTTACCACCAAGAGGTCCGTCATACCGCCACACTCCGCGTCGTCATGTAGCGACCCAGCGCACTGAGCGGAAACACCAAACGGTACATTTCGTAATTAATATAGAAGTCTCCGGGGAAACCGGTACCGGTAAACGGATCCTCGTCCCAGCCCCCATCCGGCCGCTGTGTCTCGACCAGCCAGGCGACGCCCCGGGCGACGGCATCGGTCTCCGAATCGACGGCAATCAGGGCAAGCAGGGCCCACGCGGTCTGCGACGGGGTGGATGTGCCGCGCCCCCGCCAGGTGTCGTCTGTGTACGAGCGCAGGTCCTCCCCCCAGCCGCCGTCTGCGGCTCTGGTGGGCCTCCAACCACTGCACGGCGCGCCGGATCGGTGGCGCGTTGCGCGGCATTCCGGCGGCGACGAGCGCCGGAACGGCCGCCCCCGTCCCGTAGACGTAGTTGGCGCCCCAGCGCCCGAACCATGACCCGTCGGGCTCCTGGGCGCCGCAGGAGCCATGCGATGCCGCGGCGACCGGCCGGGGTGTTGGCAAGCCCGCGGTGGCCGAGCAGCTCGACGACATGCGCGGTCACGTCGGCCGACGGCGGGTCGATGACCGCGCCGAAGTCGCAGAAGGGCAGCTGCTCGATCAGCCGGCGGGTGTTGTCGGCGTCGAACGCCGCCCAGCCGCCGTCGCGCGACTGCATGCCGATCGTCCACTCGGTGCCGCGGGCGATTGCGTCGTCGGCGCCGGGGATGACGGCGGCGAGCCGCTGCAGCGAGAGGACGACCTCGGCGGCGTCGTCGACGTCCGGGTAGATGTCGTTGGCGAACTCGAACGCCCAGCCCGACGGCTCGAGGCCCGGGCGGCGCACCGCCCAGTCGCCCGTCGTGCGGATCTCCTCGGCGACCAGCCACCGTCCGGCGGCCACGAGCGGCGGGTCGTCGGGCGCCGCCCCGGCGTCGAGCAGCGCGGTGACGGCCAGGCACGTATCCCAGACCGGCGACTGGCAGGCCTCCAGGCGCCGCACCGGGCCCGCGTCGGTCGGCTCGTGGACGAGGAACCCCTCGAGGCCGTTGATCGCGGCCGCGAGCACCGGATGCTCGAGCGGATAGCCCAACAGGTGCAGGGCGAGAATCGAATAGACCCACGGCGGCTGAATGCCGCCCCAGCCGCCGTCCGCCTCCTGGCGGGCCACGACCCACTCGGCCGCGCGCCGGAACGCCAGTCCCCGGAAGGGATGGACGGGCAGCCGGTCGTACGCCGTCAGCACGCGGTCGAGGATGCCGAACGCCGTCGCGACGAGCCCCGATTTGGACTGGTGCGGGATCGACCCCGGTCCGCAGTTCGGTGAGCGTGAACGGCAGCGGGCGCCGGGGCCGCAGGGTTGCGACGATCGTGATCGGCACGACCGTCTGGCGCGCCCAGCAGGCCCAGTCGTAGACGTTCAGGGGCACCCACGCCGGCAGGAAGATGACCTCGGGCGGCATCGCCGGAAGATCGTCCCACTCCCATTCGCCGAACAGCGCCAGCCAGATGCGGGTAAAGACGCGGCTGGCCTCGATCCCGCCGTTGGCGACGACGAACGCGCGCGCCCGGGCCATGTGCGGCGCGTCGATCTCGTCGCCCGCCAGGCGGAGCGCCGCGTAGGCCTCGATCGTGGTCGACAGGTCGCCGGGACCGGCAAAGAACGTGGCCCACGTGCCGTCGTCGCGCTGCTGGGACCTGATCCACCGCGCCGTCTGCGCGAGCTCGTCGGCGGTCAGGATGCCCAGGAACTGGCGCAGCAGCAGATCCTCGGCATCCATCGTCACGTTGGTGCGCAGCTCGCCTTTCCACCAACCCTCGGGCGCCTGGCGGGCGACCAGGTGCTCCCGCGCGCGCATGACCGCGTCGGCGACGGCGTCGGTGGCAACGGCACGGGGCGACGCGCTCACGTGGTCGCCACGTTCAGCACCCGCCCCCGGGTGACGATGTAGTCGGCGACCGTCGCCAGCTCGGCCGCCGCCTCGCGACGGGGGAGCGCGAGCGCCGCGAGATGTGCGCGTGCCTGCGCCAGGCGGGCATCGGCCTCCCGGGCCGCCCAGTCCACGCCGCCCGCCTCGACGACCAGGCGCGTCGCGAGCGCCACGTCGTCGTCGTCCACGAGCGGACCGCCGGCCAAGAGGTCGGCAAGGCGCTGCGCGGCATCCGACCCCGCTTCGAGGGCAGCGACGATCGGTGCGCTGCGTTTGCCGGCACGGACATCCGACGAGGATGACTTGCCGGTCTCGGCCGGATCGCCGACCACGCCCAAGATGTCGTCGACCAGCTGGAATGCGATGCCGATCTCGAACCCGTACGCCGCGAGCCCGGCGACGACCTCGTCCGGGGCGCCGATCGCGATCGCACCGATCGATGCGGCGCATGACAACAGCGCGGCCGTCTTGCCGGCCTCCATGTGCAGGACGTCGTCGATGTCGACGCCCGCCCGTCCCTCCATCTCGATGTCCTCCGACTGACCGCCGATCAGCCGCTGGACGGCGTCGAGCAGGCACGTCAGGCACCGCTGGCCCGCCGGGCCCGCATCGACGAGTGCCTGGACCGCCGCGGTCAGCATCGCCGTCCCGGCGAGGATCGCCTGGGCCTCGCCGAACGCCACCCATCCGGTCGGGCGATGCCGTCGCTCGACGTCGCGATCCATGACGTCGTCGTGCAGGAGCGAGAAGTTGTGCACCAATTCGACCGCGACCGCGGCCGGCACCCCGTCCTCCGGTCGCCCGCCCGCCGCCGCCGCCGACAGCACGGCGAGCGCCGGGCGGATGGCCTTGCCCCCGCCGCGGGTGGGATTGCCCTCGGTGTCGCACCATCCCATCTGGTAGCGGCAGATCAGCCGCATGCGCGGATCGTCGAGCGTGTCGATCGCGGCGCGCAGTGCCGGGTCCACGACGTGCTTGAGCGCCTCCAGGATCTCCGGTGCCGTACGGGCCGCCGGTGTCGGAGGCGCGCTCATGCGGCCACCGCCACACCTTCGAATGCCGGCCGATGCAGTGCGGCGTTGGCGGCGGCGATCCCGCTGCGCACGGCACCCTCCATCGTGTCGGGCCAGCCGGTGTCGGTCCAGGCGCCGGCCAGCCAGACGCCGTCGACGCCGCTGCGCGCGCCGGGGCGCAAGGCGACGCTTCCCGCCGCCTGCCGGAAGGTCGCGCGGTGCTCGCGCGTGACGAAGGCGTCGGTCACCTCGGCGCGCCGTGCTCCCGGGAGCAGTCGCCCGAGTTCCCCGACGTGTGTGGCGATCAGTGACTGGCTCGGGGTGCCGGCGATCGCGTCGGCGGCCGACACCGTGATTGCCAGGTACTGCCCCGCCGGCTCGACCGCGCGCAGGCCCGAGGCCTCCGTGCGGTCGAAGAACCACTGCACCGGGGACCCGATCGCCGCCGCGAACGGGAGATCGGTCACCTGACGGTCGTAGATGACGTGGATGTTGACGATCGGCGTCACACCGAGGCCCGCGGCGCGGGCCGACGCCGATTCGGCGAGTCCGGGGGCGGCGGCGAACGCCTCCCGGTGTGCGGTCGCGAGGATGATGGTGTCGGTCCGCCACCGGCGTTCGCCGTCCTCGCCGGTGGCCCGCACCATCCCGGGTGCGATGGCGGTGACACGGTGCCCGAGCAGCACCTCGACGCCCGCGCCGGCCAGCGCCTGCCGGGCGGCGACCGAGTGGACATCGCCGAGCGGGACCGTTGCGTATCCGACATCCGAGGCGGCGGCATGGTCGAGCAGCCCGGTCCGAAAGACCTTGGCCGCCAGCGCCAGGGATGCGTCGTCGGGGGCCAGATTGAGCGTCGCCGTCGCGACCACGCCCCAGAGGGCCGAGATGGTCGCGTCGTTCTGGCCGTGCGCGCGCAGGAACTCGCCGAGCGTCCGTGCGTCGAGGGTCGGGTCCGACGGATCGAGCAGGCGCAGCGCCAGGGCGCCGCGGACGGCCCGCGCCCGGTCGGACGGGCTGAGCAGACCGTACCGTGCGAGCGCAGCGCCGAGGTGTGCCGGTGCCGGGACGCCGGGAACGCGACTCAGGCGCGCGGTGCGCCCGTCACTGCGCAGCACCGGGATGTCCAGGTGAGGCTGGAGCGTGACCTCGTCATCGGCGCCGAGGCGACCGACCAGCCATTGGTAGGCGGTGCAGCAGCGCAGGAACACGTGTTGCCCGTTGTCGATCGTGAGCGGACCGCGCCGAAAGGAAAAGGCCCGTCCGCCGAGGCGCGGACGGCGTTCCAGGAGCACGACGTCCCGTCCGCTGTCGGCCAGCCGCAGGGCGGCCGCGATTCCCGCCAGCCCGCCGCCCACCACGACTGCGGCCGAGTCAGCCACGGCGCCCGCCGGGACGCGCGATTGCACGTGTTGCGATCTGCACCTTGCGGCGCGTGGGCAGCGACAGCCGCCCGGCCATCACGAGCGTCGGGTCCGCGGCGATGCGGGCGAGCAGGTCGTGGTAGATCCCGGCCATGGCCGCGCAGCAGGCGGCGCTGCGCCGGTCGAGCAGCGGGATGAGTCCGAGTCCGCGGTCGTACCAGCCCCAGGCCCGGGCGGCTTCGAACCGGATGACTTCGGCCAGCGCCCCGTCGCAGGGGTCCAGCGTCCCGTCCGCCAGGATCGTCAACTCACAGCCGAACAGGTCAAGGTCGCGCTCGGGCAGATAGATCCGCCCGTTTTGAAGGTCCTCGCGGATATCGCGCAGGATGTTGGTGAGCTGCAGCGCGATGCCGAGGGCGTCCGCGAGGCCGGCGGCGCGGTCGAGCCCGTCGGGCGCCAGCGGCGGGTTGAAGACGCCGAGCGAGAGCCGGCCGATCGACCCGGCGACACAACGGCAGTAGTCGACGAGGTCGTCAAATGTGTCGTAGTGCCGGCCGCTGACGTCCATCTCGCAGCCGTCGATCAACTCCCCGAACGCCGCGAGCGGGATCGGCAGTCGCCGCGCCGCATCGTCGAGCCCCAGCAGTACGGGGTCGTCGCGATGGGCCGCCGGGTCGATGGCGCCGGCCCGTGCCTCGGCGAGCAACCGGAGTTTCTCGGCAGCCGGGAGCGGACCGTCCCCGATGTCGTCGATCCGGCGCGCCATGGCGTACACGGCCGACAGGGCCTGGCGCTTCGGCTCGGGAAGCAGCCGGATTCCCCACGAGAAGTTGCGCGCCTGCTCACGGGTGATGCGTTCGCATTCCCGGTACGCCTCGGGGACGGTCACGGTCTCGGCCACGGGTTACCTGCCCCCGGCCAGTCGGACGGCGTGCACGACGGTCGTGCGCTTTCCGGGAACGAGATCATGTCCAAGCACGTCATACTCCGCGGCTCGGAGCGCAGACGCCGTGGCGAGGCCCCCGGCCATGTAACCGGCAACGGCGATGCGCGCCCATCCCGACAGGCGCCGGACGAGCGCGCAGCCCCGCTCGAGCAGCTCCCGCGAGCGGCGCACCTGGACGGCGATGACGCCCCGCAGGGCCGGCGACGTCGTCGCCGCGAGCAGATCCTCGTCGGCGACCCCGGCGGCGCGGAGTTCTGCGTGCGGGAGATAGATGCGTCCCGCGCGCGCGTCCTCACCGACGTCCTGGCAGTGTTCGAGGATCTGGAGCGCGGCGCAGGCCGCGTCGGAGTCGGCGATGTTGTCGGGGCGGGCGGCCCCGGCGATGTGCAGCACGGCCTGTCCGATCGGGGCCGCCGACAGCGCGCAGTATCCGAGCAGGTCGTCGAACGTCTCGTAGCGGGTGACCGACTGATCGACACGGTTTGCCTCGATCAGTGCCAGGAACGGGCCGATCGGGACTCCGCAGTCGTCCAGGACGGGCCGGAGCCCGGCCACCGGTGCCAGCGCCGGCCGGCCGACGCCGAGCCCCCGGACCTGGGCGTCGACGATGTCGAGCAACGCCGTGCGATCTCCGGGGGCGGTGTCGCCGACGTCGTCGACAAAGCGCGCGAACGCGTAGACCCGCGTGAGGTGATCGCGGGGGCCCGCGGGCAGGAGCCGCAGCGCCACGGGGAAGTTCTCGGACCGCGCCTGTTCGGCCGACCCGGATGCAATGTCGGCGAGGACGCGCTCGGCGTCTATCGAGGGGGGGCTGGCGCTCACAGGGTCATCCGTGATGGGGCATCGGCATTACCTTGAGACGAGAGATACGTTACTTCACTCGATCACGTGTGGACGCGCGATAGCATGCGAACGATTTTGGGACGAGACAGTACCGGATTTGTCCAGAGCGACGCCCCGGCGAGATCACGTACCGAGCGGCACCGACGACGCATGGTCGGCCGCGCCTCGCCATCCGGCACTAATCTCTGCTCTCCACATCAGCGACGGAGGTGCGAGCGGCGGTGAGTGGCCCTGAGCGCTTTGACATTGCCGAGCTGCTTGCCCAACGTGGCGGCGAGCGTTACGACCTTGCCCGTGAGTACCTCAACCCGCAGCTGTCGCGCATGCTCCACGCGATCGGCTTCGACCGCATCTACTCACGCGGCGACGGGGCATATCTCTACGACGAGGATGGCGAGGCGTACCTCGACATGCTGGCGGGCTTCGGCGTCTTCGCGCTGGGACGGCACCACCCGACCACCCGTCAGGCGATCCACGACGTCATCGACCTCGGCCTGGCCGACCTCACACAGTTCGATGCCCCGCCGCTCGCCGGACTGCTGGGCGAGGCGCTCATCAGTCGCGTCCCGCATCTGGACCGGGTCTATTTCGGCAACAGCGGGACAGAATCGGTCGAGGCGGCGCTCAAGTTCGCGCGGTACGCCACCGGGCGGCCGCGCATCGTCTATTGCGAGCACGCCTTTCACGGCATGACCGTCGGGTCGCTGTCGGTCACCGCCGGCGCGGAGTTCCGCTCCGGGTTCGACCCACTGCTGTCCGACGTGCGGATTCCGTTCGGAGACCTGGATGCGCTGGAGCGGGAGCTGCGCCGCGGCGACGTCGCCGGATTCGTGATCGAACCGATCCAGGGCAAGCGCGTCGCCGTCTCGCCCCCGGGATTTCTGCTGGAGGCTCAGGCGCTGTTGAGAAAGCACAAGGCGCTCCTGATCGCCGACGAGGTGCAGACGGGCATCGGGCGGACCGGCGACTTCTTCGCCTTTCAGCACGACGGCGTCGAACCGGACATCGTCACGACCGCCAAGGGGCTCTCCGGCGGCTACATCCCGATCGGGGCCACCATGGCCCGCGACTGGATCTTCAAGAAGGTCTACTCGTCGATGGACCGCGTCCTGGCCCACGACTCGACGTTCGGTTCCAACGCCCAGGCGATGGCCGCCGGGCTCGCCACGCTCTATGTGGTCGATCAGGAGCATCTGGTCGAGAACGCGCGGCGCACGGGCGATCTGCTGCGGACCCGCCTGGCGGACCTCGTCGACCGGTACGAGTTTCTCGACGACGTGCGCGGTCGCGGGTTGATGGTCGGCATCGAATTCGGACGTCCGACCTCATGGAAGCTGCGCGGAGCATGGACGTCGCTGCAAGCCGCCCGCAAGGGGCTGTTCGCCCAGACTGTCGTGCACGCCCTGTTCCACCGGCACCGGATCCTCACCCAGGTCTCGGCGGACCACCTCGAGGTCATCAAGCTGATCCCACCGCTGATCATCGGCGAGGCCGAGGTGGACTACTTCGTCAATGCCTTCGTGGATGTGATGGACGATGCCCACAACGGGTCCGGGCTCGTGCTGGACTTCGGCAAGTCGCTGATCAAACAGGCGCGCGGGTAGGGGGCGCGGGTCACGTCACGGGGGCTTGTGCGAACGCCTGCTGGAGTTGCTGGGTGGTGATCCCGAGATCGGCGCGGACCCGGCCGGCGGCGCTGGCCGATGCAACCGCTGAGGACTCGAGCGCCGTCAGCGACGCCGTCTCCCACGGCCGGAGCTCGTACTTCGGCAGCGCCGCGATGAACCGGTTGTTGGCTGCGACCAGCTGCCGGATGTCGCCTTCGGTCACCGGGCCGGCCTTGAGGGCGAGCACGCGGTAGCTGAAGGTCCGAAGCGCGTCGGAGAGGAGCTTCGCGTCGGCGTAGACCTCGCTGGTCGGCGGCGAGGACGTGTTTCGGAGATTGACGACGATGAGCGCGGTGCGCACGAACGGCAGATACGCGGCCATGAAGTGCCCCGGGAGATCGGTCGTGACCGTCGGTGTCACCGAGGATGCATCGACCTGTGCGGCCGATGCGAGCTGGCCCTGGGCGGGCTCCCGGCTGTAGAAGCGCAGTCCGGCGGCAAAGACCACGGCCAGCGCGGCGACGACGGCGATGGCGATTGCGCGGCGGCGCGGGGAATCGGTCGTCCGGGGGGCGCCCCCGAACTCCGTGGCGCCGGGATACGACGGGAGAACGGCGGGGACGACGACGCCGATGACGGGCACGAGCGCGGTGAGCGCCCACCAGCCGCTGCGGGCGGTGTCATGCCAGCGCTTGATGGAGACCGCGGCGACCATCCAGAGCGCGGTGCCGAGCGCCGGGAGGACGATCTCGGGCGGGATGAGGCCGCCATCGCCGGTCTTGCCGGCAACGGCAAGCAGCGGGGCGACGGCAACAAGCGCCGCGACCGAAATCAGGATCGCGACGATGTAGGTGGTGCGGCCGATCCGCCCCTCGCGACCGAAGAACAGCCATCCGACCGATCCCGGGATGGGTGGGATGACCCGGGTCTCCGTCGGGATCGCGAGCGGAGCGGGCGCCTCGGGCGCGCGGGCGATCTCCGGAGGCGTCGGCACGGGCGGGTCCGACGTCGGGGCGGTGTCGCGTTCGGTGCCGGCACGGCCGAGCCCCGCGGCGTCCAGGAGGGCGCCGAGGTCGGGTGGTCCGTCGAAGGAGCCGATCGCGTCGGCGTTGTCCGGCATGGGGCCCCCGGATCGGGAATTCGCATCCGCGACACTGCGAATGCGCGCGGGGACGGGACTCGGCGATTGTCACCGCCCCGGAACCGCACACGACTGTCCGTTCTAACGTCGGTCGCGTGACGAATTCCTTAATGGCCCCGGGTCGCCTCGACGCACGCCCCGGAGGCCGTCGGTGACGTGGCCGTGGATCGGTGAGGCGGCGCCGAGCGTGCTCCGCGGACCCGTCTAGCCGCCCCAGAAGCCGTCGACGAGCTCTCCGTCATTTTCCACGTGCGGGCCGAAGATGATCACCTCGAGGCCCTCGGGACCGGCCTCGAAGGACCGCGTGGTCGGAGGGCTGACCCGCACCAGGTCGAGCGGGGCCAGGGCCACCACCTCGTCGTCGAGCTTGACGTGCCCGGACCCGCCCAGGACGACGTAGATCTCCTCGGCCGTGCGATGCCGGTGGGCGAACGCCTCACGCTGGCCGGGCTTGACGATCAGGTAGTTGAGCCCGGTCTGCTCCATGCCCACGTCCGCACGGGCAAATCGCGCCGCCTGGTGCTCCGCGATGCCGTACTTGAGCGCCGAATCCTCGATCTGCCGGAGGTTCTTCTTGGCGTACCCCATGGCGTCCGATCGTAACACCGGAATCGTCCCAGATCCCGTACGACGGCTGGCGATGCGGCCGGGGCGACCTGCCCCCCGGCGACGCCTCCGCGGCGCGTGTGGAGCCGCGGGACCCGTCTCTGCGACGAGGACGCGCCCCGCGCGCCGGACACGGGTCGCCCACGGCCGGGTTCGCCGCTCGTTGCGGAGGCCGATCACCGGTAAAGTCGACATGTGGCATCGAACGCACCGGGACGCGCCGCGCCAATGCCGCCCTCCGCCGAGCGGCCGATTCGCGCTGCCGAAGTCGTCGGTGCGCTGTCGCTGGCGACCGACTTGGGCACCGGGCAGCCGCTCGAGCATGCGATGCGGACGGCGGTGCTCGCGGTCCGCTTTGGCGAACTGGCGGGCGCATCGCATCAGGAACTTGTCGACACGTATTACGTGGCACTGCTGCATTCCTCCGGGTGCACGTCGGACGGGCACGAAGCGACGCAGATCTACGGCGACGACATCGTTCCGCGAGCGGCGTTCGCGCTCGTGGACTCCGGGAGCGTCGATGAAGTGATCGCATTCCTGCGGGCCAACGTCGGGCTCGGCCGTCCCCCGGACGTCCGGGCGAGCATGGTCGAGGCGGCCCTCGACCACGGTCTGCCGGCGGCCCGCCAGACGCTCGCGATGCACTGCGAGGTCGCGCAGCGCTTTGCCGGGTGGCTCGGTTTCAGCTCTGGCACCCAGGCCGCGCTCGAGCACGTCTTCGAGCGCTGGGACGGGGCCGGTTTCCCCGGCCGGGTCGGCGGAGACGAGATCCCGTTGCCGATGCGCCTGGTGCATGTGGCACGGGATGTCTCAGTGTTCCTGACCGCGTCCGGACCGGACGCGGCGCGCGAGGTCGTGGAGCGACGCTCGGGTGGGGCCTACGAGCCGCGCCTTGCCGACCTCGCGG
Source organism: uncultured Thermoleophilia bacterium (assembly GCA_963727285.1). Taxonomy (GTDB): domain Bacteria; phylum Actinomycetota; class Thermoleophilia; order Miltoncostaeales; family Miltoncostaeaceae; genus CAITWD01. The sequence goes on along the minus strand of CAVSFF010000012.1, from coordinate 91,915 downwards.
CCGGCAATCTCACGGAGATCCTCTCCGGGCTGGACGAGACGCGGATGTGGGACCAGGCCCTCGAGGCCGAGCCGTCACCGCAGATCTGGATCGCCGGCGAGCGGGTCGACACCGCCTTTGCGGCGATCGCGGCGTTCACCGATCTCAAGACCCCGTGGCTGCGTGAGCATTCGATCGGCGTGGCCGAGCTCGCCGAAGCCGCCGGATGGCGCGCCGGTCTCTCCGCGGAATCCGTGGCGATGCTGCGGCGTGCCGCGCTCGCGCACGATCTCGGGCGTGTCGGCGTCTCGAATGCGATCTGGGAGAAGCCCGGACCCCTGGGCTTCGGCGAGTGGGAGCGCGTGCGCCTGCACCCGCACTACACCGAGCGGGCCTTTGCCCAATCGCCGGCCCTGGTGCCGGTCGGCGTCCTGGCGGGATGCCACCACGAGCGGCTTGACGGGTCCGGCTATCACCGCGGCACGCTCGGGCCGGCGCTCGACCAGGCGGCCCGCATTCTCGCTGCCGCCGACAGCTACACGGCCATGTGCGAGGCGCGTCCGTACCGTCCGGCCCTCGACGCCGCCGCCGCGGCCAAGGAGCTCGGCCGTGAGGCCGCCGCCGGGCGGCTCTGTCCGGACGCGGTCGATGCGGTGCTCGCGGCAGCCGGTCACCGGGTGCCGCGGCGGGCGAGGGAGTTGCCGGCAGGGCTGACCGCGCGTGAGCTCGAGGTGCTCCTGGAGTTGGCGCGCGGCGGGTCGAACCAGCAGATCGCCGACGATCTCGGCATCTCCGTCAAGACCATCGGGCACCACGTCCAGCACGTGTACCAGAAGGCCGGCGTCCGCAGCCGTGCCGCAGCAACACTCTGGGCGTTCGAGCACCGCCTCCTCGGCACGCCATAGGGCGTTCGCCCGATGTGGGGTGACGGCGCCGCATCGACACTCCAGTGGTCATCGCCGACCGCAAGGAGTGCACCGTGTCCGCACGGGACGTCAACACCATCCGCCGCGCATACGAGGATTTCGCCGCGCATGACATCGCGGCGGTCCTCGCCACGCTCGACACCCGCGTCGAGTGGGTGGAGTTTGGCGGCGGCGACGCGCCGTCCGGCACCTTCGTCGGGCCGGACGCCGTCGCAGGCGGCGTCTTTGCCGTAATCGGCGCCAACTTCGACGACTACCACGCCCGCCCGGTCGAGTTCAGCGAGCGCGGCGGGCGGATTGTCGTCACCGGTCGCTTTTCCGGCACCAACAAGGGCGGCGCGGTCCTCGACACCGGCTTCACGCACGTGTTCGAGATGCACGACGGGAAGGTCGTCCGATTCGAGAACACGCCCGACGACGTCGCGGCGTGGATCGCCGGCTGGACCCATTCATCCACAGCGCCGACGCACTCCGTGCCGGCGCCGAGTTCCGGGAGGAACACAACCATGATTCTCGCCACGACCAAGTTCGACGACTACGACCGGTTCATGGAGGTCTTCTCCACCAAGGGTGCCGAGAAGCGTCGCCAGCACGGGTGCAAGGGCGCGCAGATCTTCCGTGATCCCAGCGACGACGACCAGGTGTGGGTGATCTTCGACTGGGATGAAGACGGGTGGAAGAACTTCGTCTCCGACCCCGAGGTCCCGGGGATCATGAAGGAAGCCGGCCACAAGGGAAAGCCGCAGGTCGCCGCGCTCGGCGGGCGCCTCGAGGCCTAGCCCGCATCCGCGTGGGACGCGCCACTGCGGCGCGTCCCCGCCCGCGGCACACGCCGCGCCCTGTGCGCCGGTCGGATCACCGGCGCAGGGGGCATCACATCGCCGTCGACATCAAGATCGGAGAGCCGTCATGGCAGCGACAACCGCATCGGGTGATCCCATCAGAGTTGGGGTCATCACGGACCAGACCGGTCCACTTTCGTTCATGGGCATCGCCAACGCCAACGTGGCCACGATGGTCATTGACGACATCAACGCCAACGGCGGCCTGCTCGGGCGCCGGGTGGACCTCTACCTCGAGGACAGTGCGACGACCGACAGTGTCGCGGAGGCCAAGGCGAGAAAGCTCGTCGACCAGGACCACGTCGACGTGGTCATCGGCGGGATCTACAGTTCCACGCGCCAGGCGATCAAGCGCCCCGTGGTCGACGAGGCGAGGACGCTCTACATCTACCCGGAGCAGTACGAGGGGCAAGAGAGCGATCCGCTGATCTTCTGTACGGGCCCCGTACCGGCCCAGCAGGTCGAGCCGCTCATCCCGTGGCTGATGGACCGCACCGGGGCGAGGACGTTCTACTTGCCGTCGGCGGACTACATCTGGCCACATGTCCTCAACGACAAGGTCCGTGAGTCCGTTGCGGCGCAGGGCGGGACCGTCGTCGGGGAGGAGTACTTCCCCATGGACCACACCGACTACGCCGACACGGTCGACAGGATCATCGCCAGCGGTGCCGACGTGGTGTTCAACACGATCGTGCCACCCGGACTCGGGCCGTTTCTCGAGCTGCTCCACGACGCCGGCTTTACCGCCCGGGGCGGGACGATCGTCTGCACGTACTTCGACGAGAACTTCCTGAACCTGGTGCCCGCCGCGCATGTCGAGGGGCTCTACAGCTGCCTCGACTACTACCGCGAGGTGCCCGACCCGTTCAGCGAGGATCTGCTGCGCACATACGGGGAGCGCTTTCCGGGCGCCGCGCTGTTCACCGCCGGGAGCGCCTGCACCGGGATGTACCGCGGCCTGAAGCTCTGGGAGGCGGCGGTCCGGGAGGCGGGATCGCTCGCCCAAGACGCGGTCATTCGGGCGCTTGACCACGCCACGATCGCCGAAGGACCGGGCGGTGCCGCACAGATGGTGCCCGGGCAGCACCACGCGCGCATGCACATGTACATCGCCCAGGCACGTTCGGGCGCATTTCGGGTGGTCGCGGACCTCGGTGTCATCGACCCGCGGGAGGCGCTCGTCGGCAACTCCGGCGCCCGCACGGTCGCGTCGCCGGCACCGGATGCCGTGACGGCATAGTCCCGACCCGTGGCAGTCCCGTCTCCGGCGACGGACCGAGACTGCCACGGGAGCCCCGCGCACCCGCATCACCTCGGGCGCCCCTGGCCCGTACTTCCCGCGGCTGCCTCGCGGTATCGACGCCGTCGCAGATCGCGGGTGGCCGCGTCGCCGCTACAGGCCGAAGCGTCCGCGGCGTTCGGGGGGCACCAGATCCAGATCCTCGGCGTGACGTGCGATGTAGTCGCGCATGAAGGTGCAATACGGGAGGATCATGCGGCCCTGCCGGCGGGCATCGTCGAGGACATACCGCACCAGCCGGGACCCGAGCCCGTGACCCTCGAAGGGCGCCCGGACTTCCGTGTGCAGAATTGCCCGTGCGCCGTCGCGGTCGGAGTAGTCGACGAGGGCCGCCAGCTTGTCGTCGACGGTCAGCTCGTATCGCTGTGCGTCCGGGTTGTCACGCATGACCGCGTTCACGTATCGCCCCCGACTGGCCTCGCAGATCCCAGCAGGATACCGGCGGACCGGGTGTCGGGCGACCGCCGCCGCCGCCGACCCCGCGCCCGTCAACCCCCGGGGTCAGCGCGCGCGGATCTGGACGCCCACGCCCGGGCGCAGTGTCGGCCTCAGCATGCGCGACGGGACCGAGCGCGAGCCGCCGCGCACCGGAGCAGCCGGTCATCCGGGCGCTCTCGGCTAGCCTGCCGGGTATGTCCTCCCACGGCCCCGTACCCCGTTGACTCCCCGCCCCGCCACCCATGCAGCGCCAGCGCCCCCGACATCCCCGAGATCCACGTCCGGCCCGGCAGACGTGGATCTCGGGGATGTGATGCACGGACCCGCATGAGCGATCGCTTTGACGTCATCGTGATCGGATCCGGCTCCGGCGGCCGGGCGGTGGCCGGTCGTCTGGCCGACGCCGGACGCCGCGTGGCGATGGTGGAGTCCGGGCTGGTCGGCGGCGAGTGCCCGTACTGGGCCTGCATGCCGGCGAAGACCCTGCTCCGCCCCGGCGAGGCGATCGCACAGGCCCGCCGGGTGCCGGGCGTCGCCGCGTCGATCCGCGACTGGGACGAGATCGTCGCGTTTCGCGACGACGTGACCGCCGGCCGGAACGATGCCGCGAAGGCCGCGCGCTACACGGCGCGCGGTGTGGAGATCCTCCGCGGGCACGGGACCCTCGACGGCCCCGGCCGCGTCATCGTGGCCGGGGCCGTCCACCACTGCGACCGGGTGGTCATCGCAACCGGATCGGCTCCCGTGATCCCGGAGATCCCGGGGCTCGAGGCGATCGACTTCTGGACCAATCGCGAGGCGATGGAACTGCGGCGCGTGCCGGCGAGCGCGGCCGTGCTCGGCGCAGGCCCGGTGGGTATCGAGATCGGACAGATGCTCTCGCGCTACGGCTGTCGCGTGACACTGATCGGCTCCGAAGACCGCTTGCTCGACCGCGAGGAGCCCGCCGTCGGTGACGTGCTCGGGAGCGCCCTCGCCGCCGAGGGCATCGAGCTGGTGCTCGGGGCCACGGTGACGGCCGCGAAGATGACCGGGGGATCGACCCGGGTCACCGTCGATGCGTGCGGGGATCGGGATGTCGAGCGGCTCGTGATCGCCACCGGGCGGCGCCCGCGGGTGGACCATCTCGGCCTCGACACCGTCGGCATCACTCCGGGCGACGCGGGGATTGCGGTCGACGATCGCTGCCGGGCGGCCGAGGGCGTGTGGGCCGTCGGCGACGTGTCCGGCAAGGGCGCCTTCACCCATGTGGCGGCCTACCAGGGACGCCTCGTCTGCGCGGACATCCTCGGGCAGGACGTGCGGGCCGACTATCGGGCGGTGCCGCGGTCGATCTTCAGCGATCCCGAGGTCGCCGCCGTCGGGATGACGGCGGCCCAGGCCCGCGAGGCCGGCATCGAGACCGCGTCCGCCGCCGTTCCGCTCACCGAGACGGAGCGCAGCAGCACGTACGGACGGGGCGTCGTCGGGTGCGCCGGCGTACTCGCCGACACCCGCGAACGCACGTTGATCGGCGCGTACGCGGTCGGGCCGCTCGCCACGGAGTGGATCCACCTCGCGGTGCTGGCCGTGCGGGCGCGCGTCCCCGTGGAGGTGCTCGCCGACACGATCGCCCAATTTCCCACGTTCACGGAGGCGTTCGTGACCGCGGTGCGTCGGCTGGAGCTCTGAGGCCCGGAGCGCACGTGTCCCGATTCGGGATGCGCCGGTCCGGCGACGTGCGCCGCGGGGCGACCATCGCTCCCGACCCGGCGGACCGGGTGATCTCCCGGTCGCGGCTGCCGCGGCCCGCGATCGGGCTATCGTCTGGGGATGACGGGCGTGGACGCACTCGGACTCGCCGACCGGCTCGCGGGCCGTGCGATCGAGCGCGTGACCAACGCGCACCATGCCCGACGCTTGGACAAGCTCGGGCGCGCCGCGCAGCGCACGCCGCCCGACGACGGCCGCCTCTGGGCCGCCGGCGACCCCGGGCCGCGGACGGGGAACGCCCTCGACGTGCTGATCGACGGAGCCGCCTATTTTGCGGCCCTCGAGGAGGCGATCGGCGATGCCCGGCGCAGTGTGCTGATCGCCGGCTGGTGCCTGACACCGGAATTTGCGCTCCTCCGCGACGAACCTCCGGTGCTCCTGCGCGAGGTGCTGGGCGAGGCCGCCGAGACCGTTGACGTGCGGGTCTTGCTCTGGGCCGGGGCACCCGTGCCCGCGTTTACGCCGCGCCGGGGCGACGTGCGCGCGGGGCGGGATGCGCTCGTGCGCGGGACGCGCATCATGGCGGCGCTCGACGCGCATGAGCGCCCGTTGCACTGCCATCACGAGAAGCTCGTCGTCATCGACGACGAGATCGCCTTCGTCGGGGGCATCGACCTGACCAATCTCAACGGCGACCGCTGGGACACGCCGCAGCATCCCGCCCGCGGGCGCCTTGGCTGGCACGACGTTTCCTCGCGGTTGCGCGGTCCGGCGGTGGCCGACGTGGCCCACCATGTCGCCCAGCGCTGGACGTCGGTGACCGGCGAGCGCCTGGAGCCCGAGCGGATTGACGTGGCACCCGCCGGCGACGTCGAGCTGCAGATCGTGCGGACCGTTCCCGAGCGGCTCTACGGCTTCGCGCCCCACGGCGAGTTCCGGATCATCGAGGCATACCTGCGCGCCCTGCGCTCGGCGCAGCACCTGATCTACCTGGAGAATCAGTTCCTGTGGTCGCCCGAGGTCGTCGACATCCTGGCGGGAAAGCTGCGCCGGCCGCCGACGGACGCATTTCGCATCCTCATCATGCTGCCCGACAAGCCGAACACCGGGGGTGACGACACCCGCGGCCAGCTTGGCCTGCTGGCCGATGCCGACGGCGACCAGGGGCGGTTGCTCGCCACGACGATCCGCGCACGCTCGGGGAAGACCAGTGACCGCATCTACGTGCACGCCAAGGTGGGCATCGTCGACGACCGCTGGCTCACGCTGGGGTCGGCAAACCTGAACGCCCACTCGTTCTTCAACGACACCGAGGTGAACCTCGTCACCTGCGATGCCGCACTCGCACGCGGCACGCGGCTGCGGCTGTGGGCCGCCCACCTGGAGCGCGGGATCGACGAGATCGGCGGGGACCCGGCCGCCGTGATCGACGACCTCTGGCGTCCCATCGCGACCGAGCAGCACGAGCGCGGGATCCGGGGTGCGCCGCTGACCCACGGCCTCGTCAAGCTCGAGGCGACCTCACGGCGCTCCGCGCGGCTTCTCGGCCCGTTGCAGGCGCTGGTGGTGGACGGCTAGCGCGCAACGGCAGCGGGGCCGCCGATCGGCGCTCCTCGCGCCGATCGGGCCGTCGCCGCGGCAACCACAGCGCTTACGGCTTCTTCTGCGCGGCGGCCGAACGCGTGCGTGCCGCCGTGACGGGGCTGTTTGCCACGACCCCGTAGACGGTCTCGACGTGAAACGTGTCGACCTCGAAAGCGCCGGCAGGGCAGTTGGCGGCGTTCGCATTCAGCTCAACGTCAGTCAACGTGTACTGGTCCGTCGTGTCGTTGTAGAAATCGGGACTGACCGTGGCGATGTGCGGCGCCGCGCCCCCGGCAGCCAGACAGTAGACACCCGTGTAGGGGTGGCTGAACGTGATCGGGTTGCCCTTCTGGGTGAGGTTCGTACCGTCGACGTACCCGTAGGCGCCATCGGCGGGGTCGTTGAAATAGAACGACTCTCGCGACGGGATCAGCACGAAGCGATAGGTCCGCAGCACTCCCCGCGCCAACTTGTTGGCGGTGATGGTGTGGTTGTGAATCTTCGTGCCCGTGATGGTGCCGTTCTTGATCTTGGAGCCGTTGATCAATCCCGTGGCCGCCGCACCGACGCTCGTTCCGGCCAGCACCAATGCGCATCCGGCGACCAGCATCGCCGGCGAGGGTCGGAGGCGTCCGAGCCTCCGACCCGACGACCGGTCCTTGGGTTCACTCTGCACGTCCGTCCCCGATCCTCAAATTTTGTAAGAGAACTATGAAGAACGTAGGACGCCCGGGGACACCCGGTCAATGGCCGCGATAGGCGCCCGGGACAGGGGGCGTCAGGTGTGGTCGCCACACGCGACAGCGATCGCGCTGGCGATGACCACCTGCGATCAGCGAGACTACGGCCATGTCTACTGAACGCCGTGAACGCATCGCCGGTGGATTCACCGAAACCGCATCCGATTACGACGGGGCGGTGCGCTACAACATCGAGGGCGCACAGCGCCTGGTCCTGTCGATCCCTCCGGGGAACTACGACGACGTCCTGGACGTCGGCTGCGGCACCGGGTGGGCCACGCAGGCCATGATCGACCGCTTCCGACCCCTTCGGGTCACCGGCGTCGACCCGTCCGCGGGCATGCTCGAGCAGTTCGACGCCAAGCTCGGCCATCTCGGCGACGTGGAGGTCACCCTCGTCCACGCCGGCGTCGAGGACATGCCGGTCGCCCCGGACATCGTTCGACCTGGCCATCTGCTCGATGGCCTATCACTGGTTCCAGCACCGCTGGGTCGCCGCCGAACGGATCGCCCGTGCCCTCAAGCCGGGCGGCGTCGTCGCGATTCTCTGCTCGGGCAAGGGCGGCGAGCAGGCCTATCGGGACGTCATCGCCAACGTCGAGCCGATCAACTACGCCTGGCTCGGCGCCTTCGACGGCAATCTGCGCGACATCGACGAGATGGAGGGCTACCTGACCGCCGCCGGTCTTGAGCCGATCGACATCTGGATGGAGCGGCGGACGCGTCGTGTGCCCGTCGAGGAGTACATCGAGCGCATGCGGGTCGTCGCGGGCCACATCATCGGAGATCCGTCGGAGCCCGAAGTGGCCGCATGGCTGGCGAAGGTCGAGGAACGCATGCGTGAACGCTCCGGCCCGGACGGGTGGACCTACGACTTCATGAAACTGTTCGCGCTCGCGCGCAAACCGATGTCCTGAACACCTCGCGGCCGGCATTGACACCCGGCCACGGCGGCGCCCGCGCGGTACTGGTGACGGCGCCGCTGACCGAGGCGGCGGATCCGCGAGGCGTCCTATTGGCGCGCGCGGTGCCCGCGATCGCGCCCGGCGATGGGTCGCGCGGAGGGTCCTAGTGGCTCATGTCCGCCGCGAAGACCCGCGTCGGGTGGATCGTCACGATGACCCGCGATTCTCCCGGCTGGTCGTAACCGGTGAAGTCCTGGCCGTACTTGGCACCGGCACGCGCGACAAACGACCCGTCGGCGTCAGGAGTCACCTCGGCGTCGCCGACGATCTCCAGGTACCGCAGTGGCTGGGCCGGATCCGGGATCAGGACGCCGACGGCAGGGTTGCGGATCAGGTGCGCAGTCTTGGCGCGCCCCGTGTTCAGCGAAACGCGGACCACGCCGTCCTCGGCGAGAAACGCGACGAGGGAGACCTGCGGGCGTCCGCTCCGGTCGACGGTGGCAAGCGTCGCCCACGGGGCGTCGAGGAGGTCGCGATGTGATTCGGGAATCGTCGTCATGCGGCGGACCCTATTGACCGCACGCGACTCGTGCCCCACGAGGACGGCCGAACCGAGAGCCTGCGACATTCCCTCGCCCGGCACGCGCCACGCCCCCCCCGGTGCTGGGGGAGCGTGGCGATGACGTTCACTCGTGCGGACGGCCCGGCGTCCGCAGGCACGCCGCCGCTCAGCGGGGCTGCGCGACGATCCGGATGTACGGCTTGGGCTCTTCCCAGCCGTCGGTCCAGATCTCCTTGGCCTGGTCGTTCGAGACCGAGCCGGCGATGATCACGTCGTCGCCGTCCTGCCACTGCGCGGGCGTTGCCACCTTGAACTTGGCGGTGAGCTGGAGCGAGTCGATCACCCGCAGCACCTCGTCGAAGTTGCGCCCGGTCGTCATCGGGTACGCGAGCACGAGCTTGACCTTCTTGTCGGGCCCGATCACGAACACGTTGCGGACCGTCTGGTTGTCGGCCGCGGTGCGGTCGGCGGGGTCCCCGCTGACGTCGGCACCCAGCATGTCGTACGCCTTCGAGACGTTGAAGTCGACGTCCCCGATGATCGGGTAGTTGGGGGCCGTGCCCTGGGTCTCTTCGATGTCGCGTGCCCAGGCCGAGTGCTTGTCGACCGGGTCGACCGACAGGCCGATGACCTTGACGTTGCGGCGGTCGAACTCGGGCTTGATCTTGGCCAGGTATCCGAGCTCGGTCGTGCAGACGGGCGTGAAGTCCTTCGGGTGCGAGAACAGGACCGCCCACGAGTCGCCGATCCAGTCGTGGAACTGAATGGTGCCCTCGCTGGTTTCTGCCTCGAAGTCAGGTGCGGTGGTGCCGATCTGAATGCTCAAGTGTCCTCCATCAGAGAGTGCCGCCGGCGCAGCGCAACCTCGGCGCGTTCTGGCGGGGGGTGCGTTATGTCAACAACGTGGGTGGGGATTCTCTTCGACCGGCGCCGCCGGCGCAAGCACCTTGGGCTGGTCGCGCCGCGTCACACGGATCCGCGGACCGCCGGCCCGTGTGACTTTGCCACGACGCGGACGTTTCGGCCAGTCCCCTTCGGTTGCCCGGGTGCCGGCATCCCGGGCGAAGGGGGAGCGCACCTGCGCACACGGCGTGCGATCAGCTGGGGGGCGGGACCCACGTAGCGGGCGCGCGGACGGATGAGCTGGTCGTCGCGGGCGGCCTCGAGCGCGTGGGCGATCCACCCGGCGCTCCGGCCGAGGGCGAACATCGCAGGTGCGGCGTCAGCCGGAAGACCCGCGGACTCCGCCAGGACGACGAGCCCGGCGTCGAGCGTCGGCAGCATCCCGAGCTGCTCCGCGACGACCGCGAGGAGTTCGTCGGTGTCGGGAGCGAGACCGCCGATACGACGGGCCCGGGCGATGAGTTCCGCCCCGCGCGGATCGCCATCGGGGTAGAGCGGGTGCCCGAAGCCCGGGAGCGTGCCCTCGGTGAGCGCGCGGTCGACCGCCCGCACGGAGCCGACGCTCCGGACATCCCGGAACAGCGCCGCGACGCGCTCGGTGGCACCGCCGTGGCGCCCGCCCGAGAACGCGCACAGCGCCGCAAGCAGCACGTACTCGAGTCGGGCATCGGCCGATGCGACACACCGCGCCGTAAACGCGCTGATGTTTAGTTCGTGATCCGCGCAGAGCACGAGCGCGGCATTGATGTCGTCCACACGCTCGGGGGCACCCCACCCGTCGGCCAAACGCCGGGCGAGCGAGCCGCTCCCCGTCGCGCCGAGTGCCGCAAAGAGGGCGGCGACCACGCGCAGGGCCGGACCCGCATCGCGCGCGGCCAGCGACCCGATCGTGAGTACGGACACCTCCGCCTGGCCGGTGAGATGACGTGCAAGCCGGGGGATCGGGTTCAGCGGCCCGTCGTCGCCGGCCGGGACCGACGGGTCGAGGTCGGGCCTCCGGCCGGGGTCCTGCCACAGATCCCAGCACACGGCTTCGAAGTCGACGGTCTGCGACAGACGGATCGCGTCGGCGCCGCGGTAATAGAGACGGCCATCGTCGATCAGGGTCAGGGCGGAATCGACCACCGGCAGCCCCCAGTGCAGGGCGCCGTGCGCCGCAAGCCCGCGATCGGCACGGCGTTCGCGATCGGCGCGCAGGGCATCGATCGCCGCGGCCGGGTAGCGACGCGCACGTGACGGGCCGGGGCCGGCCTCGGACGGGAGCAATCCACGACTCACGTATGCGTAGAGCGTCCGCTTCGAGACGCCGAGTCGGGCGGCGGCGTCGGTGGCGGTGAGGAACGACGAGGCGGTCATGAGTTGATTATATCAATCAACCTTGATCAACGTAGAACACCGATCTACCGTGAGTCCATGAGCAACTTTCTGATCGACGATCCCGAGCAGCCCGACCTGTTCGAAGCCGCGTTTCCGCGGGACAACTTTCCGGCCGTCCTCTGGACCGAGCGGCCTCCTGACCTTCCCGAGCGGGCCTGGACGACCGAAACCACGCACCGCGACGGCCAGCAGGGCGGCCTGCCGCTCACCGTGGAGGACGGCGTCCGCCTCTACGAGATCATGTGCGCGTTTACCGGGACCAGCGGCGCGATCCGCCAGGCCGAGTTCTTTGTCTATCGGCCCGCGGATCGCGACATGCTCCGCGAAGCCGTCGCACGCTTTCGTGACGGTGCCCCGATCGAGCCGACCACATGGATCCGCGCCACGCGCAAGGACGCGGATCTGGTTCGCGAGGCCGGCGTCCGGGAGACGGGCATGCTCGCCTCGGCAAGCGACTTTCACACGTTCTACAAGTTCACCCCCGGCGGCCGGCGCGTCGCCGCCGAGACCTACCTCGACGCCGTTCGGGCCGTCCTCGACGCGGGGTTGCGGCCGCGCCTGCATCTCGAGGACTGCACGCGGGCGCCCGAAGCGTTCGTGCTGCCGTTTGTCGACGCCGTGCAGACGATCTGCGCCGCCGCGGGCGTCGCACCCAAGTTTCGGATCTGCGACACGATGGGGCTCGGCCTCCCGTACGAGAACGTGGAATCGCCGAGGTCCGTTCCCCGGTGGGTGCGGCGCCTGCGGGCCGCAGGGCTGACGGCCGAGCAGCTCGAGTTCCATCCCCACAACGACACGCACCTGATCGTCGCCAACTGCCTGGCGGCCGTCATGAGCGGCTGCGCGGTGATCAACGGGACCCTGCTCGCCAAGGGCGAGCGGACGGGCAACGCGCCGCTCGAAGGCGTCCTGTTGCATCTGATCGGTATGGGTCTCGTCGGGCCCGAGCGTCCCGACTTCACCGAGCTCAACGACCTGGTGGACCTGTACGCAACGCTCGGTGAGCCGGTCGCCACGCGCTATCCGCTCTACGGACGCGATGCGCACCGGACGCGTGCGGGAATCCACGCCGACGGGCTCAACAAGTTCTGGTCGATGTACGCGCCCTTCGACGTCCCGACGCTGATCGGCCGTCCGCTGGAGGTCAGTCTCACCAAGGATTCGGGGATCGCGGGGTTGATCTTCCTGATCAAGCAGCACACCGGCCGCGAGCTGCCCAAGGACGACTCTGAGCTCCGTCGTCTTCACGACGAGCTCGCCGGACAGTTCGATGCCGGACGCCAGACCGCCGTCGAATGGGAGGAGGTCGCACAACTCATGGGCGTGTCGGTCGGATAGCGTGCCGGTTGCGATCACGACAACGGGGCGGCCGGTGGCAACGGGCCGCCCCCACACCGTACGAGCAGGAGTGCACAGATGCCGCCGCTGAGATCCCGTACCGTCACGCACGGCCGCAACATGGCCGGTGCCCGCGCCCTGCTGCGGGCGGCCGGCGTCGCGCGCGAGGACTTCGGCAAACCGATCATCGCCGTCGCGAACTCGTACACCCAGTTCGTGCCGGGTCATACCCACCTCAAGCCGGTCGGCGAGGTCGTGAGTGCGGCGATCCATGCGGCCGGCGGCATCGCGCGCGAGTTCAACACGATCGCCGTCGACGACGGAATCGCGATGGGCCACGGGGGCATGCTGTACTCGTTGCCGTCGCGTGATCTCATCGCCGATAGCGTCGAATACATGGTCAACGCGCACTGCGCCGACGCGATGGTGTGCATCTCCAACTGCGACAAGATCACCCCGGGAATGCTCAACGCGTCACTGCGCCTGAACATCCCGACCGTGTTCGTCTCGGGCGGGCCCATGGAGGGCGGTACGGCGACGCTCGTGGACGGCTCGGTCCGCACGCGGATCAACCTCATCAGTGCGATCACCGACGCGGTCGCCAACGACGTCAGCGACGAGGACATGTCCCGGATCGAGGAAGCCGCATGTCCGACATGCGGGTCCTGCTCCGGGATGTTCACCGCGAACTCGATGAACTGTCTGACCGAGGCGCTGGGTCTCGCGCTGCCGGGCAATGGCTCGGTCCTGGCCACGCACACCGCCCGCAAGGCCCTCTACGAGGACGCGGGCGCCCTCGCGGTGCGGCTCGCGCACCGCTTCTACGACGAGGACGACGCCACTGCCCTGCCGCGGTCGATCGCGACCCGGGCCGCGTTCGAGAACGCCATGGCCCTCGACATCGCGATGGGCGGATCGACGAACACCGTCCTCCACCTGTTGGCCGCCGCCCAGGAGGCGGGCGTCACCTTCACCATGAAGGACATCGACGCGCTGTCACAGCGTGTGCCGTGTATCTGCAAGGTCGCGCCGAACGGCAGCTACCTGATGGAGGACGTCCATCGCGCGGGCGGCATGCCGGCGATCCTCGGCGAACTCCGCCGCGGGGGCCTGCTCGACGAGAACGTGACCACCGTCCACTCGCCGACCATGGACGGGTGGCTCGAGACCTGGGACGTGCGCGGACCGCACCCGTCCGAGGCGGCCATCGAGTTGTTCCATGCGGCGCCCGGCTGCCGACGCTCGCCCGAGGCCTTCTCGCAGTCGGAGCGCTGGGAATCGCTCGACCTCGATGCCGCCGACGGCTGCATCCGTGATGTGGCACACGCCTACTCGGCCGACGGCGGGCTCGCGGTGTTGTACGGCAACCTGGCGGAGCGTGGCTGTGTCGTTAAAACCGCCGGGGTCGACGCGTCGATCCTCCGGTTCCGGGGACCTGCCGTCGTCGTCGAATCCCAGGAGCAGGCCGTCGGCGCAATCCTCGACGGTACGGTGACGCCCGGCGACGTGGTGGTCATCCGTTACGAGGGGCCCCGCGGCGGACCCGGCATGCAGGAGATGCTCTACCCGACGTCCTACCTGAAGGGCAGGGGACTCGGGACGGCCTGCGCGCTCATTACCGACGGCCGCTTTTCGGGCGGGACCTCCGGCCTGTCGATCGGCCACGTCTCGCCGGAGGCCGCCTCGGGCGGCGCGATCGCCCTCGTGCGCACCGGGGACATGATCTCGATCGACATTCCCGCGCGCACGATCGAGCTCGAGGTCGCGTCCGACGAACTGGACGAGCGGCGCAGCGATCTCGAGGCCACCATCGGGTTTCGACCGGCGAATCGGGAGCGCGCGGTGTCACCGGCACTCCGGGCCTACGCCGCGATGGCGACGTCGGCGGACACCGGCGCGGTCCGGGACGTGGATGCCATCGAGCGCGCGATCAGCGCCGCTTCGCGCAGCAGCGAGCAGACAACGGTCGGGTAGCGACCTGCGGGGGGCACCGCCGGACGCGCCATCGGGGCCGGGGGGCGTCAGACGCGGTCGGCGGGACCGACGACCGCGTCGTCACCGGTGAGGACGCGGTGGCCCGGGGGGGGGTGAGGCTCGGGCACGTATCTGCGCCGCGACGGCGGCGTCGATGGGGAGACCAAGGACCCGCGCCCGCCCCCGAGGCGCATTCGGGACAGCCGCCTGAGGATGTGCGGGCCGTGGTCACTCACGGCGGTCCTCCCCTTTCGGCCGCGCCAGAACGATCGCACCGGCCGTGACTGTCGCAAAGGCGAGCACCCGAATCACGCCGAGCGCGCCGTTGGGCACGGACTCACCCAGGAGGACGGTCCCCGCCGCGATCGGCAGCGCGTTGGTCAGGAGGGTGGCGATGCCCGCGACGGTCAGTGCCGCGCCGCTTTGGTAGCCGATCTGCAGCAACGAGGTGCCGAGCAGATAACCGGCGATCAGCGGGAACACCATCAGGAACCAGACGCCGCCTGCCGTCGCGAGCTTGGTGCAGATATCGCCGGCGGCAAAGAAGAGTCCGCCGGCGACCCCGTAGGCGACGCCATCCCGGAGGATCGTGTGGCGGCCCGCGAGCGCGAGGATCGCTACCGCCGTGGTCGCGCCCAGCCACAGCGCGATCTCGCCGAGTGGCGGCTGCGAGCCGTGGTCGGATCCGCCGATCAGCGAGACCGCCAGGAACACCAGCCCGCTCATGGCGAGCGTCGCGCCGATCGCTTCACGTCGGGTGAGCCTGCGGTGTTCCACCCGCGCGGCGGCCACCGCGAGAATGCCGACACCGCCGGCTGCGACGCTCTGCACGAGCGTCAGTTCGGCCAGCGCCAGGGCGGCCACATAGAGAACGAATCCGCCCGACTCCATGGCGAAGCCGAACAACCACGCGCGGCTCGTCAGGAGCAGTTTTGCCGAGTGGAGCGGGTGGCGGAACGACAGCTTGGGAAGATCGGCAGCAGCGCCGTGCTGGCGCACGTACGCGAAGCTGATCAGGGTTGTCGAGGCCATTGCCAGCACGAGGCCAAGGACTGTCTGCGTGTGCATGCGCTCATTGTGCTTGGTCGGCGCGGTGATCGACGACCGCCTGCGCCCGGTCCCAGAGCGCGCCGAGCGGATATCGGCACGCCATGGGCGCCAGACCACCCGTCGGGGTCCGAGGTCTCGGGCACCCCGCCGGCGGGGTGGCGGATGTCCGACTGCCGCGGGTTTACCCGCCCGACGGAAAGATCGAGGTCGTCGCCCGAATCCCGCGCACGTAATTCCGCGTCTCCGGAAGCATTCCCGTGTGCGTGATCGACGGGAGTCCCTGGTAGTAGCCCCCGATGGCGAGATTCGCGTTGCCGTTCGCCTCGAAGAAGAGACGATGCAGGAGCGCCGCCGCCATCGCGATGTTGTCGGCGGCCGAGTGGACGTTCAGGGCGCGACCGTGCACGAGCGACGTGTTTACGTACGCCGCCGTCTGCGGCTCCACCTGGCAGATGCCGATCGCGCCTGTCGACGAGACGGCGCTCTGCTGCCATCCCGATTCCCACCAGCACAACGCTTCAAGCAGACGCGGTGCCACGCCGTAGGTGCGCGCGGATTGCAGGAAGTCGGCGCGGAGTATGACGCGACCGGGATGTCCGACAAGGGCGGTCGGGAGTGAGCCGGCGGACGCAGTCCAACCTGCCGGCGACAGTTGCAGGACCTGGCCGGCGTAAATGATGTTCGGGTTGCGCAGTCCGTTTACGGCTGCCAATTGGGCCACACTCGTGTGTGCCCGGGCGGCGATCGCAGCGAGCGTTTCGCCGGGCGCGACCGTCACCGTTGCCGACGATGCCGGTCCGGCCGCTCCCGACACCGCCGGCACCCGCGACGTGCAGGACCTGCCCCGCGATGACCATGTTCGGGTTGCTCACAGTCCGTTGATGGCGGCAAGCTGGGCAACCGTCGTGTGGAGGCGGGCGCGATCGCGCTGAGCGTCTCGCCGGCGCGCGATCCGCACGGTCACGCCGATTGCCCGGTCCGGCGGCGGCGCCCGGAGCCCGGACGCGCAGCACTTGCCCTGCGACGACGAGGTTGGGGTTGCGGATGCCGTTGGCGGCCGCCAACTGGGCAACGGAGCTGTGGACCCGGGCCGCGATGGCACTGAGCGTCTCGCCGGGCGTCACCCTCACCATCGCGCCGCCCGTCGCGGTCGCTGCGGGAGCTGCAGGTGTCAGGGGTCCGGCGGCGATCGCGAGAGCTGCGCCAATGACTCCGGCGATCACGGCCCGACCCGAAGTGGGAACGGCGTCCATCGACGACCTCGCCAGGTGCGGAGATTCGGCCAGACCCGGCGGCAGCGTATGCCCCCGCGCCTCTCGTGGCCCGATACTTGGATAGATCGGCGCGGCAGGGACCGCGACTGAGGGCCCTCGCAATTCTTTTACGAGCGTCGCGGGCATCGATTCGGGGTCTCCGGTGCGACGCGGTGGCCTCGGTGAGCCGGCTGCCGCGAGGACAGCAGAACATCAGCAATGCGTAAAGTCGCTTCCCGCCGCGAGGCCCCCGCTTGCGGGTCGTCGCCACCTGTGGTCGCATCACGTCGTGAATGTGGTTCGTCCTCCATTGTGGTGGGCGCTCGGTGCGGCAGCCTCGGCAGCAATGCTGATGCCGGCGGCGGCCGCGGCGGGCATCAGCGCGATCCCACTGCCGGTCCCCGCGGTCCAGACGCTCGCGCCAGGGGTCACGTATCAGCGCCAGGTGCTCGCCGGCGGAGAGGTCATCCACGTTCTTCGTGTCGCTCCCGGTGGGCTCACCACGCTCCAGCCGGTGTTCGTCGCGGGAGCCGCCGGTGCCCGTGGTGATCTCGCCCGGGCGACGCGTACCCTGGCGCCCGACGGCGCAGTCGCCAGCGTCAACGGTGATTTCTTCAACTTTGCTCAGGCGTACCCCAGCGGCCTGACGATCACCTCCGGGCAGGGTCTGGCGAGCACCCCGAACCCGCTGCGCAGCGCGCTGCTGATGGACCCGTCGGGTCTGCTGACGCTTGCCCGTGTGCGCCTGGCCGCGTCCTGGACACCGGTCGCAAGCGACGGGTCGGCGCTGGCGACGACGGGAACGATCGCCGGCCTGAATCAACCCGCGGTCTATCCCAGCGAGGTCATGCTCTTTACCCCCGCCTACGGTCGGGCCATTGCGCCGCTGCCGGCGCGGCTGCCCGCCGGTACCGCGGGCCGTGCGCCCACTGTGGAGGCTTCCGCGACGATCGCACCGGACAATCCCGGGCTGTTGGAGCCGAACCAGGTGCGCGCGGGAACCGTTGTCGCCAACTCGACCGCCCGAGGCACCCCGATTCCGGCCGGCGACCTTGTCCTGACCGGCGTCGGACCGGCCGCGACGTCGATCGCTGCGCGTCTGCCGATCGGTGCGCGCGTCGCGATCCAGGTCCCCATCAGCGGAGTCGCCCCGGGGACCCAGGCGCTTGGCGGCGGGCCGGCAATTGTGGTCGGCGGCCACGCGGTCCACAGCGCCGGAGAAGGGTTTGTCCGCGGCCAGCTCGCACCGCGTTCCCAGCGGACCGCAATCGGACAGACCGCCAGCGGCATCGACCTGCTGGTGACGGCCGAGGGCCCCGGACAGGGGAGCCCGGGGATCACGGTGCCGCAGCAGGCGGACTTGATGGCCGGCTTGGGCGCACGCACCGCGATCGCCATGGACTCGGGCGGCAGCAGTCAAATGATTGTCAACGGCGCCGATGTGATGCCGTGGCGGTCTCCTCGGCCGATCAGCACTGCGGCGGTCGTGCGCTATGCCGGCGTGCGGGTGAGCCGGCTGGCGGCGCCGATCTCGCCCAACGGCGACGGTGTCGACGATGCCGCGCGCGCCGCCATCACGGTCCCAAGCCCCGGAACGCTGGTGGTCACACTCGGCGCGGCACACCGGCGTTCGCTGACGCTCTTTGACGGCGCGGTGGCCGCCGTGCCGACGACGGTCGGTCTCGATCCGGGGCGACTCGGCATCCCCGACGGCTCATACCGCCTGGCGGCAACGCTGACGACCACGAGGGGTGCCATCTCGCGCAACACGCAGGTCGTCGTCGTGGACCGCTCGCTGGGGCATCTCGTGGCGCGACGGGTGCGTCGCCGGGGTGCGCCACGCGAGCAGATCGCCTTTCGACTCACCCGGGCCGCCACGGTCACCGTGCGCATCACGACCCGCGGCGGTCGCCTGCTTGCGGTGCCGCTGTTCAGACGGCGACTTGGCGCGGGTTCGCACGCCGTGGTGTGGAACCAGCGCCACGGACGCGGCCTGGTGTCCGGCGGGGCGACCGTCACCGTGACCGCGACGACCGCCGTCGGGGCGCACGGCTTGACCGAGCCAATCGCCCTGGCGCGCGCGCCGCGGGGCCGCGGGTGAGTGCGGCCGCCTGACGCGGCCGTCGCCACGCACGTCGGACGGGCACGCCCAGGCAGGCCTGCCCCGTTGCTCCGCGTCCAGCGGGGACACGGCCGTGCGGACACGACCGCCGCCGGAGACTTGCCGCCGTCGACGAGACGGACTATTGCTAGACGGACAAGGCCCGACGTCGAGATCGGGCCGCCCGGAACTGGAAGGCAGGTGGCCGAAGATGGATGTCCGTGAACTGACGAGCAGGATCGGCGACAACTTGTCGGTCCGTCGAGCCTTCGGCGCCGCCTACGAGCGTGATGGATTGCTCGTCATTCCGGTGGCGTTGGTTGCCGGAGGCGGTGGGGGCGGCCAGGGACCGATACCGGCGTCCGACGGCAGCGACCCGGCATCAGCGACTGGTGCCGATGGTGTTGCCGGGGCCGGGGACCAGACCGGTGTCGGCGGCGGCTTCGGCGGCCTGATCATGCCGATCGGGGCTTACGTCGTCAAAGGCGACCAGGTCCGGTGGGTTCCGGCGGTCAATGCCACCCTCATCGCCCTGGCAGGCTTGGCGACGATTCGTGTGCTGGCGCGCATTTGGTCGCGTCGACGGCGCGCGTAGTCGGTGTTCCGCGACCCGGCGTCGGGGACCGGACGCGATGACACCCGCGTCGCCTTCCGGTCTGCCGCGGTGAGGCATCCGGCGCCTGCCGCGCCCGCGCGGACGCCCGCCGGTTCGCGACGGTCGGACGGTCGCCCACATCGCCGCAACGTGCGCCCGCGGCGCACCGACCACCCTCCGCATCGAAGGGGCTTCACATGCCAGATCATGTTGGTGAGCGCTTTGCCCGTGCTATCGGCACAAAGGACTCGGCCGCCCTCAAGGACCTGATGCGGCCCGGCATCGACTTCCGGGCCATGACACCCGCAAAGTTCTGGGAAACGACTGACCCTGACGAGATTGTCGACGAGGTGGTGCTCGGAACGTGGTTCTCGCCCGAGCGGCGCATTGTCGAGATCGTCGCCGTCGAGACCGGCACGGTCGGATCCCGCAAGCGGGTCGCCTACCGCTTCCGCGTTGAGCGGCCGGACGGGCCGTTCCTCATCGAGCAGCAGGCCTATTTCGAGACCGACGGCGAGACGATCTCGTGGCTTCGGATTCTGTGCTCCGGATACGTTCCCGTCACCTAGGGCCAGACCAACCGGGTCCGCATGCCGCCGATCGGGCCCCCGGTGCCCTCACGGTGACCCGTTCGACACCCGCGAATGGACGGGCTCACGCCGGAACGGACAGCCGTTTGCCGGCACTTCGCGAGTTCGCGGAGTGCCGGCGGCACGTGCGCGTCACCGTCGGTGGCGGGACCTCACCAACCCAAACCGGCGGACGCACCAGTGATCGATGCCCAGGCGCATCGGGTCCTACGGGCGAGCCGTGAAGTAGGACGCCCAGTCGGCATACGGAACCCGTCCGCCGTGGCTCGCGTGCAACGCGGTCGCCACGGGCGCGGGAATCGATGTCCACTTGGCCGGCATGTCGGCGGCAAGCTTCGGATTGAGGGTGTAGATCAGCGCGAAGTTGACCATCCAGATCGACGGCGCCATCGACATCCCGGTCTCGACGGTCTGGGCTCCCTTCCTATTGGGAACCAGTTGCGCCGCATCTGCGATGTGCTGTGAGCGATTGCCGAAGGCGACCTCGGTCGTGTACGCCGAGCGGTAGAGCTGGCGGAGCGACGTCTCCGCGCCGTTGGCTCGGCACCACGTGCCCAGGTAGCCACCGGGAACGAGGAGCTTGTTGATCTTGCGCGTCGGCGCGTTCGTGTTCGCCGGGCTCTCAAGCTGCCCGGCACGGTTCACCCACAGTCCGTAGCTCGCGAGCACGGTGGGGGTCAGATGGCCGTTGACGATGGAGTAGGCGGGACGGCCGACGGTGTTGGTCAGGATCCTGACGCTGGCGTCGACGAGCCGTGCCGCGGAGAGCTTGCCGCCGATGCCCTTGCCGGCGATGAACTCGGCGTATTGGTGCGCAGTGAAGACGCGCGTCTTGCGAAGGCCGATGTCGCGGGCGATCCGGTCGGCCAGCGTTTGCCCGAGGGGCGCGTTGAGTTGCGTTGACCGCTTGACCTCGCGCGGCGCCATGGCCACGAAGCGCGGGTTCCCGGCGTACGGCTGCGAGAAGCCGTAGAACGCGGTCGCGGTGGTCGTCGGAGCATGCGTGCCAGGCGTCGGTACTGCGGCGGCCATCGCGCTGCCGACACCAGTAGCGGCGGCGATCACGCCGGCGGCCCACAGGGCCGCCATCGGGACGGATCTCGTGCGCCGCCCGGCCATCGTCACGCCGCCAGCGGGAACACGTGCAGGTCGATCGGCGGGTAGTGCTCAAACGTCTCGACAAACGGTGTCGCACCGTCGGTCGGGATGCCGAACCGGCCGGCGGCGACGTCGGTGATCAGCGCATAGCCGCGAGTGCCGACCTGGGTCCCCGCCTCCGACTTGAGGAGGCGGTGCGCCATCACCACCTCCGGCCCGCTCAATTCCCGCCCGCCGCCGATCGACTGCATCACGAACGGGCCCGCGTGGAGGACGATCTTCAGATCGAGATTGTCCCGCGAGCAGACGCCGCAGGTGCACAGCGTCGCGGCTCGGGCCTGCGTGACGGTCTCCCGAAAACTTGCATAGCACGCCACCATGCACTCCAGGAGCGCGCGTCCGGTCGGAACATCGTCGCCCTCTTCGGCGAACGCGAACACCGCGTCCCCCTCAAGCTTCGACAGGGTGAACGGCGGCGTCAGGCGCTGGATGATCCCGTCGAGGAGGCTCGAGATGAGCGCGTAGGCGGTCGGGACCGCTCCGTCGGTGAAGGCGTCCGGATGCGCATTCGCCACATCACGCAGGAACGAGGTATAGCCGGTGATGTCGGCCAGGACGAGTGGACCGCTGGCCGGGGTGGGGGGCGGAATTCCGTCACGTCAGCCCACGCCTACCGTTCAGGGATGTCGGGGGAGCATCCATGCGCCTAGTCTGCCACGTTCCGACCCGGCGCTGCTCGGCCCGGGGGCCTCTCGAGCGCACTCTCGGTCAACGACCGATCGCGCGGGTCGATCCACGGGCGTGTGTGTTGGACTCGCGCGTCGACGGAGTCCGATCGCATCCCGCCCACGCCGCCGCCGACGGTTCATTGCACAGTGCGGCAGACGCACCATGCCAGGACAGCCAGGCGGGGATATATTCGCACCGAGAGATCGAAGCTTGCCGGGCACCCAGCACTGCCGGACGGCGCTCGGTCCAACTCGTGGGAGGAGGCAGACCTATGGGGCTCGCCCGGGTTGTGTCGTTCGAGAACGTGTCGGCGGAGCGGATCGAGCAACTCAAGCGCGAAATCGGCGCGGGCCCGCCGCCCGACGGCCTGCCCGCAACGGAGATTCTGCTGCTGCACGACGCGGACGCCCAGCGGGCCGTGGTGGTGCTGTTCTTCGCGACGGAGGAGGCCTACGCCCAGGGCGACGCGACGCTGAACGCCATGCCGGCCGAAGACATTCCGGGCCGCCGCGCCACGGTACAGCGGTTCAGTGTCGCCCTGAGACGCACCGTGTGAGTCGCGGAGAACGACGGTTCCACTCGTCCGAGGGGCGCCTCACGCATCCCACCGGCGCCGTTGCTGAAGCCCGGCCCATGGGCGTCAGATCAATTCCGCATCGCATGTGATCGCCACGGTCACCGGCCCGGCGACAGCGAAGGCTCGCGTGAAGGCCGCCTCGAGCTCGTCGGGGCGGTCGACGCGAATCCCCGTGGCACCGCACAACTCGGCGAATGCGGCGAAATCGGGATTGTGCAGTGAGGTCTGCCAGACGTCGTATGCGCCTGAGCGCTGCTCCTTGGTGATCTTTCCGAGCGCGCCGTTGACGAGCAGCACGTGGCGAATCGGGATGCCGTACTTGACGGCCGTGGTGACCTCGGCCAGGTACTGCCCGAAGCCGCCGTCGCCGGTGACCGCGACCACGGGTCCGGACGGCGCGGCGGCCCACGCCCCCATTGCCGCGGGGTATCCGAAGCCGATCGAGCCAAGGTAGCCGGACATGGCGACGCGCTGCCCCCGGGCCTCGAAGTAGCGGCCGAACGAATAGGTGTTGTTGCCGACGTCCACGCAGATCGTGGCGTCCGTCGGGCAATGCCGGCTCAGGGCGTCGAACACCACCGCCGAATTGATGCCGTGGCCGCGGTCGTCCAGTATGCGGCGCGCCTTCTCGGCACGCCAGATCGCCCACCGTTCCGCCACGTCCGGGCGCTGATCGACCGTCTGGTGGGCGCCCAATTGCTGCCCAATGATCTCGAGCGCGGGCCGGGCTCCGCCGAGCAGCGAACAGGTCACGGGGTGGAATCGTCCGATCGACGCCGGATCGTCGTCGATCTGGATGATCGGCTTGTACTCGGCGATACCGGTGTGATTGGCAAACGACGCCCCGACGACGATGAGCAAGTCCGACTCGTTCATCAGCCACGAGGCGACCGGTGTCCCGCTGCGCCCGAGCACGCCGCCCGCCAGCGGGTGGCTGTCCGGGATCAGGCCCTTGGCCTTGAACGTGGTGAGCACTGGCGCGCCGAGGGTGGCCGCCAGCCCGATGACGTCCTCCATGGCACCGTGGGCGCCGTGACCGACGATGACGACCGGTCGACGGGCGCCCCGAATCATCTCGAGCGCGTGTGCGACCGAGGCCGGTGACGGGATCGCACCGCGGTCGGCGAGGCGCGCCCTGCGGGCGCGATGCCTCAGGCGCGTTGCCGACGACCTGATCCTGGACCTCGTCGGGGAAGATCAGGTGCGCGACCCCTCGTGCGTCAATCGCGTGCTTGACCGCGAGCGCCACAAGTTCGGCGTGGTTCGAGCCGGAATGCAGCGTCTGGGTCGAGACGGCGACATCTCCGAATGCGGCTTGAAGATTGAGGTCCTGGAAGGCGCCGCGACCGAGGACCCTCGACGGCACCTGACCCGACAGGGCGATGACCGGGGCTCGGTCCTGCTTGGCGTCATAGAGCCCGGTCAACAGGTTCGTGGACCCCGGTCCGGCGATGCCGACGCACGCCGCCGGACGCCCGGTCAGCTTTCCGTAGGCCGACGCGGCGAACGCTGCCGCACC
Organism: uncultured Thermoleophilia bacterium; assembly: GCA_963727285.1. GTDB lineage: Bacteria > Actinomycetota > Thermoleophilia > Miltoncostaeales > Miltoncostaeaceae > CAITWD01. The sequence continues at coordinate 67,843 of CAVSFF010000012.1, read as the reverse complement.
CTCGTGGCGGATGCCGATGAAGGTCAGTTCGCCGCGGGCCTCAGCGCGGCGCATCGCGTCGGCGAGGCCGAGGTTGGAGTGGCCGACCATGCCAAAGACATGGGTCACGCCCCAGGCGATCAGCGACTCGACGACCACATCGCTGACCGTGCGCTCGTGCACCGGCATATCGGGGAGGTCGACCCAGACTCCGTCGTCACGCACTTCGGTCGGAAAGCATGTCGGTGCATCGGTAAACGGTGGTGGCGGGTTGCCTGTCAGCGGGTCGTAGTCGTAACCGTGCCACGGGCAGCGCAGCATCCCGCCTTCGATCGACCCCTCTCCGAGGGGTCCGCCCTGGTGCGGGCACCGATTGTCGAGTGCACCGTACGTCCCGCCGACTCGGGTCAGCGCCAGCGTCCGGCGACCGACGGTCACCGTCGTGACACGGCCGTCCTCGATCACATCGCGGTCGGCGACCCTGCGCCACGTCATCGCTGAGGACCTCCATCAGGTATTCAAGGGGGACGAGTCGAGCGCACGATCTGAGGGTCGGGCCGCCGAGCGGTGGTCGACCACGGCCGAATCTTCCGCGATGTCCAGCACGGCGGGTACCCGGCACAGTCAAGCATGACCAGACTCCCGGCCGTTCGGCGGATCAGTCGCTTCGCGCCCGAATCGAGGCCGGGATCAGATTTCGCCGCATCTCGGGCCCGGGATTCTCCAAGGGGCGCGAGCCTCGGTGAGCGATGAGGCCGAGTGAATGGCAGAAGGCGGCCTCGTCAGCACATTGACTCTGGCGCCACACGCCGGGCCTTCCGCGCGGAATCGTCCGTCTCGGCCACTAGCGTTTGGCCATGTCGGAAGCCCCAGTAGACGCCTCGGCGGCACCCCAATCCGACGCGATCGGCCTTCCGCAAAGGGTGACAGCCGTCGTCCGCGACGCAGAGTTGGCGGGCCGGGGAGTTAGCGACCCCGGGGCCACGTACCGACAGCACCGGGTGATCGAGACCGGCGGGGTGGGGCGAGTGCGGCGACCCGCTGTGTCGGGCCGGTCGTCCCGCTTTCGGTTGAGCGGAGTCGGCTGATGACGCTCGCCGCCACTCGACCTTGACCGGTTCGTGTCTCTTGGTGCTCGCTCCCGTCGCCCAGTGCCATGGCGGCGGGGATGACCGGGGGAGCCGTCCGCGGCACGGGGCGGAGGCGCATCTACGTTCCGGTCGTCGTATCCGTCGGGGCGCTCGTCGTCGGCATACTCGCATGGGCGCTCGGATACGCAGCCGTGGCGGACGCCACGTGGGCGGTCGGTGTCGCGATTGTGCTGCTCCCGTTGACGGTTTCTGTTGTCCGTGCGCTGTTGCGCGGCGATGTCGGCGTCGACCTGATTGCCCTCGCGGCAATGATCGGCGCCTTGGCCGTCGGTGAGTACCTGGCGGGAGTTGTCATCGCGATCATGCTCGCCGGCGGCAACGCCCTTGAGGATGCGGCGGGCCATCGTGCCCGCCGGGAGTTGACGCGTCTGGTTCAACGAGCGCCGCGAGTTGCGCTCGTCCGGCGATCCGACGCGGTCGTGGAAGTTCCGGTCGGCGAGGTACGGCCCGGCGACGCGGTCATGGTTCGCGCAGGAGAGATTGCACCGGTTGACGGTGCCCTGATCTCGGGGCATGCGGTCCTCGACCAGTCTGCGTTGACGGGTGAGCCGCTGCCCGTCGTCGTTGCCGGCGGCGAGGATGTGTTGAGCGGCTGCGCGAATGCGGGGGACTCGTTCGAGATGGTCGCCGTGCGATCGGCTGCCGACAGCACCTACTCGGGCATTGTGCGGCTCGTCCAAGCCGCCGAGCAGCAACGGGCTCCGTTTGTCCGGATGGCAGACCGCGTGGCCATCTGGATGCTGCCGTTCACGGCAGTCGTCGCCGGCGGCGCCTGGGCGATCTCGGGCGACCCGGTCCGGGCGGTGGCGGTGCTCGTTGTCGCGACCCCGTGCCCGCTCATCTTGGCCGCACCGATCGCGCTGATCTCCGGCGTCGCGCGGGCGGCTCGCGCGGGGATCATCGTCAAGGGCGGTGGTGTGATCGAGCAGCTCGGCCGCGCGCGCACCGTGTTGTTCGACAAGACCGGGACACTGACCCAAGGCGCGGTCGCCGTCGATCGCCTCGCCCCGGCAGTCGGAATTGATCCCGGAATCCTGCTGGCGCGGGCGGCGTCGGTCGAGCAGTACTCGGTGCACGTGACCGCGATTGCGATCGTCCGCGAGGCGCGGTCCTCCGGGATCGAACTCGCCCAGGCCACCGACGTCATCGAACTTCCGGGCCGCGGGGTACGCGGGGTCGTCAACGGCGTGTCAGTCTCGGTTGGTGCGTCGCCCGACGGAACACCGGCGCCGCGTGTCGGCATGGCTCCGGGGCAGATGGCCGTGCCCGTGTGGTTCGGCCCCGACCTTGCCGGGCGGCTTCTGATGTCGGACCCAGTTCGTCCCGACGCCGCCGGGCTGGTCGCCCGGCTCCGTCGTGCCGGAATCCGCCGGATCGCGATGGTCTCAGGCGATCACCGAGAGACCGCCGATCGCGTTGGTGCTGACCTTGGTCTCGACGCGACGTATGCCGATCAGTCGCCCGAGGACAAGCTCGATGTGGTTCGCGGGATCCGCGCATCACCGGAGCTTGGGCCCGTGGTCATGGTGGGAGACGGCATCAACGACGCCCCGGCCCTGGCGATCGCTGACTGCGGAATCGCACTCGGCGTCGCCGGGGCGACGATCGCGGCGGAAACCGCTGATGCAGTCATCACCGTCGACCGGATCGATCGCGTGGGCGATGCGGTCGAGATCGGCCGACGTTCGCTTCTGATCGCCCGCGAGAGCGTCTTCGTGGGGATGGGACTGAGCGGGGCCGCGATGATGGTGGCCGCCGCAGGTCTGCTGAAGCCGGTCTATGGCGCCCTCGTGCAGGAGGCGATTGACGTGGCAGTGATTCTCAACGCGCTGAGGGCTCTCAGCGGCACGACCCGTCATCGAGGGATGGGGTCCTAACGCGTGCAGTCCGGCGCAGGGCGGGCGATGGCCGTGTTGGTGGGCTCATGTCCCCCTCGATGGCGTCTCTTTGGGTGAGCGGTGGCCGCGCGCACGCAACCCGCCCGCGAGCCGTCGACTACCTCAGGTCGCGTCGCTCGAAGAGAATCGGAAGGGCAACCGCGAGGGCGATCGTGATCGCCGCGAGCACAAGTGCGTGCCCCAGATCCAGTCCGTGTCGTAGCGGATCCGCCGTCGCGTAGTGGTACCAGGGTGACAACCATCGAAGGCGGTCGATGGCGCCAACAAGCGGGGAGAGCGCATTGATCAGGTAGCTGGCGAGCGCGATCGCCGCGCAACTCGTGATGGCAATCGAGCGCCGCCCAGTGGCCGCGCCGACAGTCGTGGCCATCGCACCAAACGCCAGTGCGAGCAATGCGGCACCCGCCACGGCCGCCAACAGATGGATGCCGGAGACACCAAGATCGAAGGCGGCTGCGCTGGCCCACAGGGCGATCCACAGCATGGTCGCCAGGAACGCGACCTCAACACCCACGACCGCGAGCTTCGCGAGTGCGAGGCGCGTGCGGGTGATCGGGTTGGCGAGCAAGATGTCGAGCGTCCCGGCCTCTTCTTCGCCGGCGATGACCCGAGCTCCAGTGCCGACGGCCGCGATCAACAGCAGCAGCGGTACCACCAGCGAGAACAATTCCGCACCGAGGTATCCGGCTCCGGTGCTGAAGTCGAACTCGCCCCCGAAACTCACGAACGCCTTGAGCGCCTGCGGGTAGGTCTCGTGCAACTTCTTGAGCGCGGGATTGTCCCGGACCGTCGGCCATACCGCCGCGATCAGCACCACGTAGGCGATGATGCCGATTGCCCACCATACGAAGGCCCGGCGACTGTCGCGGAGGCTTCTACGCAGTATCGACGTCATCGTCATCCCCGACGTAGAGCTTCCGGAACATGTCCTCCAGGTCCGCCTCATGGATATCGAGGGCCAAGACCTCGTAGCGGGCAAGCGTCTTGATCAGCGGGTCAATCGAGCCGTCGAGTCCGAGTGTCACGACCGGGCCGCGCGCTGACATCACGTGGACCCCGGCGACGTCGTTGAAGACCGCGGGCGCCTGGTCGGACGCGAAGGTCACCTCGACGCGCGTGGACGCCGCTGCGCGCAGGATCTCAACGCGCTCGACGAGCGCCAAGCGGCCGTTGCGGATGACGGCGACCCTGTCGGCGACCCGCTGGACCTCCGGGAGGACGTGCGAGGACAGAAACACCGTCCGGCCGTCGGCGACGGCCTCCCGCAGAATTGCGGCGACCTCGTCCTGGACGAGGGGATCAAGGCCAGACGTCGGCTCGTCGAGCACGATCAGCTCGGGACGATTCATCAGCGCCTGAATGAGCCCGATCTTCTGTCGGTTTCCCCGTGAGAGAGTGTGAATCGGGCGCGTGAGTTCGACGTCGAGGCGCTCCACCAGGGCCTTCTGGTCGGGTGGGCGCGGGGTTCCGCGAAGAGCGGAAAAGTACGCCAGGAGATCCCGACCGCACATGTGCTCGTACAGTCGCAGGTCACCCGGCAGGTAGCCGATCCGTCGGTGAATCTCCGTGGCATGGCGGTGGGCGTCGAGTCCGAACACGCTGATCGATCCGCTCGAAGGACGAATGAAGTCCAGCAGCAGGCGGATCGTCGTCGTCTTTCCGGCACCGTTTGGCCCGAGGAACCCAAAGATCTCACCGGGCATCACCTCAACGGTGACGCCGTCGATCCCCCGCGACGATCCATAGATCTTGGTCAGGTCTTGCGCAGAAATTGCCGCCGTCATAGTCGAAATCCTCCCAGGGGTGCGTGAGGGGGTCGAGGGGAGTGCCCCGGATGAGGCCTCCGGAGTTGCCTCCGCCCGCTCGATCTCACGACCCTGGCCGGGGCAGGTCGTCTACCGACGGCCAATCCGGGGAGCGACCACATTGTTGCCTCGGACGATCGTGCTGTGCGCGTCCAGTTTGAGCCTGCAGCGAGACCCGTGTCGCTGTGGACATCGATCGCAGTCGCCGACCGCAGTCGCGCGGGACCCGGTGTGAGGCTCTTGCCCGAACGGCGCGGACCTTCACGGCATGCGCGGCTACGACGTGGCTCACGGTCGCACCTCCGGCGTCGAGGGTCGCGGCGCTCCAGCAGCGTGCGGTGCTGACCGATGAGAGCCGCGAGAGCTCTGTGCGTCTCGGTGGACTACGCATCTGGGGAGCGGCGCGACGCAGCGTCCGGACCGTGGTGATGGCCGATGCGCTCGGCGAGCCGGGGCCAATCGATCCGGGCAAGCGCGACCAATCCGGCAATCGAGGCAAGCTGCAGAATCACCCCATACGGGCTGAGTAGCGTCTGCCGAATCAGGGTCGCAAAGCTGTGCGTCGCGAGGCTGGCGAGCCCAACGTAGACCGAGTACGAGACGATCCGTCCTGCGAAGAACGCCAAGGTAAGCGGACGAGTGGGACGTCCAGAAGTCCCGCGGCCTCAAACAACTGCGCGGATGGGACCGGTGAGACAGCGAAGAGTCCGAGAATCGCGAGCCCCTGGGTTCGCCCGGATGTCAGTAGCTCGCGACCGGCATCCAGGTTGTCGACCGTCCCCGCCGGGAGGTGCCCGCGGAGCCGACGCGTGCCGATGGCGAGCGTCAGACGACCCAGTCCCGCCGCGAGCGCTCCGAGGACGACGATCGCTGCGCTCGGGACGCCAGTCTGGAGGCGAAGCAGGATCAGCACGGCCCACGTTGGCGGGGCGAACGCCGGGACCACGTTGATCACAAAGACGATCCCGGCGATGGCGACGTAGTCGATCAGGGTATCCGCTGGCGACAGGTCGACGCTCCCGTTTGAGGGTCGCCCGTCTACTCTATGTCGTGGATCCTCCGTCGGGGTCGCGAGCCGGCGCGCTCTTCGCTGGTTTGTGCATATGGTCTCGTCGTCCGGCGGCGGCCGCGCGGCGCGTCGTGCGTCGAAGCGATGGTTGCTAGTCCACTTCCATCACATGGCGTGTCTCGCCGCCAAAGTGGTGGCGACGGCGGACCGATATCCCCAACCAGCGGAACCGCTCTCAGCGGCTCCGCTGGTTGGGGCGGCAAGTCAGGACCCGCGCCGGACCGCGTCGCCGCTCGAGGCGCCGGAAGGCGACCACGTGTCGTTGCCGCCCGAGTGCTCCGTGCCCTGATCGTCGGCCTGGCTCGAGTCGCCGTTGTCGGACGACTGCACGAGTGAGTAGCTGCCGTCGGCGTTCTGGACGACGTCCAGTTCGACTTCACTGCCGACCGAAAAGCTGCCGATGTCGACGGTGGTCGGAACATTGACGACGAACGTCATCGAGATGCCGTCATCGGTTGTCGTCACGGTGATCGTGTTGGCCGTCGTGTCGATGGCGCTGACGGTCCCCTCGATGTGGAGCGTCTGCGGGACGACCGCAAGCGAAAACGTGCCGTCGGGGTTTGGAGACCCGAGGACATGCATCTCCTGGCCGATGACCAGCGTGGAGAGGTCAACCGTCGGTGGAATGATCACCGTGTAGGAGGTCACCGTCCCGTCGTCCTCGTGGGCGATGGTGATGGTCCTGCCGACGGGGTCGACGGCGGTCAGGGTGCCCTCGATCTCGACGACCGGCCCGATCGTCGCCGACGTTGCGTGGAGATCGATCTCGGTGAGATCGCCATGTGGATTGATGTGCACATCGGTCACCACGGATTCGCCCACGAACGGTGCACGACCTGATGCGGGCTGATTCAGGATGGCGTTGTGTGCGCGTGGGCGCACCACGAAGGTGGTCCCACGGGCGCCGATGGCGAAGCCGTGGCCGCGGACCGTCGCAACGATCACCCCGCGGATTCTTGCGTGCCGGGTATGGCCGAGCCGGACAATCCCGCCGACGTAGGTGCCGTTGTGGAGTTGGCGCAGATGCCGGACGGCGATGACCGTGCCGATTGCGACGCGGCGGTTTGTGTGGAGTGCGAAGAGGCGCCCGTTGTGGCCGGCGACCGTTGCGGTGTGCGATGCGCCGCGCCAGTCGACGACTGTGCCGAACGGAGCCGGCCGGTGGTGGCCGTGGGTGGCGCCGACCGCCCCGGCGACTGGGACGAGTGCGGCGGCGACTGCACCGACGGTGATCAGGGACCGCGCGATTCTGCGCGCGTGGTGGGTGGCGGAGGGTGACGACAAGGTGATCTCCGATACGGCTGAGGATTACGGATCAGCGACGCCGCCGTGGCGGCCAGTCGCGATCGCTGTCACCTATAGAGAGGGCCCCGGCGTCTGGTTCTTACGCGCAGTGCCGAAATCTCTCGGTGCCGATCGCCCGGGTGGCGGGCAGGCCGTGCGGCCTCGAGGCACCGGGGTGGCTCGAAGGCGGCCACCCGGTGGGGCCGAAGCCATCCGCGGACAGGTCGTCTGATCGATGTCCGTGGTCCTCGGGAGATCCCCGGGGCCCGTGAATCCGCGACCGACTTCAGCCGGTCTCGCCAAGTGCCGATGGGAGCGTCAGCGACCGCCACCGACCGCTGGCGGTGCGAAGTGGTCGAGCAAGCGCACAGAAGGGGGGGCATGTGGACGCTCGGAATGCTGCGGTTCCGGAGGATCTTGGTGAGATCGAATCGTGGCGGCGCGAATTGGTCCGCTTCGCGACCCGCCAACTTGGTCCGGATGCCGCCGCCGCCGCCGAGGACATCGTCCAGGATGCCTACGAGCACCTGATGCGCCGAGCGATTGCGGATGCGCCGCCGGATCATTCGCGCGCCTGGCTGTACGCGGTCGTGCGCTCGCGCTGCCGCGATGAGCGAACACGACACACGACTCTGCCGCTCGCGGTCCTCAACGACGTCGAATCGCATTCTGCGCGGACCGACGAGGTCGTGATCGCCGCGGCCGCATCGCACTGGATGCTCGAACAGATTGACGCGTTGCCCGACGCTGAGCGCTCGGCGGTGCTGACGACACTCGCCGGGGACCGCGCGGCGGACCCTGTGCGCTCGGCCAACGCCTCCTACCAAGCCCTGTATCGAGCGCGTGCGCGCCTTCGTCGCGCCTATGAGGGGGCGTGGGCGGGCGGCATCATTCCCCTGGTGTTGCTGTGGCGAGGTGCTCGCCGTACTGCCGGAATCGGACAGGGGATCGTCGGTCTTGCGAAGGGCTCATCGGTCGCTGCGCGGCTCGTTGTTGCCGGTGGCGTTGCCGTCACGGCGGTCACCGCGCCGACGGTCGTCCCCTTGATCCACCGTGCCACGTCCGGCACCGGAGCGCGGACGTCCATGTCGGCCCCGCCGTGGCATGAGCTGGTGGCTAACCCGCAGGGCGCGCGGATCGACTTCGCCATCCCGCGGCCGGTTGCGGGCGGTGGTTCGTTGCCCGCGGGAGCGGTCGCCTCCGTCGCTGCCCTCGGCACGGACGCCGAGACCCGCATCGAGCACCACGAGGCATCGGGGGATGCAGTTGGCATCGACAATGACTCGAGTGCGTCCATCGACTCGCCGTCTCCGTCAGGAGGTGACACCTCCGGATCGTCATCGAACGGGGTGTCAGGCGATGGTCAGGGCTCTCCGGATCAATCGTCGCCTCAGATCTCGACGCCACCGACAACCGATGTCGGGGCCGGCGCGACCGTAGCGACGACCGACGGGTCGGGCGGGAACTAGCGGGCCACCTGCCGCGGCCGGGACGGTGCGTCGACGACAGGCTGGCGAGCTGTTGAGATCGCCAGCCTGTCGTCGGTGACCTTGGCCCCATGGCAGACAGGTGGGCGACGACCGGACATCGATCTGCATCGTCGGGAGAAGCCCACCGGTTGACGCCTTCTGCGATGAGCGCTGCGCTACCGCAAGATCTCTCGGAGGCATTCGCTCGGCGACCGTCGCTCGTGGTTCGTCAATACGACGAGCGATGTCGAGGCGCTGACCCTGTCACCATGAGGACGCCACGGCGCTTGTGTCCGGTGGAGATCGGTCGCCTCCAGCACCCCGAACAAGCCAATTCTGGCCATTCGGTCCCGGATTGCCTTGCGGCCGGTCTTGGGGATCGTTTTGCGCCCTGGTGCTCCCTGTCCTCCGGGCAGGGCTTAGCAGGGGCCGGCATGCCGGGGCATCCACAGACGCTGGTCCGGTGGCCACCTACGTGTGGCGGCGCTCGGTGATTGACCGAATCACCCGTCAGGGGCGCAGCGGATGCCCTGAAATCGCCCCCAGGAGATCCTGTCCCCGAGCGATCGGCGACGAGGCACATCAATGAGCCCGATGTATCAGCAGCAGTTGGAAGCCCCGCTGGACGAGCCTTCAAAGTCCCGCCGCCAGCATCAACGGCAGACATGCCGCGCTGGAGGTGCGGGTGGCGTGCCATGCGCCAAGTCGCCTTGCTCGACGAATGATGATCGCGATTGAGGTGTTCATTCGATGACCGGCGATTCCGGCCGGTGTGGGGCTGATTCGAAATGGCCTCGGGCTCCCGGTCGATTGGATCCGCCACAGCGTGTTTCCCGACTATGCGATCCCGGGTGTGCTTCTGATCCTGCTGATCGGCGGCGGGATGCTCGGCGCCGCCTGGATCACGATTCGGCGGCCGGTACTCGCTGGACCCGTCGGAGTTGCCATGGGATCGGTACAACTGGCCTGGCTCGCGATCGAGACAGTCGTCGTCGGGTGGCACGGTGGTCCACAGGGGGTGCTCGTCGGTGTCATTGGTCTGCTTGCCGTAGCACTGGTCGTGCTCGGCGGACGGGTCGTGAAGATCGGCTCGGGCGTCGTCGGGACTTAGCCGTGCCGCCCGCGGGTCGTGATACACGACCGCCGTCTCGCTGGCAGCCCCTGAAGAGTGGCGATCCCAAGTCAACGAGCGGACTGTCGGGACGCGCATTCGGATGCATCGCTAGGGCTCTGCGCGCTTCCGACGGTGCGTGCTCCGCGTGGCCCCCACAGATGGGCAATGACGCCGGAGAAGGTTCGCAACCGACGACCCCACCCGGTGCACACCGGTTCGAAGTGGCCGTGCGAATCGGCTCGCCGCCGGTCTTCGCGGCGACGTCGAGCAGGGCTCGAGCTTTGATCGGCGACGCCGTGTGAAGAAGGCCTCCGAGCGGTCGACGGCGATTCGTCCCAGCGACGTTCGGGATACCTGTTTCGAGGCCGACCGCTCGCTACCAGCGTCGACCTGAACCAAACCCCGACCCATGGTGACATCGGCCAACGATCGCCGGAGGTGGCAGGCGCCCGTGCCCCGAAGGCGACCGATTCCCTGGCAAATCCTGTGGGCTTGCGGGTGCGATCTCGCTCCAGGAACGCGGATGCGGCATCACCGGGCCACCGACTGTGGCCTGGAGACCCGTGGGCGGCGGCATGCGAAACGACGCGCCCTCGCACGCGGCGGGCGCATCGGGTCCCATAAACGCGGCATCCTCAAAGACCACGCGACGTTGCGTATGCGGAGCGAGAGCGAGCGGGACGAGCAGCCGGTGAACGCTGCCCGACGAGCCCGTGGCAAAGCGCCAGATCACATCGGAACTACTTGGGCCGCACCCAGGTTCTCGTATGTCGAGCGCGGGCGAGGTGTATCCGGCTGCGTCGGTTCGATCCGATGGGAGGTCGATGGCCGTGATCGTGATCGGAACCTCGGCAGGATTGCGAACGAGCACTGCCACGTCTGCAGCTCCCCCCGGAAACAACGGATCGCGGGTCGAGCCGCCTGCGCTCAGGTCGAGCGCGATCGCTCTGGGGGACGTGGCGACCCGCGCTCCGACGGTGCGGAGAAGAGGCACCAGCACGGTCGCTGCGCCAATCGCAATGCCGCTGGTGGCGGCACACGCGATTGCGCATGCAAGCAGAATGGACCCGGTCCGAGTCACGACTCATCGGACGTGCGATATATGCGTAACGATTGCACCGGAATCGATATCGGCCGACGCATCGCAAAGGATAAGACAGCAATTAAGTCACGCGGTGCTGGTGATGTCGTGAGCAGTCGGTATCCGGCAGGAACGGCGGTGAATGGACATTCCCCCGGGAGAAGATCCGTCGCTTCTCGTGCAAACCAAACGGCCGTCGGGGAGCTGACCACAGTCGTTCTTGCTCCGCGCAGGCGGACGGAGGCAAGCGCACGGTTGCCCGAGTCGGAGGGGGAGGAACACTCGGGCGACAATCGAACCTAGCCGCCAGCCCCGCTGGGGCGACCGATTGGCCTGCTGTCGATCATGCGCACCGCTGCGGCTGCGTGGACAGCAGCCGCAGCGGGGGCACCCCGGCCGCGCTGTCACCGTGTTGCCGGCATCGGCGCGCCTGCGCCAGCGCCCACAAGGCGGGCGCCGCACGCACGACGTCCGGCCGGCCGACCGGAGCGCCGTTGGCTCCGCTTCACTCAGCTGTCGCCGAAGGCCGCTGCCGGGGCTGGACCGAGAGCACAGTCGCGAACAGCTCGAGTTGCTCGCGCAGGAGGCGCGTAATCAGGAATCGCTCCGCGACGGCCTGCCGTCCGCGAAGGCCGATCGCCCCGGCCTCACCGGGGTCGCGCAGCAACTCGCAGACCGTTGCCGCGAACTCCTCGACGGTCGTCGCAAGTCGGCCGGTCTCCCCGTCGCGAAGCTGTAGGGGGATACCGCCGGCCCGTCCAGCCACCATGGGGGTTCCCTTCCACATCGTCTCAGAGACCACGAGGCCGAATCCCTCGCGGATGCTCTTTTGGACCGCGACGTCGGCGACTCGTTGCAGGGCGTTGACCTCGTGCGCGTTGACCCCAACCTGGTTGCTGAGCAGGAGGCAGTCCGGCTCCCCCCGCGTCACTCGCTCGATTTCCCGATAGACGCGCCAGCCCTCCGGGTCGTCGCCAGCCATCGCGCCGACCAAGGCGAGTTGCAGAGTCGGGAACTCCGATCGGGCTGTCCGCCATGTCTCCACGACGCCGAGCGGGTCCTTCCAAGGATCGAACCGTGACACCTGAATCATGAGCGGTCGGGCCAGGTCGACCCCGAGCTCGGCGACCGTCTCACGTGCCAGGTATGTGGGCAGTTCTCTGTTCTTCGAGGAGAGCGGGTCGATCGCTGGCGCGATCAGCGTCACGGGCACGTCCACGTCCGGCGGGACGAAAGCGTCCATCGTAAAGACGAGGCGATCGTAGACACCGAGGAACGGGCGCAGGAAGCGCCACACGTCGGGAGCGGGCTCTGACGAGTCGATGTGGCAGCGCCAGATCCAGCGGGCCCCATGGTCGGTGCCCGCACGAGAGCACAGCGGCAGGCTGGGGATCGTGGACCACCACGATGTCCCAGCCGTCCTGAAGGGCGGCGGCGCAGGAGGCATTGTGGTGGAGGTATTCCTCGCGCTCGTCCGGCCGAAGCTCGATGGCCATTCCTTGCAGTCCATTGTGCAATCGCTTGGTCACCTCGAAGAACTTGCGATCGCCGGTGATCACCTGCCACTGGACGTCGAGGCCGAGATCGCACTGCAGAGGCACGAGCGAGGCGAGGAGCTCGGCGACCCCGCCTCCAGTAGCGGTCGAGCTCAGCTCGAGCACTCTCAGCCCCCTCAGGCCGTGAGCAAGATCACGAATTCGGGAGATCTCCTCATCGCCGACGACTTGGCGGTACGCCTCGAGCGGCTTGCGCCTTACCTCCACGCGCTGGGCGGGTGCCCGCACACCCGGACCGCCTGATGCGAATGCCCCTGAGTTCGGCGCGCTCATGAAGCCCATCTCCCCACATCGCTGGATCGTAAGCCTCGCACGTGCAGCGACAGCGTCGGGACCGGGTCGATCCGAGAGGGCGATCGCTCCCCTCGGCGGTTGAGGCGACGCGATTCTCGGTCCCAGCGAACCGCTCGGGTACCGGGACCGTGGGCCAGACCAGATCAACCGACCGGTGACGGGCGATCCTGCCCCGCCACGGCCGAACGGCTAAGAGAAGCCACGGTGACCGCATGATCCGATCGTAGTTGGCGCAGTGGTTCTTCTGGATGCGGGACGCGATTCGCCCGACGGTCATCCTTCTTGAAACTCAGAGTGGAGACTTGGTGACCGTGTCAACTGCCAGCGAGAGGCCGTGGGTATTTGTCCGAGGCGGAGTCCCGTGCCTGGCACGGTGCCCTTCGATTCACGACCGACACCCTTCGGGAGATCGACCATGCCCGCTCCGAGGCGCACGGCATGTCTGTATCCGAGTTCGACGTCCTCATTACGCTATTCAATGCTCCCGGGCGGCGGCCGCGCATGTCGCAGCTCGCCCAGTCAGTGCTCTTGAGGCCCAGCGGCCTGACCGGCCGGATCGGCCGGCTCGAAAAGAAGAGACTGGTCACGCGCATCGTCGTCGACGAGGACCGTCGAAGCTACTTCGCGATCCTCGCGGATGCCGGAGACACCCGACGTCGTGACGCTCGGATCACGCACAACGCCGTGGTGCATGCCTGCCTGACCGGCCACCTGACGAGCCGACAAATCCAGGCGATGGGATCGCCATGGGAGCGACTCGGAACGGTGAGAGGCCGATGTCGCCGTCACCGACCCGGGCAAGGTGTCGCTTGGCGAGTCGACCGAGTGGGAGCGGAGTTCTCGACCAGAGCACGCGAGTGAAGCCCTTCAGAGCACCGGACCGTGAGGACTTGGGAATGGGCCGACGAGCGGATGTGAGGCGCTGTGCCCGTAGCAAAGTGGGTCCGTGGGATTCGAATTGCCGGCGGCGATTCGACGCAGACTGTTGCCCATCCCCTCCCGAGTACGATGAGCCGATCTACGTCGGCACGGGAGCTCGATTCGATGAGCAAAGACGACCCCGATACGAATGACCCGCGGGCGCTCGGTCTGCGGATGCTTGAGTTGGTCAACGGCTACCAAGTCAGTGCCGCGATTGGTGCAGTCGCAAGGCTCGGCGTCGCCGAGCGCCTGTCGGATGGGCCCGTGGGGATCGACGAGCTGGCCCTGCGCGTGGGCGCCGATCCTCACGCGTTGAGGCGCGTCCTGCGGATACTTGCTGACGCCGGGCTCGTCGAACGCCTGGCTGACGGGCGCGTCGCGTTGACCGTCATGGGGGAGCTGTTGCGTGAGGGCGTGCCTGGGTCCGTGCACCGAGGCGCGATCCTGGTCAGCGAGGAATGGCACTGGCGTGCGTACGGGCACTTCAGCCACAGCTTGCGGACCGGTGAGCCGGGGTTCCGCAAGGCCCACGGGGTCGGATTCTGGGAGTACCTCGAGCGCCATCCCCAAGCGGGAGCATTGGTGAACCAATCGATGTCACGGGCCACCGCCATGGTCGCCTCGGCGTTCGCGGGCAGGTACGAGTTCGGTGAGATGACCCGGCTCGTGGATGTCGGTGCGGGCTACGGGACGCTGATGCGGACGGTTCTCGACGCGCACCCCACACTCGACGGGGTGGTTTGCGATCTTCCCGGTGTGATCGACGTCGCACGCGCAACCCTGGCGGACGCCGGTTTGACGGACCGGTGCCAGGCCGTCCCCGGTAATTTCTTTGAGGCCGTACCGGCTGGCGGCGACGCGTATGTACTGTCCTGGATCCTCCACGACTGGGACGACCAAGCGGCGCTCACTGTCCTCGCGAATTGCCGCGCGGCGATGGGCGACGGCGGCCGCCTGTTGGTAATCGAGCTGATCGTCCCGCCAGATGGCGAGCGCCAACGTTCAGCGGACATCGAGTGGCTCGTCAAGACGTCTGACATTGAGATGCTTGCGGTGGTGGGCGGCCGCGAGCGAACGGCGCTCGAGTACGGCGAGCTCTTCGCAGGGGCCGGATTTGCGCTGGAGCGCATCATCCCCCTCGTGCCGACGGCCTGGAGCGTGGTCGAGGGATCACCTATTTGAGCGACTGCCCGGCTGGCCGGGCAGTCGCTCGGTGGGCAGCCGCCGTAGCGATACGCGCGACAACCGGCGGCGGTGAAGCCCGTTGCGTGGACCGCGGCGTGCGCGCGACGGCGGTTGCAGCATGTGACATCACCCCGGGGCGTCTGGCGGGTGGCTGTGTCGCGCACCTTGGATCGTCAGGCCCCTTCACCAGTGGTGAAGGGTCCCCGGGGTGACGGCAGCGGGCGATCATCGCTCGCTGCGCTGTCTGGCGCGCGCCCGGAGATCGCGGGTGCAGCCCGCGAGACGCCTTCCGGGCAATTGGCTATCGTGCGTCGTGTTGCGTCCCGGCGATGAGGAGCGCGCACGGCCAATGCCCGCTGAGCAGTCACCCGCGCCGCATTCCACAGCCCGCGTGGGCGCGTTGGCGCTCCCGTTTGCGGCCCTCGGGACCGCGCTGTTGGCCCTTACTGCGCCTGTGTCGGGGCCGTCGAGCTCGCGACTCTCCGCCGGCCAACGGCTTGCCGGTGGTCAGAGTCTCGCGTCCCCGAACGGGCAGTACCGACTGACCATGCAGCCGCGCGGGAACCTCGTCGAGCACATGGGGTCCCGGGTGCTGTGGGCCAGCCACACGACCGGTAACCCCGGCGCGAGTGCCGTCATGCAGCCTGACGGGAACCTCGTCGTGTTCAGCGCCAGTAACCGGCCGCTGTGGACGTCCCGCACCGGCGGGCATCCCGCCGGGGCCTATTTCGCGTCTCTCCAATCGGACGGCAACCTCGTCATCCACGGCCCCCGGAGGGTCGTCTGGCAGAACAAGGTCCACGTCTCAACGCTTCTCGCGGGGCAGGCGTTGGCGGCCGGGCAATACCTCGTGTCGCCGAACCGGCGGTACGTGTTGGTGATGCAGCCCAAAGGCAACCTTGTGGAGCACGCGGGGTCACGGGTGGTCTGGGCCAGCCACACGGCCGGCGCTTCCGGGGCCCGGGTCGTTCTGCGGCGCGGCGGCGATCTCGTCGTCGGCAGCGCGCGCGGTCCGGCGGCGTGGTCGTCGTTGGTCGGCCGGCAACCGGCAGGCGCCTACTCATTGGCGCTCGGGGCGAACGGCCGACTGTCCATCCGTGGGCCCCGGGGAATCGTCTGGACCAACGCCGCCGATGATCCCGTCGGATTGCAGTCGTCGACGGGCGGGTACCCCTACGCGTACATGCCGTGCATCTACCCGCCGTACGCAACCTCCGGGACCGGCTACTGGTGCCGCGGGTACAACTGGGGGAAGATCCACAAGAAAGCGACGGCGAAGAGCGAGTTGTCGCCCTTCGGCTACCCGTATCGCAACTGCACCGACTTCATGGCATACGAGTTGTGGCGTCTCGGCGTGTCGAGGAACCGGTACATCGGTCTCGGCAACGCCAATAGTTGGGGTACCGGAGCGCGCGCCCACGGCGTCACGAACAACTCCACGCCTGCGGTGGGATCCGTCGCCGTAAGGACGACCGGCCCGTTCGGGCATGTGGCGCTCGTCACCACCGTTGCCTCAGGTCGGATCACGGTCGTCCAGTACGACGCCGCGCAGGATGGCGCCTACTCAATCCAGACGGGCACCCCACGATCTATGGGGTTCAGTTCGTTCGACCACTTCGAGGTCTACGAGCGCTGACACGCTGCCGAGCGTGGCTTGGCGCCGGCAATCGGAGCCAACCGGTCGCTACTGCACCAATCCGCGCCCGGCCTTTCGCCGGGGAAAGTTGGCCGCGCTGATTGAGCTTGCGCGAGCGACGGCAATCGGGATTGGAGAACGGGCGACGGTGTGGTCGCGAGAGCGGCGATGAAGGACCGCCTTGCTACGTTGGACGCAGAAGCGAAATGCCGCAACTCTGCGCGGAACGGGAGCAGCGATGAATGACGATCGAGTACACGCCGAGATTGAGCGACTGGTGTCGGAGGAACAGCAACTCCTGGACGACGAGGCGCGCGACGGCGCCACCGAACAGGATCGCCAGAGGCTCGAGGCGGTCAAAGTAAGCCTCGACCGTTGCTGGGACCTCCTTCGACAGCGCCGTGCCCTGAGCGAGGCTGGCCGAAACGCCGACGATGCAAGTGCGCGCGGCTCTGACGTCGTAGAAGGGTACGAGCAGTAGCCGCGCCCACTCGGCGGTGAGGTGCTCCGCTTGCGGCGTGGCCCCCAGGGGTTCGGCGGAGGCGGGCGGCGGTGACGCTCGTGAAACTTGGGCCCCGGCCAGACCCGACGGCGACGTGTCGACTCGCTCAGCGACCGCGACGCACACCGCGCTCTCAGCGCCAACATGTATGCGGGTGCGGTCGACACTGATCCGTTGTCGACATCTGTCTCGCGAATGTAGGTGAGGGTTGGCATGTCGGCAAAAACCCGACATGGCGCGGGGCAAGCCCGGATGTCAGTTCCTGCGCGTCGATCTACGCTGGGTGGATGAGGATCGGTCGGACGTGTCGAGGGCTGTGTGCCGCCGCGGTGATGAGCGCAGCGGCGGCTGCGTGCGTGGTCGGGACTGCCGCCGGGCAGACCGCGCTTTCCGGCTGGCCGATGATCGGCCACGACGCGGGTCTGAGCTCACGCTCCACCGCGCGGTCGGCGCAACGCCCGGTGCTCAGGCTGGGCTGGCCTCGCCCCGGGTTTCCGTATGCGTTTGATCTCAGCAAGCAGCTGCTCACGACGAACCTTCGGCCGCTGGTCGCACCGAACGGGACGATCGTGCTCGCCGGCGGACCGACCACTGCGATCGCGAACCCAAACGGCACGATCCAGAAGGTGCTGCCGATCGGGCCGATTACCGCGATCGACCCTGCCGGCAACCTGCTGGGGTTCGTGAACGGCGGTTACGGCGTCGCGAGTTATACGCCACAGGGGCGACGACTCTGGGTGGCCCCGATCAGCGGGCACTCGGCCGCGGACCGCGCACTCTTGGTCGCAGCCACAAGGCGATATCTATGCCCTGACCTCGGGTTGGTCGGTCACCGTCATCGGCTCCGACCGGGCACGTGCTCACGACCGTCAACGCCGTCAACGATGTTGAACTGTCCGGCAGCAATCCAACGAGCATGGCGGTTGCGCCTGCCGGCACGCTGTATGTGGGAGTGGCCCCCTATTCAGCCCCGAACTCACCCGCTGTTGTACGCCCTGCACCCCGATGGAAGCCCCGCTTGGCCGAGCCCGACGACCCTGCCCGGCGGTGTCGCGAAGATTGCGTTGGCGCCGGACGGCACGCTGCGCGTGCTCGACGACAAGGGGCACCTCTCGGCTGTCGGCACCGATGGCCGCGTGCTTTGGAGCGTGCCGGTGTTCGTGGGGGGCGGGCTCGCGATCGCCGCTGACGGCACGACGGTTGTCAACTTCCGCGCCGACAGGGGGCCGGGCTGGGCGACATTCGGCCGGGTCGAGGGAGTGGCCTCGGACGGCACCATCCGGTGGGCATACGGCGGGAAGTTCGGACAGCCGATCATCGGTGGTGACGGGACGATCTATCTGGGGGGCACCGACCAGTTTGTCGCGTTGCGGCCCGACGGCACGCGCCTGTTCAACCGTGCCATCGGCATTCCGCTCATTCCCGAGGCGATCGGGATCGACGGCACGCTCTATGCCGCAGAGACCGGTCGCGGTGCGCCGATCGTGGCCCTCGCCGGCCCGTCAGCACCGACCGGAAGCCCGATCCCTGACCACACGCGGCTTCGCCAACTCATCTCCCCGTTGAGCATGACCGTGCGGTTCCGGACCCATGGGGCCGCCGTGACCTGTCCAACGCCCGGTCACCCCTGCAGTCCGACGACCCCGCTCGGCAGCATGGTGAGCTTCACCCTTCTTGACCCCGCGACCGTCCTCTTTACGGTGCGGCGCGCCAGTGACGGTCACGCGGTAGCCCATACCGCGCAGCGGCTGCTTGCGGGTACCGTGCGGGAGGAACCCATCGGCGGGATCTATCCAGACTCCGCGTCGATCTTCCCGCAATGGCTGACCAAGCCGGGCGGTCTGCTTCGCCCCGGGCGCTACACGATCACGGCACGCGCGACCTTTGGCCGAGCCGTTGACCAGACGCGTCCCGTCGGTTTCGTTGTCTTGAACTGACGTTTGGGCCGCTTGAGCAGGGATAGTGGGAGCACCAGGACCCGCCGTGCGCCGCAAGGACCGAAGCGCCGGATGCGGTGTCGCGGATCGCCCTTCTCGGACTCGCCGCGCACCAATAGGGACGTGTCTGAAGCCGACGGGTGGGTGAGACCCCTTCACCGCCGGTGATCGGATCCGACGGGCCCGCGCGCGAGAGCGCCCCCGGCTCGGCACCTCAGCTAAGGCCGACCCGGAGCCGCTCCGAGTCGTTGCGCAAGTGACATCAGATCGAAGATGCCCCAGTGCTCGTGGCAGAGGCCGTCCTCACCGAACCGCCAGATGTCGATTCCTCCGACCGCCACGAACTTGCCAGTCGCTGGCATCCCCATAAAGTCACCCCGGTGGGTTCCCGAGCAGACGTAGCGGACGACCACCGTGTCGCTGCTCGGAAAGGTGTCTTCGGGCTCCACACGCATGTCCGGGAAGGCAGCGCGGTACATCCGGAACTCGGCGGTGACGCCATGGCGATCCGGTGTGAATCCAGGCGTCACCTCGTGATCGACAAAGTCGTCGGCCAGCAACGCACCGAATGCATCGACATCGCTGGCGTTGATCAGACTGTAAATGTGCTCGACGACGGCGACGTGATCCATCGATACCTTCGTCTGATGGGCCGGCGGGACAGCAGGAGCGAGATCGGCTCGCACAAGGCGCGGAATTACCCGCGCAGTATCTCAGCGTGAACACGGGACGCGCCACAGCGGATGGCGGCCTCGCTGATCACAATCTGGGGGATCCTCCGGCGCCAGGGCCCGGACAACCACGGGACCATGCGTCTGACTCTTGGGGTCCTCGTCATCGTCGTCTTTGGAGTCGTCGGGTTGCTGTTGGCGGCGTCGGTGCCCGATTCGAGCCGCTTCCTGAAACCGGCGCTACTGGGATGACTCCACGATCAGGGCTTGCTGTGGAGCAACGAGGCCGGTCAAGCGACGGAAACGGCGCGAGTGTCGCGATCGGCCTCGCAGCGAATGCGTACCCGGCAGTCGCAGCGGGGTCGATCGCAGACTGGGACGACTGTGACCTCGGAACTACACGAAGTAGTTGTGCACCGCGTAAACGGTGGTCACGGGCGGCCCTGGGATACCGACTGCCTGGGTGTGGGGTCCGATGTGCTCGGTGGCGAATGCGTCGAACTGCTCCATCGTCTCCCACACGTCAGTTACCCGAACGCCATCATCGGTCTCAACCGCGAAGTGGAAGATCGCTCCCTCGGGTGGCGAACCTTCGGGAACGAGGCCCATTCGCTTGAGGACCTGGTCGTACTGGTCGAGAGTGCCGCCAGGAAAATCCATCACGATTGCAACAGCCATGATCCTTTCTCCTCGGTCGCGGGTGTGCCGCGATCCTGTTCCGGCATCTGGTGCGTGTCAACACGCCGGAACCGTCGTGATCTACACACTGGTCACACCTGGATGCGCGATCGATTAAAGAACCGAAGCCGCGGGGCAAGCGAATACCGATAGATTCACCGCGTCCGCGGCGCGCCGCGAATCGTCCTGCGTGGCGCGTTCGCGGGCGGTTTGTTTGCACGGGGACCGACACACCCGGAACCGGACCGGAAGTTTGCCAGGACGGCGCCACCGATCGAGCCCATGCCACGAAAGACGTCATGACTGAGTACGAAGCGCGCAAGGTCGCCGCGATCCTGGCGTCGGCCGATGACGGACGCACAGCAACCGTCGTGCGACTGACCGTCATCGCGAGTCGCGCCTTTCCCGAGTTCGACTGGTTCGGACTCGTGGCGGAGGCCGATGTGGACTCAGCGCCGCAGGGCGCACCCTCGAACTTCCCGGCGAATCCTGTGCCCGCCGACGGTATCGAGTTAGGCTCGACCGACGTCTAGCACTTGCCGGCCCATCCGGCGTAAGGCCCTGCGGCCGCCTCTATGAGGGTGGGCCGAGGAATGCGCGGTGTCAGTCGGATCGCGTGACTCCGGAGCCTTCACGGTCCCGAGCGAATGATCGCGAGGCAGTCGAAAGACGGGCCGGACTCCTGCGTCACCCGGCGACCGCACACTCCTTGGTCCGGCGGTCCCAGACTGCTGCGACTGGGTACGTGCCCGTTGCGAGCTGCACAAGGCCGCCGGGTGCGCTCTCGCAGATGTCAGCCGCCTCACTGCCGTCGACCGCCGCCCACGCGGGAACTAGCGGGTTCGGGTCGGTGAGGGTCTCCGCCCACTCGTGCGAGATCTCGACACCCGTCGCCGGGCACCCGCCCATTGGGTAGGAGACGGCGATATAGGGGCCGGTCGGGGCATAGCTATGGAACGCACACGAGTTGTCAATCTGTTGCATCACCGCTTGCGGAGCCGTGAGAATCACCACGATCAGATTGTGCAGAAGCGGGAACTTTGCCGCCGCCCGACCCGCCTCGGCGTTGAATTGATCGAGGGTCGGGGTCGCGGGAAATTTGTGGCTGTCGTGCCACGTCCCGATGTAGACGTGGTGCGGGTACTTGACGAGCGGGTAGCTCTCGAGAATTCGAGACCACCTGTCATGGCCGGTGCCGAGGCCTGCGAGGAATCCCTGAACGTGGGGCAACTCGCCCGCGGGGTCGGACGACCATCCCCACGGGACCACGAGCACATGCTCATGCGCCGGTATCACCGGGCCACCGTGATAGGGGAGCGCGATCATTGTCCTACCGCACGAAATGCGACGCGCAGACCAAGGATCCTGCCGCGTCCGCTCGTTCCCGTTTGGTTATGCGGATTTCCGTTGGTTACGCCGGTCACGTCTGTCGGACGAGCCGCACCGGCTCGCGCAGTGCGTACCTCGGGGGTACCTCGGAGTCCAGCCCTCTAGCCGACGTAGCCGGCTGGGATCACCCGTTGGACCCCAGCGGTTCACATCAAAGCCGTGTAGACATACGGTCGATCAGGGAAACCGCCTGTCACCTGTGCCACCAGGCATCGCACGGGTGCGCGGCGTGCGGTCCCCCGGCGCAGCCCCAGGCCAGGGCACGCAGGACGACTTCCTGTGCATGCTGCCGGGCTAGGCGCGGCCGCCGAAGCAGTGGACGCGCTCAGGCGGCCGCCACGTCCACCACCCACCCGCTGGCCCACCGCAGCGTCCCGTAGCCCTGGTCCATCGCGATCTCATGCCGCCGGCATTCCATCAGTGCCGTTCCACAGACCGGGCACTCCTCGTGCGGGCAGCGCGCCGCGTGGAACTCGCCGGGCACGACCCCACAACGGTTGCCGCGGCATGGCCTGCGTTCCCACTCCGGGTTGTGGGCCCACAGCTGCTGGGTCGCCACCTCGTCGCCGTACCGCACCCGCGCGACGCGGCCGTTCCCGTCTGGATGGCCATCGTCGTTGCTGTCGGTGGCCATACGATGAGGATATCGCGAATACGGTGCGCCTACGGGTCGCAGCGCCCGAAGCGCCTGCGGCGCCCGGGGGATCGGTCTACCGTGGACTGACGCCTTGCTGTGCGGCGCGTCATAGCCAGGCCTGCGCTCGCGGGCGTTTGGCCGTCGATGTGCTGCTCGCGGCGGACGCCAGACGAACTCTCGTTTCAGCGTGTTCGATGGCGCTAGGGCTGATCTCCCGTCACGGCAGCCACGTCATGTCTGCCTCGGGCCGCTGGACGCCTCGGCGGATCACTTCGTCGATTGCCAGCTGCTGCGCCGGCCCCGCGCGGAGTGGGATGGGCAATTCGGGGTGCGCCGTCATGGCGCTGGCGACGATCGCAGACACCTCGTCGTCGGTCAGCAGATCATGCAGCACGAGCGATTCACCTTCACCGGCCGTGTCCGCCACCCGGCCGGCCAGGTTCGCGTCGGCCGACAGCGCGAGCGCCTTCAGTAAGGCTCGCTGCGGGGTCCCTGGATCGAATGTGCCGGCGAGCCAGGCGACGGTTTCCGGATTGAGGCGAAAGACCGACACGTCATCCACGGAAGGCCCATCGGGCCAAGCCAGCTTGTCGGCGCGAGGAGACATACCAGCAACGCAGCGCCAAGCCCGGGGTGCGCCGTGCGACCGCTCTCCGTCTCGGGGCGTCTGTCGCACGGCGCGAGCGATGCCTCGAACAACCGGTACCCAGACAGTCACCGGAGATGGCGACTCGGCGGCGTTTGGACATCACCACCAGATTAGACCTGCTCGCAGGAGCTGCGAACTGAACGAACGTTGGGGATTTGGCGGTACCGTCGGGGCTGGCGTGGATGCGTCGAGTGCGCGACATTGTCAGGTGCGAGACAGCCACCCGGTGTTCGGGTGAGCATGGACTCGCGTCGCTGGCCCACGACGGTGGCCGAGGAGCCTGTCATTGGCCGCCTGGACCGCTGCGGTCGCATGGACAGTGGCCGCAGCGGGGGCCCCGAGGCCGGCGGGTGCCAGGTCTCCGCTCGCCCGGCGGAAGACGACGACTGGTGCCGTCCAAGGCCCGGCGCCCCGAGGCTCTTCTGATTGGCGCACCGCGTCCGCCAACCTGTGGGCGGCCGCCCGAAAGTCCTGGACCTCGGCCGCCCGGACCATGGCGAATTCGCACTGACCCGTCTGGGGGTGGGCCGGCACGAATTCGATCATCTGGCCGCCAACCGACGCGCACGTCCCCGACAGCGACGCCTCGTGGATGGTGCACAGGGTCTCCCCGCCCCGAGCCATGACCGCCGCGAACACGGGGCACGCCGTCATTCTGAACCGCGTGATTCCCTGCTGAAGGTCATCGTCGGTGGTGACGTTGACCGGGTTGAACCCTGTGTTTGCGGCGCGCGTCGCGACACCGTCGGGATACTCGCCGCCGCCGTTCCTCACCCCGGCATTGTGTGCGGCAGTCAGCAAGTCGTGTATCGAGGTGAGCGTCGAGGTCGCGTACCCGAGCAGGATGCCGACGAGCGCGGCGTATGCCGACGACGGCTCGTCGGTCAGTTGATAGCGGATCGCAGGCCTGCCGACGCCCCCGCTGCGGGCGAGTCCATTTCGAACCACGCCGATCGCGGTGAGGGCCGGCATTTCGCTGCGGATCGCGGAGGACGTGAGCCCAGTCGCCGAAACGATCTCAGACACGGTGAGACCGTCGTCCGACGATCCGAGGGCTTTGAGGATCCGGTACTGCCGATCCATGCGGGGGTGCCTCGTTGGCTGGGGCGGTCCGATCACGCTAGAGGCATCGGGGATTTGCCGCAAGCCTCGAGACGATTCCCTGTGGTTGGACGGCCTTCAGCCCTGTAGTCCACGAGGGGCCTCGAGGAGTCGCCGCCGCCGTCCTGCGCCTCCTGCACCTTGGTCGCACGACCACCACTGAGTCGCCAGATTCTTTGCCCGCAACTGTTTACTCCGCCGAGCGAACCGTCGATCATCGGCATGGACGGACATAGGGGATGACCGTCCGCCGCTGCACGGAGCCGGGGAATGGGGATCGGCTTCGTGCAGCACCCCCATGGGGGAACGGTCGTGTGGCACCCCCAGAGCCCTGCGGAGACGCCCGGCACGAGCCCTGTCGGTGCCCGGCGATCAAACGGGGGCGGGAGGTCCCAAACAGGGTCAACGGGATCAGTTGCCGCAAATTCCGGCCAGATGCCGAGTCGCCGTCAGCGGCCGCCTCGGGCTTGACTGCGCGGTGGCTTTACGGTGGAAACTTGGCGGCACCGCTTGGTGCCGTCCCCCGCGGTTCACTCACCGACGGTTGTGACCCCGCAACGCCGCGACGATGGGGTGTCAAATGCCGACATACCTGACGTACTTCTCGTACACCAAGGCCGCATGGCACGAGATGGTCCAGCGCCCAGAGGATCGCGAGGCTGCGACTCGCAAGGTCATCGAAGCCAACGGCGGAAGGCTCATCAGCTTCTACTGGATGTTCGGCGATCACGATGGGCTTGCCATCTACGAGGCGGTCGACAATGTGGTGGCCGGATCAGTGCTTGCAGCCATCACGTCGACGGGCCGTATCGAGAGCTTGCGAACCCGAGTACTGCTCACCGGCGAGGAAGCCCGGCGCGTACTGGATATGGCGAAATTCGCCAGTACCGAGTATTCGCCACCGGGGGGCACGACCGCCTGGTTCCGGGATTTCGAGTCGCACGAATGACCTCGTAGACACGGGATCCGCGGGCGTGCCCGTCGCATGTTCGGATTTCGATCATGCGGTCAGGGCGGCCGGCGGGTCTCGTTTCGCCCGCGCCTGAGTTGCATCGCCCGTCACGGGCGGAGTCGGGCATTGAGATGACCGTCCCGCGCTGCCCAGCCCTGACACCTAGGGAGTCCACTCTGTGCAGCACGACCTCCCGGCCTCAACGACTGCCTGGCTGGTACCGAGCACGGGCATAGACAGCCGGATTGCGGCGGTGGAGGATGGCGCCCGATGAGACCGATCGGCTTCATGGACCCGCCGCAACCCCGGATCGTTGAATCGGTCGGTGAGCGCACCTACGTCTGGACCCTGCGCGACGCCGCCGGGCAGCAGGTCGAGTGCACCATCCGCCTTCCTCGATACGTGAGGGATGCTGTCGCGACTCACAAGTCCGAAATGCCGAACGACGACGTGGTTCGGGCGTGTGAGACGCGTGGCGAGTCGGTGATCATTGACCGCGTCCTACTCAGGGGAGACCCGCCGATGGACTGGGTCGTTCACCTCAACGAGGTAGTTCCAGTCTGGTTCTAGCTGCCAGCGACGACACTCGCCGTTCCAATTTCGGAAGCTGTCACGCTCGTTGCTCGCGTCGAGGGATTTCGGGACCCGGACCTGCCAATCCATGGCAGATGCCTATTTCTGTCGTGCTTCAAGCAGTACCGGGTGGGCGAGCAGGCAAGCACGAGTCCCCACGCTGCACGGAGACGCCCCCAATCCCCCCGGCTCCGTGCAACTGCGGACGGTCATCCCCATGTCCGACCAAGCCGATGGTCGGGGCCTGGATCGCGGAAGTACGCGTTTGGGGGCAAACAAACGGTCGGTCGCCACGGATCCTGCGATCGCTGGCGGTAGTGGACGACAAGTGCCCGAGAGGAACGTCTTCCGGTGAGCTCCACGGATGCATGCCATCCCCGCTCATCAGGGCCAAGGTGGGATTTCGCTCGACCGACGATGAGTCCACCCGTCGCCTGCGTCGGACGACACTCGTCCACACCGGCCTGAATCCCGCGTGCGGGCCACCGCGCGGTCGACAGAATCACCGAGTTGGCAAGACGATGACGCGGGCTCCCGATGAATTGACACGCCGCTTTGCCCAGACCGAGGCCTCAGCCGACGGCACAATCACCAGCAGGTCACTGTCCGACAACGTCGACGCCAGTTGGTGGGCGGTCTGTTCGGCAGGGGCGGAGAGTCGGCCGCTGATGAGCAGAGCCTCGCCTGGCGCCGGATTCCCATTCGAGAGCTCCTCTCGTGGCGTCCAGTCGGGGGAGTCGATGACGGGACGGGCCGGGTCCGGAGCGGCAAAGCCCAGTGCTCCCGTCAGCGCCGCCCAGGCGGGGGCGGTCTGCGCGGTCCGGTCGCGCGCGAGGCGTTCCCCGGTGATCGTCCGCAGCACGCGCAGACCGTCGTGTACCGGTCGCAGGTTGCTCTCGCCGTGAACGCGAAGACGCTCGACACTCGGCACCTCGACGACCTTCAGCCCGGCACGTGCTGCCCGCAGAGTGAGCAACGTCTCAACCTCGAATCCCGTGCAATCGACGGCGAGCACGGGCAAACAGCGGCGCCAGAAGGCCATGTAGCCGTAGCAGAGGTCCGTATACCGGGTCTGGAACAGGACGTTGACGGTGCCGGTGAGAAGAGTGTTGCCGTAGCGGCGGGCGCGGGTCAGATCCTCGCTCCCGCCGTCCGTCATGTAGCGGGAGCCCTTGACGAAATCCGCACCGTCGAGCAGTTCTGCGACAAAGAGCGGGATTTCACCGGGGTCGGTCGATCCGTCGGCATCGAGCATGATGATGATGTCGCCGCTGCACATGGCAAACCCACAGGCAAGGGCGTTGCCCTTGCCGCGGTGGGTTTGAGTCACGACGCGGACGTCGGGGCGCAGCGCGCGGGCGACGGCGATGGTGTCGTCGGTCGAATGCCCGTCAACCAGGACCACCTCGTCGATGAAGGTGGGCAGTCGGGAGAACACGTGTGGGAGGTTGTCTGCTTCGTTCATCGCCGGAATGACCACGCTCACGCGCGGTCGGCCGGCGCGCCGGCCGTGCCGGCGCCGCTCCCCGGAACGCCGCTCCGGTCCGGTGTACCGGACTCCGGACTGTGGCATGCGGCGATCCCTCGCCCGGCGTCGATCGGGGACTCTGCGTTGATCGACGCTTGGAAGGTCGTCGCCGCTCACGGCATCGCCGAGGTTGACGGGGCTGTCCGCGGAACTGGTCATCCCTATCCTGATCGGCAGGATTGATGGGTACCCTGACCCACGGGGCCTCCTCGTCAACTCCCAGAGTGCCTACGGTTTGTCCCCGGTTCGCAGCCGGCTACCTGCCGGTCTGCTGACAGGAGCTACGCTCCTGGCGCCCCAGTCGTGGTGGCCGACGGAACGTTCGGCAGGGACTCGACGCTCGCGGCTTGTCGCCAGCCCCGTTGATTTGGTGACGTTTCAGGCGGTTGCGGATCATGACGCCGCTCTCGCTGACCGCGCAGGCCGCACCTCCGCTGCTCTCCCAGATCGACGCTGCAGGTCGCCTCGGGCGCGTCTGGCCGCATTGACAGGCCGCGAGATCGTTTCGACACTGGCAATCGGGGTCGTGACCAGCATTGCGATGGGGCGACCTTGGTACGCGTTGGTCGCTTGCCGACAAGCCGTCCACCGCTTTCTGGGAGTTGCCAGCGTGCGCGCCGTCGCTGCCGATGGTGGGGAACGTTGATCTCCATCGGTCAATTTCATGACTCTCGAAGGGACATCCGATGGATGAAGCAATGATTCGCGATCACATCCGGAAGCACGCGGACGCGGCCGTGCGCGGGGACATGGATACCGTCGCCGCTGATTTTTCTGAGGACCTGCGCCCGCGCCTGGCGACACTCGCCCAGGCCCTTCCTCAGCCGCTCGTTAGTGCTGAGGTCGTCAGTGTCACGTTCGGAGATCCGGTCGATCATCTCCCTGATCAGATACTCGGGTGAGAGCGGCGAATTCACCTACCGCAACGACTGGCAGGACCTGGGCGGCGCACACCCCGTGATCGTCCACGTGGAACCCGCGGGGTGAGACCGCGCGGCCGCTTGGACGTCGCCGCGCGGTGGACGGCCAGGCCGCCGGGGACGGACTCCGCGGCAACCGATCGTGCCCACCGCTGGATTCGCTGCGGAGTCACCGGCGATCGCATCGATCAGGTGGCGGCCTAGGCGGCGACCGTTCCCAACTCAAGCTCATCACCCGGGACTTGACGATTCCGGCGCTCGGCACGAGGGTAGGCCGGACGGGGTGCACGAGGCCCCGGGTTTGACGGCGAGGAGTCCTGTTGATCGCTCTCGTCTCGATTGGCAGCGACTACGTCAACTCGAATGGGAGGGTTCCGATGGCCACGATGTTTCATCAGGGAGCGTCCACAGGGGCGTCCTACTGGGGTCCGGGAGACATCTACACGTTCCTCGTCACCGGTGAGCAGTCCGACGGTGCCTACTTTTCGATGCTCGCGATCGTGCCACCGGGTGGCGGGCCGCCACCCCACACCCATGCACTTGAGGACGAGACCTTCTACGTGCTTGACGGCACTCCGTCGTTCTTCCTCGAAGATCAGTGGACCCAAGCGGGGCCGGGCGATTTTGTGAACATTCCGCGTGGCCGCCTTCATTGCTTCCACAACCACTCAGATCAAATGATGACCCTGATCCTGACATTCACACCCGCCGGGATCGAGAAGTTCTTCGAAGAGACCCTCGAGCGCGCCTACGACCTGAGTGCACCGGTTCCGGACAACGTTGACGAGGTGACCGCGAAGTACGCCGAAGCCGCTCCGCGCTACGGGATGGAGTTCTTTCTCGACGCCGGCTGACCGCGCCGGGTCCCCGGCTTGGCGCCCTCTGCCCATCGCTTGACAGCAGCGAGGCATCGCGGAGGAGCCCGTTGTTGTGGGCCACCGCGCCCGCTGGCATAAGCCTCCCCAGAGCGGGCACTATGAATTGCCGCCAAGGAGTGTCTTCGCATTCGGCACATCCGCTGAGAGGGGGAGGGCCAGTGTCGAGCGCCGATGAAATCAAGAACGTTCAGCGAGCGGCGTGGGCCGGGCTCTCCGCGGGTTGGGAGAAGTGGGACTCGACCATCATGGAGCAGCTCGGCCCGGTCGGCGCAGCGATGATCGAACGTCTCGACATCGCTCCAGATCAACATCATCTCGACATTGCCTCTGGCACCGGTGAGCCGGGTCTGAGCATCGCGAGACTCTCGCCGAACGGACGCGTCGTACTGACCGACCTCGTACCCGACATGCTGGACATAGCCACGCGACGCGCCATGGCGCAAGGTGTCGCCAATATCGAGACGCAAGTGTGCAGCGCCGACGACCTGCCGTTTGGCGGCGCCTCCTTCGATAGCGTCTCCGTGCGCTTTGGGTACATGTTCTTCCCCGACGTGGTCAAGGCGACGGCCGAGTTCGCGCGCGTACTCAAACCGGGCGGACGCCTTTGCTCGTCGGTATGGGTCAGCCCCGAGAAGAACCCGTGGACGACGATCGCCACACAGGCAATCGCGAACGAGACGGTGGTGGCGCCACCCGATCCGGACGGGCCGAATATGTTTCGGTGCGCCGCCCCGGGATATGTCAGTGCCCTGTACGAGGGCGCGGGGCTGCGCGACGTTGCCGAGTGGGACGTCGACGTCGAACTCGTGACCCGATCGCCCGCACAGTATTGGGAGATGATCAGCGAGCACGTCTCGCTTGCAGTTGCGGCGCTTCAGCAGGTCGACGAATCGGCGCGAGAGCGGATTCGGGCAAACGTCATCGCGAACGTGAGCGTGTTCGAGAAGGACAGCAAGGTCCGGGTTCCGGGCATGGCGCGCTGCATCGTTGGAACGAAATAGGTCACGAGTGGCACGTGCCCACGCGACGGCCCGCTCCCCTCCGACGCGGACCGACCGACCGCGCCGTGGGCCGAAGCCGCACCATATCTGCGGTTTCGCGGCCTATGGGCGACCCGGTGAGCTAACCAGACCGGGCGCGCATAGCGAGGCACCTATCTCCGACGATTCTGCGGCTCGCGGGCCTTCGGTCCTGAGCCGGCGCGGTGATTCCCTGACGGCTACGAGCGCCGCCGGGGACTTGTGGCGGTCGACGAGACGGACTATTGCTCGACGCAAAAGGCCAGACTCCGAGACCGGGCCGCCAGGAACCAGAAGGCAGGTTGACCCTTTCATCATCCATGAAATGGTTCTCCCTCGGATAGCGGGAGCGCAGCAGGACTCGAATCTGCGAGCCATGGCTCCGGAGGGCAATCCTGCAGGGCTCTTCCGGGACGATGGGGGCGGCGACCCTTAGGCGGCCCTCCGGACCAGGAGTCGTCCGAGCGACCGGCCCCACTCTTCGGCGGACTGGGCAACACCCGGTAACAGCAGGTTCGCCCGATCGACCCAGAAGCTCTCCGGCGGTGCGATCACTTCGAGTCCGCGCTCTGAGAGTCGTCGCGCGATACCCCGCGACGCGCGCCCGGTGAGGATCGACGGACCGTGCATGCGAGTGTCGAAGGCAGCGGCCTTCGTCGACGCCGGCACCTCGAGGTTGTCGAACCAGTCGCGCAGCCCCGGGCCTTCCGCGTCGGTCTCCATGTGAAGTCCGCTGTCCGGCTTCGCCGCCGCTTCGGCGGCCGCCTGCCGGGATCTGGTGGTGCTTACCCCGTGAATGTGGGTTGGTCCGCCGACGATCAGGAGATCCACCTCGCGGAGCACATCGCCGTGTGCGGCCGCAACGGGCACGACGCCAACGTCACCGAGTCCGGCGAGGCCAGCCGCGATGTGGTCGGCAACCACGTGGGTATTGCCGTACATCGACTCGTAGACCACCAGTGCGCGCATCGGCAACTCCTGTCTCCTCCGTGCAGTCGGGGGCTCGGCAGTGCATCGTCGCGACCAGACGCCGGTCCGTCGCCAGAGATGTTCTGCCGCGGTGCGAACGCAGACATCCGTCGAACCCCGGAATTGACCAACGGAGTTCTGCCCCGTGCCGCGGTGGCGCCGTGGTGCGCGCACCGGGATGTCCGCGCTACCGTGAACTGTTGGGAATCTGAAGATGCGCCCCGCGACAACGAGTCCGTGGAGAGGAGGCGAACGTGCGCGTCCTACTCATCTACGACAGCGACTGTCCCCACTGGCGGCTGGCGCGCGACCGCCTGAACGAGGCCATCAGGATCTCCGGCGTCGGTTCGCTTGCCGTTCGGCTCATCGAGTCATCGCACACGCACCACGATGCGGCCGCGACTGCGCACGGATCGCCGACGATCCTCATCGACGGCGTCGACCCGTTCCCGACGGATAGGCGCGGGAGTTCCGGCCACTGCAGGTTGTATACGACCGCACGCGGCTTCGAGGGTGCGCCGAGCGTTGACCAGCTGGTGGCGGCGTTGCGCCGGACGGGTCCTAGCGCCAGTCGCCACGACGCCATCAAAGATGAATCCATCCTGGCATCCGATCCCCCGGAAGCCGGCCGGCCCGGACTGATCGAGAGCGGGGTTCCCGGTGCGCCCGCGCTGCCGAGCACCGTCTCCGTTCATGACACGGCAAGGTCGTCGATCCAACTATGGGCCGGATACCTAAAATGTGTCGCCTGAGTTCGCATCGACGGGACTGACGGCCGCTCGCCGCAATCGTTCGCGGCAACTCGAGGGGGCGTCGCCAGTCATCGGCTCTGAGCACATCCGCCGATAGTCACGCACGCAACGTTGTGCGCGCCACGCGCGCCTGGTCTCCGAGCCGGTCAACGTCGTGCCGCCGAGAAACCGCCCTGGCGTGCACGCCTGCGCCCGGTAGAGCCCCAATCGTCTCCCCCATGCCGGGACTGCTAGTGCTGACCCGCGTGACGGGCGCCCACCAACGAACCCCACCATTCGACAGGACGAGGCGAACGCACTCGACACTCCGGGCCGCCCGACGTGACCGCTTCATGACCGGTGAAGCATTCCCGGTGTGACGACATCGGGCGATCTTCGATCGCCGGGGTGTTCGGTACGCGCGGGGAGGTCGCGGGTGCAGCCTGCGAGACGCCTGTCGGGCCGTAGTAGGTTCGCCTTATCCTGCTCACCCTCACACAGGGAGTTCTTCCGATGCCGAAGATCGTCGCCACCCACGCTGTCGTTGATCTCGATCGCTGGCTCAGCGGAAAGGCAGAGCGTGCTGCCGCCATCGAGTCATGGTCCGGATCAAACGTGACTGACTTCGTCGCCAACGACGGGAGCAACAGAATCGCCGTAACGGCCGACGTCGCCGATGTCGACAAGATGATGGCCCTGATGGCCTCACCGTCTCCCGAGGACGTAGCCACGATGGAAAAGCACGGTGTCGTGCCCCCCATAACGCTCTACATCCAGGCGTAGCGAAGCGTGGAGGCCTCGCCGAGGGCATCATCGCCGAGACTGGAAGGACCGCTAGAGCCTGCGTCGGCCCGGAGGGTCGACGCAGCTCGTCCGAGTCGGCGCCGGATGAGCCCCTCGTACCCCTCGCGCACGCCCGGCCTCGCATAGCGTGACTCCCGTGCCGCCTGCCCGACGATTCCGGTTCGGAGCGAGGTGGGTACCGGGCGTGGCGCTTGCGTGCATCGTCGTTGTCGTGCTGATCATCGCGATGAACGGCGGTTCGTCGCCGACCACCGGTTACGACGCCTCATATCCGCAGTGCTCAGGTTCCTACCCGTCGAATCCGTTGTTCGGGATCGTCGGCGTCAACGGCGGGCTCGCGAATACGGCAAATCCTTGTCTCACCCGCGAGCTGCGCTGGGCGCGCGACACGCCGGGACAGAAGCGCCCGCAGCAGCCACCTTTGTCGCTGTA
This sequence comes from uncultured Thermoleophilia bacterium, assembly GCA_963727285.1. GTDB lineage: Bacteria > Actinomycetota > Thermoleophilia > Miltoncostaeales > Miltoncostaeaceae > CAITWD01. Next base: position 35,031 of record CAVSFF010000012.1, on the reverse strand, counting down.
CATCGACACCGGTAACCCAGGAGCGCAGCACGTCGTGGACTGGCCTAGCGGCGACACCGCGCCGGCTTACGGTGCGTGTAACGGCCTGCTGACCACCGCCTGCTCGTACATCTACGGTGAGCAGCGCGCCACGCACTCATACCGTCTCGTCGCCGCGCTCGACGTGGTTGGGGCCAAGACCGCGCCATGGTGGCTGGACGTTGAGCTGACGTCGAGCTGGGCCGGGACCTACCAGCTCAACATCGCCGCGCTACGGGGCTTCATCGCTGGCCTTCGCAACGCCGGCGCGACCGGCCCGATCGGGATCTACTCGACAAGCGCACAGTGGCGGGACATCACGGGGCTGACGGCGCAGACCACAGCGACGGTCTTCAATGGCCAACTGCCCGATTGGGTGGCCGGAACCGAGGCAACGATCACCCAGGCGCGGCAGAACTGCACAGGCGCTGGATTTACCGGCGTGGTACCGACGCTTGCCCAGTACCGGACCGGCCCGTTCGACGCCGACCTGCGCTGTGCCGGCACGCCGTGACCGGGCGGCCTCGTTGCCCGGTTCATCGGCGGTGAACGGGTATCGCCATGCGTGGGCCGTCGGATGACGGTTGGACGCCGGTGGTGCGCGCCACCGGGTGCCAACTGGGGGAGCGGGGAGTCATGGGCGCGACTCCGGAAAGCCGGTCATTGACATGCAGCCACTGGGGTGCATATATTTTAGGCAACCTTGCGGCTGCGTATCCAAACGTCGCTGTCGTATCGGTGGACACCAAAAGGAGGAGCGCATGCCGGACATCAGACATCGTGTCGTCATTTCCGCGCCCCGCGACCGCGTGTTTGCGGCGGTCGCAACGGCGGACGGACTCTCGCGTTGGTGGACCCGAGATGGCGTCCGAGGGGAGTCGCGCGAGGGGTCGCGGCTCCAGTTCTTCTTCGGCACACCAGACCCCGCCGCTGTCATGGAGGTCACTCGGCTTCGACCCGACGTGCAGGTGATCTGGAGTTGTGTCGAGGGCGCGGACGAATGGGTCGGCACAACGCTAGTCTTCGACCTCGCCCAGAAGGATGGCGATACGGTGGTGCTGTTCACGCATGCCGATTGGCGAAGCCCGAGCGAATTCATGGCTCATTGCAGTGCCAGGTGGGCGTACTTCCTGCTCAGCCTCAAGAGCTATCTCGAGACCGGCCAGGGCACCCCGTTCCCGGAGGATCTGAAGTTCTGACGACGGGCAACGGGCCGGGCGCGGTCGACGTGTTCAGGGCGCTCGCAGACCCGAGCCGCCGCCACTTGTTGGATCGCCTGAACGCGCGCAACGGGCAGAACCTTCGGGAGCTCTCCGAAGGCCTGGACATGGCACGTCAGTCCGTCAGTAAGCACTTGGCGATTCTGGAGGCCGCCAACCTCGTGACGACCATTCGGCACGGGCGGGAGAAGTTGCACTATCTCAATGCAGCGCCGATCAACGAAATCGCCGAACGGTGGATTCACCGCTACGACCAAGATCGCGTCCGAGCACTCTCGGACCTCCAACGAGCGCTGGAGGACACACCTATGGAGATCCTGGACTTCGTCTACACGACGTACATCAGGACCACGCCTGAGCGCCTGTGGCAGGCACTGACAGACCCGGCGTTTACTCGTCGCTGGTGGCACGTCGCCTTCGAGACAGACTGGAAGGCGGGATCGTCCATGGTCTGGGACAACGACGGCGTCACGATCGACGACCCGGAGCAGGTCGTCCTCGAGTCCGATCCCTACCGGAGGCTGGCGTACACGTGGCACACGTTCATACCGGAGTTAAAGGAACGCAGTCGGTACGCGGATGACGTGTTCGAAAAGCTCTCCCGGGAGCGCCGTTCACGCGTCACGTTCGACATCGAACCGGTCGGGGACATGGTCAAGCTGACCGTCATCCATGGTGACTTCGAACCGGGCAGTACCGCGGCGACCATGGTGCGGAGCGGCTGGCCCGTGTTTCTGTCGAGCCTCAAGTCGCTTCTCGAAACGGGCAAACCGCTTGCGACGACTCGACAGACCCGGGAGCGCCATTAACAGAAATCGGGGGATTCGCGACGCGAGGTGCAGCGTGCGCGTTGCCCGCCGGTGACCGTATGCGCGGGCGCCGGTGCTTGCGTCGCTCTGGTCACGCGGCACGCCCGCCACCACGTGCGCGGTCGGGTGCCGTCGCATCGTTCCACCCACCAGCCGCCACCGGTCGCTCTTTGTGATGCGTCGTGAGCAGCGTCGGCGATGGGTCAATGACTACTCGGTCGAGCGGTGGGCGGTGACCCACGTTGCGAGCCAATGGCGGAACTGCAACCCGATGTGTCGTTGATCTCGTCGATCCGGATGTCGTAGCCGTTTTCGCAGTAATGGCGGAGAGCATCAATTCGAGGGGCTAGCGTCTCCGCCGGTGCGCCCGGCGTCTCCTCCTCGGCTCAGATGTCGAATATGCGCCGGGACGGGGGTCAAGCCGACGAGCGGAGTCGAACCGCTGACCCCTTCATGTCCCGGGATGGGGCCAGGTCGACGGGCGGTATTGAGCCCTTGATCCCTCTCCGACGAGGACACCCTGGCGTTTGGGCCTGGCTGCGGTCCGCGCTATGGGTAAACGCTCACGCGTCGTACCCCTCGAACCCTGCCTCCTGGGCCTAACATTGGAACATGAATCCACGCCGACGAAAGGCGCGTCCTCGAGATGAGTCTCACCGAGCGGGTTATGACCGACGAGCAGCGCAAGTCCGTTGCCCTGGAATATCTGAAGGCCTTCGATAACGGCGGCATCACGTCGACCGGCGAGAGCATCCTTGATCTGTTTGCCGTCGACGCTCAGGTCTACTTCCCGAAGTGGGGCCTTGCAAACGGCAAAGAGGAAATTGGCCGGTTGTTCGGCGACGTCGGCGGGACGCTGCGCGCAATTCGTCACGACTATGCCTCATTCAACTGGATCTTCTCGGGCAGCGACGTGCTCGTCGCAGAGGGGACCAGCTCTGGCCAGCACCTCGACGGCCCGTGGCGCGCCGGTGTCCCTGATTGGGGTGCCGGACGCTGGTGCGACGTGTTCGAGATCAGGGACTGGAAGATCCAGCGGTGCTTCATCTACCTCGATCCCGATTATGCCGGCAAGGACACGGACCGCTACCCCTGGCTCGCGACCTAGGCACGGCGACGCACGGCGTCGCGCCGAGCGGGGACCTACCCAACAGCACCCGTCTATCTACGACCATGTGCGGCAGCGCCGCACATGGTCGATCTCGGGACATTCCCGGCTGGACTTCGCAGCTACGCCAATCTCATCGGCGGCAGCATGGTCGTCGGCCAGTCCGAGACCGTGGCCGGCCCGGAATACGCGTTTGCCTTCGACGGTGCGGCCCCGTCGTCGACGATGACCGACCTCGGCATCCTTCCCGGTGGCAAATTCAGTAGTGCCAACGCCATGAGCGGCGGAACCATCGTCGGGTATGCCGACGTCGCGACCGGCGACTCGCATGCCGTCGCTTGGCGCCTCGGCAATCCTGCCTCGCGGTGTATCCGTTCGGCCTGACCCACCGAACCCGGTCCGACGCGCCGCGACAACAGGGTGTTGATGTGGTCGGCATCGGTTGGCTCGAGCCCCATTGCGCACCAGCGGGGATCTGCCTGCTACCGACAAGCGCGGACCGACTCATCGTCCGAGATCAGCCCCACCGACCGGGGGGTTCGCAGGAAACCGTTCCGAGGAGGGCCGGGACCGTACAGCGCTCGAGGCGCGAGGCGAGCAGGCAATGCCAGTCTGACAACTGCTGAGCGCCCGTCAGCCGCCGGTCTCTCGGTCAGTGGTCCGATGCCCGCAAGCAGGACGGCGTCGTCGAACCCAACAGCGGGCCGGTGGCCGATGTTGCTTATCGGGCGGTCGTTGCCGGCCTCGATTCTGGCGACGTTCCCCCGGTCCCCGCCGGGATGGAGGCCGGATCGACTCCTCGGTTGAGAACCCCTTCCGCGCCCCGTGCTTACCGTGACGGGTTGGCTGTGTGCTTGAACGTCACGTCATCGCTCGGCGTGAAGATCGACTCGTGCCCATCCTCGTCCCAGCGAACGCGGTAATGCACGTGGTCGGGCTCGCCCAGGACCTCAACCACAACGCCGGTGCGTGGGGATTCAGCCAGATGGTGGGCCTTGACGATGAGCCGGTCGCCGAGCCGGCCGTGGGGCTCGATTGTCTCCATTATGTCCTCCTCGTGCGTAACTACAGCCATGAAGAGCACATCCAGACTTGTGCCCTGGCACGCGCGCTGCATCGGGGCGACCACGGATGCTCGGTCCGTTCCGCCATGTAATGACGACCAACCACCGGTCTGGAGCAAGACGGCGAATTCCGTGACGGTTGCGAGTTCACCGATCGGAGGGCGGGGGACCCTACCCGGGGGTGACTACAACTACGACGCCGTACGATCCATGGCCCGGTCCGCATCGCATCGCCTCACCGCAAGACACGCGCGACGCAGATAGCGTCGCCCGTCCCGGAGCGATGGATCGAAGCGATTCGGTGACGGTGCCTTTGCCACTGCCGGCAACATCTCCGGGGAGACTCGAGTACGTCGGCACGCCTGAGACCGCGAGCACGGAGGGCGCGCGGATGTCGCCGAACCTCCAGTAGGTCGAGTGCAGCACCACGGTGATAGTGGCGCCCGAACGCATCGTCACGGTGTGACCGTTGTCGGTCTCAGACAGCTGCCTGGGGGCGGTTGAGGTCGATCCGCATGCGGCCGCGCAACCGGCTACGCAGCAGATGACCAGACCCAAACCTGCTCTCACCGGTACTCCCTACTTCCGACCTTGCGGGCAGATGGGTAGAGCTCTTATCGCAAATGTCGGCGGCGTGCCATGGGCCCGGGTCTAAGACGCTCCGCAGGCGCTGTCGGGCCGGGCGCCGACCCGCGTCGCCCCGATGGCCCTGTACGGATCCGGGTCGCCGACCTGATGACGACCGGTGACCGGGCTGCGCCCAGACGCCGAGATTCTCGCCGATGTTAGGGGGCGCGACTGATGGCCTGCCGTCTTGCAAGCAGCAGGTCAGGGGTTCGCGCCCCACTCCGTTCCGTGGGGCGGGGAGGTCGGTCGCCGAAGCGTCGGCCTATGTACCCGCGGTGACTCCGTACGCGCGCAGCCGGCGCAAGGTGTGGCAACTGGAGCCCGCGTCGCATCCACTTGGAAGGCCTGGTCCCGCACGAGTCGCCGCGGCCGATCGACGCCTCATGAGGATTCGCAGAGTCGTCCACGAAGTTGCCCGGGGGCTCGGCGCGCTCCTTCCCGGGTCCTATCGAGCCACGGTGACCGGCGGCTCGGCGGCAGCGCCCGGAGCTCGGGGGGGTGCAAAGAGTCGCCGCCCGGCCCAGAGGGACACGTAGACGAGACCCAACATCACAGGCACCTCGATCAGCGGACCGACGACCCCTGCCAGGGCCTGGCCGGAGGCCGCGCCGAACACCCCGACCGAGACGGCGATGGCCAGCTCAAAATCGTTGGAGGCGGCGGTGAACGAAAGCGAGGCGGTCAGCGGGTAGGACAGCCGGCACGGCGCGTCCGAGCGCGAACGCCAGCGTGAACATGACGGCGAAGTAGATGACAAGCGGCGCCGCGATCCGGGCCACATCAAGCGGCGCTGCCGTGATCGCGCTCCCCTGAATCGCAAACAGCAGAACGATCGTAAAGAGCAGCCCCCACAAGGTAAGCGGGGCGATCCGCGGAATGAAGGTCTGCTCGTACCACTCGCGTCCCCGACGGTGGATGCCCACCCGCCGCGTGACATAGCCCGCCACCAGCGGGATCCCGAGGAAGATCAGGACGGTGCGCGCGACCTCCCACACGGACACGTTGATGCCCTGGCTGTCAAGGCCGAGCCACCCGGGAAGGACGCTCAGATAGAAGTAGGCGAGTGCGGCGTAGGCCACCAGCTGGAACAGCGCGTTCATGGCAACGAGCACCGCGGTCGCCTGATTGTCGGCCCGGGCCAGATCGCTCCAGACAAGCACCATGGCGATGCAGCGGGCCAGTCCGACAATGATGAGCCCGGTGCGGTACGCGGGCTGGTCGGCCAAGAAGATCCAGGCCAGGGCGAACATGAGCGCCGGACCCACGACCCAGTTGAGAACCAGCGAGAGGACAAACAGGCGCGGGCGGGCCCGCAGGCGCCCGAGCTCCTCGTAGCGCACCTTGGCAAGGACCGGGTACATCATTAGCAGCAGCCCGACCGCGATCGGCACTGAAACGGTGCCGATGCTGAGGCGATTGAGGTCGCCGTTGAGACCGGGAATGAGTGAGCCCAGCGCGATCCCGGCGGCCATGGCCAGGCCGATCCACAGCGGCAACAGGCGATCAAGCAGCGACAGGCGACCGGCAAGAGATGGTGCGGTGCTCACCTCACAACGCCAGACCGACGACCACCAGCGCTGCCGGCGCGAGCAGCGCTAGGGCGCCAATACCGAGCGCCCAGCGCGAGGCCGGAGCTGCCGCCCGAGCCTCGGCGATCAGCATGCGCTCGCCCGCGTCGGCGGCGCGCTCGGCCAGGCCCGGAGCGCAGTCCGGCTCTCTCAGCGCACACATGGGCGGTCTCTGAGACGAGCATGCGCCACTCGACCTCCTGCGGGAGCGGATAGCGGAACGGTGCGGGCGGGTGCCGCAGATTGCTGTCGGGCGGCATCACACGCTCCCTGATCGATACATCAACGCTAGGCGATGTCTGGGTGCTCGCCATCCGGGCTTTATGCGGCACCGAATCGCGTAACTACTGGCAAAGCACCGCGGACGAGCCCGGACGACGGACCGGATGTGATCGCCTAGCGTTGATGCCATGCCAGCCACCATCGTCAAAGCATCACCGGAACCGACCCGACAACGAGGGTGCCGTCAGCCCGTTGCCCCGCGGCTACCGGCGGCCAGGGTCGACGCGCTCACCGACCTCTTTCGGGCCCTGTCGGACCCGGTGCGCCTGGAGATCCTTCACTTGCTGGTGCGCGCTGAGACGCCCGTCTGCGTGTGCGACATCACCCGGGCCTTGGGTCTGCGCCAACCGACGGTGAGTCATCACTTGGCCCGTCTGCGCGACGCAGGGCTGGTCACGGGCGAGCGACGGGGAGTCTGGAGCCACTGGCGAGTGCACCCCGAGCTCACTGAATCGGGGCGCGTGGCGCTCGCGCTCGTCGGGTAGGACGAAGCCCCACCGAGCCGGTGACGACACCCTGATGGAAAGGCGAGTAATGACTGAGCAGCCAGCGCACACGACAGGACCGAAGTGCTCCGAGTGCGGGCGCGAGCCTGACTTGGGCGTGGATGAGCCGGTCACGCACTGCGAATGGTGTGGTGCCGAATACCCGGTCCCGGGTCAGGACGCCGCACGCGAGGACGCAGGCGAGGCGGACCGGGACTCGACCGGGAGAAAGGACGCCTAATGGATCATCCAGCCGCGTACGCGCGCCTTAATGCATCGGTCGGAGCGCTTGCGGACGCAGTGCCCGGAGTGATGGCCGGCTTTGCGTCGTTACAGCAGGCGAGCCAGGCCGAGGGCGCCCTCAGCGCGAGGGTCAAGGAACTGATGGCACTGGCGATCGGCATCGCCGTACACTGCGAAGGCTGCATCACCTACCACGTCCACGACGCGCTTGGTGCCGGCGCGAGCCCGCAGGAGGTCGCCGAGACCGTCGCTGTGGCGGTAATGATGGGCGGCGGCCCCGCGGTCGTGTACGGGGCCGAGGCGCTTGAGGCACTCGCGCAGTTCACGGCGGCCGCGCCGTGAGTGAAGGCGTCATGCGCTACGAGCCCGGATCGTGCAACAGGGCTGCTCCGGGGCTGAGGGCCGCAGGGCACCGAGAACGCCGGCCTGAGCGGGGAGAATGGGGTTCTCGAATCACCCGGCCCCCGCTCGGGAGGATCACCCTGACAGGTGACGCGCCGGACGTGCAATAACAAGGCAAAAGTCGTCGCGGACGCCACCGGAGTGGTGCCGTACGCCGGCAGGCTGTTGCTCGGCGAGCTCGCCCCCCGTCAAGCTGAGCCGCTCGGCGACCGCGAGGAAGTCGCGCAGCCTGCGACGCGCTACGCCGGTCGTACAATCGGGGCGATCGGGGTGCCGGCCGCTCACGCTCGCCAGGTGCCGATGCGTGCCGGTGGGTACCGGCCCGCGCGCAGGCTCCTCGGTCAGTGCGGACGCGGCGCGACACGACGCGGCTCAGTCGCGTGGTCGCGTCGCGATGATCAGGTGGTTGGATGCCTTCCCGGCCTCGACCATCGCCAAGTACCCGTTGAAGTACTCGATGTGGTTGTCGGTCTGCCGCTCGCCCTGCTCTTCGGCAATGGCATCGCGGTGCTTAGTCCATCCGTCACGCCAGCGCTCGATCGTGTCGCGGAAGTCGCTGATGTACTCCGTGACCTCGTCGATGACGAACCCCGCGGCCCTGAGCTTGACCTTGTAGGAGGCGAGGTCGTCCGTGAATTGGGGGATCGCGTATCCTCGGGAGTAGAGCGCGCGCCAGGCCTCGTCCTGCGGGTCGCCCTCGACGAAGTCGAACGTGCCGGAGAGAAAGGCCCAGGTCCCACCCGGTCGGAGCACTCGATACACCTCCCGGAACAGTGCGACCTTGTCCTCGAACACGTTCAGAACGTTCATGCTGTAGACGATGTCGAAGGCCGCATCATCGAACGGCATGTGCATTCCGTCGCCCAGGACAAACTCCACTCGGTCCTCGAGACCTGCGTCCGCGGCGAGCCCGCGCGCAACCTCGACCCCGACCTCGTTCACGTCGAGCCCTGTTATCCGGCAACCGCTCTTCGACGCCATGTAGATCGCAGGGCCGCCGCTCCCGCTTCCGAGGTCGAGCGCGTTCGTGTCCGGCCCCATCGCGAGACGCGTCACCAGGTGATCGAAGTACGGGAGCGTTGCGAATGACTGCTGCCCCAGGTCATGTCCGTCGGGCCAGACGTCACGCCGAAGACGCCGGTTGGCAGGACTGTCGATCCTGTGGATGCGGGAGTAGTCGACACCCCCGGTCTGCTGTCCCATCTGTGGCCCCCTTCAGCCGGCTCGGCGTAACAACGCCCCCCGCATGCTAGCCCGGATCGTGCGGCAGCCTCCGAGAATCACCTGCGGCCGCGCCTGCCCCTGTCGAGACCTCCCGCGATGTCGCAACCACTTCCCGACAGATGAAGGGCTCAGGGCCGACGAGATGCTTCGGGCCGTAGACCCCTTCGTCACGGGTGAAGTTGACAACTGATCACGCGCATTCGTCGAAGTTGAGCCACTCTGCGGTGATGTGCGGAATGAAGGGGGGTCGCCCGATGTCGGGCATCGCCCGGACCAACTGGCGCAAGCGTGCCGTTGCCCGCACGGCCACCCAATGCGGCCCATGTCACGGTCCGCTTGCGCGCGTCGAGTGAAGGCGATTGGTGGTCAACGGCCCATGCGGTGGCGCGACGGCCGAATGCTGTCGCCGTCGCGGAATACACGATCGCCTCACCGGCGGTGATCAGGATCCCTGCCAGACACGCCCAGGCCGCAGCCACGGCGGTGACGCGAATCGTCAGGCCGACAGGGGCGCGCGGGGCAGCCGGCACGACGTTCGACGTGGTTCGCGGGGATCTTCGTGAAAGGTTGGCGTCGACGCGTTCGGCGTCCTGCGCGCGGCGCGCGGCTCCGCGCAGGACGGGAGTCCTCAGGTTGCGGTCCACTCCCGCCCGAACCAGCGTCGGATCCGACTCGAGCCGAACTCGGCCTTGTCGGCCATGTACGCCTCTGAAGGTCCGATGAGCTGGCCGACGCGCTTGTCGCCAAAGAAGGTGACATCGACCATCGCAATCTGACCAGTCCCCGCCTCGAGGTAGCACACGCCATGCCCTCCGTACTCCACGTCGGAGGTCGTCCCCTTGAGGCGCGCAGCGATGTGGTCGGCCGCGACGGCTCCCTGTCCTTCGGCGAACACGCCGGCGCGCGGCGTACCCGCCGCCGCAACATCCCCGACGGCATAGACGCCGTCGTAGCTCGTCTGCAGGGTCCGGGGATTGACCGGAATCCATCCATCGACGGTCATGCCCGATTCGACCACGACGACAGGAGCCCGGTGGACGGGCACGGCGAGAAACAGGTCGAACGGCATCTCTCGCCCGTCGCGGAGCTTCGCGGTCTTCGTCGCAGGGTCCAGTTCACAGACCTCGCTGCGTGGATGCCAGCCGATCCCGCGCTCGGCAAACGTGGCTTCGAGAAACGCGGAGGCCTCAGGCGAAGGTGGAATCGGACGGCCGAAGTCGATCACCAAGTCGATCTCGCAGCGGTCGCGCAGCCCGCGCCCCACGAGATGGTCGTGCAGCATCAGTGCCGTCTCGCTGGGCGCCGGGGGACACTTGAACGGGGTCGAGAGTACGCCGACGATGACGCGGCCGCCCTCGAACTCCGCGAGGACGTCGCGCGTCGCGAACGCACCGTTCACGCTGTAGAACTCATGCCCCGCCTCCGCGAGACCCGGCGTCGCCGCGGGGTCGAGGTCCGCACCAAGGGCGACGACGAGGATGTCGGCGTCGAACACGCCGGCGTCGGTCTCGATGCGCTTGGACGCAGGATCGATTGAGCGAATCGTCGCCTGGACGAAGCGCACGCCCGGCTTGACGATGTCGCGATAGGCATGGCGGACGTGCGCCGGAACGGTTCTCCCGAACATCACATCCAGCTTGGAGAATCCGAATACGAACGCGTCGCTCCGGTCGATGAGGACGACGTCGATCTGTTCCCCGAACTCGTCGGAGAGTCGCGTCGTGATCTCAAGACCTCCGAACCCAGCTCCCAGCACGACGACGCGCGCCTTGCCTGTTCCGTCGAGCTGCGCCATGTCTCACACCTCCGGCACGTGGGGCATTCGCGAGCAAGCTACACGCTCGCGAAGATGCCAGCACGCCATGAATACGACGGGTTGCAACATGCGCAATTCCGGGCGCACACCTCGTGCCGGCCGATGCAGCCGAGCCGCGCGACGACGTACTCGCATCGCGTTGGCCCGGCACACCCTCCGCTCGCTTTTGCGCTGGTGAACGGGGTCATGTTCGGCACTTTCATCACCCGGTGAGGGGGTCGAGAGCCACTTTTGCGGGTCAGCGGTTCGAATCCGCTCGTCGCCTGGTTCGTGAGTTCTGTCGGAGCAGGCGCGAGACGCTTCGAATCCTCGGGGAAGCGTCCTGGAAGGAGTGCCCACGCGGAGAGTGGTCGCTCGTGCAGATTGCTCTCCCACTAGGCCCGGTCGTTCGTTGGGGGGGTGATCGTGTAGAGCTCCGTGAGAAGGCGGCGTAGCTGGCCGAACTTTCGGGGTCCCAGTTGTTGTTCCCATTCGGCTTCGACCTCGCGAACGATTTCGTAGATTGCTGTGGTTGCAGCACGCCCTTTGGGGGTGAGGCGGACGCGCTTGAAGCGCTGGTCGTTGCGGTCGGTTTCGCGGGTCAGGTATCCGAGCTGCTCGAGCTGACCCAGCAGGTAGTTGAGCGCCTGCTTGGTCATGTGCGTCTGGGTCGCGAGTTCCGAGGGGCGCTGGTTCTCTGGGCCGGGGTACCGCCACACGTCAACGTGGGCTGCGCCGAGGTCGGTGAAGCCGCGGTCGTGCAGGCCGGCGAGCATTCGTTCGCGCACCGTCTCCCATGGGACTCGTAGGAGCGCGCCGATCAGCGGCGGCGGCGCGGACCCAACGTCGGGTGGAGTAAAGCTACTTGACGCAGTCATGCGCCCAGTTTACACTAGTAAAGTAGCTTTACTAAATGGAGCTTTGCCCCGTAGGCGCGACACGTACAGGACCACCGAAAGGAGCGAGCATGTACAAGACCACAGACAACGACACGATCTCGGTCGGCGCGCTCAGCGTGCGCTTCCTGGTCGAGGGGGCCGACTCGGACGGGAGCGCGTCGGTGTTCGAGTGCCATGTCCCAGCCAACTCGCGGATGCCGGCGCCCCACAGCCATGACGGCTTCGAGGAAACGATCTACGGGCTCGATGGCACCACGACGTGGATGATCGGCGGCGAAACGATCGACATCGGCCCCGGCGAGGCGGTGTGCGTACGGCGCGGACAGGTCCACGGGTTTGAGAACCGCGGTGCCGTCGACGCGACGTTCCTGACCATCGCGACCCCGGGTCTGTTCGGGCCTGCCTACTTCCGCGAGATAGGCAACGTCTTGGCTGCGTCGCGTGGCGGCCCCCCGGACCTCGCCGCAATCGGCGAGGTAATGCGCCGCCACGGCCTCACACCCGTCCGTCCCACCACCACCTGAACCGCCTCGCCGCAACGAAGGAGACCCGATGCCGATCAGCATGACTCAGCGTGCTCCCCGGATGCCTGCCGCGGCCTACGAGCAGATCATTGCCGACGTCGGACCGCCGTTGCGCGGCTCCGACGGGTTCATCTCCCACGCCGCCGAGGTCACGCCCGACGGGGTGACGGTGACCGAGGTCTGGGAGTCCCGAGCGCAGTGGGAGCGGTGGTTCAACACCGCAGTCAGGCCACACATACCCGCCGACGCACCCGAACCGACGGTCACCGAACTGCACAACGCACTCGGTCGATAGACCGTCTGCGCCCCCGCGCTTTGGATGACCGCTACACCATCCAGGTTGGCCTCGAGGTTCCGTATTCGGGTTGCGCCCCACCCGCGGCGCTGGGCGCCGCATTGGATCTCGGCGGCGGCCTGAAACGACATGAACCCGCGCCGCCCGCAATGACGGGCGCGTAATGGTTGCCAGCTCAGATCGAGGGACCAGGTCCGCGCTGAAGACGTCGCTGTCGATGACGATCGGGCCACGCCGACCCGAGGTGGCGTTCACGCGTTGATGGCGTAGAGGACGGCGTCGGCCCGTGCGTCGCTCCGATCCTAAGCACCCGCGCTTCTTTGTCCGCGGGAGCCGGTGTCCGCCGTCAACGCGATTATCGGCCATGCATTCCGATCGGTCCGGCCGACGGCGGGCAGGTCCGCCATGCCGGCCGTCGGCTGGCCGCCCGTATCGTGCTCACGGACCCAGGCGCGGGAGCGGGTTCGCGGCAACTCCTGGGGACCCGGGGGCCGGCGGGCGCGAGTATGAGCGCATCCGGCCCATTCCTGCTCACCCGTTCAGCGCTGGGAAGCCCCGCAGGGGCGGCCTATCGCTGAACGGGTGAGCGAACTCGAACCGCTGGCCCGTTCATCACCGTTGAGTGGGCTGCGGCGAGACGCCGAGATTCTCAGGAGCTGCAGACGTGGTTCCCGCTCGCGTGATCGGGGGCGTCGTCCGCAAGCCCCATGCCCCGTCACTCCGTCTCCGCACCGGCTGTCACCGAATCGAATGATCGCGGTCATTGCTGCTCGTTGAGCGTCCGTCGCATCGCGTGCCAGAGGCCAGGAAACCCGGCTCCGTGGAGGGCGCAGAAGTTCGACCACCCTGCGCTCTGCCCGCGCCCCGACACCCATCAGCTCGCGCGGGGGAACGCTGGGCGGCTCGAGGGGCGTCCTGCGGGGCGCGAGTGCCCGCGCTGCGTGTCGTGCGGATATCGGGTCGGGTGATTCCCCGACGTCGTACATGGCGGCACGCCGCCATACTCGGATGACGGCGCAGCACGAACGGAAGGCGGATGCATGATGGCGGCACTTGATGGACGCGTAGCGATCGTGACCGGGGGCAGCGGCGGAATCGGGCTTGCCGCCGCGCAGGCGATGTCTGCGCAAGGTGCCGCGATCGTGATCGCCGATATCAACGATGAGCGCGGTGAGCAGGCGGCGCACGCCCTTCGCCTTGGCGACGCGCGGGCGCACTTTGTCCACACCGATGTCGCGTCCGAGGTCGAAGTCACACGAATGGTCGAGGTCGCGCTCTCTATTTTCGGACGCCTTGATTGCGCGTTCAACAACGCGGGGATCGAGGGTGCTCAGGCACTGGTGGGCGACGGGACCACTGAGGACTGGGACCGGGTACTCGACATCAACCTAAGTGGGGTGTGGCGCTGCATGCGCGTCGAGATCCCCGTGATGCTGGCCGCTGGCGGCGGATGCATCGTGAATTGTGCCTCGGTCGCCGGACTCGTGGGTTTTGCCGGAATCGCACCGTACGTGGCGAGTAAGCACGGCATCATCGGGATCACCAAGACCGCGGCGCTGGAGTACGCGACCGCCGGACTTCGCGTCAATGCCGTCTGCCCAGGCGTAATCCGCACGGAGATGATCGAACGGTTCACCCACGGCGACCCGGCGGCCGAGGCCGCACTCGTCGGCACGGAACCCGTCAGTCGGCTTGGCGAGCCGCACGAGGTCGGTGCGGCTGTTGCGTGGCTCTGTTCGGATGCGGCCTCGTTCGTGACCGGGGTGGCCCTGCCAGTCGACGGTGGCTACGTGGCCCAATAGCGGCGGATGTCACGTGCTGCGATCTGCAGACTGGCTGCTCCGCGAGAGGTCTGACGCCCTTCGCCCCCAGGTTGACGCACCGGAAGCGTGTCGGTTCCGGACACCGATCGAGTGCTACCCGTAGGGATGTTCGGCGTGGCGCCCAAGCATCGACGACCGCCGGGTCGCCTGACCCAGTCGATACGACAATGGACGGCCCGGGTCGCGCGCGGTCGGGACTACTTGGCGGAAGCACTCGTCGGTCCCGAATCGCGATATCCGCATCGAACGCGTCGGTCGCCACGGATCCTGCGATCGATGGCGCTAGGGGACGTCATCCGGCCGATGGGAGAGTCCATCGGTGGACTCCAAGGATGCAAACCATCCCCGCTCCATCACGGCCAACGTGCGATGACGTCCGACCGATCGACGTAGCCGAAACCGCACGGCCGATTTCGTGTTCCGCGGACGGGGAAGCGGCACCAACCCTGCACCTTTGGGTGGAGATGTCGCGAGTACGCGGTTCTCGTTCTCAGGCGGTTCTTAGAAGACCATAACGGTCCAGCAGCATCGACTTTAGATCCGTTTCAGGTTCGTGCGATTCACTGCGCCGCGAGACGTTCCTGAACAGTCAGTCTCGGACAGGCCGAGCTTCGCGACGAACAGCACCGCGCGAGGTCGTCGGGTCAGAAGGCCGGCACGGACGACTGCTGCCAGGCGGCGTCGGAGTCATTTCTTTCGGAGTCGGCTCGTCAGCGACCCGCGTAATGCACGACTGCATCGAACGACACGAGAAGAGGAGACTGCGTGTTCTATGCGAGCTACATCGTTAGCGAGTTGCGGCGGCGAAAGGGTCGGACACTCCTGACGGCCCTCGGGCTCGGGATTGGGGTTGCCTTCGTGATTGCGGTCAACGCCCTGTCCAACGGGCTCGACAGCGCGCAGGCCCAAGTCCTCAAGCCGCTTACCGGAGTCGGCACCGACATGACGGTGACGCGTCCGCTGAAGATCTCATCCAGCGGGTCGGGCAACCCGTTTCAGAGCCTCACTCCAGCCGAGCGGAAGCAGCTTCAGCAGGAGGGCGGCGGCGGCGGCGCGTTTGGCTTGAACAACCTCGGGAAAGCAGGCTCCAAATTCTCGAGATCGACGTTCACGACCCAAGGACAGTTGTCGTTTCCTGCCGCGTACGTCGCCAAGGCACGCGCGCTGGCCGGTGTTCAAGACTCCGCCGGCCAGCTCTCGATGAGTGCGACGCAGGTCTCCGGAACCGTCCCGACCCAGGGCGGTTCCGGCGGCGGATTTGGTGGCGGAGCCGGCGGCGGCCCCCCCAGTTCGATCAACGTCCAGTCGACTTCGGTGACCGGGGTCGATCAAACAAAGTCGAGCCTCGCCGCGGTTACGCCGAGTCAGATCACCTCCGGTACGTACTTCCCAACGTCCGGGGGCGCCTATGACGCGATCCTCTCGGTCTCGTACGCCAACACCAAGAACATCGCCGTCGGCGGATCGGTCACCCTTGGCGGCAAGGCCTTTCATGTGATCGGGATTGCCAAGTCCCCGATTGGGGGGACGGCCACCGACGCCTACGTTGAGCTGGCAACCCTTCAGAAGCTGTCCAACCACGTTGGCAGGGTCAACACCATTCAGGTGCGCGCCCAGCAGGCCAGCGATGTCAATTCCGTTGCGGCTGAGATCACTGGCGCGTTCAGCGGCGCCCAGGTCACAACCGCGTCGGATCTGGCGAGCCGGGTTGGTGGGTCCCTCACGGATGCGAAGAATCTCACGTCGAAGCTGGGAACGGCTCTCGAGATCGTCGCCCTGGCGGCGGCGATATTGATCGCGTGTCTTCTGACCCTGTCCGCTGTTACCAAGCGGATTCGGGAGATCGGGACGCTGAAAGCCATCGGCTGGCGCCAGTGGCTCGTCGTGCGTCAGATCGCGGGCGAATCGCTTGCGCAGGGATTGATCGGCGGCGCGGTAGGTGCCGTCATCGGGTTGGCTGCCGCGGCGATGATCTCGGCACTCGGGATTTCGCTCAACGCGACAGTGAACGCGGCCGCAAGTACATCCGCCCGCAGCGGCGGCCCGTTCGGATTCGGCCAGGTGGCGTCGACGGCCGCGTCCGAAGCCGTGACCCTCACCGCGCCCGTCAACGTCCAGTTGATTGTCATAGCGATCGCACTGTCGGTGTTCGGGGGTCTTATTGCGGGTGCGGTTGGTGGTCTTCGCGCAGCGCGGATGCGTCCCGCTGACGCCCTACGACACATGGATTGAGGGGAGTTCATTAATGGCTGAATTGAACGCAACGACGCCGGCGACGACGACCGACCCGGACGCCGCGAAGACCGAGCTGTTTGCCCTAGAAGACGTGACGAAGCGCTATGGGTCGGGATCCACTGAGGTCCTTGCGCTTAGTCGGGTCGACCTACGGATCAGTGAGGGCGAGTATGTCGTCGTCGTGGGGCCAAGCGGCTCCGGGAAGACGACCCTGCTCCAGCTCATGGCGGCGCTGGACCGACCGACGTCCGGATCGATCCAACTCAATGGACGGGACCTCGCGTCGCTCGACGATCGTGAGCTAGCGCGCTTGAGGCGTGAGGAAATCGGGATCATTTTCCAGCAGTTCAACCTGATCCCGACGCTTACGGCGCAAGACAATGTCGAGGCGGCATTGGCGCCGTCGGGGCTCAGTAACGACGACCGGCACGAGCGAGCCCGCGCGCTACTTGATCAGGTTGGCCTTGGGCATCGCACAAGTCATCTCCCCTCCCAACTCTCCGGAGGCGAGCAGCAGCGCGTGGCGATCGCACGTGCGCTGGCCAACAGCCCGCGGGTCCTGCTTGCCGACGAGCCGACAGGGAATCTGGACTCGACGACTGGCCGCGAAATTCTGGCCCTGCTCGCAGAACTGTCGATGCGCGAAGGCCAGACCATCGTTCTGATCACGCATGATGACCAGATCGCGGACAACGCGCAGCGCCTCGTCCGCATGCGAGACGGCGAGATTCAGACACCCGACGGTGCGAAAGGCGACGTCGCATGACACGGGCGCGCAAGGCCTTGGGCGCGTCGATCGTCGGCGCGCTGTGCGTCGCGCTCGCGGCGTGCGGCGGCGGCGGATCCGCCAGCTCGACCGCGTCCGGGCCGTCGGCGGCCGGGTCTGGGCCTTCGTCGGGTCAGTTTGCGAAGTTCACCCAATGTTTGCGTGAACATGGCGTAGATATCCCGACGACACCCGGGGGTTCGGCGCCGCCCCCGTCGGGCCAGAACGGATATTCAGCGACGCCCCCGTCGGGCCAGCAGCGAACGGCCATGACGTCTGCGTTGGCGGCGTGCAGGAGTCTCATGCCGGCCGGGGGCCACAGGGGCCGCCCGCCGGGTCGGGGTGACCTTGATGCGGTCCGACTTCTGGCAGCCAGCGGAACGGAGCGGCAAGGACGTCGGTGTGCCGTCCGACGTCGGCGACGTCACCTCGCCGACAACTGGCGGCGTCCCGTGACGCCGCGCGAGCGAGTGCTCCTGGTCGACGATGACTCCCGCGTCCTCGCGGCTCTTGAACGTGCGCTCATGATCAAGGGATTCGACATCTCGACTGCCGAGTGCGGAACGCAGGCCCTGGAAAGCATTCGTCGCCGAATCTACGACGTCATCGTTCTGGACATTCAGATGCCCGACATCGACGGCGTCGAAGTATGCCGCCGACTCCGAGATGGAGGGGATCGAACTCCGGTCCTAATGCTGACCGCGCGCGACGGAGTTCAGGACCGCGTTCTCGGACTTGATGTCGGCGCGGACGACTATCTCGTCAAGCCCTTTGCCCTCGACGAGTTGATCGCCCGGATTCGCGCGCTTGTTCGTCGCGCCGAACTCGACGGACGCGATGGTGTGCTCCGGTTTGCGGATTTGGTTCTGGACCCCGCCAGCGTTCAGGTTTGGCGGTGCGAGCATTTGGTCGAACTGACGGCGATGGAGTTCCGCCTCTTGGCGCTGTTCATGAGAAATCCCCGTCGTGTGATCACTCGTGACTTGGTCGTTGAGCAGGTGTGGGGCACCGACCCCGACCTGTGTTCGAACTCGCTCACCGTTCATGTCAGTACGCTTCGACGCAAGATTGAAGGCGATGGCGCGACCCGGTTGTTGCATACGGTCCGGGGCGTCGGATATGTCCTGCGGGAGCCGTGACGCTGACGCTCCAGAAGCGACTCGCGCTGGGTTGTGCCGTTGCGATGGCCGGCGTGGTGGTCGTGATCTCCGTCCTCAGTTACGGGGCGATCCGTGGCGAGTTGCGGGACCAAGTCGACAATGAGCTGCGAGCCCGGGCGCAAGTCGTCGTCGCAGCACTGGCACGGCCTCCGGCGCTGACCCGTCACAGGCCTGCACGCGGGATTCCGAGTGCACCGGCGGGCCGCGCTGCGGGCTATGTGGAGTTCCTGACCTCGGATGGGAAAGTCGTTCCCGCCCCGGGCATTTCGCGTGCGCTTGTCGTCGACGCCGCGGCTCGAGCAATTGCCGCGGGGCGCGGAAGCACACTCTTGCGCGACGAAACGGTTGACGGCGAGCACGTTCGCGTCCTTACGACTCGGCTCCGGACGGGCGGAGCGGCTCAGATCGCCTTGCCGCTCACGGACGTTGACTCATTACTCGTGAAGCTGAGGATCGCGCTTGGAGTTATTGGGATCGCGGGGGTCGCGCTCGCGGGTGTCCTTGCCGCGCTCGTCGCAGGGGCAGGGCTGGCGCCGATCCGGCGCCTCCGCAGGACCGCGGAGGAGGTCGCCCACACAAGCGACCTCTCGCGGCGGATTCAGGTCGAGCGCAGAGACGAGGTCGGCAAGCTCGCGTCGACCTTCAACGAGATGTTGGCAGCTCTTCAGGTATCCCGTGATTCTCAGCGTCAGTTGGTCACCGATGCGTCGCACGAGTTGCGAACACCGCTGACGGCGTTGCGCACGAACCTTGAGGTTCTCTGCGATGAGGCAGACCTTGATCCGACCACTCGGACCGCCCTCGTCCGTGATATTCGGGCACAACTGGCTGACTTGAGCACGACTATCCAAGACGTCGTGACCTTGGCACGAGACGCCGAGCGGCAGGACGATGCTGACGACGTCAGGCTCGACGATGTCGTGGCTGCGGCTGTCGACCGTGCGTCCCGAGATGCTCCGACCGTTCAATTCCGTCTCGATCGCTCCCCGACGCTCGTGCACGGCCGGGCCGGGCAGTTGGGTCGCGCTGTCGACAACGTCTTGAGTAACGCCGCGAAGTGGAGTCCAGACGGAGGCGTCGTCGAAGTCGGCGTGAGGCAGGGTGAAGTTGTCGTGGTGGACCACGGATCAGGAATCCCCGAAGACGATCTCCCACGCGTGTTCGACAGGTTCTTTCGCGGGGCGAGCAGTCGGTCATCCCCCGGCTCCGGCCTCGGGCTCGCGATTGTGCGCACGATTGTGGAGGAGCACGGAGGTACAGTCGTCGCAGAGCGCGGTCGTGACGGGGGCACCGTCATTCGCTTCGCTATCCCGCCATCGGGGCCCGCGTAACCGTTGGCGTTCGGCCGCGAAGTCCAGCCGTTGACAACCAAAGCCGCCGTCGAGCTCGCGCGGCTCGGCGGGTCTACGAGGCCAGCGGCAATGCTGGTCGGTGGTGACCATCTACGAACGGCATAG
This sequence comes from uncultured Thermoleophilia bacterium, assembly GCA_963727285.1. GTDB lineage: Bacteria > Actinomycetota > Thermoleophilia > Miltoncostaeales > Miltoncostaeaceae > CAITWD01. The sequence continues at coordinate 15,027 of CAVSFF010000012.1, read as the reverse complement.
GCTCACGTACGTTTCATCACCGGAGGTTGGCTCGAAGTCGACGAGCGCGAGCCAGTCCCTGACCCGTTCACCTGGTGTGACGAAGGTCGTGCCGTCGGTCCGATTCGGCTCAGCGCCTTGTTGACCCTACCTCCGGCCATTTGCCGGCGGTGATCGCGGTCGGCGTGCCGCTAGTGCTGGCCGTCGGTCGCGGCGTTCCGGGCGGTCTCAACGTTGCGCTTGATGTTGGCGAACTGACGGGTCTGCATCGGCCAGTGCATGAGTGGGTAGACCAGGAAGTTGAATGGGCCTTCGAGCCACCGGGGACGAAGTGTCTGGTACCCGCTGACCACGAGGCGCGTCTGATCACCAGGCAGGTCTTCGAGGAGGAATCCCCAGAGTCCCTCCGTGTATGACTTCGGGCGCGGTTGGTTCGGGCCGAGCACGCGCCCGCGAAGGTCGCTGAGGCCGCGCAAGCCCAGGAATCGCCTCGGCTCGAGCGCGGCAACCTCCCAGGCCTCCATCGGGCCACCGGGTGACCAAGCCGACAGGCGGTCGCCAACGGAGAGGTCCTGCCATTCCGGGTGGACGTCTCGGGCACTCCGGCGGCCGCCGTTGTCAAGGCGATCCCAGGAGTACCAGCCTGCTCGGTCCCAGCCCATCTGGATGAGCCACGGCCATACCTCGGTCGGCGGCGCATCGATGGTGACGGCCATGGTCGCGGCTCGCGTGCCGTCGGGTATCAGATCGTTCCCGGGGAATACTCTGATTCACTTCGTCGTCGCTGGCACCCCAACGGACTATCCGTGGGCGCAGGACGAGCCCGTAGACGCCACCGATAAGGCACACGAGGAATGCCAGCCTGCGGCCCGATCTACCCATGTCGTCAGTTTCTCGCGGAGCTCTCAGCGGCGCAAGTGGCGAGTTTCCGCGGCCCGAAGCGTTGCCCGCGCCCCTGCGTCGGACGTCACCGGCGCGTGCCCTGCTGCCCTCAATACGTAGGCGAATGAAGCTGCCGCCACGACGCGAGCGGAGGCCCCATCCTCGCCCGAGTTGAGCGGGTCAAGGTGATGCGAGACTGCAGGATCTGGACCCGTTCTCCAGTGGATCTGCGAGGTTCCGATCAGGATAGGTGTCGGTGGCTCGCCGCACGTGGCGACGCGGTCTCGTTTTGCTGGTATGCCAGCGACGGCGCCGGGACTGGGTTGGTCAGCGGAGTCCAGCGACCGCCAATCCGGCCCATGCGCTGATGAGGACGAGCAGAAGACCTGGCGCCACGCACAGGGCGTATCTCCGGCCGCCAGTGACGACGGCGAGGATCACCTTGGTGAGGGTGCTCGCCGACAGCCCGGCGAGGATCGGGACCACGGTGTGGCTGGGTGCCATCTTTCCGGCCGCGGACAGACCGGCGACTGCGATCGCGCCGGATTGGATATCTACCAGCCCGGCCACGGCAACGCCGAGAACGAGCCCCGAACTCCCCATCGCATCCCGTAGTGCCGCCGCTGCGAAGATCGCAACGGTTACCGCCACCGTGAAGCCGAGCGCGATCTTTAGGTCGAACGCGTGGCCGCGGTCGATCGAGGGTGCGGGATCGCCCCGCAGGGAGCGGAACGCGAAGACACCTCCGTAGGCGGCCGCGCTCAGCGCGGCCAGCGCCAACGGCAAGGAGAGGGCACGAAGCGTCGCGGGATCTGCTGCCCCGATAACGACGGCGAGTTCGATGATGCTTGCAAGGCTCGCCAGCACCGCACCGGCACACGCGCTCCGCAGCAGGCGGCCATCTCGGCGCGCCTGCACTCCAAGGAGCCCGACGGCGACCGTGCTCGAAACGAACCCCCCTGCGAATCCCGCCACAGCGAGTCCGAGACGCGCGCCGAACAGTCGAATTCCGACGTATCCGACCGCGCCGATCGCCATGACGATCACGACCAACCGCCAGATCACAAATGGGTTGAAGACCCCGTATGGCCCCAGCTCGTCGTTCGGCACAAATGGCAAGACGACGAGCGCGGCGGTGGCGAAGATGAGCCCGTCGTGTACTTCCTGCTCCGACAGGGAGTCGCGCACGAAGCGGTGCAGCGACGTTCGCGCCACCAACAGCACGGCCACAATGACAGCAAGGGCGGCGGCGAGCGCGGCATCGCGACTGGTCAGCGCGCCGAGCAGGAAGGTGGTCATGAGCGCGACCTGGGTGGTGAGTCCGGGATCGTCGTTCCGGCGGATGGTGTACGCGGCGAGCCCCGCGACGGCGACGAACGCAGCGCAAACAGCCAGCACAGCGACGCCACCGAAGGCTGCGCAGAGGCCGCCGAGGAGTGCAACCAGAGCGAACGTGCGCACTCCGGCCGCCTCGCGATCCGGCCCATGACCCTTGCGGCGTTCCCGCTCCAGCCCGATCAGCAGGCCGATTCCGAGAGCGACCAGGAGGTGCCACTGGCTTCCGTTCAGGAACGCTTCAACGGTGGGCGCCGACGCAGTCATTCGCCGACATGCCCCGGTGGACGGCACCCGCTGACCGGGCGCCGGAGAACCCGTTCTGTACGCGACCCTGGCCGTCCTTGCGCCCGCGTCACGACGACGGCCCGGTCGACCATGCACGCACCCGGGCGGTCCCGACGTAGTCGAAGCAGTGCGATATGCACCCCGAGCTCCAGCGCCCCAGGGCCTCGTGGGGCGGTTGATCGGGGCGGCGGGCTGCATGCCGGTCCCACGTCGGCGTTGCCATGGGCGGCACCGCCGCGCCGTCGGGCGCCCGGAGCCGAAGCCCGGGGGTGCGCGCTCGGCGTGTTAGCCGTCCTCGTACTTGAACGACGCACTCAGGCGGATCCGAAACTCGTCCGGCTGGCCGTCGTCGCGGATCGTCACATCTTGCCGGACGACCTCCGCGACACGCAGATCGCGAAGCGTGCGGCTCGCGGTGGTGATTGCGGCCCGCGTGGCGTCCTCCCACGAGTCGCTGCTCGTTCCGACGATCTCGATGACCTTGTAGACGCTTCCCATTAATGCCCCCCGGTCTGGGCGTGCGGTCATGCCTCTTTATGTAACAACGATCACGAAGTGACCGCTAGGACCTCGACGATCAGGCCGGGAGGGCGTCTACCAGCGCCTGCCGTCCACGCCGAGGATGGCCCGTCCGACCCTCGTCGCCCGTTTCGACGAATGGTCCGTGACCGCCGCGTTCGCCAATTCCCGTGGGCGTGGCGTGGACTCGTGGTGCGGCGATCCGGGCGCATGGGCTAATGCCCATCGCGACGTCGAGTGGGGCTCAGTGTTCGTTGGGGGACGCCGTATGACGAAGGCCTGCGAGCGGTTGAACGCGGTTCGTCTTCGGTGGCGGCGGGCCGACAGCGCCGCGAACTGACTCGACTCTACGGCCCGATCGCATCGACCCCTTCATCGCCCGTAAACAGGTGGTCGATGCCCGACGCCAAATTCGCGGTAGCGTTCGGCCATGGCCGCCATCCTGCTTGAGTTGGACCTGACCCTCGGGCTCGTCGAGGATACCGGGTCCCATCCTGTCGAATGGGCGTTGACCCGACGACGCCTCGGGCTACGGATGGCCGTTGACCGGCTCGCCAGCGCCGCCCGAGATCGCAGAGTGGTCGGATTGCTGGCCAAGCTTGGGGCCTCGTCGATGTCGCTGGCACAAGCCCAGGAGCTGTCCGATGCGGTGGCGCGATTCCGGGCGAACGGCAAGCGGACCATCGCCTGGGCGGAGACCTTTGGCGAACTCGGGGGCGGGCAGACGGCCTACGTCCTTGCTGTCGCGTTCGACGAGGTGTGGTTGCAACCCTCGGGGAGCGTCGGCCTTATGGGGGTCTCGGCGACCGGGGTGTTTCTGCGCGGCGTTTTGGACCGTGCGCACATCGAGCCACTCCTCGCCCAGCGCCACGAGTACAAGGGGGCGGCGGACAGGCTGATGCGCACGGGGTTCACCCAGCAGGCCGCGACGCGACCGAGCGCCTGGCTGCGTCCCGCTTCGAGCAGATCGTCTCGGCCGTCGCCGGCGGCCGCCGGTTGCCCCAGGGCCGGGTGCGGGAACTCATCGATCGAGCACCCATCCCCGCGGCCGAGGCTCGAGAAGCCGGCCTCGTCGATCACCTCGGATATCGAGACACCGTTCGACGGGCGGTTGATCGCCAATGGGCGACGACGAGGCCAACTCTGCTCTATCTGTCCCGGTATCGCCCCCCGTGGAGGGAGGCTGTCGTTCGAGCACGAAACGCGAGGCGACCTGGGGTCGCGTTGATCGAGGCAACCGGAGCCATTCGCACGGGCCATTCCCGGCGCGGTCCGGTCGGACGAGCGGCTGGATCAGACACCGTCAGTGCAGGTTCCGTTCGGCGGTACGAGATGAGCGCACCAAGGCGATCGTGTTCCGAGTCAACAGTCCCGGCGGATCGTACATCGCCTCGGACACCATCTGGCATGAGGTATGCATCGCTGCGAAGCCGGTACGCCGGTCGTCGTGTCGATGGGTGACTTGGCCGGTTCGGGCGGCTACTTCGTCGCCGCGGCAGCCGACGTCATTGTGGCGCAGCCAGCGACACTCACCGGTTCGATCGGGGTGGTGGGCGGCAAGCTCCGGGCCAGCGGGCTGCTCGAGCGGCTGGGTGTCAACGTCGAGAGTCTCGCCGTCGGACGCCACGCCCGGATGTTCTCGCCGCAGACCGGCTTCAGCGAAGAAGAGTGGGCCAAGCTCGACGAACTGCTCGATCTCATCTATGCGGACTTCATCGACAAGGTTGCCCGTGGTCGTGCCATGAGTCTCGGTGCTGTTGACGAGGTGGCGCGTGGCCGGGTGTGGACGGGAGCCGACGCCGTTGAACGAGGGCTCGTGGACGAGCTTGGTGGGCTGCGCCGGGCAGTTGAGATCGCCCGGGAACGGGCCAACTTGCCACCCGACGCGCCGCTACGGCCAGCCCTGGCACGCTCGCCGGTACGACGCCTGCACCGATCCCGAAACAGCGATGACGCTGCGGCGTCCGCCCAAGTCCGTGGGTGGAGTGCTCACCTTGGGGATTGGGGAGGACAAGCTGACCTGGCCGTGGCATTGGGCCTTCCAGCCACAGGGCCGTTGACGATGTCTGCTGCTCCACTCACCTAGCGGGTTCGGACCGTCAATGCCGAAGCCACGCGGTCATTATCCCTTCACGCCCGGTGACGGGGGAGAAGCCGACGAGCGGATTCGAACTGCTGCCCCCTTCATCCCGAGCCGCCTGTGAGCATCCCTGGCACGCGGTGCAAACAGGCATTTTTCGGGATAAGCACTCGGGATGGCTTCCAGCTTGGTTCCATTGGGTCCGTGAATTGGTTCAACTTCTCAGAGCGCGCTTTGTTGTGAAGCAGGAGTGCCGCTTCTTCTTGCCAGCACAGTCGCGCTTCTGCGCCGGCATAGGTACCGCTCACCCCTATGCGGTGTGGTCGGCAGCCATTCCATGGCGCACTCGTCGAGTCCGACGCGCGGTAGTTGCCGCGGGCGATGACGGCCGTCAATCAGGATCTACTGAGATTGCCTCCGCGAGCCTCGCGGCGGAACGCTTGCGCCGCGTGCCGGCCGGGTCGGTGAAGGTCACCACGTAGCTGCAACCACCGCGGTAGACGCCGGGAATAGCTGTGCGAACTAAGCGCCGTGGCATGGAATCCATGTTCCCACTTTGTTCCGACCCTTCAAGTTTGGAGCGCTGGCCGCCGCTCGAAGCGTAGAGAACCGCTCATTGGAGATGTCTCTTGAGAGAGTTTGGACCGTGGTTGCCACCATCCGAACCACCACGCGTAGCCGTTCGTCAACCTCGATTCGAGCATCCGGATGGAACTGACGGTTGAATAGACGCCCCTTCCGCCGGTCGGGCGTCTCCAATAGGCTCGTCCGAGATTGACGGATGAAACTGACGCGTGAACGCGGAGGCAGTAATGGTTAAGGGACTTGCAGCATTGGTCGGGTTGGCGATTCTGATGGCAGCGACTATTGCTGTAGTTCGCATGGTGCAGCGTCGCGGCTGAGATCGCCTGCCATGTCGGCGTTAGACCGCCGGCACGCCGAGTCGAGGCGGCCGAGGTCGGTGCGCATCCGAGCCTGTGTCGCGTTCGGGGATATTGGCGCGTCGGGGTCGCGGGTCGTCGCGCGGCACGAGTTCAACGATCCGCGCGAAGAGGTCGCAGGGAAGCCGCATCCAACGGACGCGGGGTGCCTTGGACGCGGCACTGGAGACCCGCAGGCGCATCTTGGATTCTTCAACGTCAGCCGAGTGCCGCAGCCTCGGCCCACGCGGGCCGGGCGAGATGGCTCCCCATTGTGTGCGGCTTATGGTCGCCCGATAGTTTGTTGGTGCCAGATTGCAGGAAGTGAACCTGGCCGGCCCCGTGCTCAGAGCGGCCGGATCCATCAGGTTACCTGTCGACCCCCCCATGGTCGACGAGCGCGTGCTCCCGAGGCCCGCGCCCTAGTAGTGGCCGAGGTGCTCTGCATCCGGCCAGATGCCGTCGCCCGGCATGTCGAGGCGGTCGGTCATCGCCTGGCGCCACTCGGGTGTCACCGTGGGCTCGCCCCAATAGTCGGTTACGCGCACGGCTTGCCCGTCTTCCAGCTCGCCGACGGTCACGTTCCGGTATAGGCGTCCGTCACCGTAGTTGCAGGTCCACTCCACCACGACGACATCATCGAGTTGCACACGCCTGCCAACTTCCAGCGTGAGTTCGGGGAAACTGCCCTCGACCTCGGCGACGAGCCTCCTTGTGCGCACAACCTCGCCCATCTGCGGCCACTGGCGCACGACGTTCTCGGCCAACGGTACGCCGAGGATGTAGGCCACCCGCGTCGCTCCGTTGGACTCGCCGTTACTCGCGATCATCTGGCTCAACTCCTTCGACGTCCGTTCGCGCGCCCCAACACGTTCGATCTTCTCAGACCGGCCCTGGTCGCTGTGCCTGAGGAATCCATCAGCTCGCTCCTAACACGAGCGGATGTTCCGCACAAAGCTTCAGGACACCTTCGGCGGAACCGTCGGGCTAGCGAGGCGCCGTTTCAATTCCGGAGACGCCTCCGGGGCGATTCAGACGTTCAGTTCGGGGTGTTTCGTCGTTGCCGGTCTCCGGTTGTCGTCGACGGTACGGTTGATGTTGGCGAAGGAATCGAACCGCTGACCCCTTCATACGAGTTTCGAGGTTGTGCCTGCAAAAGCCGATTAAGTTCCGTGGCTGGGGCCAACCTGGGGCCAACGTGACGATTCGAGCCTCGATGTCGGCCTGGTCGCCAGGTGCACCGGAGCTGTCGAGGACCGCCGCCGGCGCACCCCAGGGGCCGACGCTGAAGCCCTCCCCGGCGCACCGGAGAAACGCGATCCGTCTAACCTGCGACGCGGGACTCGTCTGGATGGCTCTCCCAATGGTTCGTCAGCATCGGCGGAGGGGATCCAGTGCACTCAAGACGAACGCGGAGCCGCAGTGATGGAATACGTGGGCCCTGGCACCAAGAGGAGTTCAGCATGGAGCGCGCACGCCGTTCGATGACCGACTTGTTGCCCCCGCGAATCCCCGATTTATCCCTATGCGTGGACGCGCCGATTCGACGCGGCGGTCGGGAGCCGTCTCGGGACCGAGAACCTTCCGATGTCGAAATCGATGCCTACTAGAGGGGCGAGCCTGTCACGTTCGCAGCGTGTGCCGCTCTGTCCGGCGTGCGGGTCCGAACGGTCTATCGGCGGACGAAGGACGGCCGTCTGCCGTACGTCGAAATCGCCCCCGACCAGAGACGCATCCCGGCCGATCACGTTCCTTTCGTGGTCTACTGAACGGGCAGCGTGAGTATTCCTAAGCGCACCAGCGCCGCGGGCAACGTCAGCTAGTCAGTCCGCTGGCATGAGTCCGCCCCGATCGCCACAGGGCGGTGCGCCAGCGCGTGCTCGAGCGCCCCAACGGACCGCGACGCCGTGCGAGAAGGAACGTTCTCATAGCCGATCGGGGCGACGAACGCGCCGCCCTCTGCTGCCAACGCCTCACCCATGGATTCGCCCCGTCTGCCCGCGTTGCCCTTCGTGTGAAGGTGGCAACCCGCGAGAGGCGTCTCGTCGCACTGCGGCAGGTAACCGGTTGCCCCAGGAGGGACTGCCCCCGCCATGGGCGGGTTGCTGCGACCGGCCCCTTCGGCCGGTCGTTCGCGTTCCAGGGGCTGTGCGAGCCCTTGAAGGACCATTACGGAGAGCTGACGCCGAAGCGGCTCCTGCGACGGGTTATGGGCTCGAGCCTGCGAGGACGGCGGAGAACACTTGCCAAGCGAGTAGGGCTTTTGCCGTCAGGCTAAGGAGGATGTAGGTCTTTTCGCCCACGAGGTAGTCCTTCCAGGGGCCGATCCGTTTGTACTGCAGCCACATGTTGACGGCGAATACGTTGAAGAAGAGGAAGAGGCTGACGATGATCGCGTACACGAACGTGGGAGGGCTAGGGCCGTCGAGTCCGGGGCTCCACACATAGATCACGATGATGATCCACGGGATGATTCCGGCGAACGTTCCGAACCAGAACGAGAGCCAGCTGGGTTTCCCCGGCGTCTCGTACTTCTCCATGAGCAGGCCGAACAGGATCATGCTCGCGTTGACGCCGAAGATCGCGAGCAGCGCTGCGATGTCGCTGACGCCGGTGATCATCGCGATCAGCACGATCATGATCGACGAGCTGAAGAAGTACTCGATCCAGCGCCCGTAGTTGCGGTCTTGGAGCAGGTTGCGCGTGTACCACTCGAACACGCCGGGCGAGGCGATGATCAGCAGCGCCCCGGCCGAGATCGCGAGGAATGCGAACACCCCCCAGCCGAGCGGAACGTCGAACAGGGTGTCGAGTTCGCTGGCGTACCGGGGGGGCCCGTCATGAACGTGGACGTCACGGGAAAGACTGAAGTCGTTGGTGAGGAGCGCGATCGCGACAGCCTGCGCGGCGAGGATCAGGCCGACGATGATGTTCCAGCGACGCAGACGGCTCAACCGCAGGTCGTCCGGCGGGTTCTCATCCATCGTGTCCTCCTGTTGCGGGTTCTCGTTCATCTCGTGTCCTTCTGTTGTCGCATACGTCCGCCAGACCCGTCGAAGCAGGTAGGTCCACGAGGGATGCAAGTCTCCTGTTTCACACGGGTGTCACGGTTTCGGGCTCGGATGGCTTGGGGGTCGGGGCAGGCTGACAGGCTTCGGGGTGGACGTCGAGGGGCCTTCGTCCGGCGAGTGATCGATGCGGCCGAATGGAGTTGAACAGGGCGTGCCATCAACGCGCTCTTCGGTTGAGGAAGCCGCTGGCAGTACCACGAATCGCTGGGCTACGGCTGGTGTGGCGAGCCACTATCACCGTTATTGAGACATTCTCATGCTCATGTGATACCCAAAGCGGTAAGCACGTCGCCCTGTTCCCACCGAGGTGACACGCCCCGAGTAAACGTGGTCGTGCCTGACATGGCCGACCGGTTTCCCAGTAATTATGCGGCCCGGGTAGTGCATACGGGATTCAAGCCCGCTGACCCGCCTCGCGGCACGCCGTCGCCGCGACAGGCCCGTCGATGTTCGGGCTGTGTCCCGACCCGGCCTCGTTGCGACGTATGCACCGGGGCCTGCACGCAGCGTGCAGGCCCGGACCCGTCCGGTCAGTCCTCGAATGGGTCATCAGGCGGGTAGGTCTCCAGGGACGTGGACCCGTCGGCGATGTCCATCAGGTCGTCGGGGTAGCCGGGTCATCGAGCGGGCTTGCGGCGCGCGGTCGGTGGGGGAGCACGTCGGCGGTCACGGACCGACCAGTGCGGCGGGACAGCAGGCCCCGCCGCACTGGTCACTCACACCTCACCTACCGATGGTGGTGGTGCCCACCGACTGCCGCCACGAAGGACGCCGAGCCGATGCTCTGTCCCGCGGTGAAGGCCGATGATGACGTTCCCAGTTGGTTGAGCGCACCGGCAGATGCCGCAGTCAACGTGACACTGGTCGCCGCGCCGGACACGATGCGCCCCTTCACGCTGGCCGAAACACCCGCCAACTGGAACACGTTCACCCGACCGAGCTTCGTGACACTCGAGCCGACCGTCAGTGTCGTGCGCGCGCTGATGGTTCCAGTGGCCAAGTTGATGTTGAACTTGGTGATCTTCAGATCCGCCGGCTTGCCGCCAATCTTGCCGGCGAAGTCCAGTCCACCGCTGTGTGCGATGTTGCCGCCAGCGATGGATCCCGCGCTGAGCTTGACCTTGCCGCCAGTGACGGGGAACACGGTGTAGAGGGAGCCTGCTGGCCCAGCCAGACCTTGCCCTGGCCCGACGACGGTCGGGGTGATGCCGTCACCCGTGATGGCGCTCAAGACGGCCGCCGGGAGATTGACAGCCGTGCTGCCACTCCGAACGGCTTTGACGGTCGTATGGTGGGCGCTGTGGGCGCTTGCAAGCGGAACAGCAACCATCGCGGCGGCTGCAACTCCGGTCACACTTGCCGCCGCAATGCGGCTCTTGATTCTCATAGTTCGATCCTCCGATGGGGCTCGCATGGACACGATGATGCGGTGTGATGCGTCGAGTCCACCAATGCGCTTTCCGCGCGGCAAGGGGGTTCGGTAAGTACACGTTCGCAGAGAACTTCGGGACCCCGAGGCACGCGCGCGGCGCGCACATCCGGTCACGTCCGGGCGAGAATTGCCCCGTATTCGCGCTCCGTTTCGTCCACCATGACGTGCGTATAGGTCCGGGCCGACGTGTAGGCATCGTGGCCGACCGCCTCGCCGACTCCGCGCCCCCGGCACGCCGGACAGGTGCAAGAGCGACACGCGGCGATGTCGGGGGTCGTGCGAGCTGAATACGGGCACGCCGTCGCCGCGACAGGCCCGTCGATACGCTACGCGGTGGGGCGCGGGTCCATGGCCCTGGCGGCACTGATTCTGGGAGGCATCACGGTCGCGTCGAGCGCGTTCTGGGCCCTGGTGTGGCTCACGATATGAGCGTTCCGCGCTTGGGGCTCCAGAAGGTGCCATCCGGCGTCGTAGGCAAACACGGGCGAGCCCAAAGATCACCAAGAGGCTCGGAATTCGAGGTCTGCGCAGGGGCCTGCATCGCACAAGCATTTGGACTTCCCTGGCAAACCTGACCCGCATAGACGAGGGAAATCCGCATGACCACGCAGGTCATAATGGACCGTGGTTGGCACAATCCGAACCACTTTGCGCTCGGGCCGTTTGGGATCTGAGAGACCCAAGTTCTCCCCCCAGTCGCTCGCGAGGCGATGGGGCGGCTCCGTCTAGGGGACGAGAATGCCTCGACCTTGCAGTCGGCCGGCCTCGAGGTCGTCCATGGCGTCGTTGACCGCATCGAGCGGGTAGGTGCGCGTGCTCAACGCGACGCGTTCCGTCTCGGCAAGTACCATCAGCTCGGCGAGATCGTTGTAGCTGCCGACAAGGTTGCCCACGATATTGCGCTCGGTGGAAATCACGTCGATGGTTGGGACTTGCAAGGTCCCGCCGTAGCCGATGATGAAGTGACTGCCGGCTCGTCTGGTCAGCTGCCAGCCGTCGCGTTCGGCCCCGTTCTCGGCCACGAAGTCGAGCACCACCTCGGCCCCGAATCCATCGGTGAGATCAAGGACCCGCTTGACGTGGTGCCCATCCGCGAGGATGGCCTCGTCGGAGCCCCAATCGGCCGCCAGCTGTAGCGCGGCCGGGTTGGCGTCGATCGTGATGATCCGCGTCGCGGACAGGGCGCGAAGACACTGGATGCCGATGTGACCCAGCCCACCGGCCCCGATCACTACACAGGTGGTGCCCGGATACAGTAGGGGCAGAGCCTTCTTGACAGCGTGGTAGGCGGTGAGCCCGGCATCGGCAAGCGCCGCCACGTCGCCCGGCTGGGTGTCTGGTTCCAGCTTGACGACTGATCGAGCCGTGGTGCGCACCAGTTCGGCCATTCCGCCATCGGTATCGATTCCGGGGAACGCGCTGGCCGACAATGTACGTCGTCGCCCGCTCGGCAGGAGCGGCAGAAGCCGCAGGTCATGAGCGGGTGCAGGATTACTGCGTCCCCAGCTTGCAAGTGCTCCACCCCGGAGCCGACCTCGCGGACCCAGCCCGCGGTCTCGTGCCCAAGCGTGTAGGGCAGGCTCACGCGGGAGCGGTCCGCCCACTGACCTTGGACGATGTGCAGGTCGGTTCGGCACAGTCCCGACCCGCCGACTTCGACTAGCACGTCATGCGGGCCACGCAGGACCGGCTCGGGCACCTCCTCGACCACCGGCCGCTCTCCGTAGTGGTGGAGCCGGACCGCTCTCATCGCGCACCTCCAAGGGGCCTGGTACCGGAGCGAAGCTTGCCCGTGCGACGCCGCCCAACACCGGCATCGAAACGGTTAACCTCACGTTGTGTGAATTGTCTCAAGACCCTATAGAGCAGGAGATCATCGTGTCCAAGCTCGCCGCTCCCCAAATGGTCATTAGCAGCCGGATGCTGTACCTGACGTGGATTCCGGCAGATTCCGAGGCCGTCGGCAAACTCGTTGATCCGCGACTTGGACGGATCGCGAATGGCCAGTGCTTCATCAATCAGTACGTCGTCGATAAGGCCGAGCAGACCTCCGGGTTCGGGGCGTACTCGTTGACATATGCCGGTGCGGACCTCGATCGCTTTGCACCCGACGGGCAGACCCCAAGCCGCTGGTGGACGCACTATCTGAACTCAAGCGCGGGCGTGCGCGAGTACGCGGGAGAGCGTGGCGTCCCGGCATCGGCAGGGGAGACCGCGCTGGAGCTAAGCGGTGACACCCTTGTGGCGACGACTCGCCAAGAAGGCGTCGATTGATCCGCACCACGGTTCGCGTCGGGAGCGTCGGCGACGTCGTCGCCGCCGGGCAACTGAGCTACATCACCGATATCGACGGCAAGCTCGTGGAAGGGCTCTACCCGTTCATCGCGCCCCTTGTCGACCCTTGGGAGGTGCTCGACTTCGAGTTCCTGGCGCCCGATCACAGCATCCACGCGCTTCGGCCTGCGTCGCCCCTGCAGGTCACTTGGGGCTTCTACTCTCCTGCTTCGTCGTTCTGCTATCCGGGCGGGGAAGCGATCATCGGGTAGCGATTGGCCTCGAGCGGGCGGCCCCGCAGTCAGCGCGGTGGGGCCGCCCGCAATCCGGGATACGGGCGAGCTCTTGACATCGATCGTGCATCAGCTCCCCGCAGCGCGAGGTGGTGATCCTGCGTACCACGCGACCTGTGGGCCGGTCCATCCAAGAAAGGCGATTGACACCGTGGCGCACCAAGACCCGGTGCACCGTTGCCGCCGGCACCCCGAGGATCCCGCCGATGCGTGCCGGGCCGAGCTTGCGCTGGGTGCGCAGATTGAGGATCTGTTGCTCCAGGAGCGCCGGCGTGCGCAGCGGGCTGCGATGCGGGCGGCTGGAGCGGTCGGCAAGCCCGGACACCCCGTCCCGGACATAGCGGCCCCACCACTTGGATGCGGTTTGCCGGGAGATGCCCATCGATTCCGCCGCGGCGCTAATCGACCAGCCGTCGTGGGCGTCGAAGCGGGAGGGGCGGGGGCATGACGAAACCGCCGGCCATCACACCAATTGGGCAACGAGCGGAGAGCGCATCTGGCGCGCACCCGCACGGCCCTCCGGCCGGGGGGGGGATTGGCGATGCTGTCACTGTCGCGCCGCGGCCGGCATCACGGGCCCACCAGCGCCGGCACGGCCCGGGTCAACTCGGTGGCGCCGGCATCCGGGTCACGACGTGTGCGCGCCCGGTCCCGGCGCTAACTTCGTCCGCCTGCACGAGGCCTACGGCGAGGAGACCTTACCCGCCAGGTAGTCAGCGACCATCTTCTCGCCGGCCTCGTGACCATCCTCGAAATACACCCGGTCGATCTCCCGAAAGATTCCCATTGGGCCGGGGCATCATCTTCAGACATCGTGGCGTCCACCGGGCACGCCTCCACGCACGCGTCGCAGTCGATGCACTCGGTCGGATCGATGTAGAGCTTGGTGCTCTGCTGGAAGTGCGCCTCGCCCGGGGCGGGGTGGATGCAGTCGACCGGGCAAACGTCCGCGCACGCGGTGTCCTTGGTGCCGATGCACGGCTCGGTGATGATGTAGGCCATGGCAGCGTCCTCTGGCGTTGTTTAGTCTCCTACACGGGAGATGAAATCGCATCGCAGACCGCGTGTCGACCCCAACGGAGGCGGGATGAGCGACGACACTCATCTGACGGACCCGGATCCCGTAGGGCTGGAGGCCGCGCGTGCCCTGGCGCATCCGTCCCGCCAGGCCATAAGGGCTGCACTTGAGGCTGCGCCGGCGGGGCTTTCGGCGCCCGAGATTGCAGGCTTGGTGGGGCTCAAGCACAACGTGGTCCGGAAGCACCTTCGTCTCATGCAGGCGGGGGGCCTTGTCGAGGTGGTAGCGGCACGGCCGTCGGTCTGGTCGCCCTGCGGCACGGTTCCGGCTCGCACGCAGCGCTCCGCGGGCCGTCGCGAGCTCGCCCGGCTGCTTGTCGGGATCATCGTGACCTCGGGTCCGGGCGAGGACGCCATCGAGCAGTACGGCTACCGCGAGGGGCAGGGGCCCCTGCCCAAAGGCGCGGGCATCGAGGCGGTCATTGGGTTGCTTGGGCGGCTTGGCTTTGCGCCTGCGCCCGTCGATGCGTCGAATGACGACCTCGACCTGCGCCTCGGGCGCTGCCCATTCGCCGAGGCCGGACTGCCCGTGGTGGCCAGCTCGTGTGCATTTTGCACCGCGGCCTGAGCGCCGGCCTGGCCGACAAGGCACTTGCCGGCGGGCGGGTGCGCACCTTTGAGATCGCCGATCCTGTCGAGGGAGGGTGCCGAGTTGTGATCAGGCTCCTACGCCCCTCACCGGGCCCGCCGGACGAGCATAGGTCCCGAGGGGCGGATCCGCGGGTCGAAGGGCGTCGCACGCTATCCCGGGTTGCGCTTCGGGCCATCGGGCGCGTCTGGCCGTTCGATCCGCACCGTCCAAGCCCTCGGGCCCGCTCTCCAGGTAGTCCGAGGTGAGCTCGCCGTACACGAGGACGAGATACGCTGACCGATTGAT
>CAVSFF010000011.1:0-252799 GCA_963727285.1 uncultured Thermoleophilia bacterium | reverse complement strand
GTGCCGCACCCATTGTCATCGTGCCGGAGGCGACGGCTTCTCGTGCGGCGCGAAGCACGCCCGAGAAGACCGCCACCGCAAAATCCGGGGGAATTGTGGATCGAGTTCCCCGGAGGCCTGTCCGCGACGGACGAGTTGCCGCAGAGGGTCGAGGATCGCATCGGTCAGCTCGCGCTGTGCGGGGTCCGAGAGGTCCGGCGGCGGGGCGTCCAGCAGCACCCGATAGCGGTCAAGCAACGGAATCAGCGTCTCAAGGACCGCGGCGAGGGCGTCGCGCACGGGCTCCTTCCCCCACACCGCCGGTGCGAGCGCCGCCCGGCAGTCGGAGAGCGCCCGGAGCCGGATCGCCCGGAGCAGTTCGTCACGGTTCGCAAAGTGCCGGTACACGGTCGCCCGCCCGCAGCCGCACGCCGTCGCGACCTGTTGCATGCTCGCTCCGGGATCGGACCCGAGCACGCGAATTGCCGCATCGACGATGCGATCGTCGGTCGCGTCCGGCGGGGGCGTGGTGACGGAGGTCATGAGACAATCATGTCTCATTATTGGTTAGCATTGCAATGACCCGTCACGCGATCCCCCGAAGGAGCCTCGTGGAGCCCGCCGAGAACCGCCGTCCCGGATTGACCCTGACAATCCTTGCGGTCGCCTGTATCGCCTACGTGCTCCAGCAGACCCTGGTCGTGCCGGCACTCCCCAACTTCCAGACGAGCCTGAACACGTCCGAGACGTGGGCCGCCTGGGTGTTCACCGGATTTCTGCTGACCTCCGCGGTGGTCACCACGCCGATCGGGAAGCTGGGCGACGCCTACGGCAAGCGCCGCCTGCTGGTGATCTCCCTGGGGATCTTTGCCGTCGGCACGCTGCGGGGCGGCACTCGCCCACTCGATCACGGTGCTGATCCTGATGCGGGCCGTTCAGGGCGCCGCCGGAGCGATCTTCCCCCTCTCTTCGGGATCATCCGCGACGAGTTCCCGCGTGAGCGGGTCGGGGCGGCGCTCGGCGACCTTGTCGGCGACCTTCGGCGTCGGCGCGGGCCTCGGTCTGGTGCTCTGCGGGTTATCCTGCAGAACCTGAGCTGGCACTGGCTGTTCTGGATCGGTGCCGTTCCGGTGGTGATCGCGCTCGTGCTCGTGTGGCGCCTCATCCCGGAGTCGCCCGTGCGGACCCCATCCCGCTTTGACGTGTGGGGCGTTGTGACGCTCTCGGTCGGACTCGGACTGCTCCTCGTCGGCCTCAGCGAGGGCAACCGCTGGGGCTGGACCTCGGCCGCGACCCTGGGCTGCTTTGTCGGGTCGCTCGCGGTCCTCGCGCTCTGGTGCTGGGTCGAGACGAAGGTCGCGGACCCCATGATGGACATGCGGATCATGCGCGAGCGCGCCGTCTTCTGGACCAACGTGCTGGCGGTGGTCGTCGGCATCTCGATGTACGGGACCTACCTGCTGATGCCGACGCTGGTCCAGCTCGGCAGCGGCCTGCCGCCCCAGCTGCAGGCACTCGTGCCGTACGGCTTCGCAGGATCCGTGATCATGGCCGGGCTCTATCTGATGCCGGCGACGATCATGATGATCATCATCGGACCGCTTGGCGGGGTCCTCGAGCCGCGGCTCGGTGCCCGCTGGCTCACGTTCGTCGGGCTGCTGTCGATCGGGGTCGCGGCATTCATCCTGACCGTGGCGCACAGCCAGCCCTGGCAGCTGATCGTCGCGATCAGCATCCTCGGCATCGGTGTCGGCCTGGTCTACGCGATGCTCGCCAAGCTCATCGTCGACGCGGTGTCCCCGCAGGTGACCGGCGTGGCGATGGGGATGAACACCGTCATGCGCACCGTCGGGGGGACGATCGGCGCCCAGCTGTCGGCCGCGTTCCTGACCAGTTTCACCGTCGGGGGGACGGCGCTGCCCGCGGAGAAGGGCTTCACCCTGACATTCCTGGTGTCGGGCGTCGTGGCCATCGCGGGGCTCGGGGCGATCTTCCTGATCCCGCAAGCGCGCATCACCGTCCCACGAGCCGCTCCGCGACATCGTGCCCGGAGCCGAGCCGGCCGGCGAGGGCGCCTCGGCCTAGCCGACGGCGCCCGGCACGGCGGCTACCAGGTCCCTGCCGCATGGCGGGTGACGGTCGGGAAATAGGCGTTGAACTGCGCCAGCCAGGACGGGGCCTGGCTCCCGAGCCGGTACTCCCCGGGGCCGTTGCCGAGAATCGTGCGGTTGAGCCCCGCGCGCGAGGCCAGCGCCCATGTGCAGGCCTGCGGGTCGGAACACGCCGGCGTCGGCGCGCCCGTGTCGCCGAACAGATAGTGCAGGTGCGTCACGCGACCGCCGAAGTGGGCCAGGTAGCCGGCGAAGCGCGTCGGCATCAGGCGCCACTGGGCCTGGGTCAGCGGGGCGGTCCCACTGCCCCGATGCACGCCCTGGTACATCTCCATCCAGAGGGCCCCGGCCTTGGCCAGTCCGGGCATGACGTCGCTGAAGACCGCGTACTGCGGCTTGCCGTAGCCGTTGAGGTTGTGATTCTTGCCCTTGCCGGCATAGACCGACACGGTGACCCCGGCATCGACGTAGACGGCGACCCGCGAGGCGTACGTGCCGCCCCACGGCGACGACGTCCGCGCGAGCACGCGCATCGCCGTCGAGAAGTTGCGCCCGAGGTATCCGTCCCCCCCGTCCTGGGAGTCGCGAACGCGGGGCTGACCTCATCGATCGCCACCTTGTGGCTCCGGCAGCCGAAGTCGTGGATCACGCCGGCGATCGTGAGCGTGCACGGGCCGTTGATGGACCGCTTGATGATGTTGACCATCTGGCTCGGCGTCCGGCCCAAGAGTTGCTTGGCGTTGATCTTCGCGATCGCGTGCCGCGTTGTCGGGCGCGTTCATCCCGAGCATGTTGGTGCCCGAGGGTTCCTGGCGCACGCCGCCGCGGTCCGGGGTCAGCGCCGGACCGATCGTGCTCCCGTCCGGGCTGAGACCGCTGGTGAGCACCGACACGTTGGCGTCGGTGTCGTACAGGAGGCTGGCGAACGAGGCTGCCGGGGCGACCGGAGTCACCGACGTTGCCGATGCGACCCCGGGACGCAGGGCCACGCCCCCAACCAGCGCCGCACCGGCCACCGCGACGGCCGCGCCGACGACAACCGCGTCGGCGAATGGCTGCCCGTTCGGGACGGACGTCTACGGGGATGCGCATTACGGGGCCTCACGGTGTTGACTGCCTGTGCTGCATCCATCGGCACCCCCGTCCGAGTCCCTGAGCAATTGCCACCAAATATCCTTGGCACGGCGTCCGCAATCCGTCCGCTTTCCGTGTTTTCCAGGGACTGCATGCGTGCCATGGGTCGCCTCGAAGCTCCCGGAACGCTGCGAATAACCCCGTCGGCCGCGCGAGGACTCCGGCGGCAACGGGCGGCGCTCGCCGCCGGGAGCGGCCCGGATGCCGCCGACGCGACGGAACCGCTGCGGGCCGCACACCCGGGCAGGCGGTCCCCGGACCCACGCGCGGACGGCGACCGTGGTCCCCAACCCTCCGGGCGGGCTACCGCATGGCGGTCGTCACCCGGCAGCCGACGCGGACCGGGTCGCGCACGACAAACTCGGCGACCTCGCTGCCGGACACCGAGCACATTCCCTCCGCCAGCCCGTGATGGGCGGCGCAGATCGCATGGCCACCCTGCGCCAGGACGCCGTCGCGAAGCGGACAGTTCAGGAACTCGAGCCGGGTGCGACCCGCGCGCACATCCGCCGGCGCCGAGACGTCCCGGGGCGCGAATCCGAGCTCGCCCATGGCACCGAACACGTCCTTGGCGGACGTCGCGGCGAGCAGGGCCGCCCCTTGTGTCCGGGCAGCCGCCCGGACCGTCGCCTCGTCGATGCCCTGGGTGGCGACCACGTCGAGCAATACCAACGCGATGCGCGCCCACGTGTTGGTCGTCGGCACGAGCCGGAAGCGCATCGTCGGACGCCCGCGGCCGACGGGCGGGTCCTTGCGGGAGGCGACGGCGCCGGCGGCGGCCAATTGCGCAAGCGCGCGCCGAATCCGGGTGTCGGACTCACCGACCATCCCGACCATCTCGGTGATGGTCAGGCCGTTCGGATGGCGGGCCAGGACATCGACCAGACCATCCGGGTGCGGCGTTCGCTGCTGTTCGGGGGCGTTGGTACCGATGGTCGGATCAGGCAACGTGGTGCCATCCCTTGCTGGTTCCTCGCGAACCCCGTCCGCATTCCGGGTTTCCACCGCAGTTTAGGCACACTTTGACCGGTTGTCGGCGCGTCCGGCACTCCGGGGCGCTGCGACACTCCGGCAATCATCCGGCCCGCTCGGCGGCGTCGCGGCCACACGGGTGTGGTACCGCCAACGTGACCGCCGGGGGCCCCGGGGCTATGGCAGATTGAACGCCTGGCTCATGGAGTTCGCCTGCTGTGCGGCACCGAGCAGCGGCAGGCCCAGCAGCTCCTCGGCGGTCCGCAGCAGGGAGTAGTGCGTGAACGCCTCCATGCTCTTGACGCCGTGGGTCGTCGGCGAAATCACGATCGTCGGGATCTGGTTGCCGGGGGCGTACGAATCGTTTTCGTCCCAGGTGATGAACACGGCCGTTGACCCGGACTGGTACTGCGAGGTGGCGAGCAGCTGCGGAATGAAATTCGACAGCCACGTGTCGCCGGTCGCGTCCGTGCAGTCGTGGGTGTCATCGCAGAGATTCGGGGCGATGAAGGTGAACGCGCTTGAGATGTCCGGCGTCGCGCCGAGCGGAACGTCCTGGGTGGCGCACTGGCTGGCGATGTTCGTGTAGAAGGTCGCCGGGTTGTGACGAGCGGCGTACGTCCCGCTGTCGACCGTCGCGCAGTTCGACGGCATCGACTCGGCAAGCGACTTCCAGTTTGTGCCGAGCTGGGAAAAGATCGACGGCACCGACAGCGGATACTCGGACGGGTTGCCGTCGTCGATAACTCCCTGGGTGCCGCCCGAGGTCATCGCGATGTAGTTCGGCAGCGATGGGTGTGCGACGGCATCCATGTTGGCCGCCAACCCGTAGGTGTGCGCCAGCGAGTTGAGATACGGAGCGTTTGCCGAATCGACGATCTGCGAATAGTCGGAGTTCTCCATCACGATCACCACGACATGCGAAATCGCCGCCGTCGCCGCGGTGATGTCGGCCTCGGACGAGGCCGAAGGATCCGACCACGGCGAGACATTTCCGGCGGCGTCGACCGTACGGAGTTCGACGTAGCTGACGCCGTTGGCGGAGACCGTCGCGGATCCGCCGTCGGCCGGCCCCGACCAATTCGCGCCCGCGTCACTCGAGATGCGGTGCTGGTAGCCGCTGACCCCGGCGCACGCGTTGGCCGCGCACGGATCGGACGCACCGGCTCCGGTGACCGTCACCGGCGTCGTCGACACGACGCTCGATCCACCGGCTACCGTGGGCAGACCGGGTGCGGTGCGATCGATCCGCACGGTGCCAAGGTCGCCCGAAGTCGGTGACCAGGTCGATTCGACGCCGTTGCCCGACACCGCCCGGAAGCGCACGAGGGTCACGCCCTCGCTCGTGATCACGACCCCGCCCGCGGAGGTCGGCGCGCCCCACGTGGCCCCGCCGTCGGTGGAGGTCTCGTACTCGTACCCGGCGATCCCCGAGACATCGGTCACCGTGGACCCCGACGCGCTGACGGTCACCGACGGCGCGTTGGTCCAGGCGGCCGAACCGCCGGTCACGGTCGGGGCCGTCGGAGCCGCGGCGCCGGCGATCCCCGTCTGCACGGCGGGCGACGAGGTCGCGTAGACGACGCCGTCGCCGATCGCGGTGAGCTTGACCGAATAGGTGGTACCGCCGGTGAGCCCGGGATAGGTCGTGCCGGAGGTGGTCACGGGGGCCGATGCCCGGCAGTTCTGGCCGGCCGCGTCGCAGAGCTGGGCCGCGTACGCGGTCGCGTTCGGGACGGCGGCGAAGTTGTTGAGCACAAGCGATGACCCGCCGGGCGACAGCGTGAAGCTCGGCGAGGGCAGACGGACCGCGGCCGCCACCGCTGTCTGGGTCGCCGGTACCGATGTCGCATATGCGAGACCGTCTCCGACCGCCGTCAGCTTGACCGCGTAGGTGGTGCCGCCGACAAGGCCCGTAAAGGCGTAGCCGGCGGACGTGGTGGCGACCGGTGTGGCGCAGTTGGCACCCGCGGCATCGCAGAGCTGGGCCGCGTACCCGGTCGCGTTGGGCACGGAGGCGAACGCGTTCACGGTCACGGCACCCGGACCGGCGACCACCGTGAACGCCGGCGCCGCCAGCGCCACCGCCGCAGGCACGCCGGTCTGGGAGGCGGGCAGCGAATCTGCAAAGACGACGCCGTCGCCCTTGGCGATGACCTTGACGGTGTAGGTCACCCCGCCGGAGAGCCCGGCGAAGGTCGTGCCGGAGGTCGGCACCGTGAGTGGGCTCTGACAGGTGACGCCGGCCGCATCGCAGAGCTGGGCGGCATACCCGGTCGCGTTCGGGATCGCGGCGAAGGCGTTGACCGTGAGGGCGCCGGGTCCTCCCGTCAGTGCGACGGCGGGTGCGGCGAGCCGCGATGCACTCGGTGTGCCGGTTTGCGATGCGGCGGCGGATGTCGCAAAGGCGACGCCGTCCCCGACCGCCGCCAGCTTGATCGTGTAGGTCGTCCCGCCGACGAGCCCCGGGAAGACGTACCCCGAGGGCGTGAGCGCCACCGGTGCCTGGCAGCCGGCGCCGGTGGCGTTGCACAGCTGGGCCGCATATGCGGATGCGTTCGGCACCGCGGTGAAGGGGTTGACGGTCAGCGCGCCAGGACCGGGATTGACGCTGAAGGTCGGCGTCGCAAGCGACACCGCAGCGGGCGATCCGGTCACGGAGCTGGCCGGTGAGTCGGCATAGGTCACGCCGTCGCCGGTGGCGGTCATCACCACCGTGTAGGTAGTGCCGCCGACAAGGCCGGTGAACGCCATGCCCGAGGTTCCCACCGGTGTCGGGCTGCCGCAGTTGGCGCCGGCTCCGTTGCACAGGCGCACCGCATATCCGGCCGCGTGGGCAACGGACGCAAACGCGTTGACCGTCAAGGTTCCCGGACCTGGCGCCAGCGTGAACGACGGTGGCGCGAGGGCATACGAGGTCGCGGTCGCCGTTTGGGTCGCCGCGGGCGAGGTCGCGAACGCCACGCCGTCGCCAACCGCGGTCAGCGTGACGGTGTAGGTCACCCCACCGGTGAGTCCGGCAAACACCGTGCCCCCGGTCGTGACCGGGACCGCGGCCTGGCAGTTGGTGCCGACCGCGCTGCAGATCTGGGCCGAGTAGCCGGTCGCGTTCGGGACTGCGGCGAAGCCGTTGAGGGTAAGACGGCCGGCACCCGCGCTGACGCTCAGCAGCGGCGCGGGCAGTGGCACCGCCGTCGGTGTCCCGACCCCGGTCGCCGCGGGCGAGTCCGCGTACGCGACGCCGTCGCCGGTCGCCGCCAGGGTGACCGTGTAGCTCGTTCCGCCGGTAAGGCCCGAGAACGTCGTTCCCGCCGTGGTGACAGCAACCGGGGCGGCGCATCCCGTGCCGGCCGCGTTGCAGAGCCGTGCCGCGTAGGCGGACGCCCCCGGGACGGCGGCAAACGGGGCGATCGCCAGCGCGCCGGGACCCGGCGCCAGTGTGAGCGTCGGAGCAGCAAGCGCCGTCGCCGCAGGCGTGCCCGTCTGTGTCACGGTCGACGAATCGACATATGCGGCACCGTCGCCGTTGGCCGTAAGCCTGACCAGATAGGCCGTTCCGCCGGTCAGTGCCGGAAACGTGTATCCGCCGGTGGTCAGGGTGACCGGGTTGCCGCAGTTGGCGCCGGCCGCGTTGCAGAGCTGGGCCGTATACCCGGAGGCGTTCGGCACCGCCGCAAACGGGGTGATGGTGAGCACCCCAGGGCCGGAGGCGAGTGCCAGAACCGGCGGCGCGAGCCGGACCGCGGTGGGGGTGCCGGTCTGGGTGGCCGAGGCGGAATCGCTGAATGCCGTGCCGTCACCGGTCGCGGTCAGCTTGACCATGTATCCGACCCCGCCGGTGAGCCCCGAGTAGGTCGTCCCCGCGGTCGTGACCGGGATGGCGGGAGCGCACCCCGCGCCCGACGCGTTGCAGAGTTGGGACAAGTACCCGGATGCACCGGGAACGGCCCTGAAGGCGTTAAGGACAAGGGTTCCGGGGCCGGGCGTCAGCGCAACGGCCGGGGTGGACAGCCGGACGGCCCCCGCCGTCGCGGTGCGGGTTGTCGCGGGCGAGCTCGCGTATGCGGTCCCGTCGCCGACGGCGCTGAGCGTGACCGCATACGTCGTTCCGCCGACAAGGCCAGAGAAGGTGGTGCCCGCCGTCGTGACCGTGACCGGCGCCGCGCAGCTCGCGCCGGCGGCGTCGCACAACTGGGCGGAGTACCCGGACGCGTTGGACACCGCGGCAAAGGGGGCGATCGTGACCGTCCCGGCCCCGGAGGTGACCGAGAAGCTCGGAGCGGCGAGCACGACCGCGGCCGGCACCGCGGTCCGGGTGGCAGTCGGCGAGTCCGCGTAGGCGACCCCGTCCCCGGTCGCCCTGAGCTTGACCGTGTAGGTCGTGCCGCCGACGAGGCCCGGGAAGGTCGTGCCGGAGGTGGTGATTGTGATCGCGTTGCCGCAGCCGGACCCCGCGGCGTCGCAGAGCTGTGCCGAGTAGCCCACGGCGTTCGGCACCGCGGCGAACGCGTTGAGCATCAGGCTCCCGGGGGCGGATGTCACCGTGAACGTCGGGGCGGACAGCGCAAACGATGCCGCATCGCCGGCCTGGAGAGTCGCTGTCGAGTTGGCAGAGGCAATGCCGTCGCCGACCGCCGTCAGCTTGACCGTGTAGGTCACGCCGCCGGTGAGCCCGGCAAACGTCGTGCCCGCGGTCGTGACCGACACGGGCCCCTGACAGGCACCCCCCGCGGCGTTGCAGAGCTGAGCCGAATACCCGGATGCGTTCGGCACCGCGGCGAACGGGTTCAGCACCACCGCGGCGGCCGCCGGGCTGAGGCTGAAACTCGGAGCGGGGAGCGTGACGGCCGTCGCCGTCGCCGTGTGGGCCGCGGGCGCGGAGTCGGCGTAGGCGACCCCGTCTCCGGACGCGGTGAGCAGGACGGTGTAGGTCGTGCCGCCGGCGAGTCCCGTATACGTGGTGCCGGCCGTCGTCACCGGGAGCGCCGCGGCGCAGCCGGTGCCGGCGGCGTTGCAGAGCTGGGCCGAGTACCCGGCTGCACCGGGTACCGCAGGAAACCCGCTCAGGGCCACCGACCCGCTCCCGGGGTCAGCGAGAACGCCGGCGCCGGAAGGATCACGGCGCCCGGGGTCCCGGTCTGCGTGGTGACGGCAGAATCGAGGAACGCGACGCCGTCGCCGTGCGCGGTGAGCTTGATGAGGTAGGTCGTCCCACCGGTGAGCGCACTGAAGCTGTATCCGGACGTCGTCACGATCACCGGCGTCCCGCAGTTTGCTCCGGCGGCGTTGCAGAGCTGGGCCGAATACCCGGACGCGGCCGGCACCGCTGCGAACCCGTTGAGCGTCAGCGTGCCCGCTCCCGACGACACGACGAAGGCCGGCGCCGGCAGCGCCACCGCGGTCGGCGTCGCGGTGCGGCTGACAGTCGCCGAGTCCGACGAGGCGACGCCGTCGCCGGTCGCGGTCACCTCGACCGTGTAGGTCGTGCCCCCGGCGAGCCCGGCGAAGGTTGTGCCGGCGGTCGTGACGACGACCGGAGGCTGGCAGTGTGCTCCGGCGGCGTCGCACAGTTGGGCCGAGTACCCGACCGCTCCGGAGACCGCGGTAAAGGGTGCAAGGGTCAGGGCGCCGGGTCCGGGGATCACCGTCACTCCGGGCGCGGTCAGCACGACGGCGGCCGGGCGGGCGGTCTGGGTCGTGGCGGGGGAATTCGCGTATGCCGCCCCATCGCCCACGGCGATGAGCCTGACCAGATACTGGGCGCCCCCGACGAGCCCCGTGAAGGTTGTGCCCGCGGGCGTGACGGTCATCGCGCCCGCGCAGGCCGTCCCGTCGGCGTTGCACAGCTGGGCCGAGTACCCGGAGGCGTTCGGGATGGCGGCGAAGCTGTTCAGGATAAGCGTCCCCGCGCCGGGCGTGAGTGTAAAGGCAGGGGCAGCGAGCCCGAACGACGCTGCGGTGGCGGGTTGTGCGGCGGCCGGCGAGTCGACGAAGGCGACCTCGTCGCCCACGGCGATGAGCTTGAGCGTGTAGGTGGTGCCACCCGCCAGGCCGGAGAAGGTGCGCCCGGCACTGGAGACGGCCACCGGATTCCCGCAACCGGTGCCGGCCGCGTTGCACAGCTGAGCCGAGTAGCCGGAGGCATTCGGTACCGCAGGGAAGCCGTTGAGCACAAGGCTCGACACGCCCGAGGTCACCGAGAACGTGGGCGCGGGCAGACGTACCGGCGCCGGAGTACCGGACTGGACGGCCGCGATCGAGTCGGAGGAGGCCGCACCGTCACCCGTTGCCACCAGCGTCACGCGGTAGGTGGTACCACCGGCAAGGCCGGTGAACGTGGTGCCGGACGTGGTGACGGCCGTCGCGCCCCGACAGCCCGTGCCGGCGGAGGTGCAGACCTGGGCCGAGTACCCCGAGGCGCCGGGAACCGCGGTGAAGCCGTTGAGTGTCAGTGTCCCGGGTCCCGCGGTCAGGCTGAATGCCGGGACGGGGAGCGGCACTGCGGCCGGGGTCCCCGTCTGTGTGGCAGCCGGCGAGTTGGCGAACGCGACACCGTCGCCGGTTGCCGTGACACTGACCCGGTAGGCCACTCCCCCGCTCAGCCCCGAGAATGTCGTGCCGGCGGTTGTGACGCTGATTGCGGCGGCGCAATTCGCGCCGACGTGGTCGCACACCTGGGCGACGTACCCTGCGGCGTTCGGCACCGATGCGAACGGGTCGAGTCGCAGGGTGCCGGCGGCGGCGGTGAGTGTGATGCTCGGGGCGGCGAGGACCACGGCGCCGGGCGTTCCGGTTTGGGTCGCGACCGATGAGTTCGCGAAGGCGACCCCGTCGCCCGTCGCGGACAGCCTGACGGTGACGACCGCGCCACCCGGGAGCCCGGGGAACGTCATCCCCGCCGATGTCACGGGAACCGGGGACGCACAGTTCGCCCCGACCCCGTTGCACAGCTGCGCGGAATACCCGCTTGCGTTCGGGATCGCCGTGAACGGATTGAGCACGAGACTGCCGACGCCCGGGGTGAGCGTGAACACCGGCGTCGGGAGACGGACGGCCGTCGGGGTCCCGGTGTCGGTCGCCGGCGCCGAGTCCGCGAAGGCCACGCCGTCGCCGACCGCGGTGAGCCGGACGGTATAGCTGTTCCCGCCGCCCAGACCGAGAAACGTGCGCCCGCCCGTGGCAACGGCTGCCGGTGCGCCGCAGACGGTCCCCGACGCGTCGCAGAGCTGGGCCGTGTACCCGGTCGCGTTCGCGACCGCGGCGAAGGCGTTCAGGGTCAGGACGCCCGGACCCGGCGTCACGGAGAGTACCGGCGATGCGAGCGCGACCGCAGTGGGAATTCCCGCGTGGCTCACCGCGGCCGAACTCGCGTACACGACCCCATCGCCGAGGGCGACGAGCTTGACCGTGTAGGTCGTGCCGCCGACGAGGCCCGGGAAGGTCGTGCCGGCGGTCGTGACGGCGGTCGGTGCCGTGCAATTGGTGCCGGCGGCCTCGCAGAGCTGGGCCGAATACCCCGTCGCGTGCGGCACCGCGGCGAAGGCGTCGAGCGTGAGGGTCGCCGGTCCCGACGTCAGGCCGAAGCCCGGTGCGGCGAGATCGATCGCCGTCGGAGTTCCGTGTTGGCTGGCCGTCGCGGAATCGGCGGACGTCACGCCGTCGCCCTTGGCGACGAGCGTGACGACGTACGTCCGTCCGCCGGTCAGTCCCGTAAAGCTCATGCCCGACGTCCCCACCGTCAGCGGGGCCTGACAGTTGGCGCCCGCCCCATCACAAAGTTGGACGATGTACGCGGATGCGCCCGGGACGGACGAAAACGGTGCGACCGTGAGCGCACCGCCGGTCGCAGCGACCTCGAACCGCGGAGTCGGCAGCACACGCAAAAGGAATCCGCCGGCGACGACATACCCCGGCGGCGGCGCCGACGGCGGCCGGGTGATCGAACC
The DNA here is from genome assembly GCA_963727285.1 of uncultured Thermoleophilia bacterium. GTDB lineage: Bacteria > Actinomycetota > Thermoleophilia > Miltoncostaeales > Miltoncostaeaceae > CAITWD01. The sequence continues at coordinate 240,657 of CAVSFF010000011.1, read as the reverse complement.
GCTCTTGGTCCCACCGACGGTGACATGTGCGAGCGAGACCCCGGTGAGGGTGGCTCCGTGAAGGTTCGCGCCCGTCATGTCGGCACCCGTGACGACCGCGTTTGTGAGGTCGGCGCCGGTGAGGTTGGCCCCGCCGAGGCGTGTCCGCGTCAGGTTGGCACCGACAAGTTTCGACCCGATCAGGACCCCGTGACGGAGATCCGCCGCGACGAGCTGCTGCCCGGTGAGGTTGGCGGAGCTGAGCAGCGCGGCCGAGAGCTTGGCGCCGACGCCAAACCGTGCGCCGCGCAGGTCGGCGCCGGTGAATTTGGCGCCGGTGAGGACGGCGCCGCGAAGGTCGGCGCCGCGGAGATTCGCGTGCGACAGGTTGGCCCCGGTGAGGTTGGCGTACGCCAGGCGGGCACCGGCCAATTTCGCGCCGGCAAGGTTGCGACGGACGCAGACGGTGTGGGGGCGAATCGCACACCTGTTGATCGTCTGAGCAGGCGCGCCGGTCGCCATCGCACCCGCGATCGCGAACGTCACGACCAGGAGCACCAGGATGCCCCAGCCCGAATTGCCTGCTTGTCGACTGCTTTTCGCCACCCGACGCCCTTCGCTGCCGGTCGTGTGACCGCCTCGACCAAGAACCTGTCAAGGCCCCCGCTAGGGCGAGCCCCGCATCCTCACGGTGCGGCCTAGCCGAATGGACGGTTCGCGACCGTCGCCCGAGGCGGGCCTGCGCCCGATATGCAGCGGATTTCGTCGACGGGAAGGTGCAAGAACGCGGCCGGGCATCGGCCGCCCGATGCCGGACGCACCGTCGGTCCGACCGGGCACCACGGTCCGGGGGCCGCCCGCGGGGGGTCGACAGGATCCGGCGCAGGTCCCCCATCTCTGCCCGGGCTGCGGTCGTCGCGCGCAGCGAAGACTCCCGCAACGTCGTGAGCGAATTCCGAGGCAGACGGACCCGCCGGTGTCCTAGGTTTCCGATGTCGGCCCATCCACCCGATGGCCGCCGCCGCGCGCGTCTGCACGCGCCGATCGCCGGCGACCGTCGTCACGACAAGGACCACCCATGACACGCCCCGTCAAGGCAATCGCGCTCGTGGTGCTCTGCATCGGAGCTGCCGTGGTCGTCACTGCGTGCGGATCGAGTTCATCGACCACGACCGTGACCGTCACGACCAACGCCTCCGGCGGCACCTCCACCTCCGCCGGCGGGACATCACCCGCCATGACCGCGGCGGCGATCAAGAACCTGCAATCCGGCCTGAAGGCGACCGGCTGCTATTCCGGCACCGTGGACGGCGTCGCGGGCCCCGCCACGGTCCAGGCCCTGCGCTCTTTTCAGTCCAGCACGGGAATCACGGCCGACGGGCTGGTCGGTCCCAACACGACCGCCAAGTTGCTCGCCGCGGTCAGCAGCGGCACCAAGGTCTGCGCGACACCCGCCCCGACCCCGAGCCCGACGGCGTCCGCGCCCTGCACGGGTACCGCACTGACGGCCGCACTCGGCGCCAACAGCGGCAAGACCATCCACCACTTCGCGTGCGCGGGCGGCTACGCCTATGCGTTCGTGTCGACGCCGGCGGGCCCGAACGGCCAGGGCGGATTCGACTACACGCAGCTGTTCGCTACCAAGAACGGTGCCTGGGTCGTCGCGGACCGGGCGACACAGTGCAGCCTCGTGCCAAAGGCCATCTACGCGCCGGCGTGCACCACGAACTAGATCCGACGCGCGTCCCAATCCCCGTGAGAGCCCGCATGCCACTCCGCGGCGTGAAAGGTCTCACGGGTATCAGGACAATCCCGCATGTGCTGGCACAGAGACACGGATGACCGAGGTCGACGAGGCGCGTATACCGGAGTCAGGAGGGCATCCACGTCACCGGAGTGCGCACCATGTCGACCGTTCGGAGTGAGCGCCATCATCCCGCGCGACGGGCGTCCAGCTGCACCACGCTCCGGCAGCGGGTGATTCCCGACGGGCGGCACGGACCGGCGCGATCGCGCTCCTCGCGTTTCCGGTGGCGCCGGCGATCGTCTTCATGGTCAGCCCAGTGCTGGACGGAGCGGCCAGCTCAATCGTTCTTCTCTCGATGATCGCCGGATTCGGCAGCGCCGCCGTGTACGGGGTCCGCGCCGTGCGCGCAGGGAGCACCTGCCTCCGCGCGAACGGTGCCACACCCACGGATCGGGCCCGCGCGGTACTCGGCATCGTGCTCGGTGCCGGTGCGCTCGCAGTGGAGCTGATCCTCGTCACCGCCATGTTCACTGGCCGCTTCAACCCGTGACCGAGAGCGCCGCCCGGCGTCACAATAGCGACTCGGGCACTGCCAACTCCGGCGCTTGCCGAGCATCGGGAGTACACCCATGACCACCACACCGATCGAACCGCCTCGAACACCGCCGACCTCCCGCGCGCAACGGGCGTCGTTGTTGGCGCGGCTGGACTTGGCACTGAGTGCCGGCACCGTGTCGGCAGACGACCTCGAACAGCTGCTCGGGCGGGCGGCGCGTCCGGAGCGGCAGCGCCCCACGGCGGCAAGCGTTCTGTATGCGTTGGGAGCGGCCGTCGTCTCGATCGGCTGCGTCCTCGCCTACGCGTCGCTCTACGACCGACTCCCGTGGCCGGCGCGCGTCGTCACGCCCTTTGTGTTCCCGGTCGTTGCCCTCGCCGCGAGCGTCGTCCTCGCCCGGCGACGGCTCGGGTGGCAGTCCGAGGTTGCCGGCCTCGTGGGGCTTGTCGCGTTCGCCGCGGCCTTCGCGGTGAGCATCGACGCGTCGGGGTGGGCGACGGCCGCTCACACGGCCGCGTGGTGGATCGCCGGCGCGGCGGCGGTCGGTGCCGCGATCGCGACGCTGCTCGCCGCGACGATCCACCGGCCACGGGTCGCCTGGATCGGCCTTCCCGCGGCGCTCGGAGTCGGGGGTGCCGTCATCGCCTATGCAGTCGGCGTGCCGGTGTGGGCACTGTGCTGGGTGATCCTCGTCGAGTCCGCGTTTGCGGCCGCGACCGCGTGGAGGGTTCGTCCGAACGACCGGCTGGGCTTCACCTGCGCGGCGCTGTGGTCGTTGATCGGCATCTATGTGGCATTCATCGTGGCGGCGAGCACCCACGACTTCGCCCGGTTCTCGGTCTGGCACGCCGTTCTCGGCATCGCCGTTGCCGGCGCGTTCCTTCTGGCCGGCATGCTCGATGTCGACGTGCTGATGTGGTTCGCGGCCATCGGCGGCGTGCTCTGGGTGCTGACGATCTCCGCGCTGGTCGGGACCGCAACCAGCGCGGCACTGGCGGTCGTCGTGGCGGGGATCGCGCTCGTCGGGCTCGGGCTGGTGGTGGCGCGTGTTCACAACCGGGGGCACCGTCGCCGCGACGCGTGACGGCACCCGCGACGGCGCGCTCACCGACTCAGCGCCTGCGGTCGAGCTCCTCGATCAGGCACCGCGCGATGTCGGCGGGTGTCGGCGGGCACCCCGGAATCCGTATCGCGACCGGGAGGATGTCCTCCAGCGGCCCCGCGAGCTCGGACGGATCGCCGAGCACGCCGCAGCCGAGCGCGCAGTCACCGAGTGCCGCAACCAGACGCGGCTCCGGCATCGCTTGGTATGCAGCTATCAGCGCCGAACGCATGCGGGTGGTGACGGGACCGGTGACGAGCAGAATGTCCGCGTGCCGGGGTGATGCCGAGATCGCCAGCCCGAAGCGCTGAAGGTCGTACATCGGGCCCAGCGACGCGCCGAGTTCGTGCTCGCACCCGTTGCACGAGCCGGCGTCGACGTGGCGGATGGCCGCCGACCGGGGTGCGCCGCGGTGCAGATCCGCACTGCGGCGGATGCCGGCGAGATGTCGGAACAGGACGAACACCGCGGCCTACCGATCCACGCAGGCGTAGCAGAGCTCAAAGCTCTTGTTGATCAGGGGAAAGTCGGGGAGGATCGCGCCCGCGCATGCCGCCGCCAACGCCGGCCAATTGGCGTAGGACCCGGTACGCAGATGCATCCCGCGCACGGTCTCCCCGCCCATGGTGACGATGGCCGCGGTGCGGCCACGGGGGCTCTCGACGATCCCGACGCCCGGTCCCGCCACCGCCACTTCCCGCGCGCGTGCGCCCCGGGACGATCGGCGCCGACGTGAGGTCGTCGATGATCGCGCAGCAGGCGACCAGCTCGCGCACGCGCATCTCGATGCGCGTCGCCACGTCGCCCCGCGGCGTTTCCGGCGAGCCGCCACGAAGCCCTCGTACCAGAGCCTGGGGCTGGCGGTGCGGGCGTCGTCGTCGATGCCGGACGCGCGGCCGGCCGGGCCGCAGGCGCCGAGCGCGCGCGCGTCCGCGCGGTCGAGGATGCCCGCGCCGCGAAAGCGGGCCCGTACGGTCCGATTGCGATGCACATCGGCCCAGAGCGCTGCGGCATCGGCTCCGATTCCCGCGACGGTCGCCCGCGCCGCGCGGGCCGACGCGGCGTCAACCGCGAGGTCGCTCGACCCGACGGCGACCGTATCGAACAGAACCGGTGCCCGGTCAGGGCCGCGTTCACCCGCTGCGCCCGCTCTTTGAGCTCTGCGAAGGCCATGTTGCCCATCGCAAACCCGACGCCGGCGCACACGGCTCCGATGTCGTTGACATGGTTGTAGAGACGCTCGAGCTCCAGCAACAGCGTGCGTGCGCGGCGGAGGTTGTCGTCGGGCACCGCGCCGACGGCATCCTCGATTGCGTGGGCGACGGCGACGGAGTTGGTGACCGCACACGCCGCGCAGGCCCGTTGGGCCAGTCGCAATGCCTGGTCGGGACTCCCCCCGATCGCCGCCTGCTCCAGCCCGCGGTGCTTGTAGAACAGCTGGGGATCGAGGACGAGAATGCGCTCGCCCACCACGTGAAAGCGAAAGTGCCCGCTCTCGATGACGCCGGCGTGCGTCGGGCCGACCGCAACATCGTGGACGTCCTCGCCGCGACGGGCGTCGTCCACTCCGACGTGACCGACGGATGCCGCAGCAACGGGCGCAGCGGATCGTGGCCGTCGAACCCGATACCGGTGCGGTCGTGGACCTCCCGCTCGTCCCAGCCGGCCGCGCCGACGATGTCGACGATGCTGTCGACGCTGCCGCCATCCGGGACCGTCGTCACGACGACGGTGCGCTCGGAATCGGCGAGCACGCAACCGACGCCGCCGTCCGGCGTCGGGAACAAGCTGGTAAATCGCAGCCCGTCGGCCAGAAGCAGCGCGAGGCGATCGTGCCAGCGCGACGGTTCCACCGACTCCGTCTGGGTCACGGGAAGGACGGTCATCCGCCGCCGCCGATCATCGCGACCAAGGTCGAGTACGGCAAGACATAGGCGAACGCGGCGACCGCGAGCAGCGCCACCCCGCAAGACGTCGCAAGCCCTGAAATCCATATGGCCGTGCGCGTCCCGGGGCGACGCCGTTCCGGGGCGCCCCCGGACAGGGCCTCGACGGTCATGTGGGCGATCCCGATGAAGCCAAGCGCCAACAGCGCCGCCGCCGCCGCCGTGACCACGATTTGGCCGGACGCGATCCCGCCGAACAGGATCAGCGCCTCGCTGAAGAACAGCGGCGACGGGGGGACCGCCCCGAGTGCGAGCAGGCTGACGCCCATGCCCACCGCCAGGTGGCGGCTGGTCCGCGCCACTCCGTGGGGCGCGCGCTGGGAGGCGCCCGGCTGGTAGCGCAGCAGCGGAATCGCCATGGAGAACCCGAGCGCCTTGGCGATGGCGTGACCGACGACGTGGATCAGGACCCCGGCCGTCGCCCACTTGTTGTCGATGCCGATCCCGAAGGCGATCACGCCCATATGCTCGAGGCTCGAGTATGCGAGGAACCGCTTCCACGCGAGTGCCTTCCACAAGAACGGCACGGCGATGGCCAGCGACAGCAACCCGAAGCCGATGAACACGGTGCGCACGGCCGCCGGGTCGAGGGCACCTCGGAGCGCGACGTCGAGCCGCCATGCGATGAGCGCGACCGTCGGCAGCAACGCCGCCGACAGGAGCGCGCTGACCGGCGGCGGCGCCTCGCTGTGGGCATCCGGCAGCCAGTTGTGGACGGGTGCCCAGCCGATCTTGGTCGCGAGACCCGCCACGATGACGCAGAACGCGGCGAGCGTGGTCGCTGAATCGAGGTGTGGGGCCGCATGCGCAAGCGACGACCAATCGAGCGCGCTCAGGGTCGCGGCCCCGTGCGGTCCGGACGCGTAGAGCATGACGATCCCGAGCAGCGCCACCGTCAGACCGACGCTGGTCAGCACGAGGTACTTCCACCCCGCCTCGAGCGCGTTGTGGGTACCGGCAAACGCGACCATGAGCGCCGATGCCGCGGTGGTCGCCTCGACGACGAGCCACGCGACACCGAGATTGTTGACGATCGGCACGGCCACCAACGCGGACCAGAAGACATACAGACCCGCGTAATAGAGCTGCCGCGACCGGAGCGCGCCGGTGTGTGCCCGCCGGTGGTCGTGCAGATACGCCGGCGAGATGAGGGCGCTCACCAGCCCGACGCCGGCAATCACCGCCAGGAACACCCCGGCGGGCCCATCGACCAAGTACCACGGCCCCGTGGCGGGGACCCGTGCGTGCGCGATTCCGACGACCGCGAGGACGCCGATCGCCGCCGCACAGACGACGGCCCCGGCGCGGTTGATGGCGTCGGCCTGGCGCGCACCACGTGCCGCCGCCATTGCGACCGCGACCAACAGCGGCGCCACCAGCGCCACCGCGACGGCCAGCGTGATCGGATCAGTCACGCAGGCCTCGCAACATCCGCGTGTCCGTCGTCCCGAACATGCCGAAGATCCGGTCGTGAAAGACGATTGCGACCGTAACGACAAGGACCAGGTCGAAGGCCACCCCGAGCTCGACGACGACGGGCAAGACCGCCCGGGACACTGACACGGCCGCCACGGCGATTCCATTCTCGGCGACCAGGAGCGCCAACGACCTGCATGACCGTCGCGCGCCGGGTGACAAGCAGTGCCAGACCGGTGGCGACGAGTGCGACGGCTCCGTGTTCGGCCAGGTGCGATGCCAACCCGAACGCGGGGACGAGCGCCACCAGGGCCCGCGATGATGGCCGCGGCGACCACCAGTCGACTTGAGGGCACGACCTCGTCCCCGCCGGGAAGGGCGTGGCGTGTGCGTCGGATTGCGATCACCAGCAGCACCGCGACGACCAGCGCCCGGGCCACCAGGGTCAGGCCGGCCGGCAGGAACTCCGACGGTCGGCTCGGGACGAGTGCGACGGCCAGCGCCGCGACGCAGAGGGCCTGAATGCCGACAAGGGCCACAACCACCGAACGTCGCCGCATCACGACGCATCCCAGCCCAAGGGCGATGATGATCCAGATCAGGGCCGTGGTCATGTGGCGATCCCGAAGATCCACGTGATGACGCCGACGAGCGTTATGAGCCCCACCCCGCCCACCAGGTGAGGAACCCGCAGCAGCCGCATCTTGGCGACGGTCGTCTCGACGATCGCCAGGGCCGCCGTCAGCCCGAGCATCCACGCCAGTACGACGACGATGCCGGGAATCGCCGCCGCGGGATGCGGCAGGAACAGCCCCGCCGTCAAGGCCAGCACCGCCCAGTGGCGCGCCGCAACGGACCACTGCAGGTACGCCAGGTCGCGGCCGCCGTATTCGAGCAGCGGGCCCTCATGGATCATCGTGAGTTCGAGGTGGGTGTCCGGGTTGTCGATCGGCTGGCGCCCGGTCTCGACAAGGACGACCACCAACATCCCCAGCAGCCCGCACCAGTGGGCGGGGTGCGTCCAGATCGCTTCCCCCGCGGCCCCGTGCCACATCGCCGTCAGATCCGTCCCGCCCGCCGGCAGGGCGGCCGTCAACACCACGAGCGCCAGGAGAAACTCACCGGCGACAGCGAAGGTCAACTCGCGGCCCGCGGCCATCAGGCCGAAGCCGCTGGTCGTATCCCAGGCCGACAGTGCGACGAGACACCGGGCCAGCGCCAACAGGCCGACCACGACCAGCGCATCGTGGCCGACACCGAACTCGGGGGCGGTCCCGGCCACCGGCACGATCAGCAGCACCGCCAGCAGCGCGGCCGCACTTGCCGCCGGCGCGATCAGATACGCGATCCCGGACCCGGACACGTCGACGACCCGCTTGCGCCACAGTCGCCGCAAGTCGCGGTACGGCTGGAGGACCGGGGCCCCGGGGCGCCCCTGGAAGAACGCCTTCTGACGCTGGACGAGCCCCGGCAGCAGCGGTGCGGCGATGATGGCGGCGAGCATGACCGCGCCCGCGACGACAGTCGTCCAGGTCATGCGCCCACGACCCGCGCGAGGACGAGCAGGACGATCAGCACCACGACGAAGTACCCGACGTACGCCTGGAGACTCCCCGACTGGAGGCGCCGGGCGACGTCGGCGACGCGCAGCGCGGACCGGCGCGCGGGACGGTAGACCCGCTCCTCGAACTGATTCGTCGACGTCTGACTGTGCGCAACGCCGGCCAGGACGCCATCCCGGGTGTCGTGCACGGTCGTGTGCTCGGTGGGCATCCCCGCGCGGAAGCTCAAGACCAGGCTCGAACGGAATCCGGCGGAGGTCCACGCCAGTGCGGGCGCGTCGACCTGGCCGCAATTCCAGACCGGGGCTGCGGCCGTCCGCGGGCCGCGCACCCGAACAAGGATGACGGTGGCGGCACCGAGCACGACCAGCAGGCCGAGTGTGGGCAGGCCGCCGGTACCCGGCAGCCAGAGCCCCGTCGGACCGACGGAGCCCGCAGGCACCGCCCGCATCCGCATCAACGGGGCCACGACGACTCCCGGGAACGTGCCGAGCGCCACGCACGTCGCCGCCAGCATCACAACGCCGGCGCGCATCGCGATGCCCACCTCGACCGCGTCGCGGGCCCCCTCGCTGCGCGGCCGGCCGAGAAGCGCCCGGCCGCCGAGGGTCACGAAGCACAGCAGCGAGATTCCGATCGTCGCGGCCAGGACCGCAAGCGCGACCGCGCTCGTCGTGCCCCCGGCGCGCCCGGAGCCCACCGACGCATGCACGAGCGATTCCAGGATGAGCCACTCCGATGCAAATCCGTTCAAGAGGGGCATTCCCGCGATCGCGAGCACCCCGATCCCGCAGGCCGCACCCGTCCACGGCATCCGCCCGAGCAGGCCGCCGAGGCGATCGACGCGATGCTCACCGGTCGCGCGCTCGAATGACCCGGCCGACAGGAACAGGACCGCCTTGATTACCGAGTGATTGAGGATGTGCAGCAGGCCCGCCGCGAATGCGACCGCCGCCCAGGTGGCTGCTCCCGCCGCGCCGAGGACCACCGAGGCGCCCAGCGCGGCCGTGGCGATCCCGACATTTTCGATGGTGCTGTAGGCAAGCAGCCGCTTGAGCTCACCCTGAACCACGGCTCCGACAATGCCGCCGATCGCCGACACCGCGCCGACGACCAACAGCACCACGCCCAGCCAGGTCGGCGCGGGGTCCATCCAGACGAAGACGACCCGGATCAGCCCGTAGAGGGCGATCTTGACCATGACACCCGACATCAAGGCGGACAGGTGGCTGGGCGCCACCGGGTGGGTCCGGGGTAGCCACACGTGCATCGGGACCAGACCCGCCTTGCTGCCGAACCCGACGAGCGCCGCCAGCCCGACGAGCACGACGATCCCCGTGCCCTGCGCGGCCACGTGGGCCCCGCCCACGACCCCGCGCTCGGCCAGCACGAGCAGCGCAATCCACACGCCGACCCCACCGAGGTGCGTGATCGCCAGGTACTCGACGATCGCCCGCCGCACCTGCGGCTCGGACTTGACGATCAGCACGCACGCCGCGGGCAGAATCGTCATCAGCTCCCAGCACATCAGGAACCCCAAGACGTCGCGCGCACACACGACGCCGACCAGCGCGACGAGGAACCCGCCGCCGAGCGCGGTCACCACACGGGCCGCCGGCAGCGCCGGCACATAGTCGACCGAATAGACGAGTACCGGGACCGCCGTCAGTGCGATCACGACCAGAAAGAAGCCGCTTAAGGGATCGATCCCGATCCCGGGGTGGATGCCCGCGCGGAAGCCTGATCCCGTCTGGGTACCGGCAAAGAACGTGACCGCCCCTGCGATGCCCACGATCGCGATCCCCGCGGCCTGCACGCCAAGTGCAACGGGCACCGATCGCCGCACAACGGCCAGCAGTATGCCCACGACCAGGACCGCGACGCCGAACACGGCGACGGCACCGGTCACACGCCTGCCCGGCTTCTCATCGCCACGCGGGTCAGTTCGGGGCGCCGTCCGAGTTGAGCGGGGCGTCGGCGGCCAGTGAACCGGCGAGTTCGGCGAGTTCAGCCTGCTGTCGTCCGAGAATGTCCGCCAGCAGCACGCGGGTCGCCTCCAACAGACCGAAGACCGCGTCTTCGGTCACGCGGTAGTAGATCGTCGTGCCGTCGCGGCGCCCGCCAACGAGACCGTGCTTGCGCAGGAGCGCCAAGTGCTGCGACGTCCCGCTGGAGTCGAGACCGAGCGCACCCTGGAGGCTTCCGACGGAACGCTCGCCGTCCCGCAGCAGCTCGATGATGCGCACCCGCGCAGGATGGCTCAACACGCGGAACATGTCGGCCTTGGCCGCGTACACCGGACGGGTGTCGGAGCGCGTCGCCCGCAGGGTCGCGCGCGCGTCAGATTGCAGCGTCGTACGGTCGGACTCGGTCACTGGGCCTCAATGGGGATTGTTCGGCCGGTGTTCGCCCAGGTACACGGAGGGACCACGGGGACGCAGCCCCTCCGAGGACTCCTGAACGCGCCCGGGCGCCCCCGGGCAGGAGCACTCCATCAGCTGGACCTGCCGCCTTCAAGTCCACGTAGTTCAGAATCTTATGTTTTCTTACGATTTTGCGGGCACCGTTGCCGGGGCTCGGCGCCCGTGCCCCCGCATGGCCGGGGGCGCATACCCCGATCAGGCCTGGAGCTCGTGGTCGCAGGGCTGTCGACCCCAACGATCGGACCGCCGGACCTCGTTGCGGCTCCGCGGCCGCAGCGCAACATACGACCGCCCCGGACAGCGGGCATCACGACATCATCAGCGGGCGCTCCCGACGGGCCCAAGATCACCGGCGGCACCCCGCGTCCCGACACGCTGCGGAGGTCGGCAGCACCGGGACGACGCGTGGGCCGGCATGTCAATTCCGACGCATGGCTCCTGTTGTCTGCGAACGTCGGGTGCCCCGCCGCCGCGGTGGCGGGCATATCGTCGAAGGGCCGGATCGCGGCCCTCGCCGGGGCCTGCTCCGTCGGTTGGTGCTCCTGTCGTCGATCTCCGGTGGTGTGGGGACGACCCGGACGGTCGCCGTCGGGCCGGGCCTCGTGCGGGGAGTTCGCCGGGCGGCGGCGCGCTCAGGGCAGCGGAAGCCATCCTTGGCGCTCGGCGACCGCCCGTGCCGCGTCGAGCGCGAACGCGACGTGCGCGGGGAGCTCACCGCGCCGGACAACGATGCTCAGCGGCATCTCGGCATCGGCGTCGCGGATCGGTACGTGCGCGACCCCCGGCCACGGCATGGTGGCGATCGACACCGGTCCGACGAACACCTGGTCGGGGTGACGGGCCAAGTGGGACAGCAGCGGCTCGCGGTGGCTGGGAGCGGTGACATCCAGCAGGCGCGGCTCGAATCCGGCGCGCCGGCACAGTTCGGCGACGAGATCGTGAAATCCGACGGCAAGGGTCCTGGGCACCGTGAGGATCACGTGACCCTGCAAGTCGCCGATCGAGACGTCCGGCTGCGCGGCCAACGGGTTCTCGTGACTCACGAACACCGCGAGCCGCTCCTGGCGCAACACGTGCTCCGCGAGGTCATCGTGGGGGCTCGGCAAGCGCTCCAGCGCGAAGTCGGCGTCGCCGGAGAGCACCGCCGACTCCGCTTCGGTCGCCCACACCTGATCGGCATTCACCTGCAGTTGGGGCGCACGGGCCTCCAACTCGTCGAGGATCAGTCCGAGGGCCTCGAAGGCGGTGCTCGCCGTATACGCGATCCGCAGCCGCCCGGAACGCCCCTCACCCGCGCGTCGCGCCCGCGCCCAGGCCGCATCGAGGTCGTCCAGGAGCCGCCGCGTGTCGTCAGCCAGCGATCGTCCGGCGTCGGTCAGCGCGACATGCCGGGTGGTCCGTTCGAGGAGGGTCACCCCGATGTCGCGCTCGAGATCGCGGATCTGGGCGCTCACCGCCGGCTGCGCGACGTGGAGCCGCTCTGCCGCCCGAGTGAAGCTCAGCTCCTCGGCGACGGCCAGGAAGTACCTCAGCTGGCGCAGACTCGCATTCATAACCAGAAGCGTATCAATCCCGTCGAAAGCCGTATTTCACTTCTGCGCCGCACCGGATCACGCTTGAAGTGATGACTGCGATGTCCAAGGAGCGATTCCGATGACCACTTTCACATCCGTACCGACGGCGTCTGCCGGGGCGCGTCCGCTTCGGCTTTCCAGCCGCACCTCGCACTTCGTCCTTCCCAAGCAGTGGGCATCGATGCGCAAGGCGGAAGCCCTCGAACGGGATACCGGAGTTCGCGTGATCCACTTTGAGAAGGGCGACTTCCAGGGTGACGAGTTCTACCCCGCCCCCCACATCTACGAAGCGACTGCACGCGCCATCAAGGACGGACACGTCCGCTATGTCCCCGGCGCGGGGCTCCCGGATCTCCGCGACGCCATTGCTGACGAGGCCAGCCGCCGCGGGCGCCCGACCACTGGCGCCGAAGTGCTGGTCACGATGGGTGCAAAGCACGCCCTGACCCAGTCGCTTTTGACGATGATCGACCAGGGCGACGAGGTCATCTTCCCGAACCCCGGCTACCCGCCGGACGAATTCTGGATCACCTACGCGGGCGGCAAGGTCGTCTACGCGCCGCTGGTCGAGCCCGACTTCCACTTCGACCTGGACAGTCTGCGCAACCTGATCACGCCCAAGACCAAGATGCTGATCATCAACTCGCCGCAGCGTCCGAACGGGATGGCTGTCGGGCAACTCGAGGAGATTGCACAGATCTGCCTCGAGCGGAACGTCATCGTGCTGAGCGACGAGATCTTCAGCCACATGGTCTACCCACCGGCGGTGCACACGACCATTGCCGCGGTCGACGGGATGGCCGACCACTCCATCCTGGTCGACACGTTCTCCAAGACGTACATCATGACCGGGTTCCGCATCGGCTGGTGTGTGGCCAACAAGGAACTCATCACCGCGATGGACATCTTCCAGCAGAACTCGGTGACCAACGTGCCGGCGTTCGTCCAGCTGGCCGCATTGGCCGCGATCACCGGCCCCCAGGAGCACGTCCTCGAGACGACCGCGCGCCTGCAGGCCAAGCGCGACAAGGTCGTCGCGGCGCTCGGCGCCATGGACGGCATCGAGTGCCAGGCACCCGACGGCTCGTTCTACGTGTTCCCGGACATCCGGGGCACCGGCATGACCGCCCAGCAGTTCGCGGACTACCTGATCGAGAACTTCCAGGTCGGCGTCGTCGCCGGGACGGCATTCGGCGACCGCGGTGAGGGCCACATCCGCCTCACCTACGCTTGCCCGGACGAGGTCCTCGACGAGGGTCTGGACCGCATTCGCCGCGCCGTCGCCAGCCTGTAGGCGACCGGTCACGCACCGGCGGGGGTTGCGCGCGGCGAGTGTCAGCGCGCCGCGCGCACCTCGCCCAGCGGAATCCCGGGGTCCGCGAGCTGGAGGCGACCGACGACACGGCCTGACCTGATCAGCGACTGAAGGTCCTCGGTGACGTCCCAGACGTTGACGTTCATAGCGGCCACGACCCGGCCTCCGCGCAGCCAGAACGCAATGAACTCGCGTCCATCGACGTCGCCGCGCATGAGCACCTCGTCGTAGCGGCCGGCGTTGACGAACCCCGAGTACTCCATGCCCATCTCGTACTGGTCGGAGAAGAAATAGGGAACGCGATCGTAGGCGGTCTCCCGGCCCATCATGTTGCGCGCCGCGACCGGCCCCTGGTGGAGCGCCGCCGCCCAATGCTCAAGCCGCAAATGGACGCCCAGCCACGGGTAATAGCTGCTCGCGACGTCGCCCGCGGCGAAGATGTCGGGATCGCTGGTCCGCAAGTGCGCATCGGCGAGGATGCCGTTGTCGATGGTGAGCCCGGCAGTCTCCGCAAGCTCGGTGTTCGGCCGTATCCCGACGCCGACGATGACCGCGTCGGCATCGATGCCCGTGCCGTCCTCCAACCGGACCCCGGTCACCGTCCCGTTCGCTCCCACGATCTCGGTCAGGCGGGCGCCGAACCGAAAGTCGACGCCGTGGCGCCGGTGTTCGTCGGCAAAGATCTCGGCGACCTCCGGACCGAGCACGCCCACCAACGGCAGCTCGGCGACCTCGAGCACGGTCACCTCGACGCCTGCGATGCGGGCCGCGGCAGCGGTTTCGAGTCCGATCCAGCCGGCTCCGATGATGACGAGACGTTCCGCCGACGCGAGGGTCTGCCGGATCGCCTCGGAGTCGGACACCCGGCGCAGGTAGAAGACCCCGTCCAGATCGACGCCCGGAATCTCGAGGCGGCGGGGAGACGACACCGGTCGTCAACAGCAGCTTGTCGTATCCGAGGCGCTCGCCGGCGTCCATCACGACGACGTGGGCATCGCAGTCGATGTCGGTCACGGTGGTGCCAAGCAGCAGGTCGACGTCATGGCCGGCGTACCAATCTTCGGGATGGACGAAGATCGACTCGCGCTCAACCTTTCCCTGGAGGTAGTCCTTCGAGAGCGGCGGCCGCTCATACGGACGATCGTGCTCGTCGCCGATCAGCACGATCGGCCGGTCGAACCCTTCGCCTCGAAGCGTCTCGGCCGCCTTCGCCCCCGCCAGTCCGGCGCCGACGATTACGAATGGTTGGCGAATCGTGCCCATGGCAGGGGTGCTCCTCCCGTCTCCGCGGATCGCCCGGGCCCGACCGCCGATCGGGCGCCGGCGGTCGCATCCGCCGGGCGCTCGCGCCGCATGCGGACGCTCCACGTACCGGGTCCAGGCCCACTCGGCGAGACCGGCGTCCCGCGGCGTCCGCGCGCGGGTCCGCGATCAGGAGATGCGGGCCTCATCGGGCCGGCCAGCTGTCAGGGCAACGTCGGCGCAACGTCGTCTCGGGGGATGGGACCTTGCAGGTCCACGATAGTCCTCGTTGCCGCGGCTGACGAGCCCCTTCGGAGACCGCCTCCGCACCGAACCGGAGCGGAGGCGGTCGTCGGCAACGACGCATGGCGTGAGGTCCGCAATCGCTGCAGGCCTCACGCCATGGCGTTTACAGGTGGACCCGGCCGGCACTGCCCCGGCGTCCGAAAGTACTCGCGTATCAGCTTCTCCGAGCGCAGCCGACAGGCTGATCTCACGTCGTCCGTTCCCGTCGGCCAACCGGAACGACGCCAGGTACTCCTGTGATCTCATCCGTCGACCGAGTGCCGTTGCCGACGGACCAGGGCTGCTAGATGACACCGGTGATCTCCCCCGTAGCCCGAGGGAAGGCCGATGGCTCTCAGTTACTGCTGATTAGGCAGCGAGAGCGAGCTTAGGAGAAGTCTCCGCAGCTACGTATGGTCTCGGTTGTTAACGCGGTCCACCGAGTCCGCGGCTCGCTTACCGATACCCTCCTACTCCGTCGATACTGGATCGGGCCCGTACTGGGAATTAGCGTAGCAGCAGCGTCGAGGACGGTGCAGCGGTCCGGCTAGCCCCTGCGGACCGCCCGGGCGATGTCGCGCTGCGCATCGCGCTTGGCGATCGTCTGACGCTTGTCGTAGGCCGTCTTGCCGCGCCCCAGTCCGAGCTCGATCTTGGCGCGGCCCTCGTGGAAGTACATCC
Organism: uncultured Thermoleophilia bacterium; assembly: GCA_963727285.1. Classification (GTDB taxonomy): domain Bacteria; phylum Actinomycetota; class Thermoleophilia; order Miltoncostaeales; family Miltoncostaeaceae; genus CAITWD01. The sequence continues at coordinate 224,829 of CAVSFF010000011.1, read as the reverse complement.
GCAGCGGGACGAGCGTGAGCCCCTTCTCGTTCAGCCGCTGTGCCAACTGCTCGATCTCGCGACGATGCAGCAGCAGCTTGCGGGTGCGCTGCGGTTCGTGGCCACCGTGGCTCGCGTTGGAGTATTCGGGGATCGTCGCGCCGACGAGCCATGCCTCGCCGTTGCGGATCACCACATAGGCGTCGCCGATGGTCGCGCCGCGCTCACGCAGGCCTTTGACCTCGGTCCCGATCAGCACGAGCCCGGCATCGACGGTGTCGATGATCTCGTATTCGAAGCGCGCACGGCGGTTCTGGGCGATGTCGCGAAACCGCTCGTCGCGCGTGCCCTTCTTCTTTTTCTGATTTCCCGGAGCCATGGGACGGACAGCCTAGCGCGGCCTCCGCGCCATACGACGGTGGGCACGATCGCGATCGGTCCGGGCGCCCGCCTTCGCGTCGGCGCGCTCGAGGCGGACCCTCCCGCGGAGCGGATCGATGTTGGCGACCCGAACCTCGACGCGCTCGCCGAGGCGTACGGCGACCGTCCCGCTCGGATCGGTCAGCCCGACCTCCTCGTCGTCGAGCATGAGTTCGCCGCCGGTGCCGCGCACCGGCAGGAACCCCTCGAACGCCACGCCGAAGCGCATGAACACACCCGACCCCATCAGCCCGGTCACCTCGGCGTCGAAGGGCCTGGACCACTCACCCGCCTCGAGTTCCTGCTCGAGCAGGAGCGCCGCGCAGATGCGATCGGCCTTCCGCTCGAGGTCGACGGCGGCGCGCTCGGCGTCGGAGCTTTCGGAGGCCGCCAACTCGAGCTCCGGTCCCTCGGGGCCGGGCACGTCGATCCCGAGTGCTCCGACAAGGGCCCGGTGCACGAGCAGGTCGGGGTAACGCCGGATCGGTGACGTGAAATGGAGATATGCCGGACTCGCAAGTCCGGAATGGGTCACCGAATCCGCCGAATAGTAGGCCTGCTTGACCGAGCGGAGGACAAGCACCCAGAGTGCCGAGCGCTCGGCGTCGCCACGCGCGGTCGCCGCGGCAAGGTGTGTGGCGACCGCCTCGCCGGCGAGCCGGACGGCCTCGCGGCGCTCGGTCGGGGCGAGGTGCCCTTCCGGCAGCGGCGGCGTCGCCACGTCCAGCGAGGCCAACTGCGCATAGAGGCGCTCGACGCTGTGCTGGTCGGGGTCGCCATGGTGCCGAAACACCGCCGGCGCCTTGCGCCGGATCAGGTATTGGGCGACGGCCTCGTTGGCCGCCACCATGCAATCCTCGATCAGGCGGTGGGCCGCGGTCTGATGCTCGATGTGCACGCCCTCGACCCGGGTGGGACCGAGATCGAACACGGCCTCGCCGGAACCGATCTCGAGCGCTCCGCGGGCCATCCGGCGTGCCCGCAGCCAGCCCGCGGCGGTTCGTGCGGCGGCAATTGTTGCCTCGAGTCCGGGGCCTCCGAGTGCGGCACCGCCGAAGTGCGCGTCGACCTCCGGATAGGTCAACCGGCTCTCGGAGCGGATCACGGCACGATAGAAGCGCGTCTCGCGCAAGTCGCCGTCCGGGGCCACCAGCAGCTCGGCGGTGATGACCCGCCGCGACACACCCGGGCGCAAGCTGCACAGGTCGCCCGACAGGCGCGGCGGGATCATCGGATCGACCAGACCCGGGAGATACACCGAGCACCCGCGGCGGGCGGCGTCGCGGTCGACCGCCGTGCCGGGCTGGACGTAGTGGCTCACGTCGGCGATGTGGACCCAGAGCCGCACGCAGTCGCCCTCGACGGTCGCGGCGATCGCGTCGTCGTGGTCTTTGGCCCCTTCGGGATCGATCGTCACGACGTCTTGGTCGGTCATGTCCCGCCTGCCGGGATCGGCGAGTGGGTCGCCCTCGCGCATCTCGGCGACCTCCCGGTCGACCGCGCGCGGCGCACCCATTCCCTGCCCCTGCGACCACAGGAACCCGCGCATCACCGTCGACGGGGCACGCGAGCGTCCGAGTACCTCGACGACTCGTGCCGACCGGCCGCGCACCACGACCCGCGCGAGGTCGCCGACCCGCGCCCCGCCAAGGGACGACCCGGACATCCTGATGTCTTCGCCCGGCGCGAACGCGGGCCGCGCGAGCGCGCCACGGCCGGCCCCGACGATCTCGACCACGACCTCCTGGGCCGGGACGCCGCGCGCCATTAGCGGCCCGCCGCAGCGGCTTGGGCCGCCCGCTCGAGCCCCGGATCGGTTGCGCCCTCGGGCGTCGTGACCACGACGATGTCGGGCGTCAGGCCCTTGTGGTTCAGATCAAAGCCCTTCGGGGTCAGGTAGCGGGCGATCGTGTAGTGGAGGGCGCCGCCGTTGGGCAAGGTCACCGTCCGCTGGACCACGGCCTTTCCGAAGGTCTTCTGGCCGACGAGGATCGCCCGTCCGTCGTCACGCAGGGCGCCGGAGACGATCTCGGACGCGCTCGCGCTGTACCGATCCACCAGCACGACCAGCGGCAGAGCGGCCACCGGCGCCGACGTCGTCTTGAGCTCCTGGCGGGGATCGTGGAGGCCGACCGTGGTGACGACCGGCGACCCCTTGGGAACAAACGCACCCACGACATCGACGGCCTCGTCGACGAGCCCTCCGGGGTTCCCGCGGAGGTCCAGCACCAACCCGGTCGCGCCGCGGGCGGCCAGCGACGTCGCGGCCTGCCGGACCGCCGCCGCTGCGCCCTGATCGAACTCGAGCAGCCGGATGACACCGATCTTGTGTCCGCCGACGGTCCGCAGACTCGTCTGGACCAGCTCCAGGTGCAGCTCCGTACGGACCATGTGCCCCGTCACGGTGGCGCCGGTCGGCGTGCGCACGGTGACCGTGACCGGGGTGCCGGCCGCGCCCCGAATCGCGTCGGTGACCGTGTTGAGGGGTTTGCCGATCATGGACACGCCGTTGACCGCGGTGATGACATCGCCCTTGGCGAGTCCCGCCCGTTGGGCCGGGCTGTTGGCGAACACCGTCACGATCACCGCGTCCGCGCCACGCTGGAGCACCTGGATGCCCACGCCGACGTAGAGGCCCTGGGTCTCCCGCTGCATCGCCGCGTATTCGGTCGGATCGAGATAGTAGGTATACGGGTCGTGCAGCGAGGCCAGCATGCCGTCGATCGACGCGCGGGTGAGCTTGGTCGTGTCGACCGGGGTGTAGTACCCGGATTTCAGCTCGTTCTCGATATCACCGGCCAGGGAGTCGCTGCCGGCGCCGAGGACCGCACCGCGGATCCCGCTCGGCAGCCGCGTGAGCCCGCTGGCCTGCGGGTGGCCACCGACGAGGACGCCCGCCCCGAATATGACCAGGGCCGCCAGGACGGCGGCGATGATCGCCGACGTCCGCAGGCGATGTCGGGGCGGTGTGTCCATGCGGGGCGCTCGACCGACCGGCCCGGCACGCGGCCGGACCGGTCGCGCGGAGCTAGACCTTCAGGAACCGCCGCAGGGTGACGCCGCTGCCAAAGGCGCCCACGAGCCCCCCTGCCAGAACCAGGATCACCGCGAGGCTGCCGAATCCGATCGTCGAGACGTTGCTCTTGGTCAGCGAATCCGTGTTGTTGTTGATCCACGGCTCCACGATGAACACCTTGGCCAGGTAGAGCGCGAACACCGATGCGATCGCCCCGATCACCCCGCAGATGATCCCTTCGATGACGAACGGCCATCGGATGAACCAGTTCGTCGCGCCGACGAGCCGCATCACCTCCACCTCACGCCGGCGGGCGAAGATCGACAACCGGATGGTGTTGCCGATCAGCAGGACGGCCGCGATCAGCAGGATCAGGATCAGCACGAAACCGGTGTACTGGATGAACTTAGCCACCGAGAGCAGGCGGTTGGTTGTCGTGGCCGCGTAATTGATCCCCTGCCCCTGCATCGTCGTATCGATAGCGGGGTTCCCGCGCAACGCGGCTGCGATCTGCGCGTCCTTGGCCGGATCGTTCGGAATGATGTCGAACGAGGCGGGCAGCGGGTTGTTGGGCAGCAGGTTGAGGATCGATTGGTCGGACAACTCACTCTTCAGCCGCTGTAGCGCCTGCGCCTTCGAGACGAACGTGTACGTCTTGACCAGGCCCTGCCGCTGGAGGTTGGTGATGCTCCCCTGCAGGTTCGTGACCTGTGCGTCGGTGGCCGAATCGGCCACGTACACCGAGATGTCCAGGCGTGATTTCTCCTGGTTGACCGCCGACTGCACGTACAGGTAGGACGGGATGAAGGTGCCCAGGATGAACACGGCGATCATCACCGTCACGATGGCCGCGACGGAGATCGCGACGTTCGACCGGATCGACCGGATCGCTTCGCGGAAGAAGAAGCCCAGCCTCATGGTTCCACCGTCGCGTAGCTGGCCTTGCGCTCGTCGCGCACCAGACGCCCGTTCTCGAGCGCGATCACCCGCATCTGCATCTTGTCCACCAGTTCGCGATCGTGGGTCGCCATCACCACGGTCGTGCCGGTCCGGTTGATCCGGTAGAGCAGCTGCATGATGCCGATCGACGTATCGGGATCGAGGTTTCCGGTCGGCTCATCGGCAATCAGCAGTCGCGGGTGGTTCACGAAGGCGCGCGCGATCGACACCCGCTGCTGCTCACCGCCGGAGAGTTCGTCCGGCAGACGGTCGGACTTGTCGGACAACCCAGTCAGGGAGAGGATCTCGGGCACCTTGCGCCGGATGGCGCGCGGCGCGTCGCCGGTCACCTCGAGGGCGTAGGCGACGTTCTCGTACACGTTGCGCCCAGGCAGCAGCTTGAAGTCCTGGAAGACGCAGCCGATGCCGCGGCGCAGGTAGGGCACCTTGTTCCGGCGCAGCTTGCCGAGATCCCGGCCACCGACGATCACGGTGCCTTCGCTGGCGTCGAGCTCCTTGATCAGCAGCCGGATGAAGGTCGACTTTCCCGATCCCGAGGCACCCACGAGGAACACGAACTCCCCGGCGTCGATCGTGACCGAGACGTCGTCGAGCCCGAGCACGTCGCTGCCGTAGCGCTTGGTGACACCCTCGAAGGTGACCATCGGACCGTCGCCGGCCCGCAGCAGGCTGCGGCGGTCGATCCGTCGTTCGGGATCCCGGGCCGGGCGTTGGGGCGGCCGTGATTCCTCTGCTGAATTCAGCTCGGCATCACTGTCGGTGCTCATGCAGCAATCCTCGGTGAGGCGATCCGGTTCGATCGCCGGTTGGGAACCCGGATGTGGCGGTTCCGGTTTGGCCTCGGCGCACAGACAGCGTCCCGGAGGCATGTGAAGGGTAGCGAGGCCCCGCGCCACGTGTCAATTCGTCGAAACTCCTGCAAATCGCGGTCAGGAGTGACCGGCGACATGGAAATCTGTTCGCCGCGGGCGCCGGAAGTCCTTGACGGGACGGGGCGGCAGGTCCGGTGACCGGCGCTCAGTTGAGCTTTGCCCGCCGCTCAAGCTCGGCGCGGATGAAGCCGTCGAGCTCGCCGTCGAGCACGGCCTGGGCGTTGCCGACCTCGACGCCGGTGCGCAGGTCTTTGACCAGCGTGTAGGGATGCACGACGTAGCTGCGGATCTGGCTGCCGAAGCCGATCTTGAGGGTCTCGCCCCGAGCGCGCGCGGCCTCCTCCTCGCGCCGCTCGAGTTCCTGCTGGACGATCCGGGCCCGCAGCATGGTCATCGCGGTCGCGCGATTCTGCATCTGGGACCGCTCGTTCTGGCATTGCACCACGATGCCCGTCGGCAGGTGGGTGATGCGCACCGCCGACTCGGTCTTGTTGACGTGCTGACCTCCGGCGCCGGATGCCCGGTAGGTATCGATCTTGAGGTCTTTCTCGTCGACCTCGACGGCGACGTCGTCGCTGACGAGCGGCGCGACGTCGACCGCGGCAAACGACGTCTGGCGGCGGTGGGCGGAGTCGAAGGGTGACAGCCGCACCAGCCGGTGCACGCCGCGCTCGGCCGAGGTCAGCCCGTAGGCGCTCGGTCCGGAAATCGTGAGCGTGACGCTCTTGATGCCGGCCTCGGTGCCCTCCTGCATCTCTTTGATGTCCGTCGCGAACCCGCGCGCGTCGGCCCAGCGCATGTACATGCGCATCAGCATCTCGGCCCAGTCCTGGGCGTCCGTGCCGCCCTCGCCGGCGTTGATGGTCATCACCGCGTCCCCGGCGTCGTGCTCCCCCGAGAACAGACGCGCCTCCTCGAGCCGGGCCAACAGCGACTCCACGCGCGCAAGGCCGTCGGCCAGTTCCGCAACAAACTCGGCGCCCTCGTCCTCGGCGCGGGCGACCTCGATCAGGTCGTCGAGGTCGGTGATGTCGACGACCAGCTGCTCGTACTCCCCGCGCCGGTCGCGCACGGCGGCATGCTCGGACGAGACGCGCGAGGCGACCTGCGGATCGTCCCAGAATCCGGGCTCCTGCATGATGTCCTCGAGCTCCTGCTGTCGCGCGGCCAGGCGATCGGGGTCCAGGTACTCGCCGAGCAGCCCCACCCGTTCGCGCAATCCGGAGATGCGCTGGGCGAGTTCCTCGAGGGTCGTCGCGTCCGGCTCGGTCATCGTGTGGGCGAGCGGACGGCTAGGCCGCCGCGCCGTGGCACTTCTTGTACTTGAGCCCCGACCCGCACCAGCACGGATCGTTGCGGCCGATCCGCTGCTCGTCGGTGAGCGTCCGCTGTTCGACCACGCGGGGTGCCTCGCGCGGTTCGGTCTCGGCGACGGCGGTCAGGCCCGGATCCTGGGCGACCTGCGCCTCGAGCGCCTGGAACCCCTGGATCGGCTCGGCCTGGTAGGTGTAGTCGACCTGCGCCGGCTGGACGACCTCGCGCTCTTCCGGAGGCGCCGTCTCGACGTGGAACATGAAGCGCACGAACTCGCTGCGGATGAGCGCCATCATCTCGTCGAACATCTCGTGGCCCTCGGTGCGGTACGAGGACAGCGGGTCGAGCTGCGCCAGCGCCCGCAGGTGGATGCCCTCACGCAGGTAGTCCATCGCGTAGAGGTGCTCGCGCCAGTGCAGGTCGACGACCTGCAGCAGGACGTAGCGCTCCCACTCGCGGATGTTCTCCGGGCCGATCGCCGCTTCCTGCCGCTCGTAGGCGTCCATCGCGTCGTCTTCGAGCCGGTCGAGCAGATCCTCGCGCGTGACCGATCCCGACTCCCCCGGGGCGAGCACCTCCTGCTCGGTCAGCGACAGCGGGAAGTAGGTCCGCAGGCTGGCCATGAGCCCGGGCACGTCCCATTCGATCTCGTCGAGGTCCTCGGGTGCGTACCGGTCGACTTCGGCCACCAGGACTTCGGCGATCCAGTCACGGGCCTGCTCGGAGAGATCCTCGCCTTCGAGAACCCGGCGCCGCTCGGCATAGATGACCTCGCGCTGCTTGTTGAGGACGTCGTCGTACTCCAACACCGTCTTACGGATGTTGAAGTTCATCTCCTCGACCTTCTTCTGCGCGCCTTCGATCGTGCGCGTCAGCATCTTCGACTCGATCGGCAGATCGTCACCCGGCCCGAGCCGATCGAGGATCTTGAAGATCCGGTCTCCGGCGAACACGCGAATCAGGTCGTCTTCGGCCGAGAGATAGAAGCGCGTGCGCCCGGCGTCTCCCTGGCGTCCGGAACGCCCTCGCAGCTGATTGTCGATCCGGCGGCTCTCGTGGCGCTCGGTGCCGACCACGTACAGGCCGCCGAGATCTTCGACGCCCTCGCCGAGCTTGATGTCGACGCCGCGGCCCGCCATGTTCGTCGCGATCGTCACCGCACCGATCTTGCCGGCGTCCTTGATGATCTCGGCCTCGCGCTCGTGCTGCTTTGCGTTGAGGACGTTGTGCGGGATCCCACGCTGGCCGAGCTGCTGGGACAGCGACTCCGAGACCTCGACGGAGATCGTGCCGACCAGGACCGGTTGCCCGTGCTCGTGCGCGGCGGCGATGTCCTCGACCACGGCGGCGAACTTCGCCTCGCGGGTCTTGAAGATGTAGTCCTGCTCGTCGATGCGGCGGATCGGCATGTTGGTCGGGATCGTGACCACGTCGGCGTTGTAGATCCGATTGAACTCATTGGCTTCAGTCGAGGCCGTACCGGTCATGCCGGAGAGCTTCTCGTACATCCGGAAGTAGTTCTGCAGGGTGATCGTCGCCAGGGTCTGGTTCTCCTCGCGGATCCGCAGGCCCTCCTTGGCCTCGATCGCCTGGTGCAGGCCCTCCGAATAGCGCCGGCCCTCGAGAACGCGGCCGGTGAACTCGTCGACGATCAGGACCTCGCCCTCGCGGACGATGTACTCCTTGTCCTTGTGGTAGAGCGCGTCGGCCTTCAGTGCCTGGATCAGGTGGTTGACCAGCTGGCCGTTGACGTCGAGGTAGAGGTTCTCGATGCCGAGCGCCTTCTCGACCTTGGAGACCCCACTTTCGGTGGGTGCCACCGAACGGGCCTTCTCGTCGACCTCGTAGTCGGTGTTCTTCCGCAACGTCGGCACGATCCGCGCGAACCGGTAGTAGGAATCGGCGGCGGCCTCGGGGATGCCCGAGATGATCAGCGGCGTCCGCGCCTCGTCGATCAGGATCGAGTCGACCTCATCCACGATGCAGAAGTTGTAGCCGCGCTGAACGGTGTCGATCAGCTGGACGGCCATGTTGTCGCGCAGGTAGTCGAACCCGAACTCCGCGTTGGTGCCGTAGGTCGCATCGGCCGCGTACGCCTCCCGCCGCGCAAGCGGATCGAGGGTCGTCTCGATCACCCCGACCGACATCCCCAGGCCTTCGTAGACGGGACGCATCCACTCGGCGTCGCGTCGGGCCAGGTAGTCGTTAACCGTGACCACGTGCACACCCTCGCCGCCGAGGGCGTTCAGATAGACCGCGGCCGTCGCCGAGAAGGTCTTGCCCTCACCGGTCTTCATCTCGGCAATGCGGCCCGCGTGGAGCACCTGCGCGCCGATCAGCTGGACGTCGTAGAGCCGCATGCCCATGGTGCGCCGCCCGACCTCGCGCACGAGCGCGAAGGCGTCGATCATCAGGTCGTCGAGGTCGGCGCCGTTGCCGGCCTGCTCCCGCAGCCCGCGCGAGCGCTCGAGCAGCTGCGCGTCGCTGAGCGACTCGAGCTCCGGTTCCCGGGTGCCGATCGCCACCACGCGCGACTGCATCTGCTTGACCTGGCGACCCTCGCCGATCCGCAGCACCTTGTTGAGCAGGTCCGTCGACACCTCTACCTCACGCCGTTTGCCGAAAGGGGCCCCGCGATCGTAGCAACGGTGCTGACGGTCACGGGACCTCGGTCGGTGCGCGCCCCGGCGGGCGCGCGATTGCTACGCCAGATCGGGAACGATCAGACCGACGTCGCCATCGCGCCGGCGGTACACCACGTTGACATCTCCCGTATCCGCGCTGCGGAACACGTAGAAGTCGTGGTGCAGCATGTCCATGTGAAGCGCCGCCTCTTCCGAGGACATCGGCTTCAACGCGAACTGCTTGGTCTTGACGACCTTCGGGCCCTCGGCCTCGGCTTCGTGCTGCAGTTCGGGCGCAATCGTCTCGACGGCGTCCGGCATATGCTCGTGGGGCGCCCGATGGCGCCGGCGGCGTTCGCGGTAGCGGGCGGCCTGGCGCTCGAGCTTATGCGCCGCCTTGTCGATGGCGGTGTACATGTCCTCGGCGCTCTCGTGGACGCGAAGCACCCCGCCGCGCGTCCAGACGGTGATCTCGGCCGTCTGCGGCTTGGCGATCTTCGGGTTGCGCTCGACCGAGAGCTCGAGCTCGACGATCGGCGGCTCGTCCCACGGCGGCAGGATCTTGGTCAGCCGCTGCAGCTTGCGCTCGGCGTGATCGAAGAGCGCATCGGTCACGGGCACGTTCTTGCCCTTTACTTGAAGCTGCATGTGCCCCCTCTGTTCGAACACGGACCAGGCCGTTTCCTGGATCGTATCGCGGTCATGCGACCGTCACGTGGTTGGTGTGGAAGTTGTCGCGGCGGCCAGGTCGGCCGCCAGCGGGTCCGCGGCGGCGACAGCCGCCGCCAGGGTGTCGCCGTATGGCGGACGGTGCACGCCCTGCTCGGTCACGATCGCACCCACGAGGTGCGCAGGGGTCCGGTCGAAGGCCGGGTTGCGCACCGTCACGCCCACGGGCGCGGCGCTGCGCCCGAACAGTGTGATCGCGTAAATCTCGTCGGCGGCCCGTTCCTCGACGGCGACCTGGGCGGCCGTCGCCGTGTCCAGGTCGATGGTCGACGTCGGCGCGGCGACGAGAAACGGGATGCCGTGCTCGCGCGCGAGCACGGCCAGGGAGTAGGTGCCGATCTTGTTGACGACGTCCCCGTTGGCGGCGATGCGGTCAGCGCCGACGATCACGTGGCTCACCTCGCCTGCGGCCATCAGCGCCCCCGCCATCGAGTCGGTGATCAGCGCGAACGGGATCCCGTCGCGCCCGAGCTCCCAGGCGGTCAGACGCGCCCCCTGGAGGAGTGGGCGCGTCTCGCAGACGACGACGCCGACCGACGGATCCGCGCGCGTACGCCGCGCGGATCACCCCGAGCGCGGTGCCATACCCCCCGGTCGCAAGCGCGCCGGTGTTGCAGATGGTCAGAATCCGCGCACCGCGGTGGATCAGCGACCTGCCATGGACGCCGATGGCCCGGCAGCGCGCGACCTCCGCGGAATGCAGCCGCTTGGCAAACAGCCGCAGGCTCGCGGTCATCGCCTCGGTCGGGCCCGGATGGCCGGAGAGGATCTCCCGCTGGCGGTCGATCGCCCACGACAGGTTGACGGCGGTCGGGCGCGCGGCAGCCAGCGCGGCCGCGGCGGCGTCAACCGCCGCCCGATACGCGGCGGGGTCGTCGTGGTCGGCCAGTTGCGCAGCCAGGGCCACACCCATCGCCCCCGCGATCCCGATGGCCGGCGCCCCGCGGACGGCCAGCTCACGAATCGCCAGCTCGACGTCCTCCCAGCGCACACAATTGCGGTAGACGATCTCACCGGGCAACCGGGTCTGGTCCAGCAGGACGACAACCCCGTCACCCAGACGCAGGACCTCCTGCGGGTCGAGACCCCCACCCGCGGACGGCCCGACCGGACCGGCGATACCCTGCGGCGACATGACGGCGACGTTCAGGCGGTCAGGCCGGTCCGGGCTGACGCCCGTAACCGGTCTCTGCGAGCCGCAGCTTGAGGCGCCCGATCATGTCCACCGGACCCGGGTCGACGCCGCGCGCAATCGCCATGTAGAGCGAGACATAGTCGCCCAGCATCACCAGATCGAGCACCCGCCCCAGCGGGGTCGCCCCGTCGGCGGCAAGCTCGAGCACACCGCCCACGCTCGGTGCGACCAGATCGCGTGTCAGATCGAAGCGTCGCTCGGTCTGGCGGTGATGGTGCGGGTCACGCAGCATCACCAGCTGCGTGAGACTCCTCGTCGGGGTCTCGCCGGTGTAGGCGCAGATCTCGTTGTGGTCCGCCTCGGGCAAGACCGCCCAGTAGGCCGGCAGTTCGGCGTTCTCGTTGATCTGGCACTTCCAGCGCTGGGCGACGGCAGCCGTCGCCTCGGCGCCCCAGATCACCGGCACGGTGTCGGTCAGGCCAAGCGCCACCTGCTTGGCGAGATTCCGATCGGTCGACACCGTCGGGCCAAGCGCAGCGACGGCGTCGGCGATGACCGTGCGCGCGTCATCCAGCTCGGCGTCGGGAGCAGCGATCACACCGAGCCTGCCGAGCACCACGACCAGCGGCACGAGCAGTTCGAGGATCGCCGCGCGGGGCTGGAGGCCGGGCGGAAGGTCGATGACCGGCACGCCCATGTCGCGATAGAAGGTGCCCAGCTTGCCGCCGCTGGTGATGGCGACGCACGGCGCGTTGCGCTCGGTCGCCTGACTGGCGATCGTCAGCGTCTCCTCGGTCTCCCCCGAGTAGGAGCTCAGGATCACGAGCGTGTTCTCGCCGACCCAACCCGGGATGTAGTAATCGCGCAGGACCGCCGTCGGGTGCCGCAGACGCTCCCGCCATGCGCCCGCAACAAGATCCCCGGCGATGCCCGAACCGCCCATGCCGGCGATCGCGACGCTCGTGATGGCCTCGGGTTCCCAGACCAGATCCGTTGCCAGCGCCCCGGCGCGGGCACGATCGAAGATCTCGACCGACCGTCCGATCACGCCGAACAGTCCGAGTGAATCGATCTCGTACGACCCCTGTCGGTCCAGCATCGCGTCGCTCATCAGTGTCCTTTCGCCGTCGCGTCGCCGGCCGATGTGCGGACCTCGCCGACGTCGATGATCGCCGGGCCGTCGATCTGCAGATCCGGTTCGACCCGTGCGCGATCGCCGATGACGACGAGCCCCACGAGCCGCGCCCCGGCTCCGACCTCGACGCCTTCGCCGACCACACAGCCTTCGATGTGTGCATTCGGACCGACACGCGTGCGAGCACCGAGCACGGTCCCGATGACCGACGCTCCGGCGGCCACCGCGCTCCCGGCCCCGATGCATGATCGATCGGCAATCCGGGCCCCGTCCTCAACGACCGCGCCCGGCCCGATGTAGACCTCACCCGCAACGTCGGCGGTCGGCACGGCTCCGTCGAGCATGTCGCGATGCGCCTCCAGGTACGACTGCGGGGTTCCGATGTCGCGCCAGTAGCAGTCGCTCGGATAGCCGTACAGGTGGCCGTGGGCGGCGACCTGCGGAAAGATCTCGCGCTCGATCGAGCAGGCGACGCCGCTCGGGATCGTCTCGATGACCTCATGGGAGAGCAGATACGTGCCGGCATTGATCAGGTACGGCTCGCCCGGAATCAGCTCGTCCGGGGACGGCTTCTCGACGAACTCCTTGACCGAGCGGTCCTCGCGCAGCCGCACGAGGCCGTACGCGCTCGGGTCTTCGACGGGCGTCAGCGCGACGGTCGCGGCCGCCCCCGCCGCGCCGTGCGCGGCCATCAGTGCGCCAAGGTCGAGGTCGGTGAGGATGTCGCCGTTGAGCACAAGCACGTCGCCCTGGTGTGCGAAGGCCGGCACGGCGTTGGCGACGGCGCCGGCGGTTCCCAGCGGCACCGGATCGGTCACGTAGCTCAGGCGGATGCCGAATCCCGCTCCGTCACCGAAGTACTGCTCCAGGGCGTCCGGGCGGTAGCCGCAGGAGAACACGACCTCCGTGACCCCGTAGCGCGCGAGGTGGTCAAGCTGGTGGGCGACCATCGGTCGGTCGAACAACGGCATCATCGGCTTGGGCCGCGTTTCCGTGAGCGGCCGCAGCCGGGTCCCCTGCCCACCCACGAGAATTACTGCCTGAAGGCCCATCAGTCGGCTCCCGGAAGTCGGTTGGGCGGTGGAGATGCGTCCGATCCCCTCGTAACGAAATCCCCATCGATCCATCGCGTCGGGATCGAGGGCGTTGCGACCGTCGATCACCACCGGCGACGGCCATGATCGCGATCATCGCGCTCCAGTCGAGTGCCACGATCTCCGGCCACTCAGTTACCACGACGCACGCATCGGATGTCGAGGGCCAACGCGGGTGTCGGCGCGATCGCGACCCCCGACAGTCCCCCCGGGTTCGCGACGACGGGATCCCACGCTACGACCGCTGCACCCTCGGCGAGCAGGCGGCCGGCAAGGACGAGGCTCGCGGCCTCGCGCATATCGTCCGTGCCGGGCTTGAAAGCAAGCCCAAGCAGCGCTATGCGACGTCCACGCAGCGCCCCGAGGTGTTTCTTGAGCTTTCCGACCACGCGCCGCTTCTGGAGTTCATTCACCTCGATCACGCTCGTGAGCAACTGAAAGTGATACCCGGACGTGCCGGCCAGCTGCTTGAGCGCCGCAACGTCTTTGGGAAAACACGACCCGCCGAAACCGATGCCCGGACGCAGGAACGACGTGCCGATGCGCCGATCCAGCCCCATGCCTTCCGCGACGGCGGCGACGTCGGCTCCCATCTCCTCGCAGACATTGGCGATCTCATTGATAAAGCTGATCTTCGTCGCGAGAAACGCATTTGATGCGTACTTGGTCATCTCCGCCGACGGAACCGACATCCGGAGGATCGGCGCGTCGACGTCCTGCGTAGAGCTGCGCGACGCGCTCCGCGTGCTCCGGACGGAAGGCTCCAAGCACCACCCGGTCCGGGCGCATGAAGTCATCGATTGCAGCGCCTTCCCTGAGAAACTCGGGGTTGGAGACGTATCCGACATGGGTCAGACCGACGCTCGTCCAGTTCCTCGCGGATCCGCTGGCCCGTGCCGACGGGTACCGTGCTCTTCATCACCAGATCTCCGGCGCGGCGTCCGCGAGCCCCGCCAGCTCGTCGATCACTGCCATGACGCGCGACAGGTCCGCGTCCCCTGAGTACGTCGGCGGCGTATCGACAGCAATGATGAACAGCACATCCGCGCGACCGGCGGCCTCGGTCAAGTCGAGCGTGAACGTCAACCGCTCGCGATTGGCGCCGACGAGGTCCTCGAGATCCGGCTCGTGGATCGGAATCTGCCCCGCCTGCAGGCGAGCGATCCTGTCGGGATCGATGTCACGAATGATCACTTCGTGCCCGAGCGCCGCGAAACAGACGCCGCAGACGAGCCCGACATAGCCGGCACCGATGACACCGATGCGCGCGCATCATCCGGAAGCAACCGAGCGAGCAGGTTGCAGCGGTCCGTCCAATGGTCACGAGCGTCTCCCGATAGACGCGGAGGTTACCAATCGCGGGACCGCGAGTCGGCATGCAGACTCAGGGAGCCCGCGACCCGCCCGCGCAGATCGACGCACACTCCGCCGACGCCCTGGACCGCGTGCCCGCATCCGTCCCGCCTATGACCACTGGTGTCGCATCTGCCCGGCGGCGCGCGGGGGATCTCGTCGCGCCGCGTCGTCCTCCGGTGCCGATGCAGCCCCATCCACGCACGGACACCGCGACAGGTCGGCGCGGCGACCGTCGGTCATATGACGTACTCCGGACTCATGCTCGTCGCCGCGACGGCCCGCACGAACGCGACCAGCGACTGGCGGTAGGGACCGAGGCTCGCCATCTCGACGTACTCGTCCGGTCCGTGGTGTCCGGCGCCGACCGGTCCGAACTCGACCGCGGGAATCCCCTTCTCGCAAAACGGAATGGCATCCGACGAGCCATCACGGCCGACGACGCGGGCCTGCGGATCCGCACGTCGCGCGGACTCGACGAGCGCCTCGACAAACGGATGCGTGCTGGACACGTTTGCCGCCGGCTTGTCGACGACGACGTCGATCCGCACCGACGGATCGAGCGCCCGGACTTCGTCCACGATGGCCCGCCGGTCCTGTCCGGGCAGCGAGCGGATGTCGACCCACATGTCGCAGGTGTCGGGAACGCTGTTGAGCGCGTCACCGCCGTCGATCCGGCTCAGGTTGATCGACGGACTCGGAAACATGTCCGAGGACTCGGCCATGAAGGGCAGCTCGGTCATGCGCCCGTAGAGCTCGACCGCGCGCAACACCGCATTCGTGCCGAGCCACGGCGTCGATCCGTGCGCCGCCACGCCGGGAACGTGGGCGCAGACGCAGGACGACGCCCTTGGCCTGGATTCCGACCTGCAGGTCGGTCGGCTCCCCGCAGATCACGAAGTCCGCGGTCAGCCCGTCGCGCACCAGGCCCTCGGAGCAGTTGATGCCGGGCTCGCTGCGCTCCTCATCCGGGACGATCAAGAAGTCGAGCACCGCCCCGTCCGACGGTTGCCGGGAGAACTCGGCCGTCGCGAGCATCATCGCCGCCAGGGCGCCCTTCATGTCGTAGGCGCCGCGGCCGTACAGGCGCCCGCTCCGGCGGGTCGGCGTGAACTGATCCGGATGCCCGGGAACGACATCCATGTGGCCGTTGAACAGGACCCGCGTCGCGCCGGCGCCGGCGGTGGCAATCAGGCAGCGACGATCGCCGAGGCGCTCCTCGCGGATCCGGACGTCGCGGGCGTGCATCCAACCGGCGACGAAGTCCATCGCGCGTTCCAGGCCCGCGGCCGTCGCCGTATCGAATGCGAGCAGTTGCTCGGCCAGTTGCACCTCGTTCACGCCGGACAGACTACCCGACCGGATCCGTGCGCCCGGGCGGCACCCCGGGGGCGAGGTCGTCCGGCTCGGGGGCGCGCCCGTCGTCGATTTCGGGCACCGGCGTCCGGAGTGTCCAGAGCCCCCACAGCCCGAGCAGCACGGCGCAGGTCACGAAGCTCCAGCGGATCCCGACAACTTCGGCCCAGAGCCCCGCTGCGAGCGACCCCACCGCGATCGGCCCGATCACCGCGAGCTGATACAGACCGAGCATCCGCCCCACCATCGACCGGGGCGAGCGCAGCTGGACCGACGTGTTGGCGAGGATGAACATCCAGATCCAGAAGGCGCCGCAGAAGGCCATCGCCACGAGCCCGAGCCCGAGCGTCGGCGCGGCCGCCAGGCCGACCATCATCACCGCGAACAGCAACGTCGCCACGGTCAGCGCCCGGCCTCGGGTCAGGCCGTGGGCCTGGGCGCGATCGAGCGCCCAGGCCCCGATCAGGGCGCCCCGCCGCCCATGGCCCCGAGGAGCAGTCCCAGGCCGACCGCACCGCTGCCGAGGGTGTGGGCAATGACCGGCGCGAGTTCCTGGATCGGTGCGGCAAGCGCCGCGAAGACGGCCATGCCGAACAGCAGCCGGTGGATCGCCGGGTCCCGCCACGCAAACGCCAGTGCCCGTCGTGTCGAGACGAGCGCCGCCCGCGGGCCGGAGGGGCGCACCTGGACCCACCCGAGCACGAACACCAACGCCAGGAACGAAAACGCGTTCAGGCCGAAGCACCAGGTCGCCCCGACGAGCCCGAGCAGGATCCCCCCGAGCGCCGGACCGGCCAGCCGTGCGACGTTCGACCCCGGCGGCGTTCAGGGCGACGGCCTGCTCGAAGTGCTCGACCGGGACGAGTGCCGGCACCAGCGCCAGCACGGCCGGCAGTCCGAGCGCGAACCCGACCCCGAGCGCGAACGTGAACACGAAGATCACCGGCACGCTCAGCAGGCCGAGAAACGACATGACCGCCATTCCCGCGGCGGCGACCCCCTGGACCGCGAACGTCCAGCGCCCGACCAGACGACGGTCGAAGCGGTCGGCCAGGCGCCCGCCGGTGGTCGACAGCAGGAAGGCCGGCCCGCGCGAGACCAGCGCAAGCGCACCGACCATCCCGGGGGAATGGGTCAAGTGGTAGACGAGATACCCGGCGGCGACCGTCTGGAGCCAACTGCCGCAGTTGGAGATCAGCGACGCGATCCAGAACTGGCGGAAGCCGCGGATCTGGAGCACCGAGGGGACACCGGGGACCATCGACCGCGAGCGCACGGTCGGCGTGTCGTGGGGATCCTCGATCTCGCTCATGGCGTGCGGCGCCCTGTCGTCCGGCCGCGTGATGACGACGGCCCCGGAGGATCCGCCGGGCCCGCGCGGCCGCGTGCGGCTACTTCTGCTCTTCGGCGACCTTGATCAGGTTCTCGGCGCGGCGCTTCTCGGCATCCGCGTTGGCGCGGGCCACCTCGTCCTCGCCGGCCGTCTCGAGGGCGTCCTCGGCGGCGCGCAAATCGGCCTGCGCCCGGGCGAGGTCGATCTCCGCGACCGGAATCGCCTGCTCGACCAGCACCAGCACCTCGCTGCCGTCGATCGTGACGTATCCCTCACTGGTGGCGAACACGGCCTCGCCCCCTTCGGCGCCGACCACACGGGTCTTGCCGTGGGCGAGCGTGCACACCATCGGCTCGTGGCGCGGCAGCAGGCCGACCGGCCCCGCCTCGCCCGGCGCGACGACCATCGTCGCGCCGCCGGCGAAGACGGCGCCGACCGGCGTGAGCACACGCACGTCCAGCGGGCCAGATTCGGAGGCCATCGGCTAGCTCCGCAACGAGGCGGCCTTCTCGACCGCTTCGTCGATCGAGCCGACGAGGAAGAAGGCCTGCTCGGGGAGATCGTCGTGCTGGCCCTCCACGATCTCGCGGAAGCCGCGGATCGTCTCGGAGAGGGGCACATAGGCGCCGGGGGTGCCCGTGAAGGCCTCGGCGACGTGGAACGGCTGCGACAGGAATCGCTCGATCCGGCGGGCACGTCCGACGGCGAGCTTCTGCTCGTCGGTGAGCTCGTCGACACCGAGGATGGCGATGATGTCCTGAAGGTCCTTGTAGGTCTGCAGGATCTCCTGGACGCGGCGGGCGGTGTCGTAGTGCTCGTCGCCGACGACGTCGCGCGTCAGGATCCGGCTGGTCGAGTCGAGCGGATCCACGGCCGGGTAGATGCCCTTGGCGGCGATGTCACGCGACAGCACGGTCGTCGCGTCGAGGTGGGCGAACGAGGCGGCCGGCGCGGGGTCGGTGAGGTCGTCGGCGGGCACGTAGATGGCCTGCACCGACGTGACCGAGCCGCGGTTCGTCGAGGTGATCCGCTCCTGGAGGTCACCCATCTCGGTCTGGAGGGTCGGCTGGTAGCCCACCGCGGACGGCATACGTCCGAGCAGGGCCGACACTTCGGAACCGGCCTGGACGAACCGGAAGATGTTGTCGATGAACAGCAGGACGTCCTGGCCGCTCTCTTCGCGGAAGTACTCGGCCATGGTCAGCCCGGCCAGCGCGACCCGCAGACGGGCTCCCGGCGGCTCGTTCATCTGGCCGTAGACCAGCGCCGTCTTGTCGATGACCCCGGATTCCTTCATCTCGAGCCAGAGGTCGTTGCCCTCACGGGTGCGCTCACCCACGCCGGCAAACACCGACAGGCCCCCGTGCTCCTGGGCGATGTTGTGGATCAGTTCCTGAATGAGCACGGTCTTGCCGACGCCGGCACCGCCGAACAGGCCGATCTTTCCGCCCTTCACGTACGGGGCAAGCAGGTCGACGACCTTGATCCCGGTCTCGAAGATCTCTTCGGTCGGGTTCAGGCGGTCGAAGCCCGGCGCCGCGCGGTGGATCGGCCAGCGCTCGACGTTGCCGAGCGAGGCACCCTCGTCGATGGTCTCGCCGAGCACGTTGAAGATGCGCCCGAGGGTGGCCTCGCCGACCGGCACCGAGATCGGCACACCCATGTTGCGCACCGCTGCGCCACGGGCCAGGCCGTCGGTGGTGTCGAAGGCGACGGCACGGACCTTGTCGTCACCCAGGTGCTGCTGCACCTCGGCGACGAGCGTCGTCCCGTCTTCGCGGGGGATTTCCAGGGCGTAGTAGATCCCCGGCAGATTCCCGTCCTCGAAGCGGACGTCGATGACGACACCCTTGATCTCGATGACGGTTCCGGTGTTGGCGTTGTCAGCCATGCGTGCGTCGCGCTCCTCGTCTGGTCATCAGCTACTGGAGGGCATCCGCGCCGGACACCACTTCCAGAATTTCCTGGGTAATGGCGGCCTGGCGGGCCCGGTTCATCTTCAGGGTGTAATCGGCAATCAGGTTCGCCGCGTTGTCCGACGCGTTGCGCATGGCGCTGCGGCGGGCGGCATGTTCGGCCGCGGCGCTCTCGAGCAGCGCGCGGTAGATCGTGACGTTGACGTACGTCGGCAGGAGCCGGGTCAACACCTCCTCGGCACTGGGCTCGAACAGCACCAGCGACGTGGCGGGCTTGACGTCCTTCGGGTCCGGGGCGATGTCATGTCCGAGCACCACGTGGCGCTCGATCGGCAGGAGCTGCTCGATGACGACTTCCTGCTGCATCACCGAACGGAAGGCGTTGTAGACCAGGAGCACCCGGTCGACCGTGCCCGCCGTAAACAGGTCCACCAGGTAGTCGGCAACCGCTTCGGCATCGTGGAAACTCGGATTGTCCGAGAAGCCCTCGAAGGTCTGCTCGATCGGCTTGTCGCGAAACCGCAGCGTACCGGCGCCCTTCTTGCCGACCCCGACGTAGACGACCTCGTCGGCGCCGCCGTGGCGCAGGTCGGCGTCGGCCGCAAACCCGGCGCGCAGGATGTTGACGTTGAAGGCTCCTGCCAGACCGCGGTCGCCGGTGATCGTCACCACGGCCGCTTTGTTGACCTCGGTGCGCTCATCGAGGAGCACGAAGTTCCGCAGCCCCTCCGACTGACGTGCCGCCTGGGCCATCTGCTCGCGCATCCCCTGGGCGTACGGGCGCAGGGCCTCGATCCGCTCCTGGGCACGGCGGAGTTTCGCCGAGGCGACGAGCTCCATCGCCCGCGTGATCTTGCGGGTGTTGCGCACCGACTCGATGCGGCGCTTGATGTCGCGTTGGCTTGCCATTCAGCGCGTACTAGACCGCCGCCGGGGCGGGCGTCTCGGTCGGGCGTCTCGGTGACCGGCGTCTCGTCGCGCGGGGTGAGATCGCGCACGATGCTCGGCCGCGATCTCGTCGATCGTGGCCGCCGTCGGCGTCGGACAGGTCGCGTTCGTCGCGGATGGCGGCCAGCGCCGTCCCCTCGTCGCGCAGCGCCGAGCGGATCGCCTCGTTGACGTTCGGAACCTCGGCCGGAGTCGTGCCGTCGAGGTGGCCCTGGTTGGCGGCGTAGATGATCGCCACCTGCTCCTCGACCGGCCACGGCGCGTACGCGGGCTGGTTGAGGGTGGCGACCAGGCGGGCACCACGGGCCAGCGTGCGCTGGGTCGCGGCGTCCAGCTCGGATCCGAACTGGGAGAAGGCTTCGAGGTCGCGGTACTGGGCGAGCTCGAGCTTCAGACGTCCGGCCACCTTGCGCATGGCCTTGATCTGCGCCGAGCCACCCACGCGGCTGACCGAGATACCGACGTTCAGGGCCGGACGGACACCCGACAGGAAGAGCTTGCTCTCCAGGAAGATCTGGCCGTCGGTGATCGAGATCACGTTGGTCGGGATGTACGCCGACACGTCGCCGGCCTGGGTCTCGATGATCGGCAGCGCCGTCAGCGATCCCCCGCCGAGCTCGTCGCTGAGCTTGCAGGCACGCTCGAGCAGGCGGGAGTGGAGGTAGAACACGTCACCCGGGAACGCCTCGCGGCCCGGCGGACGCCGCAGCAGCAGCGACATCTGGCGGTAGGCGTCGGCCTGCTTCGAGAGGTCGTCGTAGATGCACAGGGCGTGCTGGCCGCTGAACAGGAAGTACTCGGCCATGGCGGAACCCGAGTACGGGGCCAGGTACTTCAGCGGCGCGGAGGCGGACGCGGTTGCGGCGATGACCGTCGTGTACTCCATCGCGCCCGCGGCCTTGAGCCGCTGCACGACCTGCGCGACGGTCGAGGCCTTCTGGCCGATCGCGACGTAGAAGCAGTGCACGCCCTGGCCGCGCTGGTTGATGATCGTGTCGACGGCGATGGTGGTCTTGCCGGTCTGGCGGTCGCCGATGATCAGCTCGCGCTGGCCACGGCCGATCGGGATCAGCGCGTCGATGGCCTTGATGCCGGTCGACAGCGACTCGGTCACCGGCTGGCGCTGAATGACGCCCGGCGCCTTGAACTCGACCGGGCGGTACTCGGTGGCCTCGATCGGACCGAGGTCGTCGAGCGGGTTGCCGAGCGGATCCACCACGCGGCCGAGCAGCGCGGGGCCGACCGGCACCTGGATGACCTTGCCGGTGCGGCGCACCGGGTCGCCCTCCTTGATGAGGGTGTCCTCGCCGAGCAGCACGACGCCGACGTTGTCCTCTTCGAGGTTCAGCGCCAGTCCGGTCACTCCGTGCGGCAGCTCCAGCATCTCCAAGGCCACGCACGACTGCAGGCCGTGGACGCGGGCGATGCCGTCGCCGACCTGGAGGACCGTACCGACCTCCTCGACATCCACCTGGCCCTCGTACTGCTCGATCTGCTCGCGCAGGACCTTGGTGATCTCGTCGGGTCGCAGCTTCATCGGTCTAGTCGTCCCTTTCTCGTCGGTCAGTTCAGGCGCTCTCGGCGGCGACCGCGTCGCGTACCGAAGCGTGCAGCATGCCCTGGCGCAAATCGGCCAGACGCTGACGCACGGACGCATCCACCACGGAACCGTCGCTTTCAATCACAAGGCCACCCACAATCTCGGGATCGACGATCGTGTCGATGTCCACGGAGCGGCCGGTACGTTCTGAGATCTGGGCAACCAGGCGGTCACGAAGATCGTCGGGCAACGAAATCGCCGTGCGCACGGTCACGCGCAGGCGACCCTCGGCGGCGGCGACACGAGCGGCGAACTCGGCGGCAATCGCCGGGAGTTCGTCCTGGCGGCCGCGGTCGAGCAGCACCTGCACGAAGTTCGCGAGCAGCTCGTTCGCGCCCTC
This sequence comes from uncultured Thermoleophilia bacterium, assembly GCA_963727285.1. Classification (GTDB taxonomy): domain Bacteria; phylum Actinomycetota; class Thermoleophilia; order Miltoncostaeales; family Miltoncostaeaceae; genus CAITWD01. The sequence goes on along the minus strand of CAVSFF010000011.1, from coordinate 202,705 downwards.
GAGGACCTTTCCCAGCACACCCTTCTTGACACGGGTGTCGAACTCCGGGTTCTCGAGCACGTCGCGAAGCTCGGGGCTCTCGTCGACGGCTCCACGGAATTCGGACAGCTGCGCGGCGATCTCGGGGACAACCCCCTTGTCGACGGCGGCTTCGTAGAGGGCCTCGGCGTATGTGGCGGCAACGCTCACTCGTTCGTGCCCCTATGCCCGCGTCAGCTTCGAGAGGTCGGCTTCGGTCAACGCCTCTTCGATCAGACGGCGATGGTCCGCGTCGGACAGCGCACCGCGCGTGGCCTTCTCGGCCGCGGCGATCGCCAGATCGACCACGCCGTCCCGGAGGCCCGACGCCGCCTGACGTGCCTGGGCGTCCAGTTGCGCACCCTGGTCGGCCAGGACCCGTTGACTCTGCTCCTGCGCTGCGGACACCAGCTCCGCACCCCTGCGCTCGCCGTCCTTGCGTCCGCGTTCACGGAGCGCATCGGCTTCCTTCTGGGCCTCGGACAGACGGATCTTGTACTCGTCCAGAAGCTGCAAGGCCTCGTCGCGGCTGCGTTCCGCCTCGTCGATGCTCTGCGCGATCTCCTGGCGGCGGTTCTCGATCGCCTTGGCCACCGGCGGGAACACCCATTTGCTCAGGATGAACAGGGTCAGCCCGAACGTCACCAGGGTCCACACCATCAGACCCGGGCTCGGCTGGAGCAGGGGATTCCCCGACTGGACTACGTCGATGTGTGCGAGATGCACCGGCATGGGCTAGACCAGGAAGAAGGCGACGAAGCCCATGAGCAGGGCGTAAAAGGTGATGGCCTCGGTAAGGGCCAGACCCAAGAACGTGATCGAGAGCAGTTCACCGCGCAGCTCCGGCTGGCGGGCGACCGACTCGACCGTCTTACCCATCAGGTAACCCACGCCAATACCCGGGCCGATGGCGCCGAGACCGGTCGAGAGACCCAGCGTGAGGGCCTTCGCCGCATCGACGATGTTGCCGGTAAGTCCTACTTGAACGACTGCCATGACTCTCCTTATTCCTGAATATCAGTGCGGTGCTTCGATTGCGTAGCCGATGTAGATCCCGCTCAGCAGCGCAAAGATGAAAGCCTGCAGGCCGGCGACCAGCACCCACTCGAACACGTAAAAGAAGAGGGCGAAGGGAATCGCGACGACCCCGATGTAGCTGCCCACCAGAACCACGAAGCCCGCGGCCATGATGATCAGCAGGTGGCCCGCCAACAGGTTGGCGAACAGACGTACCGAGAGGCTCACCAGCCGCAGCAGTTGCGACAGGATCTCGATGACGAAGATGAAGGGTTTGACGGCTCGCGGAGCGTCCGGGACGAGCGTCTTGAGGTACCCGGGACCCCGTGGGCGCGTACGCCCACGATGTGGGTCGCCAGGAAGGTGATGGCGGCCAGCGTCAGCGTGACGTTGATGTTGGCGGTCGCCGCGTAGAGCCCGAAGTCGGGCAGCGACGACACGGACAGGCCGCCCTTCTCGCTGGAGATCGGGAGCGGGATGAAGCTGATCAGGTTGTTCACCGCGATGAACAGGAACAGCGTGGCCAGATACGGAAACCATGTCGGGAAGGCCTTGGCCGGCAGCGTGGCGCGGCCGATCTGGCCCTCGGCGAACTCGTAGGCGAGCTCGACGATGTTCTGGCCCTTGCCCGGACGCGGGCGCAGGCCGCGGCGGACGACCACAAGGCTGCCGATGCAGATGATGCCCGTGCTCAGCAGCAGGTAGATGACGGCCTTGTTGATCGACAGGTCGATCGACCCGAAGTTCAGGTCGATGTACCGGTCCTGTCCGAATTCCTGTGACGGATCGAACGCGGGCTTCGCGGACCCGATCGCGGGAATCGCCAGCAGAACTGCGGATGCGGCGAAGATTGCCGCACGGAAACGCGCCAGGGTCATGAGTCGGCAGGGCCCTTTTGGTTTGCGGTCTGACGCGCGCGCTCATGCATGTGGAACAGGAACACGCGGCCCATGAGATCGAAGGTGAAGGCGGCCAAGAAGACCAGGGCGGCAGTCACGGCGATCGCGTGCGAGACCCGTACGGCCACGACGAAGACCACGATCGCCACGAAGAACGCCCGGAACATCATCGAGACGCCGGAGACGCCCACCGCGGTCGTCGGGCTGGAGGCGAGGGCGTACTTGGTCGCCATCTGCGACAGGATCCAGTTGATCGTCCAGAGCGCGACGCCCAGCGCCCAACCGGCCATCGGCCCGTACACCGCCCAGACCACCGGCGCCGCCAGGACGCACACGATGAACCCCAGCGTGGCGGCGGCGAACGGCAGCGCCCCTTCCCGGGGTCGCGGGTAGAGAGCCACGCTCATGCGTGTCCAGCGGACGAGAAGGTGGGACGGAGCGAGTCAGAACTCCTTCAGGCACAGTGACGCCCGCGCTCAAGGGGAGACCCCGGCTGCGGGCGGCGCCGAGTATGCCAGGGATTTCGGCCAACGGCAACGGCCCGAAGGCCCAAATTGTCCGTCAATGCGTGCGGATCCGGGCCGACCGTCAGTGCCCGGGCGACCCAGCGACGACCGGGACCCTAGGCCGTCGTGTTCTCGCGGGCGCGATTCTCGGCGCGATCGCGCACGATCTTGACCACGGGCGTGCTCCGCCACTTGAGGATCTCGAGCACGTACACCAGATAGATCCCGGCCGCGAGCGAGATCAGACCGAAGATCGCCAGCGTCAGGGTCCCCGCCGCCGACCACTCGCCTGACCGGGTCCGGATCGGCACAAAACGGATCGCGAGCGCGAACGCACCGAGCAGCACGCACCACGCATACATCGCCAGCACCGTCTTGCGCTGGCCCCACCCGATCGTAAAGAAGCGGTGGTGGAAGTGGCTGCGGTCGGCCATGTAGACCGGCTGGCGGTTCTTGATCCGGCGCATGATCACGAACGACGTATCGAGGATCGGGATCGACAGGACCAACAGCGGCCCGAGCAGGGCGACCGTCGCAGCGCTCTTGACCACCCCGTTGACCGCCACCCCGGCCAGCACGAACCCGAGGAACATCGAACCCGAGTCCCCCATGAAGACCTTGGCCGGGTGGAAGTTGAACACCAGGAACCCGGCGCAAGCGCCGGCGATCGCGGCGGCCAGGATCGCCGGGTCGGCGCGATCGAGCGACGCGGCCAGGATGGCGAACATGATCGCCGAGAGGCCCGCGACACCGGCCGCCAGACCGTCCATGCCGTCGATGAAGTTGATCATGTTGACGATGGCGACGAACCACAGGATCGTCACCGGGTACTGCATCGCCCCGAGGTTGTGGACTCCGAGCACCGGCAACGTGATGTGGTCGATCGTCAGCCCGGCGGCGACCGGTACCGCGGCGCACGCGACCTGACCGACGAGTTTGACGATCGGGTCCAGGCCGAAGATGTCGTCGACGGCGCCCAGCGCCCCGACCAGAACCGCACCGACCAGGAGCGCCCGCGCCTGCGGGGTGGCCGGAAGGTAGTACAGCGTCGGGACCAGCACCGCGCCCATGATCGCCAGGCCGCCGAGGCGCGGGGTCGGGCGGGTGTGGATGCGGCGGCCGGAGGGAAGGTCGACCGCCCCGACCCTGCGCGCGAACATCGAGGCAAGCGGCGTGAGCCCGATCGCCACCCCTGCGGCGACGATCGCACAGAGCACTGGGATCAGTGTTGTGGTCACGAGTCCTGCCCCCGATCGCGCGAGACGGCGATCCGTCGCCCGGCACAGCGTACCGGGCTCCCGCGCGTACCGATTCTAGATTCGATCGGGCTTCCCTGCCGATTTCACCGTCCGGGCCCGGTGCCGGTGCACCATTCCGACCGCCCGCAAGGTCCATGCGGTGGGAATCAGCGCGGTCCCGATCCGGGTGAGCCGTGACACGCGTCCGGTCGCCACAACGGCCCGGTGCCGATCCGCGGCAGCGAGGGCCGCGGCCACGACCGTCGCCGGAGTGTCGATGGGCATCGCCGATGGCCATCCCGAGGCGCCGCGGCCGGCGGCGCTCAGGACCTCGGAGAACTCGGTGGCCGTCGGCCCCGGGCACACGGCCAGGACCCCGACGCCGGTGCCCCGCAGTTCCTCGTGGAGGGCTCTGGCGAAGTGGAGCGTAAACGCCTTGGTCGCGCCGTACGTCGCCATGTACGGCACCGGGTGGAACGCGGCTGCGGAACTGGTGATGATCACGCTCCCGCCGCGACGCCGGCACATCCCCGGGATCACCCAGCGGGCCAGGTCGACGACCGCCTCGCAGTTGAGCCGCACCATCCGGTCTTCGCGCAGGCGGTCGGCGTCGGCGAACGGGCCGAGCGACCCGAAGCCGGCGTTCAGCACGGCGACCTCGAGCGGCGCGGTCTCGAGCGCGGCGTGCACCGCAGCCAGCCCGTCGTCGGTGGCCAGATCGCATGCGAGCACCGCGACGCGGACACCGTGATCGCTGCGGAGCCGGACGGCCAGATCCTCGAGGCGCCCGGCGCGCCGGGCCACCAGCAGGAGGTCGTGCCCGCGGGCCGCAAGGGCGACGGCGAAGTCCCGGCCCAGACCCGACGACGCGCCGGTCACCAGCGCCGGGCCCCGCCGCGTGCCCAGGGGTTCCCCCATCAGACGGGGGTCCCCGCGGTCATGCGATGGCCGACCCCGACACCAGCTGCGGGTACAGCGGGAACCGCTCCGAAATCGCCTGGGAGCGCTCGCGCAGGACCGCCAACTCGCCGTCCGTGACCGCAGGCTCGAGGGCCGCGCTGATGACGCTGGCGATCTCGCGCATCTCGGCCTCCTTGAGACCGCGCGTGGTCAGCGCCGGCGTCCCGATCCGTAGGCCCGACGTGACCGTGGGCGGCCGCTCGTCGAAGGGGATCCCGTTCTTGTTGACGGTGATCCCGGCGCGGTCGAGCCGGACCTCGGCGTCGGCGCCGGTCAGCTCGGTCTGCGACAGGTCGACGAGCACGAGATGATTGTCCGTGCCGCCGGTCACCAGCGACACCCCGCCGCCGATCAGCCCGTCGGCAAGCGCGGCGGTGTTGGCCACCACCTGGCGCTGGCGCTCACGGAACTCCTCGGTCTGGGCGTGACCGAGTGAGACGGCCTTGCCCGCGATCACGTGCATCAATGGTCCGCCCTGAAGGCCCGGGAACACGGCACGGTCGATGGCGCTGGCAAGATCGGCATTGCACATAATCATCCCCGAGCGCGGGCCGCCGAGGCTCTTGTGCAACGTGGTGGTCACGATGTCGGCGATCCCGACCGGCGTCGGGTGCACACCGCCGGCCACCAGGCCCGAGATGTGGGCCATATCGACCATGAACAGTGCCCCGACCTCGTCGGCGATCGCCCGGAACGCGGCAAAGTCGATGATGCGCGGATAGGCCGAGGCGCCCGCGACGATCAGCTTCGGGCGCAGTGCGCGGGCCATCTCGCGCGACCTGGTCGATGTCGATCCGGCAGTCCTCGCGCCGCACGCCGTAGTGCTCGAATTCGTAGAGCCGACCGGAGAAATTGACCTTCAGCCCGTGCGAGAGGTGTCCGCCGTGGGCCAGGGCCATCGCCAGCACGCGGTCGCCGGGCGCCAGGACGGCCTGATACGCCGCTTCGTTGGCCGTCGCCCCGGAGTGCGGTTGCACGTTGACGTGCTCGCAGCCGAAGACGGCCTTGGCGCGCGCGATGGCCAGTTCCTCGACCTCGTCGACCACCTCGCAGCCACCGTAGTACCGCCGGTGCGGCAACCCTTCGGCGTATTTGTTGGTGAGCACAGACCCCACCGCCTGCAGCACGGCGAGGCTCGTGAAGTTCTCGCTGGCGATCATCTCGAGCGTGTCGGACTGGCGCTCGAGTTCTGCGTTCAGGAGGCGGGCGATCTCGGGATCGACCTCGCTGATGTCCTGAGACAGATAGCTGGTCTGGTCAGCGAAGCTCACTGGCTGCCCCTCATTCCGTCGTGGCGGATACCTCTACGAGGGTACACGCCGCATTCGCCGGAGGCCGCCGCGCCGCCGCTCAGCCGCGGCGCGCAAACACCGCCCGATCGATCCCCGCCAGATCGCGTCGGACCGCGAGGTCGACGAACCCGTGCGCCTCCAGCAGGGCAACCGTCGCGGCGGCCTGGCCGCCGCCGATCTCCATGATCAGCACCCCGTCCGGGACGAGATGTGCCGGTGCGGCGGCGGCGATGGCGGCGATCGCCTCGTCGCCGCGCGGGCCGCCGACGAGTGCCGCTCGCGGCTCGAAGCCGAGCTCGGGCGGTGCATCGGCGAACTCGGCCTCGGACAGATACGGGGGGTTTGCGACGATGACCCCGAATCTCCGCCCGTCCAGCGCGGCGAAGCCGTCGGATGCAAGCCATTCGACCTCGAGCCCGAGTCGGGTCCCGTTGGCGGCCGCCACGGCGAGCGCGTCCGCAGACAGATCGATGCCGGTGATCCCAAGGTCCGGGCGCTCGTCGGCGAGCGCGAGGGCGATCGCACCGCTGCCGGTCCCCCAGTCGAGTACGGCCGCACCCTCGGGCGCCGTCTCGATCACCCATTCGACGAGCACTTCGGTCTCCGGACGCGGGACGAGGACCGCCGGTCCGACCTCGAGCTCGATGCGCCGGAACCCGCGACGCCCGAGGATGTAGGCGATCGGCTCGCGTCTCCCGCGACGTGCCACGAGCTCGCGCGCGGCCGCGAGCTCTTCTGCGCGCAAGGGCCGGTCGAAGTGCGTGTAGACCTCGAGCCGCTCGAGGCCCAGCGCGTGGGCGACCACCAGATCGGCGTCCAGGCGCGGGCTCGCCGAGCCGGCCGTCGCGAAATATGCCGCGGTGCGGCCGACGACCTCGCCGAGGGTCAACGGGTCAGCGCTCACCGGCGCCTCGTCACTGCGCCCCGGTGGCGTGCGCCTCCAGCAGCTGGCGCCGCTCCTCGGCCGCGAGCGCGGCGGTCACGTCCGACAGGTCCCCCTGCAGCACGGCCTCGCGCAGCTGCACGGTCAGGCCCACGCGATGGTCGGTCACGCGGTTCTGGGGGTAGTTGTAGGTACGCACCTTTTCGGCGCGATCGCCGCTGCCGAGCTGCTCGCGACGGGCCGAGCTGATCTGGGCGGCCTGCTCGGCCATGGCCCGCTCGAACAGCCGCGCACGCAGCACGCGCATCCCACGTTCGCGATTCTGGAGCTGGCTTTTTTCGTCCTGCATCGACACGACGATCCCGGTGGGCAGATGAGTGATGCGCACGGCGGAGTCGGTCGTGTTGACGCTCTGGCCGCCGGGGCCGCTGGAGCGGTAGACGTCGATCTTGAGGTCGTTCTGATTGATCTGGACGTCGACGTCCTCGGCCTCCGGGAGCACGGCGACGGTGGCGGTCGAGGTGTGGATCCGCCCCTGGCTCTCGGTCTCGGGAACCCGCTGGACGCGATGAACGCCGGCCTCGTGCTTGAAGACCGAGTAGGCGCCGGTGCCCTTGATGCCGATCGTGACGTCCTTGACCCCGCCGGCATCGGCGGCGCTCAACGACAGCTGCTCGGTCTTGAAGCCCCGCCGTTCGGCGTACTTCAGGTAGATCTCCAGCAGCTGACGCGCGAACAGCGCGGCCTCCTCGCCACCGGCCGCCGCCCGGATCTCGACGATCACGTCCTTCTCGTCGTTTGGATCGGGTTCGACCATCGCCTCGCGGATCTGGGGCTCGAGCGCCTCCATCTCCTCCTCGGCCTCGCGCTGAAACGTGCGGACGTCCTCGTCGTCCTCGAGCGCGAGGAGTTCGGTCGCCTCGTCGGCCCGCGCAGACGCATCCCGCCACCGTTCGACGAGCATGATCGCGGGCGCCAGCGACGACCAGCGGCGGTTGACTTCCGTGAAGCGCGCGCGATCGGACGCCAAGGCAGGGTCGGACAACGACGCCTGCAACTCGTCGCGCGTCCGTTCGATCTGCTCGACCAGACCGGTGATCCCGGTGCTCACGTCATTCCCAGATTCCGCGCTGACCGCCGCCACGTGTCCGGCGGCGACAACGCCAGTCCCGGGCCGGCGATGCTAGTCGCGGGCCCTCTGGCGACGGGCCAGCTTGCGCTGGAAGCGCTCGACGCGTCCACCGCTGTCGATGAGCTTCTGCTTCCCGGTGTAGAACGGGTGGCACTGATTGCAGATCTCGACCTTGATCGACTCTTTGGTCGAACGCGTCTCGAAGTGGTTGCCGCAGGTGCAGACAACCTGAGTGACCACGTAGTCGGGATGAATGTCGGACTTCATGAACCGGCTTTCTCTGGGACGGCGTGCCGACGGGATGTGCGTCGGCCAAGCGGAGAGTGTAGCGCAGGCGGGCCCGATGCCCGGCCCGAGCGACCCCGCATCATGCCAGCCGGACCGGGGTGCCACGCGTTCGTACACGACCGGGTCCCGCCGTGTCGCGGCGGCAGGCGGCGGGACGCACGCCCCGGGTTACGCAGAAACTGACCGACCGGCCGCGCCGACGAGGCACGTGTCCTCTAGCATTGCGGGTCGAATACCTGCGATGGGAGGACGATGAAGATCGCCGTCTGTGTGAAGGAGGTACCGGATTCTGGTCCCCTTCGCCGGATCGACCCCGCTACCAAGCGGATCGATCGCTCAGGAGATAGGTCGCTCAACACCTACGACCTCAACGCGATTGAGGAAGCGCTGCGCCTCAACGAGGCCGGTGGCGGCGGGGAAGTAGTCCTCGTCTCGCTCGGGCCGGAGCGTGCGCTGGAATCGCTGCGCAAGGGCCTCGCCATGGGCGCGGACCGCGCGGTGCTGATCTCGGACGAGGGTGCCGCCGGATCCGACCTGGTCGCCACCAGCTACGTGCTGGCCGAGGCGATCAAGCGCGAGTCGCCCGACCTTGTGCTCTTCGGCCAGCAGGCCGGCGACTCCGACGGTGCCGTGCTGTGGGCCGCCGTCGCCGACCGGCTGCAACTGCCGGTCGTCTCACAGGTCTCCGAGCTGACGGTCGAGGGCGGCACGGCGACCGCCAAGCGCCAGACCGAGTTCGGCTACGACACGATCCAGGCCCCGCTTCCGGCGGTTCTGGCTGTGTCCGATGCCCTCAACGAGCCCCGCTATCCGTCGCTCAAGGGCATCATGGGCGCCAAGAAGAAGCCGCAGGACGTCGTGTCCCTGGCCGACCTCGGCGTTGCCGCCGACCGTGCCGGCGAGGCCGGTTCCCGGACCGCGGTCAGCGCGCTCAACCCGCCGCCGTCGCGTGGCGACACCCTCAAGATCGAGGATGACGGCGCCGCAGCCCAGAAGGTCCTGGAGTACCTGATTGAAAGGAAACTGGTGTGAGCACACTCGTCTTCCTCGAGCACCACGGTGCCGGCATCCAGAAGGCGTCGCTCGGCGTCCTCTCGAAGGCCGCATCGCTGGACTCCGACACCTCCGCGGTCATCATCGGCTCAGGCGTCAGTGGCCTTGCGTCGGAAGCCGCCCGCTACGGCGCGGCACGTGTGTTTATTGCCGACGATCCGAGCCTCGAGGCCCCGCTGCCCCAGGCCCGGGTCGATGTGATCGCCGACCTTGTCGCCAGCCACAGCTTCTCCAACGTCCTGTTCGGCGCCTCGGTGCTGGCCAGCGACGTCGCGGGTGCCCTGTCGGCCCGCCTCGACGCGGGCCTCAACTGGGACCTCACCGGCCTTGACCTCGACGGCGGCGCCCTCGTCGGCAAGCGCTCCGCGCTTGGCGACACGGTGCTGGTCGACGTCGCATGGACCGCAGAACCCCGTCTCGGACTCGTGCGGGCCGGCTCGTTTGAACCGGCCGAGCACGCCGCGGCAGGAGCGGTCGAGAACATCGGCGTCACCCTTCAGGACTTTTCGACGAAGGCCAAGATGGTCGAGCAGGCGCATGCCGAGCAGACCGGACCCTCGATCGAAGAGGCCGACATCCTCGTGGCCGGTGGCCGCGGCGTCGGGTCGCCGGAGGCCTTCAAGGAACTTGAGGACCTCGCCGGCGCCCTCGGTGGTGCCGTCGCCTCGACGCGCGCCGTCGTGGACTCGGGCTGGTACCCGTACCAGACCCAGGTCGGCCAGACCGGCAAGACCGTCGCCCCGAAGCTGTACATCGCCTGCGGAATCTCGGGCGCCATTCAGCACAAGGTCGGCATGCAGAGCTCGCAGGTGATCGTGTCGATCAACAAGGACGCGAACGCCGCCATCTTCGACTTCAGCGACGTCGCCGTGGTCGGGGACCTGCACGACATCGTCCCCAAGCTCACGGCCCTCGTGGCCGAGCGCAAGGGCTGATCGCCCGCCCGCCCGGGCCGCCGCCGGCGGCCCGGGCCCGGCGTGCGGGTGCAGTGATACCGCCCGGCTAGCGACCTTCGAACGCCGGGGGCCGCTTGTCAAAGAACGCGGCCATCCCTTCGCGCTGATCGGCCGTCGCGAAGGCCAGGGCGAACAGATCCCGTTCCCGCTCGAGGTTGGCCCGCTGGCCGCCGTCGAAGGCGAGGTTGGTCATCAGTTTGGCCTGCGTGACCGCCCAGGGCGCCTTGGCGGCAATCAGTTCTGCGAGCGCCGTCGCCTCGGCCAGCAACGCCTCGTGCGGGACCACCCGGTTCGCAAGGCCATGCGCCGCAGCCTCCTCGGCGTTGCACATGCGGCCCGTGAAGATCATCTCCTTGGCGAACGCGAGCCCGGCGACGCGCACCAGGCGCTGGGTGCCACCCCACCCCGGCAGCACGCCGATGTTCACTTCCGGCTGCCCGAAACGCGCCCGCTCGCTGGCGAGCCGGATATCGCACGCCAGTGCCAGCTCGCAGCCGCCGCCGAGGGCATAACCGTTGACCGCCGCGATCACCGGTCGCGGAAACGATTCGATGCGCGCGGCAACCGCGTGCCCGAGCGACGCGAAGTCCCTGGCCTCGGGAATCGACGCCTCGCGCATCGCCGAGATGTCGGCTCCGGCCGAGAACGCCTTGTCGCCGGCGCCCGTGATGATCACCGCCCGGACCTCGGGGTCGGACTCGACCGTGTCCAGCGCGTCGTGGATGCCTTCGAGCATCTCGCGCGACAACGCATTGAGGGCATCGGGTCGGTTGAGCGTCACGAGCCCGACGGGGCCCTCACGGGAGAAGTCGACCGGCAAGTTGGCCTCCTGATGCCGCGATTCGATCCCGCATCGGCCTCGCCCGCGGCCGGGGCGGGACGCCGGCGCGGCACCCGGACCCGGTCGGACCACGGGCAGACCCGAGCGGTCCTGTCTGGATCCCCCGCACACACCGGGGGGAGCGGGCAGTATACCCCCACCCCCTTCCTCGACAGCCCGCCCGTGCGCGATTGGAGCCCCATGCAGACGACCCTCAAGAAGTCCACCGATCCGATGTCGGTCGCGGCCGACGCAATCGTCGTCTTCGTGCCCCAACCCGCGGTCCTCGTCGGCCCGGCCGTGGTCGCCGACGCTGCGCTCGACGGGCTCCTGGGCGCGTGCATCGCCGACGGCGAAGTCACCGGGGAGGCCGGGAGCGTGGCGGTCATCCACACCGGCGGCCTGATCGGCGCATCCCGGCTGATCGTCGTCGGGACCGGTGCGGGCACCGTCGAGGAGTGGCGCACGGCCGGCCGCGCGGCCGGCGCCAAGTCGACCGCGATCAAGGCCCGCGAGGTGGCTGCCGCCCCCGGCGACGTGGCCGCGGCGCACGTCGGCGCGTTGATCGAGGGCTTCGGCTACGGCGCGTACCGCTTCGACCGCTACAAGTCCGCACCCGGGACGACGGTCGACGAGCTGCGGGTCTACTCCCTGGAGGCCACGCCGACCCACGTGCGACGCGCCGGGCCGCGTGGCCGAGGCCGTCGCGGCGGCGCGCGATCTCGGCAACACCCCGGCGAACGACCTCACACCGACGCTGCTTGCCGCCCACGCGACGGCGCTCGCCGACCGCACGCCGGGCCTCGAGTGCGAGGTACTCGAGCGCAAGGACCTGCAGAAGCTCAAGGCAGGCGCCATCCTGTCGGTCGCCCAGGGATCGGCCGAGCCGCCCAAGATGATCGTGCTGCGCTATACGCCCAAGCGCAGCCGCGTCGCCGGGGAGGTGCTCGGGCTGGTGGGCAAGGCCGTCACCTTCGACACGGGCGGCATCTCGATCAAGCCGTCCTCCGGCATGGAGGAGATGAAGCTCGACATGGCCGGAGGCGCGGCCGTCGTCGAGGCGATCGGGCTCATCGCGCAGCTGACACTGCCGATCGAGGTCGTTGCCGTCGTGCCGGCGACGGAGAACATGCCGAGCGGCACCGCCACCCGTCCGGGCGACATCGTGCGTGCGATGAACGGTAAGACGATCGAGGTCATCAACACCGACGCCGAAGGCCGCCTGATCCTGGCCGACGCCCTGACCTACGCCGCAACGATCGCGGGCGCCACCCGCCTGATCGACTTCGCAACCCTCACCGGCGCAATCGTCGTCGCGCTCGGCGAGGTGTACGCCGGACTGTTCGGCAGTGACGACGGCTGGACTGACACCGTCCGCCGCGCCGGGGAGACGTCGGGCGATCTCTGCTGGCCGATGCCGCTGCACCCCGGGTACGCGCCGCTGATCGCCAGCAAGGTCGCCGACCTGTCGAACGCCGCCGCCAAGCGGCAGGCCGGGGCCGTCTACGCCGCGCAGTTCCTGCGGGAGTTCACCGAAGGTCTGCCCTGGTGCCACGTCGACATCGCCGGCACCGGCATGGTCGGCGGGGCCGGGACCGGATTCGGTGTCGGCCTGATGTTGGCGATCGCCGACGGGCTCGGCGAGACCCGCAGCCGCTGACCTGCAGCGCCCCGCATGCGCCGGGCGGCGCATGCGGGGACCCGTCAGCCCGCCGCGGTGTCCCGCATCGCGGCCGCCATCGCCATCAGGAACTCGGCGTTCTCGTCGGGGCGCCCGATCGTGATCCGCAGCGCGGCCGGTGCTCCGAAGGCGCCGGCCGGGCGCACGATGATCCCCCTCGCGGTCAGGGCGGTGTTGAGACGGGCCGCCCGCTCCGGCGACCCGGTGTCGATCAACAGAAAGTTGCCGTATGACGGCAACGGGTCGAATCCGAGCGCGCGCAAGCCGGCGTCGACCATCCCGCGCTCGGCGGTCACCTCGTTGACGCGTCGGCCCAAGTGCGCGGGCGCGTCGGCGAGACTGGCGGCCGCGGCGGCCTGGGCGACGGCGTTCACGTCGAACGCATTGCGGACGCGCCCGAGCAGCGTTGCCAGGTCCGGTGGACCGACCAGGTAGCCGACGCGCAGGCCCGCCAACGCGTAGGCCTTGGAGAAGGTCCGCGTCACGACAATCCGCGCGCCTGCCCGGATGAGCGCGACCCCGTCGTGACGGCCGGACGGCAGGTACTCGAAATACGCCTCGTCGAGGACGGGGACGACGTGGGCGGGGACCTGCTCCACGAACCGTTCGAGGGCCGCGGTCCCGACCGCACCGCCGGTCGGGTTGTTCGGACTGACCACCACGACGATCTTGGTGCGCGGCGTGATCTGTTCGAGCAGGGCGTCGAGGTCGTACGCACCATCGCCGCCAAGCGGCGCCGCGCGCAGCGTCGCGCCCTGAATTCCGGCGCCCTGACGCCATGACACGAACGACGGCCACCCCATCGCCAACTCGTCGCCGGGATCCAGCAGCGCCAGGCACAGCAGCTTGATCAGGCTGTCGACGCCGTTGCCGACGACGATCCGGTCGGCGGCGACTCCGAGCGTCGCCGACAGTGCATCGCGCAGCGCCCACGCACCGGGATCCGGATAGAGACGCTGCTCGCCCGCGGCGCGCATGATGGCCTCGATCGCCGCCGGGAACGGCGGGTACGGTCCCTCGTTCGAGGCCAGTTTGATGATGCGCTCGAGGCCGAGCTCGCGCCGGACGTCGTCGATCGGACGTCCCGGCTCGTACGGGCTCACGGCCGCGAGCGCGGGGCGCGCGGCGCCATCGGGGAGGCGGGGGTCTGCGGTCACGGCGAGCGATGCTACCAGCGGCGCGGCGGCGACCCGTAGGGCTATGCTCAGCCGATGCCGGAGACTCCGATCTACGGGCTGTTCGCGCTCAATCTGGTCCTGGTTCCGGGGGAGCGTATTCCCCTGCACATTTTCGAACCGCGCTATCGCGAGTTGTTCGCCGACTGCGTCCTCGAGGACAGCTTGTTCGTGGTCGTCTACAGCGACGAAGGCGCCGTCGCACCGGTGGGCTGCGCCGCCCGGTTTGACGAACTGATCGAGCGGCACGATGACGGACGCCTGAGCGTGATCGTCGCCGGCGTCGCCCCCGTCGAACTGGTGCGCGAGACCGACGGGCGGTTGTATACCCGTGCCGAATGCCGTCCCCTCGCCGACGACCCGCGTGACGTGGACGCCATCCGTGTGGCCGCAGCGACCGAGCGGTTTCGCGCCCTTGCGGACCTGACGACCGGACAGGCCACCGTCCCGGACGCCGTCGAGGGTGTCGCGTGGTCGTACGTGCTCGCCGCGCACCTCGAGCTCGCGCCCCGGATCAAGCAGGCGATGTTGGAAGCACGTGACGAACTGGTCCGCCTGACGCTGCTGACCGAGGCGCTCGATCTCGAACTGGCCGCCGCCGAGCGGGCCCAGATGGCCGCCGAACGCGCGCCCACCAACGGCAAGGTGCCGCACGATTGACTGACGCAGTCGACACGACCCCCGGCGGCGCGCGGACAGCCTGCGTGATCGGCAGCTGCGGGCTGGTCTGGGTCGAGGGACCGGATGCCGCGAGTTTTCTCCACGGGCTCGTGACCTGCGACGTGTCCGGCCTCGAGGTCGGCGAGGGGCGCCTCGCACTGTTGCTCGACGCGCGCGGCCACATCACCGCGCCGCTGCAGATCGTCCGTGAGGACGCCGACAGCTTTACCGTGATCACGGAGCCGGACGCGGCGGACGGACTGTTTGCCGATCTCGAGCGTTTCCACTTTTCCGAGGATCTCGTGCTCCTTGGACCGGAACAGGCCGCGACCGTGACGACCGGCGCTGCGGACGCGACACGTCTCGGCGGCGTCCGCGCTCCGGGGTGGATGCCGGGTACCGTCACCGTCGTCGTCGACGACCCGACCGCGGCGGCGGCCGATCTCGCGCTCCCGCCCATGGATGCCGACGAGGCCGAGCGCCTCAGGATCCGGGCGGGGGTCCCCCGCATCGGGGTCGATACCGGCCCGAAGACGCTCGTCCAGGAAGCCCTGCTGACCGATCGGGTGGTCGACTTCACCAAGGGGTGTTATCTCGGTCAGGAGACCGTGGCCCGCGCCCAGCACCGCGGCCAGGTCAACAAGCTGCTGCGGGGCCTCGTCGCGGCCGACCCGCTCCCGGCCGGGGGCGAGGTCCGGGCCGGCGACCGCGTGATCGGGACGGTGACATCCGTTGCCGCGGATCCGGAATTGGGGGTCATCGCGCTCGGCATCCTGCGGCGGGACGCACCCGATGGGGCGGTCGTCACCGTCGGGCCGGGATCGGTGCCGGCGACGATCCGCCCCCTACCGCTCTCATGAACCCCCGCCGCCTGCGCGACATGCTCGGCCCGGCCGGCGCGGCCGCCCTGGCATCCGCCGTCGACATCATCGCCGAGGCCTACCCCGACGACGGCGAACTGGCGGTCACGTGGGCGAACTGGACCGACGAGGAATGGAACTTTACGTTCCGCCGCCGGAGCGTCGACGGGCGCCTGGTCATCCATCTGCCGCACGACGGCGGGCACGTCATCATCGACGAGGTCGGTCCGTCGGACCGCCCGGGCGCCGGACCGCTGGGCGACGTCGGCCGTTAGCCGACGTCCTCAGGCGAAGACCAGTTCGTCCCCGAGATCGCCCTCACGGACGGCGGCCGCCACCTTTTCGTAGGCGAGTTCGTGCAGCACCGGGTAGAGGATCTCGCCCGGCGCGTCGAGCGCGTCCGGGTTGCGCGCCTGGACGCTGACGCGACTGACAAAGCAGGTCTTGACGCCGACGATCCGATCCCCGTCGATCACGCGCACTTCGAAGCCCCACAGCATCGGTGGCCCGTCCGAGAGCGAGGACCGGACCCCGTCGGCGACCAACCGGTAGGTGATCCCGTCGTGTTCTGCGGTTACTGGGTCGATAGCTCGATCACCTCATTCGTATCGGTTACGCCGAACGCGGCACCCCCGCGGCGGGGGTCGCCGGCACCATCAAGGCGATCACCCACCCTCCCGACGGCGCTGACCCCGCCGAAGAACAGGTTCCGGTCGCCCCACCGACGCACGGGTCGGCCCACCGCCTCCAGGGCGTCGGCGACCACGTCGGGAACGCCGCCCTCGACGTCGATGCCACCCGCCTCGGGATGGACGCGCGCACGGGATACGGCCTCGGCAACCGGCAAGCCGTCATCAAGGATGTCAACCAGCGTCTGCAGGATCGCCGATCGCAGCCGGTTCGACCCGGCCGACCCGAGGCCCAGGCGCGGCACGGACCCGTCCATCACGATCGTCGGCGCCATCATCGAGGTCATCCGCATTCCGGGATCCATGGTGCCAAATCCGGCCGGATTCAGGTCCGCTTCACCCATCATGTTGTTGAGCAGGAAGCCGGTGCCGGGAACCATCACCCCCGATGCGGTGCCGTTGCTGCTCGACAGCGACGCGATCATGCCGTCGCGGTCGATCACGCTGACGTGGGTGGTGCCGTTCGGCCCCCGCGTCACGGCGGGTGCGGGCTCGCCGGTGGCGACCTCCGTCCAGTCGGTGACATCGGCCCCGTCGAGCTCGTGCAGCCGAAGCGCGAAGGCGGCCGTCCGCAAGGCGTTCGCAAACTCACCGGCATCGACCAGATCGCGGTAGCGGCGCACCTCCCCCGTCGCCACCGGACGGTCGGCGAGGTACGACAGCGCGGCGGCGATCAGCACGCCCCCGGACGACGGCGGCGGGTTCGTCACGATCGTGCGCCCGCGGAAGGCCACCGCCAACGGGGGTCGTTCGAGGACGCGATAGTCGGCCATGTCGGCGGCCGTGACCAGCCCGCCCGTGGCCGCCAGCCCCTCGACGATGCGCTCCGACAGCCATCCTCCGGGCCCGATCGACTGCGGCCCGGTGCGCGCCAGCTCCTCGAACGTCTCGGCCAGTGCCGGGTTCCGGAAGACATCGCCCTCGCCCAGCAGCGCTCCACCCGGCGCGTAGATGGCCGCAGATTCGGGCGTGAAGATCAGCATCTCGCCCAGGATCCGCCACAGATAGGCGGCCTCTGGGCCGACCGCGATCCCCGCGCGGGCCAGCTCGATGGCGGGCGCCACCAGCTCGACCAGCGGCAGGCGGGCAAAGCGCTCCCATGCCGCAAAGAGCCCCTGCAGCATTCCGGGCACCGCCACGGATGCCGCCCCGATGTGGAAGACCTGATTCGCGTCGCCGAACGGGACGGTAAACGCACTGAGGTCCGACGGGTCCAGCCGCGCGCCGTCGGGGCCGAGACCGGGCACCGACACGAAGAAATCCAGAAACGTCGGTGCCGTCCGTGGCCCGGCCACCATCAGGAACCCGCCCGCGCCGGGTCCGGTCAGGGGGCCCTCGCAGACGGCGGCCGCAAACGACGCGGCGATCGCGGCGTCGACGGCGTTGCCGCCCTCGGCCAGAATTCGGGCGCCGGCTTGCGCCGACGCCCAATGCCCTGCCGCGACTACCCCGCGCGTCGCGCCGGCCTCAGGAGCCGGCGTCACCCGCACCCGATGCGGTACCGCGATCCGGACGGGCGACGTCGGGATCCGGCGCCGCGAGGCTGACCGATGCGACCGAGCGGCCGATGGCCCGCGGGACCGACTGCGCCGCCAGCGCCTCGGCCTCCGGGTTCGCGGGCGGTGCCGCCCGCACGCCGCTGAAGTTCGCGGCGACGACCGTGACCCACACCTGGCCCGTCAGCTCCGGGTCGATGGCGGCGCCGAAGATGATGTTGGCCTCCGGGTCGGCCGCGGCGGCGACGATCTCTGCGGCCTCGGAGATCTCCATCAGCGACAGGTCCGGCCCCCCGGTAATCCCCAGCAGCACGCCCTGGGCTCCGTCGATCGGCGTCTCGAGGAGTGCGGACGAGATCGCCGCCTGGGCCGCCTCGGCGGCACGGTTGCCGCCGCCGGCGTATCCGATCCCGAGCAGCGCCTCACCGGCGTCGCGGATGACGGTGCGGACGTCGGCGAAGTCCAGATTGATCAGCCCGGGAAGGGTGATCATGTCGCAGATCCCCTGAACGCCCTGGCGCAGCAGGTCGTCGGTGACCTGGAAGGCGTCGACCATGCTCGTGCCCCGCTCGAGCACGCTCATCAGGCGGTCGTTCGGGATCACGATGACCGTGTCGGCGGTCTCGTGCAGGTAGGCGATGCCCTCGGCGGCGACCTCCGACCGCCGCTTGCCCTCGAAGGCGAACGGCTTGGTCACGACCGCGACCGTCAGCGCACCGAGCTCGCGGGCGATGCGGGCGATCATCGGGGCCCCGCCGCTGCCCATGCCGCCACCCTCGCCGGCGGCGATGAACACGAGGTCGCTGCCCCGCAGCGCGCGGCGCAGCGCTTCCTCCGACTCGCGTACGGACTGCTCGCCGATCTCGGGATTGCCGCCGGTTCCACGTCCGTGGGTCAGCTCGAGCCCGACGGGGATGCGGACGTCGGCGTCGCAGGCGTCGAGGGCCTGGCGGTCCGTGTTGACGGCGATGAACTCGACGCCGCGGATCCCGGCCTCGACCATCCGGTTCACCGCGTTACAGCCCGCTCCACCGACACCGACGACGCGAATGACCGCAACGTAGCTGTTGAGGTTCGCGGCCGGCATGTCGTCGGTGGGAGCAAACAGCTGCTCGGTACCGGCGGCGGCGCGCGACGTCTCGGTGCTCTTGAACAGATTGGAGAGCGGACCCTCGCGCATGCTGGCGCGACCGGAACGCGGGGTCATGCACCTACCTCCTCGGCAACGGGACTCAGCTCACGCTCGATGACCAGATTCCCGAGCTGGCGATACCAGCGCGCGGCCTGGCCATTCGGATCGTAGGTCATGACGCTGTGGCCGCTCACGGGGGCCTCGGCGAAGCGGATCGTCTTGCCGATGCGGATCGGGTAGACGATGTCCCCGAAACTCTGGGTCAGCACGTCGATGGCCTCCCGGCTGTGCAGCGTGCGCCCGTCGTACATCGTCGGGAGTATCCCGACGATCGCGATCTCAGGGTTCAGATGCTCACGGACCTGTTCGAGGGTGGCCTGGAGCTGCGCGAGCCCGCGCAGCGACAGGTACTCGCACTGGACCGGCACGATCACCCCGTGCGAGGCGACCATGGCGTTGATGGTCAGCAGGCCGAGCGACGGCGGCGTGTCGATCAGGATCACGTCGTACTTCTCCATCAGCGGGCGCAGGGAGCGCTGCAGAGCGCGCTCGCGGCCGATGGTCGCGGTCAGGGCCAGCTCGGCGCCGGCCAGTTCGATTCCCGCCGGCGCGATATCGATCTCGCGGGTCTGGATCAGGTTGGCCATCGGGATCTCGCGCACGAGGACGTCATACATCGTCAGTGCGAGATCCTCGACGTCGATCCCCTGGCTCATCGACAGATTGCTCTGGGGATCCAGGTCGACCGCGAGTACGCGGTATCCCTGGTCCTTCAGGGCGACGCCCAGGTTGATGGTCGTGGTGGTCTTGGCGACGCCACCCTTCTGGTTGGCGAGCGCCAGTACGCGAGCGGTACGTGACATCGATTGTGCCTCGGCCGGATGGCAGGATCCTGGTGCCAGGTGTTCGACTCTGACTTTAGGAGTCCTCCCGGCCGGAACGCGAGGCGTCCGGTTCCGGGAGCGTGTCGTGGGGCGTGTGCGGGGTTAGGCGGGCGGCAGTTCCAGTCGCCGTTGTCCGGCCCAGGCGGCGGCCTGCGAGCGGCGTTGGAAGCCGAGCTTGCGCAGCAGCTGGCTGACGTGATTCCGGACGGTCTTCTCGGACAGGTGCAGGACCTCGCCGATGGCGCGGTTGGTGTAGCCCTCGGCGATGAGCGCCAGCATGCGGCGTTCGCGGTCGGTCAGGCCGGCGAGTTCGGCCTCGGCCTGCTTGGCCGAGAGCTCGCGGAACTGGGTCAGCAGGGTGCCCGCGGCGCGCGGGTCGAGCGAGGACTCGCCGGCGGCGGCGTCGCGAATGGCCTGGATCAGGCGCTCGGCGTCGGCCTGCTTGAGCAGGTACCCGCTGGCGCCCGCCATCACCGATCCGACGATCGCCTCCTCGTCTTGGTAGGAGGTCAGCATGACCACCCGCATGTCGGGGTTGTCGGCCTTGATGCGCCGGCACGCCTCCACGCCCGATCCGTCCGGAAGTCGGACGTCCATCAGGACCACGTCCGGACGCGCCTGGACCGCGAGGGTGATCGATTCGGCCACGGTTCCCGCCTCCCCGACCACGCGGAACCCGGTCGCGTTGGCGAGCACCGTCTTGAGGCCGATCCGGACGACGGCGTGGTCGTCGACGATGAGGATGCGAATGACGTCGGTCTGGCTGGTTGCCACTAGGGCATCACCTCGGCTGGGTACGGTTGCGGATACGGGACGGGATCGGGAATGTCGACATCGAGCGGGATCGAGACCACGATCCGTGTGCCGGGCGCCATGTGATCGACGCTCAATCGCCCGCCGAGTCGACGGGCACGCTCTTGCATGTTGCGCAATCCGAAACCGGAGTGGCCGTCTGCAGCGGCGGCGATTCCGCAGCCGTTGTCGCTGATCATCAATTCAAGCTCATCTTGGGCGAACACGAGCCGGACATCGGCATCACACGCCCCGGCGTGCCGTGCGACATTGGCCAGCGCCTCGCGCAGAATCTGCTCGAGATGTTTGGCCGCCCCCTGTGGGACCGGACCCGAGAATGACAGGCCGCGCACCTGGAGGTGAACGTCGATGTCGCTCTCTGCGTCGAACTCGCCGGCGATCTCGCGCAGCCGCGCGGCGATCCCCGCCGGTGTGTCCGGGGTCTGGGAGAGGTCGGTGATGTACGAGCGGATGTCGTCGGTCACGGTGTTGAGATCGGCGACCACCCCGCGAAGTTCGTTGCGGGCAGGGCCTTCCTCGGCGCGCAGGGCAATCGCCTCGAGCCGCAGCGCCGCCGCGTAGATCGACTGGATCGTCCCGTCGTGGAGATCACGGCGGAACCGGGCCCGCTCCTCGGCGATCGCTCGCGACCGCTCCAGGCCTTCCTCGCGCTGCTTGGCCTCGACCTCGAAGATCTCGAGCAGGTTCGCGGCGAGCACGCACAGCGCCAGACCGGCGACGGCCAGTACCAGGTCGAGAGGAATGCCGGAGACCTCGAACCAGCGGTCCTTGGAGATCAGCCCGGGCTCCCACGGCGCCGACTCAACGATCGTGCCGCCGACGACCGCGTAGATCGCCAGGACCGCCGCCGCGGCCGCGGCCGACGGCCGGATGCTGGTCATCCCCTCCGCCGACAGCTCGCCGCGCTGGCGCCAGAGCCCCACCGCCGCCAGGAGCGCGCCGATCAGCAGCAGCGTGATGCGCGCCACGTTGTCGACCGACGCCGACCACTGCTCGGCCGACCACTGCTGTTCGTTGGCGGCGATCGCCCCGCCGAGGAGAATGGCCGCCCAGCCGGCGATCGCCGCCGTCGTCAGCAGCAGGCGGATCCGACGGGGAAACTCCATCAGCCGCAGCCCGAACTGGACCATGAACAGGAACCCGGCGGTCTCGAGCACGGCGCGTATGACGTGGAGTCCGTCGATGTAGCCCGATTGCAGATAGCGCTGCTGGATCGGGATGAAGACGTTACCCCAGATCGCGAACGCCTCGATCACCGCGAACGCCGCCAACCAGATCAGCGCATTGGTCAGGACCAGCTGACTCGCACGGCGTCGTTGCAGCCACACCGCAAATCCCAGGGCGAAAAGCACCAGCCCGTGGGCGAAGACGACGATCGTCTGGTTTTGCGAGAAGAACTCGTGCATCGGCCGGTGCGCAAGGGCCTTTCGCGCGACGCCTCCGGGGACGTGCCACCGGAGTCTGCGGCTTTGGAGAACGGGTGTCCCGGGGCGCGTTCGGCCCCCGCCGCCGGGACAAGTGTACTCCGCTATTCGTCCAGAGCCGCGTCGAGCTGTGCTCGCATGTCGGCGATGATGTCGTGGTGCACGGCCCCGACGACACGGGGGTCCTCGAGCAGCTTGCGCCGGTCCGTGCGGGATGCCGCCGTGGTCAGGTTGTCGTCACTCATGATCTCCGACAGATGGCGTCCGTCGGCCAGCTGGGTCAGCGTGTAGTCGACCATGTGCCTGTGCGTCGCGGTCTCGCTGTTGATGACCTTGTCGACGCCGTCTTCGATCCCCATCGCGTTCCCCCCGAGTTCCGTGCGCGTGGTGCGGTGAATAGAGATTACTCCGGCCGCCGGCATTCCGAGCCCCGCGGGACGGCCTCGCGGGACCGTACCGGAGCGGCAGTGGCGACGGCGGCCGCACCGGCGGGCCGCGCGAGGTGCATTATCTAGTCCGTGGGCAAGGACCGCTATCTCGATCACGGCAAGGACCGGCAGCTGCAGCGCACCTACCGGGGCCGCGCCGCGGTCGACGACGCCGCCGGCGAACTGGTCGACACGGGGCCCGAGAAGGCCATCGTCATCGCCTCGGTGCGCCGCCACGACGAAGACGCCGAGGACTCGCTCATCGAACTGGTCGAGCTCCTGCGGACCGCGGGCGCCCAGACGGTGGCTCAGGTCGTCCAGCAACGCGAGCGTCCCGACCACAAGACCTATCTCGGCCGGGGCAAGCTCGACGAGGTCCTGGAGATGTTTCCGACGTTCACCCCCGACCTGGTCGCCGTCAACGGGGAACTGAGCGCGGGTCAGCAGCGGGCGCTGGAGGACCGTCTCCAGATCCGTGTCGTGGATCGCACGGCAGTGATCCTGGACATCTTCGCGCTGCATGCCAAGACCGCCGAAGGCAAGCTGCAGGTCGAGCTCGCACAGCTCGAATATTCGTATCAGCGCCAGGAGGGCCTCTGGCAGCACCTCGAGCGGCTCGGCGGCGGCGTCGGCACCCGGGGGCCCGGCGAAAGCCAGCTGGAGTCCGACCGGCGGCTGCTGCGGAATCGCATGGGCGTCCTGCGTCGCCGCCTGCGCGACCTCGACCGCTCGCGGTCGGTCATGCGCGATCGGCGCCTCGGGTCCGGGACCCCCCGGGTCGCCCTGACCGGATACACCAACGCGGGCAAGTCGAGCCTGATGAATGCCCTCTCCGGCGCAGAGGTGTCGGTGAACGACGCACTCTTTGAAACCCTCGACTCGACGACCCGCGCAATCGACGAGCGCGGCTACCGGATCCTGCTCTCGGACACCGTCGGCTTCATCCGCGACCTCCCCCACCAGCTTGTGGAAGCTTTCCGATCGACACTGACCGAAGTGGAAGACGCCGATCTGATCCTCCACGTCGCCGACGCCTCCGAGCCGGAGCAGCGACGGATCGCGCACGCGCTCGCGGTCGAGGACGTGCTCGAGGAGATCGGTGCGGCCGCGATCCCGCGCCGGCTGGTACTCAACAAGGTCGACCGGCTCGACGACGACGGGATCCGGGCGCTGCGGGCGCGCCATCCCGATGCCCTGCTGACCTCGGCGGCGTCCGGCGCCGGGGTGGCCGAGTTGCGCGAGCGCCTGATCGACCTCGCCCGCGAGCGCCTGACCCCGCTCGACGTCCTTATCCCGTGGAGCGCCGGCGGGCTCCTGTCAGACATCTATCGGGACGGGCGGGACATCCAGGAGAGCCAGACCGAACTCGGACTGCGCGTCACCGGCCTGATGCCGCCGGCGTCCGCGGCACGGCTGCACACCGCGATCGCCGCGCTGGGGAACGGATGACCGACGATCAGGACGTCCTCGGCCTCCCCAACATCGACCCGGCGATCACCCAGTGGCTCCACGAGGTCGGCATCGACTCGGCCGAACAGTTGCGGGCGATCGGCGCTGCCCCCGCCTACCGGATGATGCGCGCGTGGCGACCGTGGAGCACCGAGATGGTCGTGCTGTGGGCCCTCGAGGGCGCGATCACCGGTGTCGAGTGGATGGATGTGCCGCCGGAACGGCGCGTCGAGCTGCGGCGCGAGATCGACGGCGGAAGCTGACGGTCGCGAACCCTCGCGGTTCGACTAGGCACCCGCTATCCGCATGGGTGGCCGTCCCCGGGGCACTCGGCCCGTAGCCTCTGCTCGACCACTCAGGGCTGCGAAAGGTCTCCGGCTGATGGCCCACGACATCGATGTGCACGGCGACAATCCGGCGGCGGCGCGGACCCTGGCCCGCTCGCTCCGACACGCGCTCCTGGCCGCCGGCGCACGCGATCGGTCCGTGGTCTTTGCCTGCATCGGAACGGACCGGTCGACCGGTGACGCACTCGGGCCGCTCGTCGGACAGTGGCTGGTGCGTTCCGGCTACGACCGCCGCCACGTCCTGGGTACCCTCGAGGACCCGCTCCACGCGCTCAACCTGAGCGAGCGGCTGGGTGCGGTCACCCTCCATCCCACGCCGCCACTGGTCGTCGCGATCGACGCGGCCTTGGGATCGCACGATTCCGTCGGCCTCATCAGCCTGCGCAGCCGCGGCCTGCGGCCCGGGCACGGGGTCGGCAAGTCGCTTCCGACCGTCGGAGACGTCGCCATCACGGCCACCGTCAACATTTCCGCCGGCGCGTACGACGCCCACGTGCTCCAGAGCACCAGACTGTTCGTCGTCCAGGCGCTGGCCAAGACGATCGGTGTGGCCTGCTGGGATGCGGTGCGGACCGTCACGCCGCCGCACGACGCCCCGACGCCGATGGCGGTTGTCTAGCCCGGCTCCCGTACCGACGCGTGCCCTCTGGCGGGCGTGCTTCAATGCGATCTCGACGACGACCGAGGACCGCCGCCGATGACTCCCGATTCGCACATCACGCGCCGCGAGCCCCATGGGTTCCGGTACCGCGCGGAGATCACCTCCCGGGGAGCCACCCCGGGAATGCGCAGCGAGATCCACGACATCGCGATCCGGGCCGGCTTCGCCGACCGCGCCGCCGACGTGGCGATCGCATTGACCGAGCTGGTCGCCAACGCGCAGCAGCACGGCGATCCGCCGTTCCACGTCGAGTCGTGGTGGGACGGGCGCCTGGTGATCGAGGTGTCCAACCACGGCACCGGGATCGGCGACGTGGTGGCACGGCGGGATCGCCCGCCCGCCAGCGATGAGGTCCGCGGCCGCGGGCTGTGGCTCGTCCGCAACCTCGTCGATGTCGTGGACGTACGCAGCGGCGCCGAGCGCACCGTGGTCCGGGTCGAGCTGTCGCCGGAGCCGCATATCGGCGCCTGAGGGCGCGGCGGGCTAGGCGGTGTTCCGGTGGTGGGCCGGCGCGGCGCGCTGGGACCGGCGTGCCGCCAACTCGTCTGCGCCCGGATCGGTCCGCGCGCGGCGGGCATCGGCGGCGGCGGCGCGGCGGGCGGCCACGAGACGCTCGAGGCGATCGGCGATCGCCTGCTCGAGCACCGCGACGCGGCGGTTCCCGACCTCGGGGCGGCGGCGCGCGGCCACGACCCGGAGCTGCTGCGCGGATGTGGCGCGGAGCGCATGCTCGAGCTCGATCTCGCGAAAATGGCGGCGCGCGCGGGCCGTAGCGGCAGCGGGCGTGTCCGCCCCGGCGGAGTGGGTCGTCACCCTTCCGTCATCGGCCGCCGGCGCGAACGGCTTGAGCGGAGGGCCGGACCGGCGGATACCGGTCGACGGATGGCCGCCGACGTCCTAGAGTCGGAGCATGCCCGGTATGCCGATCATCGGGATGATCTACGCGGTGCTGGTGGCCGCCGGCTTCATCGCGCATGTCTGGTGGCAGCTACGCAACGCGCCACCCGACGACCGGCACCGGGACGACCCGCCGCCTCCGCCACCGCCGCCTCCGGACGACGACCCTACGCCGGGTCCGCCGCCGCCGATGCCGGGACGACGACGCCCGTCCGCACCACGTCGCGCATGGACAGCACACCGACCAGGGCGTCCCCGTCAAACACCAGTACGTGGCGGACGGCGTGGGCGACCATCAACTCCGCGGCCTGCGAAATCGCCCACGTCGGTGCCGCGGTAATCACCGCGTTGTTCATGTGGGACTCGACGAGCTCGGTGTCGACGCTGGAGCCGTCGGCCACGGCCCGCAGCAGGTCGCGCTCGGTGATGACATGCGGACCCGGCAGGGCCGGGTCCATCACGATCGCCGCGCCGGTGTTGTGCTGGATCATGCGTTCCGCCGCCTGGCGCAACGTGTGCTCGGGGCCCACGACCGCGGTGACGGGATTCATCACGTTGCCGACCTGCATCGCATCCCCTTTGTGACAATCGTTGCAAGGGCGCGATTGTGACACCGATCAGGCGCCGAGGCAACCTCGGGGCCCGGGCGCTGTGGTGGCCGGTGACTAGGCGGCTGCGCGCGGCGTGGCGCCGCGGCCGCAGATCATCGCCCAGATGCCGTAGACCGTGGTCAGGTCACGTACAAACAGCACGAGGCCCGCACGGCTGCGCGAGTCGCCGTCGAGCCGGTGCGCCAGATACCCCATGATCGCCGCGATCTCCAACCCGATCGTCCCGGTCCCCCACCCCACGCGGTCGGCGAGGTCGGACAGGACGACCTGCACCCACGAGGCCCGCATCTCCACGTAGTTGCGCTCGCCCTTGTCCCACGCATCCACCATCTCGCTCGCGAACTGGAGCGCGCCGTCGAACAGGGCGGCGATGTGGATGTTGGGGTGCTTTGAGTGTCCAGACTCGTGACCGGGGTCATCGAGCACGTACGAACCGCCTTGGGTCGGGATGCGCGGATGTCCGAACACACCGTGCCGCGCTACTGATGTTGTCGGGATTCCCGCCACCGGACTTGAGCCGTGGCCGCGGCAATCCGCTCCTGCCCGGGGTCGTCCCGCCGAGCCGATCGGCACACTGTGCGCGACAGTCACCGATGTGGCACCCCCCGTGGCGCCGCCACCACCCCGGACGAGGACACGATATGAGCGAGATGGACGACTTCAACGCCGCCATCGTCAAGGAATTCCGTGAGAACGACGGCGTCGTCGGCGGCTACTTCGCGGGCGCGACCCTGCTGCTGCTGACGACATCCGGTGCCAAGACGGGCGCCGAGCGAATCAACCCCCTGGTGTACTTCGGCGAGGGCGACACGCTCTACGTGTTTGCATCGGCCGGCGGCGCGCCGAAGCACCCGGCGTGGTACCACAACCTGGTCGCCCACCCGGACGTGACCGTCGAGGTCGGTGCGGAGCGGTTCGCCGCCCGGGCGACCCCGGTCACCGGCGCCGAGCGCGACCGCATCTATGCCGAACAGGCCGCGCGGTCCCCGCAGTTCGGCGAGTACGCCCGCAATACCACACGCACGATCCCGGTGGTCGCCATCACGCGCGCCTAGGCCGGGCGCCGCCCCGCGGCGGGACGGATCCGCCGCGGGGCGGCCTACTCGATGCCGTCGGTGTCCGAGGTGATCGACGCCTCGACCTCGTCGATGCCGTCGCGCGCCTCCTCGACCCGCTCCTCCTCGACCTCGCGGCGATGTCCGCGTACGGCCCAGACGATGAGCGCGCCGATCACGATCACCGCCACGACGATCGCTGCGACGGTGCCGGCGGCCTGCTCGACCCGGGCGAACGAATTGCCCGCCAGCCATCCGATCATCACCACGCCGATACCCCAGACAAAACCGCCGACCGCATTCCAGGAGATGAAGGTCCGGTAGGGCATGCGACTCATGCCGGCCAGGCCGGGCACGGTCGCCCGGAAGAACGCGACGAAGCGTCCGAGGAACACCGCCGGCGCTCCGCGACGGCGGACAAACTCCTGGGCGCGGTGAACCCGGTGCTGGTGCTTACGCAGCGGCCGCATGCGCAGGATGCGGGTCCCGAAATGCCGCCCGATCTCGTAGCCGACCGAGTCACCGGCGATCGCGGCCACCACAACGACGGCCATCATCACCCACACGTCGACCGAGCCCCGGCTCGCCAACACCCCTCCCAGCACGGCAGCGGTCTCGCCGGGAATGACAAACCCGACAAACAGCGCGTCCTCGGCGAACACCAGACCGAAGACGATCAGATACGCGACCACGCCGCCGTGGCCAAGCAGGAAGTTCTGGATTGGCTCCAGGATGTTGGTGTGAAACCAGCCCACGGAGGGGCAGCCTAGCCCGCTTCGGACGCCCGAGGGTGATCAGCCGCCCGGGCCGCGACCGGCCACGGGCATGCGCCAGCGCACTCCGGCACACCGCCGAGCGAAAGATCAGGCCGGTTCGTCGGCCTCGGTCGCGATCTCGACCACCTCGACGCCATCCGGGGCGACATCCGGTGGCGGATGGATCTCGAGGAATACCTCTTTGCGGAACACCGAGATCTCACGAGGGGCCTCGATGCCGATGCGCACCTTGTCGCCGACCACGTCGAGAATCGAGATCTCGATGTCGTCTCCGACCATGATGCTCTGATGCTTCTTGCGGGTCAGCACCAACATGTCCAGAGGCCTCCTTGCGCTCTGCAGTACGCGCCAATGCGCGGACTCGGAGTAGTATGCACGTTCGGGCTGGTGCCTTGAATAGACCTTCGGGGGGAATTAATGCTGTACGGACGTCGCCTGGATCAGGCGTTGGAGCACGTCGACGGTTCGCGGTATGCACTCGTGCACGCCGTGTCCAAGCGCGCTCGGCAGATCACCCTCTGGCTGACTGCCGACCCCGCAGAGCTGCGTGCCGAGTCAGCACCCCCGCCCGCCGCGGGCGAGCTGATCACGCGTGACCCGGTGGCGCTCGCCGAGGCCGAGATTCTCGCAGGCGAGGTCATTGTGCATTGGGACCCGGAAGGCAAGGCCGACCTGATCGACCCGATCACGGTCGACGAGGTCGACCCGCTCGACGAGACGCTGTTGCTCGAGAGCCTCAGCGACGAGGACGAAGACGGCGAGCTCACGGCCGAGGAGGACGGCGAGCTCACACCGGCGCTGGCCCAGGTGCTCGACGGAGAGGCGCCTGCCGAGGTCGTCGAGGACGATGACGCCGAGGAGGAGACCGAGACGACCGTCGCCCTGGAAGGCGACGAGATTACCGCGGTCAGCCTGGAGGGTCTCGCCGAGCAGGAGGCCGCAGAGGACGAGGAAGACGAGTCCTAGCCGCATCGCGCCGACGATGGCGCGCACCCGATGCCCACAGTTCCGCCGACGCCGCGCGATTCTCGCGCGGCGTCCGTCGTTGTCGGCCCCGTGCGACCGCGGAACCCCGTCGTAGCTACGAACATATGTTCGTATATGATGCCCCTCCCATGGCGAGCCCCGAGGACATCGAGATCTTCTGCCGTGTCCATCTGAGCGAGGCCGACGCCGAGCGTCTGGTCGGCTGGCTCGCGTGGCGGACCCGGCGAAACCAGGCCCTGGCGGGTGCCGGTGATCCGCTCGAACGATTGCGCCACGCGCTGGTCAATTGGCTCGACGACGGGCAGCGGGACCGCCTGCTGGACTGGCTCGAACGGCGGCGGCGCACCGGGGAAGCCTTCGTGCCGGGTGCCCGCAGCAGAGGATGACGTCCGGCCGGTTGCGCGCTAGCCTCGGGACAGAGAGGAGCCCCGTGACCGAGATCCGCACCGCCACCCTGCGCCATCCCCACGGGCCGCTGACCGTCGCGGCCACGCGGGACGGCATCCTACGGATCGCCTTCGCCTCAGAGGATCAGGCGCGCGTCGGCATCGAACTGGCCGCGCTCGGAGATGTGCGCGACGATCCGGACGCGCTCGCCGACGAGCTGTCCTGGCTCGGCGACGCACTGTCGGGCCACCCGAACGGCCCCGCGCCGGCGGCCGACCTCCGGCTTGTCCACACGCCGTTCGCCCGGGCGGTGCTCGACGCGATCGCGGCCGTCCCGCCCGGAACGACCCTCAGCTATGCCGGACTCGCAGCGGCGGCCGGCCGTCCGCGCGCGATCCGGGCGGCGGCACACGTCTGCGCCACCAACCCGGTCCCGCTCGTCGTGGGCTGCCATCGCATCGTGCGCAGCGACGGAACGGCCGGCGACTACCGCGGCGGTGCCGATCTCAAGGCCCGTCTGATCGCGGCCGAGGCGGCCGGAGCCGCGGCCTGAGGCTCCGATCGCACTCCCCCGGGCGTCGCAATCTGCGACATTTCCGGGATGGCACGCCGTGAGATCACCTTCGCCGACCTCGGCCGCGACCCGGAGGTGGTGGCGCGGGACCTGATGACCTGGCAGCGCGGCGACCGGGACGAGGCCGTCGCCCAGACCCTGGCGGCCAGCGCTCGCGAGACGCACGGCAAGGGTATGACCATCTGGGTCTGGGTCGGCGCGCTCGGGGACGGGACGCCGGTGTGGGTCCTCCCGGTGACAACGGACCACGCCCGGGCCTTTGCGCCGCCGGGTCCGGCGCGGGTTCTCGCGGCAATCCTGGCGGCAGCGATCGACGCGGGCACCGACCCCGCCGCGCTGGCGGTCTGCGACTGGCACGACTGGGTGCTGATCGAGGCGCCCGGCGCCGATCAGGAGCTGATCGCCCTTGCGATCGCCGAGCGTTTGCCCGACGCCGCACGCGTCGGCATCGCGACCCTGCCCGGCGTCGTGGCCGGGCGCCCCGAACTGGTCCTTGGCCGCGCCCGTGCCCAGTCGGGGCTCGCGGTGCTGGCGGCCGCGGTGGGGGCGCATCCCGTCGAGGTCGCCATCGCGCTTGCCGCCCGCGGCCAGTCGCTCGAGGTTGACGGCGCGGATCCCGACATGGTCCATAACTTGCGCAACTGGGGCTTTTCCGGCGACCCCCTTCCCGCCGAGTCCGCCGACCTGACGCCGGGCCTCGGCATCGACGACGATCCCTGTCCGCGGCGGCGCCACGCCCGCCGCGTCCTGCAGCGGCTCCTGCGCATGGGCAAGGTCGGCACGAACTACCACACCGCCGTCGACCACCTCTACCGCGGCGTGTCGGCCGACCAACGCCACGAGGCGCTGGCGGTCGGGGAAGCGCTCATCCGCGCCGGCCTGCTCGGGGAGAAGCCGAGCGTGGGCCAGCGGCACGTGTATCTGCGCCGGGAGTCACTCGCCCAGATCCATGCGCTGATCGAGCGCGGCGAGACCGATGCCCCGGAACTGCTCGAGCTCTGGACCGCGCCGCCGCCCGGGACCGGAGGCGGCTAGTCGCGCCCGCGGCCCGGGGCGTCGGTGGCCATGCGCGCCATCCGCGCGAACCCGGCATCGAGCGCGAGCGCAGGATCCCACGCGTCGGTCTCGGCCGGGGCGACCCGCGCCGCCACGTCGAAGTACCACGTCGAGGCGGTGCGGTAGGCGCGGGCGAGATCGGCCATGGTGAACGTGACACCGACCTGCCGGCGCAACTCGTCGACGACCGCGAACGAGAGCTCGTTGCGCAGCCCGCGCACCGCCGACCGATCCGACTCGAGGCGACGGAGGCCCTCTTCCCAGGAAAAGCGCGCGGCCTGAATCTCGGCGGCGTCAGCCGACATCGGGCGCCAACCGTGCCACGCAACACACCGGCGGCCAGGTGAGATCGGTCCGGGCGGCGATCCAGTCGCCGATCTCGGACCCCCCGCTCGCCATCGCAAACGCGAGGTGCGCGTGCAGGCACTTCACCCGAGAGGGGTCGCGTACACCGCCGATGTTGCTCCCGTCATGGAGCGCCCGATGCCGGGCATTGGCGGCGAGAACGTGATCCGCCATCGCGGGATCGTCCTCCAGTTCCCGCACTCCGCCCGCTGCCTCCAGACGGCTGACCGCCTCGACGAGCGAGCGGCAGGCGAGCCAAAAACGGGTCGGGAACGGACGGCCATGGATATCGACGGGCTCATTGGCCAACACCGCCGGAGCCCCGTATGGGCATGCGACCGCCAACGAATACCGGGTAAACGGCGGACGACCGAGCAGCCGCGCGACAACCTCGGGGTCAGGAGGCCCCGGAGTGTTTGGGAAGGATGAGCTCAAGACCCTGTGGCAGCTTCGCCTTCGGCTTCGGCGAATAGAAGTCGATGACGAACCCCTGCTCGCCGGGGCGCAACATCCCGATCTCGCGCGCGCGGATCTCGAGGATCTGCGGCTGCTTGAGCTGCGCGAGCTGGCCGGCCAGGGTTTCGCGCTGGCCCTGCAACTTGGTCAGCGCAATTTCCTGCGAGCGCAGCGTGCTCTTGGTCGACAGGTAGCCGCTGACCGGGCCGATGTAGCTCAGCCCGACGGCGGCAAACAGACCCGCGATGACGATGGTGCGTGGAGAAGGCGTCGGACGTCCCCGGTGATGCGTCGGCGGCGGCAATTGCCGCGGTACGTCCTAGGTACGCCTCCGCCACCGGTGCTCCTCCCGGGTCGGCCAGGATTTTCGCCCGAAATCGCCGGGATAAGTGTCCCGCGGCTAGCGTGCGCGGAAGGCGTCGGACCCGGAGTAGGTCGCCGCGGGGCCGAGCAGCTCCTCGATCCGCAGCAGCTGGTTGTACTTCGCCACACGCTCGCTTCGCGACGGGGCCCCGGTCTTGATCTGGCCGCATCCGGTCGCGACAGCGAGGTCGGCAATGAAGACGTCCTCGGTTTCGCCGGAACGATGGGACACCATCGCGGCGAAACCCGCGCGGGCTGCGAGTTCCATCGTGGCGAGCGTCTCGGTGAGGGTCCCGATCTGGTTGAGCTTGATCAGAATCGCGTTGCCGGCATGGCGGTCGATCCCGATCTGCAGCCGCTCGACGTTCGTCACGAACAGGTCGTCGCCCACCAGTTGGACACGGTCGGACAGGCGCTGGGTCAGCAGCTGCCAACCCTCCCAGTCCTCCTCGGCCATGCCGTCCTCGATCGAGATGATCGGGTACCGGTCACACAGCTCGATCCAGTACTCGCACAGCTCCACCGACGTCAACACGCGGCCTTCGCCGTCGAGGTGGTAGGCGCCATCGCGCCACAGCTCGGTCGTCGCCGGGTCGAGCGCAAGGGCGATGTCGACGCCGGGCCGGTAGCCCGCCTGCTGGATCGCATCGACGATGATGTCCAGCGCCTGCTGGTTGTTCTCCAGGTTCGGCGCGAACCCGCCTTCGTCGCCGACTCCCGTGCCGAGGCCGCGGGTGTGCAGGACGCGCTTGAGGGTGTGGTACACCTCGGCGCCCATCCGCAGGGCCTCCGCGAAGTTCCGGGCGCCGATCGGCGCGACCATGAACTCCTGCATGTCAACCGAGTTGTCGGCGTGTGCGCCGCCGTTGAGGATGTTCATAAACGGCACCGGCAGTCGATGGGCCTGCGCGCCGCCGAGATAGCGGTACAGCGGCAGCCCCGCCTCATGGGCGGCCGCCTTCGCCACCGCCAGCGAGCACCCCAGAATCGCGTTGGCGCCCAGGCGACCCTTGTTGGGAGTGCCGTCGAGTTCGATCATCGTGCGATCGACGACGGCCTGGTCGGTCGCCTCGAGGCCGATCAGCACCCCGGCGAGCTCGTCCTCGACATTGGCCACGGCCTTGAGCACGCCCTTGCCGGAGAACGCGCGCCCGTCCCCATCCCGCAGTTCCACCGCCTCAAATGCACCCGTACTGGCTCCGGACGGCACCGCGGCACGTCCGGTGGCCCCGCTGGCGAGCGTCGCTTCGACCTCGACGGTCGGCTGACCGCGCGAGTCCAGGATCTGACGAGCATGAACGGCGGCGATCTGCGACATCGGCTCCCTCGCACGTGGCGTCGGCAATTGGCCGCGTCAGTCTACGGACCGCGCGTCGTCGTTGCACACGGCCCAGCCGCTACCCGGCGATCGGCAGCACCATCCGGACCGTCGTCTGTCCGGCTTCGGCCACGGCCTCGGCACGCCCCCCGTGTGCGTCGCAGACCATGCGCACCAGCGCCAGGCCGAGACGCGAGGCGAGCAGCGTGCGGGGATCGTCGGGCGCCGCCGGCCGGCGTCCGTCGAGCAGCGCATCCAGGGCCGCCGCGTCGGGCGTGGCGCCGTCATCGGAGACCTCGACCACCGCCTGCCCCGCCACACACGACAACGCGCAGACCACGGTCGCCGAGGGCGGCGAGAAGGTGATCGCCTGATCGAGCAGGCACTCCAGCGCCCGCCCGAGGATCGGGGCGTCACCGCGCACCGGCGGGCACTCGTTCAGACGCAGTTCGAGGCGCACCTGGCGGGCGACGGCCCGCCCGGCCGCATCGAGTGCGCGGCCGCGCACCAACCGGGCGATGTCGACGGGCGCATATCGCGCGGGCCGCCCGGACAGGTTCCCGATCAGAACGAGATCGTCGACCATCTCGATCATGCGGCGGGTGTGGAACACCGCGCATTCGAGCATGTGTTCCAGCTCCGGATCGAGGGGTCCGGCGGTGCCCTGGAGCATCAGCTGGAGATAGCCGCTGATCGCCGTCGCCGGCGTCCGCAGCTCATCCGCGGCGACGCGCAGCAGGTCGCGCGGGACGTCGCCCGCGGGCTCGAGCACCGCGACCCGCACCAGCGCCGCTCGGGCGGCGGCCACCTCCGCCTCGAGCCGGGCGACCCGCACGACATCGATCGGCGCGGGGGCAAGCTGGCGGGACGGGAACTGCGGCGGGGTCACCCGATCTGTATCGGCTGCAGCCCGCAAAACCTTGCGTGGCGGGCGTGCCTAGTTTGCGCTTGGACCGACCGTTTCGTACCAGCGCAACTGGTCCGCGGCGGCGAGGTCCTCGAACCGCTCCCCTGCGGCCGCCGCGGCCGCCGCGGCGCGCTCCACGCGGCGTCGGAACCGCTGCGCGGTGGCGCGGAGCGCGACCTCCGGATCCGTCCCGAGCTGTCGCGCCACCGCGACCGCGGCGAACAGCACGTCACCGAGCTCGTCCGGGCTGGGTCGATCCCCGAGTTCGCCGATTTCCTCGACCAGTGCGGCGATCGCGCTGTCGATGTCGGCCCATGCGAAGCCGACGGCCGCCGCCCGCTTTTGCGCCTTGGTCGCGAACGCCAACGCCGGCAGCCCCGGCGGAAGATCGTGGAAGATGCCCTGATCCGCGCGCTCGGCGCGCTTGGACGCCTCCCACATGTCCAGCACGTGCGCGGCATCGGCCGCGGCAACCTCGCCGTAGACGTGCGGATGGCGGCTGATGAGCTTGTCGGCCTGGCCGCTGGCGACGCTGCCGAGATCCCCGAGCCCGTCCTCCTCGAACAGCTGCGAGAGGAACACCGACTGGAACAGCAGGTCCCCGACCTCGTCGAGCTGCTTGGCCGCATCGCCGGAATCGACCGCGTCGGCCACCTCGAAGGCCTCTTCGATGGTGTACGGCACGATCGAGGCGACCGTTTGCTCACGGTCCCAGGGGCAGTCGCGGCGCAGGCGACCGCCGACACGCACGAGTCGGGCGACCTGGGCCCCGATGGCACGTTCGCGCAGCGCCTCGCGGCCCGGAATGACCTGGGCGTCCGGGAACCGGCGCGCAAGGGCCCATGCCTCGGGATCGCAGGCGGCGATCACCACGTCCGAAGCGAGCCCGTCCGGATCCCCGATCGCCACCAATCGCGGCCCGTCGATGAGCTCGGCGACCTCGGCGGCGATTTCGCCGACGGCGATCTCCGGTTCCCGCGCGAGCACCTCGAGCGCCGCGGCGGGCACCGCCGAGCGGTCCCCGGGGCCGAGGCCGACGATCCGCATCAGTTGCCGGTCGAGGTCCCGGCCGACGAGGAGGCGGCCCCGAAGCCCGGCGCGTACTTGGTGCGTGCGCTCCAGTAGGCAAGCGTCGTGGTGACCCACTTCTGCCAGGCCGCGGTTCGGGCCGCAGCCAACTGCGACGAGATGATCGTCGGCAGTGCCGCCGCCAGGGCGACGTGGTGCGGCGGGATGACCTTGGTCACGTAGATGATGTGCCAGCCGTACTGGGATTTCACCGGCTGGGAGATCTGGCCGGCAGGGAGGGCGAACGCCGCGGTGCCGAATGAGGCGACCACGTCGGTCCGTCGGATCGCGCCAAGGCTGCCGCCGCTGTTCTTGCTGCCGGTGTCGATCGAGTACTTCTTGGCGAGCGCAGCAAAGTTGGCCGGGGTCACCTGCGCCCGGATCGCCGTGGCCTGCGCATCGGTCTTGACCAGGATGTGGGAGACCTGGCGCTTCTGCGGAACGTTGTAGGTGGCCAGGTGGGCGGCGTAGTAGGCCTTGGCCTGCGCCGGAGTGAAGGTCACGCTGCGCTCAACGCTGGTCTGCAGCTTCTGCTGCTCGATGCTGGACTGCACCTGGTCCCGCGCCTCGGTGGCCGTATAGCCGATGCTCTTCAGGTAGGCGGCCAGCTTCGCCTGCGACCCGCCGAAACGCTGTGCGGCGAGCGAGTTCAGCTGGGCGGTGATCTCGGCGTCGGACACCGCGCACGGCCGGCCGCACTTGCCGGCCTCGAAGCGCACGACCTGAAGCTGGATGAGCGTCTGGAGAGCCTGCTGCTGGGCCGCCTGGTAGCTGGCCGTCCCGGGAGTCGGGAACGTCTGGCCCTGCGACGCGGCCGCGGCCGCGAGCTGGGTCATCCCCGTGGTCAGCTGGTCGGTGGAGATCTGCGAGTCACCGACCTGGGCCACCACGCCCTTCGGAAGGCTGCTCGAACCTCCGCACGCCGACAGCAATCCGGCCGATACCGCGATCGCTCCCGCGAGGGCGATCGTCGTCGCGGAACGGCGGGTGATCTTGAAGCGTTTCGGGGATCCCAAGGCGGGCGGAATCGTAGCACGGCCCCCCGCGGGAACACCCAGCGCGACGGTTCCCGTCGGACCGTCGCTACGCGGGCGGGGCGGCCGCCGCGAGCGCCGTCAGCAGCCCGTCGGCCACGGCGATCCGCTCGGCGGGCGCCGACGGCGCGGGCACGGAGACGCTCCCCTGGGACGAGTCGTACATCGCCCGGGGATGCGCCTCGCGCAGCGATCGCAGCTGCTGGCTGGTGAGACTCACGGGGCCCACGGCGACGCGGCCGCCGCGCACCGCGACGTGGGCCGCACCGATCTCACGCATGCGCACCCGCAGCCGCTGCACCGCGAGCAGCGCCTCGACCCCGCCGGGCGCCGGTCCGAAGCGGTCAGCGATCTCGTCGCCGAGCGCCGCGATCGCCTCGATGTCCTGCGCCAGCGAGACCCGCCGATGCAGCTCGATCTTGGCGGCTTCGAACGGCACGTAGTCGGCCGGAATGTAGGCCGAGATCGGGATCTCGATCCGCACCTCGCGCTCGGGGATCGGCGTCCCCTGGCCCAGTGCCACCGCCTCCTGGAGCATCTCGACGTACAGCTCGAACCCGATCGCCGCGACGTGACCGGTCTGTTCGTCGCCGAGCAGGTTGCCCGCCCCCCGGATCTCCAGGTCGCGCATCGCGATCCGCAGCCCGCTGCCGAGTTCGGTGTAGTCGGCCAGGGCGCGCAGCCGGGCCGCCGCCTCGCGTGTGAGTGCCGTCTCGTCGGGGTACCAGAGATAGGCGTGGGCAGTCACGTTGCTGCGGCCCACCCGTCCGCGGATCTGGTAGAGCTGCGAGAGCCCAAGCTGGTCGGCACGCTCGACGATCAAGGTGTTTGCCTGGGGGATGTCGAGTCCGCTCTCGATGATGCTGGTGGCCACCAGCACATCACCGTCGCCGCGAATGAACGACATCATCACGTCTTCGAGCTGGTGCTCGGGCATCTGCCCGTGGGCCACCATCACGCTCAGTTCCGGGACCAGCGCGCGGATCCGCTCGGCGGCGTTCTCGATCGTCTCGACACGGTTGTGCAGAAAGAAACTCTGGCCGCCACGTTCGTGCTCGGCCCGCAGCGCCTCCTGGACCTGATCTTCGCGGAACTCGCCGACGTGGGTGGCGATCGGTCGGCGCCCCGGCGGTGGTGTCTCGATGACGCTGATCTCGCGCAATCCGGACATCGAGATCTGCAGCGTTCTCGGGATCGGCGTGGCGCTCATCGCCAAGACGTCGACTTTGACCCGCAGCTGACGCAGTGCCTCCTTCTGCGCGACGCCGAAGCGCTGTTCTTCGTCCACGATCACCAGCCCCAGGTCCTTCGGCTGGACGTCCATCGACAGGAGGCGGTGCGTGCCCACCAACACGTCGAGCGCACCCGACCGAAAGCGCTCGAGGATGGCCCGGGTCTCGCCCGGCGACCGGAAGCGGTTGATCATGTCCACCGAGACCGGCAGCTCGTCAAAACGCTCCCGGAACGTCGACGCATGCTGCTGGGCAAGGATCGTCGTCGGCACCAGGACCAACACCTGCTTCCCCGCCACCGCGGCCTTGAACGCGGCGCGCATCGCGATCTCGGTCTTGCCGAACCCGACATCGCCGCAGATCAGGCGATCCATCGGGCGGGGACGCTCCATGTCGTCGTACACCGCGTCGATGGCCCGCTGCTGGTCGGGCGTTTCGCGGTACGGGAAGCGGCGCTCGAGCTCGCCGACCCACTCGTCGTTCGCCGGGAATGCGAATCCCTCCACGCGCTGGCGGGCCTCGTAGAGCTGGATCAGCTCGCCGGCCATCTCGCGCACGGCGGCACGCGCGCGCGCCTTGATCTTGTCCCACGCCTTGCCGCCGAGTCGTGACAGCGTCGGCTCGGACCCGTCGGCGCCGACGTAGCGGGTGACCTTGTCGAGCTGGTCGTGCGGCACGAACACCCGGTCGCTGCCCGCAAACGCCAACGCAAGATAGTCGCGGGTGACGTTGGCCACCGTCCGCGTCTCAAATCCGGTCAGCCGCCCGATGCCGTGGTCCTCATGGACGACGTAGTCACCGACCCGGAGGTCCATGAAGCTCGCCAGGCGCCGCCCGACCACCGGCCCCCGTTCGGGCGCCGACCTGCGCCGGCGCAGTATCGCGGTCTCAGGAATGACCGCCAGGCCGAGTGCGTGGGAAATCATGCCCTCGCGCAGCGCGAGCGGCGCGAACCCGACGCCCCCGCGCTCCGGCAGCTCGCCGGGGGCGAGGATCACCGGACTGATGCGCTCGGCCCGCAGCGCGGCGCGCTCCATGTCTCCGCGGCGGGCGAAGGTCACCAGCACCCGGTTGCCGTTGCGCGCCAGGCGGGCGAGCTCGCCCTCGGCTTCGGCCTGGCCGCGGGTGGCAAAGCGGGTCTGGACGGCGTCGAAGGCGGCGTCGGCCGACGTCGGCGGCGCGAGGTCGAGCCCCGACGCGGCCGCGAGCTGATCGACCAGTGCATCGGAATCGACCAGCGCGCCGGCGGCGGCCTCGTCGGCGAACCGCTCGCGCGCCGCACGCAGCGCGCCCGGATGTTCGTTCGGCGCCAAACGCACAAGACTGGCGGCCGCGAGGTGGGGGTCGGCGTATGGACCGATGCGGTCGGCGTGCGCCTCGGGCTCGACCGCCGGCCAGATCAGTGCCCGCTCCACGGGCTGGATCGTCCGTTGGGTAAACGGGGAAAAGGCGCGGACGCTTTCGATCTCATCCCCGAAGAACTCGATCCGGATCGGGAGGTCGGCCGTCGACGGATAGACGTCGATGAGCCCGCCGCGCACGGCCAGCTCACCGCGCTCCTCGACCTGGGCGGTGCGCTCATAGCCGAGTCCGGTCATGAGGTCGACCAGCCCGTCGATCGGAATCGTCTCCCCTGCCGCCACCCGAATGGGCTGCGTCCAGACGGCGGCGGGCGCGACAAGCTCGGCCAGCGCCGGAACGCCGGTCACGATGATCGTGCCGGGACGGTCCGCGGATGCCAGCGCCCGCGCGCGCTGGCCGACCAGATGCGGTGCGGCTCCGATCGGCCCGTCCACCGGCACGCCACGCGACGGATAGAGCGCGACGGCGGCGCGGCCCAGCAGGGCTTCGAGTTCAAGCCCGAGATCGCGCGCCTCGTCATCTTCGGCGCAGACCGCCAGCACGGCGCGGGCGCTGTCCCGGGCGAACGCCGCCAGCACGAAGCTCCAGGCCGGTCGCGCGACCGCAACCCGGCCCGCGGCCTCACCTTCGGCCAGCCGAGCGGCTGCCGCCGCCAGTTCCGGCACGCCCAGAATGAGGGCGTCGAGTGCCGCCGGGCCCCGGTTACCCGCCATCGGCATCCGCGTCGGGCTCGTCCGCCGGGACGTCCTCGACCCGTCGCTCGGCCCGCTGCCGGGACCGGGACCCGGGCGGCTGGGCGTGGTGGGCGGCGATCGCCGCCTCCATCCCGTCGGATAAGGCGGTCTCGGCGACCGCGACGG
Organism: uncultured Thermoleophilia bacterium; assembly: GCA_963727285.1. Classification (GTDB taxonomy): domain Bacteria; phylum Actinomycetota; class Thermoleophilia; order Miltoncostaeales; family Miltoncostaeaceae; genus CAITWD01. The sequence goes on along the minus strand of CAVSFF010000011.1, from coordinate 162,656 downwards.
CGCGCGCGATCAACGCCTCGACCTCGTCGCGGGGTTCCGAGAAGTTGGCCAGGACCCAGGCGGCCTCGTCGCCCCGGAATTCCGGCGGCTGGCGGCCGACGCCGACGCGGATGCGCAGGAAGTCGCGCGATCCGAGCCCCTGTTCGACCGCGCGGACCCCGTTATGGCCGCCCGCCCCGCCACCGCGCTTGCCGCGCACGACGCCGAACGGCAGATCGATCTCGTCATGGATCACCAGCACCTGCCCGGGCCCGAGGTGCAGCGACCCGGCGGCGGGTCCGACCGAACGTCCGGACTCGTTCATGAACGTCTGGGGGACCAGCAGCCCGAGCGGGCCCGCCGGACCGCGGGCTTCGCGGTAGGTGCCGGCAAAGCGGGTCGCCGGGCGTCCGGCATCGAGGCGCCGCGCCAACTCCTCGAGGACCATCTGGCCGACGTTGTGGCGGGTCCGCGCATATCGCACGCCGGGGTTGCCGAGCCCGACGACCAGTCCGATTGCGGGCTCAGACGATGAGGACGCCATGGCGGTCGTCATCCAGAGCAGGCCGCGCCGCGCGCTCTTGGCGGCGGGCAGACGGGCACCGGCCGAGCTCGGCCGCGCCCCGCCGGCCACTACTCGGATTCACCCTCGGCAACGGTCTCGCCCTCGTCGCCGGACCCCTCGCCGAACTCGTCCTCATCGTCGAACCAGGCCGGGCGCTTGCTGGCCACGAAGACCTCTTGGGCAGCCTCGCGACGCCGTTCGACGTCTCCGCCCGCCGCCTCGGTATCGGTCGCGGGCCGGAAGTCGACGTGCAGCACCTCGCTGCGGATCGGATCCAGCTGCCAGTCGGTCAGCACCGTCGGCTGCGCGGCGGCGCCGTCGATCGCCAGATCGATCACGCTGCTGCGGCCGTCGGCCGAGAACAGCACCTTCGACAGCTCGTGGGCGTTGAGCACCAGCGGCAGGGAATCCTCGCCGGTCCGGTACAGCACGCCGGGAACCAGGCCCTGCTGGCGAAGGCGCCGGGACGGGCCGTTGCCGAATTCGCTGCGCGGTTGGGCTTCTACGGTGTGTCGGGCCATGCGGGTCTGCATCCTCTGAGTAGTCCGGTCCTGGGGCGACCGCGGATCATAGTCGACGCGCACGCGAATCGCCACGGATCCGCGGGGCGGTCTAGAACAGCTGGTTCTCGCCCGCGAAGATCTCGCTGACCGACTCGTCGCAGAACACGTTGTGGACCGAATCGGCGAGCAGGCGCGACACCGAGACGACCTTGATGAGGTCGGTCGGCGCGTCCGCGGACAGCGGGACCGTGTCGGTGACGACGATCTCCTCGATCTCCGACGCGCTCAGGCGCTCGAACGCGGGCGGCGAGAACAGGCCGTGGACGGCGGCGGCATAGATGCGCCGTGCGCCGGCGGCGCGGATCGTGGCGGCGCCTGCGACGAGCGTTCCGGCGGTGTCGATCATGTCGTCGATCAGGATCGCGTCGCGTCCCTTGACGTCGCCGACCAGCAGCGTGACCTCGGCCGCGTTGTGTTCGGGCCGCTGCTTGGTGAGGACGGCCAGGTCGGCGCCGAGCTTCTCGGCGACATGGTTCGCCAGCTTCGCGCGACCCGCGTCGGGCGATACGACGACCAGGTTCTGCATCTCCCCCGCCCGCCAGCGCTCCTCGAAGTGCTCGACCAGGAGCGGCACGGCCGTCATGTGGTCCACCGGTATCCGGAAGAAGCCCTGCACCTGGCCGGCGTGGAGGTCCATCGTCAGCACGCGATCGACCCCTGCCGCCTGCAGGAGCTCGGCCACGAGTTTGGCGGTGATCGGCTCGCGCGGCGCAGACTTCTTGTCCTGGCGGGAATACCCGTACCACGGGATGACGGCGTTGATGCGGTGGGCCGACGCCAGCTTGGCCGCATCGATCATGATCAGAAGTTCCATGAGTGCTTCGTTGACCGGCTGGCAGGTCGACTGGACCAGGAAGATGTCCGCGCCGCGGATGCTCTCCTCGAAGCGGACGTAGATCTCTCCGTTGGCGAACGTCTTGAGGGTCACCTCGCCGAGATCGATGCCGAGCTTCTCGGCAATGGACTCGCCCAGCACGCGGCTCGCGCGGCCGGCGAACACCATCAGCCGCTTTGAGTCATCGCGGTCGATGCTCGTCCTGGTCATGCGTCGTGCCCCCCGGATGTGTCGGATGCCGCGCGCGCCTTTGCGGCCGCCCGCCTGGTGAAGTCGTCGATGTTCCGCTGTCGCGAGCGTGCGATGCCGAGGGCTCCCGCCGGAACCTCCTCGGTGATGATCGAGCCCGCTCCCGTCATGGCATCGTCGCCGATGGTCACCGGCGCCACAAGGACGCAGTCCGACCCGGTCTTGACGCGGGCCCCCACCGTCGTCCGGTGTTTGCGGAATCCGTCGTAGTTGGCGGTGATGTTGCCGGCACCGATATTGGTGTCCTCGCCGATCTCCGCGTCGCCGATGTACGACAGGTGCGGGATCTTCGCCCGCGCGCCGATCGTGGCGTTCTTGGTTTCGACGAACGTGCCGAGTTTGGCCTTGGCCGACAGGTCGGTCCCGGGGCGCACGTAGGCGAACGGGCCGATGCTGGTCCCGGCGCCGATACGGCTTTCCCGCACGACGGCGTTCAGGATCTGGGCCGCGTCGTCGATGGTGCTGTCCTCGATCAGGCAGTTGGGGCCGAGCAGACACGACGCGCCGACCGTCGTCGCACCCCTGAGGTGCACGCCCGGCAACAGCACCGTGTCACGGCCCACCGTCACGCCGACGTCGACGTAGACGGCGCCCGGGTCCGGCATGCTCACGCCGGCGAGCATCAGGTCCTCGCGCAGACGCCCCTGAATGATCGCCTCACACGCCGCAAGGTCGACGCGGGTGTTGACCCCGCGCACGACATCGGTGTCGGCACTGATCAGCGTGTCGACGGTGCCGCCGACCAGCGGGAGCACGTCGGGGAGGTAGATCTCACCCTGGGCGTTGTCGGAACCGACCCGGTCCAGCGCCCCCGCCAGGGCCGCGCGGCCGAACATGAAGATGCCGGCATTGATCTCGCCGATCCCGAGTTCGCCGGGATCGGCGTCGCGGGCCTCGACCACGCGCACGACGGCTCCGTCGGCTCCGCGGACGACGCGGCCGTATGCGCCCGCGTCGTCGAGCACGGTCGTGACCATCGTCACGGCGGGACCCCGATCGGCGTGCTGGGCGGCGAGCGCCGCAATCAGATCGGGCGTCAGGAGCGGGGTGTCCCCGCAGAGCACGAGCACCGTGTCACATTCCTCCGGCAGCCCCTCCAGCCCGACGGCCGTTGCGTGACCGGTCCCGTGCTGATCGGCCTGAATCCGCGTCGTCACGCCGTCGGGCAGCGCCGCGGCGACCGCTTCGGCACCATGCCCCACGACCACCGTGGTGTGCGCGACGTCCACCCCCTCGAGCGCGGCCAGGACCCATCCGATCATGGGTCGGCCCGCGAGCGGGTGCAGCACCTTGGGAAGCGACGACCTCATGCGCGTTCCCTGCCCCGCGGCCAGCACCACCGCGCCGAGGATCACTTGCACCAACCCCCTCGAGTTGTCCGACATCCTGGTTGGGGCGGGAGGATTCGAACCCCCGATCGCGGGACCAAAACCCGCTGCCTTACCACTTGGCTACGCCCCATCGACCACAGCCACCGGCGAGTATATGCGGCCGTCTCCGGGAACCGGGATGGCCTCACGATTGCAGCACGACGATGTCGACGACGACAGGTCGCTCCTCGTCGGAGGTCTCGCCGGTCTCCTGATTGACGACCTCGATCGTGTCCGTCTCGCAGTGCACCTCGACCCGCATCCCCTCGGTGAGCACGCCGTCCTTGAACCGCGCCGCCAGCGGCCCCTGAAGGTCGAAGGTGTCCATCCGCAACATCTCGTCGGGGACGATGTTGAGCAGGATCACGTCGCCCCGGTACGGGTCGACGTCCTGCCACAGCAGCGATATCTCGCCGGTGATGACGACGCGGGGACTCACGGAGGTGCACACTCTACAAAGATGACCGCGCCCGCCCTGCCCACCAGCTACCTGCTGATCGGCCCGCCCGACCTGCTGCACGACCTCATGCTCGACTTCCAGGAGATCGGGTGGAATTGCACGGTGCACCGCTGGCAGGCCGTGATCACGGCCCCAGCCGACGAGGCGGCCCACCGGGCGCCGGCATGGCCTGCCGAGATCACGCTCGCCGGCGTGTCCCGGGCCGGCCACGGCGCCGCCTGCCAGGGGCACTTCACCCAGGCCGGCGCCTAGCCGGAGGATTCGGCGACCGGGGTGGCCGAAACGGGCGCGGGTTCGATCTGGAGATCGGCGACGGCGACCGCCTCGACGGCCGGCGCCGGCGTGCCGCGCCAGCGCTCCCAGGCGGTCAGGATCCACGGCGAGACCGCGATCGCCGCGATGTCGAAAAAGACATACCCGGCGGCGATCCCCGACGGGGGGTTGCCGGTCGGGATCGGCGTGCCGGGAATGTGCGCCTGCCACGCCCACGTTCCCATCGAGACGCCGTAGATCTCAAGGAAGGCCACGAACGCGAACACGCTCGCGTAGACGCTGGCGTTGCGCCCCCGCAGCAGGAACGCCAGCAACACGACGACCCCGAGCGCACCGCCGAGATCCGTCCGCGGCAGGACCGCAAGACCGATGATCCCCCACGCCACCAGGCCGGTCGCCGCGATCCGGATCCACAGCCGCGTGTGGGCCCGGACCCAGGCGGTCTGGCTCAGACGCAGGCCGAACAGGTAGACCATCCCGTGCCCGGGCGGCACGAACATCGGCAGGTTGTGGTGCCGGTAGATGTAGGCGCCCCAGATGATCGACCCGATGATCTCGAAACAGGTCGCCACGGCGATCACGACCAGGGTCTGCACCCGTTCGGCCCGGGTCGCCGACCGCAGCGCGAGCGCGAGCATCAGCCAGCACATGACACCCAGTACGTACTGGGTCGGCAGCGCGACCATCCGGTCGAGCCACAGGCCGACCAGGGTCACACCGACGACGAAGACGCAGACGCGCCCCGGTGATGCTGCGAGTGGATCCGGCACGGACTCCAACTGTAGTCGACGCAGGCGCCCGCCCCGCAGCACCCGTCCCGGGTGCCGATGCGCCTGGACTCCCATCCGCGATTGCACGATGGTTTGTAACGACTCTGTCGGCCGAAGGGCTTACACTGCCGCGTATGGGTTCCTCGCGCATCCACTTCCAGAGCGAAATGCAGGATCTGCGGCTGCGCATCGTCGAGATGGCGAGCCTCGCGCTCAACCAGATCGAGCGGGCGACGGCGGCGTGGGAGAACGCCGATGCGACGGCGGCCGAGCAGGTCATCGCCGACGACGATCGCCTCGATGAGACCTGCGCCGAGCTCGACCACCAGATCTACCGCATCCAGTTGCTGCAGGCACCCGTGGCCAGCGACCTGCGCCTGCTGCACGTCGGGCTGATCACGATCGTGGCGCTCGAGCGGGTCGGAGACCTGGCGGTCGCGATCGCCGAGCTCACCCGCACCGTGCGCCCGGGCGATGCAAACCCCGAAATCCAGGCGACGCTGTCGCGCATGAGCGCACGGGCCGTCGACACCTTGGCCCTGGCCGTTCAGGCGATCGCACGCAGCGACGCGGAGCTCGGCGAACGGGCCGGCGTCCAGGCGCAGACGGTCCGGGACATGCTCTATGAGCTGCCCGACGTCGTTGCCTCGGCCGACACGCAGAGCACCTACTGGGGTGCGGCCGCCGTACTGGTCGGACGCCACCTCGAGCGGGTCGCCAACAACGGTGGCGAGCTCGGTCGCCGGGTCAACTTCATCGTGACCGGCGAGCCCTACCGCCGGTCGGCCACCACAGCCGCCACCGGCGACTGATCGCCGCACGAGGGTCCGTCAGGACTCCTCGTGCTCGATGTCGGCGTCGGGAGTCACCGGAACCGTCTCGGCAGCGGCCGCGCTCTGCTGCTCCTCGCGTTCCATCTGTTCGATGCGATCCAGCGCCTCGAGCGCCTGATCGGCCTGCATCGTTCTGAAGCTGTTGCGCCGTTCGCGTTTTGCCTTCGCCATGTGGTGCCTCCCGGATCGGACATGGATTGTACCCCCGGCGTCGAGACGCCATCGCGTTACGGGGTCAATCGTCCCCCGACAAGCGCCTGCACAAGCCGGTGATCAGCGGGCGGAAAGAGGTACCCGTCGAGCTGATCGAGCGGGACCCAGCGAAACTGGGTGACCTCCAGCGGACGGGGACGCAGGGCATCGATCCAGCGGCACCAATAGAACCGCAGCTCGAGCGGACCCGAGCGTTCGGTCCAGGCACGCGGCCCGATCGGCAACCTGATCCCGAGCTCTTCGCGAAGTTCACGCAGCAACGCCTCGACATCGCTTTCGGCGACCTCGCGTTTTCCGCCGGGGAACTCCCACCGCCCCCCGTGGCCGGACCCCGGCGGTCGCTGGCTGATCAGCATGCGCCCGCCGCGGGCGATCAGGGCGGCGACCACGACCTGGACGTCGTCGTGCGCTCCGCTCACGGATGCTCCGGCAGCAGGAGCACCGCGCCGTCGGCGCGCGCCAGCCCGTCGGCCACAAGCGATGCGGCAGCGTCGGGGTCGCGGTCCGCCGCAACGCTGCCGGCGGACGTCAGTTCGCGCAACAGAACCCCTCGGCGCTGACGCATCGATCCGTGGAACCGCGACTGACGACGGCGCGGCGGCGTCCGCTCGAGCACCGCGCCGGCGGCGGCCGCCGGGCACCCCTCCCGCAACGGGCAGCCGTCGTCACAGCGCGGGGCACGTGCCGTGCACCACTCACGACCGAGATCCATGAACGCCTGGCCCACCTCCCACCCGCGTCCGTCCGGGGTTCCGGGCCATCCGTCCGGAAACCGTCGGGCCAGCACCCGGGCCACATTGGTGTCCTCGGGCAGGACCGGTGCGCCGTCGGCGAAACAGCGGATGGCCGCGGCCGTATACGGACCGACCCCCGGGAGCTCGATGAGACGGTCGTCGGCGGGCCAGCCACCGTCGCAGATCCGGCGGGCGGCGAGGTGCAGATTGCGAGCCCGCCGGGGGTACCCGAGCCCCTGCCAGGCGGCCAGCACCTCGCCCAGAGACGCCGCGGCGAGGGCGCATGCCGTGGGCCAGCGGGCCATCCAGGCCTCGAAGTACGGCACGACCCGCGCGACCTGGGTCGACTGGAGTTGCACCTCGGCGACCAGCACCGCGTAGCGGTCACGGGTGCGGCGCCACGGGAAGTCGGCGCCGTGGGACCCATACCACTCGATCAGGCGTGCCACGCCCGGATCGCATGTCGGCGCCGGATTCGTCATCGCGGATCCAGTCTGGCACGCCCATCCGCGACGGGGCCTCACCCGTGCGCGGCGGTCATGCTCACGCGTCCAGCAGCGTCAGTTCCGCCGGCCGCGGCGCGACGGACCGCCGCTCGTCGCAGGCCCGCTCGATCCGACCGGCGACCGCCTCCAACGCCGCGCCGATATTCAGGTCCGGACCAAGCTCGAGTGTCCCGTCCGGACCCCGGTCGCGCATCCGCGCTTCGACGATGAGTGCCTCGGGGTCCAGCGGCGAGGTCGCGGGCACCGGGCGCGTGGCGGCCATCACCCGCAGGATGCGATCGACGGACACCGCCCACGTCTCCGGGTCGACTTCCGCGCGCCCGACGATCTCGCCGAAGGCGACCCCGAACACGACGGCCGTCCCCGGGGTCGCGGCCGGCTCGACGAACAGCGCGCGGCGCTGGCGGATCGTGTGCGCCCGCCACGCGACCCGCAGTTCACGCAGCAACGCCTCAAATGCGGAGCGCCCCGCGTCGTCCACGCCAAGGCGACCCGCGGACACGGCGTCCGCGTGCCGCGCGGCCAGCAGACCGAGCGCAGCGGCGGGTCGCGGCCCGACCAGTTCCTGCAGCTCATGCACCCGCGTCGGGTCGTCGTCACGGATCGCGGCCTCCGCAGGGCCGGGTGCGTCGCCGAAATCCGGATACGGAAGCCGCCGGGACGAGTCGAGCGGGTACAGCGCGAGCAGCACATCGCGGACGGCGCGCGCGCGGCGCTCGGTCGTCACACACAGCAGTGTGCCGTCCCGCGCCACCGGATATCCGCGCACGACCCGCAACCGCGGAACGTCCTCGGAGGTCAGCACGATCCGCCATGTCGGTCCCGGAAGTCCCTGCCGATTGCACGGCGGCTGCAGATCCCGGAGCACGCGGTGTTCGGCCAACAGGGCGTCGAGTTCGGACGCGCAGCACTCGTAGTCGATCCGCTCGAGCTGTTCGAGTGCACGTCCGATCAGGCGCCCGTGGCGTCCCCCCGGCCCGAAGTACGACCGCACGCGGCGGCGCAGGTTCCGCGCCTTGCCGACGTAGAGCACGTCGCCGCGCCGATTGCGCATCAGGTAGATGCCGGGCGCGGTCGGCAGGTCGTCGGCCAGTGCGAGCTTCCAGGAATGCCGGGTCCCGCCCGGAGCCCCGATGGCGACGACGCGCTCGACGGTGTCCACGTCGCGGTCGGCCAGCATCCCGAAGAAGCGAATCAGGAGCTCGGCGGTCGCCTCGGCATCCGGCAGCGCGCGGTGCTCCGGGCGCACGTTGGTGTCAGCCCACTCGGCGAGCGTCGCCAGGTCATGGCGCGGGACCCGTCCGGCGAGGAGCCTTCGCGCGAGGGTGAGCGTGTCGAGCCAGGGCTGGGTGAAGTAGCGCCCGGCGGTGCGGCGGCGTTCATAGGTGAGAAAGCGCAGATCAAACGGGGCGTTGTGCGCCACCAGCACGTCGTCGCGCGCGAACGCGACGAACTCCTCGAGGGCGGCCCCGATCTCAGGCTTGCCCGCGACCATCGCGTCCGAGATCCCGGTCAGGCGCGTGATCGTCTCGGGGATCGGGCGCTCGGGATCGACGAGCGTCGCAAACCGCGCGGTGATCCGCAGCCCCTCCACCCGCACCGCGCCGATCTCGGTGATCTTGGAGCTTCCAGGGCTGCCGCCGGTGGTCTCGAGGTCGACGATGCAGAACGCCGCGTCCGCGACCGACTGCGATGCCCAGCGGGGCGGTGCCAGTCCGACCAGGTCCCGCCCGAGCCACGTCAGGCGCGCGTCGGCCTCGACGAGCTCGGCCACGAGGCGCCGTTGCAGGGTGAGCGGACAGCCGCGCAGACGCAGCACCTGGGCGACGATCTGCCCGACCTCCAGGGGGCGCCCCCGCCGGACCAACAGCGCGCACAGGCGGTCCGACATCATGGGCTCGCCGTCGCCGTGCCGCGCGAGGGGAAGCAGGTCGAGCTGACCGGAAAGCGTCACCCGTCCGATGCTACTTGCCGCCCCCGATGCCGCCGCCCGTTCGCTGCCCCGGGATCCCTCACGGGAACCGGGATCCCGGGAACAGGATCGACGACCCGGCGCGCCGCCGTGTCACGTCGCCTAGACTCCGGTCGGATTCGTCACAGGGAGCTGACATGGGCTTGATCACCGGAATCGACACGGTCTTCTACCAGGTGTGCAACATGGATCGCGCGATCGCGTTCTACACCGGGACGCTGGGCCTCGAACTCGAACGCCGCGAGGCCAACGACTGGGCCGAGCTGTCGGCCGGGCCGATCAGTCTGGCCCTGTCGGGCGAGCTCGCCGTCGCCCCCCAGAAGGGTGGCGCAACCGTCGTGCTGCGCACGGACTCACTCGATGAACTGGCAGCCCTGTTGCGCGAGGCGGGCACCCAGATGGGCCGGATCGAGGACATGGGCGGAGCCCGCACGGTCGACATCTACGACCCCGACGGCAACCAACTGGTCCTGCTCGAGCCGCTCGCCGACTAGTCGTCGCTGCCGGACGGGGCGTCATCCCCGGGCGCGCGCCGGTAGGCAAGCGACACCATGAACGCCGCCGGATCGGCGACGCGGACGGCCACCCGCTCGGTCGACCACGGCAATGGGGCCCGGACCGCGACGGGGGCCGAGAGCTCCAGTACCACGACCGTGCCCGACTGGCTGATGAACCCGACCACGCCGCGGCCGATACGGACGCCCACGCCCGCCCACCACGGCCACTCCATGGTGGATGCACGCACCACCAGCGCCAACGGAATGTCCGCGTTGCCGAGCACGCCCAACCGCATCCGGCAGTGCTGGTCGTCGAGCTCGACGATCCCGCCGTGGGGCGCGAACAGCGCCAGAAAGGGAAGCGCCCATCGCGAGCGCGGCATCTCAAAGCGTTCCACCGGCACACAGCGTACTGGCCAGGCCGCCCCCACAGCGCGGCCGCCCGGCGATCAGCGCAGGTCGATGACCTCGCGTGAGCGCAGGTGCACGATCACCTTGCGCTTGACCCGCTGCAGGGCGTTGTCGACGGTCTTGGGCGTGCAACCCAGCCGGCCGGCGATCTCTTCGTAGGAACGCCCCTCCAGGTACATCGTCAGCACACCGCTCTCGAGATCCGAGAGTGTCGCGCCGAGGCACCCAATCAGCGAGCGCAGCTCCTCGGAGGAGATCGCCTGGTTGATCGGATCCCACGCGGGATCGTCCGGGAGAATCTCGGCGAGCGACATTTCCTGGTCGGACGAGGCGCCGGCGCGCGAGTGGCTGAACGAGACGTACGTGTTCAGCGGGGTGTGCTTGTTGCGGGCGGCGGTCTTGATCGCCGTGATGATCTGCCGGGTCACGCACAGCTCGGCAAAGGATCGGAACGACGCCTCACGATCCGGGCGGTAGTCCCGCACGGCCTTGTACAGGCCGATCAGGCCCTCCTGGATCAGATCCTCGCCTTCACCCCCCGCGAGAAAGTACGAACTCGCGCGGAGGCGGACAAAACCCCTGTAACGGTCGACAATCTTATCCATTGCGACCGCATCGCCGGCCCGCGCGCGGGCGATGAGCGCACGGTCGGTGATCTCATTCTCAGTCTGAGGTTCATAGCCCCCACGGATGCGCCGAACGGCGGAATCCTGCGTGTTCGCGGCAGAAATGGCGAATGACACGGCGCTCTCCGGAAAGTCTGATCCTGAGGTAGAGGGTTCGATTTGACCCTCCGCGCCGGATGTTATGTGACCGAAGTGCGTTTGGGAAGGCAAGTTGCGGAAATCACGAGGATTTCTCGCCTCGGACCGCTTCGAACAGCAGCAGCGCACAGGCCACGGAGAGATTCAGCGACGCGACGCTGCCGCGCATCGGAATCCGCACCATCGCCGCACATCCTGCCGCAACCTTCGGACGGAGCCCGGCGCCCTCACTGCCCATGACGACGACCTCGTCGCCGCGCCATGCCAGCGCGCGGAAGTCGTCCGTGGCGTCGGGATCGGACCCCACCACCAGACGCCCGGCGTCGGTGGCCTCGCTCAGGAATCCTGCGATGCTGCCGACGCGGGCGACCAGAAGATGCTCGACTGCACCGGCCGAGGTCTTGCAGACGGTGGGCGTCACCCCCGGTGAGCCGCGCTGGGCGACGACGATCCCGCGCGCACCCGCGGCATCGGCCACGCGGCAGATCGCGCCGAAGTTACGGGGGTCCTGAGCCCCGTCCAGGCACACGATCGGCCCGTCCGCCTCCAGCAGGTCACGCACCGAGGCGTACGGGTACGGGTCGGCCTGTGCCACGACGCCCTGATGATCCGACGTCCCGGCCATGTGGCCGAGTTCGGCCTTATGGGTCGGAATCACACGCCGACCGGCGAGCCAATCGACGTCGGCGAGTTGCGGCAGAACCCAGATGCGGTTGATCCGGCGGCGGTCGGCGCGCAGGGCCTCGCGCACGGGATTGCGGCCGTAGATGAGCTCGCCCTCGGTCACTTCGGTGCGACCTGCGGCCCCTCCGGGGTGTCGCGTACCTCATAGCCGGCGGCCGCGATCCGATCCCGTAACGCGTCTGCCCGGGCAAAGTCGCGGTCCGCGCGCGCCGCCTCCCGCTCTGCGGCCAGCGCGACGATCTCGGCGGGTGCACCCGCCTCGGGTTCGGCAAGCCCGGCGAGGCCGAGCACATCCAGCAGGCCCACGAACTCGGTGCGGACGGCCCGCAACTGGTCGATTCCCGGGCGATCCCGCTCGACGGCGCGGTTGATCGCGTGCACGACCTCGAACAGGGCCGCAAACGCGCGCGGGGTGTGGAAGTCGTCGTCGAGCGCCTCGAAGAAGTCCTGCCGGGCGGCGACCAACGTATCGGCCAGTTCACGGTTGAAGCCGGTACCGGGGGCGGACTCGGCGCGGTCAAGCGCCCTGGCGGCGTTGCGGATCGAATCGACCTGGCGGGCGGTGTCCTCCAAGGCGGCGTCGCCGAACGGAAGCTTGGATCGGTAGTGGGTCCGCAGGAAAAACGCCACGAGGACGTCGCGACCCCAGCGGTCGAGGGCATCGCGAAGGAGCACGATGTTGCCCTCGCTCTTGGACATCTTGCCGCCGAGTTCCAACATCTCGTTGTGGGCCCAGATCCGGGCCATCGGCACACCGTTGGCGCCCTCGCTCTGGGCGATTTCGTTCTCGTGATGCGGAAACGCCAGGTCGATGCCGCCGCCGTGAATATCGAACGACGGCCCGAGTGCGGCCTCGGCCATGGCCGAGCACTCGATGTGCCACCCCGGACGCCCGGGTCCCCACGGCGAGTCCCAGGAAGTGTCCTCGTCGGGCTTGTGCCCCTTCCAGAGCGCGAAGTCGAGCGGGTGCTCCTTGGCCTCCCCCGGCTCGGTCACGAGCATCTCGTCGAGGCGTCGCCCGGACAGCTTGCCGTATCCCGGGAAACGGTCGACCCGGAAGTAGACATCGCCGTCGCTCGGGTAGGCGAGCCCGACGTCGATCAGCCGCGCGATCAGCGCGATGATCTCGGGCATGTGGTCGGTCACCGTCGGTTCGAGGTCGGGCCGGCCGAGCCCGAGGCGGTCGGTGTCGGCGACGTACTCGGCGCGGTACCGCGCCGCCAGCAGATCGGAGGCGACGCCTTCCCGGGCGGCGGCCACATAGATCTTGTCATTGATGTCGGTGACGTTGCAGACGTGACGGACGGCGAATCCGCGCCGGGTCAGATACCGCCTGAGTACCGAGAACACGACAAACGGACGGGCATTGCCGACGTGGATCGGACCGTAGACCGTCGGGCCGCAGACGTACATGCGCACGGTGCCGTCCGCGCTCGTCGACAGCGGCTCCACGGTCCGCGACAGCGTGCTGTAGAGGCGCGGGGTATCGCTCGTCGGGCTTGCGCTGCTCACACTGCCCTCGTTGCGGTCGGTGCCACGAGCGCCACGGCCTGGCAGGCGATCCCCTCGCCGCGGCCGGTAAAGCCCATCGTCTCGGTCGTCGTGGCGTGGACGGTCACGGGTGCGCCGAGCGCGGCCGTCAAGCCATCCTGCATCGACTGCCGGTACGGGCCGATGCGCGGCGCCTCGCAGACGACCACCGCGTGCGCATTGATCACCCGCAGCCCCACCGCCGCGATGCGGTCGCGGACGTGTCCCAACAGCACCGCACCCGACACCCCTGCCCACTCGGGATCGCCGGGCGGGAACAACGCGCCGATGTCGGGGAGTCCGGCGGCCGACAGCACCGCATCGCAGACCGCGTGTGCGACGACGTCGCCGTCGCTGTGCCCGACGAGCCCCGCAGGATGCGGGATCGCGACCGTGCCCAGCATCAGCGGACGGCCGTCGCCGAAACGGTGCGCATCGACCCCGAGTCCGACCCTCATGACCAGTCTGCGATCGGAGTCAGGGACCGGGCGCGCCCCGCGAATCGGGTCAGGTGCGTGTACCCGGCCCCGCGCAAGGCGGCCACGGCGGTCGGGTACCCGGCGGCGATGTCGGACGGGCGATGCGCGTCGCTGGAGAGCGTGACGGCGATCCCCGCGGCGGCGCACATCGCAAGGACGTCCGGGTTCGGATACAGCTCGGCCACCGGCTTGCGCAGGCCCGCGCTCGAGCATTCCACCGCGACACCCGATGCGGCAATGCGGGCCACGATCTCGGGCCACCGTCCACGTGCCGACTCCGGCGGCGCATGCCCGAAGACCTTCGGAAGGTCGATGTGGGCGAGCACGTCGTACAGGCCCGATTCGGCGGCCGCAATCAGCTCGTCGAGGTATCGGGACCACACCTGTTCGGCATCCAGGGAATCCCAGGCCAAATAATCCGGGTGGTCGACGGCACGATCGGCGAGCCAGTGGACCGACCCCAGCACGACGTCGAACGGGCGCCCGTCGAGGAACGCGGCGATCTCGTCGCGCCGGTCCGGCAGCCAGTCCATCTCGATCCCGACCAGGACCGGCACTCCGGCCGCTTGCGCCTCGGCGAGCGCGGTGCAGTAGGCATCGACGTCTTCGGTCGCCTCCGCGCGCCACCACGGGTTCGGGTGCCACTCCCGGGCCTCGGCGAACCGGTGCACGTGCTCGGTGATCGCGATCTCGTGCACGCCGCGGGCCCGCGCCGCGTCGGCGTACCTGCGGATCCAGCCCGCCGACCGATAGCCGCCCTCCTGATCCCAGTCGACCGCGTGCTCGGCGCGTGCCGCGGGCCCGTCGGGCTGCAGGTGGAGGTGGTAGTCGGTCAGCATCGGCGGCCGCCCACGTTACCGGACCGGCCCGGCGTCGGTGGCGGCCAGCAAGAGCTCGGCGATCCGGATGTCGGCCGGCGTCGTGACCTTCATGTTGGGGACCATCGAGGCCACCACCAGGACGCGTCCCCCGATCGCCTCGACCATCGACGCGCAATCGGTCGCCGATGCGAGACGGCCGTCGCGGTGCGCCGCCGCAAACGCCTCGACGAGCACCCGATGGTGGAACACCTGCGGAGTCTGGGCCAGCCACAACCCGTCACGGGCAGGGGTACCGGTGATGACCCCGTCGTCATCCACGCGCTTGGGGGTGTCGGCGAGCGGCACCGCGGCGATCGCACCGTCGGTGTCGGCGGCGGCGGCGATGACCGCGTCGATCAGCTCTGGCCGCACCAACGGGCGGGCGGCATCGTGCACGAGCACCATCTCCACCGCCTCGCCGAGTGCGGCAAGGCCGCACTCCACCGATTCGGCGCGGGAGGTGCCACCCGGGACGACCTGGCCGGGATCGAGCCCGAGCGCGTGCGCCAACTCGATCTCGTGTCCCGGGGGGCCGACGACCACGACATCGGCGATCCCGTCGGCGGCGGCCAGCGCATCGAGACACCAGGCCGCCAGGGCGCGCCCGGCGACCGGCATCAGCGCCTTCGGCATCCCCGCGCCCATGCGCACGCCGGCACCCGCCGCAACGACGATTGCCGCGCACGCGCGCGGCGGGCCGTCAGTCATTGCGCCCCCCAACGACGGCACGACGGGCGCCGCGCGGCGCGTGCTGCGCCGGTGCGTTCACCTACGCCGAGACCCCGTGACCGATCACCCGCGTGAAGATCATCTTCCCCGAGGGGCTCTGCAGGATCGAGGTGACTTCGACGTCGACCTGTTGACCCATCAATTTGCGGCCGCCTTCGACGACGATCATCGTTCCGTCGTCGAGGTATCCCACACCCTGGTCGTACTCCCGGCCCTCGCGAATCACCTTGATCGACAGCGGTTCGCCCGGGAGGACCGCGGGTTTGAGCGCGTTGGCCAGCTCGTTGACGTTGAGGACCTCGACACCCTGGATCTGGGCAACCTTGTTGAGGTTGTAGTCGGTCGTGACGATCGAGGCGCCCAGCTCCCGCGCGAGCCGGACCAGGCGGCTGTCGACCGGCTCGCCCCCGGCGCCGTCCGTGTTGCGCACCGAAAACCCGCCGTTGGCGGCCTTCTTCATCTCCTCGACGATGTCGAGTCCGCGCCGCCCGCGGGCACGCTTCAGCGGATCCGAAGAGTCGGCGACGTGCTGCAACTCGTCGAGGATGAAGTCCGGCACGACGATCGTCCCCGACAGGAACTTGGTCCGCATCACCTCGATCAGGCGCCCGTCGATGATGGCCGACGTGTCGATGACGCGCGTCTGGGTGGCACGCGAGCGCACCCCGACCAGTCGCAGGATGTCGACGTGTTTGCGCGCCGCGATGCGCGTGAACACGTAGGCGACCAGGAGCACCACCGGCAGCAGCAGATACGGGCCGACGATCGGCAGCTGCGCAACGGCGATGCCCGCCAGCGCGGCGGCGACGAGTCCGACCACCAGACCCAGTGCCCCGACGGTGAGCTCCGCAGCCGAGCGTCGGTCGGCGGCGCGGTCGAGCAATCGCAGGCGCCCGCGCAACCAGCGACCGGCGATCCCGCCCAGGATGAAGCCGACCAGTGCCCCGACGACGACCATCGCCGCCCACAGCCCGTACGAGTACGGCGAGCCCACACGCGACGACAGCGACAGGCTCCGTGCGCCCTGATAGGCGGCGATCGCGCCCAGCAGGGCCAGCACGATGCGACTGACAAGAATCACCGGAACGGGACCCCGTGGTGCGACGGCGGGCCGGGCGATGCGGCCGCGATCCGACCTGCGGAGAATCGCGCAGGAGGGTGGGATCGGCGGTTCATCGGTGTACGGCTCCTTGGGGGTATCGCGATCGGGGGAGCTCGGGTACTGCCGCGGGCGCCACCCCGAGATTCAAGGGTAGCGCGCGCCCCGCCGTGGACCGGCGGTCGTCAGACCGAAACTATTCCGCTACGAGGTCCTCTGTGTCGTCATCGTCTGCGGCACCCGCGGCAACCTTGGCATCCGCACGCCCGCCACCGATATTTTCCAGGAGGTTCTCCAGAAAGTCGATGGCCTCCTGCTCTTCCATGTCGCAGGCGTACATGAGTTCACTCGCCAGAATCTTCTTGGCCCGCCCGAACATCTGCTTCTCGCCGGTCGACAGCCCCTTGTCGAGATCGCGGATCGACAGATTCCGGACCACCTCGGCCAGCTCGAACACGTCGCCGGTCTTGATCTTGTCGCGGTTGTGCTTGAAGCGCCGGTTCCAGTTCTTGGGCATCTGGGTGCCGTCGTCCTTGAGCACCGCCAGCACCTCTTGGACCGTCTGCTCGTCGATGACCCGCCGCAGACCCGCGCGCTCGGCGTTCTCCGCCGGAACCATGACGGTCATCTCGTTGTAGAGGATCGTGATCGTGAGGTACTCACGGCTCTGACCGAGGATTTCCTTGGTCTCCTTCTTCTCGACCACGCCCGCACCGTGATGCGGATACACGACCTTGTCACCGACTTCGAACACCAGCCCCTCCTGCTCGTGGGATATTCCGCCGTCAGCCATCAGCTCACCGCGGACACGCGACCGCGAGGGCCTGCGTGATGTCCCCTACCGTTGAAATCTCCACCCCGGGAGGTGGAGGCTCTGCATGACCGCCTGCCATCCCTGGCACGACCGCCAACGTCATCCCGTGGGCACCGATCGCGCCGAGACGGCGCCCCCAGTGCCCGGTCGGACGCACACCGCCGGTCAGGCCAATTTCACCAAACGCCGCGGACCCTGCGGCCAACGGCGTCCCGCGATGGGCCGAGGCGATCGCCAGCGCCATCGCCAGATCGGCCGCCGGATCGACCGCGCGGGCCCCGCCGGCGACGCTGACGAAGACATCCTGGTCGCCCAGGCGAAACCCGGCGTGGCGCGAGAGCACGGCGATGACCTGGGCCAGGCGCGTGCGATCGACCCCAACCGCGACCCGCCGCGGCGGCACGACCTCGGTCTGGCCGACCAATGCCTGAATCTCGACGAGCACCGCCCGGCTGCCCTGGACCACGGGAAACACGCACGACCCGATGCGTTCGCCGACCTCGGCCAGGAACACTCCCGTCGGGTCGGCGACCGAGACGAGGCCGTCGGGAAACATCTCCAGCACTCCGGTCTCGTTGATCGAGCCGAAACGGTTCTTGGTGGCGCGCAGCACACGGTGTGCCCGCATTTCTTCGCCCTCGAAGGTGATCACGCAATCGACCATGTGCTCGAGCATGCGTGGACCCGCGAGCCCGCCGTCCTTGGTCACATGCCCCACGAGGACGATGACGACGTCGCGTTCCTTGGCCAAGCGCATCAACGCACCCGTCGCCTGCCGGATCTGCGACACCGATCCGATCGTGCCCTCTGCCGTATCGGAGACGAGCGTCTGGATCGAATCGACGACGCACACTGCCGGATCGTGTTCGATGATCGCATCGACGACCTGCTCGAGCCGGGACTCGGCCAGGATGGACACCGCGTCCGTATCGGAGGCGATGCGCGCGCCCCGGGCGTGGACCTGCGCGAGCGATTCCTCACCGGTGACCAGCAGGACGCTGCGGGACGCGGAGATCCCGGCCAGCGCCTGCAGCACCAGCGTGCTCTTGCCGATCCCCGGCTCGCCGGCGATCAGCACGAGCGAGCCCGGAACGAGCCCGCCGCCGAGCACACGGTCGAGCTCGTCGACGCCGGTGACGATGCGCTCGGCGGGCGCCAACGAGAGATCACCGAGTCGCACGGGGCGCGATGCCGCAACCGGCGAGCGCGTCAGCGTGGCGATGCGGGCCTCTTCCGCCACCGAGCCCCACGCGCCGCACGACGAACAGCGTCCGACCCAACGCGGATGCGTGGAGCCGCACTCTTGGCAGACGTGGACGCTCTGTGGACGTGCTCGGGCCAATACACCTTCATCTGCCGCTGTACGGGACCCCGCAACGGGGCCCCGTACGCAGTTGCGGCTACGACTCTTCGGACTCCGGTTCGGCGACCTCGTCGGACGCCTCACTCGCGAGGACGCCGACCGCGGGCGGCTCCTCGGGAAGAGTCGGGACCAACTTCATCTGCTCCCCATCGCGGTCGACGACGATGACGGTCCCCTCGGGCAGGTTGCCCTTGAGCACCTCATCGGCGAGCGGGTCCTCGATGAGCCGCTGGATCGCCCGGCGCAGCGGCCGGGCACCCATCGCGGGGTCGTACCCTTCCTGGACGAGCAGATCCTTGGCTTCCTCGGTCAGCTGGAGCGCCAGACCGTGCTCGGCCATCTGCTCCTTGAGCCGGACCAGCAGCAGCTCGACGATCTGCGTGATCTCGTCCCGGGTGAGCTTGTGGAAGACGATGATCTCGTCGATCCGGTTGATCAGCTCCGGGCGGAACACACGCTTGAGCTCGCCCATGATGCGCGACTTCATGTCGTCGTACGACAGGCCCGAATCTTCGGAGACCGAGAACCCGAGCGGGGTGTCGCGGCTGATCGTGGCCGCCCCGATGTTCGAGGTCATGATCACGATCGCGTTCCTGAAGTCGACCGAACGGCCCTGGGCATCGGTAAGCCGGCCATCCTCGAGGATCTGCAACAGGATGTTGAAGACCTCGGGGTGTGCCTTCTCCACCTCGTCCAGCAGGATGACCGAGTACGGCTTGCGCCGGACCTGCTCGGTGAGCTGGCCACCCTCGTCGTAGCCGACATATCCGGGCGGAGACCCGACCAGACGGCTGACGGCGTGCTTTTCCATGTACTCGGACATGTCGACCTGGATCAGCGCCTGATCGTCGCCGAACAGGAACTCGGCCAGTGTCCGCGCAAGCTCGGTCTTCCCCACACCCGAGGGGCCCAGGAAGATGAAGCTGCCGGCCGGGCGCTTGGGGTCCTTGATCCCGGCACGCGCACGACGGATCGCGCGGCTGACGGCCTTGATTGCGGGCTCCTGCCCGATGACGCGCTTGTGGAGCTCGTCCTCCATGCGCAGCAGCTTGCGGGATTCGGCCTCGGTGAGTTTGAACACCGGGATGCCGGTCCACATCGACACGATGTCGGCGATCTCTTCTTCGCCGATCTCGGGCCGCGGGCCGCCGTCCTCGGACTTCCACTCGTCTTCGAGCTCCCGCTTCTTGTTGGTCAGCTTGCGCTCGCTGTCGCGGAGGTTCGCGGCCTTCTCGAACTCCTGCGCCTCGATCGCCGCTTCCTTTTCCTTGCGCACGGTCTCGATCTCGTCCTCGAGCTCGCGATACGAAGGCGGGGAGGTCATCGTGCGGATCCGCATACGGCTGCCGGCCTCGTCGATGAGGTCGATCGCCTTGTCGGGCAGGAACCGCTCGGAGATGTACCGATCCGCAAGGTTCGCCGCGGCCTCCAGGGCCTCGTCGGTGATCGTGCAGCGGTGGTGCGACTCGTACCGGTCGCGGAGGCCGCGCAGGATCTGCACGGTCTCTTCCTGGGAGGGCTCTTCGACACGGATCTGCTGGAAACGCCGTTCCAGGGCGGAGTCCCGCTCCAGGTACTTGCGGTACTCGTCCAGGGTCGTCGCACCGACGGTCTGCAGCTCACCGCGCGCAAGCGCCGGCTTGAGGATGCTGGCGGCATCGATCGCGCCCTCGGCCGCGCCCGCGCCGACGAGATTGTGCAGCTCGTCGATGAACAGGATGATGTCGCCGCGCTGGGTGATCTCCTTCATCACCTTCTTGAGGCGCTCCTCGAACTCGCCGCGGTACTTGGAACCGGCGACCAGGGCCGCCAGGTCCAGCGTGTAGATCTGCTTGTTCTTGAGCAGGTCCGGCACCTGGTTCGAGGCGATGCGCTGGGCCAGGCCCTCGACGACGGCGGTCTTGCCGACGCCGGGCTCGCCGATGAGCACCGGGTTGTTCTTGGTACGGCGCGAGAGGATCTGCATCACGCGCTCGATCTCGTTCTGACGCCCGACGACGGGGTCCAGCTTGCCGTCGGCGGCCAGCTTGGTGAGGTTGCGGCCGAATTGCTCGAGCAGCTTGCTCGACTTCTTGTCGGCCGGCGCCCCGCCTGCGGTCTGGCCCTGCTGGCGGCGACCCGGACCCGACAGCATGCGGATGATCTCGTTGCGGATCTTCTCGCTGTCGGCGTCGAAGTCGGCGAGAATCCGGGCGGCGACGCCCTCGTTCTCGCGCACGAGTCCAAGCAGGATGTGTTCGGTCCCGATGTAGTTGTGGCCGAGCGACAGCGCCTCACGCAGCGCGAGCTCGAGGACCTTCTTGGCGCGCGGGGTGAACGGGATCTGGCCCGAGGTCACCTCTTCGCCGGATCCGACGATCCGGATGACCTGCGCCCGGACCTCCTCCACCGTGATCTCAAGCCCCTCGAGGACCCGCGCCGCGAGACCTTCTTCTTCGCGCAGCAGGCCGAGGAGGATGTGCTCGGTCCCGATGTAATTGTGCTTGAGGGTACGCGCCTCTTCCTGGGCCAAGACGACGACCTGGCGCGCCCGCTCGGTGAACCTCTCAAACAACGAGATCTCCTCTTCGTCAAGTAGTCGCTGCGGTTCGCGCAACGACTGCGCCGACCGGGCAGTACCCCCCAAGGTGAACCTGCTCCCTGGAGTCACTCGCACCCGACGTCCCTGGGGGAACGCCGCCCTGCGTCCTACTGCGCGAGATGGACAATTCTAGCAGGGACTAATGTCCCTCCGCCGCATCTCCGTTCCTCAATTCCCATGCGGGATCTCGGTCGCTATGCGTGCGTCGGGAACGCGGCAGCGCAGATCGCCGTCGATCGGCTGGGGAGCACCCTCGCAGCAGGTCTCGACCTTGCGATGGCAGCGATCACACCACGCGCCGTTGTGGCGCCAGACCAGCGTCTTCGCACAGATCGGACAGGGGCCCATCGGCCGAGTATGGCAGCGGCGCGTGACGCACCGGCCGCCGGCGACGGGCCCCGCGGTCCGGGGTGGCTAGTGGCGGACCTTGCGGTCCTGGTCCGGATAGGCCAGCAGGCCCATCTCGCGCGCACGGCGCACGGACTTGCTGACGACCGCCTGCTGGCGACGCGACAGCCCCGTGATGCGGCGCGAGCGGATCTTGCCGCGCTCGCTCACGAACCGTCGCAGGGACGGAAAGTTCTTCCAGTCCAGGTCTTCTGCCGGAAGCGTCGGGCGACGCTTGCGCTGGGCCGGTGCTGCGCCCTTGCCCTTCTTGTTGGACCGACTGCGGGCCCTCGGCTTAGCCATCAATTCCTCATGGTTCGTGCGGTGAACGGCCGGGAATGTTAGCAGGCCGGATTCCGCGGTGGGTCACACGGGCCGTGCTCAGGTGCGCATGGCCGGAAACAGCACGACTTCGCGGATCGACTCCGACCCGGTCAGCAGCATCACCAGCCGGTCGATCCCGAGCCCGAGTCCGCCCGTGGGGGGCATCCCGTGCTCCAGGGCGACCAGGAAGTCCTCGTCCATCGGCTGCGCCTCGTCGTCGCCGGCGGCACGGTCGGCCTGCTGCATCGCGAACCGTTCGGCCTGGTCGTCGGGATCGTTGAGTTCGGTAAATGCGTTGGCGAGCTCCATCCCGCCCGCGAACGCCTCGAACCGCTCGACGGTGTCGGGATCGTCGGGGGTCCGCTTGGCGAACGGCGACAGCGCCAGCGGGTAGTCGAGCAGGAACGTCGGCTGGATCAGTGTCGGCTCGAGCGCCTGGGTCAGAAGACCGTCGACGAGCTTCGCCCAGGTGTCGGACTCCGGCGCGTCGTGCCCGGCGGCGCGCATGGCCGCCCGCAGGGACGCAGCCTCGGTGTGGGTGCGGACGTCGATGCCGCTCGCCTCGTGGATGGCGGTCCGCAGGTCCAGTCGCCGCCACGGCGGGGTGAAGTCGATCGTGTGACCGCGCCATTCGACCGTCGCCGACCCCGTCGCCGCCACCGCCGCATGAGCGACCAGCTGCTCGAGCATGTCGGCGACCTCGCGGTAGCCGACATAGGCCTCGTAGGTCTCGACCATCGTGAACTCGGGGTTGTGCTTGTAGCTGACCCCCTCGTTGCGGAAGTCCTTGCCGAGCTCGTAGACCTTCTCGAGCCCTCCCACGATGCACCGCTTGAGGTACAGCTCGGGGGCGATCCGCAGGTAGAGGTCGCGATCGAGCTGGTTGTGGTGGGTCACAAATGGCCGGGCGGCGGCGCCGCCGTACATCGGCTGCAGACTCGGCGTCTCGACCTCGATGAAGCCGCGGCCGTCGAGAAATTCACGCACCGCCGCAATCGCCTTGGCACGGATGATGAAGGCGCCGCGCACGTCCTCGTTGCTCATGAGGTCGAGGTAGCGCTGGCGGTAGCGGGTCTCCGGATCCTTGAGCCCGGCGTGTTTGTCGGGCGGCGGGCGCAGCGACTTGGCCAGGAGTTCGATCGACGTCACCGCCACCGACAGCTCGCCACGCTTGGTGCGCGTGACCGGCCCATCGACGCCGATGAGGTCGCCGAGGTCACACGACAGCAGCAGCGCCATCTGGTCCGGACCGAGCCGATCGACTGACGCCCACAGCTGAATGCGCCCGTCGCGGTCCTCGAGGTCGCAGAAGGCGACCTTGCCCTGCCCGCGGCGCGCGGTCAGGCGCCCCGCCACGCGGACGGGTTCCGGCGACTCCTCGCCGGCCGCCAGGCCGTCGTTGGCCGCACGCACCGCCTCGATCCCCACGCGTCCCGCGAACGCCCGCGGGAACGGATCGATCCCCTGGGCCCGGAAGGCGTCCGCCTTGGCACGACGCTCCGCGACGAGGCGCTCGAGACCCGAGCCCTCGGCATCGGATCCGTCGGCCGCCGCCGGACGATCAGGCGGCTGCGTCACCCGCCTGAATCTTCACGATCTGATACTCGATCACGCCACGCGGTGCCGGGACGATGACCTTCTCGCCCTTCTTGCGGCCGAGGATGGCCTTGCCCACCGGGCTCTCATTCGAGAGTCGGCGGTTCTTGGGATCCGCCTCGGCGGATCCGACGATCGCGTATTCGACCGACTCTTTGGACTTGGTGTTCTTCAGCGTCACGCGGGCGCCGATCGCCACGCTGTCGGTGGCGATGTGTTCCGTGTCGACGATGCGGGCGTTGCGCAGTTTCTGCTCGAGGACCTGGATACGGCTCTCGACCTGGGCCTGTTCGTTCTTGGCATCGTCGTACTCGGAGTTTTCCGAGATGTCGCCGAATTCACGGGCGGCCTTGATGCGCTCGGCGACTTCGCGCCGCTTGGTGGTCGAGAGGTGTTCGATCTCCTCGCGGAGCTTGCGGTAGCCCTCTTCGGTGAGGATGACTTCGCGGTCCATCGTGATCGATTCTCCTCGCAGCAGGAGCGGTAGGGGGTCCGTCGCCGGCCGGACGGAGAGTGCGGGCGGCGCCGAACGCTAGTTCAGGCCTAGGGTGGTTGCAAGCGGGCGGGTCTCGGCAAGCGCTTCCAACCGCTCCACGACGCGGTCGAATTCCTCGAGCACCAGCAGCTCTGCCACCCGTTCCTGGTCGACCGGCTCGCCGGCCAGGTACCACGGGTAGAACTTGCGCAAGTAGTGCACGCCGCGGCGTTCGCCCATCAGGGCGATGTTCTCGCGGGCGAACGCCAGCAGTTCGGCGACGACACCCGCAAGGTCCGGGCGCGACGACGCGCCCCCGGCGGCCACCGCTCCATACAGCCAGGGATCGCCGAGTCCGCCCCGCCCGATCATCACGGCCGCCGCTCCCGTCGCCGTCATGACCTCGTAGGCCGCCTTGGGGGTCGTGATGTCGCCGCTGGCGATGACGGGTACATCGACGGCGGCCACGACCTCGGCAGTGATGCGGTGGTCGGCGATCCCCCGGTACTCCTCCACCGCGGCCCGCGGATGGATCGCGATCGCGTCAGCCCCCGCGTCGGCGAGGCGTCGGGCCACCTCCGCCGGGCGCGCATCGGCCGGGGTGAGCCCGCGTCGGATCTTGACGGTGACCGGAATGGCCACGGCGTCCTTGCACGCCCGCACGAGCGCGGCAGCGAGTTCGGGGTCGGCCAGCAGCGCCGCCCCCGCCCCCGTCTTGCAGATCTTCGGGACCGGGCAGCCCATGTTGATGTCGATCAGCGACGCGCCCTGCGCCTCGGCGACCCGGGCCGCTTCGGCCATCGCCTCCGGCACCGCGCCGAACAGCTGGATCCCGGTCAGCTGTTCGCGGGGATCGAGGGTCAGCATGTCGACGGTGCGCGCGTTTTGGTGGTGGACGCCCATGCTTGCGACCATCTCCGAGACCGCGAGCCCGGCGCCGTGGCGCTGCGCCTGGACGCGAAACGGGGCGTTGGCAATGCCGGCCAGCGGGGCCTGCAGGACCCGATTGGGTACCGCGAGCGTCCCGATCGCAAATGGCGCGGCCAACGGCCACGCGCCGTCGGGTGCGGAAAATGCCGGGGCGTCGGTGACGCGGTCGGCGATCGCGCCCTTCATGCGCTTTTTCACCGCGGCTCCTCGGCCACGCGACGCGAAGGACGGGTCGTCGCGTTCATGTCGTAGATCATCCGAAGCCCGTCGAGGGTCAGCATCGGATCGATGTGGTCGATCTCGTTCGACAGCTTGGACACCATGCCCGACAGGCCGCCGGTCGCGATCACGGTCGTCTGGCCGTGCAGTTCCTCGCGGATCTGGGCGCACAGTCCGTCGATCATCGCGACCGTGCCGAGCACGAGGCCCGAGCGCATGCTCTCCACCGTCGACCGCCCGATCACCCGCTCCGGCGGGATCAGATCGACCTTGACCAGGCGCGCGGCGGCACTGGTCAGCGCATCGAGTGAGGTCTCCATGCCGGGTGCGATCACCCCGCCGAGATAGACGCCGGCGTCCGAGACGACGTCGAGGGTCGTGGCGGTGCCGAGATCCACGACGATGCACGGCCCCCCGTAGCGACGGTAGGCGGCCACGGCATTGACCAACCGGTCGGCACCGAGCTCCACGGGGTTGTCGATCGCCAGCGACATCCCGGTGCGGATTCCCGGTCCCACCACCACCGCCGGCTGGTCGAGGTACTTGAGCGCCAGCTGGCGATACCCGTTGGTGAGGGTCGGGACGACCGACGAGACGATCATCGCGTCGAGTTCGTCAAGGCTGCCACCGCGCAGACGCAGGATCTGGTCGTGCGAGGCCGCCAACTCGTCGGCGGTCGCCGAGCGCTCGGTCGAGATGCGCCACTCGTGCAGCAGCTCGTCACCCTGGAACACTCCGGCCAACGTGTTCGAGTTGCCGACGTCGATCGCCAACAGGGCGGATCCCATCCGCGCCTACCCTTCCGGCTGCACGCCGTCGGGTGACTTGAGGATCTCGAGGGTGACGTCCTGGGTCGTGTACACCTCAACCCGCGGGATGATCCGCGACGGCCGGCTCTTGTCCCAGACCCACACGTCCTCCATCACGATATGGAACAGCGGATAGGCCGCCTGGGGGATCAGTTCCCGCTCGAAGCGGTTGCAGAGGTAGGTCGCCTCCTGCGTGCACACGCAGTATCCGAACAGCGGATACACGTCGGCGTACTCGCGCTTGAGGCGCAGTTCCAGCTCTGCGTCGTATTCCTCGAGCTCATCCGTATAGGACATGACGGCTTCCTTGACCGGCGCGGTGGGGGGAGATCCTAGCCGAGTGCGCCGTCCGGCCACGTCCGGACCGGCTGCTCGTCGGGATCGAGGGCGGCGGCGCATGCGACCAACTCCCGTCCGTCAGGATGCACCAGGCCGTCGCCGACGTCCAGCAGCGGCACCAGGACGAAGCGGCGCTCGGTCAGGCGCGGGTGCGGGATCTCGAGCAGGTCGTCACGCCAGACTCCGCGGTCCCAGAAGACGATGTCGCAGTCGGCGGGCCGGGGACCGAAGCGCACACCGCCGCCGCTGCGTCCCAGGCGCCGCTCGGCGCCCTTGGCGATCGCCAGCAGCTCACGGGGCGTCGCGTCGCTGCGAACCCGCACGACGGCGTTGAGGAACGCCGGCTGGTCGGTGATGTCCCGCGGGGCCGTGTCGTAGACGGGGCTCATCGCCTCGATTTCGACGCCGGCGTCGCGGAGGGCATCGACGATGCCCTGAAGGTTCGCGAGCCGGTCGCCCAGATTGGCACCGATTCCGAGCCAATACGTCGAGGGCCGCGTGCGCTCGATCCGGACCGCGGTCTCGGCGAGGCGGTGCGGCAGCGCGACATGCGGCTTGCGGACCTCGACGCGGACACGGTGGGCCAGCGGCTCCGCCAGCGCACGGTCGGCGATCTGACCGACGACCTGCTCGAGCAGTTTTTGGGGAGGTCCCGACATTATCGCGGCGACCGCGTCGGCCAGCGTGGCGTAGTCGACGGTGTCCGAGAGATCGTCGGTCATCACCCCCGGGCAATGGAGCAGCTCGAGCTCGACATCGATCACGAACATCTGGCCGAGCTCCTGCTCGGCCGCGTGGACGCCGTGGCGCCCGAACACCTCGAGCCCACGGATGATCACCGTCACGACCTCGTTCACCGACCGTCTCCCGTTATCGCCGCCCACACGCGCAGGGCGTCCACCGTCTCGGCCACATCATGCACCCGCACGATATCGGCGCCCCGGTCGACGGCGGCGAGCGCCCCGCCGAGACTCCCGGCCAGACGCCCCTCGATCGGACGGCCGGTCAGGAGGCCGACCATGCCCTTGCGCGACAGCCCGACGACGACGGGCCGTCCCAGCGCCCGGATGCGCGCCAGTCCGGCCACCAGGTCAAGGTTGTGCGCGAGCGTCTTGCCGAAGCCGATCCCCGGGTCGACGAGGATCCGACGCTCCGGGATCCCCGCGGCGACGGCCGCATCGATCCGACCCTCGAGAAAGCCGATGACCTCGGTCACGACGTCGTCGTACGCCGGCGCATCCTGCATGTCGCGTGGCTGACCGCGCATGTGCATCAGGCAGACCGCCACGCCGCGGTCGGCGACCAGCCCGAACAGGTCCGGGTCGTCGCGGCCCGCGCTGACGTCGTTGACGAGTACGGCCCCGGCGGCGATCGCCGCCGCCGCCACCGTGGCGCGGGTCGTGTCGATCGAGATCGGTGCGGCCGGCCGTCGCACCGCGAGGTCCGCAAAGACCGGCCCGAGCCTGCGCAGCTGTTCATCGGCGCTGACCCGCTCCGCACCGGGCCGCGTGCTTTCGGCACCCAGGTCGAGGATCGCCGCACCGTCGTGTGCCATCTGGTCGATCGTGCGCCGCGCCGCCGCGCTCGCCAGGTGCTCACCCCCGTCGGAGAACGAGTCGGGGGTGATGTTGACCACGCCCATCACGCTGGGCGGGCGGAGCCAGTCGAGAGGATCGCGCCCCATGCGGGGCAGGCTCAGCTCTCGGGGATCGGCTGCCCGGGCGCCGGGGGCGGGAACGGCATGCGCATGGGTGACTCGGACGCGGGCGGCGTGGACTGCTCGAGCGCACGCTCGCGGCGGGCCGCGTCGTCCTTGGCCCGGAACACGTCTTCCTCCGAGGCCCCGGCAAGCAGCGCCGTGAACTCCTCGCGTTCGATGGTCTCGCGGTTAAGCAGGACCTGCGAAATCGATTCGAGCGCCTCGCGGTGCTCGACGAGGATGTCGCGTGCGCGCTGGTGGGCGTCCTCGATGATCCGGCGGATCTCCGCGTCGATCTCCCGCGCGGTCTCGTCCGA
The DNA here is from genome assembly GCA_963727285.1 of uncultured Thermoleophilia bacterium. Taxonomy (GTDB): domain Bacteria; phylum Actinomycetota; class Thermoleophilia; order Miltoncostaeales; family Miltoncostaeaceae; genus CAITWD01. Next base: position 134,428 of record CAVSFF010000011.1, on the reverse strand, counting down.
GTAGTCCGGCTCCGAGTGGATGTCACGTCCCAAGAACGGCTGACCCTGGGCGTGTCCGAGCACCCGCGGTCCGAGCTTCTCGCTCATCCCGAAGCGCATCGTCATCGCCTTGGCGGTCTGGGTGACCTTCTCGAGGTCGTTGGCGGCGCCCGTGGTGATCTCGTTGAAGACGATCTCCTCGGCGGCACGTCCGCCCAGGGTCATCGCCATGCGATCCTCGAGCTCGGCCTTCGTGGAGTTGAACTTGTCCTCGGACGGCATCGAGATCGTCACGCCGAGCGCCTGACCGCGGGAGACGATGCTGATCTTGTGGACGGGGTCGGCGTTCGGCAGGTAATGGCCGACGAGGGCGTGCCCCATCTCGTGGTATGCGGTGACCTTGCGCTCTTTTTCGGACAGCAGCCGGCTCTTCTTCTCGGGACCGGCGATGACGCGCATGATCCCTTCTTCGAGCTCGACCTGTTCGATGACGCGCTTGCCCTTGCGTGCGGCCAGCAGCGCGGCCTCGTTGATCAGGTTCGACAGATCGGCACCGGTGAACCCGGGCGTCTGGCCGGCCAAGGCGTCGAGGTCGATGTCCTTGGCGATCGGCTTGCCCTTGGTGTGGACCCGCAGGATCGACGCGCGCCCGGCGCGGTCGGGACGGTCCACCACGATCTGGCGATCGAAGCGGCCCGGCCGCAGCAGTGCCGGGTCGAGGATGTCGGGACGGTTGGTCGCGGCGATCAGGATGATGTTGTCCTTGGCCTCGAATCCGTCCATCTCGACCAGGAGCTGGTTCAGGGTCTGCTCGCGTTCGTCGTGCCCGCCGCCGAGCCCCGCGCCGCGATGACGCCCGACGGCGTCGATCTCGTCGACGAAGATGATGCACGGCGCGTTCTGCTTGGCCTGCTCGAACAGGTCGCGAACGCGGCTGGCACCGACGCCGACGAACATCTCGACGAAGTCCGACCCGCAGATGGAGAAGAACGGCACCCCGGCCTCGCCGGCGACGGCCCGGGCCAGCAGCGTCTTACCGGTGCCGGGAGGCCCGAACAGCAGCACACCCTTCGGGATGCGCGCACCGAGAGCCTGGAACTTCTTGGGGTTCTCGAGGAATTCCTTGATCTCGTGAAGTTCTTCGACAGCCTCGTCGGCGCCGGCCACGTCGCGGAACGTCACCTTGGGTGCGTCGGCGGCCATGCGCTTGGCCCGTGATTTGCCGAAGCTCATCACCTTGGATCCCCCGCCCTGCATGCGGTTCATCAGGTAGATCCAGAACACGATGAACAGCACGAACGGCAGCAGCGTCTCGAGGAAGCTCCACCACGGGTTCGTGCCGCGACCGGTGACGGTGTACGGCGTCTTGGAGGTGTTGAGCGCGTCGGTCAACTGGATGTTGTTGTCCGGGTATCCGCTCGAGTAGCTCTTCCCGGTCTTCAATGTGACGTTGAAGGTCTGGTCGGGGAGGTTGATGCTCGCCTTCTGGACCTCGTTGGTCTTGATCATGGTGATCAATTGCGGGAAGTCGGGCGGCGGCGTGCTGGATCCACCGGACACGAACAGGCGCTGCGCCACGAAGACGAGCAGCAGCAGGATCAAAATCGGGAATAGTGCGCTCTTGAGGAACTTGTTCACGACGCTCCCGCCATGGGACCGTGGGAGAGCTGCGCACCGTGCGCGGGAGAACCCTCCCGGTGCAGCGGATTGCGCCGTTCGCGCGCTGCCCGGTCGAATGCCTTCACGGCGAGAATAGCAGCGTGCGCCATCAGCCCTGAGGAGGGTCGGTACCGGGGTCGAGCACCGCGATGTATGGCAGGTGGCGGAAGCGCTCGGCATGGTCGAGCCCGTATCCGACCACGAACACGTCCTCGAGATCGAATCCGACGTAGCGGGTGTCCAGCCCGCGGCGCCGGTGGCCCGGCTTCGTCAGCAGGCTGCAGACCTCCAGCGACGCGGGATCGCGAGAGGCCAGGTTGCGCAGCAGATACGACAGGGTCAGCCCCGAGTCGATGATGTCTTCGACGACCAGGACGTCACGTCCCGCGATCGGCGCATCCAGGTCCTTGAGAATCCGCACGACCCCGGAGGAATGGGCGGCCGATCCGTAGGACGACACGGCCATGAAGTCGAGCTCGCACGGGATGTCGAGCTCCCGGACCAGGTCCGCGATGAAGAACACGGCCCCCTTGAGGACGCCGACGACCAGCAGATCGCGGCTGCGGTAATCCTCCGAGATCTGCGACGCGAGTTCGACGACGCGCGCCTGCAGCCGCTCACTCGAGACGAGCACCTCTCCGGGCCGGGCTTGACTCACGCGGGTACGACCTCCAGCACGATGGCGGGTTCGCCCGGTGCCGCCAGCACGCCGGCGGCGATCCGATGACCAGCGACCCAGATTGGGACTTCGTCGACAACGATGACGGGAACGCGAGCGCGCAGCGGCGCCGGGACCCCGTCCGACTGCAAGATACGGCCCACGCGGGCATGCCCGCCCCCGGACAGCGCAATCCGGTCGCCGTCGCGAGGTCCGCGGACGTGGATATCGGCTCCGGGAGGGATCGCGACCCGCCACCGCTCCGGCGCCTCCGCCCGGCCGGCGCGCGAGTGCACCTCGACATCGCCGAACCGGACCCGCCCCGGCACCGGCAGCGGCAGCGGCGACTCGTCAACACGGGATGACGCGTCGGCGATGACCGACACCAGTCCGCCCGCGCGCACGGCGGCACCGCCGGGAATGTCCCTGCGCGCGGGTCCGTCCATCGTCGCGATCACCCCGTCGACGGTTGCCGCAGAGATCGCGTCCCCGGCGATGCCGGCCGCAGCCACCAGACGCCGCACGAGCAGCCGCTGTACGGCGACGGGCTCGCTGGCGAGGGCGGCCACGACGAGACCGTCGTCGCGGGCGCAGCGTCCCCAGGCCGCCGCGGCCACGGTATCCAGGACCGCCTGCTCATCGCGTAACAGGTCGGCGAAACGCACGATGTTGCGCCCCGCACCGGGATGCAGATCCTCCAGCCCGGCGACCAGAGCGCGCGCGCGCACACGGGTGAACGTGCGGTCGCGGTTCGAGGGGTCATCGGCGGCGGCGACACCCGCCGTGGTGCACCAGGCCGCCGTGTCGTCGCTGCTGACCCCGAGCAGTGGCCGGACCAGATCGCCGGCCCGAGGTGCCATGCCGAGCGCGCCCGCGCGCCCCGCGCCGCGCGCAATCCGCATCACCACCGTCTCGGCCTGATCGGACGCGGTATGACCGGTAGCGATCACGTCCCATCCGTCCCGCGCGGCCAATTCGCGCGCGGCGGCATACCGCGCGGTGCGCGCCCGCTCCTGCACCCCCGGACCGGCGTCGAGCGCAAGCTGTACGACGGTGCAGGGCACCTCGAGCGATGCGGCGATCGCGGAGACCTCACGCGTCTCGGCGGCCGCAGCGTGCCGTAACCCGTGATCGAACGTCACGACGCCCACCGGACCCACCCGCGCCGCGACCAGCGCATGCAGCAGACACAGCGAATCGGGGCCGCCCGAGACCATCGCCAGCACGCGCTCGCCCGGCGCCGGCGCGCCGTGCCTGGCGATGAAGGCCGCGATCCGCACCAAGAGGGGGTCGGTCGTCACCTGCCCAGTATGCCGCGCGACACCTGCGGCGCGCGGCTACGCGCCGAGTTGCCGGGCGATCGCGGTGAGGTCGCCCGCGCTGACCTGCCCGTAGACCGTCGAGATCAGTTGCCCGCGCGATCCGACCAGCGCGGTGACCGGAAGCGCGAGCCCGCCATAGCGGGCGAGCAACGTCCCGTCAGAGTTCGTTCCGAGCGGGTACGTCGCGCCGACCGTTGCGGCGAACGCGCGGCTCGCACTGTCCTGGTCGAGCGACGCGATCCCGATCACGGCAACCCGCGGATGTGCCTTTGCGAACTGCTCGAGCGCCGGCATCTCGGCGCGACACGGACCGCACCACGACGCCCAGAAGTTGACGATCACCGGTCTGCCGCGATAGGCCGCCAGGCGGATCGGTGACCCGCCGTTGAGGTTCGGCACCACGAAGGTCGGCGCCGGTCCGTGACCCGAGGGCGTCAGCGCGCCGCCGGTCACCGAGGACATGCCCGACGAGCACCCGGCGACTGCCAGGGCCACTAGCCCGATCGCCCCGATGGCTGCCAAGATGCGTCGCACGCGACTGACGTTACCGCAGACCGGCGAGGACGATGACCACCCACGGGCTCCCCTCATCGCTTGACCAGTTCGACCGCGATCTCGGCGAGCGCCTGCGCGGGCACGTCGGTCAACGGCGCCGGCTGGCGGAGCTGTTCGGCCTTGCCGCCGACGTCATGTCACCCGCCTACCGCGTGCTCGTGCTCACGCTGATCCTGTGGCGCCCAACACGGAATCGCGGCCTGCGGGCACTCGCGGCCGCCGTGCTCGCGGCGCTGATCGCGCGGCGCGTACGGGACGCGATCCGGCGACCGCGACCGGGGACGCGGCCCGAAGGCGGGTTGCCGAGCCGTCACGCTGCAGCCTCGGTGGCAATCGCCGCGGTGCTGAGCGAGCGACGTGCGGGCCTCGGCCTGCCGATGGCGCTGATCACGGCGATCGGTCTGCTGGGGCGGGTGACCACCGGCGACCACGATCCGGCCGACGTCATCGTCGGCGCGGTGCTGGGCGGCATGGTCGCGCGGGTCGTGGTGCGGCTGGCGCCGGGCCGGCGAACAGGTGCGGACGGCTAGACTTACCGGTCCTACGCGGGTCGGCAGACGCCCCGCCCGGCATGGAGCGATCGCGCGATGCGGATCAACACGGTAGGGGTCGTCGGCGCCGGCGTCATGGGCAGTGACATCGCGTTCGTCACGGCGCGTGCGGGGAAGGCGGTCGTCATCTGCGACGTCTCCCCGGAGGCGCTCGACCAGGCCGGTGCCCGCATTGCGCATCTGACCGCGCGCGCACGCGAGCGGGGCCAACTCGACGCGGCGACGGCCGACGCCCTCGGCGGACGGATCACGGCCACCGGTGACGATGCGGCCCTTGCCGACTGCGACCTGGTCATCGAGGCCGTCAGCGAGCGCATGGATCTCAAGCGGACGGTCTTTACCCGATTGGACGCCGTCGTTCCGCGCGGCGGGCTGCTCGCCTCGAACACATCCGGCCTGTCGATCTCGGAGATCGCGCGCTGTACGTCGCGGCCGGAGTCGGTCGTCGGAATCCACTTTTTCAACCCGGCCGCCGTCATGCGGCTGGTCGAATTGATCGAGGGGGAGCACACCGCGCCGGAGACCCTGGACGCGGCCGAGGCCTTCGTGCGGGAGGTCGGCAAGACGCCGGTGCGCGTCCGCGAGTGCCCGGGGTTCCTCGTCAACCGCGTGCTCGTGCGGGCGATGGCCGAGAGCTACCGCCACGCCACGACGACCGGCGCCGACCCGGCGGCCGTCGACGCGGCGGTCGCGGCCGCGGGGCCGGCGCCGATGGGCCCCTTCGCGCTCGGCGACCTGATCGGCCTCGACACGATGGGCCACATCCAGCGCGATCTCGAGGAGGCCTACGGCGAGCGGTTCACCGACGCCGGCACGATCACCGCACAGGTCGCACACGGACGCCTCGGCCGTAAGAACGGCCTGGGATTTCTTGCCCCGGGCGCCGCCGACCCGGTCGTCGGCGACGATGCGCGCGCGGCCGCCGAGCGGTACTACCTCGGTGCACTCGACGAGGCGCTGCGCTGTGACGATGAGGCCATTGCGGCACGGCCCGACATCGATACCGCGCTGTGCCTCGGAGCCGGATGGGCGCAGGGCCCGCTCGCCTGGGCCGATGCCGAAGGCGCCACGCAGGTACTCGTCCGGATGCAGGAACTCGCTCGGACCGCCGGAACTCGTTTCACGCCGAAGGCGCTCCTCGCGCGCCGTGCGGCCGACGGGCGCTCGCTCGTCGACGACACCGATCTCGACCCGGGACCCTGACCGCGATGACGACATCCTCGACCCACGCCGACGCGTTCGGCACCCCGTACCCCGGCCTTGCCGGAGCGTCGGTCCTGAGCCTGATGGAGCACCCGCCCGAGGCGATCGCCGCGGTGCTCGCAAGCGCCGCATGGCTCGCGCGGACGCCGCGGGCCGCGTGGCCGAAGCTGCTCGCGTCGAAGATGGTCGCCCTGATCTTCGAGCGGCCGAGCACGCGGACCCGCGTCAGCTTCGAGGTCGGCATCACGCATCTCGGCGGGCACGCGCTGGTGCTCGCGGGGCGTGACATGCAGATGGGGCGCGGCGAGACGATCGAGGACACCGCCAAGGTGCTCTCGCGCATGGTCGACGCCATCGTGCTGCGCACCGGCCCGCACGAAACGCTGGAAGAGCTCGACCGGCACGCAACCGTTCCCGTCGTCAACAGCCTGAGCTATGCCCACCACCCCTGCCAGGCGCTCGCCGATGCCCTCACGCTCCTGCAGCGCTTCGGCCGGCTTGAGGGTCTGCGGGTCGCCTACGTCGGCGACGGCAACAATTGCTGCGCATCGCTGATGATCGTCGGAGCCCTCACCGGAATCGAGGTCGTCGCCGCCTGCCCGGCGGGCTACACCCCGGACCCTGACGTCGTCGCGTGGTGCAACCGGGCGGGCCTCGACACCGGCGGCGCGGCCTGGGTCACCGACGACCCCGTCGAGGCCGTCGCCAGCGCGCAGGCGATCTACACCGACACGTGGATCTCGATGGGCGATGAGGACGATGCGGAGCGACGCCGGCGCGATCTCGGGCCCTACCGGGTCGACGATGCCCTGGTCGCGGCGGGCGCGGCGGACGCCGTCGTGCTGCACTGTCTGCCGGCCCACCACGGCGAAGAGATCACCTATGAGGTCCTGCACGGTTCGCGCTCGGCGGTGTGGGACCAGGCCGAGAACCGCATCTACGCCCAGGCAGCGCTGCTCGGGCACCTGCTGGCCTAACGCCACCGCTGTCCCGAGGCGCCCGTGCTCCCGCTGATCGACGAGTTCGCGCCCCGCCGCTGGCCCATCCTGACGATCGCGCTGATCCTGATCTGCATCGCGGTCTTCGCCTATGAGCAGACACTGCCGAACGACGGCACCGCGGGCAGCCGGCAGGCGTTCGAGTGCACCTGGGGCATGATCCCGTCCGAGGTCGTCCACGGCGCGGACCCGGCGGTCGCGACCCTCAACGCCGCCCACCCCCACGCGCCGCTGACCTGCCAGGGGCTCAACCAGCGCCACAGCCCCTATCTCACGCTGATCACCAGCATTTTCCTGCACGCGACATGGTGGCACCTGCTCGGGAACATGTTGGTGCTCTGGGTGTTCGGCGGCAACGTCGAGGACCGGCTCGGACGGGTGCGTTTCCTGCCGTTCTTTGTCGCGTGCGGCGTGGTCGCGGGCCTGGTGCAGGCCTGGTCCCAGGGGTCCAGTACCGCGGTGGTGGTCGGCGCGTCCGGAGCCATCGCCGGGCTCGTCGGGGCGTATCTGGTCCTGTTCCCCCGCGTCGGGATCTGGACGCTCATGTTCTTTGTGATCCCGATGAAGATTCCGGCGTGGATCTGGGCGGCGATCTTCGTGGCAATCCAGTTCGTCGACGTCTCAGGCGGTTCGGCCGGCGTCGCGACGATGGCCCACCTGGCCGGCCTTGCGGTCGGGGCGGCGACGATCCGACTCGTGGCCTACGGGCGGCCGGACTACGCCCACGTCCCACGAAGCTTCCGCATCTCGGCGGTCGGGTGATGGGCTGGCGTGACCTGTTTCGGCGCCGCGAACCGTCACCGCCCTGGGTTCCGGTGGCATTCGCGATGCATGAACCGGAAGCGGATATGCTCATCAATGTCCTCCAGAATGCGGGTATACCGGCGATGCAGCGCCGCACCGGATTCGACAATCCCGGCATGCTTGCCGGCGGCCCCCGGCAGATTCTGGTGCGGGCGCAGGACCGCCTGGAGGCACACGCGATCCTCGATCCGCTCCCCGACGATCAGGACACCGAATGAGCCGCCCGATCATCGCCTCCCGCCTGATCGCCGGCACGGATCCCGTGGCCGCGGCCACCGACGCCGCCCACCATGTCGCGACGGTCCTCGGCGGTCCGGCGGATCTTGTCGTCGTGTTCGCCAGCCGCGAGCTCTGCGGTGACCCCGGCGCGATCCGCGACGCCATCGTCGCCGAACTGACGCCGTCGCACATGATCGGATGCATGGGCGCCGGGGTCGTCGGCGACGGGCAGGAGGTCGAGGACCGCCCCGCACTGGTCGTCTGGGGCGCGATCCTGCCGGGTGCGCGTATCACCCCGCTGCGGGCCGTCGGCTGGCGGACCGGCGACGGTGAGATCGAGGTGGCCGGCTGGCCGACCGACCCCGGGGCCGGCTCGGAGGCGAGCGGGCTGCCGGGCGTCGACGACCTCGTGATCGCCTTCGCCGATCCCTACACGTTCCCCATCGACATCCTGATGAGGATCATCGCGGACTCGCCCTGGCGGCCACCGGTGGTCGGCGGTTTGGCGGCCGGCGGCGAGCGCCCCGGCGAACACGTGCTGTGGCTGGACGATCATGTGATGCACGACGGGCTCGTGGGCCTCAGCATCGGCGGGATCACCCTGATCACCGCGGTCTCGCAGGGCTGCACCCCCGTCGGGCCGGAGATGGTCGTCACCGACGCCGACGGGCAAGGCCGGATCTATGCGCTGGCGGGCGTGCCCGCCCTCACCAAACTCGAACAGATTCTCGACAGTCTCGACGACCGCGCGCTCGAGCTGGTCAACGGTGGCATCACACTCGGGATCGTGATGAACGAAAATACGCCGGACTACGACTCCGGCGACTTCTTGATGCGGGGCATCCTCGGGGCGAATCCCGACGACGGATCAATCCACGTCGGCGAACAGGTACGCATCGGGCAGACCGTCCGACTACACGTCCGCGATGACGTCTCCGCCGACTCTGATCTGAATAGCGTGACACGGGCGGCGTCGACGGCACTCGACGGCGATATCGCCGGCGCCCTGGTGTTTACATGTATCGCACGCGGAGCAGCGATGTTTTCCGAGCCGCACCACGACGTCACGGTCATCGCGGACCGATTCGGGAATCCCCCCGTCGCAGGGCTCTTCTGCAACGGCGAGTTCGGTGCCGTCGGGGGAACGACCTTCCTGCACGGATTCACGGCGACGATCGCGGTCTTCGGCGGCGCATAGCGATCCGGTCCGCTATACCGGCGCGGTTCGTATAACTACACACGTTTCTTACACAACCCCAGCCGAGACCATGATAAACAGGTGTCTCCGGAGATAACGATCCCCAGGGAGCCACCTTTATGAGCGACACCGAGAACACGGCTGAACGAGGCAAGATCGGCGAACAGATCTACGCGCAGGTCAACGCACTCGTCGGCGCGGAAGACATCACCCGCACCCAGGCGTTCCAGCGCATCGCCGAGGAGCGCGGCAGTCGTGCGGGTACGGTGGCGGCCAACTATTACCGGATCGCCCGGATCAAGGACGGCGGCAGCTCCCGCCCGCGCGGTCGCAAGGCGGCGGCGCAGGCGGCGGACACGGACGCCGTGATCAAGCGGGCGACCGATGCGATCAACGAGTTGGGCGCACTCGTCCGATCCCAGCGGCGCGAGCTCGACCGCCTCTCCGAGAAGGTTGCGCAGATCGACAAGCTGCGCGCGCTGCTGTCCAACTGAGACCGCCGCCGGGGGTCAGGGGCGCACCACGCGCTTTTGGCCCCCGGCGGCCAGTACCCGGCCCACCTCCCCGAGACCGATCTCCGCACCGAGGAATTCCGCGAACAGCTCCGGTGCCGCGCCGATCTCCGCCAGCGCCGCCCGGAATGTCGCCGGGGTGTGGTGGTAGGAGGCCTGGATCGTGACCTCACCGTAGTGCAGTGGTCCGGCGGGCACGCCAAGCACGTCGCCGGGCCCGGGTCCGCCGTGCAGGTTCACCTCACCCCCGGGTCGCACGAGCGCCACGGCGGTCTCCCACACCGACACCGCCCCGACCGCGGCGACAGTCACGTGGGCACCCAACCCCCCCGGCGTCCGCGCGCGGACACGGGCACGCGCGGCCGCGTCGCGCGGCGCATCCTCGGTTGCCGCCGCACCCATCCTGGTGGCCTGGGCACGGCGCTCCGGATGGGGGTCGCAGAGAATCACCTCACACCCGCGTCGGGCGAGCGCGCGACACACCACCTGCCCCTGCAGCCCGCCGCCGAGAACGACGACCGACTGGCCGGCCCGCGCGCCCGACCGCTCGGCGCCCCGCAGCCCGCAGGCGACGGGTTCGCTGAGGGCGGCCAGGGCCGGATCGAGGACGTCGGGGATCCCCAGCATGTTCACGGCTGCGATGCGCGCCGGGACCCGCAGATACTGCGCGTAGGTGCCGCTGAGGTAGGTGATGTCCGCACACAGTCCCTCGCGCCCCGCGCGGCACCACTCGCAGGTCCCGCAGGGGGCCGAGTTGGCGACGACGACACGGTCACCGACCGCCGCCGGCGCGCCGCGGCCGGCCTCGGCGACGGTGCCGGCACCCTCGTGCCCAAACGCCACGGGGACCGGACCGAGCGATGGATGCACCCCGCGGGCCAGGATTTTGGTGTCGGTCGCGCAGGTCAGCGCGGCATCGACCGCGATCACGACCTCGCCCGGGCCCGGGGTCGGACGGGGGCACTCCTCGAGCCGCAGGTCGCCCGGGCCGTGGAGGATCAACGCACGCATGACCGGACGGTAGCGGCCGCGGCTGCGCATGTGGGGCGCCGTTCCGGATCCCGCCGCGCGCCGCTAGCATCCCCTGCGCCTGTGCACACCTCCACCCCGTATCCCGAACATCTGCGCGTCCGCGTCGAGGACTACCTCCGGGACATCGATTTCTTGCCGCCCGAGCAGGGGCTCCGCAGCCAGGCCGCGGGAACGCAGGGTCTTGTCGAGGCGATGCGGTACTCGCTGCTTGCCGGCGGCAAGCGGTTCCGGCCGGTGCTGGCACTCGCGACCGCCGAGGCGCTCGGGGTCGACCCGGACCTGCTGTTGCCCGGGGCTGCGGCGCTTGAACTCATCCACACCTACTCGCTGATCCACGACGACCTTCCGGCCATGGACGACGACGATCTTCGCCGTGGGAAGCCGACCTGCCACAAGGCCTTCGGCGAGGACGCGGCGATCCTGGCCGGTGATGCGCTGTTCGCGGAGGCGGTCCGCATCGTGTGTGAGCGCCAGAGCGGCGGACCGGACGTGCAGATCGGCATGCTCGCCGAGATCAGCCGCGCGACCGGAGTCGGCGGGATGGTCGGTGGCCAGTTCCTGGACCTGCGGGACGCGGGTCTGGACTCGGCCGAGTCCCTGCGGCGGGTGCACCTGCTCAAGACGGGCCGGCTGATCGGCGCCTGCGTGCAATGCGCCCTCGTCCTCGCGCCACCGGCGCCGGAGATCGCCCAGCGTTACCGTGCCTTTGCGGACGAACTCGGACTGCTGTTCCAGATCGTCGACGACATCCTCGACGAAGTCGGGAGCGAGGCGCTGCTTGGCAAGGCCGTCGGCGCCGATGCCCGAATGGGCAAGGCGACCTACGTCAGCGTGCACGGGCTCGACCGTGCCCGTGAGCTGGCCGACGAACGCCACCGTCACGCACTGGCGCTGCTGGACGCGATCCCCGGTCCGACGCACGATCTGGCCGCGCTGGCCGACCATGTCTTCGAGCGCCAGAGCTAGCCTGGCGCGACGCGGCTAGGCGGCGACGCCCTCGGTCGCGCCCGCGTCGCCGGCATGCGTGGCTTCCGCGCGCTTGTTCATCTCGACGATGGCGTGGAGCAGGCAGCGGTAGTCCTCGGGTGCGCCGACGCCCTCGACCTCAAGCTCACGAGCCAGGCGGTTCGCCCACTCGCACAGGCTCTCCAGCGGCGCCTCGGTCGCGTCAAGCAGTGCTTGTTCGAGCACGAGTCCGCCGAGTCCGCGCAACTCCGCGCAGATCACCGCATAGGCACGCGGGGGACGGGCCTTCGCGCGGCTCCGCCGCCGCGGCTTGGCGGGGGTTGCCGATGGTGCGATGGATGTCGTTCCGATGAGTGCCATGATCTCTTTCCCGTTCGTGCCCTGTCACTTGCTCTGTCGGCACGCCGGTCCGCTCCCGTGTCCCCCGAAAGGGTGATACTGAGGCAGGATGGAACGCTCCGTGCAGGGAAACGGGGGTGCAACACCCCCCGATCGACGGTTGAGGAATCGACACGCCCTGCCGAGAGCGCCTGCCTGAAGGGTTCCCGCCGGGTTCCGCCAACATCTCAAGCGACCGGTAACGCACCGACTCCGCGGGTGCCTCCGGCGACCGGAGTGTGACGGTGGAACTGCTGCAGGGCGAACAGATCCTCTACCGCGGCCAGCCCTCCCCGCGATCGAGCATCGCCTTCTTCGCCCGCTGGGGCACGCTCGCGCTGATCCCCGGCGTGCTGGCGACGATCCTCGCCGCCAACGGATGGCCGACGCTGCTGTCGGTCGGCGACTGGTGGGTGATCACGATCGTCCTGCTGGTCCTGGTGATCATTCGCAATACCGTGGTGCGGCACTCGATGCGGTTCATGGTGACCAGCCAGCGGATCATCGTCCGGCGCGGCATCCTCTCCCGTACCGAGCAGACGACCGCCCTCGGCCGCGTCCAGAACATCACCGTCCGCCAGACGATCGTGCAGCGACTGCTCGGGGTCGGCGACGTCGAGTTCGACACCGCCGGCGGCGACCCGCGCGATGCCGACTTCCGCTTCGTCGGGATCACCGGCGCCCAGGATGTCGTCCGGACGGTGGACTTCCGGGCGCATGCCGCGCACCAGGACGCCTGGAGCCACGGCCTCTAGAACCGCGGCGGCCCATCACGTTTTTCTAACAAACCGTTGCAGCCCCACCCCGCCGGACGGGGTACGTTCGATGCATCGGCCGGCACACCCGCCACCGCGGCCGACGCCGGCGCCGCCTGCGCGACGCCGCCCCCTGACACGTACGAGCAGCGAGGGAGCATCGTGACTCGAAGCGTTCGACACATCGCAGTGGCGCTGGCCGCCACGGCCGCGATCGCGCCGGCCGGCATTGCCGTGGCCGCGCACGGCCACCATCATCATCACCACTGGAAGCCCGGGACCCTGTGGGCGTCGGCCACCGGCGCGGGCAGCGTCTGCTCGCGCGCGCTGCCCTGCGCGCTGACGACTGCACTCGACACCGCGCACCCCGGCGCGACGGTTCGGGCCCTCGGGGGCACGTACGCGGGTTCGACCACCGTCGCGGGCGTGACGATGGTCGCCCCCGTGGTCTCCCGAGTCCACCTGATCGGGCAACGCGGCGCGGTGATCGACGCGACCGGCGACCAGTTCGGGATCGCCATCACCGGGAGCGCGTCCGGAAGTTCGGTGCGCGGCTTCACCGTCGAGAACGCCGGGGATACCGGCATCGTCGCAGTCCCGGGCACGGCGGCGGCGGCCCCGGCCCCGACGGCGGCGCTGTCGCACATCACGATCGCCGACAACACCCTGCGCGGCAACGGCCTGAACCCGACGACGCCGGGCTGGGGCATCCACTTGCTGTCCGCGTCCGACTCGACCGTCGCGGGGAACCGCGCGTCCGGCAACGGCGGCGGGATCTACCTCACCGACGAGGTCGGACCGAACCACAACAACCGCATCATCGGCAACCGCGTGACCAACAACGCCCTGCAGTGCGGGATCATCCTCGCGGGCCACGTCGCCACGCTGAACGTCCCCTCAATGACGCCCAACGGCACGGGCGGCGTCTACCACAACCTGGTCGCGCACAACGTCGTGATCGCCAACGGGACGACCTCGCAGGGCGGCGGCATCCTGCTGGGCGGGGGCGCACCCCTTGCGGCGGTGTTCGGCAACGTCATCGCCGGCAACACGGCGATCGGCAACGGGCTTGCCGGGGTGGTCATTCACCAGCATGGACCTGCCGACCTCAACGACAACGTGATCACGGGCAACCGGCTGTCGCATAACAACGTGGGCGGCGACCCGGACTACCCGGGCTCAGTGATCAACTTCACCGTGAACATCCTGGTCGCATCCGGGCCTCCGGTCTCCGGGGCCGGGCCGATCACCGGCACCGTGATCACCCACAATCGCCTCAGCAACGCCCAGGTCGGCATCTGGACCCTCAACACGCCGGGGAGCCAGAACACGATCGCCCACAACCGGTTCGCCGCGAGCATCACCACGCCGATCAGCGCCAACTGATCCACCGATCGCGACGTCGGCACCGCGCCACCCCGCCGGGCGGGGTGGCGCACGACCGATGCCGGAGGTGGGAATCGAACCCACACGCCCCGAAAGGCCAGGGAGTTTAAGTCCCTTGCGTCTACCGTTCCGCCACTCCGGCCGGCGCCGTGGGGGCAGAGTAGTCGATCGGGTCCGGCGCCCTGCGGGCCCCGGTCAGCGCCCGAAGGTCGCGGCCCCGGGGGTGCGGTCGACCGAATTGACCCGTCGCTCCTCGATCAGTTTCGCCCACTGCTCGGGAAGGATCGGCCAGCGCCGCAGCACCTGATCGTGGCGCATGTGACGGGTGTTCTCGCCCTTGGCGAAGATCAGGCGGCGCTCGTCGCGCGGGTCGTTGATCTCGCGAATCGCGGTGACGAGCCCGTCGATGGAGGTGAACTGCTCGAGACCGGATCCGGCGGCGTCGGGGGTAGTGCCCATGCGCACAATCCTACGTCAGCGACTCGCAGGTCGCGATTCTCGGCACCGGACCCCCGATCGGGCCGACCAGCTGATCGGCATATCGGGCGACGCCGTCGAGCAGATCCCGTTCGGAGACCCGCATCTCGTCCCGGCCCGTTGCGGACAACGCGGCGACGACGATCGCGGCCCCCGCGACAATCACCGGGGCGCGCGCCGGCTCCAGCCCCGGTATGCGCGCACGCTCGGACACCGGCAGCCCGGCCATCCACGACAGCATCCGCTCAACACGCACACGCCGCAGCATGTGACCGTGGACCCGCCGCGGGTCGTAGATGCCCAGATCGACGGCGGCGAGGGTCGTGACCGTCCCGGCCACCCCGATCAACGGTGCCGGCCCGCCGATCCCGGCGACCGCACCGGCCAGCGCCGCATCGGCATCGTCGCGCAGGCGGCGAAGCTGCTCCTCGGTGGGCGGGTCGGCGGCCAGGTAGCGCTCGGTCGAACGGACCGCACCCAGTTGGAGGCTGACCGCCCGCGTCGGCCCGGTGACATCTCCCCGGACGAGTTCCGTGCTGCCGCCGCCGACATCGAGCACGATGGCCTCGGTGTCGCCGTCGGCGGCAAGCCGCGCACCGGTGTAGGCAAGACGGGCTTCGACGGTTCCCGCCACGACGGTCAGGGGCAGGCCCAGGCGGCGTCCGATCACGTCGGCGACCTCGCGCCGGTTGGGGGCGTCCCGGACCGCGCTCGTGCCGATCGCCACGCCCCGCTCGACACCCGCCGCGCGCATCATCTCGCCGTAGGTCGTCGCGCATCCGTCAAGACGCGCCAGCGCATCGCCGGCGACGGTGCCGTCCGCGTCGGCGCCGCGTCGCAGCCCGGTCACCGTCGTCAGACGCGATCCCGTCGGTCCGGCGTCGCTCTCGCCGTCCCACAAAAACAGGCGTACCGAGTTCGACCCGACATCGACGATGGCGACCGGCGGATCGCCGGCGCGCCTAGAGTCCGACAAACCACAGCGGGCGTCGCAGGATGCGCTGCGCGATCACCGTATGCCGCGCGAGCACGCCAACCGCCGCGGCCCGCCGCTGGAGGTCGGTAATGGCCTGCTGGAGCTCGGCCTGGCGCTCGGGAAGCGCGGCCAGGGCCTCGCTGAGCCGGTTGACGTCCTCGGCGAGTGCCGCGCCCGATGCCGCCAACACCGTCGAGGCGACCTTGACCTGCTTATAGGCGGTCCATCCGCGGAGCGCGAGCACCACCATGGATGCCAGGACGGCGACCAGACCGACCAGGAACGCCAGAAGCACCGCGTTGTCATTGGCCCACTGCACGGCAGCGAGTATCGCACGGCCGGCCCCCGGAGGTCTCCGCTCGGCGAGGACTCCGCGCCCCCATCGGGTACCCTCGGAGTATCGACACGCCCACGCCTTCCGATAGCGCGTCGTTGTCCGACGACGATGCCCGTCACCGCATTCGCCAGCTGGTGCTCTCGGGCGACAACCTGACCAAGGCCCGCAACGATCCGGCCGCGGCCGCGCGCGCCCGGGAGCGGTACATCGACGCGCGCACGCTGGCGGCAGCGCGCGGCTTCGACGAGCTGGTCGCGATCATCGATCTGCGTCTCGGCGATCCCACCTCCGGCGAGGGCATCGCGTGAGCGCGCCGGGCCTGTTCGATCGGCGCCTGATCTTCGTCCTCGGCAAGGGCGGTGTCGGCAAGAGCGTGGTTGCGGCGACCCTCGGCACCGGCTGGGCGCGCGCCGGCAAGCGCGTGGTCATCGCCGAGGTCGCCGACCAGCATCGGCTGTCGGACCTGTTCTCCAATCGCGAGGAGGCGCGCAACACGCCGACCCAGTTGGCCCCGAACCTGTTCGGCTTCTCCGTCGACGTCGACAAGTCGACCGAGGACTACCTGGCCTCACACATCCGTGTGCGGCCACTGGTCGACCTGCTCGTGCGCAGCCGCGCCTTCCACAACTTCGCCGCGGCCGCGCCCGGTCTGCCGGAGCTCGTGACGCTCGGCAAGGTCTGGGAGCTGGCGATGGCCGTCGAGGGCGGGCGTCCGGTCTGGGACAAGGTCATCGTCGACTGCCCCGCGACCGGACACGGCATCGCCCTGCTGCAGACGGCCGGCAACGTGTCCGAGCTTGCGGCGCAGGGACCCGTCCGCGATCAGGCGCACAGGATCGAGGAGGTCGTCAAGCACCCGGCGGCCACGGGCATTGCGCTCGTCGCCCGTCCCGAGGAGCTGCCGGTGACCGAGGCGATTGATGCCGCCGCCACGCTGCGGGCCGACGGCTTCCCGGTTGCCGCGGCGATCATGAACGGGATGACCCCCAGGCGCTTCTGGGCCGAGGACGCGTCGGTGCTGGGCCGCGTGGACGGTGGCGACCCGAAGATCGCAGCCGCGGTCCGCAGCGCGCTGCGTGCCGATCACCACGCGCGCGTCGAGCACGCGCACCTTGCCGAACTCGCCGCGGGCACGGACATGACGCCGATGGTGCTGCCCGACCTCGGTCCCGTCGTGATCGCCCAAAGCGAACTGGCGCTGCTTGCCGACGCCCTCGACGGCGCGCCGCGCAGCGCCCGACCGGCGGGACGCCCATGAGCCTCTCCGGTCTCGAGGGACGGCGGGTCATCGTGTGCTGCGGGTCCGGCGGGGTCGGCAAGACGACGATCTCGGCGGGCATCGCGCTGGCCTTGGCGAACGGCGGCGTCCGGGTCGCCGTGGTGACCATCGACCCGGCGCGACGGCTGGCCGCCGCATTGGGCCTGGCTGACCTCGGCGACGAGCCGCGCCAGGTCCCGATCGGGCTGACCGGCGGATCCGGAGAGCTCTGGGCGCTGCAGCTCGACGCCAAGGCCACCTTCGACCGCCTGGTACGCCGACACGCCCCGACGCCGGAGGCCGCCGACCGGATCATGGGCAACCGGATCTACGCCCACCTGTCGGGGGCGGTGGCCGGATCCCAGGAGTACATGGCGGTCGAGCGCCTCAACGAGCTGACCGACGACCCCCGCTTCGAGGTCATCGTGCTCGATACGCCTCCGGCCCAGAATGCACTCGACTTCCTGGACGCGCCGACCCGGATCACCCACTTCATCGAGGGAAAGTCCCTGCGCATGCTGCTGGCCCCGGGATCCACGGGCGGCAACCTCGGCTGGAAGATGCTGCACGCGGGGTCCAGCACGGTGTTCTCGATTCTGGAGCGGGTGACCGGTGCCCAGCTGCTCCGCGATCTCAGCGAGTTCCTGAGCGCGTTCGACGGGATGTACGGCGGGTTCTCCGAGCGCGCGGAGCGGGTCCGAACACTGCTGCACTCGCCCCGCGCGGCCTTCGTCGTGGTGTCATCGGCCGACGACGAGCCGGTGCGCGAGGCCGTCATGCTGGTCGAGCGTCTCACCGCCGACGGCTACCCCCTCGGGCCCGCGATCATGAACCGCATCCGTCCGCGGGCCGACCTGCCACCGCCGTCGCGCGAGACGCTGGTCGCCGCCCTCGGCGATGCGGGGGCCGTCGACCCCGACGATCTGGCCGACCGGACGCTGGCGCAACTGACCGCCGACGAGGCGCGTGCCCGGCGGGACCATGACGCCTGCTCGCGCCTGGCACGGCTCTTGGGCGATCGCGAGCCCGTGCAGGTGCCCGATTTTGCCGACGAGCCCGTCGAGATCGCCGGCCTCGAGCACGTCGCGGACGCGCTCGCCCGCTAACCCGCGGCCGGTACCGCCAGTTCGCGGTACAGCTCCACGTGCCTGCGGGCACACGCCGTCCAACTCAGGTCGGCCACCACCGTGCGCGCCCCGTCGACCACGCGTTGCCGGATCGCGGGCTCCCGCACGGCCCGGACGATCGCGATCGCAAGCGACCCAGAGTCCCCGGCAACCGCGGTCAGGCAGCTCTCGCCGTCGGTGAAGTGCTCGGCGAACACGGGCAAGTCGCTCATGACGTTCGGGATGCCCGAAGCCGCCGCCTCGAGCGCCACGAGCCCGAAGCCCTCCCGCGTCGACGGGGTCACCAGCACGTCGCTCGCCCGGTAGAGCAGCGGCATATCCGCGTTGTCGACGACCCCGAGCTCCAGCACGTCCGCGTCGCCGACCCGCGCGCGCCCGTCCGCGATCCGGACACCGAGCCGTGCGGCGTCGTCGGTCCAATCGGCATGAAACTCGGGGCGGTCGCCGACGCCCGCAACCACCAGCAGGGCATCGGGCCCCAACCGCGCCCGCGCCCGCGCGAACGCCTCCAACAGGACCCGCGAGCCCTTGCGCGGCTGCACCCCGCCCATCGCCAGGATGACCGGGCGATCGCCCCACCCGAATGCGGCCCCGGCAGCGGACCGGTCCTCGGCCACACCCGCAAAGCGTGCGATCTCGACCCCGTGCGGCACGACACGGGGGGTGACGTTGAACTCGCGCTCGACACGGTCGGCCCACCAGCGGGACGCGCACACCACGGCATCGGCCCAGAGCAGGGACTCCTGAACCCGCTGCTCGGCCTCGAACTCGGAGGTCACTTCCAGGTGGTGGACCGACACCACGACCGCCCGAACCCGGCCCTCGGAACGCAACCGGAACAGCGCCCGCGCC
Organism: uncultured Thermoleophilia bacterium; assembly: GCA_963727285.1. Classification (GTDB taxonomy): domain Bacteria; phylum Actinomycetota; class Thermoleophilia; order Miltoncostaeales; family Miltoncostaeaceae; genus CAITWD01. The sequence continues at coordinate 115,226 of CAVSFF010000011.1, read as the reverse complement.
GCGGTCGGATCCTCGGCATGCCCGACGTCGATGACGCCGTCGGCAGCCGCGGCCACCGCTTGGGCAAGCTGCACCGGGTCACCGCGGCCCTCCTCGTCCACCGCCGACAGGCGCACCACGTGCGTGTCCTGGTCGACGCGTCCGTCGACGGCATCGGCAACCGCGACCCGCCGTGCGGTGATGCCGGCCGCGGCCAACGCCTCCGTGAGCTTGGCGGCGTGAATGAGTGCGCCCACCGGGCGCGTCATCCCGGAGACGACCGCCACCCTCACTGCGCGCCCCGGCCCGACGGGCCATCGATGGTGCGGTGCATAACGGGACTGTAGTCCCCGGCGTCGGCGGACTCCCGAACCTCGGGCCCGATCTGCGACCATGGCGACGATGGGTCACGATCCGAGATCCCACCCCCCGACCGCGCCCGGTCGCGTCCGCCCGCGCCGATGACGACCGGCCTTCCTGTCGACCCGCGGGTGGCGACGCTCGAACGCCTGCGGGCACGCCTCGCGTCGGGCGAGCCATACGCCGGCGAGCTCGCGGCGGCGTGCGCCCTGGCGGTCACCGCGCTTGATCCGACGGCCACCGAGGACACGCTCGGACGCCTCGGCGGAAACGGCGGCGTGACCCTGCACCACAGCCTGGTCAGCTGGGCATCGCTCGTGCCGCAGGAGCGCGTGCTCGACATCGGGTGCGGTGCGGGTGCCGCGGCCCGCGAGGCGGCGGCGGTCGTCGGTCCCGACGGTTCGGTGATCGCGATCGACGCATGCGTCGAGGCGATTTCCGCGGCCAGGGAACGGACGCCGTCGGGGCTCGGCATCGACTACCGGGTGATGCGGGCCGAGCGGCTGACCGGCATCCCGGACCGCACCGTCGACTGCGTGCTGGCGAGCCTGGTGCTCGAGCAGATCGCGGATCTCGAGGTCCTCATGCGCGAGCTGTGGCGGGTGCTGCGACCCGGCGGGCGGATCATTGCCTCGGTGACCGACTTCGACCAGTTCCGCGCGGCCGACGCCGCGTTCTACGGCGCGGCGGTGGCGGTGGTCGCGTGGCACGCCCGCGGCGCGGTGGCGGGGCGCGGCGTCCGCGCGACGATCCCACGGGACGCCCGCGACCGACGGGCGTTCGAACACGCCGGCTTTCGAGGCATCGAGGAGCGCGACGTCCAGCTCGTCGCCGAACTTGCGACCGAAGACGACGCGTGGGCACTGTTCTCGCGGAGCATGGTCGGACAGGTCCTCGGACCGCTGGGGCGGCTGGACCTGCGCGGGGTGCTCGCCGCCCGCGTCCCCCACACGCTGTACCTGCCGATGCGCTTCCTGCGGATCCGGCGGCCCGGCTAGGTCAGGTCGCGTCCACGAGAAAACGATTGCCAAACGTCCGCATCGCGTCGATGACCGGCAACAGGCATTGCCCCTGCTCGGTCAGCGCATAGGCGCCGGACACGGTCCCGCTGAAGTCGCTCGTGCGGACGATGATTCCCGCCTCGCAGAGCGTCTTCAGGCGTACCGAAAGGGTTCGGGTCGAGATGCCGTCCAGCGAGCGCTCGAGCTCACTGAATCGGCGCGGACCCGACGCGAGGTCCCGGAGCAGGACGATTGTCCATTTCCCCGAGACGATCCTGGCCGTTGCGTCCACCGGGCAGCACTCCATCGCCGTCGAGTGTAGACGGGTTTGGCTCGGAGGCATAGAACGTGTCCCCGCGGTGTGGTGTGCCCGCCGCCAGCATCAGGCTGAAATCATGTGGACTCGATGCGTTCTTGAGGGCGTCTTCGATACGGACCCGGCCGGCCACCACATGGGCGTACAGCGACTGGTCAAACGTCTGCATCCCGTAGAACTCGCCCTCGGTGATGACGTCACGAAGGCCGACGGCGTCCTCGGTCGAGGAGATCAAGTCGCGGGCGCGGGCGGTCATCATCAGGATCTCGGCGGCCACAACGCGGCTGTTCCCGTCCGCGGAGGGCACCAGCCGCTGGGAGACGACCCCGACCAGCGTCCCGGCGAGCATGATCCGCGCGGTCTCCTGCTGGTGGGGCGGGAAGAAGCCGATCGCACGGTTGACGGTCTCTGTGGCGTCGAGGGTATGCATCGTCGAGAGCACGAGGTGGCCGGTCTGCGCGGCGCGCAGTGCGACCTCCATCGTGGCCTCGTCGCGGATCTCCCCGATCATGATCACGTCCGGGTCCTGGCGCAGCAGTCGTCGCAGCGCCTGCGCAAACGATGCCGTGTCCTGGCCGACCTCGCGCTGATTGATGATCGACTGGCGGTCGGTGTGCAGGGACTCGATCGGGTCCTCGACCGTGACGATGTGCTTGTGGGCCACCGAGTTGATGTGGTCGACCATCGCGGCGAGCGTCGTGCTCTTGCCGGAGCCGGTCGTCCCGGTCACGAGGATGATCCCCCGCTCCTGCTCGGCCAACTCGGTGACCGCGCGGGGCATGCCGAGCGAGCCCAACGGCCGCACCTCGGTCGGGATCACGCGGAGGACGGCGCTGACGACGCCCCGCTGACGGAACACGTTCACGCGGAAGCGCCCGAGCCCGGGCCGGGCAAATGACAGGTCGGCATCGCCGTCGGCGTCGAAGGACTCCTGCTTTCCCGGAATGCCGTCGAACAGCTCGGCCGCGAACCCGTCGAGGGTCTCCGGATCGAGGACGGGGAACTTGGTCAACAACGTCAAGCGTCCGTTGACGCGCATGACCGGATACGTACCGTCTTTGAGGTGCACGTCGGACGCATCGGCGGCGACGCCCGTCGCGAGGATCGCCTGGAGCAGGCTTGGGGGTGCGCTGGGAGAGCTCATGGTTCTTGGTGTCGGCATCGATAGCCCCGGTCATGAGCCTTCGCGCATCGGGTCAGATGCCCGCCCGGCTTGTGCCTGCAGGGGTCGACACGGCAACATGGTGCCGATGAGTTCCCCGGAGGCCAACGAGCCGACCAACGCGCCGGCGGCGGCCGACCCCGACGACCGGGCCAAGCGGCAGCGCACGATCCGGTTCCTGGCGGCTCTGGGTATCGCCGGAGTCGTCGCCGTCGCGGCGATCTTCATCGCCGTCGGGCTCAACCAGCCATCCGGATCGAGCGGGACATCGACGTCGACCACCCGCACGTCGACTGCGGCGCAGGCCAAGCTGCCGCAGCTGGCCGTCGTCATCGACCGCACCGACCCGGTGGCGGCGATGACTGCCTCCAACCAGGCCGTGGCCCTGCGCGCGATGATCCAGAGCACGCCGACCGCCGAGCGCTACATGGCCCTCGGCCAGGTGGAGATGTCGCTCGCCGACCAGTCGGCCGCCGTCGACGCGTTCTCGCACGCCGCGCGCCTTGAGCCGAACAACGCGGACCCGATGGTGGGCCTGGCGATGGCCCAGGCCATGACGGGCGGCACGGGATATGACGCCGCCAATGCGCAGCTCCAGGCGTTGGCGGCGCGGTTTCCCAAGAGCCAGGTCGTGGCGTTCAATCTCGGTTGGCTCGCCCTGTACCGCCGCGATGTCGCGACGGTCAAGTCGGCGTGGACCCAGACCGTGGCACTGGGGCCCGGCACGCAACTCGGCAAGACGGCACAGGCGCTGCTGACCCAGATCGGGAAAGCCACCAGCAAGTAGCCGATCCGCCGCCGGTCCCGCGAGACCGCGGAATTCACCAAATATTAAGCGTTTCCCCGCTGCGTCCGAAACATCGGTAGGGGAAACTTCCATTGTCGGCGAACTCTCACACCATCGGAGTTCCTCCGACGATCCTCCGCACCGCGCGTCCTTTCGGCCGGCTCATCCGGGCCCGACGACGCTTGAACCCCATTGACTTCCAAAAGTAAAGCAATAGAATGCGAACACTTGTTCGTGAGAAGACCCTGCCATGTTCCCGAACCCGGGGGCGCGACCCACGCCTGTCAGATGGGTCGGAGGTGAAGAGATGACGCTCCAGCAAATCGTCGCAGTCGAAGAAATCCAGCAGCTCGTCGCACGAGGCCAGGAACAGAACTTCCTGAGCATCGAAGAGGTCGCGACGGCCGTGGAAGGCCTCGACATGGACCCCGCCGCGGCGGAGGAGCTGTACCAGCACTTGGACGAGATGGGCATCGAGCTGCTTGACGAGGCGGAAGCCCGTGCGCGGACGGCCCAGCTCTCGGAGGAGGCCGACCGACCGCGCCGGCTGAATCTCAAGACGGAGACGAGCACCGACTCGCTGCAGCTGTTCCTCAAGGACGTCGGTCGCGTGCCGCTGCTGACCGCGGCACAGGAAGTGCAGCTCGCCAAGCGGATTGAGCTCGGTGACCTCGACGCCAAGCGCCAGATGGTCGAAGCCAATCTGCGATTGGTCGTGTCAATCGCCAAGAACTACCGCAACCAGGGCCTCGGCTTCCTCGACCTCATCCAAGAGGGAACGATCGGACTCGTTCGCGCCGCCGAAAAGTTCGACTACCGCAAGGGCTACAAGTTCTCGACCTACGCGACCTGGTGGATTCGCCAGGCCGTCGCCCGCGCGATCGCCGACAAGGGGCGCACGATCCGCATGCCCGTCCATGTCGTCGAGAAGCTCAACAAGATCAACCGCGCCGAGCGCAAGCTCGTGGCCGAGCTCGGACGCGAGCCGTCAATCGAGGAGATCGCTGTCGTGGCGCACCTCCCCGAGACGGAGGTCGAGTCGATCAAGCGCAGCGCCCAGACCCCGATCTCGCTCGAGAAGCCCGTCGGCGACGACGACGAGTCGGAGTTCGGCCAGTTCCTGGCCGACGACAAGGCCATGGATCCCGAAACCCAGGCCGGCGAGGTGCTGCGGACCGAAGGACTCCAGGACGTGCTCAACACATTGAGTTACCGCGAGCGGCGCGTGCTCGAGCTCCGCTACGGACTTGGCGGGGAGCACCCGCGCACCCTCGATGAGGTCGGGCGGACGTTCAACGTCACCCGCGAGCGCATTCGGCAGATCGAGAACCAGTCGCTGCAGAAGCTCGCCGGGTTGGCGGAAGCCCAAAAGCTCCGGGACGTCGCCTAGGCATCCCGGCCGCGGAACGGCACCACGCAACGGGCTCCCACGGGAGCCCGTTGTCGTTGCGGAGCCGGTGCACGTCGGCGCACCAACGCCGATCGCCGCCCGACGGCGCGTCCCGGCGCCCGGACCACGCAACCGCCGCGCGCGCGTACCCGGTCAGCCGCGCCCATGGATGAGGCGACGGCTGGGCGGTCCGTCGCCCGGCACTGGTGAGCCGTCACCGGCGTCGGGTTCGGGGTGCGAGCGGCCGAACCGCGCTGCGAGCGGACCGGCACTCACGCCGTGGGCGACCACGCTCACGAGGACGACCGTGACGATCGCGGTCAAGACGAAGTTTGCATCGGTGGCGGTCAGCTCGTCGTAGGCGATCAGCGCAAACACGACCGAGGCGAGCCCCCGGGGGCCGAACCAGGCGATGAATCCGACGGTCGCGCGATCGAGCCCGGCGCCCGTGAGCGCGATGGCGACCGACACCCCCCGCACGACGGTCAGGGCGAGCACCGCGAACACGACCGCCCGCCAGTCGAGGTGGTCCAGCGCCGGGACGAGCATCGCGCCGAACATCAACCACACCGCCGCTGACAACAGGCCACCGACCTCGCTCGCCATCGCCACCGATTCCTCGAACTCGTTGCGGTCGGCCGGGTGCCAGCTCGCGCCGAACGAGATGCCGGCGACGAATGCGGCCACGAACCCGTTTGCCCCCCAGACCAGCGCCAATCCGTATGCCAGCAGGGGCAGCGCCGTCATCGTGGCCGGGTGCATGCTTCGCGTCGACCAGCCGCGTCGCTCGCTGACGCGGACGAACAGTCCGCCGAGCGCCCCGGCCGCGATGCCGATCCCGACCGCACTGACGACGGCCAGGATTTCGGTGACCGGTCCCGCGCCGTGGCCGTCGCCGTGGCTGACCGCCAACGCCAGGACGATCGTGAAGATCGGCGTCGCCAAGCCGTCGTTAAGACCGCTCTCGACGTTGAGCGCCGTCCGAATGCGCTGCGGAACCCGCGGGTTGTCGATCACCGGTGCTCCGAGCGCGGCATCGGTGGGTGCAACGATCACCCCCACCAACAACGCAATCCAGATGTCAAGGCCGCTGAATGCGACGAGCGCCGCGAGCGCCCCGAGGACGACCGCCAAGGGCAGTCCCACACCCAGTAGGCGACCCGGGATGCCGACGTCGGATCGGAGGCGGTGCAGGCTGACCCGCGACGCGTCGGTGAACAGCACCATTGCCAAGGCGAGCTCGGCCGTGGCTTCGATCGCGTGGCTGTGCAGGTGGACCTCGATGACTTGCAACGGGCCGTTAGTCGCGAGCAACCCGACGACGACAAACAGCATGGGCGCGGAGATCTGCCAGCGCTCGAGCCGCGCCGACAGGAGACTCCACGCCATGACGGCCGCGGCCGCGACGGCCAAGGCGATCGCGCTCTCGGTGCCGCTCATCGGGGTGGGGACCCGGAATTCGTTGGGGAGCGTCGCGCCACGGTGGTGATCCTAAAGCTGGCGTCGGACCAGACACGCCCGGGCGCGAGGCGCGATAGATTCCAAATATGGGATCAACCGACGATGACGACTGGCCCGAGCCCATCCACACAGAGGAGGAGCGCAAGCGCGCCGAGGAGGCCTACGCGGCGACGTTCAACCTCCGACGCCGGGTGCTGCGGTACGGGTATCTCGTGCTCGGGGTCCTCATCATCGTCGTCGTCATCCTGGCGCTGACGCACTAGCCGTGTCGCAGCGCAGCGCCGGGCTGGTCGCCGACCTCTGGCGCTATCCGGTCAAGTCGTTCGGCGGCGAGCGCATCCGGGAGATCTTCGTCGGGCCGTTCGGGTTCCAGGGCGACCGCCGTTTCGCCGCGATCGGCGCGGACGGGTCGGTGCTCACCGCCCGCCGCAGAACCGCGATGCTGGGTTTTCGGGCACGGTTTCCGGACACCGACCGCATTGACCGCCCGATCGTCACGACACCGGACGGCACCCAGCTCGCTGTCGACGACCCGCAGCTGAGCCGGGTCTTGGGCGACGCGCTTGGCCATGACGCCCAGATGGCCCAGAGCGGCGCGGGCGTGTTCGACGCCGCGCCGATCCACATCGTCACGGACCGGAGCCTGCGGATGGTCGACGGATGGGTCGGACAGGAGCTGGACGTCGCGCGCTTCCGCCCAAACGTCGTGATCGAGCTCGGCGACGACGTCGGCGCCTTCGCCGAGGCCGACTGGGTCGGTCGCATCATCGAGCTCGGCCAGGCGGTGATTCGGATCGTGTCGCCCACGGAACGCTGCGTCGTGACGACGGTCGACCCCGACACGCTCGATCGCGACCGCGCCGTCCTCGCCGAGCTCGCCCGCCGGCGCGAGAATCTGTTCGGCGTCTACGGGCAGGTCGTCCAGCCGGGCTGGGTACGCGTCGGCGACCCGGTGCGGCTGGAGGGCCCGGCGGCGGGCGGAGCCGCCCCTCCGAGTTGACGATTCGCCCGGAAAATGGCATCATCAAGTTTCTGCCGCGGGGTGGAGCAGTCTGGTAGCTCGTCGGGCTCATAACCCGAAGGTCGCAGGTTCGAATCCTGCCCCCGCTATTGAAAAGGGCCGCTTCCGCGGCCCTTTTTTGTGTCGTCCGAGGAGTACCCGTCGCGCCGCGCAGCGGCCTGCGACGGTGCGGGGCGGTCGTCCGCGACGCGCGAGGCGGTGCAGACCACGACTCAGCGAACTCCGGAGCGGGCGCCGCTGGTCCGTACGGGCCCCGACGGCCCTCGGCGCCATGCAGACACCCGCGCGACGTACGGTCACGATGCGAGTCTCATGCCGGCCGGCGGACGTCGTCCCTTCGCCGGGCGATCAGCTTGCCGAGTTCCCAGAGCACGACCAACGCGAGGGCGGGAAGGGCGCCGAAGAGCCACTCCCGGCCAGTGAGGGCCTGGGTGCTGAGAAGTGACGTGAGCGCGCCACCTCGGGCAATCAGGAGCGCGAGGGCGAGCTCCACCAGGATCGTGATATTCACGATGTTGTTGTCGAGACTCTCAATGCGGAAGATCGACGCGGTCTGGTCACGGCACTCGAATGTCGCGACCACGAGCATCAGCGAGAACGCCACCAGGCCGATGGTGCTGCCGATCGCGACGCTGTTGTACTCGTGCTTCCCCAGCAAGATCAGCAGATTGATGGCGACGGACATGAACAGGCCGACCAGGCCCACGGTCAGGATGACGGGCCGGGACATGATCGGGGCGGCGCGGGGGCGCGGTTTGCGAGTCATCAGCCCGGGTGTCTGCTTGTCCAGACCCAGTGAGATGCCGATGGGAGCCGTGATCAGGAAGTTGATCCACAGGATCTGGACGGCCGAGAAGGGTTGCCCGCCCGCGATATTGAACAGGCTCGCCAGGAGAAACGTCACCACATAGGTGACCAGCGCAACCAGCATGAACCGGATGTACTTGAGCATGTTGTCGTAGAGCTTGCGCCCCTCGGAGACGGCCCGCACGATCGTGGCGAAGTTGTCGTCGGTGAGGATCATCTTGCCGGCGTTTTTCGCGACCTCCGTACCGCTGCCCATGGCGATGCCGATGTCGGCGGCCTTGATCGCCGGCGCGTCGTTGACGCCGTCGCCGGTCATGGCCACCACGTCGCCCTTCTTTCGCAGGGTCTCCACCATCAAGACCTTGTGCTCCGGTGCCACCCGGCCGACGACGCCGATACTGTCGATCCGTTCGAGCCGATCCTCCTCGGGCAACGCCGCGAAGTCCGCGCCGAGGATCGCTTCCCCGGGTATGCCGAGCTGTTTGGCGATCGCCGCCCCCGTGACGACGTCGTCACCGGTCACCATCCTCACGCGGATATTGGCGCTCTGGGCGCTGCGAACGGCATCCTTGGATTCGGCTCGCGGCGGATCGATCATCCCGACCATGGCCGTCAGCTGCAGGTCGGTGATGAGCGACAGAAGATCACCGCCGGGATCGAATGCATCCGGATCGATGTCGCGGGTGGCCGCGACCATGATGCGCAGGCCCTTGCCTCCGAGGCGCTCCATCTCATCGGCGGAGCGGGCGTCCAGTTCGGAACCCCAGGGAACGCTTTCCCCGTTGGCAAGTGCGGATGCGGCCCGTCCGATCACGGCCGGGCCCGCCCCCTTCACGAAGGCCCTCACGACGACCTTGCCGGTCGCGTCCGTGGCATCCGCGAAGACGGCCATCAGCTTGTAGGTGGGATCGAACGGCAGCGTTGCGAGCCTCGGGAAGGCGGCTTGCGTGCCTTCGACGTCGAGCTTGGCCTTGTGTCCCAGGACCAACAGCGCACCCTCGGTGGGATCGCCCACCACCTTGCCGTCGACAATCTTCGCGTCGTTCGCGATCAGGAACGGCAGGATCGCCTGCTCGATTGTGTTGGCGTTGCCGGCGGCGTGATTGACCTCGCCGTCGAGCCCGTAGCCCACTCCGGTGATCGTGTAGCGGTCTGTGGGATCGATCACCTCGACAACCGTGACCTGATTCAGCGTCAAGGTGCCGGTCTTGTCCGAGTTGATCGCCGACGTCGACCCGAGGGTCTCGACGGACGCAAGACTCTTGACGACGGCGCCGTGCGCGGCGAGTTTTGTGGATCCGCTCGACAGGATCACCTGGAGGACAGTGGGCATTGCCATCGGCACCGCCGCCAAGGCCAGCGCGATGGCGGTGGTGAAGATGACCTGCGCCGACTCGCCGCGGGATACCCCGAGCGCGAACATGACGGCGATCGTCACGCCGGCAGCACCGGCGATCCAGAGCGTCAGCGTGTCCAGCTGCGCGGTGAGCGGCGTCTTGAGCGTCGGCGTCGACTTCAGCATCCCGGCGATGCTTCCGACCTCGGTGTCGGCGCCCGTCCCGGTGACGATCATCACACCGCTTCCGTGAGTCACGGGGGAATTCATGAACGCCATGTTCGACTGGTCCCCGACACCAGGCGGCTGGCCCGTGATGATCTCGGCGTCCTTCGACGCGGGCACGCTTTCGCCGGTGAGCCCGGACTCGTCGATCTGAAGGGATGCGGCCTCGATGATCCGACCGTCGGCGCACACGTCGTCGCCGGCCGTCAGCAGGACGACATCACCGACGACCACCTGGTCGGCGTCGATCTTGACCTCGGTTCCGTCGCGGCGAACCCGGGCGGACTGCTTGAGCATCGACTGCAGGGCGTTCATGGCGCTCTCCGCCTTGCCCTGTTGGCGCATCCCTCCGAGCGCGTTGAGGGCGGTAATCACGAGCACGGCGACACCCGTCGAAACCTCGCCGATCAGGATCGACGCGGCAGCCGCGGCGACGAGGATGATCTGCATGTAGCTCCGGTACTGGGCCAGGAACTGCCTCCATCCGGGCACCGTCGCCTCGGCGGGAAGGGCGTTTGGCCCGTTCCTCTGCAGCAATTCGGCGGCCATCTGCGACGAGAGGCCGACCACCGGATCGACGCCCAGCTTGTTCGACACGTCCTCCGGCGACAGGGCGTACCAGCCGGTCGCCGGAGCGCCGGTCACGGACGGGGTATCGGGACTCTCGTTCATCGCGCCGGTTCCTTTTGGTTACTTCCAGGGGCTGACAGGTGGACGATCCTTGCCGTCGCCCCTAGAAGGGCGTGGGAATATTCGGCTTCGAATACCCCGGCTCGATGTACCCACCATGGCTCGGCGGCTCGGGCATCGTGGTGTCCGGGGGCGCCAGCGGCGCGTAGGGAATCTGACTGAGCAGGTGGGTAATGATGTTGAGCCGGCCACGTTTCTTGTCGTCATTGTCGACGATGTGCCACGGTGCCCATCCCGAGTTGCTGGCGACGAACATCGCGTCGCGCGCGCGGAGGTAGTCGTAGCGGCGGCGGTACGAGGTCAGGTCGGTCGGTGAGAGCTTCCAGATCTTGCGTGGGTCATCGATCCGGCTTTCGAGCCGCCTGGTCTGCTCAGCGCGGCTGACGTTGAGGAAGTACTTGATCAGGATGATCCCGTCGTCAACCATCGCCTTCTCAACCTGGGGAACCATGTCGAGGAATCTCTTGGTCTGCTCCGGTGTGCAGTAACCCATGACGGGCTCGACGCCGGCGCGGTTGTACCAGCTGCGGTCGAAGATCACGACCTCGCCGGCTGACGGAAAGTGGGCGATGTAGCGCTGGATGTACATCTGTGACTTGACCCGCTCATCAGGAGCGGGAAGGGCGATGTGCTTGAACACCCGAGGGCTCGTCCGCTCGGTGATCCGACGGATCGTGCCGCCTTTCCCGGCGCTGTCCACCCCCTCGAACACGATGCAGACCCTGGCGCCGGTGGTCTTGACCCACTCCTGCATGGCGACGAGCTGCCCCTGAAGGACCCTCATCTCCCGCTCGTATTCCTTCCTCGTCATCTTCCCAGCAGGAGCCGGCGCGCCTCCATCCGGTGTCGACGGTGAACTCGGCGTGGGATCGACGACGTGGTGAGCTTTCGTCTTCTTCGCCGACTTCTTCTTGGACTTGCCCATCGCTCGCACCCCCACCGCTTCGGTGACTCGACGCTTCTACCAGGATACGCCGACGCAACGGTCGGGCTTCCGACCCGACGATACCGGCGCCCTCGTCGGGGCGCGTGTGATCTCGCAGGACCCGCCGATCATGCGATGTCGGCTTGGGAGCAGCTCGACAGGCGCCGACCTGGCGCCACACCAGCCCGGCCTTCCCGCTGGCACCGCGCTCCAGGTGGTGCGGTCGAGCCAAGGACTTACGCCAGCTTTCAGCCCTGGCGGACACCGAGTATCGCGCTTCTTGTGACGAGGGCGCGCGTCGGAGGAGGGGCGGGAACACTCACCGCTGGTCCTTCCGGGGTTTGCGGGGATGGAGGGATTCGCCGCAAGCGAGCATGTCGACGTACTCGGCCAGCTTGCGGACCCGGGTCGACGAGCGCTTGACGGCGTCGAGTCGGTAGACGATGGCGTAACGGTTGGCTGCGTCCAGCTGGCCGAACGTCGCGGCTGCGGCGGGATTGGCCGCCAGCGCCTGAGCCAGATCGGACGGAATCTGCATGTCGGCCTGCCCGCGGTAGGCCGCTTGCCACCGTCCTTGCGCCTTCGCCGCATCGACGGCCACCATTCCTGCTGGCCGCATCCGTCCGGCCTGGGTGAGGCGGGCGACGTGCTCGACGTTTCGCACGGACCAAGAGCTGTTCGGTCGGCGGGGGGTGAAGCGCTGGCGATAGCTGTCGTCGTCGCGTCGAGCAACCTGCCCATCGATCCAGCCAAAGCAGAGCGCCTCGTCAAGCGCTTGCGCGTAGGTCAGGGTCGTCGTCCGACCGCCCTTCTTGTGCAGCACCAGCCAGACCCCGGGGTGGTCGGCATGATGGCGGTCCAACCAGGCGTGCCACGCCTCGGCATCCTGGACGAGCAGCTCCGCGAGATCGGACACGGCGCGGCGCTACCGGGTGGCCGCGGGACGGGGACTCCGGCAGAACCGCTGGCCGTCGGGATCGAGCAGCACCCGCCAGCGGCAGGCTCCGGCTCGGAGTCGACTTTGACCCGATCGCGCACAGGCTCCCGTCTGCCCCGTCGGGGTCGGTGGCCTGCGGGTCGCGGTGGACCTGTGTGGCGCCAGACTCATCCGGCCACTGCGCGGGCCGGAATCCCAGATCCTTGTCCGGCCGAGAGCGGCCCAACCACGTGGCGTTGACCCGACGTGACCCACGTCGGCGCGTCTGATCGCCCGAAGGTCGCAGTTCTGCGTCCTGCCGCCGCAACGGACCCACGCCCGCGCGCTCGCGCGGCGTTCGTGCTGCTGCGAGCGAGCGGTTCGGCAGACGTCCGCCTCCGATCTCGGGCCTCATGAGGACCCGCGGCGCCCCGGCGGCACCCCGCGGGCAAGACTGAGGAGATCTGTGGCCCGGGCTTCGCGTGCCTGGCGAGCGAGTGCGACCTCGAGATTCCCTTCGGGCACAAGCAGGTGAAGACCTTGCGGGTGGATCTCAAAGCGGAGCGGCGTGGGCAGCTCGAGCGCTTCACCGTCGATTCCCGCCAACGCGATCCCCGACCGCGAGCGCACCTCGAACGCCTCCGCGGTGAACTCAAAGACCGCGCCCGTAGGGACGCGGCGCCCGGCGAGGACACGGGAAAGCGCGGCCGCGGCCTGGACGCCGGACTCGGCAGCTACCGCGAACACCCCGAGCCGGCCCGAGTCGAGGCGGCGGCGCTGCGCGACGTCGGATGCGGCGCCAAGCACGTACGGATTGTTGGAGACCATGATCAGAAACGCGCCGTCGACTTCGGTCCCGTCCGGGGTGGTGAACTGCAGGTCGAACGGCTCCGCGGTCCGGCCGATCAGCTCCGGCAGCGCGGACCGTGCAGTCGTGGCTTTCGCCTCCCGGTATCCCTCCTGCTGGACGATCGTGGCATAGACGCCGAGCGAGACGTTGTTGACGAACAGCCGCTCGTTGACCGTGGCAAAGTCGACGCGCCGGTCGATCGCGTCGTGGAAGGCCCGCACTCCGAGGCGTGGATCCTCGCGATCGAGGCCGAGGTCCAACGCAAAGTGATTGCGCGTGCCGGCCGACACGCAGACAAACGGAATTCCGCTCTCCGCGGCAATCGACGCGACGAGGGCCTGCGAGCCGTCGCCACCGGCCATCCCCAGACAATCAGCGCCTCGCGCAACGGCGTCGCGAGCAAGCTGCTCGAGGTCGAGACCGCGGTCGAGAAGCACCGTTTCGATGCCGAGCGACGACGCCATCTCGACGAGATGAAATCTCTCCACCTTTCCGCCACCCGACCACGGGTTGCAGATGAGCACCGGATGTCGCAAGGGGTCCGACCGATGTGCCCGCGGTCTGGGGGCATCGGCGAGATCGTCGCGGAGCGCGGCGCGCGCCGCCACGGATGCGACGACCAGCAGGCCCGCGGCGATCGCCAGGCGCACGACGACCTGCACGACGCCGTCGCCGGCAACGATCAGTCCCACGACGATGCACCCGGCGGCGGCGGCCAGGCCGGCGATGCCGATGCCCCGGCGGGGCATGCGCTCGGTGATGACCCACCACCCGCTCACCACCGCGATGAGCGCACCGGCCAAGGCGATCGCCACCGCCAGGAGGTTGCTGGCCACGAACGCCACCGCGGCGACCACCAAAAGGCCCGCTGCCGCCAGGGCAATCGTCGCGGCAACCCGACGCCGACGCGATGGTCGTGTCCGTCCATCGCTCATGAGCACCTCCCGGGGCACATCACCGCGGTCATATGCGTGCATCCCCGTCCAGACCATGGGCCGAACCGAGCACGGGAGGCGCGTCACACACATCTCCCACGCTCACGGATCACCCCGGGCGACGATGCGGATCAGCCCGAATCGTATCGATCCAAGCCAACCGCGTCCCACGGGCGTTCCGGTTACGCCCGGTACCGATGCGTCGGCGCGGGTCCAGCTGGCCGCGGATGGGCTGCTGCAGCCGCCACGAGGCCTGAGGTACGATCGCCCCTAGGGTGAGCCAGCCACTATCGAGATCCGAGCGCTGGGCTCCGGGCCTGCGCACCGCCCGGCACTACCCGCGGGACTGGGCGCGGCCCGACCTCGTCGCGGGGCTCGTGCTGGCGGCAATCCTCGTACCCCAGGGAATGGCCTACGCCGAGCTCGCGGGCCTGCCGGCAGTGACCGGTCTCTACACGACGATCGCCTGCCTGGTCGCCTACGCGATCTTCGGACCCTCCCGCATCCTCGTGCTCGGTCCGGACTCCTCGGTCTCGCCGATGATCTTCGCCGCGATCGTGCCACTGTTGGCCGGCGGTGACCCGGCGCGGGCCATCGCGCTTGCCGGGATGCTCGCGCTGATGGTCGGGCTCATCGAGATCGGGCTCGGCCTGGGCAAGCTCGGATTCGTCGCCGACCTCCTCTCCAACGAAGTGCAGGTCGGGTACATGAACGGCCTGGCGCTCGTAATCATCGTCGGTCAGCTCCCCAAGCTGTTCGGCTATTCGGTCCCGTCCGGGTCGTTCGGCGCCGAGCTCAAGGCATTCGCGACCGGGCTCGATCAGACGACGGGTGCCGCCCTGGCCGTCGGCGCCGCCGCACTCGCCGTCTTGCTGGTACTGCCCCGGCTGACCCGTCGCGTCCCCGCGGTCCTGGTTGCGATCGTCGGCGCAACCATCATCTCGGCGGTTGCGGACCTCGCAAGCCACGGCGTGACGACGGTGGGCGCATTGCCGCAAGGTGTCCCGCGCCCCGCGCTGCCGTGGACCTCGGTCTCGGACGTCGGACCGCTCGTGGTTGCGGCTGTGGGCATCACCCTCGTGTCGCTCGCCGACACCATCGCGACCGCATCGAGCTTTGGAGCGCGCCGCGGCGAGACGACCGATGCGAATCAGGAAATGATCGGCATCGGCACCGCAAACATCGCCGCCGGATGCTTTCAGGGCTTTGCGATCTCCACGAGCGGGTCACGCACGGCGGTCGCCGAACAGGCCGGGGCCAAGTCACAGGGCGCATCGATCGTCGGGGCCGCGGCGGTCGTCGTGTTGCTGCTGTTTCTCAACGGGCTCTTGGCGGATCTGCCGCAGTCGGTGCTTGCGGCGGTGCTGATTGCCGCCGCGCTGAGTCTGATGAATCTTGACGCGTTGCGTCGGTACTCCCGCGTCAGCAAAAGCGCCCTTGTGCTCTCGCTCGCCGCAACGGCGGGTGTCGTCGTCCTCGGGGTACTCCCCGGCATTGTGATCGCCATCGGGCTCGCGATCGTGCTGTTCTTTCGACGCAGCTGGCGGGCACACGGCGCGGTGCTCGGCCGCGCGCCGCACCCTGGCGACTGGCAGAGCGTCGCCCGCCACCCCGATGCGCAGGAACTGCCCGGGATCGTGGTCTACCGCTGGGAGGCGCCGCTCTTTTTTGCCAACACGTCCCAGTTCCGCGAACAGGTCCGTGGGCTTGTCCGTGATCGGGAGGCGTCCTGGGTGGTCATCCAGTGTGAGGCCGTCACGGACCTCGACGTGACCGCCGCGGAAATGTTGAAACAGCTCGACCTCGAGCTCAACGCGGCCGGTACCCACATGGCCTTTGTCGAGATGCGGACCCGACTCCAGGACATGGTCTCGCGGTACGGCCTGTACGAGACGCTCGATCGCGACCGCTTCTACCCGAGCGTCGCGGCAGCGATCGAGGCCATCCGCACGGCGTAGGACCCGGCTCGGACCGCGCCACCGTCACCCCGCCCGGCCATGCGCTGCCGAGGATGGACGGGCCCGGGCCGGCGCTAGCCCGCCTCGACGAGGGCGGCGAGATTCGCGAGTGCCATCCGCGTGCCGATCTCGTTGTCGACTGACGACACACCCCGGGGAAGACCGTCGTACACCACGGCGATATCCGTGCCGTCGTCGGCGTCGACAAGGGTCGTGGTGATCGTCATTGTGCCCGCCAGCGCAGGATCGGCGGACTCGAACGCCACCACTTCGACGACCCGTTCGTTTGGCACGAGCGTCGCGAAGTACCCCCCGTAGGTGTCCGTGGACGCCGAGGTCTTGCCGGTCCCCGTTGGCGCGTCGTATGTCAGGGAGATGCGAAACGTGCCGCCTTCGCGCGGATCGAACTCGTGCACGCGTCCGGTCATCCCGTCCGGGACCCTCCACGTGGCGATCGCAGCCGGGTCGAGCAACGCCCGATAGATCACCGAACGGGGGGCGTGGATGTGTCGGACGATCGGCGCGGAACTCACCCCGCCAGCCTACGGCGCACGGGCAGGGCACGGCTGCCCGGGCAGCGGAACACCCCCCCCCCCCCGATCCCCGCCGACCGCTCGCGCAGTCCCGGGTGCCTGGGCACCCGCCGGGCCGGAGAGGGATTTCCGCGCACTCGCTCCCGATGCGTCCCGACGGACTCGGTCGTCCGTCGCGACGGGCACGGCGATATTCCTCGCGCCGTGGCGAGACCGGAAATCGCGGGATCCCGGGCCGTCCTCGGGACCCATCCGCGGGCGGCGCGCGATTCGGGGAAGCGATCGACAACGATTCGCGGACACGTCCCCGGGGACGCCCGCCACGCGACGCGCGGACGGCACGGGCGGCGAAGCCGGGCTGTCGGGCACGGTCATGGAACATCTGCGCATGACCGCACCCGACGAGCAGGGTCAGCCAGGCGACGCAGAGCCCTCGGCCAGGATCCCGGCGATCTGCCCCATGGCGGCGGCCATCCCTTCCTCCATTCCCATCGACACGAGCGTCTCCATGGCGTCGAGCGACGCAAACCGGCTCTCGATCGCCATGAGGGTTCTCCCGCCCTGTGCGGTCAGCGTGAGGACCATGGTCGTCGTCGGAAGGCCGTCGTTCGGGGTTCCGTCGTCGTTGGCGAAGCCGTCAGTGAGCTCGAGTCGCACCGGCGGCTCGGATGACATGACCTGCCACCAGCCGTGGTACTTCTCCCCGTCCGGGCCGGTCATGTAATACGACACCCTGCCGCCGGGGCTGAGATCGTGGGCGACGACGGTGGCCGGGTAGCCGGGTGGACCCCACCAGCGCTCCAGCTGCCGGGGATCCGCCCACAGCTGCCACGCACGCACGGGCGTCGCGTCGAGCTCGGCGGTGATCGTCATGGTGAGATTCGTGGGGTCCTTGTGGACGTTCGGGGGGGTCATGAGATCGGTCCTCTGTCGGGGTCGACGGCGAGCAACTCGCCGATCCTGTCGATGCGGGCCAGCCACACCGCCTCCAGCTCCTCGAGCAGCCGATACGCCTCGCGCACGGTGTCGACGTTGGCGTGGACGAGCTGCTGTCGTCCGTGGCGCTCTTTGGTCACGAGCCCCGCGGCCTCAAGCACCGCGACGTGCTTCTGGACGGCCGCAAGGCTCATCGGGTAGCGCCGAGCCAGGGCGGAGACGTTGTCCGGGCCTGCGAGCGTGCGCGAAAGAAGATCGCGGCGGGTGGCATCCGCAAGCGCGTGGAAGACCCGGTTGGCCTGGTCGGTGGGCAGCGTATGTACAACCATTTGGTTGTAGGAAAGCACCAGAACACGAGCGTGGCAACCATGGCCCCCGCGGGCGCCGTCGGCACGGTCGGCGGATACGGGCCCGGATGGCGGCCTCCGACCCACCGAACGGCGCGGACTGTCGACCCCGGACGCGGGAACCGTGATCGCCCGGATGCCGGCGGTCGCTCGCAACGCGAAACTCCCGGCGGGCCGGGCGACGGCGCGACATGCGGGTCCGGTGCGCGCGCGCTGGGCCCCGACAACCACGATGGATCGAGGGTCGGCGGGCAATGGGGCGCGGAGGCATCGGGACGGCCGCGCGCGGATGGCGGCCGGATCGCGCGGTTGTCGTGCTGGCCGTGCTCACCATGGGACTGACGTACGCGCTCGTCGTGCTCGGGAGCACGGTCCGCGTCACGAATTCGGGCATGGGGTGTCCGAGCTGGCCGCTCTGCTACGGCCAGGCGGGCCCCATCGACCAGTACAACGCGCTCTGGGAGCAGTCCCACCGGTACCTGGTCGGCATCGTCACGGTCGCCGTCTGTGCGACGGCCGTCGCGGCCTACCGCTCGCAGACCCGCCCGCTCGCCCGGGTGCCGGCCGCGACCGGCGTGGCGTTGGTCGTCTTCCAGGCGGCGCTCGGGGCCGTGACGGTATTTGCCAAGAACGCACCGTGGACCGTGGCCGTCCATCTGGTCATCGGCCTCATCTTCTTCGCCGCGACAACCGTGACCGCCGTGGCTGCGGCGCGATCCGGACACGGATCATGGTCGCCCGCCGCCGTGGGTCTGTGGGGATGGGGTGCCGTCGTCGGCACCCTCGTGCTGGTCATCGCCGGCACCGTCGTGGTCGGTACCGGTGCGGGCGAGGACTGCCCGTCATGGCCGTTGTGCACGCATTCGGCTCCGACGTCGATGATCGCGTGGCAGCTGATCCACCGGAGCATCGCGCTCATCGCCGCCGTCGCAATCGTCGGGTTCGTCGCACGCCACTGGCGCGCAACCGCCGACTGGCACCGCTGGCACGTTGCTGCGACCGCGCTGCTCGGCCTGCTGATCGCCGCTGCGGCCCTTGGAGCCGCGACGGCCCTGACGCGGGCGTCGGCGGGTTGGCAGGATCTCCACCTCGCATTGGCGGCCGCCACCTGGGGACTGCTGATCGTCCTCGTCGCGATGCTCGCCACCAGCGGCCCGCCGGCCACGCGGGTCGACCCGTAAGGCGCCCCACCGGTCGTCCTGCGGACGGTGGCGTGCCCCGTCACCGGGCGGCCGGACCGCACGCGCCCGTCCGCGCGATCGGCCCTCTCCGTGAGGTCAGCGCCCCGGGCCCGCCGCGTCATCCGTAGGCGGATCACCGGTGCCGGCGTCGTCACGGTCCGGATCGACCGCGTCCTCGAGATGCCCGGCCAGCGCCACGAACCGGTCGGCGCCGAGCGCGAGCCCGCCTGCCGCGGCAAGCAGCCCGACGGCGGCGACCTTGATGGCGTTACGACGAATGTCCATGTCCCTGGCCTCCCGGAGAACCGCAGATGTGCGGCGAACGATGCCGACACACCGACCGTACTCCTGCCCCGTCGCCGCGGCGACACTCCCGGTGCCGCCGACCCGTCCCGGCTCAGTCACCGGTGATCAGCCGCGCGCCGCGTCCTCGCGTGACGAAGCTGAATCCCCAGCGCATCATCACGAACACGCGGTTCTGGAAGCCCACCAGGTAGAGCAGGTGCACCAGCAGCCACATCACCCATGCCGCCAGTCCCCACAAACGGACCGGTCCGACTTGGGCGACGGCCTTCGCGCGCCCGATGGTCGCCAGGCTCCCCTTGTCCCGATAGCGGAAGCCGCCCCGGCCCGATGCCCCGGACACCTGCGCTCGGATCGCACGCGCGACATACGCACCCTGCTGGATGGCGACCGGCGCGATTCCGGGGAGTGGTCGTCCGTCCGCGTCCGCGACGTGGGCCATGTCCCCGATGGCGAACACCTCGGGATGGCCCGGGAGTGTGAGATCGGCGTTGACGCGGATCCGGCCTTGGGTGTCGGTGTCCGCGCCGGAGGCCTCGGCCAGGCGCCGCGCGAACGACGACGCCTGGACACCCGCCGCCCACACGACGGTATGCGTCGCGATGGCCTCCGGCTCGTCATGTCCGGCCTGCTGAACATGCACGACGCCGTCGTCGACCGCGACGACGCGGCAGTCGCGGCGCAACGCGACCCCGAGCTCAGCGAGCGCGTCGGCGGCATGCCCCGACAGTGGTGGGGCGAACGTCGGGAGTGCCCGGTCGGCGGCTTCGATCAGGATGACCTCGGCCTGGCGCGGATCCGCGGCGCGGAAGTCGCCGCGGAGCGTGTCATGCGCGATCTCGGCGATCTGCCCGGCGAGCTCGACCCCGGTCGGGCCCGCCCCGACGACCACAAATGTCAACCAGGCCCGACGGGCATCGGGGTCGTCGATTACCTCCGCGGCCTCGAACGCCGACAGGATCCGGCGGCGGATCGCAAGCGCGTCCTCGATCGACTTCAGCCCCGGTGCCCACTGCTCCCACTCGTCGTGCCCGAAGTAGGCGTGGCGGGCGCCCGTTGCGACGACGAGCGTGTCGTAGGGGATGTGTGCGCTGTCGCCCTCGTCCGGGATCAGCGGATCGACCCGGACCGTCCGGGCCCGAAGGTCCAGGTCGGTCACTCGCCCGAGCAACACGCGCGCGTTGTGCTGACGACGCAGCACGGCCCGCAGCGGGGTTGCGATCTCCCCCGGGGAGAGTGATCCGGTTGCCACCTGATAGAGCAACGGCTGAAACAGGTGAAAGTTGCGGCGGTCGACCAGCGTGACGTCGACCGCGGCGCGGCGCAGGTCCCGGGTCGCGCGCAACCCACCGAATCCGCCCCCGATCACGACCACGCGGTGCACAGGACCATCCTGGCACGACGGCCCACGCCCGAACACCCACCTCCGTCCGACGCGTGCGGCTAGAGGAAGGCGACCACCGAGAGCACCATCAGGAGTGAGATGTAGACCGTCAGCGCGGTCACCACCCACGTCGGCAACTCGGCGAACGATCCCGCTGCGACCGCCTTCTGGACGATCCGGTCGCGGACGGTTCCGCCGACCACGAAGATCAACGACAGGATCCCGTAGCCGACACCGAGCGCGAGGAAGCGGTCCTTGGGGATGTTGGTCACGCGCGGGATGAGGCTGCCGACCGCCAGCGCCACCGCACCGACCGCGATGCCGGTCCGCCACCAGGCAAGCAGCGTGCGCTCGCGGGCGAAGTGGGTACGCCGCGATGCCTCGGGATAGCGCTTGGGGGCCTGCGGTTCGGGTCCGGAATCCATGCGGTGCGCTCCACGCGACGGGGGGCCGCGACCGGGACCACCAGGCGGCCGTCGCCTGTGAACCCTACCGGCCGCCGCCGCGACGGCGACGTGCGCCCCGGGGGCCGTGTCCACCCCGGACCGGCCCGCGTCTATGCTGTTGCGGCTCGTCGGTGTCGCCGGCTACGGTCGGCGCGCCGATTCTTCCCCACTCCTCGAGGCGATGTGTGACGACGCGGCTGCGACAGCTGGCCACCCGTGTGCTGACCCGACGCCTCGGACACGTATCGCGGCGGCGGGGCGGCGGCCGTCATCGCGGTCTGCGCGGTCTCCGCACTCCTGCTGGCGGTCACACATCCCGGCAGCGCGCAGGCCGCATGTGGCGGCTCCTATCGCGAAACGGTCAAACCGCCGCATCGCGGCGTGCTCCCGCCGCTTGCGATCGGCGACTCGACCCTGATCTTGTCGCTTCCGACGCTTCGACACGAAGGCATCAGCGCGGACGCCCGCGGCTGCCGCCAGTACACCGAAGGCCTCGCGATGCTCGCCGGGCTGCGACGCCAAGGACGCCTCGGTCGGGTCCTGATCGTGGCGCTCGGCGCAAACGGACCCGTCACCGAGACCGACGTGACGCATGCGCTCGGGATTCTCGGCAAGACCCGCGTCCTGGTGATGGTCACCCACTGGAAGCCCGGTCACCGCGGCGGCAACGACACCGCGCTGATCCGGCGCGAGGCGCGGCGCCACCCCGGACGGGTCGTGGTGCTCGACTGGATCGTCGCCAGCATGGGGCACCCGGGCTGGTTCCAGCCCGACGGGCTGCACCTCACCTCTCCCGGTGCGGCGGCGTTTGGACGATTTCTGGCTCGGGCGATCCCGCTGACGCGCCCGCATCCGACGACCGTCTGACGCCAGGCCGAAACCGCGACGGTCGGTGGCCTGTCGTACCGGGTGCAGGGGGATTGCACCCGGTACGACCTGGCAGCGGACTCCCGGCCACGAGCCCGGTCCGGCACTCGTCGCCCCCGGGATGCCCGAAGGTCGCCGGTACCGGACCCTGCCCGCGAAGCGGGGCCCGCAAGGCGGCTGCCACGCAGGAAGCTACCCCGCAACCACCGCCACCGGCACCCGCGTCCACGTCGAGGCGAACTCAAGGCCGCTGCGGATGAACAGCTGGGAAATCGGGCAGCGACGTTCGGTCTCGCGCTCGAGCTCGGCAAACTGCTCCGGCGTGGCGTCGGATTCGATCGTCGCGGTGATGACGACCCGGTGGAAATTGGCGTTTCCTGCGGCCCCGCCCACCAGGACGGCGGTGTTGAGGTCACCCTGCACCTCGAAGCGCAAGGTGCCGAGCGAGATGCCCAAGTCCTTAGCCACGAGCTGCGCGGTCACCTGATTGCACGAGATCAGGGATCCAAGCAGGTAGAACAGCGGGCTCGGCGCCTCGTCGCGGCCACCGAAGGCCGGATACGCATCGGTCTCGAACGCGTGATCCGACCCGGGCACGACGATCTGCTGGGCAACGCCGGTCCCGTGCCCGTGGACGACAAACGGGACGACGGTCTCTTTGGGAGTGATGGGCATAGGGCCTCCTCGAATCGAATGGTGGATGCAGCAGGGCTGCGGGATGGGCGTTGCAGCGGTACGGACGAGCCGGGCGCGTCAGGCACGGCCGCCGCGCCGTGACTCCCCGCGGGAATCAGCGATCGCAGGGCACGATGCCGACGACGAACACCGGCATTCGCAGCGCCGGCGCGGAGGCGCCGGACGCAATGGCGTGGATCGCCGCCATCAGCCGCGACCCGCCAGTGCATCGCATACGCCCGTGCGTAGGAGAGTCGCCGGGCCCACATGCCGCGGGAGCGGGGACAGGCGTGTCAGGAACGTGTGCGGGGGTGTCGGCACGATCAAACTCCATAAATACGACTATATTTATTGACTATACCGTCCGATCGACCGTGCGCAAGTCCCGTGAGGGTGCGACCCTCCTCCGCGCCCGCCGGTCGCCCGCCGCACGGGGCTCGGACGGCACCCCCGTCGTCGTCCGCACGCCGGCCGGTCCGGCGGGCGGACGCGACGTGCCGAGGTTCACGAGACTCCGAAACCGGGTGCCGGAGCGCGCGTCGGGCCCGCGCGACGCGCGGGCCCGACGGCGGGCGAACTTAGGTGGTGAACTTGCTCGGGGCCGAGGCAACGATCCCCTGCGCCAGTACCGCGGCGGTGCCGGCCATGTGGCCTTCGGCCATCGCGATGTCCTGCGACGCGGTCGGCGATCCGGCGACGATCGCATCGATGGCCGTCTCCAGGGTCGCGACGTGCCCCTGAAGGTCGACGGCGACCGCGGACGCGGGCAATCCCGTCGCCCCGCCGATGAACTGCGAGAACTGGGTGATGTACCCCTGCAGGTCGGTGTCGGCCTTGGCGACCATCGCCTGATTGTGGGTCGCCTTGCCGAGCGTGTAGTTGACGAAGTACCCGACATGGGCGCGCCAGAGGGCCAGGAACTTCGCCTGTGCGGCCGGCCCGTAGACGCTTCCGATTGCCGAGCCGAGCTGGTTGGTGTTGTCGCTGAGCGCGGAGACCGCACCCACCACCTCAGGAGCCTTCAGGTTGCCCTTGTTGGCGACCGCCGTCTGGACGGCGAACGTCGTCGCGGCGACGTGCTGCACGAGCAGGCCCGTCAGCCCGGCACGCAGGGCCGCAGGCGACGAACTGACACTGCCGGCCAGCGACTTCGATGTGGCGATGCCCTGCGCCAGGACCTTGGCGGTCCCGTCCATGTGCATCGCGGCCATCTCGATCGCGGGGCCCGCACCCGGGCGCTTGGCGACGATCGCGTTGATCGCCGTCTCCAGCGTCGTGACGTGACCCTTCAGATCCGCGGCCACCGCCGTCGCGGGGAGCCCCGTCGCGCCGGCGACGAACGCCGAGAACTGGCTGGTGTATCCGGCGAGGTCCTTCTGGGCCGCAGCGACCTGGGCACTGTTGCCGCCCGCGACCCCCAGCGTGTAGGTGACGAAGAATCCGATGTGGGCCCGCCAGAGCTTGAGGAATTTGGCCTCGGCCGCCGGCCCGTAGACGCTGCCGATGGCCGCGCCGATCGCCTTCGTGTTGCCGTCGAGCGCACCGAGGGCATTCGCGGTGGATGCCGACTTCGGCCCCGTCGTGATGGCGGTTTGGACGACGTTGGCGGTGAGGTCCACGTGCTCGTGGAACAGCTCGTCCAACCCGGCGTAGAGCGTCGCCGATGCCGTGGCGGTCGGACCGGTCGTGGCGCCCGCCATGGACGTCGAGGACCCGGTGGTGGACGTGCTCGCGCTCGACGAGCCGCCGCAGGCGGCCACGCCGATGGCGACGGCGACGATCGTTGCGCCGGCACCGCCGCGAAGGAGAAGGGACTTGCGCATGGTCTGTGCTCCGATTGCTCGTGTATCAGGACACGGGCTATTCGGTGCCCCCCCGCGACCGGTTCGGGGGATCGGTCCCGACCCGGCACGGCGGCGACCTCCGGTCATCGCGCCACGACGATCGTCCCCACCATTCCGGCGGACTGGTGGTAGGTGCAATAGAACCGATACGTCCCGGGCTTGGAGAAGGTGACGGCAAAATTCACGGATCCGCCGCCGGGATCACCCGTGACCGTCGGCGAGGTGAACCCGATCGCCGGAATGCGCAGGTTGTGCGGGTACGCGCCGGTGTCAACGAGCTCGATGCGGGACGTGCCGACGGCCAGATGCAGCTCCGACGGCACGAATCGCAGCATGTCGTTGCCGGTGATCTGGACCCGGGCGTCGGCCGGCGGTGCCGCCGGCCCGGCGGAGCCGCAGCCGGAGACGAGCCCGACCGCAACCACCGCCGCCGCAGCGAGGGCAGTGGCGTGAGCGCGGCGCCGGGTCACGTGCCCACCGCCCGCTGCAGAATGGTCCGCCGGCCGCGCGGCGCCGATGCCCACTGCGAGTCCGCATGCCCGCGGCTCGCGGCCGCGACCAGCGCCACGGCGAATACCGCGATCAGCGGGGCGGTTCCGGGGTCCGTCGCCTGCCCGGTCGCGAGACCGCCAAAGGACTGCGTGGTGACCCATATCCACATCGCCACACCGGCACCGGCCGATGCCGCGGCGACACGCGACCAGGAGGTGGACACCCCAAGCGCGCCGATGACCAGTTCGACAGACGCGAGCGGCACACCCGACACCCCCTGACGGAACTCGACGATCGCGAACCCGATCCACATGGCCGCCCAGACGCCCGCGAGCCAGCGGGCGGGCGGGACGTCGGCATCCCCGTCTGCCGTGGGCCAGGCGGCGCACGCGAGCACGGCATACAGCAGAGCGGCCCCGGGTGCGCCGTCGGCAAGTCCGGCCCCGGACAAAAGGCCGCCAATCCCTTCCCCGAAGGCCCAGACCCCGAGCGCCCACACCACCGACGCCCCGAGGGCCAGGCGCGACGAAGGGCGCCACAGCAACCCGACCCCGAGGGCGAGCTGGCACAGCGCGAAGGCGGAGTTGAGCACGACCGGGTGCCACAGCACGACCGCCGCCGATGCGTGGACGAGCCCGCCCACCACGCGCGGCTGCCCGGCCGCCGCCGGATCCAGCACGTCCCGCGCGAACCCCGAGCCAAACATGAACGGCTGCAACTGGAGGAGCCCGTCGAGCAGCCACAGGGCGCCCAACACCAGTTGGAGCCGCCGTCGCGTGAACAGCATCGTCGTCTCCCGGTCGAATGTGACCCGGATTCGCCGCGGGGACCCCCGGCGGTTCGGTCATCGCTGCGCGGCCGCCTGCCGGGGTACGGACACCGGACCATGCCCGGCCGGCGTCACTCGGCGCCGTCCCACCTCGCCCGCTGCGGGCTCAGGCGCTGATCGCTGAGCCGTCGTCGAGCACGTGAACCCGGTCGTCAAGGCCATTGGCGGCAAGCTCGTCCCGGAGCTCGGCGCGCGTCACCAGGCAGTGGTTGAACGCTTCCATGTGGACGGCGATCACCGCGGCGTCGGGGATTGCCTGCGCGGTGGCGATGACGTCCGCCGCATCCATCGTGACCGGGTCGCCGGCGACGAAGCGCGCGCCGCCCGCGTTGACGACGACGATGTCGGGTGTATGGGCAGCCAGCGTCTCGCGGACCTCGTCGCACCACACGGTGTCGCCGGCAACGTAGACCACGGGCTCGCCCTCGGCCCGCAGCACGACCCCGCTGACCGGCCCGAGTGAGGCCCCGAGGGGCCCGGTGCCGTGCCGGCCCGGCGTCCGCACGATCGTCACGGGTCCGACCGCCACCTCGCCCTCGAGCGCCACCGCCGCCAATCCCGCGGCGGCCAGACGCGGCACATCGGCCGGCTGCCCGTAGACCGGGCGTCCGCGGATCGCGGCCCCCGCCGTGGCGTCGAGATGATCCTGGTGAAGATGGGTCACGATGACCGCATCAACGCCGTCGACGAGGACCGCCGGATCGGCGGGCAGCCCGACCAACGGGTTCGGGCGGGGGTTCGGGGTCTCGTCGATGGGCGGCTGGGCGCCCGCGGGGTCGAAGGCCGGGTCGATCAGGAAACGCACCCCGGCGATGTCGACGAGCAGCGTCGCGTGGCGAACGAGGGTCAGGCGCATGGCACGACCGACCCTACCCCGCCGCCCGCATCCCGAACAGCGTCATCGGCGCATCGGCATCCTGTCCCGCGGTCGACCGGCCGGGGAGCGTGGACTACGCTCATCCCGCAGGCATTCCGCCGACGGCGGTGCCCCGCCTGCGCGACCCGGAGGGTGTCATGGCAGCGACGCAATCGCAGGCCCGGAGGCGGAGGACCGCCGACCCCACGCCGATCGCGCACCTGTCGGTCGCCGAGCGGGTCGCCAAGGGGCGCGCGGCGCGCAAGATGGTCCCGCGCCGCAGCCATGCCGGGTTTACCCCCGGCCCCGACCGCCCCGACCCGGTCGGACTGCTCGAGCGCCAGGCCACGACGCGGGTTCCCGAGCTCGTGCCGATCCGCCATGGCCGCATGCTCGTGTCGCCGTTTGCCTACTTCCGGGGCGCGGCGCTCGCGATGGCAAGCGACCTGTCGAGCACCCCGAACTCCGGCCTGCGGGTCCAGCTCTGCGGTGATGCCCATCTCTCGAACTTCGGCCTGTTCGCAACGCCCGAGCGTCGCATGGTGTTCGACATCAACGACTTCGACGAGACCGCCCCCGGCCCGTGGGAGTGGGACGTCAAGCGCCTTGCGGCGAGCCTCGAGATCGCCGCCCGCGACAACGGGTTCAGCGATGCCGAGCGCGCACCGATCGCCCGCGACTGCGCCGCCGCCTACCGCATCTCGATGGCCCAGTTCGCCGCCCAGCACAACCTCGACGTCTACTACGCGAGCTTCGACGTCGACAAGGGACTGGCCGACTACGACGCCGCGGTCGACCGCAAGGCGCTGCGTCAGGCCAAGCAGGTCGCCGCGAAGGCGCGCACCCGCGACAGCATGCAGGCGCTGGAAAAGCTCACGCACCTGGTCGACGGCGAGCCGCGAATCACCGCCCACCCCCCGCTGATCGTCCCCGCGCGGGATCTGATGCTCCCCGAGCACGTCGCGCTGTTTGAGACGTGGATGCGCAAGAACCTGCGCTCCTACCGCTCGACCCTGCAGAACGACCGACGCCTCGTGCTCGAAAAGTTCCGCTTCGTCGAACTCGCCCGCAAGGTCGTCGGCGTCGGCAGCGTCGGCACGCGGGCATGGATCGTGTTGATGCTTGGGCGCGATGACAGCGATCCGCTGTTCCTGCAGGTCAAGGAGGCGGAGGCGTCGGTGCTCGAGGAGTTCAGCGGGCGCAGTCTCTACCGCAATCACGCCCACCGGGTCGTGGCCGGACAGCGGCTGATGCAAGCCGCCAGCGACGTCTTTCTCGGATGGCTGCGCGTCGAGGGGGTCGATCACCTCGAGCGGGACTTCTACGTCCGCCAGCTCCGCGACTGGAAGGGCGCGATCGAAATCGACGAGATGGAGCCGGAAGGCATGCGCATGTACGGGACGTGGTGCGCCTGGACCTTGGCGCGGGCGCACGCCTGCACCGGTGACCGCGTCGCGATCGCGGCATACCTGGGCAGGAGCGACGTCTTCGATCGCGCGATCGCGAGCTTCGCGGATGCCTACGCCGATCAGAACGAGCGTGACTACGCCGCGCTCCAGGCGGCGGTCGACGCAGGCCGCATCGCTGCCGAGACCGGCCTCTGACCGCGGACGCGGTGGCGGATCTCCCCGCCGGCCCAAGGCCGGGCCGGCGAACGACGATCAGGCGGGGGGTCCGGATCCGAGCGTGATCGACCCGGAATGGGACGCCCCGGAGCTGTCGACCCAAGTGATCGCGACCCGGTCGCCGGGGTGGAGCCGGGCAAGCACCGTGGGCAGGTCCGACGGTTGTCCGATCGTGTGACCGTCGAGGGCGGTGATCGTGTCGCCCACCGCGAGCCCGGCGCGTGACGCCGCACCACCGCTGACCAGGCCCGCGATGGTGGCGCCCGACGTGCCGCCGGTCGCGCCGGATCCGCCCTGGCCGAGCCCGCCCTGGGTGTCCGCGGAGGCGATCGACACGCCCAGGAACGCCGTCCCGCCCACGTGGGTCGTGCCCGAGCCCTGACCGGACTCGATCTGCCGGGCGATCGACAGCGCCGTGTTGATGGGCACGGCGTACGCCTGGGTCTGCGAGGTGTCGCTGGACTGGCTTGCGAACCCGCCCGAGGATCCCGAGGACCCCGCCGTGTCGATCCCGATGACCTCACCCGAGGAGTTGACCAGGGAGCCGCCCGAATCCCCGGCCAGGACGGCGGCGTTCACGCCGATCATGCCGGTCAGTTGTTCACTGGATCCGGTCATCTCGTCGCCGGCCGTCACCGACTGGCCGAGTCCGGTGATCGCGCCGCCGGCCGACGACGGCGTCCCCCCGGCGCCGCCCGCGTTCCCGACGGCGACGACACCGTCCCCGACGCGCACCGACGACGAGTCGCCGATCGTCGCGGTGGTGAGACCCGATGCATTGGCGAGTTTGAGGACCGCAATGTCGTGCGCGGCGTCATAGCCGACCACACTCGCGGTGTAGGTCGTGCCGTTGCCGACGTCGGTGACCCTAATCGCGGTGGCACCCTCGACGACGTGGTTGTTGGTCAGCACCTCGCCGTCGGAGGTCAGGACCACGCCGGTGCCGGCGCCGGCGGCGCTCTGGTAGCTGTAGGTCGCGTTGATGTCGACGAGCGCCGGACTGACCTTGGCGGCAAGTGCCGCCACGTTGGCCGGAGATCCGGTCGCAGAACTCGTCGAGCCGGATGAGGATGACCCGGACGACACGCCGGTGCCGTCGCCCGAGCTGCTGCCACCTCCGAACAGTCCGCCGGGGTCCTGGGCGGATGAACCGCCTGAGGATGAACCGCCCGAGGACGAACCGCCCGAGGACGAACCGCCGGACGATCCTCCTGCGGTCGCGGACGTACCCGAACCGTGACCGGTCGCAGTGCTCGCCAGCGACACGAGGGTGCCGCGATGGTCGACGCCGAGCACGAGCGCAGAGCCGAGAACGGCGGCCGTCAGGCCAACGATCGCCACGGACGGCACGCGCTTGCGGCGCGGACGACGCGCACCGCGGGATTCGTGCGGGGACTGCTCGGTCACGGGGTGCCTCCATCCTGCGGTGCGTCGCCGCCGGACCGGCGATCCGGAACGCCGCACGTCATGGTGTCGCCGGATGACGAACTGCGGATTCCCGCGCTGCCCCCGGTGTCCATATGCAAGCCCCGGAGGCTGAGAAACACCTAAGAGCCGGTGATCCAAATGGTTAAGGATCGATGGCGCCACGGTTGCGCCGCGCGACTCGGGCGGCGGGTCGCCCCGCTAGAGTGGCCCGCAATCGGCCCACGGCCGCCGACCCAACGCCAGACGGCATGCCACGTCGCACACACCGCGGCGCCACGCCCCGGGGGCACCCATCTCCATCGTCTTCGCACTCATCTCGTCGCTCGCGTTCGCGATGTCGACCGTCCTTCAGCAGCGCGGGACGTTTCAGGTGCCCAACGTGTCGCTGGGGAATCCCCGGTCGCTGCTGGCGCTGTTTACCCGCCCGATCTGGCTGGTCGCGCTCGGCGTCATGCTCGTGGGGTGGGTCTTCCAGGCGTTCGCGCTCGATCGTGGCCGGGTGAGCGTCGTCCAGGTGTTTCTCACGATGACCCTGGTGTTCGTGCTCCCGTTGGGTGTCTGGCTGACCCACCAGCGCGTGTCGGCCCGCGAAGTCGTGGCGGCGATCGTGATCGTCGCGGGACTGTCGGTGTTTACGGTCGTCGGAGACCCCGCCACCGGGCGCAGCAACGCACCGAGCGCCGCCTGGTTTGTGGCGACCGCAGTGGTGGCGTTCGTCTGTGCGGCGGCGATCATGTACTCCGACGGCGGCAGCCCCGCGCTTCGCGCCAGCGCCAACGGCATGGTGTCCGGTGCCACGGCCGGGCTGCTGGCGGTCATGTCCAAGCCCGTGCTGTCCGAGCTCCACACCGGGATCACCGCCGCGCTGACCGACCCGAAGCTGTACCTGGTCGGCATCCTGGCGATCCTCGGGGTTGTGTTCCAGCAGTTCGGACTTGCGACCGGCAAGCTCGCCGACACGGTCGCATCGGGATCCGTGGCGAGCCCCGTCGTCGCGGTCGTCCTGGGGGCGATCCTCCTGGAGGAGCACCTGTCGTCGGTCCATTGGCGCTGGATCGTGGCGGTGGTGGCGCTCGCGCTGGCGATGGTCGCCGCCGTCGTGATCGCGACGACGGTCCATCCCGACCTCGACCCGCAGCAGCTCCAGGACGGGGTCCCCGAGCCGGCATGATCCCACCCGGGGGCCGGTGGTCCCGGCCCCCGGGTGGTGCGGTCGGCTAGACCTGCTGCCCCTCCTCCCTCCCCCGCGCTGTGCCACCGCTCCCCGCTGTCGATTACTGCCGCGCCGAGTCCATCTCTCCCGGCACCGCATCCAAGTGGTGCCGCTATGTCCGCAACTTTCCTGCTTGCCTACCTCTCCAGCCTACCTCATCACAGCCCACTGCTCTCTCTTCTTCTCTCCTTTAGCTACAGATCCTCAGCTTTCTCTCACGGCACAAGCTCGGCCCGGCACTCATCTGCTCGATCCTCTTCGTGCCGTCGGCAACTGTGCACCTCGTCTTGTTGCGCCACTGTGTCAACCGCCTTGCTCTGCATGTACCTTCCCACAGGTCCGCGTGTTGCGTCAGTATCACCATCCTCTCGCTGCGCGGAGCTGTTGCACATCGATGTCTTAGCTCGCTCCGTATCCCTGTTGGCGGCGGGCACAGGTTGCTGCGTCGCTCCCGCGGACGGCGGAGATGTCGAGGGTGATCTTCACCTTGTCCGAGACAAGCACGTTGCCCGATCCCAGTACCTGATTGAACTTCATGCCGTAGTCGCCGCGGCTGAGCTGGCCCGTGAGCTCGATCCCGACGCGGTCCTGGCCCCACGGATCGGTCTCCAACCCCTGGACCGAAGCCTGCAGCACGAGCGGACGCGTGACCCCGTGCATCGTGAGCTCGCCGTGGACCTCGAAATCCTCGTCGTCGGTCTGACGCAGGTCGTCGGCACGGAAGGTGATCTGCGGGAGTTCGGCGACGTCAAAGAAGTCGGCGGAGCGCAGGTGCTCGTCGCGCTCGGCTTCCTGGGTGTTGACCGAGGATGCGTCGATCGACGCGGTGATCCGCCCCGCGGCGAGATCGTCGCCGACGACGAGCTCGCCGGTGAAGGTCTCAAACGATCCGCGAACGGTCGCGATGCCGAGATGCTTGACGGAGAACCCGACGGTGGAATGGGCGAGGTCGGCAACCCACGTGCCGGCGGGGATCGGGCTGGTGCGGCGGGATGAACGGGAGAAGAGAGTCGGCATTGCGGTGCTCCTGAAAAGTCGTGGTGGCCAGCGGCCTCAGCTAGTTGCTAGCGCAAGTAAATACCCAGGTACTTGAGTTGTCAAGTATCTCCTGGGCGCCGGGACTCCGGCCGTGCCTGCGACCCGCCCCGGGGGGATCCGCCGCGCCTACACCCGTCCCGGCGCTGCCGTCGCGGCTGCGGGCGTGGTGCGGATCGCCGGCGCGGGGACGGGCTGGACGAATTCGGCCAGCGCCGGCCCGGCGACACTCGCGACGATCACCCGGTGGATCTGACGCGGCGCGAGGGCGCTCGCACCGACGACGGTCGCGTCGCCGTCGTAACTTGCCTGCCACGTGGCGGCAATCTCGCGCCGGCCCCCGAACGCGATGACGATCAGCTCGCAGCGGGTCCCCGGATGCACGCCCGAGATGGCGACGACAAGCCGCGTCCCCTCGGGCATCGACGTGAGCGTCGCGTGCCCGGAAACCGGCGTCCGCACGCGTGCGGCCGCCAGTTGTGTCGGTGCCGGACGGCCCGCGTCCTGCACGGCACGCGTAATCCCGAACACGCCGACGAGTGCGATCGCACAGGCCGCGACCAGGGCGACGCCGGTGCGGCGGCGGCGGCGGATGCGCGCAATCTCGGCCACCGCGTGGTCGGCGCGCCCCGGTCGCGGCGCGCCTACGGGCACGTCGTCCGGCGCGACGCGCGCCAGCAGACCCGGCAACGGCGCCAGGTCCGCAAGCTCACCGCGGCACTCGGCGCAGGTGTCGAGATGGCGTGCCACGCGGGCACGGTCGGCCGGGCCGAGGGCACCGAGCAGATAGGCACCGAGCTCGACGCGAATCTCGCGGCAGTCAGGGGAGGTCATCGGTGCCCCATCCTTGTTCCTCCAGGATCAGCTTGAGCGCACGCAGCGCGTAATAGGCACGGGACTTGATCGTCCCGTCCGGGACACCGAGTACCTCCGCAGCCTCGGCCACGCTGCGGTTGCGGAAGTAGAGCTCGACCAGCGTCTCGCGGTGGGCGTCCGTGAGCTGGCGCAAGGCGTCGGCAAGCTGCCAGGCATCCAGCGCGCGGTCGATCTCACCGGCGCCGGCAATCCCTTCCAGCGCGTCCGCGTCTGCAGACTCGGGGAACGCTGCCGCGCGCCGGTGCCGATCGATGGCCAGGTTGTGCGCCACCCGCATCAGCCACGGGCGCAGCGGCCGGCCGTCGCGCGCGAGGCGGCCGGCACGCCGCCACGCCCGCACGATGGTTTCCTGGACGATGTCCTCGGCGGCCTGGCGGTCATGGGTGATGGTGGTGACGTAGCTGACCAGGACCGCGCCGTGCTCGTCGTAGAGCGCCCGCACGAAGCGATCGTCGACGGTATTCCGATGCGACATTCCGGTCACGCTTCGTACACGCACAGACCCGTCCGATGGTTCATCGCCCCGGGGGACCGCACGCAGACACGCGCGTCGTGGCGACTTCCACCCGTCATTGAACCGCACCGGCGCAGGGCGCGTGACCGGGATATCCGCACCGCCCCGATCGCATCGCGCCGCGCCGCTGCCCCGCGACCGGGCGTCGGCACCCCCGAGGCCACAAGGAGAGACACATGCCACCCACCCCGACCGGCCGCGCCGGCTCGCTCGCCGCGGTCGCGGCAACCGTCGCCCTGACCGCCGTCGCCGTTGCAATCGGCGGAACCGGCGGCGTCACCGGCGGTCAGACCCTCGCCGCGCTCCCCGGGCACCTCACGGCGGCCCGGATCATCACGCGGCGCCCGCCGGTGATCCGGATCGGCGTGCCGGGAACCGGGCGCATCCTGGCGACCACGCACCGGATGGCCCTCTATACGTATCTCCCGGAGCGCGTCGACCACAGAGTCCACTGCGTCGGGGCCTGCGCCGCGACGTGGCCGCCGCTACGCATCGCACGTGGGGTCAGGATCGCCCGCAGGGTACCGGGACTGCCCGGGGTCTTCGGCACGATCCGACGCCCCAACGGCGCGATCCAACTCACCCGCAACGGCCTGCCGCTCTATGGCTTCGTCGCCGATGCGCCCGGCACGGTCCGGGGCAACGGGGTCGGCGGCTTCCGGGTCGTCCGCAGTTGACGCGCCCGGGAGCGCCCGCCGGGCACCCCGTCCGCCCATATCGCCCTCCGGCCGGATGCACCCGGCCGCCGACACAAGGAGCACACCTCCCATGACACGACACCTCCGCCACCCGGCACGCACCGCCGCGATCGCCGCGGCCGGCCTGCTTGCCACCGGCGTTCTCGTCGCCGGCTGCGGATCCTCCGGCTACTCGTCCGGCACCACCGGCACGACGGCAACATCCCAGTCGGCCGCAGCGGCAACGACGATCACCACGGGTACGGTCGCCCACCTCGGACCCGTGCTGGAGAACGGACAGGGGCGCGTCCTCTACATCTTCACCCCGGACGGCACCGCGGGTGTGACCTGCACCGGCGGGTGCGCGGCGGCTTGGCCGCCGGTGATGACCACATCCGGCGCCGCGGCGACGGCGGGCGGCACGGCCAAGACCGCACTTGTCGGGGAGACCGCAAACCCCGGCGGCGGCACCGTGGTCACCTACGCCGGACACCCGCTCTACACCTACGCCGGTGACTCCGGACCCGGTGTGGCCAGCGGCCAGGGATCCGGGAGCAAGTGGTACGTCATCACGCCCGCGGGCACCGTCAAGGACGCCAGCTAGCGGCGCCCACCGGAAGCGCCCCGGCCTCGCGGGCCCCCGGGGGCGCTTCCGGGCCCCGGGGGCCCGGACGGCCGATCCCCGTATGCGCCCGCCGCGATCTCGGGTATGGTCCCCGCTTCGCCCCGCTGTGCCGCGCCCGACGACCGGGCTGTGGCGTGCGCGCCGATTGTGCGCAAAGCACCGGGAGCGATGCACGATCGCGTCGCGACGTGCGTGTCCCGCGGATGACCTCGCAGAGCGCGGGGGCCCCGCACTGCGGTTCGGATGCGCCGGCGCACGCCCGCCGACCGCCGGTCCTCCGGCCGTCGTGCATCCCCGTAGGCCAACAAAGGACCATGCTTGCTGGCAGCTCTGCTTGCCCTCACCCTCGCGACACCCGCCGGTCTCGTCTCCGGCACGGCCCCCGCCCTCGTCTCCCCGACCCCGCAGCCCGCCCTCCTGACGGCGATCCGCCACCGCCCGGTGCACCACCGCAAGCCGGCGCCGAACATCCCCCATCTGCGCGCCTGGCTGTGCATCCACTCGCATGAGGCGCCGAACTGGACCATCGCCAACGCCCCGTACTACGGGGGCCTGCAGATGGACATCGGCTTCCAGCGCACCTACGGCTCGGCCTACTTCCGCGCCAAGGGCACCGCGAACCACTGGACCCCTGCCCAGCAGATGCTCGCCGCCGAGCGGGCGTGGCACGCACGCGGATTCTCCCCGTGGCCGAACACGGCCCGGATGTGCGGCTTGCGGACCTAAGACCCGCACCCCCATCGTCCGCCGGGGGTGCTCAGCACCTCCGGCGAGACCCCGGGGAGGACGCCGTCCTGACGGGTGCCCATAATGCTCCTACCCCGTTGCACTGGTGTCACCCCGCGATCCCCCCGGAGCTCCCCGCTGTACCGCACGTTTACGACCGCATCCCCGGCGGAGTCCGTCGAGCGCTGTGCCACCCCTGCCGACGTCCGCATCGTCGCGCGCCCGCTCCGGCTGCCCCGGGAGACCTCCGCCCGCACCCCGTCCGGGATCCGGGACCGCGCACCGCACCCGGTCGCGCCCGCAACCGCCGGGCGGCGGCGGCACGGCGCACCAGTCCTCAAGGGACGTTAAGACCTTGCCACCACACAACCTCTGGGGAGCCTCAAGGCCTGTGATAGCGCTGAAACCGCATGTGATGCGACATGAAACATGTAATAGCGGCGTAAACCTATACGGACGTCTGACTCGGGTCTGTGCCAATGGGCGGTGACCGGTGAGAGGCCGTACTAGATCCTTTCCTCCAATGACGACAGCGGCCGAACCGTCCCCCTGTTCGCCCCGCCAGGAAAGGATTCCAACGCGATGAGCGCATCGTTTGAACCCCCCCTCAACGAGCCCACCGCAGCGACGGGCGACCACGCCTCCGCATTCATGCGGGCCTGGGAAACCGAGTTCACCGCACCGGCGATCCTGCCGCACGACGCCAGCTCCAAGCGCGTCACCGCGGTGATCCCGGCGATGAACGAGGCCGAGAACCTGCCGCACGTGCTGACCCGGCTCCCGGCCATCGTGGACGAGGTGATCCTGGTCGACGGCCACTCCGTGGACGACACCGTGGAAGTCGCCCGCCGCCTGCGCCCCGACATCCGCGTGGTCACCCAGACCGCACGCGGCAAGGGCAACGCCCTGGCCTGCGGGTTTGCCGTGGCGACCGGCGACATCATCGTGATGCTCGACGCCGACGGCTCGACCGACCCGGCGGAGATCCCGCTGTTCGTCGCTAAGCTCCGCGAGGGCGCCGACTTCGTCAAGGGCTCACGCGCCATGCTCGGTGGGGGCTCCGAAGACCTGACGTTCGCTGCGCCGGGCCGGCAACCGCTTCCTGACCGGAACGGTCAACACCCTCTACGGCGTGAGCTATACCGACCTCTGCTACGGCTACATGGCCTTCTGGCGCCGGTGCCTGCCGGACCTGAACGTCGACTGCTCCGGCTTCGAGGTCGAGACGCTGCTGACCGTCCGCGCCGCACAGGCCGACCTGGAGATCGCGGAGGTGCCGAGTGTCGAGCGCAACCGCATCTACGGGGAGAGCAACCTGCGCCCGATCCGCGACGGATTGCGCGTCATGCGCACGATCCTGAGCGAGCGTTTCGGCCGTCGCGAGCCGAAGGCGAGCTGGGACATCATCGCCAGCGAGATCGTCCACCATCACGCACGCGCCGAGTCGGGATCTGCGGTTCTCGTCCCACGCGCTCGAGCGCGCCGTCTAACCCGCCCCACCACGACGTTCCACCGCGCGCCCGTCATCGGGCGCGCGGTCGTTTGGTGACCGGGCCCCAGACTCCGAGCGCCTTCCGGCGGCGGGATCCGCGGGATGCGGACGGCGCGCTGGTACCCTGGAGGGTATGTGCCGCGCGATCACCTGCCCGAGCTGCGGCCGCCCCGATTGGCGGGGCTGCGGGCGCCATGTCGAACAGGTGCTCGGCGATGTTCCGCCCGCCGAGCGCTGCCGCTGCCGCACCGACGCGCCACCGGCCGCGACCCGACGACGGTCGTGGCTACGCCGGAGTCGCTCCTAGTCCGGGGGCGGGGTCGTCCCGGGGTCAGGCGCGAACCTCGGGCTGCTCTCCGAATTCGTAGATGTCGGTCGCGCGACCGACCAGCAGCGGATCCAGCAGGCCGATCTCCGGGACGTCCTTGCCGGTGTACGGAAGCGTGTGGAGCACGTAGCGGATGGCGTTCAGGCGCGCGCGCTTCTTGCAGTCGGACTTGATGACCGTCCACGGGGCTTCGTCGATGTCGGTCGCCTTGAACATCTCGTTCTTGGCGTGGGTGTAGTCGTCCCACTTCTCGAGCGAGGCGAGGTCGATCGGCGACAGCTTCCACTGCTTGAGCGGGTGGCGCTCACGCTCCCGAAACCGCCGGCGCTGTTCCTGCTGACTGACCGAGAACCAGAACTTGACCAGGTGCACGCCCGACCGGGTCAGGTGGCGTTCGAATTCCGGGGCCTGCAGCAGGAACTCCTCGAACTCGTCGTCCGAGCAGAAGCCCATGACCCGCTCGACGCCCGCGCGGTTGTACCAGGAGCGATCGAACAGGACGATCTCGCCCGTCGTCGGCAGGTGCTGGACGTAGCGCTGGAAGTAC
The DNA here is from genome assembly GCA_963727285.1 of uncultured Thermoleophilia bacterium. Classification (GTDB taxonomy): domain Bacteria; phylum Actinomycetota; class Thermoleophilia; order Miltoncostaeales; family Miltoncostaeaceae; genus CAITWD01. Next base: position 77,328 of record CAVSFF010000011.1, on the reverse strand, counting down.
CACTGGCCCTGTTCGACCGGGGTCGGCTTCTCGAGCGCGACGACGCGGGCGCCACGCGGGTTCAGATGTTCCATGAAGCGCTTGATGGTCCCGCCCTTGCCGGCGGCGTCACGTCCCTCGAACAGGATCACCACCCGCTGCCCGGTCTCTTTGACCCAGGCCTGGAGCTTGAGCAGCTCGACCTGGAGGTGGTACTTCTGCGCCTCGTAGTGCTTGCGCGACATGAGGTTCTTGTACGGGTAGATGCCCGTCTGCCAGTGATCGACCAACTCGTCATCGGTATCGAGCGGGATGTCGCCGTACATCGGCGCGTCCTGCTGGAGGATTACCCGGCGCAGTCCCGGCAACTCGTCGGGGGCGGTCTCCTCGACGACGGCGCTCAGCCAACGCGCCACGGCGACCCGGTCCTCGGGCCGCACGTCGGCGAGCACGTCCCGGACCGCGTTCAGGCGCGCCGCGACGGCGCCGTCAATGGCGTTGCCGACGACGAAGTTCTCGATCCCCAGGTCCGACAAGCTCGGTGAGGTGTCGCCGTCGCGGGTACGCCGCGACGCACCTGTCCCATCGGATGTCATGGCGGGGGCCTCCTCCTGCACGTCTTCGCACGCCCCGCGTGCCCGGTGACGAATGATCCCATACCGCGGCCGCCGTCGTCGGCGGCCCGAGCCCGTCCCTACGCCTCGCGCCGGCTGGGGACCTCCTGGATCAGCCAGGCGTTGCCGTCGGGGTCCGCGAACGACAGAAAGGATTCGTAGTCGCCCCGACCGGGGTGGTGTCCCGGCGTCGGCGTGCCGTGCACAAAGTGGAACACCTCACCCGGGTCGAGGCCCCGCGCGGTCAGTTCCGACCGGGCCACGTCGATGTCGGCCACGACGACCTGGAGGCCCTTGACCGACCCCGGCGCGCCCGGTCCGGGCATCAGTGCGATCGAGCAGGACGATCCGGGCGGGGTGAGCTGGACGACGCGAAACGTCCCGTCCCGATGGTCGACGTCCAGCCGGAAGCCGACGAGATCACGGTAGAACGCGAGCGACCGGTCGACGTCCGACACCGGCACCACGATCACTTCGAGCTTCCAATCCATACCGACTCCTCCTGTCGAGCGGTCCGGCCGCGCCGCGCCGGATACCGGGATCCGCCCCCACAGCTTGCCCGATCCGCGGGCACCCGAAACGCCGTTCCGGGAACGGTCGTGCGTCACCCGGTCGGACATTGCAAAGACAAACATCCGGCGCGCGTCGATCCGCGCGTACACCGATGCGTCCAGGAACTGCTCCCACTCCGGTCCGTACTGTGCCCCGTAGATCCCGAGGAGGACCTCGCGCAGCTCGGCGTGCTCCGGGGCGCCGATGTCGATGATCCCGGCGCGGCCGTGCACCGTCACGGCGAACGCTTCCCCGTCCAGGTGGGTCGCGCTGACGTCGGGCCGGGCACGCACGTGACGCAGGCGCAGGGCGTCCGGCGCCGTCCCGAAATGGAACGCACCGCGGTAGAAGATGCCGTCGACCGGCGCCGCCAGCGGGCGGCCGTCGGCGGTCACGGTCGCCAGGGTCAGCAACCGCATCCCGTCGAGCCGCCGGCAGACGACGTCCGCATCGAGGCGCCGCTCGGGTGTGATGACCCGAGCGAGATGGGTACCGGCGCGCGCCATGCTCCGGTCGAGCAGTGCCTGGAGCGCCGCCAGATCTCCCGGAGTCTCACGCACCGTCGGATCCGTTCCCGTCGGGCCGGTGCGCCGGCCCGATCACATCGGCAGGCGACAGACGTTCCCCGGTGCCGGATACCCGGACGCGGAAGACCCGGTAGATCCACACCTGATAGGCGGCGACGAACGGCAACAGCAGCACGGTCGCGACCGTCATCACCGTGAGCGTGTAATGCGCCGACGAGGAGTTGGCGACCGTCAGGCTGTCGGCGAAGTCGGTCGACGACACCATGACCCGCGGATACAGCTCGACAAACAGCAACACCACGGCGAATCCGATCGTCAGCGCCGTCGCCGCGAACGCCGCCGCCGGCCGGCGCAGGCGAATGCACACGAGTGCGGCGACCGCCGCGACGAGGCCCGCCACCAGCACGGGCAGCCCCCGGGCGAGGTCCTGGTGATTGCGCGACATCGCCGACGGCGAGTGTCGCCACGAGATATGCGCCGCCGCACACGACGGCCGCCACCGACAGCGGACCGGCCGCCGCGAGGGCGCGGGTCCGCAGGTCCGGCGCCGCCGTCCGGAGCGACAGGAAGACCGCCCCGTGTGCGGCGCACAGCACCACGAGGGCGATCCCGCCGAGCGCCGAGTACCACGAGAACAGGCTCCAGAACGACCCCGCGAACTCCTGGTGGGCGTCGATCGGCGTCCCGAACAGGAGCGCCGAGAGGCCGATCCCCCAGACCAGCGGCGCACCGTAGGAGGCGGTCACGTTGATCCACGTCCACAGCCCGCGCCAGCGGGGGTCGTCGGCCTTGGTCCGCCACTCGAACGAGACGACGCGGACGATGAGCATCACCAAGACGAGCAGGAGCGCCACGTAGAACCCGGAGAACATCGTCGCGTACCACTGCGGAAACGCGGCAAACGTCGCACCGCCCGCAATCAGCAGCCAGACCTCGTTGCCGTCCCACACCGGTCCGATCGCGCCGAACATCGCCGCACGCTCGGACTCCCCGCGACCCAGCCACGGCAGGAGCATCCCGACGCCGAAGTCGAACCCCTCGGTGATGAAGTACGCCGACCACAACGCGCAGATCACCCCGAACCAGACAGCGGGCAGCGTCACCGTCAGTACTGCGGCGCCACGAGCGGCGCCTCTCCGGTCGCGGGCACGACGAGCTCGGGCGGGTCGCAGCGCGCGTAGCGGCGCATCAGCCAGAAATCGACGACGGCAAGCAGCGTGTACAGGGCGACGAACACCGCCAGGCTCGAGGCGACCATCGCCGTGCTGGAGGTCGACGACACGCCGGTCGCGGTCTGCTGAAGCCCGTAGGCGATCCATGGCTGCCGCCCGGTCTCGGTCAGGATCCACCCGCCGAAATTGGCGAGAAACGGGAGCGCGATCCCGGCGATCGCCATGCGCTGAAACGCCCGCGCTCCGGTCAGGCGGCGCCGATGGATCAGCCAGCCGCCCCATGCGGCCAGCAGCATCGCGAGCGTCCCGAGATATGCCATCGCCCGCATGCTCCAATACGCGAGCCGCACGTTGGGCACGTAGTCGCCGGCGCCGAATTGGGCCTGCTCGGCGGCGTTGACCTGGTTGATGCCCGTGACCTCGGCGGTGAACGAGTTCGTCGCGAGGAACGACAGCAGCCCGGGAATCTCGATCGAGAACGACGGCGTCGGGTCGCTGGCGCTGAAGCCGCCGATCTGAAAGAGCGAAAACGGCGCCGGCTGGGCGCTGTTCCAGAGGGCCTCGCTCGCGGCGATCTTCATCGGCTGGACCTTGGTGATGGCCACCCCGAGCTCGCTGCCCCATGCCAGCTGCACGACGCTGACCGGCAGCACGACCACGATCGCGAGCGTCGCGGCCTTGGCGAACAGATCGACGTTGGTTCCGCGCAGCAGGTGCCAGCAGGCCACGCCGAGGACGACGAAGCCGCCGGTCATCAGGCCCGCGAGAATGACGTGCACGTACGCGACGACCGTCAGGCGCTGGAACAGGATCGGCCAGATGTCGGTCGCCTGGGCACGCCCGGTGGTGTGGTTGATCGTGTACCCGACCGGGTGCTGCATCCACGAATTGGCCGCGATGATGAAGTAGGCCGACAGCCACGTGCCGGCCCAGAGGACGTAGAGACAGGCCAGGTGCAGCCTCGGGCTCAGCAGATCGCGACCGAAGATCCACAGCCCGAGGAACGTCGACTCGAGCATGAACGCGCCGATCCCCTCGATCGCCAGCGGCGCGCCGAAGACGTCACCGACGTAGCGCGAGAAGCCGGACCAGTTCATGCCGAACTGGAACTCCTGGACGATGCCGGTGGCGGCACCGATCGCGAAGTTGATGACGAACAGGACCGCAAAAAACCGGGTCAGCCGCAACCAGCGGTCATCGCGGGTCCGATACCAGCGCGTCTGCATCAGGGCCAGGATCGGCGCCAGCCCCAGGGTGAGCGGCACGAACGTGAAGTGGTACAGCGTCGTCAGCGCGAACTGCCAGCGCGCGAGCTCGAGGGCGGTACTCACGCCGCCCATGCTCCCAGAGCCCACCGGGACACGCAACGACGTCCGCGGGGCCCGTTCGGCCGGCGTCGCTGCTAGCGTCGACGGCATCGGCCACATGGCCGGTCTCGACGTCCGACGACGGAGCCTCGCGTGCGCAGCGCACTCCTGGTAATGGACATGCAGCAGGGCATCGTCGAACGCCTGGACCCCGACGGGGCCGTACTCGCCCGCTGCGCTGCGGCGGCCGACGCCGCCCGCCGTGCCGGCGTGCCGGTCGTCTTCGTGCGGGTCGCGTTCCGCCCCGGCTATCCCGAAGCCCATCCGGACAACATGGCCTTCGGCCGGATCGGCGAGCGCGTCGGCGACGCGATGACCGTCGACGGGGCGGCGACGCAGTTCCACGCCGCGCTCGCCGCGCGGCCGGATGAACCCGTCGTCGTCAAGAAGCGCGTGTCGGCGTTCGCCGGCAGCGACCTCGCGCTGCTCGTCGGGGCGCTCGGGGTCGGTCACCTCGTGCTCTGCGGTCTGGCGACTGCGGGCGTCGTGCTCTCGACCGTGCGGGAGGCCGCCGACCGTGACTTCGCGCTGACCGTGCTCGCCGACGCCTGCGCCGACGCCGATCCGGAGGTCCACCGGTCCTCGTCGAGAAGGTGTTCCCCCGCCAGGCGACCGTGATCGACGTCGCCGCGTGGGCCGCCGGCCTGGCCGACTAGCGGGCGATCCCCTGGCCGCCCTCGTCGATGGCGGCGTCCAGCAGCACGTCGAGCGTGACGGCGGCGCGGATCAGCGAGAGGTGGGTAAACGCCTGCGGAAAGTTGCCGAGCTGGTCGCCGGTCAACCCGATCTCCTCCGAAAAGAGGCCGAGATGGTTGGCGTACCCGTGCATCTTCTCGAACACCAGGCGCGCCTCCCGCAGGCGCCCGCTGCGCGCCAGCGCTTCCACGTACCAGAACGTGCAGATCGAGAACGTGCCCTCGGCGCCGCGGAGCCCGTCCGGTGATGCGGACGGGTCGTAGCGGTAGACCAGGCTGTCGGACACCAGCGTGCGGTCCATCGCGTCGAGCGTGGAGAGCCACAGCGGATCCCGCGGAGCGACAAAGCCGACGAGCGCCATCTTCAGCAGCGACGCGTCAAGCACGTCGGACCCGTAGTGCTGGACGAACGCACCGAGATCGGCGTTGAAGCCATCCTCCATGATCTGCGTGTAGATGGCGTCACGCTCTCCCATCCAGCGCAGCACGTTGGCCGGGCGGCCGCGCGAGACGGCCAGGCGCACCGCCCGGTCGAGGGCCACCCAGCTCATCAGCCGTCCGTAGACGAAGTCCTTGTCGCCGCCCCGGGTCTCCCAGATCCCCGCCTCGGGCTGATCCCAGTTGTCGCAGAGCCAGTCGATGACCGCGGCCAGCTCGATCCAGGTCGCGTGGTCGAGCTCGAGCCCGGCCCGGTCGGCGGCGTAGACGGCGTCCATCATCTCGCCGTAGATGTCGAGTTGGATCTGCTCGGCCGCGCCGTTGCCGATCCGCACCGGCCGCGAATCGCGATGCCCGGCCAGATGACCAAGCTCGTGCTCGGGAAGGTCGGGCGACCCGTCCACGCGGTACATGATCTGCAGCGGCCCGTTGCTGGAGCCGTCGCGCTCGCGGATGCGGTCGCCGAGCCAGTGGATGAACTGCTCGGCCTCATCCCGGTATCCGAGCCCCAAGCAGGGCCGCCACCGAAAATGATCCGTCGCGGACCCAGGTGTACCGGTAGTCCCAATTGCGCTCGCCGCCAAGCTGTTCGGGCAGCCCGGCGGTCGGCGCCGCCACCGGGGCACCGGTCGGGGCGTGGATCAGCAGTTTGAGGGTGATCGCCGAACGATCGACGATCTCCCGCCAGCGCCCGCGGTAGTTGGACTTGCCGAGCCACGCGCGCCAGAACAGGCGCGTCTGTTCGAAGCAGCGCCTCCAGCTCATGGGCGGGCACGGGGGCCGGTCCGAGCTGGCCGTCGGCCTCGAGCACGTAGCCGGCGCGCTCGCCCGCGCGCAGGTCGACGCGGGCGCGCACCCCGGTGCCGTCGCGATCCACCCCGTGTCCATGAAGCATCAGGGTCAGGTCGGGGGTGCTGAACACCGCGCCCCCGTCGGTGACGTGAAGCTCGTGCTGCTGGCGGCCGTAGTCGAAGCGCGGGTCGCAGTGGACCGCAAACGCCATCTCGCCGCGCACGACCTGGATGATCCGCACCAGGCGCCGGTGCCCGGGATCGATCCCCGCCCCGACGGCGGGCATGAAGTCGATGACCTCGCCGACACCCGTCGGTGCCAGAAAGCGCGTCGCGAGGACCGCGGTATCGGGGAAGTACAACTGCTTGACGGTGCAGTTCGGCTCATCGGGGGCGATGGCGAAACTACCGCCCCGCTCGGTGTCCAGGATCGAGGCGAACACGCTCGGGGAGTCGAACCGCGGCAGGCACAGCCAGTCGACCGTTCCGCGGGTCGACACGAGCGCCGCCGTGTGCAGATCGCCGATCAGGCCGTGTTCAGAGATGGGCGGCTCGGGCAACCGATCTGCTCCTCGACTCGGACGCGCCGCGCGCGCGATCGGCGACCAGTCTCACAGACCGTCGCGACGGCCCGCAACCGGGCTACCCCGCACAGCTCCCGGTCCGGACGGCCACACCGCGCCGCACGGCCACCTGCACGTCGCGGACGACAGGGGCCATCGCCAGCGCGTAGCCGACTGCGCCGTCGGCGGTCGACCGCGCAAAGACGAGCCCGATGACCTTCAGGGTGCCGCCGTCGTCGGCCACGAGCGGGCCGCCCGAGTTCCCGGGCCGGATCACCGCGTGGAGCTGGTAGACGGGACGGGACACCAGCCCGCTGCCGGAGATGTCGAGACCCGTCGCCAGGAACAACCCGTCGACCGACGCCGGAACCGCCACAAGCGGTCCGTCGCCGGGATACCCGAGCGCGACGGCCTTGGTGCCCCGGCCGGCCGTCGCCGTGTCGGTCGCAAGCGCCGGCGCGCCCAGACCGGGGACCCGCAGGACGGCGACGTCGAGCTTGGGGTCGAAGCCGATCGGGATCGCCGCGTAGCCGGCCGACCCCGATCGCACCTGGATACGGGTGTCGCCCGCCACCACGTGGGCGTTGGTGACGACGATGCCCGGCGCCGCGACGAACCCCGATCCCTCGACGACCCCGCCGCAGGCCGGGCCGATGACCTTCACCGTCGAGCGGCCGGCGGCGGCGTCGACCGCCCGCACGGTCGCGGTGCCCGGCTGCGCGACCGGCGGCAGCAGTTGCGGGGGCAGGGTCGCGAACACGATCGGGACGCCGCGCACCGCAAGGTCGGCCTCGATCCGTGCGAACACGGCCGGGACCGGCGGCATCGCCCCGCTCAGGTCCTGCAGGATCGCCGAGTCCCGGAGCCCGCGGTCGACGGTCGTGCTGCGGCTCGAGGACGCGAGGGTGCCGACCAGCCAGACCACGACCAGCATCGCGACGACGGCCACCGCCACGCCAAGCGCGTCATCCAGCCAACCGAGCCGGAGCCGGCGCGCAAACTCCGATACGTGCCACCCCAGCGCCCCGCCGACGACCCCGCCCAGCGCCGCCAAGACCACGACCACCACGACGGCGACCACCGGCGACCAGGCCGCCGCGATGTGGCGGTCGACGACCGGAACGACCAGGACGCCCGCGACCAGCCCGGCCAGTACGCCCCCGTAAGACGCCAGTTGGCGGATACCGCCGGTGCGCCAGCCGCGAAGGGCGGCCAGCACCAGCACCACGACGATCACGACATCCACCCAGTGGGTCACCGCGGGCGCGCCTTTGGACAGGTGGGCTCAGGCGGGCGGGTCCGAGACCCGCCCGCCGCGTGGCCCGATTGATGTCACCGATCACGCTCGGGCGCAAGCCGGAGCGTCACGGCCATCACCGCTGGCGGATCATGGACCCTGGATGATCCGGAATGGAACCCCGGTCGGGTCGGCGACCATCGCGAGCCGGCCGTAGGGCGTGTCCTCGACCGGCCGGATCACGCTGCCGCCGAGCTCCGTGAGCTTGGCGACCGCGGCGTCGGCATCGGTCACGCCGAAATACACGGTCCAGTGCGACGGCACGTCGGGGGGCAGGTAGGTCGAGGCGTCCATCACGCCCGCGATGTTCTCCTCGCCGTCGACGGCCACGGTGTAGCGGAACTCGGGGGTGTCGCTCACCGTCGTCGTCGTCCAGCCGAAGACGGCGGTGTTGAACGCCACGGCGTCCTCGTACCCGGTCGTGTGCAGCTCGCACCACTGCGCGGTCCCCGGCTCGGCGTAGCGGGTAAAGCCGGGAAAGTTGTGGGGCTCCCAGAGGCCGATCGCCGCGCCGTCGCCGCCGGCGACCAGCGCCATCTTGCCCAACTCGCCGACCTGCATCGCCGGGGCGATGACCGAGCCGCCCTCGGCCTCGGCCCGGGCCACGGCCGCCTCGGCATCGGGCGTCGAGATGAAGATGTCCCAGTGGTCGGGGATCCCCGGGGCCATCGGACCCGAACCGCCGGCGACCGGGACCCCGTCGGACGAGAACATGAAGTACCCGCCGAAGTCGGGATCGGGGTCGCTGGACGTCCAGCCGAAGAGGCCGCCGTAGAAGGCGCGCGCGCCCTCGACGTCGGACGTGATGAGTCCAACCCAGCAGGGGGCGCCGTCGGGGGCGCGATCACGAGTAGGCATGGAATGCTCCTTTCATCCCGGCGATGACGGCGAGTGCCGTCCCCGGGCAACGGGGGTCAGGGGCCGCGGTGGGCGTCGACGGGATCGCGGCGGGCGGGATGTCGGTCACGCCCACGGTACCCGTCCTGTGCGGGGCTCGCGAGTCGCGGCCCGATGCCGTCCGGACGGGTGCGCAGCACGTTCCCGCAACGCCGCCGGCATCCCGACCACGCCGCGCGGGGGCGCGGAGTCAGATACGACATTGCGAGGCACGGGGGTCCTCCTCGTGGCGGGCGCCACACGACGCGGGCACGACACGCCCAGCATTGCACCGACCGGACGACCGCGCACCCCGCATCGCTCGTCGGCACCCGCGTGGGACTTGACAGTCGGAGTATGTGAGTGAATACTCACTACCACATGGTCCCACCCGTTCGACAGACCGCCGACGCCCGTCGCATCACCGTGCTCGCCGCCGCGCGCAGCAACTTCGCACGCCACGGCTACCACGGGGCCTCGACCGACGCGATCGCCCGCGACGCCGGCATCTCACAGCCGTACCTGTTCCGGCTGTTTCGGACCAAGAAGGAACTGTTCATCGCGACGGCCCGTGAGTGCATGGACGAGACGCTTGCCGCCTTCCGCGAGGCTGCCGACGGTCTCAGCGGTCCGGACGCGCTCGCGGCGATCGGCGCACGTTACGGCCGGTTGCTCGAGGACCGGGAAATGCTCAACGCCCAGATGCAGATGTACGCGGCCGCATGCACCGACCCCGACATCCGCCAGACCGCACGCGACGGGTACGGGGCGCTGTTTACCTACGTCGAGCAGGTGTCCGGCGCACCGGCCGAGCAGGTCACCGCGTTCTTTGCCCAGGGCATGCTCTTCAACGTCATCGCCGCCCTCGAACTCCAAAGCGCGGGCGACGCGTGGGCGGGACGAATGGTCGACGGCTGCCTGGCCATCAAATCGTGACCTCCCTTTTTTTTGCCATGAAAGCTAGTAAGTACTCACTACCGTCATTTCGGAAAGGCCAACCATGACCCCCCTGCGCGGGCGCCACACGACGATGTGGACACTGATCCTCACGTCGGCGGCGCTGTTCATCGTCACCCTCGACAACCTCGTCGTCTCGACGGCCCTGCCGACGATCCGGCGTGATCTGCACGCCTCCATCCAGCAGCTGGAATGGACGGTCAACGCCTACACCCTGACCTTCGCGGTCCTGCTGCTGACCGGTGCGGCCCTCGGCGACCGTTTCGGGCGCCGGCGCATGTTCGTCATCGGCATCCTCGTCTTTACCGTCGGGTCGATCGGTGCGGCCCTGGCGCCCTCGATCGACTTGCTGATCGCGGCGCGGGCCTTCCAGGGCGTCGGCGGCGCGATCATCGCTCCGCTGACCCTCACGATCCTCTCGGCATCCGTGCCGGCGGAGCGTCGCGGTGCCGCACTCGGGATCTGGGGCGCGGTCGGGGGCATCGCCGTCGGCTTGGGCCCCGTCGTCGGCGGGGCGGTCGTCCAGAGCATCTCCTGGCAGTGGATCTTCTGGCTCAACGTGCCGATCGGGCTCGTGCTCGCGCCGCTCGCGGCCCGTCGCCTGAGCGAAAGCCACGGCCCCAACTCCGCGCTGGACCTGCCGGGGGTCGCGCTCGCCTCGACGGGCCTGCTCGGCATCGTCTTCGGGATCATCCGCGGCAGCCAGATCGGATGGACCACACCCGAGGTGGTCGGTGCGCTCGTCGCCGGGACGGTCCTCGTGGCGGGCTTTGTTGCCTGGGAACTGCGCGCACCGGCCCCGATGCTGCCGATGCGGTTCTTCGCCAACCGCACCTTCACGGCGGCAAACATCGCCTCGATGCTGATGTTCTTCGGCATGTTCGGCGCGATCTTCCTGCTTACCCAGTTCCTGCAGACGGTCCAGGGCTATTCGCCGATGTCGGCGGGGCTGCGCGTGCTGCCGTGGACGGCGATGCCGCTCGTGGTCGCCCCGATCGCCGGCGCCCTATCGGACCGCATCGGCGGCCGCGTGCTCATGGCTGCGGGGATCGGGATGCAGGCGATCGCCCTCGCGCTGCTGGCGGCCGTCGCGTCGCCGACGGTGCCGTACTCCGACCTGGTCGGGCCCTTCGTGATCGCGGGGATCGGGATGGGACTCTTCTTCGCCCCGGTCGCAAACGTCGTCCTCGGATCGGTGCGGCCCGAAGAGGAGGGCCAGGCGTCCGGCGCCAACAACGCGATCCGCGAACTCGGGGGCGTCCTGGGGGTGTCGGTGCTCGCGACGATCTTCGCCCAGTACGGCAGTTACGCCTCGCCGCAGTCGTATGTGGACGGGCTCGTGCCGGCCGTCTACGCCGGCGCGGCGATCGCCGCCGTCGGTGCGATCGCGGCGCTGTTTGTGGTGCGACGGCCCCGGCCCGCCGCCGCGACCGAACCGCAGGCCCGCGAACCGCTCGGCACCACCGCGGCCGAGACCGCCTGACCCGCGCCGCCGCCGCGCCGCACGACCGGCGCGGCGGCGCCCGCGTGGTCTAGCCCGGACGCGATCCGAGCGCGCCGCGGATCATCGCGACGTCGGCCTCGGCATGGTCGGAGGAGACGACCAGGCGATCGAACTCGCCGCCGGTCATCCGGACCACCACGGCCGGAGTGTGGTGGTAGACGGCGGTGAAATCGGTCGTTCCGGACCCGAGGCGGGTCCCGAGCGCGATCACGCCGGGGATCCCGGTCCCGGGAGCACGGATTCCGCGCAGGGCCGTCCACGGGTCGGTGACCACCTCGACGTCCCGGACCAGGTCGAGCGGCACCTCGATGTCGGAGTGCATCCCGCCCAGCTTCTCGAGCCCGGTCAGGCGGACGGCCAACCGGCCACCGGTGATCTCCAGCTGTGCCATCTCAGCTCCTGCCCACGGATCCGGACGGTCGGATCCTCTCACCCACCGGAGCCGTCGTCAGTCCGCCGCGCCACCGAACAGGGATTGGTGGGTGCGGCAGTAGACGCGGCCGCCGAACCGCACCCGGTGGGTCAGGCAGAGCGTGCGGTCGTCGTCGGAGACGGTGACCCCGCACAACCCGCACGAGGCGAATCCCGACGCGGGGTCGGCATCGTTGACCAACAGCGGACTGCCCGGCGGGGCGATCGGGGGCGCCGAGGTCGCCGCCATCTGCACGACCGCCTGGGCCGGTGCCGATCCGATGCGCACCGCGTCCGCCTCCGGGTCCGATCCATCGACCGCAGCCGGGTGGGGTTCGGCGGTCCCCGGATCCGGGGCGCCCAGCTCGGGTGCGGCGCCCGATGCGGCGGGCAGGCCGTTGAGCTTGAGCAGCTTGCCGATCAGTGCCTCGCGGTCCCAGAGTTCGACCTTGTTCGTCTTGGCGAGCTTCTTGGCATGACCCGTGAACTGACGGTTGGCGATGACCAGCGCGTGATCGCAGTCGAAGTCGCCGCGGGCGGCAATCGCGGCCTGAACCGCGTTGACGCCGATGTGCTTGCTCCAGCGTTTTCCTTCGACGACCGTCCGTTCGCCGTCCTTGGCCACGACGAGCTCCGCCGCGAAATCACCGTGGCAACGGGTGCCCTCGACGACGTAGCCCAGCTGCCGGAACAACGACGTCAACGTTTCCTCGAGGGTCTTGACGTCCATCCGGTCGATCCCGGCGATCCCGGAGCGCCGGGCGCGCACGCGCTGATAGACCGCCAGGCCGCCGCAGACGAGCAGGACGACGCCGAGCGCACCGACGACGGTCGGCATCGAGAGGGCGCCAAAGGGGCCGGCCGTGGCGATCGGAATGGCCGCGTGGGCCGTGGCGGGTGCGGCGGCGATGCTCATATCTCTCTGCTTCGGCGGGGGGCGGCGATCCCTGAACCCCGCGGCGGGGGGGATTGCCCCGAGCGGTGCGGTCGATGGCCCGTTCGGGTGCGGCCGCTGCCATACTCGACCGCGTGAGCCGCGGCCGACTCGAAGCATTCTCCGACGGCGTGATCGCGATCCTGATCACGATCATGGTCCTCGACCTGCGGCCGCCGGGCGGGTCGAGCCTCCACGCCCTGCACCCGCTGCTGCCGAAGCTGCTCGTCTACATCCTGAGCTTCACGTTTCTGGCGATCTACTGGGTCAATCATCACCACCTCATGCAGGTGGTCGAGCGCATCAACGGCGCCGTGCTGTGGGCCAACATGGTTCTGCTGTTCAGCCTGTCGCTGGTGCCGGCAGTGACCGCGTGGCTGGGTGAACACCCACTCGCGAGCGGGCCGGTGCTCGCGTACGGGGTCGTGCTGTTGTTGTGTGCGATCTCCTACTACGTCCTGTCGGTGGCACTGCTGCGCATCCACGAGCCGACGTCTCGGCTGGCCATCGCCCTCGGCCGCGACCGAAAGGGCAAGCTGTCGCTCGTCGCCTACGTCGTCGCGTTGCCGTTGGCGCTCGTGGTCCCGCTCGCGTCGATGGGCCTCTACATCGCCGTCGCCGTCACGTGGCTGGTGCCGGACCGGCGCATCGAGCGCGTCACCGGCCAGGACGTTGTTGCCCCGCCGGAGACCGACTGATCGGCGTGCCGGGGCGCCCGCGGCGCGGGCACCGACCCGCAAATGCGCCGCGTGGGTGAGGGTTCTGTAAAGATCGATTCGGTCGACAGGCGTGATCCTCAACCGGCAGAACACAATGGTCGAGGGCATCCATGACGCGCCGCGCCGCAAGTGTGCGTCGGACGCGACCGTCCCCGCGTGGGGACGGCGGTCCATGATCGATCGACAGGCATCCGAATGACCGCAGACCCCACAGTTGCGCCCACTGTGCGCCGGCGACGCCGCCGTCGCGCCCTGCGCGCCGGGGTCGCGCTGACCGCGCTCGTCACGGGCTGCACCGTCGTAGGCGGCGCATCGGCGCAGACCGTGCGCTACACGTTCACGGGACGCGGCTGGGGCCACGGCCTCGGAATGTCCCAGTACGGCGCCGAAGGCATGGCCGGCACGGCTGGAACGCCACCAAGATCATGGAGTGGTACTTCCGCGGGACGAGCGTCCGCACGGTCGCCGGGGTGACGCTCGCGACCCCGATCCGCGCGCTGATGAGCACCGGCCGCAGTACCGTCGCCGTCGCGACCACGACCGCGGGGACGGCGTCCGACCTGCATACCGGGCGTCAGCATCCCGCTTCTGGCCGGCCAGACCTACACGCTGCGCGCGGTCAAGCTGACCACGGGCACGTGGGTCGTCCGGCTGACAGGGCCGAACCCGGGCACCGGAACCGTCGCACAATCCGCCCTTCGGCCTGCGGATCGCCCCCGCAGCAGGAGGCCTTGTCGCCCTGAGCGGGCGCAAGTATCGCGGCACGGTCTCAACGACGTATTCCAGCGGCCTGCGCACCATCAACACCCTCGGCATCGACGACTTCGTCCGCGGTGTCGTCGGCTGGGAGATGTCCCCGAGCTGGCGCCCGGCGGCTCTTCAGGCCCAGGCGATCGCGGCCCGGTCGTATGCGCTGGCCAGCCGGCGCCCGTCGTCGTACTTCGACGTCTACGGCGGACCGCCGAGCGAGGCCTACGGCGGGGTCGGCGCCGAGTCCGCGACGACGAACGCCGCCGTGGCCGCGACGTCCGGCAAGTGTCGTCGCCTACGGCACCAAGATCGTCCAGACCTTCTATGCATCGAGCTCGGGCGGGCACACCGAATCGATCCAGAATGTCTGGGGCGGCACGCCGGAGCCCTATTACGTCGGCGTCAAGGACCCCTTCGAGGCCTCACCCGACGACCCGTGGCCCGACCCGCCGAGCTTCACCGCGGCGCAGCTCGGCGCGGATCTCGGCCTCGGTGCCCCCGTCGCGTCGATCACCGTAACCCGGCGTGGGGTCTCCCCCGCGTGCTGATGACGCGGGTCGCCCTCACCAACGGCCATATCGTCGGCGTCTCGGGCAATACGATCGAGGCGGATCTCGGCCTGATGAGCACGTGGTTCTCGGTGACCCGGAATCCCCCGCTCGTACGCCCGGCTGGGTCCCTCGTCACGCCCGCCGCCATCGCCGCCTACGTGGTGACCCACTTCGCGTTCGCGCGATGGCATGGCGCGTACGCCCTCCTGCGGGCCGAAGCCGTCGACCCACCCGGGCGCGGTTGTGGCCATCCTCGCCCGCGGTGACGGCAGGGTCCGTCGCGGGCGACCGTAACGGCGTTTGTGACGGCCCACTACGCCCCGACGCGGCGCGCAGCCGCGCTGCGGACGCTCCTCGGTCTGCCGCACGCGCGCGAGATCCGCATCATCGCGCGTTCCCTGACGGCGAGACGCTGATTCAACGGCTGCCAGAAGGCGGTCATTTCCAGGGCGTTCCGCGCCTTCGCACGGGGCTTAACGCGCCCATAGCGACCGACTCAGATGATTCTCACGTAGCCGGAGGAGGGTAGAGACCAGGCAAACGGACCCCGCCCTCCAACCACAGGAGCCCCCGATGAGCCTGCACCTGGTCACGCCCGCAGCCTCCGCCGCCGACACCGGCGTCGTCGACATCACCTCGGCCCGCCCGCGACGCAGCACGCGGGACCGCCTGCGCGCACTCCGCCGCGGCACGGTCGAGCGCGTGACCGGCACACCACGTCCGCCCCTCCACGCCGCGCTTGCCGTCGAGCGCGACTATGCGATCACTGTCCGTGCCGCGTCGCTCGCCACGGCTCGCCACACGGTAGAGGCGATCGGACGGATGATCCCGGCCGTCGTGACCCCCGGGCAGCACCGCTGCCGCATCGAAGCGGTCGCCCAGGGCGAGGCGCCGATGGCGATCATGGTCGAGTCCGCAGCGGGCGACCCGCAGACGCTCGACACCGTGCTGCGCTGCCTGGAGTCGATCGCCGGTGCCCCGATGCGGGCGAAGGTCATCATCCACGAACCGAACCGCACCCACGTGCGCACGTGGGCGGGCACCTGGGTCGAGCCCGAGGGCCGCGGCCGTCGCCTCGGCGGCGCCCCGGGCGCACCGCTCGCCCCGTCGGCCGCGTAGGTCTAAAACTGACGAAGGTCGTTCGCTGACCCGGCATGAACCGAGCGAGCCCTCCGTGCGAGCGGCTCGCCGTGGACAGCTCACAGGGCGACGACAGGACTGCCCGAGGCGGCACAACCGCGCCCACCGGCGCGTGCGTTCACGATCGATGTCGATCACGCCTGGCAGCGCCGTGGGCCAACCCGCACGCACAGTGCCCCGTCGAGCCCCAGCGCGGCGGATGCATCAACGCGGTCCGGATCTCCGACCGGCCCGATGCCATCTGCAATGGGCGTCGCCGATCGCGAGCCGGTCGCAGCCGAGGCCGCCGACAGGTTCGTTGACGGTCGGACCCCAGGCCCTCAGCGCCGCGGGTGGAGCGGGCGCGCCGTGACCTGGTCGCCAACGGCGTCGACTCTCGGTCGGAGCCGGCCCCGGAGCCGTGCTGCCGGTGTCGCATGCGGATCGACAGGCCTTGTCGGAGAGGCGAACGCCCGGCGTTGGCTGCGACCCCCCGACATCCTCCACGCGAGTCGCCACGGGGCCGGTGATGTTCGACGATCCGCGAGGGGAGCCGGGTGAATCTGGTTTGATTGCTCTCGAGGTTGTGCACACAGCCCCGGTCAGCCGAGGTCGCGGTGCGTCACGTCGGATCGTGGTCCAGGCGAGAGCCTGGAAGCACCCCCGCCAAGGTATCCAAGGACGTCGCAAGCCCGCGCCCGACCGAGGTCCGGCGTCGGCGGAAGGAGGAACGATATGGCCACGCAGATCCGGGGGTTTCGCCTCGGCGTCTACGTCTTCAAGGACGCGGAGGTGGTCGACTTCGCGGCCCCGGTCGGCGTCTTTGCGGTGGCGCGGCGCTTCAACCCGGAGCTCGACGCCTTCCTGATCTCCGACGCGATGCGCCCGATACAGACCCAAGCGGGCTTCACCGTGATGCCGAACTACTCGTTCACCGATCGGCCTGCGATGGACGCCTTCCTGATCCCGGGCGGGTTTGGCACGCGCCAAGAAATGCACAATCGGCGCCTGCACGAGTTCATCCTGGATCTGCCGCAGTCCACCTTGTTGACGAGCGTCTGCACGGGGTCGTGGATCTATGGGGCGATGGGGCTGCTCGACGGCGTGAGTGCCACCAACCGCAAGGAACCGGACGCCGTCGAACAGGGGCCGAACGGCATTGTGCCGATCGACCGATTGGCAACGATTGCGCCTGGCTGCCGCATCAGTCGGGCTCGCGTGGTCGACGCCGGCCGCATCGTGACCGCCGGAGGAATCACGTCCGGCATGGAGATGGGCTTCCACCTACTCCGTCGCGCGGGCTGGGATGAGGACCGCGTCGCCGAGGTCGCGCGCGTCATGGAGTACTCGGCGGCGTACGAGCTCTACCGCCAAGACCTGGAGTGGGTCCGCCCCTGACGCATCGTCGGTTCCGGTCCGCCGCGCGTGAGGCCGGTGCCCGCGCGCGGCCAGCTTCGCTTCATCGCGCCGGCTGAGGCTCCCCGGCGCCGATGGGTCCCGATGGCACACGGGTGGTGCCCGCTTCCACGGGACGGCCCTAGGAGGCGGGTCCATCCCATGTCGGCGGCCGCCAAGGCTCACCGGGTCGGCGCGACGGCGGCGTCCACCCGGATGCGTCCATCCCGGCGATATGGATCGTCCGTTCCCGCACCGACCAGGGGATGCGCCGATAGACCGGGACAAACAGCCGCGACCAGAACCAGCTCGATCGGGTCGCGGGTGTCGCGACCGTGATGCCGGGGTAGCGACCCGCGACGCGACGCATCGCATCGGTCATCAAGTGGCGCTCGGTGACCTCCCGCAGGTGCTGCTTGCGGTGGGCGTTGCCGCTCATGTCGCCGCCCCCGTCCTGCGGAGCTCTGCGAGTCCGTTCTGCGCGGCAATCGCCATCGGTTCGAAGAGCGCGCCGATCGGCGGGGAATAGATGTTCTCCATCCAGGCAATGTCCTCGAGCGTCGCGCCGCGCTTGGCCGCAAAAGCCAGGAAGTCGCAGCGTTCCTTGACGCCGTCACCGCCATGCAGCTGGGCACCGATCAGCCGCAGCGTGCCAGGTTCGGCGAGTAGTTTCACATGCGTGCGCTCGGCGCCCGGAAAGTACCGCGCACGGGAAACGCCGACACCCCGTGCAACCACATACGGAACACCTACGGCGGTGGCGAGCGTCTCCCCAAGCGAGAACCCGCCGATGGTGTAGTCACCGCCGACGAGGCCCCATGGCACCCACACCGGATCGTAGATGCGCGACCCACCCGCGGCGTTGGCACCGGCCGTCCGGCCCTGTGCATACGCATGAGATCCGGTGAGTCCGCGGATCGGGATCATCGTGAGCCCGTGGGGGACTTCCACCACATCGCCGGCAGCCCAGACTCCGTCGGCCGAGGTTCGCATGCCGGCATCGACGACAATTCCGCCGGTTGTCCCGATCGCCAGCCCGGCCGCTTCGGCGATCGCGTTGTTGGGCATCTTGTGCAGACAGACCACGACGATGTCACACGGAATCTCACCGTCGGTTGTCGCCACCGCGCGGACGCGCTGGCCGTCGCCGAGAAACGCCTCGACGCGAGTGCCGAATCGGAGAGCGACCCCGTGGCTCGCCAACGACTCGTGCACCGGCTGGGCCACATCCGGGTCGAGGACCTCATGGAGCGCCCACGGTCCCTCGTCGACGAACGCCACCTCGAGCCCGCGACGCCCGAGATTTCCGGCCATTTCCACACCCAATGGGGTTGCGCCGATGACGACGACGCGCTTGGCGGTGTCCAGAAGTTTGTCGAATTCCATCGCCTTGCGGATGTTCTTGACGTAGTGCAAGCCGTCGAGGTTGGCGCCAGGGACGTCGGGCTTCTCCCAGACGAACCCGGTGCAGATGATGAGCTTGTCGAATCCCTCGTGCTGGTTGCGCGCGGTCAGGATGCGGCGGTCGAGGTCGATGTCGGTGACCACCGTCTCCATCCGCATGTCGAGGCCGTCTTCCACATACCGCTCGACCGTCGACAAGAACAAGCTCTCGAACGTTGCGATCTCCCGTCCGTGCACGAATGGAATGCCGCACGGCGAATAGGCAATGTCTTCGAACTCCGTAAACAGGGTGACCTGCAGATCGGGATTCTCGCGCTTGGCGATCGTGGCGGCGGCGATCCCGGCGCCACCTCCCCCAATGACGGCGAGTCGTTCTTTCATGCGAATCCCTCCTCAAGGAGACGCCCGGTCGCAATCCCGGCGGGCAATTCCGGGCCAATCAGGTCGGATAGGTCCTCACGGCGCCGGGCGAGCGTCCAGCGCCCGTCGTCCCGGGCCATGACGGCTGGGCGGGCGTCGCCAAATTGTGTGGCATGCGACTGGGCGTAGGCCCCGACGCCCTCGATGACGATGAGATCGCCGGGGTCGACATCCGGAAGGTCGACCGCGGGATGAAGAATGTCGATATTCAGACACAAGGGACCACAGACCATCGCTCGTCCTGCGGACGGGCCGTCTCTCAGAGACTTTACCGTCGGCCATTGCCAGAGTGCACCGGGCACGTGATTTGTCCCCGCGTCGACGACGACCGCCCGTCCGCCATCGTCGAGCCGCTTGACGGCGATCACCGTGCACACGAGGTCAACCGCAGCCGCGACGAGGGCCCGTCCCGGCTCCATGACCAGTCGTCCGTCGAACCCGCCCTCGCGGAGCGCCTGCACGATCCCGTCCACGTGGCCGGCCGCGTCGTCCGAGGCCGGTAACCCACCGCCAAGATCGAGCGTGCTGATCGGGGGGTGTCCTGCCTCCCGGAGTTCGCGGGCGATCCGGGCAAGCGATTTCGCGGCGCGGATGTGGTCGTGCGGACCCCGTGGCCATCGAACGCGTACCTGGCCGGCCAGGTTGGACGAGGGGTCAAGCGACTCGACCACGTCGGTCGACACCACATGCGTGCCGAGGGCCTCAACACTCAGCCCCGCTGCTGCCACTCGACACGCTGCCGCGGCGATGTCATCCGGGCGGATCCCGAAGCGACTCGACGCACCGAGCGCTCCGTCCTGGCGGACACGGAGTCCAATCCGCTCGACACCAACACCTGCGGCTCGGTCGATCTCCTCCGGACTGTCACACATCACCAGCGCGCGGTCACCCGCCGCGCGGATCAACAGCGTGTCGGTCTTGGCCGGTCCATCGACGATGATCCGGTCCCCACCGAGGGCCAAGATGTCGCGCGCAAGTGCGTATTCGGCGTCGCACACGACCTCGGCGTGTGCCCCCGCGTGGGTCAGCGCGACGAGCAGGGCCAGCAGTCGGTTGGTCTTGAACGAGTACGCGATCACGGTGTCTTCCCAGGCGCGGTCGAACAACCCCGAAAGATCGCGGTATGCGTCGCGAGCACAGTCCAGATCCGCCCTCCACAGGGGCGACCCAAAGGCTGCGACCGCGTCCGCGACCGTCACTGTTGGGCACGCAGGAGATCGGCAAGCCGGGCGCCCGCGCAGTTCCCTTGCGCTCGAGCAGCTCGATCACCGCATCCCGCCAGCGTCCGCTTCGCGCTTCGGCCAGCGCCTCCGGCAGGACGGCCCGCAGATGTTCCATCGCGTGCTTCTCGGGCCGCGAGAGATTGATCCGAATCATGGTCTGGGCGGTGGACTCCCCCAGGCCGTCACCGGGATAGACCGCGACCTTGCGCGCGAACAGCGCGACCAAGAGTTCTTGCGCGGAGACTCCGGCGGCCGACGTGTCAACGGCGCACGCCAGGCCGCGTTGGGGACGGACAACGAGCTGCAGCCCCTCGCAGTCGTCGAGTGACCGCTCGAGGTGAGCGAGGTTTGCCGGCACGACGCCCGTCGCACGATCAAGGTAGTCCCGGTCGCGAAGCGCGGCGAGGGCGGCGACCTGCGAGACGAGGTTGGTGTTGAGTCGGGTGAGGGCGGCCTTGAGTTGCAGGCACCCGCGCATAAGGTCCGGCGGTCCGGCGAGAAACCCGACCCGAGCACCGGCCATGCCCCAGCAGTGCGAGACCGAGAACGTTGCCGTTGCGTTGTCGGTGATCCCGAGCGAGGGGAGCGGGTACAGGGTCGCCTCGGGGTCGATACCCAACGCACCGTGAGTGACATCGTGGATCAACAGGAGCCCGTGGTGATCGGCGAGTGCGGCGAGGCGCTCAAGTTCGCCGCGGGTGGCAACGGTGCCATAGGGGTTCATCGGATCGACGATCACGATCGCCCGTGTCCGGCGCGTGATCCGTGCGGCGACCGCATCGGGATCCAAGCGAAAGCCGTTGGCGCGCGAGATCGGTACCCCGACCGGGACGCCGCCCACCGCCAGCACCGCCGACGGAACGTGGAAGTAGCCGGGATCGCTCACGAGAACTTCGTCGCCAGTGTCGATCGCGGCCATCAAGCTCAACGAAATGCCCTCTTGCGCGCCGACGGTTCCGATCACCTCGAGATGGGGACCGCGCACGGCGCCCAGGAATCGTGCCGCCTCGTCTCGAAGGGGCTCGAGCAGGTCGGGCGGATACTGATTCAGGGCATCCGCGCTCACCGCGTCGCGCATTGCCGTCACCGCACTCTCGGGCGGTCCGGCGAAACACGTCAGCCAGCCCAGATCGATCCACTGTGCAGGATCGAGCCGGGTCGAGCCCGCGGGATAGACCTCGTCGGGGTCGAGCCCCAGAATGCCGATGGCATCGCGATATGTGACGTAGTTCCACATCGCGTGGGGACTCGCCTGGACGGACTGCAGGCGCGATGAGGTACGCGCGTGCGCCACCCGCCCGGGAACCCATGTCAGGACACTGCTCACGGGGCGCGACGGACGAGTCGCATAACCCGATAGATACCGTGGCGATCATGGGTGATCGACGCGGGCACATATCCGGCGGCTGCCATCCAGTCCAAGATCGCCGACTCGGGACGCAGCCGCCATACGCACGGCTCGCCGGCATGGTTCCGCGAGACCCGGGCGATGTACTCGATCTCCGGATTGTCGGCCTGGACGTTGCACACGATCTGCGAGGGGCGCACGCGGTCGCCGAGCGTGCGCAGATGGTCGGCTACTCGCCCGTCGTCGTGATAGATGCCGTAGAGGCCGAGCTCGAGGATGACGTCCGGCCGCGGACACGAGGCGGCGAGCGCATCGACGTCGAACGCGTCTGCGACTGCGCATTCGACGCGGGTTTCCAGACCGCGCCGACGCACCTCCGTGGCGGCCGCTCGCACGGCACTCGGGTCGAGGTCGCGCAATATGGCGCGAACGCTCGGACGGACCGACAGGATGTCGAGGAGATACGGTGCGGATCCCGCGGCCAGATCGACGACGACGGGTTCGGCAACCCCGGCATCGATCGCCACGTCGATCGCGTCCAGGATCGCCGCGGCGGCGAGACCGCGGATGTCGCGAAACGCCTGGCAGGTGCGGCGACTGAGCAGGTGTCGATCAAGCGCGCGGCCCACGCCGGTGCGCCCCGTCGGCCGATTGGCATAGACGTGCGCCATGAACGCGCTGTGGTCCAATCCCTCGGCATAGCCGATCTCGAGTCCGCGTGAAAGGCGCGCGCCGGCCTGCGAAGCGGTTCTGAGCGCCGCGAACCGCCAGGCCCGGGGCGAGCGGACGGGCAGCTCGCGGACGAGTTGGTCGAACGCCGGTACTCGTGCCTCAGGCATGGCCGCGCGCGTAGCGAGGCGCCTCAACGAGCTCGCGCACGCGGTAGAGCTCGTGTGCCTCTTCGGCGAGGCGAGCGCCACTGGGTCCGACCATCCGCCGCAGTACCGCGCGGTTGCGGTCGTTGTCCACTCTGACGTCCTCGATCGCCGCCAGATCCGCCGCGTCAGCGGCGTCGGCATACACGGACAGGAGCTCCGCGAAATGATCGAGTGACCCCCAGGCGTAGCCGATCAGTTCGTCCGGCGAGTCCAGCGCCGCCAGGCGATCGTAGATCGCCCCAGCCTCGTCGGGTGGAGACGTAGGCATCCGGGTGATCCCGCTCTTCCTGATCCCCCGATCGCGCAGCTCGGACATATGCCGGGCATTATCGGCAACCAGGAGGGCGACAAACGCCTTCATCTGTGGATCGTCGACGGCGGGAATCCACGGTGAGATCAGATCGACCCAGGCCCGCATTCCATACGCATGCCGGGCGAACACAAGGCCCAGGCGCGTTCGTCCAGTGAGGATTCGGCGGAGTTCTTCGGAATTCTCGAGGCCCATGGCGATCTACTCCAGGAGATGCGCATTGAATTCATTAGCACGATACACGACCTCCGCACCCCCGGAGAGTGTCTTTGAGACCCAGCACACCTGTGCGGCGCGTGCGATTAGGTGCTCCAAATCGCCCCGCGGCAGCCGACAGCGTGCGTCGACTATGAACCTGCCGTAGCGGAGCTCCCGGCCCGCTCGCTCGGCCGTCACGACGACTTCCAGGTCGGGGAGCTCAGATCACGTTTCCCCGCGACGAACTGCAACGCGACCACGAAGCAGGAGGCAAGCGCACCGCACAAGAGTTCGGTGGCATCGGGCCCGAATCGCCCCCGCCATCCTGCGGCGGCTCGTCGACGCGGATGTGGTGCTGGCGCATCGTCACGTCCACCGAGTACCCACCCAGCGATGATGCGACCGCACGAATCGACCTCGCCATTAGATGGTCAGCGGATCGCGGTCGCCCGCCAGGAAGCGCCGATAATGGGCTTCATGCTCACGCGCGCTGGCCTGCCACCCATGCAGCGCCGCGGCCGCCGGCCCGGCGACCGCCAGCCGGCGGGCAAGTCCGTCATCCTCGGCGACCCGCTGCACCGCATCCGCGAGCCCGACCGCGTCGCCCGGGCAGAACAGCAGGGCCGACTTCCCGTGTTCCAGGAACCCCGCGAACACATCGAGATCACTCGCAACGACGGGAAGACCCGATGCCTGCGCCTCAAGCGCGGCGAGGCCGAAGCCCTCCTTCAGGGAGGGGAACGCGAAGACATCGGCCGAGCGGAGTAGGCGGCCAGCTCCGCGTCGGAGATCGTGCCCGTGAGGTGAACGTCCTCTGCGCACCCGAGTTCGGCCAGGCGCGCGGCGAACCGCTCCCGCTCGTGGCGGTAGTCGAAGAGCGTCGCTCCCCCGGCAATCACCAGCAACGGTTTGCGGGACGCGAGCACCTGCCGCACGCGTGCGAATGCGTCGATGAGGGTTATGGACCCCTTCCGGGGCTCCACTCCCCCGACCGTCAGGCATACGAACCGATCACTCCAGCCGAACCGAAGGCGGTCACGGTCGCGTTCTGCGGTATCGCGTGGCGGGCGGTGGCGGGCGGTGTCGACGCCGTTGCGCACGACACGTGCCTCGACGGCGAAATCGTCCCACAGCCGCTGGGCCCATGGTGCCGAGACGCAGAACAGCAGGTCGGGTTCGATGATCGAGCGCGCTTGGCAGGCAATCAGTGACGGGCTCGTGAAGTCGTCGACATGATGGACGGTCCGTGCGAGGCGCGGGAGACAGCCCTCGTCCCGCAGATCGAGCGCTGCGTTTGCCGACAGGCAGTCCTGCGCGTGCACGATATCGAAGTGCCCCTGAGCGATCGGCTCCCGCAGCCCTGCGCGATATGCGGCCTGCATCCCCGCGATCCGGTCGTCAAACAACGCTTCGGTGGGACGGTGTTCAATGCGGACCAAGGGGACCTCGGATGGCCGGAAGACCTCTTCGCCGGGGCGCGCCATGGCGGCGATCGTCACGTCGTGCCCAACCGCCTGAAGCGCGCCCGCAAGCTCAAGGGTGTGCACGACACCCCCACGGGGACGCACCGAATACGTCAGTAAGAGGATCCGCATCAAGCCGCCGCACACCGCAGCCGCCGCAAGGCGCGCAGCGGCTGCGTTCGACGGTGCAATGATCGCTCCCGCATCGCGCAGGACGGCCTCCTGTCCGGGGGCATGCTGCGGGTCCCCCGCCGTCCCGCAAACCCGTACGATGACGGGGATGTCGGCAGCAATCGCCCGAATTGCCGATGCGAGTTCGTGGGCCGGGTCCGGGTGTGCCCCATACCCGAGGACGACGTCCATCAAGACGCACCCGACCTCGTGCTGCTCGCGAACGGCGGTAAGCATGTCAAGACGCACGCGAAGGTCGACCATCGGGTGGGCCCGGCCGTGTGTGTATTCCTCCTCCCGGAGGTCCAGGATGCGATGCGTCGCCGGGCCGGACGCGCGGCCGACGTTTCCGCCGATTGGTCCAAGCAGTGGTTCAAGGATGGTGAGGGCCTCGTGTGCGAGCGAACCTCCAAAAGAGAACAGCCCCAGCAGCCGTCGGCTGGCGGCGCGACGCCACGCGGGCGTATCGGGCACCGCCGGATCCCGTGGCAGGGGCGCATTCGCGGCGGCGAATGCGGCAGCCTCAAGGGTAGCGTGCACCTCCATCGGGGCTGGGCTTCCATCCCAGCCGACGAGCGCGGCGACGACGTGGATCCCCTCGGGAAGGGCGTCTGCCAGTTGTTGCACCACCTCGACCGTCGGCGCCTTCGAGACCAAGAGCAGCGTCTCGGTCTCCGGATCATCGGCGAACATGCGCATGGCCCGGCGACACATGATTCGCCAACCTCTGCCGAAAGATCGCGTCCGCCGACCCCGATGACCTGGAGACGCCGCTCCCGGCCTGCTCGAGCAGACATGCGACCTCTTGGGCGCCCGTCCCCGCCGCGGCGACAATGCCGACCGGCCCGCGCCGTATGACGTTCATGAAACCCAGTCCCACGCCGCCGAGCATGGCCGTGCCGCACCCGGGACCCATCACGAGCAGTCCGCCTGCCTCCGCGCGCTGCTTGAGCGCGATCTCATCGTCGACGGACACGTGGTCGGAGAACAGGAACACGTGCAGACCAGCGCCGATGGCATGGTGCGCCTCGAGCGTCGCGTAGTCGCCGGGGACCGAGATCAACGCCACGTTCGCGTCCCGGCTCACGCTGAGGGCACCCGCCAGCGACCGCGGCGGCGCGGCGGCGAACCCGGATTCCAGATGGCTGGCGGGCGCGGACACGAGGGCGTCCTGGCCGTCGCTCAGCACCACCGCGGCGAGGTCCGAGTCGTCCGCGTCGACAGCGATGATCACGTCCGCCGGGCCGGCCTGAACATGCACACCAAGGGCTCTGAGCGCGTCGATGTCGCCGCGGTGCCCATCGCCACCTCACAGCCGCCGTGCCATCGCGTTCCCGCAGCGCGCGCGCGATGCCGATCAGGCGGACGCTATCCCGTAGCGCCCCGGCACCACCATGACATGCCAGCTCATGACTCCGTCCTCACGGGTCGAGTGCATGCACTCGGTAGGTGTGGCGCGACGGTCCCTCTGTGTCGGGAACGATCCATGTGCCGTCGTGCCCCTCCAGTGCTGCCACTATTCGGTCCGGGCTCGTGATCACCGCTCGCCCGCCTTCGGCGGCGAACGCTGCTGCCGCCTCAACCTTGGGCCCCATGCTACCCGGCGGAAACTCGCCCTCTGCAAGGTGCCGGCGCGCCTGGCTGACGGTAAGACAGCCGATGCTCTGCTGCCAGCGCGTGCCGAAGCCCAGGGCCACCTGCGGGACCCCCGTGGCGAGCACCAGCGTATCGCAGCCGGTATCCCGGGCCAGCACCAGCGACGTGCGATCCTTATCGATGACCGCGCTGATCCCACGGAACCCGATGCCACTGCGCGCGACCGGCACGCCCCCTCCGCCCCCGGCGATGACCACGACTCCCGACTCGTTCAGCGTACGGATCTGAGCTGCCTCAACGACCTCCAAGGGCGCGGGACTTGCCACCAGGCGGCGCCAGCCGCGACCCGCATCTGACCCCACGACCCACCCGTCGCGATCGGCCCTGTGCCGGGCCTCTGGTTCCTCGTAGTAGGGACCGATCGGCTTGACCGGATCGACAAGCGGGGGTCTGCGGCGTCAACGCGCACACGCGTAATCACGACGACCGTCGGTACCAGCGGCGCGACCTCGGAGATGCTTTGTTGGATCAGGTAGCCGAGCTCGCCTTGGGTCATCGCAACCAGCGCGTCGAGCGGAAGCGGCGGGACCTCTTCGGACCCGCAGGCCTGCTGAACCGCGAGTGACCCGACCTGGGGCCCATTGCCGTGGGTGATGATGACCGAGTGCCCCGTCGTGAAGAGATCAGCCAGCGCACCGGCGATCGCGCGGGCGTTGGCGCACTGCTCATCCCAGGTACCGCGCTGGTCCTCTCGAGTCAGCGCGTTGCCCCCGAGTGAAACCAGTATCCGCATGACTCAGCTACGATCCGCGAATCGCAAGCCAGATCGCACGCGCCGGCTCCGATCCCGGGTTCGCCCAGGTGTGACGGCAGGTCGTACGGAAGTGCAGAGAGTCGCCGCTGGCCAGTGCGTAGGCCTCGTCATCGACCGTGAAGACGAGCTCACCCTCGAGGACGAGCACGAGCTCCTCGCCGGGGTGTGCCATGGCTTTGGGTCCGCTATCGGCACCGGGGGCCACGATCGCCTCCGCTCCGGCGACGAAGAACGGCCCATAGCGACCCGAGATGTTCGTGAGCGTGAGGCCCTGCTTCGACGTATACAAGGCAGCGCGTTCATCGTGCCGGATAAGCGTGACCGGTCGGAGCGGATCCGATTCATCGATGAAGTAGCCGACGCTCTTTCCCAGCGCCGCGGCGATCTTCATCAGCGTCGCGATGGTCGGGGTGATCCCGCTCTTTTCAATCTTGTGCACGGCGGCCGGAGAGACCCCGGCACGGTCCGCGAGCTGCTGCAACGACCACCCGCGCTCCGCCCGGGCCTTCGCCAACTTGGCGCCGATTTCGGACACCGTTTGATTGATCGTCGACTGAATCTCCAACGTACCCATGGCGCACCTCCGACCACCCGATATGTAATTCGCGACATAGATTATCAACCGCACGACAATCCGACAGCATTCGAGAACATCTCCGCGAACGTCGCGCACCGCGCGAACGCCACCGCCGGCACATCAGCGTTCTCGGTCGCATGTCTTCTAGTAGACAGCACCGCGTGCGGTGGCCGCGCGGGCACATCCCCTAGCGAAGCGGCTGCCGTTACCGCACCTTGACTCACGCCGCGTCGCGGGAGTAGAAAAGATTACGATCCGACCCGGATCCGGTGAGGCGCGGCATCGCGGCTCCCTCACTTCCCCGGCGGCAGGAGGACGTGGTGGCGGTAAATGAGAATCTGGCAGCAATGAAGGCCGAAGGCACCGAGCTGTTCGATATGTCCCAGAAGGTATTCCCGGACATCAAGGCCGAACCGGGTGAATCCGCATACACATTCATGCACACGGTTCCCTTCGAGGGGTCGGTCGGTCTTGTCAACCTGCTCACGACCACGCGAGTGCTTCGGAAGGCTTTTAAGACCCACTTGGTGCTCTACGGACCGGAGTCCTGATGGCATCGGGAACGCGTGGCTTTCCCAAGGTCGGTGACGAGGCGTTCCCCGGACACATGGCCATTAACCGCCAGATCAAGACGATCATTGATGAAGGCTCACCGTATACGCATGCCGATCGCCTCGGGAGCCCTGTACGGATTCCCCGAGGACCTGCTCATGGACGGTGTCACGCCGTTCCATCCCCTCGACGTGCTCGACTGCGCGCTAACTGCATTTAGGGAGCGGGCCTTCCAGCTCAATACCTGGACCCTGTGAACACGTCCATGCTCGCTGGGCGGGACGACGCAGTCGCTGCGTGGCGACGCGCGGAGGCACGCATCTACCCGGCGGTCATGTCGAACGCCACCCTCTACGAGCAGTACGTCACGACCGTGCGGGCCATCGTCGATGAACTTGACGACGTCCGCACGGAGGACGATCTCGTCACCGCGTGGAGCGAGCGGCGGGATGTCGCGTCTGAAGTCATCGCGCGGCTCTCGCCATCGCTCGGCCCGCTTATGGACCGCGAGGCCCTGCGTGACGCAGCGTTTTGCCACCGACATCGCGAGATTACGCGCATTCATGCCAAAGAAATTGCTCGGGCACGTCTCGAGCAAGCACGTCGCGACCGCTCGGAGTGGGCGGTGCTCTTCGACGACGTCACGCCGCTAGGGTCCCACCGGCTCGAGATGCACGTTCGTTCCGGGCGGGGCCTTCACGCCTCGAGCAGGCTGGACCTCGACGGGTCCCGGCCGGAGTTCGAGCTTGAAGTCGTACAACTGGATCCCGCCGACGGCGCCTGGCTGGTGGACAAGCCACCGCTCGCGTTGGCCCAGCGGTTCGATCAGAGGCGGAGTGGCTCGCACGAATTGAGCAGGCGCGTGCGACCTTCGGAAGGAACTCATGACTACCCACCCGACGCGCATCATCGATGCGCACTGCCACATCGGCGAGATACCGCCGTGGAAGTTCTATGACCTTGAGCATCCCGTCAAGCCGACGGTCTACGACTACCGCACGCCCGCAGACTTCGTGAAGAACCACATGGATCAGTTCAAGATCGAGCGCGCGCTGGTCATGTCCAACTACGGCGTGCCGGTCCACGAGCTGTCGTTCGACCTCAATGACTTGGTGCTCGAGGCGGCGACCACCAACGACCGGATTCTCGGAGCGCTTTGGGTGTCGTTCCTGCCCCGCAACGCCGAGCTCACCCGGAAGGCGCTGCAGTACGCCGGCGAAAAGCGGATTGTGGCTCTCAAGACGACGTTCCTGCTGGGCGGCAACCCCGATCCCAACGGTTGGGATGAGGAAACCAAGGCACTTGCCGACGAGTGCTTCGACGCCTGCGAGAAGCACGATCTGATCTTCCACTTTCACACCAGCCCCGGCGGCGCCTCGGACATCAACAACTTCATTCCGATGGTCGAGCACTACGGCAAGCGCTGCAAGATCTACCTCGTCCACTTCGGCGGGGGTGTGTCCGGCCACATCAAGCTGGTGCCGAAGTTCTTGCAGTGGGTGGAAGAGGGCTACAAGGTCTACACGGACCTGTCGTGGTCGGTGGGCTTCGGTGCGCGCTGGCTGTTGACCGAGATCGAGCGCACCGGAATCGGTGGGGACCGCGTGTTCTTCGGTTCGGATGAGCCATGGTCGGACTTTGACGGCGACTATTGGAAAGTGAACGGCGTGCGCAATCTCGCAGGAGCTCAAGGAGCGTGTGTTTTGGCGCAACTACGACGAACTGTTCGCCGGCCGTGGCTGACCGTCTCGTGATCGACGATCGGCGGCTGCTCGTCGAGTTGCAGTCGTTGGGGGTACGTGTTGAGGACGAGCGCACCGGGCCCGACGGTCCCGAGATCGATCCCATTCGGGGCGGTGCCGGACCGTCGGATGCGGGATTCCTCTGGGTACGCGGGCTTCCCCTGACGGTCCCGATGCATTCCGGCTACGTCGCCCATTCCCCGTATCTGTTGCGATTGACCGATAGCGGCGGCGAGTTGTGGTGCGGCGACGAACATGTCGGACCCGCGACGGTCCCACCGCGCCCCCGCTACTACGACCTGGAGACGGCGGACGGTGTCCCATCTTGGAAGATCGCGTTGCTGCACCTCGACTCGGTGGCATCGACCGTGGTCCAGCGATGCATCTACTGGGGCACCGACGAGCAGTGTCACTTCTGCGGGATCGAATTGACCCGCGGTCAGCAGACGGTTCCTGTCAAGACGCCGGAACAGCTCGCCGAGGTATGCAAAGCCGCCAAGGATCTCGACGGCGCCGTCGACGTGACGCTCACGACCGGCTCTGTCAATCGCAGCGACCGGGGGGCGCTGTACATCAGCAGATGTGCGAGCGCGATCAAGGAAGCCGCAGACCTGCCGATTCAAGTCCAGTTCGAACCGCCGAGCGACCTCAGTGTCCTCGAGGAGGTCCGGGCGGCTGGCGTGGACGCGGTCGGTATGCATCTTGAGACCTTCGATCCCGAGGTGCTTGCACGGGTCGCGCCGGGCAAGGCGGCGCTCGGCATGGAGGGCTACTTCCGTGCCTGGGCCCACGCGGTTGAGGTCTTCGGCCGCGGCGCGGTGACGACCTACGTCATCCTGGGAATGGGAGAGCGACGCGAGCTGATCGAGGCGGGGTGCCGCCGCGCAATCGAAATGGGCGTCTACCCGTTCGTCGTTCCCCTGCGGCCGGTGCCCGGCGCGATCATGCAGGATGCACCAGCTCCCGATCCCGACTACGTCGCCGACATCTATGGCAGCGTGTCGGCCATGCTGGAGGAGTACGGCATGGACCATCTCGACGCAAAAGCGGGATGTGCACGGTGCCAAGCGTGCTCCGGGCTCTCTGCCTGGGAACGGCTCATCAAGAAAGAGCAGGTCCGTGAGCTCGTCCGACAGCGCAACGCCGACGGCGTCTTTTCTGATTGACGTCACACCTGCGCCGGCGTCGGCGTCATGCCGTCTGGTCGCGGGACCCGAGGACTGGACGGGCACTTCCGGGTGCGCCACGCCGTATTCGTCGCCGAACAGGGCATCTTCGTGCGCTCCGATCGGGACGTTCACGACGACGAACCCGGTGTGTTGCATGCCGTCGCATCGTTGGCGGACGCGTGATTGGCGCGGTGCGCCCCTACCCCGCCAGCGACGCGGACACCTGGTTCGGCGATCGCCTGGCGATTCTGTCGGAGTTCCGGGGACGTGGCATGGTCGGGGCGCGGCTGGTGCGCCTCGCCGTCATGACGGCCCGGAGCCGGGGCGCACGACGCATGACCGCAATGATCCAGATGCCGAACGTGCCGTTCTTCACGAGCCTCGGCTGGAGCCCCACGGGCGCGCCTGTCGCCTACCACGGTCGGACGCACCAGCCCATGTCGATTGCGCTTACGAGGTCTCCGGCGCTGTGAGCGGCTCGCGTGCAAGGTCCCAGACGTGTCTCTGCGCCGAGCCGTCGCTCAGATACAGCGACTGGCCCGAGGTGAACTCGCCGCAACGCGCACACTCAAGCGATTGGGTCGTGAAGGCAGCGATGACCTCGGACGCCCGGTCCAGCGGTGCGGCCATGACAAACCCGAAGCTCGGGAACGTCACGAGCCAACGCTCGAGCGGGACACCGGCAGGCCGAGGCAGTTGGTCGACCGCAAGGCGCGCACCACACCCTGCCGATTCCAGGAGCTGGAGCAGCGAGCCGGCGATCCCCGGCATCGAGACGTCGCGGCATGCGTGGATCTGCCCGAGCTCCGCGAGCGTCGCCAGGACTTCCCCGTCCGCTGCGCAGCAGATCCGGATCCCGGACCCTCAGCGAGCTGAAAAAGGGCGTCGCGCCCAGATATGCGCCCTCCGTGCACATCGCCACGAGCAACGCATCGCCGGGACGTGCCGCGGACCCATGCAACGGCACGCGCGCAGACCCCGTGCATGCGGCCGAGACCGCGGCGGGACCGCCCACGGTCAAGTGGCCACCGACGACCGGCACCCCGAAGAGTTCAGCCGCCCGCGCAATCCCATCAAGCACCGCTTCGGCGTGGCGGCGGTCCGGGCTCACAACGGTATCCACGATGGCGATCGGGCGACCGGCCAAGAATCGCACGTCGGCGACATTCGTCGCGACCGCTGCGACGCCGGCAGCGTATGGATGGTCACGGGCCAACCCCGGCGCGATCGCCTCCGCACACATGATCAGAAACGTATCGCCAAACGGGATGACGGCACCATCGTCACCGGCCCGCAGCCCGAGCCGGCTCAAGATACTCAGATTACGCTTCGCCCGGAGGCCTGGTGCACCACGCACGACCGAGACGAGATGCTCCAACGGATCGATGTGGGCGGCCATAGCTGAGGTCAATGAAACCACACGATCGGAGACACGGTGAGGGCGGAGGTATTCGGAAGCATCACGAGCATCAATCTCGGTCTCGAGGCGTTCGCCGAGGCGGTCCGTGCGCCAGGGTGCCGGGTCGATGCAGGTCGACTGGAGCCCTCCAGCTCGATGGCGACCTCGAAACCGTCGGGCTACTGACCCGCCTGTGGGGCACGCACGGTGATCGGATCGCGGCCGCGAACCAGGAGGTGGTGGCACGCATCGAAGCCGCGCGCCCGCGGGCCGTGACGGTGGCGCCGGCCGGCGAGGTCCTGCCGTGGCTCGCCGGACACCGTCGCCTCCTGCATTCGGGACCGCCGATCGCGTGGGATCGGGTATGCGATCCGCAACGCAGGGCGATGATTGCTGCCGTCATCTTCGAAGACTGGGCCGGTGACCGGCCGTCTGCCGAGGCACTGTTGGCGGGCGGGGAGATCGCCTTGGGCAGCGGGAACGACACGGTCACGTGGGACCGATGACCGGGATCTGCTCACCGTCGATGCCGGTGTGGGTCGTTGAAGATCCCGCGACGGGGCTGCGCGCACACGCGACGCTCAACGAGGGTCCCGGAGATACGCTGTGGTTCGGTGTCGGCGGTGATGTGGCGATTGAGCGGCTGCGGTTCTTCCGCGACACGGTGGGCCCCACGCTGGCCCGCCTGATCGAGCGCGACGGACCGATCGACGTCTTCGCGTTGGTGGCGCAGGGACTGCAGATGGGCGACGAGTTGCACATGCGCTCGCAGGCCACCGGCAACCTGTTGCTGCGCGACCTTGCCGCCGGTCTCGCCGCGCTCGGTGCGGAGTCGACGGCGGCCTTCATGGCCGCCAACCACCATTTCTTCCTGACCCTCACGATGGCCGCGGCCAAGTGCGCGTCGCTCGCCGGTCAGGGCGTCCCAGGCTCGAGCGTCGTCTCGCTGATCTCACGCAACGGCACCGATGTGGGCATCCAATTGGCAGGACTGCCCGGACAATGGTTCATCGCGGCGGCCGCCCCTGTGCAGGACGCGCTGCTAAACGAGGGCTACAGCGCCCGGGACGCGGCGGCGGATATTGGCGACTCCGCGGTGATCGAATGCATCGGACTTGGCGGGATGGCACTGGCGGCGGCCGCCTCGGTGGCCGCCTTCTTCGGCGGTACCGCCGCCGACACGATACGGCGCGTGACGGAGCTGTCCGAAATCTGCGTTGCTCGGTCGACGCGGTTCGGGCTCCCGGCGCTCGACGGCGCCGGGAGCCCCGTGGGAATCGACGCCCGCGTCGTCGTCGAACTCGGGACTCCGCCGCAAATCACCACCGGGGTACTCCACAAGAGTTCCGGTGTCGGGCAGATCGGCGCGGGGATCGCACATCAGCCGCTCGCGCCGTTTCGGGACGCGCTGGCGACGCTTGCCGATTCCCCTCGATGGTCGCTGATCGCTGCGTCCGCGCCGGACGCACCGCGGCGTCGATCGCGGGTGACGGGCTGGACGGCACCGTCGCCATCCGGTTGCCAGGCGGCATCTACGTGACCACGACGGGCGACCGATGGTTGCTGGTGACAGGGCCGCGGGCGCCGCTTGGACCGCTCACCCTTCAACTGGCACGGAGTTCCCGGCGATGGCGTCCCGGGGACCCGGTTCGGGCACGGAGCGGCACCCTTGTGATCGGCGCCGATCGGGTCGAGCTCACCGGGGCGGCCGTCGAAACCCGTCCGCTCCTGCCGGCCTGCGCACCGGGCGCCCCCGAGGCGATGGCGCGTGCATGCGCCGCTCTGCCCGCCCGCCGGCGGACCTCATCCCGGGGATCGCGGCACTCATGTGGGGCGACCTTCCCGGCGCAGTCAGCGCGCTTGCCGGGCGCGGTACGGGGCTGACGCCCATCGGCGACGACATCCTCGCAGGCTATTGCGCATGGCGCGCGGCGGATGCCGCGAACGATTCGGTCCTGCTTCTGGAGCTGGCGCGCACGCGTGCGTCCCCGCTCGGGCTCGCATATCTCCGGTGTGCGGTGCGAGGAGAGGTGGTGGATGTCGCGGCTCGGCTGATGGCCGCCGTCCGAAGCGCCGATGTGGATCTCGTGGGTCGTCGAGCGCTGGCGCTCGGCGGCTGGGGCGCAAGTTCAGGGGCGGCGATGGCCTGGGGCATCGACCCACCCCAGCGACGGCGTCGCCTGGAGCGTGCGGACTCCCGGCCACGGTTTCCGACCGACGCGGCGTACTATGACTACCCTCGGTGACGACGCGACCGGAGGCCACAGCGTGCCCGGGTCGATTGGATCACATCATGCCGCGCCGGGGCCGCTCAACATCCTTGGGGCCATCGGCAACACCCCGCTGGTCGAGCTTACGCACATCGCTCCGCATCCGGGTGTGCGGCTCTTGGCCGAGCTGGAGACCACCAATCCGTCGGGATCGAGCAAGGATCGCATCGCCATCGCCATGATCGACGCGGCCGAACGGCGACGCCTTATTTTGAGCGGCGACACGATCATCGAACCGACCTCCGGCAACACCGGCATCGCACTGGCCATGATCTGCCGTGTAAGGGGGTACCGGCTGGTCGTCGTCATGCCCGACAGCGCCACCGCCGAGCGCGTTTCCATGCTCCCGACGTTCGGGGCAGAGATCATTCCGACCGACGGCGCGCGCGGGTCGATTGGTGCCATCGAGGTCACTCAGCGCCTGGCCGCGCAGAAGGGATTGTTCATGCCGTTTCAATACGGCAACCCTGCCAACCCCGCCGCTCACTGCGCCGGCACGGCGCAGGAATCCTGCGCGATTGCCCCGAGATCGATGTCTTTGTGGCGGGCATCAGGTCGGGCGGCACGTTGATGGGCTGTGCACGACGGTTCCGCGCACTCCCACGCCACGTCGCGGTCATCGGATGCGAACCGGTCCCCGGCGAACGCATCAGCGGACTACGCAGCCTGAGTGAGGGGTTCGTCCCGCCGATCCTGCACCTGGCGGCGCTCGACGACCGGCGCTTCGTGACCAGCGATGAGGCCATCGCGATGTCGCGCCGACTCGCGCATGAGGAGGGCGTACTTGCCGGTCCCTCGTCGGGTGCCGTGATCCATGCCTGCGTGCAGATTGCGGAATCTCTCGCGGCGGGGACCATCGTCGGCATGATCTTCGACGGCGCCTGCAGGTACCTCTCGTCCGGACTTGCGTCGGACCCCGAGCCCGCGCAGGGAGAACGCACGCCGCCCAGCGGCGTGCGCGAGAGCGGGTAGCCCTCGGGGGCAGGCGCCTGACCGATGCAGGCCGACAACGGCACGGCGTCGGTGACAAGAGAAGTGGCGATCTCCCGGCGCACCAGCGCTCCGCGCCTGACGTCGATGCTCGCAGAGGCCTGGTCCGTCTCGACAGTTCGAAGAGCATCCGTGTGGGCGCGCACCGAGCAGACGGGCCCCGACGCCCAGACACCATCGCGAGACGCCGCCCCTGAGCGCGTCGGCGATCGTTGACGACGCTGGGCTTGCGTGCCGTGATCGGGGGATCGACCACCGCGCATCCGTCGAGGCGCTCCCCGGCAATGGTCGCGCGGTCCTGCGCCCCCCGATGGGCGACGGTCATCATCTGCGAGCCGAACTGCACCCGCGTGCGCACGTGGGCCGGTCCGTGGGTCGAGCCCGAGCCCCGCGGGCAGCGCCCGGCAGGCGGTGCCGACGCGCCCTTCGCTGGGTCCGCCGCCCGGGGGTCCGCCTCCACAAAAGGCCGCTGACGGACCCACCATATTCCGAGTGGGCCCTCCCGGCAGGCGTGGAGCTGACCGATGCCGCACTCGAAGCCGAGGGGCCCACCGCCGCGTCCCGCTGACCCGTACGGGTCGCACCATGACCTCGACGTTCGTCGAGCGGCGTCGCGGTGCGACGGCCCGCGGTCGGTCGGTCGTGTGACGAACGCGTGAAATTATCGCCTGGCGCGTAACAACCGCGTGGCGATCCCGCGCGCGCGACAGGGGTGCCTCAGACTCGATGGCATGGCGTGCGCACCCGCGCACGGCTCCGACCGAGACCCCGGGGTGGCCCATGCTGGATGTGCTGTATGTCGCCGGCACGATCGCGTTCTTCGCGGTGATGCTGGCGTTTGTCGCCGGCTGTGAACGCATCATCGGCACGCGCGAGGATGATTGCACGCCAGGCGGACTCGACGACACATGGAGTCCGGCCCGATGAACGCCAACGACGTGATCGGGCTCGTCGTGGCCGTGTTGCTGGTCGCGTTCCTGATCGTCGCGCTGATGGCACCGGAGCGGCTCTGGTGACCGCCAACGACGGAGTCCAGCTCGTGATCCTGATCGTGGCGCTCGGGGTGTCGATCCCGGTTCTCGGCGGGTACATGGCGCGCGTCTACGGCGGCGGCGGGCGCCGGCTGACCGCATCTTCGGGCCGCTTGAGCGGCTGATCTACCGTACCTGCGGGATCGACCCCAGGGGCGAACAGCGCTGGCGGACCTACGCCACGTCGCTACTGGTCTTCTCCGCGGTCTCGATGCTCGTGCTCTACGCGATCCAGCGGCTCCAGGAGCACCTCCCGCTCGACCCCAACCACGCCGGTGCCGTACCCGCGCCGCTCGCGTTCAACACGGCGGCGAGTTTTCTGACCAACACCAACTGGCAGAACTACTCGGGTGAGACCGCGATGTCGATCCTCACCCAGATGATCGGCCTGACGGTGCAGAACTTCGTCTCGGCCGCCGTCGGGATCGCCGTCGCCGTCGTGTTGATGCGCGGGCTGATCCGGCGGCGCTCGAGCACGGTCGGCAGTTTCTGGGTCGACCTGGTCCGCGCTGTCACGCGGATCCTGCTGCCGATCGCGATCGTCGCCGCGCTGATCCTCGTCTCCGCCGGGGTCATCCAGGACCTGACCGCACCGGTCACCGTGCACACGCTCGCCGGCGGTCACCAGACCCTCACCAGCGGCGCCCTCGGCAGCCAGGAGGCGATCAAGGACCTCGGCACCAACGGCGGCGGGCCGACCAACGCCAACTCGGCGAACCCGTTCGAGAACCCGACCGGCTTCACCAACCTGTTTGAGATCTGGCTGCTGTTGGTCATCCCGTTCTCGCTGCCGTGGACCTTCGGCAAGCTCTGCAAGGACCGCCGCCAGGGTCTCGCGATCCTCGGCGCGATGGCGGTCCTCTGGATCGTCGGCGCGGTCGCGGTCATGGGGTTCGAGGCCGGCGGAAACGCGAGCCTCCCCCACGGGGTCAACCAGACCGCGTCGGCGACCGTCGTGGGCGGAAATCTCGAGGGCAAGGAAATCCGCTTCGGCGCCGCGCCCTCGGCGCTCTTCGGGGCGTCGACGACGGCGACCTCGACGGGTTCCGTCGATGCCTCCCACGACAGCTTCACGCCGCTCGGCGGCGGGGTCGTGCTGGTGAACATGATGTTCGGCGAGGTCTCACCGGGCGGCGTCGGATCCGGGATCTACGGGATGCTGATCCTCGCGATGCTGTCGGTGTTCATCGCCGGGCTCATGGTGGGGCGCACACCGGAGTACCTGGGCAAGAAGATCCAAGCCGCCGAGATGAAGCTCGTGGCGATCTACATCCTGATCGTCCCCGCGATCGCGCTCGGGTTCGCGGCGGGGTCGATCGTCACCGAACGCGGCAAGGCGGCGCTGCTGAACCCCGGCCCCCACGGACTGACCGAGATGGTCTACGCGTTCGTGTCGGCGTCCAACAACAACGGCTCTGCCTTCGCAGGCTTTTCCGGCAACACGACCTGGTTCAACGTCACGCTCGCGATCTGCATGCTCCTCGGGCGCTTCGCCCTGATCGTGGCCGTACTCGCCATCGCCGGATCGCTCGGACGCAAGCAGGCGGTCCCGGCCTCGGCGGGGACGCTGCCAACCGGAACCGGGCTGTTCGCGACGCTCCTGGTCGGGGTCACGGTGATCATCGTCGGCCTGACCTACTTCCCTGTCCTCGCGCTCGGCCCCCTGGCAGAGCACTTCGTCTTCCACAGCTAGGTCACGCCCATGTCGACACACAGCCCACTGCCCGTTCGCCGCTCCCCGACGACGATCACCGGCACCGATCCGGCGCTCCTGCGCCGCGCCGTCGTCGAGGCGTTCCTGAAGCTCAACCCGCGCCACATGATCCGGAACCCGGTCATGTTCACCGTCGAGGTCACGACGGTGCTGGCCGCGTGGTTCTGGATCAAGGACTTCGGCTCCTCGACCCACGCGACCAACGTGTTCGGGGGCCTGGTCGTTGCCTGGCTGGCGTTCACGGTGATCTTCGCCAACTTCGCCGAGGCGATCGCCGAGGGGCGCGGCAAGGCCCAGGCCGACGCCCTGCGGCGCACGCGCGCCGACACCATCGCGCGGGTCGTCGATGGCCGCAACATCCGTCAGGTCGCATCGACGGACCTGCGCGCCGGCGACGTCTGCGAGGTCGTGGCGGGCGAGATCATCCCCGGCGACGGGGAGATCATCGAGGGCATCGCATCCGTCGACGAGTCGGCCATCACCGGCGAATCGGCGCCGGTGATCCGGGAGTCGGGCGGGGACCGTTCGGCGGTCACCGGTGGCACCCGGGTGCTCTCGGACCGGATTCTGGTGCGGATCACCGCCGACCCCGGGCCAGACCTTCCTCGATCGGATGATTTCGCTGGTCGAAGGCGCCAGCCGCCAGAAGACCCCCAACGAGATCGCCCTCGACATCCTGCTGGCGGCACTGACGTTGGTGTTCGTGATCGCGATCGTGTCGCTGCAGCCGTTCGCGATCTACTCCAACGCGGCCCAGTCGACGATCGTGCTGGTGGCGCTGTTCGTCTGTCTGATACCGACGACGATCGGCGCGCTGCTGTCGGCGATCGGCATCGCCGGCATGAACCGGCTCGTCCAGCGCAACGTCCTGGCGATGTCCGGGCGCGCCGTCGAGGCCGCAGGCGACTGCTCGACGCTCCTGCTCGACAAGACCGGCACGATCACGTTCGGCAACCGGCAGGCGACCGAGCTGATCCCGATGCCCGACGTCACCACCGAGAAGTTGGCCGACGCCGCCGTCCAGGCGAGCCTCGCCGACGAGACCCCGGAGGGGCGCTCGATCGTGGCCCTGGTCGAGACCGAGCGCGGCACGCCCGCGGTACCGCTCGCCGGCGGCGCGTTGGTGCCGTTCACCGCCCAGACGCGCATGAGCGGCGTCGACGTCGGCGACCGCAAGATCCGAAAAGGGGCCGGCAGCGCCGTCGAGGCGTGGGTGCGCGCGCAGGGCGGGACCGTGCCGGCACAGCTTGAGATCGTCGTGGACGGCATCTCCGCCCAGGGCGGCACGCCCCTGGTCGTCGCCGACGGCCCGACCGTGCTCGGGGTGATCTACCTCAAGGACATCGTCAAGCCGGGCATGCGCGAGCGCTTCGACCAGATGCGACGCATGGGCATCCGCACGGTGATGATCACCGGCGACAACCCGCGCACCGCGGCGGCGATCGCCGAGGAGGCG
The DNA here is from genome assembly GCA_963727285.1 of uncultured Thermoleophilia bacterium. GTDB lineage: Bacteria > Actinomycetota > Thermoleophilia > Miltoncostaeales > Miltoncostaeaceae > CAITWD01. The sequence continues at coordinate 37,392 of CAVSFF010000011.1, read as the reverse complement.
GGGGTCGACGACTTCCTGGCGGAGGCCACCCCCGAAGACAAGATGGCCCTCATCCGCCGCGAGCAGGAAGGCGGGCACCTCGTGGCGATGACCGGCGACGGCACCAACGACGCGCCCGCCCTCGCCGTGGCCGATGTCGGGGTCGCGATGAACACCGGCACGCAGGCCGCCAAAGAGGCGGGCAACATGGTCGACCTCGACTCGAACCCCACCAAGCTCATCGAGGTCGTCGAGATCGGCAAGCAGCTGCTGATCACGCGCGGCTCGCTGACGACGTTCTCCATCACCAACGACATCGCCAAGTTCTTCGCGATCGTCCCGGCGATGTTCGTCGTCGCCTACCCGCAGCTGAACTCGCTGAACATCATGCATCTGTCGAGCCCGCACTCGGCGATCCTGTCGGCGGTCATCTTCAACGCGCTGATCATCATCGCCCTGATCCCGTTGGCGCTGCGGGGCGTGCGCTTCCGCGCCACCGGCGCGTCGGCGATCCTGCGGCGCAACCTGCTCATCTACGGCCTCGGGGGTGTGATCGTGCCGTTCATCGGCATCAAGGTCATCGATGTCATCGTCACGGCCTTGGGAGTCAAATAATGCGCCGGACTCTGTGGACGGCGATCGCCCTGACGATCGTGATGACGATCCTGACCGGACTCGCGTATCCGCTCGCGGTGACGGGCATCGCCCAGGGGGTCTTCCACCACCAGGCCAACGGGTCGCTCGTCGCGGGCACCAACGGCCAGCCGGTCGGGTCCGAGCTCGTCGGGCAGTCGTTCGCCGATGCGCACGGCAACCCGTTGCGCCAGTGGTTCCAGCCGCGGCCCTCGGCCGCCGGCACCGGCTACGACGGGATGTCCTCGGGCGCCGCCAATCTCGGCCCGACGAACCCCGCCCTGATCAGCGCCGTCGGCCAGGCCGCGACCGCCTATCGCCTCTTCAACGGCCTGCCGGCCGGCACAGCGGTGCCGAGCGACGCCGTGACGTCCTCGGGCTCCGGACTCGACCCCGAGATCTCGATCGCCAACGCCCGCCTGCAGGCCCCGCGGGTGGCGGCCGCCCGCCGGTTGCCGCTGTCCGACGTCCGGAAGCTGATCGACCAGTCCACCGTCGGTCGGGTGCTCGGCGCGATGGGCGAGCCGGGCGTCAACGTCCTCGACCTCAACCTCGCGCTCGCGCGAACGGGGACTCGCTAAGCTCGATTTCGAAGGACTCGTATCGGGGATTCGCCCATGGCACGCGGATGGCTACGGATCTACCTCGGCGCGGCACCGGGCGTCGGCAAGACGTACGCGATGCTCGGCGAGGGCCTGCGCCGGCGCGAACGTGGGACCGATGTCGTCGCCGGCCTCATCGAGACCCATGGACGCCGCCACACGGCGGCGGCCATGGGCGATCTCGAGGTCATCCCGCGCCGGACGATCACCTACCGCGGCCGCTACTACGAGGAGATGAACCTCCCGGCGATCCTCGCGCGCAAGCCCGAGGTCGTACTCGTCGACGAGCTCGCCCACACCAACGCCCCGTCGGTGGAGCACGCCAAGCGCTACGAAGACGTCGAGCAGATCCTCGCGGCCGGCATCAACGTCATCTCCACGCTCAACCTGCAGCATCTGGAGAGCGTGAGCGACGTCGTCAACACGATCATCGGCGTGCCCCAGCGCGAGACCGTCCCCGACGAGTTCGTCCGCGGCGCCGAGCAGATCGAGCTCGTGGACATGACCCCGGAGGCGCTGCGGCGCCGACTGGCCCACGGGAACGTCTACCCGTCGGAGCGCATCGACGCGGCGCTGACCAACTTCTTCCGCCCCGGCAACCTCGCCGCCCTGCGGGAGCTGTCGCTGTTGTGGCTGGCCGACCGGGTCGACACCGAGCTCAACACCTATCGCACCCGGCACGGGATCGACACGCCGTGGGAGACCCGCGAGCGGGTCGTGGTGGCGATCACCGGGTCGCCCGAGACCGCACGGCTGGTCCGGCGCGCAAGCCGGATGGCCCGCCGCGCCAAAGCCGAGCTCGTCGGCGTCCACGTGCGCCGCGACGACGGCCTGCGCGGCTCCGGCACCGAGGCCGTCGACCGCAACGTGGCCCTCTTGACCGAGCTCGGCGGCCGCTACGTGGAGGTCGTGGCGACCGACGTCGCTGTTGCGCTGGTCGCCGTCGCCCGTGCCGAGAACGCCACACAGCTCGTGATCGGCGCCCGCCGGCGCGGGCGGGTGTCGGAGCTCGTCCGGGGGTCGGTGGTGACCCGCTGCGTGCGCGAGGCGCGCGGTGACATCGACCTGCACGTCATCGGGGTCGACGCGTCCGAGCAGGGCCCGTCCGGACATCGACGGGCGCGACTGCCCGCGCTGACCGCACTCGGGACGCGTCGGGTCGTCGCCGCGCTTGTCGCCGGCGCGGTCGCCTTCGCGATCGTCACCGCGGTGCTGACCGCGGCGTCCTCGGTGTCGCTGGCGCTCGCGCTCAGTGCGTACCTGCTCGTCGTCATCGCGGTCGCCACGATCGGCGGCCTGCTGCCGGGCCTGATCGCCGCGATCGTCGCGTTTCTGGTCTCCAACTACGATTTTGCGCCCCCGACCCACACGCTGACGATCGCCAACGCCCGCGACGTCGCCGCCCTGACCGTCTTCCTCGTCGCCGCCGTGACGGTCGCGACGCTGGTGGACCTCGCCGCACGGCGCACCGCACGCGCCACGGTCGCCGAAGGCCGGGCGCGGGCGATGGCCCGGCTGGTCACCCAGGTCCACGGCGGCGATACGGCGCTCGAGGACTTTCTGGCCGAGTTCGTACGGACGTTCGGCCTGACCGGGGCCGCACTCCGGCGCACGGGAACGGCGGCCGCGGAGTCCGGCGAGGAGATCGTCGCCGGCCAGCTAACCGAACCCACCACCTCGGTCGCCCTGGATGCGACCCGCGAACTGGTCGTCTCGGGCGGACTCGGCGACCCCGAGAGCCAGGACCTCTTGCGCGGGATCGCCGCCCAGGTCCTGGCGGTGCTCGACCGCCAGCGGCTCGAGCGGGAGGCGCGGGCGGGCGAGTCGATGCGCGACGCCGACGAGCTGCGGGCAGCGCTCCTGGCCGCGGTCAGCCACGACCTGCGCACGCCGCTCGCCTCAATCAAAACGGCGGCGACGAGCCTGCGCTCGCCGTCGGCGACCTTCACCCCGGCCCAGCGCGACGCCCTGCTCGAGGCGATCGATTCCGAGACCGACCGGCTCTCGGGACTGATCGAGGGCCTGCTCGACATGACGCGCGTCAACGAGGGCACCGTCGAGCTCGCCGTCAGCGAAGTCGATCTGGTGGAGCTGATCGACTTCGCCGTCGAATACGCGCTGGCCGCGACCGGCGCGCGCCCGACGGCGGTGCGGACGACCGGTGCCGCGAGTGTGCCCGCCCTGACCGATGCGACGCTCGTCGTCCAGGTGCTGACCAACCTCGTCCAGAACGCGCTCGCCTACGGCGCGGGCGAGGTCGTGATCGACGTCGGCACGGTCGGCGACAGCGCCACGATCCGCGTCGTCGACCACGGCCCGGGCATTCCCGAGGCCGACCGTGAAGCGGTGTTCCTGCCGTTCCAGCGGGGCGGCGACGTCCGCGACGGCCGCGACGGACGGGGTGTCGGGCTCGGTCTGGCGATCGCACGCGGCTTTGCGACCGCGCTCGGCGGGTCGCTGACGATCGACGACACGCCCGGGGGCGGCTGCACCATGATCCTGACCGTGCCGGTCCTGCCCGCGGGTCAGCGCCTGGTCGCGGCGCGCGCATGACCAAGATCCTGCTGATCGACGACGACACGGGGTTCGCGCGGGCGCTGTCGATCGGGTTGCGGGCCCACGGCTACGAGGTCGTCGTCGCCCATGACGGCCGCGAGGGCATCGTCGCCGCGACCCGCGAGCACCCCGAGATCATCCTCCTGGACCTCGGGCTTCCCGAGTACACCGGCATGGAACTGCTCGAGGCGGTGCGGGTCTGGAGCGAGGTCCCGGTGATCGTGCTCTCGGCCCGTCACCAGAGCGCAACGAAGGTCGCCGCGCTCGATGCGGGCGCCGACGACTACGTGACCAAGCCGTTCGGCATCGACGAGCTGCTCGCGCGGATCCGCGCCGCGCTCCGCCGGGCGAGCAGCGACCCGAACGCCGGCATCGTGACGGCCGGCGAGGTGCGGATCGACCTGGCGACCCGGCGCGTGGCGCGGGGGACGCAGGAGATCCATCTCACCCCCAAGGAGTGGGGGGTCATGGCGGCGCTCGTCCGTGCGCCCGGACGGGTGGTCGCACAGAGCGATCTGCTGACGGGCGTGTGGGGGCCCGGATACGAGGGCGAGTCCGAATATCTGCGGTCGGTGATGCTGCGGATCCGCAAAAAGCTCGAGGCCGATCCGTCGGCCCCGCGCCACTTCGTCACCGAGCCGGGCGTCGGCTACCGCTTCATGCCCTGATCGGCGCGGGATGCCCCGTTCAGGGCGGACGGGAGTCGTGCCGATAACGTCGTAGTAGTCCCGAAGCGTCTGCCGCAGACCCCCCTCGGGGCGGTCCCTGTGTCCGGCCGCGCCCGATTACGGCCGCACACTCCCCAAGGAACCTCACCCCATGTCGCAGCGTGTTCGTCGCGCCCGCCCGCCCCACGGCACGATCGCCGCGATCCGCTCGTCAGGCAGTCTTGGGCGGAGGTCGTCGTCGTGACACTCCGCGCCGCACTGATCATCGCCTTCCTCGTCGGCATGGCGACGCCGGTCCTGGCGCTCGGCGCCGGCACGCCCCCGATCACCCTGTCCGAACGCGCGCCGGCAAGCGTCGTTTTCGGCGGGACGGCCGACGTGACCCTGACTGCAGCCAATCCGGCGGGTCCGTACGGATACAACCTGAGCTTCACCGATGTCCTGCCGGCGGGTGTCAGATACGTACCCGGGTCCGCCACGCCCGCGCCGACGGTGATCGCCAACCGTCCCTCCGCCGGCAAGACGACCCTCGTCTGGGCGAATCTCGCCGACCTCTCTGCGAACGCCAGCTACGCACTGCACTTCCGGCTCGCGCACACCACGACCGATCCGTCGCTGATCCAGGTCGGCAGCGTCTATACCGACCAGGCGACCGCATACGTCAACACGGACCCCCGGCAGGCACCGCAATTCGACGCGAACGGCGCGATCGTCGGCGGGTCCGCGACGGGGAGCGCAAGCGCCTCGGCCCAGACGACGATCGCTCCGTTCTCGATCACCGGCACCGGCGGCGGCAAGCAGCTGCGCGGCGTCCACGACCACCAGTTCGTCCAGACCCTCACGATCACCAACAATGTCGCCCATCCGACCGACAACGCGGTCATCGACAATTTCCTCCCCGCCGGGCTCGAATTTCTCGGCTGCGCCAACGTCGACCACACCACCGACGCGCCGACCAACCCCGGCAGCCCGCGCGAGTATCCGCACGCCCCCGCGCTTGACGCCGGGAATCTCGGGCCGCTGGCCTCCAACTGCCCGACCCGGATCTGGTGGCGACCGTCGCGGATCCCCCCGGCCTGCCCGCCGGGGTCTACACCCACGTGCGCTGGACGCTCGGCACGCTCGCAAAAGACCAGATCACCACAATCCAGTACGCGACGGGCATCCCGATCCGTGAGAACACCGCCACCTGGACCGGTCCGGTCCCGTCCGACACCGGACTCGGCCAGACGGCGAATCTCGACAACAACAGCGGACCGGAGACCCGCCAGGACCAATCCCTGGTTACCGTCCCGTCGATCAGCGGGCAGTACCAGGGGCCGACGGCACCCGCGACCCCGCCGACCCAGACGTCGTCGACGACGATCACCGTCGTTGCCAAGGATCTCGTGGTCAACAAGTCGGCGAGCTCATCGGCGATCCGCGTCGGCGGTGTTACCCGCTGGACGCTCACCACCCAGACCAGCGAGTACCGCGGGTCGTCCGGGGTCGTGGTCACCGACACGATTCCGAACGGCCTCTGCCCGCTCGGGGCGAGCGCCGGGTCATACCCCTACGAACCCGACTGCAGCCCTGTCGCCCATCCCGGCGACGGCCCGTCGCGGCCGTACACGTCGGCGACGGAGAATCCCGACGGCACGTGGACGGTGGTCTGGAACGCAAACGACATGTCGGTCAACGGCACCCAGACGATCGCGTTCTCGACGCTGACCCGCGCGATCTTCCAGCACCCGACCGGGTCCGGACCCGCCGATGATCCCGGCGCGCCGGTACTGGCGGGCGACAGTTGGGCCAACCGCGTCGATGTCACCGGCGACACCGTCGTCCGCCAGGAGGACGGTGTCGACATCGCCCACGACGCGGGCTACGGCAGCGGCGTGAGCATCACCGACACCTCCGGCGCGGGTCAGACTGCCGCGCTGCCGACGATCGACAAGTGGATCGCGCTCCCCGGCACCGTCACCGGTGGGGCCTGCCCGACCAATCCCGCCGACTACGTGCCGAGCCTGTCGGCGACCGCTGCCTACCGGCCGGGCGACCGGATCTGCTGGCGTGTCCGGGTCGACTTCGGCGCCGACGTCAGCACGCGCGTGACGACCCTGACCGACTTCCTGCCCGCCGGCCAGACCTACGCCCCGGGAACCGCCGTCGGTCTCACCGGCAACACCCTCAACGGCGTGGACACGCCGGACGCGACGACTCCCGGACAGCTGATCTGGTCGGGCCTGACGCCAAAGAGCGCGCCCGGCACCGTGATCCCCGCCACCGGCGAAACCTTCGACGCGGTCTTCCCCTCGGTCGCCGCGTCGGCCGCGACCGCCCCGCCCGGAACCATCGTGGACAACCTCGCCAAGCTCGCGACGTTGAACTCCGGTGGCATCTCGTCGTCGCCGCGCGCCGATGCCTCCTACACCGTCGTCGGCCCGGAGCTCGCGCTCACCAAGGGTGTCCTGCGGGTCTCCCGGCCCGGCGCGCCGAAGAACCCGGTGCTCGGCCCGTACCCGCCGAACACCGACGCCGTCCACGTCCAGCCCGGCGACACCGTCACGTACCGCATCGACATCGCCAACACCGGCGATCACCCGGCGGCCCACGCCACGATCTGGGACGTGCTCCCGGCCGACACGACCTGCGCGGACGTGGGGGCCCTCGCTGCGAACACGACGCCGACCGCCGCATCCTGCACCACCGTCGCCGGCGTCGGCGATGTCGTGGCGTGGACCGGCGTCAGCGTGGCCGCCGGCGCGACCACGACCCTCACCGTCAACGTCACCATCCCGCTCGATTTGCTCTCATCGTTCGTGTCGTTGAACAACACCGCCGGCGTCGTCTCATACAGCGACGGCACCCACACGGGAAACAGCGGCGACGGCTATCTCTACGTTCCCGTGGCCAACATCGACCCCACCCAGACGGCCGCCACCGCCCCTGCGGCGTCGGATCCCTCATCGGTGATCGTCGAGCCGCCGGCGATCGAGAAGATCAGCACCACCTCGATCATCGAGCCGGGCAACTCGAGGAGCCAGGCGACCATCGGCGAGCGGATCGACTACACGGTGGGCGTGCCGCTGGTCCCCCACACGGTGCTCACCTCGGCCACGATCACCGACCCGATTCCGGCCCGCGTGAGCTATGTCGGCGGGTCCGCGGACGCGCAGCTGGTCATCGGTGCCGGCGCCCCGGGTCCGCTGCCCGGTGACTGGAGCCTTGGCGTCTCGGGGTCGACGATCACGATTACGCTCCCGCCGACCTACACCGTGCCGGACCAGGGCGCGCTCGTGTCGGTGACGTTTTCGGCCACGGTCACGGACATCGCCGCCAATACCGCCACCAGCGCGAGCATCTCCAACACCGCGACGTTCCGTACGGCAGTCGGCGGCGGGACGAGCTCGACCTCGGCATCGGTCACCAATCAGGTGGTCGAGCCGCAGATCGCCGTCGCCAAGACGGACGACACCGGCGGCCACCCCGTCGCCGCCGGCCAGACCGTCACGTACACCGTGACCGCGTCCAACGGCTCCGGCGCCCGGGTATCGACTGCCCACAACGTGACCGTGACCGACGCCGTTCCCGTCGGGCTGTGCGTCGACCCCGCGAGCGTGTCGGCGAGCGGCGGTGTGACGGGCGACTGCGCCTCCGGACAGACCATCACGTGGGCCCTCGGCGCGGTCATTCCCGGCGGCAGCCGCGCGCTGACCTACCGGGCCACCGTCGCCGGCGACCAGCCGGCACTCACCCGGCTGACCAACACTGCCACCGCGACCGCCAACAGCATCGATGGCGGCGGGCGCGCGTACACGGTGACCGCCAGCGACACGGTGACGACCTCGGCACCGACGCTGACCAAGGCGACCCTCGCCTCGCCCGCGGCGGGCACCTCGGGAACGGTGTTCCCGTATCGGATCCGGTTCACGCTGCCGGCCCACGAGACGCTTCCGTCAGCGGTCCTGACCGACACGCTCCCGACCGGCTTCACCTTCGACGCCCAGACCGCCGCGACGAGCACCTGCGGTTTGACGCTCCCGTCCACACCGACGTCGTCGTCGAGTCCGGTGACCTGGAACCTGGGGATATCCCCGGATCGGCCGCACCCTGCGTGGTCACGATCGACTACACGACCGTCGCACGCCTGGCGGCACCGTTCGGGGCGCACACCAACACCGCAACGCTCACGTGGTCGTCCAACGGGACGACCCAGCGCCTGACCGACACCGCCCGGGTGACGACCGCAGAACCGGCGCTTGCCCTTACCAAGACCGTGTCCTGCGACGGCGGTGCCGCCAACGTGACCAGCCACCGCTGCCACGTGGTCATGGGGACGCCGCTGGTGTACACGGTCGCGGTCACCAACACGGGCGCATGGACAGCCTACGACGCAACGATCACCGACACCCCCGACCCCGGGATCGTCGGGATCTCGGCGATCTCCAACGGCGGGATGCTCGGAGCCGGGACGATCACCTGGCAGCTCGCGGGTCCGATCGCGGCGGGCCAGACGGTCTGTTGACCTACCATGCCGCGGTCGTCGCGTCGCCGACCGGCGTCACCAACGGCCAGCAACTGGTGAACACCGCGCGGGTCGGCACTTACTACGGGCTGACGGCGGCCCAGCGCCTGGCGCATCCCGCCGACACCATCACCTACCCGGGCGGCGCCCACGATTCCGACGTCCTGACCCTGCACATCCCGACCCTGGAGATCGCAAAGACCCATGAGGGCGATCTCGTCCGCGGGGGCACCGGGTCTACGACATCACCGTGACCAACATCAGCCACACGCCGACGACCGGCCCGGTCACGGTCACTGACACGCCGCCCGGCGGCATGATGCCGCTCGCCGCCGCGGGCCCCGGATGGCACTGCGCGATCGCGGTCCGCACGATGACCTGCACGCGCAGTGATGTGCTCGCCGCCGGCGCCAGCTTCCCGCCGATCGCCCTCACGGTGGCCGTCGCCTCGAACGCCCCGGACGACCTGGTCAACGTCGCCGCTGCCACCGGCGGCGGCGGTCCGCCGGAGAAGGTCGTCACCGAGGATCCGACGCACATCACCGGACCGATCACCGACACGCGGATCCAGATCACCAAGACCGCCCGTCCGGTCTACGTCCTCGCCGGGAATCTCGTGCACTACCGGATCGCGATCCACGCGCCCGGCCCGTCGGCCGTGTTCGATGCCGTGGTCTGCGACCGGCTGCCGCCCTATACGACGCTCGTGGCCGCCCCGGGCGGCACCTACCGTCACGGTCAGGTCTGCTGGAGGGTCCCCTATCTGGCGGTCGGCCACCCAAGCACTTCTCGGTCGTGGTGCGGGTCCACGCCACGGCACCGCCGGTCGGGATCGTGAACACCGCCACGGTGACCTCGCGCAACGCCCCGCCGGCACACGCGTCGGTCAAGGTCCGCATCCTGACGCGCCACCGCGTGGCGGGCGGCGTCACCGGATAGGCCTCGCACCGGCACCCCGGATCACGCCCCGGCGCGGGACGATCCGGGGGCGCCGGTGCGAAACGTCAGGTGCCGTTCGCCGATTTTGCGCCGGGCGGGGATATCGTCCAAGAGGTCGTCCGCCGAATGGATGGGGTCGTCCGCCACGGGGTGCCGGAGTCATCCGGCGCAGCGGCCGCGGGCCCGGTCGGCGTAAGATCGGCATCATTGAACAGCGCAGGAATGCGGCCCCACGGCGCGTAGCTGCCCCTGGGCGAAGAAGCATTCGCGAACAGCACGAGACATATTGGAGCGACGCGTGTCGACGACGTCAGATACCCAGCAGGTGATCCTCCCGGAACTCGGTGAGTCGGTCACCGAAGGGACCATCGTCGAGTGGCGGGTCGCCGTCGGCGACACCGTCGCACCGGGCGACACCCTGCTGGACCTGACGACCGACAAGGTCGACGTCGAGGTGCCCGCACCGTTCGGGGGCACGGTGATCGCCCTCCACGCCGCCGAAGGCGACACCGTCGAGGTGGGCGCCGTCCTCGCGGAGATCTCCACCGACCCCAACGCCACTCCGTCGGCCGCACCCGCCGCGCCGGCCGCCGCGGCCCCGGCCGAGGCGCCCCCGGCCGCCGCCGAGCCCGCCCCGAGCCTTCAGCCGGCGAGCGCCGCCAACGGCCCCGAGGGGCTGTTTGCGGTCGTGCTGCCCGAGATGGAGTCGGTCGTCGAGGGCACCGTGATCGAGTGGTACAAGAAGCCCGGCGACCCCGTCGCCCAAAATGAGGACCTCTGCGAGATCTCGACCGACAAGGTCGACACCCCGGTCCCCTCGCCCGTCGCAGGCGTGCTGGCGCAGATCGTGGTGCCCGAGGGCGAGACCTTCGCGATCACCGATCCGATCTGTTACCTGGCCCTCGGCGCCGACGCGGTCATCCCGGCCGCCGACGCCGGCGCGCCCGTATCGGGCGACGGTCCGGCCGTGCGCCCGGCCGAGGCGACCGGCGGCCCGCCGGCGACCCCGGTGGCGCGCCGCCTCGCCGCGGCCAGCGGCGTCAACCTCGGCGCGGTGACCGGCACCGGCCCCGCGGGCATGATCACCAAGCAGGACGTGGCGGGCAGCGCGTCGGGCAACGGTGCGACCAAGGCCGCCCCGGCCGGCGACGACGGTCAGCTGCTCAAGGGCCCGAGCGCGGTGCTCGCCCAGTACATGGACGACTCGCTCAAGGTCCCGACCGCGACCAGCTTCCGGACCCTGTCGGTCGCAGTGCTGGACGCCCAGCGCCGGCAGATCAACGGCGACCTCGCCGCCGCGGGCCGCAACGAGAAACTCAGCTTTACGCACCTGATCGCCTGGGCGATCATCGTCGCCGGAAGCGAGATCCCCAACATGAACACGGGGTTCGACCGCCGCGACAAGAAGCCCTACGCCCTGCGGCGCGAGAACGTCTCCCTCGGCCTCGCCGTCGACGTCGAGCGCAAGGACGGCGGCCGCACCCTGATGGTGCCCGTGATCAAGGACGCCAACGTCCTCGGCTTCGACGGCTTCCGCGCCGCCTACGACGACCTGGTCAAGCGCACCCGCACCGGCGGGATTACCGCGGACGAGCTGCGCGGGGCGAGCATCACCCTGACCAACCCCGGCGGCATCGGCACGATCGCCTCGGTGCCACGGCTGATGGCCGGTCAGGGCACGATCGTCGCGACCGGATCGATCGCCTACCCGCCGGGCCTGCACAACGTGCCCGGCGACAAGCTGCGCGAACTCGGGGTCGAGAAGGTCATGACGATGACCTCGACCTATGACCACCGGGTCATCCAGGGTGCCGAGTCGGGGGCGTTCCTCGCCCGTGTCGACGCCCTCCTGGAAGGCGCCGACGGGTTCTACGACCAGGTCCGCGCCGCGATCGGCCTCGGTGCCGCGGCGCCCGTCGCCGTCGCACCGCCGGTGGCCGCACCCGCACCCGCGACCGCCGTGCCGGCCGGAGGCGTCGTCACCGGCGCCACCGAGATGGAGCTCATGGCCTGGGTCGGCGTGGCGATGTCGGTGGTCAAGGCCACCCGCAGCCACGGCCACCTCGCCGCGACCCTCGACCCGCTCGGATCGCGCCCGCCCGGGGATCCCGCGCTCGACCCCTCGAGCGTCGGCCTGACGCCCGAGATGATGGCCAAGATCCCGACGTCGGTCCTGCGGCTGCAGGTGCCCGGCGACAGCTTCCTGGCGGCGCTGCCGAACCTGCAGAAGGCGTACTGCGGCAACATCGCCTACGAGGTCGAGCACATCTCCTCGCATGAGCAGCGGCACTGGTGGCGCAAGCACATCGAGATCGGTGACCTCGCCGCGCCGCTCGAGCCGGGGCGCAAGATCGAGATCCTCGAGCGCCTGGCCCAGGTCGACGCCTTCGAGCGCTTCCTGCGGCGCCAGTACCTCGGCCAGAAGACCTTCTCGATCGAGGGCGTGGACTCGATGGTCCCGCTCACCGACGAGATCATCGAACTGCTGGGCGAGATCGGCACCAAGGAGGTCGTGCTCGGCATGGCCCACCGCGGCCGGCTCTCGTTCATCACCCACGTCGTGGGCCGCCCGGTCGAGTCGATCCTGGGCGAGTTCGAAGGCCACATCGAGGCGCACATCGTCGATGAGGAGGACAGCGACTTCATCACGACCGCCGGCGACGTGAAGTACCACCTCGGCGCCGAGGGCGTCTTCCGGACCCGGACCGGCCATGAAGTCGCGGTCACCCTGGCCGCCAACCCGAGCCACCTCGAGCAGGTCAACGCCGTCGCCGAGGGCACGACCCGCGCCCGCCAGACGATCCGCGGGCCCGAGGTCTCCCTCGACCCCAGCGTCGCGGTGCCGGTCATCATCCACGGCGACGCGGCCTTCTCCGGCCAGGGCGTCGTGGCCGAGACCCTGAACCTGCAGGGCCTGCGCGGCTACACGACCGGCGGCACGATCCACATCATCGCCAACAACCAGATCGGGTTCACGACCGACCCGCAGGACTCGCGCTCGACCCAGAACGCCAGCGACCTGGCCCGCGGCTTCGATATCCCGATCATCCACGTGAACGCCGACGACATCGAGTCGGTCATCCACGCCGCGCGCTTGGCGGTGGCGTTCCGGTCCACCTACAACCGCGACGTGCTGATCGACCTGATCGGCTACCGCCGCCTCGGCCACAACGAGGTCGACGAGCCCGCCTACACCCAGCCGGTCATGAGCCGCACGATCAAGGCGCACCCGCCGGTCTCGAAGATCTTCGGCCGCCAGCTGATCGAGCAGGGGCTCATCACCGAAGCCCGCTTCGACGAGGTCATCGCCAACGCCGAGAAGCGCATGACCGACGCACACGTGTCGGTGTCCAACCACACCGAGATCGTGGCCGACGACGTGCCCCGCACCAACACCGCCAGCCCGATCGTCACCGCGGTGCCCGAAGACGTGCTCCTGGACCTCAACGAGCAACTGATCACGGTGCCCGACAGCTTCACGGTCCATTCCAAGCTCAAGCCGCAGCTCGAGCGCCGGCGCCAGGTCATGGGTCCCGAGGGTGGGATCCCGTGGGCGCACGCCGAGTCGCTCGCACTCGCGTCGCTGCTGGCCGAGGACGGCGTCCCGATCCGGATTACCGGACAGGATGTCGCCCGCGGCACCTTCAGCCAGCGCCACCTCGAGCTCCACGACGTCGGCGACGGCGAGACCTGGACCCCGCACACGGGCCGGACCTACATCCCGATGAAGCACCTGCGCGGCGCCAAGGCGGGATTCGAGATCCACAACAGCCCGCTGTCGGAATCGGCCACACTCGGATTCGAGTACGGCTACTCGGCCCGCGCCGAGGAGGCGCTCGTGGTCTGGGAGGCCCAGTACGGCGACTTCGCCAACGGCGCCCAGATCATGATCGATCAGTTCATCGTGTCGGGACGCGCCAAGTGGGGCGAGACGTCGCGGCTGACAATCCTCCTGCCGCACGGCTATGAGGGCAACGGCCCGGAGCACTCCTCCGGACGGATCGAACGCTTCCTGCAGCTGGCCGCCGAAGACAACATCCGCGTCGCCAACTGCTCGACGGCCGCCCAGTACTTCCACCTGCTGCGCAAGCAGGCGCTGACCGACAAGCAGCGCCCACTGGTCATCTTCACCCCGAAGAGCCTGCTGCGGCTGAAGGCCGCCACGTCGTCGCTGGACGACCTCGCCAACGGCTGGTTCCATGCCGCGCTCGACGATCCGACGGTCACCGAGAAGGCCGGCGTCGAGTCGCTGATCCTCTGCTCCGGCAAGATCTACCACGAGCTGCAGGCGAGCCCCCATCGCGCCGAGCGCCGCGACCTGGCGATCGGCCGGGTCGAGATGCTCTACCCGTTCCCGGAGTTCGAGCTGCGCGACCTGTTCGCGGGCTACCCGGACCTGAAGCGGATCGTCTGGGTCCAGGAGGAGCCGATGAACATGGGCGCCTGGGACTTCATCTGGCCGAACATCACCGACCGGGTCCTTCCCGACGGCGTGGTGCTCGAGTACGAAGGCCGGGACCGCCGTGCCAGCCCGAGCGAGGGCTACCCGCAGGCCCACCAGGCCGAGCAAGAGCGGATCCTGACGGCTGCCCTCGGCCCGCGCTGAACCGTGGCGCCGCATCGGCCCCGCCGGATTGGCGGGGCCGGATGCGGTCGCACGCCCGCTGGCGCTCCTGGAGCACCTCGGGCCCGGTGACCCGCCGATCATCTCGTGGTCGACGGTCACCGCCCCGGTCCTCGTGGTCGGACGCGGCGTCCGCCCCGGCGATATCGATGCCGCCTGGTGTGCAGACCACGGGATCCCCGTCCTGCAGCGTCGCTCCGGCGGCGGCCCCGTGCTCTGGGACCGGGATCTCCTTGGCCTTGACGTCGTCGTCCCACCCGGGCACCCGCTCGCCGAGCACGACGTCACGCGCGCCTACGCGTGGCTCGGCGCGGCGGTCGCGTCGGGCCTGACGGCGCTCGGCGCCCCCGTCGCGTCAGTCCCGCTGGCCGAGGCGCGCCGCCTTCAGGCCCGACAGGATCCGGTGTCGCGGGCGGCGGCCCGGGCGTGCTTTGGCGGCGTCTCGCCGTTCGAGGTGCTGGCCCCCGATCTGCGCAAGTGCGTCGGGCTGGCCCAGGCCCGCCGGGCGACGGGAACCGTCTTCCAGTGTGGGATCGCCCTCGGCTTCGATGCGGACGCGCTCGCGCACGCCCTCGGGGGCGACGACGCCACGGTTGCGATGCTGAGGCGCGCCCTCGGCGAACGGGTCGTCGGCCTGACCGACCTGGTCCCGGGCGCCACGGCGGACGCGGTTGTCGGTGCCGTCGAGCATGCGCTGACCCTGGCCGTCGGGGTCGCGTTGACGCCCGACGACCTGCGCCCGGACGAACGCGGTGGCCAATCCCGGCTCGCCGCCACGCTGGCCGCGCCGGACC
Organism: uncultured Thermoleophilia bacterium; assembly: GCA_963727285.1. GTDB lineage: Bacteria > Actinomycetota > Thermoleophilia > Miltoncostaeales > Miltoncostaeaceae > CAITWD01. The sequence goes on along the minus strand of CAVSFF010000011.1, from coordinate 22,090 downwards.
CGGCGGCCTCAGAGGATTCGACGGACGCACCGATAACGTGATGGCATCCCCCTCCGGCACGATCGCCGGCGGCCCCATCCGACCGGACCCCGAGGACACCGATTCCCGTCGCACCACGATCCCCGTCGCCTGCCGGCGCCCCGCGCCGTCTGGCGCTGGCCGCGCTGCTGCTCGCCGGTGCCTGTGCGGTCGCCGCGTCCCCTGAGGCACGGGCGGATGTCGGGGCCGTCACCGCGGCGAACGCCTCCCGCGTTGCGGTGACCCGATCCGGGGTACCGCTCGCCCCCGGCATCGGTCGTGTGCGGGCGACCTACGACAGTGCCGGCGTCGTCGGCGTCAACCTCACCTTTGCCCATCCCCTCAATCGCGTCGCCCGTGTGCGCGACTTCGCGTGGACCCTCACGATGGGATTCGGCGCATCGGTGCCGGGATCGCTCTCGGCCTGCCACACCGTGATCGCCGGGGCCGTGGGGATCGGCGGCGCCCCGAGCGGCGCCCTCACCCGAGCTGGCGCCACCCGCGTGGCCATCAGCCCGACGATCCGCAGGACCGCACTGGGATTCGCGGTCGGCGATGTCCGCTTGGCCGGCGCACCCGTCGCGTGCCTGACGATGTCGATGTCCGGCTGGCGCCACGCGTCCGCGGGCAGCCACGGCGCACGGCTGGTCGGGTTCTGCGGCTGCTGGGCGACGCCCACGGTCGTCGACCGGCTCCGCGACGGATCCGGGCAGCCGGTCGTGTGGTTCCCGGGGCGTCGGCCCGTCCCGCCGCCGCCGCCGCTGGGCGCGCCGACGACCCGTGTGTCCTGGATCGCCACGGTCACCGCGAACGCCACCGCCCGCTCGGGACCGGGCACGGGACACCCGGTTGCGCGCCTCGGGGCGTCGTCGGCCATCGACGGCGGCCCCGATGCGCTGATGGTGCTCGGCGCGGCGCGGGACGCCCGCCATCGCCTCTGGGTCCGTGTTCGCCTCGACATCCGGCCGAATACCGCCAGCGGATGGATCCCGGCCGCCGACGCGGATCTGCGGACGACTCCCTGGCGCATCGTGGTCGGCCTCGGCGCCAGGACGGTGCGGGTGCTCGATGGCGGGCACCTCAAATACCGGTTCCGCGCGGTGATCGGAAAGCCATCCACCCCGACGCCGACCGGGCTCTTCGCCGTGGCCGCGATCGTGCCGCAGTCCGACCCCGGCGGATTCCTCGGTCCGGTCGCACTCCACCTGACCGCCCACTCGAACGTGCTCGACAACTACGGCGGCGGCCCGGGGCGGGTCGCCATCCACGGACGCGGCGGGGCCAGTCTTGCCGATCCCCTCGGATCGGCGCGTTCGCACGGCTGCATCCGGGTCGACAACTCCTGGGCGATGCGTCTTGCCGACACCGTGCCGGTCGGCGCGCCGGTGCTCGTGCACTGACCGGAACGCGGCCGCGTCGGCGACCTCAGGCGATCACCGCACCGGCACCGGCGCGATCGGGTACCCGATCGCCGGTGAGGTGCCCTCGACGCGCACGACCAGCACCGCGGGCCCGTGCGCCGCACGGAGCATGAGATCCGCCAGCGCGGGCGCGAGCTCCGCGCGCGCGGCGACCGACGCCGCGCTCGCGCCGAACCCGTGCGCGATCGCGGCGAGATCCAGGTGCGGCCCGCCGATTGCAAGGCCGTCCCAGGCCCCCTCGGGCCGGCCGGTCATGCCCTCCATCCCGGCGCGCAGGATCTCGTAGCCGCCGTTGTCGGCGATCACGACCGCGAGCGGCGTGTGCAGGTGGGCCGCCGTCCACAGGGCGTGGATCCCGAACAGGATGCTGCCGTCACCGTGCGTGCAGATCACCCGGCGCCCCGGGTTGGCGATCGCCACGCCGACGGCGGCCGGCAGCCCCCACCCGAGTGCGCTCCCGCGATGGGCAAACCACGTCCCCGGCGCGCGCCCGCCCAGCACCGTCCGCAGCGCCCGTCCGGAGGTGAGGCTCTCGTCGACGACGACGTCGCGCGGCCCGACCGCCGCGGCGACCGCCCGCGCGAAGTCGGCCGAGGTGATTCGCTCGCCCCCGCCGACGGGCACGGCCCGCCGGGCGCGGCGTCGGCCCTCGGCGCGGGCGGCCACCGCCCGATCACGGCGCCGGCGGCTGACGTCGTCTGCAGGACCGAGCGCGTCCAGCACCCCGTCGAGGGTCGCGGCAAGGTCGGCCTCGAGAGCAAGCAGCGGTTCGACACCGGCCGACAGATCGGCGGGCCCCTCGTCGAGGACCACGATCGCCGTGCGGGGATCGAGCGTCGGGCCGCGACTCGATCCGAACAGACGAAAGGCCGGCATCCCGATCGCCACGGCCAGGTCGTACCGCACCAGGCGCTCGCGGATGTCGGCACCGAAGATCGGCATCGGTCCGGCCATCAGGGCGTGGTTGCCGTGGACCGCGACGCGGCTCGCCCACGGCTCGGTCAGCATCGGTGCCCCGAGCCGGTCCGCGAGCGCGGCCACGCGATCGGCAACGCCCGCATGCGCCACACCGTCGCCGACGAGGATCACCGGTCGCTCGGCCAGGCGCAACCGCGCCACCAGCGCCGCCACTTCGGGTGGCTCGGGCTCGGGGGCCCGCCCCCAGCCCACCGGGGCATACGCGGTCGCCGGCGCGGCGGAGACGAGCACGTCCATCGGGAGGCTCACCACCACGGGGCCGTGCGGCGGCGTGCGCGCCAGCCGGACCGCCGCCGACAGGACCGCGGGGAGCTCGTCCGGGTGGTGGGGCTCCCAGAGGCCCTTGGCGAACGGGGCGGCCGGGCTCAGGACGTCGCCGCCGAGGAAGGGCTGCTCGCCCAGCATCCCCGTGACCTGCTGGCCGACGGTCACGAGCATCGGCACCCGCGCGCGTTGGGCGTTGATCATCCCGGCCAGGGCGTTTGCGAGCCCGGGCTGGACGTGGACGTTGACGACCGCCATGCGGCCGGTCGACTGGGCGTAGCCGTCGGCCATGCCCATCACCGCCATCTCGTGCAGGCCGAGCACGTAGCGGACGCGGTTCTGGCGGGCGAACGCATCCACGAGCGGCAGCTCGGTCGACCCCGGGTTGCCGAACACGATCTCTACGCCCTCGGCGGCGAGCGCGGCGATCAGCCAGTCGGCGGTGTCGGGCACGGTCAGCGGTCGCCGAGCGGCACGAGCGTCAGGCCGGCCGCATGCAGCTGCTCCCAGTACAGCTCGGCGATCTCGCGATGCCCGCTCCACACGCGGGCGCGGCCCTCGTTGTGGATCTTGGTGGCAAACCCCATGCCCTTGGCGTAGTCGACGCCGGGCAGCACGGACGCCAGGGAGGCCGCGACGTGCTCGAAGGTGTTGTGGTTGTCGTTGAGCACGATGATGTGCGCGGCCTCGTCGAAGTCCGTCCCGTCGCCCGGCCCTTTGGGCCGCTGGGCCGTCTCGGGCGGCTGCACAGTTCCGAAATTACGCATCTCCGACAGGATACCGCCGTCCGGGGGGCCGACCGGGCGCGATCGCGCCAACCGGGGCGCGGGTCCGGCCGGGCCCCGGGGGGTCCGGCGGACCGTCCGCGCTTGACTGTGAGCAATCGCTCACGAATAGTGAGCGCATGATCACAGATACCACACCGTCGTTTGTCGTCGACACCCGTGGGCTGACCCGCACCTTCGGGCGCCTGGTCGCCGTCAACCAGATGAGCCTGCGCATTCCCCGAGGCGGGGTCGTCGGCCTGGTCGGGCCCAACGGGTCCGGCAAGAGCACCCTGATCCGCATGCTGCTCGGGCTGATCCGCCCGTCCGCCGGCACCGCCGAGGTGCTCGGGATCCCGACCACCCACCCCGAGCGCTATGCCGGACGCGTGGGCGCGCTGATCGAGAACCCGGCGTTTCTGCCGACGCTGTCGGCGCGCGACAACCTGCGCGCGCTGGCGCAGCTGCGCGGGCTCGACGACGACCGCGTGACCAGCGTGATCGCGCGGGTCGGGCTGACCGGGCGCGAGGACGAGCCGGTGACGCGCTTTTCGCTCGGGATGAAGCAGCGGCTCGGCATCGCCGCCGCGCTGTTGCCCTCGCCCGACCTGCTGATCCTCGACGAGCCCACCAACGGCCTCGACCCCGCGGGCATCGTGGAGATCCGGGGACTCCTGCGCAGCCTGGCCGCCGAAGGGCGCACGGTGATCGTCTCGTCCCACCTGCTCGGCGAGATCGAGGCGGCCTGCGACATGGTCGTGATCATCCGCTTCGGCGAGGTGCTCTTCTCCGGCTCGATCGGGGACCTGTTGGCGCGCGCGGTCCCGCACGTCGAGGTGGCGCCCGAGCACCCCGAGGACATCGACCGCCTGACGGCGGCCCTCGTGGCGTCCGGCTGGGATGTCACCCGCGAGGACGGCGAGCTCCGTGTCGCCGCCGACGACGACGCCACCTGCGACATCAACCGCGCCGCGACGTCGATCGGGGTGACCCTGCGCAAGCTCCTCGCCGCCCAGGAGGACCTCGAGGACGTCTTCCTGCGCATGACCGGCCGCACCGACGGCGAGCTGGCGCGCGACCGTGCGGCCCAGGCCCGGCCCGAGGATGACGGTGCGGCGGCGATCGCGGGCTCCCCCGCGATGCGGGCGGAGGACTGATGGTCGGCATCGTCCGGTCCGAGCTCACGCGGTTTCGCCGGGGCAGCTTTCGCCTCGGCTGGATCGGGGTCACGGCGCTGTTTAGCGTGCTGATGAACGTGTTCGTGTTCAGTGCACCCGCGCACGGGATCTCCGGCAACACCCAGGGCCCCGGCGGCGCGTTTCCCACGGCGGCACAGCTGGCGGGGAGCCATGGGATGGTGATCTCACTGGCGACCGCGACCACGTTTCTCGGCGTCGTCACGCTGTCGTTCTGGGCGATCTCGGCGGCCAGTGACTACACCAGCGGCCTGATCCGGATCCTCGTCCAGGCCGAGCCGCGCCGCACGCGGCTGCTTGCCGGCAAGGTCGCCGCCCTCGCCCTCTGGACCGCCCTCGCGACCACGGTCGCCGTGGTGGTGTGCTGTGTCAGCGCGATCGGGATGGCGAGCGTCTCCGGCATCTCGATGTCCCACTGGTGGGCGGGCGCCGCGGGTGCCATCGCGGGCGCCTGGCTCGACACCTATCTGGCGCTGTTGGTCTGGGGGGTCATGGGGCTCGTGATCGCCGTGCTCACGAGGAGCTCGACGGTCGCCATCGCCGGCGGCGTCGCCTACGTCCTGATCATCGAGAGCGTCTTCAAGCTGGTGGCGAGCGGCGCCTCGCACTGGCTGCCGGGCTCGATCCTGACGGCGCTGGCCTCCGGTGGAACGGCCGACGTCGCCTACGGCTCCGCGGTCGTCCTGGGCGCCGCCTACGCTGCGGTCGGGCTCGCATCGGCGACGCTCGCGTTCCGCCGACGCGACATCGTCGAGTAGCACGGGCGACGGGAGACACGATCATGGCAACACGCGAATCCGATACCCGCCGACGCCTCGTCGACGCCACGGCCGAGGTCGTGCGCCGCGTCGGCTACCAGCATGCGACGACGCGGGCGATCGCCGAGGCCGCCGGCGTGGCCGAAGGCACCATGTACCGCCACTTCGCCGACAAGCAGGAGCTCTTTCTCGAGGCGATCCTGGTGCGCAACGCGTCGGCGATCGACTGGATGGCCGCCTTCCCGGGACGCGCCGGGACCTCCACGGTGCGCGACAACCTCACCGAGGCCCTCGGGGTGCTCGCGACGCTGCGCGACGACATTCTGCCGCTGGAGCTGGGGATCCTGTCCGACCCCGAGCTCGCCGACGCCCGCCGTCGCGCGGTCGACCCGGCCAACGGCTATCCGCCGCCGGTCCCGTTTACGGGCCTGGTGTCGTATCTCACCCTCGAACAGCGCTTCGGACGCATCCGGGCGGACGTCGACCCGACCGCCGCCGCGACCGTCCTGCTTGCGGCCCTGATGGGGCTGGCGCTCGTGCCCGCGACGCCGGACGGGTCCGACCCCACGCGGGAGCTGTCGACGGTCGTCGATCTCGTGCTCGACGGCATCGTCGCCGCGGCGACCTGATCCGCCACCGGCGGTGAGGTCGCCCGGGAGCCCGGGCGCGGCGACGTCTACCATCCGGACATGGCCGCGGACCCGGCACTGGACGACTTCCACGCGCTGACCGCGGAGTGGTTCGCGCGCGCCTTCGCCGCCCCGACCGACGTCCAGCGGGCGGGCTGGCCGGCGATCGCCTCCGGGGACCACACGCTGCTGCTCGCCCCGACCGGGTCGGGCAAGACGCTGGCGGCGTTCCTGTGGGCGCTCGACCGCATCATGGCCGCGCGCCTGGCGGGAGAGACCCCGGCGCGGGTGCTCTATGTCTCGCCGCTGAAAGCCCTCAACTACGACGTCGAGCGTAACCTCGAGGGGCCGCTTGCCGGGCTCCGTGACGCCGCCGCGCGTGCCGGCCTCGCCGCACCGGAGATCAGCGTGGCCGTCCGCACCGGCGACACCACCCAGCGCGAACGCGCGCGGATCCTGCGCCACCCGCCCGACGTGCTGATCACCACCCCCGAGAGCCTGTTTCTGATGCTGACCTCGCGCGCGCGGTCGGTGCTCGAGGGGGTCGGGACGCTGATCGTCGACGAGATCCACGCGATGGCGGCCACCAAGCGCGGCGCGCACCTGGCGGTGTCGGTGGAGCGGCTCGACGCGCTCGTGACCGCGCGCGGGGGGCGGCTGCAGCGGATCGGCCTCTCGGCGACCCAGCGGCCGTTGTCGGAGATCGCCCGGTTTCTCGGGGGCCAGGGACCGGGCGGGGTGGTGCGCCCGGTGACGATCGCCGACGCCGGCACCCGCGCCCCGATGGAGATCGAGGTGATCGTGCCGGTCGACGACATGGCAGCCCTCGCCTCCGACGGCCCCCACGCCCTGGCGGCCGACACCGAGTTCGTGCTCGGCGGCGGGGGCACGACCGGATCGATCTGGCCGACGATCTACCCGGAGCTGGTCGCGCTGATCCGCGCACACACCTCGACCCTGGTGTTCGTCAACAACCGGCGCCTGGCCGAGCGCCTGTCGCTGCGCATCAACGAGCTTGCCGGCGAGGACATCGCCCGCGCCCACCACGGCAGCCTCGCCCGCGAGCAGCGCACGATCATCGAGGAGCAACTGAAGGCCGGACAGCTGCCGGCGCTCGTGGCGACCTCGAGCCTCGAGCTCGGCATCGACATGGGTGCGATCGATCTCGTGATCCAGGTCGAGAGCCCGCGCAGCGTGGCCCGTGGGATCCAGCGCATCGGCCGGTCGGGTCATCACGTCGGCGGACGCAGCAAGGGGCGGGTGTTTCCGAAGTTCCGCGGCGATCTGCTCGAGTGCGCGGCGGTCGTCGCCCGCATGCAGACCGGTGAGATCGAGCACACCGTCGTACCGCGCCTGCCGCTGGACGTGCTGGCCCAGCAGCTGGTGGCGATCTGTGCCGACGAGGAGTGGGCGCTCGACGACATCGAGGCGCTGGTACGGGCCAGCTACCCCTTCGCCGAGCTCACGCGCGAGCAGCTGGAGAACACCCTCGACATGCTGGTCGGCCGCTATCCGTCCGACAACTTCGCCGAGCTCAAGCCGCGCCTGGTCTGGGACCGGGTCACCGGCACGGTGCGCGGCCGCCCCGGTGCCCGCCAACTGGTGGTCACCAACGCCGGCACGATTCCCGATCGCGGCATGTACGGGGTCTGGCTCGCCGACGGCTCGAGCCGCGTCGGCGAGCTCGACGAGGAGATGGTCTACGAGGCACGGGCCGGCCAGACCTTCATGCTGGGCGCCTCGTCCTGGCGGATCGAGCAGATCACCCGCGACCGCGTGCTCGTCTCGCCGGCGCCGGGCGCACCCGGCACGGTGCCGTTCTGGCGCGGGGACGACCTCGGCCGTCCGGTCGAGCTCGGCGAGGCCGTCGGGCGCCTGGCGCGCGAGTTGGTCGCGATGCCCGAGGCCGCCGCGCGCGCCCGGCTGGCCGCCGACAGCGCATTCGACGAACGTGCCGCCGGCAACCTGATCGCCTACCTGCACGAACAGGCCGATGCGACCGGCACCGTGCCGAGCGACCGGGTCATCGTGATCGAGCGCTTCCGTGACGAGATCGGCGACTGGCGGCTGTGCGTGTTGACCCCGTTCGGCTCGCGCGTGCACGCCCCGTGGGCGATGGCGATGACGGCCGCGATCCGCGAGCACACCGGCCAGGACGCCCACGGCATCTGGACCGACGACGGCATCGCCGTCCACCTGCCCGACGCCGACGTCGCCCCGGATCCGGCGCTTGCCCTGATGGGACCCGAGGAACTCGACGAACGGGTGCTCGGCGAGCTGGCGGGCACCGCGCTGTTCGGGGCGCGCTTCCGTGAGAACGCCGCGCGGGCGCTGTTGATTCCGCGGCGCCGCCCCGGGCACCGCTCGCCGTTATGGCAGCAGCGCCTGCGGGCCCAATCGCTATTGGAGGTCGCACGCGACTACGGAAGCTTTCCGATCATCCTCGAGACCTACCGCGAGTGCCTGAACGACTGGTTCGACCTCCCGGCGCTCCACGCGCTGCTCGGGCGCATCGCCACCGGCGAGGTCGGCGTCGTCGACATCGAGACGGCCACCCCGTCGCCGTTTGCGGCCAATCTGCTGTTCGCGTTCGTGGCCAGCTACATGTACGAAGGCGACGCTCCCGTCGCCGAGCGCCGCGCCCAGGCGCTGACCCTCGACCGCGACCTGCTGCGGGAGCTGCTCGGCCGCGAGGAACTGCGGGAGCTGATCGATCCCGAGGCGATCGCCCAGGTCCACGGCGAACTCCAGGCCACGGCGGCCAACCGGCGGGCACGCTCGGCCGACGAACTGCACGACCTGCTGCGACGGCTCGGGGACCTGACCCGGGGCGAGATCGTCGCGCGCTGCGTCGAAGGTGCCCCGGCGGCGGATTGGATCGCGACACTCGTGCGCGAGCGGCGGGCGGCCGAGGTCCGGGTCGCGGGCGAGCCCCGGGTGATCGACGCCCACGACGCCGGCCGCTACCGCGACGGGCTCGGGGTGATGCCGCCGGCGGGCTGCCGGCGGTGTTCCTGGAACCGGTCGCCGAGGCCCTGATCGGGATCGTCGGCCGCCATGCGGCCACGCGCGGGCCCTTCGTCACCGCCGACCTTGCCGACCGCTTCGCGATCACCCGCGACGCCGCCGAGACCGTGCTCGGGATCCTCGAGTCGCGCGGGGCCGTGATCCGCGGCGAGCTCGTGCCCGGCGGATCGGGCATCGAGTGGTGCGACCCGGACGTGCTGCGGCGCCTGCGGCGGGCAAGCCTGGCGATCCTGCGGCGCGAGGTCGAACCGGCCGACCCCGAGGTGCTCGGCCGCTTCCTGCCGGCCTGGCACCGGATCGACCGCCCACGGGGCCTGGGTGGCCCGGACGGCGTGCGCGACGTGATCCGGACCCTCCAGGGCGTCGCGCTCCCCGCCGCCCAGTGGGAGGGCGAGGTGTTCCCGCGGCGCCTGGGCGGCTACAGCCCGGCCTGGATCGACGAGCTGGCCGCCTCGGGCGAGATCACCTGGATCGGTGCCGGAGGCTCGCGGGTGGCGATCTACCTGCGTGAGGAGCGTGCGCTCGTCGGCCCTCAGTCGCCCGTCGGCCCGGCGCCCGAGGATGACGACGCGGTCGCGGTCCGCGCGGCGCTGCGCAGGGAGCGCTCTTCTGGGACGACCTGGTGCGGATCACGGGCGCCGCACCGGCCGATCTCGCCGCCGCGATCTGGTCGCTGGTCTGGGCCGGCGAGATCACCAACGACCTGTGGGCCCCGCTGCGCGCACCGCGCAAGCTCGCCGCGCCCCCGCCGCCGCCCCGGACGAGCCGCCGGGCCACCATCGCGCACGCGGGCCGCAGCGGGGCCCGTGCGGGACGCGCGGGCCGCTGGTCCCGGACCGAGGTGCCCGTCGTCACGGACCCTGTCCCCGCGGCCGAGCGGCGGCGCGCCGTTGCCGAGCTGCTCCTGGACCGGCACGGCCTGGTGACCCGCGGGGGCGTGCGCAGCGAGGGGATCGAGGGCGGCTTTGCCGCGGTCTATGCGGAGCTCGTCCAGCTGGAGGTGCTCGGGGCCTGCCGGCGCGGCTACTTCGTCGAGGGGCTCGGCGGGGCGCAGTTCGGTCTGCCCGGCGCCATCGAACGGGTCCGGGACCTGCGCGAGGCACCCGCCGTCGGGCAGGCGCTGGTACTGGGAGCCGCCGACCCCGCCCAGCCCTACGGGGCCGCGCTGCCGTGGCCGGAGAGTCCCGGCGCGCGTACCCCGGCACGGGCCTACGGCGCCCACGTCGTGCTGATCGACGGACGCGCGGTGCTCTACCTCGAACGCGGCGGCCACGGCATCGTGCTCCTCGGGGCCCCGGCCGCGGGACTCGTGGAGCGGGCGCTTGCGGCACTGGCCGACTGGGTCCAGGCCGACCGGGCCCGGCGCCTGATCGTCACCCGCGTCGACGGGGTCGCCGTCGACGACTCGGACTGGCGCGGCGCCCTCGTCGAGGCGGGCTTTCGCCAGGACCTCAAAGGCCTCGTGCTGCGTGCCTGAGGGACAGGTCAGCCACCGCAACGCCGGCCGCTTTTCCCGCTGCCTGGTCGGGACGACGATCGCCGAGGCCTGGAGCACGGATCCGCGGGTCCGCGCGCAGCGGCTCGATCGGCGCCTGGCCGGCGAGACGATCACCGCCGCCGAGGCCCGCGGCAAATTCCACCTGCTGCACTTTGCCTCCGGACGCGTCCTGGTCTCGCACCTGATGATGTCCGGTGCCTGGCACCTCTACGACGCCCCCGACGGCACCCTGCCGCGGCGGGGCGCGGTCATGGTCGGCTTCCGCGTCCCGGGCTACGTGGCCACGCTCGTGCGCTGCCCGAACGTCCAGCTGATCGAGCCGGGCATGCCCCTGCCCGGGCGCGTCCGGGCGCTCGGCCCGGACCTGCTCGACCCCGACGATCGATCCCGGTCCGGCGCTAGTGGCGGCGCTTGCGACCGTCACCCCGGGACGGGAGATCGGGGAGGCCCTGCTCGACCAGCGGATCGTGTGCGGGATCGGCAACGTCTACAAGTCCGAGTCGCTGTTTCTGGCCGGCATCGACCCGTGGCGCGCGGTCGGGTCGCTGAGCTTCGACGAGGCCACCGCGCTCGGGGCGACCGCGGCGCGCCTGCTGCACACCGGGACCCTCCACCGCGGCCCGATCTCGACCTACGATCCGCCGGGGTGGCTCCCCTCACGCGGCCCGTCGGGCCAGAACTGGGTCTACGGGCGCCGCGGCCGGCCCTGCCGGCGCTGCGGGACCCGGCGTCCTCGCCCGCGGCCAAGGCGACGACCATCGCACGACGTTCTGGTGCCCGGACTGTCAGAGCTAGCGGTCGGGCCCGGCCGGTGAGGGAGCCGTCTCGCCGCGCCGCTGGGCGGCGGTCTCGTTGATCTCCGCACCGAAGAGCACCGCCAGCCCGACGCCCCACAACAGCGTCAGGTAGATCACGACGCCGAAGAGGGCCCCGTAGACCGAAAAGCCGCCGAGGTGGTCGACGTAGGCGGCGAACAGCTGGGTGAACGCGACGATCCCGATCGCGGCCACGACCATGCCGGGCAGGTACGCGCGCCGGCGCCGCGCCGGGGCGTTCGGACCCTGGCGGTAGAGCACCCACACCATCGCCAGCAGCACCAGGGTCCCGAAGAAGAAGACCAGCCCGCGCAGGCTGGCATGCACGCCCGACGAGAGGTCGAAGCGCCGCGACCAGATGTCGACACCCGACTGCCCGAGCAGAATCACGACGTTCACGACCGTGGCCAGGACGATCCAGATCGCGGCGATCCGCATCCCGACGATCTTGCCGACCAGCCAGGGCCGGTCGGGCACGCCGCGGGCCTGGTCGAGCCCCACCATCAGCCCGCCGACCGCGTTGCCGGCCAGGTACACGGCACCGATCGCCGCGAGCCCGAGCACCGCGGCGGCGCGATTCTGATCGCGCAGCGCGGAATTGAGCACGTCGTGGAGGGTGTGCTGGTAGGCGGTCGGAATCTCCTCGTTGTAGGTCCGCACGATCCGCGTGGTCGCCCCCTCGCCGCCGATCAGGCGCACTGCGGCGATCAGGGTCAGCAGCATCGGGACCGTCGCGATGAAGGCGTTGTAGGCGAATTGGCTCGCAAGTCCGGTGACGCGGTGGCGCTGGGCGCGCCGGACGATGGCCCACGCCTCGTCGTAGGTCGTGCGCCAGCGACCCCGCGCCGGCGCGTCGGGCGCCGTGTCGTGGGTCGCGGAGTCGCGCTCGATGCCGGGCGTGGTACTCACCGGCGCCGGTCGCGGGCGTGGCGTCGTCGTGCGGGTGTGGCGGACATTGCGCTCCACGGGTCGTCCGGGATCCCCCTCGGGACTCGGCGCGTCACCCGCGAGCCTACCGGGTCGCCCCCCGCCGCAGGGAGCGCCGGATGTCACCGTGCGCCGCGTGACCACTACGATCCGGGCTCGATCCACGACGCCCCGGACGGCACCCGCCCATGACACGCTCCCCCGCCGCCCCGCGCGGACTCGGCGACATCATCGTCACCTCGCGCGGCTTCGACGAATACTGCGCGATGTTCGGTCTCGATCCGGACGGTCTGGCCGGACGGGCGATCCTCGACAGCCCGGGCGGCGCCAGCGGCTTTCCCGCCGGCGCGCGTGCCCGTGGCGCGCACGTCGTCAGCACCGATCCGATCTACGCGGTCCCGCCGGCGGAGCTCATCCCGAAGGCCCGGCGCGACACGCTGCATGGCAACACCTACGTGCGCGAGCACCCCGATATCTACGTCTACGAGTGGTTCCGCGACGCCGATCACCACGCCGCAAGCCGCCTGGCGTCGCTGGAGTCGTTCGCCGCCGATTTTCGCGGGCCCGACGAGCGCTATGTCGTCGCGCTGTCTGCCCGAGCTGCCGTTCGCCGACCGGTCGTTCGACCTCGTCCTGTCGGCGCACCTGCTGTTTACCTACCCCGACCACCTCGACGAGGCCGCGCACCTGGCGGCGCTGCGCGAGCTGGTGCGCGTCGCCCGCGGCGAGGTGCGGGTGTTCCCGCTGATCGATACGACCGCCACGCCCTCGCCGTACCTCGACCGCCTGCGGGCGGCGCTCGCCGGCGACGGCACCCCGTCACGACTCGTGCGCGTGCCCTACCACTTCCAGCGCGGCGCCCACACGATGCTCGTGCTCGACGCGGGCACCGGCGACGCCGGCGCCGCGAAATGACCACCGCACCGCAACACGGCTCTCAGGTCCCATTCATGTTGGTCCCGCATCGTTGAGTGCGACGCCAAGGCGATGCGGCCTCGGCGCTCCACCCGACCAAGGAGACCACCACCATGGAACGACCGTCCAGCCGACGCAAGCTCGCCCTCGGGGCCATCGCGGGCGCCGTCGCCGCAGGCGCCGTCGCCATCCCGGTGATTGCCCAGGCCGCGAGCGGCTCGAGCCCGTCACAGTCCGTCCACCGCGCCTTCCCGGGCGGCCCGACCGGGCATCCGGGCTTCGGACGCGGTGACCGGTCCGGCTACGACGCGGCGATCGCGGCGAAGCTCGGCATCACCACCGCCAAGTTCGAGGCCGCCGAGCAGTCCGTGCGCGGATCGTTCACACCGCCGACGCCGGGTGCGACCGGTGCCACCGCCGGCGCCCGTGCCGCCCACGAAGCCGCCGAGCAGGCCGCCCTCGCCGCCAAGCTCGGGGTGACGACGACCCAGCTCAAGGCCGCCGAGGACGCCGCGCGCCAGCAGATCCTGATCAAGAACCTGCCGACGCTCGTCACCAACAACGTCATCACCCAGGCCCAGGCGGATGCCCTGAAGGCCGCGGCCGCCAACGGCACCTTCGACACGGTGCTCAAGTCGATCGAGATCACCAACCTGACCGCCCACCTGAAGACCGACGTCGCCAAGGGTCGGCTCACCCAGGCCCAGGCCGACAAGATCCTGGCCGAGGCCAAGACCCGGCAGCCCGGCGACGGTCCGGGACTCGGGCTCGGTTTCGGGTTCGGTCCGGGCGGACCGGGCGGTCCCGGCCACATGGGTCCGCGCGGCCACTGGGGTCCCCCCGGAGCCACAGGGTCCACGGGCGGCACCGGGGCCACCGGCAACGCACCGGTCTTCCCGCCGAACGCCTAAGCGGATGCCCCGAACCGGCCCGACGACGGCCGGGCGGGCCCACCCGCCCGGCCCATACGGCACGATGTAGGCATGCGTGTCCTCATCGTGGAAGACGATCCGCGGGTCCACAGCTCCCTCGACCGGGCGCTGCGGGCCAACGGGTACGCCACCGACAGCGCCGTCTGCGGCGCCGAGGGGCTGGCAATGGCATCGGGAGAACCCGATGCCATTGTGCTGGATGTCAACCTCCCGGACATCTCCGGCTTCGAGGTCTGCCGGACGCTGCGGCGTCGCGGCGACCGCACGCCGATCCTGATGCTCACCGCCCGCGACGCCGTCGAGGACCGCGTGGAGGGGCTTGACGCAGGGGCCGACGATTACCTGGTCAAGCCGTTCGCGCTGACGGAGCTGCTCGCCCGCATCCGGGCGCTCCTGCGACGCGGCAGCGACCCGAACGACGCCGAGGCCAACGGTCTCGCCTATGCCGACCTGTCGCTGGATTTCGCATCCCTGACGGCGCGCCGCGGGGACCGCGAGCTGGAGCTCACCCGCACCGAGTTCCTGATGCTCGAGCTGTTCTTGCGCAACCCGGACCGCGTGCTGACGCGCGAGGTGATCATGGACCGCGTCTGGGGCATGGACGCGCGGACATCCTCCAACGGCGTCGAGGTCTACGTCGGCTACCTGCGCCGGAAGCTCGAGGCGGGCGGGGAGCCCCGCCTGATCCACACCGTGCGCGGATTCGGCTACGCCCTCCGGGAGAGATGACCCTTCGCACCCGCATCACCCTCGCCACCGCCGCCGCGGTGGCGATCGCGATCGTGCTGGCGGCATTCGCCGCCTACAGCGCGACGTCGTCGACCCTGCACAGCCAGATCGACACCCAGCTGGTGCAGCAGGCCAACGCCGCCCTGCACCGGTTCGGTCCCGACGGCGGCCCCACCGGCCCGCAGGCGGGCGATTACGGCGGGGCCGGCGGTGCCTTCCAGCTGGTCAACGCCGCCGGCGAGACCGTGCACTACAACTCCCAGACGGCCGCCCTGCCGGTCGCCGATGCCGCGACGACCGTCGCCCGCACCGGAAGCTCGCCGCAGTTCGGCGAGGTCACGACCCCCGACGGCGTGGCCCTGCGCGTGCTGGCGGTGCCCGTCGCCTCCGGCATCGCCCTGCAGGTGGCACAGCCGCTCACACAGGTCGACCAGACGCTCGCCAACCTGCGCCAGGAGCTGGTCATCATCAGCCTTGTGGGGATCGCGATCGCCGCGATCGCCGGCGCCGTCGTCGCGGCCGGCGGCATCCGCCCGGTGACCGCGCTTGCGAGCGATGTCGATCACGTGGCGCGCACCGGTGACCTCTCCCACCGCATCCCGGTCACGGGCCACGACGAGCCGGCCCTGCTCGCCCGCCGCTTCAACGAGATGCTCGAAGGCCTCGAACAGGCGCGCAACGCCCAGGATCAGCTGATCGCCGACGCCTCCCATGAACTGCGGACCCCGCTCACGGCGCTGCGCGCGAACGTCGAGCTTCTGGCGTCCGGCGCCGAGCTCGACCCCGAGGACCGCAGGCGCCTGACCGAGGACCTCACCGTCCAGCTCGACGGCGTCGGCGGACTCGTCGGGGATCTCGTATTGATGGCCCGCGGCGAGCGGACGCTGGTGAATCCCGTACCCGTGCGCCTCGACGATCTGGTCGACGAGGCCGTCCTTCGCGCCCGTGCCTGGTGGCCGGACGCCAAGATCACCGTCGCGAGCGAGCCGACCGCCGTGCTGGGCGACCCCGACGCGCTCGGGCGCGCGGTCGGGAACCTGATCGACAACGGCGTCAAGCACGGTGGCGGCACGGTCGACGTCACCGTCGCCGGCGGCGTCGTCACGGTCCGCGACCACGGCCCGGGGATCCCCGCCGACGAGGACGCGCAGGTCTTCGCGCGCTTCTGGCGCGGGCCCGACGCCCGCTCCCGCCCGGGATCGGGGCTGGGGCTTGCGATCGTGCGCCAGGTGGCGATCGCCCACGGTGGCGAGGTGACCCTCGTCCACCCCGAGGGCGGCGGCGCGGAGTTCGATCTGCGCATTCCGGTCGCCGACGGCGACGTGGTACCCGAACCCGCCTGACCCCGGTTTCCCGGGGGAACCGTCACGTGCGCCCGGAGCGCGGCACGTGACCGCGCCACCTCACAAAACGCTTACGATTCACCGATCGACCGTACGTCATTTCCGCCGCGACGGAGTCCGATACAGCGTGTGTGGCCCGCCGTACCGGACATCTCACCGCTGTTGCCTGTGTCGCCGTCTGCGCGGCCGCGGCCGTCGCCCCCTGGGCGGCGTCCGCGGCGCCGTCGGCCACCGATCCCGGCTGGAACTGGGCGGTCCCGGCGATCCGGGACATGGTCGCCCGTCACGGCTGGCCGGCCGGCGACCAGACCCGCCTCGGCAGGCTCGCGACCCGGCGGGAGCTCGCGCGCGGACTCGCCGAGATTCTGCGCAACCGTGGCGAGGCACCGCCGGCCGGACTGCGCCGGCCCCCGGACGTCGCAGCGTCCGACCCCGACGCGACGGCGATCGCCTGGGTGAGCTCCACGCGCCTGCTGACGTTTGCCACGAATGTTACGATGTACCCCTCGCGCTCCAGGAATCGCTTGAGCAGTGAGAAGACGACGAAGGGACGAGCGTTTCCGACATGGATGCGACCGTAGACAGTGGGCCCGCAGGCATAGATCCCGACCTTGCCGGGCTGTCGCGGGACGAGCTCTCGCACCTCGCCGGTGCGCGTGTCGTGGAGGCGGACTGTGCGCAAAGTGCGGCAACACTAGCGCCCGGCGACGCATCCGCCCTGAGCGATGGATAGGGTGCCCGCCGTGCCTGGCAAGCTCCCGCACTCCGAGCGCCTGGCGCTGGTGGATACGGCCTTCCGCTCGCTGCCGGATCGCTACCTCGGTGCGGACGAGAGCTTCGACGCCACCTACCACGTCCGGCTCGGCGATCTGGGCCACACGTGGGAGGTCCGCTGCACGCGACACGGAGCGCGCGTCCGCAAGGGCGCGACGCGCCGCCAGCCGGACGTGACGCTCACGACCGACTCCGATACCTGGATGCGCCTGCGCGAGGGCGAGTTCTCCGGGGTCGAGGCATTCCAGCGCCGGCTGCTGGCCGTCCGCGGCAACCTCGACCACGCGGTCGCCTTCGAGGGCATGTTCCGGCTCCCCAACGGGCGCCCGCCGCTGCTGCAGATCCGCGACGTTCCCGTCGGTCGTCACCGTATCTCCACGCTGACGATGGGCGAGGGCCCCGACGTGCTGCTGCGCACGGGCTCGGCGGGACCCGCGCGTCGCTGTTCGAGACCGCGGCCGCGCTCAGCAGCCGCTATCGCGTCCACGCCCCCGACCTGCCTGGCTTCGGATCCTCGAGCAAGCCGGCCACCGGCGGCTACGACGCGCGCTGGTTCGCGGAGCTGATGATCGGCCTGATGGACCGGCTCGAGATCGACCGCGCGCACCTGGTGGGCAACTCGATGGGCGGGCGCGTGGCGATCGAGATGGGCCTGATCACGCCCGAGCGAGTCGGTGCGCTGGGTCTGCTGTGCCCGGCCGTGGCGTGGGTCAAGCGCGGATTTCACCCGATCGTGCGGCTGCTGCGACCGAGTTCGGATTCCTGCCCCACGGCTTGCGCCGCTCGCTGGTCGCGGCGCAGTTCTTCAGCATCTTCTTCGATGGGATGGTCGACCCGGCGGTGGGCGACCTGATGGTCGACGAGTTCCGTCGCATCTATCACTCCGCCGGCGCCCGGTACGCGTTCCTCTCCTGCGCGCGCAACATCTATCTCGAGGCCCCGTTCGGGCGCAGCGGCTTCTCCCCGGCTCTCGACGCTGCAGCCCCCGGCCCTGCTCGTGTGGGGCAGCCACGACACGCTGATCCCGGCCGGTTTCAGCCGGCATGTGCGCAAATGGCTGCCGGGCGCCGAGCAGGTCGTGCTCGAGTCCTGTGGTCACGTGCCCCAGGTCGAGCGCCCGGCGCACACGAACGAGCTCCTTATGAGCTTCTTCGCCCGCGCCGACGACGCGGCGAGGGTCGGGACGCCCGCGCTGCCCTTGCGTCGCAGCGCAGCGGCCTGAGGGAGACCGGGTCGATCCAGGTTGGGCGAGTCGCGCGACGATGGGGGCGTGGATCACAAGGACCCGCGGCCGCGCCGTACTGTTCGCACGCCAGTACGCATGGCAGACAGTGCCGGAGCAGCTCAACGATCTCGGGCTCAGCGTCAGCATTGCCAGCCGGCGCGTCACCACCCGCCGCCTCCACCGCATCCATCGGGCTTCCATGGCTGGTCCCGCCCGCCCCGACTTCGCAAGTAACATCAGGCTCATGACTCAGATGGGAGTTGCCACCGGAGCGCGGCGCAACGGCCACGTGGCGGCGAGCGACGAGGCGAGCTCGAACGGGAAGCCGGCGCCGTCGCTGCTCACCCGGGTCATGCGCGGCGTCGCCGAGCAGGCGCAGCGCCGCATCCCGCGCGCCGACCTCGACGAGCGCGATCCCGACTTCATCCGCGAGCGGCTGCCGCTGATGTGGCTTCTGGCCAGCCTGTGGTACCGCGGCGAGGTGCGCGGGCTGGGCAACATCCCCGACTCGGGACCGGTGCTGCTGGTCGGCAACCACTCAGGCGGCAACATGACGCCCGACACGATCGTGTTCACGCTCGCCTTCAACACGTACTTCGGCGTCGAGCGCGCCTTCTACCAGCTCGCCCACAACCTCGTGCTCTCGATGCCGGCGCTGGGCTCGCTGCGGAAGTTCGGCACCGTCGCCGCGTCGCCGGCGAACGCGACCAAGGCGCTCGAGACCGGCGCCGCGCTGCTGGTGTATCCGGGCGGGGACTACGAGGTCCACCGACCGAGCTGGCAGCGCAACCGGGTCGACTTCGATCGCCGCAAGGGCTTCATCCGCCTGGCGCTCGAGCAGGACGTGCCGATCGTCCCGGTGGTCTCGATCGGGGGCCAGGAGACCGCCCTGTTCCTGACCCGGGGTGAGCGGCTCGCGCATCTGCTCGCCCTCGACCGGCTGTTCCGACTCAAGGTGCTTCCGATCTCGCTGGCGCTGCCGTGGGGGATCAACGTCGGCGACATGCTCGGGCACCTGCCGCTGCCGGCCAAGATCACGATCGAGACGCTGCCGGCGATCGACCTGCGGGCCGAGTTCGGACCCGAGCCGGACCTCGACGAGGTCTACGACCACCTGATCCGGCTGATGCAGGAAACGCTCGACGCGCTGGCCGCCGAGCGCCGGCTGCCCGTCCTGGGATGAGGGTCGCGGCCCGGGCCACCGTCTCCGCGCCGCCGGAGGCCGTCTGGAGCATCATCTCCGACCCCGAGCGCATGCTCAGCTTCATGTCCGGGGTGACCCGCTGGGAGGTGGCCGGCGATCACCCGATCGGACTCGGGCGCGCTACCGGATGCTGCTCCGGGTCGGCTCCGCGGAGGTCGGCGGCCTGATCGAGATCGTCGAGTTCCACGCGCCGCGCGACATGGCCTGGACGTCGGTCACGGGGCTCGACCAGCGCGGACGCTGGCGGCTGCGCACGGCGGCCGACGGTCGCACGCGGGTCGAGCTGCGGCTCGCCTACGGCGTCGCCGGCGCCGGCCTCACGGGCTGGATCGCCGAGCGGATCGCCGGCCCGGTCGTGTCCGGGCATCTACGCCGCAGCCTGCAGCAGCTCAAGCGGCTGGTCGAGCACGAGCAGATGCGCGAGCGAGCGGCGCTCAGGCGCGCGGCCCGGGCGGGCTGAGGGCCTCACCGCGCGGCCGAGGCCGACCGCCTGAGACACGCTCTCAGCGCACGCGCACGGTCTTCGAGGTCGCAAGCACCGCGCCCCTGCTGTCGAGCGCCTGAACGGCGGCGTAGGGGTCGCGCCGCTTGATCGTGATGATGGTCTCGAACGCGCGCTTGGCGACCGTGATGGCGCCGCGCAGCGCGCCGGGGCTGGTGCCGGTCAGAACGTGCCACGCGGCCACGTTGGTGGCTCCGTTCCAGCTCGCGTACACGGTCTCGCCGCTGTGCGAGCGCGTCACGGCCATTGCCGGCACCGTCTCCGGGGCTCCCGTCCAGGGGAACCGGTAGGCGCGGTAGTTGGCGTTCGCGTCCACGAACCGCGCGTCGAACAGCGTCTGGCCGAACGAGTTGTACTCGGTGAAGTAGGGCTGCTGCCGCCAGCCGACCATGTTGTCGCCGCCCGGGAGCAGCTGGTCGTTACCCTCGAACTGCGCCAGCAGCCCCGACCGGTGGCCGTCGGCGAACACGAGCGAGGCGGTCATGCCCACCGGGTCAAGCCGGAGCAGCAGCGCCCGCGACTGGTTTTGCACCGTCGGCGGCCCCGCTCCGTCATCGAACACCGTCACTAGGTTCCCCGGATGGACGCGCACGTCATGCTGGAAGGCGAACTGCGTGCCCGCTCCCATTCGGAAGCTCGAGCGCTTGCCCCCGAGCCGCCAGATCACCGCGCCGGCGGCGTGGTCGATCTTGTACGCCGCCCAGGTGTTGCGAGCGGAGACGATCAGGTTGCCGTCGGTGTCCTGCTGGATCGAGTTGACGTGGAAGTAGTCAAACGGATGCTTCGTGGTGGGGATGGGAACGGCGTTTCGGTGTCGGTCAGCGGCACGTGGTCGAGGCTGTCCCATTGGAACAGCACCAGGCCGGTGGGAATGTCGATCTCCTGCACCACGGAGTCGAGCACGATTGCACGCCTGGGTCCGTTCCTCACCGACGACGCGTCGGTGAGCACGGGGTAGTAGGCGGTGATCAGCGCGGTCCCGGCCGCCGTGAGCTGGAACTCGTGCAGGTCCGCCCGGAGGCCGTTGGCGGCTCGTCCGACGGCGATCTGGGAGTAGTGGGTGCCGTAGATCTCGTCCTGCCCATTGCCCACGCCGGCGTTGACGTTGCCCTGCCACCAGGTCAGCACGGGCGCTCCCCGGTAACTCTGAACCCGGAAGTCGCCCAGTCCTGTCCCGGGACGGGCTTGAACCACACGAGACCGCCCGACTGGCCGAGAATCAGGGGCTCCGTGGATGATCGGGGGTGACTCTCGATCGAGATTCCGTCCTGAGCAGGGCTTTTGGTCGTCGGAGCGGAGGGTGGAAGTCGCGTGCGCCTCTGCTGCTGGGTTGTGGACTGCTCGCTGGGCCCCGTGCCCGGCGATCGTGGGCACAGCGGATGCGTGCTCAAGCGGCCAGGGATGGCCGCGCCTGCGCGCAGGCGCATCCGGATGATCATGGCGAGACTCGCCCCATAGGGCGTCGTTGGGGGGCGTCGGGGTCGCTGCCCGCGTTGACGGGGGTCGTGGCGTGCCGGGGAGCTGCCTGCTCCATTCCCTTCTCGTTGCGCCGTTTGCCGTGCGTGCGCACCGGGTCATCCCGGGGTCGAGCGAGCGTCGTGGCGGAATACGGGTGACGCGGTTCGGAGGGCCAGAAAGAAAACGCGTGTTCGTGTGTCGTCACCCCCGATCATGCCCGGAGAGCCGAGAATCATCACCCCGTCCTGGATCGGGCCGGCCTGGGGCGCCACGAAGATGTCGCCGGGCGCCTCTCGCGCACTGGTCTTGAGGACCCTGACGTCCGCGGGGGCCAGGTCGGGCCGGGAGGGGAATCGGTTCACGTCGCCGGGCACGCGCGGCGCCGACGGCCGGTTGGCCGGCGGAATCCTGCCCGCCGGGGCGGCGATCGTGAACTGGAAGCTGCCGTTCGCCCCGCCGATCACATCGAGCCCCGTGGCGACGGTGACGACCTCGCCCGGTTTGAACGCGACCGCGGGCAGGAAGCTGCCGCCCTCCCCGTCGGAGTCGGCCCGCACGCTCCCGGCGCCGCTCCGGGAGCCGGTGACGACGATCGTGCCGAGCGCGCCCGCGGGGATGCCACGGAAGGTGATCCTGGCACGGGGGCGCGGCGAAGTGGCTCCCAGGGATGGGGAACACAGCCACCGGTGGCCCCGCGGCCGAGGCCGCCGGCG
>CAVSFF010000010.1:0-5938 GCA_963727285.1 uncultured Thermoleophilia bacterium | reverse complement strand
ACCGCAGGCCGCGTAGAGGTTCGCGGTCACGCTCAAATCGCGGACCGCATCGTCCGCCGCCGCCGCGTCGGCGCTCGCTGCCGGATATCCGACCGACGCGGACGTTGGAGGAGGCGTTGGGGGGTGCATCGGCGCTACTTCTCGCGCCGGCCTGATCTCCGCTTCTCTCTGTGTAGAGCAGCGCCCCGAGCCGATCCGTCCCCCGGCGGTTCCGTTCGGCGCACGTGGCCATGACCGGCAGGGGGCGCATGAAGCCCCGGTCCCGGTAGCGATCGTGCGCGGCGCGTTCGACCCGCTCGGGCGGCGTTGCCTCCGCGAGGGCGCACGCGGCAGGATTCGAACCTGCGACCTTTGGCTCCGGAGGCCAAACTTGCAGGGCTTTTGCGGGATGATCCGGGATACCGGTTTCGTCGATTAGCAGTGGGTTTGTGTCCATAGTGCCCCGCACGCGGACACCCTGGGTTGCGACCTGGTTGCGACGGCACCCGCGGCCGGAGTGACGACGTGTCGGCCCCCCGCGGACCGATCGCCCCCGATTCATGCGACCCACAGGACCCGTGACCGGAGCCGGCGGGTCCTGTGCAGCTGCAGGGTGGTCTAGGGGGCCGTCACCGCCCACGACCCGTTCGAGAATGCGTTCTGACCGGCGGGACTCTGGAACAGCACGATCCCGAAGCCCAACCGGTCGCCGGAGGTGCCGCTGTCCAGCATCGGGTCGTAGATCTGGCCACCGGTGAGGTTGGTCCCGCCGAAGTCATCGGCATAGACGCACAGGTTCCCCGGCGCCGCCAGCGGATTCGTGACGGTGCCGGGACATTGCGCCGGCGCCGGGCTGCCCGGCTTGATGAAGTGCGTCGCCGGAATCGACGCCAGGGGCACCGCATACGAGACGGAATTCTCGATGACGGTGCCCGTACCCTCGACGGCATACACGCCCTTCAGGCTCTTGTGCGATGGCAGGGTCCCGGGCAGCGGGGCGAAGTTGGCGACCGCGGCGCGCGGGACGGTGCCGAGCTTCTTCAGGTTGATCTGCGTGCCCGTCAGCGTATGCGCCTTCAACTTGTTTCCAGTGATCGTGCCATTCTTGATCGAGGCTCCGTTGATGAGCCCTCCGGCGGCGAACGCACCTCCGGTTGTCGCCACGACGAGCGCGGCGACGGCGATGATCGTCGCGGGCTTCGGCAGTGCCGGCACAGCTCCACCTTTCCTTTGTTGACTGTGCGTCAAGTAACGGCAGTTACGCGCCTCGGGTCAATGGCCCCGATATCAGGGAGCGACGCATCTTGGGCGCTGACAGCGCAGATCGCGTGGCGCGCCGCTCTCTTCTCGTAGAGCAGCGCCCCGAGCCGATCGGTCCATGGCGTCGTCCCGGGCACGGCGCGCGGGGCATTGCGGCCACACTCGCCGCCGCGGAGTTGTCCCGATCTTGACCCCTCTGGCGGATCGGACCAGGGTGGACTTCTCGGGCCGGCAAACCTGCCGTCCCGCAGGCTCGCCCTCGTTTCGGTTGCGTGTGCGAAATGGGGCGAGTGCCGTCCACCCGCTTACCAAAGGGCACGACGATGCAACTCCCGAAGATCTCAGCCCCTCTCATCCTGAGCGGCCTTGCACTGGTGGTGTCCGTGAGCGGCGTGGGCGCTGCCGCGACGGGGCTCATCAACGGTGCGTCTATCAAGCCGGGAACGATTACCGGCCGGCAGATCAAGAACCGCTCGGTTCCAGTCGTCAAGTTGAATGGAACCGTCCCCACAGCGTTTCCCACGCGGCTGCCCGCCGGAGCCACGCTGCGAGGCAATTATTGGGTTGGCGGTACCGCGACATCAGCACTCAACGGCGCCGTCTTCGAATCAACGATCTCCTGGTTCTGGCCGACCAAGTCCTTGGTGAAGGTCCAACGCATACCACCTGGCGGCGCGTCGACGCCCCAGTGCCGAGGTACGAGACTCGCTCCGAGGGCCGCCCGCGGGTACCTGTGTCTCTACTCGCAGGTAACGGCCGTCCCTGTCGGGGGCGTCACGACGAATGTCAGCCCATCGGGCGTACTGCTCACGATCGTCAATCCCACACCGCCGGGCCTCTACTTCGATCTCGGCACGTGGGCGGTGACCGGCAACTGACAGTGCGATGAACGCGAACGTACGGAGGAGGAGTCGGGAGGTCCCTCTTCGCGGGGATGGCCCGTTCGAGGCCGCCTGACTTCCGGACCGACTGGCGCAAAACTGGCGCCAAACTGGCGCGCCCTAGTCCTCGAGAAGTCCGCGCTCGCGTGCGCGGGCGATCCATTTGGACGCCCCGCCGGGAGTCACGTTGTAAAGCTCGGCGATCTTCTTATTGGCGGGCTCGCCAGTGCCGGCAAGCGCCCGATAGTCGGCGGCGACCATGCGCAGGAAGTCGTCGGTCAGCCTCGCCCGCTTTCGGTGCCGCCCGCGCAGCGCACCGGCCAGTGCGCCCGTGCCGTCAATCTGGAGCGCGAGTGACTGTTCGGCGATCTTGAGGTATTGAAGGTAGTTCTTCGCAACCCACTGAACCGCGTGGTGGTCGATCGCCGTCGGATCGGTGTCGGGGCCTGAAGCGACTCCCGGCGCGCGGAGGAATTGCTCGCCGATCTCAAACCCGACGTTGGTAGTCGTGATCTCGCCGGTCTCGAGATCGGTGAGGCGCAGAAAATGGAACGTGATCGGCCACGGGCTGCCGTCTTCGCGCAGGGTGACCGAATAGCGCGGATCGTTCGTCATCGCTCCGGGCATCCGGACGTGAAGATGCATGCTTGCCTCCAAGTTTCCATTGAGTTGACGACAGTTCCGGAGGGCTACCGCGGTGGAAACTCTGGTGCGATGCTACAGGCATGCGAAGTGACAAGACAAGTACGCCGGCGAGGGGCTTTCTGACGACCACCCGCGCGGCTCTATGCGTTGGTCCGTGAGCACTTCGATCTCGAGGAGGACTGATGGCCGTCGACCACCGCAAGCGAGGCGACCACCACCGCCCGCAACAGCAGGCACGCGCCTGCAACTTGTGTGGCACCAAGTTCGTCGGCATGCGCGGGGCGCAGACGTGCCGCCGTTGCCACGGCGACTACCGCCTCGTGCGCATCGCCGAGCACTCATTCCGTATGGGATGGCGCGCAGCATGCGAGCACCCGGACCTGGCAGTCGATGCCGCGGCACTCGAGGACGCGCGCCAGTTGTGGCGGAATGGGCAGCAAGCATGACCGCAGACCAAGCGCCTCTCGTCGCGAGTCTCACCGCGCCCACGAAGGAGGACCGCTCCGGGCCGCCTGGGACCCGGAGCGGGGGTTACTTAGTTGCGCTTGGCGTAGGTGTTCATGCCAGTGAAGTCGACCTGGACGCACGGCTCAGTGCCCACGACCCAGGCGTCATGCCCCGGAGGGATGGCGACAATGTCCCCCGGGCCGATCTCCTTCTCGGTCCCGTCGTCCATTCGGATAACCATGCGACCCGACACGCAGTACGCCAAGTGCGCGGACTGGCAGCTGTCCGTTCCGGCGATCGGCTTCACATGTTCGGACCAGCGCCAGCCGGGCTCAAACACGCCCTTCCCGACGACGCCTCCAGCCAGCTTCACGATGTCGACGCGGCCTTTGTCAACGAATGGGCGGGTCTCGTCCGCCGCGTCACTGCTCCTTATCTCAAGCTCGGCCACGTTGGCCTCCTTGATCGTTGCCATAGGTCCGACGCTACAACCGCCGCGATCCAGGCAGCAAGCGCCCGCCCGATCGCTCGCCGCGCGTTCGCCGTGGGTCACTGGCCGACGACACCGAGGTCGGGCCGATGACCGTCGCCAGCGCAATCATCCTGACGACCGACGCGACGCTATCTGCAATCTCAATCGGCCTACCGGGACAGTCTGTCGCGTTCGGGCGCCGAGCTCCGCCGACGACCGCCCATGGCCGCGTAGTGGCGGCGGTGATCCACTGATGGCATCTATCCGATACGCATGCTCGACGTGCGGCCACACGAACGACTCACCGATGGTGTGTGCGAAGTGCGGCAGGCGTCGCGGACAGGCAGACAGGAACAGGTCATACGGACGCACGCATCGTCAGACGCGCGCGCTCCTGTTGCCCTCCGCGATCGGGCGGCCGTGCCCCATCTGTGACGAGGAGATGACCCAGGCGCAGGCAGACGCGGGACTGCTCGACCTCGACCACACGACGCCCCCCGAGGCCCGGCAGCTGTTGGCCGCTCTCTCCCCCGCCGATCGGCCGATCTACGCGGCGGCGATCTACTCCGGATTGCGCTGCGGTGAGTTGCAGGCGCTCTCGTGGGATGACGTCGACCTCGCGAGCGGCGTGATCCGTGTCCGGCGGTCGTGGGACCGCCGAAACCGGCTCTACGTGACGCCGAAGTCGCGGGCCGGGATGCGCAAGGTGCCGATCCTCGGCGTGCTGCGAGACGTCCTGATCGAGGTCAAGCTCGCAAGCGGCGGCGCTGGGCTCGTGTTCCCCGGCAAGTCGAGAGATCACTTCGACCATTCCAGCCTGCGCCTGCGGGCGATCACGGCATGGAAGGCGGCTGGCCTCGTTCCGATCGGGCTACATGAGTGCCGTCATCCCTTCGCGAGCCTGATGATCGCGGCCGGCGTAAACGCGAAGGCGCTGAGCGTCTACATGGGGCACTCGAATATCAGCACCACCTTCGACCGCTACGGCCACCTGATGCCCGCCGGCGAGGAGGAGGCCGCAGCCCTGGCCGACGCCTACCTCGAGCGCGCCAACACCGCTGCGAGACTGGCCGCGATTACAAGTTGAGCGGCGCTCGCGGCGCGTCCTCCAAGCGGCGGTGTAAACCGTCGCTTGGCACCGCGTCATGCACGGTTCGCAGCGCACACTCATCCCAGCACCCGCCGCGGCTGTCTGCAGTCGCTTCGACACCACCACAGCCCCGACCGGCGGATTGCTCGTCGTCATCAGGTATTGACATCGGATCCGCATCGGTGGGAAGCTCGCGCCAATTCTTGAGATTCGTAAGCTTATTGCCGGATACTCGGAGGGCGGCGATGACCAAGTGGGATCGGATCGCCGCAAGTAGCGGCATCATCGCGGTCGTCCTGATCGCGATCGGGTTCATCACGACGGGGGCCAATCCCAGTTGGTCCGACTCGGGGACAACGATTGCCCATGACTACGCCAGCAACCGCAACGCTGGCCTGACGTCGGTGATCCTTGTCGGGATCGGGCTGATGGCGCTGATCTGGTTTGCCGCGACTCTCGGGTCGCTACTGCGTGCGAATGGAGAAGAGCGGCTCGGGTTCGTCGTGGTGGCCGGAGTGGCGACCTTCGTGTCGATCTTCGCGATCTCGGGGGTTTTGCAGTGGACCTTGTTCTACGGGTCGGCGGGCGGCGATCCCGTGCTCACCAAGGCCCTCTTCCAGATGCAGTCGCTGGCGTCGTCGCTTGCCTTCTTGCCGTTGGCCCTGATGGTGTTCGCATTCGCGGTCGCCACGGCGCGATCGAAGATCTTGCCGGTCTGGTCCGTCGCGGTCAGTGGACTGGCGGCACTGATCATCGTTATCGATGTCGGTGCGGTTGCCCAATCCGGGTTCTTCTCGCCGAACGGCGCGTACACCCTCCTAGCGGTCTTTGCGCTCGCCATCTGGCTCGTGGTCACGAGCATCCTTGTGATGAAGGGCCCGGGAGCACGCCGCGAGGCCCCTCCAGCGACCAGCTGATCGAACTTCGCGACGGCACATGCAGATCGCGCTTGGCCCTTGGTGGCTGGGCGGGCAATCGGGCACGCCTGGCGACGTTGGGCGCGTGACACTGGCGCAAGAACTGGCGCAAGCGGCGACAAATCCCTGCTAATTGCGTTTCCGCGACGGTCTCAAACACCGTTGGGGGAATCCTCGTGGGGGTTCGACTCCCCCCGTCCCTATCTGTAAGCAGGCCGCAAAGACCCGTTCGTTGAACGGGTCGTTG
>CAVSFF010000009.1:0-1301516 GCA_963727285.1 uncultured Thermoleophilia bacterium | reverse complement strand
GCCGGGTTACACCAATGCCCTCGTGCTGCGATCGCGCCGAGGCATCGATAGCTCGACCGCCCGCGGGCGCGCCGTGCAGGACGATTCACGGCGCGCCGCGGACGCGGTGAACATACCGATCTCGTAATTGGTGCGGAAGCGGATCATTGGCCTAGCGGACGTCATGACTTGATCGCCTCGCCGACGGCGTCCGAGATGCGATTCGCCTTGTGCGCCTGCCTATACTCGATCCAGGACTGTTCAATAGGAGAACGGGCACATATTTCCAGCCACACGCACGCCACACCCGGCATGGAAAGCGGGGCAGGCAACTCCGGCCGCAACGAGGCTTGGTTGCAAGATGCCCGACGGGCGCGCCTGCTCTCATGGCTGTCGCTCGCCTGGATGGGGGTCGAAGGCGGGGTCGGCTTCATTGCCGGGCTGATTGCCGGATCGGTGGCCTTAGAGGGTTTCGGGCTGTCCCGGCAGTCGAGGGGATGGCGTCCGTGATCGTCATCTGGCGATTCACAGGTTCGCGCATGCATTCCGAGACTTCCGAACGCAGCGCACACCTGGCCGTTGCGGTGTCGTTCTGGGTACTTGCCCCGTACATCGCGCTTCAGTCGATCTACGACCTTGCGACTAAGCACCACGCCGGCCCGAGTCCGGTCGGAGTCGCAGTTGCGGCGAGCAGCATCATCATCATGCCCCTGCTCGGACGGGCCAAACACCGCCTCGGTGCGCGGCTCGGGTCTGCCGCCAGCCAAGGGGAAGTTGCGCAGACCCTGCTCTGCGCCGCGATGGCAGGGGCCGTTCTGATCGGGCTTGCAGGACAGGCCCTGTTCGGCGCATGGTGGCTTGACCCGCTCGCCGGTCTCTTTATCGCGGCCGTCGCGGTGAAGTCGGGAATCGGTGCCTGGAACGGCGATGCCTGCGATGACTGTGCTCCCGTCGGTTTTGCGCCGATCGATAACGGATGCGCTGACGACTGTTGCTGGGCGCCGGACCCCGCGACCCCTCCCAACGACGGGGTGTAGCGGCGGCGCATCCCGGGGACGACTATGCCCGGCGCGGGACCATGTCGTTGAACTGAACGACCCAGTCCATCGACGCATCTCCCCTGTGCGAGCGGCGATCGATGATCACCGACTCGCCCGGAGTATCGAATGCCCGGATCACAGCTTCACTGGAGAATTCGGTCCGGTGGGTCACGACCGTATCCCTCACGTATTGAGGGATACGGACAACGCGCTCGACCTGCCGACCAGCGTCCTCGTGAAGCGTCCATCCGTAGGCGCGCTCACCGACCAACTCGATGGCTCGGGGTAACGGCGGTTCCATGAATGCGATTGGCCTCGTCGGGCGCCGAGCGCCGTCACGCCCGGAAACCTGTTGTTTCCAGGTGGCAACGGTGACGCCGTCCTGACAATCGCCAACCCCAATCCGTTTCCGGTCACGTTGACCGCGGTCAATCTGCCGACGAATCTCACCTTCGCCTCTGGATTTACCACAAGCGCACTGTCGACTCCCCAGGTGGGCTGTTCGTCGGTGACGTCGACGTGATCTGGAACTTCTCGACGGGCGTGAGCGGGACGTCACACACCCTGACGAGCCCCTTGGTCGTCGGCGCGGGTGCCACACTCACGGTCACGCTCACCAAACGCTCACCAACGACGTCAGCATGACCGTTGCGGCTCCGGCCGCGTGCCAGAACACGTTCTTCTCGATGCCGTCACTGACCGGCGTCTCGGCTTCTTGGGGTGCAGGGATTCCCACCCCCAGCCCGACGACTGACGCTTGGACCAACTAGGCGAAACGTAGGCCCCCGCGTCGCGACTGGTGGTGGCTCGAAAAATCAGCCTCCTGTTCATTGTGATGCGGCGGTGCCCAACGTGGACGTCCGTCGACCAGTGCGCTGACCGGCACGCTCCCGGTCAGCGGAGATCGCGGACTGTAACCCCATGTGTACCAGTACGCCCTCCGCCGGCAGCCGGAGATTTAGGCATGCGTCGACGCCGCAACCGCCAGAGGCCGGCGACTCCACGCGACCTCGGGATCACCTTTGAGTTCTACAGCAGTCCACGTCCGGAATTCGTAAGGCCGCCCTCCCTGCGCCCTCAAGTGGACAAGTCGCCGCACCGATACATCCAAAGTGACATCGCAGCCTCACCCTGAATGGAAGGGGCGCATCCACCGGTCGAATGCCGCCAAGGCGACGACTGTCCACGTGCGGGTGTTCCGGAGAGGACCCCGACGTCTTGAATCCGAGGAAACGAACGGCGCCTCCCTGAGACCAGGTGCCCCAGAGCCGACGTTTGATCGACTGGTTGACCGTACCGACGACATGATTGTTGCAATGGATTTGGTCGGCATCATCACCGCAGCCAATCCAGGTGCCGAACGCACGCTCGGATTGGCCCCCAATCGATGGTCGGGACCAGCATTCTCGAATATCTGGCCGAAGGTGAAGCCCCAAGGGCGCAAGCCGCACTCGAGAAGGTTGCTCGAGGGGCGGCATCTGTTCGCGGCGAGTTTGAGCCCGTTGCGAAGGACGGGCACACCGTCTTTGTGGACATTGCCGCGTTCCCGATTTGCCATGGGGGACGGTCGTCGGCCTGGAGGGCATCGCCCGAGATGTCTCCGAGCAGCACGCGCTCAGGGCAGAGTTGCTCCGCCAATCCCTGCACGACCCACTCACGGGACTGCCCAATCGGGCGTTGTGTCTCGATCGGATCAACCAAGCGCTCTCTCGAGCTGCGCGGACGGGTCGACGGTCGCGGTGCTTCTCCTCGATGTCGACGAATTCAAGGTTCTCAACGACAACCTTGGCCACGCCGCCGGCGACGCGCTCTTGGTCGAACTCGCATCCAGGCTTCGCGCGGTATCCAGGCAGGGGGAGACCGTTGCTCGGATGGGCGGAGACGAGTTCGTCATCGTCGCCGACGGGATCAGTGCCGATGCCGATCTGACCGCCCTGGGCGATCGCATTCAATCGGTGTTTCGTGACCCTTTTCTTAGCGGCGGCACCTGTCGGGAACTGACGGGTAGCCTCGGGGTTGCCGTCGCAGGTCGTGGGACTCTTCCGAGTGACCTTCTTCGTGATGCCGACACTGCGATGTACCGAGTCAAAGCCTCCGGTAAAGGGCGCACACAGGTCTTTGAGAAGGCTCACAGAATCGAGTTTCTCCAGCGTCTCGCCATCGAGTCCGACCTTCGCAATGCCGTTCATGCACGGGAACTCGAGGTGTACTTTCAACCGATCGTGGATCCAGTATCAGGGACGATCTTGGCAGCAGAGGCCCTGTCCCGGTGGCGACATCCCACACTGGGCTGGATTCAACCGGGAGAGTTCATCCCGATCGCTGAGGAGAGCGGACTGATCATCTCGCTCGGGCACCACGTCCTGCGGCGGGCGCTCGGCCAGACGGCGGCGTGGCGACGGCAACGTAGGACCAGCCTTCCGCTCGGAGTCTTCGTCAACGTCTCGCCCCGGAATTGTCCGAGATCAACTACGTCTCGTTCGTCGTGGAGACACTCGCCGAGTTCGGTCTCAACGCCGGCGATGTCGCGCTCGAAGTGACCGAGCAGGTCGTCATCGACGACCGTAGCGAAGCCGTCCTGACGACCTTGGATGAGCTTGGCCGAATCGGGGTTCGCCTGATCATCGACGATTTCGGTACCGGCTATTCGGCACTGTCCTCGTTGCGCCGAGTCCCGTTCGCCGGGTTCAAGATCGATCGGTGCTTCATCGATGAGGTCGGCACGCTCGACGCGCCGGCGCCTATCTTCGGGCCTTGATCGGGCTGGGACATCGCTCTCGATGATGGTCATCGCCGAGGGGGCGGAGACCCAAGTCCAGTACGACTTCCTCGCCCGCCTCGGGTGCGACGCGGTGCAGGGCTTCTGGACCGGCCGGCCGCAGACAGCGCAGTCCCTGTCCGAATCGCTACGCAATGAGGTGAACAACGCGTCGACGCATGACGCCGGATTTCTGGCGGGCGCCCCTTACGCGGGCCTGGGCGCCGGGTGGCGTCGCGCCGTCCCCGGTGGACGAATCCGCGCGCCTCGCAGACCTCCTCTCATACGACGTGCTCGACACGGGCCCCGACCCGGCATTTGACGAGATCGCGAGGCTGGCCGCCGATATTTGTGGGACCCCGATGGCATTCGTGAGCTTGGTGGATCGCGACCGGGAGTACTTCAAGGCGGCACACGGCTCGGATCTCCGAGAGGCACCCCGGAGCACGTCGTTTTGCGGGCACGCGATCGCGACAACCGGTCTGTTCGTCGTCGAGGACGCTGTGGACGACCCCCGTTTTGCCGGGAACCCGAATGTTGTTGGGGGCGCGAGAGTTCGGTTCTATGCCGGCGCCCCGCTCGTCACTCCTGGCGGGCATTCGATCGGAATGCTGTGTGTCAAGGACATCAGACCGCGATCACTCGATGCTCACCAGCGTCGAGCGCTCGCCGTCCTGGCGCACCAGGTGGCGGCACAACTCGAGCTACGTCGGACAGCGACGAATGGAACGGCCGTGGGATCGAGTGGCACGGGCTGGCCGAGCGGTCCCGTGCCGTTGCCTGACGGCCAGCCGTCAATTTGAGCCCTGACTGTCGGCTTGTGCGCGGTACCTGTGACCACGCTGGGGCGGCTACAGGAGACTGCTCGAATCCGGCATCGACTCCGCCAGGAGCAGCCCGACGACTCCCAGGGCGACGATGACCAGCACCCAAAGAGTCAGGCGCATGATCAGGTGGTGGTCCGGCCCCTGGCGCCGGAGGATCCCCCAGTAGATTCCCGCGACGATCAGCCCGACGGCGCCCGCCACGATCAACAGGCCCGATAGGGCGGCGACAGCAATGTCCATTCACAACCTGACGATGGGTCGGATCGCGGTGAGGCTAGTGTCGGGGCTCCACACGGTCAACCGGGATCGCCCGGAGCGGGGGCGCGCCGGCACTGAGATCGGGGGTGCGCCGCGCGGCGGATCACATCAACTCTCGCCGCACGGCGCAGTGGATCGGAAGCCCCATTGCTCGTCGTGGCGATGACAGGATCAACGCCCGACGCTCCCGACCGAGGACCACAGTACGCCTGTCGGCTGCGTAATGGCGTTGTTGTAAACGTTTTCGCAAGTACCCGCGCCCTTGGACCGGCGGTACTTTTCGACCGCCGGCCATGCGGATATTCGTCACCGTTCCTGGAGGCCGCTACTGGCACTGGGGCGTCGTCGTCGCGATGACTCTGCCCGGGGAGGTCGCCACCGACTTGGGCTTGTCCAGTTGTTGCCGATCAGCGCCGTGATCTTGAAGTAATAGGTCCCCGCCGACAGGGTTGATGTGGTGTACGGATTTGCCGTCACGCCCGTTGCAAGGTTGTTGTACGTCCCTCCAGATCCATTGGTGGAGTCGGAGATCGTGTACGACGTTGCATGGGCGACTGCCGTCCACGCGACCTTGACGGCCTGGCTCGACGTGGAGACGCACGTCGCCGTGGGAGCCGTCGGCGCCGTCGGTGCGACCTGACTCCTGCCGGTGGCATGGCTGCCGGCGCTGAGCCCACCGTCCACGCGCTCGCAACCGCGACGGTGTTTGAAGGAGCTGATACCGCCGCCAATGCGAGGCCCAGCGGAATCCGGGTGTCGGATACGCACGGATCCCTCGATGTCTAGGGCTCCTCCGTTGGCTAGCTTGTCCAGGAATCGAGGACCGGGCTCGTGGTCGGCGTGCCGCCACCTGCTGTCGCAGCGACACCCGTGAGCGACGGCATCGAGAAGTACGTGTTTTCGCAGGCAACGGGCGAACTCAGCCCCATCGAGGTGTCTCCGTCGAGCTCCACCACGAGCGAACCGTTGGGAGCGACCACGACCGGTGTCGTCAGGGTATGTGCGCTGCCGCTCGAGCCGGTTGCAAAGCTCCAGTACACGCCGGAGTTGCTGGTCGTGCAGCCGCTTTGCGGAGTCGTCAGGCCGATGGTGGTATATCCGCCGGCGTAGGTTGAGTTGGCGGGAAGATTGAAGCCGGTCACGGTTACCGGGAACCCGTTCGGGTTCGTGATGGAGATGATGGCGTCGCTCGTTCCGCCCGGGTAGACCTGCTCGTTGGGGGGCGGGCTGGCGGTCGCGGCGATGGTGAGGTTCGAGACCGTGCCTGACTGCGAGACGCCGTTTGAGCCGGGGTTGAGGCCAACGACCCAGTTGCTGATCGCATATGCCGCGACTGCGGTGACGGCAACGCCCGCAAAGGCCGCCGCACCGCGGCGCATCCGCCGCCGCCGGTCGGCCGTAGACGTGTCGTACCAGGGGGCCGCAGGATCCTTGTCCCATGGTGGCCAGTTGAGTTTGCGCATCATCATCACCTTCGATCGCTCCGGAATTTCCGGGTCGATCGGACGGCTGGGTCCGATGCGGGAGAACGGCCCGAGCGGGCGCGAGGTGCAGCCCGTCAGTTAGGTCATCGACCGGGCGAAGCCAGCACTTGAGTTCGTTGACGGCAAAGCTCTCGCACAAGCGGCGCGACCCAGAATACGTCGCTCTCAACTCAGTCACGGCCTCTGCGCAACCAGGAATTGGCCTTACCCCCGGGGCCCGTCGATTTTCCGTCCCGATCAGACCGGCGGGGTGTTGGGAGCGGGCTGATGGCTGGCGCTACCCCCCTGTTGCCGATGGCCACGCCGGGTAGGCCCATAGTCTCCGCTGGTAGCACGCTTTTCAGGGCTGAATCCCTGGCTGTGAAGATGCTCGGCCTAGGGTCGGCGCCATATGTTCGGATCACGCGATGGAGGTTCCGGTGGCCCTTGTGCGCCAACAGCACGAGGGCGATCGGTGCGAGTCGCGTAAACCACGTGCAGTTGGTGCGTCCCGCACGAGCCGAGCCTTCACGCGCCGTCTCCTGTCACCATTCCGGAAGGGAACTATCGTGTTGGGACAGCATCTGACACATGCCAACTTCAGCGTCGACAACCTGGAGCGCGCGCGGTCCTTCTACGTCGACAAGCTGGGATTCACGCCGGAGAAGCAGGACGACTACGCGATTGTCCTAAAGAGCGGCGCCGGGAGTCGCGTACTCATCTACCAGAAGTCCGACCACAGGCCCTGGGATTCGACCGTCCTCGGCATTGAGGTTGATGACGTGAAGTCAGCCGTACGCGAACTTGGCGCCGACGGAATCCAGATCGAGCAGATCGATGGCACCGACGACGACGGCATCATGGCAATCCCCGACATGGGCGAGGCAGCTTGGTTCCGGGACCCAGCCGGCAACTGGATCTGTGTCAGCAACTTGGCGTGAGGCGCGCGAACCGGCCTAACGTCAAACCGCCCGAGGTGCCGCGACGGCAGAGTGCCGACTCCGACGCGCCCAAACGCCGCGCGGCAGAACAAGCACTCAGGAGTCGCCCACCCTCACTTGCGTTGCCGGGGGGTTGGCTGCTGAGACCACCAGACATATGAAGGCACTATCAACCCATTGTTACGCTACTCATTCGTGTCCTATCTGATTGGTAATCTTCGGATATCGTCGTCGGGACGACGCCGAGCGGTGGCGGACCATCTCTAGGCCGCCACCGCATTGGCTCCGCCGTCAGTGAGGAGCCACACGGACGAGAACCTGCGCCTGATTCGCGCCATCGAGAGCGCCCACCTCGAGGCCGAGCGGCGGCGCATCATGAAGCGCGCTCTCGCCGAAGCGACACCGTTGGAGCGGTTCGAAGGCGCCGCCGCACAGGATCGCTACCGGCACCGCGACGTCATGCGGGCCCTGCCGATCATGGCCAAGGGCGTCGGTCGCACCGCCCGCGGGACTGACCCGCTCGGGGCGACACCTTACAAAGAGAAGCGGCGGTAGCGGCGCCGAAAACCGGCCGACAAGCGCCGCCCGGTCATTCTTAGTCTCCGTAAGTGTTTATTTACACCAGCCAACCGCCGATCATCGGGTTGGACGGCCATGGGGATGACCGTCCCGCGCTGCACGGGGCTGGGCGAACGGGGACTGGGCCCCGTGCAGCATCACATCCCCCGGGGTATCAGTTGCGTATCAGTCAGCCGCCCCGTCAGGCGGTTTTCAGCGGCGTCTAGCGCGCGACGGCGATATCGGCGGTCTGGCCCGATATCGCCGCTGTAGTGCGGAAAGCCGCATGGTAAGTACGGAGGGGGTGGGATTCGAACCCACGGAACGTGTGAGCGTTCGACGGTTTTCAAGACCGTTGCCTTCGACCTCTCGGCCACCCCTCCGCGGCAGTGGGCGTCAACGATATCCGTCGTGCCCCCCGACTGGCGGGCAACGGCGGCGACGGGTCTTGCAATGCGACGGTCGGCAGGGGCTACCGCCCCAAGCGTGACCGGCGGCGGTCGGCTGCTAGGTGATGCTCAGGCGCCGCAGGACGACCAGCGCGCGAGGTGCCACCCGGGCGGGCGCCCCGTGGCGCACCGTCGCCCCGACCGGCTGCCCCGCCCGCCCGTCCGAGGTCAGCTCGACGATCCAGTCGATGCCGAACTCCGTCGGCGGCAGGACATGGTCGACGATGCGATCCGAGGCGTTCATCACGACGATGAAGGCGGCGTGATCCGCGTCGGGCCCGTCGGGGTCGGGGAGCTCGGGCTCCTCCGCGTTGAGGAACATCCCCAGGCTGAGGGCACCGGAGTCGCCCCAATCGTCGCCGGTCATCTGTTCGCCGTCGGGGCGGAACCACCACACGTCGGGCAGGCCGCCCGCGGTGCGTGGACGCCCGGTCAAAAACGCGCGGCGGCGGAACGCGCGATGGCCCCTGCGCAGCGCGATCACGCGCCGGGTGAATGCGAGCAGCTCCCGCTGTTCGCCCGTGAGCTCCCAATCGACCCACGAGATCTCGTTGTCCTGGCAGTAGGCGTTGTTGTTGCCCTGTTGGGTCCGCCCGAACTCGTCGCCGGCGGTGATCATCGGCGTCCCGATCGACAACAGCAGGGTCGCCAGGAAGTTCCGGCGCTGACGGGCACGCAGCGCCCGGACCTCCGGGTCGTCGGTCGGCCCCTCGACCCCGCAGTTCCAGCTGCGGTTGTCGTCGGTCCCGTCGCGGTTGTCCTCGCCGTTGGCCTCGTTGTGCTTCTCGTTGTAACTGACGAGGTCGTTGAGCGTGAACCCGTCGTGGGCAGTGACGAAGTTGATCGACGCAAAGGGGCGGCGGCCGTCGTCCTTGTAGAGGTCGCTCGATCCCGCCAGGCGTTGGGCGAAGTCACCGACGTGGCCCTGGCCGCGCCAGAAGTCGCGGACCTCATCGCGGTACTTCCCGTTCCACTCGCTCCAGAGGATCGGGAAGTTCCCGACCTGGTAACCGCCGGGGCCGACGTCCCACGGCTCGGCGATGAGCTTGACCTGCGACAGCACGGGGTCCTGGTGGATCACGTCGAAGAATGACGACAGCCGGTCGACGTCGTAGAACTCACGTGCCAACGCGGACGCGAGATCGAACCGGAACCCGTCGACGTGGCAATGCGTCACCCAAAACCGCAGCGAGTCCATGATCAGGCGCAGCACGCTCGGGTGGACGGGGTTGAGGCTGTTGCCCGTGCCGGTGAAGTCCATGTAGATCCGCGGGTCGTCCGGCAACAGCCGGTAGTACGACCGGTTGTCGATCCCGCGGAACGAGAGCATCGGGCCCAAGTGGTTGCCCTCGGCGGTGTGGTTGTAGACGACGTCGAGGATGACCTCGATGCCCGCGCGATGGAGCGCCTTGACCATGCCCTTGAACTCGCGCACCTGTTCGCCGTAGACGCCGCTCGCGCTGTAGCCCGCATGGGGCGCGAAGAACCCGATCGAGCTGTAGCCCCAGTAGTTGACGCGACCCGCGGCGGCGAGGTGCTGCTCGTGAACGAAATGGTGAATCGGCAGGAGCTCGACGGCCGTCACGCCGAGCTCGGTCAGGTAGCCGATCGCCTCGTCCGATGCCAGGCCCGCGTAGGTGCCGCGCAGGTGCTCGGGCAATCCGGGGAACTGCTTGGTGAAACCCTTGACGTGCAGCTCGTAGATCAACGTGTCCGCCCACGGGGTCCGCAGCAGCTCATCGCCTTCCCAGTCGAACCCCGGGTCGACGACGACCGACTTGGGAACGGCGGCCGCGTCGTTGACGGTGTCGATCTCAAAATCGTCGTCGGGCGTGCCCGACACCACGTACGGCAGCACGTTGCCCGCGTGCCAATCGAGGTCGCCGTCGATGGCCTTCGCGTACGGGTCGATGCAGCAGCTTGTGCGGGTTGAACCGGTGCCCGTCGTCGGGCGCGTAGCGTCCGTGGACCCGAAATCCGTACCGCTGACCCGGGCGACCCCGGGCAGGTAGCCGTGCCAGTGGAACGCGGTCTGGTGGGTCAGGGGGACATTGGTCTCATGTCCGGCCGCGTCGAACAGACAGAGGTCGACGGCGTCGGCATGCTCCGAGAACACCGAGAAATTCGTGCCGGATCCGTCCCAGGTCGCCCCGAGCGGAAACGGCTCACCGGGCCGGACGATCACGGTCGCGATGACGGCATGCGCCGCAAGGTCGAGGAATTCGGCATCCCGGGTACTCTGCCCGATCCGCGCCGGCGCGGCGTGGGATCCGCCTCGGGCAGTCCTCGTGGCGATCTGCACACGACGATTCGATGCCCGAATCTCCGCATTCGGTCCGCGGTCGCCGCCGCGGACTGGCAGAGTTCGCTCGGCGGCGGAGTTCGCGTTCGCCGTCGCCCGCACCGGCAACCGCCCCCACCTTCGAGCCCGCATGGACACGCGCCCCGAACTACCGGACGACCGCACCGCCCGCGCGCGGGTGATGCTCGAGGATCTCAGCCCGGCCGTCGATGGCGGGCGCTTCGCGATTTGCCGGACCGTCGGCGACCGGGTCGGCGTCAGCATCGACGCGTTCGCCGAGGGCCACGACCTGCTCGCCGTCGAGCTGCAGACCCGACACGTCGACGAGACGGAGCTGGACGCTGTCCCCCATGGACCGATGTCGGCGACGACCGCTGGGCAGGCGAGTTCACGGTCACCCGGATGGGCGTCTACGAGTATTCGGTGTCGGCCTGGGTCGATGACTTCGGCACGTGGCTCCGCGGCCTGCAACGCAACGCCGAGGCCGGCAACGACGTCGACGTCGACATCCGCATCGGCGCCGAACTCGCACGTGCCGCCGCCGCACGGGCCGCAAAGCCTCAGGCCACGAGCCTGCGGGCATGGGCCCGCGATCTCGAGGACACCGCGGTTCCGATCGCCGCCCGCGTCGCACGGGCCGCCGACGAGCGGATCGGGCGGATCTGCCGCGGACACGCCGACCGGAGTCACGAAACCGTGTGGACGGCCCCGTACCGGTGCCGGGTCGAGCGCGAACGGGCCCGGTTCTCCAGCTGGTACGAGCTGTTCCCGCGCTCAGCCGCCGGCACCGGACGCCGGCACGGAACCTTCGCCGACGTCGTCGCGCGCCTCGATGACATCGCCGCGATGGGGTTCGACGTGCTCTACCTGCCGCCGATCCATCCGATCGGCACGTCGCGCGCAAGGGCCGCAACAATGCGACGACCTCCGGTCTCGGCGATGTCGGCAGCCCGTGGGCGATCGGCGGCGCCGACGGCGGCCACGAGGCGATCCATACCGAGCTCGGGACCCTCGAGGACTTCCAGGCCCTGGTCGCGGCCGCCGCGGCGACGGACATCGAGATCGCGCTGGACCTGGCGCTGCAGTGTGCACCCGATCACCCGTGGGTGACCGAGCATCCCGAATGGTTCCGTGCCCGCCCCGACGGCTCGATCCAGTACGCCGAGAACCCGCCCAAGAACTACCAGGACATCTACCCGATCGACTTCGACGACCGATGACTGGCCCGCGCTCTGGGCCGCGATCTGCCGAGGTCGTCGATCTCTGGATCGACGCGGGGGGTCCGCATCTTCCGCGTCGACAACCCCCACACCAAGCCGTTTGCCTTCTGGGAGTGGCTGATCGACCGCGTCCAGCCGATCATCCCGAGGTCGATCTTCCTGGCCGAAGCGTTCACGCGGCCCAAGGTGATGCGCCGGCTGGCAAAGCTCGGGTTCACCCAGTCCTACACCTACTTCGCCTGGCGCAACACCCACGACGAGATCGTCGGGTACCTGACCGAGCTGACGCGATCGGGCATGCGCGAGTATCTTCCGGCCGAACTTCTGGCCCAACACCCCGGACATCCTGACCGCCTACCTGCAGACCGGCGGGCGCCCCGCGTTCATCGCGCGCCTGGTGCTCGCGGCGACCCTCTCGCGCCAACTACGGCATCTACGGACCGCCGTTCGAGCTGGGCGAGCACACGCCGGTCGCCCCAGGCAGCGAGGAGTACCTCAACTCGGAAAAGTACGAGATCCGCGCATGGGACTACGACAACGCCTGGAGCCTGCGCCGATCTGATCGGGCGCGTGAACGCGATCCGACGCGCGCAACCCCGCGCTGCAATACAACGAGGGGCTGGTGTTTCACCCGACCGACAACCCGCAGCTGGTCTGCTACTCGAAGACCGATCCGGGCCACACGGACCGCGTCCTGTGCGTCGTCAACCTGGACGCGCGCTATCACGCAGTCCGGGTGGACCGATCTGCGCCTGCATGACCTGGGCCTCGGCGACGAGTCGTTCCAGGTCGACGACCTGCTCGGTGCCACGCAGGTGGCATGGCACGGGGCGCGGAACTTCATCCAGCTGGACCCGCAGGTGCTCCCGGCCCACATCTTCGTCATCCGCCGGCACGTCGCGGACCGAACACGACTTCCACTACTTCACATGAATCCCGTCTTCTCGCAGCCTGAGCTGGACCCCTACTGGTACCGCGACGCGGTCATCTACCAGCTGCACGTGCGCTCGTTCTACGACGCCAACGGCGACGGCATCGGCGACTTCCGCGGGCTGGTCGACAAGCTCGACTACCTCCACGAGCTCGGCGTCTCCGCGCTCTGGCTGCTGCCGTTCTACCCGTCGCCGCTGCGCGACGACGGCTACGACATCGCCGATTTCGGCAGCATCAACCCCTCCTACGGATCGATGCGCGACTTCCGCATGCTGCTGCGCGAAGCGCACCGGCGCGACCTGCGGGTCATCACCGAGCTCGTGCTCAATCACACCTCGCGACCAGCACCCGTGGTTCCAGCGCGCCCGCGAGGCCGGTCCCGACAGTCCGCTGGGGCCGGTACTACGTCTGGAGCGACACCGCCGACCGCTACCCCGACGCGCGCATCATCTTCCAGGACTTCGAGACCTCGAACTGGACGTGGGATCCGGTCGCCGGGGCCTACTACTGGCACCGCTTCTACTCGCACCAGCCCGACCTGAACTTCGACAATCCCGGACGTCCAGCGGGCGATGATCCGTGCGCTGGACTTCTGGCTCGAGCAGGGCGTCGACGGCATGCGCCTTGACGCCGTGCCCTACCTGTACGAGCGCGAGGGCACGATGTGCGAGAACCTGCCCGAGACCCACGGGTTCCTGCGGACGCTGCGCGTCGCATGTCGACGCGCGCTTTCCGGCGCGCATGCTCCTCGCCGAGGCCAACCAGTGGCCCGAGGACGCCGCCGCGTACTTCGGCGACGGCGACGAATGCCACATGGCGTTCCACTTCCCCGTCATGCCGCGCCTGTTCATGTCGCTTGCAGATGGAGGACCGCTTCCCGGTCGTCGACATCCTCCAGCAGACGCCGGAAATCCCCGAAACCAGCCAGTGGGCGCTGTTCCTGCGCAACCACGACGAGCTCACCCTCGAGATGGTCACCGACGAAGAGCGCGATTTCATGTACCGCGTCTATGCCGATGACCGCCGCGCGCGCATCAACCTCGGGATCCGGCGGCGGCTGGCGCCGCTGCTGGGCAACAACCGGGCCAAGATCCAGCTGCTCAATGGCCTGCTGTTCTCGCTGCCCGGGACGCCGGTCATCTACTACGGCGACGAGATCGGGATGGGCGACAACGTCTACCTCGGCGACCGCGACGGCGTCCGCACGCCGATGCAGTGGTCGCCGGACCGCAACGCCGGCTTCTCGTCGGTCAA
Organism: uncultured Thermoleophilia bacterium; assembly: GCA_963727285.1. Lineage (GTDB taxonomy): Bacteria > Actinomycetota > Thermoleophilia > Miltoncostaeales > Miltoncostaeaceae > CAITWD01. The sequence continues at coordinate 1,287,534 of CAVSFF010000009.1, read as the reverse complement.
CCCCCAGCAGCTCCCGTTGCCGGTCGATCATCGATCCCGAATTCCACTTCGAGACGGTCAACGTCGAGACCCAGCTGGCCAACCCCGAGTCGCTGCTGTGGTGGATGCGACGCACGATTGCGCTGCGCCGACGCCACCGGGTCTTCGGGCGCGGTGCGATCGAGTTCCTGTCACCCGACAACCACCGCGTGCTGGCGTTCGTCCGCTCCGACGACGATGAGCAGATCCTCGTGGTCGCCAACCTGTCCCGGTTCGCCCAACACGTCGAGCTGGACCTCTCGCGCTGGCGGGGTCTCGTGCCGCGCGAGCTCTTCGGGCAGACGACCTTCCCGCACGTCGGCGAGCTGCCGTACCTGCTGACGCTCGGTCCGCACGACTTCTACTGGCTGCGTCTCGAGGAGCACGGCCCCCACGAGCCCACCACCGAGCGCCTCGAGGCGCCGGTGATTCGTATCTCCGACCGGCCGGACGGGCTGCTCGACCGCAAGGCGCGCCCGCGCCTCGAGGCGGCGCTGGCGGCCTTCCTGCCCGCGCAGCGTTGGTTCGCGGGCAAGGCCCGCAGCATCTCCCGCGTCCAGGTGTCCGAGGTCCTGCCGGTGCGGCCCCGCGGGCACCGACCTGGCGGCGTTCGTGCTCACGCGGGTGACCTATCTCGAGGGCGAGCCGGAGACCTACGTCGTGCCGCTCGCGTTCGTGGAACACGAAACGGCGGAGCGCATCGCACAGGATGCCCCGGGCGCGGTGATCGCCCGCCTCGAGGCCGCAAGCCGCCACGGGCTGGTGGTCGACGGGCTCCACGACCGCGGCTTCTGCGAACTGCTCTTGGACACCGCCCAGCGGCGGCGCTCGGCCCACCGCAACGGCCCGCTGGCGAGCCGTCCGACGCCTGCCTTGCGCGAGGTGATCCGCGCCGCAGACGGCCCGCTCGAACCCGATCTGTTCCGTGCCGAACAGACCAACACGTCGGTCGTGTTCGGCCACCAGATCATCCTCAAGGTCTTCCGTCGCGCCGAGGAGGGCGTCAATCCCGATCTTGAGCTCGGGCTGTACCTGAACGCCAACGGATTCACGCACGCCCCCACCGTCCTCGGCGCGCTGGAGTACGCGCCGGCCCGGGGCGAGTCCCGAACGCTGGCGATCCTTCATGAGGTCGTGCCGAACGAAGGCGACGCCTGGTCGTACACGCGCGACGAGCTCGCACGCCTGTACGAACGCGCCCTGGCGACCGACACCGGGCCCGAGGACGCCGGCTGGGATCCGCACGCCTCGCCGTTTCAGCTGGCCGGACGCAAGTTTCCCGAGATCGCCCAGGACATCGGGGGCGAGTCGCTGCGCTCGGCGGAGTTGCTCGGCCAGCGCGTCGCCGAGCTGCACCTTGCCCTCGGGCGCGCCACGACCAACCCCGCGTTTGCGCCCGAGCCCGCGACGACGCTCTACTCGCGCTCCAGCTATCAGTCGATGCGGAATCTCGAACGACGCACCCTGGCGCTCCTGCGCCGACAGCTCGCGGCGCTCGACGACGACGACCAGATCCGCGCCGAGGAGGTGCTCGACCGCCAGAGCGAGGTCACCGCGCGTCTGCGCGCGGTGACCGCGATCGCACTCCCCGGTGTGCGTACCCGCTACCACGGCGATCTGCACCTCGGCCAGATTCTCCACGCCGGTGCCGACTTCGTGATCATCGACTTCGAAGGCGAGCCGGCGCGCTCGCTGGCCGACCGCCGGATCAAGCGCTCGCCGCTGCGCGATGTCGCCGGCATGCTGCGCTCGTTCGACTATGCCCGCCACATCGCGATCCAGGATGCGATCGAGCGCGGGCTCGCCGAGGGCACGGGCGAGGCCCGCGAACGCCTCGAGGCATGGGGCCAGGCGTGGTATTCGTGGGTTGCCGCGGGGTTCGTCCGCAGCTACCTGGCGACGGCGGGCGATGCGTCACAATTGCCCGCGAACCCCTCCGACACCGCGGTGCTGACGGAGATCTTCATGCTCGAAAAGGCGATTTACGAACTCGGGTACGAGATGGGCAGCCGCCCCGAATGGGCGGGCATTCCGCTCCGCGGCATTCTCGACCTGCTCGGACCCCAATGAGCGCCAAGGCGCGCAGGCAGGATCAGCTTGCCGCGGCCGCTGCCCGCACGGCGATCTCCGACGCGGACCTCTACCTGTTCGCCGAGGGGCGCCACCTCCGGGTCGCCGACATGCTCGGCGCACATCCGCTGCCGGGCGGTGCCGGGACCCGCTTCGCCGTCTGGGCGCCGAACGCCCGCGAGGTCAGCGTGCTCGCCGACAGCAACGGCTGGACCCCGGGTGCGGCGCCGCTGGCGGTCCGCGGGCCGTCCGGGGTGTGGGAGGGCATCGTGCCGGGAGTGTCGACCGGCGACGCCTACAAGTTCCACATCGCGTCCCACCACGGCGGCTATCGCGTCGACAAGGCCGACCCGGTCGCCGTCCGCGCGGAGTTGCCCCCTCGGACCGCGTCGGTCGTCTGGGATCTCGACTACAGCTGGGGCGATGACGACTGGATGGCGCGGCGGCGCGAGGCCAGTGCCCTCGACGCGCCGATTTCGATCTACGAGCTGCATCTCGGATCCTGGCGGCGGGTCCCCGGCGATGACGATCGGCCGCTCAGCTACCGCGAGATCGCCCCCCTGCTCGTCGAGCACGTCACGCGCATGGGGTTCACGCACGTCGAGCTGTTGCCGGTCACCGAGCACCCGTTCTACGGCTCCTGGGGCTATCAGGCCACCGGATACTTCGCCCCGACCGCCCGCTACGGCAGCCCGCAGGACTTCATGGCGCTCGTCGACACCCTCCACCAGGCCGGCATTGCGGTCATCCTCGACTGGGTGCCGGCGCACTTCCCGGCCGACGAGCACGGGTTGGGGTACTTCGACGGGACCCACCTGTACGAGCACGCCGACCCGCGCGAGGGCGAGCATCCGCGACTGGGGCTCGCTGATCTTCAACTTCGGGCGCCACGAGGTCCGCAGCTTCCTGCTCTCGAGCGCCCTGTTCTGGCTCGAGCGCTACCACCTCGACGGACTCCGGGTCGACGCGGTGGCCTCGATGCTCTACCGCGACTACTCCCGTGAGGGCGGCGAATGGATCCCCAACGTCTTCGGCGGACGGGAAAACCTCGAGGCGATCAGCTTTCTGCGCGAGTTCAACGAGGACGTCTACCGCCTCCACCCGGGCGTGCAGACCTACGCCGAGGAGTCGACGGCGTGGCCGATGGTCTCGCGGCCGACGTACCTCGGCGGGCTCGGGTTCGGCTACAAGTGGGACATGGGCTGGATGCACGACACCCTCGAGTACGTGCACCGCGATCCGATCTACCGCCGCCACCACCACGGCGAGCTGACGTTCCGGGCGATCTACGCCTACAACGAGAACTTCGTCCTGCCGCTCTCCCACGACGAGGTCGTCCACGGCAAGGGCTCGCTGCTCGAAGGGATGCCCGGCGACACGTGGCAAAAGGCCGCCAACCTGCGCGCGCTGTACTCGTACCAGTTCACGCTGCCCGGCAAGAAGCTGCTGTTCATGGGCGACGAATTCGGCCAGTGGCGGGAGTGGCACCACGAGCGGAGCCTCGACTGGCATCTGTCGACGACCCCCTGCACGGCGGCCTGATGCGCTGTGTCGGCGACCTTGCGCGCCTGTACCGGGAACTGCCGGCGCTGCATACCCGCGACTGCGATCCCGGCGGCTTCGAGTGGATCGAGGCCTACAACGCCGAACAGAGCGTGATCGCGTATCTGCGCCGCGGACCGGCCGGAGAAATGGCCCTGGTGGTCATCAACTTCACCCCCGTGCCGTGGTCGCAGCACCGGCTCGGGGTCGACTACGCCGGCCGCTGGGACGAGCGCTTCAACAGCGACGCCGCGATCTACGGCGGGAGCGGCCACGGCAACCTCGGGGCGCTCGAGACCGTGCCCGTGCCGAGCCACGACCGGCCGCATTCGCTGGTCGTGAGCGTGCCGCCGCTTGGCGCGCTTGTGTTCGTGCCGGGGACGCCCGCCACCGACGCGTGAGCTTTCCCCGCGCGTCGGGCGTCCTGCTCCATGTCACCTCCCTGCCCGGCGGGCGGCTGGGCGAGGCCGCGTATCGCTTTGTCGATTGGCTGCAGGCGGCCGGCCAATCCTGGTGGCAAGTGCTCCCGCTCACCCCGCCGGATGCCAGCGGATCGCCCTACTCGAGCCCGTCGGCATTCGCCGGGTGGCCGGGGCTGCTCGCGGATCCCGACGCGGCGGTCGCGGTCCGCGAGATCCACCGCTTCCGGGCCCAGCAGGCCGAATGGGCGGCAGGCTGGGAGGACTTCGCCGGTCCCGGTGCGATCGCCGACCAGGTGCGGTTCGCACGGGAGTGGACCGCGCTGCGCACCTATGCCGCCGTCCGCGGGATTCGGATCATCGGCGACCTGCCGATCTACGTCGCGCCCGGTAGCGCGGATCATCGGCAGCACCCGGAGCTCTTCCGCTCCGGTGTGGTTGCCGGCGTTCCTCCCGACAAGTTGAGCCGCGACGGGCAGTGGTGGGGGAACCCCGTCTACGACTGGCCCGCACACCGCGAAAGCCGCTACCGCTGGTGGATCGCCCGCATGCGACGCATGGCCGATCTGTTCGACGTCGTGCGGATCGACCACTTCCGCGGGTTCGTCTCTGGCTGGGAGATCCCCGTGACGGCGTCGAGCGCTCGGGCCGGCCGATGGCGCCGAGGTCCCGGCCGTGCGTTGTTTGACGCGCTGGCCGACGAGCTCGGACCGCTGCCGGTGATCGCCGAGGATCTCGGGCGGATCACCCCGGCCGTAGTGCGCCTTCGCGAGCAGCTCGGGTACCCGGGGATGGTCGTGCTGATCTGGGCCTTCGCGCGCGGGCCCGGCAATCCGTACGCCCCGGGTAACCACCCCGTCAACGCCGTCGCCTACACGGGCACCCACGACACGCCGACCATCGCCCAATGGTGGGACGAGGCCGCGACCTCCGCCGAGCGCGCCGATGCCGACCGCGCGATGGCGATCCGCGGGATCGACGACCGCGAACCGTATTGGCGCCTGGTCCGGCTCGCGCTCGCCTCCGCCGCGCACACGGCAATCATCCCGGCCCAGGATCTACTCGGGCTCGGCGCCGACGCACGCATGAACACCCCGGGTACCGACGCCGGCAACTGGACATGGCAGCTCACGCCGGATGCCCTCGATTCCCATGCTGGCGGCCCGGCTGCGGGCAGCCTCCGTCGCCACCGGCAGGTCGGCGCCGGCAGCACCCTGACCATGGACCGCGCAGGTCGCTACGATTACCCGCGTTCGTTGGAGAGGTGGCCGAGAGGCTGAAGGCAGCCGCCTGCTAAGCGGTTATCGGGGGTCAACCTCGATCGCGGGTTCGAATCCCGCCCTCTCCGTTGCATCGCCCCATGGCGCGGTTCCCGCCCCGGGGACGGTGCGGTGGCACCGAGCCGTCCCTGGTATCCTCCGCCTCCGGCCCCCTCGGGGGCCGCTCGCGCCAGTAGCTCAGTCGGATAGAGCGTCGGTCTACGAAACCGAAGGTCACAGGTTCGAATCCTGTCTGGCGCGTTCGCAAAGGCCCGGCTTGCGCCGGGTCGTTGACGTGTCTGGCGCGACGCCGCCGGTGATCGTTGACGTGTCCGAGCCCGACCGGTCAAGATCGGATGACCCGCTCCTCGGTGCGGAGTCCTCTACGTCAGGAGACGATCGGTGGCTGACATCTGTACGCACCTCGACACGGTCCACCATCAGGAGGACGGCGCCGGCGTCGAAGGATGTCCGGCGTGCATCGCGATGGGTTCCCAGTGGGTCCATCTGCGCCGGTGCACCGAATGCGGGCAAGTCGGTTGCTGCGACAACAGCCCGAATCGCCATGCGACCGCCCACTACCGCGCCACAGGTCACCCCATCATTCGCTCCCTCGAACCGGGCGAGGATTGGTATTGGTGCTACGCCGACGAGCTCGTATTCGGGCTTGCCGATCGCGACGGCTGAGGCGCCGCCGCGCGCCGGATCAGGCGATCGGTGGCGGCAACCCTTCGGCACTGCGCGCGAGCTCCGGATCCCATCCGCACGCCGCGCACGCATGACGAAAGACCGAACGCGCAAATTCCATGACCGCGCGTTCCGGATCGCCCGAGGCGCAGGCGTCCTTCCAGTCGAGCACGTACTCACCTAGCCCGGCATCCCAGCGGGCGGGCGCAGGCGGCGCAGCGGGCGGTGCGTCACCGGTCGGAGCGGGATACGCATACGCGTAGAAGGCCGGCTCGCCGTAGCGCCCGTCCCCCGGCCACCACCCGATCGCGACCTCCTCGGCGGTCATCGCGTTGCGCATGATGAAGTCGTCCGACGGCGGCGCGGCCGGAGCACCGGAGAACAGGCTAATGGCCAGATCGAACGAGCCCCACCAGGCGTTGACCGGTGTCGCCCGACCACGGTACGGCGCACGGAACCGGGCGAGGACCAGGGCGGCGTGCGTAGCTGCCGCGAAGTATGCGGACACCTGCCCGGGGTCGTAGGTCGCGTGCTCGGCGTCGGCGTCGAGCGGGACGGTCCAGGGCACCTCCTGCGGGGTCGGATTGATGGCGACCGCACCACCCCCGAGCTCCCCTGCTGCCTCCACCACCGCCTGCGTCACGTCGCCGACGGCGCGATCCGGAGTGAGCGCGATCCGACGCACCCGCCCGTCGCTATGTTCGATGACCGCCTCATGATGACGCAGATCGAGCGCGGCGACGATCGCGCCCGAGCCGTCGGGGGCAGGCAGTGGGGCGGTCTCCCAACCCCGCGCGGTCAGTCGCAGCGCAGCGTGCTGGAGCTGGGGCTCCGGCGGCGCCAGCGCGACCGCCAGCTTGCCGAGCACCTGAGTGTGCGCGTGCAGGGTGTCGCAGGTGGCCTGCCAGCTCGCGTAGTTGGGAAGTGACGGCCAGGTGGAGGGCATAGGCCATGCTAGACCGGACAGCCAACGGTGCTCAATCCACACCGCGTCGCGTGGTCGGTCCCCGAGCGGCGTTTGCACCGACACCGGCTCCGTGGCACCCTGGCGCACGGCGGTCCGCGATGGCGGGTGCCGCCCGGGCAACGATCAGGTCGGCAGACTCGCCAGATATGTGTGCGTGTGCTTGCCGGCAACGTAGGTGATCACTGCTCCGCAGTAGACCATCCCGCCGGTGCCGTGCATGTAGCGGACCAGGTGCACGACGGCGGGGTACAGGTGCAAGGGGGCATGCGCGCACTTCGTGGTGCAGTACTTGATCCCGAACTCGCCGTGACCGACCGCCGTATGCGCCCACGTCGTCCATTTCACGCCGGTCCACTCGGCAAAACCGCGGCCGCCGCAGGTCACCACGTTGCGGGACGGCTTGTAGACGGGAACTCCGGCACACGTGACGACGCGCGGCGGCCGGACCGTCGCCGTGGCTGCGCCTGCCCCGATGACGGCGGCAACGGCGAGCGACGCGGCGGCGAGACCGACGGCGCGTCGGGGCCGGAGGCTCATTGTCCGGTGGGACATCGGTGCTCCTTGCGTGGGGGTGCGCGGCTGTCCGGATGCTAGGGGCGTGTTCGGACCGCGCCGGGTGCCCGACTGGGACATAAAGTCATCATCGGCCGACAGGTCGGATCTCCTAACGACTGCCGGCGCGCCGGCGCGCAGGAGGCAGCGCACAGCTCTGGTGAAGTCGCGGCGCGACGACCGCGTGCGTGAAGTGGCCGGCAGTGGCGTCGACGCCGTGATCTGTCCGCGGCGGCTCGGGTCACGGTTCGCCCCTGGATCACCCCTGGTGCGCCGACCAGGCCGCAACCATCGCCATCATCTCGCGGGTAAAGACCGGCAGGTCGGGAGGCCACCGGGACGTCACGAGGTTGTCGTCGACAACGACCTCCGCATTTTCCCACAGACCCCCGGCGGCCATGACATCCTCGGGAACGCCGTCGCCCCAGTACGAGGTCAGCCGTCGGCCGGCGACCACGCCCGCCGACGCAAGGAGCCACGGCCCGTGGCAGATGGACGCCACCGGCTTGCCGTTCGCCATGAAGGACCTGGCGATTTCCTGTGCCCCGGGGGTGTCGCGCACGGTCGCCGGCGCCCCGTCCGGAAACCCGCCCGGGATGACCAGCACCTCGTACGCGTCGGGATCTACGGCAGCGATGGTCAGATCGGGCACGAGGCTGTAGCCATGCTCCCCGCCGATGCGATCCAGGGTCGGCGCCGCGATGTCGACTCGCATACCGGCATCGAGGAGCCGAAAGTACGGAACGATCAACTCGGTGTCTTCGAACTTGTCGGCAGTGAGAACCACTGCACGGACATCCGATGCGTAGGCGTCGGGCTTGCTCATGGTCATCTGCACGGCGTCCGCTCCCTCGGAGGCGTCGTCGACCACGGCGCGGGCCCGCGTGATGCCCGGATCTCCCTGCGCGGTCGACTCGGTCGGTTCAGCCTAGATCGCGGCCGACAGTCACGCGACACGCAGCGCAGTCGGTACGCGACGGACCGGTCCGGATACCGCGACCGACGCGCGCGGTGCGCAGCAGGGACGCCGGTCGCGGAGAGGGCCGCGCGCGCCTACGGGATGCGCAGCGCGTCTCGGCGCGCGGCAAGGAATCGGCGTTCGGCCACGTTGACCGTCTTGGCAAGCGCCTGATCGTATGCGTCCGCCGCTTCACGGTCTCGGCCGAGGCGGCGCAGCATCTCGGCGCGGGTGGCGTGTAGGAGGTGGTAGTCCTCGAGCCCGACGCCGGCGATTCCCGCAAGCGCAGCCTCGGCCCCGAACACCTCGGCCACGGCGACGGCACGGTTGAGAGCGACGATCGGTGTCGGCGAGACCAGATAGAGCTGGTCGTAGAGCGCCAGAATCTGGCGCCAATCCGTATCGGCCGCCGCCGGCGCATCGTCATGCACCGCGTTGATCGCGGCTTGGAGCTGGTACGGGCCCGGTTGGTTTCTCCGGACGCACGCCGCGACGATCGCGTGACCGCGCGCGATCAGGGCCCGGTCCCACTGCGATCGGTCCTGATCGGCGAGGAGGATCAGCGACCCGTCCGGCGCCGTCCGGGCGGCGCGGCGTGCCTCGACGAGCAGCAGCAGCGCGAACAGTCCCTGCACTTCCGCTTCGTCCGGCATCAGTGTGGCCATCACCCCCGCCAGGCGAATCGCCTCGCGGCTGAGATCCGTTCGCAACAGACCGTCACCCGACGTCGCGACGTAGCCCTCGTTGAAGATCAGGTAGACGACGGCCAGCACCTGAGGCAGGCGTCCGGGAAGTTCCGACTCCGCGGGGACGCGATACGGGATCCGGGCCGCGCGAATCTTCCGCTTGGCACGGACCAGCCGCTGCGCCATGGCGTCGTGCGAGACGAGGAAGGCTCGCGCGATCTCACCTGTCTCGAGCCCACCCAACAGCCGCAGCGTCAGCGCGACCTGGGCGTCGGTCGCGAGTGCCGGGTGACAGCAGGTAAAGATCAGACTGAGGCGATCGTCGTCCACGGCCCCGACCTCCCGGTCACCGGCATCCTGCTGCATCCGGAAGGCCTCGACGTGACGCTCATATCGCGAGGCCTCCCGCCGGAAGCGGTCGATTGCCCGGTTCCTGGCGGTCGTGACGATCCACCCGCCCGGATTCGGTGGCACGCCGGAGGCGTGCCACCGCTCCACGGCGATCACAAACGCGTCCTGGACCGCCTCTTCGGCGAGATCGATATCCCCGAAGAGGCGGACCAGCGTCGCCACCGCTTGGCCGAACTCCTGGCGAAAGATCCGCTCGATGCCGGAGCGTGCCGCAGGATCCACGTCGTCACTCCGTCTCGGGCATCTCCTGGAACGGCCGCACCTCGACCGGTGCCTTGCACGACGCGGCGCCCTCGGCGGCAAGGGCCAGTGCGGCGTCGAGGTCCGTGGCCTCAATCACCCAGAATCCCCCGAGATGTTCCTTGGTCTCGGCAAACGGGCCGTCGGTCGTAAGGACCTCACCGCCGTTGACCCGCACAACCGTTGCGGTGTCGGGCGGGTGCAGCCCGCCGGCGAAGACCCACGCGCCCGTCTCCCGAAGCTTCGCGTTGAACACCTCGACATCCGCGTACATCTGGCGCATCTGGGCGTCCGTCGGCGGTGCTTCGCCGTCAACCGAGTGCACCGACAGCAGGTACTGCGTCATGGGGGTCTCCTCTCGAAGCGGTCCGGCGTCATACCGGACCCGTCATAACTGTCTACGAACGGCGAGCGCCAAAATCGACACCGTCCGCAAAATCGATGCCACCAACCTCGTACGCCGGTGGAAGTGCCACGAACGGGGCGCCACGGATGGTGTTCAGTCAAGCACCGTGCGGTACCGCGTGGGACACGGTGTCGCCGAAACCGAGGCGACGAGCACGCGGATCGGCCTTCAGCGCAGTCGGAAGCGATCCGATGCAAGGAACACCGCTGACAGCGTTCATTCCGGAGCAACGCGCCCAGATCCATGGGGTGCCCCGGAACGGGCCACTGAAAGACTGCGACACATGAAACGCACTCCCTGGCTCAAGATCCTCGTCGTCGTCGCACTCGTCGCCGCAGGCCTCGCCGCCGGGTATCGATGGGCGCCCATCGCGTCGGGCGTGCGTTGCCCGATCGGCGCCGACGGTCAGGTCGACCTGACCAGGTGCAGCAGTACCTACGTGCCGCTGTCGGTGGGCGTGAAATGCGTGCCGTCGTCCCAGGCGCCGGCGTACGTCGACCCGTCCGCGAATCCTGCAGGCGCGTCGCTCAACCCGTCAACCGACCTCATCCCGCCCCAAGGGAAGACCAGCTGCCGGGATTGACCCCGGGGGCCGATCAGCCGTCCGCCGATCCGGCAGCCAGTCGGATCGGGAAGTCCCGATCCGACTGGCGCGCTGCCCGTCAGATGCGCCCACTTGGGATCTGCACCGTGCGCGGCACCAGCCGCTCGGGATCCGGACCTGTCCGGCGGGTGCGCGTCGCGCCCGGCGTCGACGCCCGACGCTCGCGACTGAGCGAGATCCTCCAGGCGAGCAAACCGCCGACGGAGCCCGCCGCGAGCGCGTACATCGCGGCAACCCACGGCTGGTGGGTATCGGTCCCCGAGTAGACCCCATGCAGGAGCGCCCCGACGAAGACGGCGAACGTGGCGTAGTGCATCCGGCGCCACCACCGGTACCCGATCCGCGCCCGCATCTGCGAGCTCGCCCAGACGGCCAGGAGCAGCTCGAAGCCAATGATGCCGAGCGACAACGGCACCGGCCGCCACGCGGCCGTGAACGGGACCACCGACTGCAGCACGCTGATATGGGCGTAAGGGTCGAGCAGGATGCCGGCAATGTGGATGCCGAGAAACGACGCCGTCAGCCCCGCGAGGTACTGGTGTAGATCGTTTGTGACGAACCGCGGCCATCGCGACGACGTCAGGCGCATCGACAGGACCAGGCCGAGACAGACCGAGACGGTCAGCAGGCCGAATCCGACGAGGCCGCCCGCGCGGGCAACGTCCCATGCCAGATGGGCGTTCACCGTGGCCCCCAAGCGATCGCGTGGGCGACGGGTGGTGTGGCGGCTGCCGGGGTCCTAGGAGCCACCGGAACTCACCACCGCTGCGCTCGTCGATTGTTGGACGGTCGTCGCAGACGACCCGGTCGATCCTGCCGCTGCCGTGCCCGACGCCGTCCGAACGGCAGTGGTCGTGGCGGCATGGTGCGTGGTCGACGCGCTTGCGGCGAATGCGCCGACGGCGCAAAAGCTGGCGACGGCTCCAACGACCAGCGACCGCTTGATGCGGGTTGCCCGTCGAGCTGCCAGTTCCCGATCCCGTGCTTTTGAACGTGTATTCACTTCGCTGTCCCTTCATGCGGTGACGCCTACGACCGCTATGGCGCCGGCATGAGAACCGGCTATGAGCGATATGAACGCCACGTTGGGATTCCGTTGACGATCGGCCCGGCCCCGGCCGGCCGGGTCGGGGCTCGGGCGACTGCGTACCGGGGTGTGCAGGCACGCCAATCCACGCCAAGATGTGGGCGGCAGGCACCCCACACCGATCGACATGGAGGCAACGGACATGGGCCCGGGCGACGGAACGACGATCGTGACCGGCGGTACCGGCGGACTCGGCGTCGGGGTGGTGAGGGCGCTCGTCGACGCCGGCCACGACGTGGTGGTGACCTGGGTCGTGCCGGCGGAAGTGGACCATTTTCCCGAGGATCTACGTGACCGCTGCCGCCTGGAGCGCGTCGATGTCCTGTCGGAGACCGGGCTCGCCGACCTCGTTGCCCGCCAGACCGGCGGGGTGTGGGCCCTTGTCCATCTGGTCGGCGGATATCTGGACGGTGCCCCGGTCGCCGAGATGGCAATGGACGGCTGGGACCATCAGGTCGACCTCAACCTCCGGTCGGCAGCGCTCGCCATGCGGGCCGTACTCGGGGTCATGGTTGCCCAGGGCGCCGGCAGGGCGGTCGCCGTCACCTCCCGGGCGGCGGTACGGCCGTTCGCGGGAGCAAGCGCCTACGCGGCCTCCAAGGCGGCCCTCATCACGCTCGTCGCGGCCGTCTCGGACGAAGTCCGTCAATCCAACGTGTGCGTCAACTGCATTGCGCCGAGCGTGATCGATACCCCCGGCAATCGCGCCGCGAACCCGGACGCCGACGTCGACCGCTGGGTGGCGCCGGCCGACATCGGGGCGGTCATCGCGTTTCTCTGCGCGCCGGAGTCGCGGGCGATCACCGGAGCGATGATCCCCGTCTACGGGCGCGCGTAGGCGGCGGCCCGACGGGCCACGGCCACGGTCAGGCCAGCGCGCGCATCCGGTTGTTGCGGGCATCGTGGGTGACCTCGGCGAGGCCGAGCTCCTCCAGCAGCGGCGGCAGGTACATCCCGAACCGCCCGCGATACCCCTTGCGGATGCCGTACCAGCCGCCGACCGGATTGTCGCCCGCGCGCCCGAATGCCTCGACGGTGCCGGCAGGGGCGGCCTTCTGCTCGTCGCTGGCCCCGAGCGGGACCCAATCGCCGTCCGCGACCAGCCACGCATGCAGGTCCTCGACGGCACGGGCAAGGTACCGCAGGGTCGTCGATCCCACCTGGCACACGAGCTCGGGCGGGTCGGCCTCTGTGTCCCGGTACATGGTGTACTCCGACCTGCCGGGCGGGGTCTTCAGGATCCAGGGGTCGTCCTTCGTGCCGGCGGGCATCAGCGGTCTCCGTGGTCGATGGCGTCGATGAAATGCGGGAGCAGCGTCTGCCACCCGCGACGGTTGCGTGATCGCAGATCGGTGGCGTGGGCACCGAGCCGGTCCCAGCCGTCGTGGAGGATATCCACGCGTGTCCGGGCGACATCCAGCGCCACGAATCGGATCTCGACGTGTGTCGCCTCGGACGGGGGACGCATCAGGTGCCAGGAGTATCCGAGCCGGCGCGGCGGATCCCAATCGGTGATCGTGCCCCAGTCGTGCTCGACGCCCTCGGGCGTGCACTCGTAGATCCGTCCCCCGGGGCCGGCCTCCAGCACGACCCGCGCCGGCTGACCCGACACGGTGTGATCGGCAGGCCACCAGGCACCGATCCTGGTGGTCCACATCACAAAGGCGTGGTCGGGGGCGCACGACACCTCGAACGAGATCCGGAGCGGATCAGTCACCGCTCCTCCGTGGGGTCGAGTTCTCCGCGTACAGCCGGAAGCGCGTGGCCGCCTCTCCCCAGACGCGCTCAAGGTAGTCCTGGACCACGGTGAGCCCGGCACCTTCGAGGTGGTAGATCCGCCGCGTGCCGTCGGCGTGCTCGGCGACGAGACCCGCACGCTTGAGCACGCGCAGGTGCCGGGAGACGGCGGGGCGGCTGATGGGCAGCTCGGCCGCGAGTTCGTGCACGGCCTTGTCTCCGCCCCCGAGCAGCCGCAGGATCTCGCGGCGCTGGGCGTCACCCATGGCCTCGAACGGATCCCCTCCGGGCTGCGTGTCGGTCCTCGCCATCGGTCTCCATATCCGTAACCTGTCCGTTACCGTAACAGGAACGTTACCGATCCCGCCACGCCATTCGCCCGGGGGCCGATCCCCGCCCCTCCGGGCGACGTTGCGTACGGGCGCTAGGGTTGACGGAGCAACCGTCCCGAGGGAATCAGCGTCGTGCAGATCTTTGTTGACCTCATCGCCGCCATGGGCATTGCCGTCGTCGTGGTCGCATCCGCCGCCGCAGTGGCGCTGGGGCTGTGGGTTCGCACCCGGCGGCGCACGGCCCGCCGCCAGGTCGAACGCACGCTCGATCGATTGGCCGGGCAGGTCGCGCAGCGTCTGGCGGCGGGCGACGCGCCGGGATGGGCACTGGTGCGCTATGAACGCCTGTCGGATGATGTCCGGCGCGCCCGCACCTGGCGCGCGCTCCAGCAGTTGATCTGGCGGGAGCGACTCCTCGACGAGGCCCAGACGGCCGCGCGCCGGGCGCCCGCGCTCTGGGCGACGTGGCGACGCTCACGGCGAGACCGCCGCCGGACCCGTCCCGCGCACTTCTAGAGCAGGGTGCCGGGCGCGACCGTCCGAACCGGACGGTCGGCTCCGCACGGGGCACGGTGTACGATTGACCCCCGTGCCGACCAGCGCATCGCACGGCGTCAACGGCAGCTTCGTCAAGCGCGACCCGCAAGGAGTGGATATGGCGTTCGGACCGGTCGATGTCGTGATCATCGGCTTTCCTGGGAACAAGTTCACCGGCCGCATTGCGCCGGCCCTGCTGGAGCTCGTCGAGAGCGAGACGATTCGCATCCTCGACCTTGTGTTCGTCTCGAAGGACGCCGATGGCGTGACGACGACGATCGATCTCACGGACCTCGATCCGGAGACCGGACCGGCATTCCTGCAGGTCTCCGTCAACGCGCCGGGCGCGCTCGGTGCCGATGACGCGGAGGAGGTCGCCGACGATCTCGAGCCGAACTCGTCGGCCCTGCTTGTTGCATTTGAGAACACGTGGGCGGCGAAGTTCGTTGCCGCGTGTCAGGCGGCGGACGCAGTGGTCATCGACCAGATCCGCATTCCCGCCGACGTCGTCGAAGCGGCCCTGCCCGAGCTGGTACGGGCCGACACCCCCACGAACTAGAGAGGCTGGTATGGGACTTCTACGCATGGCCACCCGCACCGCCGTTGTCGCGGGCACCGCGACTGCTGTGTCCGGACGCGTGCAGCACCGGCAGCAGGAAAAGTACGCGGCGCAGAACGCGCCGCAGGAAGCCGCACCCGCTGCGGCCGCGCCGGCGGAGGATCCGCAGGTCGCCAAGCTTGAGGAGCTCGCCCGGCTGCACAGCCAGGGCATTCTCTCCGACGATGAGTTCGCGGCTGCCAAAGCCAAGGCCCTCGGGATCTGACCACGTCGCGTACGGGTCAGCCCCGTCGTCGGCGGCTGACCCGTACCTGCACCTCGCGGGCGTGTACGACGAGATCGTCGTTGACCCGTGCCATCACCGCTGGGCCGCCTTCCTGGACCGGCTGTGGTCGGACGGACGTCCCCGGAGTCGCCACGGTGTTGGACGTCTGCTGCGGCACGGGCCTCATGTCCGCCGAGCTCATCGCCCTCGGGTACCGCGTCAGCGGGGTCGACGCATCGAAGGCCATGCTGGAGCGGGCACGCCGTCGCCTGGGCCCAGCGGTTTCGCTCACCCGGGCGATCCTGCCCGATCTCGGGACCGGGGGCGTCGTCGACGCGGCGGTCTCCACCCTCGACGGACTGAATTATCTGACGCCGGACGCGTTCCGCGCGACGCTGGCGGCCCTGTCGTCCCGCCTCCGCCCCGGCGGCTGGTGCGTGTTCGATCTCCACACCGACGCCATGATGGCCTTCGCCGCCGACCATCCCGTCATTACGGGCGAGGACGGCGGGCGGCGCTTTACGATCACGAACACCGTCGACATGCGCGGACGCACGTGCGACGCGCGGATCGACGTCGTCGACCGGCGCGGCGACACGTCGTTTCGGGAACACCACCTTCAGTACTTCTTGCCCGACGCCGAGGTGCGTATGGCGCTCGTGGATGCCGGCTTCGACGTGGTTGCCGTCACCGACGAGTACACCGATAATCCCGTCGGGCCCGCGACGCTGCGCGCAACGTGGATCGGACGCCGGTCACCGCACCGGGCCGCAGGGCGCGACTGAGCGACCTCCCGGGCGACGCGGCGCTCCGCGCCGCGTCGCCCGGGGACGGGGCTAGCCGGTCACCGACGAGCAGGCGCTCGATTGGGTGAAGGCGTTCTTGAGCTCGCCCTTGGCGTCGCCGCTGAGGCTCTTGAGCTGGGTGATGGTGGAGCTGACCTGCGTCCCCATCGTGCCGAGGCTCCCGGCCACGACCGAGAGCGCACTCAGCGTGCCGGCGGTGCCGGACGCCCCGGAGACCGCGGTTTGGATGGTGGTCACGTCCGTGTTCAGATCGGTCGAGAGCTGATCGACGGCGGTATGCGCCTGCTGACCGGCCGGGGTATCAGGCGTGCCGAGTCCCTTGAGGTTCGTCGCCAGAGTCTGCGTCGCCGTCTTGGCATCGGTTGCAGCGGTCGTCAGACCGTCCTTGGACGGGTTGCTCGCGATCGCACTGGCGGCGCTGGTGATCGACCCCTTCCAGGTCGTGACCGCCGTGCACACCCCGGTCGCCCAGGTCGCCGTCGATGACGTAGTCGATGTTCCGCCCGTGGCGGTTCCCGATGTCGCGGCGGTCGTCGATGACCCCGACGATCCGCAGCCGGCCACGGCCACGACCACGACCGCGGATGCGGCGACAACGGCAATCCGTCGTCCCATCCGTCCCGACCCCAATGGCAGCGTGTTCATCCAGATTCCCCCTCGATTGCGACATCGGGCCCGACAGCCCCTTGTCTGAACGCCGGCCAGCGGTCGCGCCGTTGACCCGCCGCGCGCCCGGCGTGCGTGATCTTCGCAGGATTTCCGGTGCCCGGTGCGCTCACCACCGTGTGGCGATGAGCCCGACCGCAACCAAGACGAGGCCCGCAGACAGCGCCAGCAGGGCACGGTCGAATACCGCCGCGGTGCTCGCGATCGAAAGGTCCTCCTGAGTGCCGTCGTCGAGGCGTTGGATTCCCTCCAGCGACACGGTGTGGCGGCGCAGGCGCCGTACGGGCGTGCTCAGGGCCCGCTGGGCCGCGCTCAGCGCGACGCACCCCGCAGCCACGGCAACCCCCTCCCAGGCGAGGGATCCGGCATTGACGAGATACCCGACCAGTGCAGGGAATCCACCCCAGGCAAGGGCAAACCACAGATCCGAATGGAAACGTCCGCCGGCGAGCTCGAGGTTGTACGCAACCGCGAGCCAGACGCCCACCGCCACGAGGATGACGATCCACCACGACACCACGACGGCGCCGACCAGTCCGATCACCGCGGCCGCGCCGATCCCCCCGACGGCAAGCACGGTGAGCGTCCGATCGGTCAGGCGGGTCCCGAGCGGACGATCGTGCAGTTCGTCGAGCGCGTGGGCCCCGACACCGACGGCGAGGAAGAACGCGAGCACGGTCCAGAGAACCCGTGCGTGACTGACGCTCGGGGCGGCGGCGGCACCCAGCAGGATGTACGACAGATGCCAGGCCGTGTAGGGCGGATGCAGCAGCGTCACCAGGTCGCGCCAGCCGCCCGGGCGCAGCGCGTAGAACGCCGGGCGCGCGTCAGCGGACAGCGGACCGCGTCCCGGACATGACGACGCCGGCGCCGAGACTCATCGGCCGCACGACGACGCGGGCCATCCCGGCGTCGATCCACGCCCGGCCGAGACGCTCCGGCGGCCATGTCCGCGCGAACTCCTCGATGTTCGGGCCGAGAAAGCTCCCGACCTCGCCCCACTCGGGTGAGATCACGCGCCCCGCGCCCGGGAGCACGGTCCGGGTGACGGTCCACCACCCGGACCGCCACAGCCGATTGGTGGGCACGCCGAACTCGAGCGATGCCACCCGACCGCCGGGCCGCACGACCCGGAACAGTTCCCGCAACGTGGCCGGGACGTCGTCGACATAGCGGAGCAGGTAGGTGAAGGTGAGCGCATCGAACGCGCCGTCGGGAAAGGGCAGGCGCTCGGCCTCCCCCAGCATGGTCGTGACGTGCGGATCGCCGACAAAGCGCTCCGTCGCGCGGGCGAGCATCTCCGGGCTCTGGTCCAGCGCCACGATGTCGCAGTCATACGCCGATCGCAGTGCCGCGCTCACCAGCCCGGTACCGGCGGCGACGTCAAGCACCCGGGCACCGGGCGAGGGCTCGAGCGCGGCGACCATGGCCCGCCGCCACCTCGGATCCTGGCCGAAGCTCAGCGCCGCGCCGGCACGGTCGTACGCCGCCGGGAGATCGGCGAACAATTCCCGCGCATGGCGCTTGCGGGAGGACTCGGCACCTGTGTGCGACACGACGCGACCGTAGCCCAGATGCGCCGACCCAGGCAACCGTCTACGGCGGCGCGTAGCGCAGCTGCAGGGTCAGCCCGACCATCACGAGTGTCGCGGCGCCGAGCGCGACCCTGCGCGTTGCCGGCGATCGGCGCTCGAGCCAGATCGCCACGGGCCAGACCAGCGGAAACGCGACGAGACTGAATCGGACCGAACTCTGGGTGCTGCCGCTCAGTAACGGCACGATCAGCGCCAGACCCGCGAACCACACCCACGCGCGGTGCCACGCGACGTCCGTCCGGACAAGGGCGACAAACAGGGCAGCCAGGACGGCCACCGCCGAGGAGATCCCGCACGGACGCCGACCACGCGAGCAAGTGCAGCGAGCCGACGGCGCCCGAGAACGGATAGTGGACGATCTTGCCGGTCTCGGTCCCCAGCAGCCGGAAGGTGTCCGGTCCCGGCGAGGTCCGTCCCCAGGCACGCTGCGCGCGCAGCGGCAGCGACCAGCTGCCGTGTGCGGCCTGCATCCACGCCAGCAGACCAAGGCCGGCAAGCACCGCCGGGACGACGCCGATGACCGGCGTGGCGAAGGCGCCGCCTCGGCGCCAGATCAGTTTCGGCCGCCGCGATCAGGACAACGAGCACGAGGATCAACGCACCCTGCGGGCGGGTGAGGGTGGCGGCCGCACCCAACGCCCCGGCCACCCACCAGCGCCCGCGAATCGACGCCAGCGCGGCGCCGACGGCGAACGCCAGCAACAGTGCATCGGTGTACGCCAGGCTCGCGTCGACCGCCGCCGGCGAGAACGCCAGGGCCCAGGTGGCGACCCGCGCGATCCGCGCGTTCCAGAGGATTTCGGTGAGGCGCGCGAACATCACGAGCGCCACGAGCAGCGCCAGATTGCTCGCCACGAGCCCCCACGCGAACGGATTGGTCGCGGTGACGACCCCGATCCGCATGATCAAGGGCAATAGCGGGAAGAACGCGTAGTCCGACCAGTGCTGGACGACCGTCGGACCCGCGTGCTCGTACCCGTGGGCGGCGATGCGCAGATACCAGTTGACATCCCACGAGCCGAGCAGCGTCAACCATCGGGGAACGGCCGGGTTCCGGCCGTAGTGACCCGGGCCGAGCCACACGGACCCGATGACGCCCGCCGCGATGACGATCGCCCGAGACAGAAGCCACGGCCGCCACACGGCGCCGAGATCCCGAGCCATACGGGTCCCGGGGCGCGTTGCGGACGCCGGTCGGCCGACCGGCGCAGGCGGGGCGGTCGTCACGGCGCCGTGCGTTCCATCGGCATCCCGCGACCTACGTCCGCGGCATCGCCACGTACGTGCGGTGCGCGGGTCCGACGGTGGGGGTGATGGCCTGCCCAGGGCCGACCACGGGGCGAGGCAGCGGCGTCCAGGGCACATCCGTTCCCGCCACCGGCCCGGTCCGGACCCGCGCGCGACGCCGGGCCGCAATTTGATCCGCCATCAGTGCTCCTCGCATGGTGGTGCACCGGTTCGGCCCGAACGTGCCGGTCCGCGGAGTCCGGGCGCATCAACTCTACTGCCCCGGACGGCCTTCGCCGACGCACCCCGGCCCTTACGGCTGAGACGCCCCGGCGCGGATCGTGACCCACGACTGCCAGGTGATCCGGAGAATCACGACGGTGATTCCGAGGCCGATCAACGGGTCGGCGATCGGCAACCCGGCGGCGACGACAAAGGCCGATGCCACCACCGCCAACGACACGTACGCGTCGGCGCGGGCATGGTTCCCGTCCGCGATCAGGGCCGGACTGTCGAGGTGGTGACCGGCGCGCGTCCGCACCCGCGCGGCCCCGAAGTTGCCCAGGTATCCGATCACCCCGGCGGCGGCGAGCGCCCACAGATGGGTCGGGGAGCTGGGATGAATCAGGCGGGAGATGGCTTCGTACCCGGCCACGCAGGCGCTGACGAAGATGGCCGCGACGACGAAGAGGCCGGCCGCCCGTTCGGCGCGCGCGGAGCGCATCAGAAACGCGATCATCAGCGGGATCGCCGTCAGCGCATCGCCATAGTTGTGGATCAGGTCGGCCAGAAGCGCGACCGATCCGGACGCGAGAAAGATCACCGTCTGCGCCACGGCGGCGACCGCGAGCACGCCGAGGGAAATCAACACGGCGCGCACGCCCTCCCGCGATCGCGTGATCGACGGGTCGGTCAGTCCATGGCGGTGGCCGTCCGCCCCGTGACCGTGGTCATGGTCGTGGGGATCGTCGTCGTGATGGGATCGCGGCAGGGCGTCTGTCCGGGTCGTCGGTCACGCCTGGCGTCGCCCGCGGGCCGGCCGCCGCTGGCGGCCCCACGTCCCCGGGCGGACAGGACTCTAGTCGGCCCGCCCGTCGGCCGGCACCTCGGCGGCCCCGGGAACCGGGGGCGGGGGCGCTCCGGTCCGACCGGTCCCGGTGCGGCGGCGAAGCTCGTCCTCGAACGCGTCATCGTCCATCGCCGATTGCGAACCGCTTGGGGGCACCATCGCGCCCCACACCGCCGGCGGATAGTAGGCCGATCGGTCGTCGTCGTCCTCGGCGGTGGTCGCCGCCGGGATCGCACCGTCGGGCTCGCCGTCGCCCGTCGTCCGTGGGTGACGAATGAACTGCCAGAAGAACGGCAGGCAGAACACCGCCACGACAACGTTTGCTGCCAGCCACCCGAGCCCGACCCCGTTGAGTCCCCACTCGTGGGCCCCGAACGCGATGAGCACGATCGCCAGGATGGACGTCGCCATGCTCTCGAAGAAAATAAACAGCGCGCGGCCCTGGACGCGGCAGACACCGACAAACACCCAGATCGCCCCCCGCAGGACGCTGGCGACCGCCAGCAGGCGCAGAACTGTCGTGCCGTGGGCGGCGTAGTCGCGGCCGAAGAACAGCAACACCAACGGCGCGAACACCACCAGGCCCACGACGAGCGGCCCGACCATGATCAACAGGCGCCGGCCGAGCGAGAGAGTGAGTTCGCGGAGGCGCGAGGCCGCAAACGATCCCTCGACGGTCAGTGCCGTCACGCCGCTGTCGATGAGGATCTCCATCGTCATGACGATGGTGAACGGGATGTAGAAGTAGGCGTTCTGGGTGGCGCCGAGGATCCCGATCACCAGCAACGGAATCGCTGCCTGCATCCCCTGGTCGAGCACGGTCGCAAGCCCCGTGAACCCGAGATAGTGGACCAGCCGGCGACGGCCGAAGCGCTGGACCACGCCCTCCTCATGAATGGGCGTGTGGGCGCGCGCGGCCGGGCCGAACACGAGCCAGTTCACCGGCAGGATCAGGAGCACCATCGGGATCACCCAGGCGAACAGCACGCCTTCGGTCGCCCCGATGCCCGCCATGACCACGAGGACGGCGATCTTGAGGATCCCGAACACGCCGTTCTCCAGCGGGACCCACCGCGTGAAGCGCAGCGCCGTCAGCGCGCGGTCTTGGAGCCCGAACACGCACCACAGCGCCGCCGACGCGACCCAGACCGCCGCGAGCCATGGGTGCGTGCGCAGCACCGAGATGTTTCCCGAGACCCGCGGAACGATGATCGCGAGGGCGGCCGCAAGCACCACCGCGACGACACCCGACAGCGCGTAGCCGACGAGGATCAGCTGGCGCGGTCGGTTGGATTCGGGAAGGAACCGGACGAACATCACGCCGATGCTGAACTGCGACAGCGTCGCGATCGTGATCATGATCGCGACCAGGGCGCTGTTGAGGCCGACCACCTCGGTCGAGTAGAGCCGCGCCGCCAAGACCCAGAAGGCAAACCCGAGCGCGCCGTTGACGATGGTCGTGAGCATCAGCGCGTGGGTGCTGCGGACCATGTGGCCGTGCGACTCGTCCGCGTCCCCGTGTGAACGGCCCAGCAGGCGCCGGGGCAGCTCTCGGACCTGTGCGAGGCGGGCGCTCACGGACGTCGTCCGTGATCCACGCAGGACAGGGCGCGGTCCGGGGTCGTGCGGTTGCGTGTCGGTGGGCTCGTCTGCATGTCGTCGTGGGTCGTTCGCGCCCCGTCGCGGCGGTGCGGCACGCCTGGGGCGAGCCTAACCGGTCACACCTGCTCACACGGTTCCGACGGCCCAAGTGGGCGGGGAATCCCGGCAGGTCCGGCGATACCGTTCCGTCACCGGGGCACGCCTGAGCATCGACCCGGCGAACGGCCGTCTTTACCGGCGCGGTGGGGCTCGGCGTGGGGACCTCTGTGGCCGCCGGGAACGACGCGAGATTCGGACGGCGGTGAGCGGCATCGGCCATCGATCGGGACCGCAGGCCGCGTGGTCGCCGCCGTCGCCGTCGTGCCGGCCCGCTGTGGGGTCCCCGGGAGCGGCTGCCGGAGTTCCGGGACGGTTACGGCATGCCGGGTACGATCCTCCCACCCTCACGGTATGCCGCCGCCGACCGAAGGAGCTCCCTGCGATGCCCTCCCCCGTACCATCCGGTCCGCTGTCTGTTCTCCCGGCGTATCCGGACTGGCACGCCACGTGCGACACGCTGCACGCACACACCCAGGTCTTAGGAAAGCTGGCGGGGGTGCTCGCGCCGCCCGAGCCCGGTTTCCAGCATCTCGCGCTCCGGCTGACCGCGCGGGGATGGGAGACGCGCCCGCTGCCATGCCCCGACGGGTCCGGGGTCATCGTCGTCGCGCTCGATCTCCAGCTGCATGAAGCCGTCGTGGAGCACTCGCGCGGACGGATCGAGCGGACCCCGCTGACGCCCGACCGTCCGGTCGGCGAGGTGACGCGGGCCGTGATGTCCGCCGTCCGAGAGCTGGCCGGCGCGGACGTCCACATCGACATGACTCCGCAGGAGGTCCCGTGGTCGGTGCCACTCGATGTCGACGCCGAGCACGCCCGCTACGACACCGTTGATGTTGCCAGCTACTTTGCCGCCGCCACCGAGGCGGCGGTCGTTTTGGGGGCATTCCGTGGAACCCACCCCGGGACGGCGACGGCGGTCAACGCATGGTGGGGGTCGTTCGATATCGCCGTCAGCATCGATGCCGAGGCGGCCGGGCCAGACGGCACGTCGGTCGCCCGCGAAGTCACCGTCGGCTGGTGGCCTGGCGACGCCAGACACGGGCAACCCGCCTTCTACGCATACGCGCGTCCGGCCCCGGACGACATCGAGCACGCGGTGCGCGTCCCGTCCGCTGCCCGATGGGACGCCCGCCTTGGCGAGTTTCTGCTCGACTCGATCACGGCGTCCGGCCGCCCGCTCACCGGACGGGACGCGCTTGCGTTTGCCGATGCGGTCCGCGCGGCGGTGACCTGACGGCGCTCATGGACCGCGTGGCGGCGGCGGCGATTCCGGTTCCGGGGCGACGACGGTCTGGCTGAGTACCGACGCATCGTGGAGGTCGGACTCCGACCCGGCGGTCACCGCCGCCGCAAGGTCCTCGGCGGACAGCCGCGCCGCGTCGTAGACGATCACGATGCTCTGGTCCCCGACGGACAGGAAGTGTCGCTCACCGAACTCCGTGTATCGGGTTGCCCCGATCCCCACCACCGCCACGTCGGGGCGCCCGTCGGCGGCGAGATAGGCGCCGACGGGCTCAAGCGGGGTGTCGGGCGCTCCGGCCTGGTGGTGGAGCCGATCGAGAATCCACGCCATCAGCGTGTGCCCCGAATACGAGTAGGCCGCGGCCGGACTGTCGATCCCGTACGGGTGCACGACGCCGTCCCGACGCAGATATGACGCGATCCGGAGCGTTGCCAGCGCCCCGTCGGGCTCGAGGTCGCCGACGGCGAACCCGCGTGGTGCGAGCCCCTTGGACGCGGGTCCCCAGTTCTTCTTCTCACTGATCTTGGTGGCCCCGGGCCGCCGGATCGAGCAGTCGTTGAATGCGGCCGCGATCATCGGAGCAAGGCCCTCGACGGTTCCGTCCGACGCATAGCGCACACGGAACAGCACGGCGATTTCCGGCTCGATCTGGAGATTGACCGGCGTCTGGGACGAGGGCTCGACCAGACGTGTTCCCGAGATCGGAAACATCCCCAACGGACCGTCGGCGCCGGGCCGGTACCACGGAAAGATCCCCTTCGGGGCGTCGACGGCCGCCGCGTCGACATTGGCGAAGTCCGCCGCCTCACCGGCCTGCTCGAGATGCCCCGCAAAGTTCCCGGCGACACCGATCCCCGCGGCGCGGAACAGCCCTTCGAGCTCGATGTCGATCATGGCGCAGTCACACCCCGGTCGCCGTCAGCGCCCACCCCGCGAGACTATCGCGTCGTTGCGGGCGCGATGATCGGGGCACGCAGGAGTGCGCCGTCGTCGGGGCCGGGAATCGCCGCCGCACGTCGGACCGGACGGCGCGTCCACGACGCCGGACGGCGAAAGCGACCCCCGGGCCGCACCTGCACCCGAGGGTCGTGCGACATTGATATCGGCCGATGGGGGGAGCTCCTCAAGCCCCCGGACGCAGATCGTGCCCCTCGCCCAACTCCGCCACGTCGGGCAGTACGCAGAGCACCTCGTCGAGGGTGGCGGCGCCGATTCCCGCCGCGACCGTGCGCTGCATAAGGACCCCGACGCCACCGGCGGTGTCGAGACGGGCGACGTCGAACATCGACGGGCCGTCGGACAGCTCTGCGGCGATGACATACCGACCACCGTCGGCGCTTCGTCGGGCCTCGGCGACAGATGCGCACCGGCCCGTCAGGGCCCTCGCATCGTCGAGGTTGATCCCCGCCTGGATCGCCGCGGGCTCGGCGTCGAGCACCGCCGTCAGCCGTGTGATCAGGCGCTCGGGTGCGAAGAACTCCCAGCCCTTGCCGAGGTGCAGCCAGAAGCGGCCGCCGACGGCGCTCCTGACCTCCTCCAGGACGTCGCGCCCGTCCGGCACGGCCACGAACTCGAGGAACGGGTAGCGGGTCTCGACCTCGGCACGATCGGCCGGCGCGAGCCCGGCGTCGACCGCGAGAAAGCGACCGATCCGCGGCACGTCGACACAGCACCGCACGAACGAATTGAGCGTGCGCTCGCCACGGGTCCGGTCGGGCCCGAACACCACGCTCAGCGTCACCTTGGCATCATGCGGGCCCCGGACCAGGCGCCCGGCGAGCACGTCCGGATACGACACGGCAGCCTCGCGCAGTGCCGGGACCGAGTAGTCACGGTTCGCCGCGATGCGTCGTCGCTCATCCTCGGGCACCGCATCGTCGGCGAGCAGACGTCGGCACAGCGCCAGCGCCTCGAGGTGCTTCCCGATCCAAAATGCGCAGATCGCCTGCTCGTCGAGCGCACGCCAGGCGTAGATGTCCGCGCCGACGAACAGCGCGTCGTCGGACGGAAGCGGAATGTCGGCGGCGCGCTCGGCGAAGAGATATCCGAGCTGGTACCGCTGGTCGATCCGGTACCGCCGCGCGATCGCGTGGAGCGGCTCGGCGCGCGTGGGTCGCGCCTCCCAGGCGCGCAGGTAGGCGTCCTGCACCTCCGGCCACGGGGCGCCCAGCAGCGACATCGACTCGGCGACGCGGAAGAGCGCGTAGTAGATCTCCTCGTCCCATCCGCCCATGCCCGCCCGGCGTGCGTACCACTCCCGGGCGCCCGCGAAGTCCCCGAGATCGAAGTAACTCTGGGCCAGGTAGAACGCCGAGCGCGAGTCGTCGGGGTTGCGCTCGACCTCCGCCAGCAGCAGATCGCGGTCGCGGGCGTACTTTTCGGGGTCGAGGTTGCGGCCGCCGAGGCGACGCGACTCGATGTAGTACTCGCCCTCGAGACGCTTCTCATCGGTGGGGTCGTCGCAGACGGCGTACTCGTGAACGACCCCTTCGTAGCGCCACCGCACGCCGTCGCGGAACAGCTGACGACGCCAGTAGCTGAACTCGGCGCCGTAGCGGAGCATGTAGACGTCCGCGCTCAGGTCCGAAAAGTCGGGGATGCCGACGATCGTATCGTCGGCATCCATCACCCAGATGTAGTCGCCATGGCCCTGGGCAAGCGCAAGCGCCTCGGACCGGTTGTGTCCGAAGTTGCGCCACGGGCGCTCGTGCAGCTCCCCGGGAATCCCGAGCTCGCGCATCCGTGTGCGGATCGCCTCCTGGGTCCCGTCGTCCGACCCGGTGTCGACGATGACCCACGAGGTGATGAACGGCGCGACCGCCTCGAGGACCTCATGGACGATGTGCGCCTCGTTGCGGACGATCATGTTCAGGCAGATCGCCGCTCGCGCGGATGGAGGCTCGGCCATGCGGTGATGGTACCCGCCCGCCCCGACAGGGCGAGACCTCGCCGCCCCGACCCGCCGCGGGGCATATCGTTGCAGGGACCGACATGCCGATCCGGGAGGACATCTGCTCGACGCCATCACCATCCACGGCCTCCGCAAGACGTTCGGGAAGACGCTGGCCCTCGACGGACTCGACCTGTCGGTCGCCACCGGCGAGGTACACGGGTTCGTCGGCCCGAACGGGTCCGGCAAGTCCACGACGATCCGCATCCTGCTCGGCCTGCTGCATGCCGACGCCGGTGACGTGCGCCTGCTCGGCGGGGACCCCTGGCGTGACACGGTGGCCCTCCACCGCCGACTCGCCTACGTCCCGGGCGAGGTCAGCCTGTGGCCGCAGCTGTCCGGCGGCGAGGCGATCGACCTGCTCGGCCGCCTGCGCGGGGGGTTCGATCCTGCGCGCAAGGCCGAACTGCTCGACCGGTTCGAGCTCGACCCGACCAAGACCGGCCGCAGCTATTCGAAGGGAAACCGCCAGAAGGTGGCGCTCGTGGCGGCGCTCGCCTCGGACGTCGAGCTGCTGATCCTCGACGAGCCGACCTCCGGCCTTGACCCGCTCATGGAATCGGTGTTCCAGCGGTGCATCGAGGAGACCAAGGCGGCCGGCCGCACGGTGCTGCTCTCCAGTCACATCCTGTCGGAGGTGGAGGCACTGTGCGATCGGGTCAGCATCCTCCGCCAAGGCGCGGTGGTGCAGCGCGGGACGCTGGACGAGCTGCGCCGGGTGACGCGCACCACGGTCGTCGCAACCCTCGACCGGGTACCCGACGACCTGGCCTCATGGGAGGGCGTCCACGACCTGGCCGTCCACGACGCCCGCGTGCGCCTGAGCGTCGAGACGCCGGTCCTGACGGGATTCATGGGTCGCCTGGCCGGCTGCGGGATCGTGTCGCTCGTGACCCAGCCGCCGACGCTCGAAGAGCTCTTTCTGCGCGAATACGCGGATCGTCCCGAATGAACGAGCCGCTGGCCGGGATCGGGATCCTGATCCGGCACGCGCTGCGCCTCGACCGGATCCGGCTGGTCGTCTGGGTCCTCGGAATCGCCTTCGTTCCGGTCGTGACGTACGCGACCTACGCATCGATCTACCCGACCCAGGCCGACCGCCTCGCCCTCTCGGCCACGCTGCAGTCCAACCCGTCGTTTTCGCTGCTGCTCGGCCCGGCAGCCAACCTCGTCACCGCCGGCGGCTACACGGCCTGGCGCACGATCGTCATCACATCGGTCTTCGTGGCCGTCATGACCATCCTGACCGTCGTGCGCCACACCCGCACCGACGAGGAGACCGGCCGCACCGAACTGCTCGCCGCGGGATGTGTCGGCCGGTTCGCGCCGCTGGCCGCCGGACTGGCAACCGCCGCGATCGCCGCGACACTGAGCGGGTTGGCGATCGCCGTCGGCCTGGTCGCATCGGGCGCCGGATTCACCGGAGCCGTCGCGTTCGCCGCCGCCACGACCGCCGCGGGTGTCGTCTTTGCCGGAGTGGCCGGGATCGCCGCCCAGATCGCAAGCTTCGGCCGGACGGCCATCAGCATCGCCGTGGGCGCCCTTGCCGCCGCCTATCTGCTCCGGGCCTGGGGCGACGCCTCGTCGTACCACTGGGCCACCTGGCTCTCGCCGCTCGGATGGACCGAGAAGATCGACGCGTTCGTCAGCGACCGCTGGTGGACCCTGGTGCCGTCGCTCGTGGCGGCCGTTGTGTTGGTGTCGGCGGCGGCGGTGCTTGCCGCCCGGCGCGACTTCGGGCGCGGACTGATCGCCGCGCATCACGGCCCGGCCGACGCCCCGCCACGCCTGGCGGGGACGTTCGGTCTCGCCTGGCGCCTGCACCGGGGACGGCTGGTCGGGTGGGTGCTGGGGCTGGCCGTCTACGGGGCGCTGATCGGGTCCGTGGCGCGGTCGATCGCGTCCGTGATCTCCCACAGCGCAATCGGAAAGTCGTTCCTCGGGGCGGGCCACGACTTCGTCGCCCTCTATCTGGCGGAGATCATCGGCCTGATGGGCATCGTCGGTACCGTCTACGGGATCCAGGCACTGCTGACGGCCCGGACCGAAGAGGCCGACGGACGCGTGGAGCTGCTGCTGTCGACCCCGCTGACCCGGACGCGGTGGCTGGCCAGCCACCTCGTCTTCGCGCTCGGGGGATCCGCGCTGGTCGTGGTCGTCGGCGCCCTCAGCGCCGGCGTAACGGCCCGACTCGACGGGACCTCGACCTCGGTGGGCGCGGTCGTCGTCGGGGCGCTCGTCCAGATTCCCGCGGTGTGGCTGATCATCGGCATCACTGCGGTCCTGTTCGGGACCGTGCCGCGGCTGTCGGTCCTCGGGTGGTCGATCATCACGGCCACGTTCATCATCACCTTCTTCGGGCCGCTGTTGAAGCTGCCGCGCGCCGTCCTCGACCTCTCGGCGTTCACTCACGTCCCGCGCCTGCCCGGCGGCAGCGTCGACGCCCTGCCCCTGGTGGTCCTGTCGATCCTTGCCGTCGTCCTGCTCGCGGTCGCGATCGTGACGTTCCGGCGCCGCTCGATCGTGTCCTAGCGGCCCCGTCGGCGCCGGCACGTCACGCGCGCAGGAGGGCTCGCACCGCCGGTCAGCTCCGGGTCAGGCCCGAGGATCCTGGTCGTCGCGGTCGGTACGAAGGGCCCGGACTTCGTCGATGAGCGTGTCGATCCGCTCGTGAAGGCGTGCGATCTCGTCGCTCGACGGGCCGGTGTCTTCGGCGCGGCGCTTCCGCGCGGCCTCGATGAACAGGTTCGTCACCGCGGCCGTCGTAACGGTCATGAACGCGATCCCGGTGATCATGACGGCGACGCCGACGAGCCGGCCGCCGGCCGTCTTGGGCACGATGTCGCCGTAGCCGACCGTCGTGACCGTTTGGATCGACCACCACAGCCCGTCGCCGATCGAGTGGATGTTGGACGGATCGATGATCCGGATCGCGACGCCGCCGATGAGCGTCAGGCCGAGGGTCACGACGCTCAGAACCAGCCACGCCGTCTTGAACGGGCGGTCGGTGAAGCGCTCGTACCAGCGCGACGGCCGATGGATGCCGCGCAGCGGCTCCCGGATCTTGTGTCCGCGGCTACCCATCGATGGGGATCGGCACCGCGACCTGGTCGACCCGCGCCTCACGCGAGTTGATCATCAGCGCCAGCAACACGGCGCCGAGCACCATCAACGCGGCTCCCGCGATGAAGGCGGCGCGGTAGCCGCTGACGGCCGCGGTAGCCGTGTCCAGCTGGGACGGGGCATGACCCAGACCATCGAGGTGTGAGGTCGTCATGTGGGCGGCGAGCGTCGACAGGATCGCCAGGCCCAGCGCGCCCCCGACCTGCTGGGAGGCATTGAGCAGACCCGACGCCAACCCGGCGTCGTCGGCGTCGGTGCCGTAGGTCGCGAGCATCGTCAGCGGCATGAACGTAAGGCCGAGGCCGAGGCCCATCACCACCAGTCCGGGCAGAACCTCGGTCATGTAGCTGCCCTGCGCCGAGATCGTCGTCATCATCGCCAGCCCGATCGCGGCGACCGACAGCCCGATCAGTGCCGTCATCTTGATCCCGAGGGGCCCGATCACGCGCTGGGCGAGGCCCGCCGAGAGGATGATCGCCGCCGTAAGCGGCAGGAACCCGAGACCCGCCCGCAGCGGGCTGAACCCGAGCACCTCCTGCACGTACAGCGACGCGAAGAAGAAGACCGAGAACATGCCGCCGCTGACGATCAGCATCGTGACGTCGGCGGCGCGGAGGGTCCGCACGCGAAAGATCCCGAGGCGCACGAGGGTTCCGCCACGCGCGATTCGATGACGACGAACACGACCAGCAACGCGACCCCGGCCGCCATGAACCCGAGCGTCCGGACGTCGGTCCAGCCGTACTGGTTGGCGCCGACGATGCCGTAGACGATCGACATCAATCCGGCCGTGGCGGTGACGGCACCGCCGACGTCGAATCCGCGCAAGCCCTGGGAGCGTGTCGGCGCCATCTTCGGCAGCAGGCGCCACGCCACGGCGATCACCGCGATCCCGACGGGGATGTTGATGAAGAAGTTCCAGCGCCAGCTGAGGTACTCGGTGAGCGCGCCACCGATGATCAGTCCGATCGACGCCCCACCGACGGCGATCGCGGCCCACACCGCAAGCGCCTTGGCACGCTCGCGCCCGTCGGTGAACGTGGTGGTCACGATCGACAGCGCAATCGGCGAGATCAACGCCGCGCCGAAGCCCTGGACGCCGCGGAACACGATCAGCATGCCCGCGGTGGTACCGAGGGCGTTCATCAGCGACGCAACCGTGAAGATGGCGACCCCGATCAGAAACAGGCGCTTGCGCCCGAACAGGTCGCCGGCCCGACCACCCAGCAGCAGGAATCCGCCGAGCACGAGCGTGTAGGCGTTGACCACCCACTGCAGGCTGTTGACGGTGAAGTGCAAGTCGTGCTGAATCGCCGGGAGCGCGACGTTCACGATGGTCGAGTCGAGCACCACCATGAACTGCGCCATGCAGACGAGCACGAGCACGACCCAGCGGTTCGTCTGACGCTCACCGGCGTCGGCGACGCTCGCTGCGACCGCTGATTCGCTCACGCTCACCTCACAGCGCGCAGTCGGCGCGCGCAATCGGACAGGGGCACGGCGCCGGGCGCCGCGAACAGGCTACGAACCGTCGGCCGACAACGGCCACGGTCGTGACGCGCGGCTCGGCGAGGCCAGGCCCGTCGATGTCCGGCAGCGTCGCTCGCCACTGTATCGCAGGCGGTTCCCACGCTGCCGCCCGGAGTGCGGCCGATCCATGGCGTACCCCCGGGCGGACGGCGGAACAGGAGATCCATGAGCAATCTCACCAACTGATGTCGGCAGCCCGCGCGCAAACTTGAGCCCGGCGGCGGGGCTCACCCCGCCTCGAGCCGCCGGATCGCGTCGTCGGCGCCCGCCTCTCCGCGCTCCCGGGCCCGTCCGAAGGCGGCGAGGGCGCCCGCGGTGTCCCCACGCGCCTCGAGGATCACGCCAAGGTTGAAGGCACCGCCGGGGTGCCCGCGCTCGTCGGCGCGGGCGAACGCCGCTGCCGCCCCGTCGACCTCTCCCCGCTCGTGCAGGGCAACGCCGAGGTTCGCGGCCGCCCCGCCGTGTCCGAGCGCATCGCCCTGCGCGAACGCCGCCTCGGCCCCCTCAAGGTCCCCGCGCATCTCGCGCAGCAAGCCGAGATGGAAGGCTCCGTTTCCGTCACCCCGCTCCGCGCCCCGCGCATACGCCGTCTCGGCGGACGCGAGATCCCGCCGCTCGTGATAGGCGACCAGACCCAGATGGGTCGCGGCACCGGCGTGGCCGAGCGCGTCCGCCTCCACCCATGCGGCCTCCGCGCCTTCGACATCCTCCTGCTCATACAAGAGGACGAGTCCGCGCCGGAAGGCCGCCTCGGCAGGGTCGGGCGGCGCGGGGTCGGCGGCAGCGGACGTGGTCGGATCATCGGGAGCGGTCACGGTATCCAGCCTCACGGGTGGTCGGGCCGCCGGGGCTCGGCGACGGGCATCGCCAGATTAGCGACCGGATTCCCTCCGCCGGGCGCCACCGCCGGCCACGGTGTTGCAGCCCCCGAGGGACGGGTCGATGGCCAACCGCACCGGGCACGCGTATCGTTACGGGCAATGACCCCACGGATCCTTCACCTCACGCAGGTGACCAAGGTCCCGTTGCTCGATCGCGTCGGCGATCGGCTCGGCCGCGTCTCGGACGTTCTCGTCCGGATCTCCGACGGCGGATACGCGCCGGTCGTGGGCATTACCGCGAACGTCAGCGGGCGCGACGTGTTCCTGCCCGTCGAACTGATCGCGGCGATCGAGCCGGGCAAGATGCGCCTCGCGCGCGAGCGATTCGACATGCGCCGGTTCGAGCGGCGTCCCGGCGAGGTCCTGCTGCGCGAGGACGTGCTCGGACGGCGCCTGATCAACCTCAAGGGCGCCCATCTGGTCCGTGCCAACGAGATCGAGCTTGCCCGAATCGGTGATCGCTGGTGCGTGGTCGGCATCGACACGTCCTTCGGCGCGCTGGTGCGCCGCCTGCTGCCACGGTCCAAACGCCAGCCGCCGGTCCGCCCGTTCTTGGACTGGACGAGCGTGCGCCCGTTCCTCAGCCACGTCCCGGGCGCGGGCGACGGTCTTCCGGCGACCGAACTGGCGCGCTTGCACCCTGCCCAGATCGCCGATTTGGTCGAGGCCGCGTCGCACGACGAGGGCCAGGAGATCATCAATGCCGTCCGCCACAACTCCGAACTCGAGGCGGATGTCTTCGAGGAGATGGACGTCGAGCACCAGCTCGAGTTCCTGGACGACCGTTCCGACGAGGACACGGCGAACGTGATCGGCCGCATGGCCCCGGACGACGCCGCCGACCTGATCATGGAGCTCGACCAGGATCGGCGCCTGCCGGTGCTCGAACTGCTCCCGGTGACCCACCAGCGCAAGGTCCGCACCCTGCTGGGCTTTCATCCCTCCACGGCCGGCGGGATGATGGGGCTCGATTTCATGTGTCTCGACGCACGCACGGCCGTCGGCGCCGCGGTCGCCGCAATCCGGGATACGGACCTCGCCCCGGAGGCGCTTCAGACGATCTTCACCCACGACGGCGACGGGCGACTCAACGGCGCGATCCGCCTGGCCCGCCTGCTCCGCCACGACGACGACGTCCTGCTGGCCGATGTGGTCGAATCGGCGCCCCCTCAGCTGAACACGGATGCCGAGGTCGCGGACATCGCGGTGATCATGTCGGACTACAACCTGACGATGATTCCGGTGGTCGACCACGAGGACCGCGTGCTCGGCGTCGTCACGGTCGACGACCTGCTTGAAACACTTATCCCGGACGAGTGGAAACGGCGTGCCGAAGCCATCGGCGAAGGTTGACCGACCCCTTCTGCGTGGTACCGTCTCAAGGCGCCCAGACCCGGTGCGCACACCCCAGCCTGGCAACGAAATGACGGATACCGACACACCCCACAGTACCGAGCGTCCGCGCCTTGCCGGGTCACCGGGGGTCGTCACCGGCACATAGCGTGCCCGCGGCTCTCATCGGCTGAATCGGCGCGCGCGGACGATCACCACCGCGCACGACTGCTGTATTCCCCGGGAGGCCCGCGATGAGCGAACAGACTCAGCGTGCACCAGACGGCGCGTCCGTTCCGACGCCCCCTGTCCTGGATTCGGCGCATGTGGGTGACATCAAGGGCGCGTTCGGGACGATCGGCCAGCACGAACACGGGCGCACCGGCGTGCGCGGACGGCTCCTCGCCATGCTCGCGGTGCTCGGCCCCGGCATCATCGTCATGGTCGGCGACAACGACGCCGGTGGCGTCTCGACCTACAGCCAGGCGGGCCAGAACTACGGCACCAGCCTGCTCTGGGTGCTGGTGCTGCTCGTGCCGGTGCTGATCGTCAACCAGGAGATGGTGATCCGGCTGGGCGCGGTCACCGGCGTGGGCCACGGCAAGCTCATCTTCGAGCGGTTCGGAAGGTTCTGGGGCGCGTTCTCGGTCATCGACCTGTTCGTGCTCAACTTCCTGACGATCGTGACGGAGTTCATCGGGATCGCGTTGGCGCTCGGGTATTTCGGGGTCAGCGACTACATCTCGGTGCCGATCGCAGCCGCGCTGCTGGTGGCGGTCACCGCCAGCGGCAGCTTCCGGCGGTGGGAGCGGTTCATGTTCCTGTTCGTGGCCGCGAACCTGCTGATCATTCCGCTGCTGATCATGAGCCACCCCTCCGGCGGGTCGGTCGTCCATCACACCGTCGTGCCCGGCATCCAGGGCGGGGCCAACTCCACATCCGTCCTGTTGATCATCGCCATCGTGGGCACGACGGTCGCGCCGTGGCAGTTGTTCTTCCAGCAGTCGAACATCATCGACAAGCGGATTACCACGCGCTGGATCAACTACGAGCGGATCGACACGGTGCTGGGCTCGGTCATCACGGTGATCGGCGCGGGGGCACTCATCGCGATTTGCGCCGCCGCCTTCGGGGGCACCGCGCTGGCCGGACACTTCACCGATGCGGGCGGCGTCGCCGCGGGACTGCGGTCTGAGGTCGGCCCGGCGGCGGGCACGATGTACGCGATCATCCTGCTGAACGCGTCCCTGATCGGCGCCGCGGCGGTGACGCTCGCGACCTCGTACGCGGTCGGCGACACGTTCGGGATCCGCCATTCGCTGCACCGCGGCATCCGCGACGCCAAGGGCTTCTATGCGTCGTTCATCAGCTTCGTCGTGCTGGCGGCGGCGATCGTCCTCATTCCCAACGCCCCGCTCGGGGTGATCACCACCTCCGTCCAGGCCCTGGCCGGCGTGCTGTTGCCGAGCGCGAGCGTGTTTCTGCTGATCCTGTGCAACGACCGGGACGTGCTCGGTCCCTGGGTCAACCGTTCCTGGCTCAACGCCGTCGCGATGGTCATCCTCGGCGTCCTGCTGATGCTCTCCGGGATCCTGATTGTCACGACGCTGTTCCCGGGGGTCAACGTTCCGCGGCTGACCGTTGAGCTCGCCATCGGTCTCGGGATCGGGCTCGTCGCCTTCGCGATCGCGATTGTCGTCAGCAATCGGCGCCAGGCCCCGGCGACGCGCCCCCCCACCGCCGCACGCGAGTCGTGGACCATGCCGCAATCCGCCCTGCTGACCCGGCCGACGCTGACGTTCCCCGTGCGACTGGCGATGTGGATCCTGCGGATCTACCTGGTCGTCGCCGTCCTGCTGCTCGTCGTGAAGGCTGTCCAACTGGCAAACTGACGCCCCGCCGCCCGTGCCGCGCGCCCGGGTATTCTCACGAGCGGGCGCCTCAGCGGCGACCCTTGCCCCGGCGGAGGACGAGGACGGCACCTTGAGCGACCGGCATCAGTTTGTCCGGAACATGATCGCGCCCATGCGCGTCCACCCGGGACGCCGGGTTCATCTCGATGATGATTGGGACCCGGGCGACACCTTCGGCGCGCTGACCAAGGATCAGGCCGGGGGACGGCTGGCCGAGGGAGTCGAGCTTCTGGCCGACTATCAGCAGCGGCTTGCGGCGCAGAACACCTTCGCGGTGCTGATGATCGTCCAGGGGATCGACGCGAGCGGCAAAGACGGCACGATCAAGCACGTCATGAGCGGCGTGAACCCGCAGGGCGTCGACGTCCATGCCTTCAAGGTCCCCTCGGCGGAAGATCTCAGCCACGACTACCTGTGGCGCTACCATCGCCAACTTCCCGCGCGGGGCCGGATCGGCATCTTCAACCGGTCCCACTACGAGGAAGTCCTCGTCGTCCGGGTGCACCCGCATCTGCTGGCCCATGAGCAGTTGCCGGCGGGCGATCCGGGGAACCACTTCTGGGAGCGGCGTTACCGGGAGATCAACGACTGGGAGCGCTATCTGACGGCCAACGGCGTCCACATCGTCAAGGTGTTTCTCCACCTGTCGCTCGACGAACAGCGCAAGCGCCTGTTGTCGCGGATCGACGACCCGTCCCGCAACTGGAAATTCTCGCCGGAGGACCTGGCCGAACGCGAGCATTGGGGCTCGTACCAGAAGGCGTACTCGGAAATGCTGAGCAACACGAGCACCGAATGGGCGCCATGGCACGTGGTCCCGGCCGATCACAAGTGGTTCGCCCGCGTCGCGACCGCCGGCATCCTGATCGATGCGCTCGCCGCGATCGATCCGCGCTACCCGGAGGTGGACGCGGCCGCGCGTGCGGTCATGCGCGAGGCGCGCCGGGAGCTGACCGCCGACTGATCCGCGGCGCGGCGGATGCCGTCGACGCCGAACACGAAGGGCCGAGCTCCCCGACCGGCCCAGCGCGTCCGGCGTCCTGGCCGAGCCGCGGCGACGTGCCGCGGAGCGCCGCCGCGCCCGTCCGGGCGCACGACGACGATCCCCGCGACCCGATGACGCCTAGAGCGTGCCCCCCGTGGGTCCGCGACGACCCGCCACCACCGGACGGTCCCGTGCTGCCGCCTGTGGACCCGCCGCAGTGGCCGGTGTGCTGCCCGTATGTCGTCGGCGGCCCGGAGGTGTCGCTGCCCGAGTGCGTCCAGCCGTCATGCCGGTGCGTCCACGTCGTGCGGCCGTCATGGTTCCCGGAGTGCCCGCCGCCGCAGGCCATCGCCGCCGGGACCCCGAGGACCCCGAGCGCCAAGACTGCGACTGTGCTCACGCGTGCGATCTGTGCCTTCACCGTCGTCCCCCTGATCATGTCCTGATCGGCTCCGGGCCAGGCCCGTGACCGGTATATCGGCAGCCCCGCGGGAAAGCACAACCCCTCTATCTCCGGGTGGCTCGCGACGATGGTGGCTGGGGTCCGAGACAGGAAACGGGGGCTCCGGCGACAATGTGGAACCAGACCATCCCCACCGTCCAAGGAGCCGTTCCCCGTGTCGACCGCAACATCGCCGCTGCCGTCCGGCGACGCCCTGACCTACGAATTCGTGGCCGCACTGCGACGCCTCTGGTGGGTCCCGCTGATCCTCGGCATCCTGTGGGTCATCTTTTCGCTCGTCGTCTTCCGCTTCAACGTGCATTCGGTCAACGCCGTCGGCATCCTGATCGGCATCGTGTTCCTGGTCGCCGGCGTCGAGGAGCTCGTGACCTCCGGAGTCGTCCGCGGCGGCTGGCGCTGGTTCCACGCGATCCTCGGCGTGGCGTTGCTGGTCGGAGCGGTGCTGTCGTTCGTGCACCCGGGCAACACCTTCATGGCCCTGGCCGAGATCGTCGGGTGGCTGCTGTTGATCAAGGGCGTCTTCGACATCGTGCTGGCATTGTCGAACCGCGACCTCGAGCTGTGGTGGACCCGCCTCGTGCTGGGGTTGATCGAGCTCGCGCTGGCGTTTCTGGTGTCGGGCGACATCACCAAGAAGGCCGCCTTCGTCCTGATCTTCGTCGGTGCCACGGCGATGCTGCGGGGCGTCGCCCTGATCATCACGGCGTTCCAGCTTCGGTCGCTGGACTGAGTGCCTGCGCCCGTCCCGGTGCCAAGGCACCGGGACGGGCGCACGGAACCCGCCGATGATCCGCCCCTCGATCGAATGCTGGCTCGTCCGGCCCACGGGTCCGGAGGCCGAGGTGCTGCTGCTCCACGCGCCGGACGCGCCCGGCAAGCATCCCCCGCTGTGGCAACCGGTCTCGGGTGGAATCGAACCGGGCGAGGATGCGCAGACGGCGTGCTGCCGCGAGATCGCCGAAGAAGCCGGTCTCACGATCGCCCCGGCAGGACTGGTCTGTGTCATCGACATGGTCACGATCCATGCCCGCCCGGGCCTGACCCTGCACAAGACCGTGTTCGCCGCGATCGCGCCGGAGGGGCGGATCCGCATCGACCCTCGCGAGCACGACGGTCACCGGTGGGTCGGGGTCGCCGACGTCGCCGGGCACCTGCATTGGGACAGCCACCGCACGACCTGGGCGCAGGCCGCGCCCGCTATCGCGGCGATGCTTGCCGCACCGCCGGGTCCGTAGCCCGCGACGGGCACCAGCCGCGGAACACGCACTCCCCGCAACGGGGCGATCGCGCGGTGCAGACCCGCCGTCCGTGATAGATCAGCCGCATCGAGGCGTCGCTCCAGTCGCGTCGGGGCCACAGCGCGCAGAGCTCGCGCTCGACCCGCACGGGATCCG
Source organism: uncultured Thermoleophilia bacterium (assembly GCA_963727285.1). Classification (GTDB taxonomy): domain Bacteria; phylum Actinomycetota; class Thermoleophilia; order Miltoncostaeales; family Miltoncostaeaceae; genus CAITWD01. The sequence continues at coordinate 1,249,317 of CAVSFF010000009.1, read as the reverse complement.
TCGCCTCGGTAAGGCCCAGGCGACGCGACAGCCGCAGCACGTGTGTATCGACCGCGATCCCGGGTGTTCCGAAGCCGTGACCCAGGATCACGTTGGCGGTCTTGCGCCCCACGCCGGGCAGCGTCACCAGATCTTCCATGCGGTCCGGAATCTCGCCGCCGAAGCGCTCCACGACCGCCTGTGCCATCCCGATCAGGCTGCGCGTCTTGGCACGAAAGAACCCGGTCGGATAGATCAGCCGCTCGACTTCCGCGGGGTCCGCCGTCGCCATCGTGGCGGCATCGGGCGCGTAGGCGAACAGCGCCGGCGTGACCTGGTTGACGCGCACATCGGTGCATTGCGCGGACAAGATGATCGCCGCGAGCAGCTGAAACGGGGAGCCGTGATCGAGCGGGACGACGATGTCCGGATAGGCCTCCCGCAGCCCGTCGACCACCGCACGGGCACGGCCCCGGGGCGATCGCGGGCGAGCCACCTGCGCCGGCGGGGGCACGGTCATCCGGGCGGGTCCCCGCCGATCCCGAGCGCCCGGTGCAGGCGCTGGGCGAAGCGGATTCCGTCGGTGACCGCCGCCAGCGCCTCGTCCGGCGTGCGCCGCGGATCGGCCAGCCACCCCTCGAGCCAGCGGCGCGCGCGCTCGTGGTCGGCGGCGGCCCCGCCGACGCGGGCGGCAAAGACGTAGGTGCGGGCGAAGTCGAGCGCTTCGGGCGCCGGGTCGCGGACCGCCACCAGCTCTCCCATCCGCGCCGCAACCCCGGTGGGCGGGGTTGCCGGGGTCATCTCGCCCGCGAGCGCCTGCAACCCGCCCAGGGCCGCCACGTGGGCGGCGGCGATCGCGGCGTCCGAGTCGGTCATCGGATGATCTCGTACCGCACGAACAGGAACCCGTCGGCCTCCATCAGCGCGACGATCCGCAACGGCAGGGGCGGCACCAGCAGCGCGCCGGGGAGCACCCGCTGGGCGCCGCCGGCCACAAGCTGCGGGGAGATCGCCAGGAACAGCTCATCGAGCAGATCGGCCTCCGCGAGCTGCGCAAACATCCCGGGGCCGCCCTCGCAGAGAAGGCTCGGCACGCCGCGTCGCCCCAACTCGGCCACCAGCTCGGTCATGTCGACGCCCCCGGTCCCGGCGATGACCAGATCCCCGGCCGCGCGGGCGGCGGCGCGACCGGCGGCGGGCGCGTCCGCCGGCGCGGCCACGATCGTCGGCATCTCGGCCTCGGTGAACAGCGGGCTGTCCCAGTCGAGGTCAAGCGACCGTGAGACGACGACAATCGGCGCACCGGGCTTCTGCCCACGCCGCCGGCGGGCGTCGACGACGTCGGGTTCCGGACGGTACGGACCGTAACGGTCCGCCCGCACCGTCGCCGCACCGGCCATCACGGCGTCCGCAATCGCGCGCAAGGCGTGGAAGACGGCACGGTCCGCGGGACCTGACAGCTCCCGCGACTCGCCCGCGAGCGCGGTCGCGCCGTCGGCGCTCGCGACCACGTTGGCCATGACCCACGGGCGTTCGGGGCCGGCGCGACGCGGAAGCCCCACGAAGTCGGCGACGGGATCGCCGGTCGGCGCGTCCCCGATCAGCAGCCGTGCCGCCGGGCGGGGAGCGTCCGCGCCGGTCACCGTGGCCCGCCCGCGCCGCGGTGCGCCGCGTGGAGTTTGGCGAAGATCCGGCACGCGGCCTCGGGCGTGTCGACGATGTGCATCAGGTCGAGGTCCGCCTTGGTGATCAGCCCGTCGCCGACGAGGCGCCGGCGCATCCAGCGCACGAGATCGTCCCAGAAGTCACTGCCGTACAGCACCAGTGGAAACCCATGCGTCTTGCCCGTCTGGATCAGCGTCAGCGACTCGAACAACTCGTCCATGGTCCCGAACCCGCCGGGGAACACGATGAACCCTTCCGAGTACTTGACGAACATCGTCTTGCGCACGAAGAAATAGCGGAAGTCGATCTGGAGGCTGACGTACTCGTTGGCGTGCTGTTCGTGCGGGAGCTCGATGTTGCAGCCGATCGACATGCCCCCCGCCTCGAAGGCGCCGCGGTTCGCCGCCTCCATGATCCCGGGGCCGCCACCGGTAATCACGCCGAGCCCGGCCTCGGCCAGTCCCCGGCCGACCGCCCGCGCCGCCTCGTAGTTCGGATCGGTCTCGCTCGCGCGCGCCGAGCCGAACACCGACACGCAATGCCCGACGCGGGCAAGTGCATCGAACCCGTCGACGAACTCACCAAGAATACGCAGTGCACGCCACGGGTCGGTGTGGATGAACTCCGCGTCCCGCTCGCGGTTCAACAGGCGGACGTCGGCGTTCTCGACGTGCTCGAGCGCCGAACCGCGGACGGTCAGACGCCCGCGGCGGCCGTTCTTGGACTTCCCGTCTTGATTCGCCATCGTTCCTCCGGGGGTCGGGGCGACGTACCCGACGTACATCCCATCACATCCGCGAACGTCGGCTTCCTCGGATCGGCGCGCCGCGCACGGCAGAATGCAGGACGATGGCCCGCCGCGCGATCTTCCCCAAGGACGAGTACTTCATGCGCCTTGCGCTCCGTGAGGCGGCGGCGGCCGGAGTGCACGGCGATGTCCCGGTCGGGGCCGTCGTCGTCAACGACGGCGACGTCGTGGGCACCGGGCGCAATGAACGCGAACTCCACGGAGATCCGACCGCGCACGCCGAGCTCCTGGCGCTCCGCGCGGCGGCGCTGACGCTCGGCGGATGGCGCCTGCCGGGGGCCGTCCTCTATGTCACGCTCGAGCCGTGCCCGATGTGCGCCGGTGCGATCCAACAGGCCCGCGTCGCCCGCGTCGTCTACGGAGCTCCGGACCAGAAGCTCGGCGCGGCCGGGAGCGTCATCAATATCCTCGGCGACCCGCGCCTGCTGCATCGCACGGAAGTGCAGGGAGGGGTGCTGGCGACCGAGTCGCTGGCGGTCCTGCAGCGCTTCTTCGACGAGCGCCGCTGATCGGGACGGTGGTGCCGGATCACGCATCGCGGTCCGGGACGGAACCCGGTCCGCGGCGGCGATCCGGCAGCACGCGAACGGAGGAGGGGGGATTTGAACCCCCGTCGGACCCTAAAGCCCGAAACGGTTTTCGAGACCGCCGCATTCGACCGCTCTGCCACCCCTCCGCGCGGGACGCTACCATGCCGCCCCCGCGGTTTCCGGACCCCGTCGGGGCGCGCGGACGGACCGTGTCCCGACCCCTCACAGGCTCCCGAGTACGAGGCCGACCGCGACGATGACGACACCGCCGACGGTGACCTGAACGAACGACATTCTCAGCGGCACGAACAGGAAACGTCGCCGAATCCACGAGATCACCAGCAGCTCGACGACGACGACGATTCCGGCGACGATCAGCGCGGTATGCACGTCATCGATGAGGAACGGCAGCGAGTGGAGCGTCCCGCCGATCGTCGTCATCGCTCCGGTGACGATCCCGCGACTCACGCCGGATCCGCGCCCCGTGCGGGCACCCGTGTCGGAGAGCCCCTCCGAGAGCCCCATGCTGATGCCCGCCCCGATCGCCGTCGCAAGGCCGACGAACAGTGCCGCATGGGATCCGGCAATCACCGCGGCGGCGAAGATCGGCGCCAGCGTCGAGAGCGTCCCGTCGATCAGTCCGACCAGCCCGGGCTGGATGTACTGCAGCATCAGCTGCTGGTCGTCGAGCTCCCGGAAATGCGCACGGACGCCGTGGAACATGGGGCGACGCTACCAAAGGGCATCCCGTGCACCTGGGCGCCCACGTGCGGCGCGCGACGACGGTAGTATCGGCGCGCCGACGGGAGAGGTGTCCGAGCGGTCTAAGGAGCGCGACTGGAAATCGCGTAGGTAGGTATTCCCTGCCTCGAGGGTTCAAATCCCTCCCTCTCCGTCACCGCGCAGTACCCGAGAACGCCCCCCGACCACCGGCCGGGGGGCGTTTCGTGTCTGAGGCCCGTCGGGCATCCGTCTGTCACGGCGTTTGCAAACACAGCAATCTCTGTGGTATTTGTTCATTATTGGTCATGGCCGCGGCCGTGGCTGCCCCTGCAGCGCCGTGTTCGGAGGACAAGATGAGTCGTTCTGAAGTGCTCGTCAGCACCGACTGGCTGGCGGACAATGCCGACAGCGCCGACATCCGCATCATCGAGGTCGACGAAGACACCGAGGCCTACGCCGTCGGTCACATTCCGGGGTCGATTGCCGTGGCACTGGAGCAATGACCTCCACGATCGGCCACGGCGCGAGTTGATCTCCCAAGACCAGGTCCACGCGCTGCTGGCAAGGTCCGGCGTGGGCCCCGAGACCACCGTCATCCTGTGGGGCGGCAACAACAACTGGTTCGCCGCCTACGCCTACTGGACCCTCAGGTACCGCGGGTTCGACCGCGTCAAGCTGCTCGACGGCGGTCGCAAGAAGTGGGAAGCCGAGAACCGTCCGCAGACCGCCGACGTCCCTCCGGTGGAGCCTCGCGAACCCGGCCTGCTCGGCCCCGAACGACCCGAATTGCGCGCGTTCCGCGACGGCGTGCTGGCCAGCCTCGGCGACCCGGCACACGCCCGCGTCGATGTCCGCAGCCCTGCCGAATATTCGGGGGAGCTCGTCGCACCGGCACACCTGCCGCAGGAGCAGGCGCAGGTCCCGGGGCACATTCCCGGTTCGGCCAACGTCCCGTGGGCGCTGGCGGCCCGGGAGGACGGTGCCTTTCGGACCGACGACGAGCTGCGTGAGCTCTACGGCAACGTCGGCGTCACCCCGGACAAGCTGGTGACCGCCTACTGCCGCATCGGGGAGCGCAGCTCGCACACCTGGTTCGTGCTGCACGAGCTGCTCGACTACCCGGACGTCCGCAACTACGACGGGTCCTGGACCGAGTACGGCAGCCTGGTCGGCGTTCCCGTCGAACGCTAAGTCGCACGAATGGTCACCACCCCCCGGCACCGATGTACCACCACGCATGCCACGTCCGCCGATTTGCACACAGCGGACGGCATGCGGCTGGTCGGTCGGTGCCGGGTCCGGCGCACGGAGATGATGACCTCCGCGCGCTGCGCGTGATCCGCACCATGTCCTCCCGGACCGGGGTGCTCGCGCCTTCGGCAATCAGGGCGCTCGAGCCCAATCCCGCCCGGGAGGCAGACCGTGACACCACTCCGCCGCACGGACCCCCTGCCGTGCGGCGGAGTGGCGGTCCGGTGGCGGTTCGCGGCAGTCGGCGATCGGGGAAGCTCCCCGATACCCGCGCGGCCCGTGGCGTGGCAAGATCATTCTCACGACGGGGAGCGACACCCCGGAAGGTGAGTGACTTGTGCGCATCCTGATCGTCAGCCATCTGTACCCGAGCGCGGTCGACGACACCGCCGGGACCTTCGTGCATCAGCAGGTGCGCGCCCTGCGCGGCCGCGGCCACGACGTCCGCGTCATCTCGCCGGTGGGATGGGCGCCGCCCGGCGTCCCGCGCTACGCGGCACACCGGTCTGTCCCGCGCTGTACGCGCATCGATGACGTCCCGGTGCTCCACCCCCGGATGGTCGTCCTCCCGGGGGCCAGGCTCGGACCGAGCATCGTCCACACGACGCTGAGGGCGATCGCCGGACATGTCCGCCGGACCCACCGCGACTGGCCCTTCGACCTCATCCATGCCCACATGCTCGTCCCCGACGGGTGGGCGGCGGCGTCCGCGGGCCACGCCGTGGGCGTGCCCGTCGTGGCGACCGCCCACGGATCCGCCGACGTGCTGGCGACGCCGAACCGCAGTCCCGCCTGGCGCCGCACCGTGATCGAGGCCATTACCGAGCTGGATCAGATCATCGCCGTCAGCCACGCCGTCGCACACGGGGTGTGCGATCTGGCCCGCCCGCGGCACGGAGTCCGCGTCATCCCCAACGGTGCCGACCCGACGCGCTTCGCCGCGCGGGACCAGGCCGCCGACCGCCGCCGTCTCGGGCTCCCGGAGGATCGTCCGATCGCCTTGTTTGTCGGGCACCTGACCGATCTCAAGGGCATCGCGAACCTCATCGAGGCGTTGGCGGCCAACCGCGACCGGACGACGCCTGCGCCGCTTCTCGCCGTGGTCGGCGAGGGACCGTTGCGTGGCACCCTCGAGGCGCGGGTGAGCGAGCTCGGGCTCGGTGACGCGGTACGGTTCGCCGGCAAAGTTCCCCACGACGATGTGGGAACATGGATGGGTGCATGTGACGTCTTGGTGCTGCCGTCCCTCAGCGAGGGACTTCCGACAGTGATCTGTGAAGCCATGGTGACGGGACGCGCGGTGATTGCCACCGCGGTCGGCGGCACGCCCGAACTTGTCGAACCCGGCGTCACGGGCCGGCTTGTCGATCCCGGCGACATCTCGCAGCTCGCCGATGCCCTCGGTGACGTGCTGACAACGCCGGGACGCAGCGCGGCCATGGGCGCCATCGCGGCGGGCCGTGCGCGCGACACGCTCACGTGGGCGGCCGTCGCGCAGCAGATCGAGTCGGTGTATCGCGAGGTGCTCTCACGCGAACATGCGGTGGTGTCCACGTGGGATCCGGCGGACGGGACCGTCCCGCCGATCGTGGCCAAATAGGACTGCATGGGGAGAGTCCTCTATATCTCGCAATATGTCGTCACCCCCGACCAGCCCGGTGGAGTGCGTCATTGGCGACATGTGCGGGCGCTTGCCGACGCCGGACACGACGTCACCGTCATCACCTCGAAGGTCCTGCACACCACCCGTGAGGCACCGGAGGAATTCGCCGGACGGCGAACGGTGCGCCGGACCGAAGACGGGATCGACGTCCTGCGGGCCTACTCGTCGACCGGCTACGGAAACGACGCGCGATCCCGCGCGGCCAACCACCTGAGCTTCTCGACGTACGCGTTTCCGGCGGCAATGCGGACTGCACGCCCCGACGTCGTGCTCGGTTCGTCGCCGCCACTGACCGTCGGCGTGCTCGGAGGGTTGGTCTCGCAGCTGCGCCGCACGCGCTTCATCCTCGAGGTCCGGGACCTCTGGCCTGAATCCGCGCTTGCCACCGGACTCCTGACGAACCCGAAGGCGATCGCGGTCATGGACCGGATGGCCGGGTACTGCTACTCGCGGGCCGATCGGGTGATCGCGCTGACCGAGGGCATCCGCGACGGCGTGATCGCCGCCGGCGTGCCGGAGCGCGCGGTGACGCTGATCACCAACGGCATCGATCCGCCCGACGCCGAGATCGACCCCGATGTCGTCAAGCTGCCGGTCGGGCCCGACGCGTTCGTCGCCATGTTCGTCGGTCAGCACGGGACCTACAGCTCCCTGTTTACCGTGTTGGACGCGGCGGCGCGGCTGAGCGGCGATGCCCGCATCCACATCGCGCTTGTCGGCGACGGCGACCGCAAGCAGGATCTGATCGACCGTGCGGCCGAACTGGGCGTGGCCAATGTCAGCTTTTCGGGGCCCATTCCAAAACGCGACGTGCCGTCATGGCTCGCCCGAGCCGACGCGTGCCTGCTCACGTACCAAGATGCGCCGCTGTTCGGCGGTGCGATGCCGAATAAGCTGTTCGACTACATGGGTGCCGGCCGACCAATCCTCGCAGCGATCCCCGACGGGGAGGCAGCGCGCGCAATCCGCACGGCGGGCTGCGGCATCGTGACCCCCGCAGAAGACGCCGCGGCCCTTGCCGACGCGATCACCGCGCTTGCCGACGACCGCGACGAGGCGCGCCGCATGGGCGCCGCGGGCATCGACTACGTCCACGCCCACCACGATCGCCGCGAGCTCGCGGCGCGCTTCGTGCAGGTCGTTGAGTCCGTCCTTCCCTGAGCCCGTCGGCGGGCGCGCCAAGCGCGCGTTCGACCTGCTGATCACCGTGCCGGCGCTCATCCTGCTGGCGCCGGTGCTGGTGATCATCGCGATCCTCATCCGGCGCGATTCCCCGGGGCCCGCGTTCTACCGTCAGACCCGCGTCGGGCTCGACGGACGTGAGTTCCGGGTGTTCAAGTTCCGCACGATGGTCGACGGGGCGGAGTTCATCGGTGCCGGCCTGCACAACGATGCCGGCGACCCCCGGATCACCCCGCTCGGAGCGCGCTTGCGGGCGCTGTCGCTCGACGAGCTCCCGCAGTTGCTCAATGTGCTGATCGGCGACATGAGCATCGTCGGCCCGCGCCCGACCCTGCGCGACCAGGTCGAGCGCTACACGCCCGAACAGCGCCGTCGCCTGCGCGCGCGTCCGGGTATCACGGGGCTCGCCCAGATCAGTGGACGTTCCACGCTGCCGTGGTCACAGCGGATCGTGATCGATGTGCACTACGTCGACAATTGGAGTCTGCGGCTCGACCTCGAGATCATCGCCCGCACGATTCCGGCGCTCCTGCGCAAAGACGAGACGTACCCGGGCGGCATCGACGAAGTCGACCTCGGCTAGGGCCGTTTCGGTCACCGCCGAGTTTCCGTTTATGGCAGTATCGTGTGGCTGCGCGGCGGCCAGCCGATCGGGCCGGCCACGTCAGCTCCCGGGCAGTTAGCTCAGCGGGAGAGCACTCGCTTCACACGCGAGGGGTCACTGGTTCGATCCCAGTACTGCCCATATCCACGCTGATCGTAGCGATGGGGCTCATCGATACGGTCGGGGCGTGCTGCTGCGCGCGCGTCCAGTTCGAACCCGCCGTGAAGGAGATCCCGATTTCGGCGACTCCCCGCCGTACAGCCCCCGGTCGGAAGTACAATTGCGTGGGCGTCATGCCGCTCCGACGATCGGAATGACGAAGTGCTTCGTGCTGTCGTTGTTGCACTCGCAATCGCCGCGGCGCTCGTGCTGTCTGCCTGCGGAACCACCTCAACCGGCACGCGGCAGATAGTCGTTCCCAACGTGGTCGGGGCGGGCCTCGGGCCCGCTTCCCAAACCATCGCGTGCGCAGGCCTCAGTCCATATCCCGAACCTGTGACGAGCGAGGGCACAGCGCCGATGACCCGCACGGTGGCGACCGCGCTGCCCGTCGTGTCGACGCTACCTGCCGCCGGCACGTCCGTCGGGAGAGCAACTCGCGTCTATCTGCGCTACCCGAGGCAAACGGGACGCACGCTGATCGGCGTGGTCGCCAGGTGCCTCACGGGATGACCTTGTGACCAATCCGACCGGTCCGGCCGGAATGCCCGCCGTCTCGTATCCACGTCACAGAACACTCGCCTTCACGTGATCTTAGTATGCGCCCGCCAGCCACTCGCGATCGCTCAGTCTTGCGCCCCCCGGGGCGGCTGGGCCGCGCACGAGATCCCCCGCGAGGCAGTGCATCTCGCACTTCGGGTCCCGGCGCGCCAACGTAGGTGTCTCGACAGAGGGCTTTGGCCTGACGCCGCGAAGACTGCTCCAATGCACCTTGAGGCGCGCTTGACCCTCGGGTGCGCCTTGCTACGGTCGTCCGCGATGGTCGTCTCGGCGGCCCCGCCCCGGCCCCAATCAAGGAGCCGCGCAGATCCGAACAGATCGCGCCCGCATCACCCGGCGACACGCCGCACTGGTAGGCATTGCAAGTCTCGGCCTTGGTTTGATGATCCCGGTGGCGACCCTCGGGCAGCCGTCGTCGCTCACCGGCGAGCGGGCTCAGATCGCCCAGCTGCAGAACCAGCTCAACAGCATCAACACCCAAGCCGAGTCCGCCACCAACAACTACGACGGCGCCATGTGGCGGCTCCAGAACGCCCGGCACCAGATCGCCGCCAACTCCGCCGCCATCACGTCGAACACCAAGCGGCTGTCGGCATCGAAGGCGATGCTCGCGGCGCGCCTGCGCCAGGTCTACGCCAGCCCGCAGCCGGACGCGATCCAGGTCCTGCTGTCGACCGGCAACATCACGTCGGTCACCGACACGATGGACATGCTCCAGCACGTCGGCAAAGAGGACGCCGCCGCAGTCAGCGGCGTCCGCAGCAGCCTCATCCACCTCACCCAGGCCCGGGCCGGGCTCGTTGCCGCCGAACAGTCGGCCAAGACCCAGGTTGCCGCAGCCGCCGCGCAACGAGCGACGGTCGTCGCCCTGCTCAGCACGCAACAGCAGGTGCTCACTCATGCCCAGGCCGGGCTGCGGGCGGCCATTAACGCCCAGGCGGCGGCCGAGGCCCGGACCGCCGCGCTCCAACGCCGGCAGGTGCTCAGCACACAACGCACGCAGGCCGTGGCTCCGGTTGCGGTGAGCGCTTCGTCAGGGACGCAATCGTCCGGCGGAGGCAACTCGGGCGGGGGGACATCCGGCGGCGGAAGCTCCGGCGGATCGGGGTCCGGCGCAACACTTCCCTCGGGCGCGGGAAACGCCGCGGCCGTCTCGGTCGCCGAACGGTATCTCGGCGTCCCGTACGTCTGGGGCGGCGCGTCACCGTCCGGCTTTGACTGCTCGGGGCTGATGTATTACGCCTACAAGCAGATCGGCAAGTATGTCCCGCACTACACCGTGGCCGAGTGGAACGCCTTTCCGCACGTCCCGCTGAATCAACTGCAGCCCGGGGACCTCGTCTTCTTCGGCGGCGAGAGCCACGTCGGCATGTATATCGGCGGCGGCCGCATGATCCACGCGCCGCACACCGGGACAGTCGTCCAGATCACGTCACTGTCGGCGATGGGCGCCGCGCCGGACGGAGCCGTCAGGCCGTAGCCACGTCGGACGTCCTCTCCGACGTCCCTCGATTACCGGTCGCCCTCGTGCGGGCGACCCGCACACCCGGTCAACTGCCGAGCCCGCCGATGGCGTCGCCGATCAGCACGGTGCCGAAGACCACGCAAAGGACGGTCATGATCGCGGCATTGTGCCGGATCATCCACGACTTCATGTCCTCCAGGACCGTCCGCGCGCCGGTTCCCAGCGCGACGTAGATGACGGCCGGCGCAGCGATGCCGATGCTGGCGATCGCGACGTAGATCCCGAGCGCCAGGGCCGCCTGCCCGGCCTCGATGCCGGTCTCGGCGATCAGCGACGCGGCACCGACGGTCAGCAGCAGGTTCTTGGGCTTGACGCCCGCGAACACCGCCCCGAGCGTCAGCGCCCGACGTGCCGTGAATCCGTCGACGGCATCCATCCACTTCGGCGTGTCCGGCTCGTCGTCGCCGGGCCGCCCGCGCCACTGCTGGACGGCGACCGCAAACAACGCGCATCCCACGAGCAGCTGGAGAACGCTCACCCATGTCGCGGGCCCCTCGGACGCAGATGCACCGGCGGGCTCGACGACAAGCAGCACGACCGTGCCGACCGCCGCCAGGCCGAACAGCCATCCGACCAGAAACGCCGGACCCGTGACCCCCCCGCGCGGCGTCACCAGGAGCAGGATCATGGCGATGATCGCCAGCGGACTGATCGCCACCCCGACCGCCAGCGGGAGCGTGTCTCCGATTGCCGTCCCCATCACACCCGGTGTCCTGTCCGCTCGCGCACGATAGGCCCGGACAGTACTGCAGCGACCGACGCCCGCGCTGGTCAGCCGCCGATCATGCTCATCGGACGGCCGTCGTAGCTCCAGCCGGGAGTCCCGATCCCGTGTCCGGGGCCCTTGCTGGCGACGTTGGCGAGGATCAGCGCGATCAGGTCCTCATCGCCCGCGCCACCCCTCAGCGGACCGAGCAGATCGGTTTCCTCCGTGGCGAACAGGCATGAGCGCAAGCGACCGTCGGCCGTCAGCCGCAGCCGGTCGCACATGGCGCAAAACGGCTCGGTGACCGAGCTGACGAACTCGAGCTCGCCCCGTCCGTCGGAAAAACTCCAGCGGCGCCCGGGCGCCGACGGACGCGTGCGCGGCGCCTCACGCAGGGGCCACACCGCATCGATCATCCGCCGCAGTTCCTCGCCCGGAATCACGTGTCCCGGCTCCCACTCCCGATCGGCATCGAGCGGCATCGCCTCGATGAACCGCACGACATACGGGCGTTCCCGGGCGAGCTCGGCGAGCGCGAGCACGTCATCCTCACCGATCCCCCGCAACACGACGGCGTTGACCTTGATCGGCCGCAGCGAGGGATGGCGTTCGCACGCCGCAAGTCCGGCGAGCACACGGGCAAGGTCGTCACGGCGGGTGATTTCCGCGAACCGGATCGGGTCGAGGCTGTCGATGCTCACGTTGAGGCGACCGAGACCCGCGCCGACGAGAGCGTCGATGTGATCGTCGAGCAGGACACCGTTGGTGGTCATGCTGATCTCGCCGATGCCGGCCACCGCACGTATCCGGGCGACGATCGCGGCAACGTCCGGCCGCACCAGCGGCTCGCCGCCCGTGATCCGGACGTCGCGAATGCCAAGCGCGGCGAGCACGGCGACGAGGCGAACGAGTTCGTCCGCCGTCGCGACCGCCGCCCCCGGGAGCCACCGCATCCCCGCGGCGGGCATGCAGTAGCGGCATCGAAGGTTGCAGCGGTCGGTGATCGACACGCGGAGCGAGCGATGGATACGGCCGAACCGGTCGGCCAGTGCAGGGGTGCTCACAGACCTAGAGTTGCGCACACGGGTCGACGGGGCAACGGGCTCCGGTCGGAAGTCGCAGCGAGGTGTGCGTGCATGCGATTCTCCACGTCGACCTTCCGACCGGTCCACGCGACCGGTCGTCGTCGCACCCGCCCGCGCCGAGTCTCGGACGGTCACCGCACCGCACCCCGGCCAGGAGGCCCAATGCTCCCCGTCACCGTCGACAACTTGCGCCTGTTCCTGCACGTCCTCGGTGCCACGATCTGGGTCGGCGGCCAACTCATCTTCTTCGCGCTCGTGCCGCTGCTGCGACGGCTCGGCAACGACGTGCTGCGGCCGGTGGCGCGCCAGCTGACCCGGATCCTGTGGGCGGGATTTGCCGTACTGATCGTCACGGGCATCTGGAATGTGATTGCCGTCGGCATCTCGGATCAGTCCGCTGCCTGGAAGACCACGCTCAACGTCAAACTCGCCGTCGTCGCGCTCTCGGGGATCGCGGCATTCGTGCACACCCGCGTCTCGGGTCCGCGCTCCCGGGCGGTGTGGGGTGCCACGTCGGGGGTCACGGCCCTCGCAGCGCTCCTGCTCGGGGTCATGCTGGCGGGGTAACCCGAACTGCGTGCGGCGCCGGCGCCCGATGCACCGTCCGGTCGCTACGCCGCCCCGTCGGCCAGCAGCCGCCCGAAGACCCGCGCCAGGGTCGCGGTCTCCTCCGCCGACAGCTGATCGGCGAACGCGTCCGACACCATGACGAACAGGTCGTGCTGGGCCGACTCCGTTGTCTGGATTCCCTCGTCGGTCAGCGTGACGTTGGTGGCCCGTCCATCGCTTGGGCATTGCGCCCGCGATACGTGCCCGCGCTCCTCGAGGAGGTCGATGACCCGCGAGGCCCGGCTCACGCTCAGCCCCATCGCCTCGGCGAGGGCCGACTGCCGCAGCGTCCGACGATCCGCACAGCGAAGACGCCCCATCATTCCCAGCATGCTGATGCTCAGATCGTGATCGTGGACGAGCATGTCCTCAGCGCGGCGGCGCAGACGACGCCCCAACTCGAGCATTCCTTCCCACGCCAGCGCCTGCTCGGTATCCCACGACGCAGCCGCGTCGTCACCCATCATGTGCAGCGCGCGGGCCCGGATCCGCTCGCTGCCGCTCTGGGTCGGCAGCTCCGACGTGGGGCGCTCTTCGTTCACGCGGCCGACGGTAGCACCGGCGCACGGACGATGATGAGGTTTCCCGCCGGGTCGGCGAACCGCAGGCCATCCGGCACGACGGCATGAGACACCCCGGCCGCGACCAGCCGTCCGGTCAGCGCCGCGAACGCGGTGGCGTCGGCGACCGTGAGCTCGAAGTGCCGCATGCCCGCAGTTCCCGGGGCCGGCTGCCGAGCGTGCGGCCCGTGCCAGTCATTGACCGCGATCCGGTGCGGAAACGTGCCCCCGGCGGCCAGATCGGCCATCCCGTAGGGCCGCATCACCGCATGTTCGGTGAACCCCACCACGTCACGGTAGAAGGCCACCGCGTGGTCGAGGTCCGACACGTGGAGATGGACATGGCCGATGAACGTACCGGCCGGCAGCGCCACCATCGGATCGCGATCCGCAAGCGGGGCGAGCGCCGCGGTGACATCGAGAGGCCCGGTCGCCGGTTGCGGCTGCCCGAGGGCGTCGTACATCACCACCCCGAACGGCGAGATCTCGATCGACCGGAACCGCTCCGGCGTCTCGAGGGTGAGCTCGAGCATGATCCCGTCCGGGTCGTGCAGGTAGGTCGCCTTCGAGAAGACGTGATCGGTCGGCGACTGCGGCACGCGGGCGGCGATCAGTCGCGCCAGCACGGTGGCGAACGCGACGTCGTCGGGCAGGTGCACCGCGACGTGGTAGAGCCCGGCATGCCCGCGTCCCGCCACCCGCACCGCGCCCTCGTGCATCACGATCAGCGGGTGGCCGTCGACACCCAGGCCGAGCCCGTCGCCCGCGGTCGGGATGGGCTGCAGGCCGATGAGATCGCGCCAGAACAGCAGCGACCGATCGAGGTCCCTGACGTCGAGGTGAACCGCGCCGTAGCCGATGCGGTCGCCGGGACGGATCGTCGGTGTCGATGGGCTCAGGATCTCGGGCGTCGTGGTCACGGTGTCCTCGTGGGCGTGCGATCGGCGCCGGCATCGGCGCTGCGGTGGCGGCGGCATGATTTAATTGCTAGAGCAATTAAATCACCTGTTAGTTGCGCGCGCAACTACTGTGCGGCGCTGCCCGGTGCCGTCGCGAACAGCCGCACGCTCTCCGGATCCGCCGCGATCCCGATCTCGCCGCCCGCCACGACCGGCGGCGGCGCGGCGCCGACGGGTACCTCGGCCACAAACCGGGTCGTCCGGACGGCGATCGCGCCACCCTCGTCGCGAACCTCGACGACCCGGTCGACCAACGACGCCCCCTCGAGTGGCACCAGCCGCAGCTCCCACGGGTAGATGGCTACCCGGACCGGGCCGTTCCCGTGCATGGCGCTCCGCAGCCGCCCGCCGCCGGCGAACGCGACCATGGCCCCCGCGCCATCCGGAACGGCATGCCCCGGCACCAGACGCGCGCCGGTCAGCTCTGCGACCGCGGCACTTGCCGGGGACCGCCGGATCTCGGCGGGCGCGGCCAGCTGCACGATCTGGCCCGCATCGAGCACGGCGCAGCGCCCGGCCAGCGCATTCGCGTCGTCGAAGGCGTGGGTGACCAGCACGCACGGGAAGGTGGAGATCGGCCAGCAGGTCGCCGAGCTCCGTCCGGACGCGCCGCCGGGTGGTGACATCGAGCGCCCCGAACGGCTCGTCGAGCAGCAGCACGCGAGGATCGCGCGCCAGCGCTCGGGCGATCGCCACCCGCTGGCGCTCCCCGCCCGACAATTCGCCGGGAAGGGCGTCTGCGAGCGCGGCGATGCCCATCGCCTCCAGGAGGTCCGGCCGTAACCGGCGCGCGGCAAAGCGCACATTGCCCGACACGCTCAGGTGAGGGAACAGTGCGTAGTCCTGCGGGACGTAGCCGACGCGACGATCCTCCGGGCGCACCCGGATCCCGCGCGCCGCGTCGAACCACACCTCATCACCGAGCGCGATCCTGCCGGCATCGGGACGAGCCAGACCCGCGACCAAACGCAGCAGGGACGTCTTGCCGGAACCCGACGCGCCGACCACCGCCACGGTCTCGGCGCCGACGCTCAGCGCGGTGCGGAGATCGAAGGCGCGGCGCGCGTAGGTGACGTCGATGTCCAGGCGGTCCATGAGCGAAGGATCAGTTTCGAGGCGAGCAGGATGCCGGCACTGACCACGACCAGCAGCACGCCGATCGCCACCGCCTGATCCAGATTCGCGTCGAAGAGCGAGTAGACGGCCAACGGCAGCGTCTGGGTGACGCCCTGGAAGCTCCCGGCGAACAGGATCGTAGCGCCGAACTCACCCATGCCCCGAGCGAAGCTCACACCCGCTGCCGCGCCGAGGCCGCCGCGCGCCAGCGGAATCGCGACCGCGGTCATCCGGCGCACCGGACCGGCGCCGAGAGTGCCGGCGACGTCCAGGACGTCGGCGTCGATCGCCTCGAACGCCGCGATCGCCCCACGCAGATAGAACGGACCCGCCACGAACAGGATCGCGATCACGACCGCCGCCTGGGTGAAGGCCAAGTCGATCCCCGTCGCCTGCAGTCCGCTCCCGAGCAGCCCGAGGCGGCCGAACGCCGCGAGCAGGCCGAGGCCGGCGACGGCGGGCGGCATCACCAGCGGCAACTCCACCGCCGTGATCACGGCGCTCCTGCCGGGAAACCGGCCGCGGGCAAGAATGTAGGCGAACGGCGTCCCGAGCGCGAGCGTGATGGCGAACGCGATTGCGTTGACCTTCAGCGACACCGTGATCGCGTCGAGGGCAACCTGCGATCCGAGCCCGTCGACGAGCTCATGCAGTGGCTGATAGGTGATCAGGGCCACGATCGGCAGCAGCAGGAACGTCAGGACGACCGCGACGAGCGTCACCGCGGCGGCGACCACGGCCGCGCGAGCGGCCGCGCGGCGGCGCCCGCGGCGCGCGGGGCGGGTCATGGGGCGCCGAAGCCGGCCGCGCGGAGAATCGCCTGCCCGCGGGTGGACATCACCTCACCGACGAAGGCCTGCGCCGACGACTGGTGTGCCCCCGCCTTGACGATCGCGATGTAGTCCGACGCGGCCGGCTTGGCCGCGGCAGGCAAGGCAATGGTGTGGACCTTGCTCCCGGCCGCCTTGGCGTCGGTGACGTAGACGATGCCGGCGTCGGCTTGGCCGAGGGCGACCTGGCCGACGGCCTGGGTGACATCGGTCGTGTTCGACACGACGTTGGCCATCGCGGCGGAGCTGATCCCCAGGTTCTTGAAGACCGTGCGCGCGTAGTCGCCACACGGGACCGACGCGGCGCAGATCACGAGCTTGACGCCGGGACGGGTGACATCGGCGATCGAGGTGATGTGGGCCGGATTGTCGGCCGGAACGATCAGCACGAGCCGGTTCGTCGCGAACTTGACCGGCGGCGCGATCAGACCCTTGGCCAGGAGCGCGGCCGGCTGCTTCGCGCTGGCCGCGGCGAAGACGTCGGCGGGGGCGCCCTGTTCGATCTGCACGGCGAGCGCACCGGACCCGCCGAACGAGTAGTCCGGTGCCGGGTCGATCTTCGGGAACACCTTGGACAGCGATGCGGCCGCAAGCACGGTGGGCGCCACCTGCGTGGTGCCGGAGCCGCTCGTCCCCGAACTGGATCCGCATGCAGCCAGCGCCACCGCGAACACGGCCACGGCACCGACGCCCGCGAGCCGACCGGTGATGGTGCGGATATGCATGGGTCCTCCGGGGGCTCAGGCCGTCGCGCCGACGGGTCCCGGCCGATCTCGCGGCGCGGGGGCGCGACATGATGATCTGCCGCCACGATACAAGAGGACTGCCAGTATTGTGTCGGCCATGACCGGTTCCCGCCTCCGCGCCCGACGGGTCGCCCTCGGGCTGACGCAAACGGATCTGGCGACCCGCGCCGACGTCAGCCGCCAGCTCGTCGCCGCTGTGGAAGGCGGGCGCAACACCCCGGCCGTCGATGCCGCCATCCGGCTTGCGCAGGCACTCGACACCACGGTGGACGCCCTGTTCGCCCCGGAGCCCGATGTCGAGGTCGTGCCCGCCCTCGGCACGACGCTCGCCGAAGGCGCGCTTGTCCGGGTCGGGCGGGTCGGCAATCGGCTCGTCGCGGCCACGCTTCCCGAGCATGGGACGGCGGGCGCCGGCTGGGCGCGGCCCGACGGGACGGTGGTCGACGGACGCGTGCGGCTCCTGTC
The DNA here is from genome assembly GCA_963727285.1 of uncultured Thermoleophilia bacterium. GTDB lineage: Bacteria > Actinomycetota > Thermoleophilia > Miltoncostaeales > Miltoncostaeaceae > CAITWD01. Next base: position 1,231,591 of record CAVSFF010000009.1, on the reverse strand, counting down.
CGGGGCGCACCCCGCCGAGGTCGTCATGGCGGGGTGCGATCCCGCCCTCGGGCTCGCGGCGTCGCTCCTCGAGGACGCCGGGCCGCGGCGCCTGCTGGCGATCGATACAGCGACGGGCCACGCCGTCGCCGCACTCACCGCCGGAACCGTCCACGGCATCGCGGTCCATGAACGACCCGATGCGATGCCCGCCGCCCCCGTCCCGGTCGTGCGGCGTCATCTCGCCCGCTGGGAGGTGGGTCTCGCCGTCCCGGGCACGGCCGCCGTCACCACGATCGCAGACGCCCTGGCCTCCGGCATGCCGATCGTCCAGCGCGAACCCGCCGCCTCCAGTCAGCAGGCGTTGTTGCGCGCCGTTGCGGCGGTCCCGGATGCGCCTCTGCCGCCCGGACCCGTGGCGGGCGGGCACGTGGAGGCCGCACGCCTGGCGGCGATCATCGGCGCCGGTGCGATCACGACGGCGCCCGCCGCCGGCGCCTTCGGGCTCGCCTTCATTCCGCTCGAGATGCACGACGTCGAAATCTGGATCGACGCGCGTTGGGCGACGCTGCCGGGCATCCTGGCCCTGAACGATGTCCTCGACGGCACTCCGCTGGCCGAACGACTCCGCGCGGTCGGCGGGTATGACCTGTCGGCCGCCGGGCGCGGGGGCTGAGGACCGCGGGCGGTCCGGTTACCCCTCGTTGCCGGGGAGCGATGCAACCTGTGTGCGCGTGGCGGCACGTGGCCAGGCGTTGACCGGACCGCGGACGCTGATCCGCACGGTCGCCCCCGCCGTCAGCGCGAGAGCACCCAGCACGCGCGAGGTGATCGGGGCGGGCAGCCCGGCGGACTCGACGCTGATCCCGATGATCGAATCATGGCCGTGGAAACCCGTGTGGACGACCGTCCCGGCGACCCCGGGACCGTCCTCGTAGGGGAAGACCCACACCTGTTCCGGGCGCACCAGGACCGTCATCGGCTGCCCCTCGGCGGCGTCGACGCCGCCGCGCACCTCCAGCATCCCGAGTGGGGTCTCGACCCGGTCGCCATTCACGGTCCCGGTCATGACGTTGGCCTCGCCGATGAACCCGCCCAAGTCCACGTCGACCGGGGACGCGTACAGCAGCTGCGGCGCATCGACCTGCGCGATCCGTCCGTCACGCATCACGGCCACGAGGTCCGCCACCGACAGGGCCTCGTCCTGGTCGTGGGTCACCAGGATCGCGGTGGTGCCGGCGGCTTGCAGGATCGCCTGAACGTCCTCGCGCACGCTCGCGCGCAGGGTGGCGTCCAGGGCGGCGAACGGCTCGTCGAGGAGAATCAGGCGGGGCCGCACCGACAGCGCGCGCGCCAACGCCACCCGTTGCTGCTGGCCACCGGAGAGCTGGTGCGGATAGCGGCCGCCGAGCCCCTGCAGTCCGACCATCTCCAGCAACTCGGGCACCCGGGAGCTTCTGCGCTCGCGGCGGGCGAGACCGAATCCGACGTTGGCGTCGACGGTCAGGTGCGGGAAGAGACTGCCTTCCTGCGACACGTATCCGATCCGCCGCTGCTCGGCGCGCACATGGACCCGCCCGTCATCGAGCGTCTCCCCGCCGATCGCGACCGAACCCCGGTCCGGGCGTTCGAATCCCGCCAGGATCCGCAGCAGGGTCGTCTTGCCGCTGCCCGACTGGCCGACGATCGCCGCAAACGTGCCGCCGGGCACCACGAGATCGACACCCCGGAGGACGGGGTGGTCACCGAAGGACTTGTGCAGGTCGGCAATGACCAGATCTGCAGGCGGGTTCGTCACTTGGACCTCGCGGCGCGGGCAGGCAGTCGATCAAAATAGCGCGCAATCACGTAGCTGGGGACCGCAGCCACGGCGATGATGACCAGTGCGAACGGGGCAGCCTGGCCGTAGGACAGGTTCTGCTCGTATGCCCAGAACTGTGTCGACAGCGTCTGCGCGCCGGTCGGAATCAACAGCAAGGTCGCGGTCAACTCGGTAATCGCGGCCAGGAACACCAGGCAGAATGCCGCCGCCAGACCCGGACCCACCAGCGGGAGGGTCACGCGCCGGAACACGGCCAGGCGCCCCGCTCCGAGCGAGCGGGCGGCCTCTTCGAGCCCGACCGGTGCGTAGGTGACCGAGGCGCGCACACCGACGAGCGCGAGCGGGAAGAACAGGATCGCGTAGGCGAGCACCAGGAGCGCGGCGCTCTGGTAACCGATGCCACCCGCGTACCGCTCGGTGAAGTAACTCAGCGCCAGGGCGATCACGACGCCGGGCACGGCGAGCACCAGGAAGGTCCCGCGCTCGAGGATCCGCGCGATACGGCCGCCAAAGCGGACCGCGTAGAGCGCGACGGGAAGCGCCATCACGGTCGCGAGCAACGCCGCCGACGCGCTGTAGACCGCCGTGTTCGCGCCGGCGCTGGCAAGCGACGCACCCGCGATGCCGACACCCTGGCGCGCAAACATCCAGTAGATGCTCGATCCCACCGGGACGCCCAGGGCCAGGGCCACCAACACGGCGAACGCGGCGAGCACCGGGTACTTCCAGACCCCGAGCGCGTGGCGCCGCGTGGCCCGCTGGGCAAAGGCGCCCGTGCGCACGACGCGGCCCCGGCCCTGGACGATCACGTCGCCCAGCAGCACGATCACGCCGAGCCCCACGAGCACCAGCGACAGCCCGGCCGCCCCGGCCACGGAAAATGACTGCTGCAGCTCGCTGAATATCTGCGTCGTGAACGTCCGGAATCCCAGGATCTCGAAAGCACCGTATTCCGCCAGGATCAGCAGCGTCACGACCATCGACCCGCCGAGGATCGCCGCGCGCGCCTGCCGCAGGGTCACCCGTACGAACGTCTGGACGCGTCCGAGGCCGAGACTGCGAGCCGCCTCCTCCTGGCCCGGGTCGGCCGCGCGCAGACTCGCCGCGACCGGGAGGTAGACCAGCGGATAGACGGCGAGCGTCATCACCAGCACGGCGCCTTGGAACCCCTGTACCCGCGGCGACAGCGATGCCCACCCGAACGCGATCACAAAGTCGGGGATCGCGAACGGGACGACCACGAGCACGGCCCAGGTTCGCCGAAGCGGCAGGTCGGTGCATTCGACGCACCATGCGGCCAAGGTGCCGATGATCGCGCAGAGGATCGTCACCACGACAGTCAGGCGGATCGTGTTCCAGAGCAGCGTCCACGTGAGCGGGCGCCAGATCAGATTCCAGACCGTCGTCCAGTTCGCATCCCGCACCTCGATCAGCAGAAACACCAAGGGAGCCGCCAGCACGAGGACGACGACCAGGCTGAGGATCAGCAGGATCCAGGACGGGGCGCGGCGGCGCGCGGCGACGACGACATCGCGGGCAGCCGGCGCGGGCGCTACGGTCGCCATCGGCGCCGGCCGATCACAAGAGGCCCGCCTGGCGCAGGAGGTTCACCGCCGCCTGGCCGTCGCCGAGATCGGCGATCGAGATGGCGTTCGGCTGCAGCGCCGCCAGCGGAACCTGGCCCCCGCCGGCGGCGACTCCGGCGCGCAGCGGATATTCGTAGCTCGACGAGGTGGCGATGATCTTCTGGGCCTCGGGCGACACCAGGAACGCGAGGAAGCGCTGTGCGTCTGCCTGGTGGCCGCTCGACTTCAGCACGCCGGCGCCGGAGACGTCGATCACGTAGCCCGCATCGTGCGGCGCGAAGAATGCGATCTTGGCATGCATGTTGGAGGCGCCGATCTCGCTGCGGATCCGGTACCAGTAGTACTGGTCGATCACGCCGATTGCGGCGCTGCCCCGATTGACCTCGTTGACCACGGTTTCGTTGTCGGGGTAGACGCGATTGCTCGCGTTCGCGGACACGCCCTTGAGCCACGCGACGGCGGCCTGCTGCCCGTCGGCCTTGTCGACGGACAACACGACCGGCTGGAAGTCGGTCTCCGACGGTGCGATCGCAAGCTTGCCCTTGTAGGCGGGGTCGGCGAGCTGGGTGATGCGCGTCGGCAGCTGGGCGGCGGAGATCTTGCTCGGGTTGTAGACGATGACGCTCACGCGGGCCGACACCCCGAGCCACTTCCCCTCCGGGGAGCTGTACTTGGCCGGCACCTTGGCCAGCGTGCTCGGCAGCACCGGACTGAGCAGGTTCTTGCCCTGGAGATACTCGAGTGCCGGGGAGTTCTCGGTATAGAAGACATCGGCGGGCGAGTTCCCGCCCTCGGTGCTGATCTGGGCCGCGAGGGTGTCCTCGTCGGCACTGCGCATGTTCACGGTGATGCCGGTGGACTTCTCGAATGCCTGGACCAGTGCCGCGGTCGTCTGCACGTGCTGGCCGCTGTAGAGGGTGATCGCGTGGGACGAGCCGGATGACCCGCAGCCGCTCAGCAGCGCCGCCGTCCCGGCGGCGGCCATCACGGCCAACGCGATCCGCATCCCTCTCATCCCTCGGCTCCCGATCGGCACGGCCCGGCCACACAGCGCATCCACACGATTGGCGTGTTGCCGCGGCAGATCTCGGGCGTTGGTCATTTCGGTAACCAATATTACCCAAATGGAGGCGCAACCGGCGTCTGACGGTCCGGGCATCGTGGGCCCCGCGATCCTGCCCGTCCGTTAGGGTTGCCCGAGACTCGTCGATGGCCAAGCAACCGCCCACCACGCCCGCACCCCCGTCCAGCTCGATGAGCCGCGTACGGATCGTCTTGACCGGCGTCATTCTCGGCGCCATCTGGGGCGGGATCATGTTTGGGATCAACGCGGCGATCCACGGGACCGCGAACGGCGTCGTGTTCACCTACCTCGTCATCACGATGGCCATGCTCGGCGGCGGCGTGGCCGCGTTCTTCGGTGCGCGCACCGTGCGCCGAAGCGGCGAGAGCATCGGACCGGGGTTCCGCAAGCGCAAGTAGCGCCGCGGGTCAGCTCGCCGCGTGCCGCGCCCAGAAGTGGTTGAGCGCCCCCTGGACCTTGACGAACCAGATCACCGTCCCGACGAGCGGGATCAGGTTCCACAGGCCGGTCCACGCGGTCACCGGAGATACCTCACCTTCCGCCTCGTGCATCTGCTTGGCCTCGTAGGGCACCAGAAACAGGGTGACAAACGGAATCACGAGGTTGATCACGAGCCCGAGCCAGCCGCCGACGCCGGTGTTGGCCCGCCGCCGGATCTCATGGTGGACGCTCCAGACCCAGTAGAGGCCGTAGAGCGTGAACGTCACGACGACCAGCACCAGGCAGATCCAGATGGTGCGCTGCGTGCCGACCGGCCCGGGTGGTCGCGGCGCGGGCGGTGCAGCAGCGCGGACGGGTGTGTCGGTGGCCATCGATCGTGCTCCGGACAGGACGGGGGGCGTGGACAGCCGCGTGCGCCGGCCGGCGGCCCACGATCACCTCATCGGCACACGCCCTCCGCGCCTGAACGGCCATGCCGCGTCACGGCATGGAGGCCCGAACGGATCAGCGGCGGCCGCCGCCGGTCACGCCGCCGCGACCGCGGCTGCCGGCACGTCGCCCGTCCAGAATCGGTTGAGCGCGCCCTGCACCTTCACGAACCAGACGATCTGGCCGATGATCGGCAGCAGGTTCCAGAGGCCGACCCATGCGGTAAACGGCGGCTGGAGGCCCTCGCGCTCGTGCATGCGCTTGATCTCCACCGGAATCAAAAAGACCGTGACGATGCCGATCACCAGGTAGATCACCAGCCCCAGCCACCCCCCGACCCCGTCGCCGCTGCGTCGCTTGACGTCCTCCTGGGTGTGCCACACCCAAAAACAGCCGTAGATCCCGATCGTGACGATCTCCAGCAGGATGCACACGAGGATGTTGCGCTGCTTGCCCGCATAGGCGGGGTTCGGCCCGGCGAAGCCCGCAGGGACCGCGGGGGGCGTGGCGGCGGCGTCATCGGTACCCACGGGCAGCGCTCCTGATGCTCGGGACCCGGCACATCCCGGGAGTGCGGCCAGACTACCCCCCGCCACCGACGACCTGCGCGCAACCGGACGGTTTGCGCGCGACCAACTCCGGCGAAGCCCTCGCGGACGGTCCGGGGGTCCTCTATCCTCACCAGGTGACCGTGCTAGGCGGGGAGCTAGCGGTGCCCTGTACCCGAAATCCGCTTCAGCGGGGCACAATTCCCGCCCGAGGGGCAGGTCCGGAAGGGTCGGATCCGTGCAATGCGACGTTGATGGTGAGGTCCCATTCGGTGGGCGACCGCGAACCAGGTCAGGTCCGGAAGGAAGCAGCCTTAAGCGGAACCGCTCACGCGCAGTGGGGTCACCTTGCCGGAGTTGGCGGCACGGTTACCGCTTCCGCGGCGTGTTTCGACGGTGGGTGCACGGTCACCTCAGCTCCGGCGGTCCCTGCGTTGCAGGGTCGCCGACGCTGAGGGTGCGACGGGAAAGGGTTGCGTGAGCGCGGAGACCGGCGGAAGCCTCTATAACCGCTACCGGCCGACCACGTTCGACGACATGGTCGGGCAGGAGCACGTCGCCCGGGCGCTTGCGAACGCCCTGGCGTCCGGACGGCCGTCGCGCGGATATTTGTTCTCCGGCCCGCGCGGCACCGGCAAGACAACCACCGCCCGCATTCTGGCGCGCTGTCTGAATTGCCAGGCGTTTCCCGGGCCGACGGCGACGCCCTGCATGAAATGCGACTCGTGCCTGCGCACCGGACACGACGACTGGCTCGACGTCGTCGAGGTCGACGCCGCCTCGAGCGCCCGCCGCATCGACGAGATGCGCGACTGGCTCGAAACCGTCCGCTATGCGCCGGTCGTCGCCCGCTACCGGGTCACGATCATGGACGAGGCGCACCAGATCCAGGAGGGCGCCGCCAGCGCCCTGCTGAAGACCCTCGAGGAGCCCCCGCCGCATCTGGTCGTGATCCTCTGCACCACCCATCCGTGGGACATCCTCCCGACGATCCGCTCCCGCGTGCAGCACTACGTGTTGCGCAAGCCGGGAATCCCGGCGCTCGTGCGCGTGCTCGATCGCGTCGCCCGGGCGGAGGGGATCGACTCGAGCGAGACCGCCCTCGATACGCTGGCGCGGGCCGCCGACGGGTCCTACCGCGACGCGTTGGGGCTGCTCGAGCAGATCACCGCGTACTCGGGCGGGTCGGTCGAGCTGCCCGACGTGCTCGAACTGCTCGGGGCCGTGGCGCGCGAGACGCTGTTCGAGCTGGTCGACCTCCTGGCCAGCGGCGACGCGGCCGGCGCGTTCTCGCTGCTCGAGGACGTGCTCGATTCCGGCAGTGATCCCGAGCAGCTGATGCGTGGTCTGGTGGCGCAGTTGCGCTGCGTCTGCCTGCTCCAGCAGGGGGCGGGCGCCCGGGACGAGTGGGCCTTCGCACCCGACGAGCTGACCCGCCTGGGGGCCCAGGCAAACCAGCTCGCGCCGGCGCAGGTCGTCCGATCGCTCGATCTGCTGGCCGACGCGCAGGTACGGATCCGAAACGGGGGCGCCGACCCGCGCCTGCAGCTCGAGCTGGTGGCCGCCAAGCTCGCGCGACCGGCGCTCGATCAGGATGCTGCGGCGCTCGTCCCCCGCCTCGAGGCGCTCGAACGTGGCGGGCGGGCGCCCGTCGCCCCGGTCGTCGTGCCCGCCCCTGTGACACCGGCCGCGGTACCGCCCCCGTCGCCTGATCGGCAAGCGGCCGCCGAGGCGGTGTCACCTGCGCCCCCCGCACCGCCCGAGGACCCCGGCCCGCAGCCCGACGGGGACGCCACGCAGGTGCCCGCAGCCGCCGACCCGGTCCCCGCCGTCCCGACGGACCCGCCGCCCGCTCCGCCCGCCGCGTCCGCCGTCTTCGACCTCGACCATGTCCAGCGCATGTGGCCACAGGTGCTGCGCGAGCTCCAGACCGCCCATCCGCCGCTCTACACGTTCATCGAAGACGGTCGTCCGACCGGAGCCGCGGACGGCGTGCTGGAGATGACCCTGCCGAGCTCGGTCGGAGCGACGATGCTCGCCAAGCCCGACCAGCGCGTCGAGTTCGAGATGGTGCTGCTGGGCGTGTTCGGGCAGCGGGTACGCGTCGAGGTGACCGTCGACGGCACCGCGAGCGCCGCACCCACCCCGTCCGAGCCGGCGGCCCCGGCCACGCTCGACTCGCTGCGTCAAGAGCTGATCGCCACCTTCGACGCGACCGAAGAGCCACACTGACCCGTCCCGTACCGACCTCAATGAAGGAGCCGCCTCGGTGTCCTCAGGCATGAATCCCCAGAAGATGCTCAAGCAGATGCAGAAGATGCAGGCCGACATGGAGCGCGTGCAGCTCGAGCTGCAGAGCGAGTACGTCAGCGCCTCGGCGGGCGGCGGGGCCGTGACCGCCACGGTGAGCGGCGGACTTGAGGTCATGTCGATCATCATCAAGCCGGAGATCGTCGATCCGGAGGACGTCGACCTCATGGCCGACACCATCGTCGCAGCCGTCAACGAGGCCATGCGCCAGGCCCAGGAGCACGCCCAGCGGCGCATCGGAGAGATCACCGGCGGGCTGTCGGGACTCGGCCTGCCAGGCATGTAGACGGCGGGACCGCGATCCTCACTCCCTCGCTCGAACGGCTGATTGCCGAACTATCGCGGCTGCCGGGCATCGGCCCGCGCAGCGCCCAGCGCCTGGCGTTCCACCTGCTCAAGGCACCGCAGGAACGGACGCTCGCACTCGCCAGCGCCCTGACCGACATGGCGCAGCGGATCCGGCCCTGCTCGCGCTGCTATTCCTTTGCCGAGGACGACCTCTGCCCGATCTGCCAGGACCAGCGGCGCGATCGCGCCCTGCTCTGCGTCGTCGAGGAGCCCTCGGCGATCCTGCCGATCGAGCGGACGCACGAATTCCGGGGTTACTACCACGTGCTCGGCGGAGCGCTGTCGCCGATCGACGGCGTCGATCCCGACGACCTGCGGATCGACGAGCTGGTCCGCCGCGTCCACGAGGACGGGGTCCGTGAAGTCGTCGTCGCCACGAACCCGACCATGACCGGCGAGGCGACGGCGCTCTATCTGGCTGATCGTCTGCGGGGCCAGGTGCAGCTGACGCGTCTGGCAAGCGGCCTGCCGGTCGGCGCGGATCTCGAACACGCCGACGAGCTCACGCTCGGGCGCGCGCTGCTCGGGCGCCGTGTGCTGGACTAGCCCCGCCACCGGGCCCGGTCGCGAATGATCGCTAGAATCGCGCGTCGTTGATCACGCACGAACGGCAAGGAGTCCTCCGATCGGCCTGAGGGTGATGAAATTCGGCGGCAGCTCGGTCGCCGACGCCGACAAGATCCGCAATGTCGCCGGCCGCATCGCGTCCGCCGCCGAGTCCGGCGACCGCGTCGTCGCGGTCGTGTCGGCCCGCGGCAAGACGACCGACGGCCTCGTCCAGCTCGCCCAGGAAATCTCGGACCGGCCGAATCCGCGCGAGATGGACATGCTGCTGTCGACCGGTGAACGCATCTCGTGCGCACTCATGGCGATGGCGCTCCATGACCTCGGCCACCAGGCCGTCTCATTTACGGGCTCCCAAGCCGGGATCTTCACCGACAGCTCGCACACCAAGGCCCGCATCGTCGAGATCCGCGCCGATCGGATCAAGGACGCCCTGGACGGCGGCAACATCGCGCTGGTGGCGGGATTCCAGGGCATGTCCATCGACGGCAAGAACGTCACGACGCTCGGCCGGGGCGGCAGCGACACCACCGCCGTTGCGCTGGCGGCGTCGATCGGCGCAGACGTGTGTGAGATCTACACCGACGTGACGGGCGTGTTTACCGCGGACCCGCGCATCGTGCCCGATGCCGTCCTGCTCCCGCGGATCAGCCACGAAGAGATGCTCGAGATGGCGGCCATGGGCTCCAAGGTCCTGGCGCTACGATCAGTCGAGTTTGCACGCAACTACGACGTCCCTCTGCACGTGCGCTCGTCGTTCGTCACCGACGAGGGGACCTGGATCACCAAGGAGACACCCGACATGGAGCAGGCGATCGTGTCCGGCATCGCGCACAAGAGCGACGAGGCCAAGATCACGATCACCGGGGTCCAGGACCAACCCGGTGTCGCGGCCGCGATCTTCACGGCGCTGGCCGACGCGCTGATCAACGTCGACACGATCATCCAGAACATGGGATCCGACGGTCGTGCCGACCTGTCGTTCACGCTGCCGCTGGATGAGCTTGCGCGTGCCCTGGAGACCCTCGAGGCCGTCAAGGACTCGCTCGGGTTCAGCGCGCTGGCCTCCGACGACCAGATCGGCAAGGTCACCCTCGTCGGCGCGGGCATGAAGTCCAATCCGGGCATCGCCGCAAAGATGTTTCGTGTCCTGGCCGACAAGGACATCAACATCCTCATGATCGACACCTCGACGATCCGGATCACGGTCGTGATCAACCGCCGCGACGTCGAGCGCGCCGTGCGCGCGCTGCACGACGCCTTCGACCTGGAGTCCGAGGCTGCCCGGAGGGCGAATGTTTAACGTCGCCGTCGTCGGCGCCACGGGCGCCGTCGGCTCCATGATGCTGCGGGTCCTTGAGGAGCGCGGTTTTCCGGTCACCGAACTCCACCCGCTGGCGAGCGCCCGCAGCGACGGCCGCACGATCGAATACCTCGGCAAGCCGTTCACCGTGCGCGAGCTCACGGTGGACAGCTTCGACGGGGTCGACATCGCGCTGTTCTCGGCCGGCGGCCAACGCTCCCGCGACTTCGCCCCGGCGGCCGTCGAGGCCGGCGCGGTCGTCATCGACAACTCGTCGGCGTTCCGGATGGCGCCCGACGTGCCGCTGGTGGTGCCCGAGGTCAACGAGTCCGCCATTCAGGGGCACCAGGGGATCATCGCCAACCCGAACTGCGTCGCGGCGCCGCTGGTCGTCGTCCTGAAGCCGCTTGCCGACGCCGTCGGGCTCGAGCGCGTGATCATCTCCAGCTATCAGGCGGTGTCGGGCACGGGCGCGGGCGGTATCGCGGAACTGCGGCGCGAGACCGAGGGATACCTCGCCGGCGACGAGCCGGACCCCGTGGTCTACCCACACCCGATCGCGTTCAACGTGCTCCCGCATATCGACACGTTCGACGAGACCGGCTACACCGGCGAAGAGCGCAAGGTCATCGCCGAGACGCAGAAGATGCTCGGGATGCCCGATCTCGCCGTCAGCGCGACCTGCGTCCGGGTCCCGGTCTTCAATGGGCACTCGGTGTCGATCCAGATCGAGACGACGGAACCGCTCGACGCCGATACGGCCCGCGGACTGCTGATGGGCGCGCCCGGACTGATCCTTGCCGACGAGCCGCAGCTCGGGATCTACCCACTCCCACGGCTGGCCAGCGGGCGCGACGAGGTCATGGTCGGACGTATCCGCAACGACCTGTCCCATCCCCGCGGACTCGCCCTGTGGCTCTCGAGCGACAACCTGCGCAAGGGCGCAGCCACAAACGCCGTGCAGATCGCGGAATCGCTCGTGACCCGAGGCTGGCTCTAGCCCGGCACCCACGCGCACCCCGGCGGGACGGACGAGACCCGCGCCGCCGCCTTTGGCCATCGGGCCATGGCCCGGCCCGGATGACCGGATTACGGTCCCGGCATGCACGACCAGCAACCCGATGATGCCGCAGTCAGTGCGATCCCCCCGCTCGCGCCCCAGGTGGTCGTGCTCTTCGGGGCCACGGGCGACCTCGCGCGCCGCAAGCTCCTGCCGGGACTGCTGCACCTCACCCGGTCCGGGCTGCTGCCCGACGTGCGCATCGTCGGCACCTCGCTCGAGCCCATGGACACCGACGCCTTCCGGACCTTCGCGCGGTCGGCCTGCTCCCAGTTCAGCCGGACGCCGGTCACCGCCGGCGATTGGCACAACTTCGCGACCCGACTGCACTACACCGACCAGGCCGGCGGCTCGCCGACGCTCGCCGACGCGGTTGCCGCCGCCGAGCGGGATCTCGGCGGAAACCCGCGGCGGCTGCACTATCTGAGCGTGCCCCCGGTGGCGGCACCGGCGGTGATCCACTCGCTGCGTGACGAGGGTCTCGTCCCCCGGTCGCGCGTCATCATGGAGAAGCCGTTCGGCACGGACCTCGAGAGTGCCCGCCGCCTGAACCGCATCGTCCACGAGGTGTTCGGCGAGGATCAGGTCTTCCGGATCGACCATTTCCTCGGCAAGGAAGCCGCCCAGAACATCCTCGCCCTCCGCTTCGCGAACGGGCTGTTCGAACCGATCTGGAATCGGCATTTCATCGATCACATCCAGATCGACGTCGCCGAGACCCTCTCGGTCAACGGGCGCGCCGCCTTCTACGAGGCCACGGGCGCGTATCGCGACATGGTGGTGACCCACCTGCTGCAGGTGCTCGCATTCGTTGCGATGGAGCCGCCGACCGCGCTCGAGCCCAACGCGATCAGCGAGGAGAAGAACAAGGTGTTCCGCTCGCTGCTGCCGATCTCGCCGGAGCATCTCATCCGCGGACAGTACGCCGGCTACCGCGACGAGCCCGGGGTCTCCCGCGACTCCTCCACGGAGACCTTCGTCGCCCTCAAGTGCGAAATTGACAACTGGCGCTGGGCCGGCGTGCCGTTCTACCTGCGCACCGGCAAACGGATGGCCGAAGGCGCCCGCATCATCTCGATCGCGTTCAAGGAGCCGCCCAAGACGATGTTCCCGAACGGATCCGGCGTCGGGGAGTTCGGCACGGACCACCTCACGTTCGACCTGGCCGAGGCGTCACGTCTGTCACTGTCCTTCTACGGCAAGCGGCCCGGGCCGGGCATGCGCCTGGCCAAGCAGAGCCTCCAGTTCTCGCTGTACGAGGATCAGGCCCACGGCGAGCTCCTGGAGGCATACGAGCGCCTGATCTACGACGCCATGATCGGCGACCGCAGCCTGTTCGCCAACGCGCAGGGCATCGAGCGGCTCTGGGAGATCTCCGAGGAGATCCTCGACACGCCGCCCGACGTGCATCACTACCCCGAGGAGTCCTGGGGACCCGACGCGATCCACGAGCTCATCGCTCCGCGCACCTGGCGCCTCCCCTTCGCGCGCAAGTGGCGGGGCCCTCACTAGCGGCGGCGACCGCATGCGCCCGGAGAGCCGTCAGGCGACGGGGATCGCCGGCGGGGTGGTGATCTCGTACGGAACCGGCGCGTCCACGAACGACACCGGCAGCCCTCCCGACTCGACGCGACGCGGGACGAGCTCCCGCCCGGAGCGGAGTTGCCCGGTGCACGCCGGGCACAAGGCGCCGTCGGCGGACGGGTTCACGACGGCGCCATGGGCGGGATTGACCGCGCACAGCCCGGCGAACGGCGCCGACTGCGGCATCGCCCGGCCGACGATCTCCCCGGCCCGCTCGGCGTCGCTGAAGCCGCTGCGCAACGAGTGGGCCCCCTCGGCGAGCTCCGGCTCGGTGGTCGCGTGTGTGATCAGCGCGTCGGCCGCGACGTGATAGGCCTCGACCGCCTCCACGAGCCCGTGCGCCTCCGGATCGTCCGTGCGCACGGCCGCCAACAGGCGTGCCCGCGCGCCAAGTGCGTCGGCATAGACCTTCAGGAGCCCTCGCGCCTCCATCGTGCGCTCGTGGTTCCGGCGCTGTTCGCGGCGCAGCCCCCACCCGATCGCCAGTGCCCCGCCGACGAGCGCGACGCAGACCAGGACGATGAGGTCGCGCACCCCGCTGCCCGAATCGGTGGGCGGCGGGGTCGATACCTCGGCCGCCGCGAGCAGCCGCGCCGCGGGGTCGGCCACCTGGTCGGCGCCGATCGCGGTCAGGGCGACGTTGATCGACACCGGATCGCGCGGGCCCGCCGCCGCCACGTCCCCGTGGGGCGTCGTCACCACGAGGGTTCCGGCGTATCCGAGCTCGGCGCGCAGGGCGGTCGCGTACGCGGTCAGATCACGGCCCGGCACGAACGGCACCGCGGCGAGCTTGACGTCCTCGCCGCGCCGGCGCAGCTCGGCGGCGTCGGCCCGGACCTGGCGGGCGACGGTCGCACCATAGAACACGGGATCCGTGTAGGTGTCGCTGTGGCGGAGCGCGAGCACGACCTGGGGCTGGATCCGCGGGGCGGCGGCGGCCCCTGCGGCAAGCGCCAGCGCGACGACGATTGCGGCGAGCAGACCGACGATCCGGGACGGGACGCGCCCGGTGCCCGTCCGGGCGCTCACGCGCCCGCTGGCGCCCGGGAGGGCCGCAACCGGCCGAGCGCCGCACGTGCCCGTCCGCCCCGCGACCGTGGCGCCGGCGCATCCTCGTCGAGGGCCACGCGCATCAGCGACACCTGCCCGACGCTGCGGATGCAGTCGAAGCCAAGGTGCTCGAGGAAGTCACGATCGAACATCGTGTGGTGCGCGTCGAACCGCTCGTCGTCCGGGATGTCGTCGGGGTAGTTGATCGCGAACGCCTCAACGGCGGGGAGGCCGCGCGCCTGAAGGTCCGCGAGCGCCTCGAGGAACAGGCGCTCGCAGGTACCGGGGCGGTCCGTCTCGGACAGATAGACGCAGGTGACCACGGCCGCATCCGGGGACGCCGGGCCCGCGGGCATGATCCGCGTGCGCGGAAACAGCGACCGCGGTCCGTATTGGATGACCCCGCGGAACGTCCCCTGCTCGGTCAGCACGCGACCCCAGGGTCCGAACCGCCCTTCCGCCCGGCGCGCCCAGCGGCGCTTGGCGGCCGGGTGGGAGCCCGCGCCGGTGCGCTGCCAGAACACGCAGTCGCCGCAGCACTCGGGAAGCTGCGCGACGACGGCATCGGTTACCGCAAGGATGCGTGTCACAGCGCGATCATGCCAGGTCCGCACACCACGTCGAGCCCTCCGGTTTCGACCCCTTGCCACCGACACGACGTGAAGCCCGCCGGCGGGCGGGCTTCACGGGAACCACAACTCCGCGGACCGGGGACATCGCCCGCCGCGGACGCGCACTAGGCGCCGACGACCTCGAGCACCTGATCCACCGGAACCATGTGGCGCTTGAAGTCCATCACGCTGTTGTCGAGCCCCAAGGCCAGGCCGAGCAGCTGCGGAAGGTGCAGCACGGGCATGTTGTAGGTCTCGCCGTTGGCGGCCTCGGCCTTGCGCTGGTAGGCATCCATCGCCAGGTGGCAGAGTGGGCACGGGGTCACCATGCAGTCCGCACCGGCGTCGCGGGCCTGCGAGAGCGCGACGTGCGATTCCTTGAGCGCCGTGGCCTCGCGGGCGAGCAGGATCGGGAAGCCGCAGCACTTCGACTTGGCCTCGTAGTCGGAGACCTCGCCGCCGAGCGCCACGATCAGCCGCTCGAGCGACTGGGGCTGGTCCGGATCCTCAAAGCCCATCACCGAGGACGGACGCAGCAGCTGACAGCCGTAGTACGGCGCCACCCGCAGGCCGTTGAGGCCCTTCGGACCCTGGCGCTCCAGGAGCGACAGGCCCTCTTCCGTGGCGATGTACCAGAGCAGATGGGTCACCTCGCGCGTGCCCTCGTAGGGGCGGGCGCCGGCCTTGACGAGTTCCTCGTTGACCGCCTCGAGCAGACGCGGATCTTCCTTGACCAGCTTGTTCGCCCGCCGCAGGTTCAGCGTGCAGACATTGCAGATGGTCATGATGTCCACGCCCATCTCCTCCGCTTGGGAGAGGATGCGCACGTTGAGCGTCAGGTAGAGATTCGGCTTGGCTTCGGCGACGTCACCTGCGCCGCAACACGTGGCCGCGGGCATCGGAAGAAGATCGATGTCAAGCAGCGGTGCCAGTGCCTTGGTGGTCGAGTTGAGCTCCTTGGAGCTGAACTCCGCCACGCATCCGGGGTAATACGCGAACTTGCGCGCCACCTAGATCGTCTCCTTCACGTTCTTCATGAGCTTCTTGACTTCGTCCAGCCTGCGGATCTTGTGGGGCAGCGGCGACGGCGCCTTGCCCTTTTGGATCATCTTCAGTGCGAACGGCAGGTCGAACGGCGCCTTGAGCGGTTGGGTCAGCGGGACCAGCAGCGTCTCGTTGAGCTTGCCACCGGTGCGCAGGGACACCAGGAACGCCTTGGCGTGACGGCCACCGGCGTCGCGCATGCCGAGGCCTTCCTGGAACGCGATGCCGCCGAGCTTCTCGATCGCATCACGTGGATCGACGCCCTTCGGGCAGCGCTCGTTGCAGTACATGCAGCGGGTGCAGTCCCAGACGCCGTGCTCACCGGAGTAGAGCTTGGCCCGCTGGCTGCGCTGGCCATCGCGTTCGTCGGCGGCGAAGCGGAAACCCCAGGCGAACGCCGCGGGACCGACGAAGTCGGCATCCGCGGCAAGCGAGTTGCATTCCGAGTAGCAGGCCGCGCACAGCACGCACTTGCTCTCGTTGTAGATCTTCTGCATCGCCTCCTTGGAGACGATCCGTTCCTTCTCCGGCGGGTCCGAATCCGGGATCAGGTAGGGCTTGACCGACTTGAACTTGCTCCAGAACGGCTGCATGTCGACCACGAGGTCCTTGATCGGCGCGAAGTTGCCGATCGGGTCGACGCGGACGGCCTGGCCGCCGTTTTGCTCTTTGAGGTCCTCGACCTGGGTCATGCAGGCCAGCACGGTCTTGCCGTCGGCCTTGCACGCACAGGATCCGCAGATCGCCGAGCGGCATGAATACCGGACCGCCAGGGTGCCGTCCTGCTCGTTTTGCAGACGCAGGATCGCGTCGAGCAGGGTCAGGTCCTCGCCGTGTTCCAGCTCGTACTTCTGGCGGTACGCCTCGTCGCTGGTGTCCGGCTGAAAGCGGAAGACATCAAACGTGGTCTGGGGCACTAGTAGCTCCTCACCTGCGGCTCGAACTTCGTGAAGGTGACCTCGCTGTAGTCGAGACGCACGCTGTCGTCGTCGAGGTAGGCGAGCGTGTGCTTGAGCCAGTTCTCATCATCGCGCTCGGTGAAGTCGGTGCGCGAGTGGGCGCCCCGGCTCTCCGTGCGGGCGATCGCACCCACCACCATCGTGTCGGCGAGATCGAGCAGGAAGCCGGTCTCGATGACGTGGATGAGCGACTGGTTGAACGTCTTGCCCTTGTCGTCGACCACGACGCCCTTGAACTGCTCGCGCAGGCGATCGATCACGACCTTGGCTTCCTCGAGCTCGGGTCCGGTGCGGAACACGCCGACCTTCTCCTGCATGGTGTCGGCGAGCTCGTCGCGGATGACCCACTGCTTGGGGCCGTCCTGGCGGTCGAGCAGCTCCCGCAGCTTGGCCTCGTACTCGATCGCGTGCTGCGGGCTCGCCTGGATGCCACGCCCGTTGAAGTCCTGGGCGAAGCCGGCCGCGGCGGAGCCGGTCCGGGCACCGAAGACGACGGCCTCCAGCAGCGAGTTGCCGCCGAGGCGGTTGGCGCCGTGGACGGAGACGCAGGCGCACTCGCCGGCGGCGAACAGGCCCGGCATGTGCGGTGCGGCCCCCCACGAGTCCACGTGCACACCACCCATGTGGTAATGCGCTCCGGGACGGATCGGGATCGGCGCGTCGATCGGATCGACACCGGCGAATGCCATCGCCAGCTCGCGGATCTGGGGCAGGCGCTCCATGATCTTGTCGCGTCCGAGGTGGCGCAGATCCAGCAGGACCGAGCCGTCGACCCCGCGGCCTTCCATGATCTCGGTGGCCTCGGCGCGGGACACGACGTCACGTGAGGCGAGCTCGAGCTTGTTCGGAGCGTACTTGCTCATGAACCGCTCGCCATCCTTGTTGAGCAGGATTCCGCCTTCGCCGCGGGCGCCCTCGGTCACCAGGACGCCGCTCGGGTTGAGCGTCGTCGGGTGGAACTGCATGAACTCCATGTCCTTGAGCGGAACGCCGGCGCGGAGCGCGAGGCTCATGCCGTCACCGGTGGAGCTGTGCGAGTTCGTGGACGGGGCGTAGACGCGACCGGCGCCGCCCGTCGCGAGCACGACCGCCTTGGCGCCGATGGTCTCCACGGTCCCGTGGACCATGTCGTAGGCAACGACCCCGGCGCACCCGCCATGGTCGTCGGTGATCAGCTCGGTGACGAAGTACTCCTCGTAACACGGGATGTCGTACTTCACGCACACCGTGTAGAGCGTGTGGAGGATCACCAGGCCGGTGAGGTCGGCCGCGTAACAGGTTCGCGGGAAGCCGGCGCCGCCGAACGGACGCTGGGCGATCTTGCCCGTCGTCTCGTGGCGCGAGAAGACCGCACCCCAATGCTCGAGCTGGATGATCTCGCCCGGAGCATCGCCGCAGAGAATCTCGATCGCGTCCTGGTCACCCAGGTAGTCCGAGCCCTTTACGGTGTCGAAGGTGTGGTTGTCGGTCGAGTCGTCGGTCGCGTTGCCAAGCGCGGCGTTGATGCCGCCCTGGGCCGCTCCGGAGTGGCTCCGGACCGGGTGAACCTTCGTCACTAGCGCGACATCGACTCCGGCCTCGTGCGCGGCAATCGCGGCGCGCATTCCTGCAAGGCCGGCACCGACGACGACAACGTCATGGGTGTGCAAACTTCCGCCCCCCCTCGGGTGCTCTCGTGGTGGACAGCGTGATCGTGATTCCGACCGTGGAATCTACCGGAATCGCGGCGATGTTCACTTGTGACATCCGACCTTCGCCATCGGCCGAACTTCCCTCCCTCGACAGGCGGAATTTCGGCAAGCACCACACATCCGGACCGGCGCCGACCAAACCCACCTCCGGGTTCGGGACACAAGCGTATACTCCCGCTGTTTTGCGCGGCGATTCCGGCCCCTGCGGCAACTCGGCAGTAGGGTTGGACCGATCGCCCCCCACAAACCGCCACCCAAGGAGCAGGTTTCAGTGGCTTACCGCGTCACGTTCATTCCCGGCGACGGTACCGGTCCGGAAATCGCCGACGCGACCAAGCGTGTCTTGGATGCGACCGGCGTCGATTTCGACTGGGACGTGCAGGAAGCTGGCGTCGACATCATGGCGGAGGTCGGGACCCCCCTTCCCCAGTCCACCATCGATTCGATCCTCACCAACAAGATCGGCATCAAGGGTCCGATCACCACGCCCGTCGGAACCGGGTTTCGGAGTGTCAACGTGGCGCTTCGAAAGGTCTGCAACCTGTACTCCTGCGTACGCCCCTGCAAGTACTACGAGGGCGTCCGCACCAAGTACAAGGACGTCGACCTCGTCTTCATTCGCGAGAACACCGAAGACCTGTACGCCGGCATCGAGTTCGAGGCCGACACGGCCGACAATCTCAAGCTGCTCGAGTTCCTCAAGGAGACCAACCCGGACGCGCACTTCGGCGCGCACACCGGCATCTCGATCAAGCCCATCTCCGTCGAGGCCACCGAGCGCATCGTGCGCTACGCCTTCGAGTACGCGCGTGACAACGGCCGGCGGCAGGTCACGGCCGTCCACAAGGCCAACATCATGAAGTTCACCGACGGCCTGTTCCTGGCGACCGCGACCGAAATCGCCAAGGACTACCCGGACATCGTGTTCGAAGAGCGCATCGTGGACAACATGTGCATGCAGCTCGTCCAGAAGCCGGAGCTCTACGACGTCATCGTGCTGCCGAATCTGTACGGCGACGTCCTCAGCGACCTCGGCGCCGGCCTCGTCGGCGGCCTGGGTGTCGCGCCGGGTGCCAACATCGGCACCAACGCCGCGCTGTTCGAGCCGACCCACGGTTCGGCTCCGAAGTACGCCGGCCTGAACAAGGTCAACCCGATGGCGATGATGCTCTCCGGGGTCATGATGCTGAAGTACCTCAAGGAGCACGAGGCTGCTGAACTGATGGAGTCCTCGATCGCCGACATCATTCGCGAAGGAAAGTCTGTGACCTACGACATGAAGCCGGACCGTAATGATCCGACCGCGCTTGGCACCGCAGAGGTAGCCACCGCCATCATCGAGCGCATGAAAGAGAAGGGCGCTTGATGGGGGTCCTCAAGGTTGCCGTCACCGGCGCAGCGGGCCAGATCGGCTATTCGCTGCTGCCGCGCATCGCCGCCGGCGAAATGTTCGGCAAGGACCAGGAGCTGGACCTGCGCCTCCTGGAGATTCCGGTCGAGCCCGTGCAGAAGGCCCTCCGGGGCGTCGTCATGGAACTCGACGACTGCGCATTCCCGCTGTTGACCAGCATCACCGCGACCGACGACCCGCGGGTCGCGTTCGCCGACGCGGACTGGGTCCTGCTTGTCGGCTCCAAGCCGCGCGGGCCGGGCATGGAACGTGCCGACCTGCTCAAAGACAACGGCCGCATCTTCATCGCCCAGGGCGACGCCCTCGATGAGGTCGCCTCCGCTGACGTGACCGCCGTCGTGGTCGGAAACCCCTGCAACACGAACGCGATGATCGCCGCCAGCCGTTTCAAGCGGATCGCGCCGACGAGCATCACCGCGATGACCCGCCTGGACCAGAACCGGGCCTCGACCCAGCTGGCCCAGAAGGCCGGCGTGCAGGTCACCGGCGTCGAGAACATCATCATCTACGGGAACCACTCCCCGACGATGTTCGCCGACTTCTTCCACGCGACGATCGGCGGCAAGCCCGCGACCGACGTGATCACCGACCACGCCTGGCTGCAGGAAGACTTCCTTCCGAAGGTCGGCAAGCGCGGAGCCGAGATCATCGAGGCGCGCGGTCTGTCGAGCGCGGCCTCCGCGGCCAACGCCCTGATCGACCACGTGAAGTCGCTCTACACCCCGAGCGACAAGGTGCACTCGATCGCCTGCCAGTCCGACGGTTCCTACGGCTTTGCCGAAGGCGTCTGGGCATCCGTGCCCGTGCGCACCGTTGCCAGCGGCAAGTACGAAGTCGTCCAGGGCGTTGCCCACGACGAGTTCGCACAGGCCAAGATCAGCGCTTCGAACGACGAGCTTGTCGGCGAGCGCGAGACGGTCGCCGAACTGCTCTAGCGGTTCCCCGCACCATCAGGGACGCCCCTGCGGGCGCGTCCCTGATGGTGCGCACGGCTACGGTTGCGGCACGGCGACCGGACGCCCGTCCCGGCCGACGGCCACCAGCGTGAAGTGCCCGACAACGCACAGCTCGCGCGTGCCGTCCTCGATGCGCTCACGCCAGACGTCCAGCTTCACGCGCATCGAGGTCCGCCCGACGCTCTCGACCACGGCTTCGATCTCGACCAAATCGCCCTTGATGATCGGCGTGCGGAAGCTGATCTCCTCCATCGCCGCGGTGACGACCGTACCGCGGGCCTGGCGCATGGCGGCATAGGCCGCGCACCGGTCCATCCAGCCGACGAGGGTGCCGGCAAACAGGCTCCCCTGGGAGTTCGTGTCCTGCGGGAACACGGACTGCAACGAGCTGGCGCGCATCTGGTCGGACCTCCGTCGGCGGGTCGGGTCTGCAGACTAACCGCTGGCCCGGCGGGTCGGTCCTAGGCGGCCAGGGCGGTAGCGTGGACCGTGTCGGCGTACCAGCCGCCCGTCGCGACCAGCTCGGCGTGGGTGCCCCGCTCCCGGATCTGTCCGTCGACGATCACGATGATCTCGTCGAACCGCTCCATTCCGGCCAGGCGGTGGGTCACGATGCACAGCCCCGTGCGGTCGGTCACCGACGCGCGGTGTGCGTCGTCGAGAAACTCGGCCTCCGATGCCGCATCGAGGTGGGAGGTCGGCTCGTCGAGCACGAGCAGCCCGCCCGGCGCCAGCAGCCCGCGCGCAAGCGTCACGCGCTGGCGCTGCCCGCCGGAGAGCATGCCGCCGTCCTGTCCGACGTGCGTCTCCAGGCCCTCGGGCAGCCCGCCGACCCACTCGTCGAGCCCGGCGCGGGCGAGCGCGGCCAGCAGTTCGTCGTCGGTGGCGTCCGGACGTGCGATCCGAAGGTTGCCCGCGATCGAGGTCGGGAACAGGTAGGCATCCTGGGGAACGAGCGTGACCGCGCGGCGGACGTCGTCCTGCCGGAGCCGGTCGAGCGGGATCCCGTCAAGCATGGCGACACCCGCGTCGAGGTCGCGGAGGCGCGCAAGCACCTCGCAGAGGGTGGTCTTGCCGGACCCGCTCGGTCCGACGATCGCCACGGCCCGACCCCAGGCGAGCTCGAGATCGATCCCCGACAGGACCGGGTCCAGATCGGGCGCGAACCGCACCGCGGCCCCGCGCAAGGACAGGGACCGTCCGGGACCGGGGGCCGCCGCGACGTCGGGATCGGTGATCGGGATCGGCCGGTCGACGCACTCCTCGAGCCTGAGCGCCGCCTGGCCGCAGGCGGCCAGGTTCTGTGCGGCGACCGGCAGCGGCACCAGCACTTCGAACACCGCCAGCGACATCAGCACCAACGCCGCCAGCAGCACCCCCGACATGCGGCCGTCGCGGACGGCGGGCACGGCCACGATCAGCACGGCGAGTGCCGCGAACTGCGCCCCGAGACCGCTCAGGCCCGCGGCGACGCCACTGGCGTAGGCGTCCCGGCGCCCAAGACGCATCAAGGTGTCGTTGGCGTGTTCCACACCACCCAGCTGGGCATCACGGACGCCCCAGGCAACGATGTCCGGCGCGCCCTCGAGGACGTCGACCACCCGCGCCGCGAGGTCCGCCCGGGCCCGGGCCTGGCGCCGCCCGGCGGCACGGGCAACCGCGCCGGTGGCGACCGGTACCAGGACGGCGAATGCGATCAGCACGACGGCAAGCACGACACCCGCGGCGGGCAGCATCAGACCCGCGGCGACACCCGCCAGGCAGATGACCACGACCGCCGCGATCGGCGGGAGCAGGCCCCGCAAGAACAGCTCCTGAAGCTGGTCGACGTCGGCGGTGAAGCGGCTCATCAGGTCCGCGGCCCGAAGCCGCGGCAGCCCCGCCGGGACGAGTGGGATCAGGCGTGCCACAAAGCTGCTGCGCAACCGGGCCAGCGCCCCGAGCGCAAGTTCGTGGGTCGTCAGGCGCTCGAGATACCGCATGATCGCCCGGCTTACCGAAAACGCCCGCACGAGCACCATCGCCACCCCCAATGCGAGGATCGGCGGCTGCTGGGCGGCGCGGCTGATCAGGTACCCCGACGTCCCGAGCAGCGCCGCCCCGAGCACGACGGTGCCGATCGTGGTCGCCAGGGCGGCGACCGGCAGCCACACGCCGATCCGCGCCTGCCGCACGGCGGCAATCAACGCGCGCGTGGCGGTCATGCCACGGCCTCGGCAGCGTGGATCCCGGCTACCCGGCCGTCGTCGATGCGGATCACGCGATCGGCGGCCTGGACGAGCTCCTGGCGGTGCGTGACGGCCAGCGTGGTCGCACCCGCGGTCAGCCGCCGGATGACCTGGGTGAGCTCGGCCGCGAGCACCCCGTCCAGGTGGGCGGTGGGTTCATCGAGCACGAACAGGTCGGCGTCGCGCAGGAACGCGCGCGCCAGCGAAATCCGCTGGGCCTCCCCGGCCGACAGGCGCCGTCCGCCCTCGCCCAGGCGGGTGGCGAGCCCCTCGGGCATCTCGGCCACGAGCGCGTCCGCACCGGCGTCGCGCAGGGCTTCATGAACGCGCGCATCGTCGGCGGCGGGATCGGCGACCCGGACGTTGTCGGCGACGGTGGCGGCGAAGATGCGGGGGCGCTGTGGCACCCACGCAATGCGTGAGCGCCAGGCATCCGCGTCGATCTGGCGCAGGTCGACCCCGCCGACCCGCACCGCCCCAGAGGTCGGGTCGATCAGGCGCACGAGCAGGCTTGCGACCGTCGTCTTGCCGGCGCCGCTGGGCCCGACGAGTGCGACGAACTCCCCGGGGGCGAGCGACAGGCTGATCCCGTCGAGCGCCGGTACGACGCGCCCTGGATAGGCCACGGCCACGTCGTCGAGGACGATCGTGTCACGGGCCGGAGATGGCGCCGGCAGCGGCGACGGGGGCGGCGGATCGAGAACCGCGGGCGCGTCGAGGACCGCGAAGATCTCCTCGGCGGCGATCATGCCGTCGGCACTGGCGTGGAATTGCGCACCGAGCTGGCGAATCGGTTGGTAGACCTCCGGCGCCAGAATCAGCACGGCCAGCGAGGCCTGCAGCCCGATGCCGCCGTCGACGAGGCGGATCCCGAGCGCAACGGCGACCATGGCCGTGCCCAACGCGGCCGCGAGTTCCAGCACCAGCGCCGACAGGAACGCCAGACGCAGCGTCGACATCGTCTCGCGGCGGTAGTCCTCGCCGACCTGCTCCAGGACGTCCACCTGCGCCTCCGCGCGCCCGTGCACCCGCAAGGTCGTCAATCCGCGCACGACCTCGAAGAAGCGGCCGCCGAGCATCTGCATTGCGGCCCAGCGCGCCTTAGCGCGACGGTCCGCGCCGAGGCCGATCAGGATCATGAAGATGATGATCACCGGGATGGTGACGGCCAGGATCGCCGCCGAGACCCAGTCGGTCGGGATGATCCAGCCGATCGCCGCGATCGGCACCACCACCGCCAGCATCATCTGGGGGAAATAGCGGGCGAACACCAGCTCGAGGCCGTCGACGCCCTGGACCGCCACCGTCGCGAGCTCCCCGGTGGAGTCCGTCGACTGCGTCAGCGGACGGGCTTCCAGGACATGGGCTGCCAGCCTGAGCCGGAGCTCCGACATCACCTGCTGGGCGCCGACGCGCCCGGTGGATTCGAATCCCCACGCGACCGCCGCACGTCCGACCGCCGCACAGGCCGCCACGATGATCGCGGTGCGGACCTGTGTCAGGCCCGCACCGTCCATCGCGACCGGGGCGACCGCGGCGGCCAGGGCAACCGCCCAGACCACCGTGAGCACCGCTTGGATGAGCGCCAGCAGGGCGGCCACGCCAAGTGCGCGGCGCGCCACCCTGCTCTCGCGCATCAGGCGCCGCTGGGTGGGTTTCACACCCCGGCGCTCACCTTCGGAGGCGTGGGCTCTGCGGCCGAGCCGCCGAGACCGACACGCTGCCGGAAGACGTAGTAGGTCCAGATTTGGTAGATCAGCACGATCGGCACCAGGATCAGGGCCGTGACTGTCATCACCACGAGCGTGTAGTGGTTCGACGCCGCGTTGAAGACGGTCAGGTTGTACGCGTGGTCATTGCTGTCCACGGTCACGTTCGGATACAGCGCAGTGAACCATGTTGCCACGGTCATTGCGATACCCAGCCCGCCCGCGATGAACGCCAGACCGGACCGGCCCGTCGCGCCGAGCGCTGCCGCCGCGATCATCGCCACACAGGCCACCACCGAGGTGATCCAGAAACCGGGGCTGTGGTGCGAGGTCTCGCCGAACGTCCAGGCGACAAACCCGATCACCGCAAGCGCGGCGAGGGGCATCAGAATCCGCCCGAGCGCGGCGGCGCGCTCCTTGATCGGTGCCACCGTCCGCAGCTGCAGGAAGCTCGCCCCGTGGGCAAGGCAGAGCAACAGGGTGACGACCCCGCCGAGCAGTGCGTACGGGTTGAGCAGGTCCCAGAAGCTGCCGGTGTAGTTACCCTGCTGGTCAAGGGAGATGCCGCGGATCAGGTTGGCGAACGCCACCCCGACCAGCAATGCCGGCAAGAAGCTGCCGACGGCCATCGCCCATTCCCAGACCGAGCGCCACCGGGGGTTCTCGACCTTTCCCCAGAACTCGAACGACACACCGCGGATGATCAGCCCGAACAGCATCAGGAACAGTGCCAGATAGAAGCCGGAGAACATCGAGGCGTACCAGTTCGGGAAGGCGGCAAAGGTCGCACCGCCGGCCGTCAGGAGCCACACCTCGTTGCCGTCCCAGACGGGACCGATCGTGTGGATGACGGCCCGTCGCTCCTCGGGAGACTTGCCGACGACCATGAGCAGCATGCCCACGCCGAAGTCGAAGCCTTCCAGGAACATGAACCCGATCCACAGGACGCAGACGAGCACAAACCACAGCGTCTCAAGATTCCATAAACCGGACATCACGCCTCCTAGTACGCCACGTGCAGGTTCGGCTCAACGGCCGCGCCTGCATCGTCGACTTCGGGATCCGGACCCTTCTTGATGATCCGCACGGCCAGCCAGACGGCAACTGCCCCGAGAATCCCGTAGATAACCGTGAACAGGATGATCGACACCCAGACGTCGAACGTCGTGATGCTGGGCGAGACCGCGTTCTGGGTCAGCAGCAGGCCGTAGACGACCCACGGCTGGCGGCCGAGCTCCGTGAACAACCACCCGGTGGTGATCGCGATTGTTGGCAGCGCCATCGCCGGCAGCGCCAGTTTCAGGAACCACTTGGACGTTTCGATCTTGCCGCGCCAGACGGCCCAGAGGCCCCAGAGCGCGAACAGCAGCATCAACGTTCCGGCACCGACCATGATGCGGAAGGTCCAGTAGGTCACGCCGATGATCGGCTCGTAGTTCCCGGGCCCGTACTGGGCAACATCCTTGGCCTGGAGCTCGTTGATCCCCTGCACGGTTCCGTTCGGGTCGTTGGTCGCGAGAATCGCGAGCACCTTCGGGATCGTGATGTCGGTTGTGGTCCTGGTCGGGTGCTGCTCAAACGGTGCTACGGCCCAGACCGACAAACCCGGACCCTTTTGCGTCGTGTAGAGCGCCTCCGCGGCCGCCATCTTCATCGGCTGTTCACGGGTCATGAGCTGGCCGTTGAAGTGCCCGATCGCCAACGTGGCGAACGTGGCGATCAGCGCCACCCACACCATCGACTTCGCGACGCCCTTGAACACGGCCACGTCCCGCTTCCGGATGAGAAACCAGGCAGAGATGCCGAGCAGGATGAATGCGGCATTGGCATAGGCACCGATGACCACGTGTGGGAACGCGAAGAAGACGGTGGGGTTGGTCAGCATCTTCCAGAAGCTGGTCATCTCCGCCCGGCCATTGACGATCTTGTACCCGACCGGGTGCTGCATCCAGGAGTTGGCGGCGAGGATGAAGTAGGCCGACAGCGCAGATCCGAACGCCGCCAGCCAGATGGTCGCCAGGTGCCAGCCCTCGGAGATGCGCTTGTAGCCGAAGATCCAGATGCCGAGGAAGGTCGATTCGATGAAGAAGGCAGCCAGCGCCTCAACGGCAAGCGGGGCGCCGAAGACGGAGCCCACGTAGCGCGAATACCCGGCCCAGTTCATGCCGAATTGGAACTCCTGCACGATGCCGGTCACGACACCGACCGCGAAGCTCAGCAGCATGATCTTCCCGAAGAATCGGGTCGCCCGCATCCACTGGGGGTTGCGGGTGCGGTACCACGCGGTTTGGAAGGCGGCGACGATGCCCGCCATGCCGATGCTGATCGGCACGAACAGGAAGTGATAGACGGTGGTGATGGCAAACTGCCATCGGGACAACTCGACGACGCTCACGGCGTCACCTCCCCCGGTCCGGCGTGCGCTGCACCCGGTCCGATTCGAAGAGACCTGTCGCTTCGTCCGTCCATCCCGTACGTCGCTTCCGACGTCTTAACGGGCATTCACTTCCCTCCTTGTTCGACGAGGTCGTGCGCGGTCGGAAGACATCCGCGGCGCCGGGTGGAGCGACTGATCCCACCCTGGTGCGCCAGGACTTCCCGGGGGTCACCGGGCACGTGTGCACAGACAACCAACCGATGGGCCGCGGCGATCCACACGGGCGGCGGCGTGCCGCCGCGGCCGAGGGCGATCCTGCCGGCCGCCATCGGACGGGGCAGGGTGCGGTCGCACCGCGGACGGACAAATCTGAGAGCCAGCTGTGACACGCGACAATCCTCGCCAAGCACTACCCTTTGGGGCATGGGGGATTTCACGGACTCTGCGTGCAGGAAACCCACACAATTGACGTCCCCGACCGGCCGTTCGGCCGGGCCCCCGGCGAGGTAGGGGTCCATGCCGGTCGAGTACCAGCTCGTCACGCTGACCGCGGCCGACGGGCACGAGCACGACGCCCTGTTCGTCATCGACGAGCGTGCCGCGCGCCGGCGCATGCGCATGACCGGGCGACGTACCGCCTGCATGCACGTGCACGGGATCATGGGGAACTTCCTCGTCGGAACGCTGCGCTTCCTGCCCGCGCCGCTCGCTCGCGAAGGATTCCCCGTCCTGATCGTCGAGACCCGCATGGGCAACATCGGCCAGCTAGTCGGCCCCGGGATCTTCGATCTGGCGCGCCAGGACCTCACCGCCGGAGCCGAGTGGCTCCGGGTCGGCGGCTGGGACCACCTGATTTCGATGGGGTACTCGAGCGGCGCGTCCCTGTCCACGCGCTGGGCCGCGACCGAGCACGTGCCGTGGCTGCGCGGGCTCGCGCTGCTGGGGGCGCCGTGGGGACTTCCCGAGGCGATGGAGACGCGGGCGGCCCATTGGGGGGCGCGCCCCACCTATGAGGAGATCTACGCGCGGGCCGAACAGGTCGTCGACGACCCGGCCGGAGCGGATGCCGACCGGCTGTTCGTGGTCGAACACAGCCGCGGCCCGACCGCGCAGCCCAAGGATTCCGAGGTGTACACGTACCGCACCTGGTGGCATTCGCGGGGACCGACCGCAACGGCCGCCAAGACGCACCTGCAGATCGCCCAGGTACGGGCGCCCGTCCTGCTGATCCAGGGCACCGCCGACCAGGTCGTTGATCCGGCCGAGGTCGATCGCCTGGCCGCAGTCGCGCGGGAGGGCGGTAACACGGCCGTCGACATCGAGATCATCGACGGGGCCGACCACTTCTTTGCCGGACGCGAGTTCAGCACGATCCAGGCACTGGTGCGCTGGCTCCGGGAACACGCGTGACCAGTTCCCGCGACGCATACCACCCGCGCCTGACCCGCCAGCCGCTGGCCCGTCGCGCGCCGGCGTTCGGGCAGGACGACACCGACATCGAGACCGATCTGATCGTGATCCCGACCGAGGACCACCACAACTGGGACGGGATGATCTTCCGGCCCCGGCGCGGGGCGGTCGACCCGCGCATGGCGGTGCTCGTGATCCACGGATCGGTCGGCCACTATCTGACGGGCATGCCGCGCCGCCTGGCCTTCCACCTGGCCGAACGCGGATACGCCGCCCTCACGGCAAACACCCGCATGGCCAACTACGGCGTCTTCTTCGGGACCGGCCTCCTCGACGAGGCCCAGCTCGACATCGCGGCTGCGGTGCGCGCCCTGCGCGAGCGTGGGTTTCGGCGCATCATCCTGCTCGGGTACAGCATGGGATCGACGATGGTGGCCCAATACCAGGCCGTCCAAGCCCCGCCGGAGGTGATCGGCGTCTGCACGATCGCCCATCCGCTTTCGCTTCCGCTGTCGTTGCGTCGGCGCTGGGAACGCTTCGGGAGCAACCCCTCCTACAACGAGATGTGCGCGATCGTCACCCGCGAGATGGGCGCCACCGACGACCCCGAGCGGGACCGCATCATCATCGTGCAGCGGGCCACCGGTCCCACGGACCGGCCCGAGCATTCCGAGATCTGGACGTACCGCACCTGGTGGCACTCCCGCGGGCCGGAAGCCCTCTCGGCCGAGTCACGCCGCTGGGTCGGGCTCCTGCGGGTGCCCCTGGCGCTGATCCAGGCGCGGGGCCGACCCGCTGATCCCGAAGTCCGAGGGCGAATTGCTGCGACGCCTCGCCCGCGACGGCGGCTGTCCCGAGGTGCACCTCGAATACGTCGAGGGCGCCAACCACACCTTCGACGGACACGAGCTCGACGGGGTCGAGGCGGCCGTGCGGTGGGTCACCCATCAGGCCGAGCGCACCCACGACGCCGCGGCGGCGGCCCCGCTGCATGCGCCGCACCCGGTCGCCGGGCGCGGCGCGGCGCACGGAGCTACGTGAGCGCGCTCCGAAACACGGTACCCAGACGCTCCATCCCCTCGGCGATCTCGGCCGGGCTCACACCGCTGTAGGCGAGCCGCAGCGTGCGCTCGCCGCCGTCGAGGAAGCAATCGCTGCCCTTGACGTAGGCGATGCCGGCGTCAGCGGCAGGTGCGAACAGCGCGTCCGCCGACAGCCCCTCCGGGAGTTCGAGCCACATGAAAAAGCCGCCCTGGGGGGGCGTACAGACGGTCCCCTCCGGCATGTGCACCAGCCCGGCCGCCATCGCATCCCGGCGATCGCGCATCAGGTCGGTCACGTGGGCGATGTTGCCCTCGAGATGGCCACCGGTCACCAGCTGCGCGATCGCCGCCTCCGCGAGCAGTGACGGCGAGATGTACGTCCGCGACGCCGCCGCGGCAAGCGTTCCCGCGACGTCCTTCGGGGCCACGATGTACCCAACTCGCAGCCCCGGCGCGACGGTCTTGGAGAACGACGAGGTGAACATCACCTTGCCGCCGCCGTGGGCCGCAAACAGCCCCGTGATGGGCGCGCCCTCGAACCGCAGCTTGCCGTACGGGTCGTCCTCCAACAGCCAGAACCCGTAGCGGTCCACGAGCTCGAGCAGCGCGGTCCGCTTGGCCGCCGACAGGGTCGCCCCCGAGGGGTTCTGGAAGTTCGGGATCGTATAGAGCAGCTTCGGCACGCGACCGGCGGCGCACGCCGCCGCCAAGGCGTCGATGTCGAGCCCGTCCGGCTGCACCGGAACCGGCAGGACCTCCATGCCGTGCAGGCGCAGCTGCAGCAGGGCGCGGTCGTAGGTCGGCGCCTCGACGGCGACCAGGTCACCGGGCGACAGCAGCGTCTCGAGCATGAAGACGTAGCCCTGGAGGGACCCGTTGGTCACGAAGACCTGGTCCGGGCTGACCCCGTGTTCCTGCGCGAGCACCTCGCGCAGGGGCGGATACCCCTGGCCGGTCCCGTACGACAGCACGCGCGTGGCGTCGGAAGCGAGCGCCGCCGCGGTGCAGTTCGCAATCAGGTCGCCGGACAGGGCTTCGGGGCACGGAGCACCCCGGGCGAATGAAATGGCAGTCGACACGACCCCGCACTTTAGCGGCCGACCCCGCATCGCGCGGGGCCCGTGTGGATAGTGGTGATCGCCACGTACCGACCCGGCCCGCCGTCGGGACGATCGATCTGGGTAGGATGGCCGGTGGCACTGCGCTCGCGTGGTGCTCACTGCTTGGTCACCACGTCACAGGGGCGTCGCTTGGACCTTTTTGAATATCAGGGCAAGCAACTGTTCGCACGCCACGGGATTCCCGTCCCGAGCGGCGAAGTCGCCGATACTCCGCAGGCCGCGCGCGCGGCCGCAGAGCGCATCGGTGGCAAGGTTGTTGTCAAGGCGCAGGTGCAGATCGGCGGACGCGGCAAAGCTGGTGGCATTCAGCTCGCCGATACGCCCGAAGAAGCCGAGGAGCACGCGCGCAACATCCTCGGCATGGACATCCGCGGCCACATCGTCCACACCGTGTGGATCGAGTCGGCCTCGGAGATCGTCAAGGAGTACTACGCCTCCGTCACGTTCGACCGCAGCGAGAAGAAGCCGCTGGTCATGCTGTCGGCAGCGGGCGGCATGGACATCGAAGAGGTGGCCGCCACCGAGCCCGAAAAACTCGCGACGCTGCACATCGACCCGCTGACCGGCTTCCAGGCCCACCACGCCCGCTGGCTCGTGTACCACGCCGGCATCGACGCGGGTGCCCAGGGCGGGGTCGTCAAGATCCTGCAGCAGCTGTACCGGGCATTCACGGATCTCGACACCATGCTGGTGGAGATCAATCCGCTGATCTGGACCGCGTCCGGTGAGGTCGTCGCGCTCGACGCGAAGGTCACCATCGACAACAACGCGCTCTACCGCCACCCCGACCTGCTCGAACTGCAGCAGTCGGTGACCGAGGACCCGCAGGAGCGTCTCGCCCAGGAGAAGGGCGTCACGTACGTCAAGCTCGACGGCGACGTCGGAATCCTCGGCAACGGCGCGGGGCTCGTGATGAGCACCCTCGACGTCGTCGCCCTGGCCGGCGGACGTCCGGCGAACTTCCTCGACGCCGGCGGCGGCTCAAAGGCCGACGAGGTCGTGGCCGCGCTCGAGGTCCTGCTCTCGGACCCGAAGGTCAAGGTGCTGCTGATCAACATCTTCGGCGGCATCACGCGCTGTGACGAGGTCGCCAAGGGATTGCTCACCGCTCTCGACAAGCTCGGCGCCACACTGCCGATCGTCGTGCGCCTGGACGGCACCAACGAGGACGAGGGTCGCAAGATCATCGCCGAGCAGGCACCGTCCAACGTCGTCGTCGAAGCGACCATGCTCGCCGCCGCCGAGCGCGCCGTCGAGCTGGCGAAGGGGGTCTGACCGTGAGCATCCTGGTCGACAAGAACACCAAGCTGGTCGTGCAGGGCATCACGGGCCGCGAGGGCGCGTTCCACGCAACCCGCAACAAGGCCTACGGCACCAACGTGGTCGCCGGCGTGACCCCGGGCAAGGCCGGGCAGGACGTTGACGGCATCCCCGTCTACAACACCGTCCGCGACGCCGTCGAGGAGACCGGCGCCAACACGGCGATGGTCTTCGTGCCGCCGCGGTTTGCGACCGACGCCCTCTACGAGGCGATCGAGAGCGGCGTGGACCTGATCATCTGCATCACCGAGGGTATTCCGGCCCACGACATGCTCCAGGTGTACACGCACCTGCGTCGTGGCAACCAGACGCTCATCGGACCGAACTGCCCCGGCATCATCAGCCCGGGCCTGGCCTCGGTCGGCATCATGCCGACGCAGGTCTTCAACCCCGGCCGCGTCGGCCTGGTCTCGCGCTCCGGCACGCTGACCTACCAGATCTCCAAGGAACTGGCGCTGCTCGGGATCGGCCAGAGCACGGTCGTCGGCATCGGCGGCGACGCGGTCGTCGGCTCGTCGTTCATCGACATCGTCGGCCGCTTCGACGAGGACCCCGAGACCGACCTGATCGTCATGGTCGGAGAGATCGGTGGCAACGAGGAGGAGAAGGCGGCGGACTTCATCGCCGAACGCGTTTCCACTCCGGTTGTCAGCTACATCGCCGGTTTCCAGGCGCCGCCCGGCAAGCAGATGGGCCACGCCGGTGCCATCATCACCGGTTCGTCCGGTACCGCCCAGGGCAAGAAGCAGGCCCTGGAGGCCAAGGGCGTCCGGGTGGGGACGAACCCCACCGAGGTCGCCCAGCTCGTCCAGGAGACCCTGGCAAGCCGGTAGACGCGGATCGCATCACCCCGGTCGGCGCGCCCGGCCGGTGTTCGACCAACGACAGCCCCCTGCCGCACCGCGACAGGGGGCTGTCGTCGTTCCGGCCGCCGGAACACCTGCGAATTCCGGCGGAAACACCCTGGATCAGGGATACTCCCGATACGACTACGTGGGGCATCACCGATGCCTTGCCGGGCCCCGTGCGGGACCCTGTGAGTGACCCGTCATACGAAAGGAACGACATGGGACCTGGCTACCGGCACGTCGCGTGCTGCGTCGAGGGATCGATGGCACACAAGGCGGTGATCACCGCCGGTGCCCGGATGCTCGACGACACGGGCACCCTGACGCTCCTGCACGTCGTGACCCAGCCGATCGCGATGATGGCGACGCCGACCCCGGACATCTCCGGGCTGTTCGACAGCGCCGAATCGTGGCTCCGGGACGTCGTCACCGAGACGCAGAACCAGCTGCATACGGCGGGCTCACAGGCGAAGGTCGACGGAGTCCTCCTGGAGGGGCACCCGGGCATCTCCGTCGTGAGCTGGGCCAAGGACTCCGGCGTCGACCTGGTCGTCGCGGCGTCCCACCGCGGCCATTTCGACCGCGCCCTGCTCGGGTCGTTCGCGACCTACGTCGCCTACCACTCGCCCTGCGACGTGCACCTCGTCCGCCCGGAATTGGTCGACGACACGGCCGCGGCCGGCTGATCGCGCCGCCACACCCGCACCGGGGGCCCTGACCCGCGGTCCCGTTCTCGCGCGTACCGCGGGTACGGGGACTCCCTGATGCCGAATCACCGTCGTGCCCGCAGACTTTCGGTAATGAGCACGACCGCCCTTCCCCTGTCGGGTACCGACACCGCATCCATGCCCGCGTGGTCCGCGCCGCTGCGGACCCGCCGTCGCAAATCACCCGATGCCCGCCGCCCGGGCCCCGCGCTCGCCCCGGCTCCGCCGGCACCCGAACGCCTCGACGACGACGCGGTCTGGTCGACCGACGGCGACACGCCCACCGTCGACGCGCTGCAACTGTTCCTCGGCCAGATGCGCGACATTCCGCTCTTGACCGCCGGTCAGGAGATCGCGCTGGCCAAGCGGATCGAGGCCGGCGACGACCGCGCCCGCGATCTGATGGTCCGGAGCAACCTGCGTCTGGTCGTGGCGATCGCAAAGCCCTACCAGGGCCAAGGTCTCGGGTTGCTCGACCTGATCCAGGAAGGCGTGGTCGGATTGATCCGGGCGGTCGAGCGCTTCGACTGGCGCCGCGGCCTCAAATTCTCGACCTACGCCACATGGTGGATCCGACAGGCCGTCCAGCGGGGTCTGGCCGACTCGGGACGGACGATCCGTCTTCCGATCCACGCGGTCGAACGCGAACGCGCGGTCACCCGCGTCGAGCGTGAGCTCGAGCAGCGTCTGGGGACCCGCCCGACCGATGCGCAGATCGCCGAGGAGACCGGGATGCCCGCCAGCTGGGTGTCCGGGGTCCGCGACAATGCGCGTGTTGTCGCCAGCCTCGACCGCCCGGTCGGCGAAGACCGGGACGCGACCCTCGGCGACATCATCGAGGTCGCCGACACCACGCCCGCCCCGTTCGAGGACATCGCCAGCGGCGAGCAGGCCGACGCCCTGTCGCGCGCACTTCGACGGCTGCCGGACAGGGACCGTCGCGTCATGCAACTGCGCTACGGCATCGATGGCGAGGTGCCCCACTCGGGCGCCGACACGGCGCGCGCGATGCAGATCTCACCCGACGCGGTGCGCCGCACCGAAGCCCGCGCGCTGCGCGCGCTGGCCGCCGATCAGGAGCTGGCGGGCTTCCGCGACGCCGCCTAATCGACGATGGCGATGACCTGGTCGGCGTCGACCGACTGACCCTCGGCGACGGACAGGCTCCGCACCACACCGGCACGGTGGGCGGCGACCTCGTTTTCCATCTTCATGGCCTCGACGATGCAGAGCACGTCGCCCTCGGCAACTTCCTGGCCCTCGGTCACCAGCACCCGCAACACGGTGCCCTGCATCGGGGTGGTCACGGCCTCTGTCGGCTGTCCCGGCTTGCCGCTGGCGGTGCTGTGGCCGCCGCCGCGGGTCTTGCGCTTGGCGGGAACCCCTTGCGCGGCGGCGCCGGCCTGGCTGGCCGGGATGCGCAGGCGCACGCCGAAGCGGCGGCCGTCGACCTCCGCGACCACCTCGCGGATCACCTCCGGCTCGGCCTCCTCGACCACGGTGGCCGCACCACCCATCGGCGCCGAGGCGGTGCCCGGGAGCGGTGTCGCCGTGTCGGCCAACCGCGCCAGCTCGTCGTGGCACGCGCCCCCGGCGATGAACTCGTCGAGCCCGAACAGCCAGGTGTGAAACGGGATCAACGTCGCGGGGCCTTCCACCACATACTCGGCGAGCGCGCGCAGCATGCGCCGCCGCGCCGACTCCCGATCGACGTCCCACACGATCAGTTTGGCGACCATCGGGTCGTAGATCTCCGCGATCTGCGTGCCGGCACGGACGCCGGAATCGACACGTACACCCGGGCCGGTGGGCTCCCGGTACGCGGTGATCAGGGCCGGTGACGGGAGGAAGCGCTTGGTTGCGTCCTCGGCGTTGATGCGGCATTCAAAGGCATGCCCGCGCGGACGGACATCTTCCTGGGTCAGCGACATCGGCTCGCCGGCGGCGATCCGCAACTGTTCGCGGATGAGATCGACGCCGACCACCATCTCGGTAATCGTGTGCTCGACCTGGATGCGCGTGTTCATCTCGAGGAAGAAGAACTCCTCGCCGGAGACCAGATACTCGAGGGTCCCGGCCGAGACGTAGTCGACGGCGCGGGCGGCGCGGACCGACGCCGCACCCATCCGCTGCCGCAGGTCGTCGGACACCACGGGACTCGGTGTCTCCTCGACGAGCTTCTGGTGCCGGCGCTGCACCGAACAGTCGCGCTCGCCCAGCCAGATGCAGTTGCCGGCGCCGTCGGCCAGGATCTGGATCTCCACGTGGCGAGGGTGCGGCAGATAGCGCTCGAGGTACACGACCGTATCGGCGAAGAACTTCTCCGCCTCGCGCCGGGCACCCTCGAAGGCATCCTCGAGGTCGGCCGGGGTGAGGGCCACCCGAAAGCCCTTGCCGCCACCGCCCGCGGCCGCCTTCACCGCGACCGGGTAGCCGATGTCCTCGGCGATCGTCCGGGCATCGGCGACCGTGTCGACCGGGTCGGTGACGCCGGGCACGATCGGGACGCCGGCGGCGTCCATCAGCGCTCGGGCTTCGATCTTCGATCCCATCGCATCGATCGCCTCGGGCGACGGCCCGACGAAGGCGATGCCGGCGGTCGCGCAGGCCCGCGCGAAGGTCGCGTTCTCGGCCAGAAACCCGTACCCGGGGTGAATCGCCTCGGCGCCGGCGCGCAGTGCCGTGTCGATGATGACCTCGTACTTGAGGTAGCTCTCGGCGGCCGGCCCGGGCCCGATCAGGTAGGCCTCGTCGGCATAGCTGACGAAGGGCGCGTCACGATCGACTTCGCTGTACACGCCGACCGAGGCGATCCCCAGTTCGCGGAGGGTCCGGAAGACGCGGATCGCGATCTCGCCGCGGTTGGCTACGAGGACTTTGGAAAACACGCTGACGGGATCTCCGGGGTTCGGTGAATTCAGGACGGAAGTGACGGGCTGCGCCAACTGACGCCGGCGGCGACTGACGGCGCGGACCTCAGGTTGTCGCGGATGCCGGCCACCAGCCACGCCGGGCGTGGCGGCGGCGCGGACGCGGGCGCCGGACGGAGCACGGACTCGACGGCGGCGATGATCGCGGCGGCGACCTCGGGCTCGGGCGCGCCGGTGATCTGGTACCTCACAGCGGGATGTTCCCGTGCTTGCGGGCCGGCCCCTGCTCACGCTTGGTCAGCGACGCCTCGAGCGCGCGGATCAGCCACGGACGGGTTTCCTCGGGCTCGATCACGTCGTCGACGAAGCCGCGCTCCGCCGCGACATAGGGGTTGGCGAAGCGCTCCTTGTACTCCTCGATGAGCTCCGCGCGCCGGACGGCGGGGTCGATACCGGCCTGCTCGGCGGCCTCGAGCTCACGCCGAAACACGATGTTGACCGCGCCGTCGGGTCCCATCACGGCGATCTCGCCCGTCGGCCATGAGGCGTTGAAGTCCGCCCCGATGTGCTTGCTGGCCATGACGTCGTAGGCGCCGCCGTACGCCTTCCGCGTGATGACCGTCAGCTTCGGGACCGTCGCTTCGGCGTAGGCATACAGCAGCTTCGCGCCATGGAGGATGATGCCCCCGAACTCCTGCGCGGTCCCCGGCAGAAAGCCCGGGACGTCGACGAAGGTGACCAGCGGGATGTTGAACGCATCGCAGAAGCGGACGAAACGGGCGCCCTTGATCGACGCATCGATGTCGAGCACACCGGCGAGCGCCTTGGGCTGGTTGCCGACGACGCCGATCACGTGACCGTTGAGGCGCGCGAATCCGATCACCAGGTTCTGCGCGTAGAGCGGGGCGACCTCGAAGAAGTCGTCGTCGTCGACGACCAGGTGGATCACCTGCTTCATGTCGTACGGCTTGCTCGGCAGGTCGGGGATGATGGTCGCAAGTTCCGGCGCCATCCGATCGGCGGGATCGTCGGTCGGGACGTGCGGCGCAAGCTCGAGGTTGTTGAGCGGCAGGAACGACATGAGATCGCGCACCATCGCGATGCACTCCTCCTCCGAATCGGAGGCGAAGTGGCATACCCCGGAGCGCGTCGCGTGGCTCTGCGCGCCGCCGAGTTCCTCCATCGTCACTTCCTCGCCGGTCACGGTCTTGATGACGTCGGGGCCGGTGATGAACATGTGGCTGGTCTCGCGCACCATGAAGATGAAGTCGGTGATCGCAGGGCTGTAGACCGCACCGCCGGCACAGGGCCCCAGCACGACCGAGATCTGCGGGACCACGCCGCTGGCGCGGACATTGCGGAAGAAGATGTCCGCGTAGCCGGCCAGTGAGACGACGCCCTCCTGGATGCGTGCCCCGCCGGAGTCGTTGAGCCCGATCACCGGGCAGCCCATGCGCACGGCCAGGTCCATGACCTTGATGATCTTCTCGGCGAACACCTCGCCGAGGCTGCCGCCGAACACCGTGAAGTCCTGGCTGAAGACGCAGACCCGGCGCCCGTCGATGGTGCCGTGGCCGGTGACCACGCCGTCGCCCCACGGTCGGTTGTCCTCGAGCCCGAAGCCGTGGGCGCGGTGACGGGTGAACATGTCGAGTTCGGTGAACGATCCCGCGTCAAGCAGGAGGTCGATGCGCTCACGGGCGGTCAGCTTGCCGCGGGCATGCTGGCGCGCGATCGCATCGTCGCGGCCCCCGCCGAGTGCCTGCTCGCGCAGATCCCGGAGTTGTTGACGCTTTTCCTCGACCGACATCGGACCTCCGAGTGCCCGTCGGGCACGCCACCGCGGGGAAATGTGTAGGGAACGCGACGGGCGTCCCCGGCATCACCCGCGCCGGACGGCGCGGACGCTCCCGGCGCGGCGCCCGTTCGTGCGTGCCGGCATGCCGAACGTCACGACGCCCGCAAGCTTACAAAACCGCGGTCGCCACCCCGCGGTCGGACGGCCATCCGGCGCCCCCCCTGCCATCATGGATCCGATGACCGCGCCCCTCGTCGTGACCGTCCTGCTGTTCGCCGCGCTGCGCGAGCGCGCGGGCCGGGACAGCTGCCAGATCACCTTGCCCGCGGGGGCGACAGTCTCCGAGATCTGGCCCGCGCTTCCCGAGCCGCTCGGGCGCCGCTCCGCCCCGGACGGCGTCCGCTATGCGCGCAACGACGAATGGGCGGAGCCCGCGACCCCCGTCGAATCCGGCGACCGGATCGCGATCCTGCTGCCGGTCTCGGGCGGCTAGCGGTGTCGTCGCTCACCCCGGACGCGATCGACCTCGCCGCCTTGGCCGGAGAGGTCACCGACCCCGAGCACGGCGGCCTGGCCACGTTCCTTGGAATGACGCGTCGGGAAGCCGATCGGCGTGCGTATCGTGGCGATCGAATATGTCGCCTATGCGGCGCTCGCCGAGGGCGAGATCCGGGCGATCATCCGTGAGGCCGAGGCACGGTTCGGGGCCGTCGTCAGGATCCGCCACCGCACCGGCGTCGTCCCCGTCGGAGAGGCCTCGGTCGGCATCGCCGCCTCGGCGCCCCATCGCGCCGAGGCTTTCGCCGCCTGCCGCTACGCGATCGACGAGCTCAAGGTCCGTGTCCCGATCTGGAAGCGCGCCCACTTTGCCGATGGCACCGCGGCGTGGTTCGATGATGTTGCACCCGGCGACGACGCCAACGACCGACCAGGGACGACAGATGCCTGAACTGCCCGGCTACCCGGAGTACAACCCGAGTCCGATCACGATCCAGGAACCGATGATCGCCGAGCCCGATTTCGCGTTCGACGAGGAGGTCGACGAGGACCTCTGGACCGACGACTCCGGCGAGGACTACACCGGGTGGTACTGCGTGCGGACCGACCCGTGGCCCTGCCCCGCCGTCGAGTGCACGTTCGTGGCCACCCATCTGACCGCCGCGCACCTGATCATCGTGTGGCCCGAGAATGACGATCCGAGCCTGCTGCGCCATTCGGCGGCGGCACGCGACATCGGCCGCAACCCCAAGGTCGAGACCTACGAACCGGCGATGGGGCCCGCCTGCTCGTACTACCAGTGGGACGCAGCCGGCAATCCGGTCCACGCCGTCCGCCGGGGCGACGGCGACGACGTGTACTCGGGGCGCTCGACTCCGGAGGTCCTCGTGTCGCACCCTAATGCCCGTCTGACCCCCCACGGAAGACTGCTTGCCGTCGAACGCGTGCGGGCCGGGTATCGCGTGGCCGATGTCGCAGCCCAGTTGGGTTGCTCACGCACCTGTATCTACAAGTGGTGGGCGCGCTACCGCACCGAAGGTGTGGCGGGTCTTGTCGCTCGCTCCAGCCGTCCGCACCGCATCCCGCATCGCACCCCGGCCGATCTCGAGCGACAGGTGTGTGCGTTGCGTCGCCGCCATCGCCGTGGACAAGATTGGATCGCGGCCGAACTGGGGATGTGCGCGGCCACCGTCGGGCGGATCCTTGGCCGTCACCGGATGCCGCATGTGCGCGATCTCGATGCCCTGACCGGGATCCCCGTGCGCCGCGGGCCGGTGACAGGTGTGCGCTATGAGCGCGCACAACCGGGCGAGCTCGTCCACATCGACGTCAAGAAACTCGGACGCATCCCGGCCGGGGGCGGCTGGCGCGCATGACGGGTGGATAAGTAGCCGCCGCCCGAGCCCGCCGCTCCGGGCGAGCGCGACCGGACCTTGCGCGGAAAGATGTCGCCCGCCGACGCCACCCGGTCGAGGATCAGGACCCCGTCAAGGTGGTCGAGTTCGTGCAGGACGACCCGAGCCTCGAACCCGTCGGTCTCAAACCGCAAGGGGCGGCCGGCCAGATCGCGCGCGACGACCTCGATCCGCGTTGCCCGCCTCACGTTGGCCGTGATCTCGGGCAGGGAGAGGCATCCCTCGCGGCCGATCTCGCTGCCCTCGCGTGCCGTGACCACGGGATCGACGAGGATCCGCGGGCTGCGCGGGGAGGGCACCTTCTTGTGTCCGGTGCAATCGACAAACACCATGCGCACCAGCGCGCCGATCTGCGGGGCGGCGACCCCGACCGTGCGCGGGTAGGCGCGTGCAACCTCCTCCAGCGCGGCGGCCAACGCCAGCACCCCGGGTCCGATATCCACGATCGGCGCACATGGCGTCTTGAGCCGCCGGTCCGGGTAGACCACGATCTCAGGCGCCACCGCGCCTCCTGACCCCCGGTGCCACCGCTAGAGCAGCTCGTCCGTGACCGGGATGATCGACAGGTCGACATCGTTGGCGACGGCGATCGGACGCAGGAGCCCTTCGAGGTCGTCGCCGGAGACGCCCGGCGGCAGCTCCACCTCGATGGCGAGCTGATAGATGGCCGAGGCGTGCGACACGCTCGATGACAGGTCGACGATATTCGCGCCCGCGTCGGCAAGGCCGCCGGTCACGGCGTGGACGATGCCGGGATGGTCCGCGCCGTAAACGGACACGATCACGTGCTCGAGCGGTCCCGAATGGGCGTGATCCGGTGCCGCCGGACCCGTATACAGCCCCAGTCCGAGACGGTCGGCGACCGGGCGCAGGGCCGCGTCCACGTCCGCGGAGGTGACGTCGTCGGGAACGTGGACCAGGAGCGCCACGGCAAACGATCCGCGCAGCAGCGCCGCGCGCACGTCGGCCAGGTTGCCGCCGAGGTCCAGGAGCGCTTCCGTCAGGGCGGCGACGATTCCGGGGCGGTCGGCACCGACGGCGGTGACGGCGATCTCGTTCATGCGCGCACGGTACACGCCATGTCGCGGCGATGGTACGTAGCATTGCGCGTGTGAACGCTGCCTTGTGGGTCACCGCGGTGCGGATCTGCACCATCCCGGTGGTGATGGCGCTGGTGCTCGTCAACACCGACCAGACACGCTGGTGGGCGGCGGGGCTCTACGCGTTCGCGGCCGCGACGGATTCGCTCGACGGCTGGTTGGCCCGCTCGCGGGGCCAGGTGACCGTCGCGGGCGCCTTCCTCGACCCGCTTGCCGACAAGCTCCTGGTCTCCGGGGTGCTCCTGTGCCTGGTCCAGCTCGGATCGGTCGGCGCCTGGGCGGCCATGATCATCATCACCCGCGAGTTCGCCGTCACCGGCCTGCGCCTGGTCGCCGTCAACGAGCGCCTGGTAATTCCGGCCGGACGGCTCGGGAAGGCGAAGACGCTCAGCCAGAACCTGGCGCTGCTGGCGTTCATCGCGCCGCATCGCTGGTCGTGGATCGACAACCCGCTGCTCTACATCGCGCTCGTGCTGACGGTCCTCTCGGGGGTCTACTACTTCATCATGGCGCGCCGGCGACTGTTCGAGATGCGCGCGCCGGACGCCCATTCCGGGGTTGATCCGTGACGCAGCTGATCGTTGTCGTCGTCGCGTACCTGCTCGGATCGATCCCCTTCGCCTACCTGGCCGGGAAGACGCGCGGGATCGATATCCGCACCGTCGGCAGCAAGAACGTCGGCGCCAGCAACGTCTTCCGTGAACTCGGGCGGGGGATCGGGATCACCGTCATGGCGCTGGACATCGCCAAGGGCCTGATTGCCGTGGTGATCGCCAACGTGGCGACCGCGAGCCCATGGCCGGTCGTCGCCGCGGCGGCGGCCATCGTCGGCCACGTCTTCCCGGTCTGGCTCGGCTTCAAGGGCGGCAAGGGGGTTGCCGTGGCCGGCGGGGCGATGATCGGGCTGGCGACGATCCCGGCCCTGATCGTGCTCGTGATCTGGGTGGTGATCGTCGGGGTCACCCGCTACGTCTCGGTCGGCAGCATTGTCTGCGCCGCGATCTTCCCGTTCCTCGTGCTTGGATTCGGCGCGCCGTGGCCGACGGTCGTGTTCGCCGTCCTCGCGGCGATCATGGTGATCGTCCGGCACCGGACCAACATCGCACGGCTGCGCCGCGGCCAGGAGCCCCGCCTGAATTTCGGGCGACGCGGCGACTGACGCGCCGGCGACCCGGCTCACGCCGCGAGCAGCCCCCCGTGCAGCCACTCCCGCATGCCGGTGTGGTGGATCGAGTGGCTGCCGCCGGCGAGCTCCTCGCGGATCTCCCCGAGCGTCCCGGAGCGCTCGGCCTCGACATCGTGAGTGTGGATGGTCTCGAAATTGGCCTGATGTGCCCAGACGAACGCGCCGTCGGGAAGCTCCGGGAACTGCTCGACCACGCCCCGCACCATCTCGCGGACGCTGTCCTCGACAAAGCGGGGACGGCGGTGGGCGCGATCGACGATGTACTGCTCGTCGGTGCGCTTGAGCAGCTCGTAGATCTCCGAGGACATGCTCTCCTCGACGATCGCGATCAGCGTGTCGGCGTTCACGTCCGCGGCAAGATCGGTTG
Organism: uncultured Thermoleophilia bacterium; assembly: GCA_963727285.1. Taxonomy (GTDB): domain Bacteria; phylum Actinomycetota; class Thermoleophilia; order Miltoncostaeales; family Miltoncostaeaceae; genus CAITWD01. The sequence continues at coordinate 1,188,814 of CAVSFF010000009.1, read as the reverse complement.
ACCCGACGTACAGGGTGCCCCGGGCGCGCTGATTGTGCGTCGCGATCGGGACGTGCATCACGATCCGGCCGATCTGCTCGCGGCTGAACCCGTCGTTGGCAAGGGCGACCTCCGCCTGGGCACGGATCAGGCCTTGGGCGCACGGGCAGGCGTTCATGCCCTGTGCCGACACGCCGACCAGGCGCCGGGCGCCGGTCGGCGTCGCCGCCGCCACGCCGATCAGCTCATACATCTCCTGGCTCTCGATCTGCGAGACCGGCGTCGTGCGCACCTTGGGGTAGCTGGCGCGAATGGTGACCTCGCTCCGCAGGGCCCCCTGGGCGCTGACGACCCGCTCGGCGATCCGCTGCGCCAGCGACTCGATGACGAGCGCCTCGCCGAGGACCACCTGGTCGATCGCCTCGTTGATCCCCTCTTCGAAGCGCGACATGTGGACGCCCTTCTGCTGGGGATTCAGGTCGGCGTAACACGCGATCTCAGCCTGGAACAGGCGCTCGACGCCCTCGTAGCTGATGCGGATCGCCTTGGCGGACCGCGTGACGCCGGCCTTGGTCAGGCTGATCGGGGCCGGAGGCTGGCTCTGCTGAAGATCCTCGAGCGGAAGGATCGCCCTACTGGTCATCGTGGGCCTTTCGGTTGCCGCGAAGCGGGAGCTGGCGTGGGAGACACCGGGGGCCGATATCGGGTCACAGGATGGCAGCATTTCCGCGCAAGGGTGGGGAGAACGGGGGGCTTGTGCGAACCACTACAATCCTTGGGGTTACGTTCCCGAGTCCCCCCCAGAGGACGACTGTATGCCAGGGCCACCCGAAGCAGCCAGCGCGGTCACGGCGATCATGCGGACCCTCATCCGGGAGGGTCGCGACAAGGGCTCCCTGACCTACGACGATATCGTCGCGGCCTTCGAGGATCACGAGCTGGCTCCCGATCAGCTCGAGCGGTTCCTCACCGACCTCACCGAGCGCGGCATCGAGATCGTCGAGAGCGCCGAACCGGAACCCGAACGCGAGACGGCCAACGTCGACCTGACGATCGATCCGAGCCTCGATTCGCTGCGCATGTACCTCCGCGAGATCGGCCGCGTTCCGCTGCTGACCGCCAGCCAGGAGGTCGCGCTCGCCAAGCGCATCGAGCGCGGCGATATGCGCGCCAAGGACGAGATGATCGAGGCCAACCTGCGGCTCGTGGTAAGCATCGCCAAGGGGTATCTGGGCCGCGGCCTGTCGTTTTTGGATCTCATCCAGGAAGGCAGCCTCGGGCTCATCCGCGCCGTCGAGAAGTTCGACTACCGGCGCGGATACAAGTTCTCCACCTACGCGACGTGGTGGATCCGGCAGGCGGTCACGCGGGCGATCGCCGACAAGGCGCGCACGATCCGCATTCCGGTCCACATGGTCGAAAAGCTCAACCGCGTGGTCCAGATGGAACGCCAGATGACCCAGAACCTCGGGCGTGAGCCGAAGCCCGAGGAGCTGGCGCGCGAACTTCGCATGGACGTCGCGGAGGTCCGGGAGCTGCTGCGCCTGGCCCAGCAGCCGATCAGCCTCGAACGGCCGGTCGGCGAAGACGAGGACTCATCACTCGGCGACTTCGTCGAGGACGAGGCCGCACCCTCGCCGTTTGACGAGGCATCGCGCACCCTCCGCGAGACCGACATCCGCCGCGCCCTCGACACGCTTCCCGAGCGCGAGCGCCAGGTGCTCGAACTGCGGTTCGGTCTCACGGGCGACCAGCCCCGCACGCTCGAAGAGGTCGGACGCGAGTTCGGCGTCACCCGTGAGCGGATCCGTCAGATCGAGAACAACACGCTGCGCAAGCTCAAGGCGCTGCCGGAAGCGCAGCGCCTGACCGAGTCAGCCTGAGCCGAGCCGCGCGGGGTGCACGAACGGCGCGTGGGCCGTCCGGCCCGCGTAGAGGTGCTCCTCGCGAACCGTCGGCGCGCTGGTGGAGGGCATCCGGCGCAGCATGGCGTCGAACCGGTACCCGACCCCGTGCTGGGTCTGGATGTAGGTGTAGGCGCCGCCGATCTCGTCCACCTTGCGCCGCAGACGCCGGACGAGGACATCGACCGACCGGTCACCGTGACCGCGATCGGCCCGCCATACCCGCTCGTAGATGACGTCCCGCGACAGCGCCCGTCCGCGGTGCTCGCTGAGCACCCAGAGCAGCTTGAACTCCAGCGGGGTCAGGTCGATCGGCTCGCCGGCGATGGCGACGGCCAGGCGGTCCGGGTCGATGACCAGGTCCCCGGCGACGATCTCCTTGCGCTCGGAGTCGGCCTGCGCGACGGAAGCGCGACGGACCGCGGCCGAGACGCGGGCCACCAGTTCGCGCATCGAGAACGGCTTCGAGACGACGTCGTCGGCGCCCAGCGCGAGGACCTCGACCCGATCGTGCTCGTTGGTGCGGGCGGTCATCACGATGATCGGCAGGTTCGGCGCCCATGAGCGCACCTCCCGGATCAGGTGCCACCCGTCGATGTGCGGCAGCATCAGGTCGAGGACGAGGACGTCGGGCAGTCCGCTCTTGAGCGCCTGCAGGCCGGCGAGCCCGTCCGCCTCGAGGCGTGGCGCGAAGCCCGCGCGCCCGAGGTGAAAGGCCACGGCCTCCCCGGTGCTCTCGTCGTCTTCGATGATGAGGATGGAGGGCTGCTCGGTATCAGTCATGTCGGTATCGAAGGTTAGGACCTCCGCACCGGCCAGACGGGTCCCTTTTGTGACATTCCCGTGAAGAGCCTGTGAACGCGTGCGCCGGGGGCTCACGATGAGCGCGCTCCGGGACGATGTGATGGTGAGATCCTTGTTCCGATCAGGCATTCCCGCCCCACCGCCCGCACCGGCTGCCCGCGCCGCCGACGGAGCCGAGGGCCGCTGTCACACGCGTTCACAGTTGTGGCGCGATCGCTACGGAATCGTCACCGCCACGTTGCAGCGCTGCCACCACCGGGCCCGATCGGTCTGGTCTTCTGACCGTGCGTGCTCCTCCCGGTGGGGAACCGAGACGCACTGACCACCGCGCGGCCGCGGCCCTCCAGATGCCGGAGACAGCCGGACCGGATATCCCGCGCGGACGACATATCGAGACAAGGATCTTCAGCGTGAAGCGAACCATGCGCAATCGTCTTATCGCCGGCACTGCGACCGGCGGACTGCTGCTCGCAGCCGCGGTCCCCGCCATGGCCTCACTCGGCGGTGGAGCCTCGTTCCCCAACCTCGCCTACTCCGCGTGGTGCCAGAACTCGCACCTGTGCAGTTACGCATCGGTGGGGTCCGGCGCCGGCATCAACGGGTTCATCAACCAGACCTACGACTGGGCCGCATCCGATGCCCCGATGTCGGCGACCGACGTCGCCAACCTCCACAGCGCCCAGCCGGGCCAGGGCGTCAAGTACTTCGCGACGCTGCTCGGTGGAATCGCCGTGCCGACGCACGTCAACGGCGTCAACAAGCCGCTGAACTTCACCGGCAGCACGCTCGCCGGCATCTTCGACGGCTCGATCACCAAGTGGAACAACGCATCGATTCGCAAGTCGAACCCGGGCGTCAAGCTGCCGGCGTCGACCATCATCGAGTGCGTCCGCTCCGACAGTTCGGGCACCAGCTACAACTTCTCGAACTTCCTCGGCAAGTCGAACGCGACCTTCAAGCGCAAGGTCGGCGTCTCGAAGACCCCGAACTGGAGCGGCACGATCTCCAAGGGCCTCAAGAACCCGGGAGTCGCCGGCTGCGTCCAGACGAACTCCAACTCGATCGGCTACGTCGACCTCGGTGACGGCATCAACGCCGGCCTCCACAACTTCAGCCGGATCGCCCACTACCAGGGCAAGAAGGTCAAGTACGTGGCCCCGACGACCGCGACGATCGCGGCGGCGGGCAACTCGTCCAAGCTGAACGTCACGAACCCTGCTGCGCTGCAGCTGGCGCTGCTCGGGTCCAGCAACCAGGGTGCGTACCCGATCACGATCACGACGTTCGTGCTCGCCTACGGGAACTACAAGAACTCGCACCTGCACAGCGGCGCAGCGAAGCTGTCCGCGGTCAAGGCGTTCCTCAACTACGCATACCGCCCCGCTTCGCAGAACCTGCTCGGCAAGTACCACTTCGCGAAGCTGCCGTCGAAGTTCCTGGCGCTCGAGAAGAAGCAGATGAAGGGCCTCAAGTAGCACCAGCCGGGGTGCGCCGAGCGCACCCACCCATCGGCTTGTGTACAACGGCCGGTCACCGCATCGCGGTGGCCGGCCGTTGGCGTTTCCGGGCACCATCGTTCACACCAGTTTCACCATTCGTGGGCACGCACGCTTTACCGTTCTGAAGGCAAAGTTCAGGACCCGTCAGGAAGGCGGCCCGTGCCACCCGCACCACCCGACGCCAGCGCCCCGGCCATCGGCCCGTCGCCGCTGACCCCGCCGCGCCGCTCTGTCCGCCGCACCGTTTCCGCGGCGATCGCGGAGCGCTCGTATTTCGGGCTCGCGATTCTCGCCGGCGTGTTCGCGATCGGGTTCGTGGTGTACTTCATCTGGACGCTGCTGCGTCACACGTGGCCGGTCTGGCAGACCTTCGGCGTCTGGGGATTCATCACCGGGACGCAATGGGTGGTGACGCCGGCCGTGGGGGAGCCGGTCTACGGGGCGCTCCCCGAGATCTACGGCACGCTCACCACCTCGGCAATCGCGATGGTGATCGCCGTGCCGCTGTCGATCGGGGTCGCGCTGGCGACGACGGTGTTCCTGCCCGCACGCACGCGCGCACCGCTCGCCGGGATCATCGACCTGCTGGCCGCGGTTCCATCGGTCGTCTTCGGGCTATGGGGCATCGTGATCATGGTGCCGGCGATCAACCCGGCTCTCGTCTACATCTCCGACCACCAGATGGTCTCGGTCTTCGTCCTCGTGCTGATGCTGGCCGGGCTCGCGTGGATCCTTCCCGCCGGCGCCCTGCGGGTGATCATCCTGCTGATGGCGCTGGTCATCGGCACGGTGTGGCTGCTGGCGCTGGTCGGGGTCATTCCCGACACATTCCGGCTGCTGTCCGGCCCGGTCCTGTCCGGTTCCTACCTGACCGCCGGGCTCATTCTGGGCATCATGGTCCTCCCGATCATGACGGCGATCACCCGCGAGGTGTTCGTCACCGTGCCCCGCGAGCAGTCGGAGGCGGCCTACGCGCTCGGGGCCACCAAATGGGAGATGGTCCGCGACGCGATCCTGCCGTGGTCCCGGTCGGGCATCGTCGGTGCCTCTGCGCTCGGGTTCGGGCGCGCCATCGGCGAGACGATTGCGATCACCATCCTGCTCGGGAATTCGCCGAACATCTTCGGCTCGCTGCTGGGACCCGGGTCGACCCTGGCGAGCAAGATCACCAACGAGTTCAGCGAGTCCAACGGGCTCCAACAGAGCGCGCTGATCGCGCTGGCGATCATCCTCTTCGCGCTCGCGCTGCTGACAAACATCGGTGCCCGCCTGGTGACCCGCCGCAATCCGGGCGGCGGCGGCAGGGCCAACTTCCTGACCCGTGCCTTGCAGCGCCGGGCGGTCGCCGCCGAACTGCCGGCGGACCTGCCGGCCGATTCCGACGAGCAGGCGACGCTGGTGGCACCGCCGGCGGCGGTGCGTCGCGAGCCGGGCCTGGGCACCATCAACCCGGCGCGGCGGCGGCGGTCCATGTTCGCGACGGGCGCGATCTACCTGTCGGTCGCGATCGCCGTCGTACCGCTGGGCCTCATCCTCGGCGAGATGCTGATTCAGGGGCTTCCGGAGCTCTCATGGACGTTCCTGTCCGGGCTCCCGCCCGTCGACCCCGCCAATACCGCCGGTGCCGGCATCGGCAACGCGATCGTCGGGACGCTGCTGATGGTGGGCCTCGGCACCCTGATTGCGGCACCGCTCGCGATCCTGACGGCAATCCTGATGTACGAGTGCTCACTCGCGGGCCCGATGGCGGCACGCTTCGCCCGGACGATGGGGCTCATCATCGACATCATGCTCGGCGTCCCGTCGATCGTCGTCGGCCTGTTCGGGTATCTGGCGATCGTCATCGTGCAGGGCGGCTATAGCGGCTGGGCCGGGGCCATCGCACTGGCGATCATCATGTTCCCGATCATCGTGCGCTCCGCCGACGAGGTCCTGCGCCTGGTGCCGTCGGGACTCAGCGAGGCAGCGCTCGCCCTCGGCGCGCCGAAGTGGCGCACCGCACTCAGGATCGTGATCCCCGCCGCCGCCCCGGGCATCCTCACGGGCATCGTGCTGGCGGTCGCCCGCGCCGCGGGCGAGACCGCGCCGCTGATCTTCACCGCCGGCGTGAACCAGTTCTTTACGACCGACATGGGTCAGCCGATGGCGGCGATCCCGGAAGTGATCTACAACCTCACCATCAATACGCGGACGACCGAATCGGTCCAATTTGCTTGGGGCGCCACCCTCGTACTCGTTACGATGATTCTCGTGCTCAACCTGATCGCGCGGCTCCTGGGGCGCCTCGCGCGTGGAACGGAGCGATGATGGACGACGACACCCGTGTGGAGAACACCATGGCAGCTGAGTCGGAGCCGACACCTTCCGCCCAAAATGCGGACACCCCACCGGTCGAGGCGTCCGATGCCGCCACCCCGCTGACGGCACGCGACCTCAACTGCTTCTACGGCAAGCACCACGCGGTCGACGCGGTCAACATCACGTTCCCCGAGAACTCGGTCACGGCGCTGATCGGCCCGTCGGGCTGCGGCAAGAGCACATTCCTGCGCTCGCTCAATCGCATGCACGAGCTGGTCCCGTACGCCTATAACACCGGTGAGGTGCACCTCTACGGCGCCAACATCTTCCAGCGCGGCGCCGACCCCGTCGTGATCCGGCGTGCGATCGGCATGGTGTTCCAGCGGCCGAACCCGTTTCCGACGAAATCGATCGCCGACAACATCCTGGCCGGTCCGAAGTTCAACCGCATCAAGCTCAGCCGGTCCGACCGTGGCGATCTCGTCGAGGAAACCCTGCGCGGCGCCGGGCTTGTGGGGCGAGGTCAAGAACCGCCTCGACACGCCGGCGGGCGGGTTGTCCGGCGGTCAGCAGCAGCGGCTGTGCATCGCCCGCGCGCTCGCCGTCGAGCCGGACGTCCTGCTCATGGACGAGCCGTGTTCGGCGCTCGACCCGCAGTCGACGTTGCGCATCGAAGACCTGATCCAGGAGCTCAAGGAGCGGGTCACGATCGTGATCGTCACCCACAACATGCAGCAGGCCGCCCGCGTCTCGGATACGACCGCCTTCTTCACGATCACCAACGAAGGCGAGCCGGGACGGCTCATCGAGGTCGGTCCGACCGAGGACATCTTCTCCAACCCGAAGGACCCGCAGACCGAGGCGTACGTCTCGGGCCGCTTCGGCTGATCCGGCGGCGGCCTAGTCGGTCGCCGCGACGGACGCGTCATCGTCGGTCTCGAGGTCGATCGCCTCGGCCTCGGCCTCGCGCCGCAGCTCACCGAAGCTGACGCCCTCGAACAGCAGGAAGACGAAGCCCGTCACGACGCCGACGATGATCTCGGTGAACTGCAGCACCACCGAGAACGCGATCGCCTGCGATGCCGGAACGCCGTAGGTCGCCGTCAGCGGCACGACCGCGGCGGCCTGGAAGATGACCAGGTTGCCCGGGAGCAACGGAAATGCCTGGGCCAGGGTGACCGTCACCAACAACAGGCCCGCGCCGCCCCATCCGACCGAACCCAGCCCGAAGGCCTCGAGGGTGAAGTAGATCCCGGCCCATTGCGCAAACCAGGTGAACAGGCAGCCGCCGGACACGTACGAGAACTGGCGTGGGCTGCGCAGCACGATGTGGCTCTCGCGGACCGCCCCCCACAGGCGGGAGATCGCCCGGCTCGCCTTGGCGTAGATCGATCCGGAGGTCTGCCAGGGAAGCAACTCATGCCCGGTCGCGGTCGCCATCGCGAACGCGACGATCACCGCAGCGACCGCCCCGATGGCAAGGCTCGCGATCCAGGCGTACAGCGGCAGCGGCAGGAAGATGCCGATGCCGACGACCAGAAGTACCCACATCAGCGTGCTGATCAGGTTCTCCGCCACGATCGTGCCGAGCAGCGCGGTCACCGAGATGTCCTCCCCGCGCGCGGAGAGCCGTCGCCGGGCGAGGGCAACCTTCACCAGCTCGCCGAGGCGGGCGGCGAGGACCGTGTTGAACAGAAACCCGATGAAGACCGGCGGCATGATGTCCCGGTACCGGGTGCGGTGCCGCAGGCCTGGGAGCCCGTCGATGATCCCCTTCCAGACGAGCCCCTTGAACCCGACCGAGACGAAGTTCGCCACGATCGCCAGCAGCAGGTACACCCATGACGACGGATGGACGAACAACTGCGCGCTCGACCAGTTCACCCGCCAAACGACGATGGCCCCGACCACCGCGATGATCACGAGCCGCACGACGTGGGACAGCCATTTGCGCGATCGCGGCGCGTCGGCGACCACGTCGGTCACGCACCCACCAGCTCGTCGAATCGGACCAGACGCAGGCCACGGTCGCGCGCGGCGGCACAGATGCCCGGAATCGCTGCGACGGTCTGCGGGCGAGCCCGGTCCGCATCCCATCCGTCGGCATCGTGGAGGAGGATGACCGCACCGGGCCGCAGCGCCCGCGCGGTCCGCTCGACGATGACGTCGGTGCCCGGCTCGGCCGTATCCCAGACGCCGGTCGTCCATGTGGCCATCCGGTAGCCGCGACGCCGGGCCGCCGCCCAGGTGGCCGGCCCGCGAAACCCGTGCGGCGCGCGGAAGTACGGGGTCAGCACCTCGGCGCCCGTCGCATCCCGTACCGCGGCCTCGGTATCGGCGAGTTGGCCGACGACGTAGTCCGGTCCGCGGAAGATCAGGATGCCGTGATCAAACCCGTGGCTGGCGATCTGATGCCCCTCCGCCGCCATGCGGGCGATCACGTCCGGATAGGCCCGCGCCTGACGCCCCAGCACGAAGAACGTCGCCCGGACGTCCTGGTCGGCGAGCGCGTCGAGCAGCTCGGACGTCGACGGGCCGGGGCCGTCGTCGAATGTCAGGGCAGCGGTCATGGTCGTGCCCGATCCATGCCGGACGGTCGGACCGAACAGTGGCGCGCTCGGGACGAACGCCGCCGCCCCCAACGCCCCGGCGCCCGCGAGAACGCCGGCGGCGGCGGCGCGTCGCCCGGAGGCGAACAAACCGGCCGCAATCGCCGCGGCGCCGACACCGACGGCGGCGGCGCGGACAACCGCCTGGTTCTTGCGCATGGGGTCAGACACGCTGCGGCTCCCGGTTACGCATGGGCCGATCGACCCGCATGTGCCCGGACATCGGCACCGCGCCGGTCGAGGCGCCTCAGATCGGTCATGATGCGCCGCATCGTACCAACGCGATCCGGGCTGACGAACGACTGCAGATTTGGCACACTCTCACCTAGAGTGCCAATGAGCCCGTCGGCGGATCCGCCGAACGCGGGCCGCCCGCGACCGCCGGACGAGGTGTGACGTGCCAACTTACGTGTACCGCTGCCGTGACTGCGACCACCACTTCGAAGTGACGCAGAGCATGAGCGACGACCCGGTGACCGTGTGCGAATCATGCGGCGGAGAGGTGCAGCGCGTCCTGTTCGCACCGGCGATCCACTTCAAGGGCTCCGGGTTCCACAACACCGACTACGGGACCAAGCGGCGCCCGGTGGGCGGCGACGGTGACGGTGCGACGGCAAAGCCCGCGGCCGCGACGGGTGGCGCAGGCGCATCGGGTGGCGGCGGTGCCGGCACGGCGGCGACCTCGAGCACGAGTTCCGGCAAGACGGTGGGGCTGGACAAGGCCTGAGTCATCGCCCGACCCGGCGGGCGATCAGTTCTTTCCCATGAACGCGCGCTTGATGGCCGCGCTTTGGATGGGACTGTTGACGATGTAGGCGCCGCCGTTGATCATCTGCGGGGTCCCGGGCAGGACCCAGTGGTCCCTCTTGGACTGGCTGAGGGTCATCTCGAGCCACCCGAGCTGGGCAAGATCGGTCGCGCTCATGTCGGTGGCCAGGGCCTTCACAAGCGACGCGGCACTCCACGGGGCCTTCCAGATGTCGCCGGCCGAGATGATCTTCGATTTCAGCGCCGACAAAAACACCTGCTGACGTTCCTCGCGCTGGATGTCCGAGTCGCAGTGCCGGACGCGGACGTACTCGAGCGCGGTCTTGCCGTTCAGGGAGATCATCCCGCGCGGGAAGCTGACGCGGGTGTTCCCGGGGTACAGGCACGACTTGAGCGCCGTCGGGTTGTTGAGGGTAATCCCGCCGAGGTCGTCGACGACCTTGGACAGCCCGTCGAAACTGACGATCACGACATGGTTGATCGGCAGCCCGGTGAACTTCTCGACCGTGTGGATCGCGCCGGCCTCCCCTTGGAAGTAGTAGGCGCCGTTGATCTTCTGGTTCTGCACATAGGACCCGCACGTGGGACAGCTGGTGCTGTCGATGAGCGTGTCGCGTGGGATCGACAGGTACTTGACCTTCCCGGAGTTCGGATCGACGCGCATGATCATCAGCGTGTCCGACCGCGACTGCCCCTGGCCGGGCCGTGCATCGGAGCCGATGAACAGAATGTTGGTCGGCGTCGTGAGCATCATCCCCGACATCGGCGTGAGCGCCTTGCGGGCGGCAGGGGTGATGAGCGCGTTGGACTCCGAGACCGCGCTTGAGAGCGCCATGTACCCGGCGATGCCCCAGACGACGAACGCCACGACGAGCAGCAGGACGATCCGGACGGCCCAACCGAGCGGACCGATCCCGCGCAGCGACCACCAGTGGGCGGCGTGCGCCTTCGGCGGCTTCCCGTCCCCACCCGACGCACGGGTCGGGCGTCCCGTCGGGGGCGGGGGCGGCGGGCCACCGGTGACGTGCGGTGGCCGTGGCGCCAGCACGGCACCCGCGGAGGGACCCCCCGCGCGCGCGACCTCTCCTTCGGTCATCCGGCGCAGTTCCTCGATCCCACCCGATGCGGATCCGGCGTGCACCCGGAAACGTCGGTACGGCCTGGTGGTATTCGTGGTCATGCGTGGAAGATGGTAGCGACCTGCATTCCTGAGTCGACAATCCCGGGGCAGAGGACAACGTGGGCACACCAGCGACTGGCGGCCTCTTGACGATCGTCGCAACGCCGATCGGAAACCTGAGCGACATTTCTCCGCGTGCACGCGAGACCCTGCGCGCGGCCGGACTGATCGCCTGCGAAGACACCCGGCGCACGGGCCTGCTGATGCAGTCGCTCGGATCCAAGGTGCCGCTGGTCAGCCTGCACGCCCACAACGAGGCCGCCCGTGTCCCCGAGCTGCTCCAGCGACTCGCCGACGGGGCCGCCATCGCCTTGGTGAGCGACGCGGGGATGCCCGGGGTCAGCGATCCGGGCGCCCGCCTCGTGGCGGCGGCGCACGACGCGGGCATTCGCGTGGAGGTGATGCCCGGTCCCAGCGCCGTCACCGCCGCCGTCGCCGCGGCCGGCGCACCCGCCGACCGGTTCGCATTCGCGGGGTTCATGCCGCGCAAAGCCGGCGATCGCGACGCGCTGCTGGCCGATCTCGACCGACTCGGATGGACCGCGGTCGGATTCGAGAGCCCACAGCGCCTACCCGGGCTCGTCGCGCACATCGCCGCCCACGACCCCGGACGCCGGATCGCGGTGTGCCGTGAGATCTCCAAACTCCACGAGGAGACCATCGTCGGAAGCGCCGCCGGGCTCGCCGCCAGGTTCGCCGCGCACCCCGTCCGGGGCGAGATTACGATCGTGATCTGGCCGGGTGATCCCGGCACCCGAGAGGGCGACGAACAGGGTCATCTCGAGTCGGTCGTCGCGATCCTGCTGGATGCCGGACTCACGCCGGGACAGGCTGCCGACGCTGCGGTCGCCCTCGGCGCGGGGTCGCGGAATCCGGCCTACCGGGCCGCCCTGGCCGAGGCGAGTCGCCGAAAGACATAGGCGGGTCGCGGGGGTGGGCCGCCACCCTCGGCGAGTTTCGCGATCCGCGCCCAGTCGCCGGCCACGATCGCCCGCACCAACTGCTCCTCGGGCGGTGCGATCCGGATCATGCGCCCGTCGACCGACGTGACGCGCGACCACGTCTCGGCCAGCGCCTCATCGGGTTCCAGTACCCACTCGGCGCCGGCGACGATCACCCCGGCACACACGTCGACCTCGACCCCCTGGATCTCGCAGCCGCCGCGCAACGACGACCAGGCGGCCCCGTCGTCGATCACCAGCGCACAGCCGAGCGCGGCGCCGGCACGGTCGGCGTCCCGGACGGCCACCTCGATGTCGAGGTCGCCCGGATCGCGCGAGGCACCCATCAGCACACGCGCCGTCGACCCGGTCAGGGACCACGGCACGTCGGCGGCCTCGAGCCGGGCCGCGATCTCCGTCAGCGCCGACCGCAACCGCGGCGGCAGGCGCCCGTCTAGACTGTCGAATTCGTGAGCCACGATCGCTTTTACATCACCACGCCGATCTACTACGTGAATGCCGACCCGCATGTCGGCCACGCGTACACGACCATCATGGCGGACATCTTCGCCAGGCATCACCGCCAGCGCGGCGAGGACGTGTTCTTTCTCACCGGCACCGACGAGCACGGCGCCAAGATCGCGCGCGCGGCCGAGGCCGCCGGACACACCCCCAAGGCCCACGCGGACGCCCTCTCGGCGCGGTTCCGGGACCTGGGGCGGGTGCTCGAGGCGAGCAACGACTTCTTCATCCGGACGACCGACCCCGAGCACATCGCCGAAGTCCAGCGGCTGCTGTCGGTCATGCACGAGCGCGGCGACATCTACAAAGGCAGCTACGGCGGCTGGTACTGCACCCCATGCGAGGCCTTCTACGTCGAGGGTGAGCTGGGCGAGGGCAACACCTGCCCGATCCACGGCACGCCGGTCGAGTGGCTCGCGGAGGAGAACTGGTTCTTTCGCCTCTCGGCGTATCGCGAGCGTCTGCTCGCCCACTTCGACGCGCACCCGGGCTGGGTCGTCCCCGGTCCGCGCTACAACGAGGCGCGCCGCATGATCGCCGACGGACTCGAGGACCTCTCGATCTCGCGCTCACAGATCTCGTGGGGTGTCCCGGTGCCGTGGGATCCCGATCAGGTGATCTACGTGTGGGTCGATGCGCTGTTCAACTACTGGACCGCCCTCGGCTACGGAGCCGGTCCCGACGGCGAACGCTTCTGGCCGCCGGACCTGCAGCTGATGGCCAAGGACATCCTCAAGTTTCACGCGGTGATCTGGCCCGCCCTGCTGATGGCGGCCGAGATCGAGCTGCCCGGGCGGCTGGCCATCCACGGCTATGTGCTCAAGGGCGGCGAGAAGATGAGCAAGACGACCGGCAACCTGGTCGACCCGTTCCCGTTTATCGAGGACTACGGGATCGACGCGCTCCGTTACTACCTGAGCCGCGAAATCCGCTTCGGCGAGGACGGCACCTTCAGCGCCGAAGGCTTCGAGGCCCGCTACACCGGCGAGCTGGCCAACGAGCTCGGCAACCTGCTCAACCGCACCGTGAACATGATCGGCCGCTACCGCGACGGCATCGTCCCCGCCGAGCGTGGACACGACCGGGAGATCGCCGCCGAATTCGGGCTCCGCGCCGAGGAGATCGTCGCGGCATTCGACGCGGCCGACCTCACCCGCGCGGTCGAGACCGCGTGGGTGCTCGTGCGTGCGCTCAACCGGCTCGTCGAGCAACGGGCACCCTGGGTCCTCGCCAAGGACCCCGCGGCGGCCGACGCGCTCGACCAGGTGCTGTTCACGCTCGCGGCGGGCCTGACGTCGGTGATCATCTTGCTCTGGCCGATCATCCCGGGGAGCGCCGAGCGCGCCCTCGCCTCGCTCGGCCGGGATCCGGCCGATGTGGCCCTTTCCGACGCCGTCTTCGGCGCCGGCGTCGCCGGCACCCGGGTGACGGCGATCCCGCCACTGTTTCCCCGCGTGGAAGGGCGCCCCGAGTAGTCGACACCCACGCCCACCTGGACTCGTGCGAGGGCGGGATCGACCAGATCCTACAGGCGGCCGCGGAGCGGGGGGTGACGCGGATCGTCGGAATCGGCATGGGTCGTGACTCGAGCGCGCGGGCGATCGCCCTGGCCGACGCGCACCCGGAGGTGTTCGCGGCGATCGGCGTACATCCCAACAGCGCCGACGAGTGGCGCGACGATGACGCCGCCTGGCTGACAGAGTTCGCCGCGCACCCCAAGGTGGTCGCGATCGGCGAATGCGGCATGGACTTCTACCGCGACCGGGCGACACCCGACCAGCAGGAGCGGGCGTTCCGGGCCCAGATTGCCGTGGCGCGCACAACGCGCCTTCCCCTGGTTATCCACACGCGGGACGCCGACGCGGCCACGCTCGGCATCCTCCGTGAGGACGCCGACGGACTCCCGGTGATCCTGCACTGTTTCTCGATGGTCGACCAACTCGACGAGGTCATCGACCGCGGCTGGTACGCCAGCTTCGCCGGGCCGTTGACCTTCAAGCCGAACCACGCACTGCGGGCGGCGGCGGCGCGACTGCCGGCCGATCGGATCCTTGTGGAGACCGACAGTCCGTACCTGGCACCCGTGCCGCGTCGCGGCAAGCCCAACCAACCCGCCTACGTCGCCGACACGCTCGCCGTCCTCGCCGAGGTTCGCGGGCTCGATCTCGCCGCCTGTGATGAACTCACCACCGCCAACGCCGCCCGCATCTTCTCCTGGTAGCCCGGGCCCGGGCGCGCGCGTCCGGGTCATCCGGCTGCTGGAACGGCACGGCCTGTCGCCGAACACGGACCTCGGCCAGCATTTCCTCGCCGACGAGAATCTGGTCGACCTGTCGCTGCGCGAGGCACACCTGGTGCCCGAGGATGTCGTGCTCGAGGTCGGCGCCGGGGTCGGGGTGCTGACGCGCGCCCTCGCCGGCGCGGTCGCCACGGTCCATGCGGTCGAGATCGACGCGCGCATGGCCCCACTGCTGGATGACGTGCTGGCGGGGTGCGACAACGTGACGGTCCACTGGCGGGACGCGATGCGCGTGGATCTGGAGGCCCTGGCCCCCGCTCCGACCGCGATGGTCAGCAACTTGCCGTACGCCATCGCGACCCCGATCGTGGTCGAGAGCACCTGGCGGCTGCCGGCGGTGCGGGTGTGGTCGGTGATGGTGCAGCGCGAGGTCGCCGACCGCTGGCTCGCGGGTCCGGGGGACCCCGCCTACGGGGCGCCGTCGGTGATGGTGCAGCTGGCCGCGACGCCCGTGTTCCGTCGCAACGTGGGCCGCGAGGTCTTCGTCCCGCGCCCGCGCGTCGATTCCGCTCTGGTCGTCCTGCGCCGCACCGGCCCCGGCGCGAGTCCGGCCCTCCGCGAGATGGTGCGGGCCGCCTTCGCCCAGCGGCGCAAGACGCTCGCAAACAACCTCGGCGCCCGCGGTGTCGCGCGCGCCGACGTCGCCGGAGCGCTCGCGGCCATGGAACTGCCGCCGACCGCGCGCCCCGAGCACCTGTCCGCCGACCACTACCGGCGTCTCGCCGGGGCGATTCCGTGGCCGACCGGATCGTAATTGCCGCGCCGGCGAAGCTGAACCTCGTCCTGCGCGTCGGGCCCCCCCGCGCGGACGGATTTCACCCTGTCGCCAGCTTGCTTGTGGCACTCGACGGCCTGGCAGATACCGTCGCGCTGACCCGCGCGCGCCGACGGGACCTGGAGTGCCCAGGCGCACCGGCCGGGGCGGACAACCTCGCCTGGCGCGCGGCCGACGCGTTGGAGGCCGAGGTCGGCCACGCGTTGCCGGCGCATATCTCGATCGACAAGCGGATCCCGATGCAGGCAGGCCTCGGCGGGGGGTCCAGCGACGCCGCCGCAGTGCTCGTCGGACTTGACGCTCTCTACGGACTCGGCACGCCCCGTGCGACCCTCGAAAGGATCGCAGTGACGCTCGGATCGGACGTTCCCTTCTTTGTCCGCGGAGGAACCCAGTGGGCGACGGGACGCGGGGAGCGGCTCGTGTCCCGACCGATCCCCGCCGATCTGTGGCTGGTCATTTGCGGGCCCGTCGCCCCGCTCGCGACCGGGGCCGTGTATGCCGAGTTCGACGCGCTCGGCGAAGCGGCGGACCTCGACCCGGACCCACCCGACGGGCCCTGGACGTCGTCGGGATTCGTAACCAACGACCTCTGGCCCGCCGCCGCACGCCTGGCACCGCAGCTTGTCGACGCCGCCGACCGGCTGACCGCCGCGGGCGCGGAGGCGGTGGTGCTGTGCGGCAGCGGCGGCGCGATCGCCGGCCTGTGGCACGAGCGACAGGCGGCCGTCACGGCGGCGGCGCTCCTCCCGGATGCGATCGCGGTGGCGTCGCCGCGTCACGGTGGACCGGGGACCCGTTCCTAGGGCGGGATTCCGGGAGCGCGGTACACTCCGCTGACGATGGCCGACCAGCAGCCGATCATCATCGAGCACTACGGCAGCGGCACCGGCGGCGCACCCGGCGGACCGACAAATTTCCTGCGCCGGCGGCGCTGGTCGATCGCTGCGGTACTCGCGCTGGTCGAGATGTTGTACGTGATCTTCGGTCATCCCACGTGGTTCCTGGCCACGCTCGTGGCGATCCTCGTCCTCGGCATCTCGATCTGGGCGATCGGCCGGCTGCGTCCGGGAATCGTTCGCGACGCACTGATCATCATCGCCATCGCCCAGGCCCTGGTGGTCGTGATCCCGATCGCCACCCTCGCCGGCATCGCGCTCGGCCTCGTGCTCGCGCTTGTCGTCCTCGTCGGGGTCGTGGTCGTCGCGTTTCGCCTGCGGGCCTGAGCACGCCCTGCCGCCGGCGACTGTCACAGGCCCTGTGACGCCCAAGGCTTCCGCCCCCGGGCCGAACCCGGCAGACTAGAGTCGATGCTCAACTCGTCCGACACTCCCGGCGGCGCGATCGACCTCCACGATCCCGCGCTCTACACGAACCGCGAACTCAGCTGGCTCGACTTCTTCGCACGCGTGCTCGCCCAGGCCGAGGACCGGTCTGCGCCACTGCTGGAACGCTGCCGGTTCCTGTCGATCTGCGCCAACATCCTTGACGAGTTCTTCATGGTCCGCGTTGCCGCGATGCAGGAGGCCGCGGCCGCGGGCCGCCGGCCCTCGACGCCCGACGCCACGCCGCGCGACGTCGTTGTCATCGCCGTCGGCGACCGGGTCCGCGAGCTGATCGTCGAACAGGCCCGCATCTGGGAAACCGGCTTGCGCCCGGACCTAATGGCGGCGGGCATCCGCGTCGGCGACATCGCCGATCTCGACCCGGGCCAGCGGGCGCAGATCGGCCATATCTATGACGATCAGATTGCACCGACCCTGACGCCGCTCGCCGTCGGCCCCGGACTCCCGTTCCCGTACATCTCGGGCCTGTCGCTCAACCTCGGCCTGATCGTGCGCGACCCGCGCACCCGCGAACAGCGCTTCGCCCGCGTCAAGGTGCCGCCCGGCTTGCCGCGCCTGTATCCGGTCGACGGATACCTGGTGCCGCTCGAGCAATTGATGGCCGCACACATCGATCGCCTCTTCCCGGGAATGGACGTCGTGGAGTGCATCCGTTTCCGCGTGACCCGGGATGCGGACTTCGACATCTCGGAAGATGCCGACGATCTGCTCGGCGCGGTCGAGGACCAGTTGCGCCAGCGCCGCTTCGGCCACGTGGTCCGGCTCGAGATCGAGGCGAGCGCCTCGAGTCTGATCCTCGACGAGCTGTCGCGCGCCCTCGAAGTGGCGCCGCGCGACGTCTACGCCGTGCCCGGGCTGATCGACATGACCTGTCTCGGCCAAATCGCCAACCTCGGCCTGCCCGAGCACACGTACGAGCCCTGGCATCCGACGGTTCCCCCGCGGCTGCGGTCACTCGACGACGAACCGGTCGACATCTTCCACGTCATTCGCAACGGCGACATGATCGTGCACCACCCCTATGACGACTTCACCGCCAGCGTCGAGCAGTTCGTCGTCAACGCCGTCGAGGACCCGTCGGTATTGGCGATCAAGCAAACCGTGTACCGCACCAGCGGCGATTCGCCGATCGTTCCGGCGCTGATCCGTGCGGCCGAGCGCGGCATCCAGACCGTGTGCCTGGTGGAGGTCAAGGCGCGCTTCGACGAGGAGCGCAACATCCATTGGGCCCGCGCCATGGAGCGCGCCGGTGTCCACGTCGTCTACGGCATCCCGGGCCTCAAGACCCACGGCAAGCTGTGCCTGGTCGTCCGCCAGGAACAGGACGTGGTCCGGCGTTATGTCCACATCGGGACGGGCAACTACAACCCCGCCACCGCCCACCTCTACACCGACGTCGGGCTGTTCACGACGAACGACGCGGTCACCGGCGATGTGGCCAACCTGTTCAACTACCTCACCGGGTTCGGCCAGCCGCCCGAGTACCGCAAGATCCTCGTCGCGCCGCGCCACCTGCGCGACGGCCTGATCGCCGAGATCGACCGGGTCATCGAGGCGCATCGCGCGGGCCTTCCCGGCCGCGTGGTGATCAAGCTCAATGCGTTCATCGACGGTCCGATGATCGAAGCCATCTATCGCGCGTCGCAGGCCGGTGTTCCGGTCGACTTGATCGTGCGCAGCATCTGCGGCCTGCGACCCGGCGTTCCGGGGGTCAGCGACAACGTCCGGGTGATCTCGATCGTCGGTCGCTTCCTCGAGCACGCCCGGGTCTTCGCATTCCACTCCGGCGACGACTGCCGGGTGTTCATCGGATCGGCCGACATGATGGTGCGCAATCTGGACCACCGCGTCGAGGTCATCACGCCGGTGGACGATCCCGCCTGCCAGCGCGAGTTGCTGGATGCCCTCGACATCGAGCTCGCCGACACCGCGCTCGCCTGGGCGCTGGGCTCCGACGGGGAGTGGGTCCCGCGCCTCCCGGCGGACGGCGATTCCCCGCTCAACAGCCAAGACGCGCTGATGCGGCGGGCGATGCGCGCCTAGATCGGCAGCCCCGACCGGTCGAGCGCGGCCACGATCGCCGTGGCGACGGGCGTCGGCGCCGTCCGCGACCAGATCATGAGGCCGTTGAGGATGACCCGCGGCCGGATCAGCGGCCTCCACACGATCGCCGGATCGGTGTTGGCGCGCGCCACGAACTCGGAGATCACCGAGACCCCGGCGCCCTCCGCGAGCATCGAGCCGAGTACCCCGGGGATGTCGGGCACGTCGATCAACTGCGGTTCGAAGCCGGCGCGCCGGCAGGCGGCGACGAGAGCGTCGTGGGTTCCGGGAATCGCATCGCGCTCCCACCACAGGATCGGGTACGGCGCCAGTTCGTCGATCGTCAGGACCTCCTGCTCGGCCAGCACGTGATCGGCGGGCAGGACGACCGCGGGGGCGTCGGTGAACGCCGGAACTGCCTCGACGTCGGTGTCGTCGAGGGGGTCGTAGATGAAGGCCACATCGAGGCCGCCGCTGCGCACCAGGCCGATCGCCTCCGAATTCAGGGCCGAGACGTACTCCACGTCGGAGGCCCCGATCGCGGTTCCGGCGATCTCCGCGACGGCGGCGACGGCCGGATGCTCGGCAAACACGGCGTGACAGACCCCGATCCGCACCGCCGCGACGGCGGATCCCACGCGCACGGCGCGCACCGCGTCGGCGAGCGCCCGATAGGCGGGACGGGCCTCGCGGTCGAGGCGCGCGCCGGCGTCGGTCAGGTCCACGCCCTTGGGGTGCCGCCGGAACAGCGTGACCCCGAGGTCGCGCTCCAGGCGCCGGATCTGCTGGCTCAGGCTCGGCTGGGCGATTCCGAGCCGTGCCGCGGCGCGTCCGACATGCCCTTCGTCGGCCAGCACGAAGAAGTACCGCAGCCGCGTTCCGTCGACCGAGTCCATAGGGGCAGCCTATCGCCCCGCGCAGGTGTTCCTATTGGCATCTTCGCCCGCGACCGTGCACGCTCTGCCCACGCCGGCCGGGTGCCGGAAGCACATGTGGGGGGTGGAGATGTCATCCGTGGCGTCGCAGTTCGATCTGGCCGGCAAGACCGCGCTGATCACCGGGGCCTCGTCGGGGCTCGGCGTGGAGTTCGCAAAGACACTGTCGGGGGCCGGGGCCAACGTGGTCCTCGCCGCGCGGCGGCGTGACCGGCTGGAGGCCGTGGCGGCCGAGATCGCCGCGGCCGGCGGCGCGGCGCTGGTCGTGGAGTGCGACGTCACCGACGAGGCACAGGTTGCCGCCGCCGTGGCGGCCGCGGTCGCGACGTACGGCGGCCTGGACATCGCCGTCGCCAACGCCGGCTCCGTGCCGGAGGGTGGCGCCATGCCCGAGAAGATGCCGGCCGACCTGTTTCGCCAGTCGATCGACATCAACCTGACCGGCACCTTCGTCACCGCCACGGGCGCGGCGCGCCACATGCTCGCCAACGGCGGCGGATCGATCATCCTGCTGGCCTCGGTGGGCGGCGCCGGCGGGCACTTCAACATTCCGGTCGGATATGCGACGGCGAAGGCCGGCACGATCTTCCTGGCCAAGTACCTCGCCAACCACTGGGCCGACCGCGGGGTACGCGTCAACGCCATCGGACCGGGATGGTTCCCCAGCGAGATGACCGACCAGGTCCTGGCCGTGCCCACCTTCAAGGGCCGGATCGAAGACCAGACCCCGATGGGCCGCGTCGGCGAGCCCGAGGAACTGCTCGGCACCCTGCTCCTGCTCTCGTCGGACGCCGGCAGCTACATCACCGGGCAGACGATCTTCGTCGACGGCGGGATGACCTCCACGGTCGGCGCCAGCCCGTACCCGGACGACCTGTACGCCCTGCACAGCCAGATCATGCCCCACGGACTCGGCGACCGGATTCTCCCCGG
The DNA here is from genome assembly GCA_963727285.1 of uncultured Thermoleophilia bacterium. Classification (GTDB taxonomy): domain Bacteria; phylum Actinomycetota; class Thermoleophilia; order Miltoncostaeales; family Miltoncostaeaceae; genus CAITWD01. The sequence goes on along the minus strand of CAVSFF010000009.1, from coordinate 1,167,979 downwards.
CGCTTAGGCCCCTGCGGGCGGGGTGACCGCCCCGCCCGCGTCTTCGGCGACCGTCGTCGCCAGCCAGGCGGCGGCGTCGCCGGCCTGATCCCGGGTGATCGTGTGGCCCACCCCGGGGTAGCGGTACGCCTCGACGCGTGCGCCCGCCGCCGCATAGGCACGGATCCCGGCATCCATCATCGCCGGCGTATGAAACGGATCGTCATCGCCGCCGAGGACCGCGATCCGGCGCCCGGCGAGGCCGCCCGGCGTGACAAATCGCGGCGGGAGGCGGTAGCCGGAGGACATCAGGATGGCGCGGTCGACGAGATCCGGTCGGGCCGCCACGAGGGCGCCCGCCATCATGCCGCCGTTGGAGAATCCCAGCGCCGCCATCGGGCGATCGATGCGGTACGCGGCGGCGGCGGCCTCGAGCCAAACGACCAGGTCCGCGAGGCGCGCCGCGAACGAATCGTCGTCGGGGATCCCGATCCCGTGATGGGCGAACCAGGCCCATCCCGCCGGCGCCTGCGGCTCGGACCCGCGTGGGGCGAGCACCCCGTGTCCCGGCGCGACGAGATGCGCCACCGGGACGAGGTCGTGCTCGCTCCCGCCCCGGCCGTGCAGGGCGAGGACGACCGGCGCCGGCAGCGCCGGCCCCTCCCAGACATGCGGAACCATCCCCGCCACGCCGCTCATGCCCGCGTCCCGAGGGCCGGTGCCGGCGACAGTCGGGGGAGGCGTTCCTCCAGCTGCCGCCGGTATTGCTCGAACCACGGCGGCAAACAGAGACGCTCACCGAGCGCGTCGCTCGCCTCGTCCCGCGCAAAGCCGGGTCCGTCGGTTGCAAGCTCCAAGAGGACGCCCCCGGGCTCCCGAAAGTAGATCGAGGTGAAGTACTCGCGATCCTGGACCGGTGTCGGCACCGCGCCCTGGCGTCGCAGATGATCAAGCCACTGCCGTTGTTCCTCGGCGCCCGCGGTGCGAAAGGCGATGTGATGGACGATGCCGGCACCGCGACGCGTCCGCGGGCCGTCCGCGGCATCGCGCACCCTGACGCTCCCGCCGAGCGCCGGGTCTCCGCGAAACACACCGCCACCGAGGTCGGACAGGCCGAGCCAATCGGTCGCCGCCCGCGCGGTGGACCCGGCGGCACCGCTGGCGAGGTGCACTGCCGCGATTCCCTGGATGGCCATTTCCGGAGCGGTGCGGACGGTCCAGGGCGCCGGCGACACGATCTCACCGGATTCGACGAGCTCGAGCGCCAGACCGTCCGGATCGCGCACCTCGAGCCCGCCCACGCGGTCGGCCGACGGGATGCCGGCCGCATCGAGACGATCCCGCCACGCCGGCAGCGCCCCCGGCGGAACCGCCAGAGCGACGCGCTCGGTGACGCCCGCACCCGCGGATCCGGGGGCCAGGCCCGGGATCGGAAAGAAGGTCAGGATCGTTCCCGGAGATCCGCGCCCGTCACCGTAGTAGAGGTGCAGCGTGCCGGGATCGTCGAAATTGACGGTGTGCTTGACCAGCCGCAGACCCAGGACGCCCTCGTAGAAGTCACGATTGCCTTGCGGATCTCCCGCGATCGCGGTGACGTGATGAAGTCCCGATGTCTGCATCTGATCTTCTTCCGCCTGTGAACGCCGGTCGATTTGTTTGAGTCCTCAAGCATTCTAGTCGGATGGCGACGGATCCTCAACCCGGGTCCGGCGCTCTCCCGCGCAACACCGCGCCTGTGAAGATGCGCGCTCCGGCGCGGCGCTATAGCCTTGCTGGACGGATTGCATCCATCGGGCGGGCCGTCTGCGCGCCCGATCCACCAAGCGAGGTTCCCACGTCGAGTAACAAAGAAGAGGCCATCGAGGTTGAGGGCGAGGTCACCGAGGCCCTCCCGAACACGATGTTCCGCGTTGTCCTGGACAACGACCACGAAGTCCTGGCACACATGGCCGGCCGCATGCGGCGGTTCCGCATCCGCATCAACCCGGGCGACCGGGTCCGCGTCGAGCTGTCGCCGTACGACCTCACCCGCGGGCGGATCGTCTACCGCGAGAAGTAGCCACCGGCCGGCATCCGGGCATCGGGCCACACCGGCCCGCCCGGACGGGGTCGCCTAGTAGAGCGCCTGCGCGAGCCGCTTGCGGAAGCGAGCGGTGAGCGGGTGGTGTTCGCCGAGTTCGCCGAACATTCCGACGATCGCCGCCCGCAGCAACTCGCGGCGATCCGGGTCCTCGGCGCCGCGCACGGCGTCGAGCAGGTGTGTCAGCGCCTGCTCGCTCAGACCCGCCTCCCACGCGGCCAGCCCGGCCTGGATGTCCGGAGTGTCGACATCGGCGAGCGCGACACGGGCGCGGATCCCCGCGGCCTCACTGTCGTAGGAAATGGGATCGAGCAGGTCGTCGAGCTCATCCGTGTGTCCGTCGGACACCAGCAGGCGCGCGAGCGCCAGGCGGGCGGGCGTGTTGCCGGGATCCAGTTCAATCGCCTCGCGGAGCGAGAGCTCGTCGCCGAGCTCGACCAGGCGGTCGGCCTTTGAGGGGACGAGGCGGTTGACGAAGGCGTCGACCGTATGCCCGGACTGCAGGCCGGTGAACTCGTCGACCACGTCGCCGTCGCGGAACACCTTCACCAGCGGGATGCTCATGACGCGGTAGCGCTGCGCGAGCATCGGGTTCTCGTCGATGTTCACCTTCGCGAGCACCACGTCGTCGGAATGGCGACCGACGGCGTTCTCCAACAGCGGCGTCAGCTGGCGACACGGGGCACACCACGGCGCCCAGAAGTCGACGACGACGGCGACCTCCCGGGAGCGCTCGATGACGTCGTATTCAAACGTCGCGTCCGTCGTGTCCACCTCAACCCCCTTCAACGATGCACTGGCACTCAGGGTAGCGAAGCGCCAAATCCGGCGTCAGGACTTCGGTGGCCGGCACAGCGGACAGGGCTCCCAATGCCGCGACAGATAGCGCCAGGGGCCGTGGACGACCGCGCGATTGCCGTCCGTGCCGCGCTGCGGCGCGTAGGCGCAGTCCAGGCGGTGGTAGTGCCCCCACCCGTCCTCGCTCGTCTGGGCGACGACGCCCTCCAGGGTCGCATCCCGCACCCGTGGCTCAAAACTAATGGTGGTCATTCCACCCCTCCTTCAGGGGCTCGCGGGCATCTCGGTCTGCACCCGCGTGCTGCTCAACGTTCGTTGTGTCTTGCAATCGACGGTAGCGCACCGGACTTGAGCCAACGCCGGTTTCGGTCGTTGGTTACGCTCCGGTGTCATGAGCGAACCCCAGTACGTCTTCACCATGCATCGGCTCGACAAGGTGCACCCTCCGGACAAGGTGATTCTCAAAGAGGTCTCCTTGTCCTTTATTTACGGCGCGAAGATCGGCGTGCTGGGTGTCAATGGCGCCGGCAAGAGCACCCTGTTGCGGATCATGGCCGGCATCGAGCCGAGCTCGGCGGGGACGGCGCAGCTGGCGCCCGGGGCCCGCGTCGGCCTGCTCGAGCAGGAGCCGCTGCTCGATGCGGACCTGGACGTGCGCGGGAATATCGAGCAGGGGCTGGCCGACCAGCTCGCCCTCACGGCGCGCTACGCCGAGCTCGGGGCGAAGCTCGCCGAACCGCTCGACGCCGACCAGATGCAGGATGTCCTTGACGAGTTCCAGCGCGTCCAGGATGAGATCGAGCGCGTCAACGCCTGGGACATCGAACGCAAGGTCGAGGTCGCCATGGACGCGCTGCGCGTGCCGCCGGGCGATGCCGATGTTACGACGCTCTCTGGCGGGGAGCGGCGTCGGGTGGCGCTGGCGCGACTGCTGCTGTCGGCACCCGATCTGCTGCTGCTCGACGAGCCGACCAATCACCTCGATGCCGAGTCGGTCGCATGGCTCGAGCGGTTCCTCGAGGAGTATGCGGGCACCGTCGTCGCCGTCACCCACGATCGGTACTTCCTCGACAACGTGGCCGAATGGATCCTGGAGCTCGACCGCGGGCGCGGCATCCCGTACAAGGGCAACTACACGGGGTGGCTCGAGCAGAAGCAAGAGCGGCTCGCCCACGAAGAAAAGAAGGAGTCCGCGCGCCAGCGGACCCTTGCCCGGGAGCTCGAGTGGGTGCGGTCCTCCCCGCGCGCCCGCCAGGCCAAGAGCAAGGCGCGACTCGCCAACTACCAGCGCCTGGTCGAGGAGGCCGGATCCGAGGCGGCCCGGACCGCCGAGATCCGGATCCCGGCCGCTCCGCGACTGAGCGAGCTCGTGCTGGAGGCGACCCACCTGCGCAAGGGCTACGGGGACCGCCTGCTCATCGACGACCTGTCGTTCTCCCTGCCGCAGGGGGGGATCGTCGGGGTTATCGGGGCCAACGGCGCCGGCAAGACGACCCTGTTCCGGATGATCGCCGGCCTCGAGACCCCGGATGAGGGCACGCTCCGCGTCGGCGACACGGTCCAGATCTCCTACGTCGACCAGTCCCGCGACGCGCTCAACGCCGCCCACACCGTGTGGGCCGAGGCGTCGGGCAATCAGGACATCATCCGGCTCGGCGGACGCGAGGAAATCAACTCCCGGGCCTACCTGTCCCAGTTCAACTTCCGCGGCACCGACCAGCAGAAGCTCGTCGGTCAGCTGTCGGGCGGTGAACGCAACCGGCTCCACCTCGCCAAACTCCTGGCCGGTGGCGGCAACCTGCTGCTGCTCGACGAGCCGACCAACGATCTCGACGTCGACACCCTCCGGGCGCTGGAGGATGCGCTCGCGGGGTTCTCGGGCTGCGTCATGGTCACCAGCCACGATCGCTGGTTCATCGATCGCCTGGCGACGCACATCCTGGCGTTCGAGGGCGACAGCCAGGTCCGCTGGTTCGAAGGCAACTACCAGGAATACGAGGAGCACCGGCGGCGGGAGCTCGGCGCCGCGGCTGCCGTCCCGCACCGCATCACGTACCGGCGATTGACCCACTAGCAGGACTTTCTCCGGACGGCGGGCGACCGCGGCGCCGTCCGGACCGCACGCCGCCGCGCCCGGTGCCGGGACGAGGGGCCCGGAATACGCGCCGCGACCGCGGCAAGTGCACCCGCTCCGGTACCCTTCGTGTGCGCAGAGCCGAACCATCCCAGCCGCAAGGAGTGACGCCGTTGTCCGCGATTCCCGACCCGTTTGCCGCCCGCGACACGCTGACCGTAGGTAACGCGAGTTACGGCGTGTACCGCCTCGACGCCCTCGGCGCCGACCTGTCGCGGCATCCCGTCACCATCAAGGTCCTGCTGGAGAACGTCCTCCGCAACCTCGGGCGCGGGTTCGTCACCGAGGACGACGTGGCGGCACTGATCTCTTGGACACCGAACTCCGGTCAGGCGATCGAGGTGCCGTTCATGCCGGGCCGCGTGGTCCTGCAGGACTTCACCGGGGTGCCCTGCGTGGTCGACCTCGCCGCCATGCGCGACGCGATGACCGAGATGGGCGGCGACCCGTCGCGCATCAACCCGCTGGTGCCGGCGGACATGGTCATCGACCACTCCGTGCAGGTGGACCACTTCGGCGACCACGAGGCCTTTGCCGACAACGTCGCCTTCGAGTACGAGCGCAACGGCGAGCGATACGCCCTGCTTCGCTGGGCACAGCAGGCGTTCGACAACTTCCGCGTCGTCCCGCCCGGCATGGGCATCGTCCACCAGGTCAACCTCGAGCACCTCGCGCCCGTCGTCGACGCCCGCGAATTCGACGGCGAACTGGTGGCGTTCCCGGACACCCTCGTCGGCACCGACTCGCACACGACGATGATCAACGGCATCGGCGTCATCGGCTTCGGCGTCGGCGGCATCGAGGCCGAGGCGGTCATGCTCGGCCAGCCGCTGTCGCTGCCCATGCCGATCGTGGTCGGGCTGAAGCTGACCGGGGCGCTCCCGGCCGGCGCGACGGCCACCGACCTGGTGCTGACCGTCACCGAGCTGCTGCGCAAGCACGGCGTGGTGGGCAAGTTCGTCGAGGCCTACGGCGCCGGCCTGTCGTCGCTGTCGCTTGCCGACCGCGCGACCATCGCCAACATGTCGCCCGAGTTCGGCGCGACCGGGACCCTGTTCCCCGTGGATGCCGAGACGCTGCGGTACATGACGGTCACCGGTCGGTCGGACGAGGTCATCGCCCGCACCGAGGCGTACAGCAAACTGCAGGGGCTGTTCCGCACGGACGCGACGCCGGACCCGCATTACGACGAGAACGTCGAACTCGATCTGGCCACGATCGTCCCGAGCCTGGCCGGGCCGCGCCGCCCGCAGGACCGCGTCACGCTGCCCAACGTCGGCGACGCCTTCCGCGCGGCCTACCCCGACGGGCTCGTCCCCGCGAACGGTCAGCCGGCGCACTATCCGGCCGTTGCCGTCGAGAACGAGGGCGAGACCTTCGAGATGGCCAGCGGGTCGGTCGCGATCGCGGCGATCACCAGCTGCACCAACACCTCGAACCCGTCGGTGATGATCGGCGCCGGACTGCTGGCCAAGAAGGCCGTGGAGGCCGGGCTGTCAACGCCGCTGCACGTCAAGACCTCGCTCGCCCCGGGCTCCCGTGCCGTCACGGGATACCTCGAGAAGGCAGGGCTGCAGACCTACCTCGACCAGCTGCGCTTCGATCTCGTCGGCTACGGGTGCACCACCTGCATCGGCAACTCCGGCCCGTTGGCCGAGCCGATCAACAAGGCCATCGAAGAAAACGGCCTGGTGGCGGCCGCCGTGCTGTCGGGCAACCGCAACTTCGAAGGCCGCATCCACCCGCTCGTCCGGGCCAGCTATCTGGCATCGCCCCCGCTGGTCGTCGCGTTCGCGCTCGCCGGCCGGGTCGACATCGACCTCGATACCGAACCGCTCGGCACGGGCTCGGACGGCAACCCGGTGTATCTGCGCGACATCTGGCCGACCGCGGACGAAGTCAAGGCCGCGATGGACCACACAATCACGGCGGAATTGTTCTCCTCGAGCTACGCGACGGTCTTCGACGGCGACGAGCGCTGGCAGGCCCTGCCGGTGCCGGACGGTGACACCTACGTCTGGGACAGCGAGTCCACCTACGTCCAGCGTCCGCCGTTCTTCGACAACCTCGGCGGAGCGGTCGGCGACCTGACCGACATCGCCGGCGCGCGGGCGCTGGCGATGCTCGGCGACTCGGTCACCACCGACCACATCTCACCGGCCGGCGTGATCCCGGCGACGTCCCCGGCCGGGGTGTACCTGCAGGAGCACGGCGTCCACCCGAAGGACTTCAACAGCTTCGGCTCGCGGCGCGGCAACCACCAGGTGATGATGCGCGGCACGTTCGGCAACATCCGCCTGCGCAACACGCTCGCCGATGGCCAGGAAGGCAACTGGACCAACTACCTGCCCGACGACGAGATCATGAGCATCTACGACGCGTCGGTGAAGTATCAGGCCGCCGATGTGCCGCTGATCGTGCTGGCCGGGGCCGAGTACGGCACCGGCTCGTCGCGCGACTGGGCCGCCAAGGGAACGCTGCTGTTGGGCGTCAAAGCGGTCATCGCCAAGTCGTTCGAGCGGATCCACCGCGGGAACCTGGTCGGCATGGGCGTCCTGCCGCTCGAATTCCTGCCCGGGCAGGGCATCGACGAGATCGGGCTCACCGGCCGCGAGGTCTTCGACATTCCCGGTCTCACCACCCTCGCGCCGCGTCAGGAGCTCACGGTCAACTGGGCACGGGAGGACGGGGCGACCGGTGCCTTCCAGGTTCGGGCCCGCATCGACGGACCGACCGAGCTCACGTACCTCAAAAACGGCGGCATCCTGCCGGCCGTGCTCCGGCGCCTCCACCAGGAGTCGCTCGACGCCTGATCCCACGGCGGCGCGGCGCGGGTCACACAGTCTCGCGCCGCGCTAGCCTGTGCGGCGAGCGCGATCCCCGTCGCCACCCCGCGGCGACACGGAAACTTCCCAACTCGATCTGAGGAGATCACACGTGGTCGAGGTCGACGTCGCGGTACTTGGCGGTGGACCGGGCGGCTATCCCGCCGCAATTCGGGCGGCCCAGCTCGGACTGAGCGTGGCCGTCATCGAGCAGGGGCGCCTCGGCGGCACCTGCCTCAACGTCGGATGCATTCCGACCAAGGCCTGGGTCCAGAGCGCCCATGCCATGAAGGACGCGCATGAGACCTTCGCCAAGCTCGGGGTCAACGTCCCGACCGTGGAACTGGACTTCGCCCAGGTCCAGACGAACAAGCAAGAGATCATCGACCGTTCGGTGAGCGGGGTCGGCGGCCTGTTGAAGGCCAATGGCGTCACCGTCGTCGAGGGCCGGGGCCAATTCACCGACGCCCACACAATCACCACCGACACGGGTGAGACCGTCACCTTCAAGAACGCCGTGATCGCCACCGGATCGAGCCCCGCCCGCCCGCCGGTGGACGGGATCGACGGACCGCGTTGCGTCGACTCCACCGGTCTGCTGGCCATCGATGCGGTGCCACCGCGCCTGATCGTCCTCGGAGGCGGCGTGATCGGCGTCGAGTTCGCGTCGGTGTTCTCCCACTTCGGCAGCGAGGTCACCGTCGTCGAAATGCTCGACCACCTGATCGCCGCCGAGGACGCCGAGGCCCGTACCGAACTGGAGCGCGCCTTCAAGAAGCGCAAGATCGCCCAGCACCTCGGCGCGCGCGCGTCGCGGGTCGAGGAGACCGCCGACGGCGTGATCCTGTACTTCGTCGACGCCTCCGGCGCCGAGCAGCAGGTCGAGGGCGACCTCGTCCTCGTCGCGACCGGACGACGCGCCAACGTGGAGGGTCTCGGCCTCGAGGCCGCCGGCGTCACGTTCGAGCCGACGCGCATTGTCACCGACGAGTACCGCCGCACGAGCGTCCCGCATATCTATGCGGTCGGCGATGTCGCGGGGTATTGGCAGCTCGCCCACACCGCGTTCCGCGAAGGCGAGATCGCGGCCGACAACATCGCCGGACATGCGATCGCCGTGTCGGGGGCGGTGCCGCGCTGCATCTACACCGATCCGGAGATCGCCGCGGTCGGCCTCACCGAGCAGGAGGCCATCGACCAGTACGGCAAGGATCGCATCCGCGTCGGCAAGTTCCCGTTCTCCGCGCTCGCGCGGGCGGCGATGTTCGCCGACCGGACCGGGTTCGTCAAGACGATCCACGAAACGACCCTCGACGAGTTGCTGGGCGTCGTCGTCGTGGGGATGTCGGCGACGGAGATCATCAATGCCGGCGTCGTGGGCATCGACTCCGAGGCTCGCGTCGACACGATCGGCGATTCGATCACGGCACACCCGACGCTGGCCGAGGCGCTCAAGGAAGCCGCGCTGATGGGCCTCGACCGCCCGCTGCACTGGCCCCCGGCCAAGAAGAAGGCCGCCTAATCCCGCGGGACCCGTCGCCCGATGGGCGGCGGGTCCGCCCGCATCAGGCCCGTCGGCCGCCCTCGAAGAGCGCCAGCAGGGGCTCCAGCAGTTCGGCGCGGCCGACGGCGATGCCGGCCGGCCGCTCACCGGTTGCCGCCAGTTCCCGCACGACCCCGCCCGCTTCGGTGACCAGCAGGCGGCCGGCCATCCAGTCCCACTCCTGGACGCCGCGTTCCAGAAACGCGTCCAGACGGCCGGCGGCGACCCACGCGATGTCGAGCGCGGCCGCCCCGAAGCGACGTACGTCCCGGACCCGCGGCAGCGCCCAGCCGAGGACCTCGGCCTGGCGTGCGCGCTCGTCGGCCGAGTAGTTGAAGCCGGTCCCGACGAGCGCCTGCGCAAGCGGGGGCGGGGGCGGCATCTCCAGGCGCCGGTTCCCGAGCCACGCGCCGCCGCCGCGCAGCGCGACGAACGTCTCGCTGCCGGGCGGGTGCATCACGACGCTTGCGATCGGTCCCGCGGCGTCGCACACCGCGATGCTCACGGCCCAGTGGGGGATGCCCCACAGGTAGTTGGTCGTCCCGTCAAGCGGATCGATGACCCACCACACGCCCGATCCTCCGCCACGCAGGCCGCCCTCCTCGGCCAAGCGTCCGTCCTCGGGACGCTCCGCGTCGAGGACCGCGGTGATCGCATCTTCGGCGGCGCGGTCGGCGTCGCTGACCAGATCCGTCTCGGAGCTCTTGGTGCCGACGCCGGCCGCCGGACGGTCGGCGCGGATCACGAGCTCACGTGCCGCGGCGTCCGCGGCGCGCAGCGCCGTCTCGATCAGCTCCTGGGGCCGCACCACAGACTCAGACATCCTGGGAGGTCGGGCGGATCAGGATTTCGTTGACATCGACCCGGGCTGGCTGGTCCAGGGCGAACATGATCGCGCGGGCGACGTCGTCGGCCACGAGCGAATCCTCCTGTGGCGAGCCGTTGTCGAAGAATGGCGTGTCGGTGAATCCCGGCTCGATGAGCGTCACCCGCGCGCCGGTGCCGTTGAGCTCCTGGCGCAGCGACTCGCCCAACGCGCTCACCGCCCACTTGGTCGCCGAATAGAGCGAGCCCGGAAGCGCCTTGCGCCCCGCGACCGAGCCCGTCAGGAAGTAGTGACCCCGACTGGCGATGATCGCCGGCAGGGTCGCCCGCACCGTGATCGCCGCGCCGTAGACGTTGGTGAGGATCATGTCGCGCCACTGCTCCGGCGAGGCGGAGGTAAATCCGCGTGAGAGGCCGAACCCGGCGTTCGCAAACACGACGTCCAGGCGGCCGAACCGCGCTCGCGCCGCCGCCGCAAGCGCATCGACCTCGTCCCACTCGCGCACGTCACACGGTACGGTCATGACCCGGTCCGGGGTGCCGAGTTCGTCGGCGATCGCGCGCAATCCCTCCGGCCGGCGCGCCGCGAGCACGAGGGTGTGACCGGCGGCGTGTGCGCGTCGGGCGGTGGCGGCGCCGATACCGCTTGACCCGCCCGTGATCAGCACGACCCGTGTCGTGTCCATCCGTCTCCTCCGCCTGCCGTCGTCCACCGCGGACCCGTTGCCCGCCCGGCGGGATCTTCGCACTCGCGGGCGGTCGCCGGCCCGCCGTGCGCGTCGGGGCACCCGACGGCGGTGCCGCGCCCCGCGTGCGTCCGCTAACGTCTGTGCGCATGCCCGAATCCGCTCAGATCGACCTCGTCGCCCCCCGGGGCTACTGCGCCGGCGTCGACCGCGCCATCGAAACCGTCGAGCGCGCCCTCGATGAGCTCAACGCCCCGGTCTACGTCCGCGGCGAGATCGTCCACAACCGGCATGTCGTCGAGACACTCTCGGCACGCGGGGCGGTCTTCGTCACGACCGAGCTCGAGGTCCCGGAAGGGGCGACGATCATCCTGTCGGCCCATGGCGTGGCACCCGAGGTCCACGCCAACTGCGCCGCCCGGCACCTGCGGGTCATCGACGCCACCTGCCCGCTCGTCAGCAAGGTCCACGCCGAGGTCCGGCGCTACGCCGCCCGCGGGGCGACCGTCCTGCTGGTCGGCCATACCGACCACGACGAGGTGATCGGCACCTCCGGCGAGGCGCCCGACCAGGTGATCGTGGTGGAGGACGTCGACCAAGCGCGCAGCGTCACGGTCCCCGACCCGGACAACGTCGCTCTCACGACCCAGACGACCCTGTCGATCGACGACACCGAGGAGATTGTCCGGATCCTTCACGAGCGCTTCCCGGCAATCGTGATGCCACCGAACGGCGACATCTGTTACGCCACCCAGAACCGCCAGGACGCAGTCAAGAGCGCGGTGTCCGACGGCGCCGACCTCGTGCTGGTCGTCGGCTCGCAGAACTCCTCGAACTCCAATCGCATGGTCGAGGTCGGGCGCGCCGCGGGCGCCGACGCGTACCTGATCGAAAACGCATCCGCGGTCGATCCCCGATGGCTGTCCGGAAAGCAGCGCGTCGCGTTGACGGCGGGCGCCTCGGCACCGGAAGTACTCGTCCGCGAGGTCGCGGATCTTCTTGAGACCTACGGTTTCGGGCGCACGGGGTCCGACGCCCCCAGTGCCGAAGGCGTCATCTTCGCGCTGCCCCGCGAGGTCCGCGCGAGCTGATCCGGCGGGCTCAGCCGGCCAGCAGCGCCGTCGGGCCGACGATCGGCGGATGGCCCGCCAACCGCGCCTGTGCCTCGCCGGCGTCCAGCGCGAGACGCGGGTCAATCTCAAGATCCACCGGCTCTCCGTCCGTACCGGACGCGACCGCCACGCCCGCCGCCTCGAGCCAGCGCGCATAAAGACGGTTCATGTCCCGGCGGCAGGACTCCGGCGAGTCGGGCCCGGCGGCGTTCTTGATCGGGCTGAACTGTTCGCTGCGCGCGATCTCGACGGTGATGGAAGCGGACGCCCGCGGCAGGGCATCGAAGATGAACGTCTCGAACTTGTACGCGTTCGGGTCGGCGGGCTGCACGACCCGCCCGTCCGCGCCCAGGTACGGGACCTTCTTGAGCGCGCGGTGATACGGCAGCTGCAATCCGCCGTCGGTCAATCGCCGGGCGAACTCGATCTCGATCAGGTGCGTCGCGACGTTGCCCGCCCACAATGCGAGCCCGCCGTCAGGTGCCCGGGACGATGCCGTCGCCTCATCGAGATCCGAATACTCGACCACGACGGTCGTGCCGTCGCGTCGCGCAATCAGGCCGACACGCTCCTCCGGGCGCTCCTTGCGGACCGCCAGATTCGACATCTCGGCGTCCGCGGCGCGGTGGTGCCCGACAAACACGGGGTCGGCGACGCTGGTCAGCGGATTGTCGATCTGAAAGGTGAAGATCGTGCGAGCTCCGGCGGCCGCGAGCCAGTCGAGCGCACCGGACCGCCGCAGGGCGAGAAAGACCCCGCCGTGTCCGTCCGGTGAGAGCGCCAACCTGCCGGGGGCCTCGAGGAGGATCTGCCCGCTGGCGGCATCGACCGCCGGCAGGGTCCCCTGCACGACAAAGCGGACCGAGTCCGGGTCCAGCCCGAACCAGTCGGCGTCGGCGAAGGCGGCCCGGGTCGCGGCATCGTTGGCGGGCGACGTCAACAGGCACAACGGCAGCGGGGCGCCGTAACGGACCCGCAGGGCCGCCACCTTCGCGGCGTGGTGGGCGAACAGCGTCGTCCCGCGGACAGGCCCGAACGGGAACGTCCCCTTCGGGCCGTCGAAGCCCAGACGCGTGCCTTGGCCGCCGGCGAGCAGCACGAGACCGATCTCCCCGGCGCGCACGGCCGCCTCACCACGGACACGGATCTCCGCCTCGCGCGCCCGATCGTCGGACGTCTGCGGCAACGGCACGGCGTCGGGCGGGGTCAGCGTGCCCGACGTGCCCGTCGGGTCGTCGTGACCCACGAACTGGTCCACGAGCCTGGCGATGAGCTCCAGATCAAGCTCCGCGACTTGGGCAGTGAGCGCGGCGGCATCCTCAGGCGCCGCGCGGTCGACGAGATCCGCCAGGTGCCCCTGGCCCGCGGCGGTAAGGCGATTGCGCAGGTCGGGTGCCGTGGACATCGCCTACGAGATCTTCAGCGCAACCTTGACGACGCCGGGTCGGCGTTCGGCCATCATGCCGTAGCCGTCAGCGGCATCGGCCAGCGGAAGCACGTCGGTCAGCAGGGGGCTGGGATCGATCTCACCCTCGGCGAGGAGCTCGAGGAGTCGGGGAATGTAGAGACCCATCGGGACGAGGCCACCCGAAATGGTGATGTTGCGGACGAACTGATCGAACCAGTTCACCGACGGCGTCTTCCCCATGAAATGGTCCATCCCGAGGCACGAGATCGTCCCGCCGGGGCGGACCGCACCGTGCGCCGCCTGCATCGAATCGGTATTCGACACCGAATCGACAACGACGCGGGCGCCCTGACCGCGCGTTGCGTTGCGGGCGAACTCGGCGATCTCCTCGGCATCGCGGACGTCGCTGGTCGCCGTCGCCCCGAGCTGCCGCGCCAAGGCGATGCGGTCATCGTGGTGCCCGAAGCAGATGATGTTCTCCGCCCCCAGCGCCCGCGCGCAGTGCACGGCCGACAACGCCACCGCGCCGTCACCGATCACGACGACGTCGTCGCCGGGGTGCAGCCGCCCGGTCACCAGACCGTGCATCGCCGTCGACATCACATCGATGATCGGCAGGATCTGGGTTTCGTGGGCGGGATCCGCCACCGCGTCGGGGATCTTGATCAGTGTCGAATCGGCCAGCGGCACGCGGGCGAACTCGGACTGACCACCCTGCACCGCGCCGCCGTGGCGCCACAGGCGCGGTGCCCAGCCGAACATCGACATCTGCTCGCAGCTGGCGCGCAGTCCTTCCTGACACCAGATGCAGTGACCGCAGCTGACCCCGACGGCGACCAACACCCGATCGCCCGGGACGACTCCGCGCACCTCGGACCCGACCTCGGTAACCGTCCCGAGAAACTCATGGCCCAGACGCGCACCGGGCGCGAACCCGAACGCCTCGCCGGCGTGCAGCACGTGCAGATCCGATCCGCAGATGGCCGCCATCGAGATCTGGACGAGTGCGTCGGTGGGCGCATCGAGCCCAGGCTCGGCGACGTCCTCCACCGACACGTGGCCGTTGCCCTGAAACGTCAGTCCGCGCACGGGATCCTCCGGGGTGGTTGGTTCGGCGTCATGCGAGCCCGCTCCGGGCGAGCGCCTCGTCCACGTCGACGACCAGGCCGGTCCAAAACGGCCCGAACTCGCCGTAGACCGCGCTGACCTCGTCGAAACGCATCTCGTAAACGATCTCCTTGATCACGGTGGGCTCGTCGGCGAGCAGGGTGACGCCCCACTCCCAGTCGTCGAGCCCGGTCGCTCCGGTGATCAGCTGCAGCACGCGACCGGCGTACTTCCTGCCGACGCGGCCGTGCCCGAGCATCAGTCGCTTGCGGTCCTCGGCCCCGAGCGCGTACCAGTTCGCGCCGACATTGCGCGTCTTGGACATCGGATAGAACGCGATGACCCGGCGATCGGGCAGACGCGGGTACAGGCGGTCCTGGCGGTACTTGGCCATGCGCTCGCGCCACGTCTCGAGTGCGGCGTCGAGCTCGACGACTCCCTCGGCCGCAAGGCGCGCGCGCTCGTCGGCCTCGGTGGACGTGTACTCGGACAGTTCGGTCACCGAAAAGAACGACGCCACGCAGTCGACGGGGCCGGACCGGATGGCCTTGGTCGCGAGATCGAGCGCGTCGAGATCGGGGCTCAGCAGCATCACGCCGAAGTCGGCCCGCCCGCCCAGCACGCTGAACACGACCGCCTGGTTGGGGTCATCGGCAGTGAACCCGGTGATGGCCCGACGGATCACGGTGCCCGACTCACCGCGCCGCGATCGCAGCATCAGGTGCACCACGCCCCAGCCGTCGGCCACGCGGGTGTGATCGCCGGAATCGCTCATCGCCGTCAGGCTACCGGACGGCCGGGTACGGTCGCGCGAAGTGCGCTGCGGTCAGCCGCCGAGTACCGGCTCGAGCGCCGGCTGGACCGCGCGGCTCACCGTCACCGGGAGCAGACGGACGAACGCGTTCAGTTCGGCGGCACTCGCGCCGCCGACGATGCCGTTCGCGAGACGTTCAAGAACGGCCTGCTCGCGATCGCCCAGTTCGGGTGCCACGGGAGCCAGCGCGTCGAGGATGCTGTGCTGCAGCTCCGGGTCGAGAACGCTCAGCGAATCAATGAGCTTCTGGGGAATTTCCGCCATCCCACTAAGTATCGCACAAATGGCGGCCCCCATGAGCACCGCGACACGGCCGACAGTGTCGGCGGATGCAGGCGATCCGTCTACGACGAGGCCCGGTCGGTCCCCGTCTGGGTGTGCGGATCCGCCGCCGGCGGCAGCGGGACCTCGGGGACGACGTCCAGCACGAGCGTACGGATCCTGGAGATCACCGGCTGATACTCCTCGGCGGGCAGGACGTGCCCGTCGCGGGACGCCTGCGCCAGCCCCGCCCGCAGCATCGCGGCCGCCTGTTCGACGGGAATCTCGCGCAGCGGCAGTCCGAGCTCGGTGATCGGCCGCAGCAGCTCCCGCCGAAAGCGGGCCTCGGCCAGGTCGTTGAGGAAGAAGGCATCCCGGACCACGGGGTCGTGGGCGGCTCCGGCGATCACCGCGACCAGCGGCGACCAGCGGCCGCCCTCCTTGGCGACCCCGACGATCAGATGCTGCTGGTCGGACTCGGCCGTCGGCGTCGTCACCCACGCCGCGACCGGCGCCGTCGACAACAGTCCCTGCACCCACGATCGCCGGGCGTGACGCCCGGCGCCCGCGGCCTGACGGGCCGCGTCCGCGACGGATCCGACCAATACCGACGCGGCCGCCAGGCACACATCACGACCCGACGGGCCGAGACGATGAAACGCGCCGATCAGGGCCACGCCGTCCGGGTCGTCCAGATCCCCGAAGCACTGCTCGATGAGCGCACCGACCAAATATGACCGCCGCGGCGCGACAAGGCGTTCGGCCAGTTCCGGCGCCGCCGCGATGCGATCGTCGGGCGCGGGCAACCACTCCTGGACCGTGCGGTAGGTCGCCTGTGCATCGAGGTCGCCGGCGAGGTCCTCCAGACACGTGCCCACCTCCGCCTGCCCCGGCTCCTGCACGCGCGCGAGCCCCTCTTCGGCCCAGCGCCGCGCCCGGATCAGATCCCCGAGACGAATCGCGAGCAGGCAGGCCTCGTACCGGTCCTCCGGGTCGTCGAACCCGAATGCACCGGTCAGGACCGAGAGACCGTCGTCGACGCGGCCCGCACGGGCCAGGACACGGGCCAGGCGGCGGCGGGCGTCCGGGACGCGCTCGGGGAAGTGCATCCGCAGCAGGGTGACGAGCCGGTCCTGAAGCGCAGCGGCCTCTGCCGGACGATCCGCCGCCAGGTGGTCGGACACCGCACGTTCGAGGTCCGCGACCTCGCGCTCGGTGGCAACCCCCCACTGCGTCCCGGCAGGCGCGACCCAGCCGAGGTGAATCTCGAGCCCCGCGGCGGCGAGGGCGTCGGAGATCGGGCGGAACGGCCCGTGATAGGCGTCCGGGTGCGTCGCGGCGACGTCACACAACACGGCGGCCATCCGGACCCCGCGCCCGCCGGCTTCGGCGATCCGCCGCAGGGCCGCGGCCACGACCGCGGGTTCGTCGTCGGCCGGAGGCAGCCGGCCGGGTGCCCGCACCGCCTCGAGCCGTCCGGTCGCCGCGTCGGCAAGCCGCACGAGCGCACACTCGCCCGTTTGGATCTCCAGCGGCAGCACGGCGCGCGTCGCACCCAGGGCGGCGAACGGGGCGAGGTCGCCATCGGTGTCGAGAGCCCCCCGAAGATGCGCGGTCTCGGACACGCGGACGGTGAGCACCAGCTCGGACAGGAGCTGGGCCACGCTCGCCAAGCGCCCGTCGTCGAGAACGACGAATCGCTGGTCGTCCCTGATGGCGCGCCGCAGCGCCGACGCGGGGTCCTTGGCACGCGTCACGCCGGCGCGGGCGAGCGTGCCGGCCAGGCCCTCGGCGTCCGCGGGGCCCGTGGCCAGCCGCGCGAGCGCAGCGTCGGCGATACGTCCCATGCTCGGACTGTACCAGCGGCCCTCGTCCGCGCCCGCAGCGACGTCCACGCGGCCGCGGGACCCGATGTGCTGTCATACCGATATGGCGTCCGACGCACCGCACTCCCGGCACGTGCGACCAACGCCGGTCGCCGGCGCGCTGGCCGCGGTGGCCGACGCGCCCCTGGCGCTGCTCGGGCTCGGTATCCCCCGATGCCCGGCGACGCAGATGCTGCCCGCGAGCCTCGGCGCGATCGCCACGGCGCGTCCGGATCTGCCGGTCGCGCTCGGCATCCTCGCCACGCCGGCGGACTGGACCGCACGGGAGGAACTGCTGTGGCCGCGCGGGATCCGCATCAGCCGCTCGGTGGTGCCGGTGCTGTTCGTCCTGCGTGACGGCCACGCCGTCGCGACACGTCACGGCGGTGCGTCGGCAGCGGTCATCGACCGCTGGCTCGCAGCTCATGCGGGGCTCGGACCCCCGATGCTGCCGGACGTGTGGGCCGAGGAGGAGCAAATCGAGCTCGCGGCGCTCGCCCGGCGGCGCGCACAGCACGCCGCGGTCACGGGACGGCGTGCGGCGGACTGACGACCTCGGACGCCGCACTCACCCGATCGGTCGCGCAGTCGCTATAGTGCCATGCTTGCCAGAACGGGCCGGGCGACCCACGGCCCGGACGTGTGTGACGGGAACGGAGAGAAACATCAGTCCTTACGAAATCATGATCATCCTCGACCCCGATGTCGACGAGGAGCGCCAGCAGGAGATGCTGGAGCGCGTCCAGCAGATCATCCGCGACGGCGGCGGAGAGATCGACCACGTCAACGACTGGGGTCGACGGAAGCTCGGATACGTGATGGACAAGAAGGCCGACGGCCGGTACGTGATCGTGACGTGCTCCGCGACCGTCGACGGACTCCGCGAGGCCGAGCGCGTGATGGCCATCAACAAAGAAGTGGTCATCCGCTACATGAGCGTCCTGCTCAACCGCACCGAAGCCGAGCGCGCGAAGGCCAACGGCGCGCCGCTGCCGGTCGATGACCGCCCCGAAGGCGACGCACGCCCCGCCCGCGCAGGTCGCGGCGGCCCGCGTGGGCGCAGGCCCAGGTAGCCGATGCCCGCCGACCTCAATCGCGTCACGCTCGTCGGTCGCCTCACCCGCGACCCCGAACTGCGGCACACCGCCGGCGGCCAGTCGGTCTGCTCGATTCGGCTCGCCGTCTCGAGCCGTGGCCGCGACGAGAGCGGAAACTGGTCGGACCGCGCCAACTACTTCGACGTGACCGTCTTCGGCCGCCAGGCCGAGACGTCGTCCCAGTATCTGTCCAAGGGCCGGCGCATCGGCGTCGACGGACGCCTTTCCTGGCGCGAGTGGGAAGCCCAGGACGGCGGCAAGCGACAGTCCGTCGAGGTCGTGGCCAACGACATCTTCTTCCTCGACAGCCGCGGCGATGCCGGTGACGGCGGCGGCACAGGCGGGTCGGATCGCGGCTGGACAACCGCCGCCGCACCCGCAACGGATCTTCCGGTCGACACGTCGGATCTTCGGCCCGCAGCACCGGCCGACGACGACGACATTCCTTTCTAAGCCACATCACCGCAAGCGGAGGCGCGAGCGCGCATGGACGCGATCCTTCTTCAGGACGTTAACGGGCTGGGCACTGCCGGGACTGTGGTCTCGGTCGCGCGCGGCTACATGAGGAACTACCTTCAGCCCCGTGGGCTCGCCGAAACGGCGACGCCCGCGCGGATCGCCGAGGTGCAGCGCACCGAAGCCAAGCGCAGGGTCGCCGAAGAGCGCGCCCTGGCACAGGCGGCCGAGCAGGCCGACCTGCTGGGCCGGACGATCCTCACGCTGAAGGCCAAGGCCGGCGACGACGGACGCCTGTTCGGGTCGATCACCTCGGGAGACGTCGCAGACGCCATCCAGGAGGCCCGCGGCATCGTCATCGACCGACGCCGCATCACCGTCGATCCCCCGATCCGCGCCGTCGGCACCTACAACGTGCCGATCGAATTGGGTCCCGACCTCGTCGCCGAGGTCAAGACGATCGTCAGTCCCCTGCTCGACTAGACAAGTCGCGTCTCCCGCCGCTTCGGTGATCGGGAGACGCACGGCCATCGGCCCAGGCACGTGCCCCAGAGCGTTCCACCGCCACAAAACCTCGAGGCCGAGGAACTCCTTCTCGCCTCACTGATGGAGAATCCCGGCAACGTCGCGGAAACGCTCGCGATGACCGGGCCCGATGACTTCTACAAGGAAGGCCATCGGCGCATCTTCTTGGCGATCAACGACCTGTTCATGGTCGGTGAGCCGATCGAGCCCCTGCTGGTCGTCGAGCAGTTGACCAAGCGCGGCGATCTCGAAGTCGTCGGCGGCCGCGCGGCGGTCCTGGACATCATGGCCACCCCGTTCATTGCGGCGAGCTTTCGCAGCTACGCCGACATCGTCCGGGAGACGGCGACGCAGCGACGGCTGCTGCAGGTCGCCCAACAGATCGAGAAGATGATCGTCGAGCGCGAAGGCGAGACGAGCGACATGGTCCAGTCGGCCGAGGACCTCATCTTCGAGTTGACCCAGAAGCGTGTTCGCGGGGACTTCACCTCGTCGAAGGAACTTGTCCTCCAGAGCTTCGAGCGCCTGACCGCGGCCAGCGACGCGGGCTCCGAGATCACCGGACTCCCGACGGGGTTCGTCGATCTCGATCGCCTTACCGGCGGGTTGCGTGCCGCCAATCTCATCGTCGTCGCCGCCCGCCCCAGCATGGGCAAGACCGCGCTCGCGCTGTGCATGGCCGAGCATGTCGCGCTGCACGAGAAGGGCACGGTGGCGGTGTTCTCGCTCGAGATGAGCGGCGAGGAGCTGGTCCAGCGGATGCTGGGCTCGGCCGCGATGGTCGACATGACCCGCATGCGCAGCGGCCGGCTCGCCCCCGAGGACTGGCCCCGTGTGACGCGCGCCGCAGACCAGATCGCCCAGGCCCGGCTGTTCATCGACGACTCCGAGGGCATCACCATCGGAGAAATGCGCACCAAGGCGCGTCGCCTGAAGAGTCGCGAGGGTCTCGACCTGGTGATCGTCGACTACATCCAGCTGATGGAGTCGCGCACCGGGCGCCGGGACGAGAATCGCGTCCAGGAGTTGTCTACGATCTCCCGCGGGCTCAAGATGCTGGCGCGAGATCTGGACGTGCCGCTGATCTGCATCTCGCAGCTCAACCGCTCACCCGACAGCCGTCCCGACAAGCGCCCGATGCTGTCGGACCTCCGTGAATCCGGCGCCATCGAGCAGGACGCGGACCTCGTCATGCTCATCTACCGCGACGACTACTACAACGCCGACTCCGAGGAGAAGGGGATCGCCGAAGTCAATCTTGCCAAGCACCGCAGTGGCCCCACCGACCGCGTGAAGCTCACGTTCATGGGGACCTATGCGAAGTTCGGCAACCTCCGGCGAGACAGCTAACACATGCCTGCAACCGTGATCGTGGGCGCCCAGTGGGGCGATGAAGGCAAGGGCAAGGTCGTCGACCTGCTTGCGGAAAAGAGCGACCTCGTCGCCCGCTACCAGGGGGGCAACAACGCCGGCCACACCATCGTCGCCGGCAACGAGACGTACAAGCTGCACCTGGTGCCGTCCGGGATCCTGTACCCGGGGACCCTGTGCGTCATCGGCAGCGGCACGGTCGTGGATCCGGGGGCGCTGGTCACCGAGATCGACGCCCTTGAGCTGCGCGGCATCGCCCTGGACGGGCTGCGCCTGTCGAGCAACGCGCACCTGATCATGCCGTACCACATCGCCCTGGACGGGGCGTCGGAGATGCGCCTCGGACGCTTCTCGATCGGGACCACCCGACGCGGCATTGGGCCGTGCTACCAGGACAAGGCGGCCCGCACCGGCATCCGGGCGCAGGACCTTCTCGACCGCAAGATCCTCGTCCGCAAGCTCGAGATCGCACTCGAGCTCAAGAACGAGATCATGGAGCGGATCTACGGGCTCCCGCGCATGGATGCCACCGAGATCGCCGACACGCTGGAGCCGTTCGCAGCGCGGCTGGAGTCGTTCATCGCCGACACCTCGCTGATCGTCGACCGGGCGCTGCGTGACGACAACAACGTTCTGCTTGAGGGCGCCCAGGGCACCATGCTCGATGTCGACCACGGGACGTACCCGTTCGTGACCTCCTCCAACCCGATCGCCGGCGCCGCCTGCGCGGGGATCGGTATCGGGCCGACGCGCATCGCCCGTGTGGTCGGGGTCAGCAAGGCCTACACAACCCGCGTCGGCGAGGGTCCGTTTCCGACCGAACTCGACGACGCCGACGGCCTGCGGATGCTCGAACGCGGCAACGAGTTCGGAACGACGACCGGACGCCAGCGGCGCTGCGGCTGGATCGATTTGGTCGCACTGCGCTACGCGGCGCGCCTGTCCGGGTTCACGGAACTCGCACTGACCAAACTGGACGTGCTCTCCGGGTTCGAGCGGGTCCGGATCTGTGAGGCCTATCGCACCCGCGAGGGCGAGATCCTGACCGAGTTGCCGTATCACCAGTCGGTGTTCCACAGCTGCACCCCGGTCTACCGCGATCTGGAGGGGTGGGACGTCGACATCACCGAATGCCGCGAGCTGCGCAACCTGCCGGAAGCCGCTCGCGTCTATGTCCAGACCATCTCCGACGCGGTCGAGGTTCCGATCACGCTGATCGGGACGGGCCAGGGCCGTCATCAGGTCATCGACACCGTCGAGATCTGACGGGCGCGACCCCGCTCCCCGCGGGAAAATCACTGTCAAGAACCGGACGCACCGGGGGGCGCATGTGCGAGCATGCGCAGGTGCAGCAGACGGTGCTGGTGGTGGGCGGCGGCGGTCGCGAACACGCCCTTGTGCGGGCGCTCGCGCGCGCTGACGGCAACCCGAATATCTATTGCGCGCCCGGCAACGCCGGCATCGCGCGGGACGCCCAGATTCGCCCGGTCGACGTCAACGACCCGCAGGCGATCACCGCGCTTGCACGGGAGATCGGTGCCGACTTCGTCATTCTCGGCCCGGAGGCTCCCCTGGTGACCGGGGCCGGCGATGCGCTGCGTGCGGCCGGGATCCCCGTACTCGGTCCGTCACGGGACGCGGCCCGGCTTGAAGGCAGCAAGGCCTTCGCCAAGGAGATCATGCTGGCCGCGGGCGTGCCGACGGCGCGCTCGGAGACGGTCACCGACGTCGCGGCGGGCATCGCGGCGATCGACGCGTTCGGGGTTCCGGTCGCGATCAAGGCCGACGGGCTCGCCGCCGGGAAGGGCGTCGTCGTCGCGCAGACCCGCGACGAGGCGATCGCCGCGCTCACCGACGCGCTCGAGCGTCGGATCTTCGGCGAGGCCGGCGCGATCGTCGTCGTCGAGGAGGGGATGACCGGACCCGAGGTCTCGCTGCTGGCGATTTGTGCGGGCGACCGGATCGCGCGGTTCCCCGCCGCCCGTGACTACAAGCCGATCGGCGACGGCAATACCGGCCCGAATACGGGCGGGATGGGATCCGTCTCGCCGATCCCCGACCTGCCGGACGCCGAGGCCGACCGTCTGATCGACCTGGTCCACCGCCCCGTCGTCGCGGAGATGGCGCGGCGCGGCATCCCGTTCTCGGGCGTCCTGTACGCCGGCCTGATGATGACGGCGGACGGTCCGCGGGTGTTGGAGTTCAACGTGCGCTTCGGCGATCCGGAGACACAGGCGCTGCTGCCGCGACTCGCCGACGATGCCCTTGAATTCCTTGGCAACGCCGCCCGGGGTGATGTCCCGGACCGTCCCGTCGCGGTCCATCCGGATCCCTGCGTCGCGGTCGTACTGGCGGCGGCCGGCTACCCCGGGGCCCCGCGCCAGGGTGACGTCATCTCCGGCCTCGACCAGGCGGCCGCACTCGGGGCCGAGGTGTACCACGCCGGTACGCGCCGCGACGAGGCGGGGCAGATCGTGACCGGTGGTGGCCGCGTCCTCGCGGTCGCACAGCGGGGCGCCACCGTCGCCGAGGCGCGCGCACGGACGTACGCCGCGGCAGAGCTCATCACCTGGGAGGGCATGCAAATGCGACGCGACATCGCGCTGGGCCTGTGATCCCGCGCTACTCACGACCCGCCATGTCGGCGATCTGGGTCGAAGAGGCGAAGTTCGGACGCTGGCTCGAGGTGGAGCTCGCGGTCTGTCGCGCCTGGGCGCGGCGCGGCGTGATCCCGGCCGGCGACCTCGCCGAGATCGAGTCCAAGGCCGGGTTCACCGTCGAGCGCTCGCAGGAGCTCGAGAAGACCACCAACCACGACGTCGTCGCATTCCTGACCGACGTAGCCGAGCACGTCGGGCCCGGCGTCGCGCTGGATCCACTACGGCATGACCTCCTCCGACGTCCTCGATACCGGCCTCGGGCTCGCGATCCGGCGCGCCGGCGAGCTGCTGGTCGCCGAACAGGCGGCGCTGACATTCGTGCTGCGTGATCTGGCACTCGCCCACCGCGACACCGTTGCCGTCGGGCGCACCCACGGCGTCCATGCGGAGCCCACCAGTTTCGGGCTCCGCATCGCCGGATTCGCCTTCGAGAGCCGCCGCAACGAGGAGCGGCTCACGCGGGCCGTCGCCCAGTGCGCGGTCGGCAAGCTCTCCGGCGCCGTCGGCACATATGCCACGCTGCCGCCCGACCTCGAAGCCGAAGTGCTCGACGAGGTCGGCCTCGGCGCCGAACCGGTGTCGACGCAGGTGGTCGCCCGTGACCGCCACGCAGAGCTCGTGACGGCGATGGCCGTCGCGGCGAGCTCCCTCGACCGCCTCGCCACCGAGCTGCGGCACCTGCAGCGCACCGAGGTCCGCGAGGCCGAAGAGGCGTTCACCGTCGGCCAGAAGGGCAGCTCGGCGATGCCGCACAAGCGGAACCCGATCACCGCCGAGCGCATCTCGGGGCTCGCGCGCGTCGTCCGCGGCGCGTCCGTCGCCGCCCTCGAGGACGTGGCGCTGTGGCACGAGCGGGACATCTCGCATTCGTCGGTCGAGCGGGTCATCCTCCCCGACGCGTTCCTGGCCCTCGACTACATGCTCGCCAAGGCGCAGCAGCTGGTCGGCGGACTCGTGGTCTACACCGAACGCATGCAGGAGATCCTCGAGAGCTCGGGCGGTCTGGTGTTCTCACAGCGGGTGCTCTTGGCCCTCGTCGGGACCGGTCTCACCCGCGAGGACGCGTACACCATCGTCCAGCGCAACGCGATGGAGTGCTGGAACACCCGCATCCCCTTGCGCGAGCTGCTGGCGGCCGATCCCGAGGTGGCGGGGCGTCTCGACGGCGACGCGCTCGCGGAGCTGTTCGACCCACGCTGGTATCTGCGGCACGTCGACCAGGTCATGGACCGGGTCGCGGCGCTGTGATCCCGGAGCCGATCGCACGCGGCAAGGTCCGCGAGATCTACGCCGATGGCGAGGACCGCCTCGTGCTGGTCGCGAGCGACCGGATCTCCGCGTACGACGTCGTCATGCCGACACCGATTCCCGACAAGGGTCGCGTGCTGACGGCGATGTCGGCCTTCTGGTTCGCCGAGACCGCGGGCCTCGTGCCAAATCATCTGATCAGCATCCGCCGCGACGATCTTCCCGAGCCCTTTCGCACCGATGAGTTCGCCGGGCGCACGACACTGGTCAGGCGACTCGAGATGGTCGATCTCGAATGCGTGGCCCGGGGGTATCTGGCCGGGTCGGGATGGCGCGAGTACCGCGAGACGGGCATGGTGGCCGGCCACGCCCTGCCGGCCGGCCTGCGGCAGGGCGACCGCCTTCCGGAACCGATCTTCACGCCCGCCACCAAAGCCACGAGCGGCCACGACGAGAACATCACCCGGGACGAGGCGGCCGCGCGATTCGGCGCGGGACTGGTCGCCGCACTCGAGGGGCTCACCCTCGCGATCTACCGTCAGGCCCACGACCGGTGCGCCGAGGCCGGGATCATCCTCGCCGACACCAAGTTCGAGTTCGGTCGCGACGCGGAGGGCGTGCTCGTGCTCGCCGACGAGGTGCTGACTCCCGACAGCTCCCGGCTCTGGCCCGCCGACGAATGGTCGCCCGGGGGCAGCCCGGCGTCGTTCGACAAGCAGTACGTGCGGGACTGGCTCGACGGTTCGGGCTGGGACCATTCGCCGCCGGGGCCGGCCCTGCCGGACGAGGTCGTCGACGGGACGCGCACGCGCTACATCCAGGCATACGAACGTATCTCCGGACACCGATTTGTCGACTATCTCCAGGAGGCGCACCGATGACCCGTGTCGTCGTAACGGTCATGCCGCGTGACGGCGTGCTCGACCCGCAGGGCCAGGCCGTGCAGGGTGCCCTCGGGCGCCTCGGGTTCGACGGAATCCACGACGTCCGTCTCGGGCGTCGGATCGAGCTGGAGCTCGAGGGCCGGATCCGCTCGGCGATGCCCGCCGGATGTGCGAGCAGCTCCTGGCGAATCCGCTGATCGAAGACTTCGCCGTCGCCATCGAGGACTGACCGATGATTGCCGTCGTGCGGTTTCCCGGATCCCTTGACCACGACAGCGCTGTCCGCGCCGTCCAGGCGGCCGGCGGGCAGGCGACCTACGCCTGGCACGCCGACGCGGAGCTCCCCGCCGGGACCCGCGGGGTCGTGCTGCCCGGCGGTTTCAGCTACGGGGACCACTTGCGCCCCGGCGCGATCGCCTCGCGATCCCCCATCATGGCGGCGGTCCGACGCCACGCGGATTCGGGCGGCCTCGTGCTCGGGATCTGCAACGGCTTCCAGGTGCTCTGCGAGGCCGGGCTGCTGCCGGGCGTCCTGCGCACCAACCGGAGCACGTCGTTCGTGTGCCGCCAGGTCGACCTCCAGGTCCTGGACCGCGACACGCCGTTCACACGCGAGCTCGACGGACCGCTGTCGATTCCGATCAAGAACCATGACGGCGCCTGGTTCGGGGATCCCGCGACCGCACGCATCGTGCTGTCCTACGGGGATGAGAACCCGCTCGGCGCGGTGGCGTCCGCCGCCGGCGTCGCCAACGCCGCCGGCAACGTCCTCGGGCTGATGCCGCATCCCGAGGAGGCCACCGACCCGCTGCTGGGATCGGTCGACGGGCTCGGGCTGTTCGCGGCCCTGGTGCGCGCATGACGGCGCCGCTGCACCGCCAGCTGGGACTCACCGATGACGAGTTCGCCCTGATTCCAGGGTTGATCGGGCGCGCGCCGACCGATCCCGAACTCGTGATGTTCAGCCTGATGTGGAGCGAGCACTGCTCCTACAAGCACTCCCGGAGCATGCTGCGACGCTTTCCGACCGAGGGTCCGCATGTCCTGCAGGGCCCCGGCGAGAACGCCGGGGCCGTGGACGTCGGCGACGGCTGGGCGATCGCGCTCAAAGTCGAGTCTCACAACCACCCGTCGGCGGTCGAGCCGTTCGAGGGCGCCGCAACCGGCATCGGCGGGATCGTCCGCGACATCCTCGCGCTCGGTGCGCGGCCGATCGCCCTCCTGGACTCGCTGCGCTTCGGCACCCTCGCCAGCGCCCGCAGCCGCCATCTGTTCACGCGCGCCGTCGCGGGCATCGGCCATTACGGCAACTGCATCGGCGTCCCGACCGTGGGCGGGGAGGTCGTCTTCGACGACCGCTACGAGGATTCGTGCCTGGTCAATGCCATGTGCGTCGGGACTCGTCCCCGCGGACGGGATGCTGCGCGCCGCGGCCTTCGGCGAGGGCAACCTGCTGGTGCTGATCGGCAACCGGACCGGGCGCGACGGCATCGGCGGAGCGAGCGTGCTCGCATCGGCCGAACTGAGCGCGGACGACGAAAGCAAGCGCCCTTCGGTTCAGGTCTCGGACCCGTTCACCGAGCGCAAGCTGATCGACTGCTGCCTCGAGCTGGCGGCAAGCGACCTGCTGCTGGCACTGCAGGATCTCGGCGCGGCGGGGCTCACCAGCGCGGCCAGTGAAATGGCCGCCAAGGGAGGCGTGGGCCTCGAGATCGACCTGGACCGTGTCCACCTTCGCGAAGAGGGCATGGCGGCGGCGGAGATCCTCGTGTCGGAGAGCCAGGAACGCATGCTCGGGCTCGTCGACCCGCCCAAGCTCGACGCGGTCCTGGCGATGTGCGCGCGCTGGGAGCTGGACGCCAACGTCATCGGCACGGTGACCGGCACCGGCAACTTCACCGCCCGCCACCACGGCGAGGTCGTCGTCGACATCCCCGCATCGGCGCTGACCGACGACGCGCCCTCCTACGCGGTGCCACGCGATCCCGCACCGGCGCCTGCGGCCCTCGATCTGGATGCAATCCCCGCGCCGGCCGACTTGGCCGATGCCTGGCTGGCACTGCTCGGACGCCCCAACATCGCCTCCAAGCGCTGGATCTACCAGCAGTACGACCACCTCGTCGGCGCGAACACGATCCGCCGACCGGGAGGCGATGCCGCGGTCATCCGGATCCCGGGCATGTCCCGCGCGCTGGCGATCACCACCGACTGCGCCGAGCGCCATTGCGAGCTCGACCCGCGCGGCGGCGGCCGCGCATCGGTGTTCGAGGCCGCCCGCAACATCGCCTGCACCGGGGCGCTCCCGTATGCGGCCAGCGACTGCCTCAACTTCGCCAACCCCGAGAAGGGGAGCACCGGCTGGCGGCTGGCCGAGGCGATCGAGGGGATGAGCGAGGCGCTCGAGGCGATCTCGGTCCCGGTCGTCTCGGGCAACGTCTCGCTCTACAACGAGAGCCCCGAGCGTGCCATCTACCCGACGCCGGTCATCGGGATGGTGGGGCTGCTCGAGGACGCGTCGGCGAGCGTGGGACACGCCTACGGTGCCGACGGCGACCTGATCGTCCTGCTCGGCGGGGGGCTGCCGCGCCTCGACGCCAGCGAGTGGCTCGGCACGGCGACCGGATCCCCTCCGCGCCCGGACCCGGGCGCCGAGGCCGCGCTCATCTTCGCAATGGTCGCCGCTGCGGGCCGGGGCCTGGTGACCTCCGCCCACGACGTCTCCGACGGGGGAATCGCTGTCACGATCGCCGAATCCGCGCTTGCCGGCGGAGTCGGGTGCGTGGTGAGGCTCCCGGACGGGCGCCGCGCCGACGAGGATCTGTTCGGCGAATCGGGCGGGCGGATCCTGGTCACGTGCCGTCCGGATGCGCTCGACGCACTCCGCGAGATCACCGCCGACGTACCACTCAGCGTCATCGGCGCCGTCGGTGGCGATACTGTGGAGGTGTCCGTTGACGGGACGACGGTCCGTCTTGACCTCGAACGGGCACGGGACGTCTACGAGACCACCCTGACCGAGGCGATCGCATGAGCGAGCTCTGGGACGACGACTCTCCCCACGACGAATGCGGCGTCGTCGGCATCGTCGCGCCCGGCCGCGACATTTCCCGGCTGGCCTTCTTCGCGCTCCACGCGCTCCAGCACCGGGGGCAGGAGAGCGCAGGCATCGCCGTCACCGATGACGGTCACGTCATGGTCCAGCGGGACCTCGGACTGGTCGGCGCGGTCTTCGACGAACCGTCGCTGCGTAGCCTGTCCGGACACTCGGCCATCGGACACGTGCGCTACTCGACGACCGGGTCCAACAAGTGGGAGAACGCACAGCCGGTCACCCGCAATCGCGGCGACGGCCTGGTGGCGCTCGGCCACAACGGCAATCTGACCAACACCGACGCACTGCGGGAACAGCTGTCCAACGACCCGCAGCCGCTGCAGGCGACCACCGACTCCGAGATCATCGCGGCCCTCCTGGCCCGCGAACCCGGGTCCCTGCTCGACGCCGTCGTGGCGGTCATCGGACGCCTTGTCGGCGCGTTCTCGGCCGTGGCCCTGTCGGCCGACGAGCTCGTCGCGTTCCGCGATGCCCACGGGGTACGGCCGCTGGTGCTCGGGCGACTCGAGGGCGGGTACTGCGTCGCCTCGGAAACCTGCGCCCTCGACCAGATCGGTGCCGAGCTGGTACGCGAGGTGCGGCCCGGCGAAGCGGTTCGACTCACCGCGACGGCCATCGAGAGCCGGCAGGTGCTGACGCCGTCCGCCTCGCGGATGTGCGTGTTCGAGCACATCTACTTCGCCCGGCCGGACAGCCTGCTGGACGGCAGAAACGTGTGGGAGCAGCGCCGCGCGATGGGCATCGAGCTCGCACACGAGGCACCGGTCGACGCCGACATGGTGGTCGGCCTGCCGGACTCCGGGACCCCGGCGGCGATCGGATACGCATTCGCGTCCGGGATTCCCTATTCCGAGGCGGTCGTGCGCAACCGGTACGTCGGGCGCAGCTTCATCCAGCCCGACCAGGAGCTGCGCAAGAACGGCGTCAAGCTGAAGTTCAATCCCCTGCGCGAAGTCATCGACGGCAAGCGCCTGATCGTGGTCGACGATTCGATCGTGCGCGGAACCACCACCCGGCAGGTCGTCTCGATGCTGCACGAGGCGGGGGCGCGCGAAGTCCACATGCGGATCTCGAGCCCGCCGATCAGCTGGCCGTGCTTCTACGGCATCGACATGCCGTCCCGGGGCGAGCTGATCGCGGCGCGGCATTCGATCGAGGATGTCGCGCGCATCACCGGGGCGACGTCGCTGGCGCACCTGTCCCTGGACGGGCTCCAGCGGGCGATCGGCACGCCCGCCGACCGCTTCTGCCGCGCCTGCTTCACGGGCGAGTACGCCATTCCCGTACCGGACTCGACGACCAAACTCCGCTTCGAGGACGCACCCGCGCCGACGGCCGGAGCACGGCCGGCGTGAGCGCGCGGGAGATCTCGTACCGCGATGCCGGCGTCGATCTGGACGCGGCCCGCACGCACACCGCAAACATTGCCGCGCTCGTCCACGGCGGGGTGACCGGGTTCGCCGGCGGGGTCGCGCTGCCGCCGATGCGGGAACCGATCGTGCTGGCCTGTACCGATGGCGTGGGCACGAAGCTGCTGCTCGCCCGCGAGGCCGGCCTGCTGGACGGGCTGGGGCAGGACCTCGTGGCGATGTGCGTCAACGACCTGATCTGCTCCGGGGCACGGCCCATCGGGTTCCTCGACTACCTGGCCGTCGGCAAGCTCGACCCCGACGAGGCGCGCATCCTGGTCACCTCGGTCGCAGACGCCTGCCGGGCGGTCGACTGCGCACTGCTCGGCGGCGAGACGGCCGAGCTGCCGGGGCTGTACCGCCCGGGACACTTCGACCTCGCGGGGTTTGCCATGGGCGTCGTCGAGCGGGACCGTATGCTCGGTCCCCACCGTGTCCTCGACGGCGACCTGATCATCGGCGTCCCGTCGTCGGGCGTCCACTCCAACGGATTCTCGCTGGTGCGGGCGCTGTTGGCCGACGGCGCGCTCGACTGCTCCGCCGAGGTGCTGCTGACACCGACCCGGCTCTACGTGCGCGAGGTGCTCGATCTCATCGACGCCGGAGTCGCACTCCACGCGGTCGCCCACATCACGGGCGGCGGACTGCCCGAGAATCTGCCGCGCGCGCTGCCGGACGGCCTCGGCGCGACGATCGCGACCGGCAGCTGGCCGATGCCGCCGGCGATCGCGGCGATCCTTGCCTCGGGTCGGGTCGCCGACGACGACGCCTGGGACACCTTCAACATGGGGATCGGGCTCTGCATCGTCGCGCCCGAATCGGCGCGCCCGGCGATCGCGAACCGTCTCCCCGACGCATGTGTGATCGGCCGGGTCGGCCCGGGCGCAGGGGTACGGCGTGCCTGACCGGTTCCGGATCGTGGTGCTGATCTCGGGCTCGGGCACGAACCTTCAGCGTCTGATCGAGACCGTGCACACCCCGGGCGGGCCGTCGGAGATCGTGCTTGTCGTGAGCTCCCGCCAAGACGCCTACGGGGTCGAACGGGCCCGGACCGCCGGCATCACGACCCGCATCGTTGCGCGCGACGCAAGTATCGGCCGCGCCGAGCGTGATCGTGCCCTCGCCGACGTCGTCGCGGCGGAGTCACCGGATCTCATCGTGCTCGCCGGGTGGATGAGCATCCTCACCGGCGCGTTTCTCGACCGCTTCCCCAACCGCGTCATCAATCTGCACCCGTCCCTACTGCCGGCCTTTCCCGGCATGCACGCGATCGACGAGGCGCTCACCTGGGGCGTCCGCTTCACCGGCGTGACCGTCCACTACGCCGAAGAGGAGGTCGACGGCGGCCCGCCGATCCTCCAGGAGCCCGTGCCCGTGTACGTCGGCGACACCCCCGACTCGCTCGCCGCGCGCGTCCACGCTGTCGAACACCGCCTGCTGCCGGATGCCGTGCGTCTGTTCGCCGCGGGACGCGTCTGGCGCGACCCCCAGTCACCGCGAAAGGTCCATATCCTCGAGGAGGGGCAACTGTGAAGATCCGCCGCGCGCTGATCTCCGTATCCGACAAGACCGGCCTGGACGCCCTGGTGCGGGGGCTGACCGATCTCGGTGTCGAGATCCTCTCGACCGGGGGAACCGCGACGGCCATCGAAGGCCTCGGCGTCCCCGTGACCCGCGTCGAAGCCGTGACCGGTCAGCCGGAGATTCTCGGCGGGCGCGTCAAGACGCTGCACCCCAAGATCCACGGGGGCATCCTCGCCCGCGAACACCTTCCCGAGGACCAGGCCGACATGGCCGCCTCCGGCATCGAGGGATCGACCTCGTCTGCGTCAACCTCTACCCGTTCGAGTCGTACCTGGCCAAACGCGGCATCAGCGACGACGAACTGGTCGAGCAGATCGACATCGGCGGACCGGCGATGGTGCGGGCCTCCGCCAAGAACCACCACCGCGTCACGATCCTCACCGCACCTGACGAATACGAGACCGTGCTCGCCGAGATCACGGCATCGGGCGGCGAGGTGTCGGCCGCGACCCGACGACACTTGGCCGGCCGCGCGTTCGAGCTGACCGCCGCCTATGATGCGGCGATCGCCAGTTGGCTGACCGACGCCGACACGGAGTTTCCCGACCAGATCGTCATGGCCTTCCGGCGCGAGTTCGACGTCAGCTACGGCGAGAACCCGCATCAGCGCGGGGCGTACTACGTCCAGCGCGGCGCCCGGTCCCACCTGCTCTCACGCGTCGAGAAGCTCCACGGGAAAGACCTGTCGTTCAACAACCTCCTCGACCTCGAGGGCGGACGAAACCTGCTCGCCGAGTTCGAGCTGCCGGCGTGCGTGATCATCAAGCACAACAATCCGTGCGGCGTGGCCGTCGGACAGGACGTGCGTCAGGCCTACATCGCCGCGCGCGACTGCGATCCGGTATCGGCCTATGGCGGGGTGATCGTGGTCAACCGGGCGGTCGACCCCGAGCTTGCCGAGTTGCTCGCGGCGACGTTCGTCGAGGTGTTGCTCGCACCGGACTACGACCCCGCGGCACTCGCGGCGCTGACCCGCAAGCCCAACACCCGCATCATGCGCAACGAGGAGCGCCGCCGGAACAACCCCGGCGAGGTCGATCTGCGCCGGGTCGCCGGCGGACTGCTGGTGCAGGATCGGGACACCGAGTCCGAGGAGCGCGACGCGATGCGGATCGTCACCGCGCGCCACCCCTCCGAGGCCGAGTGGGGCGATCTGCTGTTCGCGTGGCGCGTCGCCAAACACGTCAAGTCGAACGCCATCGTCCTCGCGCGTGACCTCGTGACGGTGGGCATCGGCGCCGGCCAGATGAGCCGCGTCGATTCCGTGCGCCTGTCGATCGAGAAGGCGACCGTCCCGATTCCGGGCGCCGTGCTCGCAAGCGACGCGTTCTTCCCGTTCGCCGACGGCCCGGAGGCCGCCGTCGCGGCCGGGGTCAAGGCGATCATCCAACCCGGCGGGTCGATCCGGGACGATGAGGTCGTCGCGGCCGCCGACCAGGCGGGCCTGGCGATGGTCTTCACGGGCCGGCGCCACTTCCGCCACTAGTGGCACCCCCGGCAGGCGACGGCGCCTGCGCGCACGCGGTGTGATGCCGAACCGTCCCGGCACACCGGAGCGGTTGGGCTACCCTGGGGGCGTGCCCCGCCGCCTGCTGACGTGGCTCGCGATCGCGGCCGTCGGCATCGCACCGGCCACCGCCTCGGCCGCGATCCCGAACGCCCAGACCAACGATCCGCTCCAACGCGGGGTCCTCCTGTCGCTGGGTTCGATCTACCGCGTCGAGACGACCGTCTCGGTCACCGCGCTGCGGACGCGTTCCGGCACGACGTACCCGCTGGGACAGATCCACACGGTCACCGAGCTCGGGACCGCGTTTGCGGTCGCGCCGTCGGGCGTCGTCGTGACCGACGCGCACGTCGCATCGCCGTTCGGTCCGGCGCTCGCCGTCGCCGCCGCCCCGCTGGCACTGGCGCAGCGTGGCGAGTTCGGTGCCGACCCTGCCTACGAGAAGTGGGTCGACGACAACCACGTCGTCCCCATCGGCGTCCGCGTGGTCGGCATCCGCGTCTGGCGGGCGACCACGTCGCCGACCGCGCCCGCCAACCCGGTCGCGGCCCGCATCGTGCCGGGCAGCATCGAGCAGGGCGCGGACCTGGCGCTGTTGCAGCTGTCGACGCGCAACGTGCCCGCGCTGCTGCTCAACGAGGGCGAGACGATCGGGACACCTGCCGCCGCGATCGGCTACGGGGTCGGGACGGCGACGACCCTCGGCCTCCCGGCGACGATGGTCCCGGGCGTCAAAATCGGGACCATCGGGCCGACCGGCGTGTCGAAGGCGGCACCCGGCCAGCAGCTCACGCTGATCAATGCGCCGATCTCCCGCGGTGATTCCGGTGCGCCCGTCGTCGACGCCGAGGCAACCGTGCACGGCATCGTGCGGTTCAAGACCGCGACGGGCGGCGCAATCGAGCAGTCGCAGGCCATCTTCGCCCTCCTCCAGCGCCTGCACATCACCAACGCCAACGGGACCGTGTTCACGATGTTCGAGCGCGGCCTGGACAACCTTTGGGCCGGGCACTACGCGGCCGCGACAGC
Source organism: uncultured Thermoleophilia bacterium (assembly GCA_963727285.1). Lineage (GTDB taxonomy): Bacteria > Actinomycetota > Thermoleophilia > Miltoncostaeales > Miltoncostaeaceae > CAITWD01. The sequence continues at coordinate 1,133,660 of CAVSFF010000009.1, read as the reverse complement.
GGCCTTCGCCGAAACGGCCCGGCTCGACCCCACCCACCCGCTTGCGGCCTCGCTCGAGCACCGGTCGTCGGTGCTCGCCCGCGCCAAACACCCCGCCCGTCACCCGCGCTGGTGGCGGCCGATGTTCATCGGGATCGCCGCCCTCGCCATCCTCGGACTGCTGTTCGGCGTCCGGAGACTGCGGGCCTTGCGCCAGGCGCGGCCCGGAGACCACCCCGACGGTTTCCCCGCGCCGCACTAACGCGCCGCCGATTCGCCCCGTGATCGGGGCTACGCTAGCCGTACCAGGTTCCACGCGTCATCGGAGATCGCGTTGAGGACGGCTCGAGCTGGGCGTCAGGGTGCGCCGCCACCGGCATGGGGCCGTCCATGAGCGCGCCGACGCGCATCCTGGTCATCGACGACCACGCGCTCCTGCGCCGCGGCCTCGTCCTGCTGTTCGCCGCCGAGGATGATCTCGCGGTGGTTGCGGAGGCCGGCACGGTTGCCGAAGCCTGTGCGTCGGCGGCCGCGGCCCAGCCCGACGTCGCGGTCCTGGACATCCACCTGCCCGACGGCAGCGGGATCGCCGCGATCCGTCCGCTCCACGAGCAGGCGCCGGATATGGCGATCGTGATGCTCTCGATGTACGACGACTTCGATCACGTACGACGGGCGTTCGCCGAAGGGGCGCTCGGCTACGTGCTCAAGTCATCGACCCAGGATGAGCTGGTCGCCGCGATCCGCGCGGCCGTGCGCGGGGAGACCTACCGCGGCCCGGGGGTCCCGGACCCCGCCACACCGAAGAGTCCGGACGCCCCGATGAGCACGCTGTCGCCCCGGGAGCTCGAGGTGCTCCGCCTGCTGGTGCTGGGGAACACCAACCACGAGATCGCCGATGAACTCGTCGTCAGCGTGAAGACGATCGAGACCCATCGGGCCCACATCATGCGCAAGCTCAAGGCCGATTCGCGCGCGGCGCTTGTGCGCCAGGCGCTTGCCGCAGGTCTCCTCGGGCCGGACTGACCCGGGCGTCAGCCGGCCGGAGCGGCGCCCGCATCCTCCAGCAGCATCAGACGGACGACGCTGACCACCAACAGGAGCGCCACGACGATCGCGCTCGTGACGCAGTACTCGCAGACGGCGTGGATCGAGAACAGCTCGAGGTAGGTCAGGTATCCCGAGAGCATCACGCCCAGCAGCGACAGGAACAGCGATCCCAGGGCGGCGATCTGGCGTGGGATCAGCGCACAGACGAGCATGCCGACGTAGGCCACCAGACCCATGATCGCCACGGGCACCCCGGCGACCGTCGCCCACTCGCTGCGCTGCACGGTCAGGCAGCCGCCGCCCAATGCACACACCGGGGCGTTGCCGTGATAGCGCTCCCAGACCAGATAGGCAGTCACCGCGATGCCGACGACGGCCAGGATCGCCGCGACGATCCTGGGCCAGAAGTCACGGGCGCTGCGGTCAAATCCCACCTGCGACCTAGCCGCTCACCTGGGTGATCGCGGCCGCGATCTGCGCCTCCGGCACGTCGCCCTGGACGACCTGCGAGCCCTTGGCACCCTTGATGATGAACGTCGGCGTGGCCTCCTGAACCCCGGCGGCCGTGGTGTCGGCCTGGAACGCGTCGGTGGTGTTGATGAATTGGGTGGCGGCGGCCTGGCTGGCGCGCGCGGTGTTCCACGCGCTGATGTCGGCGCCGACCGTGGTGGCGGCGTCGGTCAGCACGCCGTCGGTCAGCCACGGGTCGACCTCACTGCCCTGGTTCTGGAGGATCAGCTCGGTGAACTGCCACATCTTGTTCTGCGGCGCGATCCCATACCCGGCGAGGGCGGCCGTCTCGGACTGGTTGCCCTGGATGATGTGGATCGGGCGCAAGTCCATCTTGGCCTTGCCGGTGCGCACATAGTCCTGGATCAGTGACGGCAGGAGATTGCTCGAGGCGGCGCCGCAGACCGGGCACTTGTAGTCCATGTACTCGATGATCGTTACGGGCGCGGCGGCATTGCCGAGGACCTGGCCCTTCTGCGGGATACCGGACAGCGACTTGCTGACCGCCGGATAGCCCGCCGTGAACTTCGCCGCGTAGGTCGAGTCCGTCGAGCTGCTGTTGCTCGTCTGCTGGATCGCGATGATGATGCCCGCGATCACGACCGCGGCGATGATCACGCCGATAATGGTCCTCTTCTGCGACAACACAGCCTCCCGGTGGTCTCAATATGGCGCCGCACCTGCGAACGGCGCCGGGCGGCGGCCTGCGCCCGCCACAGAATGACAGTCCCGACGACGAAGGTGCCCGACGCGGGCGTCGGGCGACATTTCGCCGATGCCGCGGCCGCGAACCGTCGTCGGTGAGGGGATTCGGCGTCGGCGCGCGGCTCCCTCCGCCGACCGTGCCGGGCTCAGCCCTCGGCCGTCGCCCGACCGCCGAGGTGCTCGGCGAAGAACCGCTCGATCGCGGCGAACGCCTCCATCCGGTTCTCGGGCTTGACGAAGCCGTGCCCCTCGTCGTCCTTGCAGATGTAGTCGACCGGCACGCCGCGTGCGCGAAGCGCCGCGACGATCTGATCGCTCTCCTGTTTGGTCACGCGCGGGTCGTTGGCGCCCTGGATGACCAGCAGCGGGGTCGTGATCCGGTCGACGCGTCCGAGCGGGGAGCGGCGCTCCATGTCGGCCAGATCGTCCGGGTCGTCCGGGTCGCCGACATAGCGGAACCACGTGCTCGCCAACAGCGGGCGCCAGTATGCGGGGAACGACCGGGTGAGCGTCACAAGGCTCGACGGGCCGACGTAGCTCACGGCCGCGGCGAAGACGTCCGGGGTAAAGGTCACCCCGACGAGCGCCGCGTAGCCGCCGTAAGACCCGCCGTAGATCCCGATCCGCTCGGGGTCGGCAACGCCCTCGGCGACGGCCCACTCGACGCCGTCGATCAGGTCGTCATGCATCTTCCCGGCGAATTCGCGCTCGGCGGCATGCATGAAATGCTTGCCGAATCCGGTCGACCCGCGGTAGTTGACCTGCAGCACCGCATATCCGCGGTTTGCGAGGAACTGGACGGTCGGGTCGTACCCCCAGGCATCCCGCGCCCACGGGCCCCCGTGCACGAACACGACCAGCGGCAGTCCGGCTCCGGACGACCCGACGGGGAGCGTCAGGTAGCTGTGGAGGTCCAGGCCGTCCCGGGAAGGGATCGTGACCGGGGTCATCGGCGCCAGCGTGACGGGGTCCAGCCATGGGCGGGAGCGGTACAGGAACTCCGCCGCCCCCGAGGTCCGGTCGAACAGGAACGTCGCCCCCGGATCCCGGTCGTCGTCGAAGCTGACGATCCACGAACGCTCGTCGGCGTCCTCACCGCCGATGCCGGGGTCGCCGTGGTGGAGCGCCCGCACGGCCTGCCAGTCGGCAGCGAAACGGGCATCGAAGGCGTGGACGACGAGCCGGTCGCGCAGGTACGCGGCGCCCAGCAGTTCGCCGGTGCGGTCCGAGACGATCGGACCCGACAAGTCGGCCTCCTCGTCGGCATCGATCACCCGCTCGCTGCCGTCCGTCAGGTCGAGCTCGACCAGCCGCATCAGATCGGCGCCACGGGCGCTCCCGACCCACAGGGCGGATCCGTCCGGGGTGAATCCGACCAGGTAGCCCCCGTCTTCGTTGGCGTATTCGGCGATCTGGCGGAAGGCCCCGTCGGCGTCGTCGCGGACGAGGATGGCAAAGTCGCCGGCAGGCGTCTGTGCCCGCGCGGCGCGAACGACCCCCTGGCGGTCCGCGGTCCAGCCGACCACGTTTCCGGGATTCTCGGCGACCCGAACGAGACGCCCGGAGGCGAGGTTGAGCGCGTAGACGTCGAATAGGGCGGGGTCGCGGCGGTTGAGCGACACCAGGACCTGCCGCGGCGTGGCCCGGGGTGCCGCGACGATGCCGGCGCGGACGCCGGCGAAGGGGGTCAGATCACGGATGCGGTCCGGCTGCCCGGGGTCGACGGCGAACACGTGGTAGTTTTCGTCGCCGCCGGTGTCCTGGACAAACAGGATGTAGCGTCCGTCGCGCGACCAGAAGTAGCTGCGTACGCCGCGATTGCGGTCGTCGGTTACCGGAATCTCGGGCCCGCCGGAGCGCGGACGCACCCAGACGTTGAGCACCCCGTCACGCGGCGCAAGGTACGAAATCGTCCGGCCGTCCGGAGACAGCCGCGCACCGGCCCGCTCCGGATTGTCGAAGAAATGCTCGAGCGGAAGCAGGGGTGCGGTGGCCATCGCCGGATAATGCTAGTGATCGACCCCGGCGGGGGTCGTCGGATCCGCGATAGCCTTGCGGTGCACTACCGGGCAAGCCGGGATCGGCATCACCAGCGCCACAGAAAGTTGACTCTGCAAGGTCTGGATCCCTAGATTACGGGATCGCCGTTGCGGGCCCGTTCCGGGCCGGGGCGCAAAGATTGGATGCGGGAGTGGGAGCGACGACCTCATCGAACGGCAAGATCGCGCTGATGTTCCCGGGGCAGGGTTCACAGCAGGTCGGGATGGGTGCCGGATTGCACCGCGAGTACGCGGTGGCGCGGGCGACGTTCGAGGAGGCAAACGACGTCCTCGGATACGACCTGGCACGCCTCTGCTTCGAGGGCCCGCACGAGCAGCTGATGCGGACGGACTTCTGTCAGCCCGCGGTGTTGACGACCTCCGTTGCGGCCTGGCGGGTCGCACGTGAACACGGGCTCGAAGCCGACCTGGCGATGGGTCACTCGCTCGGCGAGTATGCGGCGCTGGTCGCGTCCGAGACGATCGGCTTCGACGCCGCGCTCCGGCTGGTGGTCGAGCGCGGCCTGGCGACAGAAGAGGTGGCATCGCGGGTTCCCGGCCAGATGGCCGCCCTGCTCGGCGCCACCGACGAAGAGGCCGAGGCGATGTGCCTCGAGGCAGGCGACGTGTGGCCGGCCAACTACAACTGCCCGGGTCAAATCGTGGCCTCGGGCGGCCGCCGCGGCATCGACCGGCTGGTGGAGATCGCCCGCAGCCACGGATTCAAGACCCGCATCCTCGACATCGAAGGGGCCTTCCACTCGTCGGTGATGGCGCCGGCCGCCGACCGGCTGCGGGTGGCCCTCGCCGGCGTGCGGTTCTCGACGCCGTCGATGCCCTTCCTGTCGGCGACGACCACGGCCATCGAGGCCCGCGCCGAACGGGTCCGGGGTCTGCTGGCCCAGCAGCTCACCGCGCCGGTCAAATTCACCCAGTCGGTCCGCACCGCCCTGGACCTCGGCGTCGACCAGTTCGTCGAATGCGGTCCCCGACGGGTGCTCGTCGGGTTGGTCCGGCGCATCCGGACCGATGTCGAGGTGCTGCACGTGGGATCGCCCGACGATCTTCCGGCCATCGTGGCCCTTGCCAAATCGCGAGCCGATGCCCGTCGCCCTGGTGACCGGCGCTAGCCGGGGGATCGGCGCCGCCTGCGCACAGCGACTTGCCGCAGACGGATGGGAGCTGGCGCTGACGTACGCGACCGACCGTGAGGCCTGCGAGCAGACCGCCGCAACCGTCCGTGCCGCGGGCGTGCGTGCGCTGACCCTGCAGCTCGATACCCGGGATCCCGTGGCCGTGGACGGCGTCGTTGACCGCATCGAGCAGGAGCTCGGCCCGCTCGATGCCGTCGTGGTGAACGCCGGGACGACCCGCGACGGGCTCGCGATCCGAATGAGCGCCGACGACTGGCAGGCCCCGATCCAGGTCAATCTCGAGGGCACCGCCAACACGATCCGGTCCAGCGCGGCCCGCATGCAGACGCGCGGCGCGGGCAGTATCGTCGCGGTCACCTCCATCGTGGGTGAGCACGGCAACGCCGGCCAGGCCAACTATGCGGCGTCCAAGGCCGGGATCATGGGCATGGTCCGGTCGCTGGCACGGGAACTCGGCCCGCACGGCATCCGCGTCAACGCCGTGGCGCCCGGATTCATCCGGACACGCCTGACCGATGTCCTGCCCGAAGGCCACGTCGCCGACCTCCTTTCGGCGACGGCGCTGGGGCGCCTCGGCGAGCCGCACGACGTGGCCGGTCCGGTCGCGTTCCTGGCCTCATCCGCATCGCGCTTCATCACCGGTTCCCTGGTGAGTGTGGACGGCGGCCTGTCGCTGTGAGCACCCGCGAACTGCGCGAGCGCGTCGCCATCACCGGGATCGGCCTCGTCTCCCCGCTGGGTATCGGCCGCGCCAACGCATGGTCGTCGGCACTCGCCGGTCGTTCCGGAGCAGGCCCGGTCACGCTCTTTGACGCATCCGACCATGGCGCGCAGATCGCCTTCGAGGTCGACGGCTTCGATCCCCTGTCGTTCATCGACCGCCGTGCGGCGCGGCGAATGGACCGCTCGTCACAGCTTGCCGTCGCGGCCGCCGGACTCGCCATCGAGGATGCCGGGCTCGAGATCCCGGACGACGCCGAGCGCTTCGGCGCGGTCATTTCGACCGGCAACGGCGGCAACGCCACGTATGAGGACGCCCATCGGACGCTGTTGGAGCGCGGGTCCGACCGCGTGTCGCCGGTCGCCCTGCCGATGATCATCGCCAACATGGCCGCCGGGCACGTCTCGATCACCTACGGGCTCCGCGGACCGCTGACGTGCGTCCTGACGGCCTGCGCGAGCAGCCTGCATGCCATCGGCGAGGCGGCCGACATCATCCGCCGCGGCGCGGCCGACGTCATGCTTGCCGGTGGCTCCGAGGCCGCAGTGACCCCCTACGCGATGGGAGCACTCGATGCGTCGCGGGCCATGTCCCACCGCAACGACGACCCCCAGGCGGCCAGCCGGCCGTTCGACGTTGACCGCGACGGCTTCGTGCTCGGCGAGGCGGGCGCGATTCTCGTACTCGAGCGCATGGACCTCGCGATCGCGCGCGGCGCCGACATCGTGGCCGAACTCGCCGGGTACGGCGCAACCTCCGACGCCCACCACATCACCGAGCCGCATCCGGAAGGCGCCGAGCAGGCGCGGGCGATCCGTCGCGCACTCGAATCGGGCGGCATCGACCCCGGGACCGTCGACCACGTCAACGCGCACGCGACATCGACCGTCGCCGGCGATGCCTCCGAGGTCCACGGAATCATCACCGCCCTCGGGGCCGACCAGGCTGCGCGGATCGCGGTGAGCGCCACCAAGTCGATGCACGGCCACTGCCTTGGCGCGACCGGCGCCCTGGAGGCGTCCCTGACCGCACTGGCGATCGCCGACCAGACCGTGCCGCCGACGATCAATCTCGACAACCTCGATCCGGCATGCCGCGGCGTCGACCACGTCCGCGTCGCGCGATCCCAGATCGTCCGCACCGCGCTTTGCTCAGGATTCGGCTTCGGCGGCCACAACGCCGTCCTGGCGATGACGCAGGTGGCCGAATGAGCGGGCGCCGCCGCGTCGTCGTCACCGGAATCGGGATCATCTGCTCCCTCGGCGTCGGGCGCGAGGACGTCTGGCGCAACGCCCTCGCCGGGCAGCCGGGCGGAGCCGAGATCACCGGCGTCGAGCTCGGCGACGCACCGGTGACCATGGCCTGCCAGGCGCGCGACTTCGTGGTCGAGGACTTCGTCGACCGCCGCCTGGCCCGCCGCGCCGACCGCGTGACCCACTTCGCGTTGGCCGCTTCCCGGTTGGCGCTCGCAGACGCCGCCCTGACGGTGTCCGCCGACGGCCGCGATACCGGCTGCATCCTGGGCACCGGCACGGGCGGCAACCACGTGCGCGACGAGAACCATGTGACCATGCTCGAGCGGGGAGTGGACCGGATCTCGCCGTTCGCCATCCCGTACAGCATGTGCAACCACCCGCCGGCCGAGGTCTCGATGCAGTTGGGCCTGCGCGGTCCGACGATGGCGATGGTCACGGCCTGCGCCGCGGGCGCCGACGCGATCGGCACCGCGACCGCGATCATCCGTCGCGGCGACGCCGACGTCATGCTCGGCGGCGGCACCGACGCGATGATCACACCGCTGTGGATCGCCGGCTTCGACGCGATGCGGGTCCTCTCGCACCACACCGACGACCCCGCACGGGCCGCCCGCCCGTTCGACACGACCCGCGACGGCTTCCTGATCGGCGAGGGCGCGGCGGTCGTCATCCTCGAAGAGCTCGGGCACGCCACCGCCCGCGGAGCGGACATCATCTGCGAGATCGCCGGCTACGGCGCGAGCGCCGACGCGCACCACATCACCGATCCCGATCCCACCGGCACCAGCCAGGCCCGCGCGATGCGTGCCGCCATCCTCGATGCGGGCATTGCCGTCGAGGACATCGGGTACGTCAACGCCCACGGCGGCGCAAGCCGTCCCGGCGACCCGTCCGAGATCGCGGCGCTTCGACGCGTCCTGGGTGACGGGCACGCGGCCGCCACCGCCGTCTCCGCGACGAAGGCCATGCACGGCCATTGCCTCGGCGCGACCGGTGCGATCGAAGCCGTCCTGACCGCACTCGCGGTCGCCGACGGCAAGATCGCCCCGACCATCAACCTGGGGAGTCTCGATCCCGACTGTGCCGGTGTCGACCACGTCATCGGCCGCGCACGGGACGTACGTCTGAACGCGGCCATGACCAGCAACAACGGGCTCGGCGGCCACAACGCGGCACTTGTCGTGACGCCCTGGGGGGACGCATGACGCCGGCCCGTCGCAAACTGACGCCCCGCGCGGAGAAGTCGATCCGCTTGAGCGTCGCCGGCGCCATCGCCGCGGTCCCGGGGCTGATCGGCGTCGCCACGCAGACGGTCTGGCTGGGCTACCTCGCGGCCGCGATCCTCGTTGCGGCGATCCTGATCGGCCCCCTGAGCGAGCGCTACTTCACGCGCTAGCCGGAACCTGCGGGATCGCGATCGGTCGGTCGTCAGGGCCGATCGCCACGAACACGAACCGCCCGGTGCCGCACAGTCGGCGCTCGCCGGTCAGCAGCACTTCGGCGACCATGGTGACGTCGATCGTCATCGAGGTGCGGCCCGTGGCGACCACTTCGGCGACGACCTCGACGATTTCGCCGATGTGCACGGGGGCCACGTAGTCGACGTGCTCGACCCCGACCGTCACGACTGTCTGGCGGGAATGGCGGGTGGCGGCGACGAACGCGGCGCGGTCCATCATGCTGAGCGCGACCCCGCCGAACAGGGTGCCCCGGTGGTTCAGCTGCTCCGGCAGCACGATGTCGGTCATACGGGTGATCGCCGGCGCGGCCAGGACCTCGGAGTAGTCGCCAGGGTCGCTCATGCATCGTCCTTCGGTCGTGGGGAATCGAGACCCGCGGACATCCAGGCGGGTCCGAGCGTGGCGATCCGGGCGTAGGTCGGGCATCCCGGATCATGGGCGCCCGGCAGGTAGCCGAGCGACATCAGAAACTCGTTGGTCACCTCGGGCCCGGTGAAGCGGAACGTCGTCCGGAACAGCCGCACCCAGGCATCCTTCGGCAGCGGATGCTGCCGGTCCAGCCAGGCTGCGACGCTGCCGTACTCGTCGATCAGCGTGCACATCACGCCCGCGTTGTGCACGATGGCGTCGATCTTGCGGCGGTTGCGGATCACCCGCGGGTCCGCGGCCAGGCGTGCACGCCGGTCCTCATCGAAGGCCGCGACGTGGGCGGGTGCGAAGCCGTCGAACGCCGCGTCGATCCCGTCGCGTCGCCGCAGGATCAACTCCCATGACAGGCCGGCCTGGAAGATCTCGAGCGCGAGGCGCTCGCAGATCACCGCGTCGTCTCGGCTCGGGACGCCGTACTCGTCGTCGTGATAACGCTCATGAACCGGGTGTCCCGGCGCGATCCGGCAGTACTCGCTCATGCGCTCCTCATGGTCGCCAACGTCGCCGTCGGGCGGTCCTCACGACGCCGTTTGCGGATACGCTAGGCCACTATGGCGCACCGTCCTGATGCCCGCGCCGCCCTGGATGCCGCCCTCGCCGACCGCGTCGTCCTGCTTGACGGCGCGATGGGCACGATGATCCAACAGCACGGCCTGACGGAGGCCGACTTTCGGGGCTCGCGCTTTGCGGACCACCGGATCCCGCTCCAGGGCAACAACGACCTGCTCGCGCTGACGCGGCCGGACGTCATCGCCGGGATCCACGAGGCCTTCCTCGAGGCCGGAGCCGACATCGTCGAGACCAACACCTTCAGCGGCACCACGATCGCCCAGGCGGACTACGAGATGGGCGGCGTCGTCGGCGAGCTCAACCGCACCGCCGCGCAGCTGGCGCGGGCGGCGGCGGACGCCTGGACCGCCCGTACGCCGTCGCGACCCCGGTTCGTCGCCGGCGCGATCGGCCCGACCAACCGCACGCTGTCGATGTCTCCGGACGTCAACGATCCCGGATTCCGCGCGGTCACCTTCGACGAGGTCCGCGGGGCGTACGTCGAGCAGGTCCACGGCCTCATGGACGGCGGCGTCGATCTGCTGTTGGTCGAGACGATCTTCGACACGCTTAACGCCAAGGCCGCACTCGCCGCCATCGCGGATGTCTTCGAGGCTCGCGGGACCTCACTTCCGATCATGGTCTCGGTAACGATCACCGACGCGTCGGGACGCACGCTCTCGGGCCAGACGGTCGAGGCCTTCTGGACCAGCATCGCCCACGCCCGCCCATGGTCGGTCGGCGTGAACTGCGCCCTCGGCGCCGACGCCATGCGTCCGCACGTCGAGGCGCTCGCGCGCATCAGCGACTGCTGGGTCAGCTGTTACCCGAACGCCGGCCTGCCCAATGCGTTCGGCGAGTATGACGAGCTGCCCGAAGACACCGCCCGCGTGCTGCAGGACATGGTGGCCGACGGTCTGCTCGACATCGTCGGTGGCTGCTGTGGGACGACCCCCGCCCACATCGCGGCGATCGGCCGCGCAGTCGCCGCAGTCGCCCCCCGTCCGCGACCGCAGGCGTCCACCTCCGGGATGACGCGCCTGGCCGGGCTTGAGGAGTTCGCGTTCGGTCCCGGCAGCACGTTCACGGTGGTGGGGGAACGCACCAACGTGACCGGTTCACGGCGATTCGCGACCCTGATCGGTGACGGCGACTACACGACCGCGCTCGAGGTGGCCGCCGACCAGGTCCGCAACGGCGCCAACATCATCGACGTGAACATGGACGAGGCGATGCTTGACTCGCCCGCGGCGATGACGACGTTCCTCAACCTCATCGCCGCCGAGCCCGAGATCGCTCGGGTCCCGATCATGATCGACTCGTCCCGCTGGGACGTGATCGAGGCGGGCCTCAAGTGCTGCCAAGGCAAGTGCGTCGTCAACTCGATCAGCCTTAAAGAGGGCGAAGACGAGTTCCTGCGGCTCGCCCGGCGCGCACGTCGCTATGGCGCGGCGATGGTCGTCATGGCATTCGACGAGGACGGCCAGGCCGACACGCTCGCGCGGCGGCTGGCCATCTGCCGCCGCGCCTACGCGCTGCTGACTGACGTCGTGGGCGTCCCGGCCACCGACATCATCTTCGATCCCAACATCTTCGCGATCGGGACGGGTATCGAGGAGCATGCCCGCTACGCAATCGACTTCATCGATGCGGTCCGCGAGATCAAAGACGCCTGCCCGGGCGTCAAGATCTCGGGCGGCGTCTCGAATCTGAGCTTCAGCTTCCGCGGCAACGATGCGGTTCGCGAAGCGATGCACACCGCATTCCTGTTTCACGCAATCGCCGCGGGCCTGGACATGGGCATCGTCAATGCGGGGCAGCTCGGGGTCTACGAGCAGCTCGATCCCCGGCTGCGCGACCTCGCCGAGGACGTGATCTTCGACCGCCATCCCGACGCGACCGAACGCCTGCTCGAGTTCGCGGCGACGGTCACCGGCGAGACCGTGACCCGCGGACCCGATCTCGCCTGGCGCGAGCAGCCGGTCGCAGGTCGCCTCGCCCATGCCCTGATCAACGGCATCGTCGACTTCATCGACCTCGACACGGAGGAAGCCCGTCAGGCGTACGGGCGCCCGATCGACGTCATCGAGGGGCCCCTGATGGACGGGATGAGCACCGTCGGGGACCTCTTCGGCGCCGGGAAGATGTTCTTGCCGCAAGTCGTCAAGAGCGCGCGCGTCATGAAGCGTGCGGTCGCCCACCTTGAGCCGTTCATGGAGGCCGAGCGGGCCGCCACCGGCGGCGCGTCCGCCAACGGGCGCGTGGTGATGGCCACCGTGAAGGGCGACGTCCACGACATCGGCAAGAACATCGTCGGGGTCGTCCTCGGCTGCAACAGCTACGAGGTGATCGACCTCGGGGTCATGGTCCCGGCCCAGACGATCATCGACACCGCCGTCGCCGAGCGGGCGGACATGATCGGCCTGTCGGGGCTGATCACCCCGTCGCTCGAGGAGATGAGCGCGATCGCCGCCGAGCTCGAACGCCGCGGACTGGCGATCCCGCTGCTGATCGGTGGCGCCACGACATCCAAACAGCACACGGCGGTCAAAATTGCGCCCCGTTACGGGGGGCCGGTCGTCCACGTGCTGGATGCCTCGCGCGCGGTCGGCGTGGTGTCGGCGCTCCTCGACGACGACCGACGGGACGAGTACGTCGCGACGGTGCGCACCGACCAGCAGCGCCTGCGCGACGCCCACGCCGACCGCGGGCCGCGCAAGCTCGTCGGCATCTCTGACGCGCGGGCGCGACGCCCTCAGCTCGATTGGCGCGTCGCGCCTGCCGCGCCCGGCATTCACGGGCGTTCGCCACATCGAGGTCCCCATCGCGGACCTCGTGCCCTATATCGACTGGACCTTCTTCTTCTCCGCATGGGAGCTTCGCGGGCGCTTCCCGGCGATCCTCGACCACCCGGACATCGGGCCTGCCGCCCGCGAGCTGTTCGAACACGGCCGGGAGCTCCTGGACCGTCTGATCGCCGACGGGCGGCTGCGCGCCCACGGGACGTACGGGTTCTGGCCCGCGGCCTCCGACGGTGACGACATCGTGCTATTTGCCGACGAGGACCGCGCGGGCGAGCTGGCCCGGTTCCCGATGCTGCGCCAGCAGCGCGACTGGGGCGACGACCGCCCGATGTACTGTCTGGCGGATTTTGTCGCGCCCCGGGACGCCGATGTTCCCGACTGGGTCGGCGGCTTTGCCGTCACTGCGGGCCTGGGCGCGGACGAGATCGCCGCCGAGTTCGCCGCGGCCCACGACGACTATTCCTCGATCATGGTCAAGGCGCTGGCGGACCGCCTTGCCGAGGCGTTTGCCGAATTCCTGCATGCCCGCGCGCGCATCGAGTGGGGCTACGAACAACCCGGCGAGTTGACCGACGACGACCTCATCGCCGAGCGGTACCGCGGCATCCGCCCCGCGTTCGGCTACCCGGCCTGCCCCGACCACACGCCTAAGATCACGCTGTTCGAGCTCCTTGCCGCGAACGAGGTCGGAATGTCGCTGACCGAGTCCCTGGCCATGCTGCCGGCGGCGTCGGTGAGCGGCATCTACCTCTCCCATCCCGACGCACGATATTTCTCGGTTGGCCCGGTCGGCAGCGATCAGGTCGCGGACTACGCGCGGCGACAGGGCCTGTCGACGGCCGAGGTCGAACGCGATCTGGCCGCGAGTCTCGCCGACGATCCCGGCGCGGGGGTCCCGTCGGCCTAGTCGGCGGCGAACTGCTCTTTGGCGAACACGAGTCGGGCGCGGTAGGCGCACTCGTACAGCGCGATCAGCTTCTGCTCGACGACATCGGCCGGCAGGAGTTCGAGCCCCGGTCCCGCGACGACCCACAGGGCCGACGGCGGCGTCTCGCGGGCCGCGTCGACGACGGTGCGCGCCGCGACATTCGGATCCTCCACCGCGGACGAGGTGCCGTCGACGACCACGATCATGGCCTCGTCCGGACCGAAGCGGTACACCCCGCCCGGAACCGGTCCGACCGTTTCGATCAGCTTCGCTCCGGCGACGGCGAGCGCGACGGGATCGTCGGGGTCGGTCGCCTTGACGGTGCGGTACGGGGAGGCAGCCACGGCGGCGGCGTAGGTCGCAGGCGTGTCGTGGGCAGCTCCGGAGGCCACGACATCAATCCCGATCGACAGCAGCCGCGGCGCCCATGTCGGCGGTCCGGGGAGCCCGCCGAGGGCCATCGTGGCCAGGACGGGCAGCTGGACTCCGAGTCGCTCGAGTTCGTGGCGGCGCATCCCCGGCATGGTGTCAGATGCACCGCACCGCGGGACGCCGGGCCCCGGCGACGCGGTCACGCGCCGGGGGGCCCCGGGGCAATTCCGGATGTCAGGCAGGGCCTTCCCCGGCCGAAATCCTCCCATCTAACGGCTATTGTCACGCCTCGACGCTTGCGGGGTGCTTCCGCAATCGTGCAAACTGTCGCGTTCAGACACTTATCACGGAGGGCACATGGCAACTGACGTCGGTGAACGCGCAGCCGCGCTGCTTGGAGCGAGTGGTCTCGCTCCGACGGGAACGGTGTGGTGGGACCTGTCGACCGAGGTCCTCTACGAACACGCGATCAAGAATGGATCCGCCCGTCTCGCGCACGGTGGCCCACTCGTCGTCTCGACCGGTGCCCACACCGGCCGCTCGCCGAAGGACAAGTTCATCGTCAGGGAACCGGGCAGCGAGGGCCGGGTGGGCTGGGGCAGTGTCAACCAGCCGATCGAGCTCGAGCCGGCGACCCAGCTCGGTGCCGAACTCCGCGCCCACCTGAACGCCGCTCCTGACCTCTACGTGCTCAACGCACGTGTCGGCGCGGACCCCACGCACGGCATCATCCTGCGTCTGGTGACCGAGAGCGCCTGGCACGCCCTGTTCACCAAGAATCTGTTCATCGACCTCACCGATGAGGAGCGCGCCGCGTTCATCGAGGCCGACGGGCTGATCCTCCACGCGCCGAGCTTCAAGGCGACCCCCGACGTGCACAAGACGCGTGCCGCCAACTTCGTCGTCATGAACCTCTCGACCAGCGAAATCCTGATCGGTGGCACCGAGTACGCCGGCGAGATCAAGAAGTCGGGCTTCACCCTGATGAACGACCGCCTGCCGCTCGAGGGCGTGCTGCCCATGCACTGCTCGGCCAATGTGGCCGCCGACGGCGACGTCGCCGTGTTCTTCGGCCTGTCGGGCACCGGTAAGACGACGCTCTCGACCGATTCGACCCGCCCGCTCATCGGCGACGACGAGCACGGCTGGTCCGACGACGGCGTGTTCAACTTCGAAGGCGGTTGCTACGCGAAGGTCATCGGGCTCTCGGCCGAGGCCGAGCCGGAGATCTATGCCACGACGCAGATGTTCGGCACGGTGCTGGAGAACGTGGTCATCGATCCCGACTCCCGGGTGCTCGACCTCGACGACGACTCGTTGACCGAGAACACCCGCGGGGCCTACCCGCTGGAATCGGTGCCGAACGCCGTCCCGGAGAAGCGCGCCGGCCAGCCGACGAACATCGTGATGCTCACGTGCGACGCCTTCGGTGTCCTGCCTCCCATCGCCAAGCTGTCGCCCGAGCAGGCCATGCAGATGTTCCTCGCCGGGTATACCGCGAAGGTCGCGGGTACCGAGATCGGCGTCACGGAGCCGCAGGCAACGTTCAGCTCCTGCTTCGGCGCACCGTTCCTCCCGCAGCCGCCGAAGGTCTACGCCGCGCTGCTCAAGGACCGGATCGAGCGCTACGGCGTCAACGTGTGGCTGATCAACACCGGCTGGGCCGGTGGGGGCGCCGGCGTCGGGAGCCGCATGCCGATCCGCGTCAGCCGCGCCGTCGTGCGCGCAGCGGTCTCCGGCGGGCTTGCCGGGGCGGCGACACGGACCGACCCCATCTTCGGGTTCGAGATCCCCGTGGCCGTGGAGGGTGTCGAGGCCACACTGCTCGACCCGAAGAGCACGTGGCCGGACCCTGCCGAGTACGACGCGACCGCCCGGAAACTGGCGGCCGACATCATCTCGCACGCCGAGACCGCAGGGCAGTAACACACGCTGCCGCCCACCGGATGCGCGTCCGCGCATCCGGTGGGGACGGCATCAGGCCGGCGCGTCCGGAGGCGACGCGGCCCACGCAGGCGGCCGGCGTTCACGGAACGCCGCCAGCCCCTCGATGAAGTCCGGCGAGGCATACGCCTCCGCCCGGAGCCGTTCGATCTCCTCGACGGTGGTGGCGGGAATCGCCTCCGACAACAGGGTGACCGCGGCGCGGGTGCCGGCGACCGCCGTCGGGGCAGCCGCGGCGATGTCGAGGGCGATCTGACGCACCGTCGCCTCGAGCGCGTCGGCCGGGACGATCTCATCGACGAGCCCGATCGCCTGCGCCCGTTCGGCGGAGACGGGCCGACCGCCCACAAACAGCTGCCGCGTACGGGCGGGGCCCATCAGGGACACGAACCGCGCCAGACCGGTGGGCGCGTACACGACCCCGAGGCGCGCCGCCGGCATACCCAGCCGCGCACGGTCGGTCGCGATACGCCAATCGCAGGCCACCGCCAGCTCGAGCGCGCCGCCGAAGGCCGCGCCGTTGATGACACCGATCACCGGGCAGCGACAGGCCGCGATCGCGGTGGCGGCCGTCCCGAGCAACGCCTCGCCGCGACGCAGACGCTCGGCAAGCGCCGGGCCGGACGCATCGCCGAGATCGAGCCCCGCCGAGAAGTGCCGATCTCCCGAGCCGGTCAGGACGACCACGCGCAGGCCGGGGGGCGTATCCTCGAGCTCGCGCACAATGGCGTGCAGGATCCCCTCGTCGACGGCGTTTGCGCGTTCCGGATTGTGGATCCGCAGGATCTTGGCGTGCGCGTCCTGCTCGACCAGCAACGCCGAAACGGAAGGATTCTGCTGTGGCATCGGTCCTCGTGATGGGCGCGGGCGCCGTCGGATCCTATTACGGCGCGCTGCTGGCGCGCGCAGGCCACGACGTCACCCTGGTCGCCCGGGGGCCGCACCTGGACGCGCTCGTCGCCGCCGGGACAATCGTCGTCCGCGACGCGGACGGCACGCAATGGGGGGCGGCGGTAAGGGCATCGTCGACGCCGGACGACGGGCCGGCGGACCTGATCCTGGTCACGACGAAATCCCATGACACGCGCACCGCCGCGACGGCGCTGGCACCGGTCATCGGCCCCCGGACGGTGATCGTCTCACTGCAGAACGGTGTCGAGAACGTCGCCCGGATCCGGGCCGTCCTCCCGGAGGCCACCCTTGTCGCCGGTCTGGTCTTCGTCGGACTGGCGATCACTACGCCGGGGACGGTCGACCATCACGGCGAAGGTCGGGTGACGATCGGCGACCCCGACGGGCGCGCACCCCACGCCCCGGAGGCGGTCGCCCGGGTCGCCGGGGCGGCCTGGGACCTCGGCGTCACCGCGGACATCGTCCGGGCCCAGTGGACCAAGCTGTTGTGGAACATCGGCTTCAACACCGTCTGCGCGGTCACCGGTGCGACCGCCGGCGAGGTGCTGGCGACGCCCGAATCCGCGGCGCTCGCGCGGGCGGCGGTCGCCGAGGCGAACGCGATCGCCCGTGCCGAGGGCATCGACATCTCCGCGGACGACATCGGCGGCATCACGGCATACCGCCCGGCGCTGCGCAGTTTCCTGCCGTCGACCGCCCAGGACATCGCCGCGGGCAAGGAGCCGGAGCGGGACATCTTGACCTCCTTCGTGATGCGCGAAGGAGGTCGCCTCGGCATTCCCACACCGGTCAACGACACCCTTGATGCGCTGCTGGCCCTTCAGACGGACCGCGCGACGGGACGGACGGGGTCCTCGCCGCTGTTCCGGGAGTCCGGCAGTTAGCCGCCGAGCGCGGCGTCGTCGAGCACCCGCTCGATCACCTCGTCGAACGACAGCCCTGCCGCCTGGGCCGCCTTGGGCAAGAGGCTGGTGTCGGTCATGCCCGGAATCGGATTGATCTCCAGCACCCAGATCCGCTCGTCGGCGTCGATCATCATGTCGACGCGCCCGAAGCCGCGGCAGCCGAGCAGCGCGTAGCAGTCGAGCGCGACCCGTGTGACCTCGTCGGTCAGCGCCGGGCGAAGATCGGCCGGAGCCACCAACTCGGTGAGCCCGGGCGTATAGCGGGCCTCGAAGTCGTAGAAGTGGCCGTCCGCCAGGACGGCCTCGACCGGCGGCAGCGCCTCGGGACGTTCGGTCCCCAGCACCGACACCGCGATCTCGCGGCCGTCGACGAACCGCTCCATCAGCACGTGATCGTCGAAGCTGAGCGCGGTCATCAGGGCGCGCGGAACGTCGTTCGGGTCACGCGCGATCGAAATGCCGAGCGCCGATCCCTGTTTGGCGGGCTTGACGACGATCGGCAGGCCCAGGCGCGACTCGATCTCGGTCAGCGCATCGGCAGCACCGAGCTCGCGAAACGCGCTCTCGCCGAACGCGAACGCGGGAGGTGTCGGAATGCCGGCGTTCGCGAACATCGCCTTGGCGATGACCTTGTCCATCGCCCGCGCACAGGCCTGGACGCCGGAGCCCGTGTAGGGAATGTCGAGGATTTCCAGCAGTTCCTGAACGGTGCCGTCCTCGCCGCCCTTGCCGTGCATCGCGACGAACACCACGTCGGGACGCTCGGCCCGCAGGGTCCGCACGAGGGCGGGATCGGCATCGACCGGGATCACCTCGTGGCCGAGCCGGCGGAGCGCCGCCTCGACGTTCGCACCGGAGCGCAGGCTCACCTCACGCTCGAGCGACCGGCCGCCCTTGAGCACCGCGACACGCTTGGGATCCGTCATCGGCCGCCTCCGAGGGCACGCTGCAGGTCGATCATCGATTCGATCGCGGCGCCGATGCGGGCCACGCCCTCGGCGATGACCTCCTCGCGGGCACCGGAGAAGTTCAGGCGCATACTGTTGCCGCCCTGACCGTCGAGATAGGCCGCCTCGCCGGGAACGAACGCCACCTGATGCCGCTCGATCGCACGGGCCAGCAGTTCGCCGGTGTGGATGTACTCCGGAAGGGTCGCCCACACAAACAGGCCGCCCTCGGGGCGCGTCCAGGTGGCCTCCCGGGGGAAGTGCTGGTCGAGCGCGGCCAACAGCGCGTCACGGCGATGACGGTAGATGCCGTTGAGGCGAGCCACGTGCTCGCGCCAGTCATACCGGCGTAGGTATTCGACGATGAAGCGCTGGCTGAGGGTGCCCGAGCAGAGGTCGATCGCCTGCTTGCCGAGATTCATCTTGCGCAGGACCGGGGCCGGCGCCGCGACCCAGCCGATGCGCATGCCCGGCGCCAGGATCTTCGAGAATGTCGAGAGGTAGATGACGCCGCCCGCGCCACCGTCGAGCTCCCAGAGGCTCGGCAGCGCCTCGCCCTCGTACCGGACCGGGCCGTACGGATTGTCTTCCACGATCAGCACGTCCCGCTCGGCCGCAAGCGCCACCAGACGCTCGCGGCGTTGCCGCGACATCGTCACGCCCCCGGGATTGTGAAAGTTCGGGATCGTGTAGATGAGCTTCGGCTTCTGCCCCTGCGCGGCCAGGCGATCGAGCTGTTCTTCGAGCAGATCGATCGACATCCCGTGGGTGTCGAGGGGAATGTGGATCACACGCGCCTGGTAGGTGGTGAGCGTGGGGACCGCACCCGGATACGTCGGACCCTCGGCGATCACGATGTCGCCGGGATCGATGAACGTCCGCACGGCCAGGGCGATGGCCTGTTGCCCGCCCGCGGTCACCAGCAGCCCGTCGGGCTGCGCCACCATCCCGTCTTCGGCCATCAGGTGGCTGATCGCCTCGCGCAGCTCGAGGAGTCCCTCGGTCGGGCCGTACTGGAGCGACGACGCGCGGTGCCCTGCGCTGACGGCGCGCCAGACCTCGTCGTAGACCTCGGCGGGAAACGAGTCCGTGTCGGGGAAGCCACCGGCCAGCGAGATGATGTCCGGACGCTCCGAGAGCGACATCAGATCGCGCATCGCCGACGACTTGATCCCCGTCGCGCGCGCGGCGAAGCGGGCCTCGAATCGCGAAGGATCCCGCGGGACGGTGCGATCGGCCGTGGATGCTCCCTTGCTGTCGGTCATCGAAGCCCCATCTCGGTCGTACAACGGTACGCGCCGCCGTCAGGTTCTGCCCGGGGTCCGGGTGGGATGGCGCAGAGGACCGCCTGATAACTTTGCACGACCATGGTCAGCGGCCAAGCCCCGGAGACCTTGACGCCGGCGGTGACCCCACGTCCGCCCGCGCTGAGCATCTCACGAATCCGCCACGCCCAGCGCGCGTCGTGGATCCAACTCCTGAAGTTCTGCATCGTCGGAGCCTCGGGCTACGTCGTCAATCTCATCGTCTTCTACGCGCTGATCCACTGGGCCGGCGCGCATTACCTGACGGCGGCGGTCGGCGCATTTCTGGTCGCGTGGTTGAACAATTTCGTCCTGAACCGCCAGTGGACCTTCCCGAAGGGCGGGAAATCCCCCATGGTCCAGGCGATCAAGTACATGATCGTGAGCGTCATCGGACTCGCGGTCAACCTCGTGATCCTGTGGGGGATGGTCCGGGTCGGGACGGACGAATTGATCGCCCAGGCGATCGCCATCCTGGCGGTCACACCGATCACGTTCGTGCTGACCCGGAGTTGGGCGTTCCGCTAGCGATACGCGGGCCGGCGCGAATGCTCGCGCTGGTCCTCGTGGCGGTGGTGCTCCTGGCCGGAGCCGCATCGCACGCCGTCGCGGCGGCGGCGACCGCGCGCAGCGGGACCGCGACCTCGGCGACGACGACCGACATCGCGCCCGCCGCGCCCGTCGCCGGCCCCTCCCACGCCCATCCGACCCTTTCGCTGGCGACGGTGCGGACCCTGGCCGGACGATCGGCGGCGATCCGCAGCTGGATCCATGACCACCCGGTGTACCGCGTCACACCGCAGTTCGACCCGAACACCCACCAGTGGACGGTCTTCTACGTGTCCCGGAACCGGGCCGGTGCCGACGTCACACAGGCCGAAGTACTGATCGACGACAACACCGCCGAGGTCCAGGAGACCCGGACCGGTCCACAGGTCGCCTGGATGATGGCGCGCGGGTACTGGGGCGCCTTTGGGCGGCACATCAACGACCCCTGGCTGTGGACCGGGCTGTGCATCCTGTTCCTGGTGCCGCTCATCGAGATCCGCAGGATCATCAGCTGGCGCACGCTCGATCTGCTGGCGCTCGTGAGCTTCTCCGTGTCGCTGGTCTGGTTCAACGACGGCCAGATCTACACGTCGGTCCCGCTCGTCTACCCGCCCTTGATCTATCTCGGCGTGCGCATGGCGCTCATCGGCACCCGGCGGCTCCGGGCCGCCCGCGGGGCGCCGGACACCGCGACCGACGACCTCCCGGCGACGGCCCCCACGTTCGGCGGCTGGGCGCCGATGTGGGTGTTGATCGCAATCCTCGCCCTCTGCGTCGGCCTCCGCTACAGCCTCGACGCATTCGATTCAAACGTCATCGACGTCGGCTACGCAGGGGTCATCGGGGCCCACCGGATCGTGGCGGGGGCGGCCCCGTACGGCAATTTTCCGTCCAACTGCGGCCACTGCGACACCTACGGCCCGGCGACCTACCTGGCCTACGTCCCGTTCGAGGTCGCGTCGCCGTGGCACGGGACGTGGAATGACCTGCCGGCGGCCCACGCCGCCGCGTCCGCGTTCGACGGCATCTGTCTGATCGGCATGCTGATCCTCGGATGGCGCCTGAGCGGCGCGCGGCTGGGCGTCGCCCTCGCGACCGCGTGGGCCGCATTCCCGTTTACGGCCTACGCCCTTGAGAGCAACTCCAACGACGAGCTCGTCGCCGCGGCCCTGATCTGGGGACTCGTGTTGTTCGCGCGCCCGCTGGGACGCGGGCTGATGCTCGGATTGGCGGCGATGGCGAAGTTCACGCCGGCGATCCTCGTGCTGGCCTGGTGGCGTCATCCCTTCCCGCGCGGCCAGCGCCGCCTCGGGTGGCTCCGCTACGTGGCGGGCTTGGCGCTGGCCGTCCTCACCACCGGATGGGTGATCCTGCTCAGCGGCATCGGCGGCATCCACACCTTCTGGTGGGACAGCATCCACTACCAGATCGGTCGCTACAGTCCGTTCTCGATCTGGGGCCAGCATCCCGACCTTCGTCCGCTGCAGCTGGCGCTCATCGGCGCGGTCGCGATCGCCGCGATCGGACTCGGCTGGTGGCCCCGCAATCGCGACTTCCTGACCGTCGCGGCCCTGTCCGGCGCGCTACTGATCGCGTTGCAGCTCACGATGACCTACTGGTTCTATCTCTATATCCCGTGGTTCCTGCCGTTCATCCTGATCGCGACCGTGCCGGCATGGCCGATGCCCGCGACGCGGGCGCCCGGCACCCCCGTCCGCCCGGATCCCGCGGTGTCCGCCGGCGACGTCCCTGTCGTCGGATCATGAGCGTCACACGCCCACGCGGTTGGGTGCTGCCGAGCTCCCTGATCGCCCTGGCCGTCGTCGTCTGGACGATCCCGCTGCAGCTCGTGCCGCTCTGGAGCGAGAACCAGATCAACCCGGACGTCAACCTCTACCGCATCTATGCGGGCAGGATCGCCCACGGGGCCGTGGCCTACCGTGACGTGCGTATCGAGTACCCGCCCGGCGCGACGGGCCTGTTCTGGCTGGTCTGGTGGATCCCGGGCAATTACCGCACCGACTTTTCGGCGGTCATGCTCCTGTGCCTGTGCATCTGTGTGTTTGGCGTCGTCCAGACCGCTCGCGCGCTGGGCTACTCGCCGCTGCGCCAAGGCCTCGCCGGCGGCATCGTGGCGGCATCGCCGCTGCTGCTCGGCTCGCTCGTCGGCGCGCGCTTCGACATGGCCGTCGCCGCGATCGTCGTGTGGATGCTGTTCGCGGCAGCCACCGAACGGTGGCGGTGGATGTGGCTGCTCCTCGCCGCGGGGATCCTGATCAAGCTCGTCCCGCTGGCGCTGATTCCGCTGTTGGTCATCTGGCACGCCCGCCGGGTCGACTGGCGCGCCGCGATCACTGGCGCCGTCGCGGCCCTCGCGGTCGTCGCCGTCGTCGTACTCCCGTTCGCGATCCTGTCCCCGTCCGGCACCTGGTACGCCGTTGCCTACAACCTGCGGCGACCGCCCCAAGTCGAGTCGGTCATCGCGAGCATCTTCTTGGCTGCCCACGCCGTGGGCGGACTCCACGTCCCGATTCTGCTCTCGTACGGCAGCATCAACATCGCCGGACACCGTCCGCACCTGCTCGCGAACGTCTTCACGGTGATCCTCGTCGGGCTGGTGCTGGTGATCGCGGTCCGCTGCGCGCGACTGCTGGCGCGGGCCCATCCGACCCGCGCCACCGACGTGGTGATCTGCGGTGCCGCGGCCACGATGGTCGCGCTGACGGTCACGGGCAAGGTGCTCTCACCCCAGTACATGGTGTGGCTGCTGCCGGTCATCCCGCTGGTGGCGGGCAAATACTGGCGCGCCGCGACGGCCACGTTCGTGGCCGTGCTCATCCTCACGCAGATGGAGTTCCCCAACTACTACTGGGACATGGTCTCCTTGCACACGACGGAGATCGCCATCCTGGTCGTGCGGAATCTCCTGTTGATCGCGCTGCTGGTGCTCTGCTGGCCACGACGCGGACTTGGCGCGCTTCCGATCGCGGGCACCACCATCGGCGGCTCCCGCGATCGCTCCGCCAGCGGCCCGGCAACGTCGATTCCCGCCCGTCACATCGTCGACTGACCGGTCCGATGTCGCAACTGCGCCAAGTTTCGAACCCGAGCTCGGTTATGGTCAGGGTGGCAGTCTTGAATCGCACACTCGTTTGGAGGCACGTGTATGGGGACACTGGGGAACGCGGGAATCGACGCGATCGTTGAGGTGCTCGGGGACGATGCGCCGCGTCTGCTGGATCACAAATGCACGACGATCCCGTCGAGCCGCCTGAGCACGCCGGGCGGCGACTTCGTGGACCGCGTCCTGCTCGACTCGGACCGTTCGACGCCGGTCTTGCGCTCGATCCAGTCCCTGTTCGGACACGGGCGCCTCGCCGACACCGGCTACCTGTCGATCCTGCCCGTCGACCAGGGCATCGAACACTCCGGCGGTGCGTCGTTCGCCAAGAACCCCGACTACTTCGATCCGGTCAAGATCGTCGAACTGGCCATCGAGGGCGGCTGCAACGCCGTCGCCACTACCCTCGGCGCCCTGGGAATCACGGCCCGCAAGCACGCACATCGGATCCCGTTCCTGCTCAAGCTGAACCACAACGAATTCCTGTCGTACCCGAACAGCTACGACCAGATCATGTTCGCGTCGGTCAAGCAGGCCCGCGAGCTCGGCTGTGTCGCCGTCGGCGCCACGATCTACTTCGGGTCGCCGGAGAGCAAGCGTCAGATCCAGGAGGTGTCCGCCGCCTTCGCCGCCGCCCACGAACACGGAATGGCGACGGTGCTCTGGTGCTACCTGCGCAATTCGGACTTCAACACGACCAAGGCGGGCGGCCCCGACTACCACGTCGCGGCGGATCTGACCGGCCAGGCGAACCACCTCGGCGTGACGCTCGAGGCGGACATCATCAAGCAGAAGCTCCCGGAAACGGCCGCACCCGGCTTCGTCGACCTCAACTTCGGCAAGTCCGACCCGCGCATGTACAGCGAGCTGATGTCGGACCACCCCATCGACATGACCCGCTACCAGGTCGCCAACTGTTACATGGGGCGCATTCCGCTGATCAATTCCGGAGGCGCATCCGGAGCCAACGACCTCCACGATGCGGTCGCCACGGCGGTCATCAACAAGCGGGCCGGCGGAGCAGGGCTGATCTCCGGCCGCAAGGCGTTCCAAAAGCCGCTTGCGGACGGCGTCGAGCTGCTGCACGCAATCCAGGACGTCTACCTCTGCCCGGAGATCGGGCTGGCCTAGTCCCTACGGCCGGGCCGATGCCCGGCAGAGTTGTCGACGCCGGCGGGAGCAGCTGAGATCCCGCCGGCGCAGGCGCATCGCGCCTGCAGGACCCGTGTCACCCACCAGCCCGGAACCGCCGTGCCCATCGCCTCCACACGCCGTGCATGCCGCACCATCGCCGGGCGCGTCGCCCTTGCGGGCACGGCTGCCGGAGTCGGAGCACTGCTGGTGGCCGCGACCGGGGCGGCGACACCCCCGACCGGTGCGGTGACGATCACGTCCCGCGGCGGCGTGACGCGGCGCGGACAGTTCGCGCCGATCGCCGCGACAGCACCGATCGGCTGGTGGTGCCGGATCTCGGCCACGGGCCCGACACCACTCACAATCGCCGGCATCGTCGGCGCACCCGAGGGAACGCTGACCTCCGGCTGGCTTGTGCCACCCGGCACGGCGCTCGGGACGTGGACGATCGCGGTCGCGTGCGGACCGAGCGTTGCCGCCGTTCGGACCGGCGCGGTCGTCGTCGCCCGCCAGCGCGTCACGATCCGTGCGGCGGTGCCGCCCTCCCGCATCGCTCCCGCGCTGGTTGATCTGCGGACACCGGTCGGGTACCAGTCGGGCACTGTCGCCGCGGGCACGGGCGTCGTGCTCACCGACAGCGGGATCGTGCTCACCAACAACCACGTCATCGCGGGGGGCACGGACATTACGGCCGTCGACGTCGGCAACCGCCGGCGGTACGCGCGGGTCCGCGTCGTCGGCGTCGACATTGCGGCCGATCTGGCCGTGCTCCAGATTGTCGGCGCACAGCGTCTGCGCCGCGTGCCCTTCGGCGATTCGGGTCGCGTGGTCCGCGGCAGCACCGTGAGTGTGGTCGGCAACGCCGGCGGGGGAGGAGGACGCCCGGCGATCGCGACCGGCATCGTCACCGGACTTGCACAAGCCGTGACGGCGTACGACGCCGGCGCCGGACGTGCGGAGCACCTGACGGGCCTGATCGCCACCTCCGCCCGCGTCGCCGCGGGCGACTCCGGGGGAGCCTTGGTCGACACGGCCGGTGGGGTCGTGGGCATCGTCACCGCCCGGTCGACCGGCGGGCACGCGACCGGCTATGCGATCCCGTTCACGCGGGCGCTGGGAGTCGCGCGGCGGATTCTGGCGGGTGTGCGGGCACCCGATCTTGCACTCGGAGCCGAGGCATACAGCGCCTACCTGGGCATTCAGATCGTCGCCGGTTCGCCCCGGGGCGCGCGGATCGCCCGCGTGCTCGCCGGCTCACCGGCGGCACGCGCCCATCTGCGGGCCGGACAGACGATCGTCGCGCTCAACACCGCGCCGAACGCACCCGCGCCCGGCCAACCGCATGCGATCCCAACCCCCACGGCGCTGTCGGTTCTCCTGGGGCGCCTGCACCCCGGCGCCCGCGTCGGGCTGACGGTGGTCGGACCCGGCAGCGCTGTGACGCCCGTCATCGTGACGCTCGGAACGGGTGCGGCACGATGAGCATGGGTGCGAGAGCCGCGTGACCGGAAACCCCGAGACTCCCCCGATCCGCATGGCCGGCGGTGAGCGGATCCCTGAGCTGCGGGAGCTGTGGCTCGAGCTGCACCGGCATCACCGTGCCGTCTCCGCCGTGCCGGTCCAGCCCGACGACGACCTTTCGTGGCGCGTCTGCCAGGACCAGTACGACCGCGCCGTCGCGGCGGGCAACGCCATCCTCCTGATCGCCGACGGCGCGTTGGGTCCCCTCGGCTACGCGATGGTCGTCGTCCACCCGGGACCCGACGACACCTACCCGTTCGCGGGGCCCTACGGCGAGGTGGTCACGCTCGTGGTGAGCGACACCGCCCGCGGCAGCGGACTCGGGGGACGGCTCCTCGACGCCGCCGACGCCGAACTGACGGCCCGTGGGATCACCGACCAGATCATCGCGGTGATGGCCGGGAACGCCCGCGCCCAGCGACTGTACGAGCGGCGGGGATTCACGGCGGGCGAGGTCATCCTGCTGCGCCAGGGGCCCCGGACGCCGTGACCGGCCGTTCGCGACGCGCGATCCGGCGGGCCTGTCCCCATTCGGGGAACATCATCGCGGCGCCCACGAAGAAGCAGATGGCGCCCAGGAAGGTGCCCAGACTCGCCCAGCGCGGATCGATCTCGCGCGCCGCATGCGGCAACACGAGACCGGCGAGCGCCGAGAGCATGAAGAAGATCGAGCCGATCATGTTGAGCCACGCCACCTTCCACGAGTACATCTCGGGCTCCAATTCCATGACGCGTCCGACGGCGAGGATCGCAAAGCCGCTGGAGACGAGGAACAGGATCGAGCCGACGAAGTCGGGGGCCCAGACCAAGCGGTGCGCCTGACTGGCGGTCAGCGCCGACGAGATTGCAAACGCCGTGCTGACGTTGAACGCAAGGGTGCCCGGAAACTGCGTCGCCGCAGCGAGCCAGCCGCGATTGTGGGGGAGCCAGGCCCGGACGACGATCGCTGCCGCCGAGCTGTCGTCACCGCCGATGTCCGGTGACATCGACGGGCTCTGGGACTGAAGCAGCTGAGAGAACGATGCACTTGTGAAGAAGATCGATCCGACGAAGTACGTGACCGCGTCGGCGGTGCCGCCGACGGCGCTCACGTATGCCGGAATCGTGCCGAGCGCGAAACACGCCGATCCGATCATGAACAGAATCGCGATCAGCGCGTTGAGCGCTCGGGGACGACACCGCATCGGGCGGGCTAGTGCCGGAAACCTTCGCGCTTGATGCCCGACGGCGTGCGGGCGGGCTCCTTGGCGAAGTTGTCCAGGACCTCGTTCATGTTGGCCAGCAGCAGGCGCGCAAGGTCGTGGCTGAAGCCGTGCCGCACGACGATTCGACAGATGGCCAGCTCCTCGCAGTTCGGCTCCATCGTGTAGGCCGGCACCTGCCACCCGAATTCCCGCAGACGCGCGGACAGCTCGAACAGCGTGAAGTTTTGGTCGTCCCTGAGCTTCCAGGAGAGCACCGGCAGATCCGATCCGTCGGTGATGATGTCGAACGGCCCGATTGCGCCGATCTCCCCGGCCAGGAACTTGGCGACGCTCTGTGCCGTCTGGTGGATCTTGGTGTAGCCGCTCCGACCGAGCCGGACAAAGTTGTAGTACTGGGCGACGATCTGACCACCGGGGCGCGAAAAGTTGATGCCGAATGTCGGCATCTCACCTCCGAGATAGTTCACGCGGAAGATGAGTTCATCCGGCAGCTCGGCGGTGTCACGCCACAGCACCCAGCCCACGCCAAGCGGGGCCAGGCCGTATTTGTGCCCCGACGCATTGATGGACTTGACCCGCGGGAGCCGGAAGTCCCACTCCAGATCGGGCTGCAGGAACGGGGCCACAAAGCCTCCGCTCGCGCCGTCGACGTGGATCGGAATGTCGAATCCGGTCTCTGCCTGGTACGCGTCGAGCGCGGCGCTGATCTCGGCGATGGGCTCGTACTCCCCGGTGTAGGTGGACCCAAGAATCCCGACGACGCCGATCGTGTTCTCGTCGCAGAGCTTGACGGCCTCCTCGGCGCTGATGATGTAGCGGTCGCCTTCCATCGGGACGAGGCGCTCCTCGACCTGCCAGTAGCGCGCGAACTTATGCCAGCAGACCTGCACGTTCGAGCCGTAGATGATGTTCGGCTGATCCACGGACTTGCCGTCGGCGCGCCGACGGGCCTGCCAGCGACGCAGCATGGCCATCCCGCCCAGCATGCATGCCTCGCTGGAGCCGGTCGTGGACGTACCGATCACATCCTTCTCGTCCGGTGCGTGCCAGAGATCCGCAAGCATGTTGACGCACCGCAACTCGAGCTCCGCGGTCTGCGGATACTCGTCCTTGTCGATCATGTTCTTGTCGAAGCTCTCGGCCATCAGCAGGAGCAGTTCGCGCTCCGCCCATGTCTGGCAGAAGGTCGCCAGATTCAGGCGGGCGTTGCCCTCCACCATGAGCTCGTCGCGGACGAGTTCGTATGCGTGGCGTGGGTCCCATTCATCGTCCGGCATCCGGTACTTCGGCGCCGAGAATGACGGATCAGTGCTGACATAGACGTCCTCGTCGGCGTCGGCTGCTGCCGATTTCTTTACCCCGTGCAGTGCCATGGGAGTCCTCTCGAGTCATTGGTATCTCGTCGTCGCCGCGAACATCGGTGCGCAGTCGCATCGACCGGGGGGATCCGCCGTCGTCGCCAACGCGGCCCGATGCTCGCACACCACACCGGGGTCGGTCCACGGCTTCGGCCGTCACACCCGTCGATGGGCCGGATAATCGGGCGCGGCCGATCGGCGTGAGACATGACGCCCGGACCATGATTCATCCTGTCATTGGGACGGACGCACACCGTACGGACGGACCGCACAACGAGCCCCACACTCCGGAGACCCCGACATGCCCAACACCCATGGCCAACCGCCGTCCGTAGAGGCGGCCCTCTCAGAATCGCTGTCGGAGATTTGGTGGAACTTCCACGACCCGCGCCAGGAGTGGCGGCGACTGTTCTCCGAGCTGTACGGGACATTTCTACTCGTCATGGTCGCCGCCGGCGGCGGAATGATGGGCGAAGCCTTCCCGGGACAGATCAGCCGCACCGCCGCCGTCGTTGCGCCGGGCCTGATGGTGATGGCGATCATCATGTTCATGGGCAAGGTGTCCGGGGCCCATCTGAACCCGGCGGTCTCGATGGCATTCGCGCTGCGGGGCGACTTTCCGTGGCGGCGCGTCCCGGGATATGTCGTCATGCAACTCGCCGGTGCCGCAGTCGCCGCGCTGATCCTGCGACAGGTCATCAATGTGTCGGCGGTCTACGGGTCGAACTACCCGGCGACGGGCCACTCGAACGGTGCCGCGCTCGGGATGGAGTTACTGCTGACGCTCGGCCTCGTCAGCGTCATCCTCGGGACCGCGTCAGGCGCGCAGAACATCGGCATCTTCGGAGCCCTCGGTGTCGGCGGGTACATCGCGCTGGCGGGCCTGTGGGGGAGCCCGATCTCCGGCGCATCGATGAACCCGGCACGCACCTTCGGACCCGACCTCATCGCGGGGAACTGGACCGCCTACTGGGTGTACGTCGTCGGCCCGCTGGTCGGTGCGGCGATCGCCGTCGGGTTCGCCTTCGTCCTCCGCGGCTCGGGCGGCGGGCGGGCCGGGTCACTGGCCGCTCAGGGGACGCTCAATCCCGACGTGGAGCATCCGGACCAGGCGTGATTCCGGCGCGGGATGCCGGGCTGTCGATCGTCATGATCGGGAACGAATGCGTGACGGATCCACGGGCGCGCCGCCGTGCGCAACTGGTCGCCGGCCCATCCGGGACCTGGTGCCGGCGGACACCCGGAGGCACGGGTCGCGCGCACCCGCGGGAGGTCCGGGACGCGGCCGTCACACGATGAAACACAGGACCGGCGGTGCAACCCGCATCGCCCTCGCGCCCCACTCGCGTCGGAGCTCGGGCCGCGCGTTGGGGATCATCGCCAGCATGCGCCAACGACCTCGATGGGGGGGTTCCCGGACGAACACGCCCACCCCGTCCCCGGACTGCCTCGGCGCGGATCCCGGGGCACGTCCAAAACGATCGCGCTATCTTTCTTGTACCTAGTGTAAGGAATGCCGCTAATGCGCGATCTGCTTCTCATCCCTCTCGACGACATCGTCGTGTTTCCCACGATGACCGTCACCCTGCCCGTGGACGTGGGCGACGCGGCCGAGGTGCTGCTCGTCCCGCGGCACGGCACCGACTATGCCGCCGTCGGGACTGTCGCCGTCGTCGGTGACGCGGCGACGCTGCCCGGCGGCGTCCGCGCGGTGATGCTGCACGGACGACACCGGGCCGTACTCGGAGCCGCCCGCACCGGAACCGATGGGCGCCTGTTCGTCGACGTCGACGAACGCCCCGACGAGGAACCGGCGGCGGGGGCCGCGGACGATCTCACGCGGGAGTACCGCGCGGTGGTTGCCGAAATTCTCGACCTTCGTGGTGCCGATGAGCGCATCGGCAACTTCCTGCGCGCGATCGCCGAGCCCGGCGCGCTCGCCGACACGTGCGCCTACGCGCCCGATGTGTCCTTTGACGAACGGGTCCGACTGCTCGAGACCGTTGATGTCCTCGAGCGGCTGCGACTGGCCCTCACGCTCCAGCGCGATCGCCTCACCGAACTCCAGATGCGCGAGAAGGTCCGCCACGAGGTGGAGTCGGACGTCAACCGGCAACAGCGTGAGTACGTCCTGCGCAAGCAGCTCGAGTCGATCCACAAGGAGCTCGGCGACGACGACGCAACGGTGGTCGACGAGTATCGCGCCAAGATTGATGCGGCGGGCATGCCCGACGACGTCCGGACCCAGGCCGAGCGCGAGCTCGCGCGGTTCGAAAAGGTCGGAGAGAGCTCCCCGGAGTCGCAGGTCATCCGAACGTATCTCGACTGGCTCCTGGCCGTCCCGTGGTCCTCCAAGTCTGACGAACACCTCGATCCGGGCGTTGCGCGGCAGGTCCTCGATGCCGACCACGCGGGCCTTGACGACGTCAAGGAGCGGATCGTCGAATACCTTGCCGTCCGCAAGCTGCGCAGTGAGCGCGGCATCCCCGATGACCGTCGTTCCGGGGCGATCCTGACGTTCGTCGGACCACCCGGCGTCGGCAAAACGTCGATCGGCGAATCGATCGCCCGGGCGCTCGGGCGCGAATTCGTGCGGATGTCGCTGGGCGGCGTCCGGGACGAGGCCGAGATCCGCGGCCACCGGCGCACCTACGTCGGCGCGCTCCCGGGCAGGCTCGTCCGCGCACTGCGCGACGCCGGCACCATGAACCCGGTCATCCTTCTCGACGAGGTCGACAAGCTCGGCGCGGACTGGCGCGGTGACCCCTCCTCGGCGCTGCTCGAGGTGCTCGATCCCGCGCAGAACCACACCTTCCGCGACCACTATCTGGACGTCGAGCTCGACCTGTCACAGGTCTTCTTCGTCGCGACCGCCAACGCCCTGGAGAACATTCCCGGGCCGCTGCTCGATCGGATGGAGCTGATCCCCTTCGACGGATACACGGTGACGGAGAAGTCCGCCATCGCCCGGGACTACCTGTGGCCGCGGCAGCGCGAGCGCAACGGGCTCCACGACAACGAGGTCACGATCACCGACACGGCGCTGCACCTGGTCATCGACGAGTACACCCGCGAGGCGGGAGTGCGCAACCTCGAGCGTGAGCTCGGCAAGATCCTGCGCAAGACGGCGACCCGCGTGAGCACCGGGGACGCCACACCGCCGGTCGTCATCGACGAGCCGGCCGTCCGCGACGCGCTCGGCCGCCAGCGGTTCTTTCACGAGGCGGCCGAACGGACGGCCGTGCCGGGCGTCGCGACGGGACTGGCCGTGACGGGCACGGGGGGCGACGTCCTCTTCGTCGAGGTGTCGTCCCACAAGGGCACCGGCGAAGTCATCCTGACCGGACAGCTCGGCGACGTGATGAAGGAGTCGGCGCAGATCGCGCTCTCCTACGTCCGTGCGCACGCTGACCAACTCGGCATCGGCGAGGACGTCTTCGAGACCCGCGCCTTCCACATCCACGTGCCGGCGGGCGCGATCCCGAAGGATGGCCCCAGCGCCGGGGTGACGATGGCGACCGCACTCGCATCGCTTCTGACCGGTCGCCCGGTCCGTCACACGGTCGGCATGACCGGTGAGATCACGCTTCAGGGCAGAGTCCTCCCGATCGGCGGGCTCAAGCAGAAGGTGCTCGCCGCGCACGCGGCCGGACTGACCGACGTGGTCCTGCCCGAGCGCAATCGGGGAGACCTCGACGACGTGCCCGAGGACGTCCGCGAGCAGTTGACGTTCCACCCGGTCATGAGCCTCGACGAAGTGTTCGACGCCGCGCTCGAGAAGGCGCTCGATGCAGTACCGGTGTAACCGCTGCGATCGGCTGTCGCCGGACGTGCTCCAGGCCACCGACGTCCTCGGGCGCCGGTGGGCTCTGGCGCTTATCTGTGCGTCGCACGCCGGCGCCGTGCGCTTCAATGAATTCCGACAGGCCCTGGGCGACGTGCCACCGCGCACGCTCGCCCAGCGCCTCGTGGAACTCGAACAGGCCGGCGTGCTCGAACGGCGCGTCACGGACGCCCGGCCGCCGCGCGTCGAGTACGTCCTGACCGCCCGCGGTCGACGCCTGAAGGGCGTTGTCGACGTCATCGAGACTTGGTCGATCCACATCTGACGTTGTGGCGGGGCCGGGCACCGCGCATGGTCGCCAGTCGCCGGACGGTGGCTCGGAGCCACCTTCGGCCGCGGGGGCACCGAAGGCGGCGGCAGTCCACGGGCTAGAGTGGCGCGGTGCTCGATTGGTACCACACGTACCTGGTGGCCACCGGTCGCTCGGCGGCGCTCTGGGCCCTGGTCGGATTCGTCGTGACGTACGCGACCACGCGATGGGTCACGCGACGGATCAAGAACCGCACCGTGGCCGACGACCGCGAGGGTGGCGGCGCGATCAAGGACGTCTACATCGGCGGCGTCCATATCCACCACCAGGTGTGGGGGATACTTCTGGTGCTGGTGGTCGGGCTGCTGGAGTTTCGCTTCCGCCCGGAGTCACCCGGGCAGGATGTCCTGGCGCTGCTGTTCGGCGCCGGAGCCGCGCTGGCGCTCGACGAGTTCGCCCTCTGGCTGCATCTCGAAGACGTCTACTGGACCGAGGAGGGGCGAAAATCCATCGATGCGGTGATGGTGGCCGTCGTCGTCGGGATCGCGATGCTGGTCGGGACGTCGCCGGTCGGCGTCGACACGAGCGCGAGCCAAGATGCCGACTACGCCGTCATTGCGCTCGTCGTGATCGCCCATATCGGGTGCGCCGTGATCTGCCTGCTCAAAGGCAAGCTGACGACCGGGCTGGTCGGCCTCCCCGTCCCGTTTCTCGGGGTCGTCGGTGCCATCCGCACGGCCAAACCCTCGTCGTTCTGGGCCCAGCGGTTCTATGGAGACCGCAAGATGGCCAAAGCGACCGCCCGTTTCGGGGACCACTATCGGGCCCGTCACGAGCGCCTGCGCGATCTCTTCTCGGGCGGGCGCTGGTAGGTTCCGGTCGGCCGGACCGGATGTCCGGCCGGTGACCGTATCCCCATGCGGCGCCCAGACATGATCCCCTCACATCGCCGAGTCCCGATGCGCCGCACCGGCCCGCAATCTCTCAGCCCGGCACCGCCTGCCCGGCTCGTGTGGCTCGCGACGGCCTTTGCGGCCGTCGTCCTGGCCGTCCTGACCGTCGCTGCCGCGCCGGCGCATGCGACTGGCGGCACGTTCGCCGCAGAGTCCGCACTCGCCCAAAAGTACGCCCCGGAGCTGCGCTTCAAGCAACAGACGGTGCCGTGCGGCGGCGGAGAGGCGTACCGCCCGCTCGACGTGTCGATTCTCATGAGCAACGACCTCGTCTCGCTGCGTGGGCCGTGGACGTCGCAGCCGCTTGTCGCGATTGCCCCGTCGGCCAGGCAACTCTCCCGCGGCCTCGCGGGGTATTCGCTGGACTTCCCTGGCGACGCCCTGGACCCCGGGTGCGACTACGAGGCGCTCGCGGCGAAGTTCCAGGGAGCGAGTCGTGCGACGACATACGCGCACGTCGCGACCCAGGCGGGGTTTCCGGGCAAACTCGCCCTCCAATACTGGTTCTACTACCTGTTCAACGACTTCACCAACAAGCACGAGGGCGACTGGGAGATGATCCAGCTCGACTTCGATGCCCGCTCCGCGGCCCAAGCACTGCATGCGACGCCGACGCAGGTCGGATTCAGCCAGCACGACGGTGGGGAGCGCGCGCAGTGGGGAGCGACCAAGCTTGCAATGGTCGGCACGACCCACCCGGTCGTCTATCCGGCCGCGGGATCCCACGCCAACTACTTTCGACCTGCGCTCTACTTGGGTCGCTCGGCACAACAGGGGTTCGGGTGCGACAACACCACCGGCCCGTCCGTGTCGACGCAACCGATCGTCGCGACCGTCCCGTCCGCCTCGGCGACTGCGCTGGTCCGGTACCCGTGGCTCGGCTTCAAGGGGCATTGGGGCGAACACCACGGCGGGTTCTACGACGGCCCCGGCGGACCCAGCACACAATTTCAGTGGTCGCATCCGCTGACCTGGTCCACACAGCACCTCAGGGACGCAAGCTTTGCGGTACCGGACGGCGGCGCAGCGGGAAGCACGGCGACGGGGTTCTTCTGCAACGCGGTCACGTTCGGGTCCGGCGTCTACCGCGCCGCGACCGTCAATCCCGGCCGCGTGGCCGTCGTATTCGGGGCGCTGCTGCTGATCGTCCTGTGGGCGGTGTCACGAACCCGGTGGCTGCCGGCGGCCCCGCTGCGAGTCGGACGGCGCCGATCGTGGGGACAGGTCATTACGGCGTCGTGGCGGATGTACAGCAGGCACGCGTTCCTGTTTCTCGGCATCGGCTTGCTGTTCATTCCGATTGGCATTGCCGCCAGTGGGCTGCAGCTGTTGATTGTGCGCGCGGGGACCTTTGCTGCGCCCGTGTCCGGAATCGCCCAGCTCGAGGCAACCGCGGGCGTGGTCGCGGTGCTCGTCGGCGGACTCATCACCATCGTTGGCCATTCCTTGGTGGTCGCGGTCACAAGCCGCGCAATGACCGAGCTCGATGCGGGCCGACGGATTTCACCCTGGTCGGCGTACCGATCGTCCCTGGACTCGCTCCTGCCGTTGTTCCGGGCGCTCTTGGTCGTCATCGTGGTCGTCCTCGCGCTCAGCGTGACCCTGGTCCTGATTCCCGTCGCGATCTACCTGGTGATCCGCTGGAGCTTGATCGCGCCGGTCGTCGAGCTCGAAGGGCGCACCGCGTGGGACGCGCTCAAGCGGTCCGCGCGCCTCACTCGCGGCCACCTCTGGCGCGTGTTGTCACTCGGGCTCGGCGTCTCGGGTCTGGCACTGTTGGTCGGCCCGCTGGTTGGTGCGCTCATCCTCCTGGTGACGGGGCTCTCGTTCGATCTCGTCAATGTCCTGGCGGGGCTCATCTACGTCCTGGTGATGCCATACGCTGCGATCGTCATTGCGTATATCTATTACGACCTGCGCGTCCGCGATGAACTGGCGGACCCGGCCCGGGAGTCGGTACGGATACTTCCGTCCGAGCTTGCCGAGATGCCCGGGCCCGATCCTGGGTCGCTCGGTGGTCGCTGACCGCAACGCGGGTCGCACACGGCTCCAGGCCGCCCACACGGGTGGTCCATTCCTCACGTGGGAGCCGACGCCGTGACGGCGGCGCGCGGGACCCTCAAGAGCGCATTTCGGATCGACCAGAGCCTCATTCGCCCGGTCGTGGGGGCCGTCACGGCGCTGCCGGTGGTTGCAGCCTTCGTGATCGGGCTGGCGATCGGCAGTCCGCGGACGGCGATCGCCATGGCGTTCGGTGCGAACCTGATCGCGATCGTCTCGCTCGTCGGATCGCCCCGGCTCCCGCTGCGCCTCGCGGTCATCGATGCGGTGGCGCTGGGACTGTCGGTCTTCGTGGGATCCGCGACGGGGCCCTATCCATGGCTACATGCCGCGCTCCTGGTTCCGTGGTGCTTCGCAACGGGAATGCTGGTCGTCTTCGGCCAAACCCAGGCAACGGTCGGCACGCAGGCGATCATCGCCTTCCTGGTCATCGGGCGATTCCCCCAGGCACCGGTCCCGTCGCTCCACACCGGCCTGCTGGTGATCGGCGGGGCACTGATCGAGATTGTCGCGCTGTTGGTCCTGCGTCTCCCGCCGAGCCTCCATTTTCAGCGCACCCAGTTGGCGGACGGCTTCGACGCCCTGTCGGCGCTCGCCCTTCGCGATCCGTACCGGCCGACGGTGGACGTCGCCACGACGCTCGAGGATGCGGAACGCGCCCTCTCCTCGCCGTCACTGTTCGGCCGAACCGATGTACGCGAACTCCGGGCCGCGCTCGATCAGGCGCGCCGCATCCGGCTTGACCTCTCCACCCTCGCCGGCCTCCGCGCGCGGCTCGCAAGCGAGGGCAGTTTCAGTGCCGAGGCGGCCGTCGAGAGTTGTCTCGAGGATGCGGCAACGGCGCTCGCCGCCATCGCCGCCGATCTGCGCCACCCCGGGGAGACTCCCGGCTGGCATCGCGCGGCGGCGGCGTACCGGGAACGGGTCGATCGGCTTGAGCGCGATCTCGAACCCGCCGGCGCCGCCTCGGATCTCGGCGCGGTTCACTGTGTGGCCGGCCTCGCCGCGATCGGCGGGCAGATCCGGGCTGCAGGAAACCTCGTCGACGCGGCAGGGTCCGGGGGCGGTCGGGAACTGTGGCGACCCGGCATTTCGATGGCAGGGGCCCGACGTCCCGGCCGCTGGCGGCACTACGTCGAGGTCGCGGTCGACAACTGCCACTGGGATGCTCCGGCATTCCGCCACGCCGTCCGGCTTGCGATTGCCGTCCCGGCATCGGCGCTCCTGGCGACGGCGCTCTCGCTCCCCCGGGGGTTTTGGGTTCCCTACGCGGTCGCGGTCATCCTCAAGCCCGACTACAGCACCCTGTTCGGCCGCGGAATCGGACGTGTCCTCGGAACGATCCTGGGTGCCACCCTTGCGGCCGCCCTCATCAGCGGGCTGCAACCCAGCCTCGCCCTGACGGCGGTGCTGCTCGCACTCACCGCGTGGGTGGCGTACTCCACCTATGTCGCCAGCTTTTCGGTGGGGGTCGGCTTCGTCACGGCGTTCGTGCTGATCCTCCT
Organism: uncultured Thermoleophilia bacterium; assembly: GCA_963727285.1. Taxonomy (GTDB): domain Bacteria; phylum Actinomycetota; class Thermoleophilia; order Miltoncostaeales; family Miltoncostaeaceae; genus CAITWD01. Next base: position 1,096,191 of record CAVSFF010000009.1, on the reverse strand, counting down.
GAGCACGTCGATGCCGGACCCCGTCAGCACGTCGGCCGACCGCTTTGTCGACATCGTCCTCGGCGGACTGATCGCCGCTGCCGCGTATCGGCTCTGGCCGACATCCCCGCGGGCAGAGGTCCGCGACGCCGAATCCGCGCTGTTTCATGCGCTCGAGAACTACCTCGAGGTCGTCTTCGCGGTCGTCGAAGGCGGATCGGTTCGGCGCGCGGCGCTGACCGCGCGATCGCGCGCATGCCGACGCGCCTGGGCCAAAGCCGAGGCCGCCGTCGGCCGGTCGATCCAGGAACCCGCTTCCACCCGCATCGACGTGTCACGCGCCCGCGGTCTGCTTGCCGGCGCCCTCCGGATCGTGAGGGCGAGCCACGCACTTCGCATCGATGCCGAGCACGGGGAGACGGCGCGCGGCTTTCCGGAACTCGAGCGCCTCCGTGACGGTCTGCTCCGCGCACTGGAGGCGCTGTCTGCGCATCTCGACCAGCGCCCGGCCGGAGCCGTCCCCGACCTCCGGGGCCTGTTCCGAGACATGGCCCGGACCGGCGATGCCGACCAGGTTCCCCGGTCCGCGCTCCTCCACCTCGACGAGCTCGTCAACGCGACCAACACGGCGATGTATCTGACGACCCTCGCCGAGTCACCGCACAGCTGAGCACCACGGGCCGTCGCCGGCAAGATTTGCTCCGGTCGTGGCCGCCTGGCTGAAGTCGGATCCCGAGAGGTCGGCGTCGGCCGGATCTGCGCCGACCTGACTCGCCCCTAGCCCTCGCCCGGTGGCGCGCGACTGCCGCGAGACGGCCCCCGGCCCGTGCGACGGGGCCGGGGGCGCGCACCTACTTGATGCCGACGACCATCGAGTCGGGCCCGACGAGGTGCTCAGCCCGCGTCACGCGGAAACCCGCGTCCATGAGCCACTCCTGGCAGTCCGCGCACGTGTAGTCGAACCCACCCTCGGACTCGATCAGCATATTGAGGCTCATCAGGAGGCCGAACGCGTTCTCGGAGCGATCGTCGTCGATCATCGCCTCGTACACGATCAGCGCGCCCCCCTCGGGGAGCGCCTCGTACGCCTTGGCGATGAGGGCCCGCTTGGTCTCCAGGTCCCAGTCGTGGAGCACGTGGCCCATCGTGATCACATCCGCCGACGGCAGCGCGTCGACGAAGAAGTCGCCCGGGTGGAAGGTCACGCGATCGGCCAGTCCCGTCGCCGCGACATAGTCCTCGAAGATCGGAGCGACCTCGGGGAGGTCGAACCCGACGCCCGTCATATGCGGAGAGGCGGCGACGATCTGCACGGCGAGATCGCCTTGGGCCGTGCCGACGTCGAGGACGGTCCGGTAGTCGCGCCACGGAAACCGCTCGGCGATGGCCGTGTTGGCCGGATGACTGAGACCGGTCATCGCGATCAGGAACTCTTTCAGGCGGGCGGGATCCGCGTACACGGTCTCGAAGAGCGGCGTCCCGCCCGACTTCGTCTCGTTCTGCGCCCGACCGGTGCGGACCGCTTCGGTGAGGTCACCCCAGAAGCCGTAGAGGCGATGGTTGGCCATCTCGAGGATCCCGCCCACGTAGGACGGCTTGCCACGGTCCAGGAAGAGGTCTGTCGCCGGCGTGTTGCGATACAGACCGTCGCGCCGCTCGAGAAAGCCGAGTGCGACCAAGGCATCCAGGAAGTCCCGAGCAGATCGATCGTGAAGGCCAAGGCGGTCGCGCAGGTCGTCCAGGTTCTCCGGATGCCGGGCGAGTTCGGTGAAGACGCCCATCTCGACAGCGCTCAGTAGGGTCTTTGACGCCCAGAATCCAAGCCCGATTTGCATGATGTGCTCGGGCGTGGGGTGCTCGCTCATGCCGAATCCTCTCGTAGCGGGGGGTCGCGCCACGGGGCCGCGACAGCGTCAGCGCTGCCGGAGACACCGTCAGTCCGATTTGCTCCGGGCCGAAGCGCGCCCAGAGGCGCGGCGACGCCCCGGGTGGGGTCCATCGGCCGTCCGACCGGTCGTCAACACGGTGCGGACGCCCGCGCGCGAGAGCACCGCGCGAAGGCGTCCCTACACAGTGCCGACCGTCAGTCGGTCTCCTCGAGCACAAGCGCCCGGACCGAGCTCGGCACGACGCCGCCCCGTCCCATGGCCTCTCGGAGCTCGGTGTTTTCCAGGAATGCCGCAGCGGTCGCCGCATCGGCAAAGACATGCTCGACGACCACGTGATTGGGGTTGTTGGCATCCTGCAAAACACGGTGGAATGTCACTCCGCCGTTGGTGCGGGCGCCGTCGACCGAGTCGTACACCTCGCGCCAGGTTCCGTAGTCGGCGACTTCGTGGTCAACGATCAGCGTGGCCATGGTGGACCTTTCATTTGGGGGAAACCGGCGTGACCCGGCAGGTTGGTTGCATCAGCAAGTAATATACTTCACACCTGCAAGTAAACTATTGGAGTTTTACTTCACATTGTCAAGTACTTCGCGCGATTCTGACGGCTGGGTCGACGAGCTTCCCGAAGCCGACGCGTTCTCGCCGGCGGAATTCCGGGCGTGGCGGGGGCTTATCCGGCTCCGACAGACCGCGATGCGGGAGATCGACAGACGGCTTCGCGCGGCGGGGGAAATCACCCTCGCCGACTACGGCGTGCTCATCACCCTCGTCGGCGCCCCGGACATGCGCCTCCGGATGTCGGACCTCGGCCTCCAACGACACCTCAGTCCGAGCGGCATCACGCGGGTCGTCGCGGGGCTTGAAGACCGCGGGCTCGTGAACCGCGAACCCGACCCGAGCGACGGGCGGGGATCGCTCGCTGCGCTCACCCGAGCCGGCCTCGAGACGCTGCGTCGGGCACAGGTCCATCATCACGAGGCAGTACGCGAGACATACCTTGGGCGTCTCACGCCGCGCGAGCTGGATCGCCTGGCGCAACTGTTTGAGAAGGCGCACCCAGGGGTCATCAGCTCGCCGGTCTGGCCACCGGACGTGCCACGAGGTCGCTGATCCGGGCACACGAGCCCGACCGCGCGGAGAGTGGTCTCAGCCCGATGCCGGCGCGGGTCGGCGCCGATAGGAGCCCGGTGCAACGGGCTCTCGGCAGTCCGGACAGACGAAGAGACCCGGGTCGGCACCCCCGCAGGCGTGCTCGAACGTCGGCGGAGGAGTCCCGGGCAAGTTCACGTGCCGATCACCCCACTGCCGCAGCGCGGTAATGACCGGATAGAGATCCTCGCCGGCGGCGGTCAGGTGGTACTCGAAGCGCGGGGGTCGGTCCTGATAGGGCCTCCGCTCCATGATCCCCTGGTCGACGAGCTTCTTGAGCCGGGCGGCGAGGATGTCCCGTGGCGCTCCGGTGTTCCGCTGAATCTCGTCGAAGCGGTGGCTCCCGAGGAAGGCCTCCCGGACCACAAGCAGCGCCCAACGCTCGCCGACGACGTCGAGGGTTCGCGCTACCGAGCACACACGCGGTTCGTTGGCCATGTCGAGCAGGATATCAAGCAGTGAGTTGTATTTTCCAACTTACTTGCCTACAGTGGCTCATGAGTTCGTTGGAATATCCAACTTAGGACGGATTCAATGGCCCGTCACTGGCAAGTACTCATCGTCGTCACCGCAGGCGCCTTCCTCGCAAATCTCGATCTGTTCATCGTGAATATCGCGTTCCCTGCGATCCACGCCGACTTTCCCGACGTGGGCGTCTCCGGTCTGTCCTGGGTGCTCAACGGCTACGCGATCGTGTTTGCCGCGTTGCTTGTCCCCGCCGGACGATTCGCTGACCGCCTCGGGCGCAAGCGGATGTTTCTGTGGGGTATGGGCGTCTTTCTGCTGGGCTCGGTGCTATGCGCGGCCGCCCCGGATGTCACAGCACTCGTCGCCGCCCGAGTGCTCCAGGCGGCTGGCGCAGCGGTCATGATTCCGACATCGCTCGCCCTGTTGTTGCCCGAATTCGCACCCGATCGTCGGCGGGCGGCAATCGGAGTGTGGACAGCGGGGGCCGCAATGGCCGCGACGTTGGGGCCGGTCATCGGCGGGCTCCTGGTCGCCGTCAGTTGGCGGTGGGTATTCCTGGTGAATCTTCCGATCGGTGGCGTGACCCTCGTCGCCGGACTGCTCATCCTGCGTGAGTCGCGGGATTCGGCCCCGGGACCGCGGCCAGACGTACTCGGCGCGCTCCTGATGTGCCTGGGCGTCGGCGCGCTTGCCCTTGGCATCGTCAAGGGCGGGAGTTGGGGCTGGACCAGCACTCAATTCGTGGCAACGGTCGTCGTGGCGGCGGCCGCGATGGTCATCTTCGTGGCGCGATCGGCTCGGCACCCCGCCCCCGTCATCGAGCTGGCACTCCTGCGCGTTCGGGCGACACGCACCGCCAACATCAGCGTCTTCATGTTCTCGATGGGGTTCTTCCCGCTCCTCCTCGCGAGCGTCTTGTTCTTCACCGAGGTCTGGCACTACTCGGTGGTGCAGGCCGGCGTTGCCATCGCGCCCGGTCCGCTGATGGTCGCCATCTTCTCCTGGCCCGCGGGAGCTGTTGCCGGTCGCCTTGGACCACGCACCGTCGCGATTCCGGGCGTCCTGCTGTTCGCTGCAGCGTGTGGATGGTGGGCGGCGACCGCAGACGCTTCGCCCGATTACCTTGGCGAGATGCTCTGGCCGATGGTTATGGTCGGCATCGGCGTTGCATTGACGTTCCCCGTGCTCGCCGGCGCAGCGGTGTCGGACTTGCCCGCATCTCGCGCAGCCACGGGCAGCGCGATCTTCAACATGGCGCGGCAGATCGGCGGTGTCGCCGGTGTTGCCGCCCTGGTCGCCATCCTCGGATCGAATCCGTCGATGCTCGACGGACTGCGCTCCGGCTGGATCTTCATGGCCGGTGCAGCCGTATGCGCCGGCGCGACCCTGCTCACCCTCGGCCGCCAGCCGACTGCGAGTCGATCCGTGACCGACCAGCGGATCGCGGAAGCGGCGGGTCGTGGTCGGCAGGAGTTCGTCCTGGAATCTGAACCCAACCGCTGAGGTTCGGCCGCCCATCCCCTCGAGGGACACTGCGCGGTGCGGGCGATCGCCGCGACACCGTGCGGAGCGGCCTCGACACCGGGTGCCGACAGTTCGGGCACCTACCGCTCCCACCGGCCAGAATGATCTGGCAGAGAAACCGAGCGGTGGACGGCATGGATCTCCGACTCAAGCGCGTCTACGAGGCACCCGCCCCCGACGACGGGTGGCGGGTGCTCGTCGACGCCCTGTGGCCGCGTGGGGTCAGCCGCGCCACGGCGGCGCTTGACGAGTGGGCCAAAGACCTGGCACCCTCGGCGCCGCTGCGCCGGTGGTTCGCCCACGACCCTGCACGATTCGCTGAATTCCGGGCGCGGTACCGCAGCGAGCTCGCCGCGCACGACGCAGCTGTCGAGCGCCTTCGCGAGCGGGCGGTCGAGGGCCCGCTCACGCTTGTCTACGCGGCCCGAGACCAACTGCACAACAACGCCCACGTGCTCGCCGAGGTCTTGCGGGAAACGCAGCCACCGGCCGGGTAGTCCCCTGTTCCCTCTCGCGGCGCGGACGACCTCCTCAGGACCGCATGGGAGCGCCGTCGACGGGGAATCGACGAGACGGTGCCAGCTGGACGCCGGGGGCGGCGGCGCGCCTGCTGTTCCTACATTGCCCCACACTGGGCCCGGAGCGAATCGGGCTCTCGCTTGGGTGTGGTGAGATCACTCTTGGCTCAAGCGATCTCGAAAATGGGCCGTGTAGGGATCGAACCTACGACCTTGGGATTAAGAGTCCCCTGCTCTACCAGCTGAGCTAACGGCCCGAGGGCGGACATCCTACCAATCCGACAACGCGATTCAGGCGGTGTCGGCCTAGCTCGCCCCGAGCTTCTTCAGCTGCGCCTTCGCTGCCGCCGCATGCGGACCGTTCGACGCCAACACGAGGTACTTCTTGTAGGCGGCGATCGCCTGCTTCTTGTTGGCCGCCGCCTGCGAGAGCCGCCCGAGATCGTAGAAGCCGTCGGCGTTCTTCGGGTTCCGGGTCGTGAATCCCAACGCCAGCTGCGCCGCTGCCGCGGCCTGGCCGGCACTCGTATAAATCGAGGCCATGCGACTCATGTAGGCGGCGTTGTGCGGGGCCAGGGTCGTCGCCCTGACCGCCGCCGTCAGTGCGCCGCTGAGATTCTGCTCGGCCAGATACGCCGCCGTGAGGGCGTCCCACGCGGCCGCGTTCTTGGGCTGCGCCGTCGTGACCGCCTGCGCTGCGCGGACCTTCGCGAGCACGGGAAGATGCCCGCGGACCGCGGTCGGCGTCGCCCCGGGCGGGGCCACCGTCAGATAGCGCTGGTACGCCGAATAGGCGAGCGCCGCGTTGCCGGAGTTGTCGGCCAACTGCCCGAGCTGAGCCCAGCCGTCCGGGTCGCTCGGCACACGCTTGGTATAGGCCTCGACGGCAGCAATCGCCGCCGCCGGCTGCCCTGTCGTCGTATAGAGCTGAGCAAGCGTGAGGGCGGATGTCTTGTCCGACGGATCGAGCTTGGCGGCGTGCATGGCCGCCGTAATCGCGTCCGTGTTCTTGTTGGCGGCCTGGTATGCGGTCGCCAGATCGTCCCAGGCCTGAACGCTGTTCGGGCTCGCGGTAACGGCCGATTTCGCGTCGCTGATGAGCTGGCTGCTCGATGACGACGGGCTACCGAACGCCGAGACGAGGATCAGCACGATGCCCCCACCCACGAACGCGAGTGACGTGAAGATCGCGAGAATCCGCGCCCAGCGCTTGGTGCGCTTTTGGTCCAGAAGCACTGGCGCCCACGCTAACACACCGCTCGGGGCCGGCCGCCATCGCGCCGTCTCGGTCGGCCGGCGTCCGTCGCCGGCGTCCTGGAGCCGGGTTAGGGCGTACCCCAGGCCGCGACGACGACGAGCACGACCATCCCGATCACGAACAGGACCGCCGTGACGGCGGCCATGACGCGCACGCGACGGGGGTGGTCGATGTCGTCAAAGAACATGGGCAGGCACGCTAACAGACGCTGGCCCGTGCCTTGCGGGCACGGGCGGAAATCGCCGCCTCGTCGACGCCCGCCACGGCCCCATCGCCGAACCGCCGCACGCCGGCGGTCCACACCCCCGTGATCCGGGCCCCGGGATCGAGCAACGCGATGTGCGGGTCCGCCCCGGCGATTGCCGCCGGGACGTCGACGGCGACGATGTCGGCACGCTTTCCCGGGCTCCAGGGTGCCGATCTCATGCTCCCGACCGAGGGCCTCGGCGCCGCCGAGCGTCATCAGGCGCACGAGGTCCTGCGGCCGGATTTGTGCTCCGGCGGCCCGATGCACCAGGCCACACGCACGCGCCTCGGCCCGGAGGTCGTAGCTTCCCGCGCTCGCAGGGCTGTCCGTACCGAGACCGACCCGGACCCCGGCGTCCCAGAGCACCTCGAGCGGAGCAACGCCACAGCCCAGATTCGCGTTGGAGATCGGGCAATGGGCCACCGCCACCCCGTGATCGGCCAGGATCCGGGGCTCGTCCGGAGTCAGCTGGACGCAATGGGCGGCGATCGTGCCCGCTCGCAGGCCGCCGCTCCGGGCAACGCGCGCCACGACGCCCTCGCCTGCCGCTCCGGGCCACCGGGCCGGGCTGCCGAACCGCGCCGCAAACGCCTCGGCGATGGTGCCCCCGCCGGTCGTGATCGCCACGAGTTCGGCGGGCGACTCGGCGAAGTGGGTCGTCCACGGGACCGCTGCGAACTCCGCAGCGGTGTACAGCCGTTCCCACAGCGCGGGGCCGACCGTATAGGGGGCGTGTGGTGCGATCCCGATCGCAATCCCGTCGCCCTCGTCCGGGACCCGGGCGTATGACGTGCGAAGGCGTGCCACCGCCGCGTCGGCCGTCTCCGGCCCGCCGGCGCCGAACGCTTCGACGCAGGACATCCCCGTCAGGCCCACCCGGCGCATGGCCCCTGCGCCGGCGCCGGTCGGCCCCGAGTCGCAGAGCGTCGTCGTTCCGGCCCTCAGCGCGGTCAGCGCCCCGACATCCGCCGCGACCAGCGTGAAGTCGGGTTCGGCGACCGCAATCGCCGCGAGGAAGGCGCCGAGCCAGCGTCCGAACTCGCCTCCGGGTGCAAGTCCCCCGGCCAGCGCCCACTCGAGATGGCAGTGCGTGTCGACGAAGCCCGGGGCAAGGATGGACGACACCGAGATCGACGGCCTCGACGCCGGGATGGGCGCGTCGCAGCGCATCCTGCGGGCCAACGGCACGAATCGTCCCCGCATCGACCAGGACGGCGCCTTGGCGGGTGACCAGACCGTCGCCGTGGACGATCCAATCGGCGGCGAGAAGTGCGCTAGTGCTGCTCGACGTCGTGTGTGTCCGACGGCTTCGGCGCGGCGTCCGCCGACTCGCCGGTGGGCGGGGTCTCATCGCCGGTGAGGCCCTTCTTGAACTCGCGTGCGCTGTCTCCGAGGGTCCGCCCGACTTCGGGCAGGCGCTGGTGCGGTGCGGGCTGGGCAGACTCGGCCGGCGGCGGGGCCTCGTCGCCGGAGATGCCCTTCTTGAACTCGCGTGCGCTGCTGCCGAGGCTCCGTCCGACTTCAGGCAGGCGCTTCGCGCCGAAGAGCAGCAAGCACGATGATGAGCAGCACGATCAGGTGCCAAGGCTGGATGTCCAACAGTGCCTCGTTGGTATGCGAATGCCCATGGGCCGGGCAGGAGACGGACTCAGGGTAGCATGACCGCTGTGACCGCTCTCCAGCTCACGAATCGCCCCCGCCGCATCGATCCGATCGCGGCGGCCTGGGGCGGTCTGGTCGGCGGCATCGGCCTTGTGGTCGCCGGCCCGCGCGAGCTGATGATCCGAATCGGGATCGTGGTTGTCGTGGGGATCGTGGCCGGCTTTCTGACGGGCATGCGGGCGATCCGGCACCGCGTCCTGAACGCCTTTGCCGCCTGGATCGCCGCCAACGCCTTCTATGTGGTGTTCGTACTTGCAGCGAACCTGGTGCACGGGGTCACGGGACGGAGCCACACACCGGCCCTTGCGCCGGGAGGGCTGCGCACGTGGGGCATCGTCACGGCCATCGGCCTGGGCGCGATGCTTGCGGGCGGGATGATCGCCAACGCGCTGTTGCGGCCGGCGGGCCGCCGTTCGAACTACCCCTGATCGGGGAAGTTCTTGTGGTACTCCGACGCCGTCGGCCCGGACTGGCCGAGGTACTTGCCGCGGTAGGGCTGGTCGACCGGCGTGGTCAGCGTCAGAAACGAGATCTGACCGATCGGCATGCCCGGATAGATCGTGATCGGCAGGCGGGCGACGTTCGACAGCTCGAGGGTGATCTGGCCGTCCCAGCCCGGGTCGATGTAGCCGGCGGTCGAGTGGATCAGCAGACCGAGGCGACCGAGGCTCGACTTGCCTTCCAGCCGGGCCACCAGGTCGTCCGGGATGGCGACCCGCTCGAGGGTCGACCCCAGCACGAATTCCCCCGGATGCAAGATGAACGGCTCATCGCCGGCCATGGTCACGACGTCGGTCAGGTCCGCGAGCGGTCGCCGCACGTCGATATACGGCTGGCGATTGTTGTGGAACACCCGAAACTCGGATGACACACGGACGTCGACCGACGACGGCTGCACCAGCGCAGGATCGTAGGGGTCGATCTCAAGGCGCCCCGCCTCGAGGTATTCACGGATGGTGCGGTCGGAGAGAACCATGCGCGCTTGAGCGTACCCACCGGAACGGCCCATCCGCTACCCTCAGATCCGTGGACTTCGAACGTGGGTTTCGCATCGATGGAGAAGTGGACACCGAGCTGGAGTCCGCGATCCGCGACGCCCACCGCGTCGGCCGGCTCCCGGACGTGGTCGCCGGAGACCTCGTGCTCGGCGAGACCCCGCCCGACAGGCTCGAACTGGTCGACGTGACCGTGCCGGAGCTGACACAGCTCATCCACGCCAAGCGGTTGCCCCGCTGGGTGATCGCCAAGAACCCGCTCTCGGGTGGATACGTCGAGACCAAGGCGCTGATGCGCTCCAAGGGCCTCGCCACCGTCTGCGAAGAGGCCGCGTGCCCCAACATCGGCCGCTGCTGGTCGCGCCTGACCGCCACCTTCATGATCGCCGGGAGCAACTGCACCCGGGGCTGCCGCTTCTGCAACATCGCCACGGCGCGCCCGGTCGGTCCGCCGGATCCTGACGAACCCGAGCACGTCGCCGAAGCCGCCGCCCGGATGGGCCTGCGCTTCGTCGTCGTCACCGCGGTCGCCCGCGACGACCTCGCCGACGGCGGTGCCGCCCATTTCGCCGCAACCATTCGGGCCCTGCGGGAGCGCAATCCCGGCATCAAGGTCGAGGTCCTGATTCCCGATCTGCGCGGATCGCGGGACGCGCTCGACATCGTCATCGATGCCGCCCCCGATGTGCTCAACCACAACACCGAGACGGTGCCGCGGCTGTATTCGCTGGTGCGGCCCGGTGCGCGCTACGAGCGGACGCTGGAGCTCCTGGCCCACTCCGTGGCCGCAGGTCTGCGGACCAAGACGGGCCTGATGGTGGGCCTCGGCGAACGCCTTCCCGAGCTCACGTCCGTCTTCTCGGATCTCGTCGCGGTCGGCTGCGAGCTGGTGACGGTCGGCCAATACCTGCGGCCGACCCCCGACCATCTCGCCGTACGCCGCTTCTATGCACCCGCCGAATACCCGGCACTGGCCGCGCGCGGCCAGGCGATCGGCCTCGCTCACGTGGAGGCAGGCCCGCTGGTCAGGTCCTCGTTCGAGGCCGATCGCGTTGCCGAATACGGGGCCGTCGCAGTCTGACCGACCGCGCCCGCGCCGCCCGCGCGGCGACGGCGGCAATATCGCCAAAATTCCGACCTGCGCGACTCAAGTCGTGCTCGCATCCGCCGATATCCAGAGTGCCGGCCGCAGGACCGCGCCGAGCACCCGCCGACGGCACCCCGTCATCCCAAGGACGCGAGCGATGCACGACTACCACACCAAGAAGATCTCCCTGCCGAGCGGACAGTCGATCGAGATCATCTATCTCATCGATCCCGACGAGCAGGGTGCGCAGGACGCGTCCGCAGCGGCACCCGAGGCCGCCGAAACCGCCCTCCCGCTGCACTGCTGCCCCGCGTGCGGATCCGACCTGGTGTACCCGATGGCCTGGCAGGAGACGGCCGACGGCAACTGGCAGGTCGATCGTCGCTGCCCCAACTGCGAGTGGCTCCATGCCGGGAACTACGGCCACGACGAGATCGAGCCCTTCGACGATGCGGTCGAACTCGGCACCGAGGTGCTGCTGACCGAGCTCCGGACCTGGGCCTACGCCAACATGAGCGACGACGTCGAGCGCCTCATTGCCGCGCTCGAGCAGGACCTGATCCAACCGATCGACTTCTGATCGTCGGTGCGGGCGCGCCGCGCGCCCGCATCAATAGAATCGTCGGCGTGTACGAGCTCAGCCCCACCGAGTCCTATGAGGCCTGGCAGGCCGGCGAGGCCACCATCATCGACGTGCGTGAAACCGGCGAACACGTCCAGGCCCACGTTCCCGGGATCGCCCTGATCCCGATGAGCGAGATCCAGGAGCGTGTCGACGAACTGCCCGACGGGCCGCTGATCATCATGTGCCATTCGGGCTCGCGCTCGGCCCAGGTCGCGCTGTGGCTCGAAGGTCTCGGCAACCACGGCGAGATCGCCAACCTCGACGGCGGGATCGTCGGGTGGACGAACGAGGGCCTTCCGGTCGAGTCCGGCGCTTCGGCTAGGCCGCGAACCGCTTGACGACGCGGTAGGCCGTATCCCGCTGAACGGCGATCCGCCCGGTGGCGCCGATCGCCGACACCATTCGTTCGGTATCAAGTCGGAATGCCGTTCCCGCGGCGCGGACCACATTCTCCTCGATCATGATCGAGCCCATGTCGTCGCAGCCGAACTCGAGCGCGAGCTGCCCGACCCGCAGCCCCTGGGTCACCCACGACGACTGCAGGTGATCGAAGTTGTCCAGGTAGAGGCGGCTGACGGCGACCATCATCAGGTAATCGGCGGCGGTCGTGTGCTTGTGGTCGTCGCCGCGGCGCGACCCACCCCCGGACTGATAGCTCCAGCAGACAAATGCCCGGAAACCGGGCTGCTCGTCCTGCAGCTCACGCAGGCGTCGCAGGTGTTCCACGCGATCCTCGAGCGTGTCGACGGTGCCGTACATCATCGTCGCGGACGTCGACAGGCCCTGACGGTGCGCCTCGCGCATCACCCCGAGCCATTCGGCGGTCGTCGTCTTGCGCGGGGCGATGATCTCCCGGACGCGATCGACCAGGATCTCGGCGCCGCCGCCGGGAATCGAATCGAGCCCCGCGGCGCGCAGCCTGCTGATCGTCTCCTCGAGCGACAGCTTGGAGTAGCGCCCGATGTGGAGCACCTCGGAGGGCGAGAGCGCGTGCAGGTGGATCGGGTACCGCGCCTTGATGGACCGAAACAGGTCCTCGTAGTAGTCGATCCGCAGGCCCGGGTGATGTCCGCCCTGCAAGAGCAACGCCGTCCCGCCGAGTGCGAGGGTCTCCTCGATCTTGCGGAAGATGACCGACTTCGGCAGCACGTAGCCCTCGGGGTCGCGCGGAAGGCGATAGAACGCGCAGAAATCGCAGTCGGTGACGCAGAAGTTCGTGTAGTTGACGTTGCGGTCGATGATGAACGTCACCTGATCCGGATCGGTCACCCGCGCCCGCAGTGCGTTGGCGGCCGCGCCGACCCGCACCAGATCGCCGCTCCGCAGCAGCGCCAGCGCGTCCTCATCGGTCAGGCGCTCACCCGACAGGGCACGCTCGATCGCGGTTGCGACATCGTTGTCCGGAGCAACAGTGGTCATCGTGACGTAGGCGTCCTTCTCGTGGATCGCGATCGCGGGTCAGGCCGCGAGCAGTTCGGGAATCTGTTCCAACTGGCCCGCTTCCCGGGCGAGGCGCAGAAACTCACCGAGACCCGCACGCTCTGCCGCCCCGAAACCGTACCCCAGTCTGCGGAAGTACGCGGCGATGAAGTCCTCCGGAAACGGAAATCGCGCGGCGGCGGCCCGTACGACGGGCTCCGGATCGCGCGCAAACAGCTCCTGGGCTTCGATCAACAGCGTCTGCAACTGGCTGAGGACCTCCCGCTGCGGCAGCGCGAGATCCGCCCGGGCCGCCCATACCGCAAACACCATCGGCAACCCGGTACGGGCCCGCCACAACGCCCCGAGATCGAACACGTACGGGGCGAACGGGTCACGGCCGCCGGCCAGCGCCTCGTCGGCGATCAGCAGCACGGCGTCGTGCGCCGCCAGTGCATCGCGGGGGGCGGAGCTGAGTACCCGGAACGTCGGCTCCGGGCCGAGCAGCACGCGCAGCAGTGCGACCGACGTCGCGCTGTGCGGCGTGACCGCCACCGACCGGATCTCCTCGAAGGGCGTGGTCGAGAACACGAGGATCGAATCGACCGCGCCGTCTGCGGAAATGCAGGCGACCGGCACGAGCTCCAGGTCGTCGGCGTGCCGGGCGAACGCGATCGACGACATTGCCGAGACGTCCAGCTCCCCCCGGGTGACGGCCCGGTTGAGGGTCGTCGGGAGTCCGTCCGTGAAGTTCGAACTGCGGTCCTCCGGCGCGCTCGAGGTGGTGATAGAGCGGATACATGTTCAAGGCCGAGATGCGACCCACCCGCAGCGTGGGCGGGGGAGCGGTCGTCATCGCGGCACCGCCCGGTATCCCACCGCCCCGATCAGCCACTCGACGTCGGTCGCGTCGTCGTCCGGGAGCTGCCAGTCGTTGGCGCCGAACGCGACCGCGATCTGCGATGCCGCGGCACCCAGGTGCACCCAATCCGGCCGGATCTGGGTTGCTGCCGGAAGGAGGTGGCGGGCGATCCCGATCACGACGAGATCCTCGACGCCCCACGACCCGGGGCGGTTGGCGTTGCCCTCCGCCGGCGCCGGGGTCACGGCCCGCAACAGATCCGGTCTCGGCCGCCAGCTCCGCCAGTCCGATCAGGCGATCGACCGTGTGTGCCGCGGGCACGCCCGCGCCATAGCGGACGATCGCCTCGCTCGGCGTGCCCGCCTCGTGCGCCGCGCGGTGCGCGGAGATCGGCTGCTCGGTGGCGCCGTCGCGAAACCACGACGCGGGTCCGGGAGCCCGCGAGTACGTCACGGCACCCCCCGGGGCGACGCCGGCCAATTCGGCGGCGCGCAAGGGGTCGGGCGTCTCGAGCAATGCGACCAGCTCGTCCCGCGTCATGCGTACCGGTCCACGACACCGTCGGCGACAAGCGTCAGCGCGCGAATGTCGGCACCGTCGACGGGACCCTCCAGCACGGCGCGCGCCTCGGCGACGTATGCGAGGGCGCGCTCCCGGGAACGCGCGACGCCGCTGTGCCCGACCAGGCGGTCGCAGAGCGCCTCGATCTCGTCGTCGGTGTCGACCGCGGCGATCACGCCGGCGAGCTCCGGCTCGGCCTCAATCGCATAGATCATCGGCAACGTCACCGTACCGTCGCGCAAATCCGCACCACGACGCTTGCCCGTGTCGACCGGATCCCCGGTGATGTCGAGGATGTCGTCGAAGATCTGGAACGCCATGCCCACCGCGTCACCGAAGGCCGCGATGTTCAGCTGGGCCGGCAGCGGGGAGCCGGCCAACATCGCCCCGAGACGGCAGGCGGCCGCAAACAGCGATGCCGTCTTCCGCCGCACCCTGTCCAGGTAGGCGGCCTCGCTGAGGGTCACGTCAAATGCCGCCCGCCCCTGGGCGAGCTCGCCCCGCGAGAGGTCCAGCGCGGACTCGGCCAGCACCTCGATCGCATCCGGGCGGCCGCCGCCCGCGAGCTCCGCGAACGCTTGGGCGAACAGGTAGTCGCCGACCTGGACGGCGGTCTCGGAGCCGTTGGCGGACGCAACCGTCTCCCGCCCGCGGCGCATCGTCGCCCCGTCGAGGAGATCATCGTGGACGAGCGTCGCCATATGGACGAGCTCGACGGCTGCTGCTGCCCGCACGACGGTTTCACCGATGGCGCCGCCGGCGCACGCAAACACGAGCAGCGGGCGCAGCCGCTTGCCGCCTGCGGCGAGCGTCGAGCCCCCCGGCACGGCCACGGCCTCGAGGCCGTCTCCGACGATCGCCGCCAACCGCAGTTCGGCGGCCCGGAGGGCGGCTCTAAGGTCCGGTGTGACCAGCTGTGCTGTCGGCTGCGCCGTCGCGCTCACGGCCGTACTCTTCCATAGTGGAGTGCGACGATGCCCCCGGCGAACAACTGCCAGCGGATGTCGTCAAGACCCGCACGCGACATCTCCGCGGCCAGCGCCGGCGGTTCGGGAAACCGCCTGACCGACGCCGGCAGATAGCCGTAGGCGTCCCCGTCGCGCCCGAGCACCTTCCCGAGCAGCGGAACCGCCCGATCGAACCACAGCCGATAGAAGCGACGCAGGTGGCGAGGCGTCGTGATTTCGAGGATCACGACGCGACCGCCGGGACGTACGACCCGCGCCATTTCGGCGATGCCCGTGCCCAGATCGCTGACGTTACGGATGCCGAAGGCGACGGTGGCGCCGTCAAAGCTGTCGTCATCGAACGGCAACGCCAGCGCGTCGGCCTGGACGAACTCGACCGCCACGCCACGTGCCTCGGCCTTGGCGCGGGCCTGGTCGAGCATGTTGTCGGCGAAGTCGGCACCGACCACCCGACCCGCAGGAGTCACGCGTCGGGCGAGCGCGAATGCCAGATCGCCCGTCCCCGTGCAGACGTCGAGCGCGGACTCGCCCGCGGCAACATCGGCGGCGGCAGCGGCAGCCTCGCGCCATCTCCGGTCGAGCCCCGCGGTCATGACGCGGTTGAGCAGGTCATAGCGCGGTGCGATGCGGTCGAACATCGCCTGGACCTCGGGCGCTGGCAGGCGCCCCGCCGTCGCGTCGCTCGGCACGGACTCGCTCACTGCATCCCCTTCGTCGGATCCTCCGGCGGCATCATCGTGCCACCCTCGCCCCAGCGCGCCAGCAATCCATGCGGCACACCAAGGTGGTCGAGCGCCTTCCCGACCATGAAATCGACGAGATCGTCGACGCCGGTCGGATGGTTGTAGAAGCCTGGCGACGCGGGCATCACGATGGCTCCGGCCCGGGTCACTGCCGCCATGTTCTCGATATGGATGAGCGACAGCGGGGTTTCGCGGGTCATGAGCACCAGGGTCCGCCGCTCCTTGAGCATGACGTCCGCGCAGCGCTGGATCAGATTGCGGCCGGTCCCATGCGCAATCGACGCCAGCGTCGACCCGGAGCACGGGCAGATCAACGCGGCCGGCGCCAGGGACGACCCCGATGCAAACGGCGCCGTCAGATCATCGAGACCGAGCACCGTGACCTGACCGTGCGCGGCACCCGAGCGCACGACGAACTCGCGAACCACGGCGTCCGGGTCCGCGGGCGCCTCGCGTCCGGCCCGCAGCAGCTCGTGACTGATCACGTGGGCACCGGACCGGCTGACGCAGAGGCCGACCTCGCAGCCGGCATCGGTCAGGGCCCGCAGCGCCGTCGCGGCATACGCGGCACCGCTGGCGCCGGTCACTCCGAGAAATATCCGCGTCACTGCTGCCAATGCTAGCCCCCGACCGGCGCCGGGGACGCGGGTGCCGCACCGCGACGGTCTGCCTGAAAACACGTGAGGCCCGGAGTGATCCGGGCCTCATCGCTGGACGTGCTCACCGGGCGGGGCCTACTTATAGGTCGTTCCCAGTCCGTTGAGGAATGTCGCAAGGTTCGCGTACTCGGTCGGCGTCAGGCTGGCGAACGCCGGCATGGCGGAACCGGGCTTGGCGCAGGTAGGGCACTGGGTGTGGAGCACGTACCAACCCGTCCCGGTGTACGTCGGACCCTTCACGCCCGGGACCGGGACGGGAAGCTTTCCGCCGTAGGTGGCCGAGAACGTCTTGGTACCGACGGCGGTGAGGTTCGGGCCGACCTGCCCGCCGACACCCTTGACCATATGGCAACTCGTACAACCGTTTTCCATGAAAACGGTTTCGCCCGCCGCGGCCGCCGAGCCCGGCGTGATTCCGGTGAACGTAATCGTGCTGCTGCCGCCGACCGGAGCCGCGCCGGTCTCACCCTGATACGTGAGCCACGCCATGCCCATGAACACCAGGATCGCCACCGACAGCGCGAACGGGCGCTTGGAGATGCGGCGCTCGGCACGGCGGTCGATGAACGGTGTCACCAACAACAACACCATCAAGATATTCGGGACGATGAAGGTCGCCATGATGACCGGCAAGAACGCGTTCTGGTTCTTGAAGATCTTCAGCATCTGGAAGAGGAAGAAGAAGTACCACTCCGGACGCGGCTCGAAGGTCGAAGTCGCCGAGTACACCGGAGGGCCAACCCCCACGCGCTGCCAGATGGCCATCCCGATGATGCCCGCGAACACGATGACCGCAACCACGTGGTCCTTGTAGATCGCGTACGGGTAGAAGGGCTTGCCCTCCTTCTTGGCCTGCGCGTAGTCGGCCTTGTACGCCTCTTGGTCTTGGCGGTTCACTGGCCGGCCTCCGCGGTCAGAGTCTGGGGCGCCGGATCGACCGACACCTCACGACGGCCCTCCGGCCGACGGCCACGTGCCGCGGCGCGGGCGGCGGCCTCCTCGGCGCGACGGGCGCGCGTGGCCCGCTTGGACCACGGCGGCTCCGAAATGCCGAGCTTGCTCACGAGGAACAGGTGCAAGCCGATGAAGGTGGCTATCCCGCCTGGTATCACGAGCATATGGATGGCATAGAAGCGCGAGAGCGTATTCGCATTGAACGTCGGCCCGGCACGGAGAATGTCCGCGATGTACGGGCCGATGATCGGGGCGCTCGCGGTGATATTCATGGCGACGACGGTCGCCCAGTAGGCGCGCTGGTCCCAGACCAGCAGATACCCGGTCAGGCCCATGAACATGACCATGATCAGCAAGAGTGCGCCGGTTACCCAGGTGAGCTCGCGCGGGTACTTGTACGACCCGAAGATGAATACGCGGGCCATATGCAGGAAGACCAGGATGATCATCGCGCTGGCTCCCCACTTGTGCATACCGCGGACCAGCCAGCCCCACGTGACGTGGTTGGTGATGTCCTGGATGCTCGCGTAGGCCCTCGTCGGTTCGGGCTTGTAGTACATCGCCAGCACGATGCCGGTGACGGCCTGGAGACCGAACACCGCCATCGCGGCAAAGCCGAGGGTCTGGAACCAGCTGGTCTCACCGGGAATGTTGCGGTTCAGGAACCAGCCGATGCCGGTCTTGGCGCCGGTGCGGTGGTCGACGTGATCGACGACGACCTCGCCACTCTTCGTCACTGGCCCCTTCGGCCCGATATTGCTCGTGCTCATCGCGCCTCCTAGAAGGGGTAGAGGTTGCCGATCAAGCCCGTCACAGGCTCGCCCGGGTCATGGAGTGGGTACGCCTTCTGGTTCTCGTCGATCGAAAACGCGCTGCCGACCAGCAGCCGGTCACTGGGATTGAGGCCGACGGACACCACCGAGCCGTGGACCGTGCCGGTGCGGCTGACGGTCTTGCCGCTCTGGTTGACCACCTGCAGGTTGAAGCGGTCGAGCGGACGCGGCGGCGGGCCGGCGGTCACAAGGCCGAGCGAGTCGTATGCCCCGCCGTGGCACGGGCAGACGTAGTTGTCGCCACCCTTGAAGTATTCCGCGGGGCACCCGAGGTGGGCGCAGCGATTCCAGATGGCGATCATCTGCCCGCCCTTGTTGCGGACGAAAACGCGCGCGTCCGACCACTCAGACAGACCGGACACGGCGAGCGATGTCACCTGGCCGTCGGGGAAGTTCGACACGGGGCCGATGTCGACCCACTGGTCGGGAGGTGTCTTGACCGCGTCGGTCACCGCGAAGCCCACGATCGGGACCAGGATGGCAGCGGTGAGGACCACACCGCCGGCAACCGCGACGCCGCTCAGGAATCGCGTGCGGGTGATGAAGTCCGGATCGTCGTCGTGGGAGTGCTCCGAAACGGGGTCGATCGCCTTGGGGCCAGCGTACTGGCCTTGTGGCGCCCCGTTCTGGGCGTCGTTCCCCTGGCTATCTGCCACCTGGTTCAACCTCCTCGAGCAATACTCGTGACGACCTAGCGCCGGACTACGGATCTAACCAGACCGCCGACCCCAGACATGCCCCAACTGGCGGGCCAAGTGTCCCGTCGTACGGGGCGCTTGGGCTCGAATCCGGATTCCGGGGCCACATCCCGCCTGTCGGTGGTTCGTGTTCGGACGCCCGACATCCTGCATGGACGGCCCCGGCACTCGGATCACCGCGATCATATCGGTCAGAAATCCGTTCGTCGGACGCCTGCCCCGCAATCGGGCCCGAGTTTCGGCGATTCGGCCGGTTGCGGGCGCCCGCGTTGCGCCGATCAGCCGTCTGCGCCGGGAATCCCGAACTCACCCCAGCGGGCGTCGACACGGCGGCGAACCTCATCGGTCATCAGGATCGCGTCCGGCCACGGCCGCACCGGCCCCTCGCCGGCCCACTTGCGCGTGGCGTCGAAGCCGATCTTCGACCCGTAGGCGAAGTACGGCGCCGCGTGATCGAGCGCATCGACGGGTCCGTCGACCATGAGGTGGTCGCGTGCGGGGTCGACGTTGCTGAACGCCGTGAAGGCGACCTGGGAGATGTTGTGGACGTCCACGTCGTGATCGACGACGACGACACAGCGCGTCAGCGACAGCAGCCCGAGTCCCCACACCGCGTTCATCAGCTTCTTGGCATGGCCGGGATACCGCTTCTTGACGGACACGATCGCGCAGTTGTGGAACACGCCTTCGAGCGGGAGGTTCATGTCGTACAGGTCCGGCACCGTCATCCGGATCAGGGGCAGGAACATGCGCTCGGTGGCCTTGCCGAGAAAGAAATCCTCCATCGGCGGGGGGCCGACGATCGTCGTCGCATAGACGGGATCGCGGCGATGGGAGATGGCGGTGATGTGCAACGTCGGGTAGTCGTCGACGGGGGTGTAGAAGCCGGTGTGGTCGCCGAATGGCCCTTCGGGCCGGATGTCGGTGGCGTCGACGTAGCCCTCGATGACGAACTCCGCGTTCGCGGGCACTTCGACGTCGACGGTCCGGCAGGGCACCATGTCGACGTTGTCACCCCGCAGGAATCCGGCGAACAACATCTCGTCGATGTTCGGCGGCAGCGGCGCCGACGCGCTGTAGGTCACCGCAGGATCGGTCCCGACGGCGATGGCGACCTCGACGCGGCCGGACGAGTCGCGGAGATGTGCCGCCCCGTCCTTGTGGATCTGCCAGTGCATCATCGCGGTGCGTTCGTCGACCACCTGGATCCGGTACATGCCGCAGTTGCGGATGCCCGTCACCGGGTCCTTGCTGAATACGAGCGGCAACGTGATGTAGGGGCCGCCGTCGTCGGGCCAACAGGTGAGGATCGGGAGCTTGGTGAGGTCCGGGGCGTCCATCCAGATCTCTTGGCAGGGCGCCGACTTGACCATCCGCGGCGAGAACGAGGCCAGTTCCCGAAGCTTGCCGAGCGCCTTGACCTTTGCCACCAGCCCCTGCGGTGGCTGGAGGTCCATGAGGTCCTGGATCCGCAGCCCGGGCTCGTCGAGCGAGTCGACCTCGAGCGACATGCACATCCGCCGATCGCTCCCGAACTGGTTGATCAGGACGGGGAACTCGCTGCCGATCACGTTGTGAAACAACAACGCCGGCCCGAATCGCTTCGAGACGCGATCCGTGATTTCGGTGATCTCCAGGTACGGATCGACCGGTGCGGTGATGTCGATCAGTTCACCCGCGTCACGCAAACGATCGATCCAGTCACGAAGGTCGCGAATCATGCGAACACGCTCTCGAGGTCGGGCGGATTCTTCAGCTCTGCCGCCAGTTGGTCGAAGCCGGTCGGATCCGCCGCATCGGTCGAGCTGCGGATCGCGGCGGCGAAGCGCTCCCGGGCACGCGGGTCGGATGATCGGGTGATCGCCGCCGCGGTCCCGAGCCACACGTTGGGCAACTCGGTGCGGCGACCGGTGGCGACGAGCCCGGACGACAGCGCCACGAGGCGCGCGAGCGCCCCGATCACGAACACATCGTTGGCCTGCGCCACACGGACCAGGCCCGCCGCGTAGCAGTAGTCGCCCGCCAAGACGAGCGCAGACGGGTCCTCCAGCACGAGATCGCGGGGGCGGCCGTGGTGGGCCAGAAAACCCTCGAGGATCAAGTCGAGGCCGAGCGCATGAGTGAACTCCAGCGGTGGCGAGACGGCGGGCGCGAGGATCGGCTCGGCGGGGGTCGGCCCGAGGCCGTCGGCGAGGGCCTGCTCGACGATCAGGTCTGCCCTCATGCGGCACTCGCGATCGCGGCCTCCGCCAGTGCCGACGCGGTCAGCTCCAGGTCCGCAGCCGTGTGGGCGGCGCTGACGAACCACGCCTCGAACTGGGATGGCGGCGGGTAGACCCCGCGGGCGAGCAGGGCGCGGGCGAAGGCTCCGTAGCGCACCGTGTCGGACGAGGTCGCCGACGCGTAATCGCTGACCGGCCCCTCCGTGAAGAAGCCCGTGAGCATCGACCCGATGCGGTTGATCGTGACCGGAACGGCGGCGGCGCGGAACGCCGCCTCGAGCGCCGCGCCACCGGCCTCGAGCTCCTCGTAGACACCGGGACGGGCCAAGGCCGCGAGCACGGTGAGCCCGGCCGTCGTGGCGAGCGGATTTCCGGACAGCGTCCCGGCCTGGTAGCACGGACCCTCCGGCGCGAGCACGGACATCACGTCCGCGCGGCCGCCGAATGCGCCGACCGGCAGGCCGCCGCCGATGATCTTGCCGTAGCAGGCGATGTCGGCGGTCACGCCGAACCGCTCCTGGGCTCCGCCCCGGGCGATCCGAAATCCCGTGATGACCTCGTCGAGGATCAACAGCGCCCCGGTGCGGTCACAGGCCGCGCGCAAACCGGCGAGGTACCCGGGCTCGGGCAGGACGACGCCCATGTTGCCGGCGACCGGCTCCACGATGATGGCTGCCGCCCCCACAAGCGCGGCTTCGGCGGCGGGGAGATCGTTATAGGGCACCAACCGCGTCGCCGCGGTGGCCCCGGCCGGCACGCCCGGGCTGGTGGGGACGCCCAGTGTCGTCGCGCCACTCCCGGCCTCGGCGAGCAGCCCGTCGATCGCCCCGTGGTAGCCGCCGACGGTCTTGACGATCGGCTCGCGGCCGGTGGCGGCGCGCGCGACCCGAAGGGCGCCCATGACCGCCTCGCTGCCCGACGACGTCATGCGCAGGCGCTCGATCGTCGGGACGGCCTCCTGCACCGCTTCGGCAAACAGCACCTCACGCTCGGTCGGAGCCCCGTAGGAGGTACCCCGGGGCAGCGCAGCCGTCAGCGCCTCGATGACGGCGGGCGGCGTGTGCCCGAGGATCGCCGGTCCCCAGCTGGCCAGATAGTCGACGTAGCGGTTCCCGTCGGCATCCCAGATGTAGGCGCCCTCGGCACGATCGACAAACAGCGGGTCCCGACCGATCGAGCGCATCGCGCGCACCGGCGAATTGACACCGCCGACAAGGACCGCGCGCGCACGACCGAAGAGCTCTGCGCTCCGCGCATCCGATGGGGTCATGCGGCGGCGGGCTCCCACGTCGGGAAGGGCCCGCCCGCGAGGGCGATGTCTTCCCACGCCCGATAGTCCGGCGTGTAGTAGACGAGCCGGATCTTCTTGAATTCGTAGGTCGAGTACAACACGGCGCGATCGGCGGCGTCGACGATCCCGGTCTCGGCGCCGATCGCCTCGATGGCGTCCTCGCAGAGCTCCTTCGAACGGGCGTGCACCATGGTGAACAGCGAGTACGGCCAGTCGGGGTAGGTGGGTCGGCGGTAACAGTGCGACACGGCCCGAAACGATGCCATCTGCGGCCCGATCTCCTCGAGCCGATCCTCCGGGACGCGCCACACCGCCATGCCGTTGGCACCGAAACCGGCGCGCCGGTGGTTGAGCACCGCCGCGAACCGGCGCATGTAGGACCGGTCCACGAAGGTCTGCGCACGGGCCAGAAGCTCGTCCGGGGCGATGCCGGCCTCATCCGCCCAGATGTCAAACGGGGCCGGCTCCGCCGGGAGATCACGCTGCAGGATGCAGATGAACCGCTTGTCGTCGTCGGTCGGTAGCACGCCGTCCCCACGAACGGGCGCCGCCGTGGGGGCGCTCTTGGCCGACACGTCCTGGGTTCCGGTCATGTCGAGCTGCACGTTGATCTTGAAGAGCTTGAGGGTCGGCAGCATCCGCATCGACTCGGCCTGGGTCGCCTCGGCAAGGATGTCCAGGGTCTCCTGGAGCCCGAGCCGGGCGCCGGGTTCGACCGCGAGCGTGAACCAGAGGTTGAATGCGTGGCTGCGCCGGTAGTTGTGGCTGACGCCCGGGTGCCCGCCGACGATCGCGGCCGCGTCGAACAGGCGATCCTCGGGATACTTCGCCGCGACCAGGCTGCTTTCGTAGCCGAGCGCTCGCGTGTCGAAGATGGCCGACAGCTGGCGCACGATTCCCGCCGCGCGGAGGACCCGCAGGCGTGAGAGGACCTCGTCCTCGGCCATGCCGATGCCGGTGCCGATCTGCCGATAGGGGTCCCGCACCAGCGGAAGCCCCGCTTGGAGCGCGTTGAGCAACTCGCGATCGGCGTCGTCGGGCTTATGGTGGATCCGCCGTTCAGCGGTCGTGGTCACACGGTCTCCTTCAGCCAGCCGGCAGCGTCCTCGGCGTAGTAGGTGATGACCAGATCCGCGCCCGCCCGGGCGATCGCGGTCAGCACCTCGAGCGCGGCGGTGCGTTCATCTAACCAACCGCGCTCGGCCGCCGCCTTGATCATCGAGAATTCGCCGCTGACGTGGTACGCGGCCACCGGCAGCGTCGTCGTGCGACGCACCTCGCCAATGACGTCGAGGTAGGCCGCGGCAGGCTTGACCATCACCATGTCGGCGCCTTCGCCAATGTCGAGCGCCACCTCGCGCAGGGCCTCGCGGCCATTGGCGGGATCCATCTGGTACCCGCGCCGGTCACCGAAGCTCGGCGCCGACCCGGCAGCGTCGCGAAACGGTCCGTAGAAGGCCGATGCGTATTTGGCCGCGTAACTGAGAATTGCGACACCCTCGTGGCCATGGGCGTCCAGCGTGTGCCGGATCGCTCCGACCCGGCCATCCATCATGTCGCTCGGAGCGACGATGTCGGCGCCCGCGTCCGCGTGGCTCAGCGCCGCCCGGCCGAGCAGTGCGAGGGTGGCGTCATTGTCCACCTCGCCGTCGCGCAGGACCCCGCAGTGACCGTGGGAGGTGTACTCGCACAGGCAGACGTCGGTCACGACCACCATCTCGGGCACGAGCAGTTTGATCGCCGCGACCGCTTCCTGGACCTCTCCGCTCGGGTTGCAGCTCTGGCTTCCGACCTCGTCCTTCTGGTCGGTGACCCCGAACAACAGCACCGCCGGAACACCCGCCTCGTAGGCCCGCGCAGCACGGACGGCGAGTACGTCCGGCGACATGCGCGCATGGCCGGGCATCGACGCGATCGACTCCTCGCGGCCTGCGCCGCCGATCGCGAACATCGGCAGGATCAGCTGATCCGGCGAGATGCGCGTCTCGCGCACCATCCGTCGCAGCGTCGCGGTCCGCCGCAGGCGGCGCGGGCGCACGATCGGAAAACCCGCCTGGCTGTCGGCGATTGTCGGATCCATCCTCAGCCCCGAGTGTATCCCCATCGCAACCGCGGCGTTTCGCCACCGGCCCCGCTGTCAAGATCACCCTGATGGACCGCCCGCACACACGCCGGCCGCGATGAACGCGGGAATCCCGCCCCGGCCACCGGGACCCACGGTGCCCGAACTCCTGAACGCCTACGCGTACGGCGCGTTTCCGATGGACGACCCCGACGATGCCGACGGACCGATCCCGTACTACGAGTCGGACCCGCGTGCGGTGATTCCGATCGGCCGCTTCCGGGTCCCGCCGTCGGTCGCCCGGGGAATCGCGCGCACGTCCTTTGACATCCGGATCGACACCGCCGTCCGTCGTGTCCTGGACGCCTGCGCCGACCGTCCGGACGGGACGTGGCTGAGCCCGCGCCTGATCGACGCGTACGTGGACCTGCAGGCCGCGGGGTTTGCCCACACCGTTGAAGCCTGGGACGGGGACCGCCTGGTCGGCGGCCTGTTCGGGGTGGCCCTGGGAGGGCTGTTTACCTCCGAGAGCATGTTCCACACCGCCAACGACGCGGGCAACGCGGTCCTTGTGGCAACGGCGCGGCACCTTGCCGAGCGCGGTTTTGTCCTGTGGGACATCCAGATGGCCACGGACCACACGATGCGCTTCGGGACCGAGCTGATCCCGCGCGACGACTACCGGTCCCGGCTCCGCGAGGCGATCCGCCTCGTGCGCCCGTTCACCCCGGGCACGACCGTGTCATGACGTGTCGCCGGTGGCCGGGGCAGGGTCCTGCGCCGCCCCCGCCGTCGCCGCGGCGGCAGCCTCACGCCGGGCGACCGCATGGTCCGCGGCGACCGCCGCCCCCTCCTTGACGATCACGACCATCGGTATCGCCAGCACGACGCCCATCACGCCGGCGAGCTGTGCGCCGATCAGCAGCCCGAAGATCACGACCAGCGGCTGCACCCCGGCCGCGTCCGCCATCGCCTTCGGCACGACCCGGCGCACGGTCTCGTGGAGGACGACGAACGTCACCAGGACACACACGGCGGCCGTAACCGAGGTCAGCAGCGCCAGCCCGATCGGCGGGATCGCGCCGAGAACCGGGCCCAGGTAGGGGATGAAGTCGAGCAGGAACACCAGCGTCATGAACGTGACGGCAAACGTCGCCCCGAGGGGGAAGATCCCCGTGACGCCGAGCAGCCAGAGCACGAAGCCGATGGACAGACTCGACAGCAGCGACACGACCACCTGCGCCCGCAGGTAGCGCATAAGCGTGTCCTCGGCGCGCACGAGGAAATCGGCGGTCGGCGCGCCGCCCACCCGTCGCGCGAGGCGAAGAATCCGCGGCGCATCCAGCACCATGTAGATCGACGCCACGAGGGTGATCACGATGGTCACGATCACGCTCAAGACCCCGAGGCTGTACGACAGCACGTTCGAGGTGCCCTGGAAGACCCGCTTCTCGAGGCCGTTGGTGAACGACACGAGGCCCTTGCGGACGTTCGCATGGATGCCATGGCTGCGCAGGAAGCTCTGAAGGCGATCGATCTGGACCGTCGCCTCGGTGTTGTAGTGCGGCAGCTGGCCCTGGATCTGCTGGATCTGTGACCGGACCGGCGTGACGACCAACGCAACCACGCCCACGACCAGCGCAAGCAGACCGATGAATGCGATGGCGACGGCGAGCCCGCGCGGGATCCGGTAGCGCCGCAACACGCGCACCAACGGGTTCAGCAGCAGCGCCAGGATCACCGAGAACAGGAAGACGACCAGGACCTGACCCATCGTCTGGCCGATGATCCACACGGCGACGACGAGTGCGACGGCCACGAGGAACATGGCCCAGGGGGGTGTGGGCGTCCGATTGTTCATCGCCATCTGCGTGCCATGGTACCGCTGCGGTTCCCGCAGCGGCCATCCCGGTTCGGGCGGACAGCGGCTGAGGTAGTGTCACTCGCGATGTCGACGCAATCGGGGCAGCCGCAATCGGCCCAGCGGGCATGGCGAAACCACCAGCGCCGCAAGCGCAACCGTCGCGCGGGGCTGTCCGTGGCGATCTCCGCGGTGATAGTGGCCCTCATCGTTGTGGTCCTTTTCTGGATCACCGGTGGCACGTCCTCCCCGGCAGCCTCGTCATCGACGTCGCCGAGCAGCCCGCTGCCGGTAAATGCCGCGCCCCAGCACGAGCTGCTGGCCCAAGCGCCCCTGGTCCCGATCGCGCTTCCGATCAATGCGAAAGCCGTCACCGCGGTGGTCTTCCGCTCGATTCCCGACCCCGCCGCCGTCGAGCTGACCCCGACGGGACCGCTCCGGCGCTTTGACGAGGGCTCGAGCGGCTCTGCGCTGCCCGACCTCGAGCTCGATGTCGGTGCCGCGGCCGGGACCGTGGTCTATTCGCCGGTCGACGGGCAGGTCATCGCCGTGACGTTCAACATCGTCCAGGGGCAGGTCCAGGGCTACCGGGTGGTCATCGCACCCCAGGGCGCGCCGGACGTGGCCGTCAGCGTGACGCACCTGGTCGCCCCGCCGGGGACGCGGCCGCCTTCGGTGGGCCAAGGCGTGATCGCGGGAACCACACCGATCGGCCACGTGATCGATCTCAGCTCGGTGGAGACCCAGGACATGTCGCAGTTCTCGGGCGACGCCGGCAATCACGTCGCGATCGAGGTGCAGCGGGTGGCCAACGCCTCGTGAGCGAGGTCTTCGTCACCCTCATGGTCGGGGATGTGGTCGGCGGGGTCGGGCTTCGCGCCCTGTTGGCGGAGCTGCCCGGGCTGATCGCCGAGTTCCGGCCCGACCTGGTGATCGTCAATCCGGAAAACGCGGCCGACGGGACCGGCACGTCACCGCGGCAGGCCGAGGAACTCTTCGCCGCCGGCGCGGACGTCCTGACCGGCGGTAACCACACGCTGCGGCGCACCGCGTACCACGACGTGCTGCGGACCAATCCGCGCGCACTGCGGCCCGCCAACCTTCCCGCGCCCAACGCCCCCGGCTCAGGACTGGTAGTCGTGCCGACACGGGCCGGGGATGCCGCGGTCATCAATCTGCAGGGTGCCGTCTTCCTCGAGGCATCGGCGAGCCCGTTCGCGATCGTCGACGATCTCGTCGCGGAGGCCGCGCGGCAGACACCACGGATCTTCGTGGACTTTCACGCCGAGGCGACCAGCGAGAAGGTCGCCCTCGGCCAGTACCTCGACGGCCGCGTCACGGCGCTGGTCGGGACCCACACGCACGTCCAAACCGCCGATGCGCGGGTCCTGTCCCGTGGCTCGGCCTACATGACCGACCTCGGTATGACCGGACCGCACGACTCGGTCATCGGCGTGCGCACCGAGACGATCGTCAACCGGTTCCTGACCGGCGCGCCGGGGCGGTTCGAGCCCGCCGAGGGTGACGTCCGGGTACAGGGCGCGGTCATCGCGTGGAGCGCCGACGGGCGCGCGATCGGCATCGCGCGGTTCGACCGCCCCCACGGATAGCCGCCGTCGTGCCCGCCGGGCAGGATGAAGGCCGCATGAGCCACCGACCGGCGCGCCGCCGGCAAACGAGGGAGAACAACGCGTGCAGGTGATGTCGCTGGTCGGGAACCGCCCCCAGTTCGTAAAGGCGGCACCACTGTCCCGTGCGCTTCGGCGCCGGGGGACCGAGATCCTCGTCCACAGCGGCCAGCACTACGATCCGGAGCTCGCCGACCTGTTCTTCGACGAGCTCGACATCCCGGAGCCGGACCATGCGCTCGGCATCGGGCAGGGGACGCCGCTGGGCCAACTGGCAGGCATGCTGACCGGGCTCGAGACGCTGGTCGCAGACTCCCGCCCGGACGTGCTGCTCGTCTACGGCGACACGACGACGACCCTCGCCGGCGCCCTCTGCGCCGGAAAGACAGGGATCCCGCTCGCGCACGTGGAAGCCGGCCTGCGATCCTTCGACCGGACGATGCCCGAAGAGCAGAACCGGGTGACGACCGACCATCTGTCGGAGCTCCTGTTCTGCCCGACGCCGGTGGCGGTCGCGAATCTTGGCCGGGAGGGCATCACCGACGGCGTCCACATGACCGGCGACGTCATGCTCGATGCCGCCCTGCTGTTTGCCGACGCCGCGGCCCACCGAGCGGGCGCGGACGCCTATGGACTGACGCCGGGGGCGTTCATCCTCGTGACGGTGCACCGCGCGGCCGCCACCGACTCGCCGGCCGCTCTTGCCGCCCTCGTTGAGGTCCTGGCCGCCCTCCCCGCCCCGGCGCTGTTTCCAGTGCACCCCCGAACCCGGGCGAAGCTGGAGGCCGCAGGCCTCTGGGACGCCGCGAACGCGCTCCCCGGGGTCCAGCTCGTCCCGCCGGTCGGGTACCTCGACTTCACCCGGCTGCTGACGCAGGCGCAGGCGGTCGTGACGGACTCGGGTGGCGTCCAGAAGGAGGCCTGTCTGCACCGGATCCCATGTGTCACCCTTCGCGAGACGACCGAATGGACCGAGACCGTCGCCAACGGTTTCAACACGCTCACCGGCATGGATCCGATGCTGGTCGCCACCGCGCTCGCCGGCGCCCGCATCCCCGATTCGGCGCCCGCCCTGTACGGCGACGGACATGCGTCCGAGCGGATCGCGGAACTGGTCGAGCGGTTCGTGGCGCTCGGCTAGTCCTCGAACCCCGGAAATCCGAGCCGAACGACCTCAGCGTCGGTCCGCGGGCGCTCGTAGATCGCATTCGGCGTGAACGGGGCCATCATGGCGTGCGCCGGGACCAAAACGTACAGCCGCGTGTCGTGGTGCTCGGCCTCGAGGCGGGTCCAGCGCTGGGCCTCGCGCAGATCGACCGCGCCGAACGGCACGAACAACCCGGCCACCATCCCGGCCATCTCCCCGCCGCCGTGGCTGAAATGGTCAAAGATCATGAGAATGATGACCCCGAACAGGACGACGCCGGCCAGCCGCGTCCGGCGCTCGCGCGCATCGGCGATCGTCTCGTAGACCGCGCTCCGTGGCGGCGCATGCAGCCGGTCGGCGGCCCGCAGCCGGCGGCGGCTGACCACCGTGGCCGCAATCAGCGCCGGGATGCCGATGCCCACGGCCGCCAGGACGAACCGCACACCGAGCACGCCTTCACCGAGCAGCCATGACAACATCCACCAGCCCGCCGTGGCGGCACCGATCCCCAACGCCGCGACGCCGCGCATCCGAACCTCGTCGCGCATGCGCACCAGGCGCGGCAGCCCGGCCAGAACGCTGTCCCCCACGGGCTGGGATCCTTTCGGTCGGTGGCGCCACTGTCTACGATAACGCGCCATTGGTGTTGTTCCGTTCCCTCTCGAACCCAAGTAGGCCTACTTGACCACTCCTGCGCCGCAGGTTGGCGTCATCGGTTTGGGCTACGTGGGACTTCCGCTCGCGACGGCGTTTGCCGAAGCCGGAGTCCACGTCCTCGGCCTCGACGCGATCCAGTCGAAGGTCGACCAAATCAATGCCGGACAGTCCTACATCGAGGACGTCCCCAGCGATCAACTGCGCCCTCTGACATCCGCGGGACTCATCCGCGCAACGACCAACTGGGACGACGTGCGGGAGGTCGAGGCGGTGCTCATCTGCCTGCCGACCCCGCTCGACGGCCACCGCGAGCCGGATCTCTCCGCCGTGCTCGGTGCGGCCGAGAGCCTGAGCCAGCGCCTGCGCCCCGGGCAGCTGGTCGTCCTCGAGAGCACGACCTATCCGGGGACGACGCGCGACGAGCTCGCGCCGATCCTCGAGCGATCCGGGCTCCGAGCCGGGCGTGACTTCTCGCTGGCGTTCTCGCCCGAACGCGTCGATCCCGGTCGCGTGGACTGGACGACCCGCACCACCCCGAAGATCGTCGGGGGCCTGACCCCGGAGTGCACGCGGCGGGCCGCGGAGATCTACGGGCTCGCGATGGACACGATCGTCGAGGTCTCCACCCCCGAGGTCGCGGAGATGACCAAGCTGCTGGAGAACATCTTCCGCAGCGTCAACATCGCCCTCGTCAACGAACTTGCGGTGCTGTGCGACCGGATGGCGATCGACGTCTGGGACGTGATCGATGCCGCCGCGACGAAGCCGTTCGGGTACATGGCCTTCCGCCCGGGACCCGGTCTCGGCGGCCACTGCATCCCGATCGACCCCTTCTACCTGACCTGGAAGGCACGGGAGTTCGACTTCCACACCGAGTTCATCGAGCTCGCCGGCAAGGTCAACTCGCAGATGCCGGCGTTTTGCGTCTCGAAGGTCATCCGTGCGCTCAACAGCCGCCGCCAGTCGCTCAACGGCAGCCGCGTGCTCGTGATGGGCGTCGCCTACAAGAAGAACGTCAACGACACCCGGGAAAGCCCGGCGCTGCGAATCATCGACCTGCTGACCGCCGAAGGCGGAGTCGTCAGCTACCACGACGCCTACGTCGACGCGTTGGCGACGCGTGGGCTCGAGAGCCTGCCCCTGACGGCGGCAACCGTGGCGGGCCACGACGTGGTGGTGGTCGTCACCGATCACGACGACATCGACTGGGGGATGGTCGTCGCCAACGCACCGTTGGTCGTCGACCTGCGCCATGCCGTGCCGGACGCCCCGAACGTGTGGCGACTATGAGCAAGGTCCGCCTCGGGGTCGTCGGGATGAACTACTGGGGCCCGAACCTCGCCCGCAACTTCGCCCGCATGCCCAATGCCGAACTCGCCTGGCTCTGCGACCTCGACACGGACGTGCTCGACAGACACCGCGACGCATATCCGACGACCGGATTCACCACCCGCTACGACGACCTGCTCGAGGACGACAGCCTCGACGGGGTCGTGATCGCCACATCGGTCCCCACCCACGCGGCACTCGCCAAGCGGGCGCTCGAGGCGGGCAAGCACACGTTCGTCGAGAAGCCCCTGGCGCTCGCGGCGTCCGACGCACGGGAGCTCGCCCAGATCGGCGACCGAGAGGGACTCGTCGTCATGGTCGACCACCTGCTCGTCTATCACCCCGGCCTGCAACGGGTAAAGCAGATGATCGATGCCGGCGACCTCGGCCAGATCTATTACCTCTACGGGAACCGTCAAAACCTCGGGATCGTGCGTCCCGACGAGAATGCGTTGTGGAGCCTCGGGCCCCACGACATCTCGGTGCTGTTGTGGCTCGTCGGCGAACGCCCCGTCGAGGTCGCGGCACGCGGCGAGAGCTATCTCCAACCCGGGGTCGAGGACGTGGTGTTCGGAAGCATCCGCTTCCCCTCGGGGATTCTCGGCCACCTGCACCTCTCGTGGCTGGACCCGCACAAGATGCGCAAGATGACGGTGATCGGCGCGGAGAAGATGGTCGTGTTCGACGACATGGAGACCGAGCGCAAGGTCACGCTGTACGACAAGGGGCCGATCCCCCGCACGGAGACCTACGGCGAGTACATCCAGGTGCGCAGCGGCGACATCTACATTCCCAAGATTCCGGGCGTCGAACCGCTGCGGGTGGTGTGCGACGAGTTCGTACGCTGCATCGCCGACGGCAGCCGGCCGCTGGCCGACGGCCATGCCGGTGCTACCGTCGTCGAGGTCCTTGAGGCCATGACGGCGAGCCTGAACCGGGGCGGCGTCGGTATCCCACTCGCGGAGGCGAACCTGTGAGAGAGAACCTGGTGCTTGGCACCAACGTGACCATCGGCGCCGACGTCGAGATCGGTGCGAACGTCGTGATTCACGACGACACGGTCATCGGTGACGGCTGCGTGATCCAGGACAACGTGGTCCTCGGCAAGGCCCCGCGCCTGTCGGCGCGCTCAACCGCCCGTCGCGATCCGCTGCCGGGTCTGACCCTTGGTGCCGGTGCCGCCGTGTGCTCCGGCGCAATCGTGTACGCGGGCAGTACCGTCGGCCCCAAGGCGATCATCGGCGACCTCGCGTCCGTGCGCGAACGGTGCGAGATCGGCGAGGGCGTCGTCGTCGGACGTGGGGTCTGCGTCGAAAACGACACCTCCATCGGCGCGTTCTCGAAGATTCAGTCCAACAGCTACATCACGGCCTACTCCACCCTCGAAGACCACGTCTTCATCGCTCCGTGCGTCACGACCACGAATGACAACTTCATGGGCCGGACCGACGCGCGCCACGAGCACATCCTGGGCGCGATCATCCGCCGCGGCGCCCGCGTCGGAGGCGGGGTCGTGATTCTGCCGGGCATCGAGATCGGCGAGGAGGCGTTCGTCGCCGCAGGAGCCCTGGTCACCCGCGACGTGCCCGCCAAGCGCCTGGTGGCGGGCCTGCCCGCCAAAGTGTGGCGCGATGTTCCGCCGGAGGAGTTTGTCGCCGAGTAGCCCCGGCGCGCCGGACCCGCCCCGGGGCCGGCGCCGATTGCGACGGTTCAGGACGCCGCCGGGGCCGCGGGTCACTATCGTGTGCCCCCGTGACCGATGACCGATGGCTCCGCGAACGCACCTTCTCCGGTGCGGACTTCGATCCCGACGCGCTCCTCGAGGCGAAGCGGGCCGCGGGCACGACCGTCAGCGTCTGCCTTCCCGCGCTGAACGTGGCGTCGACGATCGGTCCGATCGTCGACGGGATCCGGGCCGAATGGCTCGAGCGGGTGCCGCTCGTCGATGAGCTGGTCGTGATCGACTCGCGGTCCGAGGACGACACCGTGTCGATCGCGCGGGAGGCCGGAGCCACGGTGTTCCAGGACGCCGAAGTGCTGCCCGAATGCGGCAGCGCCCAGGGAAAAGGCGAGGCGATGTGGAAGAGCCTCGCGGCCACGTCCGGCGACATCGTGTGCTGGGTCGACTCGGATCTCACCGAGTTCCGCCACGCGTACATCCCGGGCCTGCTCGGCCCCCTGGTGACCGACCCCGACATCGGCTTCGTCAAGGCGATCTACCGTCGCCTGCTGGGCGATTCCGGCGACGGCGGCCGCGTGACCGAGATCTGCGCCCGCCCCCTGATCAACCTGTTCTACCCAGAGCTCGCCGGCCTGGCGCAGCCCCTGGCGGGCGAGCAGGCGGGCCGTCGCACGCTCCTGGAACGGGTGCCGTTCTTCACCGGATACGCGGTGGAGATCGGGCTGCTCATCGACATCCTCGAACTTGCCGGGCGTGACGCGCTGGCCCAGGTCGATCTCGGCGAACGGACCCACGTCAACCAGAGCACCGCGGCGCTCGGCGAGATGGCGTTCGCGATCCACCATGCCGTGCTGCAGCGACTCGCCCGCGATGGTCGCGTCCCGCCCGCCCTCGCCGAGACGAACGGCTACGCGCGTCCCGAGCGGCACAACGGCACGTGGGCGATGACCAACCGTCCGCTGGCGCCGACCGAACGCGGCCCGATGGCCGACGTCCCCGGCTACCGGTGGTCTCGTGTCGCCTGAGCGGGGCTGCTGCTACATCGATCTGGACGGGACGCTGCTCGGGGGCGGCGGATCGGTACTGCGCGCGGGCACGGGTGCTCCGGATGCCTCGTCGATCCGGGCCCTGTTGGAGTTGGGCGATGCCGGTGTCCCGTACGTGTTCGTCAGCGGGAGAAGTCGGCTCCGGCTTGAGACGATCGGCCGCGTGCTCGGCGCCCACTCGGTCCTGGCCGAACTCGGCGCGCTCGAGGCCGGATACCCGACCGCCCCGGGACAGTCGGTGATCGACGCGGTGACCGCCACCGGCATCATCGACGCGCTCCTCGACCGCGAGCCGGACCTGGAGATCCACCCGGGCGCGATCTGGGGGCGCGAAGGCAGCCACTGCCTGCGGGGCATTGCCGGATCCGACACCGCCGAGTGGGTACGTCAGTTCAGCGACGGCGCCTTGCGCTTCGCCGACAATGGCCGAATCGGCCCGGGCGAGGTGCATGTGTTTCACGTGCTCCCGACCCTCGCCAGCAAGGCTGCCGCGGTTGCGGTACACGTCGACCGGCACGGATTCGACCCCGTCGCGTGCCTGGCAATCGGCGATTCGGGGGAAGACATGGCGATGGGCGACGTCGTGGGCACGTTCGCGCTCGTCCACAACGGCGCCGATGCCGATCCGGCCCTTGCCGCACGGGCCTCGTGGATCACGGCCGGCGCGAACGGCGAAGGCGTGCTCGAAGCCGTGCGCGCCTGGCTGGGGCGCCAGGACCGCTAAGCGGGGCGCGCCGCCTGCCACAGGCCGCCGAGGGCGGCGCCCATTGCGGCGAGATTGGTCTCGGTGGCCTCGAGTGCATCCGGCTCCGGCACCAGCAGGCGATTGATCGGAAACGCGGCGGCCAGTCCTGCCCGGCGAATCATTCCCGGCAGAAGGTCCAGCGACCCGCAGACCGCGATGCAGGGAACGCCGGCCCGGCCCGCGGCCGCCGCGACCGCGGGCACCGCTTTGCCGGACAGCGACTGCGCGTCCAACCGCCCTTCTCCGGTGATGCAGAGCTCGGCGCCCGCCAGCTGTCCGTCCAGACCGGCGGCGTCGAGGACCAGCGCGGCCCCCGGCGTCAGCGATCCTCCGATCAGCGCGACGAGACCACCCGCTGCGCCGCCGGCGGCCCCGGCGCCGGGAAGCGCGGCGACATCGACCCCGGTCGCGTCCCGGAGCACCCCGGCGTAGTGCGCCAGACCCGCATCGAGTCGTGCGACAGCGGCGGCATCGGCACCTTTCTGGGGACTGAAGACATACGCCGCACCGTCCGCACCCGAGAAGGCGTTGGTCACGTCGCACGCGATGCGGATCTCGACACCGTCGAGCCGGGGATCCCGCCCGGAGAGGTCGACCTCGCGTACGCGCGCGAGGTCGGCGCCGACACCCGCCAGGACACGGCCCCGGTCGTCCAGGAAGCGGACCCCGAGGGCGCGGGCGAGGCCCATCGCGCCGTCGTTGGTCGCGCTGCCCCCGAGCCCGATGATCAGGCGCTCGGCACCGAGGTCGAGCGCCATCCGCAGCTGTTCGCCCGTGCCGTAGGTCGAGGTCCGCTCCGGATCCCGCTCGTCGGGCGCGAGCCGCTCGAAGCCGGACGCCTGCGCAAGCTCGACGACGCACGTGTGGCCGGGCAGCTCCCCGATGGCGGCATCGATCGGGCGGCCGAGGGGATCGGCGACCAGCGTCGACCGTCGCCGTCCCGCGCGTGCCGCCACCAGTGCGTCGAGCGTCCCTTCGCCGCCGTCCGCGACGGGCACGACGCGAACCTCGGCCCCCGTCGCCGCGAGCTGCAGGCCGGCGGCCAGCGCCCGGGCGGCGGCGGCGGCCGACAGCGCCCCCTTGAATGCTGCAGGCGCGACCACGACCGGGCCGATCACGGCGTCGCGGTGCCCTGTCCCCAGCTGATGCCGAGGAACCGCATCTGCCAGGCTTGGAACTCATCGTCGTCCAGCTCCGCGCGGGCGGCGGTCATCTGGACGGCGTCCGGCCCGACCGGCGTGCAGAACGGGGCGTCGTCGTCGAGCGCGATCGCGATGATCGCCGCGGCGACATCCTCGGCCCCGACCCCGAGCTGCTCGCGCCAGCTGCGGAAGCCGGTGCGCAGTTCACCGAGCAGGGGGACGTACGGGCCCTCTCCGCGGGACACCGCCCCGGTCGCCGTCGTCGCGGCCGGAAACTCGGTGTTGACCATTCCCGGCTCGACAACGTGGACCCGAACGCCGAAGGGCGCGAGCTCGAGGCGCATGGCCTCGGCCCACGCCATCATCCCGTACTTGCTGGCGTGGTACATGCCCAGCAGGGGGTTGGAGAGCCGCGCGCCGATCGACGAGGTGCAGACGATGGACCCGCGCCCGGCCTCGCGCATCGCCGGCAGCACATGCTGGACGACGTCGGCATTGCCGAACAGGTTCACCTCGAACATCCGCCGCACCACGTCGAGGTCGACATCCTCGGCGGCACCCATGACCGCGTAGCCGGCATTGGGCACCACGCAGGCGAGCGCACCCCCCGCCACATCCTGTGCCGCTGCGGCACCCGCGGCGATGCTCGCGCGGTCGCCGACGTCGAGCTCGACGATCGTCAGACGGGGATGCGGGGCATAGGCCGACCGGGCAGCGGCCACATCGCGGACGCCGGCGACCGCCTGCCAACCCGCCGCGAGGAATCCCTCGACGGTTGCACGGCCGATCCCGCGGCCGGCACCGGTCACAAGCACGGTGGGAGTCGTCACGGACGTAGGCTACCGGGTCCGGCGGACCCGCCCGCGTGCCCGCTCAGGCGTCCGCGGGGCCGGCGTCGTCGGACGCCGTCGGTTCGGGCGACGGCACGGGGTGTGGTGCATCCGGGACGACGGGGAGGTGCAAGGTGAACGTGCTGCCGACGCCCGGCATCGAGACGAGCTCGATCCGCCCGCCATGTGCTTCGGCCAAGCCGCGGGCGATCGCCAGTCCCAGCCCCGCGCTCCGCCCCTCACGGCTGGGATCGCCGCGATAGAAGCGGTCGAAGACGAACGGCTGCTCGTCGGCGGGGATGCCCTCGCCGGTATCGGACACCTCGAGCTGCGCGTCGGCGTCGGTACGCCGGGCACTGACTACGATCGCGCCCCCGTCCGGCGTGTGCCGCAGCGCGTTGTCGAGCAGGATCAGCAGAATCTGCTCGATCCGCGCGGCATCCGCCGTGACCGTCGTCACACCGTCGTTGTGCGCACTCAAGTCGATGCCGGCAGCTTCGGCGAGCGGCCGCCGCGAGGCGACGACGCCGTCGGCGAGGGCGTCGAGGTCGAGCTCCTCCCGCTCCAACGGCAGCGCACCGCTGTCGAGCCGCGCCAATTGCAGCTGTTCCTCGACAAGGCGCTCGAGACGGTCGCTCTCGACCTCCATCAAGGCGAGGAACTGCCGCTGGTGCTCGTCGTCGACGCGGCCGCCCTGAAGGAGCTCGAGCAGTCCTTTGATCGCCGCCAGCGGCGTCTTGAGCTCATGGGAGACGTTTGCGACCAGATCGCGCCGCGCGCGCTCGAGGCGCCGCTGGCCGGTGATGTCCCGCATGGTGATCACCACGCCGGCGACCGGGTCCGCCACCGGGGCGATGGCCAGCTGCAATTCGGTGCCGTCAGCGAGCACGATCTCCGTGTCGTGGACGTCGTCGACGGCGATGGGTGTCGCATCCCGGATCGCGGCGCCGATCGGCGCCGGCAGGTCCGCAAGTTCGTCGATCCCGTAGGCGCGCTCGAGGCCGAGAAGCCGGCGCGCCGCGGGATTGATCAGCATGACCTGGCCACGGTCGCTGACCGAGATCACGCCCTCGACCAGTGACGAAATCAGCACGCGCGCACGGTCACGCTCGCTGGTGATCTCGTCGACCTGCTCTTCGATGCGGCCCGCCATGCGGTTGAGACTGTCTCCGAGGACGGCGAACTCACGGATCCGCTGGCTAGGGGCGCGGGCGTGCAGATCCCCGCGGGCGAGGGACGCCGCGGTCGATGCCAGAACCGAGATCCGCCGGCCGACGAGCAGGCTCAGGCCGTAGCCGGTGAGCGCCGCGAGCGTGAGCACCGCCGCGACCGCAAGAATCAGCCGTGCCTGGATCGTCGCCAACTGGTCACCGGAGATTCCCCGGATCTCGGTCGCGGCCTCGACGACGACCGCGTGCGTCTGCCCGAACGGCTCGAGCTCGCCCGGCTGGAGGTACCGCGCGTAGACGACCCGGTTTCCGTCGGCCTCGAACGGTCGGTCGGTCGGGAGCTGTGCGCCGTATTCGCTGTGCAGTTGGTTGAGCAGCTTGCAGCAGCCGATCGAACCGCCGGAGAGCGCCGGCGTGGCACCGAGGTCGGTCACCCGGACCTGCGCCTCGACCGCGCTGCTGATCTTGTTCGCGCTGGCCGTCAGGGCCTCTCGCGAGTCCGGGGTCGGCAGTGACATCTGATTGAGCTGATCCGAGAGCTCCGTCGCCAGTTCCTTCGCCGTGGCGCTGGCACGGGCGTCCCGCAGGCTCGACTCGAACGTCGGCACGATCGACAGCACCACCGCGAGGCTCGCCAGCGCACCGACCGCAATCAGAATCGCGACGAGCCAGACCTGGAGTCCGGGGCGTCGCCGCAACCGGCGCCTCACGTGCGGGTGACGTCGGCTCCGAATGCGTACCCGACGCCGCGTACGGTCCGGATCAGCGTCGGGTTCGCCGGATCCGCTTCGACCTTCTGGCGCAGGTGGCGCACGTGGACGTCGACACTGCGCAGGTCGCCGAAGAACGACCCCTGCCACAGGTGGTTCATCAGCTCCTCGCGCGTGAAGACCCGCCGCGGGGCCGATGCCAGCTTGTGGAGGATCTCGAACTCGCTGAAGGTCAGATAGATCTCCTCGCCGTCGCGGACGACCGTCCGGGCGACGGGATCGATCTCCAGGTCGTCGGCACGCAGGAGCTGGCCGCGTTCCGGTTCCGTCCGGATGCGTCGCAGGTTGGCACGCACGCGCGAGACGAGCTCCCGCGGCGAGAAGGGCTTGGTGACGTAGTCGTCCGCACCCAGCTCGAGGCCGAGGACCTTGTCGAGCTCCTCGCTGCGCGCGGACAGGATGATAATCGGGGTCACACGGTCGGCCCGGATCTGCTTGCAGACCTCGAGCCCGTCGACTCCCGGAAGCATCAGGTCGAGCACGACCAGATCGATCTGCTCCTCACCGATCACCCGCAGCGCGTCATCGCCGCGGGCGACGGCGATCACGTCAAAACCGGCGTCCTTGAGTGCGAACTCGATCACCGCGCGGATTGCCTGCTCGTCTTCGACCACCATGATGCGTTCAGCCATGACGTGAAACGTAGCGCGCAGTGCGGACCGTGCGGGGCAAATTCACGTGCCCTTCATCGGGCTCGCGGGATCTTCATATTCCCCGCTTACTGATGCGGATCCCCGCCGCCGCCAATCAACGACAGCCGCGGGCCGCCGACGACGGCGACGCCGTGGGCCGCCGCCGGCAGCACGGCCTGGAGGCACTCGACCGCGCCGCCGGGTGAGCCCGGCAGATTGACGATCAGCGCGGCACCGCGCACTCCGGCCGTCTGACGGGACAAGATTGCCGTCGGTACGCCGGCACGCGACACGGCGCGCATCGCCTCCCCGAAGCCGGGCAGCTCCCGGTCGCAGACGGCGCGGGTCGCCTCGGGCGTCACGTCGCGGGGTGCGGGGCCGGTCCCCCCGGTCGTCAGCACGAGCGCACAGCCATCCGCGTCGACGAGCGTCACCAGCGCCCCCCGGATGTCCTCGAGATCATCGGAGACGATGCGGGTGACCGCGACCCACGGACCGTCGAGCGTGGCGTCGAGCACCGCGCGCACGGCGGGGCCACCGCGGTCCTCATAGACGCCCGCCGCAGCGCGGTCGGAGACCGTCAGGATGCCGATCCGTGGCGGGTCGGCCATCGCGCTACCCCTGGCTCAGGGCGACGACTTGGCGCTTGATCCGCGCGAGGATGGCGCTCATTCCGCGCAGGCGCAGGGGCGACACGAGCTCTCCCAACCCCATCGACATGGCGAAATCCGGCGGTGTCTCAAGCACCTGCTCGATCGTCGCGCCGTCAAGGCCCGCCGCCAGGATGCCGGCGTACCCGCGCGTCGTCGGCGCTTCGGGCGGCGCGTCGAAGAACAGGTGCACCCGGTCCCCCTCGAGCTCCGCCGCCACGAAGAAGGGGGTCTGGCACTCCTCTACCCGCTCGAGCGTCTCATGGGCGTCGACGTAGCGCGCCGGGAGCGCCGGCAGGCTGCGGGAGTAGTCCAGCAGCATCTGCAATCGCATCTGCTTCGGCGACAGACGAAAATCCTCGACGATCTCCTCGAGCTCGGGCGGGAGCATGGCTACTGCCCCGACCCCGGGCGCTCGATCGGTACCCGCACGGCATTGCCCCACTCGACCCACGACCCGTCGTAGTTGCGGACATTCGGGAGCCCCAGCAGGTGCGTCAGCACGAACCATGTATGACTCGAGCGTTCGCCGATCCGGCAATACGCGACAACATCGTCGCCGGGCGCGATCCCGAGCTCCTCGAGATAGATCGCCTGCAGCTCGCCGACATCGCGGAACGTTCCGTCCTCATTGGCCGCGCGACGCCAGGGAACGTTTTGCGCCGTCGGGATGTGCCCCGCGCGCAATGCGCCCTCCTGGGGATAGTCGGCCATGTGGGTGAGCTCGCCGCGGTATTCGCCCGGTGATCGCACATCGACCAGCGGCCCGTTGCCGATGTGGGCCAGCACATCGTCCTTGAAGGCCCGGATCGTGGCGTCGTCGCGCGGGACGACCGGGTAGTCGACCGGGTCGGGTGTCGGGACCTCGGTCACGAGCGGCCGCCCCTCGGCGATCCAGCGCTGGCGCCCGCCGTCGAGCAACCGCACGTCGCCGTGCCCGAACAGGCTGCACACCCACAGGGCGTACGCGGCCCACCAGTTGAAGTTGTCGCCGTAGAACACGATCGTCGTGTCGCGGGAGATCCCCTTCGCGGACATCAAGCGCGCAAAACCCTCGGAATCGACGTAGTC
This sequence comes from uncultured Thermoleophilia bacterium, assembly GCA_963727285.1. Classification (GTDB taxonomy): domain Bacteria; phylum Actinomycetota; class Thermoleophilia; order Miltoncostaeales; family Miltoncostaeaceae; genus CAITWD01. The sequence goes on along the minus strand of CAVSFF010000009.1, from coordinate 1,055,160 downwards.
CCGCGTCACCGGGTCGTTGAGATCGGCGTGCCAGTCGATCTTGACCGCGCCCGGGATGTGCCCGGTGTCGTAGAGCAGCACGTCCTCGTCGGACTCGGCGATCACGAGCCCGGGATCGCCGGCATGCTCGGCAAGCCACTGCGTCGTCACGAGCCGCTCCGGGTGGGCGTAGGCGGCAAGCTTGGGATCGGTGTCGTACGGTGCGGGCATTCCGGTTCCTGGCGTCGGGGGGTCCGCGGCCTCCGGCACGCGTGGCCCCGTTCGGATCCGGGGCAGCCGGGCGACTCTGCGGCGCGTACGCGGGTACCATGCCACACGAGTGAAATGCCGTGCCTGAGCCGCTGAAGATCCATATCGCCGGACCCGACGATGCCGCCTTTATCGGCCGCATCTACGACGAAGGCATCGCCGACGGCAACGCGACCTTCGCGACCGGACCGCATACGGCCACCGAACGCCAGGCCTGGCTCGGGGCACGGCCCGCAAACGCACCGGTGTTCTGCGCCGATCGTGACGGACGCCGGCTCGGCTGGTCGGCGCTGGCCCCGTTCTCCCACCGGCCCTGGTACGCGGGCGTCGCCGAATACACCGTCTACGTCGCCAGGGACGCCCGGGGACTGGGAGTGGGCAGCGAACTGCTGGAACACCTGCTGCAGGCCGCACCGGCCTACGGCTACTGGAAGCTCGTCGGGATGATCCTCGCCGACAATCCGGCGGGTCTGCGGCTCGCCCACGCGCACGGGTTCCGCACGGTCGGCACCCACCACAGCCACGCGACTCTCGGTGGCCGCTGGCGCGACGTCACGCTCGTGGAGCGGCACCTCGACCTCCCCGGGGTTGACGGGAGCGTCCCCGACGGCGACTAGGCGGGCAAAGGTGCGAGAATCCGGTTCGCACGCATCCTGCTTCGGAGGACTCGATGGCTGACGACGGCTCGGTAGGCCAGCAGACGGCGGGTCCCGTGAGTGCCGACCCCGGCCTCATGCGCCAGATGTTCACGGTCATGCACCTGATCCGCGTCTTCGAAGAACGCGCCGCCGAGGAATACATGCGCGGCAACATCGGCGGGTTCCTCCACCTGGCCATCGGCGAAGAGGCGGCCGTCGTCGGATCCGTGTTCGGACTGCGTCCGACCGATCCGATCACCTCCACCTATCGCGAACATGGTCAGGCGCTCGCACGCGGCAGCGATCCGCGCGCGGTGATGGCCGAACTGTTCGGACGCAGCACCGGGCTGTGCGGCGGCCACGGCGGGTCCATGCACCTCATGGACCGTGAGCGCGCCTTCTACGGGGGCTACGGCATCGTCGGCGGCTCGATTCCGCTTGCGGTCGGTCTCGGGTTCGCCATCGCCTACCGTCGCGACGACGGCGTGGCGCTCGTGATGTTCGGTGACGGCGCCACCAACCAGGGCGTCCTGACCGAGTCGCTGAACATGGCCAAGCTGTGGAACCTGCCGGTCGTCTTCTTCTGCCTGAACAACCAGTACGGCATGGGCACGGCCGTCGACCGCGCCTCGGCCGAGACCGAGCTGTTCACGCGCGCCGACGCCTTCGGCATCCCATCCCGCCGGGTCGACGGGATGGACGTGCTCGCCGTCCATCAGGCCGTCAGCGACGCGGCTCACCATGCGCGCACGTCCCACGACCCGGTGATGATCGAGGCGATCGCGTACCGCTACCGCGGCCACTCCATGAGCGACCCCGACAAGACCCGCCCCGAAGACGAGAAGGCACGCTGGCGTGCGCGCGATCCGCTGGTGACGTTCGAGCGGGTCCTGCTCGGCGAAGGCATCGTCAGCGCCGACGACCTCGCCGCCATCCGCGAGGCCAATCTCGCCACCATCGAGGACGCGGCCGAGTTTGCGGCGGGATCTCCGGTCGTCCCCGAAGCGGCCCTCGCGGACGATGTCTACGCCGACCCCTGGAACGACGACCCGCGAGGATCCGCGCTGATGCCGGGAGGCGCGGCATGAGCTCCGACGCGCCCGCCACCACCTCATACCGCGAAGCCCTGACCCAGGCGATGCGCGAGGAGCTCACCCGTGACGACGATGTCTTCTTGATGGGGGAGGACATCGGCCTGTTCGAGGGCTCGTTCAAGGTCACCCGAGGACTGCTCAACGAATTCGGCCCGACGGCGGGTGGTGGACACCCCGATCTCCGAAGCCGGGTTCGTCGGCATCGGCATCGGCGCGGCGATGTCGGGACTCCGACCCGTCATCGAACTGATGACCGTCAACTTCGCGATCGTCGCCATGGATCAGATCGTCAACAACGCGGCCAAGATCCGGTACATGTTCGGCGGCCAGGCCGCGGTCCCCATCGTCATCCGCATGCCGGGCGGCGCCGGCCACCAGCTGGCCGCGCAACACTCCCACTCGCTCGAGGCGTGGTTCACCCACATTCCCGGGCTCAAGGTCGCGTGTCCGTCGACGCCATACGACGCGAAGGCGCTGCTCAAGACCGCGATCCGCGACGATGACCCCGTCGTGTTCCTCGAGAGCGAGGGGCTCTACGCCAAGAAGGGCCCCGTCGGCGGGCCGGACGACCTGCTCCCCTTCGGCCAGGCGGCGGTGCGGCGCCAGGGCACCCATTGCACGATCGTGGCGGTCTCGCGGATGGTCTGGATCGCGCTCGCGGCCGCGGAAATCTTGGCGGCCGACGGCATCGAGTGCGAGGTCATCGACCCGCGCACGACACGGCCGCTCGACCTCGAGACGATCGCCGGCAGCGTGCGCCGGACCAACCACTGCGTCGCCGTCGACGAGGGATGGCCCGAGTGCGGATTGGCCGCGAACATCGCCACGCACGTCTACGAGTCGTGCTTCGACTGGCTCGACGCGCCGGTCGGCCGGGTCACCGCCGCAGATGTGCCGATGCCCTACGCACGGAATCTCGAGCAGGCGGCCCTGCCGAGCGCCGAGGCCGTTGCAGCCGCGGTGCGCGCGACCCTGGCACGGGGGGCGTAACCGATGAGCGACCTGCTGATGCCCAAGCTGAGCGACACGATGGAGGAGGGGACGGTCCTGAAGTGGCTCGTCGCCGACGGCAGCGTCGTCACGCGTGGCCAGCCCATCGTCGAGATCGAAACCGACAAGGCCGACATGACTGTCGAGGCCCCGGGCGACGGCCCATTGTCGATTCTGGCGGCGGAAGGCGCCGTGCTCGCGGTCGGCGCGCCGATCGCCCGCATCGGTGCGGACACCGGAGCCGCGGCCACACCCACGCCGCCCGAGCCGCCCGCGCCCGCCGTCGAGGACGAGGTCACGACCAACATCCCGGTGGGCGATGACGGCACGCCGGACCAGATCGCGATGCCCGTCGCGCCCGCGGCGCCGGCCACGCCCGCCCCGGCGCCGGCGCCCGCCGCGGGCAGCCACCCGGACGGTTCGCGCATCATTGCCTCGCCGCTGGCGCGCCAGGTGGCGCGCGACGCGGGTATCGACCTCGCCGGCGTCCACGGCACCGGTCCGGGCGGCCGCATCGTCCGCGCCGACGTCGACGCCGCACTGGGCAGTGCGCCGGCCGCCGTGCCGGCGTCGGCACCGCCTCCCGCCGCTGCCCCGTCCGCGCCGTCCGGTGCCGCGCCGGCCGCGCCCGCCACCCTGGCGTTCGGTCAGCGGATCCCGGCCACCCGCCTGCAGCGCACGATCGCCCGCCGCATGCGCGACTCGATGGACGCCGCCCCCCATTTCGCGCTGCAGCGCGACATCGACGCATCCGAGCTGATCGCCGTTCGACGCCAGCTCGCCGCGGCGCGGCCCGACCTCCCGACGCCCACGGTCACTGATCTGATCGTGCGGGCACTGGCGCTCGCCGCGGCCGAGCGGCCGGACGCGCTCGCCCGCTGGGACGATGACGCGTTCGTGATCCCCGACGGTGTCCATGTCGGGTTGGCCGTCGCGGTCGAGCGGGGCCTGCTGGTACCGGTCATCCGCGACGCGCATGACAAGTCTGTGGCCGCGATCGCCGCGGAGTCACGCGACCTCGTCGCGCGCTGCCGCGACGGCAGCATCACCGCCGCAGAGCTCGAGGGCAGCACGATCACCATCAGCAACCTCGGCATGTTTGGGATCGATCGCTTCACCGCGGTCATCAACCCGCCCGAGGCCGCGATCCTGGCAGTCGGGGCGGCACGCCCGCAGCCGGTGGTGCGCGACGGACAGGTCGTCATCCGCGACATGGTCACGTTCACGCTGTCGGTCGACCACCGCAGCCTGTACGGGGCCGACGCCGCGACGTTCCTCGGCCGGATTGCCCAACTCGTCGAGATGCCGTACAGCCTGGTCGCTGCCTGATGGCACCGCCCGCCCCGGGCCTCGTCGTCCGCACAGGCCGCATCGGCTACGCCGATGCATGGGACCTCCAGCGCGGGCTCGCGGTCGCCCGTGCCGACGACCGGATCCCGGACGTGGTCTGGCTCTTGGAGCACCCGCCCGTGTACACGGTCGGCCGGCACGGCACGCGCGCCGACCTGTTTTTGTCCGACGAGCAACTGGCACGCATGGGCGCGAGCGTCCACAGCGTCGATCGTGGCGGGCAGATGACCTGGCATGGGCCCGGTCAGTCGACCGTGTACGCGATCCTGAATCTTCGTCCCCACCGACGGGTCCGCACGGTCGTCGGGAACCTGGTCGGGACCATGGCCGACGTGTGCACGGCCATGGGTGTCGACGGCGTGTCGGCGGACGATGCCGCGATCGGTGTGTACCGCGACCAACGCAAACTCGGCAGCGTCGGCATTCGGGTGCAGCACGGAATCACCACGCATGGGATCGGACTCAACCGCGACCCCGACCTCGAATGGTTCTCGCTGATGACCGCCTGCGGGGCACCCGGCGTCCCGGCGACGTCGATCCTGGCCGAGGGTGGCGACAGCGACCGCGACCGCGTCGAGGATGCGATCGTCGCCTCCCTGGCCGAGCGCTTCGGGCTCACGCTTGAGCCGTGCTCGCTCGAGCAGTTGTGTGCGCGATCGGGCGTCCCGGCCCCGCGGGCCGTCACCCCGGTCGGCTAGCCCCGCCGCACTTCCCAGGCCGCCAGCGCGGCGGCGGTGAGGTCCTCGTCGTCGGTGGGCGCCCCGACGCCCCGCAGCCACGCTTCGAGTTGCGCCCCGGGAATCTCGAACGGCTCGGCGTCCGGGTGTGCGGACTGCAACGCGTCCGCGATCAGCTCCGGGTCCGGCGGCAACACCCTCAGAACAGGTTGACGGCCGCGGCGAGCCCGACGATCACGATCAGCACCCCGTAGCCGATGTACCCGATGCCGAGCAGCACCAAGCCCAGGAGGATGGCCGTCAGCGCCACCACGAGCCACGCGGACTTCGGCAGTCCACCCGCGCCGAGCATCCAGCCCGACGCCGGATCCTGGCGCGCATCGTGTGACGGCTCATCCATGGCCGTAACCTATCCGACCCCGGAGGGCGCAGCCCTGCGGCGTGTCCGCCGGCGCGTCAGGCCGGCAGTGCCGCGGCCTGCGTGACCAACTGGCCGCAGGCAGCTGCCACGTCGGCGCCACGGGAGCGTCGCACCGACGCCTCGAGCCCGGCCCGCTCCAGCGCCAGCAGAAACCGCTCGCGTCGGTCGGGCCGCGATGCGGCGAACTCGCCGCCGGTCGCGTTGTACTCGATCAGGTTCACGTGAAAGCGCCCGTCGCGCAGAAGGTGCGCCAAGCGCTTGGCGTCCTCGAGCCTGTCGTTGACGCCGTCCAAGAGCACGTACTCGATGAACACCCGACGGCCGGTCTTGTCGCAATACCGGCGGCAGGCGGCGAGGAGGCTCGCGATGGGATAGCGCTGATTGATGGGCATCATGCGGCTACGCGTTTCGTCGTCCGCGGCATGCAACGACACGGCCAACCGGACCGGGAGCGGGAACTCCTGCAGCTCCGCGATGCCGGGAACCCAGCCCACGGTGGAGATCGCGATCTGGCGCGCCGAGATCCCGAGCCCCGGCGCCGGCCGGTGCAGCTCCTCGACCGCGCCGAAGACGGCGGGCAGATTCTGCATCGGTTCGCCCATCCCCATGAACACGACGTTCGACAGGCGTGCCCCTTGGGTGTCGGCTTCCCGGGCCGCGAGCAGCGCCTGCTCGACGATCTCCCAGGTGGTCAGGTCCCGACCGAATCCCATCGTGCCCGTCGAACAGAACTTGCAGCCGAGCGCACAACCGACCTGGCTCGACACGCACAGGGTACGACGGCCCCCGGCATGGGCAATCAGCACCGACTCGATCTCACGACCGTCGGCGAGCCCGAGTCGCCATTTGACGGTCCCGTCGGTCGACACCAGACGTTCCCGAGGGGTGACCGACCACAGCGGGCCGCGGTCGGCGAGGTCGGCGCGGAGCCCCTTGCCCAGCGTGGTGACCTCATCCCACGACGCTGCGCCCGTCCGCTGGGCGCGCACGATCTGGTCCATCCGATAGGCGGGTTGACCGAGCTCGGTCAGCTGGGCGGCGACGGTCTCACGATCCATCGGGCGACCGTAGCAGCCGGGCAGGGCCCGGCGCCGATGCCGGACACGGCAGCGACGGGAATACCTCGGCTCGGCTCGGAGCCCCTGTGGACGGGCGCCGGATCGGCGATCACGCGTCGGTCCCTGCCGGAGTGATGTGGACGGGATGGATCTCCTCGATCTCCTGATAGGGGACCACTTCGCGGAACACGCGACCGCCCACCAGGATCACAAACGCCGCAAGCAACATTGCCCCGACGGAGAAGATGGCGACCGCCTTGGTGATCCCGATGTCCTGCGCGAGGTACCCGAGGCCGATCGTCGGGATCGTCCCCGCGTACGCACACATGTAGAGGGCCGACAGGAGCTTGCCGCGCTCACGGATCGGCACCGACGACCCGCAGATCGCGGTCGCCCCCTGGAGTGTCAGGCCGTTGAGCAGCCCGATGATCGCCGCGGCCGCGAGCACGAGCGCCACCGAACTGACCGTCGATGCCGTCACCACCAGCAGCGACGCGACGGCGCCGCCGCCGGTTCCCCACATCACGGCCCGGCGTGGCGGCACGTTGCGCGCAAACAGCGGCGTCACCCCACCGAGGCCGAGCTCGAGGAATCCGACCAAGCCGATAAGGGCAAGGTTGTGGACGCCGAGCGCGGTCGCCATGTACAGCGGAACGATCGACAGCAGGGTCGCGTCGAGAAAGCCCAGCGTGAACGCCGCCGGAGCGAGAAACGTCGCAAAGCCGGGCATCTGCCCCGCCGGGACTCCGACCTCGATCTTCAGACGGCGCCCGGTGGGCCGATCGCGAGACAGACGACGAATGGTCTCGGGCGTCATGGCGAAGGCGATGAACGCGAACACCATCAGGACGACGTGGACTTCGAACGGACGGCGGATCGGCTCGCTCGAGTACTGGGCGATCACGCCGGCCATGCCCGGACCCAAGCCGAACCCCAGCCGGAACGCCAGGCCCGCGACGATCGCCGCCCAGGCCTTCTGTCCGATATGGGCGTGGTCGACGATGAAGGCGGTGCCGACCCCAAGGAAGCTCCCGATCGCGAGACCCTGGAGAATCCGCCCCGCGAAGAGCATCTCCACGTTGGTGGCGAACGCCATGACCAGTGAGGCGGTCGTAATGCAGAGCATTGCGGGAAACATGACCCGGCGGCGGCCGATGCGGTCGGAGACGCCACCCATGACGAGCATCGTCGGGACGACGGTGAGCGTGTACGCGGCGAACAGGAGCGTCACCTGACCGTCGGTCAGGTTGAAGTCCTGCTGATACAGCGGGAAGAGCGGGGTGACGATGCTCGTGCCCATCGTGAAGATGAGCAGCGCGATCGTCGCGGTCCAGGCCGCACGCGTCATTGCTCCCCCTTGGTCGACGCCACGTTCGGACACGGATCAAACCACGCGCCCGGACCCGGCGCCGCCACGGCGCGGGGTGGCGCCACGCGCTAGCCTCGGCGACCGTGAAGGACGAAAAGCTCTGGCGCTACGCGCGCCTGTCACGGATCTGGGCCCGGACACTCGTCATCGTCGGGGTGCTGGTGTTCGCGGTCGGCCTGTCCCTGCAGGTCGGCCACGATGCGTCGTCAACGTGGGGCGGCGTCGCCACCGCATTCGCCAGCCTGGTCGTCAGCATCCCGATCTTCTTCTTCCTGCTGCGCGGATGGATGGGCAACGGCGGGCTGCCAAGCTCCCGCCTGGGCGACGCGTCCGCCGAGCCGACGAGCCCACGTCGTCTGGAGGCATCAACGCGCAACTGGCGTATGTGGACGCTTGGCCTCGGGTCGGCGCTGTTCATGTCGAGCGTGCTGATTCTCGGCTTCCTGGTCGGGACACTCGGCGGCGGCGGAATCGCCGAGGGTGTCGTCGCCGGCGTGCTCGTCGCGTGGGGCCTCGTGACGGCCAACGATGTTCGGAGGCTTGAGCGGATCGAGGTCGAGCAGTCCCGGACCTATTTCGCGGCGTGCCGGCGTCCGGTGAGCGTCGGATCCGTCCTGGTCTATCGCGCGACGCGCCCGAAGACCGGCACAGGCGCATGACCGACGTTCGGCCCCCGGGCCGAACTCGGCCCGGCACCTGCTAAGATACCCCCCCAGGGTATTGATTGATCCTTGATCCGCGTCATGGGGGCACGGTGGCCGAAGTACATAACGTCATCATCATCGGTGGCGGTCCGGCGGGGCTGACAGCCGCGATCTACGCGGCACGGGCCAACCTCGCACCCGTCGTCATCGAGGGATATGCGGCCGGTGGTCAGCTGATGATCACCACCGATGTCGAGAACTACCCGGGTTTCCCGGAGGGCATCCAGGGACCGGAACTCATGCAGATGTTCCGCGGGCAGGCGGAACGCTTCGGGGCCGAGATCATCACGGCCGATGTGAATCGGGTCGACCTCTCCGGGCGCCCCTTCGGCGTGTGGACCGATCTTGGCGAGCTGCGCGCGCAGTCGATCATCATCTCGACGGGTGCGACGGCCCGCTGGCTGGGCCTCGAGAGCGAGACCCGCCTACGCGGCTTCGGGGTCAGCGCCTGCGCAACCTGCGACGGGTTCTTCTTCCGGGACCGGGAGGTCGTGGTCGTCGGGGGCGGCGACACGGCGATGGAGGAGGCGCTGTTCCTCGCGCGGATCGCCTCCAAGGTGACGGTCGTCCATCGCCGCGACGAGTTTCGCGCCTCGCGCATCATGGCCGAGCGCGTGATCAACCACCCGAACATCGTCGTGCGCTGGAACGCCGAGGTCGCCGGCATCGTCGGCGACGGCATTACGGAGGGCGTCGAGGTGCGCGACACCGTGACCGGCGCGCATGACACGATCCCGACCGCGGCGGTCTTCGTCGCGATCGGACATGTGCCCAATACCGACCTGTTCGCCGGACAGATCGACCTCGATCCGTCCGGGTACATCATCACCGACGGGACGCGGACGAACGTCGAGGGCGTCTTCGCCTGTGGCGACGTCCAGGACACCGTCTACCGGCAGGCGGTCACCGCCGCCGGCAGCGGCTGCATGGCCGCCATCGACGCTGAGCGGTGGCTTGACGCCACCCTTCACCAGGCGTCTGCCGCCGGGCAGCACGCATAACACTTGCCGCCGTCGCAATGAAAGGACACACCCATGGCCGACCTGCTTGAGATCACGACCGACAACTTCCAGGCCCTCGTGCTCGAGAGCGAGCGCCCGGTGCTGATCGACTTCTGGGCCGAATGGTGCGGTCCGTGCCGCATCATCGCGCCGGTCGTCGAGCAGATCGCCAGCGAGCGGGCCGACACACTCGTCGTCGGCAAGCTCGACGTTGACAAGCACGGACCGATCGCGGCCCGCTACGGCGTGCAGGGCATCCCGTTTCTCGGACTCTTCGAGCACGGTCAGCTGACCCGTCAGGCCGTCGGCGCGATGCCGAAGGCGCAGCTCGAAAAGCAGCTCGGCCTCGCCGGCTGACACGCAAGGAGTACCGAAATGCCGACATACGACCTCGCTTGTGCGACCTGCGAGACCCACTTCGAGCGCTACCGCCAGGGGTTCCTGCGCGATGAGGATCGGGTGTGTCCCGATTGCGGATCGCAGGAGGTGACCCAGCGGTTTACGGGCTTCGTGACCACGCGCCCCGCCCGGGCCGCGGCGGCCACGACGGTGACGAGCTTCGGCGGCGGCGGCTGCGGCGGCTCGTGCGGATGCGGCGGCCACTGATGGCCACGACGCCGGCACCATCCACGCGGGACCAGCTGTTGGTACGCCTTCGGCGCGCCGAGGGGCAGTTGCGCGGCGTGCAGCGGATGCTCGACGAAGATGCCGACTGCCGCGAGATCCTGACGCAGTTGTCGGCCGTGAAAGCGGCCCTCGATCAGGTCGGACTCCATCTCATCACCGACCAGATGCGGGTCTGCGTCGCCGACGGCCAGGCGGACTGCGTACAGCAGTTCGAAGACGCGGTGGCCACCTTTCTCCGGTTCGCGACGCTCGCGCGCTAGAGGAGCCCGATCACCGCGGTCAGCGTCTCCACACGGGGGCTGATGTCCGCGTGGCGGTGGTTCCGATCGAGCAGGACGGCCGTGATGCCCGCCGACTCGGCCCCGCGGAGATCCCGCCGCGGGTCGTCGCCGACGTGCAGCGCCGCCGCCGGACTCACGTCGACCGCCGCAAGGGCCGCGGCGAAGATGCGCGTATCCGGTTTGGCGATGCCGACCTCCGCGCTCGTGACGACCGCGTCGACCAGGTGGCCGATCCCGATCTCGTCCAAGTGGGTTGCGAGCGCACAGTCCCAGTCGCTGACGACGGCGGTGCGGATGCCGAGATCACCGCATGCCTCCAGCAGCACCAGTGCGTCCTCGTACGGGGCGAAGCGCAGTGCGCGCACCAGGATTTCGGCGAGCTCGGGCACCGGCGGCGGCGCGGCGAGCCCGGCGGCGAATACGGCCGCGCAGTCGCTGCGCAGCGCGGCAAGCCCGTCGGCATCGGCGCCCCGCAGGTGATTGGCACGGTAGTACCCGATTTCGGTCCGCAGCGCTGCCGCCACGGTCACCTCGTCGTTGGCAAAACCCGCGTCGGAGAGCGCCGCAGTCAGACCCGCGACGGGCGAATCCAGTCGAACAAGGGTCCCCATGGCGTCGAGCAGGAGCGCGCGCGTGGGCGGACCCGGTAAGGCGGCGACACGGCGATTAGGGGCGGGCTCCATGCCCGTCTATACTGCCGCGCGCAAGGAAGTAGGTCGATGACACGACGACGCCCAGGGCGAACGGGTCTGCTCGCGGCAGGGATTCTCGGTGCGGTCTGCCTGCTCTGGGTTCCCGCGCTGATCGCGATCCCGTACACCCGCGGGCCCGGTGGCGTGCACGACGTCTGGCAACGACCGGATCAGGGCTGGAAGTTCCTCTTTGACGCAATCACGGAGTCGCGACACCCGCAGCTCGGCACCTCGCAGGCCGCACTCCAGCGCGCCCAGGAACTGTGGGCGGGGCCGCCCGCGAGTGCCCGGAGCGTCACGTTGACGTGGACCGACGGATCGTTCCCGGTCCCCGTGCCGCCGGGCGCTGCCGATCCGGGACGCGCCAACCGCAGCGCGACGCCGGTCGCCGCCCTGGAATGGATCGTTGACGGCCATGTCAACGGGGGTCCGGAGCAGATGATCGGGATGCTCGACTACGCCACCGGCCAACCCACCTGGGATATCCGCAACCGCGTCCGGGCAGCCGCGTGACCTACCGTCAAAAGAAGCGGGCCCGCCAGAACCGCCGCCGCCGCCAGCGCCGGTCCGGCCGCGTGCGGGCCGTGCTGCTCTCGATCCTCGGGATCATCGGTGCGATCGTGGTGCTCAGCGGTCTCGCGCTCAACCGCGAGATCAACAAGATCGCCCGCGAGACCGCCCATCTGAACGTCAAGACGCTCGGCCAGAACACCTCGATCTACGATCGCTACGGCCATCTGCTGGGGATCGTCGCCGGCACCCAGAATCGCACGATCATCGCGAGCTCCCAGATGCCGCAGAACGTCAAGGACGCGACGATCGCCATCGAGGACAAGCGCTTCTACCAGCACCACGGACTGGACTATGTCCGGCTCCTCGGTGCGGCGATCCACGACGTCTCCGGCGGCGGCGGGCTGCAGGGCGGATCCACGATCACGATGCAGCTGATGAAGGTGCTCGCGCTGGGCGGCAACGATCAGTCGGTCGACGGGAAGCTCAAAGAGGCATACCTCGCCGTTCAGTACGAGAAGACGCACACCAAGAGCCAGATCCTCACGAACTACCTCAACAGCGTCTTCTACGGCAACAACGCGGTCGGCATCGAGGCGGCGTCGCTGACGTACTTCGACCGCCACGCCAAGAACATCTCGCTGACCCAGGCCGCGTTGCTTGCCGGTCTGCCGCAAGCGCCGACCCAGTACGACCCGTTCCGCCACCCGGTTGCCGCACGCAAACGGCGCAACCAGGTGCTCATCCAGATGGCCGACCAGCACTACATCACCCCGCAGCTGGCGGCGCGGGCCGAGAAGGCGGGGCTCGGACTGCATCCCGGCAATGCCTACAGCGGCGTGCCGAACGAGGGCTTCTTCTTCCAGTACGTCAAGCAGAACCTGCAGAAGGTCTACGGACAGGCCCAACTCGCCGATCAGGGCCTCAAGGTCTATACGACGATCGACCCCAAGCTGAATCAGGACGCGCGCGACGCGATCAAGTCGCAGCTGGGTCAACCGGGGGATCCCGAGGTCGCGATCGTCATGATCGACTCCCACACCGGGGCGATCCGCGCGATGGCCTCGACGCAGAAGTTCAGCGTCGACAACCAGTTCAACTACGCCACCCAGGCGCTGCGCCAGCCCGGCTCCACGTTCAAGCCGTTCGTGCTCACGACGGCGATCGGACGGGGCATCAACCCGTATACGACGTACTACGTCTCGCGTCCATTGCACTTCTTCGACCCCACATGGGGTCAGATCAACGTGCAGACCTACAGCAACTCATATCCCGGCCGGATCAACATCTACAACGCGACGCTGCAGTCCGACAACTCGGTCTACCAGCAGATGACCCTCGATCTCGGTCCGCAGGCGGTCGTCAACACGGCCTACACGATGGGGATCCCGCGGCAGCGCAACCTGCCGGTCGTCCCGTCGGTGGGCCTCGGGTCCGGCGTGGTGACCCCGCTTGACATGGCGACCGCCTACAGCGCGCTCTCCAACCAGGGCCTGCGGGTGACCCCGCTGTCGGTCACCAAGATCGTCGCACCCACTGGACGGGCCACCGCCACCAAGCCGGTCACGCACCGCGTCCTGCCCGACGGTGTCGCCTACGAGGTGACCAAGGTGCTGCACGGCAACGTTCTCGCGGGTACCGGCACCGCCGCCAACATCGCGCCGAACATCGCCGGCAAGACCGGCACCACGTCGAACTATGTCGACGCGTGGTTCATGGGCTACACGCCGTGTTACGTGACCGCCGTCTGGGTCGGCTACCCGAACGCCAGCGGCCCGCAACGGGTCATGACCGACGTCCACGGCATCGCCGTGGCCGGGGCGACCTTCCCGGCGCACATCTGGGCGGCGTTCATGCAGAACGTGCTCTACAACAACCCGACGTACGCCTGCCCGCTCAACGGATACCCGCTCCCGAACAATCCCGTCGTCTGGAAGCCGTTCTCGAGCGCGTTCACCCAATACGCACCGCCGGTGACCTCGACGTCGACCACCACGTCGCCGACGACGGGCACCACCAGCACTCCGGGCACCACCACGCCGGCGCCGACAACGACACCGAAGACCACGCCTGCGACGTCCACAACGACGCAGGGCTCGCCCGCACCCAAGCCCCCCGGCTAGCACCTGATGGCCCGCGCCGCGACCATGGCGCCGACCCGCGACCGGGACCTGCGCATCATGCGGGCGACGGGGCCGATCTGGACCGGGATCGCCGCGGCGGCCCTGGCCTGGTGCCTGTATGTGTTCGGCCCTCCCGGGGGCGATGCGGCGACGCACCTGTACCAAGAGCATCTGGTCCGCCAGAACGGCCTGCAGTTCTGGGACAACCTCTGGTACTCCGGCCGCTATAGCCTTGTCAACTACACCTTGCTGTACTACCCGCTGGCAATCGCGGTGACCCCGGCGATTGCGGTGGCGGCGGCCGTCGGCGGCGCGGTGGCGGCGTTCACCCGGTTGGTGCGGACGGCATGGGGCGGCATCGCCACGCCGGCCATTGTCGCTGCGACGCTGGTGATTCCGCTTCAGGTCGTCGCCGGCGTCTACCCGTTCATCCTCGGCCTCGCACTCGGCCTCGGCATGCTCGCCGCGCTGCAATCCGGTCGGGTCGGAGTTGCCGGCGTGCTGGCGGTCGCGACGCTGATGTCACACGTCCTGGCGTTCGGACTGGTTGTGATGGTGCTCGTGGCGTGGGTGGCCGCCGACCGCGCACTGTTGACGCACCGGCGCGCTCGCATGTTCGCCATCGTCGTGGCGGGCTGCATCATCATCCAGCTGCTGTTGATCCGTGCCTTCTCCCTGCCGGGCGGCAGGTACATGTTCGATCCGAAGGACCTCGCGGCGATCCTGGTGTTCAGCGCCGCCGGTGTGGCCCTCTGCTACGGGCTTGACGCGATGCGGGGCCTGATGGTCTTCTTCGGCCTCTACGGGTTCGCGGCGATCGTCGACTTCGCGATCCCGAACGCGGTCGGAGGCAACATCGTCCGGCTCATGGCGGCGCTGGGGCTGCCGCTGATCCTGCTCCCTGTCGCGGCGCGCCGGTTCCGCCCCGGGTGGATCGCGGCAGGCGCAGTCGCCGGAATCGTCGTGTGGCAGGGCATTTCGCCCGTCAACGAATGGACGGCGTCTGCCGCCGCCCCGGGCCAGAACGCGTCGTATTGGGCACCGCTGCTGGGCTTTCTCGGCCGTCACGCCGATCCGGATTACCGCGTGGAGGTGGTGCAGTCCAAGCGGTATTGGGAGGCGTACTACGTCGCCGGGCACGGATATGCGCTGGCCCGCGGCTGGTACCGGCAGAACGACTATCCCGGCAACGCGATCCTCTACAACTCCCCGTCACCGGCGTCGTATCGCGCCTGGCTCCGGAGCGCGGGGGTCCGCTTCGTTGCCTTGGGCGACGCGACCCTCGATCCCACATCCGTCGCCGAGGCCTCGCTGTTGCGGCATGGCGCCTCGGGACTCGTCGTCGCGGCGCGTACCGGCCACTGGACGATCTACGCACTGCCGAACCCGACCCCGATCGTGACCCCGTCCGGGGATGCGGCAGTCACGGCCATCAGCCCGACGACACTGACGATCCGTGTCCGTCGTGCGACACGCCTGACGGTGCGGGTTCACGACACGCCGTACTGGACGGTCGACGGAAGCGCCGCTGGCTGCGTGGACGCCGGTACCGGTGCCACGACGACCGTCGTCCCGTCTCGACCGGGAACCCTCGTGTTGCGGTTCGTCGTCCGACCGGCGAGCGTCGTCCGTGCCGTGTTCGGTACCCGCGTATCCTGCGGGGCGCCCGCCGGTTAGCGCAGCACCGTCGGGATCAGCGATGGACCCACACGTTGCGCGCCCAGGCGATGGCGACGTCCCAGACCGGGGGGGTCGGGATCTGCGGCACGCGCCGCAGACGGCGATCCGCCACTGCGACCACCGAGCCCGCGCACACGACCAGCACCAGTCCGAGGACCGGACCGACCGCGCCGCGCCCCCCTTGGATCGTGGTGACCAGCAGGTACCAGGCGGCGTAGGGCGCGCTGCGCTGGAGCTGGTCGGCGACCGAGAGCACCAGCACCACCGCCGGGAGGACCGCGAGCACGATGACGTAGATCAGTTGGCGGCGCCGTGCGGCCGTGAGCGCCAAGACGGCCGCATGCGCCCCGACGACAACGAGCACGAGCATGAACGGACGAAAGATCCACGTGAGCGCGAGCATCGCGCCGAGCCCGACGAGGCTCGCAGCGACATCCGACGCCGGGATGAGCGACAAGCGCGCGATGCGCGATGCGCTCCACACGCTGATGACCAGACCGATCACGACCACCGCGGCGAGCCCGACCAGACTCCGCACGAGCACCGGCGCATCGCCGGGTAGCGGGACCGCGCCCGCCGACATCCCCGGCAGGAGCCCCGCGCGGGCGAGCACGACGCCTGCCGCCGACGCCAGCAGCCACGGGACAACCCGCAGGACCAACGCCGTGACGCCCGGACGCCACCGAATGCGGGCGCGGCGGAGCCGGATTCCGGCGTCCGCCGACACGACCAGCACCGGCAGGATCAACAGCAACAGGATGACGCGGACGCTCACATCGCTCAGTTGGCGCCCCGCGACGAAGACCGCGCCGGACGGCTCGGGGATCTGGGTGGCCGCATCGAGTGACCCGGCGAGGCCGAGCACGCCATCACCGACGATCGCGAGCTGCGCCGTGTCGGCCCGGACCGGCCCGTAGACCGGCGTGTCGGGCCGGCCTGCAACGGTCACCGACGGAATGCCCTCCGAGATTGCCGGCGCCTGATCACCAAAGGTCTGCGGAACGGCGAGCCGCAGCAGTTGGGTCATGATTCCCGGACGTGACGTCACCGACGCCCCGGCGCGCCCGGCGGCGGTGCGCGCAATCGAGTCCAGCCCAAGCGCCTGACTGTTGTCGCGTCCGGTCGCCCAGATCCAGACACTCGCCCCCGCCGATTGGGCCGGGGATGCGACATTGATCACGGCGCCGATGCGCACCCCGGTGATCTTTGGCAGGAACCACCGCATTCCGGCATTCCCGACCGTGCTGGCGTCGAGCGAGACGAAGATCAGCGGTCGTTGATGGGTCGTATTCGCCGACAACTGGGCCAATGCGACCAACATGCCGGTCGTGCTGGCGTCGGTCGTCACGCCGGGAGGGGCATCGCGCGGAGCGGCGATCACGATCGCCGGCAGCTGGGACGCGCCGGTCAGCGACCCCGGCAGACTCAGGAAGACGTTGTGACCGTGGATCAGCCGGCCGCGCCAGCGCGCCACGAACTGCTCATCGCCGACGGCGGCACGCCCGATCACCGAGCTGTGCGACCCGGCAATCGCTGTGAACTGCCCGTGGACCCACGCCCCCACGGCCTCGTCCCCCGCCGACCCGGGTGCGCGTGTCGGACCCAGGGACTGCACCGTCGCGGTCGCCGTGGCGATCGCGCTGCCGCTGATCGCCGGGGGCACCGTGGGGGCGGGAACGCTCGACGGACCCTGGAGGGTCAGGAGCATGAGCAGGATGCCGACGGCGGCAACAAGCCATGCGATGCGATAGAGCCGGACGTTCAGCACGGGGTCACCGACACCGGACGGGCCGTGGGACGCCGGATGCGGCGGCTAGGATCTGGGCGTCGCGGGCGCAGCATCGGCCGCGACGCCACGACACCGGAACCCGTCAAGGGACGTCGTCCGTGCTCCGTCAGGTCAATGTGGGCGTCAAGGCGCTCGCCGACTACCACTCGATCATCGCGCGGGATCTGCTGGTCGAGATCCGGGAACTGGCCGCGACCCTCGAGGGTCTGCGGGTCTGCCACGTCAACGCGACGAGCTTCGGCGGTGGGGTTGCCGAAATCCTCTACAGCATCGTGCCGCTGATGAACGACGTGGGCCTCAAGGCCGACTGGCGCGTGATGTTCGGCCGCGAAGAGTTCTTCAACGTCACCAAGGCGATGCATAACGCGTTGCAGGGCTCCCCGCGCGACATCTCCCCGGACGAGCAGCGGATCTTCGAGCGCTACAACCTCGTCAACGCCGGTGGCCTGGACGGCGACTACGACATCGTGATCATCCACGACCCGCAGCCGATCGGGATCCGCGGCAACACCTCGGGCCTCGACGCCGCGAAGTGGATCTGGCGCTGCCACATCGACCTTTCGGATCCCAACCCCCAGGTGCTGGAGTACTTGCGGCCGATGATGGCCGGGTATGACGCCGCGGTGTTCCACATGGCGCAATACGTCCCGGAGGGCACGATTCCGCCGGCAGTGATCATCCCGCCCGCCATCGACCCCCTCACGCCCAAGAACATGGCGCTGTCGGCCGAGGACGCAGCGTACATCGTGCATCAATTCGGCCTGGACATCGATCGGCCGCTCATGCTGCAGGTCTCGCGCTTCGATCCGTGGAAGGATCCGCTCGGGGTCATCGACGCGTACCGCATCGTGGCCGAGCGGATCCCGGGCATGCAGCTCGCACTTGTGGGTTCCATGGCGACCGATGATCCTGAAGGATGGGAGTTCTACAACCGGACCGTCGACCACGCCGACGGCGACCCGAACATCTACATCTTGTCCAATCTGAACAACGTCGGGGGTATCGAGGTCAACGCGTTCCAAACCCAGGCCGCCGCCGTGATCCAGAAGTCGCTCCGCGAGGGCTTCGGACTCACCGTCACCGAATCGATGTGGAAGGCCCGCCCCACCATCGGCGGCAACACGGGTGGCATTCCCCTGCAGATCACGGACGGTGTCACCGGCTACCTCGTGGATTCCCCGGCCGCCTGCGCCCAACGAACGCTGGACATCATCGACGATCCCGCGGGCGCCACCGAGATGGCGCGGCGCGGCAAGGAGCACGTCCGCGCCGAGTTCCTCACTCCTCGGCTGCTGCGCGACTGGCTACGCCTGTTCACGGAACTGGTGGGCGCCTGAGATGGACCACCCGGCCCCCGGCAACGAGCAGATCATCCTCGTCTCGAATCGCGGGCCGGTGACCTACGGGACCGACGAGCAGGGCGAGCAGATCGCCATCCCCGGAGGCGGCGGCCTGGTGACCGCGCTCTCCGGCCTGGTCGACCTGACCCCGGTCGTGTGGGTGTCGGCGGCGATTTCCGACGAGGACGTTCGCCTGCAGCGCAACGCCGGGGACACGACCATCGTTCTCCCCGACGTCGGCGTCCGGACGGCAGGGCGCTTCGTGATCATCGAGCCCGAGATCTACGACCCGTACTACAACGTCATCGCCAACCCGATGCTGTGGTTCATCCAGCACTACCTCTGGAACCTCTCCCGTGCGCCGGAGATCCGTCGCAATGAGCTCAACGCGTGGGAGTTCGGGTACCTGGAAGCGAACCGGCGCTTCGCCGAGGTGGTCTCGCAGGAGCTGGCCCGCCGCCCCGACGCCACCGTGATGCTGCACGACTATCACCTGTACACGGCGCCGGCCGATATCCGCAACGCCCATCCCGACGCGTTCCTGCATTTTTTTATCCACATTCCGTGGAGCCAACCCGACTACTGGCGCGCGGTTCCCAACCACATCCGCGAGGCCGTCCTCGAGGGCCTGTTGGCAAACGACATCGTCGCCTTCCACACCGCCCGATACGCCCGGAACTTCTTGCTGTGCTGCGAGGACCTGCTGGGGCTTCGGGTCGACTACGAACAGCGTCAGGTGCAGTGGCAGGGGCGCGAGGTCTGGGTGCGCTCCTATCCGATCTCGGTCAACGCGCCGGCGTTCGAGGCCATCGCCGTGTCCCCCGAAGTCCTCGAGGAGGAGGGGCCGATCCTGCGGCGCCGACGCGCCCACCTGATCGTGCGCGTCGATCGGGCCGACCTCTCCAAGAACGCCATCCGGGGGTTCTTGGCCTTCGACACGTTCCTCGACGACCATCCCGAATTCGCCGAAGAGATCACGTTCTTCGCGCTGATCCAGCCCTCCCGCCAGGACGTGCCCGAGTACGTCGAGTACCTCGAAGCCATCCGGGAGGTCGTCTCGCGGATCAACACCAAGCACGGCAACACCGACTGGATGCCGATCGATCTCCGGGTGGAATCGAACCTGGCGCGGGCGGTCGCCGCCTACAAGCACTTTGACGTGCTGATCGTCAACGCGATCTATGACGGCATGAATCTCGTCGCCAAGGAGGGCCCGCTTCTCAACGAACGCGACGGCGTCATGATCCTCAGCGAGAACACCGGCGCGCACGAGGAACTCGGCTCATTCGCCCTGTCGGTCAACCCGTTCGACATCGAGAATCAGGCGGAGGCGATCTATCAGGCGCTGACGATGCCGGTCGACGAGCGTCGCGAGCGGCTCGACCACATCAAGCGCATCGTTCGCGAGAACGACATCGAAAAGTGGCTCAGCGCGCAGCAGTCCGACATCGCCGCCAAGCGCATCGGCGGCCCCGGAGACGCCGGCAGTGGCTGAGCTCTCCCATCTGAGCGCGCGCGGCGAGGCCCGAATGGTCGACGTCAGCCACAAGGCGCCAGTGGTGCGGACGGCGATCGCCGAAGGAGTGATCCGCATCGCCCCGGCGACGGCGCGGGCGATCTTGGACGGGTCGACGCCCAAAGGTGATGTCGGGGCGGTCGCCCGCCTCGGCGGCATCGCTGCCGCAAAACGCACGGCCGACTTGGTGCTGTTGTGCCATCCCCTCCCGATCGATGGGATCGAGGTCACGGTCGAGATCGATCCCGCGGGCGTCATCGCCGTCAGGGCGACCGTCCGCACCACTGCCCGCACCGGGGTCGAGATGGAGGCCCTTACCGCGGTCTCGGTCGCGGCCCTCAACGTGTACGACATGGTCAAGGGGATCGACCCCGGTCCCGTCATCGACGGCGTCCGCCTCGTCGAGAAGATCAAGCAATCCGCGGACGCCGGACCCGTGTGAGCATGCGCCCCCTCGAGATTTCGGCGGCGGCGCCGGCACGGCCGCCCATGGACGGCATCCTCGCCGCAGTCGCGCGTCGTCAGGAGCAAGGCTTTGACGCGGTGTGGTGGGCGGACCACCTGCTGCACTGGTTCCCGACGTCGGTGTGGTCGAGCGACCTCGTGCCGCAAGCCGCCCAGCAGCCGAGCCCCCACGTCTGGATGGACCCGTTCGCCCTCGTCGCCGCGAGCGCCGGCGCAGCGGATCGACTGCGCTTCGGCGTCGGGGTCACCGATATGGTGCGGCGCCACCCGGCTGCCCTCGCCCAGACCGCCGTGACCCTCGACCACGTCACCGGCGGGCGCTTCATCCTCGGGGTCGGGACCGGGGAGTCGTTGAACCTCAGCCCGCTCGGCATGACCAACCGCCACCCGATCGGGCGCCTCGAAGAGGGACTCGAGGCAATGCGACTGCTGCTGTCAACCACCGACGAAGTCGACTTCGCCGGCGAGCACATCACCCTGCGGGGGGTGGCGCTCGGGCTGCGTCCGTTCGGCGACCGTCCGCCGCCGATCTGGGTGGCGGCCCACGGCCCGCGCGGTCTGGAGATCGCCGGACGGCTCGGCGACGGGTGGCTCCCGCTGTGCCCGGACCCCGTCGCCTACGGTGCGATGTGGGCGGCTGTGCAGGCAAGTGCAGCCCGCGCCGGCCGCGCGTCCGACGCGGTGGTTCCCGGCTGCTACACCCGCGTTGTCGTTGCCGAAGACGACGACGTGGCCCGTCACATCGCGCTCGGGTCGTTGCTGCTGCGGTTTATCGCCCTCACCGGCAGCGCCGACGCATTCACGCGCCACGGGGCCGGACACCCGCTCGGAGACGGTGTCCACGGCCTCACGAGCTTCGTCCCGTCCGGGATCACACGCGGCGATGCCCTCGCCCTTGCCGGGGCGGTCCCCGACGCGGTGGTCCTCGACACGGTCATCGCCGGCAGCCCGGCGACGGTCGCGGGTCGCCTCGTCGCGCTTGCCGATGCCGGGGCGCGCCACCTCCAGGTGGTCAACATGACCCCGCTCGCCGATCCGTCGCAGGCCGCCCTGAGCGAGGCGCTGCTGGGGGAGGCGCTCCAGGACCTGCGCCAGTCGAGTGGAACCGGCTGATCGCCGCGTTCGCGTCGTTGCGCCCCGTTTGGACCCGCGGTGCGCCCGTCGGCGCTCTGGCGACGGATAAGCTGCACCCCGTGCAGGCCAAATGCCCAGACGTCCGCGGATTGCGGGGCACATTCCGGTGAACACGCCATCCGAGAAGTCCGCCGGGCGGCGGCGCGGTGGCATCGGTGCCGGGTTCCTGGTCATTTTTCTGTTTGCACTCGGCGTCTTTCTCTTACCGTTCGCCTTTCCGACCGAAGGCGCCATCGTCGCGGGATTCACATCGACGGCGGCGTTCAGCCCGAATGCGCCGGGCGGGCGGGCGACCGCGGCCGTTGCCGTCAAGATGCGCGATGCCGGAACCGTCCGCGTGCTGGTCACGAGGGGGTCGCAACTGGTGACCACCCTGATTCCGACCAGACGGGTCCCGAAGGGCTGGGTCACGACGGCATGGAACGGGGCCGATCAGCAGGGCGCACCGATGCCGGACGGCGTCTACACCCTCCAACTGTCGGCGACCTCCGGCAAGAAGGGCTACAACGCAAGCCGCCGTGTCACGATCGATCGGGTCCGTCCGCCGGCGCCGACCCTCGTCGTCGCGTCCGCGGGCGCCGGCGCCCTGCCGACCCGCAGCCAATGCGTCATCAGCGCGACGCCGTCGACCTACTCCCGAATCATCTTTGTCGCCCAGCACTTGCCGGGCGGGCGCATCGTCAACGGACCGCACTTCGTCAACGCCGGGTCGAGCTACTCCTGGAACTGGAATGGCCGTGCCCGCGGCGGCGCGGTGCTTCCGCCCCACCTCTACCACGTCACCATCGAAACGGTCGCCGTCAACGGGTTCCAGTTCGCCGCGTCGCGGACATGTTGGGTCGGCAACCTCATCGGGACGCTCTCCCCGGCCGCAGCAACGCCCGGTGAGGTCGTGACGGTGCACCTGACCACGCCAACGGGGGTCACCGTCGCCCCGACCACCCCGGTCACCCTCCAACTTGCGCGGCGGACGGGCACCCCGGGCCAACCGGGCGCGCCCGTCGGTCACGCGATCGGTCGACCGGTCACGACAACCGCGGCGCATGCGCGAATCCGGCTGCCGCGTGGCGTCCCGGTGGCGAACGTCTGGATCGAAGCGCACACGGCCCACGGGACGGCCCTGATTGCCGCCGGGACCCGTTCGTGAGCGGCATGCACCTCGCCCGCGACGTGGGCGCCCTCTTCGGAACCCTCGGGATCATCGCGCTGCTCGTGCCGGTCCCACGCGTGTTGCCGACCCTGCGGCGCGGACTGGGGCTCGTGCTCGCCGCAGTCGGCTGGATCGTGCTTGCCGCATCGCTGGTCCCGGCGTCGACCGCCCACCGCGTTGCACATCGTGCACATTCGGCGGTCGGCGCGGCGGAGATCGCCATCGGGGCGATCATGGTGATCGTGCTTGTCGCCATCATCCTCGGCGTGGGCACGTGGGCCACGATGCGCTGGCCGCGGATCTGGCTGGTTGCCCTGGCGGTGGCACTTCCGCTCCGGATTCCCGTTCCCATCGGCGGGGCGTCGCGCAACCTGCTGCTGCCCCTCTACCTGATCGGTGCGTGCGGCATCCTGGGCTTCGTATGGGGCCGACTACGCGGGCGGTTCTCGGCGGACGACGAGCCCAGGACCCGCCTCGACATCCCGATCGCGGCCTTCATCGCATTCACCCTCCTGTCGGTGCTCTGGACGATCGACACGAAGGACGCCGCGATTCAGATCGTGTTCTTCTACCTGCCGTTCCCCGTGCTCTTCCTGGCCGTGGTCGCGTGGTGGCCGTTCATCACGCGGCCGCTGCCGACGCTCGCCGGCGTCACGATCGTGCTCGCCACGGCGATCTCGATCCTGGCGCTGATCCAGTACGAGGCCCAGTGGATCTTCTGGAACGCCAAACTCCAGCAGGACGACATCTACAGCCAGTTCTTCCGGGTCAACGGAATCTTTTACGACCCAAACATCATGGGTCGTTACATCGCCATCGGGATTCTGGGGGCGCTGGCGTGGATCTGGATCCGGCCCGCCACGTGGACGCTGGTGGTCGGCACGGCGGCGATCGTGATCATGTCCGGCGGCCTGCTCGTCAGCTTCTCCCGCTCGAGCTGCCTGATGGTGATGGTCGGCGTCGTGCTGCTCGCCTGGCGGGCCTTCGGGGCCAAGCGGACGCTCGCCGTCGGCGGCATCGCATTCGTGATCCTTGCCGGCGGGGCGATCGCGTCCAGCCACAACATCAGGCACGCCCTGACGAGTACGCACCGGGCGTCGACCGTCAGCGAGGGCCGGTTCGGGCTGATGAGCGGCGGGATCAAGATCTGGAAGATCGAACCCGTCGCGGGGTCCGGCGTGGGGAGCTTCCAGACCCGCTTCACGGCGACCGAGTCGGCCAATCAGATCGCCCACAAGCAGGTTTCCATCAGTCATAACGCCCCGATCACGGTGCTCGCGGAACTGGGGGTCATCGGCGCGCTGCTGTTCGTCTGGCTCTGCGTCGCCACCTGGATCGGTATCGCGCGGGGATCGCGGCGGGGAACCGCCGATCAGCGTTGGGCACAATGGGGTCTGCTGGCGATCGTCGCCGGGATCTTCGTGCACTCGCAGCTGTATGCGGACCTGTTCGAAGACCCGATGTTGTGGACGGCGATGGCGGCGGCACTGGCAATCGGCCTGCTGGCGGAGCGGAACGACGCGACAACGCCGGATCGGCCACCAGCGTGAGGTCCCGTTGCGCATCCTCTGCCTGACCAACATGTACCCCGGCCCCGACGCCCCCGACTACGGCGCGTTTGTCCGGGACATGTGTGACGCGCTCGAGGACCGCGGACACGAGGTCAGGCGGGCCGTCATCGACTCCCGGGCCCGGGGACCGCTGCGCACGACCGGCAAGTATGCGGGCCTCGGTCGCACGGCGGCCGCCAACGCACGCTGGTCGGAAGTGATCTACGCCCACTACCTGTTTCCGACGGGTGCGATCGCCGCCGCGGCGGGGCGCGTCGCCCGTCGTCCGTGGGTCCTGACCGCGCACGGCGGTGACGTCGCCAACCTCGACCGGACCTCGATCCGCACCGCGACTGCGGCGGGTCTTGCGGGCGCGTCTGCGGTGATCGCCGTCAGCGACTACCTCGCCGGGCGGTTGCGGGCGTCCGGACTGGCGCTTCCGCCGATGTATGTCGCCAACATGGGCGTGAACATGACCGAGTTCACCGTCCGCAACCGCACCGCGGCGCGGACCCGTCTCGGGCTCGCCGCCGCCGGCCCGCTGGTGCTTGCCGTCGGCGGTCTCACCGAACGGAAGGATCCGCTGACGCTCCTGCTCGCCTTCGCCAGGCTCCGCGAGACGCATCCTGACGCTCGTCTTGCCTTCGTCGGCGACGGCCCCCTGCGCAACAGCATCCTGCAAGGGGTCGAACGGCTCGCTCTCCACGGTTCCGTGATCCTCACCGGAGCCATTGCGCACGACGCGGTCGGCGACTGGATGGCCGCGAGCGACCTGCTTGCACTCGTCAGCCGGATCGAGCCCCTCGGCGTGGTCGTGCTCGAATCACTCGCCTGTGGACGACCGGTCGTTGCGACCCGCGAGGGAGGCGCCCGCGAGGTCCTGCCCCCGGAGTGCGGGGCGCTGATCCCGCCGGGCAATCCGCTGGCGATCGCCGATGCGCTGCGCGAGGTGCTGGCGCGGACCCCGTCACCGCACGCGTGCCGGGCGGCGGCGAACCGGAACTCGCTCGCCTCCCAAGCCGCAATCGTGGAGTCCGTGCTCGCGGGAGCGGTCGCGGGCGTGCCCGCGACGGGCCATCGCGCATGACCGTCCAACCACCGTCATCGGTCGCCCGCCTGCCCGGTTGGCCACTACTGTCCGGGGCACTTTCGCTGACGGCGGTGTGTGCGGTCCTCGCGGTGATCAGCCCACCGGCCGCGGTCGCCGTCCTGGTCGTCGCGGTCCTGGCGGTCGCTGCCGTCGAAATCAGCAACCGCCCCGTCGCCCGGCTCATGGTGCCCTTCATCGGGGCGCTCGTCGTCGCGGCCATCCTCGGCCCCAACCTCGCTGTCCCGCAGGCCTCCGGCGCATTCCTGTTCCGGATCATGATCGTGCTCCTGGGCCTCGGCGCAATCGGCTACCTGCTGATGGGCGGGAGCATCCGGTACCCGGCCGTCATCGGACTGCCGGCGGCGCTGCTCGGCACGATGCTGGCGTGGTCGCTGATGTCGCTCGCCTGGGCGGAGAACATCGGTGCGGCAATCCGATGGACGTCGTTCCTGGTGATGATGGTGGGGCTCGCGCTCGTCATACCGATGTGCTTTACGACGCGGCGGCGGGTCATCGTGCTGCTCAAGGTCCTGGGATGGACGTTCGCCGGCGTCACCGCGTTCTCGTTCCTGGAGATCTCCGCAGGCGTCCGTCTTCCGACCTCCCGCCTGGCGGGCCAGGCCGGCGGATCCGCGTTTGCGGCGACGTCGGTATTCGGAAACCAGAACAACTTCGCGACGTTTCTAACCCTGTCGCTGCCGTACCTCGTGGTCCTCCCCCTCGTCTTCAAGGAGCGGAGGCTCCGGATCATCGGCCTCGTCGGGACGCTTGCGGCACTCCTGGCCCTGCTGCTGACCGGCAGCAAGGACAACCTGATCGCCGCCGGGCTCGTCTTCCTGACGCTGATCTTCTTTCTCGCCACCGACCCGAAGCAACGGACCAAGCTGCTCGGTGCCGTCGTGATCGTCGTGGTCGCACTCGCGGTCA
The DNA here is from genome assembly GCA_963727285.1 of uncultured Thermoleophilia bacterium. Taxonomy (GTDB): domain Bacteria; phylum Actinomycetota; class Thermoleophilia; order Miltoncostaeales; family Miltoncostaeaceae; genus CAITWD01. Next base: position 1,028,735 of record CAVSFF010000009.1, on the reverse strand, counting down.
TCGTGCCGTCCCTCTCGGGCTCCGGCCTCGTGCCACTGCCCAAGCGGGCCGTCGACAAGTTCAGCTTCACGCTGCTCCAGAAGGAGATCGCGACCGGGCAGGGCTCGGGAGGGGCGCGCGCGAGCCTGCTCGGTGACGGCGTGGACTTCATCGGCCAGTCCGGCGGGATCGGCGTCGGCGCGGGCAATGCCGAAACGCACGTGCTGGATCTGCCCGTGTTCCCGGGGGTCAGCAATCTGCACGACTGGTGGCTGGAAGTCGCCGTCGACCTCGGGCTCGTCGGTCTCGTGCTCTACGCCATCTACTACTTCCTCCTGCTCGCGCGCCAGCTGCAGGCGGCGCGCAGGGCTGTCGATCCGCTCGTCCAGTACCTCTGCCTCAGCGGTACCGCGGCGATGATCGGCTTCATCGTCGGCAGTCTCGGGCCGTCGACGATGATCGCCTTCTCCCCCATGTGGGTGATGTTCGGTCTCTCGATGACCGCAATCGCGGTTGCGGAACGGGCACGGCGCAACGGAGGCTTCCTGCCGTGACCGAACCCGTCCTCCGCGTCCACATCGGAGACTGCCGGGCGGGCTTCGCTCCCAGGGCCGCGTGGGTGCTGGACGTTCTGGTAGGGGCGCTCGGGCACCGGATGGTGCTGACGGATGGGCCCGCGGATCTCACCTATACGATCGACCAGCCCGATGCGGGCGTGTGGATCCCCGCTGACCCGCGGGCCCATGAATTCTTCGCACAATCCACAGCTTTCTCCACAAAAAGGGCCCTCCTTGTGCATGGAGTGCCACTGCTTTTTGGACCGTGTGCCCCATCGGCGGCAATCTCGGCGGATCTCGTCGCGAACGCGTTCCATTTCCTCGCCCGCTGGGATGAGCGCTGGGTCACCGACCGTGACGAGTTTGGCCGACTGCCGTTTGCGCGATCCACCTTCGGACAGATCGCCGGCCTCGATCCGCTCGATCCGCCGGTCGAACGCTACATCGGCCTCCTCGCCGATGCGCTCCGGATCACCCGGCCCTCAGCGTGGCGTGTCTTTCTGACGAACGACATCGACGACGTTCGCATGCGTACGCCGCAGACGTTGGCCCGCCTCGGCAAGGACACCCACTCCCTTGCCCCGGGAGGGACCGCCACGATGGTGGGCGCGGACCCGTGGAACAACGTCGGTGACCTGCTGTGGTCCCTGTCCCGGCGTGGGCTTGCCTCAACGGTCTTTCTCATCGGCGGACATACCGACTCGCATGACGGCCGTCCCCAGCGGGCCTACGGAAGTGACCGGGCCAGAATCGCCCGCGCCGTCCGCGCGTCCGGCGGCGAGGTCGCGATGCACACGTCGTTCGGCGCCGCCGACGACCTGGCCGCGTTCGTCGACGAACATGACGCGCTCGAGGATGAGGTCGGCGGGCCGATCCTCGGGGCGCGGGCTCACTTCCTGCGGTTCCGGTACCACGAGACGCCAGCCTGGGCCGAGGCGGCGGGCCTCGCCTACGAGGCATCGGCCGGGTGGCACGAGCGCCCGGGTTTTGCCTGCGGGATCGCCCGGCCGTTCTCGCCGTGGATTCTCGGCGAGGAGCGTCCCGCGCGGCTCGAGATGGTGCCGCTGGCGGTCGCCGACTGGAGTTTGTGGGCCGCCCAGGGCTTGGATGCCCGGGCCGGCCTCGATGTTGCCAAGCGCACCCTCGAGGTCGTTCGGCGCAGCGGCGGGGCGGCGGCGGTCGTCTGGCACAACACGACCCTGGCCGATCCCCGGGCCCCGGGGTACGACGAGGTCTGGGAGCAACTGCTCGACAGCCTGGTGGACGATGGCGCCGATCTTGGGCCGATCAGGCCACCCGCGGCGCAGCCCGGCGCCGACCTCACGGGTCGGCGCATCCTGCACCTGACCAGCGTGCACCGGCCCCGGGACGTCCGCATCCTCCACAAGCACGCCAACGCCGCGGCGCGTGCAGGCGCGCAGGCCGAGGTCCTGGGCTTGCGGGAGCCGGCCCGACGGGCCGCGCGGATTGCGGCGGGCTGGAGACTGGTCGGCCGTGCGCGGCGCGAAGGCGCGGACATCTACCACGTTCACGACCCGGAACTGCTTCCCGCGGCGCTGTGGCTGCGGATCCGGTCCCGCCGGCCGGTCGTGTACGACGTCCACGAGTACCTGGGCGAAACCGTCCGCACCAAGATGTGGCTCCCCGCGCTGGTCCGTCGCCCCCTGGCAGTCGTCGTCAGTCGCCTCGAGCGGGCCGCGGCGGCACGATGCGATGCCGTGGTCGGCGTCAACGAGGATTTGGCGGCCCGCTTCGCACTCGCCGGTGCGGCCCGGGTCCGCGCGGTCACCAACGCGCCGTGGAGCGACGACTTCCCCGTTCCGGAGCCGTGCCACGATCCGGTCGTGCTCTACGTCGGTGGCCTCGCGCCGCTCCGCGGGCTGGACGTCATGCGGACCGCAGCGGGCCTGCTGCGCACTCCCGGCGCACGCGTCGTCCTCGCCGGACCCGGCGAGCCCGGCGAGATGCCCGCTGCGGTGACCTGCCTCGGGGTGGTCGACCATTCCGAGGTCCCGGCCCTCTTGGCGGACGCCGCGGTCGCCTGGATTCCGCTCCAGGTGCACGGCAACTACGCCCGCGCGGTGCCGACGAAGCTCATCGAGGCGATGGCGGCCGGTCGTCCCGTGGTGGCGAGCGACTTCGGGCGCATGGCGGCCATCGTCCGCCGCGCCGGGTGCGGGCTCCTGGTTCCCGCCGACGATCCGGCCGCACACGCGGCGGCCATCGACCGGCTCTTTGATGAACCGGCGCTCGCCGATCGCATGGGCGCCGCCGGGAGGCGGGCGTTTGACGCCGGGCTGTCGTTCGAGACGCAGGCCGACCGGCTGACGAGCCTCTATGGCGAGGTGCTTGAGCGGGGGGCCGGACGCTGACCGGATACGTGCCCGGCGCGCGCACACACCACCCGAAAAATGGGTAGCATCGCCACGACGTGGATCGGGAAATCACCATTCGCGACTACCTGAGAGTCGCGTGGAGCGGGCGCTGGCTCATCCTCGCAACGACGGTGGTCGGCATCATCGTCGGTCTCGTCGTCTCGATCGCCCATCACGGCTCCTACTCGGCCGTTGCCCGTGTCGGGCTGGGCCAGCCCACCAGCGTTCAGGGCAACCCGCTGTCATCGCCGCTGACCAGCGCGCAGACCGCGGCGAGCGCACTCGACGTCACGGCGCTGTCCGATCAGACCGCCGCAACCTTGCACGTCCCGCCGTCGGAGATCCGGGGGCACGTGAAGGTCGGCGTGCCACCGGGCGTGGCGGCCGCGGTATCGGCGCCACCAGTCGTCCAGGTCACCGGTTCCAACGCGAACTCGCACAACGCCGTCGTGATCACGAATGCCTTCGCGCATCAGGTCGTGCAGTCGACGGGTGCCCAGGTGCTGGCGTCGGAGCGCACGCTCGAGACCCAGTCCCGACAGGCGCACGTGCAACAGCACCTCCTGACGGGACAGATCGCCGCCCTCCAGGGATCGGCGGGCTCGAACCCGAGCGCCGCCGTGGCATTGGCGACCGACACCCAGCTGCTGACGACCGCCCAGACCAACGCCGCCAACGCGGACCTCACGCTGGCGCAGATCCGGACGACCGGCGCACCGAGGGTCTTGGTGCAGGCGTATTCGGCCTCGACGACGAATACGGCCCCGAAGCGCCTCCAATCGGTGGTGCTCGCCGGCCTGATCGGATTCCTGGTGGGATTGATCGCGACGTTCATCTGGCGGGGCAGCCCGTCGGCCCGCGCGAAGAACGCTTAACGCAGCCCGGCCCCCGAGCGGGAGTCGGTCCGATGCCGCCTCGAATGTCACCCGGCCGGCGACTCCGCGCGACGCGCGGGTCGCAACCCCATAATCGCCTCCTGATCAGACGCCATGGCCGACACTGACCGCACCGACTCCCGTCGCCGCCCGCGCCGGCGCTGGCTCATCCTGCTTGCGGCGCTGGCGGTCATTGTCGCGATCGCCGGCATCGGGGCCTGGGGGGTCCTCGCGGGCTGGTTCGACCAAGGGTCGATCCTCGGAAACAGCACGGGTTTTGTCGCGACCGCACCGCCACCGGCCGACCCGACCAGCCAATCGTGGCCCACCTTCGGCAACACTCCCGAGTCGACCCGATCGAACACCGCGCTCAACGTCACCCGGCCCTTCCGGACGCGGTGGAACGTCAATGTCGGATCCCTGGTCGAGCTGCCACCGGTGATCGGCGACGGACGGGTTGTCGTCGGCACCAACCACGGCCTCGCGATCGCGATCGACGTCCAATCGGGCGCGATCTTGTGGCGCACCCAACTCGGTGGCGCGGTCGCGGCGTCCCCGGCGTTGACCGGCCTCCCGTCGACAGCGAGCGCCGGCGCCCCGCGCCTGGCCGTGTTCGCGACAATCCCCGGTGACCTGATCGCTCTGGATCCCGCAACCGGGGCCCTGCGATGGCGCATCTCACTCGGCTCGTCGGTGGAGACGTCGCCGCTGGCACTCGGTGACGGCATCTTCGTCGGGACCCGGACCGGCATCGTGGCGAGGGTCTCGCTCACGCGCCATCGGACGGTGTGGACGGCAACGATGGGCGGGTCGGTCAAGGGCGCGATCGCGCGATCGGGACCGAACGTGATCGTCGGCGACTACAGCGGCCACGTGACCGCGCTGGACCAGGCCACGGGCCATGTGGTCTGGCGGACCACCAGTCCCGGCAAGGCGCTCGCCGGGCCAGGGCGCTTCTATGCCGGTCCGGCGGTGGCCTACGGACGCGTCTACATCGGAAACGTCAACGGGCGCGTACTCGGCCTGAATGCGACCACCGGCAAGATCAATTGGGTCCACGTCGTCGGGAACTATGTGTACTCGAGCGCGGCGATCGCCGATCGGCTCGTGTTCGAGGGCAGCTACGACCACAATCTGTATGCCTTCAACGCGGTCACCGGCGCCGTGGTCTGGCACCAAGATCTCGGGCAGCGGATCTCCGGATCACCCTCGGTGTTGGGGAATCTCGTCTGGGTCGCGACGCTTGGCGCCCCGGTTGACGCGGGCCACGTGTTCGCATTCGACGTCCGGACCGGGCGACGCGTGCTCGTGCGGCCGGCGGGCCGCTACGACGCCGCCGTCGGCGTCGACGGCACTCTGGTCGCGACCGGCGTCGATTCGCTTGCGGCGTTGACGCCAAGCGGCGCGCGATGACGACCACCCGCCTCGCGCGGGCGGCAACGGCCGTCGCGTTGTTCACGATGGTCTCGCGGATCCTCGGACTGTTCCGGGAGATCGTCATGGCCGCCTCGTACGGCACGACGGCGGCGACCGACGGGTTCGTCAACGCACTGCTGCTCGTCAATCTCGTTGCGGCGGTCGTCCTCTACATGGTCATCACGGTCGTGATCCCGGTGTACGCGGAAGAGCGGGAGCGCGCCGGCGAGAAATCGGCATGGCATCTCGTATGGGCGTACTCGGCGTGGGTATCGCTGGCCCTCATTGCGATGACCGCATTCATCGCCCTGTTCCCGCAGATTCCGACGGCCCTGTTCCATCTCGACCCCACGCGCGCCGCGATCACCGAACAGCTGGTGCGGATCATGGCGCCGGCGTTGTTGCTCCAGGGCATCGCGGCTCTCCTGACCGCGCTCCTGCAGATCTACAACAAATTCGCGGTGCCGGCGGCGGTCGGAATCGTGTTCAACATCGGGATCATCATCGGCGTCCTGGTCGGACGGGGCAGCATCGGGATTCAGGCCGCCGCCTGGGGTGTGACGATCGGCGCATTGGCGCAGGTGCTCCTGCAAATGCCGCAATTCCTGCGGCTCCGTCACGGCATTTCGCTGAAGCCGGTCTTCACACACCCGCTGTTGACGGCGGTGCTGTTGACGTCGATTCCGGTCGCCGTAGCGTCCGTGCTGCAGCAGATCAACAGCTACACCGACAAGCTGTTTGCATCCTCGCTCGAAGCCGGACGGGTGACGGCGCTCAACTACGCCAACAGCCTGGGCGCAGCGCCCCGGGCGGCCCTGCTCATGCCGGTGCTGATGCCGCTGTTTCCGTGGGTCGCAAACATGATCGCCGAGGGACGCTCGGACGACGCGCTGCGGGGCATCGACCGCATCAATGGCCTGTTGGCGCTGACCGCCATCCCGACCGGGTTCCTGATCGCCCTGTACTCACGCGAGATCACGCAGTTGCTGCTCGGACGTGGCCACTGCGCCGAGTCGTGCGTCCACCAGACGGCCACGCCGCTTGCCTGGTACGCGCTGGCGACCCTCGGGGCCTTTTTGACGATGTTCCTCAATCGCGCATTGGCCGCAGCGAACCTTCAGCGACAGATTCTCGTGGCGACCGTGTGGGCGGTGGTCGTGACCATCGTGTTCGACCTGATCCTGCTCAAACCGCTGGCCCAGGGTGGCATCGCACTGGCGTCGCTCATCGGCATCTACCTGAATGTCGTGCTGTTCGTCTGGTATCTGCGCCGCCACTTTCCCGACGTACGACGTACGCGCGTTCCTGCGTCAACAGGGGCGTATCACCGTCGCCGGTGTCATCAGCGTGGCTGCCGCGTTCGCCGCGAACCAGGTCCTTCCGACGACCGATCTCAAGGGTGTCGCACTGCTGGCACCGCTCGCCGCCAAGGTCGTGGTCGCGCTGATCGTGTACATCGCGGCCAGCTGGTTCCTCGCCCGACCGGAGCTGGCCGACGTGTGGCGGGTGGTCAAGGCCCTGTTCCGACGTCAACGGCCGACAATCCAGCCGTCGTGACCCCGCCCCCGGGCGACCGTCCGGCCGCATCGGCCGCGCAGCTGGTCAAGCGCTACGGCACCCGCGTTGCCGTCGACCACATCAGCTTCGACATTGCCGCCGGTGAATGCTTCGGGCTGTTGGGGCCGAACGGTGCCGGGAAGTCGACCACCATGCGGATGATGTCGTGCCTGACCTCCCGCGACGGCGGCGAGCTTCGGGTCCTTGGATATGACCCCGACCGCGATCCGCGGTCGCTCAAGCGCCGGATTGGCGTCGTCGCGCAGGACATCAACCTCGACCTCGAGCTGTCGGTCTACGAGAATCTCCTGGTATACGCCAACTATTTCGCCATTCCGCGGGACGAGGCGCGGCGACGCGCCGACGAGCTGCTGACGTTCGTACGCCTGCACGAGCGCCGCGCGGAGGCGGTGGAGCGCCTGTCCGGGGGCATGCAGCGCCGGTTGCAGATCGCCCGTGCACTGGTCAACGAGCCCGAGCTCGTGCTCCTGGACGAACCGACCACCGGGCTGGACCCCCAGGCCCGGCACGCCGTCTGGGACCGCCTGCGCGATCTTCGCCAACGCGGCGCAACGCTCGTCCTGACGACCCACTACATGGACGAGGCCGAGCAGCTGTGCGACCGGATCGTCATCATCGACGGCGGACGGGTCATCCGCGACGGCACGCCCGCGGGCCTGATCCGTGACGAGGTCGGGCGCGAGATCCTCGAGCTTCGCGCTTCCGCTGAGAACCGCGCGCGCATCGCGGCGCTGGATCTGCCGGATGCGACCGTGCAGATCGACGGCGATCTGGTCCAGATCGCCGGGGCGGACGCCGAGCGCCTGCATGAACGGATCCGAACCGCGGGCATCCCGGCGGAGTTCCAGTCGGCCCGGCGCGCAACGCTCGAGGACGTGTTCCTTCGGACGACCGGCCGCCACCTGCGCGACGACTAGACCGGCGGCGCCACCGAATCGTCGGGATGCGTCGGCGGAGGCGCATCCAGCAGCGGATTCCGCCGCCAGATCAATGGCCGTCCGAACATCGACGACAGCCAGATGCCGACGACATAGAGCACGACCATCGGCAGCATCACCAGCAACATGGAAAACGGGTCACCGCTGGGAAGCAGTGCGGCGATGGCTGCGATCCCGACGATCGCAAGACGCCACTGCTTACGGTACATCTCCGGGGACACGAGCCCCATGCGCGCGAACGCGGCCATCGCCAGCGGCACCTCGAACGTGAGCCCGGTCGCAAACAGGAGCGTCGCGACGAATCCGAAGTAGTCCTCCGCACGCACTTGGCTGACGAACTGCGTTCCTCCGAAGCCCAGGAAGAACCGCAGGGCGATCGGCAACACGAAGTAGTAGCCGAAGAGGACCCCCACGAGAAACAGGACCGAGATCGCCGCGACAATCGCCAACATGCGCCGGCGCGTGTGGTTCCCGACGGCCGGAATCACGAAGGCATAGACCTGATAGAGCAAGATGGGCAGGGTGATCAGGATGGCGGTCCAGAGACAGACCTCCATGATCGTGATGAACGGCTCGGTCGGGGCCAGGGTCACGATGTGACGCTTGTCGATCGGCAGCGGGCGGATCAGGATCGACAGGATCCGGTCCCGGAAGATGTACGCGCCGGCAAAGGCAATCGTCAGCGCAATCAGCGACACGATCAGCCGTCGCCGCAGTTCGCTCAGGTGGTCGACAAGCGACAGGCGCTCGTCGGGTGCGACCGTGCGAAACCCGAGCGGCATACGAAACCGCGAACTCATGCTCGGCTCACCATCGGCGGGTGAACGCGGCGGCAGGTGCGGCGTGCGACGCCGCGGACGGGACCGGTAACGGCAACGAGATCTCCAGACGACGCGGCGGCGGCGTTCGGGGCAACGGGCAATAGGGTATCCCGAACGCGGGCCTCAGACCAATTCCGAGAGCGGCTGGTAACGTCGCAACGCGGCCCTGTGGCCACGTTCAACACGTTTCGACCTGCGAGGACACATGGCATCGGACCCGCAGTCCGGGTACGTCATCCGCCAGATGCGCGACACCATTCTGGATACGGATTTGAAGATTATGCAACTGATCAACCAGCGCCTGACGATGGTCAAGCGGCTCCGCGCCTACAAGGAAGCCCAGCAGATCCCGTTCATTGACCCGGAGCGCGAGCGCTGGATGCACCAGTACCTGCAGGGCGCCAATCGCGGACCGCTGTCGCCGGCCGGGCTCGACGCGATCTACGACCAGATCTTGGAGCTCACCAAGCTGGAGACTGCTGACGACGTCTAGGATGCGAAGTCGTCCGGCGTGACGTCATCGAGGAATTCCTTGAATCGCTCCACGACATCGTCGGTGTCGTCGACGTCTTCCTCGAACTCCAACGCACTTCCCTCGATGACCGTGTCGTCGACGAAGATCGGCGCATCGACACGCACGGCCAAGGCCAGCGCATCCGACGGCCGCGCATCGATCTCGACCTCGCCGGATGCGAGCCGGAGGGTGATGACGGCGATGAAGGTATTCTCGCGCAACTCGGTGACCGACACCCGGACGATCTCCGCGTTCACCTGCTGCACCAGGTCCGCGAGCAGGTCGTGCGTCATCGGCCGCGGCGTCTCGACGCCCTGAAGCTTCATGAGAATTGCCGTCGCCTCGTTGCTGCCGATCCAAATCGGGAGGAATTTGTTCCCGGACTGGGTCTTCAGCAGGACGATCGGCTGCTTTCCGACCATGTCGAAGCTCACGCCGTAGATATTCATTTCTTGCATGACGCCTCGCTTTCTCCGACAGGAGGATCCGACGCACGCCTGTCGACCATGATAATCGCACCGGGGCGGACGCCGCCGGGGACCCGATCGGATCGGCGAGCCGGGGGGCGTGGCCGTTCGGCTCCCCGGTTGCTAGGATCGCCATCGCTGTGTGAGCGGGCGATTAGCTCAGTCGGTTAGAGCGCATCTCTGATAAGGATGAGGTCCCTGGTTCGAATCCAGGATCGCCCATTTCACGCCGCCCTCCGCCGAGGAGATGGCCAGATGGAACGCGCGGGCGACACGACCCGTTCCGCAGACCCGCCCCGCCCCGACACGACGCGCCGGTTGGGCATCCTTCTCGCAGATTCCCGCGCCGTTGTGCGCGAAGGGCTTCGTCGCATCCTGTCGGTCCCGGGTGATCTTGTCATCGTCGGGGAAGCCGCCGACGGCCATCACGCGATTGAACTCGTCGCCCGCCGTCGCCCGGACGTCGTGATTCTGGACGCCACCCTGCCGCGTCTTGGCGGCTACGAGACCTCACGACGCATCACGACTGCCCATCCCGACGTCGGGATCGTGCTGTTCATCGAGCGGCTCAACGGGGACGACGTCCGACACGCCCGAGCCCATGGTGCCTTGGGGGCCATCGGGCGGGATGCCGGCGCCGACCAGATCACGGCTGCGGTCGCTGCGGTCGCTGCGGCGAGCGAGTATGTCGACCCGCGCGCAGAGCCTGGCGGCCACGACCCCGCAGCCGCGGCATCGGCGCGGTTAACGCCGCGTGAGCAGGAGATTTTGCAGCTTCTGGCCGACGGCTACACCAACCGTGAGGTCGGAGCGCGCTTGGTGCTCGGGAGCGAAACGGTCAAGACCCACGTCACCCACATCCTCACCAAACTCGACGCCGCGCATCGGTCCCAGGCCGTCGCCATCGGCCTGCGCGAAGGCCTGATCCGCTAGTCCGCCCGCGGCGGCAGCCGCAACCGGACGAGCGCGTCGCGCAGGGCGGCGTCGTCGGCGAACCGCAGCTCCACGACCACACCGCGCGCGGTGGACCGCACCCGCACGGGTGCCTCGAAGGCCGCTGCGAAGGCGTCGATCGCGTCGTCGGCCACGTCGGACACCATCGACGGGCACCCGCGGGGCACGGGATGTCGCGCGGGCCAGGTGCTCGGCCTGCCGGACGGAGAGCCCGTCACGGACGATCCGCTCGGCAAGCAGGCGGCGGGCCCGCGCACCGTCCGCCATGAGGATCGCGCGCCCGTGTCCCTCCGACAGCTTGCCCTCGTCGATCAGGCCCTGAACGTCCTCGGGGAGCTCCAGGAGCCGCACGAGATTCGACACGGCCGGCCGCGAGCGCCCCAGCCGCGATGCGACCTCCTGATGTGTCTGGCCGAAGTCCTCGATCAGGGTCGCGCACGCATGGGCCACTTCGATCGCTGAAAGGTCCTCCCGCAGCATGTTCTCGACCAGGGCGAGCTCCAGGCGCACGTCGGCGTCGGCATCCCGTACCACCGCAGGGATCTCGGTGACCCCGGCGATCGCCGCTGCCCGCCAGCGACGCTCACCGGCGATGAGTTCGTACCCGCCTGCGTCACGGGGGCGGACGACCACCGGCTGAACGACCCCGTGTCGCCGGATGGATTCCGCCAGCGACGCGAGCGCGTCGTCGTCGAGCCGTTGGCGCGGCTGGTGCGGATTCGGGTGAATCTCGGTCAGCGCCAGCGTACGTCCGGCGGGACCCGCGATGGCCGCCCCGCCCTCCTCGCCCAGCAAGGACGCCAGACCACGGCCGAGCCTGCGGGATTTCGATGGGTCAGCCACGGGCGACAATCTCCTTCGCGACGGCGATGTAGGCAAGGGAGCCGGCGCACGACGGGTCGTACCGCGTCACGGGCTCGCCGAACGACGGGGCTTCGGTGATCCGGACGTTCCGCGGGATGACGGTCGTGTAGGCGGCGTCCGGAAAGTGGCGACGGACCTCGGTGATGACATCGCCGCTGACGCGGGTGCGGCTGTCGTGCATCGTCAGCAGAAGCCCGCCGAGCCCGAGATCCGGGTTCAGGCGCGTCCGTACTGCGGTGATCGTGTCCATGAGTCGCGACAGGCCCTCCAGCGCGAAGTACTCGCACTGGACCGGGATGATCAGACGGTCGGCGGCCGTCAGAGCGTTGACCGCCAAAAGGTCGAGGGACGGAGGGCAGTCGATGAAGACATAGGCATACTCCCCGGCGACGCCGGTCAGCGCGCCGGCAAGGATTCGTTCCCGGCGATCGCGCCCCGGAAGCTCGACGGCCGCACTCGCGAGATCAGGCTCGGAGACGACGATGTCGAGATTGGGAATCCTGGTGGCCTGAATCGCATTCCGGAGCGGAAGCCCGTCGAGAATCACGTCGGCCATCGTGGGAACGTCACCGCCGCGGAAGCCCAGCCCGCTCGATGCATTGGCCTGGGGGTCGAGGTCAATCAGCAGGACCCGCGCCCCGGTGTCCGCCAGGCATGCGGCGATGTTGACCGTCGAGGTGGTCTTGCCGACGCCGCCCTTCTGGTTCGCCACGGCGTAGATCATCGGTCTGCGGCACCGGACGGGGCAGCGACCAACGGACGGGCCGCCGCACGGCCGGGCCGCCGCGGGTATCGCGCCGAGGTCGCCTCACGCTTGCGCGCAATCGCGAGATAGCGCCGGGCACCCGGAAACGGCTCGACCGCATGGATAACCGGAGCGTCGAACCCGACCATGCCGGCCGCCTCCACGGACGCCGGGTCGCTCACGGCCGCGTCGGTGACCCAGGCGACGAGATGGCCGCCGACGGCCGTCAGGGGCGCCGCCAGCTCGATGGTGGCCACCAGCGGCGCGACCGCGCGCGCCGTCACGGTCGTGTACGCCTCACGATGCCGCTTGGCGAGCGATTCGGATCGATCAGCCACGACGCGAACGTTAGGGAGATTCGCGGACGCCCGCGTCAGCCACTCGCACTTGCGCCGCTCACTCTCGACGAGGGTGACGGTGATGTCCGGGCGAAGCGTCGCGATGACGAGCCCCGGAAACCCTCCTCCGCTGCCGAGATCCGCAAGCGTCGGCCCCGACAGCTCGGGACGCGTCAACCCAGCCAGCGAATCCGCAAGATGCCGGTCGACCGCATCGGCGACATCGTCGATTGCCGTGAGGTTCTGCTGCTCGAGCAGCAGGCGATCGAACAGCGCCACCAAGGTCCCGGCCTGCTCGGCATCGAGCCCGACTCCGAGCACCTCGGCCCGCGCGAGAAGCACCCGCGCCGGTCCACGTTTCACGTGAAACGTCCCTGCCTAGTCGGCGGGCTCGACGACGATGCGTCGCCGAGGCTCGTCCCCTTCACTCCGCGTGACGACGTCGGTCCGGTCCTTGAGCGCCAAGTGAACGATCCGGCGGTCGTGAGGGGTCATCGCATCGAGCTCGATTTCCTCGCCGTATTCCAGTGCCTCTGCGGCTGCACGCTCGGCGAGCCCGATCAATGCTTCCTCGCGGCGCGCGCGGTAACCGTCGGCGTCGAGGGAGACGCGATAGCGCCCGCCGCCCTCCGCCCGGCTCACAATCTGCGACGCCAGGTACTGCAGCGAATCGATCACGGCGCCGCCACGACCGACCAGGGCGTCGGCGCCCTCGCCGTCGACCGACGCGAGAATCTCACCATCCTCACCCGTCGTCACGCGGATGTCGCAGGACAGACCGAAACCGGCGGCGACAGCCTCGAGGACGTCGGTGAGGGCCTGCGCGCCTGGTGTGGATTGCTGATCGCTCGCCATCTGCTCCTACTTGCGCTTCTTGGGCTGACGTCGCTGCTTGTTGGCCTGACCGCCCGATCCGCTCCGCGGTCGGGGCTTCCGGCGGTTCTGGTTTTGGGGATTCGTCTTCGCCGCCGGCTTCGGCGTCGCTTCGGCGGTGTCGGCGACCACTTCAGGAGCGGTGTCGGCCGGGGGCACGTCCGTGGCCTCGGCACCGTCGAGGTCCACAAGATCCTCCGGGGCCTCGAGCTCCTGGGCCGTGTCGGCCTTCGGTGCGGTGCGCGAAGTGCGCGACCGCGACGGCCGGTCCTGCTCCTGGAGGTGCAGACCGATGGCGTGCTTGATGATCAGCATCTGACCGGCCGTCCACATGTTGGTCGTGACCCAGTAGATCGCCAGCCCGGCGGGAAACGGGAACTGGAACGCGAACAGCACGATCGGAATCGGGATCAGGCGCATGATGCGGCGCTGCATGTCCGGTGTCTGCGGCTCGAACGACAGCTCGGTCGACAGCAGCTGCGAGCCGCCGTAGATGATGGCCAGCACGATCGCCGACTGGAGCGGCAGGTCGCTGACGTGCTTGGTGATGTTCGGAATGATGTGCAGGAACGACAGGTCGGAGTTCGTTCCGGCCGAGTTCGCGAACCGCTTGAGTCCGTAGTAGAGGCCCAGGAACACCGGGATCTGTGCGACCAGCGGCAGACACGACGCGAACGGGTTCGCGTTGTTCTCCTGATAGAGCCGCATGAGCTCTTCCTGCTGCTTCTTCTTGTCGCCCTTGTGCTTGCGCTGCATTTCCTTGATCTGCGGCGCGAGCACCTGCATCTGGCGCATCGAGCGGTACTGGCGAACGACCAACGGAAGCAGGGCGGCCCGCACAATCAGGGTCAGGACGAGAATCGACCACCCGTAGCTGAGATGCAGGTCGTAGTGCAGTCGATCCAGGATCCAGAGGACTGCGGTCTCAAGGGGGTTGAGCGGGTTAATCATCGATGCGACCTGAAGATACGCTGCTCGGACGGGTAGTCCACTCCTCCGGCGCTCCAGGGGTTGCACCGCAACAGGCGCCACCCGGCGAGGATGATGCCGCGACCGACCCCGAACTCACGCACGGAACCCACCGCGTACTCCGAGCACGTGGGGTAGTACTTGCAGCGCCGGCCGAACATCGGCGACACAACCCGCTGGTACACGCGGATCGGCGCGACCGCGAGCCGATGCCCCGGGGGGTCCGACGTCTTCATGCCGCGTCGGAGCGGCGTGGGTCGCCTACAGGCGACGCGATCGCGCGCTCGAGCAGTTCGCCGAGGCGTGCGCCAAGCGCCGAGGACCCGTGCTCCTCCAGGTACTCGGCGCTCCCCGGTCGCGCGATCACGACGATGTCGAGGCGGCCCGGCACATCGCCCGACCGGTGGGCAAACTCCTCACGCAACACACGCTTGACGCGGTTGCGCGTGACGGCGTCGCCGACCTTCTTCGATACCGACAGGCCGAGGCGGGGCGTGCGCATATCGCCGAACTCGTCGCGAGGAAACGCGTAGACGACGAGATGGCGACCGGCCACGGACTTCCCGCGCCGATACACGGCGTCAAAGTCGCGCGATCGGCTGATACGTCCCCGACGGCCGGGTGCCGGTCGTTCGGACGACGACATGGCGGCGAGAGTCAGGCCGAAAGCCGCGCGCGGCCCTTTGCGCGCCGGCGCTTCAGGATGGCACGGCCTGCCCGCGTGCTCATGCGCTTACGAAAGCCATGCGTCTTCTTACGCTTACGTTTATTGGGCTGGTATGTGCGCTTCACGCGGCGCTCGCTCCTTGACCTCAGCCTGGGCCGTCTAAGGGCGGCCCTCAGCGCGCCCCGGTTTCACGGGTCCGGAATGATAACAGGCGGCACTCCCCGGGGGGACGGGAATCTTTTCCCCATGTGGGGATAGACCTGTGGATAACACGAAAAGCCGCGTTGTTACAGGCATCTCACATGGAATACCTGTTGAGGCGTTACCGTCCCGCAACGGTTTTTGCCGCTTGCACCCACCGAAGGTTTTCCACAGGGGGGTCGAGGTCCTCCTATCGCCACACGACCCGGATTAGAGTCTTTCGCGGCGGTCAGTCCGCCACGCACGCCCCTTGGGATGACCACACTTTCGCTCTCACATACGACTGCGTCCACGACGCCTGCACGCTGCGCTCGCATCGCCGTGTACCTCGAACCGTCCGAGCCGCCGACGGTATCCGAGATCGCTGGCGACGACCCGGGCATGCTGATCGAGCGAATCTTCGAGGCCGTGGCACGGTGGGCCAAGCTGCCGATCATCGCGATTCGCGAGGTCATCGAGAACCTCGTCCATGCGGACTTCCGCGACGCCCTGGTCAGCGTCTTTTCGGGTGGCCATGTTGTTCGTGTCTCCGACTCGGGCCCCGGCATCGCCGATCCCGAGCGCGCGATGCAACCGGGGTTCACGACGGCATCCGCCGCCGAGCGCGCGGTGATCCGAGGTGTCGGCAGCGGCCTCCCACTGGCGGCGGCGGTGATCGGCGCTGAGGGTGGCACGATCGAGTTCGCCCAGAATCTCGCCGGCGGCACGGTCGTCACGCTCACGACGCCCACATCTGTGATCGAGGACGACTCCGAGACGTCGGTGATGCCGGGCGCCGACGACCGCCTGATCATGGCGCTGTTGCTCGAGATGGGCCCGTCGACGCCGGAGCGCCTCGCATCCGAGCTAGCCTGGACGATCGGCCGCTGCGGGCGGGAGCTGGTCGTGCTCGAGAGCCGCGGCATGATCTCTCGCGATCTCGACGGGCGCCGCACGCTGACCCCGAGCGGATCGCGCCTGCTGTCAACCCTCTTCTAGGCGATCGTGATGTCTGAAACTTCGCTTTCGCAGCCTGGCGCGACCCACAACGTCGACGTCGTCTGGTCGGATGCCTGCGAACGACTCCAGTCGACGTTGAACCCCCAGACATTCACGTTCGCGTTCGGCAACGCGCGTGCGCTCGCTCTCGAGGACGACGCGCTCAAGATCGGCGTGGACACGGAGTTCGCGCGAAACTGGATCCAGCAGCGCTACATGACGCTGCTCCGCGACGCTCTGTTCGAGGTGACCGGGGTCGACCTTGAGGTCGACTTGGTCATCGACACGACTCAACGTCCCGCGCCGGAAGTCGCCCCCGACGCCCACCCGCATCCTGTCGTCACGCCGATCGAGATGACCCGTCGGAGCCAGGGACTGCTTCAACCGCGATTCACGTTTGATGCATTCGTGACGGGCCCGTCGAACCACTTCGCCCATGCGGCGGCGTTGGCCGTGGCCGAGGCCCCGGCTCGCGCGTACAACCCATTCTTCATCTATGGCGGAGTCGGCCTCGGCAAGACCCATCTGCTGCACGCGATCGGGCATTTCATCGACAGCAACTATCCCGAACTCGCGTACATGTACGTGTCGGTCGAGACCTTCACAAACGAGTTCATCAACGCCTTGCGTGACGGGAACATTCGCACCTTCAAGGACCGCTACCGCAGCGTGGACGTCCTGCTCATCGACGATATCCAGTCGCTGCAAGGGCGTGAGCAGACCCAGGAAGAGTTCTTTCACACGTTCAATGCTCTGCATGACAGCGGCAAACAGATCGTGATCTGCTCCGACCGCCCCCCGAAGGCGATCGCCACGCTGGAAGACCGGCTCCGTTCGCGATTCGAGATGGGTTTGATCACCGACGTCCAGCCCCCGGACCTCGAGACCCGCATCGCCATCTTGCGCAAGCGGGTCCAGTACGACGGCTACCAGGTCTACGACACCGAAGTGCTGTCGTTTATCGCCTCTCGCGTGTCGACGAACGTCCGAGCCCTCGAGGGTGCGCTGACCAGGGTGATGGCGCATGCGTCGATCTCGGGTCGGCCGGTCAACGTCGAGCTCGCGCAGGAGGTCCTGCAGGATCTGTACCCCCCCGATGACGGCGTCGTCACCATCGACAGCATCCAGCGGGAAACCTGCCGGTACTTCGACATCAGCTTTGACGAACTCGTGAGTCAAAAACGCACGCGACGCCTCGTGACACCACGTCAGGTCGCGATGTACCTCAGCCGCGAATTGACCGACTCGTCACTCCCAAACATCGGTAAGGCCTTCGGCAACCGCGACCACACGACGGTGATGTACGCGGTCCAAAAGGTCGTGCAACAGATGAGCGACGAAGGCGAGGTCTATGCCGCCGTCCAGACGCTCACGACCCGACTCACCGGCAACTCGTCCCGCTGATCGCGGTTCGCGGTCCGCTCCGGGCGGTTCCTCGGCGTCGAATCATCCTGGGGACATCTCCCCGACGACCCGGCGACAACATGCCGACAACTGGTGCACCTCTCCACAGGTTCGCGCCGGGTCGGCTCCCGATCGGCAGGCGGGAGGAAACTGGGGATGGCGCGACATCGGCCTCCACACCCCTTCGCACCGCCAAATACCTTTCGTGGCAAGGCTTCTCATGACCCTATCCCCATATCCACAGCACCTACGACTACGACGAAAATCTATTTCAAGTCTTTCTAGAAGCAGTCGGCGGGCCGACAAACGCTGTCGCCGGACGGTAGGGTCGAGCCCATGCGATTGACGTGTTCGAAGGAAGATCTTGCAGCGGTGCTGGCTGCGGTTGGCAGGGCGACGTCGACAAAGAGCACCGTGCCGGTATTGGCCAATGTCCTGATCGAGGCCAAGGACGGCGGGGTCATCGTCGCGGCAACGGACATGGAGGTCTCGCTGCGCGCGCCGTTGACGGCGACCATCGAGGAACCCGGGAGTGTCGTGCTGCCGCGCCTGGCGTCCGACATCGTGCGCTCGATGGCGTCCGGATCCGTAGTGATCGATCACCGTCCGGGCGAGGGCATCGTCTCGCTCTCGAGCGGGGCGTCGTCGTTTACGCTCAATTGCCATCAGGCATCCGAGTTTCCGGAGTTGCCCGCGGATGCCGGGACCGGGATTACCTTGCCGGCGGCGACCCTCGTCTCAGTGTCCGAGCATGTCGTGAAGGCGGCGTCGCGCGACGACACCCGTCCGGTGCTGACCGGCGTGTTGGTGCGCTTGGAAGCCGATTCCCTGACGATGGTCGCGACCGATTCCTATCGTCTGGCCGTCGGCCGCGGTGACATCGCCGGCGGTCCACAGGAGCCGGTCGAAGCCCTCGTGCCGGCCCGGGCCCTGGCCGAGGCCCAGCGCGTCATCGCGCTTGCGGGCGTCGACGAGGTCGAGCTCGTGCTCACGGAATCGCAAGGCACACTGCGGGCGGGTGGTGTTCGACTCACAACCCGCCTGATCGACGGCCAGTTCCCGGACTACCGGCAGCTCATCCCCGACCGCTTCGAACACGATCTCCTGCTGAGTCGGCCGGAGTTGCTCGGGGTTCTGACCCGCATCGGCGTGCTTGCCCAGCGGAATACCCCTGTGCGGATGCTCTTCGAGACGGGTCAACTGACGGTGTCTGCGGTGAGTGATCAGCTTGGCGAGGGCAGGGAGTCGCTCCCGGTGCCGTTTTCCGGGGATCCCCTCGAAATCGGCTTCAACGTCGAGTTCTTGCGCGCGGGCGTCGACAGTATTTCCGGCGACTCGGTCCGTCTCGGCATCATCAGCCCGCTCCGACCGGGTCTGTTGCGCGGTGAGAACGACGACTTCCGATACCTGCTCATGCCGATTCGTCTCAGCGGATAGGGCGGAGACGAATGGTATGGCCGGTGCCGTGCCTTGGCGCGTCGCTGCACTCGAGCTCACCGACCTCCGGTGCTGGGCGCACCTGTCGCTGGAGTTTCCGCCAGGCCTGATTGTGATCAACGGGCCCAACGGTGCCGGCAAGACATCGATTGTCGAGGCGATTGTCGTGGCGACGTTGGGGGTGTCCCCACGCAGTTCGCAGATGGCCGATCTCGTGCGCACCGGTGCGCCCGCCGCCCGGGTCGGTGGGGACTTCGCCGATCCTGTCCACCCGGGTCGGTTGACGCGCCGAGAGATTGGCTACGCAACCGGCATCGGTCGCCGGATGACCCTCGACGGCGTCGGCGTGCGCCAACTCCAGGTGTGGCGCCGACCCGGGGCCGTGCTGGTGTTCGTTCCCGAGGAACTGCGCGCCGTGAAGGGCCCCCCGGCCGCCCGACGCCGTTCTCTCGACCGACTCCTGGAAGCCGTCTCAGCGCGGTTTGGAGAGGATCTCGCCGCCTACCAGGAGGCGTTGAGTCAACGCAATGCGCTGCTTCGCCGCGCCCGCACGGGCGCGGGCGATGTTCGATCCGCGTTTCCGTGGGAAGCCACGATGGCCGCCCACGGGGCGGCCGTGTCGGCAGCGCGCCGTCGGATGATCACTGAAATCGCCCCACGCTACGCGTTCTGGCTGGATCGCCTCGGCGGCGGACCGGACGGGGACCTGCGCTGGGAGGCGTCCCCGTCGGCGATCGCCGACACAGCCGACGGGGCGATGGAGGATGCGCTGCGGGCGTACCTCGAGGATCGCCGTGCCCGCGACCTCGCAGCCGGCATGACAACGTCCGGTCCGCATCGCGACGATGTCTGGATCGGCGCCGCGGGACGTGACCTGCGACGGCTCGGGAGTCAGGGCGAGCAGCGGACGGCCGCGCTGGCGATCCTGCTGGCCCACCGCGATGTGATGCGGGCGGCTGGCGGCGGCCCGATCCTGCTGCTGGATGACGTTCTCTCCGAGCTGGACCCGGATCGCCGCGCCGCCCTTCTGGCGGCATTGGACGGGGACGAACAGGTCATCATCACTTCCGCGGACCCGGCTGCGTCGCTGCTGGGCACCTCACGCGACACGACGATATTTCGGGTGCACGACGGTGTCTGTACCGCATAGACGCCGCCGCCGCCGCGACGCGTATCCGATCGCATCCCTCGTGGGACGTTGGCAGCGGGCGGCATCCAAGACAGGAACCGTCGACCTCGTGGCGGCGTGGCAGGAGCTCGGTCCCGACGGTGCCGGCGCGATCCCCACCCGCGTGTCACGCAACGGCGTCCTGACAATCGCCTGCACAGACGCGATTCGCGCGCAGCAGCTCGCCGCGGTGTCGGATGACCTTCTGGACCGCCTTCGGCACCTGACCGGCGCACCGCTGACCCGCCTCGATACCGTGATCGCGGACCACGCGCTCGTGATGCCGGACCAGTACCAGCCGCCGATCCCGCCCCCGCCGATCGCCGATGCGACGCGCCAGGCGGCAGAAGAAGCCGCCGCCGGCATGTCCTCGGAAATCGCGGATCCGGACATCCGGGATGCCGTTGCTCGCGCAGCGGCCGAGGCGATTGCCAGGAGTTGGGACAGACAGGACCGCGGATAACCACGGAATAACCTGCAAATACACAAGATCCGTCGCCCTGGGCGCCGACCTGGACTGCTAAGATGTTCCCTAAGTTCGTGTGTGGCCGAAAGGACGCGTGACAACAGACCAGCAGGGGCGTCCCGGATACGACGCAGCCGACATCACCGTCCTCGAAGGGCTCGAGGCGGTTCGGCGCCGACCGGGTATGTACATCGGCTCCACCGGGCCGCGAGGGCTTCACCATCTCGTCTACGAGGTCGTCGACAACTCTGTTGATGAATCGCTTGCGGGGTACTGCGACCGCGTCGAGGTCACGCTGCACCCGGACGGTTCCTGCACCGTTGTTGACAATGGGCGCGGGATACCTGTCGCCGCGATGGCCGAACAGGGCGGGCGCAGCGCGCTCGAGGTCGTATTGACGGTCTTGCATGCCGGAGGCAAGTTCGGCGGCGAGGGATACAAGGTCTCCGGTGGCCTGCATGGTGTCGGCCTCAGCGTCGTCAACGCGCTCTCGGAATCGCTGACGGCCGAAGTGGCCCGCGATGGGCATCTCTGGACTCAGCGGTACGAGATCGGTGAGCCGCTGGGCGCGATCGAGCAGGGCGGAGCCACCGACCGCACCGGCACGACGATCAGCTTCATGCCGGATCCGGACATCTTCGAAGAGCCGGATTTCGACTTCGATGTGCTGGCCAAGCGATTTCGCGAGACCGCGTTCCTCACCAAAGGCCTGACAATTCACCTGGTGGACGAGCGAGGCGAGGGTCGCGAGGAGACCCACTGCTACGAAGGTGGGTTGATCGACTTCGTCACCCACCTCAACCACGGCCGCGAGGCGCTCCACCGCGACGTCATCATGATCGAATCCGAAGGTCCGGAGGGCTCGCTCGAGGCCGCGTTTCAGTGGACCTCGGCATTCAACGAGTCGGTCTACACCTTCGCCAACAACATCAACACCCACGAGGGTGGCACCCACCTGACGGGCGTCCGTACGGCGCTGACCCGCATCGTCAATGACTATGCCCGCGCGAAGGGGCTGCTGAAGGACAAGGACGACAACCTCGAGGGGGCGGACACGCGCGAGGGGCTGACGGCGATCGTGTCGGTCAAGCTCCGCGAGCCCCAGTTCGAGGGTCAGACGAAGACCAAGCTCGGAAACTCCGAGATCGCCGGGTTCGTCAACCAGGCCGTCCATCAGGGGCTGAGCGAGTACTTCGAGGAAAACCCCACCACGGCGCGGGCGATCTGCGCGAAGGCCGTGAACGCATCACAGGCCCGGCTGGCGGCGCGCAAGGCGCGCGATCTCGCCCGGCGCAAGGGTGCGCTCGACTCCGGGGGCCTTCCGGGCAAGCTGGCCGACTGCAGCGACCGTGACCCGGAGAGCACCGAGCTGTTTCTCGTCGAAGGCGACTCGGCCGGCGGCTCGGCGGTACGGGCACGCCAGTCGACCTTTCAGGCGATCCTGCCGCTGCGCGGGAAGATCATCAATGTCGAGAAGGCCCGCATCGACAAGGTGCTCTCGAACATCGAGATCCAGGCGATGATCACCGCGATCGGGACCGGGATCGACGACGATTTCGACATCGCCAAAGCGCGGTACCACAAGCTGATCGTCATGACCGATGCCGACGTCGACGGCGCCCACATCCGGACGCTGATCCTGACGTTCCTGTTCCAGCACCTGCGCGGGCTCATCGACGCCGGGTTCGTCTACATCGCCTGTCCGCCGCTGTACAAGGTCAAGCAGGGTGGACAGGAGCAGTACATGGAGAAGGAGCCGGATCTCGAGGAGTGGCTGCTCGATCGCAACCTGGATTCCATTCGCGTGACCGCACTGGGAGGCGAGCCCACCGCCCTCACCAAGACGGAGTTCCAGCGGATGCAGCGCGTCCTCCGGGAGCACGAGGCGTGGGCGTCGGTCGTCCGCGGCAACTACGGCATCGCGGCCTGCGATTTCGTCCAGACCCATGGGCTGGTCGGGCTCACGCCGGCGACGCTGGAGGAGCTTGCAGCCTCGGTCCGGGGTCTCACCGGCGATCGCTACCGGCTTGAAGCCGATGTCGATGCCGATGTCGGTGCGGTCGACGCCCGGGCAATTCGCGTGCGCACCGGTGAAGCCAGCTCCGCCCGGCTGACGCTCGAGATGTTCGGCTCGCGGGGCATGTCACAGCTGGCGTCTGCCCGCGCTCGACTGAACGAGCTTGTCGGTCAGGCCCCGTTCCACGTGACGCGCGGTTCCCGCGTCCGCGAGGCGACGACCTACGACACGCTCCGCGCGGCGGTGCTGGAGCTGTGCCGGGAGGGCATCACGCTCAGCCGCTTCAAGGGGCTCGGCGAAATGAACAGCGATCAGCTCTGGGAGACCACGATGGACCCGGAGCGACGGATCCTGCAGCGGGTGACGATGGAGGACGAGGCGTCGGCCGGCGATCTGTTCGCGACGCTGATGGGCGACAAGGTGGAGCCGCGCCGCCAGTTCATCGAGCAGAACGCGCAGAACGTGCGCTTCCTGGACGTATAGGCCGCATGACTTCTCACCGTCGGGCGGAAGGGATCTAGATGTCGACGGTAGACCCCAACGGGCGCATCGAGCTCCGCGAGCTCGAGCTCGAGATGCGCTCGAGCTACCTCGACTATGCGATGAGCGTGATCGTCGGTCGGGCCCTCCCCGACGTCCGTGACGGGCTCAAGCCGGTCCATCGCCGGGTGCTGTTCACGATGGATGACATGGGGCTCCAGCCCGAGCGCCCGCACGTCAAGAGTGCCAACATCGTCGGTCGGGTGATGGGTGAATTCCACCCCCACGGCGACCAGGCGATCTACGACGCCCTCGTGCGGCTCGCGCAGGACTTCGCCTCCCGTTACCCCCTCGTCGACGGCCAGGGAAACTTCGGCTCGACCGAGTTCCCCGCCGCCGCGATGCGGTACACCGAGGCGCGCCTGTCGCGGGTCGCGGTCGAAATGCTCCGGGGCATCGACGAGGACACGGTCGATGTCATCCCGACCTACGACGATCGGCGGACCGAGCCCGTCGTCCTTCCGGCGCGGCTGCCGAATCTCCTGATCAACGGGTCGTCAGGCATCGCCGTGGGCATGGCGACCAACATTCCGCCGCATAACATCGCCGAGGTCATCGACGCGGTCGTCGCGATGATCGACGACCCGGAGATCCCGGTCGAAGCGCTGATGCGGCACGTGCAGGGCCCGGACTTTCCGACAGGCGGGCTGATCGTCGGGCGCCAGGGCATCGTGGACGCCTACAAGACGGGCCGCGGCCGCGTCGTCGTTCGGGGGCGCGCGCACAACGAAGAGCTGCGCAACGGCCGCACGGCCATCGTATTCACGGAACTTCCGTACCAGGTCAACAAGTCCGACCTCGTCCGCCGTATTGCCGAGCTCGCCGAGGAGAAGGTCGTCCCCGAGGTCAGCGACGTCAACGACGAAAGCGGCCGCGACGGAACGCGGGTCGTGGTCGTGTTGCGGCGCGGTGCGGTGCCGCTGGTCGTCCTCAACAAGCTCTTCAAGCACACCGCCGCCCAGAGCACGTTTGGCGTGAATGCCATTGCGCTCGTTGACGGCGTCCCGAGAACGCTCGGCTTGCGGGCCATCCTCGGCCATTACCTGGATCACCAGCGCGAAGTGGTCGTCCGCCGTTCGCGCTTCCGGCTGTCCCGCGCCGAGGCTCGCGCCCACATTCTCGAAGGCCTGCTGATCGCGCTGGGCAACATCGACGAGGTGATCGCGCTGATTCGGGCCGCGGCAGACCCCGACGAGGCCCGCAGCGGGCTGATGTCGCGGTTCGCGCTGACCGAGGTGCAGGCACGCGCGATCCTCGATCTGCGACTGCAGCGACTGACGCAGCTTGAAGGCGACACCATTCGCAAGGAGCACGAGCAGCTCCAGACGGAAATCGCCGAATTGCGGGAGATTCTTGGCGATGAGGCCCGCGTGATGTCGGTGATTCGCGATGAGATCCTGGCGCTTCGCGAGCGGTTTGCCGACGAGCGGCGGTCGGAGATCATTCCGGGCGAGGGCGAGATCGACCTCGAGGATCTCATCGCCGAAGAGGAGATGGTCGTCTCGATCTCCCGGGGTGGCTACATCAAGCGCCTGCCGGTGTCGACGTATCGGTCGCAGCGACGTGGCGGGAAGGGCCTTCGCGGGGCGCGCCTCAAGGACGACGACTACATCGACCACCTGTTCATCGCGTCGACGCACGCCTACCTGCTGTTCTTCACGAACCGCGGGCGCGTCTACCGTCAGAAGGTCTATGAGCTCCCGCAGGGGGCACGCGATGCACGCGGCCGTCACATCAGCAATGTGCTGGCCCTCGTGGAGGGGGAGGAAGTCCGGGCCGTGTTCGCGACGCGCAACTACGGCGAAGCCCGGTACCTCGTGCTGGCGACGCGGGACGGCATGGTCAAGAAGACCGAGCTCAAGGCGTATGACACCGTCCTGCGTGAGGCCGGGATCTACGCGATCAACCTGACCGCCGACGACGAACTGGTCGGCGTCCAGATGACCGACGGCGAGGACGACATCCTCATCGTCTCGGCCCGCGGCCAGGCGGCGCGCTTCAGCGAGGCGTCGGTGCGCCCGATGGGCCGCCAGACGCGTGGGGTCAAGGCAATGAACCTGGACAAGGGCGACCGTGTCCTCGCCCTGTGCGTTGCGCACGACGAGGAGGATCTCCTTGTCGTCACCGGCAACGGCTTCGGCAAGCGGACCCCGATGTCCGATTATCCGCGCAAGGGGCGACCGACCAAGGGCGTGCGCACCATCAAGGTGACCGATCGCAAGGGCGAGCTCGTCACGGCCCGGCCAGTCGGCGAAGGCCATCAGCTGCTGCTGATCTCCCTTGGCGGCCAGGTCATCCGGATCGACGCGGAGTCTGTCCGCAAGACGGGCCGTTCCACCGAGGGTGTGCGTCTTATGGACCTGCCTGACGACGACCGGGTCGCGACGGTCGCCGCCGTGCTCGACAATGATGACCCGTCGGAGGCCGATGAGACCCCGGTCGAGTCGGCGGAGGGTGATCTGCCCGAACCGTCGTCCGAGGCGCCGACCGAATAGTTCAGCTGCCGGCCCCGTGCCCGGGTGCCGCCAGGCGCGCGCAGACGGCGGCCGCGAGGACCTCGGGCTCGGCGAAGAGGGACAGCACGCCGGCACCGAGCTCCATGCCCGCGAGCATGCCCCGGCGCGGTACGAGCTCGAGATGCCAGTGGTACGGGCGATCGAGCTGATCCGACCGGTGGAGCCAGATGTTGAGCGCGTCGGTGCCGACCACGGCGGCGAGGGCCCGCAGCACCGGGCGCAGGAGCGGCGCGAGGTCTGCGCCGGGGGCATCGGGCCAGCCGGGGGTGTGGGTCAACGGTGCGATCCGCACCGACCCGGAGAGCGGCGGCGTGGCCGGACACCATGCCATCAGCGTCTCGGTCGCCGTGACCCGCGCCGTCTCGGGATCCGCGATTTCCCTGCACACGGGACATTCGGTGGCGTCGGCGAAGGCGGCGCGGCGGCGGGCTAGCGACGGCGGAACGAACGGAAAGCCGATGACCTGTGCATGGGAATGCTGCAGGGACGCGCCGGCGCCGGCGCCCTGGTTGACGAACAAGAACGGGGTCAGGCCCCGCCGGTCTGCACGGGTCGCGGCCTCGCGAACGGCCCAGCCGTCGATGGCCGCCGTGAGCTCGTCGGTGTGGAGGTCCCACAGTGCCACGACGTGCCGGGGGGTGTTGACGATGACCTCGTGGACGCCCTCCTCGGGCGGCAGCACGGGGAACAGGTTTGGCACCGCGCGGACCCGCCAGCCGGGCCCGTCCGGTGGCGACCCGTCGGGTCGATCCGCCCACACCTCGCGCGGGGTCTGACCCTCGGCGCCGGGGCAGAACGGGCACTGCGTGGTGTCGGTCGCACGTCGGCCCGTGTCGTGGGGGCGGGTGGTCCGCGCCGGGGCGAGGAGCATCGGCGTACCGGTGAGGGGATCCCAGCGGGTGGGGCTCATACGGCGACCGGTGTCGCGGCGTCGGTGTCGGCAACCATCGTGCGCACGCTATCGCAGCGTGCCGCGAAACCGATGCTCCGTCCGGCCGTTCGCTAGGATCACAACCCAGTCGTGAGCCTGCCCGACCCCAAAGACCTGCTCCCGCATCGGGACCCCTTTCTGCTCGTCGACGAGATTCTCGAACTCGTCCCGGGAGTTTCTGCGCGGGCGCGTTGGACGCTTCGCGACGACATGCCGTTTTTCGCAGGTCATTTCCCGGGGAATCCCATCACCCCGGGCGTGTTGATTGTCGAATCGTTGGCCCAGACGGCGGGCCTCGCGGCGATGAGCCTTCCGGCGAATGCCGGCCGGCTGGCGCTGTTCGCGGGCATCGAACGTGTGCGCTTCCGGCGTCCGGTCCGCCCGGGTGAGACGCTGGAGCTGGCCATGCAGATGACGCGTCAGCGGGGCCCGATGGGCTGGGCCGAGGGCGAAGCCCGGGTCGGCGACGAGCTGGCGTGCTCGGCGAGTCTCTCGTTCGCATTCGTCGACGCAAGCCTGGCGGCACGATGATCGGTGTCCCCGGGTCCGCCGGGCGCAGTCGGGCCCGGCTCGTCGCGCTGGGGTACTACGCGCCGGAACACCGGCTCACGAATCTCGACCTCGAGAAGATCGTGGACACCACCGACGAGTGGATCATGAGCCGTACGGGGATTCGTGAGCGGCGGATCGCGGCACCCGACGAGGCCACGAGCGACTTGGCGATCAAAGCCGCCATCGATGTGCTTGCCAACGCCGGCCGTCGCGCCGAGGACATCGACGTGTTGATTGTTCCGACGTGTACGCCCGACCAGCTGTTTCCGTCCGTGGCGGCGATGACCGCGGATGCGATCGGCGCGCATGGGGCTGCCGCGTTCGATATCCAGGCGGCGTGCAGTGGGTTCATCTACGGACTGGCTCAGGCCGTCGCCCTCGTGGAATCGGGGCTGGCGACGTCGGTGCTCGTCGTGGGCGCCGAGCTATTCAGCCGCATGGTCAATCCCGACGACCGCAGCACCTTCGTGCTGTTCGGCGATGCCGCCGCGGGGGCGCTGGTGACCGCCGACGACGGGGGCGGACCGTCGGGCTTCTTCGGTTTCGAGTTGGGCGCGGACGGGTCCAAGGGTGATCAGTTGCAGATTCCCGTCGGGGGGACCCGGCACCCCGCTTCTGTCGACTTCGACCATGCGGACGCCTATCTCCAGATGAACGGGCGCGAAGTGTTCAAGTTCGCGACGCGGGTCATGGAAGAGTCCGTGCTCCGCCTGCTTGAGCGCCTCGAGATGACCGTGGACGATATCGACCTGCTGGTGCCGCATCAGGCGAACCAGCGCATCATCGACCACGCCGTCGGGCGCCTGGAAATCCCCCCGGAGCGGGTGTTCGGGAATCTCGAGCGCTACGGAAACACCTCGGCCGCGTCGATTCCGCTCGCACTTGCCGAGGCACGTGACGCCGGCGTGTTGACGCCGGGAATGCGGGTAATGATGGTGGGGTTCGGTGCCGGCCTGACGTGGGCCGCGAGTCTTGTGAGGTACGAGCCAACGTGATCGCATTGATGTTTCCGGGCCAGGGCGCCCAGGTCGTCGGCATGGGTCAGGAGCTCGCGGCCAGCTCCGCCGCTGCGCGCGCCGCGTTTGAGGAGGCCGATGAGGTCCTCGGCTACCGCCTGTCCACCCTCTGTTTCGATGGACCGGCCGAGCGCCTGATGCAGACCGATGTGTGCCAGCCGGCGCTCGTCGCGACCAGCATCGCCGCCTGGCGGGCGGCCGAAGAGCGCGGGCTGCGCGGGGACTTGGTGCTGGGGCACTCGCTTGGCGAGTATTCGGCCCTGGTGGTCGCCGGCGCGATTTCGTATCCCGACGCGCTGCGGCTGGTCGCCGAGCGCGGCGCCGCGATGCAGGCGGCGGCCGATGCGAGTCCGGGCGCGATGGCGGCGGTGCTCGGTGCGTCTGACGCGGACGTGGAGATCCTGTGTCGTGAGACCGGTGATGTGTGGCCGGCAAACTTCAACTGTCCGGGCCAGGTGGTCGTCAGCGGCACGCTCGACGGCATTGATCGCCTGCTGGCGCGCATCGCCGCGGACGGCGGCAAGGCGACGCGCCTGCAGGTGTCGGGCGCTTTCCACTCGCCGCTGGTGGCCAGCGCCGCCGATCGGCTGTCGGTGGCCCTGGCCGCGTGGACCCCGGGCACGATCGACGTGCCATTTCTCTCGACGACCACATGCCGGTTCGAGCCGGCAGAGCACCTTCGGCAGCTGCTGGCCGACCAATTGGTTTCACCGGTGCGGTTCGGGGCGGCGGTCGAGGTCGCGATCGACCACGGGGCGACCCAGTTTGTCGAGCTCGGGGTCGGACGCGTGCTGTCCGGTCTGGTGCGCCGGGTACGGAGGGACGCCCCGGTCATGCAGATCGCGGCACCCGGTGATCTTGCCGGCCTTGCGGAGGTGGTGGGCTGATGCCGGTCGCGCTCGTCACAGGTGCCAGCCGGGGAATCGGCGCGGCGATCGCGGAAACGCTCGCCAAACAGGGCTTTGACGTCGCCGTGGGCTACGGTGCGGATGCCGATGGTGCGGCCCGGACGGTCGCCGCGGTCACCGCCCTCGGGCGGCGGGCGGTCGCCTTGCGGGCCGACATCTCGGACGATGTCGAGGCCGCGGAGCTCGTGGCGGCGGCCGAAACCGAGTTGGGGCCGCTGGATGCGGTCATCCTCAATGCGGGCATCACCCGGGACGGGCTGTTCGTCCGGATGTCCGTCGAGGATTGGCGCATGGTCATCGACACCAACCTGACCGGCGCATTCTACGTCTCGCGGGCCGCCGTGCGCGGGATGCTGCGGCGGCGCTCCGGGTCGATCGTTGCGATTTCGTCGATCGTCGGACTGACCGGGAACGCAGGCCAGGCGAACTACGCGGCGGCGAAGGCCGGGATGATCGGGATGGTGAAATCGCTCGCGAAGGAGGTCGGTGGCCGCGGGATCCGCGTCAACGCGGTGGCCCCCGGATACATCACGACCGACATGACCGCGGATCTGGCCGACGAGCAGCGGGACCAGATTCTCGCCAACACCCCGCTCGGGCGGCTCGGGACGCCGGGCGACGTGGCGGACGCCGTGGCCTTCCTGTGCTCCGACGCCGCAGCGTTTGTCACCGGAAGCGTGATGCGCGTCGATGGGGGGCTCGGCATATGAGCGGAGAAGCCCGTCGGGTCGCCATCACGGGGCTGGGCCTGGTGAGCTCGATCGGCATCGGTCGCGAGGACGTCTGGCGCAACGCGCTTGCCGGCACAAGCGGGGCCGCCACAATCAGCTCGTTCGACCCGTCGCGGCTCGCGACGCAGATCGCCTGTGAGGCGCGCGACTTTTCCCCGTCCGATTTCATGGACCGCCGGACCGAGCGGCGCCTCGACCGGTTCGCCCAATTGGCGATCGCGGCCGCCACCCTCGCGTTGGACGACGCCGGCTTGGATCCCGCGACGATTCCCGACGCCGGGGTGTATGTGGGCAGTGGCATCGGCGGGCTGGCGACGTTCGTCGACCAGTCCCAGGTCTACTTTGAGCGTGGACCGGATCGGCTGTCGCCGCTGTTTATCCCGATGATGATCGCCAACATGGGGGCGGCTCAGATCTCGATGCATCTCGGCCTCCGGGGACCGGTGCTGTCGACGGTCAGCGCGTGCGCAACGTCGAACCACGCGATCGGTGAGGCCCTTGATGCGATTCGGCTGGGCCGCGCCGACGTCATCGTCGCCGGCGGCAGCGAGGCGTCGATCGTCGAGATGGGGATCGGTGCCTTCAACGCGATGCGCGCCCTGTCCGTGCGCAACGACGATCCCGCGACGGCCAGCCGTCCCTTCGACGCCGACCGCGACGGGTTTGTGATGGGCGAAGCCGGTGCCGTGCTCGTGCTGGAAGAACTGTCGCGCGCCCGCGCCCGCGGTGCCCACGTTTATGCGGAGTTGCTCGGGTACGGGTTGACCGCCGATGCCCACCATGTCACCGAACCCGATCCCACCGGCACGGCGCCGGCAGGAGCAGTGCGAATGGCACTTGCCAACGCGGGGGTGACCCCGGAGCAGGTGGGGTACGTCAACGCGCATGCGACCTCGACGCCCGTCGGAGACCCGAACGAGATCCGCGCCATCCGCCTTGCGCTCGGCGACGCGCACGCCGCAACCTGCATGGTGAGCTCGACCAAGTCCATGCACGGCCATTGCCTCGGGGCGGCCGGTGGCATCGAGGCCGCGCTGACCGCCTTGGCACTCGACACCGGATCGATTCCGGCCACGATCAACGTCCAGCATCTCGACCCGGACTGCGTGGGCGTCGATCACGTGCTCAACACGCCGCGACAGGCCGTCGTGGATATCGCGGTCTCAAATGCCTTCGGGTTCGGGGGTCACAATGCGGCCCTGGTGCTGGGGCGGGCGGAGTGATCGGCGGAACGGACCGTCTCCCAGGGCTTCGCGGGCTGTGGCACAGCGTCGCGACCCGGGTCTACGGGCCGCGCAACGGGTTGAACGGCCTCGCGTTCGTCCCCGGTGAGCGGGTCGCGATCGGCGCCATGCCGGTGGCCGGCGAGATCCTGAGGCTGCCCGATCACGGAATCACCCATGTCGTCGTGTGCCGAGCCCGTCCACAGACCGTCTTCAGCCAGGATCGCTGGGCGGCCGGACAGGTGCTGGGCCCCGACAATGTCGCCCACGCGGAAATGTGGGACACCGGACGCCCGAAGGAGCCGGAGCAGTGGTCGGAGGCCGCCATCTTCGCCGCATCCGCCCTCCAGGCCGACCCCGAAGCCCGGGTGCTGGTCCACTGTCAGCAGGGGCGACGACGCTCGGTCATGATCGCCTACGCTACCCTCCGGTTGCTCGGCCGATCCGAGGCCGACGCCGCTCGCGGCGTTATCGAGGCGCGCCCGATGGGCCGTCTCGTCCCGGCGTACCGGGCAAGCGTGGAACGATGGCTGAAGTCCCGTGCGGATGCGCAGCAGGCGCCCCCGTCCGGTGTCCAAGATCCATCGGCCCTGCGATAATCGGAGCACTGATGGCACGCAACTCCATTTCCGTCTCGATCGACCGGCTGCGCGGCAAGCACCCGGATGATGCGCCGGCGCGCCGCATGCCCGGTGATGAGCGCTCGTGCCCCCGTTGCCAGAGCCACTTTCGCGCGGACGAGATGGTGCGCAACTGCTACGTCTGCGCGGTGTGTGGCCACCACTTCGCGATGACGGCACGCCAGCGACTGGATCACCTCGCCGACGACGGCGTCTGGGAGGAGATCGGCGGAGATCTGCGTGCGGCCGACCCGCTCCGGTTCGTCGATCTCCAGCCCTACACCGATCGGATCCAGGCCGCCGAGGCCAAGGGCGCGACGGAGGCCATCATCTCGGCATCGCTCGCGATCCAGGGCCAGCCGTGCGTCGTCGCGGCGATGGACTTCGGATTCCTTGGCGGTTCGATGGGGTCGGTCGTCGGCGAACGCTTTGCGCGCGCCGCGGAAGTCGCCGTCGCGCGCGGCATACCGCTGATCAGCATCACCTCCTCCGGCGGCGCACGCATGCAGGAGGGGGTCCTCGCCCTCATGCAGATGGCCAAGTCGATCGTCGCACTCGACGAGCTCGCCACGGCGGGGCTGCCGTTCATCATGATCCTGGCCCATCCGACGACGGGCGGGGTCTGGGCATCGTTTGCCTCGCTCGGCGACGTGACCTACGCCGAACCCGGCGCGCTGATTGCGTTCTCGGGGCCGCGCGTGATCGAGCAGACCACCCGCGAAAAGCTTCCGGACGACTTCGGGTTGGCGGAGCGCCAAGTCGAACACGGACATGTCGACGCGGTTGTTGACCGGCGCGAGCTGCCCGCGCGCCTCGGTCGCCTGCTCGCGATCCTCGAGCGCCCCCCGCTGGACGAGACGCAGTCGTTGGCAAGCCAGCTGGCCCAGAACGGCTCGGAGCGCGCCGCCCGCATGGCACAGGCGCTTCCCAGTCTGTCCCGACGCCTGCGCGGTCGCCCCGAGCACACCGACGACGCCGAACCCGGAGGGGACTCCCAGTGACGGTCTCCACGGGATCCGGCGGCCGGCGCGGACGCTTCGTCCGGCGCATCGCCGGCAAGTTCCACGTCGCCGATCCGGCCTCGGGCGACATCTGGGATGCCATCCAGCTCGCCCGGCATCAGGACCGGCCGTATCCGCTCGACTACATCTCGCGCCTCATGCCGGACTTCGAGGAGATCCACGGCGATCGCATGAAGGGGGACGACCCCGCGATCGTGGCCGGCATCGGCCGCTACAACGGCGCTCCGCTGGCCATCATCGGCCAGCAGAAGGGCCGCGACGCTCAGGATCGGGCATATCGCAACTTCGGAATGCCGAGCCCGGAGGGGTATCGCAAGGGCATGCGCCTGATGGAAATCTGCGAGCGCCTGAACATTCCGTTGGTCACGTTGATCGACACCCCCGGCGCATTTCCCGGTGCCGGCGCGGAAGAGCGCGGCCAGGGCGGCGCGATCGCGCGCAGCATGATGATGATGCTCGGCCTGCCCGTTCCGACCGTCGCGGTGGTGATCGGCGAAGGATCCTCGGGGGGTGCGCTTGCATTGGGTGTCGCGGACCGCGTGGTCATGCTCGAGAACGCCACATACTCGGTGATCTCACCCGAGGGTGCATCGGCAATCCTGTGGCGTGACGCGGGCAAGGCGAAACTTGCGGCGACGGCGTTCAAGCCCACGGCGGCCAACTGCTACCGCTGGGGCGTCGCCGACGCCGTCGTGCCGGAGCCGGAAGGTGGCGCGCATCTCGACCACGACGAGGCGGCGCGACTGCTCGACGGGTACCTGTCCCGCACGATCCGGGAACTTCAGGCCCTCCCGCTCGCCGATCGCGGTCGCCAGCGGCGGGAGCGCTTCCGGCGCCTGGGCGCCGTCCGCGACACCGGGGTCTGACCCGGCGACGCGTCTTAGGGGCGCGATTCGGTCAGCCGACGTGCCGGCGTCGTCCCGTTCGCGTCGAGGCGGTGATGGGCGATCAATTCGAGACGCAGCGCCTCGAAGACGAGTTCACGGTTGGTCTCGATCTCGCTCCGAGGCGGGACGCCGAGTTCGTCGGCCAGTCGGGCGCACCACCGGCACATCTCGGCGGTCGGGCGCCGATCCGGATCGACTCGGGCCATGTCGAGCGCGATCGCGACGACGCCGCGTGCCGCGGCACGCGGATCTGGGCCTTGGACCGCCATAGTGGGGAACTCCTCGGATAAGTGCACGGCGTCGGTGGCGCCGCCCATACGCCCAACCATCGGTTGGGCCGATCCGGTTCTTTAGGAGCCGGGCGCGTACACCCGCAGGCGCCCGCCGGGGGCGATCGTGATGTCACTGACCTCGCCAAACGGGTCGCCGTCCACCTGCACCGGGAACGGCGCGTCGGCGGTGATGCGCAGTGGTGATTCGGTGGTTCCGCCGACGAGCCCCGGTCCGGCCAGGTGCTCGGCATTGGTCAAGCCCAGCAGCACGAGGCGTAGGACCCGAACGAGCGAGCGATTGGTGAGGCCGACCCATTCAAGGCGGCCATCCCATGCGACGTGGGGCAGGATATTGAGCGGTTGCGGGCCGAGATACGCGTACGGCGCCCCACAGGCTGCGATCAGCGAATGCACGCGGATGCCGTCGGTCCCGGAGCCGAGGTGCAGGGTCAGCGGCGGTCCTTGACGGAGTGCGCGGAGCCCGGGTCCGACACTCGCGAGTGCGAACGCCCCTTGTCGCAGTCGGTGCTTGACCCCCGGATGCCGCTCGACCCATGCCACGGTCGCCGCATCGAGGCCGATTCCGGCGTTCACGCAGAAGACCGACTGGCGGTCGCCCGAGGTGATCCGACCGATGGCGAGATCGCGCGGCGCCCCGTCGAGCACACTCGCCAAGCGGTCGGCGGCGCGTTCGGGATGTGCCGGCCACCCCAGGCCGCGGGCCAAGACATTGGTGTTGCCGCCGGGCAGCGGGATCAGGGTGACCTCGGTGTCCGCCAGCACGCTGGCGGCGATGCCGATCGTGCCGTCGCCGCCCAGGACGGCGACCGTCCGTGCCCCGTCGGCGACGGCCTTCACCACCGCCGCGCGGATGCCGCCGGCCCCGAGGGGGGCGGCGACTCCGGTGAGCCCGAAGGGCGTCAGCTCCTGTGCGATTCGGGCCTGGAGTTGCGGGGTGGTCCGGGTTGCCGCCGGGTTGACGACAAGCGCGACACGATGGTCGGACGTCATCGATCCGTCCCGGTCAGCTCGAGGCGCGCGAGGAAACCCGCGACGAGCAGCTCGATCGTCCGGGGCGCGTCCGCCTGGATGAGGTGGTGCGCTCCCTTGACCACGATCATGCGACCCGCCGCCAGGGACGCCGCAAGCTCGGCCGCGGCCTCGGGTGGCGCCCAGCGATCGCCGTCGCCGACCACCACCAGCACGGGGCAGGTGATCGCGCCGACGCTGGCGGCGACGTCGATCGTCGCCACGAGGCCCAAGTCGGTCGTGAGGCTAGACGGGCCAACGATCTGCATGGCAAGCTCAAGCGACTGGCCGAAATCGCCCTCGGGCTCGCCCATGCTGTGGGCAAGCAGCGTGGCGATTGCCGCGTCGGGATCGGCCGGAAGTTCGGGCGTCCGCAGCCGCAGTGCGCAGCCGATCGCGACGACCCCAGCGACGGACTCGGGGTGCCGCGCGGCAATCGTCAGTGCCAGCTGCGCCCCGAGCCCCTGGCCGACCAACACCCGCGGGCCGTCGATCTCACCCAGCGCAAGCGCGGTCCAGTCGGCAAGCCGGTCCGCGTCTCCGAGGGGCACCCCGGCCGGATGCCCCGGAAGGCCGAGCACGGCACCGCCGTCGAATCGTTCGGGCACGGATCCCCAGCTCGAGGGGCCGGCAATCGCACCGTGCAGGAAGATCGGCCGGGGTGCGTTCATCGCAGAGGGGTGCCTTGGGTCAAGTGTCGAACGGCGCCGGCGTCGCCCTGACGCTCGGCGGCCGTGGGTCCGTTCCGCGGATGTTATCGGGGGTCGGGTTGCGGGCCTTTGGTACGATCCGGCATCCGTGAGGCGCTTCCTAATTGCCATCGACTTCGACGGCACGATTACGCAGCACGACACGCTGCATCTCATCGTCGATCGCTATGGCGACCCGTCCGTGTGGGATCGCCTGACCCCGGACGTCATGGCGGGTCGGGTCAGCGTCGAGGATGCCATGCAGGCGGAGTTCGCAACTGTTCGTGCCACACCCGACCAGGTCCTGGAACTGGTGCGCGACGAGGCCGGCATCCGCGACGGGTTCGTACCGTTTGTGGAATGGGCCCGGGGCGCGGGGCATGAGGTGCAGGTGCTCTCCAACGGATTTCGGACGGTCATTGATGACACCCTGTCGCGCATCGGGTTGGGCGACCTCGCCTATTGCTCCCATGAGGCCGAGTTCTCGATGAACGGGACCCGCCTGGTGTGGACACACCGCGGTGAGCGGTGCGCACTGTGCGGCCGTCCGTGCAAGCGCTTCGACCTGGCCGCGCTGCGCACCGACCTGCCCGTTGCGTATGTCGGCGACGGCGTGTCGGACCGCTGCGTCTGTGGTGCGGCGGATGTCGTGTTTGCCCGCGCGGAGCTCGCCGATTGGCTGCGGGACGCAGGGCGTCGGTTTATCGCCTTCGAGAGCTTCGACCAGGTCCGAGATGCGTTGACCCGGATTGCGGAGGCGCCGACCGCATGACATCGCCGCCCGCGACCGGCCGGTGGCGAATCCCCGGATCAAGCGCGCAGTGGCGCGAGATGGAAGAGCGGGTGCTCGCGTTTTGGCGAGACGAACGGATCTTCGCCCGGAGCGTCGACGACCGCCGCGGCGCCGAGCCGTACGTCTTCTATGAAGGGCCGCCGACCGCCAACGGGCGTCCCGGCTCTCACCACGTGCTCTCGCGCGTGTTCAAGGACGTGTTTCCGCGGTTCCACACGATGCGTGGGCGCTTCGTCGAGCGGCGCGGCGGGTGGGATTGCCACGGGCTGCCGGTCGAACTTGAGGTCGAGAAGCGTCTCGGGATTTCGGGCAAGCCCGATATCGAGGCCTACGGCATCGCCGAGTTCAACCGCCAGTGCCGCGATTCGGTGTTGACCTATCTCGAGGAGTGGGAGCGGCTGACCGAACGCATCGGGTTCTGGATCGACACCGAGCGCGCCTACCGCACCATGGACACCCCGTTCATCGAGAGCGTCTGGTGGAGCCTTGCCGAACTCGACTCCCGGGGACTGATCTACGAAAGCGACAAGGTCGTCCCGTACTGCCCGCGATGCGGTACCGCACTCTCGAGTCACGAAGTCGCCCTTGGCTACAAGGATGTCGAAGACCCGTCGGTGTACGTGCGGTTCCCGCTCGATGATCGTCCAGGAACGTCGCTGCTGGTCTGGACCACGACGCCGTGGACGCTGCCGGCCAATCAGGCTGTCGCGGTCAATCCTGCGGTGACCTACGCGGTCGTCGAGTACAACGGAGAGCGCCTCATCGTCGCCGAGGCGCTGGTGGCCAAGGTGTTCGGCGAGGGCGCGACGGTGGTCGACCGTCTGTCCGCCGCCGATCTCCTCGGGTCAGGCTACGCGCCGCCGTTCGGGGATATTCCGGGGCGTCACCGGGTCCTGCCTGCCGAGTTCGTGACGACCGACGACGGTACCGGGATCGTCCACATCGCGCCCGCCTTCGGCGAGGACGACATGGGGGTCGCGCGCGCCCACGGTCTGGACGCTCCGAACCCGGTCGATCGCCAAGGGCGATTCACCGACGCCGTGCCGTTGGTCGAGGGCGTGTTCGCCAAGGACGCCGACCGCGCCCTGATCGACGATCTCGCGGCTCGTGGGCGCCTCGTGCGCGAAGAGCCGTACGTCCACGCGTATCCCCATTGCTGGCGCTGCCAAACTCCGTTGCTCTACTACGCGAAGCCGTCGTGGTACATCCGCACCACCGACGTGCGCAGCCGGATGCTCGAGCTCAACTCCGCCATCGGATGGCATCCCGACCGCGTCCGCGACGGCCGGTTCGGCAAGTGGCTGGAAGGCAATGTCGACTGGGCGATCTCCCGCGAGCGCTACTGGGGCACACCGCTGCCATTCTGGCGTTGCGACGACTGCGATCACGTCGAGGTGATCGGGTCCTTTGCACGACTCGGCGAGCTCGCAACCACGCCGGTTGATGCGGATCTGGACCCCCACCGGCCGTACGTCGACGACATCGCGATCGCCTGCCCCGCGTGTGGCGGGACGGCCCACCGCGTGCCCGAGGTGCTCGACGTCTGGTACGACAGCGGGGCGATGCCGTTCGCCCAGCAGCACCACCCGTTCGACACGGGCGGGTCGCTTGACGGCGTCTTCCCCGCCGACTTCATCTGTGAGGCGATCGACCAGACACGCGGATGGTTCTACTCGCTGCTGGCGGAATCGACGCTGCTGTTCGATCAGGCCGCGTATCGGAACGTCATCTGCCTCGGGCTGATTCTCGATGGCGACGGCCAGAAGATGAGCAAGAGCAAAGGGAACGTCATCGAGCCCTGGAGTGTCCTGGAACGCCAGGGTGCCGATCCGTTCCGCTGGTACTTGCTGACGGCGCAGAGCCCATGGGACTCGTTCCGGTTCAGCCTCGACGCGGTCGACGAGTCGATGCGTTTCCTTCTGACCCTGTGGAATACCTACGTCTTCCTGGTGACGTATGCCGCCTTGCCCGACGGATGGGCACCCGGCGGCGGCGATCCCTCCGCCGCGGAACGTCCGGTGCTCGATCGCTGGATCCTGTCCCGCTGCGATCGGGTGACCGCGGGCGTCACCGAGCGCCTCGAGGCCTATGACGCGACCGGTGCCGGCCGCCTGCTCGAGACGTTCGTTGACGACCTGTCGAATTGGTACGTCCGGGTCTCGCGTGCACGCTTCTGGGGCGGCCGGCAGGGCGACGTTGCCGCCGACGCCGACCATCGGGCGGCGTTTGCCACGCTGCACGAGTGCCTGACGCGTATCGCCCACCTCGTCGCACCCTTCTGTCCGTTCGTCGCGGACGAGCTCTACGGGAACCTCGTGGCCGGCCACGACCCCGCCGCCCCGCCGAGCGTCCACATGGCTCACTGGCCGTCGACGGCCGGGCGCGAGGATGACGGGCTGGAAGAGGCGGTCGCCGCCGCCCGCATCGCCGTATCGCTGGGACGCGGAGCCCGCTCCGAGGCCAAAATCAAGATCCGTCAGCCGCTTGCGCAGGCGGTCATCGCCTGTCCTCCCGCCACCGCGACGGCGCTCCGAAGCCTGGAGGAACTGATCGCCCGGGAGCTCAACGTGCACGAGGTGCGGTTCGTCACCGATCCGGGCGAGCTCGTCGCGGTCACGATCAAGCCGAACTACCGGACCCTCGGGCCGCGCTTCGGCAACCAGATGCCCGCGCTGGCAGTCGGCCGTGGCCGGGCTTCCCGGCGCGGACACCGCTCGTCGCCTCGAGGCGTTCGAGCCGATCACTGTCGCCGTCGACGGTATCGACCACGAATTGACCCCGGACGACCTGCTGGTTACGGCCCGACCCACCGAGGGATATGCGGTCGGCCAAGACGCCGGAATGGCGGTCGGATTGGCGACGGACATCTCGGCGGACCTGCGGATGGAGGGGCTTGCGCGCGAGCTCGTCCACGCGGTGCAGAACGCCCGGCGCGCGGCCGGCCTGCGCGTCGAGGAGCGGATCCTGCTCCACCTCGACGGATCCGGGCCGGTTCGCGAGGCCGTCGACGCCTTCGGCGCGGCGATCGGCGCCGATACGCTGGCTGACCGGATCACGACCGGACACGGCACACCCATCGCGGGCATCTATCACGAGGAGCTCATCCTCGATGGCGAGCCCGTCGCGATCCGGATCGATCGCGCGTCGGACGAGGTGTCCTAGCCGCGACCGCCCCGGAGCTGGGTGAGGTCTTCGTCCCCCCGGAGCCGGCTCCACACCCGCTCGGGCTCAAGGCCGAACTTTTCGATCAACTCCGGCAGGCGCACGACGTCCGACGTCTCGCTGAGTCGCAGCCCGACGATCTTCCCGTCGCCGGTGACAAGCGTGACGCCCGGCTCGTCGTCGACATTCTCGATGGCGATCTTGGCGAACGGCTGGACTGAGCTCACGGAGAGGTAAAGCGGCATGTCTCGATGCTCCCGGACGGTGGCAGGCAGGCGCCGCGGCAACGTCTCGGGCGACGCGACGGCAACGACCGGGATCCTAGTCGGTTTCGTCGATCTCGCGGGGTCGGGCGGCGGCAGCGGCCGTGGCCAGGCGTCCCACGAGCACCCGCAGCAGCCCGAGCACTTCGGCCGG
This sequence comes from uncultured Thermoleophilia bacterium, assembly GCA_963727285.1. GTDB lineage: Bacteria > Actinomycetota > Thermoleophilia > Miltoncostaeales > Miltoncostaeaceae > CAITWD01. The sequence continues at coordinate 988,826 of CAVSFF010000009.1, read as the reverse complement.
GCCGTCGACCACGGCATCCGCCGCCGCGATGACCTCATCCGGCGATTCGGGACTCGCCACGGCCACGGCGACCGCATGATTCAGCTCGCCGGCCGTCCGCATCGCGTGGAGCGCCCGCCATGCATCGACATCGGTGCGGTCGTCGCCGATGTATGCGGCGTCCCGCCACCGGCCACCCGACAGCACGTCGCGCACCGCAGTGCCCTTGTTGATCGGCACCGGCGGCCGGACCTCCATCACCATCCGTCCCCACGTGACGGCGAGCCCGCGTCCTTCGGCCTCGGGGGCGAACCGTTGGCGCAACAGATGCTCGGCGCCGCGGGGATCCGCGGCGGTTCGCCAGTGGACCGACAGCGTGACGCCTTTGGGTTCGACATGGACGCCCGGTTCGGCTGCGAGCGCCATCGCGCCATTCGGCGACGAGTTCGGAGATGGCCGGCAGCCACACCTGCGCAGCAGCAGCGATCCGCACGCCACCGTTGGCGTCCTGCATCTCGAACCCGTGGTTGCCCACGTACGTGCATCCGGAAATGCCGACGATACGGCGAAGGTCCTCGAGGCCGCGCCCGCTGACGAATCCGACGAGGCCGATGCGGTCCCGGAGCGCGATCAGCGCTTCGCGGGCGCCGTCGATGACGGCGGCGTCCTCCGGCCGGGCCACAATAGGCGCCAGCGTCCCGTCGAGATCCACCAGAAGCGCCGACGTGGACGGGTCGACGACCAGCGGCGCGCACGCGAGGGCAGCGGAGGAGACAGACACCGTGGCTGAGGCTACCAGCGCAACGGGCACGCGTACCGCGCTTGTCTTCGCGGGCGCCGCCGCGGGGCTCGTCTCGGCGCTCTTTGGCGTCGGGGGCGGGATCGTGATCGTGCCGATTCTCGTGGCCTTCGCCGGCTACGGGGCGAAGCGGGCCACCTCGACGTCCCTGGCGGCGATCATTCTGGTTGCGCTGTGGGGAGCGATCGCCCAAGGCGTGCTCGGGAACGTCGATTGGCGGGCGGCACTGCTGATCGGAATTCCGGCAATGCTCGGTGTGACCCTCGGGATCGGTATCAAACGGCGAATCACCTCGGATCAGCTCGAGCTCGGGTTTGCCGCCCTGATGGTGATTGTCGCCGTAGCCCTGGTGGTGCGCTGATGGGCCCCGACCTGCTTGTCGCGCTTTTGGGCGTCGCCGCCGGGATGATCGCCGGGGTCTTCGGAGTCGGCGGCGGCGTGGTCTTCGTGCCGGCGCTCGTGTTCTTCCTCGGAATGAGCCAGGTTCATGCCCAGTCGACGTCGCTGCTGGCAATCATTCCGGTGGCGATTCTCGGCACGTGGCAGGAGCGGCGAACCGGCGGTGTCGACTGGCGGCACGTCGCCATCATCGGCGTCGCGTCAATCGCCACGGCCATCATCGGCGCGCTGATCGCCGACAGCGCCCCCGAACGGATCCTGCGGGTCGGATACGCGGCCATCCTGGTGTGGACTGCATTCCGCCTGGTGCAGGGAGTGCGCCGCCGCCGGGCAGAGGGATCTGCCCCGGACCGGGTCTAGAAACACTTCGGGGTGGGTCTTCCGAAGAAGACCCACCCCGAAGATGGTGCAGCGTATGCGGTACGGCTCAGACGCCCGGAGGCTTCGGGAACCGGTGACGCATGGTGTACTGGTACGGGGTTGCGAAGAGCAGGTCCCCGATGTCCTCCGCGGTGCGCTCAATGGTCTGCGACCACAGAGTCTGCGCACCCGGGATGATGAGGTCAAAGTTGAAGCTCATCAGACCGATGAGTTCCTTGACCGGCATCATCGCGCCCATGTTGTCGAACGGAGTGGCCTGCAGGGCCCAGCTGCGAATCGCGCCCGGCGAAGCGGTGCGGATCGATTCGGGCTTCAGCTGGAACCGGTGCTGACCTTCGGTCTCCGGACGGCCCATGGCGGCTGCCGTTGCGGCAGTCACCTCGGAGGGCAGGTAGGTGAGCTCCCACTTCGTCTCCGTAAGGGTGGGACGAGTGAGAATACGGAGGTTCATGCGACCGTAACGCGGGTCACCGTAGAAGGCCGGCTTCGCCGAAAGTTCGGCGTCGTCGTACTTGCCGGTAGCCGTGTGCAGAAGGTAACCACGACGCTCCATGGTGAAGTTGAAGTAGTCGTTACCAAATCCACCGTAACCGTCGTCTTCCTTGCCACCGTGCTCCTGGGTGACGATGTACGCGATCTTCTTCGGGAAACCGAAGGGCTCGCGACCGGCGAACACCGCAGCGTCCTGCGTCAGGTACATGTAGGGGTAGTACCCGCCGTAGTAGGTGTTCCCGTCGTCACCCTTGATCGAAGCCGAAACGGTGACACCGAACTCACCGTAGGGGCCAAGACCGGTGTGCAAGTGGTCGACGTACCAGAACTCGACAACGTCGTCCTCAAGTGTGAGGCACTTGGGAAGGATCCGCTTAAGGTCCTTCTCGTCAGCCCGGTAGAAGAATGCCGACCAACGCGAGTTGGTGTAGGTCAGCGGGACGATGTCGTAGTCGACCAGCGGGTCAGCGACACCCTGGGAGATGATGTCACGCTTGTCGCGGTCGAGTGCGAGCGGCGGTGCGTCGCCCGAGTCAATCCACGGCACGCTAGTGACGTTCACGTTCTGCGCCATATGCGCCTTTCCTCCTTCAAGAGAGTCTTATGCGACGAGGGAACGGCTGATGCCGCGACCCCGTCGCATCGACCGATGACAGTGAGACTTACGCGCCGAGACCGATCGGCTTCGGGAAGCGGTGACGCAGACCGAAGCGGTAAGGCTTGGCAGCGCCGGCCCACGTAGCGTCGCGGGTGTAGGTCTCAGTCCACAGAACCTCGCCTGCCGGAATGATCAGGTCGAAGCTGAAGGTCATGAGGCCGATGTGCTCCTTCGGCGGGAGCTCGTGACCCAGGTTGTCGTACGGAGTGGCCTGGCTGAACCAGTTGTAGCTCTCCGGCGACGCCGTACGGATCGACTCCGGCTTCACCTGGAAGCGGTGCGAACCTTCGGTGTCCGGGCGGCCCATGGCGGTTGCCAGGTCCTTTGTGACGAGCGAAGGCAGGTACACCAGCTGCCACTCGGAGTTCGAGATGTCAGGAGCGGTGATCACCTTCATGTTCATGCGGCCGTACTCGGTGTTGCCGTAAAAAGCGGGCTTCGCCGAGAGGTCAGCATCGTCGTACTTACCAGTCACAGAGTTCAGCACGTACCCGTTCCGGATCATGAGGAACGAGAAGTAATCGAACTGGTAGTTGTGACCGTCCATCACCCCGTAGCCGTTGTCAGGGGCGCCACCGTGCTCGAGCACGCGAATGAAGGCTTCCTTCTTCGGGAAACCAAGCACGCGGCCCGCGTCGATCGCGGCGTCCTGAGTCAGGTACATGTAGGGGTAGTACCCGGCGTAGTACGTCTTGCCGTCGCCACCCTTGTAGGAAGCGGCGACCGTCACACCCATCTCGCCGTACGGGCCAAGCATGGTGTTGTTGTGGTCGACGTACCAGTACTCGACGATGTCGTCTTCGAGTTCCAGGCAGTCGGGGAGCACGCGACGAAGGTGCTTCTCGTCGGCGCGGTAGAAGAAAGCTGACCAACGCGAGTTGGTGTAGGTCAGCGGGAGAACATCGATGTCCCACACCGGGTCGACGAGCGAGTAGATGATGACAGTCTTCTCGTCGCGGTCCACGGGGACGGGCGGAATCTCGCCCGTCTCCATGCCCGGAATTTGGGTCACGGCGAACTGCTCGGCCATGGGCTGGCGTCCCCCTAGCTCGGTGAAAGGCAGAAAGAACGAATCGCGTGAAATTCTGGTTTGTCGGTTAGGACACCCCCGAATTCCATTAGCAGCATATGTCACATACCTCGAAACCGTCAACCGCAACGGGGCCGATGTGATGGTTTGAGACACATTCGCGAAACCGTCGTCTTACAGGTGAAACATGCTGCCGGTAGGGTGACTTAGTGCGGATGCTTACAAAGTCGCGCAGGTGCCACAAATCACCCGGTCGCCGCCCGTCAAATCCTTGTGACCCGTGTTGCAAGCTGGGGTTCGGTCCCTGGGAACGGGCCCAGCCGGCGCGGTCGGCACGTCGCCGAGAGATCGGGCCCGGCGCCCTGTAGAACCCCCCTTGTGCGGTCACCGAAACTCCTGGCGCTTGCGGCGATGGTCTGCTGGGGCTGTGCGTTCGTCCCGTCGGCGTGGCTCACCGACGCGGTGGGACCATTCGCGGCGGCGGCATGGCGCCTCGGGTTTGCCGGGGTCATCCTGCTGGCCGCGCTTGCCGGGACGGGGCGGCCGATCAGCCCGCGCGTGTCCAACCGGACCGTACTGTGGCTCGCGCTGACCCAAACCGCGATCTTCTACGGCGCGACCTTCTGGGGCATCGCGCACAGCGGCGCCGGACTTGCGTCGGTGCTCGCCAACAGTGACCCGCTGTTCGTCGCCGTGCTGGCCACCGTGTTCCTGGGCGAGCGGCTGAGCGGCGTTCAGCAGGTCGGGCTCGGGGTCGGGTTCGTCGGCGTGGCCTTCGCGATCTGCAGTCAGAGCGTGTGGCCGCCGCACCCGACCTGGTCGGCAGCGATCGTGGTGATCGGATCGCTGGGATGGGCCGTCGGCACGATCGTCGCGGCAGGCGCGATGCGGCGTGATTCGCGGCCGATCGCACTGGCCGGCTGGCAGATGTTCCTCGGTGCCCTGGTCCTCGCGGTCATCAGCCCCCTCGACGGACACAGTGCCGTCCCGGGCAGCTGGCGGATCGTCGGCCTCATCCTGCTGCTCGGGGCGGTGGGGTCCGCACTGCCGACCGCACTGTTCTACTCGGCGCTGCGTCGCGGGCCTGCCGCCGAACTTTCGGCCCTGTTCTTCCTCGTCCCGGTCATCGGCGTCGCGACCGCCTGGCCGCTGCTCGGTGAGACGGTCACGGTGCCGCTCGCCATCGGCCTCGTCGGCATCTCGATCGGTCTGTGGCTCGTCCTTCGCCCCCGGCAGCCGTTGGTAGAATCGGGCCCTGTGACGACGCCCCGCAATCCGCCTGAGCTGCCGTGATCCTGGTCCTCTCCGGTGGCACCGGAGGCTCCAAGATGGTCGACGGCGTCGCCCAGGCCATCGGAGCGTCCGATCTGACGGTCGTGGTCAACACCGGTGACGATGCCGACTTCTACGGCCTGCGGGTCTGTCCGGACCTCGACATCTGCACATACGTCCTCGCCGGGACGATCGACGCCCGGGGGTGGGGCTTCGAAGACGATGCGTTTCGGTGTCTGGACGGGCTCGCCACCTACGGACTGGACGCCTGGTTCGGGCTCGGGGATCGCGACCTGGCCACCCACATCTTCCGGACGACGCGCCTGAATGCGGGCGCGCCGCTCCATGCGATCACCGCCGACATCGCGACCGCCCTCGGAGTCGAAGCGCGGGTCTTGCCGATGTCGGACGATCGCGTCCGGACCCGCATTACGACGCCGCACGGCGTCGTGTCGTTCCAGGAGTACCTCGTCAAGGGCGGCGCACGGGACGAGATCACCGGGATCGCCTTCGACGGCATCGATGACGCCCTGCCGGCGCCCGGCGTCCTCGATGCGATCCGCCGCGCCGATGCGATCATCATCGCCCCGTCCAGCCCGATCGTGTCGATCGGAACCATTCTGGGGGTGCCCGGCGTCCGCGCAGCGCTCGCCGCACGACGCGCCGATTGCATCGCCGTCAGCCCGATCGTCGGACAGCGGCCCGTCGAGGGGCCGGCCCACAAGTTTCTGGCGGGGGCCGGGTACCCGCGGTGTTCGGCGACCCAGATGGCGACGCTGTACGCGGATGTGGCGGCGACCTTCGTGCTGGACGATCGGGACGTGGCGGAAGTTCCGGCCGTCCACGCGCTGGACGTCCGCGCGGTCACCACCGACATCCTCATGCCGGACCGCCCGGCACGTCTGCGCCTGGCGCGCGAGGTGCTTGCCGCCGTGGGGGCGTCGTGAGCGCCGCCGCGGTCATCCCGGTCAAGCCGATCGACAAGGCGCTCGGCCGTCTGGCACCCGTGCTGCGTCCGGGGGAGCGCCGGGAGCTGCAGGCGGCGATGCTCGCTGATCTCCTCGACGCCTGCCGGGACAGCGCTGCCGTCGCACACACATTCGTGGTGACCAGCGACGCGGTGGCCGCCGGGCTGAGCCGGGCCGCCGGCGCCACGGTGCTCGTCGATCACATCCCGCCGCGCGGGATGAACCCGGCGGTGGCGCTGGGGCAGGCGGCGGCCGAGGACCGGCTGTTCGACCGCGCCCTGATCCTGACGGCGGACCTGCCGCTGGTGCAGGCGGCGGACCTCGACCTCGTGTTGGCGGTGCTTCCGGCGGCCCGCGGAGCCGTTCTCGTCCCGTCCCGGGATGGGACCGGCACGAACGCGCTCGCGCTGTCGCCGCCATTCGGCATCGCCACCCGGTTGGGTCCGAACTCGCGTGCGGCCCACGAGTCGGCACTCCTGAACGCCGGGCTCGCGCTCCGCGAGATCGAGGTGCCGTCGCTCGGTCTGGACGTCGACACGGCCGACGACTTGGCGGCATTGGCCCTGTGCGGCCATCACGGCCGGGCGGCGGCATGCTGTGCGGCATGGGGCGTTGCGGACCGCCTCGCGGCGGGGGTTGTGCACTGAGACTGTTCGCCCTCGACGGCATCCCGGAAATCACCGCGAGCCGCGGCCTGCCGGCCCTGATCGCCGCCGCTGCGGCCGCGCAGGATGTGCGCCCCGGGGACATCCTGGCCGTTGCCCAGAAGGTCGTCAGCAAGGATGAGGGACGCGTCGTGGTGATCGCCGACGTCGAGCCCGGCCCGCGCGCGTCGTCGCTCGCCGAGCTCACCGGCAAGGATCCGCGCCTGTGCGAGCTCATCCTGCGGGAGTCGGCACGGATCGTGCGCCGTCGCGGCGCAACGCTCATCTGCGAAACCCACCAGGGGTTCGTATGCGCGAACGCCGGGATCGACACCTCGAATACGGCCCACGGCACCGCCGTGCTGTTGCCCGTCGACTCGGACCGGTCGGCGCACCGGATCCAGTCGGCGGTCAGCGCGGCTGTCGGCGGGCGGGTCGGGGTCATCGTCACCGACACCCATGGTCGCGCCTTTCGACGGGGACTGGTCAACGTCTGCCTCGGCGTCGCCGGCTTCGAGGCGGTCAATGATTGCCGCGGCGATCGCGATCGGGAAGGGCGCGTGCTGGTGGCCACGGAGCTGGCCTTCGGGGACGAGCTCGCCGCCGCCGCGGGGGTGCTGATGGGCAAGGCGGCCGGGACGCCGGTCGTGGTGATCAGCGGGGTCGCCAGCCAGCCGGCGCCGGGCACGGTCATCGACCTGCTGCGACGGCCCGAGCACGATCTGTTTCGCTAGGCCCGACGCGGCTTTTCGGTGGCGCTGCCGGTAACATCGAGGTTTCAGCGTCAAGCCGCTCGCGTGGAGGAATCAGGGGACGTGACCGAACCCAGGTTGGGCACCGAGGCCCGCCCGTTGCGCATTGCCGTCGTTGGATCGGGACCGTCCGGCTTCTACGCGGCGGAGCACCTGCATCGGCAGGACGATCTGGTCGTCCAGGTCGACATGTTCGACCGGCTTCCGACACCGTTCGGCCTCGTTCGCGGCGGGGTTGCCCCGGACCATCAGAACATCAAGGCCGTGACCCGCGTCTACGACAAGATCGCCGAGCACCCCGAGTTCCGCTTTTACGGGAACATCGAGTTCGGCCGGGAGCTGACCCACGAGGATCTGCGCGCCTACTACCACGCGGTCATCTACGCGGTCGGCGCACGCACCGACAAGCGCCTCGGAATCCCCAGGGAGTACCTGCCCGGCAGCCACTCCGCGAGCGAGTTCGTCGGCTGGTACAACGCGCATCCCGACTTCCGGTCGCTGAGCTTCGACTTCTCCGGTACGTCGGCGATCGTCGTCGGAAACGGCAATGTGGCGATGGATCTTGCCCGCATCCTCCTCGTTCCGGTCGACGAACTGCGGCGCACCGACATCGCCGAGCATGCGCTTCGCGCCCTCGCCAACTCGAATATCCGCGAGGTCACGATTCTTGGTCGACGCGGACCCGCCGAGGCGGCGTTCACCACGAAGGAGTTGCGGGAACTCGGCCACCTCCCCGACTGCGACGTGATCGTCGACCCCGCGGACCTCGACTTCGAGGTGGATCCGGACGCCGAGTACACGAAGACGACCCAGGCGAATCTCGACGTTCTGCGCGAGTACGCAGAGCGACCGTCGACCGGCGCCCGGCGCCGGGTGATTCTGCGCTTCTTGCGTTCGCCCGTTGAGATCGTCGGCGATGACCGCGTCCGCGGGGTGGCGGTCGCCGAGAACGAGCTTTACCGGAGCGATGACGGCGCGGTGCGCGCCCGCATGACCGATCGTTCAGACGTGCTGGATGCCGATCTCGTGTTCCGTGCCATCGGTTATCAGGGAATGCCGTTGATGGGCATCCCGTTCGATGCGGCGCGCGGGATCATCCCGAACGACCATGGGCGCGTCATCGACCCGACGAGCGGCGCCCCCGTACCGGCCGAGTACGTGGTCGGATGGATCAAGCGCGGCCCGCGCGGCATCATCGGGACCAATAAGCCCGACTCCCAGGAAACCGTCGAGTCGCTGCTCGAGGATTTGCGGAGCGGTTCCTTCGACGATCACAGCGTCCCTGATCGCGCCGTCCTCGAACGGCTGCTCGGGGAGCGCCGCCGTGACTTCGTCAGCTATGACGACTGGCAGATGATCGACATGCTCGAGCAGGAGCGGGGACGCGAGGCCGGCGAACGTCCGCGCGTCAAGTTCAGCCGAATCGAAGAGATGCTGAGCGCGCTCGCCGAGAAGAAGCTGCGCGACCGGGAAGCCGAGGGCCCGCCCGAGCCCCCGGCCTGAGGCAGGGCGCCCGACGCGCCCGACGCAGTCAGTCGTCCTCGTCCTCATCCTCGTTGTCGTCGATCGCCGATGACAGGCCGCGGATCATCTGGACGGTGATCGCGTCGCTGACGGCGACTTGGACCTGGCTGCCGTCCTGATCTTCGAAGGTCAGCGTCCAGTGCGGGATCATTCCGTCGGGGGTGACCTGGGGCGGCGTCACCGAGATGCCGACGACTGCCGGGGACAGCATCCAGAACATGCCCTCGGGAAGACCGGCCGGCTGCGGCTCCCACTGAACATCCGGAATCTGGCCGCGATGCGGTTCCGCCTCGGTAAACGCGTTCATCGTGTTCCCGGCATCGGTCACCGACATCGGGATCGTAAGCACGACGTTTGGCCCCGACTGGAACACCAGCACGAGCACGGGCGTTGCATCGGGGTCGACCGGTCCGTTGTTCGGGTCGGCCTCGACCTGCACCGGCTGGGCTTCGAAGGCCGTGGCCTGGAACGCAATCGTCTGACGCATGGGGCTCCCTGGAGGTGCTGGCGTGGATGGCCGGCCGTGCTCGCGGTGCGCGACCTACCGCCGGGCATTCTCCCATACCGCCCGCGATGGCACCCGCGGGCGCGGTGACGGCCTAGGGGGTCGAGGCCCGCCCGGAGCTCTCCTTGGCGATCGGGGTCGGCACCTTGCGACCCAGCAGCCGCATCGACTTCAGGCCAAGCGACAGCTTCTCGCGGTCGTCGGTGCGCCCGATGTCGAGCCCGCAGAGTTCGGCGATGCGATCCAGCCGGTAGCGGATGGTGTGACGGTGCGTAAAGAGGCTGGCCGCGGTCGCGGCGAGGTTGCAGTCGAATTCCAGATAGGTGGCGAGCGTCGCGACGAGTTCCGTTTGATACTGCTCGTCATACCGCACCAGCGGTCCGATCGTCTGCTCGTAGAAGGCCGACAGTTCTTCCGGCCGGTCGGCGAAGATCTGGAACAGCAGTTTGTAGGTGCCGGTCTCCTCGAAGGTGACGACATCGCCCGCACTGCCGATGCGTTCGCCGATCGACAGCGCCAGGCTCGCCTCCTCCAGCGCCGCGCCGAGACGCTCCGGTTCGGGCGTGTAGCGCGAGATCGCCAGGGTCAGCACCAGACCCGGGACCGTGTCTTTGGTCGCGGTGATAAGACGGCCCGACAGGGTGTGGGCGCGCTGTTCGATGTCTTCGCGGTCGGCGACCTCGTGTTCGCGCGGACCCGGCAGCAGCATGAGCAAGCGGTCGCCGTTCCAGTCGACGAGTCCCCGCGGCCAGTGCAGGTCGAGCACGGCGCGGGCCTGCTGTACGAATCGCCTGGCGACGCGCTCGTCGGTCTCCGCGGGACCCCGCTGGTGTGGGTCCTCCAACTTGCCGAGCATCGCGACGGCGCCCCCCGCCAAATCGGCGCCGAGGTGTCGCGCGCGGCGGATCAGGGATTCCCGACTGATCGCCTCGCCGGCCATGAGCTCGCGGATCAGATCGCCGCGGAGCTGCGATTCGGTTTGGGTGCGGACCTCTTGGCGCCCCCATTCGATTCCGCAGGCCTCGGCCATTTCGGCGAGCACGGCGGTCTGCGCCAGCGTCAGGGGTGCCGGCAACCATGTGGCGATCACCATCACCTGGCGGTCTCCGGGGCCGAGCACCAGCATCCGGGTCACGTCGGCGGGCGCGTCGGCGACAAACGGCTCCAACGGCGTCACCGCTCCCCGGGCCCGGGCCTCGGCGATCGCGGTGTCGAGCTGCTGGGTCTGCGCGTCGTCGACGTCGATCTCCGCGAGGACGTCGAGATAGTCGTCGAGTACCGCAACGGGCGCGCCGAGCAGATCGCGACAGGCCTCGGCGAGGCCTCCGAACCCGCGCCCGTCGGTCAGCGGGATGCGGAACGCCGCGCGCGCCCGGTCGGCGGCGCGTCGGCCCCGGTGGGCGCCGAAGAGTCCGGTCAGGTCGTCGATGACGGCCGTCCAGGATGCGTCCGGCGGCAAGACGATCACCGGAATCGGGTAACCGGCAGGTGCCTCGGTACGAGCGATCACCGCGACGGCGCCTGCCGGTGCCGGGTCCGGCAGCGGCCCGTCGCAGAGGAGGATCTCGGCGTCGCCGGCGGTGTCCCCGCCGCCGGGGCGGAGGGCCCGAACATCGGCGGACATGTCGGCGCCGGTCGGCGTGACGTGACTGCCGGCGAACGCGGCCAGCTCGTAGACGTCCGCCAGGGTGGGGTGCCGGGTCGGCGGCCCGACCAGACGCACGTCCGCGGGGAGATGACGTGTGCTCATGCCCACAGAATGGCAGCAGCAGCAGCATCCGCAAGGACGACGGAAGTTCGTGATTGTCGGCGATCGGGCGAGACGCCCGTCACCATCGCATTCTGGCGAGGTGGACGAATTTCGGCATACGACGGCGCCGCGATTGATCCGCCGGTGCCCGTTTGGCCACACGGCCAAACGGGGCCTTCCAAGCTTGTCCGCACGTCGAAACCACCGACGTCGGGAGCGGCCGTATCCTCGATCGGCGCGGTCGGCACTCGCCGGGAAGGCAAGCCGGTCGCCTGCGTGCTTACTCAACTCGGCTGCTGACGGTTAGGCTCTACGATTGCCCGACGCCCGCGAGCCGCCATCGACGCCTGTGAGGCGCTGAGGGCGCGTTTCCGCGGCAAGCCATTTCGCCAGGAGGGACCGCGACCCTGATGACCAAGATGCGACTCGCGAACGTCACCGCCGCCCAGTGGAGTGCAGGCACTCCAATCGGCGAGGACGAGCCCGCAAACGTATTCGGCGCCAACGTCTTCGGACAGAACGAGCAGCGCGCACGGCTGCCCAAGCAGGTCTTCCGCGCATTGCAGCGCACGATCGAGCGCAGCGAAGCCCTCGATCCCGACCTCGCGGATGTCGTTGCCGCGGCCATGAAGGACTGGGCCCTTGAGCGGGGTGCGACCCACTACACGCACTGGTTCCAGCCGCTGACCGGCTTCACCGCCGAAAAGCACGACTCGTTCTATGCGCCGATCGGCGACGGCACCGCCATCGCCGCGTTCTCGGGCGGCGAACTGGTGCAGGGTGAGCCGGACGCGTCCAGCTTCCCGACGGGTGGCATTCGGGCCACATTCGAGGCGCGCGGATACACCGCGTGGGACCCGACGAGCCCCGCATTTCTCCTGGAGAACCCCAACGGGACGTTTCTGTGCATCCCGACCGCCTTCACCTCGTGGACCGGTGAGGCCCTCGACCACAAGATCCCGCTGCTGCGGTCGATCGAGGCGCTCAGCAAGTCGGCGGTCCGGGCCCTGCATCTGCTCGGTGACACCCACGTCGAACGGGTCACCACGACGATGGGGCCCGAGCAGGAGTACTTCCTGATCGACAAGAGCTACTACTACCAGCGTCCCGACCTCATCAACACGGGGCGCACGCTGTTCGGCGCAAAGCCGCCGAAGGGTCACGAGCTCGACGACCACTACTTCGGCAGCATTCCCGAGCGGATCCTCGCGTGCATGATGGACACCGAGCGCGAGCTGCTGAAGCTGGGCGTTCCCATCAAGACGCGCCACAACGAGGTTGCTCCGGCGCAGTACGAGATCGCCCCGATCTTCGAGAACACCAACGTCGGCGTGGATCACCAGCAATTGCTGATGACCGTCCTCAAGAACGTCGCGCCGCGGTACGACCTGGTGGCGCTGCTGCACGAGAAGCCGTTCGCCGGCGTGAACGGTTCGGGCAAGCACAACAACTGGTCGATGAGCACCGACGGCGGCGAGAATCTCCTCGACCCGGGTGACACGCCCGAGGAGAACCTGCAGTTCCTGTTCTTCGCGGCCGCGGTCGTCAGGGCCGTCGACATTCACCAGGGCCTGTTGCGGGCATCGGTCGCCAGCGCCGGCCAGGACCATCGCCTTGGCGCCAACGAGGCGCCGCCGGCGATCATCTCGATCTTCCTCGGCTCCGAGCTGGAGAACGTGTTCACCGCGCTTGCCGAGGGGCGCGTCTATGTGTCTCCGGCCGGCGAGTTCATGGGGCTCGGGTCGCCGGTGCTTCCGCGGCTCCCCAAGGACACGGGCGACCGGAACCGGACAAGCCCGTTCGCGTTCACCGGGAACAAGTTCGAATTCCGCGCGCTGGGCTCGAACATGTCGCCGGGGCTTCCGAACACCGTGCTCAACACGATCGTCGCCGAGGCCATCGACTCCCTCATCGAGGATGTCGAAAACGCCGTCGAGAGCAGGCAAGACGGTCCCTGAGGCGATCTCAGAGGTCGTCGGTGCGAACTACCGCAAGCACGGGCGCATCGTGTTCGGCGGCGACGGGTACTCCGAGGAGTGGCACGCCGAAGCCGACGCGCGCGGCCTGCTGAACCTGCGCACGACACCGGACGCATTGCCGGAGCTGATCTCGGAGCAGACCCTTTCGACGTTCAGCAACTACGGCGTGCTGTCGGAGCGCGAATTGCACTCGCGGTTCGACGTCTTCCTCGAGCAGTACATCGTCAACATCAACATCGAGGCCGAGACGGCGGCCGACATCGCCAGCACCATGCTGCTGCCGGCGGCGCTGCGGTACCTGCGTCTGGTTCAGGAGACCGGGGTGAGCGTGCTTGAGGGCGAGGTCCGCGATCTGGTCAACAAGTTCGTCGACGCGATCAACACGCTCAAGGGCGTCAACGCGGTCCATCCGGACGGCACGGACGTCGAGGCGATCTACATGCGTGACACGGTCCTCACCACGATGGCCGAGGTGCGGGAGTACGCCGACGCACTCGAGCGGGTCGTCGCCGACGACCTGTGGCCGCTCCCGAAGTACGCGGAGATCTTGTTCATCAAGTAATGCCGCAGTGACGCACATGCGGTGTGCGGGACGACCCGCACACCGCATGCGCGTCAGGCCGAGGAGCAGCCGATATGACCCACGACGATGTCATGCGTGTCGTTTCCGAGCGGGACGTGAAGTTCATCCGTCTGTGGTTCACCGATGTCCTGGGACGGCTCAAGAGCTTTGCGCTGCCGGTCGAGCACCTGCCGGACGCGCTTGCTCGCGGAGTGCGGTTCGACGGGTCCTCGATCACCGGGTTCAACCCGATCGAAGAGTCCGACATGGTCGCCGTGCCGGATCTGTCCACCTTCGCGATCCTCCCGTATCGCCCGCAGGAACAGGCCGTGGCGCGCCTGATCTGCGATGTCCACACGCTTGCGGGCACCCCCTATGAGGGCGATCCGCGATTCGTGCTGCGCCGCGCCCTCGATCGGGCCCGTGACATGGGTTTCGACGGGTTCGACGTCGCCACGGAGTTGGAGTTCTTTTACTTCCGCGACTCCGGATCGCCGGAGCCGCTGGATCAGGGCGGGTACTTCGACCTGACAACCCTCGACGTCGCAAGCGACGTGCGGCGGGCGACGGTCCTCGCGCTGGAGCAGATCGGGATCGACGTCGAGTTCTCCCATCACGAGAGCGGCCCGTCCCAGCACGAGATCGACATGCGCCAGACCGATGCCCTGCGGATGGCCGACAACGTCATGACCTACCGCACGATCGTCAAGGAGATCGCCCACCAGCACGGCTGGTATGCCACCTTCATGCCAAAGCCGCTCGTGGACGCCAACGGCAGCGGCATGCACACACACGTGGCGCTGATGTCCGGCGGCCGGAATGCCTTTTTCGACCCGGACGAGCCGAGTCAGCTGTCGGCCGTCGGGCGCGGGTTTGTCGCGGGCATCCTCCGGCATGCCCGGGAGCTGTGCTTCGTCTTCGCCCAGTGGGTGAACTCCTACAAGCGCCTGGTCCCCGGGTTCGAGGCGCCGGTCTACGTTGCCTGGAGCGAACGCAACCGTTCGGCGGTGATTCGCGTGCCGCAGCAGGGCGTCGTTCCGGACAACACCGCAGGTCGCCCGGAACTGCGGGGGCCCGATCCTGCCTGCAACCCCTACCTGACCTTCGCAGCGATTCTGCATGCCGGGCTCGAGGGCATCGCCCGCGGATACGAGCTGCCGGATGCGATGGAGATGAACCTGTACCACCTCTCGCATGCCGAGCGGCTGCGCGCCGGGGTCGAGCAGCTCCCGTCGACGTTGGGGGACGCGGTGGAGATCGCCGCCGCCTCGGAGCTGCTGCTGACCGCGTTCGGCGAGCACATCTACAGTCGCCTGCTTGAGCTCAAGCGTGCGGAGTGGGAGGAGTATCGGGCCCAGGTGACGCCGTTCGAGCTCGAGCGGTACCTCCGCCTGCTCTAGCCGGTGTCAGTGCGCGACGCCGGGCGGTCGCCACTCGTCGGCGGTCGCCAGCTCGCGCAGCCAGTCCGGCGCATCGACAGAGGTGCGGGTCGCCCGGTCCAGACACACGTGGATCAACTCCCCGTCGGCGACCAGCTCGCCGTGGCGGATGAACCAGTGCCGACTGCGAAACGATGACGTCCCGACGGCCGCCATCCAGGTGGTGAGTTCGATCTCGTCATCGAGCAGGATGCGCTTGCGGAATTGGGCATGGGCATCGACGACCGGGATGCCGGGACCGTCGGCAAGGAGGTCCGTGAAGGGGTGGCCCGTGTTCCAGAGCCACTCGCTCAGACCGCGATCCATCCAACGGAAGAGTGCCGTGAAGTGGATCTGGGCGACGTCGACCTCCGACATGACGATACGGAAGCGGTGCATGTGGATGTAGGGGGGCATCTGGGGGTAGAGCCTAGCCGCGGCGGGAAGCGCCGTGCGAGGGTCCAGTAGGGTGACCGTCCGATGTCGTCGACGGTCCTGCTTGATGCGACGCCGCTGCGTGCGCCCGAGAATGACCGGGCCGATGCGGCCTGGGTGCGCGGCCTGATCGACAGCGCTCGGACGACTCCCGATCGGCCGAACGCCCAGCGGTGATCCTCGCCGCCGACGACGACGCGCCGGACGGGTTCGTCGCCCATCGGCTGCCGCGTCCCCCCGGGGTCGTCGCGCGGATCACCCGCCGGCCGGCGCGCCGGGCGCTGCCCGGGCTCGCGCAGGCGGACCTCGTGCACCTCACCTCGACCCTCCCGTTCGCCGCCCCGGCGCAGATCTCCACCTGCTTCGACTTGTTGCCGCTGCGGTTTCCCGCACTCGAGCTCGGGACCGGCCGCGTCGCGGCCCGCCGCCGCTACAACGACTACCTTGACCGCCTGTCCGCGGCGCGTCTGGTCGTCGTCCCGACGGCTGCAGTCGCCGCGGACCTGTCCGAACTGCTGGCGATCCCCGACCGCAGGATCCGCGTGGTCCCACTGGCTGCGCCGGCACACGCGCCGCCGGACGCGTCGGGCGCGATCGGTCCGACCGTCTTGGTGGTCGCCAATCGTGAGCCGTTCACCAACGCGGACCTGGCGATCCGGGCCGTCGCCACCAGCGATCCCGCCGCCGGGATCACGCTGATCGTCGCCGGGGTCGCTGACCGGCGTCGGCGCGATCGCCTGCGCCGGCACGCCGACGGGCTCGGGCTCGCCGGCAGGGTCGACATCCACGGCCCGCTGGGGGCCAACGCGCTTGATGTCCTGCGCGGACGGGCGTCGATCGCCGCGGTGCCATCTCGGGCGGGAGGTGCCGACGCGACGGTGCTGGCCGCCATGTCCGCAGGCTTGCCGATCATCGCCGGCGACGGTGTGGACCTTGATGAGACCCTCGCATCCGCCGCCATGCGGGTGCCCGTC
The DNA here is from genome assembly GCA_963727285.1 of uncultured Thermoleophilia bacterium. Classification (GTDB taxonomy): domain Bacteria; phylum Actinomycetota; class Thermoleophilia; order Miltoncostaeales; family Miltoncostaeaceae; genus CAITWD01. The sequence continues at coordinate 972,305 of CAVSFF010000009.1, read as the reverse complement.
GGCCGGGCCGATGCGTGGGGCGACGCCATCTCGGCGCTTGCCGCCGACCCTGCGCTGCGGACACGGATGGCGGCGGCGTCACGGGCACGCGCCGCCGAGCGATCGTGGGGCGACGTGCTGCGCGAGGTCCGGTCGGCGTGGACTGAGGCCACGGATGGATAGGCACGCGATCCGGGACGGCATGCGGGTCGCGGTGGACTGGCGGCTCGTCGGGCGTCCCGGACGTGATCCCGCCGATACGGGCCGGTATCAGCAAGGATTGACCCGGGCGCTGGCGGCGGCCGCTGGCCCGGGAGACGACGTCTGGGCGCTGATCGCGTGGCCGCACGCGGCCGATGTGATCGGTCCCGGCATCGGGCATGCCGGGGTGGGCCGTCGCAGTGGCGATCGTGCGGAGATGCTCGGATCGCTCGGGGCGGATGCCGCGGTGTTCGCCCAGCTGGTGCCGTCGAGAATTCCGGTCCCGACGGCGGTCGTCATGCACGACGTGCTGGCGATCACCCATCCCGACTGGCTTGCACCCGACGAGGGCCACCGCACCCGCGCCCGAACGGAGGCGACGCTCCGCCGTGCCGCCGTGGTGATCGCACCGTCGCGGGTCGCCCGCATCGACGTGCTGTCGGTGAGCGACCTCCCCGATGAACGCGTCGTCGTCATCCCGCCGGCGCCGTCGAAGGTATTCGGGAGGCGCCCTGGAGCGGAGGCGCGGGTGGCCGCCCGCTTCGGACTGGGTCGGTACTGCGTGGCACTCGGCGACAGCGCCCCACGTGGCAATCTCGGCCACCTCGTCGAGGCGGTGCTGCGAACCGGAAGCGGACTGACGGTGGTGTCGCCGCTGTCCCCGCCGCGCCGGGGACGCTCCGGCGACGGCGTGATGTTCGTCGGGCCGCTCTCTGACGAGGAGCGGGCGGATCTCCTCGCGGCGGCAAGGTTTGCCGCGTGTGTCGCATTCGTCGACGGCTCCGGACTCGGAACGCTCGAAGCCTTGGCGTGCGGGGTCCCGGTACTCGTCAGCGACCGCGGCGCACTCGGCGAGGTCGCGGGCGGCGCCGCGGTCGTCGTGCCGCCAACGGTCAATGCAATCGCCGAGGGGATCCGGGCGCTGGACGATCCGGAGGTCGCTGATCGGCTGCGCGCCGCCGGCCCGGCACGCGCCGCGGCGTACGGCACGGACCCCGCGGGACGCGCCGCCTGGGATGTGCTTGCGCGGCTGACCGGCCGCCCCGCCGCATTCGGGGCGCCCTGAGGATGCAGCCGGCCGCTCAGCGGCTAGCGAGCGCCTCGCGGTACGCGTCGACGGTCAACTGCGCGCAGCGATCCCACGTGAACTGTCGTGCCCGGGCGAGGCCGCGGGTGCGCAGATCCGTCGCGGTGCCGGACGAGAGCAGGATGCGCTCGATCCCGTCGGCGATGTCGTCGGGGTCCGTGGCGTCGACGAGGATCCCGGCGTCGCCGATGACCTCCGGGATGCTGCTGCGGTTCGATGCCACCACCGGCGCGCCGCACGCCATGGCCTCGAGCGGCGGGAGGCCGAACCCTTCGTTGAGCGACGGGAACACCAGGCACGCCGTGGACGAGTACAGCGCCACAAGGTCATCGTCGGTGACGAACCCCGGGCGAATGATGCTCGTGCCCAGTCGCTCCATCTCGGCGTCGAGGTCGCTGTCGTCCACCCGATCCATGCCGACTACGACGAGCACGCAGTCCGGCGCGCGGCGTCGCACCAATCCGAATGCGCGCAGCAGCGTGCCCAGGTTCTTGCGTGGCTCCGGGGTCCCCACCCACAGCACGAACGGCACCGGCGGGATGCCGAACCGGTGCGCGAGCTGCATGGGTTCGGACTCGATGTGCTGGAACCGGCGGTCGACGCCGAGTGGCACGGCGCTGATGCGGTCGGGGGTGATCCCCACCAGGTGGACCAACTCGGCCTTGGTGAACTCGGACGCGACCACGATGCGGTCGGCGCGCTTTGCGGCGCGGGACACCAACAGCCGCTGCTGTGCCGCACCCGCACGGGAGAACAGCTCCGGCGAGCGCCATGCGAGCACGTCGTGCACGGTGACGACGAGGGGCAGCGCGGTGTGCACGGGGATCATCTGTCCCGGGCAGTGCAACACGTCGACATCGCGCCGGGTGGCGGTGCGGTCGAGCATCGCGGGGTAGTAGGTGAGCCTCCGGCCGGCGCGCCGGGTCATCCGCTCCATGCGCGACGTCCGGGCGTCGTGGTCGGTGAGCCGCTCCACGTGGACGCCGGGAGTGCGCCCGAGCGCGGCCGACAGGTCGCGGGTGTACCTGCTGATCCCGGCCGACTGCGAGTCGGACGGCGTGACGTCGAACCCGACGCGCAGCATGCGGTCGGTCATGGGCGCGACCCGGGGAGCGCGCGCCCGTCCGTGACGGGTGCGGATTTCAGGGGATCTTGCAAGCCCACGATGCGGATGGGACGACCTCGGGTCGGACTGGCCACCTGCGGCCGGTGGCGGGATCGGCGACGCCTGTCAGAGACTATCGGCCGCGCCAGGCAGCGGAAGCCGGCGGCGGACCCGCGCGGACCGGTCGGGTTTGACCGGCACGACGACGAGCTTCGGTTAGGATTCCCGCTGTTCATCCCGCCCGACCGTCTCCGAGGTCCACATGCCGGACGTCAACTCCAGCCTCATGCTCCGCGTCATTGTTCCCGCTACAACGGGCACGTTTGGCAAGGTCGTCGCCGCGATCGGTGAGGCCGGGGGTCGAGTAGGGGCGGCGGACATCGTGCGGTCGAGCCCGACCGACGTGACCCGTGACTATCACGTGTACGTGCGGGACACCGCCCATGGAGAGGCGGTCGCGTCCGCTGTTTCGGCGCTCGACGGCGTGAGTGTCGAGTCCGTGACATCGAACGTGCTGAGCGCGCACGAGGGCGGCGCGATCGGCATGCAGACGCGCGCGCCGATCGCGACGCGTGACGATCTGTCGATGGCATACACCCCCGGAGTCGCGCGCGTCTGTATGGCGATCCACCACGATTTCGAGCAGGCCTGGGAGTACACGATCAAGGCCAACAGCGTCATGGTTGTCTCCGACGGCAGCGACGTCCTGGGGCTGGGCGACATCGGCGCGGAGGCCTCGCTGCCCGCCTGCGAGGCAAAGAGCCTGTTCCTGCGGAATCTCGCCGGCATCGACGCGTTCCCGCTGCCGATCGATGCGCGGGATCCCGAGCAAATCGTCGAGATCGTGGCGCTGTGCAGCTCGGTGTTCGCCGGGGTGCACCTGTCCGACATCTCCGCGCCGCGCTGTTTCGCGATCCGCGATGCCCTCGACGCGCGTCTGGATGTGCCGGTGTTTCACGACGACCGCGAGGGAACCGCGGTCGCCGTGCTCGCAGGGTCTGATCAATGCCCTGTCGGTCGTCGGCAAGTCGATCGGCGACATCACCGTCGCAGTGACGGGCCAGGACACTCCTGCCGGAGCGGGCACGGTGGAGCTGCTGAAGATTGCCGGAGTGGGGGCGATCACCGATGCCCCGGCGGGAGCCGACGCCGTCGTCCGGTTCGATGGTCCGGTGACCCCGGGCTGCCTGGATGTGCTCGGTCCCGATCCGATCGTGTTCGACCTGACCGGCACCAGCCTGGAGGCACTCGACCGGGCCGCGGTGTACGCGAGCTCGCTGCCCAGCACCCCCAACCAGCTGAACTCGACGATCGCGTTTCCGGGGATCTGGAAGGGCGCGTTGGCGGTCCGGGCCACGACCATCAACAACGAGATGCTGCTGGCCGCGGCCGACGCGATCGCCGCGGTCTGCCGCGACGAGGACGGCAACGTGTCGGCGGAACTCGTCGTGCCGTCGATCATCAGCGAGAACGTCGTGGGTGATGTTGCGGAGGCCGTGCGGGCCGCCGCCGAGGCGACGGGTGTCGCCCGGCTCGGAGCGGCCACGTAGTGCCGCTGACGGCAGGGCCCGGGGGTGCCGGCCTGCGGCACCCTCAGGCGCGCAGCGACCGCGCCATCCGGATCAGCGGGATCGGAAACAGGACGGCCGCCATGCCCGCCAGGACCAGGACGTGGAGCCACGTCGTGCCGTCGGCGGTCCCGAGGGTCAGCGCGCGCAGCACGACGACGAGGTTCGACAACGGCAGGCACCAGGCGATCGCCTGTGCCCACTCGGGGAGCTTGTCGAACGGAAGAACACGCCCCCGAACAGGAACATCGGGGTCAGCACCGCCGTGAAGAAGATGTTGAAGCTCTCGATGTTCGTGACGAATGCCGTGTAGAGCATGCCGAGCACCGCGAAGACCAGCGCACCGAACAGCATGACCGGGATGCAGAGGATGACCAGCGGCGAGCTCGCCAGCCCGAACACGATCATGACCGCGAGAAAGATCGTCCCGTAGGCGATGGCCCGCGTGGTTGCCCAGAGGTACTCGCCGACGACGACATCCTGGACCGACAGTGGTGTTGTGACGGCGGCCTCGTAGACGCGCCGGATGTGAATGCGCACGAACGCGTTGTAGGTGGTCTCGAGAATGGCGCCGAACATCACCGTCGCGCCGGCGACTCCCGGGGCGATGAACCGGACGTAGTCAACCCCGTTGAGGGTCGTGACATACGCACCCAGGCCGAGGCCCATTACCGCGAGATAGGCGATCGCCTCAAGGAACCGCGGAATCAGCGTGACGACCAGGGTCTTGCGGCCGACGGTCAGGTTGCGCCACCAGAAGCGGCCGGCGGCCCGTGGCGAGAATCCGGCGGCCGTCAACACCGCCACGACTACAACGCCTCGAGCGCGGCGCGCAGCTCGTCGGCCATGCTGTGATGCCCGTGCGCGAGCGCCTGGTCGATGCCGGTGAGGTAGGCGTCGGCCGCAGCGTCCCGGTCGCCGAGCGCCGCCAGCGATTCCGCCAGGCGGCCCCACGCGTTGCCTTCGTCGTCCTGCAGCTCGAGGTAGGCCCGGTACTGCACCACGGCGTCGGCGAAGCGGCCGGCACGCTGGAGTTCCACGGCAAAGCCGAAGCGCGCCCGGGCGACGTCGGGCGCCTCGGCGACGAGGCGGGCGAAGTATTCGATGCGGTCCATGGCCAGAACCTACCGGGGGCGGCCGGCGCCGACGTCGCCGGGCCCGTCCAGCGGTCCGACCGAGCAATTTTGGGCCGGCAATCGGCGTATGGTGGGTCAGGTGTCAGCGCGGAGAGACGCCCCCCGTGCCATAGAGTGAACCCAGCACGCCGCGCACTCCGGGGCGGTGTCGGGAGATTCCCGCTTGGAGCGGGGAAGTTTGCACCAAATGTAACAACCAGAATGCGCCGTTCGTTACAAAGGTGCACAAAGATCACGCCGTTGGTAGCGTGCTGTGGCTGGGGGGCGGTTCCGACGTTCGTTTCGGCGTGCAAGCAGAGGTCGACGTGAGGCTCTGGGACTACTTACCGATATTGATCTTCATGATCGTCGGCCTCGTCATCGGCGGTGCGATCCTCGGACTCTCGAAGATCGTCCGGCCGAAGCACAACCCGGTCAAGAACCTTCCCTATGAGAGCGGCATCCTTGCCACGACCCCCGTTCGGCAGCGATTCTCGATCAGCTTCTATCTCACGGCGATGTTGTTCATCGTCTTCGACATCGAGTTGGCGTTCGTGTACCCGATCGCGGTCACGCTGCGCGACCGCGGCATCACCGCGCTGATCGTGATGCTCTCGTTTGTGGTGACTGTCGTCGTGGCGTTGGTCTACATCTGGCGAAAGGGGGCCCTCGAGTGGCGCTGATTCCGCCTCCCGGTGCACCCATCGAGCGCGCACCCCGCACGGACGCGACGATCGATCGCGACCTCCGTGACCTGGCCGAGACGGCCGAGGAGGATGCGTTCGTTTCGCGGCTCCTGACGACGAAGCTGGACCGCGCCCTGAGCTGGGCCCGGTCGTCGTCGATCTGGCCGGCCACGTTCGGGCTCGCCTGCTGTGCGATCGAGATGATGCACACGGCCACGCCGCGGTACGACATCGCCCGATTCGGGGCCGAGGTCTTCCGCGCATCCCCGCGCCAGTCGGATCTGCTGATCGTGTCCGGGCGGGTGTCGCAGAAGATGGCGCCGGTGCTGCGCCGTATCTACGACCAGATGATGGAACCCAAGTGGGTGATCTCGATGGGCGCCTGCGCGACCTCGGGCGGGGTCTTCAACAATTACGCGATCGTGCAGGGAGTCGACAAGGTGGTCCCCGTCGACGTGTACGTGCCGGGCTGCCCGCCGCGCCCGGAGAGCCTGATCGAGGGCATCCTCATTCTTCAGCGGGTCATCGGCGCCAAGGGGCAGCCGAGCTCACTCGACCTCATGCACGAGCAGGGTCTGCCAATCCCCGAGGACGCCGCCCGTATCGCCGCCGAGCGCCGGGCCTGGGCGGCCGCCCGTTGAGCGAGTACCGCAACCTGATCGAAGCCGCGTGCCCGGGTGCTGTCGTCGATGAGTTCGAGGGTCCCGGTGACGAGGTGACGATCGAAATCGCCGCGGAACGGATTCGCGAGGTGTGCCAGTTCCTCAAGGCGGAGCCTGCCGCGTTCCGGCAGCTGTCGGACGTCACCTGCGTCGACGTGCTCGCAGGGAACGGGCGCGGGGGCCGCTTTCGGCTCGCCTACCAACTCTTCTCGATGGACAGCGGCGACCGTCTGCGTCTCCGCGTGTGGGCCGATGCCGAACGCCCCGAGGTCGATTCGGTCACCCCGGTGTGGGCGACGGCCAACTGGCACGAGCGCGAGGTCTACGACATGTTCGGCGTGCGGTTCGCCGGCCATCCGGATCTGTCGCGCATCCTGATGCCGTTCGACTGGGAAGGCCATCCGCTTCGGCGCGACTATCCGATCGGCGGCGAAGAGGTCAAGTTCACCGATGCGGTCTAGGGCGGTGGGACACCGATGAGCTCCGAACCGGCCGACGTCTTCGCCCTCGAGGCGCGCGAGGCGCGGGAGGCCGCGCGTCGCGAAGGTCGCGAGCTGGCCGAGACCGAGCGGATCGTGGCGATGGTCGAGGCGTCGACGCCGCAGGAGGCGACCGCCCGAACCCGAGCGAACGAGGCGCTGTCATCCGAGATGTCGCCGGGCTCCAGAGCCCCGATGATCATCAACCTCGGACCGCAGCACCCGTCGACCCATGGGGTCCTGCGCCTGGTCACGGAGCTGGACGGCGAGACCGTCCGCGACATCCACCCGGTCATCGGCTACCTCCACACCGGCATCGAGAAGCAGTGCGAGAACAAGACGTACTGGCAGGGCATCACGCTCGTGACCCGGATGGACTACCTGTCCCCGTTCTTCAACATTCATGCCTACACGCAGAGTGTGGAAAAGCTCCTGGACCTGGAGGTGCCCGCCAGGGCCCAGTGGCTGCGCGTGATGATCTCGGAGCTCAACCGGATCACCAGCCACCTCGTCTGGCTTGGCACCAGCGGGCTCGAGCTCGGTGCGATCAGCATCTTCTTCTATGCCTACCGCGAGCGGGATCGCGCCCTCGACCTGTTCGAGATGATCTCCGGGGAGCGGATGAACAACCGCTTCTTCCAGGTCGGCGGCTGCGCGGACGACATGCCGCCCGGATTCGAGAAGCTGCTGCGTGAGTTCGTCACCGAGATGCCGTCGCGGATCGACGAATACGAGGGCCTGCTCTCCCAGAACCCGATCTGGCTCGAGCGCACCCGCGGCGTCGGCTCGCTGCCCGCCGATCAACTGATCGATCTCGGCATCACCGGTCCCGCATTGCGCGCGGCCGGGGTGGATCTCGATCTGCGCAAGGCCCGTCCGTATTCGGGTTACGAGCACTTCGACTTCAGCGTCCCGGTCGGGGACCAACGGTGACGCCTACGATCGCTACCTGATCCGGTTGCGCGAGATGCGCGAGTCCGTCCGGATCATCGAGCAGTGCCTCGACGGACTCCCGGAAGGCCCGCATATCTCCGACAACCGCAAGGTGGTGCTGCCGCCCCGCAGTGAGCTCGCGCGAGTCGATGGAGGCGCTGATCCATCACTTCAAGCTCGTGACCGAGGGCTTCCCCGTCCCGGAGGGTGAGGCGTACTCGGCCGTCGAGAGCCCCCGTGGAGAAATGGGTTGCTACGTCGTCGCGGATGGCGGCCCGAAGCCGGTTCGGGTCCACATGCGCGATCCCAGCTTCGTGAACCTGCAGGGCCTCCGGCCGATGGCCAAGAACGCCTACCTCGCCGATCTCATCGTGATGATCGGATCGATGGACAACGTGATGGGCGGAGTCGACCGCTGATGGTCTGCCCTGCACCGCGAGCGACGAACGTGAGCCGCCCCAGATGACTGCTGACCAGATCCGCGCCCACATCGATCCGATCCGCCACGAGTTCGCCGAACCGCGCTCGCTCGTGCTGCCCGCGCTCAAGTTCGCCCAGACGGAGAAGGGGCATCTGACCCGCGAGGACCTCGAGGCCGTGTCCGAGGCGACCGGGTTCTCCGCCGCATTCGTGGAGAGCGTCGCGTCGTTCTACCGACCGCCTCTACCTTGAGCCGACCGGTACCCGCGTGGTCAGCGTCTGCGTGACGCTGTCCTGCATGCTCCGCGGCGCCGACGAGGTCTGGGAGCAGCTGTGTGATCGCGAAGGTGTGTCCCACCACGGGGGCACCACCGACGACGGCCGAATCACCATCCAGGAGGCCCAATGCCTGGGCTACTGCGATCGTGCGCCGTGCATGCAGGTCGACGCCGAGGAGACCGTCGGCCCGATGACGCCCGAATCGGCGGGGCAGCTGGTCGACGACCTGCGCGTCGCTCCCGCGCCCGACGAGTTCTGGAGGTAGTCGGATGCCGATTCTCAACAGCGTCTACCGTCATCGCGAGGCCGGCCACGTCCTGACCGACGTCGCCGCCTATCGCGAGGCCGGTGGGTTCGAGGCGCTCCAGCAGTCGCTTCTGGACATGGAGCCCGACGACCTGCTGTACGTGTTCCATCGGTCCGGACTGCGCGGGCGCGGCGGCGCCGGATTCCCGATGGGCCGCAAGGCCAGCTTCCTGCCGAAGGACGCCAAGCTCGCCAAATATGTCGTGTGCAATGCCGACGAGAGCGAGCCGGGGACCTTCAAGGACCGCGAAATCATCCAGATGAACCCGTTCCAGCTCATCGAGGGTGTTGCCCTCGCGGGCTACGCGATCGGGGCCGAGCGTGGCTACATCTATATCCGCGGCGAGTATGAGTACCAGGCCCGGATTCTCCAGGCTGCGATCCTCGCCGCGCGGGAGGCGGGCTTCTTGGGCGCCGATATCCTCCGTTCGGGGTTCACCTTCGACATCACGCTCTACCGCGGCGCGGGCGCCTACATCTGTGGCGAGGAGACCGGGCTTCTGGAGAGCCTCGAGGGCAAGCGGGGCCAGCCGCGCCTGAAGCCGCCGTTTCCGGCAGTTGCCGGTCTCTACAGCTCGCCGACGCTGATCAACAACGTCGAGACGCTGTCGGCGCTGCCGCCGATCGTCACCCGGGGCGCCGACTGGTACGCGGCCCTCGGCCCGGAAAAGAGCCCGGGCTCGAAGATCTTCTCGGTGTCGGGCCACGTCACGCGGCCCGGCAACTACGAGATCATCCTGGGCCAAACCACGCTGCGGGAGCTGATCTTCGAGCACGCCGGCGGAGTTCGCGAGGGGCGCCGCGTCAAGGCAATCTGGGTCGGCGGTTCGTCGGTCCCCGTCCTCGGCGAACAGCACCTGGATACGCCGCTCGACTACGAGTCGCTGAATGCAGTCGGCACGTTCCTGGGTTCCGGCGGGTGCATCGTGATGGACGACTCCGGATGCATCGTCCGGTCGACGCTGAGGCTGGCCAGCTTCTACAAGCACGAGAGCTGCGGAAAGTGCACGCCGTGCCGCGAGGGCACGAGCTGGATGGAGCGCATCCTGCAGCGGATCGTCGACGGCGAGGGTCGGATCGAGGACCTCGAGCTGCTGGAATCGATCTTCGGCAGGATTTCGGGCAAGGTCCTGTGCGCTCTGGCCGAAGGCGCGGTCGCGCCGATCTCCAGTGCGATCAAGCTCTTCCGCGAGGACTTTGTCGCGGCCATCGACCAGGGCGGCGCGCCGCGCCCCGAACCGATGTGGCCCGAAGCCCCGGCGGAGGCAAGGTAAGCGATGGCTGATTACGCACCCGTCGACGTGACCGTCGACAACCTCGTCACCTTCGAGCTCAACGGGCGAACGGTGAGCGCCCCGCCCGGAACGATGCTCGTCGACGCGGCGTACGCCGCCGGCGTCGAGGTCCCGATCTTCTGCTACGAGCCCCGTCTCGGGCCGCCGATCGGCGCATGCCGGATGTGCCTGGTCGAGATCGAGGGCATGCGCGGACTTCAGACCGCCTGCAATACCCCGGTCGCCCAGGACATGGTCGTCACGACCAATTCGCCGGTGGTCAAAGACGCACACGACGGGATTCTCGAGCTGCTGCTTGCGCAGCATCCGCTCGATTGCCCGGTATGCGACAAGGGCGGCGAATGCCCGCTGCAGGACCGCACCTTTCGGTTCGGACCGGGCAAGTCGCGATTCGTCGAACCCAAGCGCCACTGGCCCAAGCCGCTCGAGCTCTCGAGCCGGATCGCCCTCGATCGCGAGCGGTGCATCCGCTGCTTCCGCTGCGTGCGCTTCAGCCAGGAAGTCGCCCAGGACGGCCAGCTCACCATGCAGGAGCGTGGGGCGGCCAGCGAGATCACGACGTTCAGCGGAGACGCCTACGAGGCGCGCTTCTCGGGCAACATCGTCGACATCTGCCCGGTCGGTGCGCTGACGAGCATCCCGTACCGATTCGTCGCGCGCCCGTGGGATGTCACCAACACGCCGTCGGTGTGCGGGCTCTGCCCGGTGGGCTGCAACACGGAACTGACCACCCGCGAGGGCGAGCTCAAGCGGGTCACCGGCCGCGATGACCCGAACTTTCAGGTCGAAGAGGGCTGGCTCTGCGACAAGGGCCGTTGGGGCTACGACATCATCCACAGTGCGACGCGGCTGCAGGCGCCCGTCATCCGCGAGGCGACCGGTGATCGCACCGCCACCCTCGAGGACACGCTGCCGGCCGTGGCCGGCCTGGTCGCCGGACGACGGGTGGGCATTCTGCTCGGCGGCGGCACGACCGTCGAAGAGGCCGGGATCGCACTCGACCTCGCCGCAGGGCCCCTGGCCGGTGCGGTCGTGTCCCGCCTCGGCATCCCGGCAGGACGGCTCGGCGCCTTGCGCTCCCGCCCAGGTGCCGACCTGGGCGACATCGACGACGCCGACCTCGTTGTGCTCGTCGGAGGTGATCCCGCCGCCCAGCAGCCGATCGTCGAGCTGCGGGTGCGCAAGGCGCGTCGCTTCGGGGCGACGGTCGTCGGCGCCGGCCCCCGACCGCATGCCCTGGAGTCGCTCGGGGACTTCACCCGGACCGCGCCCGGTGCGCTGGCCGACGCACTCGCTGCGTACGGCGAGCGCGTGACCGCCGCGAGCAACCCGGTCATCCTCTGGGACGAGGCGGATCTGGCGGCGGACCCGGCTGCCGCCGAGGCGCTTGACGCGCTGCTGGCCGCCGCCCCGAATGCCCGCCAGATCGAGCTCGGGACCGATGTCAACGGCGCCGGCCTCCAGGCGCTGGGCATCTCCACGGACGGCGTGCTCACGGCGGTCGCCGACGGCACGGTCGACGCTCTCGTTCTGGTCCACGCCGACCCCCTCGGGGCCGCGGGACGGACGGTCTGGGCCGCCGCGTTGGACGCGTTTGACGGGCCGGTCATCGCATTGGCCACCCACGAGACGGCCACCACCGCGCGCGCCGACGTCGTGGTGCCGGCATTCACGATGTGGGAGCAGGAGGGCACCATCGTCTCGATGAACGGTCGCGCCCAGCGCCTGCGCCCGGGGGCGCAGGGACCCGCTGAGGCCGCAGCCGGCTGGGAGCTGCTTGTGGCGCTCGCCCACTATCTCGGGGCGCCGCCCGTGTACCGGACGGCGGCCGCCGCGTTCGCATACACCGCCGCACGTACGCCGGCATTGGCGGGAATCGACGCGGACGTGATCGGCCTCGGCGGGGCGAGAATCGGCACGCGTTCCGACGCCGACGACGGTTCCCGCGGCGGGGTAGCGGGCTCGGGACTCGAGCTCGTCGTCACCCACGACCAGTTCGGCGACGTCCAGACCGCCGACTCCCACGCGCTGCGGACCGCGCTCCAGGCGCCGGTCGTCCGGGCACACTCGGCCACCGCCGCCGCGAGCGGAATCGAGGCGGGCACACCCGTCGTGCTGACGAGCCCGATCGGCAGCACCGAGCCGTTGCCGCTGATCGTCGACGACCGCGTGCCGGAGGGCGTCGTGATCGCGCCGCTCGGGGCACCGGGGGCGCCGATCGAGGGAGCGCTCGCAGTCGATCGCCGGCGCGTCCGCGTCCGGATGGAGCGTGGCTAGGTGAACGAGCCGCTTCTCATCATCACGATCGAGGCGCTGATCACGATCCTGGTCGTGCTCAATGCGTTCGCCTTCGCCACCCTGTGGGAACGCAAGCTGCTCGGGCGGTTCCAGGCGCGCTATGGCCCGAACCGTGCCGGCCCGGTCGGCTACATGCAGCCGCTGGCGGATCTCCTCAAGCTGGTCTTCAAGGAAGACTTCGTTCCCGAGGGTGCCAACCGCGTGCTGTTCCAGATCGCCCCGGTGATCTCCGTGATCACGGCGGTGACCGCGATCGCGATGATCCCGTTCGGCGACCCGATCCACGTCGACGGGTACACGATCCAGCTGGTCGGCGCCAACGTCAGTGTCGGGCTCCTGGTGCTGTTCGCGCTGTCCGGGCTTGCCACCTACGCGCTGATCCTCGGCGGCTGGGCGAGCGGCAACAAGTACAGCCTGCTGGGCGCCGCACGATCCGCCGCGCAGCTGGTGTCCTACGAAGTGGCGATGGGTCTCTCGGTCGTCGGCGTCCTGATGATCAGCCGGAGCATGTCGCTGGTCGACATCGTCCACGGCCAGGAGTCGAGCACCTGGTACATCCTGTTCCAGCCGGTCGGCTTCGTCATCTTCCTCGTCGCGGCCGTCGCCGAGACGAACCGGCCCCCGTTCGACCTTCCCGAGGCCGAATCCGAGCTGGTCGCCGGGTACCACACCGAGTACGCGGGCATGAAGTTCGCGATGTTCCAGATGGGCGAGTACGTCAGCATGTTTGTGATCTCCGCGCTCGGGGCCACGCTGTTCCTCGGCGGCTATCTGGGTCCATGGCTCCCGGGATTCGTCTGGCTGATCATCAAGATCGTCGCGCTGCTGTTCCTGTTCATCTGGATGCGCGCAACCCTGCCGCGGCTGCGCTACGACCAGCTCATGCGGTTCGGCTGGAAGCTGCTGCTGCCGATCGCCACCGCCAACCTCGTCATCACGGCGATCATCGTCGCCGTGTTCTTCCAGACGTGATGCCGATGCGTTGCCACGGCACGGAGGTCGCCCCATGAGCGTCCAGGACCAGATCAAGGGATTCGGGATCACGTTCCGGACGATGGTCAGCCGCCCGCTGACACTCGGATATCCCGAGGTCAAGACGCCGGTGTTTCCGCGCTTTCGTGGACGCCACCAGCTCTGGAAGTACGACAACGGCCTCGAGAAGTGCGTCGGGTGCTCGCTCTGCGTGGCGGCGTGCCCGGCCGACTGCATCCGGGTCGTCGCCGAGGAGAACACGCCTGAGCACCGCGTCTCCGCCGGCGAGCGGTACGCGCGCATCTACGAGATCAACATGTCCCGCTGCATCTTCTGCGGATACTGCGAACTCGCCTGCCCGTTCGACGCGATCACACTCGAGCACTCTTATGAGCTGTCCGAGCGCGAGCGCGATCTCATGGTCTACACCAAAGACATGCTGCTGACCCCCGCCCCGAAGCAGCCCCCGTTGCGCACTGAAGGCCAACGGGTCTAAGGGGGCAATGGCACGTGATGACGTCCAACTCGACCGATGTTCAAGGCGTAAGGTAGGCCGCCGTGGGTGAACGCGTCTTCTTTGCGATCGCGGCGTTCGGCGTCATTGCGTCGGCGGTCGGCGTCATCACCCTGCGGAATCCGTTTCGCGCAGCGGTTGCGCTGATCGTCTCGCTCCTGTCGGTGGCGATGATCTTTCTGCTCCAGCGCGCGCCCTTCGTCGCGATGATCCAGGTCATCGTCTATGCCGGTGCGGTCGTCGTGCTCTTCCTGTTCGTGATCGCCTATCTGGGCGACAAGCCGCCCGCCGTCGGCCCGGATCCGCTCGCCCGCTACCAGGTGCTGGCGTGGCTGGTGATCATCGGCGTCGGCATCGAGGGCTTCCTCGCGCTGGGGAACAGCCGCCTTCCGGGAATTCGGGCGAATCCGTTTCAGGTATCGGATATCGGCAGCCCGAAGGCGATCGGACACGCCTTCCTCGACAGCTTCGTGGCCGAATTCGAGGGCACGTCGCTCGTCTTGCTGGTCGCGGCGATCGGCGCGGTGCTGCTGGCCCGGCGGGCAGTGCTCGGGGAGCGTGGTCGCTGATGCTGATCGGGACGCTGTCGACCCATCATCAGGCGACCGGTGTGCCGCTGAGCTGGTACCTGGCGTTGTCCGGAATCATGTTCCTGCTCGGCCTCTTGGGCGTCATCACCCGACGGAATCCGCTGCTGCTCTTGCTGGCGGTCGAGCTCATGCTCAACGCGTCGAACATCGCGCTGGTCGGCTTTTCGCGGTACTGGAACGTCAGCGACGGTCAGATCTTCGCGCTGGTCGTCATGGTCGTGGCCGCGGCTGAAGTGGTTATCGGGCTGGGCCTGATCGTGGCGGTCTACCGCCAGCGGCTGGCACTCGACGTCGACGCCTTGTCGCGTCTGAAGGGATGACCGGCGGATGCTGATCACGACGCTCGCATGGATCGTCCTCGGCCTGCCGCTTGCAGGTGCGCTGCTCCTGTCCCTGTGGCCCGGCGAGCCGGACCGCAACCTCTCGCGCGTTGTCGGCGTCGGCACCGTGGCGCTGGGCTTCGTGCTGACGGCGATCGTGTTCGTCGATCTCCTGTCGCGGACCCCGTCACACCGCCACGCCACCGACGCGCTGTGGCAGTGGATCAACGTCGACGGCTTGCACATCGACCTTGCGATTCTGGTGGATCCGCTGTCGGTGATGATGATGCTGATCATTACCGGGGTCGGTTCGCTGATCGTCTGGTACTCGACCGAGTACATGGCCGAAGATCGCGATTACCGGCGCTTCTTCGCCGAAATGAACTTCTTCGTGTTCGCGATGCTGCTCCTGGTGCTGGCGGCGAACTTCTTCTTCCTGATCGTCGGATGGGCATTCGTCGGTCTCGCCAGCTACCTGCTCATCGGCTACTACTACGAGAAGCCGAGCGCGGTGGCCGCCGCCAAGAAGGCGTTCGTGATCAACGTGATCGGCGACGTCGGCCTCGTGTTGGCCGCGTTCCTGATCGCCAAGACCTTCGGCAGCCTCGACTACGCGCAGGTCTTCGCCGCAGCGCCGGCGCGACTGGGCGGCGGATCCTTCACCGCCGAGATGATCTGCCTGCTGCTGTTCGTCGGCTGTGCCGCCAAGAGCGCCCAGATCCCGCTGCACACCTGGCTCCCGGACGCGATGGAGGGCCCGACGCCGGTCTCGGCGCTGATCCACGCCGCCACGATGGTGACGGCGGGCGTCTATCTCATCGTCCGCTGCAACGTGCTGTTCCATCTCGCGCCGTACGCGTCCGACTACATCGCGATCACCGGCGCCGTGACCCTGCTGGTGGCGGCGAGCATCGCCATCGTCCAGGAGGACATCAAACGCGTGCTGGCGTGGTCGACGGTGAGCCAGATCGGCTACATGATGGTCGCCGCCGGTCTCGGCCTCTACAGCCAGGCGATGTTCCACCTCCTCATGCATGCCTTCTTCAAGGCGCTCCTGTTCCTGACCGCCGGCGTGGTCATCCATGCCCTGTCGGGTGAGCAGAGTCTCAACCGCATGGGCGGACTCCATCGGCTGCTCAAATTCGCATCGTTCGCGATGCTCATCGGGTGCCTGGCGATCTCCGGCATCCCGCCCTTCTCCGGCTTCTTTAGCAAGGACGAGATACTGTCCACGGCAATGGCGGCCGGGCCGCTGGGCGTCGTGTGTGCAGTGGCCGGAATCATCGGCGCGGCGATGACGGCCTTCTACATGTTCCGCATGTACTTCCGCGCCTTCGGCGGCCCCGAACGCGACGGCGGCTACCATCCGCACCCGCACATGTCCGGACCGGCGATGGCGATTCCGGTCGGCGTGCTGGCCGTGCTCGCGACCATCGGTGGCTTCCTCCAGGTGCCCTGGGGACGCCATCTGATCACCGACTGGCTGGCACCCGTCATTCCCGCCGAGTCCACGGTGTCGCCCTCCGCAACCGTGGAGTGGCTGACGAGCCTGGTCAGCGTCTCGGTCGCGGTGGTCGCGATCGGCATCGCGTGGTGGCTGTTCGGCGCGGGGTCGGAGCGCCGCCTCAAGTACGCGCACACTCTCTCGGGCCTGCGTCACGTGCTGTTGGAGCAGTGGCTGTTCGACGACGCCTACGAGTCGGTGATCATCCAGCCCGGCCGTGATCTCGGCGACGCCGCGATCCGCACCGCCGAGCCGGATCTGACCCAGGGAATCGTCGCGGCCGCAACCGGGGTCTCGATGGCCGGCGCGCGCGGTCTGCACCGCGTGCAGGGCGGGCTCGTCCGGACCTATGCCTTCGCCCTGATCGCCGGTGCCGCGATCGTGGGCCTCATCGTCGTACTGGCACGGTGACCGGGATGCCCTGGCTGACCATCATCATCGTGATCCCGCTGCTCGCCGCGCTTGCCATGTTCATCGTCCCCGAGGGCGGCGTCGCGCAAGCGCGCCTGGTGGCGGCGCTCGGCGCCGGGTTGACGCTGGTCATGTCGGTGCTGATGCTTGCCAACTTCCATCGGGACTTCCCGGGACCACAATTCGTCGACCACGCCGGCTGGGCGACTCAGGTGGGCCTCGACTGGATCGTCTGGGTCGATGGCGTCTCGATCTGGCTGATCATGCTGACGACCGGGCTGTTTGCGATCTCGGTGGCGTATCTGTGCTTCCGCACGCCGGACCGGCCCCGTGCCTTCTTGGCGCTCATCATGCTGGCGGAGATGGGGCTCCTGGGGCTGTTCAGCTCCGGAAACCTGGTGCTCTTCTACGTGTTCTGGGAACTGATGTTGGTGCCGTTCTACTTCATGATCGGCATGTGGGGCGGCGCGGGCCGCAAGCTCGCCAGCATCAAGTTCGTGATCTACACGATGGTCGGCAGCCTCCTCATGCTGGTGTCGATCGTCTCCACGGCGGTGATCGCCCATGGCATCACCGGCGTCTACACGTTTGACATCGTGGCGCTGCGCAACGTCGACTACACCCGCCCGGAGAGCATCTGGCTCCTGGCGGGGTTCCTGCTGGCGTTCGTCATCAAGCTTCCGCTGTGGCCGTTCCACGGCTGGCTGCCCGACGCCTACCGGGAATCGCCGATCGTCGTCGTTGCCCTGCTGGCGGCCGTGGTCAGCAAGGCGGGCGTCTACGGACTGCTGCGGATCGGTCTGCCGCTCTTCCCGCGCGGGATGGCGTACTTCCAGTATCCGATCATCCTGCTCGCGCTCGTGAGCATCGTGTACGGATCGCTCGTCGCCTGGCGACAGCCGACGATGCGGATGCTTGTCGGTTATTCGAGCCTCGCCCACCTCGGGTTCATCGCCCTCGGCATTGCCGCGATCGATCCACAGGCTGCCCAGGGGGCGGTCCTGCAGATGGTCAACCACGGCGTGGTCGTCGTGGCGGCATTCGCGATCGTGGCGATCATCTCGACACGGACAGGCCGCGAGAAGATCGACGACATCGGCGGTCTCGCCGCCGGTGCCCCGTGGCTGTCCGGGATCTTTCTGGTGGTCACGATGGCATCTCTGGCGATCCCCGGATCCAACAGCTTCGCGGGCGAGTTCTTCATCCTGTCCGGCACCTTCCGCCACGACTGGTGGGCCGTCGCGATCGCCATGATCGGCGTGGTCTATGCATCGGTGTACATGCTGCGCCTGTATCAGTCGAGCATGAACGGACCCCCCCGCGGCGGCGGCGGGCGCCGCGTCGAGCTCACGGTGCGTGATGTCGTCGTGCTGGTCCCGCTGATCGCGGTGATGATCTTCATCGCGCTGTGGCCGCAGGTGCTCGTCGGTGCCTCGAGCGCGTCCGTCAACGCGGCCGTCGCGCCCGCGCAGGTGGCCGTCGGCCGCCCGCGCAGCGAGATCCGGTCCGTCGTGCTGCCGAACCCGCTACCGGCGACGGTGTCGTCGACCGCGGGCGCGACCGGGGGGACATCCCAGTGAACACGCTCGCCGCGACTCCGCCGATCATTGTCGCCACCACGGCGCTGCTTGCCCTGATGGCCGGGCTGTTCCCGCAGCGCTGGCTGCGGCGCGAAGGGCCGACGGTCATCGCCATCGTCGGGCTACTGGCCGCCGCCGTGATGTCGATCCTGCTCTGGGGCAATCGCATCGTGGCGCTCGGCGGTGGCTATCGCATCGATCACATGAGCGTGCTGTTCAACCTGATCTTCATCGGGTGCGCGGTGATCACGCTGCTGTTGAGCGTCAACGACGCCGCGGCGGTCGATCGGCGCGGCGAGTATGCCGCCCTGGTGACGACCGCCACCGCGGGCATGATTCTCGTCGCCGGCGCGGGCGACCTGATCATGATCTTCCTCGGGATCGAGATCCTGTCGGTGGCCCTCTATGTGCTGTGTGCGCTGGAGCTCTGGCGCGAGCGGTCGCTCGAGAGCGGTCTCAAGTACCTGATCGTCGGTGCCGTCGGCTCGTCATTCCTGCTGTATGGTCTCGCGTTCCTGTTCGGCACCACCGGGTCGGTGAACCTGACCAAGATCGGCGCCAGCCTGACCCAGGCGTCGTTCAACACCGAGCCGCTGCTGTGGATTGCCGTCACCCTGATCATCGTCGGGCTCGGGTTCAAGGCCTCTGCCGCCCCGTTCCACATGTGGACTCCGGACGTCTACGAGGGCGCCCCGACGCCGGTGACGGCGTTCATGGCAACCGCGACCAAGGCCGCCGCCTTTGTCGCGTTCCTGCGCATCTTCGCCGGTCCGCTGATCGACATCGTCCACACCTGGCAGATTGCGATCGGGGTGGTCGCCGCGGTGAGCATCGTCGTCGGCAACGTCGCCGCGCTCGTCCAGACGAACCTGAAGCGCATGCTCGCCTACTCGAGCATCGCCCAGGCCGGGTACCTGCTGATCGGCGTCGCTGCCGGCACCGTCCAGGGCGCCCAGGCGGTGCTGTTCTATCTGCTCGCGTATGCCGCCATGACCCTGGCCGCCTTCGCGGTCGTCATTATCCGCGAGCGCGAGGTCGACAACGGCGAGGATCTTGCGTCGTTCGGCGGGTACGGACGCGCGCGCCCATTCCTCGGCGGCATCATGACCCTCGCGATGCTGTCGCTGGCGGGCTTCCCGCCGCTGTCCGGGTTCATCGGAAAATTCCTGCTGTTCGGCGCGGCCGCAGAGCAGCACCTGTGGTGGCTCGCGGTGATCGGGGCGCTCGGCAGCGTCGTCAGCCTCGGGTACTACCTGCGCGTGGTCGGCGTCTTGTGGTTCGGCGCCGCCGGCGACCAGGCGCCGCGCAAGCTGCTGACCCCTTCATCGCCCGTGATGCTCTCGACCGCCGCCTGCGGCGTCGCGATCATCGGGTTTGCCGCGTTCGCCGGGCCGTTGCTGACGGTCTGCCAGCAGGCGGCGATGTCGCTGCTGTCGCCCTAACGGGGCGCGCGGGAGCCGATCGCACGGTCACCCGGCGCCGGGTCCGGCGCCGGGTGACTAGGTCGTCAGGCGGCGGTACAACTGCGGCAGCTTGTGCGGCAGTGTCCGGATGTCGTCGATGATGACGAAGTTGGCGTCCGAATACATGTGGGGCAGGTAGTCGGCCGCCTCCTGGTCGACGGTCACGCAGAACAGGTGGATCTTCTCCCGACGCGCTTCGCGAAGAGCGACCTGCGTGTCCTCTTGGGCGTACTTGTTGTCCTGGTAGGTGTCCGAGTCGTACGGCTTGCCGTCGGTGAGCAGGATCATCAGCTTCACCGCGGCGTCGGCGGCGACCAGGCGGCGGGTCGCATGGCGGATCGCGGGTCCCATGCGGGTCTTCTGGCGGGCGTAGATTCCGCCGATCCGTCCCTTGACGCGATCGTCGTACTTCTCGCCGAGTTCCTTGACGACGTAGAACTGCGAGTCCTCGCGTCCGGAGCCGGAGAACCCGTAGATCGCGTAGTCGTCGCGGATCGCTTCGAGGGCCTCGCACATCAGGAGCAGGCCCTCCTTCTCAATGTCGATGATGCGCTTGCGTCCGTCGATCTTGCGGTCGGTCGAGCTCGACATGTCGACCAGGAATGCGGTCGCCACATCGCGGTCCTTCTTGTCGCGCTTGATGTACACGCGCCCCGACGGCGAGATCTTGGCCCGCTTCTCGACGACGTATTCGACCAGCCCGTCCGTATCGAGATCGTCGCCTTCTGTCTGGTAGCGCATCTTGCGCAGGCGTTCCGGGCGCATGAGCTGGAAGTTGCGGCGAATCTGGCTGACGATGCCGCCGAACTCGTGGAACGTGGCAGCGACGAACGACTCCTGGGTGCGGGTCGAGCGGGTCTCGCGCAACGTGCACCACGCGGGGCGGTAGTCCTCGATGCGGTAGTCCCACTCGTCGTACATGAAGGTCTGCTCGCCGAGGTCGTCCTCGCCCTCGGTATCGGTCTGTGCGACGGCGGGTGCGGACTGCTCGGGAGTGGTCGCGTTCCCGCCCTCCTCCTCGTCACTCTTGCGGTCTGAGCCGGCATCGCCGGATTCGTCGCTGTCGGTCGAGGAGTCCGACTGCTGGGCGACATCGTCGGGGGAGGCCTCCCCGACTTCGAGCTGGGTGGTCGCCATCGCGCTGTCGGCATCGTCGGCGTCGACCTGGTCTTCCCCGGGACGCTCGGTGTCCCGCTCTTCCGTGTTGGCCTCCCGCTGGGCAGGCGAGTCCTGCGGCGGCCGCACGAGTTCCTCCATGACCGGGGTCATGAAGTCCGGCAGCTGAAGCGGCTCGTAGTTGGCCTCGCCCTCGTCGCCCATGTCCACCTCGGGCGGGGTCTGGTCCTGCTGCTGTTGCTGCTGGTCGTCGAAGTCCGGCTGCTCGGGCAGGTCGGGGTTCGGCACCTCGGTGCGGGCCTGGGCCTCGTTGTCGGCGATCATGGCGAAGATCGCCGCCACGCAACGGGCGGTGTCGGCCACCGTGGCCGTCTCGTCGGTCAGCTGCTCCATCGATTCGCGTGCCTGGCCGATCAGCGTCTGTGCGTGCGGCGGGACGTCGGTGAAGTCCGGTTCGTGGCCCATGACCGTCAGCAGCAGGGCTTCAACGACCGCCTGCGGATCGGTGAGCGTGCTGAGATCGGCGCGGTCCTCGCCATACGCCGTATAGACGGCGTCCATGTCGCGCTTGATACCCGGATAGGCCGCCCGGATACGGGCATCGATGCGGTAGCTCTCGGCGACGTTGAACAGGTCTCGGGCCAGTCCCGGCCACGGGAACAGCTGGTAGAAGGCGGTGAGTGTGCTGTCGGCTTCGCGCGTCGCCACGTTCACTCCCCGTATTTCGATTGGATCGCCGTGACCGTCTCGGCGATGTCGTCCAGGCTGAACAGGTAGGTCCCGAACTCGATGCGCCCCGCGCCTTGTGCCGTTGCCACCTTGTAGGCGGCAAAGTTCTGGCGCTCTTCGTCGAAGACCCGCATATCGGCGGGAAGCACGATGTGGTCGGCGGTGTAGATCTCAAGCGTGTTGACGTCTTCGGACGAGCGGATCGCGATGTCGCGTCCCGACAGGGCCGTCGCGTACAGCTTGAGGACGCGGGCGATGCTCTTGAGCGCGAGGCCCTCGCGGAGCTCCTCGAGCACGTCAAGGCTGTACTTGGAGCCGAGGCGGAAGTAGCCGCGCCCGACTTCCTTGTTGCGCTCGAGCACCTCGAGGCCCCGGCTGACCCACTCCACCGCGCCTTCGTGCGAGACCCGCTCTCCGTTGAGCAGGTCGAGCAGGGTGTCCGCCGCCTCGAGCGACGCTTCGGGGTCGGCGGTCGCCACGCGCTGGACCTGCAGGAGATAGGTCTCGCGGTGTCGCGGGCGCAGGCGTGCCAGCAGCGGCGGGAGTGCCGTCGCCAGCTCAACGGCATGCTTCTTGCGCTTCTCGTCCCGGCGGTCCTCGGCCGCAAGCTGCGTGCGCAGCTCCTGAGCCCGCTTGACCTTCGGCTCCATCTCCTGGATCTCGCGCTCGAGCTGGGCGAGCTCGTCGGCCATCTCCGCAGAGCCCGCGCCGGCGGCAGTGCCTGTCGTTGCGTCGCCGATGATCATCACGTAGTTGTCGGCGAGCTCCGGATCCGGCGCCTCATAGAGGTCCGGGAGCTGCTTGGCAACTTCGACCCCGCTGCGCCACCCGAGCTTGGCGACTTCGCTGACCTGCGTGAGGTACCGCGCCACCAGATCCGGGTCGGACTGTGCGATCAGTCGCGGGAGCTGACGGGCGACCTCAACCCCGAGCTGGTACTTCAGCTCGGAGATGCTCTCGACCATGCGCAGGTATGCCTCCTGCTGGTCGGCCGGGACGGCCTCGAGCATCTCGCGGGCGACGTACATCCCGACATTGCCGCCACTCGGACCAAACGTCATGGTCTGTGCTCCTCGACGCGAACGCGGATCGCTAGAACTGCGTGGCGATGATCTCGACGATCGAGCGCTGCATCTCGACGTCGTCGGTGATCGGCTTGCAGATCGTGGCCTCGCAGGCTTCCACCGGCTCCACGCCGGCGGCGATCAGCTGGCCGGCGTAGACCAGAAGTCGCGTGGAGACGCCTTCCTCGAGACCGTGCGTGCGCAGGTTCCGGACCTTCTCGGCAATTTTCACCAGCTTCGCGGCGGTATCGCCGTCGATCCCCGCCTCTTCCTGGAGGATGATCTCTTCGAGGTCGGCCTTGGGGTAGTCGAACTCGATCGCGACGAACCGCTGCTTGGTCGAGTGCTTGAGGTCCTTGAGCACGGACTGATACCCCGGGTTGTACGAGATGACGAGCATGAAGTCGTCCGGGGCCTGGACGATCTCGCCCTTCTTTTCGATCGGCAGCACGCGCCGGTCGTCGGTAAGGGGGTGGATCACCACGGTGGTGTCCTTGCGCGCCTCGACCACCTCGTCGAGGTAGGCGATGCCGCCCGACTTCACCGCGGTCGTGAGGGGTCCGTCCTGCCACACGGTGGCGTCATTTTGGAGGGTGTACTTGCCCACGAGGTCCGATGCGGTCAGATCCTCATGACACGCGACGGTGATGAGCGTCCGGCCGAGTCGCCAGCTCATGTGCTCGACAAAACGGGTCTTGCCGCAGCCGGTCGGGCCCTTGAGCATGACGGGAAGCCGCGCGTTGTACGCCGCTTCGAAGAGCTCGACTTCGTGCCCGAGCGGCAGGTAGTACGGCTCCTTGGTGAGGCGGAACTCTTCGACGCGCTGGCTTTCGACCCCCATAGACCCGTCTCCTTAAAAAATGTTCACGGCCGATTGGACGAGAAAGTGTAGCGACGATTGCAACTAATGGGTCCTACTCCGGCGCGGCGGCCTCGTCGCCCCAGATGGACGGGAGCTCAACGTCGAACGACCCGTCGGCGTCCGCATGATCGGCGTACCAGGCCTTGAAGTTCGGAATGCTGAAACCCAGCACCTGGTTGGTGGTCGGGTCGATGCGCACGAGCAGGTCCCGCTCGGCGTCGTGGACCGTCGCCGCCGGCGACGGTGGACCGAAGGAGCAGTGATAGGTGTCTGCGGCCTCGTCGTAGTGCGTGAGCGACTCGGAGGCGATGCGCAGCGCGTTCTCTGCGACAAATGACGGTTCGTTGCCGGGTCCCTGTGGCGTGGTAGACATCTGATCTCCTTGGACCGGGGGTGGGCTAGGTCCCCTGAAGGTGGTGAAGTAGACTTGCGGAACGTGCGTGAGAAGACGAAAGGCCTGACGGCATGAGAGCGGTTGATGAGACTCTGGCGAGCCTGAAGCGGTCAGGGGTGGATGCGATCTTCGGGTTGCCCGGCGGCCCCTTGATCCCCCTGTTCGACGCGTTGCACGACGATCCGGATCTCCGGCTGTTCCTCGTACGCCACGAGCAGGGCGCGGGCCACATGGCTGAAGGTTACGCCAAGGTGACCGGCCGGGCCGGTGTCTGCACCGCGACATCCGGACCCGGCGCGACCAATCTGGTCACGCCGATCGCCGATGCGTACATGGACTCTGTCCCCATGGTCGCGATCACCGGCCAGGTCGGATCAACCCGCGTCGGAACCGATGCGTTCCAGGAGGCCGACATCGTCGGCATCACGCTCCCGATCGTCAAGCACTCCTACCTCATCAAGGATCCCGCCGACCTGCCGCAGGCATTGGCGGAGGCCGTCTACATCGCCGAGTCCGGCCGACCGGGCCCCGTGCTCGTCGACATCTGCGTCGATGTGTGGGGCAAGGAAGTCGAGCCCTACTCGGGTCCGGTGCCGCCGGTGATCCCGGGATACGTCCCACCGACATCCGGTGGGCATCCACGCCAGATCGCCGCCGCCGCCGAGGCGATCGCCGCCGCCAAGCGCCCGGTGGTGTACGCCGGGGGCGGCATCATCGCCGGCAACGCCGCGGACGCACTGCGCCGTGTGGCCGAGATCGCCGAGCTCCCCGTCAACACCACCCTGATGGGACTGGGGGGCTTCCCGGGAAGTCATCCGCTGTGGGTCGGGATGCCCGGCATGCACGGCCTCGCGGCGGCGACCTACGCCTTCCAGGATGCCGACCTGATCCTGGCCGTCGGCGTCCGCTTCGACGAGCGCGTCCTGTCGACGATGATGAGCGAGTGGGCGCCGAACGCGAAGATCATCCACATCGACGTCGACCCGGCCGAGATCTCGAAGAACCGTTCGGCCCACATCGGCATCGCGGCGGAGTCGGCTGCTGCACTCGACAATCTCGCCGACGCCTACGCGCGACTGCCCACAAAGCACGTGCCCGCGGAGCGCGCCACGTGGATGGCGAAGATCAATGCCTGGAAGGTCGAGCACCCGTACCACATTGCCGACGACCGGGAGTTCATCCAGCCCCAGCATGTGATCCAGGCCCTGTACAAGCTGACCGGCGGCAACGCGATCATCTGCACCGATGTCGGTCAGCACCAGATGTTCGCGGCCCAGCACTACCTGTTCGACCAGCCGCGCCAGTGGCTGACCTCCGGCGGCCTCGGGACGATGGGCTTCGGCCTGCCGTCGGCCATCGGCGCCCAAGTGGCGCTGCCGGACCGGCTGGTGGTCGACATCGCCGGCGACGGCTCGTTTGAGATGACCCTCCAGGAGTTGTCGACGGCCCAGATGTACGGCCTGCCGGTCAAGGTCGTCATCCTCAACAACGGCTACCTGGGCATGGTGCGCCAGTGGCAGGAGCTGTTCTACGAGTCGCGCTACTCGGGAACGAGCTTCGCCCCGTTCCAGCCCGACTTCGTCAAGGTCGCCCACGCATGGGGCATGCCGGGGCTGTCGATCGATCGCATGGAGGACCTCGAGGAGGGGCTGATCGCCACGCTCAACGCGGATGGTCCGGCGCTGATCAACATCAACGTGGACCCGATGGCGAAGGTGTTCCCGATGGTGCCGCAGGGCGAAGGACCCGGGGCGGTCATCGTCAAGGGGTGACGCGCGACCCCGCCCTCCGTTGCGGGGGCGGGGGTGCTGCCGATCCCGGTCAAGATCTGACGCGTGGCCGTTGCCACGCGCAGCGACGGGCGCCTAGTAGATCTCGGCGATACGGACGCCGCTCGTCAGCGAATCGACGTCGAAGTCCATTTCTTCTTCGAGGTTCACCGGAACGCGCGCCGGCAGGACGATCTCAAACTCGCCTTCCGGGGTTTGGTGCGTCTTGTAGTACTCGGCGAAGTTGACGATCTGGAACCCCAGGACGTCGTGGGTGTCCGGGTCGAAGAAGACCGTGATCCCTTCGGCATTGGTGACCGCCGTGGCGTTCGGGTGGCCCTTGTAGATGTGGCGATAGGTATCGCTGTCTGCGTCGTAATGCGGTTCGGGGCTCAGTGTCGTCCCTTTCCTCGGCGATGATTCCGTGCTGCGAAATAATGCTAACAGCGGCTGGGGTATCGGGACAGCCGACCTGCGCTGCCGGGACGGGGCGTGGTGAAGCACCATATTTGCAGGGAAAAACAGGGGCCTTTCGTTACTTGATTCGGGTTGTCGGTCCCTGTAGCTTGCCTCGGGGATTGGGGCCCGCGATGGGCGTACTGGTCTGTGCGCGCCGACTCCGGAGTCTCGGAAGTCCGCGAAACGCACCGCAGCCCCCTCCTGATCGTCGCTGACCAAAGGAGATTTGATGAGCGTGCGCGAGGCCACGCCCGACGTCGCCGAAGCCCGACGGATGCTGCGGAAGGGCATCGTCATCGCCGGTGTCGGCGAGACGGAGCAGGGCATCCTGAAGGACCGCGGGTCGTTCGACCTGTTGGCAGAAGCAACCAAGCTCACCCTCGACGACGCCGGCATCACGCTTGCCGAGGTCGACGGGATGGTGACGGCATTCAGCTTTGTGGAACACACACTGATGCACGCCACCACGTTTTGTGACTACCTCGGCTTCCACCCGGGCTACTTCGCCTCGGTCGCCGTCGGTGGTGCCACCGCACCGCTGATGGCGGTGCAGGCGGCGCTGGCGATTGATGCCGGCCTCGCCGAAGTCGTTCTCTGTGTCCGCGGCGACAACACGCGTTCCGGCATTTCCAGCTCGGGCATGATCGCCCAGGCCCGCGAGATGACCCAGGGCGAGTTCGAGTGGCCGTACGGCGTGACCACGATCGGTGGTTACGGCCTGCTGGCGCAGCGCTACATGCACGAGTACAACGTGCCCCAGGAGGCGCTCGCCGCGGTTGTGGCGACCCAGTCCGAGCACGGCGCGCTCAAGTGGAACGCCATGCTCCGTGAGGCCGTGACGATTGAGGACGTTCTCAACTCGCGCATGATCGCGACACCGTTCCACGTGCTGGACTGCTCCCTGGTCAACGACGGGGCCGCGGCATTCCTTGTCACGACCGCCGACCGCGCCAAGAGCATGAAGACCAAGCCCGTCTACATCGCCGGTATCGGCGAGGGCTATTCGCACCAGTACATCTCGCAGGCCCAGTCGGTCGACTCGGTCCGCGATGGTCTGGGTCGCGCCGGTCGCCGCGCGATGGAGGTCGCCGGAATCACGCCGGACGATCTCGACGTCGCCGAGATCTACGACAGTTTCTCCTTCACGCCGCTGATCGCCCTCGAGGGCTTTGGCATCTGCGGGAAGGGCGAGGCTGGCGACTGGGTGCTGGAGGGCAACGCCAAACTTGGCGGCAAGCTGCCCATGAACACCGCCGGTGGCCTGATCCGTCAGGCGCACCTTGGCGCGATGCACCACATTGTCGAGGCCGCACTGCAGCTGCGCGGCGAGGCGGACGACACGGCACGGGGCGGTGGCAACCACCAGGTCCCCGACGCCAAGTTGGCGATCACGAACGGCTCCGGGGGAATCCTGGCCGCCACGAGCGCCATTGTGCTGTCCAGCGAACCGCCGTCGGCCTGAGCAAGGAGAACGATCGCAATGGCTGAAAGGAATGAGGCCCGCATCGCGTGGCAGGCCTCCCAGATCAAGGAAGGTTCGCGCCCCGAGGGCCGGCCGTTCTGGGCTGGGACCAAGGAAGGCAAGCTTCTGCTTCCGACGGGACCGGACGGCACGCCGTTCTGGTACCCCCGCGCGTATGCCAAGGGCAACCTCGGTGAGGTCACCTGGACCGAGTCCAAGGGTGAAGGCACCGTCTACACGTACTCGATCCACTTCATCGGACCGCCCGGATTCTCGAAGAAGGGCGACCCGCCGCACGTCATCGCGCTGGTCGACCTCGACGAGGGCGTTCGCGTCATGACCAACCTGGTCGCAGACGAGGACGGATACCCGGACGTCGACCCGGACACGGTCCGCATTGGACAGCGCGTCCGCGTGGTGTTTGATGAGTTGTCGGAGGACTACACCCTCCCGCGCTTCACGCCGGTCGACTAGTCGACGGCGAGTGACGCCCCTCTCCCCGGCGAACCCGGGGAGAGGGTTTGGCATTTCCACATTCCCAAGCGAGGACGTAGAGATCGATGGCCGACTGGAGCGACTGGTACAGCAAAGACGACCCGACCACCTGGGTCCTGGCCGAGGTCTTGCGCCGCCGGGCTCTAGAGCATCCGGACCGCGACTACCTCAAATTCGCCGACCGGCCGTGGCTGAGCTACGGCGCCGTCAACTCCCAGGCCAACCGCATCGCCAACGCCCTGCTTGCCCGCGGGGTCGAGAAAGGTGAATCGGTGTCGGTCATGCTCCCCAATTGCGAGGAGTTCGTCCCGGCCTGGTTCGGGATCCTGAAGGCCGGCGCGGTCATGAGCTCGATCAACACCGCCTACAAAGGCGACTTTTTGAGCTGGACGATCAACCTGGTCGAGGCCAAAAAGCTGATCATCTCGGACCTGTATCTGGACCGGCTGGATCTGATCAAGACCGAACTGCCCAAACTCGAGCACGTGATCGTGCTTGCGACCGGCGCCCAGGAAGGCCCGGACCCGAGCCTGCCCTGGGAGCCCTATGCCGAGTTGCTGGGTGCCCCCGACACCGAGCCCGAGGTCGAGTACTCCTGGACCGACGATGCCCGGATCATGTTTACCTCCGGGACCACCGGCCGCTCCAAGGGCGTCATCAAGCAAAACGCCGCCGACTATTTCTCGGCCCGGGGCCTGTTGGAGGTCGTCTCGGCCACGGCCGGCAAGTCGGTCGAATCGCTGTCTGAGGACACCTTCTTTAGCTGCCTGCCGCTGTTTCACTCCAACGCCCAGGTGCTGTCGGCCTATCCGGCCCTGGTCGCCGGCGGCCGGGTGGCCTTTGTCGAGCGCTTCTCGGCATCGCGGTTCTGGCAGCAGGTCATCGCCGCCGAGGCCACGATCTTCAACTCGATCGGCGCCGTCAGCTACTTCATCTACTCGATCCCCGAATCCGATCGCGACCGGGCCCACAAGGTCCACACGGTGTTTGCCGCCCCGGCCCCCAAGGACATCTACCACGAGTTCCAGGACCGCTACGGGGTCAAGTTCATCGAGGGCTACGGCCTGACCGAGACCGGCATGGCCACCTACATGGACCCCACCAAGCCCGGTGTGGCCGGCTCGATGGGCAAGGCCAACCCCGGCTATGAGGTCACCATCGTCGAGCCCGGGACCGACCGGCCGCTGCCGCCCAACACCCCGGGTGAGATCGTGGTCGACATGAAGATCCCGAACATCGTCATGCGCGCCTACTACGGCATGCCCGAGAAAACCGCCGAGGATTTCCGCAACTTGAAGTTGCACACCGGCGATCTGGGACGCATGGACGACGAGGGCTACTTCTATTTCATGGACCGCGTCAAGGACTACATCCGCCGGCGCGGCGAGAACGTCTCGAGCATGGAAGTCGAGCGCCAGATCTCCGATCACCCCCAGATCAAAGAAGCGGCGGTCATCGGGGTCAAAGCCGGCGAGGGCGCCTCCTCCGAGGACGAGATCATGGTGATCTGCATCCCCGAAGGCTCGGCCCCGGACCCGGCCGAGTTCACCCACTGGATGGCCGAGCGGATGCCGTATTTCATGGTTCCCCGCTACATCCGGTTTGTCGACACCTTGCCCAAGACCCCGACCGAGCGTGTCCAGAAGGTGAAGCTGCGCGATGAGGGCATCACCCCCGACACCTTCGATCGTGAGGCGGCGGGCATCGTGGTGAAGCGTTAGGAGCTGAAGTGGCCGAGATCTCGCGCTACGGCGCCTATCTGCCGAAGTACCGTGTTCCGCTCGGGGAGGTCCAGAAGTTCTTTGGACGTCCCGGGCGGCCGCGCGCCAAGACCCTGTCGATTCCGGCGATGGATGAAGACGCGCTGACGATGGCCTACGAGGCCGCCGATCAGGCGTTGGGAGATGAGCGCGCCCCGGGTGCGCTCATCGCGGTGACGCTGTCGCCGCCGTTCGGGCTGCGCAAGATCTCGGCCACCCTCATCCGGGCGCTGGGCCTGTCGGACGCCACGGTGGGGTACGACCTTGGCGGTCACCCCGGGAGCCTGAGCGACGCGTTGGCACTCGCCGGAGCCCTGGTGGCGTCCGCGGGGACCGTGCTTGTGGTCGTCTCCGACTACGTGGTCAGTTTCGAGGAGCGCGTCTGCGACACCCTCGCCGCCGGCGGCGCTGCCGCCTTCCTGGTGACGGAGTCCGGTGGCTTTGCGCGCCTGGGCGATGTGGCCCGGGCCTCGGACGAGGTGTACGACGTGTGGTTCCTGGCCCGCGAGCGCGAGCCCCGATACCGTTTGGAAGTGCTGTTCGAGACGACGCCGAAGCTGATGGGTGCGGCGGTCAAGGGTCTCGAGACGGCGACCGGCACCGCGACGGGCGACTATGCCAGCGTCGCGGCCAGCCAGCCGCATCCGCAGGTGCTGCGGGGCCTGGGCAAAGCCGGGATCGCCGGTGAGCAGCTCGCCGGGACCAGCTTCGTCGGCGAGATCGGCAACCTCGGCACGGCATCTCTCGGCCTGGCCCTGGCGCTGAGCTTCGACGCCGCCGCCGCAGGCGACAAGGTGCTTGCCCTGAGCTACGGCGCGGGCGAGGCCGTCGCACAGGCGATCGACATCGTTGCGGCGCCGCCGGCGATCGGCATCGCCGACAAGATCGCCGGCGAGGCGATCGATCTCTCGACGTACTACCTTTGGACTCGCGGCCGCCAAGCCGAACCGCACTAGGGAGAAGCTTCAATGCGCGTTGGTGTTCTGGGGATCGGCAAGACCCCGCATAAGATTCAGCACTCGAAGAGTCTTCGCGATCTGATCGTCGAAGCCGGTCGCGGTGCCATTTCGGACGCCGGCATCTCGCCGTCCGACGTTCAGATGCTCTACGTGGGCAATGTGGGATCGGTGGGCTTCAACTACGAGAACTCGACCGGGCTGATGGCCGCGCACCACCTCGGCGTGGTTCCCGCCGGTGCCGTGCGCGTCGAGGCGGCCTGCGGAACCGGCGCATGGGCGCTCCACCTCGGGGTCGTCGCGATCGCCTCCGGTCTCTACGACACCGTCATGGTGGTCGGCGCCGAGAAGATGAACGACCTGGCGACCGTCGAGGCGACATCGATCATCGCGCAGGCGGCGGACTCCAAAGAGGAGTACTTCTCCGGGCTGACGTTCCCGTCGGGGGTCGCACTGACCGCCCGCAAGTACATGCAGGTCTACGGGCTGACCGAAGAGGACCTCGCCCACACGGCGGTGAAGAATCACCACTACGGCGCGCGCAACCCCTATGCGCACCTGCGCTTCGAGTGCACGGTGGAAGAGGTCATGAAGTCGGCGAAGGTCGCCGACCCGCTCAAGCTCTTCGAAGTCTGTCCGATGACCGACGCCGGTTCGGCGCTGATCCTGTGCCGCGAAGAGATCCTTCGCGACCAGCCCGACAAGCCGCAGGTCTACATCACCGCCAGCCAGATGGCGACGGGCACGTGGTACGCCGCCACGGACACGCTGGACGACGCCTACCGGCTCTTCAACGCGCCCGCCACGCGGGCATACGCGATGGCCGGCATCACCGCCGACGACGTCGACGTCGCCGAGATCTACAACTCGTTTGCCATCCAAGAGCCGCTCGGCATCGAAGGGCTTGGCTTTGCCGCCCCCGGCGAGGGCTGGAGGGGCGCCGAGGACGGCTCGACGTGGATCGACGGCAAGGTCGCGGTCAACCTGTCGGGAGGCCTGCTCTGCAAGGGGCATCCGCTCGGCGCGACCGGCGCGACCCAGGCGGTCGACATCATCGAGCAGCTGCGCGGGACCGCCCCGGAGGGCATCCAGGCCCAGGACCCCGAAATCGGCATCACGGCCTGCCGTGGCGGTCCGGGCGCGGTCGGCGCGATTCACCTCTACCAGCGCATCGAAGGAGAGTAAGGGTGACCGTCTCCGCCATCGAATTCTCGCGGCTCGGTCCTCCGAAGCTGCGCTTGTACGGAATGCGCTGCAACAAGTGTGAGGTCATCAGCCCGTGGTGGGAGCAGTTCCACTGCTACAAGTGCGGCAACGACGAGCTGACCGAGGTCTTCCTTAACGGCAAGGGCACCCTGACCAACTACACGGTCGTCTACTACCCGCCGCGCGACTTCCTCGGCCAGGAGCCCTACGTCGTCGGGCACATCACGATGGACGAGGACGTCCTGCTGCCGGCCCCGGTGGTCGATACCGCGCTTGAGGATGTTCATGTCGGAACCCGGGTCAAGGCGACGCTACGTCGCATGAAGCTCGGCCACGAGGGCGACATCTACTACAGCCAGAAGTTCGTCGTCGATCCCGACGCCGCCTAGGACCGGCTAGGCCGGGGCGGACGCCCCGGCGTGATCGCCGAGCATGCGCTCGGCGAGCGCCTCGACGATCGGGGTGCCTGCCGAACGGATCACGACCCGCGCGTAGCGGTCGTATTGGGTCGCCGTCTGGCCGATCATGGCCAGCGGTACCCCACGCGTCAGCGGCACTGACGGCAATAGCGACAGCGGGATCGTCCGTAGCGCGCTGTCGATGGAGACGAACGCATCGGCGCTTGCCGCGAGCTCCCATGCTCTGGTGACACCGTCGTCGGCGAGCGGCTCGCCCCACAGCGTTCCCGAGGGCCGGAGCGGATAACCGCAGTCGGGGGCTGTGCAGCGCGGGACGCCGTCGTCCGCCGCCGCGAGAAACGCCCCGACCTCGGGGAGGCCGTAGCGCTCCCCGCATCGTTCGCACTTCGCCGTCAGAACGTTGCCGTGCATCTCGATGACGTCGGTCGCCCCGGCCTTGATGTGGAGGTGATCCGCCGACTGGGCGATGATCGTCGCGATGATCCCTGCCCGCTGCAGGCGTGCGAGCGCGATGTGCGCCGGGGACGGCTCGCGCGCCGAGATTTCGGTGGCCGCAGTGTAGTAGTAGGCCCAGAAGCGGGCGGGGTCGACCAGCAGCGTCTCGAGGCTCGCGTGATCGGCCCAGTCGCTTTGTCCCGCGTTGATCTCCACGTCGTCCTCGCGGCCGAACCCGAGTCCGGTCAGCACGACCGCCCGGTCGGCGCCCGCAAGCAGATCCTGGAGAGCCGCGATCTCGGTGGCGAAGTCCATCCCGCTGAGCCTAGCGGTGATGATGGCGGATGTCGGAACCAACGCGGCGCCCGCGGTTCCGACCCGGCGGGTCAGGTCGCCGCGTACGGCGGTCGATATCCAGGGTAGTCCCCGGCGACTTCCCCGGTCGCGCAACCGAGGCATTCACCGATGATCGACCTCGCCGGAGACCGCCAGGCTCCCGGCGTCGACGTTCCCCCGGTTCTTCATGTCGCTGTTTTCCATCATCGGCTACGTCCAGGAGCTGACCCAGCACTCACGCAGCTGGAAGTGATCCGGTGCGCCGCAGCACCCAGCACCCCCACCCCTCGCGGGAGTCCGTGGCGGCCGCGATGAAGCCGGCGGCGGCGTAGGCGGCCAGCGGCGTCGCGGCCGCGCGGACGCGGATCCCCGAGACGAGGATCGTGCGGACGGCGAGGGGAAGCGTCTGCAGGATGGCGGTGTGGGCGACGGGCGGGACGTTGGCCAACAGCATCGGTGCGGTCACGGTCGGCAGGATGCGGGCAAGCGGCGCGTGGGCGATCGTCACCGGGAACCGCGGCTGCGCATGCGCCAACGATGCCGTGGCGTGCGTCACGGCGCGCGGGTCGATGTCGAGCGCCGCGACCGGACCGCGCAGCGCAGCCCAGGCCTGGGTCAGCAGACCGGAGCCGCACCCGACGTCGACGGCCGCTCCATCCTCCAGCGTCGCGATCGCCGCCAGGCACATGAGCGTCGTCGCGTGCGGCCAGGCCCCGAACCCCTCGCCGCGGACCTGC
Source organism: uncultured Thermoleophilia bacterium (assembly GCA_963727285.1). Lineage (GTDB taxonomy): Bacteria > Actinomycetota > Thermoleophilia > Miltoncostaeales > Miltoncostaeaceae > CAITWD01. The sequence continues at coordinate 938,339 of CAVSFF010000009.1, read as the reverse complement.
ACAAGTTGCCGGAATCCCGGTGGCGGCGGCATGTGGGCGGGCGAGCGCAGATACCAGGTCCCGACGGTCAGCGACGGCGGGTCGGGCCATCCCGGCGGCGTCTCCAGGGGCGTCATCGGCAGCCGGCAGGCGCCAATGCCCCGACGCGCCAGCTCGGGCGCGGCACGGGGCGCGCAGACGATGCCGCCCACCTGCACGTCAACCGGCTGCATGAGGGCAATCGCCGGGAATTCGGCCCGCAAGTCGTTCGGGGTGCCGGCGACCAGGAGCCCCGCCGGCAGGAGGTCGTTAGAGTCCACGGCCATGACCGAATCGCTGGCACGTCGGATCGCAGACGCCGGGCGCGCCCAGCCAGCCGTGGCGTCGCTGACGCTCGACGAGCGGCTGGTGCGGGTCGCCCGGAGCCGCGAACGCCTGGCCGCTACCGGGGACGACATCGTCGCTCAGGCCGTCGACGAGGGCGGGATGCCGCGCAAGTTTGCCGAACGCGAGCTCCGTTCGGCCCTGCTGCTGCTGGATGCCCTGCCGGACTTTGCCGATGCCCTGCGACCCCGTCCGGTGCCAGCGGTCTCGGGGGTGACGACGCTGGAATGGCATCCGTTCGGGGTGGTGCTCGGCCTGCATTCGGCGAATTCGCCGATCTGGGTGCCGACCGTCGTCAGCATGTCGGCGCTGCTCGCCGGCAACGGCGTGGTGTGCCGGCCGTCGCGCCGCGTCGCGCGCACGACAGACGCGGTCCTGCATGCGCTTGCGGGCCCCTGGCCGGGCGGTGCGCTGCAGGTCGTCGAGTGCGGCCGCGACGGCGTCCCCGGGCTCCTGACCGATCCCGGTATCGACGCGATCGTCGCGCATGCCTCGTCCGCGACGTGTGTCGGGCACCTCGGGATCCTGGCGGACGCGTACACCCGGGGGACGGTGATGCGGCCCTACATCCCGGAGGCATCGGGCAACGACGCGCTGATCGTCCTGCCCGGGGCCGATCTCGCGGCTGCGGCCCGGGCGATCACGCTCGGCGCCTTCGCCAATTCCGGTCAACTCTGCTTTTCGGCCAAACGCATCCTGGTACACGACGAACTCTGGTCCGACCTGCGCCCGGCGCTTGTGGCGGAGGCCGGCCGGATCGTGGTCGGTGACCCGGGTGATCCGGCGACCGACCTCGCCGTCAACCTCGCCGCCGACCAGACCGTCGCCGAGGCTGCGTGCGCGGCGGCCCTCGCCGCCGGGGGTGAGCTGGTCGTGGGCCGGACCCCGGTGGCCGGTGACGCGTCGCCGCGGCTGGTGCTGCTGCCGCGCGCGCGACTGCGCGAGCTCGATCTCTGGCGAGACGAGATCTTTGCCCCGATTCGCGGGGTGGTGTTGGTGGCCGACGCCGCCGACGCCACGGCGCTCGCCGGCGACACGCGGTTCGGTATCGGCGTATCGATCTTCGGCGGGACCCCGGACGATCACGCACACATCGGCCGGACCCTGCGGGTCGGGCGGCTCCTGATCAATGAGAGCCCGCTCTACCAGGATCCGCATCTGGTGGTCGGTGGCGTGCGGGACAGCGGCTTCGGCGGGGCACGTCCGAAGCTCGAGCAGCTCGTCTACGCCCGGCGGCTGCACACCGCCTAGACGGTGTCGATGCCGGAGTCGTCGGCCGGAACGGCCTCGACGCTGCGGATTCGCCATGAGGGTTGGTAGGTGCGCACCATCTGGATCTCCTGCTGGGCGAGGCGCCGGGCGCCCGCGGCGTTCGCCGCCCACAGGTCGAGCTCGTGGACGTCGTTGCGCTCAAAATGGTCATCGAACGACTCCCACTGGGCAAAGGTCACGCGGTAGCACTTGGTGCCCGGGGCTTTCGGGGTCAGCGGGCGCAGCAACCCCAGTGACCACACCGACGTTTCACCGCTGCGGCGTGTCTTCTCACGCCGTTCGGTCAGGGCCTGTTCCGCGACGCGGCGGGCGTGGTCGAGATCCGGTGCCTCGAGCACGAGTCGTCCCGCGATCCGCGCCCGGGAGGAGTCCCGGGCGCGGCGCAGGAACGTGACCTCCCAGGCCGGTGCGGGCGCCGTGGTCATCGGGTGGTGCTCATGATGTGGTCGGTCGCGATTGCATGACGCGCCGCGCGATGACTAGACGGCGTCGGACTTCGCGATCGTGATGCCCCGCACCGTCTGGTCCGTGACCGGGCGGTCGCCACGGGCGGTCGCCGTGCCCTCGATCGCGTCGACGACATCCATGCCGGAGATCACTTCGCCGAAGCCGGTGTGCGCGCCGTCGAGGTGGGGGGTCGCCGGAGCGGTCACGATGAAGAACTGGCTGCCGTTGGTGTTCGGTCCGGCGTTGGCCATCGCCAAGACGCCGCGCACCAGTTTGCGCTCATTGAACTCGTCCTCGAACTGGTATCCGGGCGTGCCGCGGCCGTCGCCGCGCGGGCACCCGCCCTGGATCATGAACCCGCGAATGACACGGTGGAACACCGTCCCGTCGTAGAAGCCGGACTCGGCCAGACCGACAAAGTTGCCGACCGTCTGGGGTGCGAGGTCGGGCCACAGCGCGATTTCGATGACGCCGGCATCGGTCTCGATCGACGCAACGTACTTTGCGGACGGGTCCGCAGGCGGCGGAAGGCTAGGCAAGAGGTCGTCTCCGGGTGCGATTCGGTGGTTTGACACCCAAAGACTAGTACTCGGACGCGGCGGGAGTGCGCACGACACGTGTGGCCGTACGCACGTCCGTGCGTCACGCCCCGGGAGCGACGACCCCGTGGCGAAACGTGTCCGAGAGTCGCTCGGCCAGGGCGATCACGGCGAGGTGGGTGTTCGCCGACGGGATGCGCGGGATCACCGACGCGTCGAAGCAGGACACACCGTCGAGCCCGAGCACGCGTCCGTCCGCGTCGACGACGGCGGTCGGGTCACCCGCCCGCCCCATCCGCAGAGATCCGACGACGTGGTGAAAGGTCTCGACGGTGCGCAAGGCGTGATCGGGATCGAGCTGGTTCGGCCAGGGCACCATGACGTCGGCCAGCGGTTGTGTGGCGGCGACCCGCATGAGCTCCTCGCCCCCGACGACCGACAGCGTCCGGTCGCCAACGTCCTCCAGCCACCCCATGCGCAGGACCGGCTGAAGTCGCGGGTCGCGTCCCTGCAGCCGGATGGTCCCCGTGCGCCCGCGGGCGTCGGCGACCTGGAGGTTGAACTCCGTGAAGCGGTGACCGGCGGTGTCCTGTCCGACATATGGCATCACCTGGAACAGGCGTGGGTCGCCGGCCACGTCACCGTACGCGGTGAGCAGCACCTGAATCCACGGGTGCGGCCATGTCGGGACCGGTGTGTCGATCCAGAATCGGTAGGAGATCTTCGGGTGGTCCTGCATGCCGTTGCCGACCGCGTCGAGCTCATGGACGAGCGGGATGCCATGCGGTGCCAGTGCGTCGGCCGGACCGACGCCGGAGCGCAGCAGGAGCGCCGGGCTGGCGTATGTGCCCAGTGCCACGATCACGTGGTCCGCGTCGATGGCGATCAGTGAACCGTCTGCAGTCAGTGCCTCGACGCCAACGGCCGTCTGTCCGGAGAACCGGATGCGGTCGCAGGTCACGCCCGAGATCAACGTCAGGTTGGGCCGCGTCAGTGCCGGATCGAGATAGTGGTCGGCCGGGGTCTGACGGATGCCGTCGAGCATGTTGAACGGGGTCGGGCCGACGCCGGCCGCGTCCGGCGCGTTGTGATCGTCGGTCCATGGATGACCCGCACGCAGCGCCGATTCGGCGAAGCGTTCAAACAGCGGGTACCAGTCCTGGCGCGGGTACCGGTTGATCGGAATCGGGCCGCGGTCGCCGTGATAGTCGCGATCTCCGAACTGCACGTCGCGCTCGATCGCGCGGAACCACGGCAGCCAGCTTGCCCAGTCGTACCCGTCGACGTAGTCGTTCCACTCGTCGTAGTGCTCAGGCAGGCCCCGCAGCGCGATCGTCGCGTTCGTGACCGACGAGCCGCCGACGACCCTGCCCCGGGGCACGTGCACGAGCCGCGGCGAGGCCCCGGCCTGGGCGAGGTAGTCCCAGTCGTGGCTCTCCTTGATGATCCGATACGCGTGCGACAGCTCGGCGGGCCAGTTGCCGGGGGTGTAGTGCGGCCCCGCCTCCAACAGCACGACCTCGGTTCCGGGGTCCTCGCTCAACCGGGCGGCGGTCACGCACCCGGCCGTTCCCGCGCCACAGATCACGACCCGCATTCGCCGCCTCCGTCGATGGTGTCCGGCTAGCCGGCGGCCAGTCGTCCGCCGTCGACCACGAGCACGTGGCCGGTGATGAAGCTCGCCGCGTCGGTGAGCAAGAACACGATGGGCTCGGCCGCTTCGTGGAGATAGCCGATCCGCCCGAGCGGGGCCTTTGCCACCAGCCGTTCGGCGAGAGCCGGGTTGGCGGTCAGCAGCCCGTCGATCATCTCGCTGCGGATCGTCCCCGGGGCGACGGAGTTGACCAGCACGCCGCTGGGCCCGAGTTCGACACACAGTGTCCGCGTCATCGCGTCGAGCGCCGCCTTGGAGGCGTTGTAGGGGCCGATGTTGGGGAGTCCGGTCAGGCCGGCGATCGAGCCCAGGTTGACGATGCGACCGCCGCCGCCGTCCACCATGACCCGCCCGACCGCCCGCGCGAACACCGCCGCGCCGAGCAGATTGACCCGCAGCACGTCGTCCCACTCGTGGAGGGGCGTATCGATCGTCTGGCGGTAGTACGGGTTGATGCCGGCGTTGTTGACGAGACCCCAGACCCTGGTGCCGAGGTCCTCGGCCGCGTCGAGGGCACGCTCGGCGGTCTCGGTGTCCGACACGTCCCCGTCGACGACGCGGACATCCGTGTCGAGCTCCCCGGCGACCGCGGCCAGGTCGTCTTTGGAACGGGCGACCAGCACAAGGTTCGCGCCTTGGCGGGCAGCGACCCGCGCGACCTCTGCGCCGATCCCGCGTGATGCCCCAGTGACAATGATCGTTCGATCATCGAGACGGTACGGATTCTCCTGCACCACGTCAGTCTACCGGTCTCGCCGCGGTAGACTCCGCGAGTCAATTTCCGCCGCGCGTGCACGCGGAGTCCAGCCCAGGGGGAGCAGTCCACGATGGCTCTGAGTTACGAGTTTACGGAGGAGCAGAACGACCTCCGCGAGATGGTTCGCGAGTTCGCGAACGCCGAGATCCTTCCGCTCGTGGAAGAGGCTGAGCGATCGGAGAAGTTCCCGGTGGACCTCCTGCCCAAGCTGGGTGAGCTCGGGCTGCTCGGGATCGTGTTTCCCGAGGAGTACGGCGGGATCGGGGCCGACAAGATCACCGAGTGCATCTTCGTCGAAGAGATGGCGAAGGTCTGCGCGGGGATCACGGCGTCCGTCAACGCGCACGCCGACCTCGCGGCCTTTCCGATCTACAAGTTCGGCACCGATGCCCAGCGTGAGGCCTACCTTCCGCGCGCCATTGCGGGCGAGATCATCGGCGCGTACGCCATCACCGAGCCCAACACCGGATCCGACGCCGCCGGCCTCGCGACCCGCGCCGACAAGAAGAACGGCGGCTATGTGCTCAACGGCCGCAAGAACTTCATCACCAACGGCACGATCTGCGACTTCTGCCTCGTCGCCGCCTACACCGACAAGAGCAGGCGCGGCGAGGGCATCAGCGTGTTCATCGTCGACCGCGACACGCCGGGCTTCGAGGTGACCCGAAAGCTCGAGAAGATGGGCCACCGTTCATCCGACACGGCCGAGTTGCTGTTCGAGGACTGCGAAGTCCCCGAAGAGGCCCTGCTGGGTGGAAAGGAAGGCGCGTTCGGCGCCCTGATGGAGGCACTGATCACCGGCCGCGTCTCGCACGGTGTCAAGTCCGCGGCGATCGCCGAAGCCGCATTCGAGGCGGCCCGCCAGTACTCCCTCGAGCGTGAGGCGTTCGGGCGGTCGCTGTCCAAGTTCCAGGCGATCCGCTTCAAGCTGGCGGATATGGCGACCAAGATCGAAGCCGCAAAGAGCCTGGCCTACAAGGCCGCATGGCTCTACGCCAGCGGCAAGCCGTGCGTCAAGGAAGCGTCGATGGCCAAGTACTTCTCGGCCGAGGTCGCCGACTACGTCTGCCGCGAGGCCGTCCAGATCCACGGCGGTTACGGCTACGTCGTCGAATACCCCGTGGAGCGCTACTACCGCGACGCCAAGTTGGCATCGATCACCGAAGGTACGAGCGAGATCCAGCAGCTGATCATCAGCAAGGAAATCGGCCTGTAGACCTGCACTGCGCCGGGGACCGCGATCGTCTGACGATCGCGGTCCCCGGCCGTCACTTCGTCACGGCGGTGGAATCGTGATCGCGCCCGATGACCGTGTGACCGAGTACATCGCGGCTGCACGCCCGGATCGCCGGGCCGCACTCGGGACGCTCCGACGCCTCTGTCGCAGCGAGCTCACGGGCTTTGTCGAAGAGCTCCGTTACGGCATGCCCGGCTACGCCCGGACTCCGGGGGCCGACGTCGAGATCGGGTTCGCAAGCCAGAAGCGGTACCTGTCGCTGTACGTCACCCGCACGGACGTGATGGAGGCCTTCCGCGAGGACCTCGTCGGCCTCGACCTCGCGAAGGGCTGCATTCGCTACCGCCGCTCGGACCAGCTCGATGACGGGATCATCCGACGGATTCTGCGACAGACGGCGTCGAGCATCGGCCCGGTGTGCTGAGGCTCGCGGTGTGATTGCCGTGTTGGCTCGGGTGCCCGGGGATGGGGCGGCGGGCGGCGCCACGACGCGGCGTGGCGCTGATCAGCGCGACGGGCGGGCACCCGAGGTGCCCGCCCGTCGGCTGGAACGGTCGGTCAGCCGTCGGTGCGGCGCCGGACAAGCATCTTCCACTTGCCCTTCTGAACGACCTTGTCGTCCTGGTTGAGAACCTCACACTCGTAGGTCACGAAGCCCTGGCCGGCGTTCTTGGGATGTTCGGCCTTCTCGCCGATCGTCCGCTTGACGCGGATCGTGTCGCCGAAGAAGACGGCACCGCGGAACTGCCAGTCCTCGAGACCCATGAACGCGGCTGTCGCGATCTTGGGCTCCATCTGACCGACCTGGAGGCCGGTCGCGATCGATGCAACGAGCATGCCGTGGGCAACCCGCTGACCGAAGACCGACTGCTCGGCCGCGACCTTGTCGGTGTGAAACCAGTTGAAGTCGCCCGACAGTCCGCAGAAGCTCACGACGTCGGTTTCGGTGATCGTACGACCTGCGGAGAACGCAACGTCTCCGGGGTTCAGGTCTTCCCACAGCAGGCGAGTTTCAGCCACGCTCAGGCTCCTTGGTTTGGGGTGTGAGTGGGGTGGTGCGTTAGAGGTTCTCGACTCCACGGCGAATGCGGTCCAGACCCTCTTCGAGGACCTCGTCCGGGCAAGCGTACGTGAGGCGGATGTGGCCCTCACCGCGGTCGCCGAATGAGGTACCGGCGACGACGCCGACCTGGAAGTTCTCGATCAGGTAGTCCGCGAACTGCTGGGCGGTCATGCCGGTGCCCCGGATGTCCGGGAACACGTAGAACGAGCCGTCGGGTGCCTGGCACTCGATGCCGTCGATCGCATTCAGCGCGGCGACGGTCTTGTCGCGCTTGGCCTGCAGGCGCGCGGTCGTCTCGAGGACGTGCTCCTGGGGGCCGGTGATCGCGGCCAAGGCGGCCAGCTGGACGAACGCCGGCACGTTGGTCACCGAGTTCTGCTGGAAGATGTCCATCGCGGTGATGAGTTCCTTGTTGGCCACACACCAGCCGATGCGGAACCCGGTCATGATGTAGGTCTTGGAGAACGTGTCGACCAGGATGGAGTTGTCGGCCATCCCCGGCTCGGCGGCAATGGTCGTGTGCACCGACGGTGCGTAGACCATGTGGCTGAAGATCTCGTCGGTCAGCACGATGACGTTCCGCTCGAGGCAGATCTGTGCAATCTCCTCGAGGTGCCCGACGGCCATGCCGTTCGGACGCTGCGGCGAGTTGATGATCAGCATCTTGGTCTTGGGCGTGATCAGGTTGCGCAGACTGTCCAGGTCGAAGTGGAAGTCGGGCTCGACCAGCGGCGCGTAGACGACCTTGCCGCCCGCGTAGGTGATCCAGAACTCGTCCGGCGGGTAGCCGGGGTTCGGGAAGATGACCTCGTCGCCCTGGTCGATCATCGTCAAAAGCGACTGGGTCAGGGCGTGCTTTGCACCCATCGTGACCAGCACTTCTTCGCGCTGGGTGGGGCGGCCGCGCTTGGTGGCCTCCTCGGCGATTGCGTCACGCAGTTCCGGAAGACCCGGACCCGGAACGTAACGGACGTGCCCTTCATGTACCGCGCGCGCTGCAGCTTCGTAGATGTGGGGGCCGGGTAGAACTCGTCACCCTGGAAGTCGCCCTTCTCGAAGTGGATAACCCGCTTGCCCGTTTCCTTCTCCAGGGCTTCTGCCTTGCGCATTGATGCCCACTGCTTGGGCAGCACAAAATGCGAAGTGCGGCTCGACAGACGAAGCCGTGATGTGCCTGCGGTCGCCATAGGGCGTTTCTCCTTAGTACTCGTCTGGTACGAAACAGAACGGGGTCTGAAGTCGCGCGTGAAGCCTAGCGACTCGGCAGCGATCCCCTTGAAGCAAATTGCGCAGCATCGCGAGGCTGGGCCTCGGACGACGCCCACGCCGGAGCGTGTCCTGCGCCCAGCCGCAACGACAGGCCCTGGGCGGCGGCGATAACGACGCGTGCCAAGTCTTCGATGCGGGCCGGAGTGACGCGGGTGACAGGTCCGCCGATGCCGATGGCGGCAACCACTCGGCCGGAGCTGTCGCGAACGGGGGCCCCGATACAGCGCAGACCCTCGTCGTACTCTTCGTTGTCGACCGAGTAACCGCGCTCGCGAATCGAGGTGAGCTCGATCGTCAGCTGGTCGACGTTGGTGATGGTGTTCGGGGTGTAGGCCGCCAGCTCCCGCGCCCCGATGATCTCGGTGACGAGATCGGGATGCGCGTAGGCCAGCAGGACCTTGCCCAGGTTGGTCGCGTGCGCCGGGTATCCGCGACGGATCGCCGAGGGCAGCCGCAGCGCACGGCGGCTCTCGACCCGTTCGATGTACACGGCCTGGCCACCTTCGAGCACGGCCAGATGCCCGGTCTCTCCGGTGTCCCGGACGAGACCCTCCAGGAACGGAAGCGCCTCATCCCAGAGATCCAACCGCTGGGACACCAGCCCCCCGAGCTCGAACAGGCGCCACCCGAGCCGGTACTTGCCGGACCGCGGCGACCGCTCGACAAACCCCAAGTGTTCGAGGTTCACCAGAAACCGGTGGGTCGTCGCCTTGTGCAGTCCCAAGCGCTCTGCGAGATCGCTCAGGCGCAGTTCCGGCTCCTCGGACGTGAACGCACCGAGGATCGCCGCCGCGCGCTCCAAGGCCTGGATTCGGTACTGCGTGTCGAACGAATCCTGGGCTGGTTCGCCTGCGGGCACCGGGGGTATTGCGATCTGGCCTGAGTCTTGCATTGTGAAACCGAGTTTCGTAACGGATGGAACAAACTCGGTATCTACACCCGTCGATTCGGGAACGCAAGCAATCCGGCCCCATGTCGTGCTGCGTCGCCGCGGGCTGCGAAGGCGCGACGGCGCCCCGGCGACGGTCGCGGGGGAGGTACAGGTCGCCGTCCCGGCAGGGGAGGCTAGACTCCGTCTACGTCGCTGAGACCGACACCCCGAGGAGGGCTTTCCGCGATGGAGTTCGAAGACATCCTGTACGAAGTCGATGGGGCGCGCGCCACCATCACCCTGAACCGGCCGGGCAAGCTCAACGCGTTCCGCACGCAAACGCTCGAAGAGCTGTGCGTGGCCTTCGAGTCCGCTGCAGACGACGAGGGCGTCGGCGTGATCGTGTTCACCGGTGCCGGCGAGCGGGCCTTCTGTGTCGGCGGTGACGTCGCCGATCCGACCCGGACGATCCAGCAGAAGCGTCACGTCCACCACGTGGGCGATCGGCTCGTCTCGGCGATCCGCAACAACGGCAAGCCGATTATCGTCAAGGTTCGCGGATACTGCATCGGCGGAGGCAACGAGCTCAACGTGATGTGCGACCTGACCATCGCCGGCGAGTCCTCGAAGTTCGGTCAGGCCGGACCCAAAATCGGCAGCGCGCCCCTGTGGTGGGGGTGCCAGCTCATGCCGGCGGTCGTCGGTGAGAAGAAGGCGCGCGAGATCCTGTATCTCACCCGCCAGTACTCCGCCCAGGAAGCCCTCGAGATGGGGCTCGTCAACAAGGTCGTCCCGGACGATCAGCTGGACGCCGAGGTCGACGAATGGTGCACGCAGATTCTGCAGCGTTCGCCGCAGGGTCTGCGCCTGGCGAAGCTCGCGATGAACTCGGCCACGGACCTGCTCCATGGGTCCGTGCAGCACGGGCTGGAGTTGGTGGCGCTCAACCACATCTACGGGCCGGAGCCGCAGGAGGGCATCGCGTCGTTCCAGGAAAAGCGCAAGCCGGACTGGCGCCGCTTCCGTGAGGGAGCCGGCCCCGAGCCGGGCTGAGCCGCCGACCGGATCCGCGCATGACCTCCGTCCAGCCACCCCCCGCGTCCGCCGCGCTTTGGGACGTCGTCGACTACGCCCAGCAGGGCCGTCGCCTTCCACGCGAGCTCGCCCTGTCGCTGGCCGACCTGGCGCGCAGCCAGCATCCGGCGCTGTGGGCCGCGGGCGCCCAGATGCGCGACCTCGGACGCGAGCCCGTCGTCACCTATTCGCGCAAGGTCTTCATCCCGCTGACGAATCTCTGTCGGGACGTCTGTTCGTATTGCACGTTCGCCAAGAATCCCGACGACCCGCGCGCGCACACCATGAGCCCGGACGAGGTGATGGCGGTCGTCCGGGCGGGCGAGCGGATGGGCTGCAAGGAGGCCCTGTTCTGTCTCGGCGATCGCCCGGAGGCGCGGTGGCCGAGCCATCTTGAACTGCTCAAGCGCTACGGCCAGACGTCCACGCACGGGTACCTGGTCGCGATGTGCAAGCGCGTTCTCGACGAGACCGGGCTGCTGCCGCATCCCAATGCCGGTGTCATGTCGCTGCGCGAGCTCGCCGAGCTCAAGGAAGTGTCGGCCAGCCAGGGCCTCATGCTCGAGACCGTTGCCGACCGGCTCTGCGGCCCCGGCGGTCCGCACGAGCATGCACCGGACAAGCGCCCCTCGACGCGACTTGCGGTGATCCGCAAGGCCGGCCAGTTGCAGATCCCGTTCACCACCGGAATCCTGATCGGCATCGGCGAGACGCCGCGTGAGCGGATCGAAGCCCTGCTTGCGATTCGCGATCTCCAGGACGAGTACGGCCATATCCAGGAGATCATCGTCCAGAACTTCCGCGCCAAGGAGCACACGCCGATGGCGGCCGCGGGCGAGCCGGGCCTGATCGAACTGATGACGACGTGTGCGATCGCGCGCCTGATCATGGGCCCCGACGCCCACATCCAGGCACCGCCGAACCTCTCGGCCGACTACGGCCCGCTGTTGCTGGCCGGAATCGACGACTGGGGTGGGATATCGCCGCTCACACCCGATTTCATCAACCCGGAGGCACCGTGGCCGAACATCGGGGCGCTCGGGTCGCTGTGCGAGGAGGCCGGATACGCCCTCACGGAGCGGCTGACGATCTACCCTGAGTTCATCGACCGTCCGGGCTTTGTCGCCGATGCGGTCCGACCGTTCATCCACGCCCAGCTCGATTCCGAGCCGGCATTGGTAAAGGCCCCCTCGTGATAGTCACCTTCTGTCGTGCGGCCGAGCTTGCCGCCGACGCCGACACCTCTGTGCTCGCGGCCGCTCGCGAACAGGGTGCGACGACGTTGTTTGCCCCGGCGAACGCCGCTGTCCCGGCCGCGCCGGCCGTGGCTGCCGGACTGCTGATCGTGTCCGGATCCGATTCGGGCGACGGTATCGCCTGGCTCGTCCCCCCTGCCGAGGCGATCCGACTCCACGACCGCGGCGTCGACGGCGCGCGGATCACCGTCCGCAACGTCGGCCCGAAGCGCGATGTGCTCGACGCGGCCGTCCGATCCGGGGCGGCCTGGGTGCGGGCCGAGCCGGACGACGTCGGGGCCGTGGCCGAACTCGTGGATCTGCCCGCCCTCGCGGTGGGCGTATCGGTCGGTGTTGCCACGCTTGAGCAGGCGCTGGCGGCCGTCGCTGCCGGAGCCTCGGACGTCGTGGTGCCGTCGGAGTGGACCGACGCGACCATCGGGCAGCTGCGCGACGCGCTGATCGGGCATCTGCTGGTCGAGCGCACCGCGCTGCCGTTGCACGTCGACATCGACAGGATGCGGGCCGTGCTGACGCCGACCGAGTTCCGCGCCTGGTGCAACCTCACGGACGGATCGGGTGCGGCCCGGCCCCGGTATCTGTGGGCGCCGGGGCGCGACATGCCGGCCCCCGTGCCCGAGCTGCGTTTCTCCGCGGAGTGGCCGGATGACGCCTGGACCGACCGGTCCGCCGCGGCCGATACGGGCCGCTCGCGCCCGGAGATCGCAGCGATTCTGGAACGGTCGCTCGACGGTATCCCGCCGTCGGAGCCGGAGGTCGCGGTGCTGTTCGGCGCCCGCGGCGCCGAAGTCGACGCGATCGCCGCCGTCGCCGACGAACTGCGGGAGCGGCAGTGCGGCGGCGCGGTCAGCTACGTGATCAACCGCAACATCAACTACACCAACCAGTGCTACTTCAAGTGCGGCTTCTGCGGCTTCTCGCGCGGCCCGAAGAGCCTCGAGTTCCGTGATGACCCGTATCTGCTGTCGATCGACAACATCGTCGAGCGGTCGAAGGAGGCGTGGGAGCGCGGCGCGACCGAGGTCTGCCTGGTCGGGGGCATCCACCCGAGCTTCGACGGCAACTTCTACCTGGACATTGTGAAGTCGGTCAAGGCCGAGCTTCCCGACATGCACATCCATGGCTTTACGCCGCTGGAGATCTGGCAGGGCGCGGCGACGCTGGACATCGATGTCGCCGACTTCCTCCAGTTGCTCAAGGACGCCGGGCTCGGCACGCTGCCTGGCACCGCGGCGGAGATCCTCGACGACCGCGTCCGTGAGTACCTGTGTCCGGACAAGCTGCGGACCGCGGAATGGGCGCACGTGATGATCCACGCCCACCGGATCGGTCTGCGAGCGACGAGCACAATCATGCACGGGCACATCGACTACCCGGATGCGTTTGCCCGCCACTACGAGGTGCTGCGCGAGATCCAGCGGCGGACCGGCGGGTTCACCGAGTTCGTGCCGCTGCCGTTTGTGCACATGGGCGCGCCGATCTACCTGCAGGGGCGTTCGCGCCCGGGACCGACGTGGGATGAGGTCGTCCTGATCCACGCCGTTGCCCGGATTGCCTTCGACGGTCTGATCCCGAACATTCAGGCCAGCTGGGTCAAGCTCGGCCTGGACGCCGGTGCGCGTCTGCTCGACGCCGGCTGCAACGACATCGGCGGCACCCTGATGAACGAAAGCATCTCGCGGGCGTCCGGTGCGGCGCACGGCCAGCTGGCCACAGCCGACGAGCTCGAGGCCGCCATCCTGGGTATGGGGCGGACGCCGTACCAGCGCACGACGCTCTACGACGTCGTCGACGCCGCCGCGACCACCTGAACGGGAGCGACATCCGCCTCCGCCCGAACCGGGCGGAGGCGGGCCGCGTCATGCGATAACGGCTGCCCGATCGCCGTGGAGTACTTCGCCGATCGCGCCGGTGAAGGCCTCCGGGGCTTCGGCCGCGACGTCGTGACCGGTCTTGAGCGTCTGGACATCCGCGCCACGGATCCACATCGCCAGCTCGCGCTGGAGATCGACCGGAACGGTGCGGTCGCCCGTCGTCGCCAGAATGACCGTGGGCACGTCGAGCTGCGGGAGCGCGCCGCGCCAGTCCGGCCGGTTCGCCATCGCTTCGGCGGTCAGTGCGATCCCCTCGCGCTCGCGTTCGCGGAGGATGCGTGCCACCTTTGCCCAGCGGTCCTGCGCCTTGGCGTCTTCGCCGCGTGGGCTGATGCCCGTCACCACGAGGCCGCTGACCAGGCCCGGATGCCCGAGCGCAAGCGCAAGCGCGGCCGCGCCGCCCACGCCTTGGCCGACGACGATTGCCGGGCCACCTTCGTCGGCGATGATGCGTGCGACATCGGACGCAAAGTCGTCGATGCTCCAAGGCCCGTTCGGGGACGGCGATGCGCCGTGCCCGCGAAGATCGGGAGCGACGACGCGAAACTCGCGCTGCGGAAGCTGCGACAGCGCGTCCAGCATCTGGCGTCCATCGTGGTTGAGGTCGTGCAGCCCGACGACGAGCTGACCGCGCCCACGGTGACGCACATTGAGGTCAATTGCGGGAGGAAGGGACGGCATTTGTGCCAAACCTCACTAATAGCAGGCGAAATGTCGGAGTGTTTCACCGGTTAATCTATTAGGCCGCTAACGATCTGTCAAACCCCCCACGGTATGCGCCCGAAACCCCCTACGGTATGCGGGCGGCGGCGGGCTCAGCCGGGAGCGGTGCCGCGGAACGCATCGACCAGGCGGGCGACCGCGACCGGCTGCTCGAGCGCGCTCAGGTGACCCGAGTCGGGGATTTCGGCCAGCCGCGCGCCCGGGATCGCCTCGGCGAGTGCGCGCGCCAGCGGCGGCGGGGTGACGATGTCGTCGCGGCCGACGACGACGAGCGTGGGGATATCGATGCCGGCGAGGTCCGCGCGCCGGTCGGGGCGACCGGCGAGGGCGGTCAGGGCGCCGATGAGCGCCTGCGCGGGTTGTCGCCGTGCGCAGCGGGACAGCTCGTCGCGGACGTCATCGCCCGCGTCCGGGGCGACCAGCCGAGCCAGCAGTCCGTCGAGGTAGGCCTCGATGCGGCCGTCGCGGATGGCGGCGATCCCGTCGGCGCGCCCCTGGCGGGCCGACGCGTCGTCTGCGTCGCCACGGGTATCGGCGAGAATCAGCGTGCCGCAGCGCTCGGGATGCCGGACCGCGAGCGCGAGCGCCGTATACCCGCCCATCGACAGTCCCATCACGTCGGCACGACCGTCGGGCGCCTCGTCGGCGATCAGTCTCGCGACGTCGTCGGCGGCGTCGGCGATCGTCCAGTCGTCCCGCGGCGGGGACGATCCGAAGCCCGGTGCCTCCGGCGTCCAGATCGGGCCGTCACCGGTGAGCTCGCGGCGGAGACGGTCCCAGAACGTCGCGTCCGCGGGAAACGGATGTAGGAGCACGAGGGGTCGTGGCGTCGCCATGAGCTGAGCCTTGCAGATCGATCCCGGCGCGGAGACCGGGTGCGCCGGTCCGGGCGCGCGCGAACGTTGTCTGTGAAACACCTCGAGGATTGGGCCGTATGCTGTAGCCGCCCGTGATCGCTCGACGCTTCGTCGGGCCGTCGGCCGGGTTCCGACGGCCGTCCGGCCGGGTATCAAAAATGGAGCGCGCGTGGCGATGGGTGGATCCGACAGGAGTTGCCGTTGAACCAGCCTGGTGGCGTCTGGGTGCTGCTGCCGACCTATAACGAGGCGGAGAACATCGGGGCGATGCTCGACGCTTTGGCCGACGTCTTTCAGGAGTCGGCGATCGACGGCCACGTCCTGGTGATCGATGACGGCTCGCCCGACGGCACCGGAACCATCGCCGAAGCGCGCGCTGCGGAGGATCCTCGCGTGCACGTGCTGCACCGCGCCGAGAAGTCGGGAATCGGGCCGGCGTACCGCGCCGGGTTCCGGTACGCCCTCGATGCGGGTGCACGCCTCGTCATCCAGATGGATTGCGACTTCTCCCACGATCCGCGGACACTGCCCGATCTCGTCGCCGCAACCGACCACGCCGATGTGGTGCTCGGGAGTCGCTACGTCCCGGGCGGAGGGACGGCCGAGTGGGGATGGACGCGTCGGGCGATCAGCCGCAGCGGCTGCCTGTATGCGAAGTCCATCCTGCACGTGCCCGTCAATGATCTGACCGGTGGCTTCAAGTGCTTTCGACGCGCGGTGCTCGAGGCGATCCCGCTCGACCAGGTCACGGCCGCCGGGTACGGATTTCAGATCGAGATGACCTATCGTGCGCTGCTGTTGGGGTTCCGGGTCGTCGAGATTCCGATCGTGTTCGTCGACCGCCGCTACGGGACCTCGAAGATGAGCGGAGCGATTGTCTGGGAGGCGGCGACCCTCGTGCCGCGTCTGCGCCGCCGCCTGCGGCGGGTGCACGCCCCCGATCCGGTGACCGCGTGACCCAAGACGACGACGGCTGCCGTCCGGCGGGGCGGCGGACGATCGCGGCATGGCGTCCCGGCGTCATGTCGGCGATGCAACTTCGCCCGGCCGCCGGGCA
Organism: uncultured Thermoleophilia bacterium; assembly: GCA_963727285.1. Lineage (GTDB taxonomy): Bacteria > Actinomycetota > Thermoleophilia > Miltoncostaeales > Miltoncostaeaceae > CAITWD01. The sequence continues at coordinate 922,026 of CAVSFF010000009.1, read as the reverse complement.
GGACATCCTGAGGGGACGGGCAATGCAGCAGAGGTCGTCCGGGGCACCTTCCCGGCGCGGCACCGACCCCGACCGACGACGCAGCTCGCTTCGCGCAGCGCCGCGCCTGCAAGGAGACTGGATCTAGTTGCGCCGCCTTGTCCGTGACGTGCTGCTGCCCGTGATGGTCGCGATTGTCCTCGCGTTCATCATCCAGGCGCTGATCGCGAAGCCGTATGAGATCCCCACCGACTCGATGGTCCCGACCATCCAGCCGAACGATCGCGTCATCGCGAACCGCGTCGTCTACCGCTTCCGCTCGATCCAGCGCGGCGACATCGTCGTGTTCTCCCCGCCCCCCTCGGCGATTGCCACCTGTGCCCCGACCAAGGGTGTCCCGTTCGTCAAGCGGGTCATCGGGCTGCCCGGGGACGTGGTGACGGTGCAGGACGGTGTGACGCGGGTCAACGGGAAGGTCTTCAACGTGCCGGGCGCCGTGACCCCCGAGTACAACATGACCTTTCCGGTGGTGCCGAAGGACGACCTGCTGGTGCTCGGCGACAACCGCCCGAACTCGTGCGACTCCCATCAGTGGGTGAACTCGCCGCCCGATCCGGCGGTCGACCCGTTCGTGCCGCAGAAGAATGTCATCGGCCAGGCCGAGATCATCTACTGGCCGCTCAGCCGGGTGCGCTTCCTCAACTAGCCCCGGTCGGCCCGCAGGCGCACGAAACCGACGCCGGCCTCGCCGCGGCGGCGCGGCGTGCGCGCACGACTTGCGTGCTAATTGCGACAAGGATGGCCGCAGGGCCCCCGAAAAGGGGTGGAAACACCATGGGTGTTGGTGAAATATCGACCACCAACACACCGAATGTGGTGTGTGGCCCGCCGTCGACACACCACATATAGTCATACGCCATGATTTGTCCCTTCTGTGAGCACCCTGACCACCGTGTCGTGGAATCGCGCGTTCCCGACAGCAAGGACGCGATCCGCCGCCGGCGCGAATGCCTCGACTGCGGGCGTCGCTTCACGACGTACGAGCGCGTGGAGGAGATGCCGGTCGTGGTCATCAAGAGCTCCGGCGACCGCGAGTTTTTCGACCGCGCCAAGCTCTTGGCGGGACTGCAGCGCGCCTGCCACAAGCGTCCGGTGCCGACGGGTCTGCTCGAAGTCGCCGTGCGCGACATCGAGATCGAGTTGCGCAACCGCCTGCGCCAGGAGGTGCGGACGTCGATGATCGGCGAACTCGCGCTGCGCAGGCTCAAGGAAATCGACCCGGTCGCCTACGTGCGGTTCGCGTCGGTGTACCGGCAGTTCGCCGACGTCGAGGAGTTTGAGGAAGAACTGGCGCGGCTCGAACGCGAGCCGCTGTTGGCGCGTGGCCAGGTGACGATGGACGAGCACCTGTTTGGCAACGTCGATCCGACCCACCGCAGCGGCGCACGCGTCAGGCTGCGCGCCCTGCAGGGTGGCCGCGACGACATCCCGACCGATGGAACGAGTGAGACCGTGACGACGACAACTTCATCCACAACATTGGAGGTTCCGGATGGCGACTGAGGCGCTCGATCAGCGTGCTGCCGCCGAGCGCCCGCAGGGTGCACGCCTTGGCATCAGGCGCTACTTCACGACCCCGGGTGTCCACCCGTACGACGAGGTCACATGGGAGCGCCGGAGCGCGTCCATCACGGGTGAGGGCGGCCAGAGCTTCTTCGACCAGGACGACATCGACGTTCCGAAGGCGTGGAGCCAGCTGGCGACCAACGTCGTGGCCTCCAAGTACTTCCGCGGCGCCATGGGCTCGCCGGAGCGGGAGAAGAGCGTCCGCCAGATCATCGATCGCGTCGTGTTGACGCTGCGGTCGTGGGGCGAGGAAGAGGGCTACTTCGCCGACACGGCAGAGGCGGACAGCTTCGAGGCCGAGTTGATGCACCTGCTCGTCCACCAGAAGATGGCGTTCAACTCCCCGGTGTGGTTCAACGTCGGCACCCGCGAGAACCCGCAGTGCTCGGCCTGCTTCATCCTGTCGGTCCAGGACGAGATGGAATCGATCCTGTCCTGGATCAGCAAGGAAGGGATGATCTTCAAGGGCGGGTCGGGGTCGGGTCTGAACCTGTCCAACGTGCGGTCCAGCAGGGAGTTGCTGTCGGGCGGCGGGACGGCATCCGGTCCGGTGTCCTTCATGCGCGGTGCGGATGCATGCGCGGGAGCCATCAAGAGCGGTGGCACGACGCGCCGTGCGGCCAAGATGGTGGTGCTCAACTGCGACCACCCCGACATCCACGAGTTCGTCAACTGCAAGGCCGAGGAAGAAAAGAAGGCCTGGGCGCTCGGTGAGATGGGCTACGACATGGGGATGAACGGCGCGGCCTGGCAGTCGATCCAGTTCCAGAACGCCAACAACTCGGTCCGGGTCACCGACGAGTTCATGTTTGCGTCCGAGGCCAACGGTGACTGGAACCTCCGCGCCGTGACGACCGGGGAAACGCTCGAGACCGCCAAGGCCCGCGACCTGCTGCGCGAGATCTCCGAAGCCACCTGGGTCTGTGGTGATCCCGGCATGCAGTACGACACGACGATCAACCGCTGGCACACCTGCCCCAACAGCGGTCGCATCAACGCGTCGAATCCGTGCTCGGAGTACATGCACATCGACGATTCGGCCTGCAACCTGGCATCGCTGAACCTGATGAAGTTTGTCGACGACGACGGCGTGTTCCTCGTGGACGACTTCCGCCAGGCGATCGACGTGACGACGAGCGCGATGGACATCATCGTCGCCCGGTCCGGCTATCCGACCGAGGAGATCGGGCGCAACGCCCGCGACTTCCGTCAGCTCGGGCTCGGCTACGCCAACCTCGGCGCGCTGGTCATGAGCAAGGGCCTGCCGTATGACTCGGACGCCGGCCGCTCCTACGCCGCGGCGATCACGGCCCTGATGACCGGTCGCGCGTACGAGCAGTCGACCCACCTCGCCGAGCGCATGGGACCGTTTGCCGGGTATGCCGACAACGCCGCGCCCATGCAGGGCGTGATCCGCATGCACCAGCGCGCGGTCGAGGAGATCAGCGCCGCGCTGGTCGACGATGCGCCGCTGCTGGACGCCGCACGCGCGGCGTGGGCCGCGGCTGCCGATCGCGGCGCCGTTCACGGCTTCCGCAACGCGCAGGCGTCCGTCCTTGCCCCCACCGGGACGATCGGTTTCATGATGGACTGCGACACCACCGGGGTGGAGCCGGACATCGCGCTGGTCAAGTACAAGAAGCTGGTCGGCGGCGGTGTGATGAAGATCGTCAACAACACGGTGCCCTCGGCGTTGACGAAGCTCGGCTACACCGACGACGAGGTCGACGCGATCGTCGCGTTCATCGACGAGCACGAGACCATCGAGGGGGCGCCCGGTCTCAAGGACGAGCACCTCGCGGTCTTCGACTGCGCGTTTACCCCGATCAACGGGACGCGGTCGATCCACTACCGTGGCCACATCCTGATGATGGGCGCAGTGCAGCCGTTTATCTCCGGCGCCATCTCCAAGACCGTCAACATGCCGGCGGAGGCGACGCCGGAAGAGATCATGGCGGCCTACATGCTGGCCTGGAAGAGCGGCGTCAAGGCGCTGGCGATCTACCGGGACGGGTCCAAGCGCACCCAGCCGCTGTCGACCGGCAAGTCCGAGACCGCCCAGGCCGCGGTCGTGACCGCCCACCCGACCCGTCGGCGTCTGCCGGACACCCGTGAAGCGACCACACACCATTTCTCGATCGCCGGGCACGACGGGTACATCACCGTCGGCAAGTACGAGGACGGCAGCCCGGGCGAGGTGTTCATGAAGATGGCCAAGCAGGGCTCGACGGTGTCGGGCCTGATGGATTCGCTGGCCATCTGCATGTCGATCGCCCTGCAGCATGGGGTGCCGCTCGAGATCATGGCCGACAAGCTCTCGCACATGCGCTTCGACCCGTCGGGCTTCACGGCCAACCCCGAGATCCCGATGGCGAAGTCGATCGTGGACTACGTCGTCCGCTGGCTGTCCTCCCAGTTCCTCACGGAGGAGGAAAAGCGCGAGGTCGGGATCATCACGCAGGACATGCGCGACGAGGCGCGCGCGGAGATCGAGGCCGGCGAGGACTCGAGCGGCGGCGGACAGGTCATCGAACTGCCGGTCGCCTCGGGTGGCGGGCACGGTCAGACCGCGCTCGCCCTGCCGCCGACCCGCGGCGGGAAGTACACCTTCCGCCAGGACGACGGCGTGATCTGCGGAAGCTGCGGCTGGACAATGATCCGGTCGGGCACGTGTTACAAGTGCGAAAACTGCGGGAGCACCTCGGGCTGCTCCTGACGACGGCGGCCATGGGAATGCCAGCGCGCCGGTCGTAACCCTCGGGTTGCGACCTTCGCGCTGGCGCCGCCGCTGCGCTGTTACGCGATCGGAGTGCCGATCGGCAGCTCGTCCAGCGTGGCGATCTCCAGGTCGGCGAGATCGCCGCTCGGGAGCGCTGCATGCAGCGATCCGGGCCGACGGATCCGCACCGTGGCCCACCCGAGTGACTTCGGGCCGGCGAAGTCCTTGGACGGGTTGTCGGCCACATACACGCACGCCGCGCCCTCGCGGCCCGCGGCCACCTGGTGCATCTCGAAGGCCCGCGGGTGCGGCTTGCCGAATCCGGGTCCGAGTTCGGCCGTATAGATCACCGCCGATGACCACCGCGGCGCTCCGACGGCGAGCGCCTTGGCGCGCTGGCTCTCCAGCGGTCCGTCGGTGACCACCCCGACGTAGCGGCCCCGAAGCCGGGGGATCAGGCGGCCGGCGTCGGGCGCGAGCCCGATGGCCGGGGTGTGACGGCGATAGACGCCGACGAGGCGGTGGATGGTCGCATCGTCGGCGGGGAGGCCCACCTCCGCCAGCGCCCGGTTGAAGGTGTCCCCGCGCACGCCGGCCTCAAACAACCCGACCGCAACGTCGCCGAAGCCGGGGCGACCGTATGCGGTCGCGACGTGTTCGCCGACCGCCCGCAGGCCGCTGAGCACATAGTCGCGCTCAAGAAACAGCGTGTCATCGAGGTCGAGGATCACGCACGAGGCCCGCACCTATACGACACCCGGCCCGAGCGCGTCGCGGGTCGTAAAGACGGCGTCGTCGTAGCGGAGCATGACCAACCCGTCGATGAAGTCCGCCGTCGCGGTGCGCGCGGACAACCCGGCGAGTTCCTCGATCATCCAGCGCGGGATGTGAGCACCGGCGGCGTCGCTGAGCGGAAAGCCTCCGCCGAAGCGCGCGTTGAGCTCGATGATCGCCATCGATCCGGAGGCGTCGTCGACGAAGCACTGGAAGTTGAGTGCGCCGTAGGCGTCGGGCAACGCCGCCGCAACCCGGACCGCCAGCTCTCGCAGACGCGGGTCGGCGACCGTGAGACCCTTGCTGACTTCGCCGCCACGGGTCTCCAGCCGCCGCCGTGGGACCGCCGTCACGAGCGTGCCGGCGCGGTCGACGAAGATGTCGATCGTGTGCTCACGGCCGGGGGCGATCTCCTCGACGATGTAGTCGAGCTCGCGGAACGGTGCCAAGTCGGCCGGTGCGGCGACCACGTGCACCCCCTCCGAGGAGCTTCCGCAGCGGGGCTTGGCGATCAGCGGATACCGCCGGGCGTCGGTCGGCGCGGCCGCGATCTCCCACTGGGTCACGTGCGGCAGCCCGGCGTCTCTCAGCCAGCGGTTGGTCCGGGCCTTGTCGCGGCCGATGGCAATGGTGTCGGGCCCCGATACCGCGACCTCGGTGCCGATGGCCGCGAACCGATCGCGGGCGTCCGCGAAGACCGGCAGCTCGGTGTCGATCGTCGGGATCACGAGCCGGACCTGGTGGGTCCGGCACGCGTCGATCATGGTCGGCACGAAGGCGGGGTCCGTGCACCGGGGAACCAGGAAGTGCGTCTCGGCTTCGGTGTACGTCGCCGACAGCGGGCTGGCGTCCGCCGCGAGGACGCGGCCGTGGACGTCGAGGTCGGCGAGCGCGGTCCGGAACAGGCGCGCCAGCACGACCCGGCGGCCGGCGGAGCTGATCAGGACGTTGAACGGACGTCCGTGCGGGTCGTGTGCGGGGCCATCCACCGGCTGCAGTCTAGATCAGCGCCTCGGACCGGCTACGGCGCCGGGCCGCCCTCGGGTGCGGTCTCCGAAACCGAGGTGGGAAGCCGACCGGTGCAGAACAGCGCGATCAGGGCGATGAACGCCAGGATCGCCAGGGCGGCATCGAGGCCGGCGATGCGGGCGGTGCGATTCTCGCTGACGACCGCGTCGGTGACCTTCTTTGATGCGCCGGCCGCCTCCATGTTGCTCTGCAATGCCGCGTCGGATACGAACGGCACACCGGAGGCCAATTGCACGCTCGCCTGGTCCTTGACCCGGGTCGGCACGTCCGGATTGGTCTGGATACCGGAGATCAGCGTTGCCGTCAGCACTGCGATCATTACCGACCCTGCCAGCGCGGTCCCGAGGGAGGCCCCGAGGTTCGTCGCGGTGTTCTGGAGTCCGCCGACCTCGCCGGTCTCGGATGCCGGCACGGCCGACACCGTCACCGCGCCGAGCTGCGACGAGAGCGCACCGATTCCAAGCCCGATCAGGAGCATCGGAACCATGACGACCGCCGCCGAGGCATCGAGGTCGATCCCCGACATCAACAGCAGGATGCCGGCCAGCATCAGGAAGATTCCGACCCGCACGACCCGGCGCGGGGACGCGTGCGGGCGCACTTTGGGAATCCCCGCGGCCGAGATCAGCAGCGCGATCGACAGGGGCATGATCCGCAGCCCCGTCTGGATCGCCGACAGCGCGAGGACGACCGACAGGAACAGCGGCAGGACGAAGAAGACCCCGGCCTGGAGCAGAAACTGCATGAAGAACATGATCAGGCCGCCGGTCAGCCGGCGGTTGGCGAACATCTTCGGCCGGATCAGTGGTTCCCGTCCGACCCGCTCGAGGTGGGCAGCCCACAGAAACAGCAGCCAGATGATGACGAGGCCGGCGATGATGAACCAAAACGTCAGCGACAGACCGGCGATCGACGGTGCACCGGTCTTCGGCGCGACCCAGCCCCATTCCGCCGACTTCAGAACGCCCAAGACCGCGAGCCCGAGTCCGACGATCGACATCAGCGTCCCGAGCAGATCGAGCCGGGCCCGCGATTCGGTTGGCGCATCGGCGATCCGGCGGGACAGGACCAAGATGACGCCGACGATGATGACCTCGGCGAAAAAGACCAGCCGCCACGACGCGTAGGTCGTGGCCGCGCCGCCGATCAGGGGCCCGGCGGCCACCGCGATGGCGCCGGCCGAGGCGATCAGTCCGTACGCACGCGCCCGGCCGGAGGCGGGGAAGTTTCCGGCCACCAGCGCGACGATCGCGGGCATGATCAAGGCGGCCCCGATGCCCTCCAGTCCCGACCAGCCGATGATCAGGACCGGCAGGCTCGTCGCGATGCCGGTGACGAACGACCCGCATCCGTAGATCACGCATCCGATCGCGAACGCGCGGCGGCGCCCGATCATCGTGCCGATCTTGCCGCCGGTGATCATCAGGGTCGCCATCACGAGCGTGTACAGCGTGATCGCGGTCTGGATGCCGGTGATCGTCGTGTGCACGTCGTTGGCGACCGTCGCCATCGACACGTTCATGACCGAGCTGTCGAGGGTCATGAGGAACTGAGCGGCCGAGAGGGTCATCAGGACGCCGCCGGCCGCGGCCGCGCGTCCGGAGATCTGGTCGCCTGGGAGTGCGTCCGTCGTCACGCCTAAGTCCTACCGGAATCGCGCGGCCCGCGCGGGCGGTGACCGACCGGAGTTGCGCCGGTCCTGTGAGATGCCAGGCTAAGGGCCCGCCGACCGACGAGGGGTCCGGATGCCCGATCTGCCCGCGCTGCGCTTCCCCATGCTCGAGACGCGTGACCTCGAGGGGCGCGTGGTGCGACTGCCCGAGTCGTTGCCCGGACCGGCGGACGTGCTGGTGTTGGCGTTTCGGCGCGGCCAGCAGACCGATGTCGACGGATGGCGGGATGCGGTCCTTGGACTCGGTGCCCGGAGTGTCGGGTTCTGGGAGGTCCCGGTGATCGGCCGCGCCTGGAGTCCCGTGCGCGGCTGGATCGACGGCGGGATGGCGCGGGCGATCCCCGACGTCTCGGTCCGGACCCACACGCTGACCGCGTATGCGGATACCGGGGTGGTGCGTGACGCGCTCGGCATCGACGGTCCGGGGCGGGTCGCGCCGATGCTGGTCGTCGACGGGCTCGTGCGGTGGCAGGCCCGGGGGCCGGTGACGCCCGACGCGATCGCCGAACTCGCGAAGGCCGTCGGCGACCTCGGCGGCGCGGTGTGACGACAGATCGGAATGACGAATCGGGCGCGGACGAGTACCCTGTGCAGCGACATCTGTCCATAGCGAGGGGAACATGAGCAGTCGTCCACCGCTTGACCAACAGACCTACGGTCCGCCCGGCACCGCCGCACGGCCGGTCGGCAATATCGACACCCGCGCCGTCTTCGGCCAGACCATGTTTCTGGTTGCCGTCACGGCCGCGTTCGCGGCTGCAGGGGCCTACATCGCCCGCGATGCGGCCGGTGGTGTTGCGCTTCTGGCGTACATCGGGGCGATCGGGATCATGCTGGGAATGAACTTTGCGCGGAAGGCGCAGAACGGTTCCCTCGGCATGGGCCTGCTGTTTGGTTTCGGCCTGCTGTTGGGCGTCGCGATCGCCCCGACGATCGCGGTCTACGCCAAGCAGCCCAACGGTGCCGCCATCGTGTGGCAGGCGGTGCTGCTGACCGGGCTGTTCATCGCCTGTTTCGGGACGGTCGGATATGCGACCAAGCGCGATTTGGCGCCCCTGGCACGAATCGCGATGTTCGGCCTCTTCGGGCTGATTCTCGTGGCGATCGTCGGAATGATCTTCTTCTCGTCCGCCTTCTCCGGGATCTACACGGTGTGGCTGTTCGTGGCCCTGGCCGCCTTCACGGTGTTCACCATGTACGACTTCCAGCGGATGCACCGCGCCGGGCAGAACGACGTCGTGATGCTGGCCATGAGCATCTTCCTGGACGTCTTCAACGTATTCCTGATCATCCTGTCGCTGCTCGGCGGCGGGCGCCGCTAGCCGCACCGCGACGTGTGGGCTTCCGCCGGGGCCGAAGGTCCCGCGCGGAAGCCCCGGCACGCCGCGCCGGCGTCGATGTGCCATTCTCGGAATCGCACATGCTGAGCGCAGACCCGGTCTCCTATTCGGTCGCATTCGCCGCGGGCTTCGTCTCGTTCGCTTCGCCGTGCGTGCTTCCGCTCGTCCCCGCCTATCTTGGTGTCGTCTCCGGGGTGGGGTTCGATGATTTCGAGAAGCGACGCTGGGCGGTGTTCTTTCCGACGCTTGCCTTCGTCATCGGCTTCACGCTTGTGTTCACGGCGCTCGGCGCGAGCGTCGGGCTCGCGGGAACGCAGCTGCTTGAGCATCGTCATGCGCTGGAAATCGCGGGAGGCTTGTTCGTCATCGCGATGGGTCTCGTGCTGCTCGGACGAGGCGTGCCGATGTTCCTGATGCAGGACCGGCGCTTGCATCGGGCGATGCGGCCGGCGACGCTGATCGGGGCGGGCATCGCCGGCGCCGCGTTTGCGTTCGGCTGGACCCCGTGCATCGGGCCGACCCTGGGCGCGGCACTGACGCTGGCCGCGGGATCGGGCAGCTGGCTGCTGGGCGGATCCCTGCTGATGGTGTACGGGCTGGGTTTGGGGATTCCGTTCTTGCTGGCGGGCCTGTTCATCCACCAGGCGACGTCGGCGATGGGAATCCTCAAGCGCCACGTCCGCCTCATCAGCCAGGTGGGGGCGGTGCTGCTGATCGTGTTCGGGATCCTGATGGTGACCGGCCTGATGACGCGGCTGAACATCGAGCTGGCGGGGTGGAGCCCCGCCCTGATGTAGGGCGCGCGTGCACGGACCGCTGAGCCAGACCCATATCGTCGGGGCATCGATCCCGTCGCCCCCGGCGCGGTGGTTCGACGTCGGCCCGCTGCACATCCACTACTACGCGCTGTTCATCATCGCGGGGATCGTCGCCGCCGTGTGGCTGACGTACCGGCGGTGGACGGCGCGCGGCGGCAGTCCGGATCTGGTGTACGAGGTCGCGCTCTGGTCGGTCATCGCCGGGCTCATCGGTGGGCGGCTGTATTTCGACATCACCACCCCGGACCAGATGGGGCACGAGTGGTATGCGGCGGTAGCCGTCTGGCAGGGCGGGTTGGGGATTCCCGGCGCCGTCCTGTTCGGAACGCTGACCGGCGCCTTCGTCGTCCACCGTCGCGGCGCGAGCGTCAGGAGTTCATGGATGCCGCCGCCCCGGCGCTGCCGCTGGCATCCGGGATCGGGCGTCTGGGGAACTGGTTCAACCAGGAGCTGTTCGGCGGGCCCACATCGTTGCCATGGGGCCTCAAGATCGATCCGGCCTACCGCCCGGCCCACTACGCCAACGTGTCCACCTTCCAGCCCACGTTTCTGTACGAGATGCTCTGGGACTTCGGGCTGGCGGGGCTGCTGATCTGGCTCGGGGCGCACTACCGCATCCGACCACCGGCGCTGTTCTGCCTGTACGTCTGCCTGTACAGCCTGATCCGGTTGCTGCTCGAGCTGCTGCGGGTCGATCCGGCGACGATGTTCCTCGGCGAGCGGCTGAACTTCTGGGTCGCGCTGGCGGGCGTGGTCGGGGGCGCCGCGTTGTTTGTGTGGGTCCAGTTCTACCGCGCAAGCGCCCGAGACCTCGTCCGGCTAGCCCTCCCGGGCACCTTCGGCGACGAGGGCCGAGAGCGTGACCGGCGCGAGGCCGCGCACCGCGAGGCCCTCCAGGATCCCAGGAAGCGCCGCCAGCGTCCGCTCGGGCGCACCGGGCGCGCCGTCGGCGTCGTGGAGCAGGAGGATCGCCCCGGGGTGCGCACCCGCCAGGATCCGGTCGACGATCTGAGCGGTTGTCGTGCGGGCGTGCCAATCCCAGGCCCACTTGCTCCACAGCGTCCGGCGCATTCCCAGGCGCGGCGCCATGGCCCATGCGGAGCCGTTCCAGACGCCGTATGCCGGGCGATAGAAGGCCGGCGCCCGTCCCGCGGCGTCCGAGATCGCATCGCGGGCGCGGCGGAGTGCCGCAATCGTCGCGTCCGGGCCGAGGCGCGCCAGCGTCCGGTGGTCGTCGCCGTGGCAGGCGACCTCGTGCCCGGCGGCGACGGTTGCCGCGACCGTGGCCGCATGCGCCCGTACGCGCCCGCCCTGCCAGAAGAATGTCGCCGGATGCATGCCCAGCGCCTCCACGAATCGCGGCGCCAGCGCGCGGTCCGGGCCGTCGTCGAAGGTCAGCGCGACTTCGCGGCGCCCCGTGTGGGCACGGCACAGCACCCAGGGCTCGGCAAGGCGTCGCACCGGCGGGAAGAACGTTGCCGCCGGTGCGAAGTGGGCGGCAGCGAGTCCGACACCGGTCGTCACGGCGATGCCGGTGCGTGTCCTCACCGGCCGATCAGCTCCATCACTGCGGAGGCGGCCGATGGCAGGTCGGCAAACGAGACGTCGGGAACCCGTTCGATGGCGACCGCACGGCGGATGGCGCCGGCGAGCTCCGCTTCGGCTGCGACGACCTCGGCGATCCCCCTCTCCCGGAATGCGCGGTTGTGCAGGCGGATGTGGCCGCGACCCCATCCGTAGGAAATCGGCGTGCAGCCACGCATGTGGGCTTCGATGATCGTGTTCCCGCCTGTCGAGTGCACCAGCGCGTTGGCGGCCGCCATGTAGTCCGAGATGCCGTCGGTGAAGTCCTCGATGCGGACGCGGCGATCGTTGCCGAGACGTTGGCGCAGGACGTCGGCCAGGTCGTCGTTGCGGCCGCAGAGACACACCACCATCCGAACTTCAGGGACGGCAAGGGCGACGTCGACGGCACCGCTGACGTCGCCGACGCCCCATCCGCCGCCCGAGACCAGCACGATCGCCCCGTCGTCGGGGAGGCCGAGTGTCTCACGCGCCTCGGAGCGGGTGCGCGGGGTCAGGAACTCGGGCCGCGTCATGCCGTGGACACAGACGACGCGCGTCGCAGATCCGGCGATGTGCCGTACCTCCGACGCGGAGTCGGGATAGCTGATCAGGTGCAGGTCGATCCCAGGCGCGGCCCAGTACTCGAGCGCCGAGATGTCGGTGATGGTCGCGACGACGGGGACGGTGATCTCCCGCCGCCGCCGCATGTGAGCCAGGACCTCGGTCGTGATCGGCCACGTCGAGATGACGACGTCGGGTCGCGTCCTGTCGACGAGCGTGCGCAGGCGGGCATGCTCGGCACGGTAGAGCGTGGTCTTGCTCAGCCACCGCGTCAGCGGAAAGCGGGCGAACAGCCAGAATCCGGCGTCCCAGATCCACTCCGAACGAAAGAACACCACGCGGGGGGCGCCGTGGCTCACCCACGACACCAGCGGCCCGAGGTGATCGAGTCCGTCTTCGATCACGACGTCGGAGTCGGGCACTTCGCGGGCGAACTGCACGGCGAGGGCTTGAGCCGGCAACTCATGGCCGGCCCCGACCGAGGCCGTCATGATGAGAACGCGCGGACGCATGCCGGCGGATCGTACCGCGGGGCGGGTGACGACGGACCGTCGGCCTCGGTCGATCCTCAGATCGGACGGGTGATGGCGCCTTCGGAGGCCGAGGACACCAGGGATGCGTACTTCGCAAGCACGCCGGAGGTGTAGCGCGGCGCCGGCGGAGCCCAGCTGGCCAGGCGATCGGCGATCTGCGCGTCGGTGAGCGCGACGTCCAGCCGCCGGGCGTCAACGTCGAGGGTGATGATGTCGCCGTCGCGCAGCGCGGCCAACGGACCGCCCCGGGCGGCTTCGGGCGCGATATGGCCCACCATCAGGCCGTGGGTCGCCCCGCTGAATCGTCCGTCGGTGATCAGGGCGACGTCCTCGCCAAGTCCCTCGCCCACGAGTGCGGCCGTGACATGCAGCATTTCCCGCATCCCGGGTCCGCCGACGGGGCCTTCGTAGCGGATGACAATCACGTCGCCGGGCTCGACCGACTGGGCCTTGACCGCGGCAAAGCACGCCTCTTCGCTGTCGAACACGCGGGCCGGGCCGTCGTGGCGACGCCGTTCGTGCCCGGCGAGCTTCACGACGCTGCCGTCCGGTGCCAGGTTCCCGCGGAGGATCCCAAGCCCGCCCGTGGGCTTGAGCGGGGTGGCGATCGGCACGATCACGGCCTGGCCGGCGGTCTCGGTCGCCTGGGCGCCGATCTCAGCGGTCGTGCGGCCGTCGACGTTGCGCGTATCGGGGTCCAAGAGGCCCGCCGACAACAGCTCGCGCGTGAGGACGGGCACGCCGCCCGCGCTGTGCAGATCCGTCGCGACGTACCGCCCGCCGGGGGTGAGGTCGGCGATGATCGGGGTCCGGTCGGCGATTTCGTCGAACTCGTCGATCTCGAGGGGGATCCCGAGTTCGCGAGCGATCGCCAGCAGATGGAGGACCGCGTTGGTCGACCCGCCGCTCGCAGCGACCCCGGTGATGGCATTGTCGATTGCCGCGCGCGTGAGGATCGCCGACGGCCGCGTGTCCGCGCGTACCAGTCGCATGGCCAGGCGCCCGGTCTCGGCCGCGGCTTCGGCCTTGTCGGGGTGATTGGCCGGGATGCCGTTGAGTCCGGCGGGGCTGATCCCGATCAGCTCCATCGCCATCGACATTGTGTTGGCGGTGAACTGGCCGCCACAGGCGCCGGCGCCCGGGCAGGCCACGTCTTCGAGGGCGTGCACCTCGGCTGGTCCGACCGTGCCGGCGGCGTGCGCCCCCACGACCTCGAAGACGTCCTGGATGGTCACGTCGCGGCCGCGAAACCGGCCCGGGGCGATCGAACCGCTGTAGAGAATGATGCCGGGGATGTCGAGACGCGCCAGCGCCATCGCCGCTCCGGGGATGGTCTTGTCGCACCCGACCAGGCAGACGACTCCGTCGAACAGGTGTCCGCGGGCGACCAGTTCGATCGAGTCGGCGATGACCTCCCGGGACACCAACGAGGCGCGCATGCCCTCGGTCCCCATCGAGACCCCGTCCGAGACGGCGATGGTGTTGAACTCCATCGGCGTTCCGCCGGCGTCGCGGATGCCGCGCTTGACATGCTGGGCGAGCTCACGCTGGTTGAGATTGCAGGGCATCGTCTCAATCCACGTGGTGGCGACCCCGATGATCGGCCGTGCCAGGTCCTCGTCGGTAAAGCCGGTGCCCTTGAGCATGGCTCGGGCGGGTGCGCGATCGGGTCCGTCGGTGATCGCGGCGCTGTGGCGCTTGGCGGGATCGCTGGGCCGTGCGTACGGATCCTCGGACATGGAGGGAGCCTACCCGCCGGTCTCTGAGGTCTCTAGGAGCGCACCGCAGCCCGGATTCCGGGCGCGCGTCGAGCGGTGTGCGCTAGCGGCTTGCGGGGCGGAGGCGGCCGGCGATCGTCCCCAGCGTGAACAGCGCCCAGACGATGCCGAGGATGAAGGGCAGGTAGCCCGCTTCGTCATGCTTCCACCAGCCGACCGAGATCAACAGGGCGCTCAAAGCGGCCAAGGCCAGGATCATGAGGACGGGAATACCGCGCATGCGTGCTCCTTCGACACCGTGACGACATCGGAAATCTACACCTATTCCGGGTCGAGGGTTGCAGAGTGTAAACTGCCCGCCCGATGGGCGAAGAACAAGTTCAGGTAGAAGTCTCCGAGTGCGGTGACGGGCTGCTGGTCACGGTGATCGGCGTCGTCGACGCGCTCTCCCTGCCCACGGTGTCCCGTGAGCTCACCGATGCGCAGCGCGGGTCCGGCACCGTGTATGTGGACCTCGCCGGCGTCACCTTCATGGACAGCCGCGGCCTCGGCTCGCTCTTGGCGGCGAACGAGCGCAGCCGTGAGGGCGCCGCGCCGATCCGCATCTACCAGCCGTCGGATGCCGTACGGCGCCTGCTCGACGTCTCCGGTGTCGCACCGGTCCTCGTCGAGGTCACCGAACTGCCGTCCTGACGATCCGGGCACCGCGGCAACCGCGCCGGAGACGGTGTCAAATATGGTGAGATCTATCGGGAAACTTGACTCACGCGTCGTCGCCTGGCGCGGGATCGCCAGGGGCGGCGGCTAGTCTCATCGCTGTGCGCGCGGTGGTCGGCGGTTGCCGGCGCGGATCCGACGGACTTCGAGCCGCCGGGTCCGAGCACCGCGATGAGCCGCCAGCGAGGGCTCGGGGCCGTATGCCCGGGCCGCACGGGGCGACCAACCGGACGGTGTCGTGGGAGGTGTGGTGATCAGCACGAGTGTCGAGACCGATGTTCGCACGTTAACTGCGGGCCCCGCGGCCACGCCGGACGAGTTGCTCACCCACGATGAGGCCCGGGCGTTGATCCGGAGCGCATCGAACCGCGCACCGACCGGGATTCGCAACCGTGCCCTCATTGCCACGATGTACCGCATCGGGCTGCGCCCGGGCGAGGCGCTCGCGCTTCGTGTCGCCGACGTGGACACCGAAGACGGGGTTGTGCGCGTTCCTGCGCGCAAGGGCGGCGTGGGGCGCGTTACCGGCCTGGACGCCCAGACCGTCGAACTGATCCAGCGGTGGCGCGTTCGCCGCGAGCGCATCGGCCTCTCGGGCGACGGTCAGTTGTTCTGCACCCTCGCGGGCGACGAACTCAAGGCTGCCTATGTTCGCGAACTGCTGCCGCGGTTGGCACGGCGGGCGGGGATCACCAAGCGTGTGCATCCACTGGGGTTGCGATACGCCTGTGCCGCCGAGATGTCCGCCGAAGGCATGTCAACGGCGTTGATCGAGGCGCATCTCGGGGTCGCCACCAGCGGCAGTGCCCGTCGCTATCTGGTGCAGTACTCGCCGGAGGAAGTCATCGCGGCGGTTCGGGCGCGCATCTGGCGCCTGTAGGAGTGCTCCCCGCGGGGTCGATCAGGGCTTGGGTGCGGGTGCGGTGCCGCCGCCGGCCGTCCCCGGCACGAGGCTCGGCGTCGATCCGGATGGCGCCTTCGGCGCCGTCTTGACAGGCGCCGGCGTTGTCGTAGCGGCCGTCGTGCCGGCGGCAACCACGGGTCCTCCGACCATGGACGGCAGCCGGCGGCCCCATGCCATGCCGGACGTCCACCAGTCGGGAACATAGGTCACCCCGACGCCGCCGAGCGATCCGGCGGACTGGACGATCCAGCCGCCGCCCAGCGAAATTGATGCGTGTGAAATCCCGCCCCGGGGCGTGTGGGGTCCATTGGACCCGAAGAACACGAGGTCACCGGGCCGGAGCTTGGTAAGCGCGACCTTCTGGGCCGGGGCTTCCCAGGCCATCGCATCCGCCGTGCGACCGCGAATGTTGACGCCCAGGCGTTGGGCCGCCGATGTCGCGTTGAGTTTGAAGGCCCACCAGACCAACCCGGAGCAGTCGAACCCGCCCGCGACACGGGCGCCGAACAAGGTCTGCGGAGCCGGAAGGACACCGCCCCAGACGTACGGCATGCCGACTTCGGCGAGCGCGTTCTGGATCACGGTGCGCTGTTTGGCGGTTTCGTTTGGGAGCACGATCGTGGCGTACCGGCTCGTCGAATCGAGTTGCCACGGCGACAGGTGAATTGCGGCGTCGATCATTCCGGCGACGTCGGCGACGCCAATCGGTTGGGTGACGTTGGTCTCGAGGTTGTCGTATTGGGCCGGGTAGTTGTGGCGCAGGCCGAGTTGTTCGGCGAGGACCTCCTGCCCGAACGCCGCCGGAATCTTGAGTCGCATGCCGTTCACGGTATGCAGCGCGTTGAGACCCCGGACCGGAGCGGTCAGGCCCAGGACGCGCACGACCGTGATGTCGGCGACTCGGCCGGTCACCGTTCCGCCGGGAGTGAAGGCGGCGCCCGGCGTGCCGAGCAGTCGGATCGTCGACACCCAGGACAGTGCCTGCACGTCGGGGTCGGTGGCCGATACGTCCGACGGACGGACGATGTTGGCGGGCGGCTGCTGGCCGCGCGCGACCATGAGTGCCGCGAGCCCTCGCGCGAGCTCGCGCCGGGAGGCCCTGCGGCCGAGTGTCCCGGCGTCGCGGGCCGGCCAGCCGTGGTGGGCCACAAGATCCTTCATCGCACCCGCCGCCCAGTTGTATCCGGGATTCGTCACCGGCGCGGACACCGAAGCAGCGATCGCCGGCGTCGCGGCGGCGGCCGCGGCGGCAATGCCGACCAGGAGTGTCTTCAGCGGCCTCACGTGTGGTGCATCGGTCGCCGCCGGCCGACTCTTTACCCTTCGGTATGCCGATTTGCGGGCATTTACGGTTTCTTGACCAAAACCACCGACCCGTCCGTGTGGGAGTATTGCCGCATGGGGAGCTCGGGTGGACGGGTGCGTATCGACCGCTGGCTGTGGGCGGCGCGGTTCTTCAAGACCCGCACGCTGGCCGCGGACGCCATCCAGGCCGGGCACGTCGAGATCAATCGCGTGCGTGCCAAGGCGGCCAAAGATGTCGGCCCTGGCGATATCGTGGACCTGACCGTCGGCGAACAGCGGTTCACGGTCACCGTCCGAGATGTCGAGGAGCGCCGCGGAACGGCTACCCGGGCGCGGGAGCTCTACGAGGAGACGCCCGAGAGTCTCGCCCGCCGCGAACGTCAGCGCAGTGAACGGCGCCTGGCACCGGTACCCGGGGCGGATCTCGGCGCCCGTCCGACCAAACGTGACCGGCGCCGTATCGACCGGGTCCGGCGCGGTCACGACGGGCCGCCGACCGGGTCATGACCCGCGGACGCTGCCCCAGGCCTCGTCGTGGACGAGTTCGCGCCAGGGCCGTCGCAGCTTCTTGATCGCGGGGGGCAGACCCTCCGGGAACGCGGGCGGCGTCCCGAGGGGAGTGATGATCGCGGGGTCGATCTCGTCGGGAAGGCCGACGATCGCGCGCAGGCGGTCCTTTTCGAACCGCTGAAATGCGGTGGTTGGCACGGTCCCCAGGCCCTCGGCGCGGGCAGCGACAAACAGGTTCTCCATGGCGAACCCCAACGACAGCAGGTCGTCGATGTCCCCTCCCTCGCGCATTTGCTCGGGATAGTTGTGACGGGGGACGACCAGACCGAGAACCCACACCGGGGCGATGCGATAGGTCCCGAGCGTCGTCTCCGCGTAGTCGGCTGCCCACTGCGCGTGCTCCTCGGGTGTGGCACCCTCGGCAGCGGGGCGCATGATGGCGAAATAGCGGC
Source organism: uncultured Thermoleophilia bacterium (assembly GCA_963727285.1). Classification (GTDB taxonomy): domain Bacteria; phylum Actinomycetota; class Thermoleophilia; order Miltoncostaeales; family Miltoncostaeaceae; genus CAITWD01. The sequence goes on along the minus strand of CAVSFF010000009.1, from coordinate 903,803 downwards.
CGGCGCCGGCGATGACCAGCTCGGCGATGGCGCGCCGCCGAGCGGGATCGCGGACGACCAGGAGCGTCCAGGCCTGGGACCCGCTGCCGGTGGGCGCCGCGAGCGCAGCCCGCAGCAGCCGGTCCAGGACATCGTCTGACACCGGCTCGTCGGTGTACGCGCGCACTGCACGCCGCTTGGTGATCGCCTCAATCGCCTGCATCGCAACCTCCGGGACACCGCCGCGCCCTGCGGCGGACGACTCGTGGGCGGGCGACCGGTCGCCGCCGGCGCCCCGACTTGCAGGCAGCCTAGGCGACGCAGGCCCCGTCGCGATACTCGCGTGGATCCGGTGCGCTCCCCGTCCACGACTCAGTTGCGGGCGTCGGCGGCGAGCACGGCCGGACGGGGGAGCTGGCGCGCGTCGATCAGCCAGCGGTTGCCGAACTTGATCGCGGCCAGCTGATCGGTCGCGATCATTTTGCGGACGGTTTCGTGGTGGCAGCGGAAGATGGCGGCCACCTCGCCGACGGTCAGCAGTTCCGGGGACATGGGTCTCCCTCCTCGTTCAGGGTGCGCGTGTGGCCCGCAGCGAGCGGGCTGACGGGACGATCGGTGTCGTCGGGGAGTGGATGGGCCCGACCGGCCCGGGGAGGGGGTGGCCGCCGCCGATCCGTGGCCGCCGGCCGTCCGGCGCGCGCGCGGATCTAGTCGGTGACGGCGGGTGTCGCGCCGGCGGCGCAGGTCACGTCTGGTCGGACGGGCGCCGAGATACGGCCCGCACCCGGATGGCCGGGTCGCCGTCGTCGGCGTCGGCGACTGCGGTACGTTGGCACCAATACACGGTCTGGGACTCGCGTCTGCGGCTGGTCCAGGTCATCACCTGCTCCTAGCCGGCGGTGTCCTGTTGCTTGCGGTCTTCGGGACCTTCCTGGCGCGGACGCTTCGCGTGCCGGCGCTGGTGTTGTTTCTCGGGCCGGGCATGCTGCTTGGGTCGGACGGGCCGGGCGGCATCTACTTCGATAACGCGCAGCTGGCGCAGACGATCGGCGTCGTCGGTCTGGTCGCAATTCTTTTTGAGGGCGGCCTCAGCGCCGACTGGCGGGACATCCGCCCGATCGCGCTCTCCGCGTCCCTGCTCGGCACGGTGGGTGTGCTGGTGATGGCGGCGGCGGTCGGAGTCGCGGCCCGCTATCTCCTGGACCTGCCGTGGATCGCAGCGCTTCTGTTGGGCGCGATTGTCGGGTCGACTGATGCCGCCGCCGTGTTTTCGACGCTGCGCTCAACATCGGTGCGCCGCCCAATTGCGAGTCTCCTGGAGGCGGAGTCCGGGGTGAACGACCCGATGGCTGTCGCGTTGACGATGGGGCTGCTCGCGTGGTTGACCGACCCGACGTACGGTCTTGAGAACGTCGTCCTCCTGCTGGTACGCCAGCTCGGGCTCGGAGCCCTCATCGGGATCGGTTTCGGCCTTGCCGCGTCGCGGATCCTTCCGCGTTTGCCAGCCGATCTGGCTCCGTTCGGACCCGTGGCGTCAGTGGCGATTGCCGGTGTGAGCTACGGCTTTGCCGACGTCATCGGCGGGAGCGGCTTCCTCGCCGTCTATGTCGTCGCGCTCATGATCGGAAACACGCCAATGGCGATCCGGGGAAGTCTCATCGCCTTTCACGAGGGGTTGGCGTTCGTGGCGCAGGTCGCGCTGTTCATCGTGCTCGGCCTGCTCGTCTTCCCGAGCCGCCTGCCAGGAGTTGCGGCGGCCGCGATCGGGCTCACGCTCGTGTTGATCCTGGTTGCGCGTCCGATTGCCGTGTTGGCGTCGCTGCCGTTCCAGGGTTTTGATCTTCGGGAGAAACTGTTCGTCAGTTGGGCCGGGTTGCGCGGCGCGGTGCCCATCGTCCTGGCGACGTTCGCGCTGTCTCGGGGGATCCCCGAGAGCGGGACGATCTTCAACGCCGTCTTCTTCGTCGTCATGCTGTCGGCACTCGCCCAGGGGCTGCCGCTCTCGGCGGTCGCCGAGCGGCTCGGACTGTCCGACGACCCGCCGCCGCCGCTGGTCCCGCCTGAGATAGCGGCGATCCCGGGACGCGGAGCGGATGTTCTCGAATACCGGATCCACGCGGATGATGTGCTTGCTGGCGGGCGCGTACGCGACAGCGGATTGCCGCTCGGGAGCGTGATGTTTCTGGTTGTTCGCGAGGGTGCGCAGCTCGCACCGCGGGGTTCGACGCGGCTGAAGGCCGGCGATGTGATCTACGTCATGGCCGAGGATGCCGCGCACCGCGACGTCGAGGCCGCAATGGCGTCGTGGTCGCGTGGTGCTCGTACGCCACGACTGCCCCCGCCGTCCCCTTCGAACGGGCACGACCCCTAGAGGTCTCGGGGAGTGCACCCGTTTGACGACGCCAACCTGTCAATCGCGCCGGGGGCCTGCCGCCTGACGCAACCAGAGCCCCGCGGGTGCAGGGCTCGGTGTAGTAGCGGAGGAGGGACTCGAACCCCCGACACGCGGATTATGATTCCGCTGCTCTAACCAGCTGAGCTACTCCGCCGCACGGCGCGCCCACGAGCGGTGATGAGCCACTGTCCCGCAGCCTCAAATACTCCGGCGGGGTGGGTTTCGCCACGGGATCGTACCGTATCGGGCTCCCACCATCGGGCGACGGGTGCGCCACCGTATCGTGACCGTGAAATGCGCATCGGTAGGGTCAAGTCCGCCGTGCTCGACATTGCTCGTCAACGGTGATGCGGGCACCGAGGGCGCGCTCGGAGATCTCCATCGGAGAGGGCGCCGGCACCTGCCGAACGTTCGTGGCGCCCCCGTCAGACGTGGTGAAGCCCAGTAGCGGACTCGAACCGCTGACCCCCTCCTTACCATGGAGGTGCTCTACCAACTGAGCTAACTGGGCACTGGTGAACGCGGAATACACTGACGCCGACGGCCGGTGTCTATGCTGATCCCGCTCCGAACCATACCCCGGAGAACGTCGGGGCGGCGGATATTAGCGGATGCGTCATGCCCTCCGTGCAGACGCCGATGACCAAGATTGGTGACCAGACGACAAGTGACCCCCAGGTGACGACAAGAGGCCGAGATGCTCACGTGGCCCGAGGGTTCATGGCCCGATCTGACGTCTCCCGCGGCGGCGCAATTCATTCGCTTCTGCGTGGTCGGCGGCGTCGGCTACGTCACCAACCTCATCGTGTTTGCCCCGCTTGTCCGCTGGTTGGACACGCCATATCTGCTGGCGGCGTGCATCGCGTACGGGTGTGGGTGGATCGTGGCATTGGTGGGCCACCGGTTCTGGACCTTCGGTGAGCGGGAGGCGTCGGTGGTCGGTCAGGGGTCGCGGTACTTCGCCGTCAGTGCCCTGGTGCTGGTGGCGGATCTGATCGTCCTGAGAGTGCTCGTGACGACCGGCCTCGAGCCGGTGCTGGCCCAGGCGCTTGCGTTGGCGATCGTCACCCCGTTGAGCTTCGGTTTGAACCGGATCTGGGCGTTTAGTGCGCGTTAAGGCTCAATGAGGATGAATTCGACGCACCTGAATCACAGCCCGAACACAGTGAACGTGGTTAGGTTGGGACTGATGACGGGACAGGGCCAGGGTGCCGGAACGCCGGCCCTCGAGCGCGAACGGCGCGCCGATGGTGTGGCGTCGGTCCCGGCACCGATCGGAGACGCATCCCGGGAGTTGCGGTGACCGGGTTCGACGAGCCTCGCGACCGTCGGACGCGCACAGAGCGCTCCGATGAAGTGCGCGCACGCGGCCGAACGGCCGAGACGGGTCGCACCGGTAGCCGCCGCCGCCAACCCGACGGGACCTCCCGTGGCGGCGGCCCGGGCCAGAGTCCGCTCCTACCCGTCTCGCGCGGCGGCCGCGGCCGCGGTCCGCAGCGCCGCCATCAGGGGCCGAACTGGCGGCTGGTCCGTAACGTCGCGATCGGCTTCCTGGCCGTGATCGTCCTGCTCGAGGGCGTCTCCTACGCCCGCTACATGTCGCAGCCGTCGAGCGTGCCATTCGGACCCCGGACGGTGGAGTGGGTGCGGGCCAACGTGAGCTCGTGGCTCGTGGATCAGATCGAGCGGGAGTACTACTCCTGGACGGCCCCGTCGAAGGGGGGCCCGACGATCAAGACCCTGCCGGCCGTCGGCATGGGGCAGGTCGATCTCAACAACGTCGCCGACTCGCAGCACCCGGCGCGCGTGCCCGTGCTTATCCGCCCGGCACTCCCCGGCGAGGGCGTCTGGCGGACGACCGGTTTGAACGTGAACGGCGGTCCCGCGGTGCTCGTGACGACCTTCCGGTCCGACCCCGCCTATCCGCGGATGGTCGCCGGTGTCGCGTGGGTCGATCAGCGCAAGGCACGGGTGATTCTCGTTCCCGGACGCTATGAGCCGCCAGGGCGCGGCCCGCGCGGCCCGATGCAGGTGCCATTGGACCTGCGCAGTCGACTGTTGGCGACCTTCAACTCCGGGTTTCGCATGGAAGACATCACCGGTGGCTTCTATGCCAACGGGCACCTCTGGCGACCGATGGTCAACGGGATGGCCACGGTGGTCGGGTACGCCAACGGCCTGACGAACATCATCCGATGGACCGGGGGCCCGACGCCCGGATCGGACGTGGTCTTCGCGCGTCAGAACCTGCCGATGATCGTCGAGAGCGGGCGCCCGAATCCGAACCTGAGCGACAGCTCGAAGTGGGGCGCGACCCTCGGCAACGCGGTCCGCGTCTGGCGATCGGGTGTCGGGATCGACCGGTACGGCAACCTGATCTATGCGGCGGCGGACCAGCAGACAGTTGGTAGCCTTGCCGCGATCCTCATCCACGCCGGCGCCGTGCGGGCGATGGAGACCGACATCAACTACGAGTGGGTGACCTTCATCAGCTACGCGGCACCGAACGGACAGGCGCCGACGAAGCTCTTGGGTGGCATCGACCACGGGGGCAGCCGCTACCTTGTCCCTGACGACCGCGACTTCTTCGCGGTGATCGCACGCGCACCCGTGACCCGGACCCATGGATAGCCCGAGCACGACCGACGTCGCCGACAGCCGTTCCGGAAATACTGCGGAGCCCGAGGCGCCGACCCGCCCGATGGGCTTGGCCGAAGGCCTCTTGCGCACGGCACGCCCGCGACAGTGGGCGAAGAATGTCCTGATCTTCGCCGCGCCGCTGGCCGCCGGGGTCATCGGTCACGGCAACGTGCTGTGGCGCCTGATCGTCACGTTCGTCGCCTTCTGCGCACTCTCGAGCGGCGGGTACTTCGTCAACGACGCGCTCGACGTCGAGCGGGACCGCCTCCATCCGCAAAGCGCTTCCGGCCGATCGCCGCCGGTGCCGTTCCGGTCACGACTGGCCTGGGGCGTGGCGGCGATCCTGTTCGTTGTCGGGTTCGGGCTGGCCGCGTGGATGGGTGGTGAGGTCGCGATCACGGCGGCCGCCTACGTCGCCCTGACCGTCGGATACAGCATGTGGCTCAAGCACGAGCCCGTCGTGGAGATGGTGCTGCTGGCGCTCGCGTTCGTTTTGCGGGCCGCCGCCGGCGGCGAGGCGGCCGGTGTCTCGCTGTCGCCGTGGTTCACGGTCGTCGTCTCGTTCGGCGCGCTGCTCGTCGTCGCGGGAAAGCGGTATGCCGAGCAGGAGTCCCATGGGGAGGTCGGCCACAAGACCCGGAAAGTGCTTGCCCGCTACCCCGACGGGTTTCTGCGGTTCACGTGGGCGATGGCCGCGACGATCACCGTGATGGGCTATTGCCTGTGGGCACTGCTGCCCGGGCACTCGCCGCACATCCCGGCGCCGTGGCCTGCGATCTCGGTGATCCCGTTCGTCGTCGGCATCCTGCGCTACGCGATGTTGCTCGAGGGCGGCTCCGGGGAGGCGCCGGAGGACGTGTTCCTGCGCGACCGGATACTTCAGGTCAGCGGGGTCATCTGGGTGGCGATCTATCTGATCGGGATCTATGTCCGCTAAGCGCGGCTCCCGGGCTCCGACCGACGGACAGGAGCGCCTGCTGACCGGCTGGGGCCGGACCGCGCCGACGCGTGCGCGCATCGCCGCGCCGACCGTCCCGGGCGAGGTGGCGGCGATTCTCGGACGTCCGCCCGTCCGCGGGGCGATCGCCCGCGGGCTCGGGCGCAGCTACGGCGACGCCGCGCAGAACGCCGGCGGCACCGTCATCGCGACGCGCGGGCTGGCGGCATCCCCGCAGTTGGATGCCGCGACCGGGCGGGTGCGGGTCGCGGCGGGCACGTCCCTCGGGGAACTCATCGCCGACGTGCTGCCGCGCGGGTGGTTTCCGGCGGTGGTGCCCGGCACCCAGTACGTCACGATCGGCGGTGCGTCGCGAGTGACGTCCACGGCAAGAACCATCACCGCGACGGCAGCTTCTGCGAACACGTCGCGTGGGCTCGAGCTCGCGGTCCCGTCCGGTGCCCGCCTCGCCCTGGCGCCCGACGGTCCCGACGCCGACGCCTTCTGGGCGACGGCCGGCGGCATGGGCCTGACCGGGGTGACGCTCTCGGCCGAACTTCAGTTGCGGCCGGTCGCCAGCGCACGGATGCGGGTCGACACCACGCGCACGCGGGATCTCGAGGAATCGATGAGCGTGCTTCGCGAGGCCGACGCGGCGGCCCAATACACCGTTGCCTGGATCGATCTGCTGGCGCGCGGTGCCGCGCTCGGGCGCGGCGGTCGTCACCGCCGGAGAGCACGCGACCGCCGATGACGTGGCGCCTGCGGGCGCGGACGTCGACGTCCCGCCGAACCGGCGCCTCGCGTCGGTACCCGCCATGCCGGGCAGGTCGGGAGTGCTGCACCCCGGCGCGATGCGCCTGTTCAACGAGCTCTACTTTCGCCGCGCCCCGACCGAGCCGCACCGCGGGCTCGAACCGGTCTGGGGGTACTTCTTTCCCCTCGACGTCGTCGGCGACTGGAACCGCCTCTACGGCCGCTCCGGGATGCTCCAGCACCAGTTCGTGATCCCGGACGCGGCAGCGGATCGGCTGATTCCGATGGTCGAGCAGCTCGTCGGGGGCGGGGTGCCGGTGTATCTGGCGGTCCTCAAGCGCTTGCGCGACGTCCGCGGTCCGATCGCCTTTCCGCTTCGGGGCTGGACGCTCGCACTCGACATCCCGGCCGGCGCGCCGGGACTCGCCGCAGCGCTCGACCGCCTCGACGAGCAGGTCGCCGACTGCGGCGGTCGCGTCTACCTGGCCAAGGACGCCCGGCTGCGCCCCGACCTGGTCGCGGCCATGTATCCGCGGCTGTCCGAATGGCGCGCGGTTCGCGATCGCCTGGATCCCAATTTCGTGATGCGGTCGGACCTTGATCGTCGGTTGTCACTGGTGGCGCCGCCACCCCGGACGTAAGGACGTCGCATGCGCGATGCATTGGGAAGAGTCCAGTCGATCGCGTTGATCGGCGGCTCGTCGGAGATCGGACTTGCGATCGTGCGCGGACTGCCGCGGGCGGACGGGTCGGTGGTCTGCCTGGTCGGACCCGACCGACCCGACATGGAACGTGCCGGCGAGGCCCTGCGGGCGGAGGGGGTCGCGCGCGTCGAGATCGTCGACTTTGACGCCTGCGAGCCCGGTGACCAGGGCGAGGTGATCGCTGCGGCGTTCGCCGATGAACCGGATGTCGTGATCGTGGCGACCGGATACCTCGGCGACCAGGCGACCGCCGAGCGTGACCCCGTCGCGGCCGCCACGATCGTCGACATCAACTTTCGCGGTCTCGTGCCGGTGCTGATCGGGTCCGCCCAACGGCTCCGCGCCCAGGGCCACGGCACACTGGTGGTCATGTCGACCGTCGCCGCCGAGCGACCACGGCTGGCCAACTACGTCTACGGGTCCGCCAAGGCCGGCCTTGACGCGCTCTCGCGGGGACTGACTGCCTCCCTGGCAGGGTCCGGCGTCGGCGTCGTGATCGTCCGGCCCGGATTCGTGAAGACGCGGATGACGACCCATCTCAAGCCCGCACCGTTCGCGACGACTCCCGACAAGGTCGCGGCGGCGGTCGCGGCGGCCATCCCGCGCGGATCGCGCATCATCTGGGTGCCCGGCACGCTGCGGTGGGTCATGCTCGTCCTGCGCCACCTGCCGGAGTCCGTGTTCCGGAGACTGCCCGGCTAGGCGTTGTCGGCCGGCGCACCGGCCCCGACTGCGGTTCCGCATCGGCGCGCCGGCCTCCACGTGGCAGCGTGCGGACCGGTGCGCGCATGGGCGTCTGGAGTGGGGGGAGGAGGATTCGAACCTCCGTAGGCGTAGCCGACGATTTTACAGACCGTTCCCTTTGGCCGCTCGGGCATCCCCCCGGGAAAAGCCTCGGGAATCTAGCCGACGGACCCCGCCGACCACAAGCGGCGCGGGCCGAGGGTCAGTGGCCGTCACGCTCCAGCGGATCGTCGACGGCCGCCGCGTCCGCGTCCGCCCCGGGAACGAGCTCGAAGCGGTACCCGACGCCGTAGTGGGTCTGAATGTAGGGGTGGTCCGGGAGCGCTCGCGCGAGCTTCTGGCGGACCTTGCGCACGAACACATCGACCGAGCGGTCGCCGGCGAGCATCTCGTAGCCCCACACCTCCCGGTACAGACGGCTGCGCGGCATCGGCTTGCCGGCGTTGCGCGCGAGCGCGTAGAGCACCTCGAATTCGCGCGGCGTGAGGCCGATCGACTGGTCGTTCGCGTACGCCTGGACCTGTTCCGGGTCGATCCGCAGCGGGTCCGCGTCGATCGCCGTGCGTCCGGACGGTTGGCGATGCAGCTCCGCGCGACGCAGATGGGCGTTGACCCGCGCCATCAGCTCCTTCATCGAGAAGGGCTTGGTGACATAGTCGTCGGCGCCGAGCTCGAGCCCGTGGACGCGGTCGTATTCGCTGGTACGGGCGCTGCACACGATGACCGGTACGCGCGGGTCCTCGGCGCGGACCTGCTCGGTGAAGCGCCATCCGTCGATCCCCGGGAGCATCAGATCGAGGATGACCAGGTCGGGCCGCTGACTCTGGAACAGACGCAGGCCTTGGTTCCCATCGGTCGCGCGCAGCACGCGATATCCGGCGCGGGAGAGCTGATAGTTGATGGACTCCAGGATCGCATCGTCGTCTTCGACGACGAGGACCGTCTGGGCGGTCGGCATGCCGTCACCCTAGCGACGGACGGGGCGCCGCGAGAGGTGCGGCGGGTGCCCCCGGGTATTGTGGACTGCGATGTCCGAGGACTCCGATCGTCCGCAGGCCGATTCCGACGCGGATCGTTACCTCGTCGAGGCCCGCATCGGCCATGGCGGCATGGCGACCGTCTGGCGTGCCCAGGACACCGTGCTCGACCGCACCGTCGCGCTCAAGCGATTGCGCCCGGCGATGCAGGAAGATCCCGAAGCGATGGCGCGGTTCGTGCGGGAGACGCGCACCGTCGCCCGCCTGTCCCATCCCGGCATCGTGCAGGTGCTCGATGGCGGCGAGGACGGACAGGGTCCGTTCCTGGCGATGGAGCTGATCGATGGCGAGGACCTCAAGACCCGGCTCCGGCGCGAGGGCAGCCTGGCACCGTCCGAGGCTGCGCGCATCGGGGCGCAGGTCGCCACGACCCTCGACTTCGCGCATCGGCACGGGGTCGTGCACCGTGACATCAAGTCCCAGAACGTCCTCATCGATCGCGACGGAAACGCCAAGCTTGCCGACTTCGGCATCGCCCATCTGCTGGCGGGTTCCGGCGAATCACGGCTGACCCGGTCGGGGATGATGGTCGGGACCAGCGACTACCTCGCCCCGGAACAGGCCGAGGGGCGGCCGGTGGACGGACGGACCGATGTCTATTCCCTCGGAATCGTGCTCTGGGAGTGCCTGACCGGAGAACTTCCGTTTCCCGGTGACAACTTCGTCAACGTCGCGATGCGTCAGGTCAACGACCCGCTCCCGGATCCCAGGAGTTTGGCGCCTGCGGTCTCACCGCGCTTGGCGGCATGCGTCATGCGCGCCGCCGCGAAACGCCCCGAGGATCGCTTTCCCGATGCCGCCGCCTTCGCCGACGAGCTGGCGGCATGCGCGGCGGAGCCCGACCTGTCCGTCCGCGCACCTGCCCGTCGCCGTCCGCCCGGCAGCCGTCGGAGCGTGTACCTGCGCCGCCGCCTGATCGCGCTCGGGGTCGTCGTCGTGGCCCTCGTCGTGATCGTGTGGGGACTGACCGCCGCGCTGTCGTCGGGGGCATCGGCGCCGCCGTCCGCGCAGCGGCTATCGATCACCGCGTCCGGATATGACCCGCAGGGTGACGGCACCGAGAACGCGTCGGAGGCGCACCTCGCCACCGACGGGAACCCGGCGACGGCCTGGTACACCGAGCAATACGGCGGATCGCCGACCTTCGGGGGCACCAAGCACGGCGTCGGCCTGCTGCTCACGGGCCCCGCCGGATCGCGGCCCGAGCGGGTCGTCGTGCGGTCGCCGACCCCCGGCGCGCGCATCCAGATCCGCGTGCCCGGCAAGCTCGGCGGCGCACCGCTCGTCGCCACGACGACCCTGACCGGTGCACAACAATCGTTGGCACTGCCGGCCACGGCCCCGTCGAACCTGGTCGTCTGGTTCGTGCGGCTCGTTGCGGATCCCCGGGTTCCCGGTGTGTATTGGGCGGGAATCTCGGAGGTGTCGGTCTGGGGTGTGCCGAAGACATAACCCATGATCACGTGGGAGGCGTCGCTTACCGATTTTGCCGCGCGGCTGGAGCGACAGGGGTCCCGTCGGGCGCCGCTCGCGCCACGGACGCGGATGGCGTATGTCAAGGATGTACGTGCCGTCGCAACGTGGATCGACGCTCACGGCGTCCCGGGTCCCGAACGAATCACGCCGTCGGTGCTCGCCGCGGCCCTGCGGGCCCTGGGTTGGTCCCCGTCCACACAGGCCCGGGCGCTGACGGCCACGAGGGAATGGCTGGCACCGTTGTTCCCGCCGGGTCGCTCTCCGGCCGAACGGCTCGAGCGTCCGAAGGTCCGTCCGCCGCTGATCCCGCGTCTGTCGCAGTCCGACGCGCAGTTCCTCGTGGAGTCGGCCGATGCCGCCCCCGCCCCGGCCCAGGGCGTGCGAGGTGCGCTCGAGCTCCGCGACCGGGCGGTACTGGAGGTCCTGTACGGCTCCGCCCTGCGTCGCCAGGAGCTGTGCGACCTCGAGCTGGCGGGCCTCGACTTCGAACACGAGACCGTTCGGGTTGTCGGCAAGGGCAGCAAGGCCAGAACCGTGCCCCTGACCGAGCCCGCGGTGGAGGCGCTGGGGGCGTGGCTGCGCGATGGCCGTCCCCTGGTCGTCGATCGGAGCGGGCCCGTGCGCAGCGAGGTCTTTCTCTCGGTGCGCGGACGCCCACTTGACGGCAGTGCGGTCTATCGGATCGTCGCACCGCGCCTGCGCGCGATGGGGCGCTCTGGGGGCCCGCACCTGCTTCGCCACGCCGCCGCGACCCATCTCCTGGAAGGACGCGACCGCGCGGAGGGCGCCCACCTGCGTGTCGTGCAGGAGGTCCTCGGCCACGCGAGCCTCGCGACCACCCAGCGCTACACCGGCGTCACCACCAAGGACATCCAGCGTCAGCTGCGGCGCGGGCACCCGCGCGGATGAGCATCGACCCTGCGGCCTTTCGCCGCCTTCTGGCAGCCTTTCTCGCGAGCCGGACCAGCGCCTCGACGCGTGAGGCCTACCGGCGCGACCTGACCCACCTCGCCACCGCGCTCGGGGTCGGCGACGAGGGGATCCCGACGGTCGGCGACATCCGCGACGCGTTCGGCATCGAGGACGACCCCGAGGTCCGGACCGTGCTCGAGCATCTGGTCGCCCTCGGCCCGGAGTGGTGGCGGGACTGGCGCGACCACCTCGAGGGAAGCCCCGCCACCCGACGCCGCCGCGTGGCGGCCGTGCGTGCATTCTGTCGCTGGTGGTCCCGAACCTGCGATCTCGAGAACCCCGTGACCGACCTGCGGCCGCCGGGCGTCGCGGACGCCGGCGGGTCCCGTCGCGGGCCGCAGGACGTGGTGGCGTTCGCGCAGGCCGACATGCGCCGGCTGCTCGACGCTGCACGCCGGCCGGGCCCCGTGGGTGCGCGCGATGTCGCCCTGATCGAGATCCTCTACGGCTGCGGCCTGCGGGCCAGCGAGGCGGTCGGGCTCAACGTGTCGGCCTGCAACCTCGAGGATCTCGAGGATCCGTACCTGGTGGTGACCGGAAAGGGGTCCCGGGTGCGCGCGGTCGCGGTCCCTCACGGCGCGCGGGTTGCGCTCGAGGCCTACCTGCGGGTCGGCCGCCCCGAACTGGCCGCGCGGAGACGCGCCGGCGCGGCGCCCGACGCCGATGCCGTGTTCGTCTCCGTTCGCGGGCGCCGGCTGGCGCGCGAGGACGTGTGGCGGATCATCGCCGCGATCGGCAGGCGCGCGGGCCTGACCGAAGACGGCGGGCGGGTCTTCCCGCATGCCCTGCGGCACTCATGCGGAACCCACCTGATCCAGGCCGGTGTGGACATCCGCTACGTCCAGGCGCACCTCGGCCACGCATCTCCCGTGACGACCGAGGTCTACACGCACGTGACGGCGGCGCACCTCAAGACCGACTTCGACCGCGCCCATCCCCGCGCGCGGTCAGGCGCCGGGCACCGCGCAGACGACGCGGGCGGCGCGGAACCCGGCGGCGAGCTCGGCTGACGCACGGGCGAAGGCCGTGGTGGTCGTGCCCGCGGGGCTGGCACCCCTCCCGACCTCCGCGACGGCGGCGTTGAGAATGCCCGCGGCGCGAAGAATCGACTGACGCAAGCGATGCCCGGCGGCCGTCGGGACGGCGGCAACGTCCCGTGCGGCGGCGTCGAGTGCAGCTGCCGACCGCTGGAGTTGGGCGTCGGCGGCCAGACGGTCGATGGCGACCTGCGTCGTCCCGTAGGCCGCGACGACGTTCTGGCAGGCGGCCGTCCCTGCCTGGGGAAGACGTGCCCCCGCCGGGGCGGTCGTCCGTGCGAGGAGTGCGGCAAACAGCGGCCGCCCGAGCGCTGCGGCAGCGCACGCCGGCGTGCCGAGCTGCGCAGCCGACCGGTCGATTTGGGCGTAGGCGGCCGCGCCCTGCGCACGGAGCGGTCCGATCAGGCCGGAGCCCGGCTGGGACAGCAGCGCCGCCAGGTTGCGGTACTCGTCGGCCAGGTAGCCGGTTGCATTGCGCAGGTTGACCAGTGCCACCGGGTCGAGGTCCGGTCCGGTCATGCCGCCGAGCGTGACGTTCAGTGCGGAGATCGTGGTGGCGGCCGACCGGGCGGCGGAATCGGCTCCCGTCTTGTCGGCGGCCGCGGCGACCGGGGGGAGCGCGGCGGATGCGCCACCGCACGCCGCCGCGATCGACGGGCCGCCGCCGCCCCCGCAGCCCGCCAGCACGAACAGCGCGCCCATGAGTGCCACGATCGCTGCCGCCAGCGCCGCGCCGCGCATGCCTAGAGCCCGTGCGCGGACCAGATGCCGCGGCCGAACACGAGGATGGTCCAGAGGCTGATCCACGTCGTTCCCACGATGATCGCCGTGAGGGCGACGTTCTGGCCCGGGACTTCCTCCGGTGCCTGGGTGATCTGCCAGTACGCCAGCAGGCCCAGGACAACCCCGACCGGTGCGGAGGGAAAGAAGATGAGCCCAAGCAGGCTGAATCCGAGTGCGACCATGGCGCTGCCCGGCCGCAGTGGCAGCCCCGCGGCGTCAAGACCGATGGTGAGCTCCTCGGGCGGGGGCATCAGCTCCCGTGCTCCCACGATCATCACGACGACGCCGACCATGGCGATGACGAATGCCACGACGAGGAGCGTGCCGCCGGTCTCCAGACGCGGCGATGCGCCGGGATGGAACCGCGTCGACGCCCGCGCGAAGCCGACCGTCAGTGCCTCGGTGCCGGCCAGCCCAAACGCGATCGCGACCCCGACGAGCTTCGCCCATCGTGCGCGGACGGACCACGCGACCACCAGCACGACGGCCGCGGCGATCAGCACCGGCAGCGTCTGGCCGGGGACGGTGATCGCCACCGGGAGCCCGGTGAGCCGCCCGGGCCCGGAGACGATCGGCCGTCCCACGGCCGACATCGCCACGATCGCCGAGATGACGGCGACAAGGAGTCCGGTGGACGTGATCGGCTGTCGTCGGAAGGTCGTCATGTGGTGTCAGCCGGTTTCGGTCGTCGGGGCGAAGATGTGGCGGGCACGAAGGCCGGATGATCCTACGTCGAGCACCGCGATCGCGGGCCGGTGTTGGTCCGGGTGTGTGCGCCGGCGGAAGGCGCGCACGGCCATGTCGACCGGGGCGTGGGCGGAGTGGGGCAGCGGATCGCCCGGTCCCAGCGCGCCACCCGGGCAGACCGCACCGGGACAGACCATCAGGGTGCACCCGGCGCGTGCGATCCGAGGCACGTGCCAGTGCCCGTAGATGACGGCGTCGACCGCGCCGAGGCGCTGGCGTAGTTCCGTTTCGAGCCGGGGCTGCCAGGTCCGGTCGCCGGTGGCCAGCGAGCGGGCGACGGCGACGGCGTCCCAGCGGCGACTCCACGACCCATGCACGAGACCGAGCCGCCACCCGGCCACGCCGACCACCAGCGATTCGGGCAAGGCGTCGGCGTCGATGTCGTGGTCGCCGCGTACGGCCCGGACCGGGGCGATCAGGTCGAGCCGATCGAGGACGTCGGTGACCGACAGGTCCCCGGCGTGCAGGATGAGGTCGCACCCGGCGAGCGACTCCTCGACCCATACCGGCATCTCGTCGAGGAACTCGCCGACGTGAGAATCGGCAACGAGCCCGACGCGGACCGTGCGTCCGGCGACGCGGCTCACCGTCGCAGGGAGCGCTCGTGGTCGGCCCGCTCGAGTGCGGACTCCACGAGGCGTGCAACGAGCTGCGGGTAGTCGACGCCGGCCGCCGCCATCAATGACGGGTAGGCGCTCGTCGGCGTGAATCCCGGGATCGTGTTGATCTCGGAGACGACCACGTCACCGGTGTCGGTCACGAAGCAGTCGACGCGGGCCATGCCATGGCAGCCGACCGCCTCGTAGGCGGTCAGGGCGGCCGCCTGGAGGCGCGCGGTGACGTCGGACGGGAGCTCGGCGGGAATCTGCAGCTCGGCGCGTCCCGCCTCATACTTGGTCGCGTAGTCGTACCAGTCCCCGGCGTAGCTGATCTCCCCCGGGGGCGAGACCACGAGCGTGCCGTTATCGAGGACGCCGACTTCGACCTCGCGTCCGCTGATGCCCTTCTCGATCAGGATCTTGTCGTCGTAGCCCAGCGCAAGGGCGACCGCGCAGTCGAGCTCGCCGGGGTCGGTGACCCGGGAGATGCCGACGCTCGATCCGAGCCGGGCGGGCTTGACGAAGACGGGGAATCCCATCGCACCGACGGCATCGCGCACGGCCTGCGCATCGCCGTCCCAACGCCCGTGGGTCACGACGACGGCATCCGCCACCGGCAGCCCGTGCTGGGCGGCGATCGTCTTGAACATCGCCTTGTCCATGCCCACCGCGGATGCGGTCACGCCCGCGCCCACATACGGCACGCCCACCATTTCGCAGAGCCCCTGCACCGATCCGTCCTCGCCGAACGGTCCGTGCAGGACCGGAAACACGACGTCGACCGGCGTTGCCGTCCCATCCTCGAGCGCGACGAGCACCGGGCGACCTCCGGAGGCGGCGAGCATCACCTCGGCGCCGTCACGGGTCCAGGTACCGTCACTGGCGATCAGCACCGGGATGACCGCAAACGCCGCCGGGTCGAGGGCCGCGGTCACGCCCACGGGCGGACACCAGTGACACGTCATGCTCGCTGCTGCGTCCCCCCGCGAGCATGAGGATCGTTGTCACGCTCATCCGGGCGGCGGCGCGGGGGTCGTCGTGCCGGTCGTCGTCCCGGTGGTCGTGGTCGGACCGAGGCTGACGGTGAACCGCACCGTGCCGCCGCTCGCCAGCGACGAGTTCGGGGCCGGGCTCTGTGCGAAGACGACGCCGGCGGTTGCGGCGTTGTTGGCGCTCTGGGAGAGCGGGGTAAACCCGGCGGCCCGGATCTGCGACGCCGCCGCGGACGCGCTCAGCCCGATGACGTTCGGCACCGACGCCGTGGCCGGCCCGGTGCTGACGACCAGGTCGATGCTCGTGCCGGCGGGGGCGGCCGAACCGGCAGACACGCTCTGCGAGATCACGTCGCCGTTGGCGATGCTCGAGCTCGGCTGGTTGCTGACGGTGCCGACGACGAAGCCCGCCGCCTTGATGTCGTTGGTGGCCGTGGCGAGCGCCTTGCCGACGACATTCGGCACCGACGCGCCGGAGCTGACGGTGATGGTCACGGACCCCTGCGGGGCGAGCTGTGTCGAGGCGCCCGGGCTCTGGGAGATGACGGTTCCGGTCGGCACCGATGTACTCGGCGCTTGGACGACGATCACCGCAAATCCGTCCCGTTGCAGGGCCGTTGTCGCGGCCGATTGGGTCAGGCCGACGACATTGGGCACGGTCGCCGTCTTCGGGCCACCGCCGACTTTGAGTGTGACCGAGCTGCCCTTGGCGACCGATGTGCCTTCCGGGGGATCGGTGCCGACCACATTGCCCTTGTCGGCGGCCGCGGAGGTGACCGTCTTGGTGACCACCTTGAACCCGAGTTGGGTCAGTTCCGCCTTGGCGGCGTTGACGGACTGCCCCGTGATGTCGGTCGGGATCGTGACCGAGTTGCTGGACCCGCCACGGTTGGCGAACAGGAAGATCCCGGCAATCGCCGCGATGGCCAGCACCACGATGATGCCGATCACCACGGCCGTGCCGCGGCGCTTCTTGGCCGGCGGTGCACCGGTGCTGCCGGTGCCGGTGGCGGGCGTGACGGCCGTCGGCTGGGCCGGGGTCGCCGCGGCCATCATCGTCGTCTGGGCGGCCGTCTCGGCCGCGGCCGCACCGAGGATCATCGTGTGCTGGCCCGTGGACGACGGGTCGATCTGGCGGCGGACATCGGTGAGCGCCGCCGAGAACTCCTCCGCGGTGCGGTATCGCTCCGACGGCCGCTTGGCGAGCGCCTTGAGGACGACGGCCTCAAGCGCGGCCGGGATGCCCGGCTCGTAGGTCCGGGGCGGCACGGGCGGCTCGTTGATCTGCTTCATCGCGACGACGACGGGTCGTTCGCCGTCGAACGGAACCCGGCCGGTCAGCATCTCGTAGAGCACGATGCCCGCCGAATAGCAGTCGCTGGCGCTCGTCAGTTCACCGCCGTGTGCCTGTTCGGGCGACAGGTACTGGGCGGTCCCGATCACCGATCCGGCCTCGGTCATGTCGCCGCCGGCGCCGGCGCGGGCGATGCCGAAATCGGTCACCTTGAGCAGGCCGTCGGAGGCGAGCATGACGTTCTGCGGCTTGATGTCGCGGTGGATGACGTCGCGCCGGTGGGCGGCCGCCAGCGCGGCGAGGATCTGCTGGGTGTTGTCGATGGCCTCCAGCGGGGGGAGCGCCCCGCGGGTCCGGATGACCGACTTGAGGTCCGGGCCGACCAGGTACTCCATGACGATGAAGTACGTACCGTCCGCCTCGCCCCGGTCGAAGACCTGCACGATGTTCGGGTGGTTCAGCTGTGCCGCCGCCGACGCCTCGCGGCGAAAGCGCTCCACGAAGGCCGGGTCGGCCGTGTAGCGGGCGGCCAGGATCTTGACGGCCACATCCCGCCCGAGTTGGGGATCGTGGGCCCGGTAGACGTTGGCCATCCCTCCGCTGCCGAGCAGTTCAATGATCTCGTAGCGTCCACCGACGATCTCGCCGGGACGAAAATCGCCCACTAGTTGCTCCCCGTGATGATCGACTGCATCACCGCGCGCGCGATCGGCGCGGCGACGACTCCGCCCTGGCCGGGCGTGTTCTCGATGAGGACCGCGACCGCGACACGCGCGGCGCTGGATGGCGCGAACCCGATGAACCAGGCGTCGTTGATTCCGGCGACGCCGGTCTCCGCCGTGCCGGTCTTCCCGGCGACGTCGAGCCCGGAGAGTGCCGCGGCCGTGCCGGTGCCCTCCTTGACTACGTTACGCATCATGGCGGTGACCTCAGCTGCGACCTGGGGGGTGGTCGCCTTGGAGAAGACGGATGGATGGTGCGTCATCAGCACCGACCCGCCGGTGTCCGTGACGCGCTGCACAAGATACGGGGTCATTATGGTCCCCCGGTCGGCGATGCCCGCCGCAATCATGGCGTTCTGCAACGGTGTGACCGACAGCTGCTCCTGACCGATCGCGATCCGGGCCGTGTCCTCACCGGCCTGGTTGGACGGCAGGAGGTGTCCGGCGGACGACTTGCGCCCCGACGGGACGACCATCCCGGCGGGCAGGTCGACCGACGGCGCGCGACCGAACCCGAAGGCCTGCATCGTCGCTCCGAGCTTTAGCGCACCGAGCGCCAGGCCGATCTTCGCAAAGGTCGTATTGATCGAATGCGTGAGGGCGAACGTCAGGTCATGCGGGCCGAAGCGTTCGCCGTTGAAGTTGTGCAGCGGCTGTCCGCGAGACGTTCACCGTGCCCGTGTCGTCGAATCGGCTCTGCGGCGTGTAGAGGCCGCTCTCGAGCGCCGCCGTAAGCGTGACCACCTTGAAGGTCGACCCCGGGGGATAGCCGTTCTGGACCGCCTTGTTCAGCAACGGGCTGCCCGGCTGCTTGAGGATCGAGGCGAAGTGGCCGCTGACGTCATTGAGGTTGAAACCGGGGGACGAGGCCATCACCAGGACCGCCCCGGTGCGGGGATCGAGCGCCACCACCGCCCCGCGTTGGCCGGCGAGCATCTGGTTGGCGACCGTCTGGGCGGCCGGCACGATCGTCGTGTGGACGGCGGCGCCACGTCGGGAGCGCAGGCCGAGGCGCACCAACAGCGACTCTGCGCCGTAGTCGCCGGTCAGCCAGCCGTTCTGGCTCTGCTCGAGGGCCGTCGAGCCGTGGATGATGTCCGAGTACCCGACGGTCTGTGGGGCCAGGGTGCCGTTCGGGTACGTCCGGTGGTAGATGACCTGCCCGGAGGCGTTGTTGCTCACGCTGACCGCGAGGGGCGCACCGTCGGCGGCCACGATCGGTCCGCGCGCGATCAGCTGGGAGCGGCGGATCGTCTGGGGATTGCCGGGGCGGTCGTTGATGGCGCCCGCATGGACCACCTGCCAATACCCGAGCATTCCGGTCAGGACCACGAACCCGGCGGCCATCACCCAGAACACGCGTGAGATGGATCTATTCACCGATGCCCCCCGCCGCCAGGGCGGCGTCGCGGCGCACCTTGCGTGGCACACGAGGACGGTACGGCACCCGGGAGCGGTGGCTGACGACTGCCAAGAGTCCGACGATCGCGAAGTTGGTGACCACGCTCGAGCCGCCGTAGCTCATGAACGGCAACGTGACGCCGGTGAGCGGAATCACGCGGACGATGCCGCCGACAATCACAAATGCCTGCACACCGATCGTCGTGGCGAGTCCGACGGCGAGGAGCTTCGAAAACCCGTCCGGCGCCTGGGCGGCGATCGTGAACCCGCGGGCGACCAGCACGATGAACAGGCACAGCAGCGCCACAGCGCCGAGGAATCCGAGCTCCGCGGCGTACGCCGTGAAGATGAAGTCGGTGTCCAGTACCGGCACGACATAATGGCCGCGGTCGCCCAGGAGGAATCCCTGGCCCCACCCCGGCCCGACTAGGCCGGCGTTCGAGAGCGCGTAGGTCGATTGCACCAACTGATATCCGGCACCCTGCGCGTCGGAAAACGGGTGAAGCCAGGTATCGACCCGGGCCTGGACGTGCGGGACGACCGCCCAGATGGCGACGGCGCCGACGAGGAACAGTCCGAAGGCCGCCACGACGTAGCCGACGCGGCCCGACGCGACATACAGCATCGCCACGAACACCCCGAAATACAGCAGCGGGGTCCCGAAGTCGTTGAGCAGTCCCAGCACCGCCAGGCAGGTGCCCATGATGACGAGCATCGGGCCAAGGACGACCATCGGGGGCACCGACATGCCGAGGACGCGCCGCGTCGGGATCGCCAGCAGCTCGCGCTTGTCGCGCAGGTACCCCGCCAGGAACACCACCAGCAGGATCTTCGTGAGCTCGCTCGGCTGCACCGTCTGCCCGCCGGGCAGCCGGATCCAGAGTTTGGCCCCGGAGATGTCGGTCCCGAACACGACCGTCGCCAAGAGCAGCGCGACGGCCGAGAGGCCGAAGATGTAGCGGTACTGCTCGAGGACGTGGTGGTCCGGGATGAACGCGAGCGTGCCGACGAAGACCGCGGTCGCGACACCGAGCCACAGCACCTGCTCGCGCGCGAGGACGGGATTGATCCGATAGAGCGTCACCATGCCGATGGCGGTGATCGTCGCGACGATCGGCAACAGATAGGGGTCGGCCTGTGGCGCGCGCAACCGCAGCGCGATGTGCATCAGCACGAACAGGCCGGCGATAACGCCGATGACGGCGATCGGTCCGGCTTCGAGGCTGCGTGACTCGGCGTTGGCGACGCTCGCGGCGCCGAGCAGGGCGACGGCGGCGGCCGGGACGAGCAGGCCGAGCTCACGGGTACGGGGTGACATCAGCCCCCGGTCTTTGCGTGGGCTGCCGGGGCGGCTTTGAGTGCGGGGACCTGCTGGGGCATGCCGTCGGCCCACACGATCGCGACCGCGGATCGGACCGTTGCGCCCTCGCCGCCCACGCTGCCGAGCTGCTGGGCGTTCTGTCCGGCGCGGACCGTGTCCGCGGGCACGCCCGTGTCCTGCCACGGGGCGGTCAGATCGACGGGGCCGAGTTTGATGCCCTGATCGACCCACACCGTGCCGCCGGAGGTCTGGATCGTGAAGCTGCGCAGCACGGCCCACCACGCGCCGCCGACCATCAGCAGCACGACCAGGACCGCTGCGCCGACGAGCAATCCGTTGCGCGAGATCCGTCGCCGGGAGGAGCTGGCCGGTTCCAGCACCCGCGCGCCGATGCCGACTGCCGGCGCCGGTGGGACGTCGAGCACCGGGTGCTCCTGGGTGGTGCCGCCGCTGCCGTCTGTGCGGACCGTCCCGACCCGCGGGCCGTATCCGATCCGCGCCAGCACGACGGTGACGTTGTCCGCGCCGCCGGCCGCGTTCGCGCGGTCGACGAGCGTCCGTGCGGCCTCGTCGATCGAACTCGCACCCGCCAGCACGCCCGCGATTCCGGCGTTGTCGACCTCGGTGTAGAGACCGTCGCTGCAGACCAGCAGCACGTCGTCCGGCTCGAGCGTCTCGGTCGTCGCGTCGACCTCGACCTCAGGCTCGGCGCCGAGCGCGCGGGTGATCACGTTCCGGTGCGGGTGGTGGAGTGCCTCGTCGGCGGTCAGCGTGCCGCGACGGACCATCTCACCGACGACCGAGTGGTCGTCGGTGAGCTGTCGCAGGGACCCGTCGCGCCACAGGTACGCCCGGGAATCGCCGACGTGGACGATCTGCGCGGTTCCGTCGTCGACCGCGACTGCGGTCATGGTCGTCCCCATCCCCACCTTGGACGGGTCGCTCTGGGCGGTGCGGCGGATGGCATCGTTGGCCGACAGGAGCGCCGCGCGGAGGTTGTCGCGGTCGATCGGGCCGGTGAGCTGCCGGATCGCGCGGATCGCCAGCTGCGCGGCGACCTCACCGGCGGCAGCACCACCCATGCCGTCCGCGACGGCGACCAGCTCGTCATGCGCGTAGGCGCGGTCCTCGTTGTGGTCGCGGACGCGCCCCGTATCCGACTGCCGAGCGAGCTCGACGACATGCAGCGGCGCGGTCGCCAACGATCACTCCTCGTACCGGAGGACCGTCTCGCCGAGGCGGATCTGGTCACGGACGCGCAGCTGGGCGTCTCCGGTAATGCGCTGGTCGTTGACGAAGGTGCCGTTGGTGGAGCCGAGGTCCTCGACGTAGAAGAACGATCCGCGCCGCATGACCCGCGCATGCATGTGCGACATGAACGAGTCGTCGACCGGCAGCCCGTTGTTGGGCGCGCGTCCGATCGACAGGCCGCCCTCGAGCGGGAGCACGGTGCCCGCCGTGAGCCCGGGGCCGGACTCGATCACCAGGCGCGGCTGCAGGTTGGCGTCGTCGAAATCGAAGCTGGCGCGTTCGCGGGCCATCTCATCTACCTCGGATTCGGTGTGTTCCTGGTCGCCGAGCACGATCGGTACGGGAGCGGCGACGGCGACGGGTGCGGGATTCGGGACGGCGGGGACGGGCGGTGTGCCCGGGGCGGCTGGCGGTGGCACGTGGACGAGGGGCGGAGCGGGGCGGACGTCGACCGGGTCATCGAGCGTGACCGGAGGAGGTGTGGCGTTCCGGATCTGGCGGGCGGAGGAGCGAATGACCCAGATCACGATCCCGAACAGGAGGACCAAGATGGCCGCTTGGGTGATCAGGAGTTGTGTGCTGGTCATGCGCTCGTCCCCGTCTCGGGTCCGGGCATCAGGACACCTCGACGCGTAGCTCGGTAGCCCCCACCATGATGACGTCGCCGTTGGTCAGCGCGACGCGCGTGACCGGACGACCGTTGACAGTTACGCCGTTCGTCGAATTGAGGTCGTAGAGCACATAGTCGTAGCCGACGTGTCGGATCTCGCAGTGGGCGCGGCTGACGTTCGGGTCGGCGACCACGACGTCGCGTTCGCGGCTGCGCCCGATCGTGGTCTCGCGCTTGGTCAACGGGATGCGTTCCCCGTTGACGATCAGGGCCATCGTCTCGGGATGAAGGCCCATCTCCTGCGCGTCCGAAGCGGAGATGACCTGCGTCCCGCTGACGCCTGCGAGCGCGGCGTTGGCCGAGGCAACGGGCGCGGCGGGAGGAACTGCGACCGGCGTGGGCACGGCGCCGAGCCCGTCGTCGGGCAGCGGCGACGGGGCGCTGCCGGGTACGGGGATGTCGGCCGCGGGCGCGGCCGGCGTCTCGGCGGCCGGCGGCGGATCGGCCATGCGGCAGCTGATCCCGAACTCGCCCGCCCGCAGGTCGTCTTCGGTCGCGAGGGCCACCGTCGGCGAGGCGACCAGCGAAAACCCATTGCCACGCGCATGCGCCTCGAGATAGGTCGCGAGCTCGTGGGTCAGCGTGGTCTCGTAGCTTGCGAAGCTCTCATGGTCGCGTGGCGAGAGATGGACCGTGTACTCGTTCGGGACGTAGACCTTGGCGACCGAGATCGTCTTGTGGAGGTCCATTTCCCGGGCAAGCTTGCGTGCCAGCTCCACGGGCTGCAGCTGGGACTTGAAGGCCCTGCGGAAACTCCTGTCGAAGGTCGTTTCCAGGGACTGCTCTATGCGACGGAAGACACTCATCAGATCGGTCCACGCAGGGTAGCGGACCGGGGTTCGGTACCCATTCGCGCGAGGGTACGCCAGGGACGAAATGCCCACACGGCGATCAGGATAGCCGAGGGCGCGACGGCGGCCAGGCCAACGGTCGGGTCCGGCAGACCCACCATCGCCACCCCCGCGAGAGCGGCGGCCCACCCGATGCAGACGGCAACCCGCTGCCCGCCCGGCCGCGCGCGCAGCACCAGCGGTGCCGTCAGGCAGGCGGCCACGAGGCCGGCGCCGCCGGTGACCAGCCACCACGATCCGTTCAGGAGCACCTCGACGCGGGAAATGACCGCGGCCGGATCCCGAATCCCGGCGAGGACCTGGCTGGCCGGATGCGGTGCGGCGGGTCCGAGCAACAGGGGGCGACCGGTCCACAGCTGCCATCCGAAGGTAAGCGCGACGCCGCAGATCGCCGCCCAGATGCGCTCCCTGGTGGACCGGATCCCGGCGCAGAGGATGCACGCGAGCGGCAGCAGGCCGACGAACGCGGCCGCGATGCCCACCAGCGGCATCCCGAGCCGGCGGGGCCACTGCCAGCCGCTGGCGATGATGGCCGCGAAGCCCAGGCCGCCGAGGACCGCGGCCCCGACGCTGACCCGTGCGATCAGCGCGACGGCGGCAACCGCGACGACGGTGGCCCCGAGGCGGGGCCACCGCAGCGCAATCGCGCCGGCCGCAACCGCGCCGACGGCGATCTCGAGCGGCTGAAGATGCCCCAGACCGGCGATCACGCACGCTGCCGCCGCCCCGGTGGCGGCCATCGAGAGGGCCGGTTCGCGCACCTTGCGGAGCCGCTGCTGGCGCTGGACGTGCTCGCGCGCGCCGTTGACGGCCATGTCGAGCTCGTGGCGCAGATCGTGCGCGGTCGGGCGTGCCGCGGGGTCGCGGGCGAGTCCGGACATCACGGCGTCGGCAAGGCTCGGCGGCAGGTCCGGGCGGATATCGGAGATCGGCGGGATCGCGCCGAGCGCGGCGCGGCGCGCGGTTTCCGCGGCCGACCCGCCGACGAGCGGATTGGCACCGGCCAACAGCTCGTAGAGCACGACCGCGGCGGAGTAGATGTCGCTCGGCGGGCCGGCGGCCTGGGCGCGGGCCTGTTCGGGCGACATGTAGGCGATCGTCCCGACGAGCGACCCCGCCGAGGTCATCGTCGAATGGTCGGTCAGGCGCGCGACGCCGAAGTCGGCCAGTCGCGCCCGCCCGCTGGGCCCGATCAGGATGTTCTCGGGCTTGACGTCGCGGTGGACGATCCCGCGGCCGTGCGCGTGGTCGAGCGCCGCGAGAACCTCGATCATCCGCTGTGTCGCCCACCCGGCCGTCGGGCGCCGCTCCCGGCATGCACGTCCGAGCGACGGGCCGTCGACGAGCTCCCAGACCAGGTACACGAGTCCGTTCGCGCGTCCCCAGTCGAGCAGGCGCACGATGTTCGGATGCTCGAGCCGCTGGGCGGCGCGAATCTCGACCTCGATGCGGGACAGCAGTTCGGGCGAGGCGGGGATCGTCTTGACGGCGACCGTGCGTCCCGAGTGGACGTCCTCGGCGCGGTAGACGGCAGACGTCGCACCCCTCCCCAAGAGGTCGCCGAGCCGGTACCGGCCCAGCGCGATATCCGGGCGGCCGGGTCCCATCAGGCTAACGAGTTCGCCGCTGGCAAAAGGGTCCCTGCCGGCGCGCCGTCTTGCCGGGCGGTATGGCCGTGGTAGGGTTCCCCGGTCCGGTCGACAGGACCGCGTGGGCGAGTGGTGGAATTGGTAGACACGCTAGGTTCAGGGTCTAGTGCTCCTAGAGCGTGGGGGTTCGAGTCCCCCCTCGCCCACCTCATCAACTAGCAGTGACGGGCTCTTCAACAGCACGCCGTCGGGAGTCGTAGGCCGTGGCCGATTCGGACGAGACGCCCTCGCCAGGGCAGCACGACGACACCGGCGATACCGGGCGTGCCCCGGTTCCCCCATCGGAGGAGCCGGCGTCGGCGAAGCCCGACTTCATGGCCGGCGAGGACTTTTCCTCACACGACGAGTTCTTTGCCGAGCTCGAGCGGAACAACCGCGACGAGGTCGAGGCTCCCAAGCCGGAGCTTGACGACTTCGGATTCGACGAGATCGCTCGCGATGACGAGGACGTGGCGTCCCCCGATGCCGGAGCCGCCGGCCCGGGCGCCGCAGGGTCGCGGACGGCGCGCATGCGCGGTGCGGCCCGTCGACGCGGTGGCGACGGCCCGTCGGGCCGCAGCCGACGGCCCGCCTCGTCCGAGTCGCCGTTTTCGAATCCGCGCGTACGGCTGCTGCTCGGGGTGGCGCTCGCCGTCGTTGTGGTCGCGATCATCGTGCTTATTGTGCGCAGCTAC
This sequence comes from uncultured Thermoleophilia bacterium, assembly GCA_963727285.1. GTDB lineage: Bacteria > Actinomycetota > Thermoleophilia > Miltoncostaeales > Miltoncostaeaceae > CAITWD01. The sequence goes on along the minus strand of CAVSFF010000009.1, from coordinate 878,172 downwards.
GAACGCAATCGCCTGGTTGACGGGTACACCTCGTACGTCACCCAATCCGGGAAGATCGCCGAGGCGTCCGCCGCGCTGGGTCCGAAGCTCGTCCATACGATGGAGAACTCGACGGGCCAGTCATCGTCCCAGCTGAAGGCCGACCTGAACGCGCTGGTGGCCAACGCGGCCGTCCAGACCCAGCAGGCCAAGGGGCTCGACGCTCCCTCGGGAGTGGTCGACGCCAACCGCGCGCTCGTCCTGGCGCTCCAGTACCGGCAGAACGCGCTCGGAGCCCTCGCCGCCAACCTCGATGCGATCGTGCACTCGAGCTCCGGGACGGCCGCCGCATCGTCGGTGGCGAACTCGATGCAGCGGTTCCTGGCGTCGGATGTGATCGTCCAGGACTCCTACCTCGGCGAGACCGCACAGGCGCTGCGCAACGAATCGATCACCGGCGTGTCCGTGCCCAGCACGAGCTCGGTGGTGTTCCTGCCCGGGGCGGACCAGGCGTACGTGCTCGCCGGGAATGCCGCGCGACTGGTGACCTCGATGCGCCACGTCGGTTCGGAGGCCTCCGGACAGGGTGCTCCGCATGGGCTGAGCCTGGTGTCGGTCGTCGCCGAGCCGGGCGCGATCACGCTGACGCCGGGTATTTCCGAGACGATTCCCGAGTCGAGCAACCTCCACTGGGCCGTGACGGTCCAGAACGGCGGATCGTTTGTGGAGAACAACATCAAGGTCAGCACCACGCTGAGCTACTCCGGCGCACCGGTCGACGTCCAGTCGACGACGATCCGGACCTTCAATCCCGGCCAGCAGGTCGTCGTCAGCGTGCCGGGACCGCAGGCGAGCGCCGTCAAGCTCGGAACGCTTGGCGTGTTGCACGTCCAGGTGGCGACGGTCGCGGGCGAGCAGAACATCGCCAACAACGCCGCCGACTACCCGATCACGGTCACGTTCAACTGAGGTCCTGCCCGTGAGTTCGACCGTCATCACCGGCCTGGCCGCGGCCTGCATCCCCGGCCTGATCGCCATCGTGCTTACGATCATGCTGTGGGTCCGGTTGCGCAAGGTCCGCGCTGCGCAGACGGTGCTCCTGCCGGACGGCTCGTCCGGCAGCCTCGTCGATCTTCACGCCACCCTGCGGCGGGACGTCCAGGCCGTCGATGATGCCATCCGTGCCCTCTCGGACCGCGTCGACGCACTTGCGGCCAGTTCCAGTGAGGAGATCGCGCGGTGTCTGCGTGTCAACGGCGTCGTTCGCTATGACGCCTACGGCGACATGGGCGGACAGCAGTCGTGGTCCATCGCACTCCTGGATGCGTCGGGCACGGGCAGCGTGATGACGTGCCTGCATGCCCGGGATCACGCCCGCATGTACGTCAAGGAGGTCGCCGCCGGTGCCTCCGATCAGCGCCTCTCGCCGGAGGAAATCGCGGCCATCGCCCTCGCCACGGGCAGCGTTGGGGAGGTTGCGGAATGAAGGTGGGATACCTCGGACCCCCGGGGACGTTCACCGAGGAGGCGCTCCTGACGCTGTTCGGACCCGGGTCGGGCGTCGAGGGCGTCCCGTACGCGACCGTTCCCGACTGTTTCGATGCCGTGGCGTCGGGCGAGGTGCCCGAGGCCCTCGTTCCGATGGAGAACTCGATCGAGGGATCCGTCCCGGCCACCCTCGACCAGCTCGCCTTCGGACCGCAGGGACTTGTGATCCGCGCCGAGGCGATTCATCCCATCCGGCAGCACCTGATCGCCTGCAAGGGGGTGGGCATCGCACAGATCGAGCGGGTGATCACCCATCCGATGGTCCCCGCCCAGTGCAGTCACTTCCTGCGCGCCAACCTGCCCGATGTCGAGATCATCGCGGCGACCTCGAACTCCGAGGCCGTCCGCATCGTCTGCGCGAATCCCGACGAACCCTGGGCGGCGATCGGTCCGCTGCGGGCCGCCGACATCTACGACGCCGAAGTGCTCGCCGCGGATATCGAAGACAATCCCAGCAACAGCACCAGGTTCGTCCTGATCGGCACCGAAGCCGTCGACGCCACCGGGCCCGGACGGTTCCGGACGTCGATCATCTGCATGCTCACGCGGGATCGGCCGGGTGCCCTCTTGTCGATCCTGCAGGAGTTCGCCCTACGGGCGGTCAACCTGACCAAGCTCGAGAGCCGCCCGGCCAAGACCGGTCTGGGGCGCTACCTGTTTTTCATCGACATCGAAGGCAGCCAGGACCGCGACCTGTCGGTGGCTGCGGCGATCCAGGCGATCGAAGAGCAGGGCCTCGCCCACGTGGTCGACCTGGGGTCCTACCCGGCGGGCGCCCCGGACTGACCGGGCGGTCAGTAGGGGAAGAGACGGTTGTACTGCTTGAGCCATTCGGCGGTGGAGCGTCCGAGCCGGTACTCGTCGGGGCCGTTGGCAAGAATCGTGCGGCCTGCCGATGTCGATCGGGCAAGGCTCCAAGAGGTGGCCATCGCGTCGCCCCACCCGCGCGGGGCGCTGGCGGGACGGGTCGTGGCCGAAAAGACGAAGTGGACGGTCGAGGCGCTGCCGCCGTGGCGCTTGAGCAGACCGAGGAACGCTCCGGGAGCACGCCGCCAAAGACTCGCCGAGAACGCTTTCAGTGGCGTTCCGCTGCCGTGGTACATCTCCAGATGGAGCCCGCCGGCGAGCGCGAGGCCCGGCATCACGCCCCGCCAGGAGCGGTATTGCACACGACCCGACGGCGACAGATTGTGCTCCGGGCCATGGCCGATGGCGATCGAGGTGACGATGCCGGGTGCGACGTACACCTGGACCCGGGATGCCCACGTGCCGCCCCACGGGCTCTGGGAGGACGCCAAGACGCGCATGGCGCTCGTAAAGCGCGCCCCGGTGCTCGACGCCGGCACGCGGCCGCGGCCGGGATCGCCGTAGGTCTCCAGAAGCTCATCGACGGCCACGAGGTGCGCCTGCGCGCCGTATTGGCCGCGGGTGATCTGGGACCGCATCGCCTGCGCCATGCCCCGAGCCGACAGGCGCGCCAGATACGCGCCGGAGATCTTGGAGATGCGGTAGGCGCTGTTGTCGCCCGGGGCGAACATCCCGCCGGTGCCCGGATCCTGGCGCAGGGCGCCGCGCTGGGGACTGAGTCCGTGTCCGGCCCGCGGGAAGACCAGCTGGTGGGTCGTCGAGGTGGTGTCGTAGACGATGGTGCGTGGGGTCGAAGAGGACCCGGCGGCCGAACCGACTGACAGGGCGGTGGCCGCCGCACCGGCGGCAATGGCAGAAGCTATGAGCGCAGATCGTCGCACGGCATCCTCCTCAGCAGAGGTATCGGCAGGGGCGCGCCCGAACTTCACCCCGGGGTGGAGCTCATTTATTGACCATTAAACCCGGGGCCTGACACCACTTTGGCGGCGTGCTGGCACTGTCGGGTCCACCTGCGATGACGCATGGTCGGCGCAAAAGAGGGGCGCGCCTGGACTTTTAGGGACCGTACGGGCTGCGTCGGACGTCTTCCGCACCACGTGTTCCCGTGGCACATCTTGTAATTATTTGGCTATGTAACCCCGTTCTGCTCCCGTTCGCAGCTTCCTGCCGGGCGGCTACACTGACGCCACCGCGCCGTCCGCCAAGAGATTGAGGGACATGGCCCAGCAGGTTCTCGTGCTCAACGCGACCTTCGAGCCCATTAACGTGTGCTCCCTGCAACGTGCCGTCGTGCTTGTGCTCAAGAACAAAGCGGAGGTGCTGGAGCGCTCGACCCGGGCGCTGCGGACGTCGACGGCGACCTTCGTGCATCCCTTGGTGATTCGGCTGGTGAACTACGTGCGAATCCCCCGCAACGAGAAGCGCAAGATCTCGCGCCGCGCCGTGTTCGCCCGCGACGGGTACCGCTGCCAGTACTGCGGATCGACTGCGCGCCTGACCGTCGACCATGTCGTCCCCAAGAGTCGCGGCGGCCGGTCGTCCTGGGACAACGTCGTCACCTCATGCGCGCCGTGCAACGTGCGCAAGGCCGACCGCCTGCCCGAGGAGATCGGAATGCATCCGCACGCCTCCCCGCGCCCGCCCGCGCCCGACGTCTTCATCGCGGTCGCCGCACCGCGGCGGCCAAAGAGTTGGGAGCCGTATATCGCAGCGCCGTAGCCACCGCCGGGGATGACCTGCCCGGCGACGCGGCCGGCATGCCAGTGTCGCCGATCCGCGATACTGCGCGCGGCGGCCGCGACGCGCGATCGGGCGCGCCGACGGGCGGACGGCCCCCGTAGCTCAGGGGATAGAGCACAGGTTTCCTAAACCTGGTGTCGCAAGTTCGAATCTTGCCGGGGGCATCTCAACTCGAATCGGAGCGGTCCGCCGTCGGAATGCGGCGGGATCACGTCCCACGCGACGGGAGACGTCGTCGGCACGCCCCGGTGCCGACCGGATCCGGCTCAGCCCCCCGCCATCGCGCCGACGACCTGAAACGGTTCGCGTCCGGCCGACACCGCATCGGGCATGGGCGCGTCCGGCTGCTCGTGCGACAGGTCGTCGCCACAGGCAAAGAAGCGAATGAAGTCTCGTCGACGCCCGGTCGCGGGGTCGCGGATCGTGCCGCGCAGTTCCGGGTATGCCGTCTCGAGGGCGTCGAGAAGGCGCCGTTGGGTGGCGGGCCGGTCGACCCGAAGCTCGATCTCGCGCCCAGCGCCCGCGAGCGTGGACAGGTGGTGCGGAAGGACGACCCGGATCACGGCAGCGACTGGACCTCAACCGACATGACCCGCGGGAGGTCCCGGACGATGGCATCCCACGTATCGCCCCCGTCCGAGGATCCGTAGACCTGCCCTCCGGTGGTGCCGAAGTAGATGCCGCACGGGTCGAGGTCGTCGACGGACATGGCCTCGCGCAAGACGTTGACGTAACAGTCGCGCTGTGGAAGCCCGCGGGTGAGGGGTTCCCAGTCGTCGCCGGCCGAGCGGCTCCGAAACACGCGCAGCCGCCCCTCGGGCGGAAAGTGTTCGGAGTCGCTGGTGATCGGCACGACGTAGACCGTGTCCGGCTCATGGGCGTGGACGGCGATCGGGAAGCCGAAATCGGTCGGCAGGTTGCCGCTGATCTCGTGCCAGTGATCCCCGCCGTCATCGCTGCGCATGACGTCCCAGTGCTTTTGCATGTAGAGGACGTCGGGTCGGGCCGGATGTCGCGCGATGCGATGGACGCAATGACCGACCTCGGCATCCGGGTCGGGGATGCCCTGGGAGCGCAGCCCACGGTTGGCCGCATGCCAGGTGCCACCACCATCGTCGCTCCGAAACACGCCGGCCGCGGAAATCGCGACGTGGATCCGATCCGGGTCGGTCGGATCCACGAGGATCGTGTGCACGGCAAGGCCGCCGGCGCCCGGCTGCCACGCCGGCCCCGAGCGTTGGGTCCGGAGCCCGGGAAGCTCCGCCCAGGAGGCGGCGCCGTCGGTCGTCCGGAACAGGGCGGCGTCCTCGACCCCCGCGAGCACCGTGTCGGGGTCCGTAAGCGAGGGCTCGAGGTGCCAGACACGGGCGAACGCCCACGGGTGCGGCGTCCCGTCGTACCACTGGTGGGTTCCGGGACTGCCCTCGTAGGCGAACTCGTTGCCCATCGGGTGCCAGGTGTGTCCCCCGTCGTCCGAACGCTGGATGACCTGCCCGAACCAACCGGTCGACTGTGACGCATACACACGGTCGGGATCCGCCGGGGACCCGATTACGTGGTACATCTCCCAGCCGCCGAAGTGCGGGCCGGTGATCGTCCAGTCGGTGCGATCACCGTCCGAGGTCAGAACGAACGCGCCCTTCTGCGTCCCGACGAGGATGCGGACCGTAGTCACGATGCTCCTTTCCCGTGGCGCCGCGCAGTCGGATCAGGTTCCTGGTCTTCCGTCCTTATGAACCGTGATTCCCCGTCCGTCAAGTTCCTATGCCTGACACCGGCGGTCCGCGGGCCTCACGGCGGGTAGTCGTCGCCAAACGGGGGTCGTCGCGGGTTCCCGCCGACGGGCGGACACGACGCCCGTGCATCGGACGCGCAGCCCACGAGTGGCCCGCGCAAAGTCGGCGTCGGTGCTGCCCCCCGGGTGCCGCGTCCGGCGCGTCCCGGTAGGTTCGCGGTATGCGTCGAATCGGGCCGCTTCGCCTTATCTGGGTCCTCGCGGTGGGCCTGGGTGCGTACGCGGCGGTCGTGCGACCCCGGCTGCTGGCTGCGGGCGCAACCGCCGATGAGGTGACCGAGCCGTATCCGGGGGCCGACCTCGTCCCGAACGGGCGGCGAACGTCCACGATGGCCGTCACGCTGGCCGCCCCGCCGCGGGCGATCTGGCCCTGGCTCGTCCAGATGGGTGCGGACCGCGCCGGCTGGTACAGCTGGGACCGGCTCGACAACGGCGGACGGCCCAGTGCCGATCGCGTGCATCCGGAGTGGCAGGACCTGGCCGTCGGCGACCGGCTGTGGTCGTCGCCGGATGGGACGTATTGGTTCGAGGTCGCCGCCCTCGAACCGGAGCGGTTTCTCGCACTCCGGGCATCACTCGATCTCCGGCGTGCGGGACGCCCGTTCGATCCCGCGGCTGGCCGCCCCGCCCTGTTCAGCGACTCGACGTGGTGCTTCCTGCTCCGCGAACTCCCGAACGGAGGCACACGCCTGATCGTCTCGGGCTACGCCGCCTCGCGGCCGCGGCTGATGACGGCCGCCGTCGACTTCCTGGTCTGGGAGCCCGGTCACTGGATCATGCAGGCGCGGCAGTTCGCGAACCTGCGGCGGCGCGTGACCGCGGACGACATGGGCCGGTCTGCACCGAGCGGCTGAGCGCGGCGGGCCGCGTCCGATCGATGTGCGGCGCGCGCGGCCTCGCCCGTTGCGGTTGCCGCCGCGTCGCTCCCGGCAACGGTGCGAGCCCGTTCCGTCACGGGGCCGCCGGACCGGGGTGGGATACTCCTCCGCATGACGGGCTCCGAGACCACCGCGCCGATCGTCGAGACGTCGCCGCCGCCGATCAGCGGTCGCCGTCGTGCGGTCATCTGGGCACTGATCGTCGTGGCGTCACTCGTCGGGCTGGTTGCCATCCACGCGATGTGGATCAATCAGCAGTTGCTCACAGACTCGTCGTCCAGCCAAACGAGCAGCGCGCTCATCCGGGACGCGGCGGTCCGACGCGCGCTGTCGGGCTACATCGTCGATCAGATCTACAGCAACGTCGATGTCGCGAACGAGATCAAACAGCAGCTGCCGTCCCAGCTGAAGCCGCTGTCGGCGCCCGCCGCCGCTGCGCTCCGCGACCCGGCGGTGCAGGGGGTCAACTTTCTCCTGGAGCGGCCGAGCGTGCAGGCACTGTTCGTGTCATCGGCGTCGGATGCCCACCGTCAGCTGGTCAACGTGCTCGAGGACAAGACCGGACTCGGCGTCACGACCGGCAACGGGACGGTGCAGATCAACCTCAGCCAGCTCATCCGGCAGGTCGGCACCGATCTCGGGCTCCCGTCGGCCGCCGTCAACAAACTGCCGCCGACCGCCGGCGTGATCACGGTGATGCGCTCGAGTCAGCTCGGTCTGGCGCAGACGGGCGTGCGCGCGATCCGGATCGCAAGTGTCTGGCTCGTCGTGCTGGTGCTCGCCATTCTTGCTCTGGCGCTCTACCTCGCCGAGGGGATCCGGCGTGCGACCTTGCGCAACATCGGCTGGGCATTCGTGATCGTCGGCCTGGTCGTGTTCGTCGCCCGTCGCCTGATCGGCGACTACGTGGTCGGCGGGCTGACGACCTCGACGTACGAGGTACCGGCGCAGCACGCCTGGGTCATCGGCACGTCGACGCTCGGCGACCTCGGCTGGGCGACGGTCTTCTACGGCGTCCTCATCGTTCTCGGGGCGACGCTCGCCGGGCCGACGCGCGCCGCGACTGCGGTACGCCGCTGGATCGCCCCGGTCGTCAACGACCGGCCCGCCGTCGCCTGGGCGGGGCTTGCGATTGCGTATGTCCTGGTCGTGCTGTGGGGCGGCACGCACGCGTTGCGGACACCCGTCGGCATCCTCGTGCTCGGCGCTCTCCTTGCCGGCGGCGCCTACGTCTTCCGGCGCCAGACACTGGCGGAGTTTCCTGACGCGGCCGTCGCGATCGATATTCGCCCGATGCTCTCCGGAGCCGTCGGTCGTGTGCGGGAGTGGGGGTCGTCGCGGACGACCCCGTCCGGCTGGGGGCTCGGGCGCTCGCGGTCAACCTCCGAAGAGCTCGCGCACCTGGCCGAGCTCCACGATCGCGGCATGCTGACCGACGAGGAATTCGCCCGGGCGAAGGCGGCCGCGCTCGAGCGGTGACCCGGGCGGGCAACCCCGGGCGGTGCCCTGAATCCCGGCGTGCGGCGTCGGCGGGATATCATGGGCGGGGCGCACCGCGAAGGAGGCGTCCATGCCGGTCATCGCCGGTGTCCTGCTCGGGTTGGCTCTCGTCGTCTTGCTGCTGGGATTCCACGTCGGCCCCCACGCCCATCTCGTCGCGGGGGTCCTGGCTGGTGTCGCGGCAGCGTGGATCGTCGTCCGGATCGCTGACGGCCAGGCGGCGCCGGCGTTGTGGGCGGTGGTCGGGGCCGCCATCGTGCTCGTCGTCATCGCCGGCGTGACCGCGTGGCTCGGGATGTCGGGCCGTGGCACCGTCGACTATGACCCCCACCGCCTTGAGGGTCTGGAGGGCGTGGCCGTCGGTGAACTGGCGCCGGATGGGCGGGTCCGGGTGCGCGGGGAACTGTGGGCGGCGACATCGGTCAACGGCACGGCGCCGCCGGGGAGCCGCATCCAGGTGCTGCGGGTCACCGGACTCCATCTGCAGGTCTGGGCGGAGGAACCGGATCTCGGAATCGGCGACGGGCGCCCGGCGGCCGGCTGACATGACCGGATCACGGCGCTCTCGGGCCACCGTGATCCGGTCGCGATCGACGGCTACGCCTCGATCAGGATCACGAGGGATTCCGCGTTGACACCGTCGTAGGACATGGCGTCGGCCATGACCGACTCGCCCATCGCCTTCATGACCACGTCCAGATCGGCGATGTCCATCAGCACGGCGACCCGGGTCCGGTCCGTGGGGTCGATGAACGTGCGGATGTTGGTGACACCAAGCGGTCCGAAGACCTCTTCGCGCTTGGGTGAGGCGAGCCAGTGATCGGTGTCGGAGACGGTGTGATACGCGATTGCAGTCGGCATGGGGGCTCCTGGTTCAGGGTGCGGCGGGGTGCCGGACCTCACCCGCGAACCTACCCCGGCGGGGCCCCCGACGCGAGTCCGGGCGATCCCGGGGGCGGCAACGGCATTTATGGGTCGTCGGAGCGGTGGGGGGCGCGCAGCACCGTGAGCTCGCCGCGTTCTTCCCGGACCACCCCTGCAACGGCGCCTATGGCGTGTCTGTCCACCCTGACCAACGGACCACAGCTATAACTGAGCCGCCCACACCCGTGTCTCCGCCGCCGACCCAGATGCCGGTGGCAACTCGCGATCAAATCTGCGCGTCGCACCGCCCTCATGGGCCACGCGCCTAAGAGGGCCTAGCCTGGCGGCGTGTAAGCGAAGGGAAGGTCTTGGGCGATCTCGGCGAGCAAGGGCGCGCCCTGGTCGCGTGAGGACACGATCACGTCCATCCGCGGCCACGGAGCGGCGATATCCGGGTCGTTCCAGGCGATTCCCGCCTCTGTGGCGGGATCAAAATAGGCAGAGCACCGGTAGATCACGTCGGCGACGTCGCTGAGCACGACAAAGCCGTGGGCGAGACCCACGGGGACGTAGAGCATCCGACCGGTCTCGTCGCTGAGATCGACGGCGACCGACTTCCCGTATGCCGGTGAGCCACGCCGGAGATCGACGATGACGTCGAGGATCTCACCGCGTGCGCAGCGCACCAGCTTGGCCTGCCCGGGATGGGTCTGGAAATGCAGCCCGCGCAGGACTCCGCGCGTCGAGCGGGAGTGGTTGTCCTGCAGCCACGGATGGGTGATGCCGATTGCGGGAAACCACTCCGCGCGCGCCGTCTCAACGAAGAAGCCGCGCTCGTCGCGGAACATCGTCGGTTCAATGATGACCGCGCCGGGGATCTCGGTGGGAATGACTCGCATGGTCCCCTTGGGTCGTCAGGTGGAGGCGTAATCCCCATCGTACGGGGCGACGGTCTCGTGGGGCGCAGCAACTCAGACGAACGTCATGCTGCGGTCGAAACTGCGCTGGCTCGGGTTCGAAGCGGCGCATCCGGGAGCGTACGAACCGCTCGATCTCCTCAGCGAAGTGTCGTCGAATCGCGGGGCCTGGCGGTTGTGTGGGGGCCTCGAGAGATGAAACCTCGCGGCTTCGGCCGCCCATTTTGTGGCGTTATAGTGCTCCGGGATCTCGGTTGCTTCGTGACCGAATCACCCAGGCTCGCCGGGCCTACGTCAAGGAGCAATCATCAGCGATATCGCATTGCTGTCGTGGTCGGCGAACCGTTCATGGCGGACGACGACGACTGATCGACGACGCGCCCGTAGAACTGAGCGTGGTGATTGTCTCGTACCGTTGCGCCGGCCTCTTGCGCGCGTGTTTGGAGAGCTGGATGCCTACCGCGTCGATGTGGTGATGGAGGTGGAAGTCCTCGACAATGCCTCCGGCGATGGGACCATCGATGCTGCTCGGGGGTTCGACTGGGTGCGTCGATCGCGCTCAACAGAAGTGGGCTTCGCGGAAAGCGAACAACCTCGGCATGTCGCGAGCGCGAGGCCGGGCCGTCCTCGTGCTCAAACCCGGACACTGTGTATTCCGCCGGGGGGGTTGCGTAAGTGCCTGGACACGCTGTGGGCTGATCCCACACTCGGGGTGCTCACTCCCCGCTTGGTGGATCCTGAGGTTGCTTCCACCGTCGTTGCAAGCGCGGGTTTCCCACATTCTGGGGGCTCGTGTGCTACTTCTCAGGCCTCGATCGGAGGTTCCAGGATCGTCGGTCCCAGCGTTACACCGTGGGTTGGCTCCCCGATCATGAGGCGGGCGATGTCGAGGGTGTCAGCGGATCGTTCATGCTGATGCGCGCCGCGGCGCTGCATGAGGTCGGTGGTTTCGACGAGCAGTTCTTCATGTACGCCGAAGACATGGATCTCTGCTTGCGATTTGGCGAAAGCGGGTGGCGTCTGCGGTACTGGCCCGGGGTCGATGTCGTCCACGTGGGCGCGGGGTCAACGTGGACGGTAAGCGCCCACCGATGGCAAATGACGCGTACTTTCGTACCATGGCCCTGTTCATCGTCAAGCATCGCCCTGGAATGCGCGGCCGCCTTGCGGGTATCGGCTATCGGGTCCTTGGCGAAACGCTCCTGGCCGCCTCACATACATTCGGCGGGCTTCAGGGGACCCTCGGTGGGTCCCGTGCAGCCCTTGAGCCGAAGTCCGCCAGTTCGGCTGGGAACCAGCCGTCAGCTCATGAGCCGGCGGCCCCTCCTCGTAGCGAGCGCCGACGAAGGGCGGACGCCGTGTTGGGGCTAGGCGGGGGACCTGGACCAATTCGTCGATGATGCGCTCGCCGGCGCGTTTGGCCATGATCTCGTGCGCAGCGATCGCGACGATTGCGCAGGCAAGGCGACGGCGATGATCGCGTTGTAGCTGCGGGCGAGGACCGCGAGCAACAGGATCTGGAGTCCGGCGACGCCGAGCAGACACCAGGAATACCGGAAGTCTCGGCGCGCAACCTGGTGATACAGCAAAACGATGACGCACCCCATGACGCTCATCGCAAGCGCGTAGAACGGTAAGCGTTCCCCGGATGTTCGGAACGCCTGCACCGTAGGTCAGCTGCATAACCGTCCCCCCAAGCGGAATCGCGATTAGAGCGAAGACGACTCCTGTGCCAATCGTGATGGCAACCCCCGCCGTCGCCAGAAGTGCCGACGACTCGTCGGGCGTGCCGCGCAGCAAGCCGCGGCAGTACGAGGGTGACGAAGACCTGTGGCACGAGGAACAAGCCTTGGCCGATCGCTGAGGTTGCGGCGAAGATGCCGGACTCGGGCCCGCCAAGGACAAGGCGCCCGGTAATCACGTCCGCGTTTGTGAGTATCGCGAGCGCCGTAATTCCCGCCGCGTTCGGAATCAGCGCGTGTGTGAAACGCTGCCAGTCCGGTTCGGTGCGGCCGATCGGCCGCGTGGAAGGGCCCGCCGCGCAAACCACAAGGCTGTAGCGGCGCCCAAGACCCAGGATGTGGCCGTTCCGAGCAGCGGAGAAACCACGGTGATGCCCGCGAGCCACATGAGCACGAACGCGAGCGGCCGCGTTACGCCGACCACGACATATGCCAGGGAGTAGCTGCCGAACTTGCCCTCCGTTTGGAGCTGACCCTGTGTGAGAAAGAACACGGCGATTCCGGACACGACGAAGACCGCTGCGAGTGCCTCGTCCGTCGGGAAGCCCGGTGTCACCACTCCGGCCAGCACCACCACGGTACCGACGGCGAGCATGCCAATCGCCGTGATGAGGATCGCGGCGCGGAGCACTCTCGTGAAGATCGCGTCGGGCGGATCTCCGCGATTGGCACTCGCCAGCGACGGTTGCAGTCCACTGCACAGGACTGCGACCACGAGGCAGGCGGACAGGAGGGCGGCGACCAGGCCGTCTCGCTCGGCCCGAGAAGTCGTCCAGCGAGGACGAAGAGATCCAGTTACCGCCGCTCCAGGTAACGAGTCCGATTCCGACGACGAGCCCGGACCCGATCCAGCGACGCGGGGCGGTCATCGAGGTCCCGCGCCCGGATGGGCCGGTGGCGGCGTGCGTCGGTCTGGGGCACGCGACTACCGTATCGGGAACGGCCACGATCGGGGTCGTGTCGCAGCGACAGTAGGGTTTGCGGAGTCCTCATGCGTAGCCGCGCGGCATGACCGGGTCGAGACGGTAGGGTCTCGGGGACCGTGACGCCGACGTCGGAACGTCGTCTGTGGTCCTTTTCGGAGGTCGACTCAGCGCGTTGAAGATCCTAATGGTCAATCCGTACTTCTGGCCTGCGGTCACGGGAAGCGGGACCGTAACCCGGCAGTTGAGTCATGAGCTGGCCGAACAGGGGCACGAGGTATATGTCCTGACGGTCGATCAGGACGGCCACGGTCATGAAGAGCGCCTCGACGGATTCACGGTCCTGCGCGTCCCCTCGCGTACGATCCATCTCGGCGGACTCGCATTCAACTACGCGCTCCCGTTCGCGACGCGACGCGGCGTGCAGCGGAACGTTAACGGCATCATTGATCGCGTTGATCCCGATGTCGTGCACTTGCACGGCCAGTTCTGGGATCTGTGTTACTGGGTGGGGGCGTCGGCGCGCGCGCGAGGGATCCCGGTTGTCATGACCGTCCATACGGTGGTCATCAACGACAATCGTGTCTACAACTCCATCGCCACTACCGGGGACCGGCTCTTTGTGCGGCCGCTTGCCAACCGTGTCGCCGATATCTGGACCGGCTATGACACGCGGGTGACGGACTACATTCGACGGCGCTACAGGATCGACAACCCGGTGTTTCTTCCGATCCGGTTGAGATGAGCATGTTCACGGGTGCAGGCGACAGCCGCCGGGTTCGTCGCCAGATCGGTCTGACCAATGAGCCGATCATCCTGTCATTGGGGCATGCGATTCCGTTGCGCAACCGCGTGCCCTTGGTTCGCGCATTGCCGAGAATTCTCGAGCATGTACCTGAGGCGCGGGTCGTCGTTGTGGGGGAGGTGTTTGATCGCGAGTTTCTGAAGGTTGCGGCTCACCTCGGGGTCGATGATCGCGTCATCCCTGTAGGACGCGTGCCGCATGAAGATGTGCCGGACTGGATTGCCGCCGCGACAGTCGAGGCCCATGATACCCACGGTGACCAGGGTCTCGGAATCGACGTCTCGGCACTGGAGGCGATGAGCTCAGGCGTGCCGAGCGTGCTTGTGGTCGCCGACGACGTCATTCCTGGCGTCAGCCTCACCGCCTACCCCGGCTTGCCGGTCTTGCACGACACCAATGCCGACGACATCAGCGATCTGATCGTGCGCATGATCCAGGACGATGTCGCCCGCGAGAGTGCGATTCGGGCCGGACAGAGCATCTGCCGGGATGTGTTCTCCGGAGACGTCGTACTCGACCGATGCCTTGATGTTTATCGTCATGCCATCGAGACGACCCAGACCGCAGCTGCAGGCAACGGGCGCCTTCGGAGTCAACAGGCGTAGAGCTCGGCACCGAAGTGATCGACGCGCAAGGTGCGAGCGGCGTGACACGGTGAGAATTGGGTCGGTCCCTGCAAACAATGAGATGACGACCTGCCAGGGCTGCGTTTCTCACCGACGTGGGGTCGTTGTGCCTTTGGCCCAGCTGCTGCCGGTGGGGTTCGTGCCCAGCATCGTGCCGCTCGCTGCCGTCTGCCTGGCAGTTATCCGCTGCGGGTCCTACGTCGTGGCCGGGCCGCTGTCCCGCCGACTCGGACCGTTGACGTCGTCGTCGCACGCGAGCCACTGTGCACCTCGGCCGCGCGCCGAGGGCCCCACCCCCTCGGCATCGCTCAATTCCCCGGCCCGCGGCGTCATCTCAGCGTCGCGGGGTTCGCTGGGGAGGTACGAGCCGAACGTCGCGATCCGGAATGGGCTTGACTCGATGCGTCGGGCGGGCTGGAACACCTACGGGGAAGGAAGGTGGGTCGAGTCGTCACGTGCGAAACTCGAGAGCCTGACACGCGTGTTGGCGGGCGCCGAGATCACGCCAATCGACCTCTGCGACCCGCTCCTCGGACTACAGTACCTGCTCACGTCAATCAAACTGGGCCCGGGGGTTGCCGTGCTGCACGAAGGTCGCAACGATCACCGATCTTGGCGCGGTGCCAGCCGTATATCGCAATCGGTCGTTTCGTTCGGGACGCGAGGTGGGCGACGGACCGCGGCGGGGTCTGCCCATGCGGGACCGCGCCACGGTTGTCCACAGCGCGGGTGGCGGGCGGACCGTCGGGCGACGCGTAAGGTTCAACGGCGTGCGCTGGGTGCGGCCGACTGGGCGGAGCCGGCGCGCTCCACGTCTCGGCGCGCCCTGTGCATCTTTGGGCCGGCGCCGCCTGTTGGGAACGGGGCGCCACGCGCGAGCGGCCACGACGCGCGGACAGAGGCAGAGATCGCACCGACGGTCGTCGAGACGTCGCTGCGACCGGCTCCATCTCGGGCGTGCCTCCTGGATCGCGCCTGTTGGCTCCGCCCGACGGTGCGTCGGCATCGCACAGCGTCGCGGCATCGCGATCCCGCGTCGAGGGTCCTAGCGTGATCGCTCTACGCCGCTGGCCGTTGTCGCGCATCCGTGTACAGATCGATGCCGAGCTCCGGTCGTGGCGGTGACGCTCGCGACTTCCCCGAACCGTCGCCGGCGTCGCATCACGTCGGTCGCGGATGTGGTGCTCCTTCTCATCGCCGCAGGATGCACCTGGTATGCCCTCGGCCTCGGGGCCTTGCTGTTTGTCGTTGGTGTCGGACTGCTCCTGGACGAGCTCGAGCGTCGCCCTGGGGAGCTGCTTTCGGTGGCCGCCATTCCTGGTGCAGTGATCACCGAAACGATGATCCTGTTTGTCGCGGCGATCGCGACGGCCCGCTTGTTGCCGTCGACATCCTTCGATGTGACGGCGCCGGTGATTCTCGGCGCGCCGATCGTTGCGGTCCTCGTCGTCAAGGCCGTGCGCCGAATTCGGGCCGGAGGCCGCCACGGAAGAATCGGCAAGTCCGTGCAATTCAGATTCGCCGCCGCCGCCGTCACCATCTTCGCAGTGGGCGACGCTGCCGTTGAGGCCCGAGGCAGGTACTTCGATGTGGCGTGGGTGATGAGCAATGACTCCGCCAACCACATGTACATCACCCGCGCCATCATCAGCCATGACGGGCTGACGGCTGAGGAGCTGCACCACTACCCTCCGGTCGCGAACCTGCTCGCCGCGCTCTTCTCGGCGGCCCCGGGGCGAACAGGTCTCGATCCGAGCCAGTTGCTGCATCATGACCTGCAGGCCTTCGCATCAACATACGTCGTCCTATTTGCGGCGATATTCCTGTCACTCGCGGCGTGCGTCGTTGTGGCGGTCCGCGCGAGCCGTGGGGCGGTGCAGCAGGCGCGTCTCGGGACGTACCTCTTGATGATCCTTTCCGGAGCCACCGTCGTCACGCCGCTGATAATGGTCGAAGCGCTGCACGGAGGGTTCCTCTCGGCGGTGGCGGGGATCCTGTTCTCGGTCGCGGCGCTCGCGACAGCGATGCAGGCAGTCGAACGCAGATCACCCGTGGCGTTGGCTCTGGCGGCGAGCGGGACGCTGCTTGCATTCTTCAGCTGGGTCTTGGTCGGCATCGCCCTCTGCCCAATCGTGCTGATCGCAGCCTACGAAGTCTGGCGCGACGTCCGATCGCGCACGGACGGCACGCGACCTGCGCTGTGGGCGCGCGTGGGCCTGGCCGTCGGCGTGGTCGTACCGGTCGGGATTCTCATCGGCGCCATCGTGTCGTATCGACAGCTCGCGGCCGGCCTCGCCGGGCCCGGTGGCGCGTACTCGGTGCGGTCGGGTCTGCTTGCGGCCCTGACCGTTTGTGGTGTCGTTGGAGCCCTCGCTTGCGCGCGCCGCCCGGAGTGGCGGCTCTGGCTTGTGCCCACCGCAGCGGGGATTTCGACCGGGCTTCTGGTCGTGCTGTTGCGGCTGTCCCCGGTGCACGGGGGCATGTCGGCGTACTACCAGTCGAAGTTCATCTGGGTCGAGGTCGCCTCGCTGTCCTGGGTTCCCTTCGCTCTGGCCGGTGTGCTGCTCCTGCGCGCGACGCGGAGCCGCACGCTGCGCATCGGCCTCACGGCAGGTGCTGTCGCGTGCGCCGTCGCGATCCTGGGGGCGTATGAGGTGGCGATACCGCAATCCGCGGTTCGACAGCCGCTGGCATGGATCTGGAACGGCGGGGATGTGCCGGATCAGGCGACACTTGCCCAGATGTTCCGCCTCGCCCAAACGGGGCACGCGGTCGTGCTGTGGAGATCGTCGGACTCACCAGCCGAACAGCAGCTGCTCAACTTTTGGTCGGCGCAGATCTTCTCGGGCATCTCGACGACAGCCGCTTCGCGCGTTCCCCTGGCAAGTGTCGACTCAGGCTATCTGGTCAGCCCGGCGGCACTGGCATTCCGGAATTGGGCCGCAGATGCCTACAACTCCCGCGTACCGATCACGACGCTGTGCCAGTTCCTCGCAACCCGAAGCTCGGCTGTTGTCGTCACCAGCACCGCGGTGTCGCGGGGGCGGTTGCCGCGGCGTGCCCAAATCAGGCAGCTCGCGTGGTCGCATATCCGCCTCCGGCCTAATGGCGCTGGCGCGCGGCGGGTTTGGGTGGGCCTTGGGACGGGACAGAGACTCTCGTGATCGCCGGCGACTTAGGTCGGGACGCGCCGAGCCGGTGCTTGGCCGTCGCGCCGTCGTCCGGTAGCTTCTGATGGCGGTCCCAAAGGTCCGGAATTCCGGCCGGGTCTGAAGCGCGCACGTGGAGACTGGGGCGGGTGCGAACTGAGCGACAATCATGCGCGGTCTTCCTCCGATCCGGGTCCGACGGCAGACGCTGACTACACCGAGCGCCTGGTTCGGCTCGCCTCGCCACTGTGGAAGAGGGTGTTGCCGGTCCAGGCCCCGTACCGGTGGAATATCCGGCGCCTGAATCTCGGTCGGACGCTGGACGTCGGTTGCGGCGTCGGACTCAACCTCGCATTTCTCGCTCGATCATCCGTGGGCGTCGATCACAATGTCCACTCGGTGGAGGTGGCCCGCTCCAAGGGGTTTGTTGCCTACACCCCAGATGCCTTTCTCGCGTCGCCGGATGCCGTGTTGGCGAGTTTCGACACGATCTTGCTCGCCCATGTCGTCGAGCATATGGACCGCAAGACGGCGCAGTCGATCATCGACGGGGTACCGCCGATACGTGAAGGACGGCGGGCGTCTTGTCCTGATCACGCCCCAGGAGGCCGGATTCCGGTCAGATGCGACCCACGTGCGCTTCGTCGACTTCGACGGCTTGATCGATATCGTCGCGACCACCGGTTCCGAAGTCGAGCGGGCCTACTCGTTTCCGTTTCCCAGGGTCGCCGGACGGGTGTTCACCTACAACGAGTTCGTGATGGTCGCGCGGATGGGCACAAGGTCCGTCTAGGACGGGACCGCGGCTGCCCGGACACCGGCGGCTCCGCCGCGCGCGATCGTCTGCTCGCCGCGACACGTCGGACCGACGACGTTCGTCTGGGTGCTCCCCGTAGCGGCCCAGGGATCGCGCGTACGAAGGCGCTTGCGAGACGACGCTGGTGGGGATCGATCGGCTGGACCACGTCGCCGCAGGCCTGCGCGACTGCCCGCTATCGCGTCGCTCCTTCGGCAGGCAGATCGGGGCGTAGCAGCACTGTCCGGGCCGTGCGCGACGTGTGCGATCGGTGCGGCGGTTCGGATCAACGCGACGTAGCGACGATCGGGTCGTTGATCAGACGGTGGCGGTCGTTTCCTCGGCCAGTGCCCGGGCTCGGGACATCGTCGTTCCCCCGTCCCGTGCGGTGTGTGGACGCTCGCCCCTCGCCAGATTGCGCGCTTGGCCGACCGCTGCTGATCGCCGTCGTCGCCCGGGGACCCCAGGAGCCCGCGCTACGAATCCTGGGCCGCGGCCGCGCCCGAGTCAGGTCCGACGTGGTTGTGTAGCGTCCTAAGCCGACATGCATACGCAGATCAAGGGCCTTGTGCTCTCGGGCGGCGCCGGAACACGCCTGCGACCGATAACCCACACCAGCGCGCGAAGCAGCTGGTTCCGGTCGCCAACAAGCCCGTGCTGTTCTACGGGCTCGAGTCCCTCCGAGACGCGGGGATCGAGGACGTCGGGATCGTCGTCGGTGACACACATGCCGAGATCGAGGCAGCCGTCGGAGACGGCTCGCGATTCGGTCTGCGGGTAACGTTCATCCGGCAAGAAGCGCCTCTGGGCCGGCGACGCGGTGCTGACCGCCGAAGACTTCCTCGGTGCACGGTGCCGTTCGTGATGTACCTCGGTGACAACCTGTTGCGCGACGGGATTCGCGGACTCGTGGACGAGTTTCGCGCCGGTGACGCCGATGCCATGATCTTGCTCCAGCGCGTCCCGAATCCCAGCGAATACGGGGTTGCCGAGCTCGTCGACGGACGAGTCGAGCGCTTGGTAGAGAAGCCCCCCCACCCGAAATCGGACCTCGCTCTCGTCGGCGTCTATATGTTCACCCGCTCGATAATTGACGCCGCGAAGGCGATCAGCCCGTCGGCGCGCGGCGAGCTCGAAATCACAGACGCGATCCGAGCGCCTGATCGACGAGGGCAAGCGCGTCGATCCGTCGATCGTGACGGGCTGGTGGAAGGACACTGGGCGGCTCGAGGACATCCTCGAGGCCAACCGGCTGATCCTCGACGTTCTTAGCTCGCGGAACGAGGGCGACGTCCGCAATTCGACGATCGAAGGCCGTGTCGTGATCGAGGCCGGTGCGGGGGTGATCAACTCCTCCGTGCGCGGTCCGGCGATCATCGGTTCCGGTGCGCTGGTGGAGGACGCCTACGTGGGGCCCTACTCGGCCATCTCGCCCGGCGTACACATCCGGCGCGCCGAGGTGGAGCACAGCATCTTCCTTGACGACAGCCGCATCGAGGACATCGACGCCCGTATCGAGAGCAGCCTGGTCGGGCGTGGCGTGGTGATTGCCCGTTCCGGGTCAAGCCGCGCGCCTACCGATTTATGGTCGGCGACTCCTCGTCGATCGGCTTGCTCTAGCGGCTATGCGCATTCTGGTCACCGGGGCCGCCGGCATGCTGGGATCCGACCTGATCCCGTATTTGCGGACGCGAGGGCATGAGGTCGCCGGCGTCGACCTCGAGGTGGACATCCGCAAGCCGGGACCGATCGATATCCGCGTGGCCGAGTTCGCGCCTACGGCCATCATTCACGCCGCGGCCTGGACCGATGTCGACCGTGCGGAGTCCAACGAGGCCGCGGCCGCTGCGGTCAATGCGGACGGGGCCCGGAACGTCGCGCGCGCGGCTGCGCGGGCCGGTGCGGCACTGGTGTGCGTGTCGACCGACTATGTGTTCGATGGGACTTCGGACCGCGACTACACTGAGGATGATCCGGCCTCGCCGATCGGCGCGTACGGGCGCACAAAGCGTGCCGGCGAGATTGCCTCGCTCGAGGAGTACCCGGGCGGCGTCCGAATTGCCCGGACTGCTTGGCTGTACGGGGCGCACGGGGGAAATTTCGTCGACACGATGCTCCGGCTGGGCACTGAGCGCGAGGTGGTCCAGGTGGTGGCGGACCAACTGGGCTCGCCGACCTGGACGCGGGATCTCGCCCCGGCCCTGGAAGCCCTGATCGACCTGCCGCCGGGCGTCTACCACACGACCGGCGGCGGGTCGGTGACGTGGGCGGGCTTTGCCGAGGCGATCTTCGCCGAGGCCGGCATCGATTGCCGGGTCGAGCACGTCTCTACCGCCGAGTTCGGGCGCTTGGCGCCGCGCCCGGCCCGCTCGGTGCTCGCCGTCACCCGGCCAGGTACCCCCCGGCTGCGGAGCTGGCGCGAGGCGCTGGGGAACGATCTCGAGGAGACGGTATGAGGCTCTTGGTCACGGGCGGGTGTGGGTTCATTGGATCCGCCTTCGTCCGGATGGCGTTGGCGCGTGGCCATGACGTGACGAATCTCGACAAGCTGACCTATGCCGGGAACCCGGCCAATGTCGCCGACGTCGCCGACTGTGCGGGCTACCGCTTTGTGCATGCGGACATTGCGGACGCCGCCCAAGTTGCCGGTGCGCTCGAGGGCGTCGACGTCGTCGTCAACATGGCAGCCGAGAGCCACGTCGATCGCAGCATCCTGGACCCGGCCACCTTTCCGATGACCGATGTCGTGGGCACTGCGGTCATCCTGGATCAGGCCCGCCGGGCGCGGGTCGCGCGGTTTGTGCAGGTGTCCACGGACGAGGTCTATGGCTCGATCGCCGAGGGTCGGTTCAGCGAGACCGATCCGGTCGAGCCCTCGAGCCCCTACTCGGCGAGCAAGGCCGGTGGTGACTTGCAGGCGCTCGCCTGGCACCGGACGTACGGGATGGACGTGGTCGTGACGCGCGGTTCGAATACCTACGGGCCGCGCCAGTACCCGGAGAAGCTGATTCCGCTGTTTGTAACCAACGCGCTGGACGGCGAGGGACTGCCGGTCTACGGCGATGGGCGGCAGGTTCGCGACTGGATCCATGTCGATGATCACTGCGCGGGGATCTTCGCGGTGCTTGACCACGGGGCAGCGGGGGAGATCTACAACGTGGGCGGCGGCAACGAGCGCACTAACCTTGAGATCACCGAGCGGATCCTGGAATACACGGGCGCCTCGCGGGAACCGATCCGCCACGTCACCGACCGCCCCGGCCACGATCGGCGCTACGCGCTGGCGACCGAGAGGTTGCGCGGTCTCGGTTGGGAGCCGACGGTGGAGTTCGGCGACGGGCTGGCGTCGACCGTGGCCTGGTACCAGGACCACCGCGGCTGGTGGGAGCCGATTAAGTCCGGCGAATACCGGGTCTTCTACGAGGCTCAGTATGGGAATCGCGGCGGCGACCGGTAGTTGCCCGGCGTCATCGTGCTCGTGAGCGCCTCCTGATGAGCATTTGGCCCGCATGGGCGACGTGCCGACCACGACAGTTGCCGTGGAAGCGCCACTGGGTTGGGTACCGGCGCGTCCGCTGCTCGGTGACGGATCGAACCGTCGGCCGGGTCGGTCAGTCGGCGACGTCGCGGGCGCCGGCGACCCGTACCGGGGTGACCCGCACGACCATCTCCGGCGGCACGGCATTGCGGCGCCCGTACTCATCGGCCCGCGCGGCGCCCATGTAGCGTCCGCCGATGCGCGTGCCCCAACGCAGGAGCTCATGTGCGTCGGTGGATGTCCTCGCGATCCCCGACACGGTCACATAGGAAAATGGTGGACGCTCATCGTCCCAGCAGAGGGTCACCCGTGGATCACGCAGGATCGCCCGGCCTTTGATCGTCGCTGCGGACGTCATGAAGACGACGTCATCGCCGTCGAGGTCCACCCAGACCGGCGCCACGTGGGCAGCGCCATCGCGTCGGACGACCGCGAGCTTTGCGGTCCGTGCGGGCAGTGCCGCCACGAAGTCCCGCCACCAGTCTGAGACATCACGCTGATAGCCCATGGGCGGGACCGTATCCGCTCGCCCCGCGGTGTGCCCGATCCGCATCGTTGCGTGCCGTCGGGGGGGGTGCCGCGGGCGGCACGCCGGGCCTGGACGGCGGGGGGATGCGGGTGGGATTGCTCACGACCCTGTGGCAGTGCGTCGCGCCGTTCGGTGAGGTGACGCCGTCGTGGGCCGGCGTCCCGATCATCGGGACAGCGTCGCCGGGCCCGCCAGAACTCGCGGCCAGCCAAAGTCTGCTTGTTCTTGCCGCGGTGATCGCCGTCGCATCGCTCGCGGGAAAGTCAGTGGACTGATCGGCTATACGGCCGGATTCCGTCCGGGTGACACGCCGCTACGGGTCGGGGGTGTCGCGGTCGCAGCCGGTTGACATGATGTCGCCGCCGGCCCCGAGTGGGCCCGCGGCGACGAAGTCGGTTAGTGGAGGCGCCCGTGTCCGGAAATGAGCGCGAATGGAATGCCGAGGCGTACGACCGCCTTGCCGACCCGCAGCGTGAATGGGGACGGACCGTCTTGGAGCGTCTCGAGCTCCGGGGCGATGAGACCGTCCTCGATGCCGGCTGCGGGGCCGGGGGTCTGACCGCCGAGCTGCTCGAGCGGGTTCCGCACGGACGGGTCATCGCGATCGATGCGTCGCAGCAGATGGTGAGCCGGGCGCGTGCACTCCTTGAGCCACGGTTCGGCGACCGCGTGGAGATCTATGTCGGCGACCTTGCCGCGCTAAGCTTCGACGGTGTGGCGGACGCCGTCTTCTCGAGTGCCGTGTTCCATCACATCCACGATCATGCGGCGCTGTTCGCTGGGCTGTACCGAGCGCTCGTTCCCGGAGGACGGTTGGCGGCCCAGTGCGGCGGCGGTCCGAACCTGGTCGAGCTGCAGCGGCACGTGGCGGCGGCGGCCGATGCGGATCCTCGGCTGGCGACGCTCGTCGGATGGCCGGGTCCGCGGAACACGCGGGTGTGCCGGAGGCCGCACGTCAGCTGGGCGCGGCGGGATTCACCGACGTGGCAACCTGGGTCACCGCGGCACCGGTCCACCTGCCGGACGTGGCCCGGATGCGGGAACATCTGGGACGTCGACCTGAGAAGCCACCTCGCCAGGTTGCCGGACGCCGCCGCCCGCGCTGCGCTGCTCGACGGGGTAGTAGCGCAGATGGCGATTGCGGATACGCCGATGACGCTCGATCATTGGCGGCTCAACATGGACGCCCTTCGTCCGCCCGCTGACGGGAGGTGGGTACGCGCAGACACGGCCCGCACGAGTGCTTTGATCGACTACCGGGCCCTACCGGGCCCATGACTCGCGCGGGAGGATGCCGATGTCCATTGAGCGCCCAGTTGCCCCAGACCCCTACGACTACCTTTCCCGGTGCCGGCCTTTATGCTTGAGCAACGAATCGAGGACGGCGCGATGCTGCCGATCACCTTCGTTCTCGACAGTCTCGGCGGAGGAAACCGCTCGCCGCATCTTCGGTGGTCGGGTGCACCGTCGGGCACCGAGAGTTATCTGGTGACCTGTTTCGACCCTGACGCGCCGACCGAGTCCGGTTTCTGGCACTGGTCCGCCGTCGACATTCCCGCGTCGGTGACCGAGCTTGCGCAGGGCGCGGGAGCGGCCGACGGCTCGGGTCTGCCATCCGGCGCATTCCACGTCAAGAACGACTACGGAACGGTCGGCTTTGGCGGCGCGGCGCCACCACCCGGCGATCGCCCGCACCGATACCTCTTTGCCGTCCACGCCCTCGACGTTGCGACGCTCGGCCCAGATGCGTCCGCGAACGCGACGCAGATTGCCTTCAACGCGATCTTCCACTGCATCGGACGCGCGGTGCTCCGTCCGGTCTGGAGTCACTGATTCGACGTTGCGCCCGCGCGCGGGCGTGGGATCCCCCGCGTGGGTGCGCGTCAGCGCTCCGCGGCCGGACCACGGCGGGCGAGCGCGAACGCGCCGCCCGCCGAGGCCGTCAACGCGATCAGATCGGCGAAGAAGTCCACGGAGTATCTGATCGATGAGATCGCGGATGACGACTCGTTGTCAGGCCACGTCTGGGTCATCACGAGCCACCACAGTACGAGCACCGTGGCCACGCCGAGAGTGATGCCGCGTCCGGCGCCACCGCGCAGTGCGCGAGCGACCCAGATCCACACAAGCGGCAGTAGGTAGAGGCTGTAGGCCGTGTGGCACACCGGGAGCAGAAGGACCAGACAGCCCATCAGGTTCCACAGACACAGACCGGAGTCGTCGGGCGTCCGTAACGCACTCACCGCGAGCGCCACAACCCACGCCAACATCACGAGATCGAATCCAACCCGAAGGCCGCCCGACACGGTCAGTGGCTGGGCGAAGCCGGTCCGCGTGAACAGCAGGTCGGCAGTGCCCCACAGCGATCGGCTGACCTGGTGCTGGGACCGTGCGTCGAACGCGTTGTGCCACAACCCCCAGAGGCCATGACCACCCCACAGCAGGGCACTCAACGGCGCGACCAGCGCGACCAGCGCGGAGCCGAGGATGAACCGCCGACGGGCACGCAGGCCCGTTTGTGCGACGACCGCGAGGAGGGCCCACGGCCACACCTTGATCAGACCGGCGGCGCTGACGAGTGCCCCGCGGGTGCCCGAATACCCCCGGGACCCGGCCCACATCGCACCCATCAGCACCATTGTGACGAGGGGATCGGTCTGGCCGAGCAGGATCGCCACCTTGAGCGGCCAGAAGTACGCGGCGCTGCCGGCGCAGATCACCAGCAGCATTGGGCCATGCCAGCGGGCGGACGAGCGCGGCTGGCTGGCCAGGAATGCGCGATCGCCACCCCGATGAACACGAGGTTCGCGACTGTCCAGATCCGGAAGGCGTGATGGACGTCGGTCGCGACCAGCGGGCGGAGGACGATCGCCACGGCCGGCGTGTAGACGAACTTGGCGACGCGTGTAGGGCGAACTGCCGTGGGCGATCCGCGCTGCGGCGTCGTAGTAGACGGCGAAATCGGGTCCGAGCCGCGCGTGGAGGATGTTGCGGTATTGCGCGACGATCAACGCGATCGCCGCGATGGCCGCGCCTGCCCACGCGAGCATCCACGCGCGCGCCGTTCCTGCGGACGAGCGACGCCGTTCATCGGCGCCGCTCCGGACGACGGCTCGAATGCACGCTGGAACAGGAGCCGTGATCCCGGCGGATGTCGGAGGTCACGAGTGTCGTGTGCGGTGGGTGTGGGCGTCGCGGCCGGGACGCTGGCAGCGGGGCCATGGTGGCAGATCCGGGGACGAACGCCGAGGCGGAAGCGTGGTCATGGGGCGACCACGTGGATCTGCAGCGTCAGGGCGACCATGAGGCCGATCGCGGCGGCTCCGGCCCATCGGATGCGTCGGAACGCCGCCCTGCTCGACCCACGCCGCCACCGGCCAAGCGAGGGGGAATGCCAGCAGGCCGAACCTCGCCATGCTGTTGAAGTTGCCTGTCTGCAGCGGCGTCAGGACGGCAAGCTGCGGCGTAGACGACCCACGGGCTCCGCCATGTGCCGAGAAAGTGCGCCAGCGCCACGATTAGCGCGAGCATCACGACGACGGCCGTCAGATCCCGGACGGGTCCGGACCATCCCACCGGACTGCAGAGGTAGCACGCTTCCCGCAGCGCCCGATGGTCGGACGTGAACGGATAGTCGACGATGGCCGACGTCTGCGTCCAAATCCCCCTGAGCGATGCGACTCCCGGGGATGTCCGCCCCCATGCGCGCTGGGCACGGAAGGGCAGGGTCCACGATCCTCGGGCGGACTGCATCCACCACAGGAACCCGAACAGGACGACGGCCCCCGGAACGACCGCGGCGGCGGTCCGCGCAATACGCGTGCGGGGTCCCGGGGCCGCGATCGTCCACGCCAGCATGACCAGCAGCAGTACGACGAGCGCCCCCTGCGGGCGCACGAGCACCGCGGCGCCGGCGAGCAGACCCGCGACCAGCCAGTGGTTGCGCAGGGCGGCATAGGCAGCGCATGCCGCGATGCCGAAGAGCACCCGTCCGTGTACGCAAGGCCGCTGTAGACCGCGGGCGGTGCCAAGGCGGTGACCCACACGGCCCGCCCTCGCGAGGCGTTCGCCCCAGCGGTCGCCTACGATGCCACCGATCGCGACGAGGCCCGCCAGGAACCCGAGGTTGTTCGCGGCCAGGCCCCACGCGAACGGGCTCGTGCCGGTCCAGATCCCGATGCGCATGATCATTGGCAGGGCCGGGAAGAAGGCGAATTCGTGAAGTGGGCGAGGTTGGTCGACGCCCGGCGCGTATCCGTACCGCGCGATGTCGAGGTACCAGACGCTGTCCCACGAGCCGAGAAACGACACCGCATGCGGTACGCCGGGATCTATCGTCGACCCCGGCGGACGCCCCAACGCGACCGACCCGACGATCGCGGCCACGGCGATGACGATGCGGGACACGACCCAGGCGGTCACGGCTGTGCGCCACGCCTGCGACGAACCCAGGGTCCCGGGTGTCGATTGAGCCATTGGCGTCGCTACCTCTCCGGCGTCATCCGGGCGCAGGCGAGTTGGATCGCACGTGCGGAGGTGGAGGTTACCGGCGTGACATCGTTGACGGGCACGTCCGCGGGTGCGTTCCCCCGGCCGGAATGGCGGTCGGGCTGCAGTGGTGCTACGGGATCCCCTGACGACCAGCGACGGCGAACGTGGAGGCCTTGGGCGCGGCGGGAAGACATGTTCATGCGGTCAGCAAGCCATGTTCCACCTCTCCCGTCGAGAGGGGCGGTGCGATCGCGGACCTGAGGTCGCCCGTTCGTCGACCGAGTGCTGACTGCACGATTTCGACGCTCCGCGAGCGGGCAGATCACCCGCGACGTGCGCCTCGCACAGAAGCTCGCGACCCGGCAGGAGGACTTCGACACCCTGCCGCGCAAGGTCGCCACCGCCCTGCCAGAGCCTCCTACGCCAGATCCCATCGTCAGCCGGTGACGCGCCTCGCGGTCGCGACGCGTGCTGGACGGCCGTCAGGATGCCCGCGCGAACAGCACAACCCGCCCGGCGTCGGCGGGGCAGGACTGACGCGAGCTTCGCCGGCAAGTCGGATTGGGCGGTGACGACGACAACTTGCGGCACCTTGGCGAGCAGTTCACAGAGGACCGTCACCGGGCCGTCCTCTTGCAACCGCTGGGTATCGCGAAACCGCCCACCGTCGGAATGCGAGCACGGCGGCGGTCTCGGGCAGGTCGTATGCTGGATCGGTGACAACCGCCTGGCCGCGTCCGTCTCCGCGGCGAACAGTTGCACGGACACGAGATTCAGGACCGCCGAGGAATCCGATCCGCGGCGACCGTCCCAGAACGACCACCGGGTGCCCAGAGCCCGAGAGTGTCGAAGACCTGCGCAAGCCGATGCTGGTTCGAGCAGTGCTCCGCCGGAATATATCCAGGTCAGCGGATTGAAGTCGCGGGACGATGAGACCTGGACGTGGTTGTAGCTGACCACGACGGCGACCACCGGCCGCGACGTCCCGGCAAGCGTCGGAAACCACTGACGCGGCGACGCGGTCCGGTACCGAAGCACGACGAGCAGGATGAGCGCGAGCGGGACCCAGAGCAGGGCGGCAGCCTGGAGCCAGAGGATCTTGAGCTCGTAGTAGCGGCGACAGTCCCGGGCGCCCGGAGGCCGCCGTCAGGATGGCCCACGTCAGCAGCGTCGCGACGCCGATGACGGCAGCGGTACCGAAGACCCACTTCGCCGGTCCTCGAACGGTGAGCGCCGACGCCGATGACGGCGGCCCCGACAAACGGCACGAGCACCCATGGCACGACGTAGGGGAACCCGCCCGGCTGGACGAGCGCCGCACGCGAGTGATGTGGGCCGTCGCCGCGACCCCCACCGCCACGACCACCATGCCGCCGATGACGCCGATGAGGGCGGCCCGTGTCTGCCGGTGAGCGCCCGCCGCCATCGTCGCCGCGCGTATGCCAGGAGCAGGCGCCGCGTCGCGACCGCCACGACGCTCATCACGATGATGCCGATGATGACCCACGTCATCAGCGTCAGTGCCGCAGCACCGAACGCGAGTACGAGGGTGATCGGCCGGGGCTCCAACATGGTCGCGATCGCGAGCACGAGCGTCGCAAGCTCGAGGAGTACCCCCCCGACGCCGGACAGGTAGCCGCCGAAGATGCCGATGCCCATGCCCGCCTCGGTCACGGCCGACGCGGCCGCCGCGAACATCACGACGTACACCACCGCCCGAGCGCGTTCTGTCGCGCGTCCGATGCATCGACCATGTGCCAGACGCAGCCCGCGAGCAGGAGAGCGACACCGCAGGTCATCAGCGCCATCACGGCGGCGAGCGCGCGGCCGTCATGTTGGAGCAGGCGACCGGCGAGAGCCCGTGCCGCCCCGCCGCGCCCGAGACGAGCGCGAGTACCAAGTCGGCCACCGGCGGGTAGCTGCGGATCTGGTGGAGCGTCAGCCCGTGGTGGACGACGATGCTGCGCGCGATCGAAATATGGCTGGTGGCATCGCCGCTCATCGCCCAGGCGAACCCGAAGTACGATCCCTCTGGAGCATGAGGCACGGCGCCTGCGATGACGTAGAGGCCGAGCACCGACCACATGAAGTAGATCGCCCCATCCCGGCGATCCGGGGGCGTCGCCTGCGCGCCGACCGCCGGAGCGTGCCCAGCACGACCAGTCCGGCGGCCACGCGGGATCGCCAGGATGCAGAGCGCCGTCGTGGAGAACGCGCCGCGGGGACGGCAGGGCGGCGGCGACGATCGCGAGCGCCGTCATCGTCGCCGATGTTGATCGACGAGTGCCGCCGCGAGGGCGACAAACGGTGAGCGGATGCGCGGTGATCCCGCGAGCGGCCGCGGTCATGGCGATGACGCCGGCGAGCAGGAGGGCCGCTGCGACTCCGAGCACGAGCCATGCGGCGCCGGTCAGCGCGGCGGCAAGCAGGACGTGCGGTGCCGCCCCCCGGCGTCCCGGGGGCGATCTCAGCAGTCACGCAGCGGCTATCCGCAGCGCTGCACGGTGTCCGCGCGGTACAGACGCCGCCACGCGCATGGGGTCGCGTCCGGCGCGCGCGCCAGGCGCCGGACGCGATCCGGTTTGCGGGGTGGCGTCGTGACGCGGGCGATCTGCACAGGTCTAGACGAGGCGGAACGATCGGCCCGGGGCCGTCCGAGATCGGGCTGCCCGCGGTGGTGTCGCGCCTGCGATCGCAGGTTCGATCAGCGCCGTCCGCGGGCGGCGCCCGGGGTGTCCCGTATCCCGCCAGCAGCGCAGGCACTCGGCACGCGCGTCACTGGTGGGCTGCCGGGTGCCGAGGCTCTACGCCGAGGCGCGCGCCGTGCGTCGGTGTCCTGGTAGCGGGCGACCGTGAATCCGAGCAGCAGCGGCACGATCACGGCGAAGATCGCGAGCATCGCGATCAGCAGGCCGAGGGCCTGGCCGCGGGTTCCGTCGTAGACGAATGCGTACCCGATCATGCCCGCGATGACGGCGTAGGCCACGAGTGCCCAGCCGGCGACCCGCCGGAAGGATGCCCAGGCGAAGTCCTTGATGCGGACCAGCAGGATGACGTCGACGACGAGGACAAGCGCCGCGATACCGGCAAGGACCCAGGCCGGCACGAGCGAAATCGACCCGGGCAGGTTCGAGGCCATGTAGATGCCGCCGATGATCACGAGCACCAACGCGACGTCGGCGAGCTTGTCGATGGGCGGAAACTTGCGTTCCGGCGGGGCCGCGTGCGTGCTCATTGGGACGCCACCCGCGTCATGATGATGAGGGTCGCCACCTGCATCACGCCCGTGATGCCGGCCGTGTAGATGAACACCCGCATCAGCCGTTGGATGCGCATGCCGTTCGGGTGGGGCTTCTTGAGTTCGAACAGCACCGCCAGGTTGGCCGGTTCGAGCAGGCCGATGGCGATCGTCGCCATCACGCCCGACCACGATGAACGAGGCCACGAGCCAGGCGTGGTTGGGCGAGCTGGCGTCGAGATTCCCGAGGTGCCGCGCAAGCTGCCAACCCGATGCGAGCGTCATCGTCACGAGGGTCGGCATGATGAGCAGCATCTTCGGCATGAATCGTGTCGAGAACTCGATACGCGCCGGGATCGACAGGCTGCCGAGGATTGGCCCGACGACGAAGCCCACGAACAGGTCGATCGCCGTCCACAGCCCGCCACCGACGACGTGGAAGAACACCAGCGCCCAGAGGTTGTTGCTGGCGATCGCGGCGATCAGCCCGATCACCACGACGCCGACGATCGGCAGCAGCTTGACCGGGACGATCTGGAAATCGGGAACGGCCGGAGGTGGTCCCGGGGGTGCGCCGGGAGGTGCGCCGGTGGGTACGTCGACGGCGACGGAATCTGCCATGGCGGGGTCCTGAATCCGAGGGGTGGGACACGCAGTCCGCAGGATGGTGCGACCTGTTGCGAGCAATCTAAGCGGTCGGCGCGGACGCGTCCAGCCTCGCGCCGTCGGCGGCGGCTCCGGATCCGGGGTCCGGGGATTCCCGGACCCAAGTCGCGCCGGCCGCCGGATGGCGCCGAGGACGGCGCGACTTACGCTTGCCGCCACAAGGAGGACCTGCGTGCCGGCTGGATCGTCGTACCCCGATGCGGTGGACCGCGCCGCCGTTTCTCCGCTTATGCGGGCAGAACCGGATGCCGATCGCCGCCGCAGCGCCACGCGCAACCTTGCCGCGATCCTCCTCGAGGTCCCGAATCCCGACGCCGGACGGCAACCGGCGCTGGTGTGGTCGACCGGATCGTGGAGCGTCGACGAGCTTCGGCGACACACCGCCGCAATGGCCTCGCGGTTGGCCGCCACGGGCGTGGGACGCGGCGACATCGTGCTGCTGCGTGCACCCGACTCCCCGACATGGATCGCCGCGTTCCTCGGTGCGGTGCGGTGCGGTGCGGTCGTCGCGCTGGCGGGGGTCGGCATCGTCGGCGACCGTCTCGCCGACGTCGCCGCTCGGGCGACGCCGCGGTTGGTGATCACCGACGGACCGCAGATTCTGAGCGGCGTCGACCAGGTGACCCTCGATGGGCTTGCCGGGGCGGCCGCCGGGTCGGAGCCGGGGATCTGTCCGGTGGCCGACGATGACCCGTGCTACATGCTGCTCACCTCCGGATCGACGGGACCGTCGAAGTGGGCGGTCCATGCGCATGGCGACATTCCCGGGTGCATCGCGACGTACGGTCGCCGCGTCCTCAAGCTCCGGCCGGGCGACCTCGTCTGGTCGGTCGCGGCGCTTCCGACCAGCTACGGGCTCGGCAAGAGCATGTACTTCCCGATCGGGATGGGCGCCGCCGCGTGGCTCGAATCCGAGGCGCGCGACCCCGAACGGCTCGAGATCGCCTGTCGTGACTACGGGGTCAACGTCGTCGCCGGAGTGCCGACCTGGTGGGCACGGGTCGCGCGTCATGCCCGTGAGGGCCGGATCGACCCGGCCGCCTTTGCCGGTGTGCGCCTGGCCGTTGCGGCCGGCGAACTTCTTGATGCGCGGGTGTGGGAAGCCGTCGCCGAGACGACCGGGATGCGCATCGTCAATTCGCTCGGGTCCTCCGAAGCCACCAACCTCTATACGTCCGACGTCGTCGGGAGCCCGGCGGCGGGGCGCACCGGCTGGGTCGTCCCGGGCTATCGTCTGCGCATCGCACCCGTCGAGGGGGCACCGCCCGGCGCGGGCGAGTTGCTGGTCTCGGGCCCCACCGTGATGTCGGGCTACTACGGGAACCCCGAGGCGTCTTCCCGGGCCCTGGAGGGGGGGTGGCTGCACACGGGCGATCTGGTGGCGTTCGATGACGAGGGCGGTGTCCGGATCCTCGGACGTGTCGGCGATCGCATCAAGGTCGGGGCGTCGTGGGTCGATCCCGGCCGCGTCCGCGACGCCCTGCTCGAGGACCCTGACGTCAGCGACGCGTTCTGTCTGCCCGTCGTCGACGGCGACGGGGTCACGCGGCTCGTGGGCGCGGTTGCCGCGACCGGCGCGCCGGCGACGGTCGAGGCGCGTCTGCGCGACCGCATCGCGGCCCTGCCGGCGCCCGAGCGCCCGCGGGCGATCCTCGTCGACGTGGAGCTGCCCGTGACCGCATCCGGCAAAGTCGACCGAACCGAACTGACCATCCGCGCCCGTGAGGCGCTCAACACCGCCGACCAGAAGGTGACCCATGGCCACTGACACGCTCGACCCCGCCATCCTGGAGCGGTGGAACCACTGCGGCTATTACGAGCTGGTCGGCATGCGCGTCGAGCGCGCCGACAGCGTCGGCAGTCTCTTCCGGATCGAGATCACATCGGAGCACACCCAGCTGTACGGGACCGCCCACGGCGGCATCCTCGCGGGCATGCTCGACGCGGCGATGGCGCTTGCGCTGCTGGCGCGCATGCCGGTCGACGAAGGCTGCGCGACAATCGAGATGAAGGCCAACTTCACGGCGCCCGGGAATCCGGGTGAACTGATCGGGACCGGGTCGGTCATCGACATGGGAC
Organism: uncultured Thermoleophilia bacterium; assembly: GCA_963727285.1. Classification (GTDB taxonomy): domain Bacteria; phylum Actinomycetota; class Thermoleophilia; order Miltoncostaeales; family Miltoncostaeaceae; genus CAITWD01. The sequence continues at coordinate 845,502 of CAVSFF010000009.1, read as the reverse complement.
GCCGGATCGCCGTCGCCCGCGCGGACATCCACGGGCCCGACGGACGGTTGGTCGCCAGTTCGCAGGGCACCTTTATGCGGTTCGCGGCGGGTGTGGCATGAGCGCCCTTTCGCGACTCGACGGTCGGGTCGCGCTCGTCACTGGCGGCGCCGGGGGCATGGGGCAGCAGATCGGCCGGGTGCTTTCCGAACGTGGTGCCACCATCGTCGTGACCGATCGTGACCCGGCTGTCCTGGCGGTGGCGGCGCGCTTTGGCGCCGATGCGATGGCGTTGATCCAGGACGTGACGCGCCTCGAGGATCACGAGGCCGCGATCGAGGCCGTGCGCCAGCGGTACGGGCGACTGGACATTCTCGTCAACAACGCCGGGTGGGATCGCCCCGGCCTGTTTGCGGACTCCGATCCGGCCGATTGGCGCCGCATCATCGACATCAACTACCTCGGCGTCGTCGCGGGCACATACGCGGCCCTGCCGCTCCTGCGCGAGGCGCCCGAGGGCGCCGCCATCGTCTCGATCGCATCCGACACCGCGCGGGTCGGCGGCTGGGGGGAATCGGTGTACGCCGGCGCCAAGGCCGCCGTGGTGGCATTCTCGAAATCGCTGGCGCGCGAGGTGGCCCGCGACGGCATCCGCGTCAACTGCGTCTCGCCGGCGGTGACCCAGACCGGGTTTCAGGACCGGCTGTCCGAGGACCCGATCGGCGCGAAGATCGTCGAAGGCGCGATCCGCGCGGCGCCGATGCGGCGGGCCGCCCTTCCCGAGGAGATCGCCGAGGCCGTTGCCTTCATGGCGTCGCCGGCGGCCGGTTTCATCACCGGGCAGGTGCTGTCGGTCAATGGCGGCGTCGTGATGTAGCCGGTCCCGTCTTCATGAGCGACTGCCGAGCCTGGCGTCGACGGCCGCCACCCAGCTGCCGTCCGCGTCGGCCGCGATCGTCGCGACACCCAATGACCGGGCGGCATCCAGCGCCGGAACGCGGTCGTCGACGTAGAGCACGGCGCCCGGCGAGACGCCGAGCGCAGTCAGCTGTGCAAGCGCCACGGGGTCCGGCTTGACCAGGCCGGTCTCGCTCGAGATCAGGACCGGGTCGAACAGCGACGCCATACCGGAGCGCTCGAGGGCCGGCACGAGCCATTCGGCCCGCTGGTTGGACAGGATGGCCATCGGCACCCGCCGTGCCCATTCGCGGATGGCCGCCGCGTGCGGCAGCGGGGTAAGAGCGGGGACCGGCATCGTCACGGACCCGTCGGGCCCGATACCCGGCACCCCGGCGAAGGCGGCGATCGTCGTCCAGAATCCCTCGAGGTCGAGGCGGCCGCTCCAGAAGGCCTGGTACAGGTGTGCGTTGAAGAACTGCCACAGCTGGTCCTCGCCGCACCGGGACCGCCGTGCGACTTCGGCGATGACCTGCGGCATGGCCGAAGGAAAGATCACACCGCCGGCATCGAGGACCAGGTACTCGATCTGCGGCGACGCGGGCGAGAGCAGGCCGTCGGTGTCCATCCGGCGGCAGTCTAGGCGCACGAGAGGGTTGGGCGATGCACTTGGTGATGACTACACTGCCGCGCGATGCCTGAGCCGTTGGCGCCACACAATCGACGGGATCGCCGTGCCGCGCGCCGCCGCCAGATCCGCCGGCGCCGCCAGGTGGTCCTGCTGTCGGTGGCGGGGCTGCTGGGGGTTGCGCTGATCGTGTGGGCGTTCGCCGGGCGCGGATCATCGGGCCGGTCCTCGACCGCCGATGCACACCGGACCACGACCAGCGGAACGACGACCGCCGGAACGACGACCTCCGGAACGACCTCGACCGGCACGACCTCCACCGGTGCCGCAATCACCGGATCCGGGGGGCCCGCGCATGTGCGCGCGATGGTTGCCTATCCCCGGACGGTCCCGCCGTGGACGAACCCCTCGCCGTGGACCGGTCAGCCACCGGCGGTCCTGCTGACGCGCCTGATCACCGACAACGCCGGCGACCGCGTCACCCTGGCCTGGTTCAACCAAGGTCGAACGGAGGTCGGGCTCTACCCCGGCTACAAGAATCCGGTGTCGGGCGGCCGGAATGTCGGGCCGACCGAGGTGCCGCTGACCGGGCGCCGGAACCTGGTGGCGACGTTCAATTCGGGCTTCTACGAAAAGGACGATTCGGCGGGCTTCTACGCCCACGGGACCCTGTACCACGCCATGGTCGACGGCAAGGCGACGATGGTCGAGCACACGGACGGCACCGTCGACATCATCCGCTGGACCGGGGGCGCTCGTCCCGGCGCGAACATCATCGTCGCCCGTCAGAACCTCGGGATGCTGGTCACCGGGTCCCGCGTCAGTCCGTACGCCGGCATCCTCTCCGACTGGGGCCTGACCTGGAAGGGTGCGTATGCCGTGTGGCGCTCCGCGCTCGGGATCGACAAGCACGGCAATCTGATCTACGCCGCGGGCCCGAATCAGAGCGTCAGCAGCATCGCCACGGCCCTGATCCACGCCGGCGCAGTCCGTGCGATGCAGCTGGACATCAACCCGTACTGGCCGATCCTGGTGACCTTCGGAGCGCCCGGGGCGCACTTGCCCACGCTGGTGACACCGAACCCGAACCAGATCCCGGGGCGGTTTCTCAGCGCCAGCGAAAAGGACTTCTTTACCGTCTCGCTGCGGGCCGGGACCGGGGCGGTGAAGCTGCCGTGGTGATGTTCGCGCACGTCCGGGTCGTGTACGTCCGGGCGTAGACTGCCTTCGCGCCATGTCGACAAATCCGCCGCCAGACCGTGATGCGCGACGCCGTGCCGCCCAGCGGCGCCGCGTGCAGCGCCGTCGCCAGTCCGCACTGCTTGTCGCGGCGGGCGTTCTGCTGCTCGCGCTGGTCGTCTGGACCGCGGTCGGGGGCACCGGCGGCAGTTCCCACACGGCGACGACCACCACGGGATCCGGCGCCGCGACATCGGCCGCGACGACCGCGACCGCTCCGGCGACCGGCACGTCGTCCACGACCGCTGCCGCTCCCTTGAGCGCCACCACCGCCGCCGCCAAGGTGTCGATCTCCGCCGTCGGCGACACGATGATGGGGTCGCCACCCTGGGGCCTGCCGCCCGCCAACGGTCGCTACCTGTTCTCGGCGGTGAAGGGCGACCTCGTCGGCAACGTCATCACGGGCAATCTCGAGGGCACGCTGACCGGCCCGACCGGGACCTCCAAGTGCGGCCCCGGTCCGTCGTCGACCTGTTTCGCGTTCCGTAGCCCCCCGAGCTTCGCGAGCAACCTCAAAGGCGCCGGCTTCACTGTGATGAACGGCGCCAACAACCACTCGCACGACTTCGGCGTCGCGGGCCAGGTCAACACCGCACGGGCGCTCAAGCGCGTCGGGATCCTCTACACGGGTCCCCCCGGGACCATCGCCATCCAGCGTGTCGGCGGGGTGTCGGTGGCGGTCCTCGGCTTCGCGCCGTACAGCTGGGCCAACAACTCGACGAGCCTGTCGGGCGTGGCCGCGCTCGTGCGCAAGGCCGCCCGTGAGGCGAACCTTGTCGTCGTGCACGTCCACGCGGGCGCCGAAGGCGTCGGCGCGCAGCATGTCCGTCCGGGGACCGAGTACTACCTCGGCGAGAACCGCGGCGACGTGCTCGCGTTCGCCCACACTGCCATTCAGGCCGGCGCAGATCTCATCGTGGGGTCCGGGCCGCACGTGTTGCGCGGCATGCAGTTCTGGCACGGACGCCTGATCGCCTACAGCATGGGCAACTTCGTCGGCTATCGCGCGTTCGGGCTCGGTGGCGTCCTGTCGCAGAGTGCGGTGCTCCAGGTGACGCTCCGCGGGAACGGGCAGTTCGTGTCCGGGCGGATCCGCCCGGTCGAGCTCAACGGGAACGGGGTTCCCTATCCGGGCGGGTACGCGGTCTCCGATATCCGTGCGTTGTCCCAGGAAGACTTCGGGACGACCGCTCCGCACATCTCGGGGACCGGCGTCATCACGCCGCCGCACGCCTGACCGGCCGTGGCCGCCGCGACACCGGGGGATCGCTGATGGAGCGCGTCAAAGTCGGGGACATCCGCCTCGCGATCAGGTCCGACGGCGACGGCGACCCCGTGCTGTTGCTGCACGGGTTTCCCGAGCTCGGGTATTCATGGCGTCATCAGTTGCCCGCCCTTGCCGCCGCCGGGTATCGGGCGATCGCCCCCGACCTGCGCGGGTATGGCGCCTCGGACCGACCGGCGGGCGTCGCCGCGTACGCAGTGCCCGCGCTCGTCGGTGACGTCGTCGGGCTGATCGATGCGCTCGGCTACGACCGCGTCCACCTGGTCGGACACGACTGGGGCGGCGGCCTGGCGTGGGCGACCGCGGCGCTGCATCCCGGGCGCGTGCGATCGTTGGTGATCGCCAATGCGCCGCACCCGGTGGCCTCCGCCGAGGCCCGACGCGACGACGCGACCCAGCGGGCCAAGAGCTGGTACATGCTGCTGTTCCAGTTCGCCGGCGTCGCCGAGAGCTGGCTCTCCGACGACGACTTCCGGAACCTGCGCGAGATGGTGTTCGAGAACGCGGCTCCGGGCACGTTCACCGAGGACGACATTCGTGTCTACCTTGAGGCGTTTGCGCGTGACGGTGCCCTGACGGCCGCCTTGAACTACTACCGCGCCAACATGCCCGCGGCCGCCTGGCTGCGGCCGCCGCCGCAGCTGCCGGAGATCACGACGCCGACGATGGTCATCTGGGGCGAGGCCGACGCCTACCTGGGCCTCGGACTGTTGGACCGCTCGGTCGCGAAGGTGGCGGGGCCGGTGCGCGTCGAGCGGTTGGGGGGCGTCAGCCACTGGGTGCAGCAGGAAGCCCCGGACGCGGTCAACGGACTGCTGATCGACTGGCTCCGCGGCGCCGGCTAGGTCGCGATCGCGCGCTTGCTCGCGCAGCAGCCGGCGGTTGAGCTTGCCGGAGGGCAGGCGCGGCAGTGTGGCGCACACGACCACCTGACGGGGGGCCTTGAACGGGGCCAGCCGATGCGCAACGTGCCGCCGCAGTTCGGCGGCGAGCCCGGCGGGCGGTGTTCCGTCGACGGTGATCCAGGCAACGACTCGCAGCATCCCGTGTTCGTCGGGAACGCCGCCGACAGCCGCCTCCCGGACCCGCGGGTCCTCCAGCAGGCACGCCTCGACCTCGGACGGGCTGACCCACTGGGCGTGCACCTTGAACAGGTCGTCGACGCGCCCGACGTGGCGAAAGCGCCCGTGCTCCGCCACGAGGACGTCGCCCATCCTGATCCACTCGCCGACCACCAGCAGACGCGTGTCGTCGGCCCGTCGCCAGTATCCGGAGGTATTCGAGGGGCTCCGGATCCACAATCGGCCCGGCGTCCCGTCCGGCACCTCGCGGCCGTCCGGGTCACGCAGCGAGATCTCGACCCCCGGGACGGCGCTCCCGATGCTGCCCGGATGGTGATCACCGGGTCGCGTCGAGATGACGATGTTCGAGCACTCGGAGCAGCCGAGTCCCTCGAGCAGCGGCGTCGCGGAGATCGCGGCGAAGTCCGCGGCGACACCGGGCGGCAGGCCGTCGCCGGATGACACGCAGACCCTCAGCCGCGTCAGCGCGTCCGGGTCGGGGTGCCGGTGCAGGTACTCGACCAGCTGCGCCCAGAACGTCGGCACCCCGGTCAGGACGTCCACGCCGTGTCGGGCGACGAGGTCGAGGACCGTACGCGGGTTGGTCCGGTGCGGGCTCAACACGCACGTGGCGCCGGATCCCAGCACGCGGAAGAACCCGTTGCCGAATCCGAGCGAGGTGAACAGCTTCGCCGTCGACAGGCAGACGTCGCCGGGAGCCAACTCCAATACGTGGCGGGCGTAGGTCTCGACGCCGGCGGCGAGGTCGCGATGGGCATGCATCACGCCCTTCGGGCGTCCCGTCGATCCGGACGAATAGATCATGTAGGCCAGATCGTCGGGGTGGACGGCGACGACCGGCGACGCCGGTCCGGCGACCATGAGGGCATCCGCGCGTACCGCCGGCCACTGCCCGGTCGCCAGGCCCGGTTCGGTCACGGTCAGACGGGGCGCGCAGTCCTCGAGGACCATGGCGATGCGATCGGCCGGGCCCGACGGGTCGACGGGGACCGCGACGGCGCCGATCCACGCGGTGCCGAGGAAGGCGGCCAGCCATGCCCGGCTGTCGCGGAGTGCGATCGCGACGCGCTCGCCGGCGCGGACCCCCTCGGCACGAAGCGCCCCGCCCGCCGCCGCCGCGGCGTCCCAGAGCTCGTCGTAGGTCCAGCTCCCGGACGGGTCGATCGCCGCGGTCCGGTCGCCCCGTCCGGCATCTCGGTGCTGGCCGACCAGCAGTTGGACGAGGTTTGCCCGGGGGCTGACGCCCGCATCGGTCGACATCGCCGTCGGCGAGACGGCGGGGGCCAGCGCGGCGGCGACCGCCGCGAAGGCCTCGAGCGGGATGCGTTCGGGCAGTGCCAGGATCACGTCCGTGACGCCGGCGGCGGCATAGTCGGCCAGGCGGTCGCGGACCTCCGCGGCCGTACCGACGAGACCGGTTGTCCCGAGCCAGCGCAGATACCGGTCCGGCGACGTCCCGAGACGCGCGGCCTGCGCGGCGACGTACGCGGCCCGCTCGGTGGCGGAGGGAGCGATCAGGCAAAACGTGTAGAGCGCCGCCGCCGGGGTCGGACGTCCGGACATCGCCGCGGCTTCGGCGGCGATCGCGATGCGCGCCGCGATCTCGTGCGGGGTGGTCCAGGCCGCGATCACCCCGTCGGCGTGACGGCCGGCATGGCCGAGGAGTACCGGGCCGTGAGCGGCGATCCAGACGGGCGGCCGTCGGACGAGCGGCCGCAGGGGCGCGCCGTCGATGACACCGGCGATCGAGGCACCGTCCGGCGTCGACCACATCGCCTCCCACGTCGCCAGCGTGTCCCGCACGGCCGCAGTGCGTTCGGCCGGGGTGCCGAACGGAAACCCGAACGCACGATGTTCGTCGCGGTCCGAACCCGCGCCGAGCCCGACGACGGTGCGCCCTCCCGAGATCGCGTCGATCACGGCGAGGTGTTTTGCCGCGACCGCGGCGGGCCGGTAGCCGGCCGCCAGCACCGCCGTGCCGAGACGTACCCGCGTGGTGCACGCGGCGACCGCCGCCAGCGTCGTGACGGCGTCGAACGTCGCGTCGGCCTTGTCGCGTCCCGGGGACTGCAGGTGATCGTTGACCCAGAGCGCATCGATCGTCGTGGCCTCCAGCAGCGTCGCGGTGGCGCGGATGTGGTCCCACGATGCGCCGTACTGCGGGAGTCGGATGCCGATGCGGGGGGTCACGGCGTTCAGACCCCGATGACGACCACGAGTTGCGCCGACGGTGCCGCGGCCTGGATGACGCCCGACGACGGCATCGGCGCCGTGGCCGTGACGCCGAGGTCGGAGGCGAGGCGGTCGGCGAGACCACGGCCGCCGGTCCGGTAGTAGACGATCTCCGGGAGCGCCACGGCAGCTCCCGTTGTCGTGCGTGTCGCGGTCCCGGTCCCGGCCGGCGCGGGTACCGACCCCGTATGGCTGGTCGCCGCCGGGGCGGGAGCCGCTGCGCTGGTTCCCGTCGGGACGAGGCCCGCGGGGAGCGTGACATTGCCTGTGTAGGGGGTCGGATAGCCGAGACGCACCAGCGTGACCGCCACCTGCACGGCGGCACCCGCCCTGCCGCCGGCGTTCAGGACCGCGACGTTGACCTTTGCCCGTGGCACGAGGACGGTGGCCGGGGTGGGAGTGGTGGTGGTCGCCGTGGTCGATGGCGCGGTCCCGGAGGCCGTGGATCCGGTGGACGGAACGATCACGACCGCTTTGGTGCGCATGTTGCGCGGCACCGTGGGAGTGATCGTCTGCGGGTTCGTCGTCGACCGGTGCTGCCATCCGATCCAAAACCCGACCAGCAGGAACACCACGGCGACGGCCGCCGTCGTCAGTTGGCCGGTCGTCGGGCGCCATGACGGTCGGGGCATCTTCATCGCGGCGGATTCCGGGGTGCCTGCATGATCGGTGATGGTACCGACGCCGGGGGCGGCGATCGTCCGCACGGGGCGCGTCCGTTGCGCCGACCAAATTCGTGGTAACCTGCCCGCGGTTGCAGATGTGACGCGGTCGCTCCGTGCTGAACTGACCTGAGCGCCCGGTGTCACGCAGCCGGAGGCCTGCTCCCTCGCCTAGCTTGGTCACCTTGCTTCGCCGCGTGTCCGCACAGCGGCTAGCCCTGACTCTGGATGCCAGTCAGCCTGCGTCCCACCGAACACACGAGCACCGCGCTATCGCCCGCAGACGCGCTCGCCGCTGCCCTCGAGGATCCGGCCGGCGTCTGGCCGGACGTCACCTTGCGCCCGCATCAGATCGAGGCGCTCGACGATCTGGCCTCGCGTCTGGCCCACGGCGTCCGCCGGACCTGGGTCGATGCGCCGACCGGGTCGGGCAAGACCGTCATGTTCTGCGCGCTCGTGTCCGCGCTGGGCGGCTCCGCCTGCGTGCTCGTGCCGCGCCGCAACCTCTCCGAGCAGACCGTCGACGGGTTCGTCCGACACTTCCCGTCGGTCCACGTGCACGACGAGGGTCCCGACGCGATCGGTGAGCCGGGGGTGGCGATCTGCACCTACCAGGCGGCACTGCGGCATGCCGATCGGATCAACTGGGACGATCTGACGTTGCTCGTGTGCGACGAGGCGCATACCGCGCTCGGCGCGCAGACGCGGCTCATGCTCGACCGGGCCGCCAATGCCGTGGTCGTGGGCTTCACCGCCACCGGCGCGACCACGACCGGCCACGTCGAACAGATCTTCGGCCCGGTCGCGACGACGCTGGACCGCGCCTCGGCAATCGAGCGCGGCATCCTGTGCCCGCTGCGGTCGCTGCGCGTCGAACGCGCCGTGGATCTGTCGGATGTCGCGCGTGTGCGTGGCGACTTCGACCAGGGCAGCCTTGGCCGAGCCCTCGACCGTGCCTTGTGGCATCACGCCTGCGCCGAAGTCTGGACCGAGCACTTCCAGCCGCTCGGATTGGCCGGCGTCGCCTACACCGCGACAGTCGCCCAGGCGCACAACCTCGCCGACGAGCTCACCAGCCGCGGTGTCAAGGCGGCGGCGGTGTCCGGCCAGACGCCCGGCCGCGATCTTCAGATGATCCTGAAGAAGTTCGGCGCCGGGTACATCGACGTCCTGTGTAACGCCGACCTGCTGACCGAAGGCTGGGACGAGACGCGCGCATCGGTGGTGATGCACCTGGCGCCGACGACGTCCGAGCGGGTCTTCGTGCAGCGGCTCGGGCGGGTCATGCGTCCGGCCCCCGACAAGGAAGCGGTGTCGGTCGAGTTCCTGCCCAAGGGCGACCTCATGGGCGTCAAAACGAGCCACGACGTGTTCGGGGTCGGGTGGTACAAGCCGCTCGGCCGCGTCGCGGGGCCGCCGGACGCCGGCGACGAGCGCGGCAAACTGGCCCAGGCCGCACGGCTGCTGGCGGCACAGTCCGATCACGTCTCCGAGCTGGTCAACCCGGGAGCGGACCCGACGCAGATCGCCGCGGGCTTCCGCGACGGTGGTTGGCGCGAGGCCGACACGACCAAGCTGCACGGCATCCTCATCGAGGAGTGGATCGAGGCGGCACTCGACGATGCGACCTGCGTCGAGGTCGCCGAGCGCGTCGCGGCGGGGATCCCTCCCGAGGGGGCGCTTGCCTGGTGGGGCCTGACCGGCGTCCTGGCGCGCAACGCACGGGACGGCGCGGACCAGCCGATGTGGCGCGAGTGGGCGATGGCGCTCGTCGTGCAGCCCGATTTACGGATGTGGCTCACCGACGACGCGCCGCGCAAGGTGCTCGACAACCTGCGGATGACCGCCCGCGAGCGCCTGCGGGCGCTCTGGTACCACGCCGACCATGCCGGGAAGTGGGACCGTCTGACCGCGCTCGAGCAGCTCGGGCGTTCCGGGGACCGCCGCCGCCGCTGGTCGGCCCTCGACGAGGCGTCGTCGTGGGCGCCGGCGTGGGCGTGGGATGTCTCGCGGGGTCTCGCCGAAGCCCATCGTCCCGGACGCAATCAGGAGGCCGCCCGGATCGCGGGCTGGGAGGCGCGCCACCTCATCTCCGCCGGCGGCGAAATCAACCTGATCGCCGGGTGGCTTCGGGCCGCGGGCGGTCCTCCGCCCGACCCGATCCCTCCGGGTGACGAGGCAATCGCCGCCCTGCGGCTCGGTCAGATCGCCCGCCTGACGGTGGTGTTGGGCCCGGGGGACGTGCCGACCCGCCCGGAGCACGTGCGTCTGGCCGCCCGCGCCGCCGCGGCGGCTGGCGGCTGGGCCCATCTGCGCGGACTCCTCGATTCGATCGACTTCACCACCCCCGATGCACGGCGCGCGCTGCGCGCGGCGGTGGGTGCCACCCAGCCGAAGGCGCTGCTGACCCGGCGCGGCTGGAACGCGTTGCGCACCCGCTTCCCACGTCTTCCCACGGCCGAGGACATCGGTCTGGGTGAGGGCCAGCGCCGACGTGAGGGCGCCGCGGACGAGGCGGGCAAGCCGCGCCGCCGCCGCCGGCGCCGCCTGCACGCACCGGCCACCGACAGTACGCCGGCCGCTGCCGACGCGACCGACAACGGATCCGCCCCGTCGGGACCACCACCGGAGACTGCCGCCGCGCCGTCCGCACGCCGCCGCCGCCGCCGACGTCGTCGCGCGCCCCGCGCCGGCGGGGCCGCCACGGGTGGCGCGTCGCCTCCGCCGTCCGAGGGCTGACGTCCCGCCCACAATGCCGCCGACCCGGCCTATATTTGGGTCGATGCCCGAGTCCAACGGATCCGAAGCCGTAGCCGACGCGCTCTGGGATCGCGTCCGGCACCTGGCCCGCACGGTTGACGCGCTGGTCGAGCTCGACCTTGCGGGCGAGCTGGACGAGGATGGGCAGGCCCGTCTTGACCGGGCCCGCCTGCGGCTGCGCAAGGCCGTCGATCGCGCGCAGATGGCCGACATCGTGTCCGACCAGCTGGCGGCCGCGCGCGCGGCACGCCGCCGCGACCCGGCGCGCGGCTAGCGGATCATCCGGGCGGGGTGGACGACGCGGATTCGTGCGTCGAGCTCACGCAGCCCCGCGGCGATCTGGATGGCGCATCCCGGATTGGCGACGGCGACCACCGGTGCCCCGGTCGCGACGATGGCCTCGGCCTTCTGGCGGCGGAGCTCGGCCGAGAGCTCGGGCTGGAAGACCGCGTAGAGCCCGGCGGCCCCGCAGCACCGGCCGCCCCCGGGCACTTCGACCGGGGTGCCACCGGCTGCGCGGACGACCCGGCGCAGGTCCGGGCCGAGCGATTGCCCGTTGACGTGGTGACAGGCGTCGTGGCATGCCACCGGACCGAGGTCACGCGCGCGCGGGGTGACCTCGAGCTCCAGCAGATCGCGCACCCGCGCGGCCACGGCCGCCGCACGCGCCGCCCACGCGGGATCGTCGGCGAGCAGATGACCCCAGCTCTTCATATGGTTGCTGCACCCGGCAGAGTTCACGACCACGACGTCCGCGTCCTCGAACTCCGCGATCCGCTGCCGGGCCATGCGGCGCGCCGCGTCGGGGTAGCCGTAGTGCATCGCCAATGCGCCGCAGCATCCTCCCGACCGCCCGCGCACCGCGCGGTAGCCGGCACCGGCAACGGCGTGCATCGTGTCGCGCTGGACGTCGCGGAAGGCGACATCCATCACGCAGCCGCACAGCAACGACGCGGTCGGCCCGGACCCCATCTCGCGGGGGAGCGGACGCAGCAGCCGCCACAGGGACACGCGGGGCGCCGTCGCCCGCGTCGCCTCCGGGACGAGGCGATCGAGGCGCAAGGCCTGGGCGATGCCGAGACCCGCTCCCGCGGCGTAGATCGCCCACGGTCGCGGGAGCACGACGCGCAGACCGAGGGCCCGCGGTCCGCGCTGGGTCGCGGGCCGGGTCGCCTCGACCTGGGCGCGCGCGGCTTCGATCATCCGGCCGAAGGGCACCCCGCTGGGGCAGGCCGTCTCGCACGCACGGCACGCCAGGCACTCGTCCATCATGGTGCGGAAGGTGTCGTCGACGGTGGCCTGGCCCTCGGCGACCGCCCGCATCGCGGCGATCCGTCCCCGGGGCGACGCGGTCTCGCGTCCGGTCAGCCGGAATGTCGGACAATGGGGCAGGCACAGGCCACACGACACGCACGACACGATGTCGGCGTCGGCCGGCGCCTCGGTGCCCGGCAGCCAGTTTGCCGGGCGGATCGGCGGCGGGCGCAGCTCGTCGTCACTCATGGGGTGCCTATCGGGTCGCCGATGAACTGGCCGCGGTTGAGGATCCCCGCCGGATCGAAAGCGGCCTTGAGCCGGCGCATGATGTCGAGCCCTGCGGGCGGTGGGCCCCACGGGTCGTCCCGCAGCTCGTCGGGCCCGTCGATGAGCACCGCGTGCCCGCCGGCCGTGATGGCGAGGGTGCGGATCTCGTCACGCTGGTCCCGGTCATCGATCGCCACCAGGCAGGTACCGACGCCGAGTTGCGCCTGGAAGTCGTAGTCCCGCCGGGCGATCCGGGCCGCGAACGCCGGGAGTGCCGCCGGAGGAACTCCCACCTCGAGCAGCCCGTCCGCGGCGAACACCGGGGGCGCCGCGCCGCGGGCCATCCCCGCCGGTGGGGCGAGATCCGCCGTCGGTCCGATGAGCTCGACATCCAGACGGTCCGGGCCGAGCAGCACCGCTCCCGGCTGGTGGACCGACCGTCGCACCGCCTCCCCGACGTCGGCGAGTTCGGCGGTCCCGCCATGGGCGGTGCACCACGCCGAGCTCACGGGCAGGGGCCACAGTTTGAGGGTCACCTCGACGATGACGCCAAGGGCCCCGTGCGATCCGACGACGAGTCGCGGTATGTCGTAGCCGGCAACCCCTTTGACGGTCTTGCCGCCGGCGGACACGAGGCGCCCGTCGCCCGTTGCCAACACGACCTGCAGGACCGAATCGCGCAGCGCGCCGTACCGGAGCCGACGATGCCCGCTGGCCGCGCGCGACAGCAGCCCGCCGACGGTCGCTCCCGGGACCGCGGGTGCCTGAATCCATGTCTGTCCGTGCCGGGCAAGCTCGTCCTGGAGGCGCGCGACCGGAACCCCGGCCTCCACGGTGACGACAAGATCGGCGGGCTCGTGGGCAATGATCCGGTCGAAGCCGTCTGTGCCCACGACCTGGGCGTCCGCCCGCCCGCGCCGTCCGTAGCGGCCGCCACTGCCGCCGCCGGCGATCCGGACGGAGCGCGCGGTGCCGCTCGCCGCCCGAAGTGTGCGGCACAGCTCGACGCGGTTGGTCGGGGTCTCCGGGGCTAGATCCACGTGCCCTCGGGGAGATCGTCGGGGGAGAAGATCAGCTCGCCGCACTTGCTGCCCGACGGGAGCACCTTGCGCGGGTTCATCCGACCGTCAGGATCGAAGGCCTCGCGGCTGCGTGCCTGTGCGTCGAGGTCGGCAACCCCGAACTGCATCGGCATGAAATCGCGCTTTTCCATTCCGATTCCATGCTCGCCGGACAACGTCCCGCCGACCCGCATGCAGACCTCGATGATTTCCCTGCCGGCCGCAAGCACGCGTGTCACCTGCGCCTCGTCGCGGCGGTCGAACGAGATCAGCGGATGCAGGTTGCCGTCGCCCGCGTGGAAGACGTTCATGATCACCAGATCGTTGCGGGCGGCGATCTCCTCGATGGCCGCGAGCACTTCCACCAGTCGCGTCCGCGGCACCACGCAGTCGTGCAGGTAGTAGTTCGGCGCAATGCGCGCACATGCGCCGAACGCGTTCTTGCGTGCCTTCCAGAACAAGGCGCGCTCCGCTTCGTCGACGGCGATGCGGATGTTGCTGGCGCCCGCCTCGCGGCAGATCTGCTCGACCACGGCGGCGTCGGCGGCGACCTGCGCGGCGGTGCCGTCGACTTCGACCAGGAGCACGGCGGCCGCATCCACCGGCAGACCGGCGTGCACGAAGGCCTCGACGGCGCGGGTCATGGTGCGGTCCATCATCTCCATCGCCGCGGGGATCACCCCCTGGGCGATGATGTCGCGGACCGCCGCGCCTGCCGCCGTGAGCGAGGTGAAGTCGACCAGGAGCGTCCGGATCACCGGCGGATTACGTGTCAGCCGCACGCAGACCTTGGTCACGATGCCGAGGGTTCCTTCCGCGCCGACCAGGAATCCGCGCAGGTCGAGACCGGGCGGGTCGGGAGCCGGTCCGCCGATGGTCAGCACCTCGCCGTCGGGCATCACCACCTCCATCCCGAGGATGTGCTGGGAGGTGACGCCGGAGGCCAGGCAGTGCGGACCGCCCGCGTTGGTTCCCACGTTCCCACCGATCGAGCACGCAGCCTGGCTCGACGGGTCGGGCGCGTAGTGGAGGCCCAGGTGGTCGACCTCGGCGGTGAGATCGAGATTGAGCACCCCGGGTTCAACCCACGCGCAGGGCGTGTCGGCGTCGACGGACAGCACCCGCCGCATGCGGGCGACCGAGATCACCACCGACCCGTCGAGCGGAATGGCGGAGCCCGCCAGGCTGGTTCCCGACCCGCGGGGCACGACGGGAAGTCCGAGATCGGCGGCGACACGCATGCAGGCGGCGACCTCAGCGGTCGTCTCGCAGAGGACGGCCAGCCCGCACTCGCCCTGGTTCATCGAGCCGTCCTTGGCGTAGATGAGCCGCTCGAGCGGCTCCGCGAGAACGCGGTCGCTGCCGACGATCGTCCGGAACCGGTCGATGGTCGAAGACGTGATCGTGGTGGCCATTCCGATCGAGCCTAGCGCGCCGCCGACAGGGCCGTCGCCGCGCAGTCCTCACCGGCGCGGATGGCGTCGATGACCGCCGAACCGCGGGCGAGGTGCAGCCCGGCGATCCGGTCGAGCAGGGCCGGTGCGGCGCTGACGGCGTCGATCTGGTCGAGGTCGGGGAGCGGGTAGCCGGCAGCAAGCCGGACCACCTCGATGGGCGTCGCCTCCGCGGGCCGGTCGATCCACCCCAGCGGATCGACGAGCGTCGCGGCGCACCGTGCCGCGAGGGTACGGTCGTCGGCACTCCAGACCGGGTCGTCGGAGGTCGGCATGCAGTAGCACTCGAGCCCGATCACGGTGCGGTCATCCGGGCAGAGGTCCGCGCTCCAGTTCCGGGCCTCGAAGATTCGCGCGGCGGGCACGCGGGGATCGTCGACCTGGACCCACGCCTGATCGGTCACGCCGGGCCGGACCACCTCGAGGTAGACGATCGCGACCGCCCGCATCCGGACGGGCGGCAGCGCGGATGGCGGGATGGCGGGAACAAGGCACCGTGCCACGCCGGCCGGCGGGGCGCTCACGACAAGGTGGCGCGTCGCGATCTGCTCGACGCGATCGCCGTGGCGGATGCTGACCCCGGCGACCGCGTCGTCGGGAACGGCGACAGCCGTCAGCGGGGTGCCGGTCAGCAGCCGGCCTCCGGCGCCCACGAACGCGTCGGCCATGGCGTCCATCAGTTGCCCGATGCCCAGGCGGGGAAACCAGAAGCCGTCCGGTGCGGCCTGGTCGAGCATGCAGCCGAAGCGCCCGGGAACCGGGAATCCGCGCGAGCGGCACGCCGTCGATCTTCTCGAGGTAGTCGCGCATCTCGGCGTCGACGACGGCCTGCCCGACACACGCGTCCAGCACCGCGCGCGCCGACTCCCGCGGACCCGGATCCGGGAGCGGACGCGGGGTCTGGCCCAGCGGGATGCCCGGCGGTCGCTGGTCCAGGTATCGCCCGGGCCGGATCCGGCCGTCGCGCAACGAGGCCACCGGACGGGGAACCCACGTCAGGTCATCGCCGAGAAGGTCCGACAGCCAGGCCCTGCGGGCAGCGTCGGGGACAAACGGGATGTGGCCGCCGAGGTCGTATCGTCGTGCCCCGGACCGCCGCGTGACACAGAGGCCGCCGACACCGGGGCTCTGGTCCACGAGCGTGACCCGTGCGCCGTGGCGGACGCCCGCAAGCGCTGCGCCGAGGCCGGCGGGTCCGGCGCCGAGGACGACGAAGTCCGGGTCGTCGGTGCGGCGGTGCACGGGAGCGTGGGACATCGCGGCATCTTCGCGCGCTGCGGCGGCCGTCGCCAGCCGATCCGGCCGTCGGGGGCCCGGACTGGGGTATCCTCGCCTTCGATGAGTGCGCTGTATGACTCCCCGCTGAGGTTCGTAGCGTTCGTCCTGGCCGCCGTGATGATCATTCCGGCGGGCTGGCTGAGCCTGCGGCACATGCTCGAGCTGCGACCGGCGGAGGACAGCCCGCGGGCCCGCGCCCTGGAGGCGGTCTGGTCGATCGCGCCGCTTGTGGGCTTGGTCGCGCTCCTGGTGCTGGCGGGCATTCAGTGAGTACCGACGTGGTGGGACCGGCGCACGCGCCGGCGCGCTTCGGCGCGATCGTCACCGAGTACGTCAAGCTGACCAAGCCGCGGGTCATCTCCCTGCTATTGGTCACGACGGCGGCCGCCATGTTTACCGCAGCCCACGGCGTGCCCGGTGGCTGGCTGATTCTCTGGACGATGGTGGGCGGGTACCTGGCCGCCGGCGGCGCCAACGCGATCAACCACTACGTCGACCGCGACATCGACGGCCACATGAAGCGCACCGACGCTCGCCCCGTGGTCGCGGGGAGCGTGACCCCCCGGCGGGCACTCGTGTTCGGGCTCGCATGTGGTGCGGTGTCCGCCGCGATTCTCGCCGCCGCCGCCAACGAACTCGCGGCGGTGCTGGCGGTGATGGGCCTGGCGGTCTACGTCGGGATCTACACGCTCTGGCTGAAACGCTCGACCGTGCACAACATCGTGATCGGCGGCGCTGCGGGCGCGTTCCCGCCGCTGGTGGGGTGGGCGGCGGTCACCGACCACATCGGGCTCTTCGCGTGGCTGATGTTCGCGATCGTGTTCTATTGGACCCCGCCCCACTTCTGGGCGCTGGCACTGCTGCTGCAGAACGACTACGCCGCCGCCGGGGTGCCGATGCTGCCGGTCGTCCACGGCGAGGATGCCACGCGCCGGCAGATCTTCCTGTGGACCCTCGTCATGGTCGGGGTCACGGTGCTCCCCTGCGCGGCGGGGCTTGCGGGCTGGACCTACTTCATCGGCGCGCTGCTGCTGAACGCCGTGTTCGTGGTACTGGCGTACCGGCTGTGGCGGACGCCGAGCCGGACCTTCGCCAGGTGGACCTTCCACTACTCCCTGTTGTACCTGGCGCTCGTGTTCGTGCTGATGGCGATTGACGCCGCCTAGGACCCCCGCGGAGGAGCCGCCGGGACACTCCGGGAAGCTGGATACGCCGATGGCGCTGATCCTGCTGACGGTCGTGATCGACCTGATCGGGTTCGGGATCGTGCTGCCGATCCTGCCGTTGTGGGCGCAGCACTTCGGCGCGGGCGCCGCAGTGATCGGCATCCTGTCGGCGACCTACTCGCTGATGCAGGTGATCTTCGCCCCGCTTTGGGGACGCCTGTCCGACAGGGTCGGGCGGCGCCCGGTGATCCTGGTCACGTTGGCGGGCAGTTGCATCTCGGCCTTCATGATCGGGATCGCCCACACGATCCTGTTGCTGTTCGTGGCCCGGATCATCAACGGGATCTCGGGTGCGTCCTACGCGACCGCTCAGGCCTACGTCGCCGACATCACGACGACCGAGGGGCGCGCCCGCGGCATGGGCCTGATCGGCGCGGCATTCGGGATCGGCTTCATCATCGGGCCGGCGATCGGTGCCCTCCTGTCACTCATCAGTTCGGCGACTCCGTTCTTTTTCGCCAGCGGGCTGGCCGCGCTGAACCTGGTGCTGGCCTGGCGACTGCTGCCGGAATCGCGTCGGCCGGACTCCGTCACGGCTCCGATGGGGCGCTTCGCCATGATGCGCCACGCGCTGACGAGCCGCCGGCTCGCACCCCTGGTGTGGATGTCGTTTCTGGCGACCTTCGCGTTCGTGGGGATGGAGGCGACCTTCGCCCTGCTGGGCTCCGACCGCTTCGGCTACGGGCCCACGACGATGGGCATGCTGTTCGCCTACGTCGGGGTCGCCGCGGCGGTCGGCCAGGGGTTTCTCGTCGGGCGGGTGGTGGCGCGCTACGGCGAGGTGCGCGTGATGGTCTGGGGGCTGGCCGGCACGGCCGTCGGACTGGCCGTGCTCGCCGCCGCGTTCAACGTGGCGGTCGTGCTCGTCGCGTTGGCCATTCTCGGGGTGTTCTCGGGTCTCGCGTTCGCGACCATCAGCGCCCTGATCTCCCATGCCGCCCCGGTCGACATGCAGGGCGGGGTGCTGGGAGTCGCCGCCTCGGCGAGCGGCCTGGCGCGCGTCGGCGGCCCGATCCTCGCCGGTGCCCTGTTCGAGTACGTCAATCCGTCGGCGCCGCTCGTGGTCGGCGCGGTCATCACCGCGGCCTGCGTGGTTGTCGCCACCTACACGGTGATGCGCCCGGCTGCGGCGTAGGAACCTCCGCTCCGTGGGCGAAAGGAAAATTCGTCACGGGGTCGCACCGAGGTCCCAGATGCGGGACACTTGACATCGACTCTGCCCATCTCCGGGGAGCGGGAAAATTGATAGCTTGCGCGACGCGATGAAGAACCGTCACATTTTGCCGCTCGCGGCCATCATGCTAGTCATCGGGATTATCACGTTCGGCGTGATTTTCCTGATCCCGTGGCTTCCCGCCCAAGCATCGGTCGAAGCCCAGCGCTCGGACCAGTTGATCTGGTTCATGACGATCGTGTCCGGTGTCATCTTCACGGTCGTCGCCAGCTTTGTTGCCTACTCCGCGTGGGCGTTCCGCGCCGCACCCGGCGACGAGTCCGATGGCCCGCCGATGCACGGCAACACCCGGCTCGAGATCGTCTGGACCGCAATCCCCGTAATTCTCGTGGCAATCATCGCCGGATGGTCGATTCTGATAACCAATCGCAATGATCAGGCCCAGAAGGTTCAAGATGTCGTCCACGTCAAGGCGTGGCAGTACGCGTGGGAGTTCGACTACCCGTCGCTGGGCGTGTCCTCCGGCGACCTGCACGTGCCCCTCGGGACGCAGGTCAAGGTCAACATCAACTCCTACGACGTCATCCACGGCTTCTGGGTGCCGCAGTTCCGCTCGCAGATGGACGCCGTGCCGGGCGTCACCACGTCGCTGCTGTTCACCCCGAACAAGGTGGGCACCTGGAGCGTGATCTGCAACGAACTCTGTGGCGAGGGGCATTCACAGATGCGCGCACGCATCATCATCCAGTCGCCGCAGGACTACGCGGCGTGGGCCGCCAAGGCGCAGGCCACGGTCAAGGCCCTCAAGGCAAGTTCGTCGTCGCCCACCGCCGCGCACTAGCGGTCGCTTCGCTCACCACGATCCCCGAGATCGACTCCAAGATCCTGAGGAACTAGTCGATGGCAACTCACGCACCAACCCACGCACCGACCGGACACGGTCACGACGCCGGGCACCACGCCGCACCGAAGCCGTTGTCGTATTGGTGGAAGCGCGCGTTTGTCTGGGTGCTCTGCTCGATCTTCGCCGCGATCGGCGTCACGTGGTTCGTGCGCTGGGCGTGGGGCTTCAGCCCGCTGTGGAACTACCCGGCGACCATGACCGTGGTCTTCAGTTTTATGGGGATCGCCTTCCTCATCGGCATCGGTTGCTTCGACTACTGGTGGGACTACCTTCGCGGCCGCAAGGTCAGCTACGAGGACCACTCGATGCACGGGGCGGCCTCGTGGAAGGACTACCTGCGGCCCAACACGGACCACAAGGTCATCGGTATCCAGTACATGGTGCTGACCTTCATCGCGTTCGTCGTGGCCGGCCTCTACGCCGAAGGCGTGCGCGCGCAGCTCGCGCAGCCCGGCGAGAACTTCGTTAACGGCCAGACCTACAATGGCCTGTTTTCGATGCACGCGACGGTGATGATCTTCGGGTTCGTCATCCCGGTGTTCTCGGGCCTCGCCAACTACGTGCTGCCGCTCATGATCGGCGCCAAGGACATGGCCTTCCCGCGCCTGAACGCCCTGTCGTTCTGGCTCCTGGCCGTCGCCGCCACTCTGTTGATCGCTGCTCCCGCGTTTGGTGCATTCAATGCAGGCTGGACCGCGTACCCAACGTTGGCGCTCCAGGGCAGCACCGGGACGACGATGTTTGAAATCGCCGTGCAGTTCGCCGGCGCCTCAACCATCGCCACCGCGCTGAACTTCATGGTCACGATCGTGACCATGCGCGCGCCGGGCATGACCGTCTGGCGCATGCCGCTGCTGGTGTGGGCTAACGCCACCACGTCGGCGCTCGTGGTGTTCGGCACCCCGTTCATCGCCGGTTCCCAGTTCATGAACCTGTTCGACCGGGTCATCGGCACCAACTTCTTCAATGCGGCCAACGGCGGGGATGTGCTGATGTACCAGCACGTCTTCTGGTTCTATTCCCATCCCGCCGTCTACATCATGATGTTGCCGGGCTTCGGGATCGTCTCCGAAGTCATCGCGACGTTCTCGCGAAAACCGATCTTCGGCTACCGCGCGATCGCGTTCTCGACGGTGGCGATCGCGATCCTCGGATTCGGGGTCTGGGCGCACCACATGTTCGTGTCTGGCATGGCGTCGTGGATTCGCATCCCGATGATGATTACCACCGTTCTCATCGCCGTACCCACCGGTATCAAGATCTTCTCCTGGCTCGGCACGATGTGGGGCGGAAGGATCCATCTCAAGACGCCGATGCTGTTCGCGATGGGCTTCATCGTGACGTTCACCATCGGCGGCTTGTCGGGCATCTACCTCGGAGCTCTGCCGTCCGACATCGCGATGCACTCGACGTATTTCGTCGTGGCGCACATCCACTATGTGTTCTTCGGCGGATCGGTCATGACGATCTTCGCCGGCACGTACTACTGGTTCCCGAAGATGACCGGGCGCATGTACAACGAGAAACTCGGCGTCTGGCACTTCTGGCTGACCTTCATCGGTATGAACCTGACGTTCTTCCCGATGCACTGGCTCGGCACCCAGGGCATGCCCCGCCGTGTCGCCGACTACGCGCCGCGGTTCGCGAACGTCAACCTGTTCATCTCGCTCGCCAGCCTGCTCATGGTCGCCGGCACGATCGTGTTCTTCTACAACATGATCTGGTCGTGGGCGAAGGGCCCCACGGCCCCATGGAACCCCTGGCGCGGCCGCACGCTGGAATGGCTCGTCTCGTCACCTCCCAGCCTGTTCAACTTCGACGTCACGCCGCAGGTCGTGGGTGGCCCGTACCAGTACGGCATCCCAGGTGCGCGTCATGCCGTCGTGTTCGCCGGACCGGAATTGGGCGGCGGCGAGCTCACCGAGACCGACAAGCGCCTGGTGCTGGTCGTCGCCGACGAGGCTGTCGCCTCGGCGTCGCTGATCGAGGACATCCGTCGCCGCAGCGCCGAGGGCTACTGGCGCTTCACCTACGTCGTCCCGTCGACGCCCGACGAGCATCGTGCCGCCGAGCGCCGACTCCAGGCCGCGCTGGCTGTCCTTGCCGAGGATGGCATCGACGCCAACGGCACCGTCATCGACGCCCCGCCGATGCAGGCCATCGACAAGGTGATGCGCGAGGACACGGTCCACGAAATCATCCTGACGACGTATCCGCTTGGCTCTTCCGAATGGCTCGACCGGGACCTGGTCGACCGCGTCCGGAAAGCCACTGGCGTCGGCCTGACCCACCTGACGGTGCTCCCGGGCGAGGCGCACGCCGCCGCCGCCTCGACCGCCGTCGAGAAGGTCGCCGTCATCGCCAACTACGGGATCGATGACGCGGGCCTGACCGACCTCGTCAAGGCCCGCGCCGATGCCAAGCCGCTCAGCGTCATCGTGCTCTGTCCGCTGTCGCTCGACGTGCCCGCCGGCTCGCCGGAGGCCGAAGACCTCCGCGTCGAGGCCTCGGGCCGCGCTGCGATCCTGATCGCCCGCCTCCAGGAGGCCGGCATCCAGGCGCGCGGTGAGGTGCTCGACGGAAGCGTCGTAGCCGCGGTGAAGGTCGCCCGACGCGCCCACCACGCCGACGTCGCGCTGCTGGCGACGACGACCCGGTGATCAGGTCGAACTCAGCGACGACATCACCACGGCCGCCGCCACGATGGCGATCGAGCAAGTCACGACGGACGGGCAAACCTCGACGGCGCCCGGCGCCTCGGAGGGCCGATGACCACGGAGAACATCACGCTCGGCGCGGACCTCCACGGCGGAGGCACCACCGAGGAGCCCAAGCACATCAGCCAGGCCACCCTGGCGATGCTGCTGTTCCTGGGCTCGGAGGCGATGCTGTTCGCATCGTTCTTCACCGCATATTTCATGGTTCGTTTCAACGTCGCGGACAATGTCTGGCCGCCCATCGATCCCGCGACCGGCAAGGCCTTTGTCCTGCCGATCGCGGTCACCGGCGTCAACACCCTGTTCCTGGTGTCGTCGAGCTTCACGCTCTGGTGGGGCGAGCACCGTCTCAAGCACGGTGACCGCAAGGCGCTCGAGCGCGGTCTGCTGGTGACCATCGGTCTTGGCCTGACCTTCCTCGTGATCCAGTTCAACGAGTACTGGCACCTCGGGTTCAGCCCCAAGAGCCAGGCGTTCGGCTCGACCTTCTACTCGCTGACCGGCCTTCACGGCCTCCACGTGATCGTCGGTCTGACCCTGTTGACCATCTGCTACGTGCGGGCGCGCCGCCGCCGCGAATTCCAACCCGAGCGGGCGACGATGCTCTGGGCGTCGTCCCTTTACTGGCACTTCGTCGACGTGGTCTGGGTGCTGCTCTACTTCTTGGTGTACCTCCTATGATTGAAGGACGGCTGATGGGACGAGCCCGCCGCGGACTGCTTGGCCTCGCGCTGTTGAGTGGTGTGCTGTTGGCGGCCGGGTGCGGATCGTCGTCGAAGAACGCCGACGATCTGGCCAAGGGCAAGCAGCAGTTCACCAACCTCTGCGGAGGCTGTCACATGCTGCAGGACGCCGGCACCAAGGGGACGACCGGTCCGAACCTCGACGACGCCTTCGGCGCCGCCCGCGACGCGGGCTTCCACCCCAACGGCATGAAGCAGCTTGTCGAGCAGTGGATCCAGCTGGCCCAGCCGCCGATGCCGCGCAACCTCGTCCAGGGGCAGGACGCGGCCAACATTGCTGCGTACATCGCCAGCGTCGCCGGCACGAGCGGGCAAAGCCAGGTGCGTCCGATTCCGACCCCTCCGGATCCGCAGGCGCGTCCGGTCAAGTTCCGCATGTAGTCCGGGCGGGTCGCCCCGCCCTTGACATGCCCGGTGTGACGCGATGAGCCCGATGCGCCTCGAAGGCCGTCGGGCGCTGGTGTCCGGTGGCTCGCGTGGCATCGGCCGCGCCATCTGCATCGCGTACCTGCGGGAGGGTGCGTCGGTCGTCGCCACCGCCCGGCGCGCCGCCCACCTCGACGGACTGCGACGGGACGCCGACGCTCTCCCCGGGATGCTCGTCGGCACGCTGGAGATGGATCTCGGAGTCGCCGGGTCGGTCCAGGCGGCCGCCCACGCCGCGCGGGGGCTGTTGGGGCGTATCGACATCGTGGTCAACAACGCGGCCGTGCTCGGCGCGCGCGGACCGCTGACCGCGACCCCGACGGACGATCTGCGGTCGGCGCTGGCCATCAACGTCGCCGGCCCTGTCGAACTCGTGGCGACCCTCGCCGACGCACTCTCCGACGACGCGGTCGTCATCAATGTCACCTCCGGTGCGGCGGGGCGGGCGCGGTGGGGCGCCTACGGGCTCACCAAGGCCGCGCTCAACGTCGCCACCGAGATGCTCGCGGAGGATCTCGGCGCGCGCGGCGTGCGCTGTGTGGCGATCAACCCCGGTCCGGTGCGGACCGCGATGCGGCATGCTGCGTATCCGCAGGAGGACCCGGCGACGGTCCGCCATCCGCAGAGCATCGTGGAGCCCTTCATCGCGATTGCGGCGGGGGCGCCCGTCACGGGAATCGTGGAGGCATCCGAATGGAACCGCTGAGCCCCATACCGCCGTTGCATGGCAACGTCGGCTGGCGCGAGCTCGAGATCGCCGCGGTCGACGAGCCGCTGGTGCCCGTCGACGGGATCGCGCCGCGGATCTTCGATCGGGCCGAGTACCACGCCTGGGGCCTGCCGGGCAGCCTGCCCCGTTCATGGGTCCGCGCCGGGGTCGCCGAGCGCCTGGAGCGGGTGGCCGTCGGGCTTCCCGACGGGTTCACGCTCGTGGTCTGGGACGCATACCGTCCGCTCGAGGTGCAGGCGGCGCTGTTCGCCGCGTACCTGTCGGAGTTGGTGGCCGTCCACCCGGAGATGCCCGGGGAGTCGCTCGAGGAGGCCGCCGCCAGGTACGTGACGCCGCCGAGCCGGTCGCTCGTCGCGCCTCCGCCGCATCTGACCGGAGGCGCCGTGGACCTGACGCTCGGTGACGGGGACGGAGCGGTGCGGAACCTCGGCACAAGCTTCGATGCGTTCGTTCCGGAGGCCGAGACGCACGCCTTCGAGCAGATCAACTCGGGCGTGCGCGACCTGCGACGGCTCTTGTTCTGGTCGATGCACGCCGAGGGCTTCACCAACTACGCCGAAGAGTGGTGGCACTTCGACTTCGGAGACCAATTCTGGGCGCTGGTGACCGGCGAGACGGCCATCTACGGACCCGCGACGCCTCCGCCCGCCTAGCTCCGGGTCGCGCCCCGCTCGTCCAGGACCGCCGCCAGGATCGCCGGGCGGTTGGTGACGATCCCGTTCACGCCGCAGTCGACGAGCCGCCCCATCTCGCCCGGATCGTCCACCGTCCAGACGAACACGCCGAACCCGCGTCGGTGGATCACGTCGGCCAGCGACGCCGAGACCAGCGCCGCGGGCAGTCCAATCCCGGAAATGGACTGACCACCACCGGGATGCCCGGTGACGAGGCTCGCGACCGCCGCCGGGGAGTCGACGGCCTGGATGACCGGGTTGGTGACCCCAATCTCATGAAGTCGGTCGGCGACTTCCGGCAGATACGTCAGGAACGTGACGTTGTCGACCATCTCGAGCTCGCGCACCATGGCGATCAGGGTGTCGATCGCGTCCGGCTCCTTGATGTCAAAGGTCACGCGGGCACGCCCGCGTGCGAGATCGAGGACCTCGTCGGGCGTGGGAATCCGCTCGCCGCGGCCCGCGTCGAGGGTACGGGCGCCCGCATAGTCGAGTTCGCGCATCGCACCGTGGCCGTTGGTGGTGCGGTCGACGGTGGCGTCGTTCAAGACGACCAGTTCGCCGTCGGCGGTCATCCTGACGTCGGCCTCGAGCGCGTCGGCGCCTTGGCGTATCGCTTCCTCGAACGCCGCCAACGTGTTCTCGGCCCGATCGAGCGACGCGCCGCGGTGGGCGATATTCCAAACCCCGGGCATGACCCGATGATACCCCCCGCCCGACGCCGACACCGCGCCCGGCGCAATTCGCCCCCGTCGCGGTGGCAGGGGGCTAGCATTCGCGATCGTGACCGGTACGTCCCCGTCCACCGACGCCGCCCGCGGTATGTCGCTGATCGGCGCCTTCGCGTCCCTGGTGCGCTTTCAGCACACCGTGTTTGCGCTGCCGTTCGCGCTCGCCGGTGCGCTCATGGCGCGCCAGGCGTGGCCGCCGGTGTCGACCCTCGGCTGGATCCTTTTGGCGATGGTCGGTGCCCGATCGCTGGCGATGGCGATCAACCGGGTCGTCGACATGGAGATCGACGCGGCCAATCCGCGGACCGCGGGCCGGGATCTGCCGAGCGGACGCCTGACCGTCCGTCAGGTCGCAGTGTTCTGTGCGATCAGCCTGGCCGCGCTGCTGGTCGCGGTCAGCCAGCTGCCGCCGGTGACCTGGTACCTGTGGCCGATCCCGGTCGCGGGGTTTGTCATCTACCCCTACACCAAGCGCTTCACGTGGCTGTGCCATCTCGTGCTCGGGGTCGTGATCGGGCTCGCCCCGCTCGGCGCGTGGATCGCGGTGACCGGACAGTTTGCGACGGCACCGTGGTTCCTGTTTCTCGCCGTGGCCACGTGGATGTTCGGATTCGACGTCATCTACGCGCTGATGGACGTCGACTTCGACACCCGGCACGGGGTGAAGTCGGTCCCGGCCCGGTTCGGCGCGCGCCGTGCGCTGTGGGTGACGCGCGTCATGCACACGATCGCGGTGATCTGCCTGGTCGTCGCGGGGGTGCTTGCCGGCTCGCATGCGATCTACTTCGTCGGCGTCGCGGTCTGTGCGGTCGTGCTGTTGATCGAGAACATCGTCGTCTCGCCCGACGACCAGGCCCGGATCCAGGCCGCGTTCGGCACCGCGAACGGGGTCTTGGCGCTGGTCTACATCGGGTTCGTCATCCTCGACGTCTCGATCGGATAGCCGGCGGTGACGACGACCGATGCGCCGCTGGTCGACGCGCACGGGCTGGTGCGCGGCTTTGGCGGCCGCCGTGCCGTAGACGGCATCGACCTGTCCGTGGCGGCCGGCGAGCGGGTCGCGGTCGTCGGTCCCAACGGGGCGGGCAAGACCACGCTGCTGCGGATCGCGGCCACCCTGCTGCGCCGGGAGGCCGGCAGCCTGTCGCTGCTCGGGTGGGCGATTCCGGACGATGCCCAGCGGGCGCGCCGGGAGCTCGGGTATCTCGGGCACGATCCGATGGTCTACCTCGATCTGACCGCCCAGCAGAACCTGGAACTGTTCGCCGACCTCTACGGGATCGACGACGCCACCGAGCGGATCACGACGGCGCTCTCGCGGGTCGGGTTGCTGGCGCGCAGTCACGATGCGGTGCGCACCTTCTCGCGCGGCATGGCGCAGCGTCTGGGGATCGCCCGCCTAACCCTCCATGAGCCGCGGCTGCTGTTGCTCGATGAGCCCTACACCGGACTCGACTCCCGGGGCGCACACCTGCTGGACGACCTCGTCGGCGACGTCGCGACGGGCCGCGGCATCGTGATGGTGACCCACGAGCTCGATCGGGCACTCGACGGCGCCGACCGTGTGATCGTCATGCATCGGGGTCGGGTCGCGGCGGAGGTCACGACGGCCCGCACGGGCCTGGTGGAGTTCCGGGAGCGCTACGCGGAGCTGACGGCATGACCCCGTCCTCGCGCCGCCAGTACGCCGCCCTGCTGCGCAAGGACCTGCGTCTCGAATACCGCACCCGCGAGACGATCGTGGCCATGGGCCTGTTCAGCCTCGTCGTCACGATCCTGTTCGAGTTCACGATCGGCGAACGCATCGGCAACACGTCGGCGATCGCCGGCGGCATCATCTGGGCCACGCTCACGCTCGGCGCGGTTCTCGGAGTCGGGCGGACATGGGTCCCCGAACGGGAGCAGCGCGTGCTCGATGCGATTCTGATCGCCCCCGTGTCGCGCCTGGTGCTCATGATGGCGCGCACGACCGCGCTGGTCATCTTCCTGCTCGGGGTGCAGGTCGTGGTCGTGCCGCTGGCGATCGTCTTCTTCGTCAACGGGACCTCGCCGGCGAGTCTCGGGCTGATCGCGGCGGTCTGCGTGTTGGCGGACATCTGTATCGGGATCATGGGCGCGCTCCTGTCGTCGATGAGCGTCTTCTCGCGCACGCGGGAGCTGGTGCTGCCCGTGCTACTGCTGCCGTCCCTGATCCCCGTCGTGATCGCCGCGGGAGGTGCCACGGACGCGGCCTTGAGCGCGCCGCGGCAGATGGCGGAGTATCGTGGCTACTGCCTGTTTCTGGCCGTCTACGCAGTAATCTTTGCCCTCGTGGCCTACGCGACCTTCGACTACATCCTCGATGACTGACGCCGCTGTCCGCCGCGTCACCGCACTCGGCGTACTGACCGCCGTGCTGATCGGGGCATCGGTCATCGGGCTGTTCCTCGTCGCGCCCGAGGACAACGGACCGGGCGGCGAGGGCGAGATCCAGCGGATCTTCTACTTCCACGTCTCGATCGCGCTGGTGTCGCTGCTGGCGTTTGCCGTCGCGTTCATCGCCGGCGCGGCCTACCTGCGACGTCCGCGTCCGTGGTGGGACGATGTCGTGCTGATCTGCGTCCGCCTTGGGCTGCTGTTCGCGGTGCTCACGGTCATCACCGGGTCGATCTGGGCAAAGGCCGCGTGGGGTCGTTGGTGGATCTGGAGCGACCCGCGTCTGGCGACGTACACACTGGTTGTGCTGCTGTACTCCGCGTATTTCGTGCTCCGCAGCTCCGCCGAGGGGGACCGCCAGGCGCGGTTCTCGGCGGTCTACGCGATCGTCGCGTTCATCTCGGTCCCGATCTCGTTCTACGCGGTCCGGATCGCCCAATCTGTTGTCCATCCCGTCGTGTTCACGAGCAAGGGGGCGGCGATGCCCAACAGCATGCTGATCTGGTTCGTCATTGCGCTGGCGGGGATGACGGCGTTGTTTTTCACGCTGCTGCAGCTGGAGCTGATCCAGCACCGGGCCCAGCGGGCCCTGCAGGAGGTCAAGTTGCGCCTGGAGAGAGGGTAGGACGCCCATGAGCGGCGGAACACAGTTCGTGGTCAGTGCATACGCGGTGATCTGGGTCGTCCTGTTGCTGTACGTCGTCGTGCTGGGCCTGCGCAGCGCGCGGCTCGCCCGTGAGGCGGAGCTGCTGGCGCGGCTGCTCGACGAGCGCGAGCAGGCCGCCGCCGACGAAACCGCGGGAGTCGGCCGCTGACCCGCGTCGAGGCGATGTGCCGTCGGGGACCTTCGTCCGCCGCCGTGGGCTGTCCGCCCCTGGCCGAAGTGCCCCGCGGCCCACTACATTGTCCCGAATCGCCGCGCTGACTGCGGGCTGAGTCCGATCATGCCCGCACCGCCGTACCTCCCCCTGGTTCTCGACCTTTCCGGTCGCAGGTGCCTGGTCGTCGGCGGCGGGCGCATCGCCGAAGGTAGGACGCGTTTGCTGGCCGCACATGGGGCAGTGCTGAGGGTGGTCGCACCGGAGATTTCCGACGGTCTGTCGGAGATGGAGGCTGACGGGCGGGTCCAGGAGGTGCGCCGGCGCGCGTTCCACGCCGACGACATGGACGGGGTCTTTTTGGCGCTCGCCGCCACAAATCGGCGCGATGTAAATGCGAAAATCGCGGAAACGGCACGTGAACGCGGCATTCTCTGCAATGTGGCCGACGATCCGAAGATCAGCGACGTCCATATTCCGGCGCTGGTGCGCCGCGGCGACCTGACCTTGGCGATTTCGACCGGCGGCGCGAGTCCCGCCGTGACGGCCGACGTGCGCCGACGGCTGGAGGACGTCTTCGGTCCAGAGTGGGGGGCGCTGCTGACACTGCTCGGCGATCTGCGCGAGGCCACCAAGCAGCGGTATCCTCAGCCTTCACGACGCGCGGATGCGGTTCGGGCGCTGCTGGATGACGGGCAGGTGCTGGAGTTGCTGCGCGCGGGCAGGGTCGACGAGGCCGGACGGTACGCCCGGGGGGCCCTGGATCTTGAGGGAGCGGTATAGATGCACATCGTGTTGATCGGCCTGTCCCATAAGACGGCGCCGGTGGAACAACGTGAAAAGGCGGTCCTGTCGTCGCGGGGCGAGCGCAACCTGCTCCGGTCGCTGGTCTCCTCCGGCACCGTCTCGGAGGTTGTCGCCCTGTCGACGTGCAACCGCACCGAGCTCTACGCCGCCACGAGCGATCCGGCCGCGGCCGAGCAGGCGCTTGCCGACGCGCTCATCGCGAATACCCGCATCAGCGACGACGAGCTTGCCTGTGCCCGGTACATCCAACGTGATGAGCGGGCCGCGGCGCAGCTGTTCCGCGTGAGCTCGAGCCTCGACTCGATGGTCGTCGGCGAGAGCGAGATCCAGGGGCAGGTCCGCACGGCATGGGAACACGCGGCCGAGGAGAAGACCGTCGGCCCCATCCTGAACCAACTGTTTCGCCAAGCCCTCGAGGTCGGCAAGCGCGTCCGCACCGATACCCGCATCAGCC
Organism: uncultured Thermoleophilia bacterium; assembly: GCA_963727285.1. Taxonomy (GTDB): domain Bacteria; phylum Actinomycetota; class Thermoleophilia; order Miltoncostaeales; family Miltoncostaeaceae; genus CAITWD01. Next base: position 815,602 of record CAVSFF010000009.1, on the reverse strand, counting down.
GCGGGCCGGCATCGGTGCCCGCGGTCGCGGTCAGTCTCGTGCATCAGAGCGTCAGCGACCTGTCCTCGAGCCGGGTCGTGGTGGTCGGAGCCGGTGAGATGGCGGAGTCGGTACTGGTCAGCCTCACCGGGGGCGGTGTCGGCGATCTCGTGATCGTCAACCGGACCGTGAGTACCGCGCGCGACCTTGCCGACCGGTTCGGGGGCCGCGGCGTGGGTTTCGACGCGCTCGCCGACGAGCTCTCCGGTGCCGACGTGGTGATCTCGTCGACCGATGCGCCTCACACGATCCTCGACCGGGACCAGCTCGCGCGTGCGATGGCGGCGGGCGACCAGCACGGAATGCTGCTGATCGACATCTCGGTGCCGCGCGACCTCGATCCCGCGATCGCCCAGCTGCCGTCGGTGGTGCTCTACGACATCGACGACCTCGAGCGCGTCGTCGAGGCGAATCTCAACGGGCGGCGCGAAGAGGCGGCGGTCGGTGAGCAGATCGTCGGCGAGGCGGTGACCGGCTTCGGCGAATGGCGGTCCGCGCTCGTGGCTGCCCCGGCGATCCGCGGGCTTCGCGACCAGGCCGAGGAGATCCGCCAGCGCGAGCTGGAGCGCGTGGAAAGCTCGTGGGCGTCGCTGTCCGACGAGGACCGGGAACGGATCGATGCCCTGACCAAGGCCATCGTCAACAAGATCCTGCACGAGCCCACGGTGCGGGCCCGCGCCGCCGTCCAGAACGCCGAGGGGCTGCGCCACATCGAGAGCCTGCGCCACCTGTTCGGGCTCGAGGAGGTGTCGGAGACGACACACTCCAACGGGGGCGAGGCCGTGGCGCCCCCGGCGCACGACCTGAGCCGCTAGGTCGGAGGTCCACCGTCCGGCTGGTTCTCGCCACGCGTCGCTCACCCCTGGCGCTCGCGCAAAGCCGTGCCGTCGCCTCCCAGCTCGAGCGCGCCGGCAACACGGTCAGTCTTCTGGAGATCGTCACCAGCGGCGACCGCTGGAGCGCGTCACCGGGCCAGGCGCCCCCCGATCGCGGCATGTTCGTCAAGGAACTCGAGCAGGCGCTCTTGGACGGCCGGGCCGATATTGCCGTCCACTCGGCCAAGGACCTGCCCGTGGAGCTCCCGCCGGGTCTCGCGGTGCTGGCGGTGCCCGTCCGCGAGGACGCGCGGGACGTGCTGGTCGGGGTGACCGACGGCCTTGACGGCCTGCCTCGCGGGGCGCGGGTCGGCACGAGCAGTCCGCGGCGACGCGCGCAACTGACGCTGATCCGCCCCGATCTCGACATCGTTGAGCTGCGCGGCAACGTCGGCACGCGGCTCGAGCGCCGCGACCGCGGTGACGTCGATGCGTTGGTGCTGGCGGCGGCCGGGCTGATCCGGCTGGGAATCCGCCGCCGCGACGTGATCGTGCTCGCCCCGCCGGTGTGCGTCCCGGCGCCCGGGCAGGGCCTTTTGGCAATCGAGGGGCGCCGCGACGACGCCGACACCCGCGGCGCGCTGGCGTGTCTGGACGACGACGACGCGCACCTTAGCCTCGCGGCCGAGCGCACGGTGCTGGCCGGCATGGGCGGCGGCTGCATGACACCACTGGGCGCCTACTGCGTGCCGTCTCCGACGGGCCTGTGGATCGAGGCGTTCGCTGCCGATGATGCCGACGGGACGGGCGGCCGCCGTGTGACGGTCACCCGCTCGGGTCGCGATGCCGTTGCCGCCGGCCACGACGTGGTGGCCGCGTTACGTCAGGATGTGGCATGAGCAACCTCGGATGGGTGGCATTGGTCGGGGCCGGTCCGGGTGATCCCGGGCTCATCACCGTGCGTGGACGCGAACTGTTGGAGATCGCCGATGCCGTCGTCGTGGACCGCCTCGGGACCGAAGCGCTCGTCGGTCTGTGCCGGGAGGACGCCCGCATCGTCGACGCGGGCAAGGCACCCGGACGTCAGGCGCTGACCCAGGACGAGACGAATCAGGTCCTGATCGACCTGGCTCGGGAGGGGCTCGGGGTCGTTCGGCTCAAGGGCGGGGACCCGTTTGTGTTCGGGCGTGGGGGCGAGGAGGCGATGGCGGTCCACGGGGCGGGAATCCCGCTCGAGATCGTCCCCGGCATCACGAGTGCGATCGCCGCCCCGAGCGCCGCCGGCATTCCCGTGACCCATCGTGCGGTCGCGACCTCGTTCACGGTCGTGACCGGGCACGAGGATCCCACCAAGCCGAGTGAGCAGACCGATTGGGACGCGCTCGCGCGGACGCCCGGCACGCTGGTGATCCTGATGGGGATGGGACGCCTCGCATCGATCGCGACGCGGCTGATCGCGGCCGGCCGACCGGCCGCGCAGGCCGCCGGCGTCGTGCAGTGGGGAACGTTGCCGCGGCAACGTCAGGTCATCGCGACGCTCGGCACCATCGCCGACGCGGCCGAGGCGGCCGGGCTGGGAAATCCCGCAGTCGTGGTGATCGGCGACGTCGCGGCCCTGTCGCCGCAGATCGACTGGCGCGCGCTCCGGCCCCTCGCGGGGCGGTCGGTGGTGGTCACGCGCGCGCGTGCGCAAGCCAGCGAGCTCACCCGACGCCTCACCCGGCTCGGCGCCGACGTGATCGAGCTGCCGGTCATCAGGATCGTGCCGCTGGAGGATCCGCCCGGGCTCGACGCGGTGCTCGATCGCATCGGCGACTACCGGATGGTGGTGCTGACCAGCGTCAACGGCGTCGATGCGCTGTTTGCGCGCCTCGCAGAGCGCGGCGCCGACGCGCGGGCGATCGATCGCGACGCCCGCATCGTGGCGATCGGGCCTGCGACGGCGGCACGTCTTGAGGACCGTGGGATCCACGCGGATCTGGTGCCGGACGCGTTCGTGGCCGAGGGGATCCTCGCCGCGCTGGACGGAGAGGATCTGACCGGAGTGCCGGTGCTCGTCGCGCGGGCCCGCGGGGCGCGACCGACGCTGATCGACGGCCTCGTCGCACGCGGAGCCCGGGTGCAGGAGCTCGAGCTCTACGAGGCGGTCGCGGACGCCCCCGACGCCGACCGGATCGCCGGCGCCCTCACGGCCGACTTCGTGACGTTTACGGCGTCGTCGACGGTGCGCCACTTCGTGGATCTGGTGGGCGCAGATCGTGCCGCGGCCATGGCCGGGCGCGTCATTTCAATCGGTCCCGTGACGAGCGCGACACTGCACGAGCGGGGCATCACGGTCGACGCGGAGGCCGATCCGCATACGATCCCGGGGCTTGTCGATGCGCTGTGCCAGGCTGCCGGGGGTGACCGGGGATGACCCCGATCGTGACGCTCCTGACTGACTACGGCCCGCACAGCGAGCACGTCGGGGCACTGCACGCGGTGCTGGTCGCCGCCGATCCCGGGATCGTGCGTGTCGACTTTGCCCACGACATTCCCCCGGGGGACGTGCGTTTTGCGGCGGTTGTCCTTGCCCGGCTGTCGGCGCGTCTTCCGGGTGCCGTCCACCTGGCCGTGGTCGACCCCGGTGTCGGGACGGCACGGCGGGCCGTGGCGGTCCGTCTGGCCGACGGAGGCGCCCTGGTCGGCCCGAACAACGGGCTGCTCGGGTTCGCCGCGCGTGCGCTCGGTGTGACCGCGGCGGTGCAGCTGCCGCCGATTCCCGGGGCCCCCGCAACGTTTGAAGGGCGTGATCTGTTCGCCCCGGCCGCGGCACGCTTGGCCGCCGGTGCGGGCCTCGAAGAGCTGGGCGTGGCGATCGACCCGACGGGGATCCACGCGCCGGAGATACCGGCACCGACCGTCGTGCCGGGCCGCTTGGAGGCCACGGTCATCGGATGTGACCGCTTCGGGAACCTGCAGCTGGCGGCTTCCCGTGAACATGCGGCCGGAGCCGGGCTGATGATCGGCTCCACGGTCGAGATCATCGGCGGCGCGGGATCGTCGTTCGCGCACGTCGTGCGCACCTTCGCGGACGCGCCGATCGGCGATTTCGTGGTGTATCTCGACAGCCACGGGCACTTGGCCGTGGCGGTCAACTGCGGTGATGCCGCCGTGCGCCTGGGCGTCCGTGCCGGGGCAGAGCTTGCGCTCGCGGTGACCGCCGCGGCCGCCCCGTAGACCCGAATCCGGATCCTCGAGGCGGCCGTCGGCGACCGCCGGCAGGTACTAGGAGAGGGCCTTCTTCTTGATGGCCTCGAACTCGTCCTGCGAAATCACGCCGTCGTCGAGCAATTTCTTGGCGTTCGCGATCTCATCCGTCGGGGCGAGTCCGCCTGCCCGTCGGAGCCTGTCGGCGTCGTCGAGCTGCGTCTTCACCGCCCGCTCGGCCATACCGCTGCCGCGCACGATCAGGTAGATCAGTACACCGATCAGCGGGAGGATGATGAGTACGATCACCCAGCCGGCCTTCGCCCAGCCGGACAGATCATGACTGCGGAACAGGTCGAGCACGACCTGGAAGAACATGATCAAAAAGATCAGGAATACAAAGACGACCAATACGTCCCATACAAAGTGCCAGAAACCCATGCGGGGCCTCCCTGTAGATGAGTGTGCGGATCCGGCCGGCTCGGGGAGAGCACCGGACGCAGATCCCCCACAGCATAGCCGTGCGGCGGCCTCAGGCCCGTTACAGCTCAGCGGGCTACGCGGCCGCGGGCTCGGAGTCCTCGTCGGCGCGGAAGACGAGCGTCGTCCCGGAGGGGTCGGGGAGCGCAAGCCCGAGGGGATGTTCGGCGACCGGAATCCGGGCGGAGGCGGCACGGGCGCGAAGGCCATCGAGGCCGGTCGGGTCCGGCAACCAGAATGTGGCGTTCTCCAAATGGACCATCGTCTCCGGTGCGGGACCGGCGCCGCGCGAGGCCCACGAGTTGGCGCCGACGTGATGGTGGTACCCGCCGGCGCTGAAGAACGCGGCCTGGGAACCGAACTCCAGCATGAGTTCGAATCCGATGACGTCACGGAAGAACGGGATCGCCTCGGAGATGTCGGACACCTGCAGGTGGACATGGCCGAGATCGGTCGTCGGCGGCACCCGCGCCGTGCCGCTCGAGATCGCCAGCGTCTCGAGCTCGCCGAACAGGCCGTTGATGTCCAGCGGTGCCGTGGTCATCTCCGCGACCCGCCCCTCCCAGTCGCGCCGCGGGCGGTCCCAGTAGATCTCGATCCCGTGCCCGTCGGGGTCGGTGAGGTAGATGGCCTCGCTGACGAAGTGGTCGGCGGCACCGGCCAGCGCCAGCTGCTGCTGGGCGGCGTGGGCCAGCCAGCGGGCGAGGTCGGCCCGTTCCGGGACGCGCAGCGCGAAGTGGAACAGGCCGGTGTGACGTCCGTCGAACGGTTCCGCGCCGCGGTGTTCGACCAGCTCGAGGATGACCTCGCCGCCGATCGGGGCGAGCCCGAGTACGCCCTGCTCGTTGAGCGCGTGCGCGGCCAGTCCGAACCAGCGGTCGTACCAGGCGAGCGACCGCTCGATGTCGCGCACGCCGAGCCGGACCGAGCGGACGCGGGTGGCATCCGGCAGCAGCGATCGGGACGTGGGGGCCGGCGATGTCATGGTCACTTGGCGCAGCTCGTCGTGTCGCGGGGAAATGCCACCGTTCGACGATAGCTCGCCGCCGCCCCCGGGGCCCGGCACCACGGTGTCCGGCATCGGCCGGACGCGCCGGCTAATCGGTGCGCGGGATCGGCAGGTGGAGCCGTCGCGCGCCGCGATCCAGCGAGGTTTCGAGCGCCACGAGCGGCCGTTCGCCCCAGCGGACGACCATCCACGAGGCGGCGATCCCGATGACGGCGCCGGCCAGGACATCGCCGGGGTAGTGGACGCCGTCGAACACCCGCGCATACGACATCACCACCGCGGCCATCAGGGCGAGCGTGCCCCAGCGGCGGTGCACGAACCACAGGGTCATCGCGATCGCCACGCCCGCCGCCGCGTGATCGCTCGGAAATGAGCCGTCGTTGGCGTGCGCGATCAGGGTGTGGACAGTGTCCGGGTGGGCGATGAACGGTCTGGGGCGTACCCACAGATGTCCGAGGATCTGATTGATGCCGAGTGCGATCGCAGCGGCGAGCAACGCGGCGATTGCCCCCCACCGGTCGCGGCGTCCGCCCCAGATCCAGCCGTAGACGAGCCAGGCAACCACGATGCCGGCGAAGATCCACTGGCCCCAATTGGCAGCGTCGCGCATGACCGTGTCGAGCACGGACGAGCTTCCTGCGGGCCCGTTGATCCACTGCTCGAGCTGGTAATCCATCGCGTGCGCTGCCTCCCGGGCGTGTTACGGCGTTGTAACACACCGGCGAGGACGGTCCGGGCGATCGCGGGTGCCTGAGCGGCTAGGCGCAGGTGGAGCCGGTGATCGTGCGCGAGCCGCTGGCAGTCGATTGGACGCTCACCGGCCAGGCGGCGTCGTTGGTGGTCATCGTGACGGCGAAGTAGTACGTCCCGGCCGACAGCGTCGTGCTGGTGACGGTGACCGTTGGCGCCGTGGCGGTACCGATGCTGGTCCAGGGGCCCGTCGTCGACGGGCCGCGGTACGCGGTGTACGTCTTGGCCCCGGTGACGGCGGTCCAGGTCACCTTCACGGTCGCGCCCGTCGCGCAGGTGGCGGTCGGGGTCGCGGGCGGCGGCGGGGTGGCCGGTGCCTGGCCCTGGGCGGAACTGCCGGTGTTGAGCGCCACCGTCCAGGAGGTCGCGAGGGCCGTGCCGCCGTATCCGACCGCGATCGCCGCGATGCCGATCGCCAGGTACCGGACCGCAGTGCGGAGCGCCATCGCCGGGAACAGTCGGGGCGGGCGCATCTAGGCCGTCCACCCGTCGGTGGCCGGGCTCGGGGTGGCGGTCCCGGCCCCCGCCGTCGCGGTGACACCCGTCAGGGCCGGCATTTTGAAGTAGTTGCTCGTGCACGTCACCGGTGCCGTCGTCGCCATCGTGATGTCGTTGGTCAGCGTGACGGTGAGGGTCGAGTTCGCGCCGACAACCAGCGGCGTGGTGAGCGTGTGGGACGTCCCGCTCGTGGTGGTGGCGAACCGCCAGGTGACCGATCCGGTGCAGGCGGTGGCGGTCGTGAGCGTCGAGTTGGAGTAGCCCGCGGCGTACGTCGTGCTCGTCGGCAACTTGACGGCGGTAACGGTCACAGGGGCCGAGCTGGTGTTCTGGATCGTGAGCACCGCATCGCCGTACCCGCCCGGATAGACCTGGTTGACCGGCGACGGGACCGCGACCGCGCTGATCGTCAGGTTGGCGACCGCGGCCGACTGCGCCTGGCCCTTCGACCCCGTGCCGAGACCGACCGACCAGTTGGATGCGGCATATGCGCCCGCTCCGACGAGCATGCATCCGACGACGACCGCGGCGGTGCGTCCGAGGAGGGGCCATTGCCCTCGCCCGGGATCGGGCGCGGGGGGACCGCTCTGCGGGGAGGTGACAGGGGAGCGCGGCAACGTGAGATGAACCTTCCGTGCAATCCGGGGTCATGGATCGCGATGGGCCGGCGCACCGGTCCACGTGGCGGCGCAAGCGCGCCGCATACACAAGGTATCGGCACTCCGTATACGCGCTTGAGCGGAAGAACCCTTGGCGTCATGCGCCCCGGATCGCCACCGTCATGACGTGAAGCACCGCCGCCGGTGGGCGATTGCCCGGGAAGCAGTGCTGTCGGTCGCCGGGCCTTGGGGCGGCCGGGGTGCGTGGCGGCCCCGCGGGAGGTCCCGCGGGGCCGCGTCGGACGCGTCTGCTTAGGAGGTCCAGCTGCTGGTCGCAGGGCTCGGGGTGGCCGTACCGGCCCCCGCGGTTGCCGCGACACCGGTCAGCGACGGCATCGAGAAGAACGTGCCCTCACAGGCCGCGGGCGAGGTGGTCGCCATGCTGGCGTCGTTGGTGAAGGTCACCGTCAACGTTCCACCGGCGGCGACCGTCAGCGGAGTGGTCAGCGTGTGGGAGCTGCCGCTCGTACCGGTCGCAAAGTTCCAGCCGACCAGCGAGGTCGTCGAGGAGCACCCGGTCTGGGCCGTGCTCAGGGCGCTGGTGGTGAAACCCCCGGCGTAGGTCGTGTTGGTCGGGAGGTTGACCGCGGTGATGGTCACCGGGCTGGTGTTCGGGTTGGTGATCGTGGCCACGACATCGCCGGTGGCACCCGGGAACAGCAGGTTCGTGGCAGCCGGCGATGCGACGGCCGTGATCGTCAGGTTGCTGACCGTCGACGACTGCGCTTCGCCGCTGGAACCGCTGTTGAGGCCCACGGTCCAGTTGGTGACCGCGTAGGCGGCTGCCGCCGAGAGCACGACACCGGCCGTGACCGAGGCGATCCGGAACGCGCGCGGCCGTCGTGCGCGGAAGCCCGCCTCGTACCAGGGCGCGTCGTCGTTGGCGTTGCGGAAGAACGAAAATGGGGATTTGGGCATGGGGACCGCCTTCGGATCGTCGCGTCGGACTTAGGGAGCGTTGGGTCACGGGGGGAAACTGCCCGCGGCGTGCGGCGCACATCGGCACCGCTCCCATGCACTATCGGCAGCGCGCCGATTCCCTTGAGCCCCGCGTCCGCGATCGATCGGGGCACTGTCGCGCGATAGGTCCGGGTCGGTGCTAGGCCCGCCCGAGGCGGTGCCCGGACCACTCCCGGACCAGCAGCGCCAGTGCGGAGGAGTCCGGCGCCCCGTGCCGGAGCACGATCCCGCGCGTCGGGTGGGGGTGGAGCGTCTCCGCGCGCCGGACCGGATGATGGTGATCCGGTTGGCCGATGATGTAGATCCCCCCATTGCACCCGGCGCAGATGAAGCGTGCGCGGGCGAACCCCGTCGCCGGCAGGTAGGCGACGGAGGCGTCGTCGGGGGTGTTGTCCGGTGACGCCACGTCCCGCTCGGCCGCAAACTCCGTCCATCCGTGGACATCTTCCAGATGCTCCCGAATCTCTGTCAGAGCGTCCGGTGGGGGTGCCGTGAGCCGCATCGTCTGGCCTCCTTGCTGAACGAGTGCGTGGCGCGAGGTGTTGGAGAGGTTCTCGGCGTCAGGCCGGATTTGCATTACCCCGGGCCCCGTGTTCTTGCGAAAAACTCACACACCGCATGTGGATGTGGCGATGTTCGCCCATGACCGAATTGCCCCTCATATGCAGGAGAATCTCCACGAGCCCCCAATTCTCCTCACGGACGGCATCGGATCGAATCGCTAATGTCGGATGGCAGAAACCACCGCTGGGGGGCCTCATGTCCGAGCAGGAGGGAATTTTCGACGCGCTGGCGAGCAATGCGGACGGGTTGACCGTCTCCCAGCTCGTCGGGCTGCTCGGGGCTTCGGACAGCCAGGTGCGACGCAAGCTGTCCGCGCTTGTCGCGGCCGGTGCCGTGACCACGCTCAAAGACGACCCCGCCGGTCCGGGCCGTCCGACCTTGCGCTTCCGCCTCGCGCCGACGACGAGCGCGTGGCCGGAGCTTGTGCGGATTCTCGTCGCCGTCGTGGGGAACAGCGAGGAGCACGAGCTGGCGCTGATGGATCTCGCCCGCGACCGCGGCGCCGAGATCGGCGACGGTCAGTTCCCGGACCGCATCATCGAGGCGATGGCCGGCCTGGGCTTTTCGCCCCGCGATCGCTCGACCCGGCAAGACGCGAAAGATGACGCCTATCGCTTCAGTTTTCAGAGCTGCCCGTTCCGGGACGCGGTGAGCGCGGACGGCGGTCGCGCCGTGTGCGCAATGCACCGCGGAATGCTTGAGGGGATGGCATCGGCCGTGAGCGCCGAGGTCGACGAGTTCGTGCCGCGTGATCCGATCGTGGCCGGATGCGAGGTCCGCGTGCGCGCATTGCCGACCGCCTGAGCGCGGACGCGCGGGGGCGCCGTGCCGCACGGCGGCGCGGGTGACACGCCCGGCGTAACCAACCGCCGACTCCGGCCCGGCCGCCTGGTCGTCGGGGTCCAGCACGCCACCGCCACCGACGCCGTTACCGGCACGGCGGTCGACGGGTCGACGCCGCGTGATAAGTCCCAGCCGCCGGTGCCGAAGCTGCGTGCGGGCTGAACCGAGGAGGCGGTTCCTCGATCGTGCGTGTGGTCAGTTCCAGCTGTCGACGACCGAAGTTGACCCGACCGTCGCTGTTGTCGGGGCAGCGGAGATTCCCGCCAGCGACGGCATGGCGAAGAATGCTCCCTGGCATGCCGGCGGCGAGTCCGGCCGCATTGCCGCTGCGTCGGTGATCGTGACCAGGCGCGTGCCGCCGGCGCTGACGGTTAGGGGGGCGGCGAGCCTGTGGAGACTCCCTGCCGCGCCGGTCGCGCCGCGCCAGGTGACACCGGAATTGTGGACCGTGCAGCCAGTGGCCGGCGACGTGCCCGCAGGGTCGCGGAATGCTGCCGCGTAGGTCGTGGCCGACGGCAAGCTGATTGCGCTGACCTGGACTGCGACACCCATGTGGTTGGTGATTGCGAACGTCACCGCGCCGGATCCACTCGGGTAGATCGGCACACCGGGTTGCGAGGACGATGGCGAGATCGTCACGGTGGGCTCGCCGTGGTCGGCACCCGGGATCCGACGAATCGGCGCCAGTCCGGATGCCCACGCGAGCGTACCCGTCGCCATGACGACCACGACCACGCCGACCAGGCTCGTCCCCAGATGAGCCAGTTCCCCGTGCCGCCGGTCGGCGGAGTGGTGCGACGCCGTCGAGGCCGCCCTGCAGATGGATGTCAGTGACGAAGCGGTCATCACCCTTTCCATCGACACGGGCGTCGGATCCCATTAGTTAACGCCAAGAAACCCCCCTCGACCGCCCCCAACGCGCCGACAGGTCATCCCGATCCGGCGCGGCCGGATGCATCCGGCCCGTTCGCGCGCATGACGCCATCTGCGCGGCGACGGACCCTGCGGCGCTCCGCAATCGGCGGCGGGGTCGCTCGCCGCCTTGGCCGGCACTCCGGCGCGGTCGCGATGTGGACGGAGTCGCCGGGGCGTTCGGGGCCGGCGACACCTCTGGACGTGACCACACTCAGGCGTACCCGATCCGGTGGGTTTGCGGCAGGAAACTCTCGCGTCACACGTCGCTTCGGCTAGAGGCCCGGCGCCCCGTGCTCGGGTGCATCAGACGCCGGAAACGACGCCTCGTCCGTGCCGACGTCTGCGCTGGACGCATCACCGACGATCATGAGCTGGTTGCCGTCTGCGTCGCGGAAGAAGAACAGGAGGGGGACTCCGCCCGTGCCTCCCATCAGCGTGGGGTCCGCATCGACGCCACGCCTTCGAAGTTCGGCATGGTCGCTGCGCGGGTCCGACGAGCCGAGCGCGATGCCCGTCACGCGTCCTGTCGCGTAGTTCTCGCTGGGGGGCACGAGCGCGATCGCGGTGCCGCCTTGCGGCGGAGCCACCTCGACCCATCGCTCGCCGCCACCGAACGGGACATCGGCGACGGTCGTGAAGCCGAGCATCTCGACGTAGAAGGCGATCGCGGCATCCTGGTCTGCGACGGGGACCATGACGCGCCCGACGCTGGTCAACTGGGTCATCGTGGCTCCTTTGCGACTCCGGCGGGTTGCGTACGACGTTAGTCCCCGTATTGGTGGCGGTCTACCCGGTGCCTGCACACGTCTCTGGGGCATGGCGCGGCCAACGCGCGGCGAACCGATGGTGCGCGTCAGGCCAGATCGCCATGCGCGCGGATGGGCATCTGCGGACGTGTTGGGCCGCCTCCGGGGCCATCGCTTGGCCGCGTCGCGGGGACTGGTACCGTCAGATGATGTCCGGCCGATCATCACCGAGCGGACGCCGTGAGTGGCAGGACCCGTCGCACTCCCGGCGCTATCTCGAGCGCCGCCATCATCTCGGTCGCATCGGCGACGGCGATGAGGTGCTCGACGAGGTGGTGCCGGTCGGCGCTCGGCGGATCCTGGATCTCGGAACGGGCGACGGGCGCCTGATCTCCCTGCTGCGTCCACGTCGACGCGGTGCCCGGTTCGTCGGCGTGGACGCCTCGCCGAGCATGCTCGCAGCGGCGCGCGCGCGATTCGTCGGCGACCCGGATGTCGAGATACGGGCACACGATTTGAGTGAGCCCCTCCCGCGGGCAGGGAGGGTCGATGCCGTCGTCTCGGCGTTTGCGATCCACCATCTCGAAGATGGGCGAAAGCGGTCGCTCTTTGCCGAGGTGTTCGACCTGCTGACGCCGGGCGGGATCTTCGCCAATCTTGAGCATGTGAGCTCGCCGACCCCGCGTCTCCACGACGAATTTCTGACAGCGATCGGCTATGCGCCGGGCGAGGAGGATGCCTCCAATCGCTGCGCGCCAGTCGAATCGCAGCTCTCGTGGCTCACCGCGGTCGGGTTCACGGATGTCGATTGCGCGTGGAAGTGGCGCGAGATGGCACTGCTTGTCGCGCGACGGCCAGGCACCGGCTCCTGATGTCCGACCACTTGCCGCTCCGCGCCCGACACCGATGACGAACAGACATCCTGGTTGTCGGTCGCGACCAATCCGGTCGGTGGCCGCGATCGCACCGGCCGGCGATCGATGTCCGGAGGAGCTTGAGCGCCCTACCGGCCGGTGAGCCGTCGCCTGCGGCGCTGCACGGCACGCCCCGGCGATCCGGCCGGGCTGCACTCGTGATCGGGAATCTTGGTATTACTTGCGCTCGCATCGCGCCATTGACCAGGAGCCGCGCATGCCTGCCACCGCCGCGGACGTTGCGGCGACGGTACGGCACGACGGGTGACCAGGAGGTCCGTTGTGCTGTTCGTCCAGCCTTCGCCCCGCACGCCCCGCGGGAATCACCTCGATGTCCTGCGCAGATCGGCACGGGCGTGGCGCGTGCGCGATGCCGCGCTCGTCCACCCTGAGGCGCTCTTCCCCATACCGGTGCACGCCATGCACCACGTCGGCCCGCGCGCGACGACGGGGCTCCTCACGTTCGCCCTGCCGGCCCCGCGACCACAGCGGTCGTTGGGGCCGGTCTGGCGGCTGCCCGCCCAACCTCGGCCATAGGAGGCCCCGTCGCGATGCGGCCGGACACGACCGAGTGCAATCTGTTTGATGACGGCAGATCGCGCAGACATGACGTCCCGCGACACTCCGCCGCGAGTTGGGAGCCGGCACCGCGGCGCCCGGATCCGGTCGAGGTGCTTGCCGCGCAAGACGCCGGGCGTGTGCCCGCCCTCGTCCCTTTACGTCACGCCCGCATGGGCGTGAGCCCGTTTACCTTCTACCGCGGTGCTGCGGCGCTCATGGCCGCGGACCTGGCGTCGTTTCCGGTGACCGGACTCGACGTCCAACTCGCCGGCGATGCGCATCTGAGCAACCTTGGTGCATTCGCCTCGCCGGCCCGGCGGCTCCTGTTCGACCTCAACGATTTCGACGAGACGCTGCGCGGACCATGGGAGTGGGACGTGCACCGCTTGGCGACCAGCTTCACGATCGCCGGGCGCGCTCGCGGGTTCGCGGTCGCCGCGACGGCCGAGATTACGGCCAGCGCGGTGCGTGCGTACCGCGAGGCCATGGCGTCGTTCGCGCGGACCGGCCCGCTCGACGTCTGGTACTCGCGCCTCGACACCGACGAACTGCGCGCGAGCCTCGCCACGCGGTCCAAGCGGGCGAGGCGCGAGTTCGATGTCGGAGTGGCGTCCGCGCGACGGCGCACCAGCCTTCAGGCGACGCGCAAGCTCACCCACGAGGTTGACGGGAAGCTGCGTTTTGTGTCCGACCCGCCGGTGCTCGTGCCGCTCTCGGACGTGATCGTCGATGTGCCGGCCGAGCAGATCGGCGACGACCATCCGCGACACCTACCGTGAGTACCTCGCTCGCTGCCCGACGCCCACCGATTTCTCCTCGAGCGGTTCGAGATCATCGACATCGCCCACAAGGTGGTCGGCGTCGGCAGCGTCGGCCTGCGGGCCTTCGTCGTGCTGCTCCAGAGCGCCGCGGGGGACCCGCTTATCCTCCAGTTCAAAGAGGCCACCGCGTCGGTGCTCGAGGCACACCTCGGCTCCCAGCCCTTATGCCCACCATGGGCAGCGGGTGGTCGAGGGGCAGCGCATGATGCAGGCAGCGAGCGACATCTTCCTCGGGTGGAGCACGACGTCCGCCGACCGGGCGCCACTACTACTGGCGCCAACTCCGCGACATGAAGGGCTCTTCAGAGGTCGAGGGCATGACGCGCGGCGCACTCCGGCTGTACGCCGGGATGTGTGGCTGGTCGCTGGCGCGGGCCCACGCCCGCTCGGGCCCGGCGGAGTCCATCTCCGGATATCTCGGCAAGGGCGACTCCTTTGACCGGGCGGCGGTCGCCTTCGCGCGACGTTATGCGGATCTCGAACGAGGCCGACTACCGCCGCCATGCCGATGCCGTCGCCAGCGGCCGGCTCCCGGCATTGTTGCCTGATGCGTGAGTTCGGCACCGACGTCCACGGGGCGGTCTCCGGTAGGGCCGGGCTCAACCCGCGGGGTTCGTGGCGGCCCAGGGCGGCGGGACCCCGATCCCGCAGGCGCCGTGAAATGAGGACCCGCCCGTGATCGGGGATGAGACCGCGAACAGAGTTCACGAGGCAGCAGCGCGGGTCGTATGGCTCGAGCGGTTCTACGACCTCGTCTTCGTCGCCTGCGTCGGCCGGTTCGCCAACGAGCTCGGGACCACGAGCGGTCTGCCCCACATCGTCTCCATCCTGGGGTGGCTGACCGGGCTGTGGTTCGCCTGGCTCCTTGTGACGCTGCGCCTGAACCGCTTTCCGGACGACGGCTGGGTGGTCAGGGGCATCGTGGTGGCCCAGCTGCTCGCCACGACCGTAGCCGCGGCGGCGGCGATTTCCGCTACCACCGTCGACGACCGAGGCGGAGTGATCGCGACCGCGGCACTCGGTGCATGCATCAGCCTGCTCTACCTGACGATCGCGCCGAGCGATGCCGCCGATCGGCGCCTGGTCGCGGTCCCTGCAATCGGGAGCGCGGCGCTGGCGTTCGTGATCCTGATGTCGCTGGTCGTTCAACGCCCGCTGGCCGTGACGCTGGCCGGCGTGACCGGCGTCGCCTTCGTCGGAATCTTCTTCGCCTGGTACCTGCCGCGCCTCGCTCGGAACCGGCCCGTCGAGCCGCGCCATGCCGGTGAACGCCACGCGCAGCTGTTCATGGTCCTCATGGGCCTGTCGTTCCTCAAGGTGGCGTTTGCCAGCGACCCGAAATCCGGCGTGGAGTACCTCGTCGTGTTCGTGGCCTTCGCCGTCGGGTTCGCCATGTGGACGATCTATATCGACGGCGTTCTGCCGCTCGGCTTCCCTGTTCGCGCCCGTCCGCAGCGCACGTGGCTGATCTCGCAACTGGTGCTGTCGATCAGCGTGACGGTGGCCGCGGCGGCCGTTGTCGCGCTGCCGCCATCCACGGACGGAACGGTCACCACCAGCGCTGCCGCACTCGAGGGAGGCTCCGTTGCTGCGGCGCTGTTCGCGCTGGCGGCACTGGCGGTGAGTGCCGAGCGCCCCATCCCCAGGCTGGCTGTCGCGCGATGCGTCGCCGGAGTGGCCGCACTCATGGTCACCGCGATCGTGATGGCGTCAGCCAGCCTGCACGCCCGAGCCCTGGGCGGCGCGTTGGCGATGATCATCATCATCCTGGCGGTCGCGGACGGGGTGCTCCGGACCCGTCGTGCTCGCGCCGGGGGTGTACGCGCCCGCCCCACGCCACAGATTCCGAGCGATGTGGCGCATGTGCGCACCACGACGAACGACCGCGGGTCGGGCCTTCGGCCGTAGCTCCATTCCTTGGCGGAGATCCGCCCGATCCGGGATGAGATCGAGCGGCGGGTCCGCGCGCTCATGGTAGAGGTCGGCGTGACGCCGAACGACTAATAGGCAGTCGGGAGTAAGCGGGCGTCGCGGCCCTAGCGATCGTCGCCGGGAACCGGGTACTCGGCGCCACACCACTCGCAGTGCGTGACGGGTTCTCCGCCGGGGAGCGGTGCGGGCTTTGCCGCCGGGGTCTTCGGTGTGGGTGGCGCGGATCCGGGCTCAAACTCCGCCCCGCACCATTCGCAGTGGGTGCCGACCGGGGGGTCGGCTGGATCGGTCGATCATCGGGTCTCTCCAGGCGGGATATCTATCGGCCGTACTTCCGAGACTACGACCATCCGCCGTCCGCGACGCGCCGAGGCCCCGGGATGCTGGCGTCGATCTTGAGTTGCCCGGGCTTCGCACCGTCTCCTGCGCCCAGGAGGCCGCCCTGACGAACCTCAGTCGATAGAGAACCAGGCGCGGACCTGCGACTCGTGATCGATGTAGCGGTCGCCGGAGACATCGACGACAACCTTGTCAATGGTGCCTCCGGTGAACGGGAACGTGCCGCGGTCGGCGTAGTCCGAGGTCACGGGCGATGCACTGTCGCGCCCGACGCAGATGCCGTCGCCGATGAGGCAGAACGCGCCGGGCTGGGTCACGATCTGGTCCGAGGCGACCGCTTCGTCATCCACGTAGAGCGTGAGCGTGCCGGCGGCGCCGGGCATGTCGGCGCGATCACTGCGACCGGTGGCGGTGAACTCCGCCGTGATGACGTGGGGACCGGGCGCGAGCCGCTCGCGCGCGCTCACGGTCTGCAGGAGCGTGCCGACCCAGTTGAACGCGTAGTGGACTCGCTGGTCCTTGACGTACAGGCTGTGGCCACCGGCCACGCCTCCGTGGGCGAACAGACGCCTTCGGCGTCGGCCGAGTCCACCGTCACGCCGGCCGCGATCGTGTACGAGCGGCCACCGATGGCGACGCCGGCCGTTTCGGGAACGTCGGACGAGTTCGGGTAGTACGTGTACTGCGACCGCGACGGGCCGCCGCGGGGACGCTCGGCCAGAACCTGCTCGATGGCGGACCGGTCGTCGAGGGGCAGCCCGTTGTAGATGCCGGCGTAGTAGAACCACAGGTCCTTCATTGACTGGAGGCGGTCGGGTTCGCTGGCGGCCAGGTTGCGCAACTGCGCCCGATCCTCGGCCAGGTGGAACAGCTCCCACTCGTCGTGCTCGAAGTTGCCCCAACCGCTGATCGGTGGATGGACCGTCGACGCGAGCCAGCCGTCGTGGTACAGGGACCGCTGCCCGAGCATCGAGTAGAACTGCGTGCGCCGCCCGGGAGCTTCGGCGTCGGTCAGCGAGGCGGCGAAGCTCTCCCCTTCGACCGGGCTCTGCAGGAACCCCTTGATGGCCTCCGGGGGTTCGATGTCCAGAAGGTCGTAGACGGTGGGCACCACGTCGACGACGTGGACGTACTGCTGGCGAGGTTCTTTGCTCGCCTGGATGCGCGCCGGCCACGACACGATGCACATGTCCGCCACGCCTCCTTCGGCCCCCGCCCACCGCTTCCAGTACGGGAACGGGGTGTCGAGGGCCCAGGCCCAGCCGGTGTTGTAGTGGTTGTAGGACTGGGGGGTGCCGAGCTCGTCGATGTGCGGGAAGGTGCCTTCGGTGGTATCGGGCACACCGTTGAAGAACCGCCATTCGTTGAAGCTGCCGTTCGGCCCGCCCTCGCCGCTGGCGCCGTTGTCGGAGATCGCCACGATGAGCGTGTTGTCGAGCTGGCCGGACTCCTCGAGGTAGTCGAGGATCCGGCCGAACTGGTCGTCGTAGTACGAGATGTAGCCGGCGAAGACCTCGGCCATGCGGACGAAGAGTCGGCGCTCGTCGTCGCTCAGCGACTCCCATGGCCTGACCGTGTCGAGCATTGGCCATGGCTGGCCGTCGGGACCGGTGCGACCGGGCTCGCCGTGCGGGTTGATAGGAGAGAGCTCAGTCCCCTCCGGCAGCAGGCCCAGCTCAATCTGGCGCTCGAGGATCCCGGCACGGATCGCCTCGTACCCGTCGTCGAAGGCCCCCTTATAGCGGTCGGCCCACTCGGTCGGCACGTGGTGGGGCGCGTGGCCGGCCTGCGGTGCGAAGTACATGAAGAAGGGCTTGTCCGGGTCGATGACCTTTGCGTCACGGATGAAGCCGATCGCCTTGTCCGACAGGTCGTCGGCGAGGTGGTAGCCCTCCTCGGGCCGGCGCGGCGGATCGACCTGGTGGTTGTCCTCCACGAGGTCCGGGTACCAGGAGTTCGTTTCCCCACCGAGCCAGCCGTAGAAGCGCTCGAACCCCCGCCCCAGTGGCCACCGCCCCTTGAAGGCGGCGGCGTTGCACTCCTCGCCGGGGGTGAGGTGCCACTTGCCGACGCAGTAGGTGTTGTAGCCCCGCTCGGCCAGGACCTCCGAGATGAACCCGTTCTCGAACGGGATGCGCGTCGAGATGCCCGGGTACCCGGCCGAGAACTCGGCGATGGTCGCCATGCCGTTTGACGTCGCGTTGCGTCCTGTCAGCAGCGACGACCGCGTGGGCGAACACAACGCCGTCGTGTGGAAGTTCGCAAACTTCACACCCCTCTCGGCGATGCGGTCCATGTTCGGACACGAGACCGGCCCGCCGAACGAGTCCATCGTGGCGTAGCCGACGTCGTCCCATGCCACGATGAGCACGTTTGGCGCGCCGTCCGGCGCCGTCGGTGGCAGATACGGGTCCCAGTCGGGTTCCGAGTCCCGAATATCGAGAGCAATCTTGCCGTTGTACGGTTTCGCCATCGCGCAACACTCCGGACTGTTGGCTGCCGCTGATCGGCATGGCCGCGGCGGCGAGTGCTCTCATGCTCGGACGGAACCGATCGCCGCTCGACGAACCGAGGCTACCACGGCGATACGTCATGAACCGCCCCGGGTTTCCTAGACCCTCGGTGGCGTGCGATAGGGCCTGGACGGCTGTATCGGCCTGACGGTCGTGGTTGGTCTCGGCCCACTCGATTGAGCTTCGATCTGCCATTGCCGGTCCATAGCGAACCGGACGTGAATCTGGCGATCCGGGATGAGATTGAGCGACGGATCCGCGTACTCATTGCCGAGGTCGGCGTGACGCCGAGCGACGAGTGGGCAGTCGGGAATCACCGGGCGATCAGGGCCGGTCCCCGCCGCCGCGATGAGCACTCGAATGTCGGTTCACGGATCAGTCTCGGCCGGACCACCGAGTGTGAGGTCGCGCGGTAACGCCAACACAGGTCTCTTCGGAGATCGGGAGTTCGATTCTCGAGCAGAGCAGGCGGGGGTGCGCCTATTGACGCGCGTCGAATGTCCGGCGTTTACTCGATACCACACGCCGCGGTTCGATCTCCTCGGGGCGCGGCCACCTCATACGTAAAAGGAGGAGTCATGGCAGCCTCAGGCGACCCGCAGGTCGTCGCGGCACCTGTGTTTGTGATCGGCTCGGTCGCGCTCGGCATCCAGCTCACGCAGGCCCTCGGATCCAACAGCCTTGCGCTTGGGTCTCCAATCGCCATCCTGCTCGGATGCACCGGGCTATTCTTGTTGTTGTCGACGTGGTGGGCCGCATCCGCAGGACAGTCCTTCGTCGCCTGCTTTGCGGGCACGTTCGGAGGATTCTGGATCGGATATTCGGTGCTTGTTCTCGGAGTGCTCCACGGCTGGTTTGTGATCCCGCCCGCAGCGATCGCCAACACGGTCGTGATGTTCTCGGTGACGTTCGCGATCTTCTTCGTGTTTCTGACGCTCGCGAGCTTGCGTTTGCCGATCATCTATCCCCTGATCTTCGGGCTGGTCGTGCTCGCGTTGTGCTTCGTCGCCGCGGCCTACTCGATGACGCCCGTCAGCACGAACGTGCTGAAGGTCGCTGGTTATGTCATCTTCGTCTTCGCCGCCCTCGGCATGTCGCTGTCCTGGACAGTGATGAACTTGTCGCTGGGCGGACCGGCCTTCCCGCCCCTCGGGCCGCCGGTTATCAAGCCCCCCAAGTAGCTGACGCAGCGCGAGCCGGGGAGTCCAGATCTGGACTCCCCGGCTCTCGCTCTATGTCGCTCTACTCGGCATCGGGAGCCTGAGGAGGGGGGCGACTCCGCGACATCCCGGTTGTTCGGGATGGATAACAGGAGCCACGATGTCCTCCGGATGCGTGCCTCGCGTCGGCACTCACATGCCAATCGATGGGCTCGTGAGAACTTTCTCTACTCCCTCAAGGCGTCGACTGCGGCCGCCGGCCGCCTCGGGCCTTCATTCACATTCCGGCCCGGCGGCCGGCGCTGCATGCCACCCCACGGGTGAGGCGTCCTGCTCGTCGTGGACGACCGCGCTGTTGCTCCGCACCCATTCCATACCCGTGATCGCGCATGCGAGCCGTTGGCGGCCGAGACCACGCAGCGTGCCGGAGGGTTACGGAGTGGTCACTGCCAGCTCGCGAAGCATTGCCCCCGTTGGGCGCTCCAGCTCCATTGGCATGACGGCGTATCTGCGGGCGAAGTGGTTTGCGATCGCGTCGATCTCACGCAGTTCGTTGGCTGCGCGTCGTCGCAGGAGCGGACTGCTTGGCATGCAGGCCGCAAGGCTCTGGTTGATGACCCACGCCCAAGGCTCGATTCCGGCCCGTCTGAGATCATCCTGAAGTTCGGCGGCCTCGAGTACGGGGGTCGATTCGGGCAGCGCGACGATGATGACTTTCGTGCGCTTCGGATCCTGAAGCTGCATCATCGGAGTCGTGAAGTGGGTCGTGCTGCCGCTGAGGTTTCGCACCACATCTCGGTGATACGCGCCGGTCGCGTCCAGTAGCAGCAAGGTGTGCCCGGTGGGGGCGGTGTCCATGACCACGAACTTCGTCGCAGCCTCGCGGATAACGCGTGAAAATGCCTGGAAGACGGCAATTTCCTCGGTGCATGGCGAGCGCAGGTCCTCCTCCAGCAGCGCGCGACCGTCGGCATCGAGCTGTGCGCCTTTAGCCTCCATGACGTGCCGACGGTAGCGCTCGGTCTCAGTGCGTGGATCGATGTGACTTACGGTCATGTCGACGTCCGCGCCCGCCAGCGTCTCGGACAGGTGGGCGGCAGGGTCCGATGTCGTCAGATGCACCGGCAATCCGCGCGCTGCGAGCTCGAGTGCGATGGAGGCGGCGACCGTGGTCTTTCCGACCCCGCCCTTGCCCATGACCATGACCAGTCCGTGGCCGTCTGCGGCGATGTCATCAACCAGTTCGGCGAGGGTCGGTGCGTCGATGGCGTCGAGCAACGGAGCCTGTTCGCGCGTCGTTACGACCTCGCCAGCAAAAAGACCCCGCACCGCCTCCACCCCGACGATATCGACGGGCTTCAGCTCGATAACGTCGCGAGGAAGGTCGCGCAGCGCAGATGGGATCCCGGTAATGGCGTCGCGTTCTCGTCGAATGATCGCCGCAGCAAGCGGGTCACCGTCGCCCTCAGCAGGCGGGAGCACGCCGTTGATCACGAGGTACTGCTCTCTCAGGCCGATGGCCGCAAGCTCATCGTGGGTCCGGGCTGCCTCGGCGAGCGCCGACGGTTGGGCACGCGAGACCAACACGAGACGGGTGCGCGCCGGGTCGGCGAGCGCATCAACCGCAGCCTTGTATTGGACACGCTGCTTCTCGAGCCCGGCCAGCGGTCCAAGGCATGAGGCGTCGCCACGTCCGTCCTCCAGGAATCCGCTCCACGCGCCTGGAAGTTGGAGCAGCCGGATCGTGTGGCCGGTCGGGGCCGTGTCAAAGATGATGTGGTCCACGCTCGACGTCGCCGGCGAATCGATCAACAACCCGGTGAACTCATCGAATGCGGCGATCTCAGTGGTGCACGCCCCGGACAACTGCTCCTCGATGCCGCTGACGACGGCGTCTGGCAGCGTCCCGCGAACCGGTCCCACAATTCGCTCGCGATAGACCTCTGCGGCGGCCTGGGGATCGATTTCCAAGGCAGCGAGATTCGCGACCCCGGGAACCTGGGTGACACGATTCCCGATCTCAACTCCGAAGACCTGCCCGACGTTGGATGCGGGATCAGTACTTACGAGCAGCACGCGCCTCCCCGATTCGGCGATGTGCATCGCCGCCGCACAGGCGACCGAGGTCTTCCCGACACCGCCCTTGCCGGTGAAGAAGATGAACCGAGGCGGCTGCTCCAAGATGTGCACGGGATGCGCGAGCTAGCTGCAGCAGCCGCTGCCGCCGCAGCAGCCATCGCTGGCGCCAGCGGGCACCGCCGCAGATGCGATCTCGCCGATCCCGACCCAGCGAGTCAGGTCGGAGCGGCTCGGATATCGACCTGCCAGCGCGACCTCGCCGTCGACGAGCACGAGCGGGAGCGCGTCAGCGCCGGACCGCTCGAGAAATCCTCTGACCGTCGTGTTGTCGGCGAATGCAGTGGGTTCCTGGGCGAGATTAAAGCGTTCGATTCTCGCGCCGCGCTGCGATGCCCACTCGGCGTCGGCGGCGAAGTTGATCAGCGCTTGGTCGGCATCGACCCCGCAGATCCCGGAACTGCAACACAAGGCCGGATCGAATACTTGGATCAGTTTCATCGCTGTCGCTCCTTCATTGGCGACGGGGTTTCGGGGTACGTCGAGGGATGATTTGCGCTGAGCGCGGATCATGGCCGCCGCCGCATGTTCGTGAACGCGGTGCGTCTCAGTGATCTCAATGTCGTCGAAGCCTGCGGTCTCGAGGAGAACCCCGAGCTGGTGGCGCGTGAGCGCTCCCGCCGTGCATCCGGTCCACTGCTGCATGTCGGCACGCGTCGCTGCGTCCATATCTTTGTCGGCGATGACGTCGGAGATCGCAAGGCGGCCGCCAGGACGGAGCACCCGGGCAGCCTCTTCGAGTACGATTTTCTTGTCGGCTGCGAGGTTGATCACGCAGTTGGAAATCACGACGTCCACCGACCCGCTCGCGAGTGGTAGCTCTTCGATGTAGCCCTTGACGAATCGGACGTTTGTCACATCGGCCTCGGCCGCGTTGCGGCGCGCCAGCTCGAGCATCTCCTCGGTCATGTCAACGCCGATGACCATCCCGGTTGGACCCACGCGGCGCGCGCTGATGAGGACATCCGCGCCGGCGCCGGATCCGAGATCGACGACGACTTCGCCGGGAGACAGGTCGGCGAGCTGCGTCGGCACGCCGCATCCGAGCGAGAGAATGCCCGACTCGGCGACGTCGGATTCGATGCCCGCATAGAGCGTCGGTCCGAACACGTCGTTTCCGGCACTGTCTGCCGTGCGGACATCCTGGCAGCAGTCGTCAGGGGCACAGCCGCATGTGCTCATTCCGGTCGCCGCGGCGGCATACCGCTCGCGGACGCGCTCGCGAATGTCGGCGTCGCTTAGCCGAGCCATGCCGTCAGCTCCTCGAGAGCGTCAGGGAGGACGTAGTAGTAGGCCCAGAGCCCTGGCCGTTCGCTGGCGACGATACCTGCGTCCCTGAGGACCTTGAGGTGGTGCGAGACCGTGGGCTGACCGACGTCGAACAGCGGCGTGAGCTCGCACACGCAGACCTTGCCCGCGTGCTTGCGGAGTACGTCGACCAGCTGGAGTCGGATGGGGTCGCCGAGTGCTTTTGCGATTTGGGCGATGCGCTCGGCCTGCGCACGCTCGACGTCGGGGTAGACGACGGGCTCGCAGCACGGCCCACCGGGAGCGCGCTTGCGTTTCGGAGCCAGTTCAAGATCGATACTCATCAATCGATTAGTAACAGTTCTATCGACATCTTTCAATGTTAGCTCCAATCGGCAATGATCCGGCGCGCAGCCACGGCCAGCAACCCCCTCCAGCCAGGAGCCTCGCGATGCGAATAGCGGTGATCACGGACATTCACGGCAATCTGACGGCGCTCGAGGCGGTACTTGCGGCGCTTGGGTCCATTGGTGTCGACGGGATCTACTGCGGTGGAGACCTCGTGGGCTACGGCCCACATCCGAACGAGGTGTGCGCACTCATCCAAGACCGGGGCATCCCGACGATCTACGGCAACTACGACTACGCGATCGCCCGCGACCTGACCGACTGCGGCTGCGCCTACGTGACGCCCCACGACCGCGAGCTGGGTCAGAAGTCGATTGACTGGACGCTTGCCCACACCAACGCCCGATCGAAGGCGTTCATGAGCGAGCTGCCGTTCGACCTGCGCTTTGCGATGGGGAACCAGCGGATCCGCTTGGTGCACGGGTCGCCCCGCAAGGTGAACGAGTATCTGTTCGAGGACAAGCCCGAATCGCTCTACAACCGGCTCGCCGGGTCGGCCGAGTGCGACGTGCTGGTATTCGGGCACACGCATAAGCCGTGGATCCACACATACGGCGGCGTGCAGTTCGTCAACTGCGGCTCGGTCGGCAAACCCAAAGATGGGGACCCTCGGGCCGCCTTTGCGATCCTCGAACTCGTCGATGGCCGCGTTGTCGGGTCGATTGAGCGTGTTCCGTACGACGCGGAGGCGGTCGCCCGGGAAGTGGAGGCGGTCGGCCTGCCCTCGGAGTTCGCAGTCAAGCTTGTCGCGGCGGCCTAGGCGATGAATCAGCGGCCCGATCTGCCTCGCCGGTTGGCGGCCGAGTTTCTCGGCACGTTCTGTCTCGTGTTCGCCGGAACCGGGGCGATTGTCATCAACACGCTCACCGGTGGGCAACTTGGACACGGGGGCGTTGCCGCCGCGTTCGGACTGGTCGTTGCCGTCATGATCTTCGCCGTTGGCCACCTGTCAGGGGCCCACATGAATCCGGCGGTCACGGCCGGGTTCGCCGTCGGACGGCACTTTCCGAGACTGGAGGTCGTGCCGTATTGGGTCGCGCAGTGCGCGGGCGCCATTCTGGCGTCCTACAGTCTGCGTGCGCTGTTCGGGACCTCGCACGGGCTCGGGGTGACACAGCCGGCATACGTCAGCCACTGGAGCGCGCTGGTGCTCGAGGCGGGCCTGACCGCGGTACTGATGATCGTCATCTTGGCTGTCGCGACCGACACGCGGGCAGCCGGCTCGCTTGCCGCGATCGCCATCGGTGGGACGATTGGACTCGAGGCACTCGTTCTCGGGCCAATCACCGGGGCATCGATGAATCCGGCCCGGTCGCTCGCTCCGGCGCTGGCGTCGAGTGACTTCACCAACCTTTGGATCTACATCATCGGTCCGGTCGCTGGCGCGCTCGTCGGAGTCGTGATCTACGAGGTGCTTCGAGGGCTCCCACACCCCGACGCAGCCCCCGCCGACGCGCAGCTCCCCGTCGTTGAGCGGAGCGGCGAACCACGGGGATGATCCTCATGCGGTAGGCGCAGAGGTGGTTGGACCGCGGCACATGCGGCGGTGTTACATCAATAGAGATTGACTCAAGAATAATTGAGTGATCTGATTGGTGCATGGACCTTGACGCACGTGTTCGCATCCATCAGGCCCTCGCCGATCGGCATCGATTGGCGATCGTCGACGCACTCGCGCTCGGCGACCGGACTCCGGCCGAACTCTCCGAGCTCGCCGCGATTCCGACCAATCTTGTGGCACACCACCTTCAGGTGCTCGAGCGGGCAGACCTCATCGACCGGCATGTCTCCGACGGCGATCGGCGCCGGCGGTATGTGGTCTTGAACCCGGATCGTCTCGCGTCGATCGTCCCGCGGCTCTCGGTGCCCGCCGGGTGCGTGCTGTTTGTCTGCACCCACAACTCGGCGCGGTCGCAGTTCGCAGCCGCGCTTTGGCGACGAACGACGGGCGGCGATGCGGACTCCGCCGGAACCGACCCGGCGTCGCAGGTGGATCCCGCCGCGATCTCGGTGGCAGGCGACTTCGGTGTCGAACTCTCGGGCGCGGTGCCCAAGGGGTACGACCGTGTCAACGCGGCGCCGGCGCTGGTCGTCTCTGTGTGCGATCGGGCGCGGGAGGCGGGCTTTCCTTATGAGGCACCATCCCTGCACTGGTCGGTGCCGGACCCTGTCGCTGACGGACGCCCCGCCGCGTTCACGGCGGCGTTTACGCAGATCTCGCGCCGTATAGAGCGGCTTGCAATCGCGCTCGCAAGCGGCTGAGCGCACAGGAACCCGGAGGCACCCAATGCCAGATCCACAGACCAGAACCGTCCAGCCGTCAGTCGAGCAGACGATGATGCTGCGCGGCGCCGCCCAGCGACTCCGGTCGGAGTTCGGGGGCATGCTGAACGTCGAGACCATCGAGCGGTTCATGAACGATTCGCTTGATCAACTCTCCGAGTCGGCTCGCGTGACCAACTGGCTGCCGCTGCTGGCCGAGCGCTTCGCGCGTGAGCGGCTGAGGGCGCTCGTTCGCCTCGAGGGTGGCATATCGGTGACCACGCCGGCCGTGTTGTTCCTTTGCGTGCACAATGCGGGCCGATCCCAGATGGCGGCCGGCTGGATGCGGCATCTCGCAGGCGATCGGATCGACGTGTTCTCCGGTGGTTCGGAGCCGGCCGGTTCGCTGAACAGCGGAGCGGTGGAGGCGATGGCTGAGGTCGGAATCGACATCACCGCCGAACTTCCCATGCCATGGGCCGACGAGATCGTCCGCGCCGCTGACGTTGTCGTGACCATGGGTTGCGGCGACGCCTGCCCACTGTTTCCGGGCAAGCGGTATCTCGACTGGGAACTTGAGGATCCGTCGGGTCGCTCGTTGGCGGAGATCCGCCCGATCCGGGATGAGATCGAGCGGCGGGTCCGCGCGCTCATGGCAGAGATCGGCGTGACGCCGAACGACTAATGGGCAGTCGGGAGTAAGCGGGCGTCGAGGCCCTACCGGTCGTTGCCTGGAACCGGGTACTCGGCGCCACACCACTCGCAGTGCGTGACGGGTTCTCCGCCGGGGAGCGGTGCGGGCTTTGCCGCCGGGGTCGTTGGTGTGGGTGGCGCGGATCCGGGCTCGAACTCCGCCCCGCACCATTCGCAGTGGGTGCCGACCGGGGGGTCGACTGGATCGGTGGTCATCGGGTCTCTCCAGGCGGGATATCTATCGGCCGTACTCCGAGACTACGACCATCCGCCGTCCGCGACGCGCCGAGGCCCCGGGATGCTGGCGTCGGTCCCGAGCTGCCCGAGCTCTCGCACCGCTTCAGACCGATTCCGGGAGATCAGCGGTCACAATTCCGAGACGAAAAAAGCCCCGCTAGAGCGGGGCTTTTTGAGATGGCGAGACCCAGACTCGAACTGGGGACACCACGATCTTCAGGACTTCACGCTTGCGACTGCCCGCTGGAACTGGCCGGCGGGCTGCTCGCCGCGACGAGCGCACACAGGAGCGTGATGGCGTCCGGGTCGGATACCGGGTGCTCCCGGACGAGAGACTTCCAGGTGGAGAATGCGATCGCGTGGCCGAGCGCTCCCCGGGTCCGTCCGGCCGCGGTGCCGCGGAGATTTCGTCCCCCCACGAGGATCTCCTGTGCCGCGGCGAGATAGCCACGGAATGCCGCGAAGCGTTCTGCGACAAACGGCACGATGCTCTCATCGCGGAAGAGATTGTCGAGCATGTCCTCGGTTCGCCGGTAGTACCCGTGCAGTTCTCCGAGCGCTGTCAGCAAGCGCTTGTCCGGGTCGGAGATCTCTGCCCACGCGCCGAGGTCGGGCGGCGGATTGGCGGCCATCCAGTGCGCGGTGCATGCGTCAAAGAGCGCAGACTCGTCGGGGAAATGGCGATAGAGGGTCGAGCGTCGGACACCGGCGTGCGCGGCCACGGCGCTCATCGACGTTCGCGCGGGTCCGAGCGTGCCGTGCAGCTCGACCGCGCTCTCGGTGATGCGCTGGCGCGTGCTCGCCTGCTGCTCGGCGCGGAGCCGCATGCGGTACGGGCGGGTAGAGGGTTCGCGGGTCATCTGTGTCCGGCCATATTGACGCATCGGTGCAGGTCGGTCTAGTCTACGCGACACATATGTCCGACGAAATGAGAGTACGACCATGGCAATAACTCAAGAGAGCCGCGTGCTCGGGCCGCGCGACGGGCAAGCCGGGTTCCTGGGCAGCATCGGCGTGCGGTTCATGGTGGACGGCGAGCTGGCCGGCGGGAATTTCTCACTCGTCGAGCATCCGATGTCGGCCCGGGCACTTGCGGCTCCGCTGCACAGGCACACCCACGAGGATGAGTACAGCTATGTGATCGAGGGACGGATGGGTGCCCTGCTTGGTGACGAGATACTCGAAGCTGTAACCGGGGACCTTGTCTTCAAGCCCCGCGGGGAATGGCACACATTCTGGAACGCTGGCGACGAGCCGTGTCGCATCCTCGAGATCATTGCGCCGGCGGGGTTTGAGGGCTTCTTCGCGGAGTTGGTGGATCTCGGTGGAGTCAGTCAGGCCGACCCCGCGGTCCTCGGCGGACTCTGTGAGCGCTACGGGCTCGAGATGGATCCCTCGAGCGTTCCCGATCTAGTCCGGCGCTTCGGGCTGCGCTTCCCTGGGGAACCGCTCGGGCTGTGAACTGCACACTCGCATCTGTATCGACGACGGCGTGTACGAGGTTGGCAAAGGCCGAAGGGATCATGGCGATGTTGCAATTGACCATCCTCCCGCCGGCAGAGATCGCTCGTTCGCTGGCCGGTCGCCGCGGGTGAGCCGCGGCGCGCTGGGCAGGCGACCGGAGCCCTCGCGTGGCCATGGTCACAACCATGGCGCCAACGGGCCTCAGGTGGCTGCTAAGCGGCTCTCGGAAGCGCCAACGTCCTCAGCGTCACAGGGTAGGGAAAGGCGGCAAAGCCCCGCGTTGCGGGGCTTTGCCTGATGGCGAGACCCAGACTCGAACTGGGGACACCACGATTTTCAGTCGTGTGCTCTACCAACTGAGCTATCCCGCCTGGCAGGTCCAAAACGGTAGGGGGCGATGACGACCGATTCAACCCCTGCGAAGTCCGCGTCACCGGAACCGATCGTCACTACTGGCGCGCGGCCCGCTCGTCCTCGGCATCCAGCAGGGCGTCTTCGGCCTGTTGGCGCTTGCGGCGGCGGCGGCCCATGTGGAGCCCGACGAGGATGACCACGCCGAGCACGATGTACGGAATCCCGAACAGGAGTTGATTCTGATCGAGGACGACAATGAACAGGATCCCGCCGATCATGAAGATCAGGCCGATCGCATACGAGAAGATGAAGCCGGTCGTGCCGCTCACGCGAAGAACGCCTCGATCTCTGCCACGACGCCCGGCAACAGTTCGTCCCAGTCGATGTCAGGCTCTTTCGTGACACTGACGAAGTTCGCGGTCAGGAAGACGTTGGTGACACCGTCGAGGGCGAAGATTGCTGCACCAAGCGGCGAGTCGGCCGGGTCGGAACCGGCACGGAATGTCTCGCTGCGCTTGTCGGTGGCGGGCCGGTCAAGCGAGAACTTGACGGCGTTGGGATTCGGTGTGCCCTCGGGCGTGACGGAGACCACGGTGCTCCTTGATCGGATCGGTGCCTGCGGGATTCGTTCGGACCTTTGAGACCTTACCGCCCTGGCCGCGGCCGGCCGGGTAGCATCTGCAACGTGACCGACCTGACGCTCTCCCGAACCCGCCTTGCGCGCCTGTTGGCCGACAACGCGGTGATCCATGAATCCGTCGTCCTCTCGTCCGGGCGGCGCTCCCCGTATTACGTCGACTGCCGCCAGGTACTGCTGGACCCGGAAGGGGCCGAGCTCGCCGGGCAACTGTGCTGGGATGCGCTCCGGGGCACCGAGATCGCCGCCGTTGGCGGGCTGACGCTCGGTGCCGACCCGCTGGTGTGTGCCGTGTCCGCCGCAGCGTGGTCCGAAGACCGGCGGGTAACGGGATTCTTCATCCGCAAGGAGGCCAAGAAGCACGGTCTTCAGCAGTGGGTGGAGGGGCCGTTCATCGAGGAGGGCACACCCGTCGCGGTCGTCGATGATGTGCTGACATCGGGCGGTTCACTCGCGACGGCGATCGAGAAGGCTCGGCAGGCCGGCGGCGTCGTCGTGGCTGCGGTTATCGTCATCGACCGCGACGAGGGCGGACGCGAGGCGATCGAGGAATTGCTCGACGGCGCGCCACTCCATGCCCTGTTCACTGCCAACGAGCTGCTCGGCACTCATTCCTGAGGTCGGCGCACGCGTCGTTCGGGTCTCGGGCCCGACCGCGACCGTGCTCGACGCGCGCGGGGAACACGAGGCGGGGATTCCGCCGCGCATTGCCGGCGGTCCGATCGTCGCGGGCGACGTCGTTGTCCTCGGGGGCGATGCGACAACGCCAAGGATTCGCGAGGTGCTCCCGCGGCGCACGCTCCTCGCACGTGGTGACTTCGGCTCGCGCAACCGGTCGCGGCCCCTCGTCGCGAACGCCGACCTGCTGCTGGTCGTGTCGGCGATGGCGGACCCCCCGTTTCGCGCCCGCTTTGTCGATCGCTATCTGGCGGCCGGCGAGCTCGGGGGGCTCGACTGCGCGATCCTTCTCACGAAGGCCGACCTGCTGCATGACACGCTCGAGATCGCGCGGGCCGTCGAGGTGTATCGCGGAATCGGCTATCCGGTGATCACTGGCGTCACGAGCGACCCTGATTTTGTCGCCGCAGTTCGGGATCTGATTGGCGGTCGGGTCGCTGCGCTCGCCGGACATTCCGGCGTCGGCAAGTCATTGCTCACCTCTGCGCTGACGGGCGTCCCCCGGACCGTCGGGTCGGTGTCCCGTACGGGTTCTGGACGCCATACGACAACTGATCCCCGCCTGATTCCGATGCCGGACGGGGGTGGGATTGTCGACACCGCCGGGGTGCGGACGTTCTACCTTCCCCCGACCTCGGGTCCCGACCTTGCCGCCGCCTTTCCCGAGATTGCCGCGGCATCCGAACACTGCCGCTTTCGGGGATGTCGCCACCTGGGTGAGGCGGGCTGTGCAGTCGAGGCTGCCGTCAGCCCGGAACGGCTCGACAGCTACCGCAGGCTCCTGGAAATCGTCTGATTTTCGCTAGGGCGCGCGCCTTGACCCCCCATATGGCGCAGCGTAAGTTTGTGCGGACACGCACGAAGAGCGTGGCCCCCCTCTTTTCTCTCACCCAACCAGTTACGGAGTCGGAGATGCCGCAGGACTTTTCGGTCGGGACCCCGCCGGTCACACATCACTTCAGGTTCCCGCCTCCCGCGGCGGGCGGTTCAGAAAAGACCGGTTGGGAG
This sequence comes from uncultured Thermoleophilia bacterium, assembly GCA_963727285.1. Taxonomy (GTDB): domain Bacteria; phylum Actinomycetota; class Thermoleophilia; order Miltoncostaeales; family Miltoncostaeaceae; genus CAITWD01. Next base: position 784,770 of record CAVSFF010000009.1, on the reverse strand, counting down.
GCACTCGACAAGTGGGTCGGCTCCGGCGGCAACGACGCCGGCGTGCGTGACGCCTCGGCCCCCAAGGGCACGACCGGTTGGGAAGCCCTCGACAAGTGGGTCCCCGGCGGCGAGTCTGGCGCAGGGCTGCCGCAGCAGCAGCCCCGTCCGGCAAGACCGGTTGGGAAGCACTCGACAAGTGGGTCGGCTCCGGCGGCAAGACGCCGGCGTGCGTGACGCCTCGGCCCCCAAGGGCACGACCGGTTGGGAAGCCCTCGACAAGTGGGTCCCCGGCGGCGAGCCCGGCGCAGGCGGCGGTGCAGCCCCGGCCGCAGCAGCAGCCCCGTCCGGCAAGACCGGTTGGGAAGCGCTCGACAAGTGGGTCGGCTCCGGCGGCGAGCCCGGCGCAGGTGACGCCGCAGCAACCCCGCCGGCAAGACCGGTTGGGAAGCCCTCGACAAGTGGGTCCCCGGCGGCGAGTCCGGCGCAGGTGCCGCAGCAGCAGCCCCGTCCGGCAAGACCGGTTGGGAGGCACTCGACAAGTGGGTCGGCTCCGGCGGCGAGCCCGGCGCAGGTGCCGCAGCAGCAGCCCCGTCCGGCAAGACCGGTTGGGAAGCACTCGACAAGTGGGTCGGCTCCGGCGGCGAGCCCGGCGCAGGCGGCGTGCAGCCCCGGCCGCAGCAGCAGCCCCGTCCGGCAAGACCGGTTGGGAAGCCCTCGACAAGTGGGTCGGCTCCGGCGGCGAGCCCGGCGCAGGTGCCGCAGCAGCAGCCCCGTCCGGCAAGACCGGTTGGGAAGCACTCGACAAGTGGGTCGGCTCCGGCGGCGAGCCCGGCGCAGGTGCCGCAGCAGCAGCCCCGTCCGGCAAGACCGGTTGGGAAGCACTCGACAAGTGGGTCCCCGGCGGCGAGCCCGGCGCAGGTGCCGCAGCAGCAGCCCCGTCCGGCAAGACCGGTTGGGAGGCGCTCGACAAGTGGGTCGGCTCCGGCGGCAACGACGCCGGCGTGCGTGACGCCTCGGCCCCCAAGGGCACGACCGGTTGGGAAGCCCTCGACAAGTGGGTCCCCGGCGGCGAGCCCGGCGCAGGCGCCGGCGAGGCGGCGGCTCAAGAGGCTCCGGCGGCCGACGCTGCCCCCGCGGCCGGCGCGGCGGCGAGCGGCGGCGGCTTCTGGGCATCCCTGAAGCGCCTGTTCGGCAGCTGAACACAACCACCGCGTGAGCGGATGATCGGTCCCACGTGGGTGGCCGACCGATCATCCGCAGCGTACGATGCCCCTCGTTGGCCGGGGAGCCGTGATCGGCCCACGCCTGCGCATCGTCACAGCCGAGGGGGCCCTTCGTGTTCGCGCTCAACTTCTATTCGCCGCTGTTCATTGATCAGCTGCGGAAAGGCCGTAAGACGGCGACCATCCGTCTCGGCGACAAGAGCCACAAGTACCGCCGCGGGCAGATCGTTTGGATCACCGTCGGGCATCGCCAGGGCCCGAAGCAGCGAATCTTCACCGCCATGGTCGAACAGGTCGACGTCAAGCCGCTGCGCGAGCTGAGCCAGCGCGACATCGAGCGCGACACGCCGGAGTTCCGCCGGGTCGAAGAGACTGTCAACTTCCTCTCGCAGATCTACTCGCGCGAGGTCAGCATGGACGACACCGTCTCGGTGGTCCACTTCACCGAAGTGATCGAGTTTCCGCCCCTCGACTAGATCCGGCCCGGTTCGCCTTGTAGCCCCGGCACCGCTCGGCTAGCCTTTTGGCACTCGCATTCAGAGAGTGCCAAAAGAACGCCGGGGAGGCCTGGATGAAGCTGCAGCCGCTGGGAGATCGCCTTGTTGTCAAGGCGATTGAAGCCGAACAGACCACCGCAAGTGGTCTTGTGTTGCCGGACACCGCGCAGGAGAAGCCGTCGCGCGGAACCGTCATCGCCGTGGGTGAAGGACGCTACGAAGACGGCAAGCGCGTACCGCTCGACGTTGCCGTGGGTGACGAGGTCATCTACTCGAAGTACGGCGGCACCGAGATCAAGCTCGATGGTGACGACGTCATCATCCTGCGTGAGGCCGACGTGCTCGCAAAGGCGGTGAGCTGAGATGGCAAAGGACATTCTGTTTGCCGAAGAAGCCCGCCGGGCCCTGGAGCGCGGGGTCAACACCCTCGCTGACGCGGTCAAGGTGACCCTCGGCCCCAAGGGCCGCTACGTGGTGCTCGACAAGCGCTTTGGCGCCCCCACGATCACCAACGACGGTGTGACCATCGCCCGTGAGATCGAGTTGAGCGACCCGTTTGAAAACCAGGGTGCACAGCTCGTGCGCGAGGTGGCCACCGCCACCAACGACGTGGCCGGCGACGGCACCACCACGGCAACCTTGCTTGCCCAGGCGATCGTGCGCGAGGGCTTAAAGAACGTTGCCGCCGGTGCGAACCCGATGGGACTCAAGCGTGGCATCGAGGCCGCCGTCGAGCGCGTGGGCGCTGCGGTCCTGGCACAGGCCAAAGAGGTCTCGGGCAAAGAAGACATCGCCCGCGTGGCGACGATCTCCGCCCGTGACCGTGCCATCGGCGATGTGATCGCCGATGCGATCGAGAAGGTCGGCAAAGACGGCGTGGTCAACGTCGAAGAAGGCCAGACCTTTGGTATCGAGCTCGATTTCACCGAAGGCATGCAGTTCGACCGCGGCTACATGAGCCCGTACATGATCACCGACCCCGACCGCCAGGAAGCCGTGCTTGAGGATCCCTACATCCTCATCCACAACGGCAAGATCTCCTCGGTGCAGGACCTGGTGCCGGTGCTCGAGCGGGTCATCCAGTCCAACAAGCCCCTGCTTATCATCGCCGAAGACGTCGAGGGCGAGGCCACCGCCACCCTGATCGTCAACAAGCTGCGCGGCACCTTTACCGGCATCGCCGTCAAGGCCCCGGGCTTTGGCGACCGCAGAAAGCGGATGCTCGAGGACATCGCGATCCTCACCGACGGCGAGGTCATCGCCGAGGAGATGGGCCTCAAACTGGTCAACACGCAAGTTTCCCAGCTCGGTCGTGCCCGCAAGGTCGTCGTGACCAAGGACACCACCACCATCATCGACGGCGCAGGCGACGCCCAGGGCATCCAGAGCCGCATCAAGCAGATCCGCGCCGAGATCGAGTCCTCGGACTCGGACTTCGACCGCGAAAAGCTGCAGGAGCGTCTGGCCAAGCTCGCCGGCGGAGTTGCGGTGGTCAAGGTCGGCGCCGCCACCGAGACCGAGATGAAAGAAAAAAAGCACCGCGTCGAGGACGCCCTGCAGGCGACCCGCGCCGCCCTCGAGGAGGGTGTCATCCCCGGTGGTGGGGTGGCGCTTGTCAACGCCATCGGATCCCTCGATGACCTGAACCTCGACGGTGACGAGGCAACCGGCGTGCGCATCGTGCGTCGCGCCCTGGAGGAGCCCCTTCGCCAGCTGTCGGACAACGCGGGCCTGGAAGGCTCGGTTGTCGTGGGCAAGGTGCTCGAATTGCCCCAGGGCCACGGCTTGAACGTCGACACCGGCGAGTACGTCGATCTGATCGCCGCCGGGATCATCGACCCGGCCATGGTGACCCGCTCGGCGCTTGCCAACGCCGCCTCGATCGCCAAGAACATCATCACCACCGAAGCACTTGTCGTCGAGACGCCCGAGGAGGGCGGCGGCGGCATGGGCGGCGGCCCGATGATGTCCCCCAACATGGGTGGCATGGGCGGCATGGGCGGGATGATGTAGGCCCACCCACGGCCAACCGCACGACCACTGATGGGGGCCCCGCGGGGCCCCCATCGTTCGTACCGGGCATGCCCGTCATACTTTGTGGCGATTGCTACATAGTCACATTGCGCCCGTATCCCTCGCAGAACGATGGGGGAAGGTGCATAGTGAGGACAACATGATTGCCATTCGTGAAGTGGTAGTTATGGACGAATCGCAGCAACCGGGGGCCCTTGGGCCCCCGTTTGTGTTGTGGGACACGGACGCCAGTCACCGTGCAGGTCCAGGTTTGCATTCGCGTGCGTGTGTGTGAATGTGCCTGGCGGCGCAGTTCGGGGGGCCGTGTTTGTGCGCGTGGCCAAAGTCCCCATGCGACCGGTTGCGTAGTTTCCACTGGGTTGAGGTCACCCGTGTCCAGGCGGTGGGATGCTGTTTCGTGAGTACCGCGTCGACGCTGCGTTCGACGAAATGTTTGCGGCCGACGGCGAGCCCCGTGCCCACTACGTGGACCTGTTCGAGGGGCTGTCGCGGTTTACGCCCGAGGCCTTCGCGGACAAGTGCACGCTGGCCGGCGCCTGCTATCTGAGCGAGGGCATCACCTTCGCCCACGATGGCCGTGAGCACACGTTTCCGTTCGACCTGCTTCCTCGTCTGGTGGCCGACCACGAGTGGAGATCGATCGATCTCGGGCTGACTCAGCGCGTGCGGGCGCTCGACCTGTTTCTTGCCGACGTCTACGGGCCGCAGCGGGCGATTCACGACGGGGTCGTCCCCAATTGGCTCGTGGTCTCGTGCAGCGGCTACATGCGCGAGATGGCCGGCATCGAGCCGCCGACCGGGCGCTGGATCCACTTTGCCGGTATCGATCTGATCCGGGACGATGACGGGGCGTGGCGCGTGCTGGAGGACAACGTGCGCACCCCGTCGGGGCTGTCGTACGTGGTCCAGAACCGGTCGTTCATGCGCCGGGTGTTCCCCGAGGCGTTCGCCCGCCATCACGTTGCCCAGGTCGACCAGGGTCCGCTGATGCTGCGTGAGGCGCTGACGTCCGCGGCCCCCGATGGGGCCGACGACCCGTGCATCGTGGTGTTGACGCCGGGCCTGCTCAACTCGGCCTATTACGAGCACGCGTTTCTGGCGCAGCAGATGGGCGTCCAACTGGTCGAAGGGCGCGACCTCATCGTGCGCGACCGGAGGGTCTACCTCAAGACGACCAGCGGATATGAACCGGTCGACGTGATCTACCGGCGCATCGACGACGGATTCCTGGATCCGGTCTGCCTGCGCAGCGACTCCCTGCTCGGTGTCCCGGGCATGATGGCCGCGCTGCGCGCGGGGAACGTGGCGATCTGCAACGCACCCGGCGCCGGGGTGGCGGACGACAAGGCCGTCTACGCGTACGTCCCGGACCTGATCCGGTACTTCCTGGCCGAAGAGCCCCTGCTGGAGCAGGTGCCGACGTACCTGCTGGAGCGGGACGACGACCGCGAGTACGTGCTCGACAACCTCGACACGCTCGTCGTGAAAGCCGTCGACGGTGCGGGCGGCTATGACCTGCTGATCGGTCCCCACGCCAGCCCCGACGAGCGGGCCGCGTTCGCTGCCCGCATCGTCGCCGAACCGCGGCGATTCATCGCGCAGCAGACGATCATGCTGTCGCGCGCGCCGGTGTTCGTCGAGGGCCGATTCCAGGCACGGCATATCGACCTGCGCCCGTTCGTGACATACGGGCAGACACCCCGTGTGGTCCCCGGCGGCCTCACCCGGGTCGCACTGCGCGAGGGGTCGCTCGTGGTCAACTCCTCGCAGGGCGGCGGCAGCAAAGACACCTGGGTTCTGGCGGCCTGATGCTCGCGCGCGTCGCGGAATCGATGTACTGGGTCGCGCGCGACATCGAGCGGGCGGACACCTATGCGCGCCTTCTGGAGGTTGCCCACGCCATGACCCTCGAGCGCGCGCTCCCGATGCCCGAGGGGCGGCGCACCGTCTGGGAGCCGCTCGTCACGATCACCGGCGACCTCGACGCCTTCCTGGTCAATCACGTGCGCGCCGACGAGCGATCGGTCGTGTGGTTCCTGTCGCTGAACTCCTCCAACCCGAATAGCGTGGTCTCGTGCATCCGCAGGGCACGGCGGAACGCGCGCGGGGTCCGGGACCTGCTCCCCACCGAACTGTGGGAGGCGCTCAACGCGGTCTACCTCGAGTTGCGGTCGTGGCCACCGGGGCGCATCTCCACGGAGGGCGTGTACCCCTTCTGCCGGATGGTCCGGCGCTCGTCCCATCTCATCCAGGGGATGACCGATCAGACGATGCGCCAAGATGCGCCGTGGCATTTCCTGCGGCTCGGCCGTTTCCTGGAGCGTGCCGAGAAGACCGCGCGGCTGCTGGAGGCCAAGTTTCACTTCACGCGTCCCGCCGACCCGCTCTCGATTGCGCCGGTCGACCTGTACCACTGGCAGAGCCTGCTGCGGTCGGCCGGTGCCGACGAGGCGTACCTGCGCATGCAGTTGGGCGGCGGATCGCCGCTGGAGATCGCGCGCTTTCTCATGGTCGACCCCGCCTTCCCGCGTTCGATCACCTATTGCCTGGATCAGGTCATCGCGTCGCTGGGGTCGCTCTCGGCGGCGGGTCTGATGTCCTCCGACTCGGAGGCGCTCACCCGTGCCCGCGCGGCGCGTGGCGAGGTCGTGCGCGATGCGGGTAACCTGCTCGGCAACCAGGTCGGCGACCTCATGGACCGGGTGCAGGTCCGCTGCAACGCGATTCACACGGCGCTCGATGCCAGTTGCTTCGCGTTGAGTTCGCACGGGGAAGGGGGTGCGCGATATGCGCAGGCTGCTCGCCAAGCACAGAACTGAGATGGTCTATGCGGGTCACGCGACCCAGTCGATCAACGAGTTGCGACTCCTGCCGCGTTCCCATGCCCGTCAGACGGTGGAACTTGCCCACATCGTCGTGACCCCGCCGACGACCGTCTACCGGCATATGGACGTGTTCGGGAACGAAGTCGCCTGGTTTCAGGTCGAGGCCCGCCACGACCGGCTGATCGTGGAATCCCATGCGCTGGTGACCGTCGCCGCCAGTGGCCTGACCGATGACGCCATTCCGCGCCAGGGGCTCGATGATCCGCGCCTGATCGACCAGTTCGCCGAGTTCCTGTTGCCGTCGCCGTTGGTGTCGTGGGGCACGCACGTCGAGGGATTCGCCCGCGACGCCGCGATCGGCGCGCCCATCGACGTCGAGATGTGGCTACGCGGCGTCGAGCAGGCGGTCAATTTCCGGATCGCGTACCGGCAGGGCGTCACCGATGTCGACACGCTGGTCGAACAGGTCGTCCAAGCGGGGCACGGGGTCTGTCAGGACATGGCGCATCTGTTTATCGCCTTGTGCCGACGCCAGGGCGTCCCGGCGCGCTACATCAGCGGCTGGATGCATCAGGCGGGCCGCGACGAGCCGTCGGAGAGTCATGCATGGTGCGAGGCCTGGGTCCCCGGCGTGGGCTGGATCGAGTTCGACCCGACGCATCCCGAGCCTGATCTGTCGCACTACATCCGGGTCGCGGTCGGGCGTGACTACACCGATGTCCCCCCGTTCCGGGGTACCTATGTCGGTGACCCGACCAAGGAGATGATCATCTCCGTGGAGATCGACGAGCGCCCGGCCGACGAGGGCGCGGTGGGGGTGCTGCCGGCCGCCCGCCGTGCGACCCGGGACGGTCGCGACGACGGGCTCCAGCGGGTCACCCGCTCGGCTAGTGGTGGGTGATCACCCGGTCGATGATCCCGTACTCCCGGGCTTCTTCGGCGCTCATGAAGTTGTCGCGCTCGGTGTCGTGGCTGACCACTTCCACGTCCTTGCCGGTGTGTAGGGCGAGGATTTCGTCGAGCCGCTTCCGGATGGCGAGCGCCTCGCGCGCGTGGATCTCGATGTCCGAGGCCTGACCGGAGAAGCCGCCGGAGACCTGGTGGATCATGATCTTCGCGTTGGGCAGCGCCATCCGCTTGCCCTTGGCGCCGCCGGCCAGCAGCAGCGCGCCCATGCTCATCGCGATCCCGACACAGATCGTCTGGACGTCGGGCTTGATGAACTGCATGGTGTCGTAGATGGCAAGCCCCGCGTAGACCGACCCGCCGGGCGAGTTGACATACAGCGAGATGTCCTTGTCCGGATCCTCGGACTCGAGGTGCAACAGCTGCGCGACGATCAGGTTGGCGATCTGATCGTCGATCGGGGTGCCCAGGAACACGATCCGCTCGTTGAGCAGTCGCGAGTAGATGTCAAACGAACGCTCGCCACGCGATGTCTGTTCGACGACCATCGGAATGAGTGGGCTCATGTGGCGCACGATCTCCTTGATTGGGGCAACATCGGCAATCCGGCGGACACTCAGCCTCCCGCCCGGAGCACCAACACAAGGTAAAGCACAATCACCGCCGTAAGCCCGATAAGCGTCAGGCGCCCGGGAGGGGTGATGCGCCGCCGAGGCCCGAGGGCAGCGGTCGACGCCACGTCGGGGCGTCGGGTCATGCGCGCGCCGGCGACGGCGATGCCACCGGCGATCAGGGACGCGCCCAGCAGCGAGGTGAGCTCGCCCACCCCCCACCGCGGCAGCAGGACGAGCAGGGCGAGCCACAACGGGAGCGCGATCAGGAACGCCTTGCCGTAGTGGACGAACGTCCGGGTGATGCGGGCGATGTCGTCGAAGTCGCGGTCGGTCTCCTGCCGGAATCGATCGCCCGGATCAGAAGGCATAGCGCTCCTCCTGCCACGGGTCGGCCGAATTCGAGTAGCCGCGCCGCTCCCAGAAGCCCGGGAGATCGCCGGCACGGAACTCGAGGCCACGCAGCCATTTGGCGCTCTTCCAGAAGTACAGCTGCGGCACCACCAGTCGCAGCGGAAATCCGTGCGCCGGATCAAGCGGATAGCCGTCGTATTCGTAGGCGAGCAGCACGCCCGGGGCGCGCAACGCGTCGATCGGAAGGTTGGCGGTGTATCCGGCCTCGGCGTGGGCAACCACGTGGGTGGCGGATGGCGTCGGGGGAGACGGTCTCGAGCAGCCAGTCCATCGGGACGCCGTACCAGGACGTGTCCAGCTTGGACCATGACGTCACGCAGTGGATGTCGAGAACCTCGCCGACTGCGGGCAGCGCGGTCAGCTCGTCGAAGCTCCAGCGTTGCGGCAGGGCGACCCGGCCCCAGACGCGGAAGTCCCAGTCGTCGGGGATCTCGTGATACGGGGGTCCCTGGACGTCCAACACCGGGAAGTTGCGCACGAGGTGTTGCCCCGGGGGGATACGGGCGCGATCGTCATCGGTGAGTCCGCGGTTGCGGAACAAGCCCATCGCGGCGGCTTTCGACGTCAGTACGGAGATTCGATGATAGCCCGGGCGCCCCTGAACGGCCGGAGAGGTCGCGTTTTAGCGGTCGCGTCCGGCCCGGTGTGTGGGGACGTAGTACCCGTCGGTGTAGTCGCGGAGCATCCGGGCGGCCGAGAATTGCTCACCGACGTGGGCGATGGCCTCGCGCATCATTGCGGTCCAGGTGCGCGGGATGCCGTCGGCATCGCGGTCGAAGAACGCGGGAACCACACTCGTCTCCAGCAGGCGCAACAGCGATTCGTGGTCGCGGCTGTCCTGCTCGTCGTCGCTGCCGGCGATCGTACCGTCGTCAATGGCCCACCCGACCGACGGCGAGTACCCCTCGGCCCACCAGCCGTCGAGGATCGACAGGTTCAGCGCGCCGTTGATTGCCGCCTTCATGCCGCTCGTGCCCGATGCCTCCATCGGGAGGCGTGGCGTATTGAGCCAGACGTCGGTCCCCTGCAGGATGTGTGCGCCGATGGCGATGTCGTAGTCCGGAACGAACACGACCCGTCCGGCCAGTCGCGGGTCGGTCGCAAGTTCGGTGACCATCGTGATCAGCGCCTTGCCGTCCGAGTCGGCCGGGTGCGCCTTGCCCGCGAGCACGACTTGCACCGGGGCATCGGGCGCGCCCAGGACACGCGCGAGGCGATCGGGGTCGCGGAACAGCAGCCCCGCCCGCTTGTAGGTCGCAAAGCGCCGGGAGAACCCGATCGTCAGCGCGTCCGGGTCGAGCCGGGGATGCGCGCCGGCAACTGCTCCCCGGGTGTTGGCAAGGGCGACGAGCCGCGCCACGTTTGCGCGGTGCGCGCGCCAGAGCTCCGGCTCCGACATCGATGCGGCCCGGGCAAACCCGGGTGCCGCGGGTGCGTCGAGGTCGACGCCGGCCCGAATCGCGTTGTCGGCGATGCCACGCTCAATCCACGTCCGGACGTGCACGCCGTTCGTGACGGCGCCGATCGGGACCTCGTCGACCGGCCGATCGGGCCAGAGCCCGCGCCACATCCTGCGGGCCACCTCTCCGTGGAGCTGACTGACCCCGTTGGCCCGGGCCGTCGTCCGGAGCGCGAACGGCGTCAATCCGAATCCTGGTTCATCGGCGACCTTGCCGAGCGCCATCAAGTCGTCGATCGACAGGCCGATCTCCGCGGCGGCGCGTGACAGGTGGCTGCTGGCGAGATCGTCGGAGAAGACCTCGTTTCCGGCCGGGACCGGGGTGTGGGTGGTGAAGACGGACGTCCGGCGGACCTCTGCGAGTGCGTCGTCGAACGTCGCGCCCGCGTCGATGAGCACCCGCAGCCGCTCGAGCTGGAGAAATACCGAATGGCCCTCGTTGATGTGGAAGACCGTCGGGGCGATGCCCATGGCGTCGAGCGCCCGGATACCGCCGATTCCCAGCAGGAGCTCCTGGCGGATCCGCGTCTGGCGATCGCCACCATAGAGCCGTGCGGTGATCTCGCGCTCGGCCGGGGCGTTCTCGGGGATGTTGGCGTCGAGCAGGATGAGCATCACGGACCCGACCATCAGCTGCCACACGGCCGCGTGCAGCGGACCTGTCGGGAGCTCGACGGCGATCCGGACCGGAAGACCGTCGTCGCCGAGTACGGGTACCGCGCCGATGTCGGTGCCGGTGCGGTCGATGTAGCGCTCGTGCTGGCCGGACTCGTCGATCGTTTGCCGGAAGTAGCCGTCGTAGTAGAAGAGGCCGATCCCGACGAGCGGGATGGCCAGATCCGACGAGGCCTTCAGATGATCGCCGGCGAGGATGCCGAGACCGCCGGAATAGATGGGGATGTCGGCGGCGATACCGAACTCGGCACAGAAGTACGCCACGCGCATGTCGGAGTCGCCCGGATAGGCGGCGGGGAACCACGGTGAATTCGTCACGGCACGGGACGCTAACCCATGGCCGCCCCGGCTGCACTTAGACCTGCGCACAAACTCGACATCTTGTCGCTCGCCCGCGTGTCGGGATGGCCGCAGGCATCGGTTCCCAATACGCTTGAGCGACGATGTCTGCCGTGGACGCCACGACCGCCGGACCCGCGAACCCGCCGACGGTGTCCCGCCGCGCAGGTGCCGTCGATGCCTGACGCGGCGCCGGACGCCATGACCGCGTTCGTGTTTTGCGGAGGCGCAGGTCTCGGGGCGCTCCAGGTCGGCATGTTGCGCGCCCTGGTCGAGCGGGGGATACGGCCCGATATCGTGACCGGGTCGTCGTCGGGCGCAATCAACGCGCTGGTGTTCGCGTCCGATCCCACGCTGGACGCCGTCGAGCGCCTCGAGCGTCTCTGGCTCTCGGTGCGGCGGCGCGATCTGTTTCGCGTCAATCCATGGACGGTCGGGCGCGCGGTCCTTGGCGGCGGGACCTACCTGGCCGCGAGCACCCATATCCGCCGGGTCCTCGAGTCGACGCTGCCCGTCGCGCGGATCGAGGACACCGAGATCCCGCTCGCGATCACGCTGACCGACACCGCCTCGCGACGCCAGGTGGTCGTGCATGCCGGCGACGCGCTGCAGACGATCATGGCCTCGAGTGCGGTCCCCGGGTTGTTCCCGGCGGTCCAGATCGGCGGGCGAGAGTACATCGACGGCGGGATCACATCCGATCCCCCGATCGCCCCTGCGGTGGAACTCGGAGCAACGCACGCCTTCGTGATGCCGGTCGGGTGGCCGATTTCCGAGCCGTTCGCAGGCAATGCCGTGCTGCGGATCGCGGACACGATCGACTGGCTGTGCTGGCGCATTGCCGATTTTGAGCTCGAGCGCGCATCGGAGCGCTGTCGTATCGAGCTGCTCCCGTCGCCGTCGACGCGGATGATGACGCCCTTCGACCTCCGCGCGACGCGGCGGCTGATCGACGAGGCGTACGACCGCACCTCGGCGTGGCTCGAACTGCCTGCGGCCGATCGCATCTGGACGCCCGGGGCGGCTCGGTCGGCAGCGTCGACGGCCCGCACCGCACGCCCCGGAGGCGCGCGGCGCCTGCTCGGGCGATTCCGTCGCGCAGGCTGATCGGATTCGACAGTACTACGTACGACGTAGTACTCTGTCGCGCATGGCTGCCGACCGCGCCGCATCCCCGCGATCGAACGATCCCGCGCTGCTCATCCTCACGAGCCTCGCCGGGGGTCCCAAGCACGGACACGCCCTGCTCGGGGACATCGCGACGTTCGCCGGCGTGCGCCTCGGCCCGGGGACGTTGTATGGAGCGATCGGGCGTCTCGAAGCGCGTGGACTGATCGCACCCCTCCCCGCCGACGGGCGCGCCCGCCCGTACCGGATCACCGACGCGGGGCGTGCGCTCCTCGTGGACGCGCTCGCCGAGTTGGAGCGGATCGTCGCCGCGGGCAGGGATCGCATCGCAACCGCCGGCTGGCGGGCCGCCGGTGCCGGCGCATGAACCGGCGCGTGGTCATGCTGCTCGCTGGCGCTGTATCCGCCGGCATTCCGGCGGCGCTATGGCATGGAACTCACCGATCTCGTCGCCGGGGAGCAGGGCTCGCCGGGGTGGCGTCTCGGCGCAGACCTGGCACGTGGAGCCGCGCGGGAGTGGCTGGGCATGGCAGGGCTCGTCGGGCGACCGCCTGACCGCGCGCGATCGTGCCGGCGGTGGTCTGGCGCGTGTCGTGTGGTCGTGGGGGGTCTTCGCCTTCGGGTTGATCGCGCTCCATCAAGGCGCAGGAGCAGTGGCAGGTCGACCCTGCACGGGTCAACCTCAGCGGCACTCAACGAGGCGACGACTCGCCGCGGTCAATGCGCTGTCGCTCGCCCTGCTCGGAATCGTCGCCGCCGGCGCCCTCGCTCGCCCCGTCGCTTATTGCCGTGCTGCGCACGGGAGGGTGGCAGCGTGTGCGAGGTCCCGGGATCTTCGTGGCGGTCGGATCGTCCGCCGTCGTGGCCCTCGGAGCCGGGATCGTGATCTGGGCGCACCACCTTGACACTGTCGGCGCGTAACGGTGGCAACCCCGCCTATTCGATGGCGGTGGCGCTGTGGGTTCTCGCCGGAGCTCGTCGTTCGGGGGCGCATGGTGCGTGTGCGTCGCGCGGCTGGTGCGCGCGGCGATTCCCGGTCGCCGCACCGTCATCGGCGCATCATGGGCGTCGATGACGGCCGGTCCCTCGATGCTGATCGCGACCGTCGCGAGCGCCGTGCCGTATCTGCTCAAGCCGGGCCCGCCGCCGAACGGTGTCGTCGCCCTCGGGGTGATGGGCAGTGGCAGGCATGCTGGCGATCGTCGGGGCAGTACCGGCGGTGATGGCTGCGCACCGCGTCACCTGACCGCGGCGCGTTGCGGACCCCGGTGACGGGCCGTCATGCTGTCGGCATGTCCCCTGATGACGTCTACCTGCATGGCCATCACGACAGCGTCTTGCGCTCGCACCGTTGGCGGACGGCGGAGAACTCGGCGGCGTACCTGTTACCGGAGCTCCGGCCCGGCATGTCGGTGCTCGACGTCGGGTGCGGCCCCGGAACGATCACCGCCGACCTGGCGCGGCGCGTCGCCCCCGGCGAGGTCGTGGGTCTCGACCGTGATGCGGGCGTCCTCGCCGAGGCCGCAGTGGCGGTACCCGCCAACCTGCGCTTCACGACGGGTGACGTCTACGCCCTGCCCTTTCCGGACCGCTCGTTCGACGTCGTCCACGCCCACCAGGTGCTCCAGCATCTCACCGCGCCCTCGGACGGCACTCGCGGAAATGGGCCGGGTCTGCCGCGACGGCGGTGTGGTGGCCGTTCGCGACGTCGACATGTCCACGATGACGTGGTACCCGGCGGATTCGCGTCTTGACCGCTGGATGGCGCTCTATCTCGACCTCGCACGCGCGACCGGCGCGGAGCCGGACGCCGGCCGTCGGCTCCTGGCCTGGGCCCATGCCGCCGGCTTCGCCACCGTCCGGGTGTCGGCGGGGACGTGGTGCTACGCCACGCCGACCGACCGCGACTGGTGGGCGGGGCTCTGGGCGGAGCGGGCCACGCAGTCGCGATTTGCCGACCAGGCGCTTGGGGCGGGGCGGGCGACGCCCGCAGATCTTGAGGAAATCGCCACCGCGTTTCGCGACGTGGGCCGCGCACCCGGATGCGTGGTTCGCAATGATCCACGGCGAGCTGCTGATCACCCCGTAGGCGCCCCGCTCCGCACTCAGCGAGGGTCGAGCACCGGCGGCAGCACCGCCTGGTCGTACTGCTCGGCCATCAGCGGGCTCGACAGCAGAAAGTCCGCCGTCGCGCGGTTGCAGGCGATCGGGCAGTTGTGCACGACGGCGACCCGCAGCAACGCCTTCACGTCGACGTCGTGGGCCTGCGGCTCGAGCGGGTCCCAGAAGAAGAAGACGGCGTCGAGCCGGCCTTCAGCGATCCCCGCACCGACCTGCTGGTCGCCACCGAGCGGACCGCTCAGAAACCGCGTCACGGGCAGTCCCACTTCATGTTCGACGAGCGCGCCCGTCGTGCCGGTGGCGTACAGCTCGTGGTAGGCCAGGGTGTCGCGGTTGAACCGCACCCAGTCGAGCAGGTCGAGCTTGCGGTTGTCGTGGGCGATCAGTGCGATGCGCTTGCAGGGGTCCATGTGATCCTCCCGTGTCGATTCGGTGACTCCGGCGGCTGACACGGAGCGCGGGCCGGTGCCGACATCAGGCCCCAGGGTAGACCGGTTTGCGCGGTTAACGCCCCCGGGCCGGTGTCACCGTTCGTTTACAGGTGTGTGCGACCCTCCGCAGGTCAGCGCGGGTGGCCGCCGGCGGGCGTGGCGCGGTGGCTCCCCACCGGCCGCAGTCCCGGCCACCCGGCCTCTCCGAGCAGCCGCAGCAGTCCCGCGGCGAACGCGTCGGCCGCCGGCGGGCCGATCGCGCCGGCCCGGCGTGCCAGGCCGATCGTCCGCACGAACTGTGGGGAATCAATGCGGATCGTGTGGAGATCCGGATGGTGCGTCGCGACGATGCCCGGAATGACCGCCGCGCCGAGCCCGCGGGCGACCAAGGCGAGGACGCCCGACATCTCGCCGCCGTCGCAGGCGACCACCGGCTCGAATCCCGCGCGCCGGCAGGCCGAAAAGACGGTCGTCCGGACCGAATAGCCCTGGCGTGGCACGACGAGCGGGATGTCGGCGAGGTCCGAGACACCGATCGCTTTACGTGCGGCGAGGCGGTGGCCGGGGCCGACCGCGAGGACGACGTCCTCGTCGGCGACCGGGACCGTGCGGACCCCGTGATGCGGCACGGGAAGGGTCACCAGGGCCAAGTCGATCGCGTCCCGTTCGAGCAGCGCAACCAACTCCTCCGAGCCGGCCTCGGCGAACTCGAGCGCCACGCGCGGATGTGTCTGGTGGAATGCACTGAGCGCCGAAGGCAGCAGCGCCCCGGACAGCGACGGGGTCCCCCCGACCCGCAGGGTCCCGCCCTCCGGGCTTGCGAGTTCGTTCGCAAGGCGCCGGACCTGCTCGACATCGGCAAGCGCCTGGCGGGCGACGGGAAGCAGCGCGGATCCCGCCGGTGTCAGCCGGACACCGCGGGGCAGGCGTTCAAACAGCTCGACACCGAGATCGCGCTCGAGACGGTGGAGTTGCGTCGTCAGTGACGGCTGCGACAGATGCAGCGCCGCCGCCGCCCGCGTGAGGGTCCCGTGTTCGGCGATGGCCACGAAGTAGCCGAGTTGAGGAACGCCGACTGCCATAGTCAAAAGCTATCTCATGAGCGCAAGATTCGTATTAGACGAATGGCTATACGCGGAGGAGGATGCGACCAAGCGCACCGCGGAATGGTTGCGAATGCAGTTTGAGCCGAGGAGAAGCCAATGACCCCCACGCGCAGGTACACCGACTTTCTCGTGAGTTGGATGGGCATTGTGGGTGTGGTGGGTCTTCTTATCGCGGGCGGGCTGGCGCTCTGGGCGAACACGTACGTCAACGACCAGGTGCACAGTCAACTGTCGGCGCAGAAGATCACATTCTTCCCAGCAAATGCCGTCTATCCATGTGCCGCAGGCGTCAAGTCCGAAGACTGCTTCCCGCAGTACGCCTCACTGAAGCAGTACGCCGGCCAGGCACTGACGACCGGTGACCAGGCCAAGGCCTACGCCGACACCCAGATCCTGAACGACATGAACGCAATGACGGGCGGCAAGACCTACGCCGAACTCTCGGGGAAGGCACTCGCCGAGCCCAACAACACCGCGCTTCAGCAAGAAGTCGCCGTGGTGTTCAAGGGCACGACCCTGCGCGGCCTGCTGCTGAACGCCTACGCGTTCGGCACGATCGCGACGATCGCCGGATGGGCGGCGCTCGCGGCATTCGTCGGCGCCGGGCTCTTGTTGATCCTCTCGATCCTGGGCTTCCTGCATGGCTACGGGAAGATCGGAAGCAAGTCGACCGAGCCGGCGGCAGCCGCCTAGGTCCTCGGACACGGGCCGGCGATACCCCGCCGGCCCGTCAGGTGTTCCGTGCCGCCCCGCGGGACCGCCATCGCAGCGGTCCCACGGGGCGATTGTCCGTCGGCGGCCACCTGGCGCCGGGTGAGCGACTAGGCTGACGCGGTCGTGAGCTTGGTCCCCGTTGCCCACCTTCCCGCGCCGGCGCATGCGCCCCCGGTGCCGCGCGCCGACTGGCGAGGCGGTGCCCAGATCGCCGCACGCGCCGTGTGGCTGCTGGCGGCCCTGCTCGTCGTGTGGTTCGCCGCCGCGGGAACCGCACATGCCGCCTCGCCGGAGGACCCGTCCGCGGCGCTCGTCCGCAAGTACGCGCCGGTGCTGCGGCTGAAGGACGTGCCCGGATCCTGCGACATCGGCAAGCCCTACGTGCCGATCGACGTCAACTTGCTGATGGACAACCGGGAGGTCGCACTCCGTGGCCCGTGGGACACCACCAACATCGTCAGCGTGGGCCCGTCGGCCCACGAGTTGTCGCAGGGGCTCTGGGGCTACCACCTCGACTTTCCGGGCAATTCGCTGCAGCCGGGCTGCACATATGAGGAGTGGCAACAGCGCCTGCTGACGGGCTCCGCCCCGGAGATCTACGGCAGGGTCGTCACGCAGGCCGGAGTCCCCGGCAAGCTGGCGGTCCAGTATTGGTTCTTCTACATCTACAACGGCTGGATCAACACCCACGAAGGCGACTGGGAGATGATCCAGCTCAACTTCAACGCCGCAACCCCGGCGGCGGCGCTCACTGGGCGGCCGACCGAGGTTGGCTACAGCCAGCATTCGAGCGCGGAGCGGGCGACGTGGGGCACGCCGCCACTCGAGACCGTTGCCGGCACGCATCCGGTCGTCTACGCGGCGTTGGGGTCCCACGCGAACTTCTTTACGTCGGACCTGTTTCTGATGCGCAGCTCAGCCGAGGGCGTCGGCTGCGACGACACCACGGGACCGTCGACGACGATCACCCCGAAGGTCGCCGTGGTTCCGACGGCGACCGATGCGTACCTGCGCGCATATCCATGGCTCGGGTTCGACGGCCGCTGGGGCGAGCAGCAGGCGGCGTTCTTCAACGGTCCCACGGGCCCGAACGAGAAGCTTCAGTGGACCGAGCCGTTTACGTGGGAATCCGAGAGCTGGCGGGATCAGAGCTTCGCGGTCCCGGCGGCCCGCGTCATCCCGACGCCGGCGACGGACTTCTTTTGCGGCGCGGTCGCCAAGGGATCGGTCGTCTTGCGCCAGGTCAAGACCAACCCGTGGCCGTGGCTTGTCGGCCTGGGCATCGCCGCGCTGATTCTGATGTGGGGCATCGGCAAGACGACGTGGCGCCCGACGGATCCGCGTCCGCTGGCCGGTCGGCGCCCGCTTGGGAGGGTGATTTCCTCCGGCACCGCACGATTCTGGTCCCATCGACGACTGTTCCTTGGGATCGGGCTGGTCTTCGTGCCAATCGGGCTCGTCGTCGCCCTCGTCCAGGCATTCGCGTTCAACATCTGGGGATTCACGCCACTGATCGGCGACACCGGGCGCAGTAACGGGTTCGTGGGCGGACTCGCATTGCTGTTCGGGCTGGTCGTGACCTTCCTCGGGCTGGCGATCGTCCAGGCGGCGACGGCGCGCGCGGTCCGGGACATCGACGAGGGCCGCCCGGTCGGACCGGTGTCGGCGTATCGCGGGCTCCGCGGGCGCCTGCGGGATCTCGTCCTGGCGCTCGTCGTCATGGTCGTGGTGCAGATCGTGCTCGATCTGACCGTCGTGCTGATTCCGCTTGCCATCTATCTGCTCGTCCGCTGGTCCCTGTTGGGCGTGGTCGCAGGGCTGGAGGACGATCCGCAGCCCGGGGTCCTGCGGCGCAGTACCGCCCTAACCCGTCGGCACTGGTGGCGCACCGTGGTGGTCGCCGTCGGCGTGACTGGGCTCGCGCTGCTCGTCGGACCGGTGATCGGCGGACTCGTCCTGTTGGCGACAAGCGCATCGTTTGCGTTCGTGAACGTCATCGCCGCGGTCGTCAACGTGGCCGCCCTGCCATTCGCGTCGGTGGTCTTGACGTACCTCTACTTCGACCTCGTGGATCGCGCGGGCACCGAACCGCCCGTGACGTCGAGCGATCCCGGCGGCGAGCACTAACGGGCTGCCCCGAACGCCCGGCCCGCACCGCATGCAGTCATCGGCGCGGCGTTCCACGATGGGCGGACGCACGATTGATCGCCCATTGCAGTGTCGGACCCATCATCCGCGGTCAGCGCGGTTCCCACGCCTCCGGTGCGGCCGCGAGCTCAATGATCTTCGGGGGTAAGGCGCCCGAGGTGAGGTCCGCGACGGTCACTCCCTCCAGCACCTCCCGAAGCCGCGTGCGCAGTGCGACCCAGACGGTTGGAAGCGCTGCGGCCGATCCTCCGTATTCCAGTTCGTCCGGGCGCATGCCGCGCACGCTGGCGAGCGGCCCCTCCAACGTGCGAATCACGTCGGCGATGCTGATCGTGTCGGCGCCCCGTGCGAGCCGGAAGCCGCCCTGTTGTCCGCGGACGCTTCGGACGATTCCGCCGCGCTTCAGTTCGAGCAGGATGTTCTCGAGGAATGCGATCGGAATACCTTGTGCGGAGGCCATCTGGTCGCGGGTCACTGCGCGTTTGTTCTCGACCTCAAGCGCCGCGAGTTCGGCGAGTGCGCGCAGGGCGTAGTCGACTTTTGCTGAGATGCGCATTGGGGCATTCTGACGGTTTCGTCGGGCGTCGCCGCGCGTCGCCGGGATCCGGCGGCGTGCGGCGACGCCAGGTCGCCCGGCGGACGCCGATCACAGCGAATCACCATAAATACATGAATGATTTGATTCTTTTCCGGCCCCGAGATAGCGCGGCAGTCACCAGCACGTCCGTTCCGGCGGCCGACCGGGTCCGTACCGCGCCGCGGTGCCCACCGGCAGCGAGGCCGTCGCTCCCGTCACTTGCGAGCACAGCGAGGAAGACCGATGACCAGCCGCACCGTCCTGATGCCACGCCGCGCCGTGGCGAGCATGTGTCGATGCGCGGGAGGTGTTCGTACGGGAGCCGCTCGTGTGCGGGTCGCGACGCTGGCGGGTGGGGCACGCATGGCTGCTGAACGTGGTGCGCAGGCCGCATTCCCGCGCCGCGGAGCCGCCGCGCCGCGTGACTCGGGTGTCGGGACCCTTCCGGATGAAGACGCGCGCGCCGTCGTCAGCGTCGCGCTTGGCATCGCCGATGACCTCGGCGTTCCGTGCGCGGTCGTTCTGCTCGATCCGGACGGCGAACTCCGGCTTGCCGAGCGGTCCGGGAGCGTTCCCGGACGGACGCTGCGATGGGCAGTTGACGCCGGCCAGGCGGCGCTCGCGGGGCACGACGCGACCGCGGTGGCGCCCGAGACCACGGCGCTCGTGCTGCGGGACGACATCGCGTTGCGCGGAGCGCTTGGCATCTCCGGCGGCCCGGCGGGATTCGCCGCCGAGGCGTGCCGGCACGCCGCGCGGGCGCTCGGGTTGGGGTAGGCGCCGGCGGCGGCGGGCCGAGCGGGCCCGCTGCCGCATCCTCCCGTCGGGTGCCGGGCGGTGTGGGCACGCACGACGCCGCACTCGGCGCGAGCGCTAAGGGTGCAGGATGTTGATCGCCCGCGCGGCGACAAACAGGATGGCGATGATGGAAATCGCCGACTCGACGGCCATCAGGCCTTTTGCCGACCGGGACAGCGGCATGGCGTCGGTCGGGCTGAACGCGATCGAGTTCGTCATCGACAGGTACATGTAGTCGACCAGATGCGGCGCCCAGCCGGGCCGCGCAAGGGTCGGGTTCTCATCCTGCGGGAACTGGATGTCGGGCGTGATGCGGCGGTCGCTGAGCGCCCGCCTGACGGGTCCGCCGGAATCGAGCTCCCAGAAGCAGAGTCCGAATGCGATGACGTTCGACAGCCAGATCACCACGGCGCTCATCAACAGTTGCGACGCGCTGATCCCGTGGGTGGTCGGGGACACCAGCGTCGCGATCAGCAGACCGGTCTCGACGAGGCTGAAGACGACGATCACCGCGAGCAGCGTCGCCGCCGCCCGCCGGCGCTGCGTGATGCTGCGCGCCTCTCCGAGGCCGGCGGCAAAGATGAGCGCCAGCAGCGCGTAGGGAATCGCGGCGATCAGCCAGATCCACCACTGCACGTGGTGCAGCAGATGCCAATCGGACCGGTTGCTGATGACCGCGAGGATCACCATCGCGGCGAGGGCGAGCCCGACGAACGGCGCGGCCTCGGCGCGGGCCTCCCGGGCCGCTTCGCGCAATGCGTCCGACGTCATGTCGCACCGTTCGCAGCGGCATCCGTGAATCCTGCATCGGCGGGCCCGCGCGAACGTCCCCGGGCACCGCTGGTCCGGTCCCTGTCTCCACAGCTCCCGGGCATCTGCATCGCCCTCGGCGTTCCGATGGACCTCGGGGGGACGCACGCTCCGGATCCGACGGTAGGGTCGGATCCTACGTTGCCCGCTTGTCACACAGACCGACGTGCGCAGCCGCGCACGGTGTCGGGCTGGTGGATGCATGGACGCACCACACGGTCCATCGTGGGGTCGGCGATTTCGACCCTCGCGATCGCCGCCCTCGTCATCGCGGGCGGGCTGGTTGCGGGACCGTCGCCGGCCGCCGGCGCGCCTGCGCCCGCATCCCCTGTGCAGCGGTCGTCGGGGCCGCATCCCCGCGGGGTCCCGGGAACCTGGAGCCTGCGGTTTGCCGACGAGTTCCGCGGGACCCGGCTGAACACCCGCAAGTGGCAGCCCGGATGGTACGGATCGGGAATCACGCCGCCGGTCAATGCCTATGAGCAGCAGTGCTATTCCCGTGCGCAGGTCCACGTTGCGCGGTCGGTGCTGGATCTGACGGCGGTCGCACGCCCGTGCACGGTGCGCGGTCGGCATTACCGCTACCGGTCGGGGATGGTGACCACGCGACGGTCGTTCCTGTTCACCTTCGGTGTCATGGAAGCGCGGATCTTCCTGCCCGGCGCACGCGGGCGCATCGTCAACTGGCCGGCGTTCTGGGCAGACGGGATCGGCGTGTGGCCGCGCAGCGGCGAGAACGACGTGATGGAGGGCCTCAACGGGCAGGCGGCGTCCCACTTCATCTCGTCGGCCGGGCGGCCCGGAGTCACGCCGCGCGGCCGGTATACCGGATGGCACACGTACGCCGCCGACTGGCAGCCCGGAGTGGTCACCTACTACTACGACGGCCATCGTGTCGGCGCGATCACGACGGGCATCACGGGATCGCCCATGTTCGTCATTCTCGACTACGCGGTCTCGCCGCAGATGGGCGGGCCCACGGGCGCCGGGCGCACGATGAAGGTCGACTACGTGCGCGTCTGGCGATAACCCGAACCGCGGTATCCGCCACGATCTCCGGACATCGTCGCAGCGACCGGTGCGGCCGACGACCCCCCGGTCCTCGGTTCGCCGAGGGGTCGTGGTGCTGCAGGACGAACGCGGATCGGTGCCGCGCGCTACTTCTTGGCGAGCGTGACTTCCCAGGTCAGGTTGTCGCCGTGCTGCTGTGTCCAGAACCAGCGCCAGTTGCCCGAGCCGGAGCGAAGGTTCGGGACCGCGGCGCCGAGGATGCCGTTCGGGCCGGGATCGCCGTTGGACACGTGAACGCCGGTGATCTCATTGTCACCTTCGTTCTTGCCGTAGCCGCTGTTGGCCGAATCGAGCGTCGCCGACGGGTCGCGACCTTCGCCGAGCCAGCGGATCGGCTGGATGCCGGCGGCGTAGCTCTTGGTGACGTTCCAGACGTATCCGGAATCGAGTGCCTTGCGCTGGGTGTGGAGCGTGTCGCCGGCGTCTTCGACGAACGTGACGTCGTTTTTCGACAGGAAGGTGACATTGTCGAGACCGGACACGGCCTCGGTGCTGTTGTAGAAGAGGCTCAGCGTTCCCGTCGCAGCGGACGGACCCGACTGGGTCAGCTTCATGATCGACCCCCAGCCGCCGGCTCCGCCGTTGCCGGTGATCGGGTTGCCGTTCTCCGGGCTCGTGGCGTTGGTGTCGCCGGTCTCGTCAAAGAAGAACTGCGTGAAGTTCGTGCCGGGCCGGAACTGCCCGTTCTCCGGACGCTTGAACGGCGTCGCGCCGGCGGCCTTGGCCAGTGTGTTGGCGTTGAATGCCGCGGTGCCGTCGGTGGCGGTGTTGTGCACCGTGACCCACCGCGTCGAGAACGAATTCCCGTAGGTGTGCAGCGCGAGCTGGTCCGGGTCGTTGAGGGCGGCCTGCGAGTCGAACGTGATCGGTTGATTGGAATGGTTGAGCACCTGGAGCGCCTGGAGGACCCCATGGGTGAGGTCGTCGCGATGTGTGGGCACGAACCGGTACACGAAGCTGTTCGGGCGCTTCGCCGTCGTGGCGGCGTTGCCGTGGGCCGGATCCGTCTTGGTTGTGCCGCCGATGTCCTCGACGATCCACACGTTCCCGGCGGCGTCGTTCTGGATGCCCTCAAATCCTCCACGACCGACCGACCCCGAGATATCGGTGACCGTCGACGGGAACGACGCCGTCGCCGCATATGTCGGTGCGGTGGCGCTTTCGGTGGTGAGCAGCAGGCGCTTCGCCCATGGGTCCCAGGTCGACCCGTCGATACCCTGGATCGGGGTGCCGGTCGTGTCTTTGGTCGCCATCAGGGTCACGCGGTGCTTGGTGTCCGCGTCCAGATTGATCCGGGTGACATAGCCCTGGTGGAGCGTTGAACCCGGGATCGCCGCTCCGACCTCGTGGCCCTGGAACAGGAAGTGCGTGCCGTAGTTGTAGTTCGGGTCCGCGCCGGTCTGATGACGAAGCACCAGATAGGTGTTCTTGTCGGGCTCGGTCTTCTGGGCCTCGGTCGTGCTCCCTGCGGCGGGAACCATCTGCGGCAGTGTCGGGTCGTCCGGGCTCGGGGTGTCGTTCTCGTAGCCGTAGTTCGTGACGATGCCCGTGGGGTTCTCGAGGGGGAGCGCGCCGTAGGCGACCTGCTCCTGCCGGAGTTCGGGCGAGAGCTGCGACGCCGGCGCATACCCGGCGGCCTTCGGCTGGGCGGGCACGGGCGTCAGCGTCGGGTGGTCGTTGCCGAACGCGAGCCCGGCGGCCGCGATCGCGGCAACGCCGGCGATCGCCGCACCGGCGACGGCATAGTGCTTGTTCATTGAGGTCTCCTGTGGTGGGTGCTCGGGGACGCCGCGGCGGTTGACCCTTTGGTGAGGCACCGTTCAGGTCGCTCGCGAGGTGTCCGGATCGCGGCCGAGACGGCAGGCGCGACGGCGATGCGAGGCCGGAGGGGCGGTGTCGTGCGCGTCGGGATGCGAGATCCGGGCTCCGGTCCGTGGCGGTTCGGCGACGCCCTGTCAGCGCCGGCCCGAGCGTCCCCGATCGGAATGGCCCCATGCGTTACCGGGCGGTGTTGGCCGTGTATCAGCGTGTGTCATCAGCACCGCCGATCCCCCCGGGGGCGACCTCGTGGACGCGCCGGTTCCGGGGGTTTCTCCGGATGCGCGCGCGTCGGTTGACGGTCAGGCTGTCAACGACACCGACGAAGGCCGGACCGATGGCCGATGTGCGCGTCGACTACAAGCGGGAACTCGGCCCGTGCTATCGCGGGACGCGGACGCCGGCCATCATCGACGTCCCGGAGATGGCGTTCGCGATGCTCGACGGGCACGGCGATCCCAACACGTCGGCGATGTTCAGTGACGCCGTGGGAGCGCTCTACGGCGTCGCCTACACCGCGAAGTTCATGGTGAAGCGCGAATCCGGGCTCGCGTATCCCGTGATGCCGCTCGAGGGGTTGTGGTGGACACCGGGAGCGCCGAGGTTCGCCGTCGCCGACAGATCCGGGTGGCACTGGACGGTGATGATCATGCAACCCGCCGCCGTGACCGCCGAACTGTTCGCGAGCGCATGCGTCCAGGCCGCCGCGCGTCGGCCGTCGCAGGCCGCCGGCCGTGTGCGGCTCGAGCGGTATGCCGAAGGATGCGTCGCCCAGGTGCTCCACGTCGGGCCCTACGCGACCGAAGGCCCGACGATCGCCGGTTTGCATGCATTTATCGCCGATGCGGGCTTTGTGCCGCACGGCAAGCATCACGAGATCTACCTGGGCGACCCGCGGCGCGCGGCGCCCGAGAAGCTCAAGACGATTGTCCGACAGCCGGTCGTGCCGCGTTCCGTGGACATTGAGGATCGCCGCTGACCGTGCGGCGTCGCGGAGCGTCGTTCGGGTCGCAACAGTTCTTGCGCGGCGGAGCCAACGCGCGTAAGACTGGGTCGTGATGAATGACGGGGCCGACATCGCCCAGCTCTGCGCGCCGCGACATGGCTAGGGTCCGCGTGCATGCGCTGTCGGTGTCGCTCGACGGCTTCATGGCGGGTCCTGAGCAGAGCCTCGACAACCCGGTCGGGGTTGGCGGGCGAGGCTGCACGAGTGGATCCTCGCCACGCGGACGTTCCGCGGCATCATCGGGCTTCCCGGCGGCGAGTCCGGGGCAGAGGACGATCTCGTCGCGTCAGGGTTCGACGGCATCGGCGCGACGGTCATGGGCCGCAACATGTTCGGACCCGTGCGCGGACCGTGGGGCGACAGCGCCTGGACGGGTTGGTGGGGAGACACGCCGCCGTTCGGGCATGACGTGTTCGTCGTGACCCACCATCCCCGACGGCCGCTGGTGATGGCGGGCGGCACGACGTTCCACTTCGTGACCGAGGGGATCGACGTGGCGCTCGCACGGGCCAGAACGGCCGCGGGCGATCGCGACGTCCGCGTCGGCGGCGGCGCCGAAGTTGTCCGGCACTGTCTGGCCACCGGGTCGATCGACGATATGCACGTGGCGGTCGTGCCCGTGCTGCTCGGCTCGGGCGAGCGCCTGTTCGGGCCCGAGCCGTCGGATTCCTGGCCCGCCGGGTACCGATGCCTGCGGGTGGCGACCCCCGGCCCTGTCGCCCACTTTCGCCTTGAGCGCGTGGGGGCGGACGCCGGGTAGACGCCCTCCGTCCGGGCCGCCCGAAGCGCCGGCGGGCCGGCGGTGTTCGTCGGGGTCCCGGTCGTGGGCCCTGCGGGGTCGGCACGGGGGTGTCCGATGCGTCCAACCCGCTCAAGAGGGCCGGGTGGGCTGCCGATTTACGTGGTGTGCGCGATTCCCCCAACCAAGCGCCATCTGACCCGCCGTCCCCACCCCAAGCGTCGGTCGCCGGAGCCGGCGACGGGTCCGCCCTCGACGAGCGCCTGCCG
The DNA here is from genome assembly GCA_963727285.1 of uncultured Thermoleophilia bacterium. Lineage (GTDB taxonomy): Bacteria > Actinomycetota > Thermoleophilia > Miltoncostaeales > Miltoncostaeaceae > CAITWD01. The sequence continues at coordinate 759,069 of CAVSFF010000009.1, read as the reverse complement.
CTCGGTCAGGCGCTCGTCGAGCGTGGCCTGCTCTCCCAGGACGACCTCGCTCGGGCGCTGGATCATCAGTCCCGCACCGGTGGTCGCCTGGGACAGATCCTCGTTGCGACAGGGGTGGTGCGGCGGCAGGACCTCTATCGGGTGCTGTCTGCGCAGTGGAACCTGCCGTTCGCCGACCTCACCACGGCCTCGATCGATCCTGAACTGATCCGCCACCTCGAGCCGGCCCGGCTCGTCGCGATCGGCATGTTCCCGATGAGCATGGTGGACGGCATCCTTACCGTCGCGATCGTCGACCCGCCGCGGTTCGCGACCGAGGACGAGGCGCGCGACCTCGTCGGGGCCGCGAGTGACGTCGCGGTGCGGCTGGTGGCTACCACCGAGTGGGATCTCGACTGGGCGGTGCGGGAACATTTCGCCGAGCGCCTCGAATCCGACGCCAAGTGGCACCTGGCCCGAACGAACGCCGGCGCGTCGGCGCACGTCGTCGTGACGCGCGGGCAGAAGCTGGCGCTGGCGGCAGGCGCCGCCGCCGTGGTCGCCGCCGCCATGCTGACGCCCGGGTGGACATTTCTGGCCGTCATTCTGGCCATCAACCTCCTGTTTACCGCGGGGATTCTGTTCAAGTTCACCGCGAGTCTCGCCGGCGTCCGCAGCTCGCTCGAGCTGGAGATCAGCGATGACGACGTGGCCGCGCTGACCGACGCCGAGTTGCCGGTCTACACGATCCTGGTCCCCGTCTACAAAGAAGCGAACATCGTCGGGCTGCTGATGGACAACCTCGCCGGCCTCGACTACCCGGCCGACAAGCTCGAGATCCTGCTGCTGATGGAGGACGACGACCGGGACACGATCGCGGCCGCCCGCGCGGCCCGCCCGCCCGAGACCGTCCACTTCATCGTCATTCCCGATGGACAGCCGAAGACCAAGCCGAAGGCCTGCAACGTGGGCCTGGCGTTCGCGCGCGGAGAGTTTCTGGTCATCTACGACGCCGAGGACCGCCCGGAGGCGGACCAGCTCAAGAAGGCCGTGATCGCGTTCCGGCGTGGCGGACGTCGCCTTGCCTGCGTCCAGGCCGCCCTCAACTACTTCAACGCCGACGAGAACTTCCTCACCCGCATGTTCACCCTCGAGTACTCGTTCTGGTTCGACTACATGCTGCGGGGCCTCGTCACGCTGCGGTTGCCGATCCCGCTCGGGGGAACCTCGAATCACTTCCGCACGTCGGTCCTCCGCGACCTGGGCGGGTGGGATCCCTTCAACGTCACCGAGGACGCCGACCTCGGGATCCGGGCCTCGGCGCTCGGCTACACGGTCGGGGTGATCAACTCGACGACGTTCGAAGAGGCCAACAGCGCAACCGGCAACTGGATCCGGCAGCGCTCGCGCTGGATCAAGGGCTACATGCAGACCGCGCTCGTGCACTCGCGTGATCCTGCGCATCTGGTGCGCGTCACCGGCTGGCGGGGCGCCGCGGGGTTCGCGCTGCTGATCGCCGGCACCCCTCTGACCTTCCTGATGGCACCGGTGCTCTGGCTCGTGGCGATCCTGATGTTGTTCGGCGCGGCGACGGGCCTGCAGGCGTTTCCCCCGGCACTCCTCGCGCTGGGCCTGTTCAACCTCATCTTCGGTAACACGGTCGCGGTGTACCTGTCGATGCTGGCGGTCTACCGTCGCCACCGATACGAACTGATCTGGTGGGCCATGCTCACGCCGATCTACTGGGTCCTGCACTCGATTGCCGCGTACAAGGCCCTGTGGCAGCTCATCTTCAAGCCGTTCTACTGGGAAAAGACCGTGCACGGTCTGACGGCCGTCCCCGCCGATCCCGAGCAGGAGGCGCCGGTCGCGGCGCCGATCGTCCCGGAGGTTGCGCGATGACGTCCCGGATCCCGGTGCCGCGGCTCGTGTCGTCGGTCGCCCTTCTTGTTGCGGGCATCGCGGGTGCCCTTGCCACGGTCTATGGACGCGGCAGCCCGGCGAACGTGGCGGTGCTTCCCGCAGCACGGATCCCCGGGTCGCTGTCGGCCCAGTTGGGTGCGACGGGTTCGCCGCTTCCGGTGGTCGCCGGATATTTCGGGTCCGCCTGGGGACTGTCGCTGCTCGGTGCGGCGGCGGGACTGCTCGGGCTCTGGGCGGCGTGGCACGTGACCGCGGGCTGCCGCGGGGTGCCCGCCAACATCTGCCGCATCGTGATCGTCACGCTTGCCGTCGCCGGCATCGTCGGCCTCTGCGTCGCCGACGTACGCACCGCGCTTGTGGTGTCGCTGGCACTCGCCGCGTGGCGGTACATCCAAGATTTCGCCCTCCGGGGCATGGTGCAGTCCGGGTTTTACGGGGGGATGCTGCTCGCCGCCGCCGCCGCCGCTGAGCCGTCGGCGGCGTTTTGGGCGTTGGCGATGGCGTGGGCCTGTTTCCTGTTGCCTGGCCATCGCCGTCCGCGCGAGGAGCGCGCGGCCGGCGCGCTCGTCGTCGCATTCCCCGGGGTCGCGGTGGCCTGCCTGTGGGGTGTCGTGCGCCTGGCGCTCGGCGGCAGCGTGCACATCGGCGCGCCGACGCTTCACCCGACCACGCTGGCCGCTGCGGCGTTTGCGGGCGTGTTGTTGTGGATCGCGCTGGCCGACACCGGTGCCGCCGGCGTGGGTGCCGCCACGATTCCGGTGCTGCTCGCCGGCGGTGCCGGCGTCCTCGGGCCAGGCATCGTGACCATCGCGATTCCCATCATGGCGGTGCTGAGCGTGGTTGCCCTGACGTTCGCGGCCCACTGGGCGGTGGTGCGGGTGGCGCTCGTCGGCCTGGCGGCGTCGGTCGCAATGGTCGGCGCGACATCGGCCGCCCTCGGCGGCACTGCCGCCGCGTCGTCACACCGTCCTGCAGCGTCCCGGCACCCCGCCGCGGCGCGGCCGGCGTCGGTGGCCCGCCGCACCCCGCCCCACTGTTCCGTGGCCGATGCCAGGCATCGTCCGGCCCGTTGCGCCGCCCCCTGACCCCGGAACTGTCGCCGCCGGTGCCCGCATCCGTCGGAGCACGGCAGTCCGACGCGATGCCCCCGCCCTAGGCGGTGTCCGCCTGACGCGGATCGGCCGCAGCACAGGCGTCCGCCGCCACGAGGACGGCCCACTCTGCGGGCGTGCGTCGGGCGCTGGTGAGATCGAGCGCTGCGGTCCGGGCGTCGATGTGCCGCGCCAGCAGGTCCTTCGCGCGACGGCCGATCTCATGGCGCATCCGGAGGCCGCGCTGCCGCTCGAGATCCCCGGTCGCCATGAGCCAGTCACGGTGGCTCTCGGTCGCCGACCACAGTCCGTCGATCCCGGTGCCATCGGTGGCGACGGTGGGCACGACCGGGGGGCGCCAGGCGGGTCCGATGCCGGCCCCGCGCGCCTGTCCCGCATCGAGCATCTGTTCGAGATCGCGGACGGCGTCGGCGGCGCCGGGTCGATCGGCCTTGTTGACCGCGAACACGTCGGCCACCTCCAGCAACCCGGCTTTTGCGGCCTGGATCGCGTCTCCCCAGCCGGGGCTCATGGCGGCGATGACGGTGTCGGCCACATGGATGATCTCAAGCTCGATCTGGCCGACGCCCACGGTCTCGACGACGACGGTCGGGACCCCCACGGCGCCCAGTACCCGGATCGCGAGCGGGACCGCGCGGGCGAGCCCGCCGCCGTCACCGCGGTGGGCCATCGACCGCACGAATACGTCCGGGCGGGAACCGATGTCGTGCATCCGGATGCGATCGCCAAGGATTGCGCCGCCGGTCAGTGGTGAGGACGGGTCGACGGCGATCACGGCGACGTGCGGGACCGGGCCCGGAAGTCCGCTTCCGGCCGCGGCCGCGACCAAGCGTCCGGTGAGCGTGGACTTTCCGACCCCCGGCGCGCCGACGACCCCGACGGTCCAATCGGGTGGTGGCGCGTCGAGTACCCGGCGGTCGAGGGCGTCTGCGGCATCGCCCCCGAATTCGGCGACGGAGATCAGCCGTCCGAGTGCCCGGCGGCTTCCGCCCTGCGCGTCGGCGAGGAGCGCGTGGAGTGCGTCGTCGTGGGTCATCCGAGGATTCCACCATGGGTGTCGGCGGCCGCATGGACGGTCGCGACGACGGTGTCGAGGGCCGTGCCCGGCCCGAGCACTGCGAAGATGCCGCCCTCCTGGAGTACCGGGACGTCCTCGGCGGGCACGATGCCGCCGATGATGACCGGGATCTCGAGCCCGGCATCGGCGACGGCACGCACCATCATCGGCCCCAGGGTGAGGTGTCCGCCGTTGTGCATCGAGATGCCGATCACCGCGACGTCCTCCTGCTCCGCGGCGATCACGACGGATTCGGTGGTCTGCCGGAGGCCGAGATAGACGACTTCGAAGCCGGCATCGCGCAGGGTCCGGGCGATGACCTTCAGTCCACGGTCATGCCCATCGAAGCCGAGCTTCGCCAGGAGGATCCTGACCGGTGGACCGTCGGCGCTCACGCGACGGCCGGCTCTGAATAGCCTCCGAACACCGACTCGAGGGCGTCGGTCACCTCGCCGACGGTCGCGTAGGCGTGTACGGCCTCGATGATCGCGGGCATGACGTTGCGGGTCGGGTCGCCGGCGTGCTCGGCAACGCGCGCCAGCGCGTCCGCGACCGCATCGGCGGACCGGTCGCGACGTACGCTGTCGAGGCGCGCCCGTTGCTCGGACTCGATCCCCGGATCGATCGTCTGGAGCGGGGGTGGGGCGGCAGGTGCCTCGATGAACTCGTTGACCCCGACGACGATCCGGTCACCGGTGGCCACCTCGCGCTCATAGCGGTAGGCGGCGTCGGCGATCTCGCCGGTGAAATAGCCGTTCTCGATCCCCGCGATGACCCCGTCGAGCATGGAGCCCTGCCCGAGGTCCTCGATGTGCGCAAAGATCGCTTCGGCCCGGCGCTCGAGCTCGTCGGTCATCCACTCGACATACGCCGACCCCCCGAGGGGGTCGGCGACCCGGGCGGCTCCGGTCTCGAATGCGACGACCTGCTGCGTGCGCAGCGCCAGACGCGCGGCCTCCTCGGACGGGAGTGCAAGCGCTTCGTCGTAGGCGTCGGTGTGCAGGGACTGCGTCCCGCCGAGGACTGCCGCCAGCGCCTGGAGCGCCACCCGCGCGATGTTGACCTCCGGTTGCTGGGCGGTCAGCGACACCCCGGACGTCTGGGCATGGAACCGGAGTCGCAGCGCGCGTTCATCGGTGGCGCCCCACCGCTCGCGCAGCCACCGTGCCCAGATACGGCGGGCGGCGCGGTACTTGCCGATCTCTTCGAAGAAGTCGGCGTGTGCATTGAAAAAGAACGACATTCTCCGGGCTGCGTCGTCGACTCCCAGGCCTGCGCGCGCGGCCGCCTCGATGTAGGCAAACCCGTTGGCCAACGTGAAGCCGAGTTCCTGGGCCGCGGTCGATCCCGCCTCCCGGATGTGGTACCCGGAGACCGACACGGGGTGCCAGCGGGGTAGCTCGGCGCTCGTGAACCGCATCAGGTCGGTGACCAGCCGGACGGACGGCCTCGGGGGAAAGATGTACTCCTTCTGCGCCTGGTACTCCTTGAGAATGTCGTTCTGGATCGTCCCGCCGAGCGCGGCGCGCGGCGTCCCGCGCCGGTCGGCGACCGCGACGTACATCGCCATCACGGTGACGGCCGGTCCGTTGATCGTCATCGATGTCGTCACGCCGCCGAGGTCGATGTCCGCGAACAGATCGTCGACGTCGGCGATCGTGTCGACGGCAACCCCGGCCCGGCCGACTTCGCCGACGGCCCACGGGTGGTCGGAGTCCCTGCCCATCAGGGTCGGCATGTCGAATGCCGTCGAGAGTCCGGTGACGCCCGCGTCGAGCAGTTCGTGGAAGCGGCGGTTCGTATCGGCAACCAGGCCGAATCCCGCGAACATCCGCATCGTCCAGAGCTTGTCGCGGTACATCGTCGCGTATGCCCCGCGCGTGTACGGGTACGTGCCGGGCGTCCCGAGGTCGGCCTCGCCGTAGACCGCGTCGACCGGAACGCCGCCGAGGGTTGTCGTTCCCACGCGGGTGCCGTCGGCCCTCGGGACCGAGCCCTGCCCGCGCGCCGGACGGGGTGTGGCATCGGAGTCCATACGCCGATACTTGCACGCTCCCGCACGACCGGCGAGTCGTCGAGCCGGCGCCCGGCGTCCCTGTCGCCGTCACGCGGTCGCCGGATCGGGCGCGGCGGCGGGAGGGGGCGTTCCCGCCGGGGGTCAAGGGCGGTGATGTTCGACGGCTTCTGGAGTCGTTTCCCACGGGACCGTAACCGATGCGACCGCATGCCCGGCCACGGTGTCGCGCAGGTGCATTTGTCGGATCCACGGAGCGCGGTTCCGCAATTTGCGGGCACGGGTCACGCAACCGCGCCCCTGCGCGCGTGCCATTCCGGGGAGTCTGGTCTTAGATTCATCGCATCTCTTTGTGTGTGGCCGAGTCATTTGATTGGCTGGCTACCGAAGATCGTCCGAATATGAGATTCCCTCGACAGGCACGCTGCGCCACGGCGCACGGTGGACGGCCGTATCGCGGTGACCGCGGCGGTGTCCGTCAGGGGCGGCCCGGAGTGGGCCGGCGGTCGATACCCCACACGCGCGCGGGTGCGCAGGCGGGGTGTCGGCGTCGGACCGACAGGCCGCGATGTTGCATGGCCCAGCTGGACAGACCGGCACCAACCCTCGCCACGCCGGCCAGACCCACGGAGGAGTAATGGACTACTCGGCGGACACCCCCCCCGCGGCATCGACGATGTCGCCCACCGAGGACCTGATTCGCGAGCGCCTGGACCAGGAGCGGGCCAGGCTCGAACGCGAGATGGGCCTTGCGCCCCAAGACACCGAACACTTTGCGCGCCCGGTCGAGCGCCCGTTCACGCGCGACCAGCGCCCGCACACGACGGTCCTCTACGGGGGGCTGACCTGGAAGCACGAGCACCTCATCCAAGGTGCCCTCGCGGGACTCGGGTACGTCTGTGAACCGATGCCGGTGCCGGATGTCGCGGCGTTCCAGCTCGGCAAGGAATACGGCAACAACGGCCAGTGCAACCCGACCTATTTCACGGTCGGCAACCTGGTCAAGTACCTCCAGGACCTCGAGCGGAGCGGACTCTCCCGTCAGGACATCATCGACCGGTACGTCTTCGTGACCGCGGGCGCGTGCGGCCCGTGCCGGTTCGGGATGTACGAATCCGAGTACCGCCTTGCCCTGCGCAACTCCGGGTTCGACGGGTTCCGCGTGATCCTGTTCCAGCAGGCCGGCGGCATGGACCAGTCCGGCGCCGAGGCCGGTCTGGAGATGAACGTCGACTTCTTCCTCGCGATCCTCAACGCCATGAACATGGGCGACCTGCTCAACGACACCGCGTACCAGCTGCGGCCGTACGAGCTCGAGCCGGGCGCCGTGGACGCCGCGATGGGCGTGGGCATGGAGCGCCTGTACGAAGTGCTCCGCGACAAGCGCGACTTCAAGATGGAGTCGTCGGTTGCCCGCATGCTGACCGATGGCCGGCTCGGGGACATGGGCGTCAAGGCCGGCAAGTTCGCCGACCAACTGGTCACGCGTGCCTACACCGACGCATTCGCCGCGGTGGGCGCGGCGCTCGCGGACGTTCGGCTCGATCGGACCCGCGTTCGCCCGATCGTCAAGATCACCGGCGAGTTCTGGGCGCAAACGACCGAGGGCGACGGCAACTTCAAGATGTTCGCGTTCCTCGAGCGCGAGGGCGCGCAGGTCGTCGTCGAGCCGGTCGGGACATGGATCATGTACCTGCTCCATCAGGCCAAGCAGCAGAATCTGGACCGGCGCCACACCAACGACGACGAGTCGATGCCGGCTGCGTGGCGCGTCGATCGCCGGGTGGCCAACGAGCTGCGTGCGCGTCGCAAGAACGCGGTGCTCTCACTCGCAGAGGCCGTGTTCCGGCGCGAATGGCAGCGTCTGCGCGCGGCGCTCAATGACATTCCGCACGACCTGACCGACCAGTACGAGCTCCAGCGGCTCGCCCACCCCTTCTACAACTCGCGCTCGGCGGGTGGCGAGGGTCACCTCGAGGTCGCCAAGAACATCTACTACTCCAACAAGGATCTCTGCCACATGGTCCTGTCGCTGAAGCCCTTCGGCTGCATGCCGTCGACCCAGTCGGACGGCGTCCAGTCGGCGGTGACCAACCAGTACAAGGACATGATCTACATCCCGATCGAAACGTCCGGTGAGGGCGAGGTCAACGCGCACAGCCGCGTGCAGATGGCGCTCGGCGAGGCCCGCGTGAAGGCCCGTCAGGAAGTCGACGACGTCGAGCGTGAGACCGGTATGACCCTCGACCAGGCCCGCGAGTACGCCGCCGAGCATCCCTACCTGGAATCCGCGATGTACAAGGTGCCCCACGCCCAGGGACGCATCGGGACCGCCGCGAACTTCCTGGCGCACGTCGCCGAGCTCCATGCGGCCGAATCCCGGAGCCGGATCGCCGTCGGGCGCGGAGTCGCCTGATGGGGTCGGCGAGCGGGTTTCGGATCTATGAACGTCTCGTCGTCGGGCTCGACGTCGGTTCGACCACGGTCAAGGCCGTGGTGGTCGACCCAACGACCGACGAGATCCTGTGGCGTGACTATCAGCGCCACGACACCAAGCAGCCCGAGAAGGTCCTGGAGTTCCTGACCCGCATCGAGTCCGACTTTCCGTTGCCGCCGGATCGCTTCCGGATCTTCATCACGGGATCCGGCGGCGGCGGGATCGCCGCGCGGATCGGGGCGAAGTTCGTGCAGGAGGTCAACGCGGTCTGCCTGGCGGTCGAGAAGCTGTACCCCCAGGCGGGCTCGGTGATCGAGCTCGGCGGCCAGGACGCCAAGATCATCGTCTTCAAGGAAGATCCCGAGACGGGCAAGAAGAAGAAGGTCCCGTCGATGAACGACAAGTGCGCGGGTGGCACGGGCGCGGTCATCGACAAGATCAACGCGAAGCTGCAGATTCCGGCCGACGAGCTCGCGGACATGGGCTACACGGGCATCAAGATCCACCCTGTCGCCGGCAAGTGCGGGGTGTTCGCCGAAACCGACGTCAACAGCCTTCAGAAGATGGGCGTGCCGCCGGACCAGCTGATGGCGTCGCTGTTCGACGCGATCATCGGGCAGAACCTATCCGTGCTGACGCGCGGCAACACGCTGCTGCCGCATGTGCTGTTGCTCGGCGGTCCGAACACCTACATCCGGGGCATGGTCGAGGCCTGGAAAGAGAACATCCCCAGGATCTGGCAGGAGCGCAAGACGCCGCTGCCGGAATGCGACGATCCGCGCGATCTGATCTGGGTGCCCGAGAACGCCCAGTACTTCGCCGCCCTCGGCGCCGTCGAGTTCGGAACCCAGGAAGAAGACGGGGTCGGGGTCTACCGCGGCACCCAGCTGCTGCGCCACTACATCGATGTCGGTCGCCTCGAGGAAAAGCAGGCGTCCGGCAGCCGCGGGCTGTGGGATTCACGCGACGAGCTCGATGCGTTCGTGGAGCGCTACACGCTGCCGCCGTTTGAGCCGGCCACGTTTACGCCCGGCCAGGTCGTGCGGGGCTTCATCGGGCTCGACGGCGGGTCGACCTCCACCAAGGCGGCGCTGCTCGATGAGGACCGCAACGTTCTCGTCAAGGCCTACCAGCTCAGCAAGGGCAACCCGATCGAGGACACCAAAGACATCCTCGGTCTGATCCAGTCCCAGGTGGAGGATGCCGGCGCGACGCTCGAGGTCCTCGGGATCGGGACGACCGGCTACGCCAAGGACATCCTCAAGGACGTCTTGCGCGCGGACGTCGCACTGGTCGAGACCGTGGCCCATACCGAGTCCGCATTGCACTTCTTCTCGGACGTCGATGTGATCGTCGACGTCGGCGGCCAGGACATCAAGCTCATCGTCATCAAGAACCGCCAGGTCAAGGACTTCAAGCTCAACACGCAGTGCTCCGCCGGCAACGGCTACTTCCTGCAGAGCACCGCCGAGACCTTCGGGTTCGACGTCCGCCAGTACGCCGACATCGCCTTCGGCGCGGAGACCATGCCGACGTTCGGCTACGGCTGTGCCGTGTTCATGCAGTCCGACATCGTCGACTTCCAGCGGCAGGGATGGAAGCCGGAGGAGATCATGGCGGGTCTCGCCGCCGTGCTGCCGAAGAACATCTGGCTCTACGTGGCGCAGATGCCGAATCTCGCCAGCCTCGGGACGAATTTCGTCCTGCAGGGCGGCACGCAGCACAACCTGGCGGCGGTCAAGTCGCAGGTCGACTTCATCGAACAGCGATTCGTCGGCAAGGACGTCGACGCGAAGATCACCGTGCACCCCCACTGCGGGGAGTCCGGGGCCATCGGCGCCGCGATCGAGGCCGGCCGTCTCTACGGACGCGGCCACCGCACCGCCTTCATCGGGATCGACCGCGTCCAGGAGATCACCTACGCCTCGCATCGCAGCGAGGACACCCGCTGCTACTTCTGCAAGAACCGCTGCCTGCGCACGTTCATCGACGTCAACGTCGGCGAGGATCTGGCCGATGAGCCGCGTCCGAGCAAGATCGAGATTCTCCCTGGGGTCAAGCGGCTGATCGTCGGCAACTCGTGCGAGCGGGGTCTCGTCGAAGACGTCGACGCCATGCGCGCGATCAAGAAGGGCATGGACCAGAACCGCGAGCTCTACCCGAACTTTCCCGAATTCGCAGCCGCGGCGGTCTTTCGCTCGCCGGGCGCCACGGTCGTCGCGGATCCGTCGACCAAGCGTGCGCTCACCGCGACGCAACGCCGTCGCAATGCGGCGGCGGCCAACCGCGAGTCGCTGCGGATCGGCATGCCGCGGGTGCTCGACGCGTATGCGACGAATCCCCTGTTCTCGGGGTGGCTCGAGGCGCTCGGAATTCCGCCGCTGAACATCGTCTACTCGGACTTCACGAGCGAGGAGATGTACAAGGAGGGCGCCAAGCGCGGCGCGATCGATCCGTGCTTTCCGAGCAAGATCGGCATCCCGCACGTGCACAACCTGCTCTACAAGCACCACACCAAGCGCCCGCTGGACGTCATCTTCTTCCCGATGATCGACACGCTCACCACGCACCTGTCCTGCACGCAGGGCAATCGCGCCTGTCCTACCGTGACCGCGACCCCCGAGGCCGTGAAGGCCGCGTTCACCAAGGAAGGGGACGTGTTCACCGAGATGGGCGTGCGCTACATGAACACGTTCGTCAACATCGACGAGCCGCGGATGCTCGAAAAGCAGCTCTACGACGATTGGGCGGATCTGCTCGGGCTGACACTGGCCGAGCATCGCCGCGCGGTCGACGAGGGGTACCGCTGCCTCGAGCGGTTCGAGGCCGACCTGCGGCAGGCCGCGGGAGAGGTGCTCGCGCAGCTCGAGGACGATGACCGCCTCGGGATCGTGCTCCTGGGACGTCCGTACCACAACGACCCGGGCGTCGAACACGAGATCAGCGCCGAGTTCCAGCGGATCGGGTACCCGGTCTTCACACAGGACTCGCTTCCGATCGACCCCGAGATGATGGAGCGCCTGTTCGGTGACGACATCCGCGCGGGGCGGATCCAGGACGGCTTTGACATCACCGACGTGTGGAAGAACTCGTATTCGGAGAACACCAGCCGCAAGGTCTGGGCCGCCAAGTACGTGGCGCGCCATCCCAATCTGGTCGCGCTGGAGCTGTCGTCGTTCAAGTGCGGGCACGACGCGCCGATCTACACGGTCGTCGAGGAGACCGTCCAGACGTCCGGGACCCCGTATTTCTGCTTCAAGGACATCGACGAGAATAAAGCCGTGGGGTCGATCAAGATTCGTGTCGAGACGATCGGGTACTTCCTTCAGCGGTACCGCGAGGACCTCGTCCAGGAGCGGGCCTCGCGCGAGCAGATCGATGCACGGCTGGCGGAGCTCGAGGCGCAACTGCGTGCCGAGCTCGCCGGTGCCCCGACGGGGGCGGTCCAGTGAGGCCGGAGGACCGCGTCATGTTCGAGATCTACCGTGAGAGTGCGTACAACAAGAAGTATCGCGTCGTGTACTTCACCGAACTGGGTGATCACGACAAGGACAAGGAGATCAGCCGGGCGCTGGCCGGCGACCACATCTTCGACGGCTTTCTCGACAGTGAGACGCGTCGGGAGGCCAAGAAGACCATTGCGGAACTCCTCGAACGCCTGAACGACGGCCATGTGCTGACCGGGAACGAGATCGGGGCGGAGCTCGAGCCCTTTCTCGCATAGGTCCGATCCCCGAACCGACCCACGCTGGGTGGTCGGTTCGGGGAGATCTCACTGACGGAGGCTGCGTCGGCAATCCGGGTGGCGCGATACCGGGCATGGGAGTACCCTTGCTGGACATCGCCTCGCGTGTGACGCGCCTCTCCGGGGCAACGTCGTTGCAACTTGGTGAGCACTCCCGGGCGTCGGCCCGGGCCCCGCGCGCGGATTCAGCACACCGACCCGGCGGTCGGCCACCAACTCCGCCATCGGCCGAGCACCATCGACCGCTGAGAGACCACATCTCACGAGGTCGAGGTCATCGTCACAACCGCCACCGCGCCACGCGATCCCGCCGCCACCGACCGGCGGCAGATTGCCGTCGCGATTGCCGACGACCATGCACTCATGCGGGCGGGCATCAGGCGCGCGCTCGAGTTTGCACCCGGTATCAGGGTCGTCGGCGAGGCGATGAGCGGTGATGGGCTGGTCGCGATCGTTTCGCGAGTGCGTCCTGACGTCGTGATCCTCGACATCCGGATGCCGCAGGGAGACGGCCTGACGTGTCTGCGCCAGCTTCGCGCATCACACCCCGCCATCAAGGTCGTGATGCTGTCCACGTTTGACGATCCCGAGCACGTCAGGATGGCCTTCCGCTGTGGCGCATCGGCGTACGTGGTCAAGTCGATCAACCCACTGGACCTCGCCTCCACGATCCGGAGTGTGTTCGAGGGATCTGTCGTCCACGATCGCCGGCCCGCGGACCGACACGATCCGACCAGGGCCGTCGACCATGTGGCGGTCGGTGACCTGACTGCGCGCGAGGTCACGGTGCTCAAGTTGGTTGCGGAGGGCCTGCCGAACGTCGGTATTGCGGATCAACTGCGCATCACCGAGCAAACCGTGAAATTCCACTTGTCGAACATCTATCGGAAGCTCGGCGTCACGAATCGCACGGCCGCCACCCTCTACGCCCTCGAGAGCACTCTCGTCGTCTGACGACGCTGCCCGGGGCCGGCGCTGCCATTGACGACATCCGACAGCGATCATGACGGCCGCAGCCGCCCCGACGAGCCGCCACGGAGGTCTGACGCTCGGTGAGAGTCCGAGCCGGGCGCATGCCCGACCGACGTCCAACGCAAGGGTTCGTCGGACCACCGCCCGACCCGTCCTGCGGACCCGCCCGCCCAGCCGTCGAGTCGGGGGCGTGGTGCCGTCGGGCAAAGATTCGTGCGCGCGCCATACTTCCCGTAACGAAGTCCCGGTCAAGGAGTACCTGTGGCAATTGCATTTTCCGACTATCTGCTCGGCCAGCGCGGGCGCGACGATGCGGTCGGCGGGCTTGCCCGCGACGCGGCCGGCGATCCCGAGTGGCCGCGCCAGCGCGGCTTGAGCTTCAATCGCCTCCGGAACTATCTCCTGGTGAACCACGCGAGCCAGGGCACGCTCGACGGGCTTGAGCGTGCGTGGAACGAATACGCCGACATCAATCGCGGCGATCGCCACCTTGCCGGCGAGCTTGAGGAGGCGGCGCGGCAGGCAGGCCCGACCGCGACCGGGCCCCGCTATCGCAACCCGGGTCAGTGACCGCAGCGACCGGCGGAGTCGTCGGCTTGTGTCTTGGGCGCTGCGCGGTCAGGGGATGACGAACCAGAGGGCGACGACCCCGATCGCGTAGCTCCCAAACCCGAGGATCGCGGTCGACGCCTTCTGCCTGCCCTCAGTCAGCAGGGTCCCTCCCGTCGTGAAGTCCCAGAGCGCATGGAGGACGATGCACACCAGTAACGTTCCCGTGGTCATCCGCGTCACATAGAGCGCCGCCCCTGCCAGGAACGAGACGCCGACCTGGACGAGCGTCAGTCGTGCCGACTGCCCGAAGAGGGCGTTGACACCGTACAGCAGCGCGAACAGTCCCGTCGACAGGAAGAACACGGCCACCGCGGACCAACCGGCATCCCGCGGGCCGACGATCAGCAGCCCGCGTGTTGCGACTTCTTCGGCGAAACCGACGATCACGACCGCGATCGCGAGCAACGGCAAGGCACGCGCCTTGGGTGATGTGAAGTCGATCTGCCGCGCACCGGTCAGAGCCGCGGCGCCGAACATGACGGGGACGACCAGCGCCCATGCGGGTCCCGAGCGTGAGCCCTCGAACAGCACCGCGTGCCACCAGCCCAGCCACGTCGTGGCGGCCGCGAGGAGACCGGCACCGATGCCGATCGGTACGATGATGCCGCGGACAATCGCCGTGCGGGACGCGAAGATCGCGTCATACCGGACTCCGTTGAGCCGCCAGACCACGACGACCACGCCGACATAGACGACGAACAGCCCGATGGCAACGGCGACGGGGTGTGCGACAGACAGGTGTGCGCTCCGATCGGCTTCGGGGCGTGGGGCGGCGGTCATGGGGTCGCGGACGGCCTGACCGATTCCGCCGGGCCGCGAGCATACCGACGCCGGTCGACAGGCCGCATGCGGGTCGGCCGCTCCCGCGCCGGCGAGAAGGTTGCGATCGGCGCGTCCCGCCATACGGGCCGCGTCGCATGACGCTGACGCACCCGGCGGCCCCTGGCCAGACGCATCCTCGCGGCTTATACTCAATAATCTCGATATTATTTAAGGAGATTATTGTGTCAACGGTTCTCAACGAGGTGCTCGCAGCGAACGAGGAGTACGCGGCAAGCTTCGGGAGCAAGTCCGAACTCGCGCTGCCGCCCGCTCGTGGCTTTGCCATCTTGACCTGAATGGACACCCGGCTGGACCCGGCGAAGTACGCCGGCCTTGCCGAGGGCGACGCCCACGTGATCCGCAACGCCGGCGGCCGCGCCAGCGACGATGCGATCCGGTCCCTGGTCATCTGCTACAAGCTCTTGGGCACCAAGGAGTGGTTTGTCATCCACCACAGTGACTGCGGCATGGAGTTCTTTACCGACACCGCGATCCGCGGCCTGCTGGAGAACAGCCTCGAGACCGCCGCGGGAGCAGGCTGTCGCTGAGGACGTTCGGCGGATCCGGAACCACCCGCTGGTCCCGGGGCGCTTCCCGGTCTACGGGTACGTCTACGACGTCGGCTCGGGCCGGCTGATCGAGGTCCCGGACGCCACGCGCGAGGGTGCCGCACGCTAACCGGCGGCCGTCTGGCCAGCGTGTCGCATCTGCCGTCCGTTGCGGCAGGCGCCGACCCGGATCGCCGTGGGTATCGACGGCGCTCCGGGTCGGCCGATCCGCACTCCGTTCGCATGGAGAATCCGACGGAGGCGCCGGGAGTGGGCGTCACTTGTACCCGCAGCTTTCGTGACGTCGAGACCTGATCGCGCACCGGTCCCCGGTGTGCCTCCGGTCGACGGCGATCACGCGTCCCGAATGTCCGGCGGCGCGGTCGTGGGCGGCCCGTCCGCACATCCGTGCTCCGGGCCGCGCGCTGGATCAGGAGGAGGTGCCGCGCTGCGAGACGTTCAGTGCGACGGCGGCACGGACAAGTGCCGTCAACGCCTGTTCGTCAATCGTCGTCGTCCTCGTGGACGTCGATCGCGCGCCGGACGTTTCCCTCCAGGCTGGAATTGAACAGACCCGAGGGGTCCTCGACGGATGCGCCCTTGGCGAAGGTCAGCTTCACGATCTTCTTGTAGGTCTCGCCGGTGCAGATCAGTCCGTGCTGCGACCACGCCGGGCCGCGCCACTTCCACTCCTCGACGATCTCGGGGTCGGCCTGCGTAATCAGCGTGCGAAGACGGGCGAGCGTCTCTCCGCGCCAGTCACGCAACTCGGCGATCCGGGCATCGATCAGCCGGGACGGATCGTCGCCCGTGGCCTCTGCGTCGGTCGTCTTCATACCCAGTTCTTAGCACGTCGCCGTGGTCACAGCACGCCCGTCGGCGGACGGCTGCCGCCACGTGACCGGTGCGCGCAGGCGTCTGGAGGATCGTTCTAGGGCGCGCTCATCCCGAGTGTCGTTCGGATCCGCGCCCCGAGGTCCGCCGTCAGCGCGTGAACGTTCGGATCGCGCAGCATCGTGTGGTGGTCACCCGGCACGTCGCGGAACTCGACGGCCCCTGTCAGCGTCCGTCGCCAGCGGGTGAAGTCGATGTCGGCAGAACTGTCGTCGCTGGCGTAGATCACCACCGCGCCGGCGTACGGCGCCGGCACATGGAGCCGCTGCATGACCAGGCCGCGATTGAAGAACCCCCCGTAGTGCTTGATCCCCCGGTACCGGATCGGTCCCGAAGTCACCATGCGGGGAACCGCGGTGATGCGGCTGATCGGATCCTCGCCGGGGAGCGAATCCCATATTCGGGCGGCGCTCGCCGTGATCCGTCGCACCGTGCGCCGATGCGATCCGTGGCCGGCGGGGTGTTCGTAGCGCGGCGGAGGTGTATCGAGCAGCGCGAGCACGGGCACCTCGGTACCGGTGCGTCCAAACGCGCGCGCGACCTCGATCGCGACCGAACCGCCGTACGAATGGCCGATGATGATCTCCGGGGCCCGGATTCCCAGGTCCCGATAGGCCGCCAGGAAGCGCCGCGCAGCGCGGCGCACCGAGAAGTCCGGAAGTCCGCGATATTCGAGTGCGTGCATCTGGACCGCGAGGATCCGCAGTTCGACATCCAGGCAGCGGACCAAGGGCTCGAACGCCACGGCGATCCCTCCCGCCCCGGCGAAGCACACCATCGTGGGAGCGTTGTCGGCATGGCGCATCTCCACCAGCCCTGAGCTCAGGCGCGCCGTGGAACCGATTTCGGCCGCGGCCGCGAGCCCCGCGATCGTCGGCGACTCGATGAACACCGCCGTGGTGAGGTCCGGACCCAACTTCTGCAGTTCGGACAGGACCTCTTCGACCGCGAGCGAGTCCCCGCCGAGCTCGAAGAAATCGTCGTCGATCCCGACGTCGTGGACGCCCAAGACATTGCGCCAGATCTCGGCGATGTAGATCTCAAGGTCGGTCGTCGCGTGTCGCTCCGGTGCGCGCAGCGTGGTCCCGCCCGCCGTGGCGAGCGCGTGCTGATCGACCTTGCCGCGCGGCGTCCGCGGCAGCTCGGCGAGCTCGACGATCGTCGTCGGCACCATGTACGTCGGCAGACGCGAGCGAAGGTGGCGCCGCAGCAGGCTTCCGGAGTTGACATACCCGGGCGTCGACACCACGTAGGCCACAAGGCGCGGATCGGCGGCCGTGCGATCGGCCCCCACGTACGCGTCGGCCACGCCGTCCAGGTCCAGCAGCGCCGCCTCGATCTCGGCCGGCTCGACGAGGTAGCCGTTGATCTTCATCGCGTCGTCGCACCGGCCGAGCAGGCGCAGTTCCCCGGCGCTGTCGACGGCGGCAAGATCGCCGGTCCGAAAGCGTCGCCGCGTCCCGGAAGCGGTCATGCGATCCAGCCGATCGCCCTGGTCGCCGCAGTACCCGAGGGCGATCGCCTCGGAGACGATGACCAGCTCGCCGGGGGTGCCGGTCCCGTGGGGCCTGCGGCGCTGTCGGGGGTGACGTCGGTGGGCGTGATCTCGATCGCGATCTCGTCCACGGGCACGCCGGCGGGAAGCGGACCGGGAACCAGCGCGTCGTCGGGCGCCGCCGCGGCCATTGCCAGCACCCCGACCTCCGACGAGCCCGTCCAATTCACGAACGCGCAGCGGTCGGGGAGGTGGCGTCGTGCCGACCGGACGTCGGCGTCCGTGATCGGCTCGCCGCATGTCGTGACCAGCCGCAGATCCGGGAAGCGCCGATCGGCGTCGATCGCGCGAAGCAGTGCACGGAGCAGCGTCGGCGTCGCGTGGAGTGTGGTGACCCGTTCGCGCGCGATCCACGCGGCGAGCTCCGCGATCTGGTGGCGCCGGGGATCGAATACGCAGAGTGCGGCGCCGGCCGTCAGGGCCCAGTTCGCGACGACCATCCCGGCGACGAACTCGATGGGCATCACGAGGCCGACGCGATCATCCGCGGAGATGCCCAGAATCTCATGTCCGGCCCGCGCGTCCTTCGTCAGCGTGGCGTGGGGCCACACGATGCCCTTCGGCCGTCCGGTCGAGCCTGAGGTAAAGAGAATGCATGCGGGAGCGAGGCGGTCGCAGCGGGGGCGGTCGGTACCGGCCGGGCATTCGCCGGCAGGGACGGAATGGCGACGACGGGAATCTCCGCATGCGACGAGGTGCGATCGACCGCCGCGAGGTCGTCGACCAGCGCAGCCCGGGCGCCCGAGACCGCCAGCATGAAGTCCAGCCGCGGTTCCGGGAGCGTGGCGTCGAGGATTACGAAAGGCCGGCCCGAGCGCGCGATGCCGAGCATGGTCGCCACGAGGGCCGGAGCGTGGTCGATCAGCGTCGCGACGGGACCGGTGCCCGGCCCGAGCCGCTCCTCGATGTCGGCGGCGATCCGGACCGACCACGACTGCAGATCCCGGTACCGGTAGTGCTCGGTGCCGGCAATGATGGCGGCGACGTCGGGCTGTCGGGACGCTACGCGGTCAAAGCGCGCGACCAAACTGTCGCCGGGCGGCGGCGCGCTGGCCGGCGTGGGTTCGCCGGGCGGGTCCGCAGTCGGCGCCGGATCCTCACGCATCGATTCCGACCCGACGCCCGGGCGCATTCATCGGAGCGCGTGCCGCCGCCGGCCCGGGCCCCGCGTGGGAGATCCTCGAGATCGACCCCGCCCACGCGGCGGCATCGTTGCCTGCCCGGCGGAACATCACGATCGTACGGCCCTGTCACGCCTGTGCGATCGCAGGCGACGGGTGACCCGCCGCCGCCAATACAGGTATGGGCCCTCCGCCATCCCGACCAGTTCGGTGATGCGGAGATCACGCGGAAGGGGTCCGACGTCATCCAGCTTGCGACGGGTGCCGGAACCCGTTTCGCTGATCACCAGCCGCACCAAGGCACGCGGCAAGTCGCGCCAGGCGTCGATCCACAGCCCGCGGGTAAACAGCTGCTTGGACGCGAAGGCCGTCAAACCGCTCCCATACCCCCGCATCTGGCCACGCAGGGTGGCCATGTCCTGCCGATGGTGGTGCCAGACCAGGCTCGACGGCTCGAACGCGATGGCGGATCCGCTCCTGAGCACGCGATAGAAATAATCAAGGTCCTCGCCGCCACGCGCGGGTGACCCGGCACCGAGGCCCTCGTCGAAGGTCCCGATCCGCGCGAGCGTGTCCCAGCGGACGGCGAAGCTCGCGCCGGTGCCGATCATGCCGCAGTTGAACGGCTTGACGACCGCGTCCGAGGACCGGCGATCCCAGCGGTACACCCGTGGGGTGAACCCGGCGCCCCACGAGACCTTGCGCTCGAACAGGCCCTGGGCATGGGTGGTGAGTTCGGCCGCGAGGATGAGTCCGGTGACCAACTCGACGTCGTCGGCGCGGGCAAATCCGCGCACGAGTTCGCGAATCCAGCCCGGGTCCACCTCGACGTCGTCATCGGTGAAGGCGACGATCTCACCTGTGGCCTCACCGATCCCGCGATTCCGCGCCGTCGACAGCCCCGGGATCGGCTCGCAGATGTAGCGGACCCGCACGTCACCGCAGGCGTCGACCACCCGACGGCTGTCGGGTGTTCGCGGTGCGTTGTCGACGACGATGACATCGATTGCCGGGTAGTTCGCGGCCAGGAGCGATCTCAGGCACTTCGCCAGGGCATCCGGTCGCTCATGGGTGCAGACGACCACCGACACCGTGGGCCAGATGCCGTGCGGCGGCGCCCAGTCGTCGCAATCGTCGATACCGTCGCAGCGCGAGAGGTGGTCTACGTACGCAGGGTGGAGGTCTCGGCTGATCGCCGACTTCAGCTCGGATCCCGTGATCTTGCCGTCGACGAGTGGACACTCGACGATTCCGAGTGGAGCGCTATGCAGGCGCACCAGTACGCGTGCGTCGAGCGGCCGGCGCCCGGCCCCGCCGTTGGTCGGCGGCGCAGCCATCTGCCGCGGCAGCGCCTCAAGGTCGACGGCGGTCACCCAGCGGGGGCGGAACGGGTTGCGCAAGGGTGCGGGCCGCGTCCGTGACTTCATGACCGTGGCACCGTGCGTGGGATGTCGGCGCGGCGTCTCACGGCCGCCACCGGCGCCAAAAGCCGACCCGATGGCCGTCAGCGGCCGCCGCGAAGATGTCGTCGTTGCCGGCGGCATCGCGGTGCGGCCGGTACCAGCCGCCGCCGGAGACCACGAGCCCGGTGTCGTCCGGAAGGGGCGCCGGCCGCTCGCCGTTGGACCCGAGGGCTCCGTCGCTGCCGTCCGGGTGCCGCATGAATCGCCAGAGCATCGGAATCACCACGATCGCCACCAGCGCGTTTGAGAGCAGCCACGCGAACCCGACGCCGTTGACGCCCCACCAGCCGGCGAAGACGACCGCAAAGACAATCGTGGACACCGATGCCGCTGCACTTGCTGCCAGGAGAATGAACCCGTCTCCTTGAATCCGCGCGACGGTCATAAACAGCCAGATTGCTCCGCGCAAGATGCTTGCGAGTGCCAGCAGGCGCAGGACCGAGGTGCTGTGTTGGACGTACGTCTCACCAAAGAACCGGAGCACGAGCGGGGCCGCGATGATCAGCACGATTGTCGCAGGGATCATCAGCGTCATGAGCCGCCGCGTCACCGCGCGGGTGAGGTGTTTCAATCGGTCAATCTCGTGGACGCCTTCGACCGTCAGCGCCGTGATGACGTTGTCGGCGAGGAGTTCGTACGTCGTCACGATGGTGAACGCGATGAAGAAATACGCGTTCTGGGCACCGCCGAGGATTCCGACGACCAGGATCGGGAGGGCGGCAAGGGTGCCCTGGTCGATCGACCAGGCGACGCTCGACATCCCGAGATAGCGGATCAATCGCCGCCGCCCGAACCGGCGGACGACGCCCTCGTCATGTGCCGGCGTGTGCGCGGGCACCGCATGACGGAAGATGATCACGTTCACGGGCACGACGAGGATCGCCATGGGCAGGACCCAGGCCAAGAACATGCCGTTGCGCGTGCCGAGCGCTGCGAGGAGCACCAGGAACGCCAGCTTGAAGGTGCCAAACAGCGCGTTTTCCACGGGGACCCAGCGTGCGGTGCGCAGGCCGGTGAGCGCGGCGTCCTGCAGCGCGAACACGCACCAGAGTGCGACCGAGGTCACCCACACCACGCCCAGCACGTGGTTCGACTCCAGAACGGACAACGGCTTGGCGACCCGGGATGCAATCAGCAGCACCGCCGTTGCGGCGACGATGGACAAGCCGGCCGCGACGGCGTATCCGACCAGGATCAGGCGCGCCGGGCGCGCGGTCTCCGGGAGAAAGCGGACGAACACGCTCCCGAGGTTCACCTGCGCGAGGGTCGACACCGTCACCAGGATCGCGATGATCGCGCTGTTGATGCCGACCTCCTGAGGCGAATACAGCCGCGCCGCAAGAATCCAAAAGCCGAACCCGAGCGCTGCGGTCAGCCCCGTGTTGAGCATCAGCACACCGGCGGTCCGAAACAGCCGTCCGGTCGCGGCCTCGCCGCCGGTCGCCTCCGGAGCCCGGCGATGCTTCCCGGCGAGTGCGGCAATGCGACTGCCGGCCATCATCCCCACCACGAACCCGGCGGCACCGTCGTGCGGACGGGTCCGCTGTGGCCCGGCGACGCACCGATCCGGGCGCGCATCACACCGGCGTTGCCGCAGTGCGCGCGGCGCCCAGAGCCGACCCCGATCGCCGGGCTCGACGAGGGTGGCAACGTGCGCCGCTCCGGCGGCAGGCATCGCGGATCATGCCGTCGGGCCGCGACCTTGCTGGTCATCGCGTCGACTCTCGTTGGGGGCAGAAAGATCCGCTCGGCATCGGGCATCGATTCGAGGTGATTATGCAACTCGCGTCTCTCGGGGTCTAGGCGGGGTATCGACCGGATGCCCGTCCCAAGTGAGACCCCCGTCATATCCGGGCTCCGCGCCGCCGCCCGCGCCGTCCACCCTCGCCGTGGCGACTCCGAACGTGATGCCGTCGGCATGCGTCGAATATGGGAGGGCCTCCGGGCGGCGTACGGATCGAGCTCGGGCACCCGGATCGGTCGGCGCCTGGCGCCGCCCGGGGGTCAGACGCCGCGCGGCATCCAGCTGAACCGACGCATCGCGATGACCGCGCCGACGACGCCCCATGCCCCGAGGACCGCGAGGTCGGTCCACGCGAAGCCCGCGCCGGTCGTGTGCGGGTTGTAGACGACCAACAGCGCGGAGGCGAGGTGGCTGACCGGGAAGATCTTGGCCACGTCGTCGAGCCAGGTCGGCAGACCGGACGTGGGATAGAAGACGCCGGAGATGAAGTACAGCGGCAGCATGATCGCCTGCGTGATCGGCTGGGCGGCGTCCTCATTGCGGATCGCCGACACGAGCGCTCGCCGGAGGTGCGGACATCGACGGGCCCGTCTCCGGAGGGCGTGGACGCAGGCGATGCCGTTGCCGCGTCCTCGTGTCCGGCCGGGTTGCGTTGCCTCGACCGCCGGCGATCGCCGGCGGGACCGTAGTAGCGGTCGGGCCAGACACGGATACGCCGCCTTCGTGTTGGGGCCAGACTGGTCGTTGCAATCTCGTCGGTTGCCCTCTTGACAAATGGAAGCGACAATGCGTGTACTTGTCGTGTACGAGTCGATGGACGGCAACACGCACGCCGTTGCCGAAGGGATCGGCAGCGGTCTGCGCTCCACGGCCGACGTCACAGTCGTGCCGGTTTCCCGCGTGCACGCTGACGATCTCACCGCCGTTGATCTGTTGGTCGTCGGCGGCCCGACGCACGTTCACGGTGTGACAACCGCGCGATCCCGCGCGGCGGCGATCACCGCTGCGTCGGGACCCGGAGTCCAGCCGAGTCTTGATCCGGACGCGGAGGGGCCGGGCTTGCGGGACTGGCTCGACGGTCTTGATTGCTCGGGCGTGTCGAGGGCCGCCGCCTTCGACACGCGGTTCGACGGGCCAGCGATCGTCACGGGGCGTGCCTCGCGGGGTATCGCTCATCGTCTGCGTGGTCGTGGCCTCGACCTGTTGGCACCACCCGAGAGCTTTCTGGTCGATCGCGACTACCATCTGACGCCGGGTGCCACCGACACCGCGGTCGCGTGGGGGGTGCACCTTGCGCGATTGTTGGCCAAAGTGACCGACGCGCCGCGGACGTCGACCTCACTGGCCCATCGACCGGACCAGTTGCCCCGATGACGCGACGCGTCCCCCTATTTTGGGGCGGTCTCGCTGCGCTCGGCATCGGCGCGATCGCGAGCTACTTCCTGGCGTGGCGCCGTCCGTGCCTGACATGGGGTGCGACGCCCGACGAGGCCTCGGGTGACTTGCCCGGCGACGCCCTGCTGCCCCGTCCCGATTTCGTCTCGACGCGTGGAATCGAGATTGACGCGGGTCCGGACGACATTTGGCCGTGGCTCGTGCAGATGGGAAGCGGACGCGGGGGCGCGTACACGTACGACTGGATTGAGAATCTCTTCCGTCTCGACATGCACAGCGCTGACGCAATCCTGCCGGAGTTTCAAGGTTTGGCCGTCGGTGACGTGCTTCCCCTCGGAGCGACCGGTCCCCGGATGCGGGTCGAGTTGCTGGAGGACCGGCGTGCGCTGGTCGTGCGCTCCGACGACGGGAATTGGGTCTGGGCCTTCATTCTCGTACCCGTCGGGACGCGAACGCGGCTCATCAGCCGCAACCGAATCCGACTGGGCCACATGGCGGCACCCGTCCGGTTCGCGTACGCCGTGGTCATGGAGCCCGGCAGTCTGCTCATGGAGCGGAAGATGCTCTACGGGATCAAGGCACGGGCCGAGGGCCACGCCGCAACGGACATCGATGATGTGCCCGGAGATGAGGCGTAGGCCTCCCGGCCGCGTCGCGACTAAGCGACGGGAATGGCCCGTGACGCGACCACGATGCCCGCGTGCCATCCGGGTGCCCTGCCGTGCGCGGGGAGACGTATGTCCGCCGCGTCGAGCCCCGCCGAGACGATGAGCCACGAGATGATCGCGTTGGAGTTCCACATCTCGCCTGCGCGCAACTCGTCCCGTCCCCAGGCGGCGGTCGGCACCGACGGAACGAGATCGAGCAGTCGCTGGGCGACGGTGACATCGCCCGTCAGCCGACGTGGACTGTCGATCGCCTCGCGGACATCCGGTATGACGCCGTCGCGCCACCGCCGGACCTCATAACGGAAGATGCGTAGGCGCGCCGCCCGTCGGCTGCCCACGGCACCCTCGGCGACGACGCCCCGCCGGTCGCCGTGACGGTCAGGCACGGGTGTTTGCTCGATCACAAATCGACCACCCGGAACCTGCACCTCAAGCGCGGAGTGATACAGGTCGCACCTGTTGCGACGATGGATCGCCGCGTCGCAGGCCTCGTAGATCCGACCGTTCATCCGGACGAATCGCCCGCCCGCCCCGAGCGGCAGCCAGTAGAGGTCGGCGGCAGCGGATGCCATGTGCCGCATCCTAGGGAGCATCGGATGCGTGAGCGGCCGTGGCCACGCTCACCCGCATCGGCGACGCGGACGCGGTGCGCACCCGGACGGATCGCCGTCCGTCGCGCGGGTGGTCCACGCGCCGAGGACGTGTCTCCACAGGGACTCGCGCCCGTCGTCGGTCGCGGGCCGGCGACATCACGCGGAGCCGCGGCAGGGTGCGGTCGCCGCGGTCGCCGCGGTCGCCGCGGTCGCCTCGGTCGGATGCGGGCCGCGGCGTCCGGAGGTGCTGTGCGACGCCGCATTCCCGTTTAGCCGCGGGGATGACGGGTACCGACATCGGCAATCGCCATGACGCGTATCGGACGGAACGGTCATGCGACCGTACCACTAGGCCTTGGCCCGGACGCGCTACTAGGCGCTACTACCCGGGGAATGCCACCCATCGACCGGGTACGAGCGGTACGGTGACGGCCCAGGTTCGCGTGGCGCTGACGGTTCGTCCCGGACAAGCTGAGGCGATCAGGAGCAGCGTCGTCATCTTCGATTACGCCGCAAAGTGCGTCACGCTCCGCGTCCGGGTGCCCGAACTTCACGGCGGCATTCCGACCGGCATCAACGGCGTACCGATGACCTACACGTGGCAGGTCTACGTCAGTGGCCGCTGGGCGACGGTTGATGTCAACACGTGGCTGACGGAAGCGGGCGGCCTCAGCGGGGTCTGGTTCCAGTACAGCCCGAGTTGGGTGCACGTCCAGTTTCGCCTCCACGTGCGGGCTGCCCCGAGCGCATCGCTCGGACTCGCCCCGGCGACGAGCGCGTGGATTCGCTGGCGCGTCGAGCGCTACTAGAGCAGCCGTGGACCCCCGGGGCCTGCCGGCGGGCGCCCGGGGTCGGCGGGCGTTTCGACTGCAATGGCCGATGCGGTCCCCGCCCGAGCGGAGGGGAGGATGACGGGATCGAACCGACGATCTCCGTCTTCACGAGACGGGGCCGATTCCTGGCGTTCAAGCGGGATCTGTACATTCGCCGGACGATTTGCCCTCGGGTTTGCCCCTTTCGGAGTTGGTCGTCGAAGCGCTGAAGCCGCCCGCCGCCTCGGCGTGGCCCGAGGCAACGGGACCTTGAAGAGCGCCATTGAGAAGGCGATTTCGGAGTGGAATCGACGCGAGGCGGAAACCGCCCGGGCTGGCGTCGGGCGAGGGCCGATGCCGCGTTCTCCGGGCGGTCGGGACCTCAAAATGCGCCAGGAGAATCTGTTGAGTGATCCCAACGCTCCCGCGCCGGAGGAGGAGCCGAGCCTGTGCGGCGACGGACCCCCGCCAGGTCGGTAGCCGTGCATGCGCGGTTAGGATCGATGATGTTTCCCGTTCAATGGATGGAGGGGCAATGCGACGGATGACCGCGTGGGCAGTGGGGTCCGGGGCGGTGGCGCTCGCCGCCGCCGGACTCGCGATCGCGACGCCGATGGCCACGCCCGCATCGGCCCCATACATTCACTTACGGGTGACTCAGGCCCGAGACGCGTCGGGTAGGACGATCGCTTCGGTTTGGCTCGACACTAGTGGCGGCAAACCGGGTGCGTCGCCGTACACGCCGGTCTTCTATCCGCTCGTGTACACGCAGCCCTGGCACACAACCTGTCAAGCCGACCCCCGTAGACCTCTACCCGGCGGCAAGACGCAGCTGATGTACCTCCAGACGACCAGCAACGAGGGGGCCATCGTCCACTGGCAGCCCGTCGTGAAGATCCCGACGACAAGGGCGCAGCAGCTCACGTTGTGCGGCTATCTGGTCACGCGGAACGACGTCGGGGAGCAATCATTTGCCGTGGCCGCTACGACCACGCTCCCAGTCGCGATCCAGCCGCCGAAGGGCCGGAGCCCGATGCCGGTCAATCAGGGTCCGTGGCGATCGTGTGCAATCCACAATGCTCCGCAGGTTGTGCGCATCCTGGCAAATCGCGGACTGGCGAACGGGTGCGCGAAGGCGACCATCATCGCGAACACCTACGTCAATCAGTGGCACTACAGCTGGGAGCAGGGGTACGTCTGGGACAACATCGCGGCCTCTTACCCGGCCGTGAAGTGGACGTCGACGCCCGTATACGCGCTCCATCGGACACTGGCCTGCCAGCAGACTGCGGTGCCCCCAGCAGACCAGTTCCAGCAGGAGATCGTCAACTGCGGCCTGGCGTCGTTCAAGTTCAACCCGGGTATGTAGCCGAGCTCTCGGAAGATCCCAGGGCCAGCCCGCACCCGCCCATCCGCCCGCCCCGACGGCAGCAGGCGCCTCCCTCCCAGAGCAAGAAGCACGGGCCGCGGTTCCACGACCTGCGGCATACGGCGGCGAGCTTGAAGCTTGCGCAGCCGGAACTCCCGCTCAAGCTCATCGTGGATCAGCTCGGACACGCGGACGTCCGCATGACGATGACCCGCTACGGACACCGGCTCGCCAGCGCGGACGAATCCGCAAGGGGCGTCCGAGAGCGGGTGTGGGTTACGGCCCAGTCCCCGGGGGCAAATTTGGGGGCGAGCCGGACTCTCATGACGGCCGACTGCCGTCCCCGACGGCTGAGAAGCCTTATACGAACAACGGCCTGGGGAATGCCCCTAATGAGTTCAAGTTGGAACCAGCTGGAGAGCTGGCTCTGGAGGATGGAGCAGCTCCGCAAGATGCTGGACGTCCATCAAAATGCGTCACCCTTTGGCCCGCTCGGCGTGGCCCGGACCCCTGAGTGGGAACTCCCGAGTGGGATTCGAATCCCAATGGAAGACTCATGACTGCTGCGAAGCGCGACGGCTCGCTACACAGGCTCACGCCACGCCGGATCGCGAACCCCGACGCCCGTGACGCCCGCCGCCACCCGCGTTGTTATCGTCGGTCGTGATGAGAGTTGTGATCGCCGGTGGGGGCTCGTTGGCCTCACCCTCGCCGCGTTGCTGCGGGAGCGTGGCACAGAGGCGCGCGTCATCGAGCGGATGCCCGCGGGGGTCTACGTAAGGCGCGGCTTCATGCTCGGTCATCAGGCATATGACGCGATGGCCGAGATCGGCGTGCTCGACGACATTCGAAGCCGCGGCCGGGCAATCGGCGCGACGGCCGATGGCGGATCCGCCGCGATTGCGGTGGAAGTCGGGCGGGTGCTCGGAGCTGTGGGTGCCGGTGTGCCCGTGTTGCACGAGCATGCAGTGGTTGGACTCGAGCGGAATTCGACCGGGCGCGTAGTCGGCGCATCGGTTGAAGGCCCTGACGGGGTCCAGCTCATGCCGTGCGACCTGGTGGTGGCCTGCGATGGCATGCGCTCGCGGGTCCGCGAAATGGCGGGTCTGGCGGCTGAGTTCGCGCCGATGGAGGAAGCCAAGATCGAGTGGATGAGTCCGGTTCCGACTGAGGACGCGTTCGCGATGGCCTACTTGTCGAACGGTGCCCACATTGGGTTGTTGAGTTGGCCAGAGGGGTCATTCGGATGGCGAACGATGGACCGGGTCGGACGGGAGGCCGCCGTGGCTCCCGGCATTACTGCGTTCGCCGACACTTGGAGCCGGCTGCTGCCTGCGGCCGAGGCAGGGGTGCGTGGATTGGCATCGACCGATCAACTGCTCTACACCGAGCCGGAGCTTCTGTCGTGCCCGAACTGGTGGGTGCCGGGTGCCGTAATCATCGGCGATGCGGCGCACTTCTTTGGCCCCGAGACGGGGGCCAGCGCCGGGATTGGCGTTGGCGATGCGCACGCCCTCGCCCAGGCCGTCACGATGCAGCCGGATAGTCCAGATGCCGCGTGTCAGGTATACGAGGCGTGGCGTCTACCCGTCGTGCGGGGGTACGAGGCTGCTGATCCGAGCCGCCGCCGCCTTCGGGGGACCCCGGTGGCGGCAGGGCCCCCGGCCGAGCGGTGGCCAACGACGGGGCCGCGCACTTGACCGCGTTCAGCGTCTCTCGTGCCCCATCCCGCTGCCTAAGCCACGCGTTCGGTGATCTGCCGCTCGGCATCGGCACGGGCGGACGAGCGTCGCCGGCTGGACTACTGGTCACGACCCGCTACCCAATGGCCGAGAACCCCTTTGAAGCAAGCGCTTTGAGGATATGCCCCCAACGGGATTCGAACCCGTGTTGCCGCCTTGAAAGGGCGGAGTCCTAGGCCACTAGACGATGGGGACCGCGACGGGGACATTACCGAGCCGGGGCCCGGTTTGGGGCAGTGAAAAGGCCCGGAGCACGATCGACGTCAGCCGATCTGCTCCGGGCCCGGTGGCAGCAGTGGTTTGGCCAATGGGACGGTTGCCCGCCCCCGTGCTGCCGAGGTGCGCATGGGGACGCGTCCCCTAGCTACTGCCACCTCCACAATGATCACTAATTTGGACCACCTCCTTTCTGTGGTAACCCGACATTAGTGCACCTCGAGGACGCCGCAAAGTTGGTTCGGGAAGCACCGCCCGGCGACGGTTCCCCGGCCCGCGCGGCGCGCGGCGGGCTATCGTGGCTGCCGGGGACGGGACTGCTCCCGGGGTCCCCGATCCCGCGGCATGTGATCGCGGTTTCACCCACGTCAACCGCCGCCGAACATCCCCGGGCGCGGCCCACGGCAAGGAGCGTCCGACATGGCGCGAGCACTCTGGAACGGCGCGGTCATCGCGGAATCTGAAGCGACCGTGCAGGTCGAGGGGAACCACTACTTCCCGCCCGCAGCGGTCAACAGCGACTTCCTGCGCGACTCGGCGACGCACACCGTCTGCGGGTGGAAGGGCACGGCGAGCTACTACGACGTCGTCGTCGGTGAGGCCGTCAATGCGGACGCGGCCTGGTACTACCCGGCGCCCCTGGACGCCGCCGAGAAGATCACCGGCTACATCGCCTTTTGGCGCGGGGTGACCGTCGAGCCCTAGGCCGGCGTCGGCAGTCGGTGCGTCGCGATCTGCGGCGCACCGAGCCGGTCGTTGAACGGGCGGCTCAACACCAGCTGGTAATCCAGGATTGACTGCGCCCGGAACGCGGCCTCGCACGAGGCCAGGTAGAACTCCCACCCCCGGATGAACTGCTCGTCAAAGCCGAGTGCCACGACCTCGGCGCGGGCGGCGGTGAAATTCTCGCGCCAGAGCTCGAGCGTCCGGGCGTAGTGCGGCCCGATGTCTTCGACGTCGTGGACGATCAGCTGCGAGTGTCCCGCCATCGCGTGCGCCATCGCCTCGAGCGACGGGAGGTTGCCGCCCGGGAAGATGTACTCGCTGATCCAGTCGCGACTGCGCCGGTAGCGCTTGTAGCGCTGGTCCGGCATCGAGATGGCCTGGATACAGGCAATGCCGTCGGGGGCGAGGAGGCGGTCGACAGTCGCGAAGTAGCGCGGCAGCTCACGGTGACCGATTGCCTCGATCATCTCCGTCGAGGCGATCTGTGTGAACGACCCGTCGACGGTCCGGTAGTCCTGGAGCCGGAGCTCGATGCGATCCTCGAGCCCTGCCGCGCGCACCCGTGCGCGCGCCAGCGCCAGCTGCTCGTCCGAGAGCGTGACGCCGGTGACCCGCGCGCCGAATTCACCCGCCGCCACGATCGCGAACGCTCCCCAGCCGCAGCCGATCTCCAGCAGATGATCCCCGGGACCAAGGCGGAGCTTCCGGCAGATCATCCGATGCTTGGCGCGCTGGGCCGTTGCGAGGTCGTCGGCGGGATCCGCGAACACCGCGCAGGAGTACGTCAGCGACGGGTCGAGAAACAGGGCATAGAGATCGTTGCCCAAGTCGTAGTGGTAGTGGATCTGGTTGCGGGCGAGCGCCATCGACACCCGCTCGGGCAGACGCGGGCGATGGTCCCGGATCGTGGTCAGTGCGCGCCCCCGCGGCGTCGACGCCAGCGCGTTGGCGCGTCGCAACAGCAGCTCGATCGCGGCAGGGAGATCATCCGCGTCCCACTCGCCCGCGACGTAGGACTCGCCGACCCCGGTCATCCCGCGGGTGGCGATGCGCCGGAACAGGTTGGCGGAATGGATGCGGATCACCGCGGCGGGCCCCGGACCGTCCCCGACGGCCCGCTGGACGCGCCCGTCCGGGAAACGGACTTCGAGGCTGCCGCGCGGGGGATCGCGCACGACGCGTTCGGCAAGCCGCGCCACGAGCGGCGTCAGCGGGGAGCGCCGCGCGGCGGGCGGAGGCCGCAGGCCGCGCCGAGCCGGGGGTGCGGTCTCGTCGACGAGCGTCCCCTCGTCGGTGCGAAACGGGGGTTTGCGAAAGACGGGCACGCCCTTCTTGTACAGCCGCAGCGCCTCGAGGTGGATGAGTGCGGTCACCCGCTGCGGCATCAGCGGCACGCGGAGCTGCGCCGTCAGAAACTCGCGCCTGGTGAACGGCCGGCGGCGCCCGGTCAGCGTCGTCTCCAGCACGACGTCATCCCCGTCGAGTACCAGGATCGCCAGCTCAAGCCGCTCGTCGGGGGGTGAGGCGATCACGCGGTAGCGCAGGTTCATCCCGAAGAACGGCGACACGTGGAGCGCCTTCTCGGTCTCCCATGTGCGTTGTGTGCCGTCGACCGATGCCGTGGTGGCGGGAAAGACATACACATGCCGCTCGCCGAAGGTATTCGACACCTCGGCGATCATCGCGGCGAGTCCGCCGTTCGAATCCCAGCACCAGAAGCAGGTGATGGGGTTGAACACGTACCCGAGTGTCCGCAGGTTCGTCACCATCAGGATGCGACCGCCGGGGGCGTCGATGCCGTGGTCCGCGAGCGCGGCGGTGACGTTGCCGCGGATCCCGAGCTCGGGATTCCCAAAGTGGTCGTCGGCCCGCAGACTGACGAGCCCGCGTCGGTCGATCGCCAAGAGCCCGGTGCCGCGGGCGAGCTCGGCGGCCTCATCGAGATCGATCGCGAACATGGCGACGCGGTGCCGGAACCGGTGTGCGGCGACGGCGGTGCGGGCGTGCATCACATGACCGATGTAGATGCCCGACCTCACCACGCGGCCCCCAGCGCACGCGCCACGGCGATCCCCGACCGCAGGCCGTCTTCGTGAAACCCGTGGCGGTGATATGCGCCGGCAAACCAGACCCGGTCACGGCCGTTGATCTCACTCATGTGCGACTGCGCGCGAAGCGCGCGAAACGTATAGCGGGGGTGGGCGTAGTCCATTTCGGCGATCACGCGGTCCCGGGCCACGTCCATGCGGTTCAGCGTCACCGCATACTGCACGGGCCCGGGAATCCGCTGCAGCCGATTGAGCAGATAGGTCACCGCCGGCGGTGACGTCGGATCGGTGCAGTCGTCGATCAGGTAGTTCCACGACGCCCACGCACGCGGATCGGGAGGCAGGAGCGCGGTGTCGGTGTGCAAGATCGCATGGTTCGGCGTATAGGCGATGTCCCCGAGCAGCTCGGCCTCGCGCGCGGTCGGAGCGGCCAGGAGGGTGAGCGCCTGGTCGGAGTGGGTGGCGAGCACGACGGCGTCGAATCGCTCACGGCCACCTCCCGTCAGATCGACTGCGACGTGGTGCTTATAGCGCCGAACGCGCGCGACCGGGGTGCCGAGCCGGACGCGGTCGCCGAGGCGGTCGGTGATCGCGTCCACGTACCTGCGGCTGCCGCCCACGACGGTCCGCCACGTATTCCGGCGGATGCCGAGCAGGTTGTGGTTGGCGAAGAACCCGAGCGCGTCGTCGGCGGGAAACGCCATGGCGTCGCCGGGCGGCATCGACCAGATCGCCGCCGTAAACGGGACGAGGAAGTGGTCGCGGAAGTCATCCGAGAACCCCTCGTCGGCGGCGAGTTGCGCCAGGGTCCGGGTCCGGTGCCGCCCGTCGCGCCAGCGCGGGGACACGGCGGCGAAGCGAACGATCTGGGTGGCCAGCCGTCGCATCCGCGGATCCCGAAGATGGTGCCGCTGTGCCCACAGGTCCCGCCCGGCGTAGCTGATCCCGCAGCGCCGGCACGTCACCGAGAAGGACATCTCGGACTCCTGGGTCGCCACCCCGAGCTCGTCGAACAGACGCGTCAACAGTGGGTAGTTGCGCCGGTTGTGGACCAGAAATCCGGTATCGAGGGCAAGCTCGCCGCCACCCGGTCGCGGCACCATGTGCGTGTGGGCGTGCCCGCCGGCGCGGTCGTCCCGCTCGAACACGGTGACGTCGTGGACGGTGCCGAGGGCATGGGCCGCGCCGAGGCCCGATATCCCGCTGCCGATGACGGCGATCTTCACCCGTCGGAGCGTAGCGGTGGGTCCGGCCTTCGCGGGGGACACCGTACTCGGCACCGGAACGCGGATCTGCAGCTACAGTCCGGCGCGATGGCGACACTGGACCAGACGCCGCCGGCACCGATCGGTTCCGTGCGACACGAGACGAGTCTCGCGAGTCGTATCGTCACCCTGCTCGCCGTGGCGATCCCGTTCATCGGCGTGCTGTCGGCAGCCGGGATTCTCTGGGGAGTGGCACTGCACCCGGTCGACGTGTGGGTCTTTGCGGTGCTCTATGTGTTCTGCGGTCTTGGTATCACGGTCGGGTACCACCGCCTGTTCTCGCACCGCAGCTTCCAGGCGAAGGGGTGGATCCGCGGCACCCTGGCGATCGCCGGCGCGATGTCGACGCAGGGACCGGTGACCCAGTGGGTGACCGACCACCGCAAACACCACGCCCATTCTGACCGTGACGGCGACCCGCATTCACCCCACGGCCACGGGGACGGCTGGCGCGGCACCGTCAAGGGGCTCTACCACGCGCACATGGGGTGGCTGTTCAACACCAAGGGGATGGAGCGCGGGGCGGTCTGGGGCAGCGATCTCTACGCGGATCCCGTGATCCGCTGGATCGACCGCCTCTATGTGGTGTGGTTGGCACTCGGACTGGCGATTCCGTTTGCCATCGGCTGGGCGTGGACCGGGAATGTCGCCGGCGGGGTCGAGGTGCTCGTCTGGGCCGGTCTCGTGCGCATCTTCGTGTTCGACCACGTGACCTGGAGCGTGAACTCGGTCTGCCACACCTTCGGCCGCCGCCAGTTCGAGACGTCCGACGAGAGCCGCAACGTTGGCGTCGTCGCCGTCCTGACCTTCGGCGAGGGTTGGCACAACAACCACCACGCCTTCCCGGGATCGGCGCGTCACGGTCTCAACCGCTATCAGGTGGACGTGAGCTGGATGGTCATCCGCGGCCTCGAGCGGCTCGGCCTGGTGTGGCACGTCAAGGTGCCGACCCCGGACCGGATCGCCAGCCGCACGCCCTAGTCGGCACCGGCGGCGAACCAGCCAAGCTCGTCCCGGACGAGCGCCAGCCAGTCGCGCGCATGCGGGAGCGGGACCATGCGCCCGAACGGCCGCACGGCGATACCGTGGACGCCCCCGCGGATCACGGTGTGCGTCGCGTCGGCCCCGGCCTCCCGGAGCCGGTGTACGCCGGCCAACGAGTGGTCCGGGCGCACGCCGACCACGCCGAGCCGGGTACCGTCGCGGCTCCCGTGGAACACGCGCACGCGAACGCCTGCCAGGTCGGACAGATCCATCCGGTCGGGGATCCATGGGGCAAGCGCGATGACCTCGTCAATGCCCTCATGCGCCGCGCAGGCGAGGGCGGCGCCTCCGCCGGCCGAAAACCCCAACAGGGCCATCCGCTGTGCGCCGAGGTCGCGCACGGTCGCCACGGCGTCCCGCGCGTCGGTGATCAGGGAGTCCAACTCACGCCAGGACTTGATGCGGTAGCGCAGTTCGGCGAAGCCGAGCTCGGGGAACTCGGGAGCCAGTCGTCCCACCAGCCATTCGATGCTTGGGCTCCAGTCGCCCGGTACGGGCCGGGCGACCCCGCCGTTCATGCACACCACGACCGTGCCGTCCACGGGGCCGGTCAGGCGTAGCGCGCCACCCGACGCGAGCGGGATCGCGTTCATGGGCGGACCAGGGGGCGGAGCATCGGCCGATGGTAGCGGCCGTGCGCCGGCTCAGGCCTCGGGTTCGGCGTCCCCGGCGTGGACGAGCAGGACCGCACACGGAGCGATTCCGATCAGCTTCTGGGTGAAGCTGCCGAGCACCGTCCGCTCCGGGGTGCCGTGGCGGGCGACGACGATGACGTCGGCGTCGTGATCACGTGCCCATTCGGCGACCATGTGGGTCGGGTTGCCCTCGAGGACGACGGAGTCCTCATCGTCGTTCGCGACGGTGGCGATCCACTGTTCGGCGATCTCGATCAGCGGGGTCTGGTCCTGGATGATGCCGCCGCCCAACCCCGCGGCCAGCTCGGTGAGAAACGACGGCGGCGGGATCACATGGACCAAGGTCAGGGTGCCGCCGTCGGCGCGGAGCTCGCGCGCGGTGCCGAGCGCCCGCAGGGCGCCTTCGGAGTCGTCGAGGCAGACGACGATGTCGGTGAACCCGGCCATGGCGGCCAGTATATGCGGCCCGACCGGGCCGGGGCGGGCCCCAGGGCTGCTGCTAGCCTGCGTCGCGGGATGCCGGGGCACCGCCCACACACGCACCATGCCGCCGCCGACCGGATCACCTGGGGCGGCCATGCGACGGTGCGGATCACGCTCGGCGGCGACACTGTGCTGACCGACCCGCTCCTGCGCCCACGGGTCATGCACCTGCAGCGGACCGTGCCGGGCATCGCGGGGATTGCGGATGGCATCCGGGCGGTGTTGATCTCGCACCTTCATCACGACCACCTCGATCTTCCGTCGCTGCGGATGGTTGATCCCGGCGTGCCCGTCGTGATCCCGATCGGGGCCCGGGCGGCGCTCGGTCGCCGGTCCGGCCGCCCCGTGGTCGAGCTCGCCCCGGGCGAGGTCGTCGAGATCGCCGGACTGCAGGTCCGGGCGGTCGCGGCGACCCACGACGGACGTCGACCGGGGCGCCGCGGGATCGCGGCTCCGGCGCTCGGATACGTGATCTCCCGCCGCGCCACGTCCGTGTACTTCGCCGGTGATACGGATCTGTTCCCGGGTATGGCCGCCCTGGCGCCGGGGCTGACCTGCGCACTCCTGCCCATCTGGGGCTGGGGCCCGTCACTGGGCCCGGGTCACCTCGATCCCGAGGGCGCGGCCGCTGCGCTGGCGTTGCTGCACCCACAGATGGCCGTGCCGATCCACTGGGGCACGTACCGTCCCCGCCTTGGGCGCGGCGCGCCGATGGCCCGCGACGGTGCGCCGCAGGACCGTTTCGCGGCCGCCGCCGCGCGCGTGGCGCCCGACGTAGCGGTCCGGATCCTCGCCCCGGGTGGTGGATTGGATCTGCCCGCCGCCGCCGCGCCGGCCGCCGCCATGACGCGCCTACGCTCAGCCGGTGAGCATTCCGACGTCGATTCTCGATCTGACCCCGGTGCCGTCCGGAGTGGGTGCGCGCGGTGCGTTGGAGAACTCCGTGGCGCTGGCGATCGCCGCCGAGACCGCCGGCTACCGGCGCTACTGGCTCGCCGAGCACCACAACAGCCCGACGATGGCGTGCCCGTCGCCGGAGATCATGATCGCCGAGATCGCGTCGGCGACGTCGACGATCCGGGTCGGGTCCGGGGGCATCATGCTGCCCAACCACAGCCCGCTGCGGATCGCCGAGGCATTCCGGGTCCTTGAGGCACTGCACCCCGGACGGATCGACCTCGGGATCGGACGGGCCCCCGGCACGGACGGGGTCACCGCCTACGCCTTGCGCCGCGGGCCGGGCGCCGCCGAGGAGTTTCCGCAGCAACTGGCCGAGCTGCTCGCCTACACCGAGTCCGGGTTCCCGCCCGACCACCCGTTTGCGACGGTCGCGGCCGAGCCGAGCGAGATCCCGCTGCCGCCGATCTGGATTCTCGGCTCCAGCGACTACGGCGCCCAGGTGGCGGCGATGCTGGGAGTCGGATTCGCGTTTGCCAGGCACCTCAACCCGCGGGGCGCCGCCGACGCGATCGCCCTCTATCGGGACCGTTTCACCGACACCGGACGCAGCGACGGACCTCGCGTGATCCTGGCGACCTCGGCGATCTGCGCCGACACCTCGGCGCGGGCCGACAATCTGGCGGCGTCGATGGCGCTCGGGGTGATCCGGCTGCGCAGCGGGCGCGCCGCGCCGCTGCCGACCCCCGACGAGGCGTTGGCGTACCCCTATGACGAGGGCGAGCGCGATCAGGTGCGCCGCTACCGGCGCGCCCAGGTGGTCGGGACGGCCGACGAGGTCTGCGACGAGCTACGCGAACTGGTTCGGGCGACGGCCGCCGACGAGCTGATGCTCATGGCGATGGTCCACGACCACGAGGAGCGTGTGCACTCGTATCGGCTGATCGCCGACGCCCTCGGGCTCGCGGGATCGCCTGCGGCGACCCGGCCATGAGCGTCGCGTAACAACCACCATCCGCACCCCGCGGCGAGGACAGGAGTCCGGGCCGACGGGGCGAATCGGGCAAGCACCAGCACCGCGTCCGGCGATGGCGTCGCACGGCCTGCGGACAACTCTCGGGGAGACGCATGATCTCGTATTTCCAGGCCATCGTGATGGGCATCGTCCAGGGCGTGACGGAGCCGTTCCCGGTCTCGAGCCTCGGCCACAGCGTGATCGTCCCGAAACTGTTGGGATGGAATCTGACCCGGAGCAACGAGAAGTACGTCACATTCCTGGTGGCGACCCACTTCGCCACCGCACTGGTGTTTCTGGGCATCTTCTGGGCGGACTGGGTCCGGATCGCACGCGGGTTTGTGCGGTCGATCGCCAATCGCGGTGTCGCCCCCGGGGACAGCGACGCGCGCCTGGCATGGCTGCTGATCATCGGTACCGTGCCGGCCGGCCTGATCGGGCTTGCGCTCCAGCACCCGCTCGAGAGTCTGTTCGGCAACGCCTACCTGGTCGCCGTGGTGCTCATGCTCAATGGCGTGATGTTGCTGTGGGCGGAGTCGCGCCGGCGCCGGTCACGTGTCGATGAGGCCGACGACGACGCGCGCCTGTCGCGCAGCCTGACGGTCAAGGGTGCGGGTGGCATCGGCCTCGCGCAGGCGCTGGCGCTGATCCCGGGTTTTTCGCGCTCCGGTGCCACGATGTCGGGCGGCCTGCTCCAGGGGCTCTCCCACCGTGACGCGGCGCGGTTTTCGTTCCTGCTGGCGACGCCGATCATCTTCGCGGCGGCGCTGCTCAAGCTCCCCGGGCTGTTCGGGTCCGGCGGGTCCGGGATCCGCGGCCAGGCGCTGATCGGCGCCATCGCCGCAGCCATCGCCGCGTATCTCAGCATCCGGTTCCTGCTGCGGTTCTTCGTGACGAACCGACTGACCCCGTTCGGGATCTACTGCATCGTGGCCGGTGCCGTCTCGCTGGTCTGGCTGGCCATCATCTAGACCGCGGACGCACACGCGCACCGGCGTTGCCGCCGGTGCGCGTGTGCGTGGGAACTACTTGAGGGTGGCGACCTGCGCCTTGCCGGCGCTCAGGATCGTCGATGGCAGCGGTGCGTTGCCGAGGGCCGTGAGGGCGCCCTGGGCGGTCGAACCGTACGCGTAGTTGAGGAACGACTGCACGCCAGCCAGCTTCGCCGCCTCGCCGGCCTGCTGGTAGTTGCTGTAGCCGAGCACGAACGTGGTGATCGTGATCGGGTACGCACCCGAGGCGGTCGAGTTGATGAGGCTCTTCTGGAGCGTCTTGGGGACGATCGGCTGGCTCACCTGGGCGGTGGTGCCGGCCGCCGACACGGATGCGGGGGTCGGGGCGATGTACGTGCCACCCGGTGACTTGATCTTGGCCAGCAGCGCCTGGTCGCCGGCGCTGATCGCGTCGGCCAGGTCGGCGTAGCCGATGGAGTTCGGGTTGTCCTTGACGCACTGGAGCACGCCCGGGTTCTTGAGGCCCTCGGTGAGGTGCGGGGCGGTCCAGGCCGGGGTCTTCGATGCCGCGCCGACCTTGGTGAGGAACTGCGGGCTCGAGGTCCCGAGGTAGCCCGAGAAGTTCGAGCTGGTCCCGGACCCATCCGACCGCACGCAGACCGTGATCGTCGCGCTCGGCAGCGTGACGCCGGGGTTGTCGGCGGCGATCTTCGGATCGTTCCACGTCGTGATCGCGCCGTCGAAGATGTCGGCCAGCGTCGCACCCGAGAACTGCAGGGTCTTGGCACCGGTGACATTGGTCGGGACCGCGATCGCGCCCAGGAACGTGGGGAAGTACACCGGCGTGACGCCACCGCGCGTCGAGGCGAGCTGCTTGAGCTCGGCCGGCTTGAGCGGCGAGTCCGTCGCGCCCCAGCTGACCACACCGTTGATGAAGTCCTGGATGCCGCCGGCGGATCCCTTGGAGGTGTACGAGCAGAGTTTCGAGTTCTGGCACCAGGTGTTGTACGCGAGTGCGGCGAAGCTGCTGCCGCTGCCCGTGCTGGTCGCCGAGGATGATGACGACGTCGCCGTCGAGGACGACGACGAACTGCTGCCGCACCCGGCTACTGCGAGTGCCGCGCCGGCGACGGCAACCGCTCCCACAAGAATGCCGCGGCGGTTGCGCTTGGATCGATCCATTCGGACGTTCCTCCATCAGCTGATCGGGGTTCGTATGCGACGGCTTCGCCGTGGGCGAACGCGCATTCGGGATGAGCGTAGCCACCCGCATTCGGCCAAATGTGAAAAAGCGCGGCAGCAATTGTGAACGGGTGGTGAACACCACCGAACGGATCGCCGTCTAGGCTCTGCGTCGACGCATTCGACTCCACACCCCCGATCGCCGAAGGGAGCGCGCAATGCAGGCCCATGGCCATGAGCACGGACCCGGCAATGACCACGATGAGCAGCCCGCGACGGCCGCACGGGCCTGCGAGTTGTTGCTCGACGGCAACCGCTGGTTCGCCGGCCTTGCCGACCGCTCGAAGGATGGCGAATCGCGCTGGCACCTGGTGCGCCTCGACGCGCAGGACATCGGCGCGGCAGGCGACGGAGCGCCGGCACACGAGCCGTTTGCGGCGGTGCTCGGCTGCTCCGACGCGCGCGTGCCGGCCGAGCTGGTCCTCGGCCGTGCCGCCGGCGACCTGTTCATGGTGCGGGTCGCCGGCAACGTGCCCGGGGCGTGGTCGGTCGGCAGCATCGACTTCGCGGTGGACAAGCTCGCCACCATCCGCCTGCTGGCGGTCATCGGCCACACCAGCTGCCAGGCCGTCGGTGCCGCCGTCGACGCGTACATGGCGCCCGAGAGTTACCTCGGGGTCGCCGCGCAGCTCCCGCTGCGGACGATCGTCGACAGCCTCCTGCCGGCGGTCGTGTGCGCCCAGGCGGCGCTCGGCGCCGCCTACGGAGCCGAAGTCGTCGCCCGCCCCGGGTACCGCGCGGCGCTGGTCGAGCTGTCGGTCATCCTGAACTCGGCGCTGACGGCGAACGTGTTGCGCCAGACCTTCGCGAGCCGTCTCGGCGAGACCCTCGACGTCGTCTACGCGGTCTACAACCTCGCCACCCGGGTCGTCGGGCTTCCGTCGTCCGCCGACGGGGCGGTCTGGGAGCCCGCGCTGGTGCATCCGCCCGATGCCGAGGCCGATCTGGTCGGGCTCGGACGTGATCTGGCCCGGACCCCCTACATCGCGACCCTGCTGGACGGCTGAATCCCGGTGCCGGGCGGGTTGGCGGACCCATAACCGACCTCACAGGGAGCTCCCAGCACCCATTGTTAGCGTCGCCGAGGATCCGGCCGACACGCCGGTCGCAGACAACGGGTCGGGGGTCGGGTGCGGACGCAGTCACGGGGGAGTCGCTCGGGGGAATCCGCATGAGCGCGGCGGGACTCTGGACGCAGGTGCGTGGTCACGCGATGACCGACGGACACGGCCCCGACGGCAACGAGCGCCTGACCGCACTCGCCGCGGCGGCCCTGTTCGTGCTGCTCGCCGTCGAAGGCGTGACCATCGTCTCCCTGAGCACGCTGCTGACGCCGCACATCTTCATCGGGGTGGTGTTGATCCCGCCGGTACTGCTCAAGCTGGGATCGACCGGTTACCGATTCGTCCGCTACTACACCGGTGACCGCAGCTACCGCGCCGCCGGCCCGCCGGCGCTGGCACTGCGGATGCTGGCGCCGCTGTTGGTGCTGCTGACGGTTGCGGTATTCGCGAGCGGCGTCGCGCTCGTCGTGGCGGGGAGCGGCCACGGCAGCACGCTGTTTGTGGTGCACAAGGCGAGCTTCATTCTGTGGTTCATCGTCGCCGCGATCCACATCCTCTACTACGTGGTCCGGGTTCCCCGGATCGTCGGCGCGGAGTCGGGTCGACCCCCGCGGTCGCGCGGGGCCGCCCACCGCGGGGTGCGGTTCGCGGCGCTTGCCGGAGCGTTGGTGGTCGGAGTCGGCCTCGCGTTGGCGTTCCTGCCGTCCGCCCACAGTTGGGAACACAAGAATCCGCCCGGACACGGCGACGGGCGCGCCCACGTCGTGCAGGTCGCCCGGGCGGTGCCGCCCGGGGCCGGGAGGCCGTCCGCCGGCTGACCGGCGCGTCGGGTCGCAGCGCCCCCGCAGCCTCCGCCGGTGACTGTAGGGTCTCCCGATCGCGCCGCGCGCGTGATCGGATCACACGGGACACGGGGCGGCACGGATGCGGACACGGTGGGTGCGGCTCGGGGTCCCGGCGGCGATCGCGCTGTTGGCGCTCATCGGGGTCGCGACCGCGGCGGCAACCGTCCGCCGCGCGGCCGCTGTGCACGTGACGCCGCCTGCGGTGCCGACGTGCGCGACCTCCTACAGGTCCGGGGATTGGCCGATGTTCGGAAGGACGCCAAGCCGCGCCGACGACGCTCCGGCCGGCCTGACGGTCGCCCGTCTCGTGCATGTGCGCCATTTGCGCATCGCGCTGCCCGACGCCGCCGACAACTCGCCGATCCTGATGACGGGAATCATCGTGCGTGGTGCCCGTCGCGACCTGATCGTGCTGACGACCCGATACGGCTACAGCCTCGGAATCGACGCCCACTCCGGGCATGTCTGGTGGCTCTACAAGCCGCCGGGTCTGGCGAAGTGGCTCAACACCGCGCAGTTCCAGGTGGCGGCCCCGGTCGCGGACCCGGACCGGCGCCATGTGTACGTCACGACTCCCGACGGGTACGTCCGCAAGCTCGACATCGCCACCGGGCATGAGATCCGCTCGGGGTCGTGGCCGGCACGGATCACCTTGGTGCCCGCGCTCGAGAAGATGGAGCCCGACCTCACGATCTCGGGCTGCAATGTCATCGCCGGCACCTCGAGCTACTACGACCACCCGCCGTACGTCGGCCACATCGTCGCGATCAACCGCACGACCGGGCGGCTCGCACACGTGTTCAACACGCTCTGCGCCGACCGGCGCCACCTGATCCTGCCGACGGCCTGCACGTTGGGCGGCGTGCCCAATTGGGGGGCGTCGGTCTGGGCCCACGGGGCACCCTCCATCGACCCGTCGACGGGAAACCTGCTGTTCGCGACCGCAAACGGGGACTTCAACGGGACGACCGACTGGGGCGACAGCATCCTCGAGATGACCGGCGACGCCGGGCGGCTGCTCCAGAACTTCACGCCGACCAACCAGGCCTACCTCAATGCCGCCGATGTCGATCTCGGCTCGAGCGCCCCCGCCATCCTTCCGGTCATGGGCCGCTGGCACCTGGCGGTCGAGGCGGGCAAAGAGGCGATGCTGCGGCTGGTCAACATCCGCAACCTGAACGGCACCGGCCATGCCGACGCGCGACTGGGCGGCGAGTACGCGCATATCGGTCTGCCGGGACCCCTGTTCACGCAACCGGCCGTGTATCCGGACCGCGCCGGCGCGCTGGTCGTCGTCGCGACGCGGTTCGTGCTGTCGGCCTTCCAGGTGTCGGTCGTCCACGGCCACCCGCGCATCGCGTCGGTGTGGCAGCGCACCCCGGGGGCGACGACGCCGGTCATCGCCGGCGGTCTGATCTACGCGTTCGATCCGGTCGGCACCGGCGTCCACGTGTACACGCTTGCCACCGGCCACTATGTCGCCCATCTGCCCGCGGGGATCGGGCACTGGGTCAGCCCGATCGTCGCTGCCGGCGCGGTGATCGAGCCCGAGGGCAGCGCCGATGACGTGGTCACCAACAAGTTCCTCGATATCTACCGGTGACGCGATCCCGGTGCGGGCCGGACGTGGGATCCTGTGTGTCCGCCGGCGCTTGAGTCGGCGATCCCGACGGCCGAATCGACGCGGTCCCTGCCGCCACCCGGGGAGTAGGCTGACACGCGCCAGGACTGGGCGCGAACGCCGGAGGTAGGCCCGTTGGCCGTTGTGGTGCTGACGCTGCGCATTGCACTCGCCGTCATGTTTGGCGTCGCCGCGCTCGCGAAGATCGCAAGCTTTCGCCGGACATGGGTCCGCGTGCGCCTGTTCGGGGTCCCGGAGGCCCTGTCCCGTCCGGTGGCGATCGCGATTCCGGTCGCCGAGCTCGTGGTGGTCGCACTATTGGTTCCGGGTGTCACGGCCCGCGCCGGTGGCGTCGCCGCCGCGCTCACACTCGGCGTGTTTTCGGCGGCAGTCGCGCGGCTCGTGGTACGGGGCGAGGCGCCCGAGTGCAATTGCTTCGGCCTGCTCCACAATTCCCGCGTCGGACGGGCCATGCTCGCGCGCAACCTCGCGCTCGTGGCGTTGGCCCTTGTCGTCGCCATCGCCGGCCCCGGGGCGCTGGCGGGCATCGCGTTCTGGCCGTGGGCGATCGCGGTCGTGGTCGCCGCCGCCGCGACGGCCGCCGCCGCGCGGATCCGCGACCGCCGCGACCGTCAGCGGCGGCTGCGCCCGGCCGAAGGGT
This sequence comes from uncultured Thermoleophilia bacterium, assembly GCA_963727285.1. Taxonomy (GTDB): domain Bacteria; phylum Actinomycetota; class Thermoleophilia; order Miltoncostaeales; family Miltoncostaeaceae; genus CAITWD01. Next base: position 715,777 of record CAVSFF010000009.1, on the reverse strand, counting down.
CCGCGGGCAGACCGCCGGCCACGAGCGCATGATGTAGCCACGATTCCGACGGTGGGGGACGGATGAGGCTCGGCGTACACCTGGTGAACTTCGACTACGTGGGTGGTCCGGCGACGATCGGGCCGACGCTGGCGCGGGTCGGCGCCGCGGCGGAGGCCGGCGGCATCGCCAATCTGTCGGTCATGGACCACTACTTCCAGCTGGAGGGATTTGCCGCGGCCGAGGGTTCGATGCTGGAGGGGTACACGACCCTCGGGTATCTCGCGGGAGTGACGACGACGGTGGAGCTGCAGATCCTGGTCACGGGCGTGACGTACCGGTATCCGGGACTGCTGGCAAAGATCGTGTCGACCCTCGACGTGCTGTCCGGCGGTCGGGCCGCGCTCGGCCTCGGTGCGGCGTGGTACGAGCGCGAGCACCACGCGCTGGGAGTGCCGTATCCGCCGATGCGTGAGCGGCTGGAGTTGCTCGAGGAGACGCTGCAAGTCGTGACCCAGATGTGGAGCGACGACAACGGCCCCTATGCCGGGACCCACTTTCGGCTGGCGGAGACGATCAACTCACCTCAGCCCTTGCGACGGCCGCCGATCATGATCGGGGGATCCGGGGAAAAGCGGCTGCTTCGCCTGGTGGCGCGCTATGCCGACGCCACCAATATGTTTGCGGGCCCCCAGATCGGGCCCGCGGCGATCATGCACAAGTACGACATCCTGGCCGCCCACTGCGCGCGCGAGGGGACCGATCCCGACCGCATCGCAAAGACCGTGCTGTGGATCGCCCCGGTCGTTCCCGATGCCGCCGGTGGCGCCGCATTTGTCGAGCAGATGCGCGCGTATGCGGCGATCGGCGTCGAGCAGGTCCATGTCATGCCCCTGACCGGCGATCCGGTCGCGTTCGTGGAAGGTCTCGGCGCCCACGTGGTCGGTGGCCTCGGCGGGCTCGGCTGATCCGCCCGCCGCAATCGGTCGCGCCCGCCGCCCGCCGCATATGATCGACCCCATGCCCAAGGCCCCGTTGCGACGCACCAAGATCCTGGCGACCGTCGGACCCGCATCCGACAGCGAGTCGACGTTGCGCGGGATGATGGCCGCCGGCATGGATGCCGTTCGGTTGAACATGTCGCACGGCACCGTCGAGGAGGCGCTGGAGATCCACCGCCGCGTCCGGGCGCTGGCCAAGGAGGCCGGGCGGGACATCGGCACGCTCGTGGATCTCCCCGGGCCGAAGCTGCGGGCGGCCTCGTTCGGCCGCGACGGCGTCGACCTTCCCGACGGCCATCACGTCCGGCTCGTCCCCGGCAACTCGCGGTCCACGACCGAGGTCATCGAGGTCGCCTTCGAGGGGCTGTTGGACGGGATCGAGCCCGGTGACCGAATCAGTTTCGGCGACGGCGCCATCGACATCGAGGTCGTCGACACCACCGTCGACCATTTGGAGGCGGTCGTCAACCACGGTGGCCACCTGAGCGGCCGTCCGGGAGTGCACATTCCCTCCGAGCGCCTGCGCATCAACACGCCGACGCCGGACGACCTGCGCATTCTCGACGCGTTCATCGAGGCCGGCGTCGACATGGTCGCGGTGTCGTTCGTGCGCTCGGCCCACGATATCCGGCGCCTCGGCACCGAGCCCCATCCGCGCGGCCCGCTCGTGGTCGCCAAGATCGAGACGCGCTCGGCGATCGAGAATCTGGCGGGAATCCTCGAGGCCGCCGGTGCGATCATGATCGCCCGTGGCGACCTCGGGATCGAGTGCCCGATCGAGGATCTGCCGCACCTGCAAAAGCACATCATCCGCGAGTGCATCGCCCACGGCCGTCCGGCGATCACCGCGACCCAGATGCTCGAGTCGATGGTGCGGGCGGCGACCCCGACACGTGCCGAGGCGTCCGATGTCGCGAACGCGGTCTTCGACGGTTCGTCGGCGGTCATGCTCTCGGGGGAGACGGCGACCGGATCGGATCCGGTCAACGTCGTCGCGACGATGGCGCGCCTGTGCGCCCGCGCCGACCAGAACTTCGACGTCGAGGGCTGGACGCGGCTGGTCACACGGTTGCGCGTGGGCGAACCGCACCACGGCGCGGGGCCCTATCAGCGCATCACCGACACCATGACCGACGCCGCCTGGCGGGTTGCCCAGGAGACCGGCGCGAACGCGATCCTCTGCCTGACCCGCAGCGGGTTTACCGTCCGGGCGATCGCCCGCTACCGGCCCCAGGTGCCGATCCTCGGCTTCACCCCCGACGAGCGGGTGCGCCGACAACTGGCGATCAGCTGGGGAGCGACGCCGCTGCCGCTGACCGGGTTCGACGACAACGAGGCGATGGTCCGGGAGGCGATCACCACCGCCCGTGAGCGTGGCGCGGTGCGCATCGGCGACATTGTCGTCGTCCTCGCCGGCATCGACAGCCACTCCCGGACGACCGACGTGCTCCGGGTCGTGCAGGTGACCTGAGCCGAGGCGGCCGGCGTCAGGCGCCCGTCGGGGTATCCCGCAGCCGAACCGACATCTTGACCACGCGCGTCGACGAGCTCGCCGCAACGTGGACCAAGACCGAGATCGAGAAGATCGCCAGGCCCACCCACCACAGCGGGCCGAACCCCATCAGCAGCAGCCCGATCCGGTTGAGCAGGAACCCCGGGATCGCGGCGATCCCGCTCAGGACACCCGTCGTCAGGCTGCGAAGCGTCCGGTCGCGGCGCGTGCCGGTCTTACGGACCCGGAGCAGCCACATCGGCAGCGCCACGAACATGTACAGCTGGATCGCGTAGATCGCGGCGGCCGCCAGCCAGAACCACGTCATCCCGACGCCCGGCAGGATCAGCCAGGTGCCGGCCTGGAGGGCGCCGACCGCCAGTGCGACCCCGGTGATCTGGCGCCAGTAGCCCCTGGCGGTGGCAAACGCCGGCCGGATGCGGATCGGCCTGTCCTGATTCAGCGTGAATGCGAAGGTCGCGTTGCACCAGTAGGCGATCTGTGTGACGAGCACCGCCGCGATCGCGATCACGGTGGCATTCGGCAGCGGGGGGTGTTTCTGATCGAAGATGTGCGAGCGAAGATTCCACGCCGCGGCCCAGAGCCACGCGGCCGAGACGATCTGCAGAAGGATCAGACGCCACTCGTGCAGCAGCAGCACGACCCCGTCGAACACGATCGCCAGTGTGCCGGCGGCATAGGCCAGCGGCGTCAGCCAGCGTGACCGGCCGCCGAACTGCGCCGCGAGCTCGCGGACGCGGTCCGGATCGGTGGCCCGGACGGCCTTGATCGCAGCGACGACGGTTGCCCAGCGGCGTCGCGGGGGGGCATCGGCGGGCGGATCGGTCACACCGGGATCATGCCCGTCGTCGCGGGCCCGCGCAGCATCGTGACCGCAACCGCCATTCGGGGGGGTCGACGCATCGGTTCGGGGGGCGCCGACTGGACGACATGAGGGCTCGACATCGACGTTGAGCTCTCCTTGAGCAACACCGCACCGTCCCGTGAACAAGGCGGCCTAGCGTCCTTCTCGTCGGATCGAACAGCCCGCCGGTCGCACTCTTCGACGACCGACGGGCGATCCACCAGGCATGAGCAGCGCTGTCTCCGTCGGTCGGAACAGCGACAGACTTCCCAACCGAAACGAGATGGTAAATGTCCAAGTTCTCACGCATGTTCAGCGGGTCCGATGACAGCCAGGATTCCTGGATGCACGGTGATGCCCACGCCAAGCGCGCCCGGCGCCTGAAGATCGCCTCCGCCACGACGGGCGCCATGATCATCGGTGCTGCCGTTGTCCTCGCGGCGACCAATTGGACCGTCGGACTCACCGGCGGCAACGGTGCGGCCCAGTCGCAGTCGGTCTCGAACGTGACGGTGTCGGCGACGACCACCGGGTCGTTTACCAATCAGCTGTTCCCGGGCGCCAACGGTGACGTCTCGATCACGATCACCAACCCCAACGGCGCGCCTGTCACGGTCACCGGCGTGAGCCTGCCGGCCAACACCACCTACGCCACCGGCTACTCGGATCAGTCCCTGAGCGCCGCCCAGGCCGGCTGCACGTCAGCCCTGTCGCTGGTGAGCTGGAACTACGCCACCGGCACGAGCGGCACGGCCCACACCTTCACCACCCCGCTGGTGGTCGGAGCGAACGCCTCGCTGACGGTCACCCTGACCAACGACGCCTCGATGGCGAGCACCTCACCGGCGGCATGTGAGAACACGTACTTCAAGATGCCCGCACTGACCGCGATCGCCGCCACTGCCGGTGCCGCCACGGCGACCACCAGCCCGGCGACCGACGCGTGGACCAGCTAGCAGGGATGTGAGTGCGCCGTGACCCGTCGTCACCGCACACTCGCGGCCGTGATTGCACTCACGGCCGCATTCGCCGGCAGCTGCGGGTTCGCCGCAGCTGCCGGCTGGTCCGTCACCATCGGCGGATCGAGCTCCGGCGCCGGCGTCAGCCAGGGTGCGCCGGCGGCCCCCGGCACTCCCACCGCGACCTGCGTGTCATCCAACTCGCGCACGGTCCGGGTCGGCTGGTCCGTCGTCACAGGCGCGACCTCGTACACGGTCTACGACTCGACCAACGGCGCCGGCGGGACCTACACGTCGGTGACCAGCGGCGTGACGGGGACCTCGTACACGACCTCCAACCTCGGGTCCGGGACCTACTACTTCAAGATCGCCGCCGTGGCGGGCACGAAGTGGACCGGCGTCCAGTCGGCGGCGACCACCGCGCACACGATCCGCACCTCGGGCACGCTCTGCGCCTAGTCCGGCGCGCCGTCTAGGCTACGCGGCGGACTCGCCGCCGCCCCGATCAGCACACCCCTGATCGCCGACCTGCGACGGGTCGACCGTCGCCGGAGGGCCGTCTGGCCGTTCACCTCGTCATATTGGGCCTCGCGTCCGCGTTTTCGCCCATCGCGCTTGCGGTCGTCCTGATGGCGTTGGCCACCCCGCAGCCCGGCCGTCTCATGTGCGCGTATCTCGCCGGCGCGTGCGTGACGAGCCTGGTCGGCGGCATCGTGGTGATCGGCGCGCTCGACGGGCTCGGCGTGACCGATGTGCGCTTCGTGCACTCGGTCAGCCCGGGCATCGACATCGCGATCGGCGTGGCCGGTCTTGCGATTGCCGCGGCCCTCGAAATCCGGCGCCGCAAGCGTCACGGCCGCAGGCGGCCGGGGACGGGCACGGGGACGATGGCGCGCCTGCTCCAGCGCGCGACCCCGCGGGCGCTGTTTGTCCTCGGCCTGTTGATGGGATTCCCGGGGATCTACTACGTCGCGGCCCTCAAGGAGATCGCCGAGGGCGACGGCCAGTGGTCGGTGCGACTTGCACTGATGGCGTTCGTGAACGTGCTCGCGTTCGTGCTGATCTGGATACCGCTGGTGGCCTACCTGATCTCTCCGGCCGGCACGCGCCGCGTCGTCGGCGGCATGGACCAGTGGCTGGTCGACCACGGCATGATCATCATCGCGGTCGTGATCGCCGCCGCCGGTGTCTACGAGATCGTGCATGGCCTGATTCGTCTGTAGTGGACGGTGGCGTGGCCCGGGTGCTCGAGTACGATGCCCGAGCGATTGCGCGCGCCGTCCCCCCGGCGCCGGGCCGACCTCCACCGGGACCGCAATGACCCCCCAGCTGTTCCTCCTCGCGCTTGGCTCGGCCGCCTACCCGCTGCTGTTGGCGATCGTCCTCGTGCTGCTGACGGCGAAGAACCCGCCGAAGCTGCTGCTCGGGTACCTGATCGGCGGCTACGCGATGAGCTACGCCATCGGCGTCGCCGTGCTCCTGTTGTTGGACGCGATCGGCCAGGGGCACCAGCGCTCGAGCTCGTCGAAGCTCGGGCCCGGCGTCGACCTGTTCGTCGGGGTGGTCGCCATCGTCGGCGCGGTGCTGATCGAACGCCACCGGCGGGCCCGCAACCGGGATCCCGTGGCCCGGACCCCACGCGTCGGGTCCGGCAACGAGCGGATCGACAGGGTCCTCGACAAGGGATCGATCCGCTGGATGATCGTGCTCGGGATTTGCCTGAGCCTGCCGAGCCCGTTCTACCTCGCCGCCCTCAAGGACATCGCCCTGGACACGCCGGGATGGTCGCAGCGGCTGGCCATTCTCGTCGTGTTCAACATCATCATCTTCCTGCTCGTCTGGATTCCGCTCGCCGCGTACCTGATCTCGCCCGACGGGACCCGTCGCGCCGTGGACCATCTCAACCGGTGGCTGCAGGCGAACCTGTTGCGGGTCGGCGTCCTGATCGCGCTGGCCCTCGGTGTCTACGAGATCATCCGGGGCCTTACGGCGCTCTAGGCGGCGCTGTCGGAGGCCTGGTCGGAGGCGGCGTACTCGGCCAAGAGCCGCCGTTCGTCATCGCGCTTCGGGAAGAAGAAGTAGACGATCACCCCGCCTCCGATCGTCGCCAGGGCGCCGGCGAAATACGACCAGCGGTCGCCGTGCAGGAACGCGGTCCGGGCGCCGGCGATGATCTGATCGGAGTACTGCGGATACTGCTTCGCAATCGATGCGGCGCCGGCGTAGGACTTGGTCAGCTCTTCCTGCACCGACAGGGGGACCGGTTTCCCCGATCCGTTGATCTGGCTGGTGGCCGACGCGGTGTATCCGGCCGTCAGCAGCGCCCCGAAGATGGACTGGAGGATCGCCCCGCCGAGGTCGCGCTGCAGGTCGGCGGTGCCGGATGCCATTCCGACCCGCCGGACCGGGACCGACCCCGTCAGCGAGTGCGAGGCGGGCGTGCCCGCGAGCCCCACGCCGATACCGACGCAGATGTAGGCGACCGCCACCGTCCAATATGAGGCGTCCGCCTTCCAGAAGGCAAGCATCCACAGAAACCCCGCAAGCACGAACACGTACCCCAACAGCAACGTGAACCGTGCACCCCGCGCCTCGACGATCTTGGCCGAGCGCGGGGCGACGAGCACCATGCAGACCGCCGCCGGCAGGATCGAGAGTCCGGCCTTCATCGTCGAATAGCCGAGGACGTTCTGGAGGTACTGCTGGCTGATGAACATCGCGCCCATCAGCGAGCCGAAGACGATGATCCCGGCACAGGCGGCGACCCAGAAGGTCGGCCGCGATGCGATCGCGAGATCGTAGAGCGGGTTCGCTGCGCGGCGCTGGCGCACGTAGAAGAGCACGAGCGCCACCACGGCGATGCCGCCCAGGATCAGCGCGGCCTCGTGGGCGTTGTCCACCGGAGCGAAGTTGATCGCGAGAATGAGGGCCCCGACGAGCACGACCGACAGGATCCCGCCGAGGTTGTCGACACGTTCGGTCGACTCGTTGACGTGGGCGGGCACGAGCTTCCAGGCGAGGATCACGGCCACGATCGCCAGCGGGATGGTCACGAGAAACACCGATCCCCAGCTGAAGTGTTCGAGCAGGAATCCGGACATCAGCGGCCCGAGGGCGGCGGTCGCTCCGCCGATGCCCGACCACAGCGCGATCGCCTTGGTGCGTCCGGCACCGCTCCAGAGGGCGGTGATGATCGCCAGTGTCGTCGGATAGGCCATGCCGGCGGTCAGCCCGCCGCCGAGCCGGGCGAGGAACAGCACCGTGTCCGACGGGGCGTAGCCGGCGAGCAGCGACATCGGGATTGCCAGCACGGTGCCCGTGATGAGCATCATCTTGCGCCCGTAGCGGTCGCCGAGGGCGCCGAACCACAGGACCGAACAGGCCAGGCCGAGCGAGTAGCCCACCGCGATCAGGTCCAGCGTCGTTTGGCTGGAGTTGAAATGCTCGCCGATCGACGGGAGCGCGACGTTGGCGACGGCCAGGTTGAGGTTGGCGACGGCCGCCACCAGGATCAGGCTGAGAAGGACCAGCCCGGCGCGCTTGGGCGCTCGCCCCGGGCTTGCGGTCGTGTGTGCGGTCTCCGTCCCGGAGCTAGACACCGGTCTCGGCCACGATGCGACCGGTCGCAACCGCGTCGACGAGCACCTGGTAGTCACGTTCGTTCTGGTCGGCGTAGCGGGTCGCGAAACTGGCGATCGCGCGGTCGAAGACGTCCGACTTGCCCAGATATGCGGCGATCGCCACGCGGTCGCCGGAGCGGGCGTGGGCCCGCGCGAGCGTCCAGCCGCAGAGCTCGGCGTAGTGGGTCATCCCCGCCGGCACCATCTCCTCGATCTCGGCGGACCCCTTCCAGTCGCGTAGCTGCCGCACGTAAAAATCGCGCACGACGCCGTCGATGCCCTCGATCCGCATCCATCCGAGCAGAATGTCGCCCGCAGCCTGCATCAGCCGCTGACCGGCGACGACGCGGTGGGCGTGATTCCGGTATCCGCTCGCCCCGCAGAAGGGTTCGAGGACCGACTGCTGGGCCTCCTTGAATTGCAAGAACAGCGGGTCGCGGTCATCGCGGCCGAGCATGAGCGCGATCCACGCGCGCGTCCCGACGCTGCCGACCCCGACGACCTTCTGGGCCAGGTCGACGAAGCGATACCCCTCCAGCAAGCGCCGCCGGTCGGTGTCGAGCGTCGACCGGTACGCGCGCAGGTTCGTGTGTACCCAGTCGGTGAACCGCGGGGCGAACTCCTCGGTCATGAATGCCGCCGCCGGCACGATCAGCGGCGGATCGGGCTTGATCCGCGGCTCACCGTCGACGATCTCGGTCATCTTGTTGAAGGCGTGCATCGAGTCGCGCGTCCGGGCCTTGGCGAGCGTCTGTTCGGTGCGGGCGATCATCGCCTTGGTCGAGCGGGGCCGGTACTGGTCGAGTGCCTGCTCGACGTCGAGGCTCGCATAGAAGACATCAAGGTTGGACTGCTGGGCGAACTCGGCCATCGCGCGGCGGTAGCCCGCGACCGATGCCAGCACTGCCTGGCGCCGGTCGGTCACCGTGAACTGGCGATCCCGCCCGGCGATCTCCAGGCTTGCGGCGAGGCGCTTGATGTCCCACTCGAACGGCCCCGGCGATGTTTCGTCAAAGTCGTTGATGTCGAAGACCAGCCGCCGCTCGGGCGTCCCGAACACGCCGAAGTTTGACAGGTGCGCATCACCGCACAGCTGCACCCGCAGGCCCGTGTTCGGAGTCCGCCGCAAGGTCGTTGGACATCACCAGGGCCGCGCCGCGGTAGAAGGTAAACGGCGAGACCAGCATGCGTCCGTAGCGGATCGGCACCAGTTGCGGGACTCTCGTCGTCGCCTGGGACTCCAGCAACGTGACCGGATCCGAGCGCCGCACGGGGGGCTGGAAGTCGGCGTGCTTGGAGCGCGGTACCGCCTTCCGTTCGGCGCGCCCACGCTCGATGCGTTCCGGGACCGTCGGGTGCGCGACGATGGTCGGGGTGAAGTCCGGGTGATTCAGCGCTGCGTCGGATGTGCTCATCGTGCCCTGTTCGGAGTCGTGGCCGTGGCGCGGAATCCGGGGACCCGGGAGGTGCCGCGGTGGCCGGGGATCGTCAGGATGCCTGCACTGCGCCCGTGATCGCGGCGATGGCCTCGGCCTCGGCGGGGCTGACGTCCTGGCCATCCTCGCGATGTGCCGCCGCCACCTTATGGGCGAGCGTCAGGATGAAATTGCGGTAGTCCTCAAGCTCTTGGGGGGTGGCCTTGGCGGCGACGACGCCGACGGCCGCGGAGATCACGGTGAGGCTTTGGGCGCGAAGCTCCGCCTGGTCGTGCCCCTTGGGGTGGTTGGACTTGGGACGCGTCGAGGCGATCTCGTCGAGGAGCTCGCTCTGGCCGTGCTGTTCACGGGCCTCGACGTACGCCTTGGACATCGCGAAGGTCTCGCGGAACGTTCCCCCCCGGGACGCCATCACCACGAGCATTCCTGCGCTCGTCGGTCCTTCGAGGACGGTGGTCCATTCGTCGTCGGTGAACGCGGCCTTCGTGGTCATCGCTGATCCTGGTCCTTGATCGTGGAGGCTTTCGGGGGCCCACTCTACCGTGCCGCATGGGACGGACCATCGCCCGATCCGAAGGATCGGACCTCGCTCCCGGGACCCGCATCCCGTCGGCCGGGCGCGCGATCTGATTGGATCGCCGCATGAGCATCGTCAAGATCAATGCAATCACCGTCCCCGAGGGCGCGGGCGACGAGCTGGCCCGGCGGTTTGCCGCGCGCGCGGGCGCCGTCGACGGGCAAGAGGGATTCGAGGGGTTCGAGCTGCTGCGCCCGACCGACGGGCGCCGGCAGTGGCTGGTCGTGACCCGCTGGCGGGACGACGCCGCGTTTGAGGCATGGGTGACGTCGCCGGCCTTCGCCCACGGCCATGCCGGCGCGGGCCGTCCCGCTCCGGACGGTGCCCCCGTGTCGGTGTCGTCCGAGCTGTGGTCGTTCGAGCCGGCCGGAGGGTCCTGGGCGCACTGATCGCGCGCCGCCCGGTTCAGCCCGGGAGGTCGTGCCGGACGAGATCGACGACCGGGCAGCCACAGTCGTCGGTGGACCGATCGAACGCGGCGCGGGCGTCGGGACCGAGCGCAGCAAACCCCGCCAGGACCGCGTCCCGATAGCCCCGCGACACGACCGTCATCCCGGCACGGTCGCCGGCCCGGCGGCGCGCGCGGCCGTCGTTGGATCCGAGATACGCCCAGACCCGCCCCGCGAACTCCGGAAGCCGGTCGCCGAGGTCGACGCGGGCGTACTGCCGTTCGCGGCGGTCAAATTCCCCGAGGCGCTGGCGTGTCACCGGTATGCACACGCCGACGACCGCCCCGGCGGGATCGGCGGCGAGATCGAGGAACGCGACATAGACTGCCGGTCGTTGCCCGGTCTTCGGGTCGAGATAGCTCTTGTACCCCGGGGTCTGCTCCCGGTTGTCCATCGCCACACCCCACGTCCGGCGGTAGCCGACAAGGGTCGTAACGTGGCGGTCCCGTGCGGGCGCCCCGGGCTGAGCGGGTTCGCCGACGAGCGAGCCGTATCCGAACAGCCATTCCTGGTCCGGGTCCTGCGGTGAGCTCACGGTGCGTCCTGGTCGGCGATGGCCGTACGTACCGAGACTGCCGGACTCCCCCGTCCGGTGCGGGGGATGCGGCGCTGCGGTGACGGAGCGCCGGATCATCGTGCGCGGTGGGGGTGGGGTCGACGGTCACCGGCCGGGCGCTGCCGGTCGGCGGGTGCCCGGGTCTGGGATCATCCCGCGGCGGCCCGGCCCGGCGGCCCACCCACCCTCGCTCGTCAACAGACTTCGCCCACGGCCCGGCGACATCGCTCCGCTCACCCGACAGCGGACGTTGGTGGCAAGGTAGCCTGGGTGCATGTCGGGCGCCCCCACATCTTCGGGTCAGCCGTCGCCTCCGGGCCACGGCGTCCACGTGCTGGCCAAACCGACCGGGGCCGCATGCAACCTGGACTGCGACTACTGCTTTTTCCTGTCCAAGGAGATGCTCTACCCGGACTCGGGCTTTCGGATGTCGGACGAAGTCCTCGACGCGTATCTGCGGCAGCTGATCGATGCCCATGCCCACCTCCCGTACGTGACCGTGGCCTGGCAGGGCGGTGAGCCGACCCTGATGGGGCTCGACTTCTTCCGCCGCTCGGTCGCCCTCACCCAGCGGTATCTGCGCCCGGGCCAACGTGCGGACTACACGATCCAGACCAACGGGACGCGGATCGATGCCGAGTGGGCGAGCGTTCTTTGCCGAACACGGGTTTCTGGTCGGACTCTCGATCGACGGCCCGCGGCCCATGCACGACGCCTTCCGCGTGACGCGCGGGGGCAACGGGTCGTTCGACCAGGTGATGCGTGGGCTCGGGCATCTGCGGGACGCGGGTGTCGAGTGGAATGCGCTCACCACCATCCATGCCGCCAACGCGGACGCCCCGCGGGAGGTCTACGCGTTCCTGCGCGACGAATGCGGTGCCCGCTTCATGCAGTTCATTCCGATCATCGAGCGGGTCCCCGATGCCGCCGCCGACGGGACGGTGCCCTGGAGCTCCTGGCGCGATCGTCCGCTCTACACACAGGACGGCGCCCGGACCACGGCGCGGTCCGTGACCGCCGACCAGTACGGCCGCTTCCTGATTGAGATCTTCGAGGATTGGGTTCGGCGCGATGTCGGCACGGTCTACGTCCAGATGTTCGACGTTGCGCTCGCGAATTGGGTCGGCGCACCGCCGGGGCTCTGTATCCACTCGGAGACGTGCGGCGACGCCGTGGCCCTCGAGCACACCGGCGACCTCTATGCGTGCGATCACTTCGTCGAGCCGGACTATCTGGTGGGCAATATCGCCGACACGCCGCTCGCCGAGCTTGTCGCCTCGCCGGGTCAGCGCCAGTTCGGCCGCGACAAGCGCGACACGCTGCCGGAGTACTGCCGGTCCTGCGAGGTGCGGTTCGCCTGCCACGGCGGCTGTCCCAAGGACCGCTTCATCGTCACCCCCGACGGCGAAGCGGGGCTGAACTACCTCTGCGCGGGATACAAGGCGTTCTTCGGTCACATCGATGCGCCGATGCGGACGATGGGACGGCTCCTCGCGGCAGATCGGGCTCCGGCCGAGATCATGAGGGTCTATGCGGCGGCCGATGCCGGTCGTGGTCGCAACGAGGCCTGCACGTGCGGCAGCGGACGGAAGTGGAAGCGCTGCCACGGGCTGCCCGCCGCCGCCGAGCGGGTGGCCTGACGTGGGGACCCCTCCGCCAGACGAGGAGCGTCCGGCCCGCGGTCCGCGTCCGGTGTGGGATCCGCCGCTGGGACGGGGGTTCGCGTGGACAATCCTGGCGACGCGCCTGCTGGTGCTGTTCCCGGCGGTCGTGCTCTTGCTGTCGGGGCTCGCCGCGTTCATCTACGGCGGCGCCTACTTCGTGTACGCCGTGGGTCACGTCTCCGAGAACGCGTTTCCGGTCAAGGACAACCTCGGCGTCTTCCTGATCGACCTCGATCTCTTTTTGATCGGGGCCACGCTGCTGCTGATCGCCGTGGGCTTCTACGGGCTTGCGCTGTCGGGTGGCGCCGACGACCGCCGCGGCGACGTTCCCGGGTGGCTCGACGTGCGCAACCTCGATGACATGAAGACCCGCATCATGTCGATGCTCACGCTGATCGCGCTCACGAGCTTCGTCGACGTCGTCGTGGATTTCCACGGGGGCCGGGACATCCTGTACCTGGGCGCGGCAATCGCGCTGGTCATCGTCGCGATCACGGCCTTCATGCGCTTCGCCGGCCACGACCGCCGCTAGACGACCGCCCGCCGGGAGGAGAGCGCCGCCGCGATCCGAACAGGCCACCGATGGCCAACCGCACGCAACCGCCCGAGCTCGTCAATGCACCGCGCGAAGTCTTCATCTTTGCGCTGACGATCCTGTCGCTCGTCAACATCGTGCTCGCGCTGCCGTTCAGCCCGCTGACCTCGGCGCAGCGCCAGGTGATCATGATCATCGACGGCGTCCTGACGGTCTTCTTCCTGCTGGACTTCGGCACGAGGATGCGGCAGGCCACGAGCAAGTCCCGGTACTTCTTCCACGAGCGCGGCTGGCTCGATCTACTCGGCAGCCTTCCCGGCCTGCGTGTCCTGCGTGTCTTCCGCCTCATCCGGGCGTGGCGCCTGATGCACGAGTACGGACTTCGCGGGAATCCTGGCGTGGCTGATGCGAGACCGGGCCCAGAGCGCGCTGTACGTCATGACGTTCCTGGTGATCTTGGTCCTCGAGAGCACGGGGACCGCGGTGCTCTACTTTGAGGCCGCCGATCCGAACGCGAACATCGTCAGCGGCGGTGATGCGCTGTGGTGGGGTGTCGTCACGGTCACGACCGTGGGATACGGCGATCAATACCCGGTGACGCCTGGCGGTCGCGTCGTCGGTGTCTTTCTGCTGGTTGCGGGCGTGGTGCTGTTCGCGACGCTCTCGGGGTACCTCGCCAACGCGTTCCTGTCGCCCCGTTCACGCGGGGATGGCGGCGGCGACGGCGCCACCGTGCCCGCCGCGCCGGGACACGGCGATGCCCGCCTGTCGGAGATCCTCGATCTGCTCCACCACCAGCAGGCCGAGACCGCAGCGCTGCGGGCGCAACTCGACCGGCTGGGCAACGAGCCCGGCTAGTGCCGCCGCCCGTCGGGTGGCGGGCCCGTCGTCGAGCGGACGATGAGTTCGGTCGGAAGCGCCGCCGCTCCCGGTACCGAGTCCCCGATTATCCGCGCCCACAGGATGTTGGCCGCCTGTTCCCCCATGGGACGGTAGGGCACGTTGACCGACGTGAGGCCGAGCGCCGCCGACCCGGGCAGGTCGTCGACCCCGATGACGGAGATGTCGTTCGGGACGTCCAAGCCGGCGTTGGCCGCGGCATCGAGCACTTCGAACGCCAACGGGTCGCTCAGGGCGATGACGGCCGTCGGCACGGGGTCGAGCGCGAGCACCGCCCGGCCGCTGGGATCTCCGTCCCGCCGGCCCGGCCCGGGGGCCATGATCACCTGCAGCGGGCGGTCCGGCCCCCAACCCGTTCGGACACCGGCCAGGCGGGCGCCGCATCCGGGCCAGGCGACGACCGCGAGACGTGTATGTCCGAGGCCGTCGATCAGACGGGCCGCCGCGGCGGTTCCGACGGCCGCGTGTGCCGTCACGGCCGTCCCGGGCGCACCGTCGGGCGGATCCACGAGGACGGTATCGGCGGTGTCCTCGGACGGGACGGCGCGGAAATACACGGCCGGTCCGCCGGCCGCCGATCCGATGACGAGATCAACGCCGAGGCGGTCGCCCGCCCGCCCCAGCCCGCGTGCGACCTCGACGGCTGCGCCGTCGGCGAGCAGGGCGGCAATCCCGTCGGATCCGACGAGTCCGAGGCTCGCCGGGCGGCCGAGCCGCAGCGCCCGTGCGGTGGCATCGGGCCCGCGATAGCCGAGCGCGGCCGCGGTGTGGAGAATGCGCTCTCGCGTCGGGGCCGCGACCCGATCCGGTCGGTTGAACGCGTAGCTGGCGAGCGCGACCGACACACCCGCGGCCGCGGCGACATCCCGCAGCGTCGGGCCGCGCGGAGCGGTGCGGCCGTCGCCGTCGGGGGGCTTGTCGGGGGCGTGTGAAACGATTAACCTCGCGTGGGTGTGAATCGTTTCATGACGGTATCGAACAGGGGGAATGCGTGTCCAAGCTCGTCGCTCCGCAGATCGTCATCAACAGCCGCATGCTGTACCTGACGTGGGTGCCGGCCGACTCCGACGCGGTCGGACGGCTTGTCGACCCGCGCCTGGGCCGCATCGCCAACGGGCAGTGCTTCATCAACCAGTACGTCGTCGACGCCGCCGAGCAGACCTCCGGTTTCGGAGCGTACTCGCTGACCTACGCCGGCGCGGACCTCGACCGGTTCGCCCCCGACGGCCAGATTCCGAGCCGCTGGTGGACGCACTACCTCAACTCGAGCGCGGACATGCGTGACTATGCGACCGAGCGCGGTGTCCCGGCCACGCCCGGGGAGACGGTGCTCGAGATCAGCGGCGGCATCCTGGTGGCGACAACCCGTCAGGAGGGTGTCGATGTGATTCGCACGACGGTGCGCGTCGGTGAGGTCTCCGATGTGGTCGCGTCGGGGCAGCTGAGCTACATCACCGACATCGGCGGCGCGTTGGTCGACGGGCTGTACCCGTTCATCGCCCCGCTGGTGGATCCGTGGGAGGTTCTCGAGTTCGAGTTCCTGGCGCCCGACCACAGCAGCTACGCCCTCCGTCCGGCGTCCCCGCTGCAGGTCACCTGGGGCTTCTATTCCCCGGCGGCGTCCTTCTGCTACCCCGGCGGCGAGAGCGTCATCGCCTGACCGATCGCGTCGCCGCCGCCGCGGGGCGTCCCGCGGCGGCGGCGGTCGGCATCAGTGGTTGCGAAGGGTGCTCGTGTTGACGACCTCGAAATCCGCTCCGGTCAACCGGGTGAGCTGGTGCAGGACATCGTCGTTCCAGCGACGGTCGGGTGCACCGCTGATGTAGAAGGGGCTCCCGTTGTCGGCCAGGATCATGCCGTAGTCGCGGAGCGCGGTCAGGATCACGCGCACCTGGGGCGAGAAGCCACGGAGCGAGACCGACCGCTTGAGTCGCAGCCGCAGCCCCATCGGCGGCGCCGAGGCGCTGCTGGTGGATCCGGCCTGGTGGCGGGCCGGGTAGATGAACGCCCGTCGGGTGATCGGGGCGGTGAAACGGATGGCGTGGAGGATCGCCCCGCGCTGGACCTCGTCGTACCGCACCAGACCCGGGAGGATGGGGAGGCCGGCGGCGTCCGCAGATGTCCAGCCCGCATGGCGAAGCGCGTTCGAGGAGAGATTCCAGATGGCGCCCGATCCCGCGGTCCAGCGGGTGCCGACCCGGTGGACGCCGTAGAGCTCATAGAGGCGACACGCGTCACGGTCAACGACGATCAGGTGACGGTCGGACCCACCCTCGATCCGCGGCCTGGCGGGAATCGGGTAGGGCCCGCGGTCCGACTCGCTGGCGTATAGGAAGCTCACGCGGTACCGGGGCGTCTTGGCGGTGGCGACGTTGAACGGGATCCCGTAGCCACCCTGGTTGGAGAAGTCCGGGTGCAGGTGGCTCGCGAGCCCGATCGTGGCAAGCAGCCGATGGGAATTGCTTGCGACACGGAGTCCGGTGACCCGTTGGTTCCAGACGTTTCCCGCGGGAAAGACGGTGCAGCGGGGGGCCCAGGTCGGGTGCGCGGGCTGGCCGACAAGCACCGCGGCGGTGGCGAGCACGGCGACTGCCGCAGCGGCGATCGCGCCGGCGCGAACCCCGGGACGTCTCATGCCAAGCTCCAGCACGCGGCGGCCGCTCTGGCGCGGACGGACGGTCGGTCCGTTCGGGAAATCGGCGATCGGAGGTGTGGCATCGGGCTCCTCGCGTCACGGTCGCAGTGACTGTGGGTGTGGGGGCGTCTGTATGTGACCGCGGGGACCCCGGTCCAGGTTGGTATCGACGGCGTCGCGGGCGGGCTTGAGCCGCCCACGGAGCGCCCATTTCTCACCGTGCGCCCTGACTTGGGGTTGACGGGCGGATCCGATCTGGCCACGATCGCTTTGCCGGCTCCCCCCGCCGCGGAGTGACCGTCGCGAGGTGAGCGACGATCCTTCGCATGCGGTGGGTGACGGCGTCGCCGATCCGGACCCCCGACGCAAAGGACATGAGCGATGCCGCACACGCGGCGCGTTCCGGCCATCCGACCCCACGGCCTGACCGGGCGTTCTTTGGGACGTCATGGGGTGCACGTGGTCGCCTCGGGCGATACACGTCGCCCGGCGATCACCGGCGGTGTCACGCACACGACGCCGCACGCCTCGGGGGGTCGGACTCGGCGGCCACGCCCACCGGGCCCCCGTTCCGGGCGTCAGGACGCCCGCGCCGGCGATCTCGGCGGCGAACCCAGTCACATACGAGCACCAAGGAGCGCGTCATGGCATATGCAGTTGTGCACCACTTCCCCGGCGGCACGCGGGACCAGTATCAGGCGTCGATCGCCGCGGTTCACCCCAGTGGCGGCCTGCCCGCGGGGCAGATCTCGCACATCGCAGGCCCGTCGGCCGACGGGTGGGTGATCGTCGCGGTCCACGACTCAAAGGAGAGCTGGGAGCAGTTCCGCGACGGTGTGCTCATGCCGAAGATGGCGGCGGGCATCGCCGGCGGGTTCGCATCGCCACCACAGGAGACGACGTTCGCGGTCGACAACACGGTCGGCGCCTAGACCCACCATCCGGCTGGGGATGACCGGTATGCCCGCCGATCCCCAGCCGGGCTTGTGGCCGCCAGTCGTGGCGTCAGACTGTCGCCATGTCCCGGAGCCACATCACGAGGGGTCCACGGGCTCGGTCCTCCGACACGTTGATGGCGTGGCGTCGTCTGACGCTCATCGTCGGCGCCCTACTGCTGATTGTGGCAAGCCAACTTGCCGGCAGCGGGACCCATCTCATCGTCGGCCGCTCGGTCCGGGGACGGACGATCGGCGCGATTGTTCTGGGCGCCGCGTCCGCACCGAGAAAGATCCTCGTCGTGGGATGCATCCACGGCAACGAGTGCGCGGGGCTGGCCATCATTGCGGCCCTGCAACATCGTCCCGTGCCGGTTGGCGTCCAGGTATGGCTTGTCCCGGAGATGAATCCCGACGGATCCATCGCGCGCACCCGCCAGAATGCGCACGGGGTCGATCTGAATCGCAACTTTCCGTACCGCTGGGCGCGAATCGCCAACGGGGTCTACAACTCGGGACCACGGCCACTTTCGGAGCCTGAGAGCCGCGCGGCCGCGGCACTGATTCGGCGCATTCGGCCGTCGGTGACGATCTGGTATCACCAGCACGAAGACCTCGTCGACATGGCAGGCGGCGATCACGGCGTGGCACGCGAATACGCGCAGACGGCGCGGATGCGCGCAACGTGCTTGCCGTTCTTGCCCGGAACGGCAACCGGATGGACGAACCACACATTTCCGGGCACGACGTCCTTCGTGGTCGAGCTTCCGGCCGGCCACGTCTCGGCGGCGGCACTCGTTCGGCACGTCGCTGCAGTCGCGGGTGTCGAGGCCGGTCGGCGCCTCGGGTCTCGTGTCGCCTGTCGCACCTGACCTGACCCGATGTGGTCGCATGGCGCAAGCGCGCTGAGACAGCGCCGCCGGAGCCGTGGTCGCCGCGCGCAGGGGGGCCTCGGGGCGGGGTCCGACCACGCGGCGGCGAGCCGTCGGGGTACCGCCGTCGACGGTCGTCGGGCGACCCGGATCCGCCCGCTCACGCGCCCCCGGGACTCGGCGCGACCGCTCCGTCCCGTCGTCGCGCACGGTGGCGGTGTCGTGCGCGCAGGTGGGCCTGCTCGTTGACCTCCGGGACCAGCGGAGTAGCTACAGCTTCCGCACGGTGACGTTTCCCAAGTCGTCCACGGCGACAACCGAGCGCGACTCGCCACCGGAGATCTTCAGACCGTGGTTGTTGTAGAGCCGAAGGCCCCGTGCCAGCACCGCTTCGTAGTCGCCGCGCCATTCCACGCGCGCGCCTTGCGCGGTGTGGATCGCAACCACGCGCGCCAGTCGTAGCTTCCTGCGCTCGGGCGTCATCCGGTCCATCGGCATCCCATCCCGTGATGGCGGTTCTGACGTCATGTCGAGAGCCGTCATCGGACCCCCTCGTTCCGGTTGGCGAGCCCCGGCCGAACGCGCGGGCTCTGACGGTATTCGTGTGAGGAACCGCGCGCGGTTCGCCCGTTCTTACAACGGGCGTGACGCGGGTTCGGTTCACGAGCAGTCGGCGCCCGACCCCGGGGATTCCACGAGGGCGTTGGGCGAGGACCTACGACCGCGGAGCGGCGAGTCTGTCCAGACTCAGCCGCCCGCGCGCCCGCAGCACCTTCCTTCCGCGACGAACGAGAGATCTGTCACCAACCGTCCATCCGGCTCGCACTCCCCAGCTCCGGGCTCGCGATGGCCTCATGTGGGGGCGCCACCCGCGGAGCCGGGGCATGCGCGGCGGGAGCCGCAGGTGCGCCGTCCACCCGCGCCGTCCCTCTGGACCCTCCAGCCGTTCGCTGATGTCGGCGATGGCCACGGCAAGCTCGTCCACAACGCGACGCGCCTCTTCGGGATCTCCGTCGCCGTGGGCCGCTCGCGCGAGAGTGACTGCGGTCTTCTTGCGAACTCCGCGCGTGCGAAGCTCGTTCGAGAGCTCCCGTTCCCGCTCGGTCATCGGGTCCTCCTTGAACTCGGTCATCTTCGGGGGGCGAGCGCGCGCGGCCGGGCGCTTTGGGGGCTCGGGTGGTTCGCGAAGCGCTCGGAGACGCGCCTCGGACGCGCGCGCTGTCGTCGATTGCGGTAGTGACACGGCCCTTGGTCTGTCGATACTCGCCCGGTATTTCCATGCTCGTCCGGTCGCCGACCGGCACGAAGGCCCTTCCCTGATTGGTGCGCCGCCAAACGGCGCGCCGGCTGCGCCGGCAGCGGTGGTCGTCAGGGTCGCGAGTCTGCAAGTGCAGGCGCCGGCGACCGCGGTGACCGCGACGTCGATCCGTTCTGACCGGAGACGACGCGACGGCCGTCCAGCAGGCGAACGTCCGACCCGGGCAGGGAGCGTCCACGACGGGCCGCCATCACTTGTCGTCGCTGTGCCTCGTCGACGATACTCTGGCGAAATGCAACCCCTTCGCTACTCCATCAACATAACGTTGGACGGGTGCTGCGATCATCGTGGGATCCTCCCTGACGAGGAACTGCATCGTCATGCGGTCGAGAATCTCAACCGGGCCGACGCCCTTGCTGTTCGGCCGGGTGACCTACGAGATGATGGAGTCGGCGTGGCGGCCGCCGGCCACGGGAGCGTGGCCCGACTGGATGGATCAGTGGAGATCCCTTCGCCGAGACCATCGACTCGGGCGAAGAAGTACGTCGTGTCGAGCACGCTCGAGCAGGTCGATTGGAATGCCGAGTTGGTGCGAGGCGACCTGGGCGAGGCCGTTCAGCGGCTCAAGCGGAGCCGGGCGAGGGCCTGTTGGTGGGTGGTGTGACGCTCCCGCTGGCGTTGGCAGATCTGGGTCTGATCGACGAGTACGAGTTCCTCGTGCAGCCGGTCCTCGCCGGCCACGGGCCGACGTTGTTCGCCGGTCTGCGCGAAGCGGATCGAGCTTGAGCTCGTGGAGTCGCCATGAGTTCGGGTCGGGGGCGGTCGCCCTGCGATACGAGCCAAGGACGTCGCCATCGACCGTGGAAGCCTGAGCGGGCCGCATCGTTGAGTTCGGGATCGCTGCCCGTGATCGAGCAGCGAAAGCGGTGACGAACGTCCGAGCCCGGTCACGGATCCCCGGACCGCCGTCCGTCTCGATTCGGGCACGTGGCAATCGGCAGGTGCGCTCGGCGCCGTCCACGGCGTGAGCCGGGTCCGGGCCGTCGACCCTTGTCTGCCGGTGGGCGAACGGGCGCGCACCAGGACGTCGCCGACCTGGCGCCGATGCCGTTACGTGACCGGGCTCGGCGGCAGTACGCGCTCGGTGCCGCGTCCGTACGCGGCGACGCGATCAGGCCCTGCGCGCTTCGCGCTCAGTCCCGCGAGGTCTGCACGGCGCACGAGGTCGGCGGGAGACGCTCCAGGCTCCGCCAACCCGATGCCGATGCTGCGCCGAGCTGGACCAGCGTCCCGTCGCCGACATCGAATGGGCGACGTAGCTGCTGGAGAATCCGCTGTGCGATCGAATCGGCGGCCAACTCGGCATCGCCGTCGAGCAGGATCACGAACTCGTCGCCGCCGACGCGGGCAAGTGTGTCCGTATCGCGGATACATGACGTCATCCGCCTGGCCGCTTCCTTGAGAACTGCGTCGCCCTCGCTGTGCCCGAATCGGTCATTGACCTCCTTGAAGCGGTCGAGATCGACGTAGAGCAGCCCTGTGTCCTCCGCATCGGCCATGAGGGCCGCGCTCAGCCGGCGCATGACGAGCTCGCGGTTCGGCAGGAGGGTCAGTGCGTCGTGTGTCGCCGCATGTGTCAGACGCGCCTCGGATGCGCGAAGTTGCTCCATCATCCGGCGGTGGGCGAAGCTGATCGTGGTGCTGGCGCCGATCACGATCACGATCACGGAGATCGGCGTGGCGACGCCGACCCCGATGACAACGCAGCTGACGCCGATCGCGCACGCAGCGAGTTGCACGGCAAGCTGCCGCGACGAGGACAGGGTGCCGGCGGTCCAGGCGATCCAGACGTAGAACACGCCGCCCGCGGCGGCCACGACCGGGTCGCGATCGATCAGCAACCCGACTGACAGGGCCGCCGTCGCCAGCAGGAGCAGAACGCTGACCATGCGTTCATCGAGGGGGCGCCGTCGCGAAATGAGCCCGATTCCAATCCCGATCGCCGGGATCGTTACCGCGAGCGTGAGCAGGTCCCGCGAGTCGATGGGCGGAACGATGACGCTCCCCGCGCCGCAGATCCCCCCGGTGAGGTACAGAACCCCCAACCAGCGGTGCGGGCTGAGTACTCCTGGTCGGTACGGCACCTGCGGTTGTCCGTGAGCGACGTGCGGTTCGCCGAGTGGGTCCATGCGTGCTCTATCGACGTCAGGCAGGCGCTGCCTAAGAAATCGGAACCACATCGCGGAATTTCCCCACGCTCGACGACCGCGCCGTGCCGGCCCGGTGAGTCGGTCCGGCGAGCCGCGGCGGGTCGCCCTATGTGAACTCCGCCTCGATGTCGAGCGCACAGGCGATGCCGACCCTGCGGCAGCGGCGGGCGCTACGCATCCCGACGAAGCTGACGCAGGGATGCCGCAGTGACACCGATGTCGGCGAGGACGCGCGCGCCGACCGACGTGCGCTCGCCCACAACGGCAACGAGCAAGTGCTCTGGATTCACGGAGAACTCGCCCCCACGGCGGGCCTCGTCAGCTGCGGCGTGAAGGACGCGACGCAGGACCGGCGTGATTGGTGGCACGACCGGAGACGGGGCCTTCGCGGGTCCGGTGAGTCGCGTGACGCTCGCAAGCACGTCACGGCGACGTACCTGAAGCGTGTGAACGAGGAGTCCGCTGGGGTCGGCGTCGCCGCCGAACGTCGCGAGGACGAGGTGTTCGGTTCCGACGTAGCCGCGGCCAAGCTCCCGCGCCGCCTCGCCCGCACGGGCAACCATCTCCCGTGCCGCGGTGCTGAATGCGTCGACGTCCTCGCGTGCTGCGAACTGCGCTACGTCGGGGAGCGCTGCCGCTCGGCCGTGATGAGCGATTGTGGAACCCATGGCGATGCTTTCGGCGCCTCAAGATGCCGACTTGACGATGGGTGTCATGAGGATCACGCCCGGCGACGTCGCACCCCAAGGCCGAGCTCGGTCGCGTGGTTCGATGCGGAGGAGGCGTCGTATCCGGGTGTGGACGTGCCTGTGGCGTAGATCGTGTGGGCAACCTGAAAGCCATCGGAGCAGAGCACCGCGTTCGTTCTTCCCAAGGGCAGGCCCGGCACATTCGGGACCGTGGCCGACGACGTTCCCGAGGAGCCGCAAGCGGCGAGCGCCCCGACTGCGGCCGCGAACACGCCCGCGGCTCCGAGCGCGCGCCCGAGACGACCGACCCTGAGACCGCGACGGACGGGCGCTGTTAGTCGAACTCGCCAGCTTCCGGCGCGAACGTGCCGGACGACGTGAGGGGTGCACCGTTCACGAGCCGGGAAGGTACTCATCGAGAAACACGCGGGCGACCAGTTCCTGGCGTGAGGACACCTCGGTCTTCTCAAACAGGCCCTTGATGTGGTCCTGGACGGTGTACGGGGAGAGCACGAGCCCGGCGGCGATCTCCGGATTCGTCAGACCCTGGGCCAGCAGGGTCGCGATCTCGCGCTCGCGCGGCGTGACGCCGTGCGCCTCGAGGCGGATCGCCGTCGCCTCCCGACTCGGTGCGCGCTCGAGCACGATGGCGACCTTGCCGGCCGAGCCGCCGTCGGGAAGCGATGCGTGGAGCGTGATCCAGCCCGACGGGGTCGGGACGGCAATCGCCTCGGGGCGATCAGGATCCCGGGCATTGCCGCGGGTGAACGCGGCGAGCGCCAGCAGCGCCTGCGGTGGCGTTTCGTCGGCCGCGGCCTGGGACGGATTGCGCATCGCGGCAAGCATCTCGTGCGCCGGCGGCGTGATCAGCTCGACGTCATTATTCGCGTTGAGCACGACGAGCCCGGGCGCCGCGCGTTGAGCCGGTTGGCGGGCCGCGTCGAGGCGAAGCGTGGTCCGGAGCCCGTCCGCGATGGCACTGGTGAGCCGCGCTACCACGAGCGCATCGCTGGCGCTGAAGTCGGGCTTGTCATCCCGACGGGCGATGTGCACCGCTCCCCAGCAGCGCCCTTTGCTGACAAATTCAGCCCGGAGCTCGAACGGGATCCCGGAGGGCGCGAGCAGGTCGCGGTACCTGGCACTGCGTTCCGGTCGGCCGCCGGTCGTCTGGCTGAGGATGCCGACCGGGACGCGACGCGCTGCGAGGCCGGCGAACGTGTTCACGTCCTCGACGAAGTACTCGCTCGCCAGGATGGATGCGCCCGCGTCCGCGATGTTCTCGCGGCGTGAACACGCCGCGTCGATCAGCTCGCGTCCCGTGTCACTCGTGATCAGCCGGGTCTGCGGGTCGAGTGTGTGCCAGCACGTCGCGTCGCAATCCACCACGCGTCGCAAACGGACGGCGACTTCGCCGAAGTACTCGTCGCGCGGCAGGCCCCGCTGCCCGAGTCGGGCCACATCCTCGACAAGCTGGTCGACCTGCCATCGCTGGGCGCCCATTCGTGGACTGTAGCCGAGGGCGTCTGCTGTGCGCGACGTGCGCGAAATATCCCCGCAGCCGGGGGATCGAACATTTCGCCCGCCCACGCGAGGTTTTCCTCATCGATGAGACGGCCACTTTGCGCCGGACCGAACAGGAGAACCGAGATGACGAGTTTGCCGACAGATCAAGGCCCGACCGTCGCGCCGATCGCGCTTCAGGCCGGGGAGGGCGAAGCACTCTGGTTTCTCGGGCAGCTTGCCACGATCAAGGCGTCGACCGAGACGACTGACGGACGTGTTGCGGTCATCGAGCTCCGTGCGCCCCGAGGGACCGGCTCGCCGCTCCACGTGCATCACCACGAAGATGAATGGTTCTACGTGATCGACGGCGAGCTGACCTTCTGGGTCGGCGGCCAGGTCATCACGGCCCCTGCCGGAGCGTTCGTTTACGGACCCCGGGACATCCCGCACACCTTCACCGTGAGTTCGGCAGAGTCGAGGTTCCTGCTGGTCACCGAGCCCGGGGGATTCGAACGGTTCATGCGCGCCGGGGCACAACCGGCCGAGCGCCTCGAGATCCCGGCCGCCACGACCGAACCGCCGGACGTCGCGACCATGACCGCCCTGGCGGCCGAGTTTGGCATCGAGATCCTCGGTCCTCCCGGCATCCCCGCCTGACGACCCGTCCGCCCCACCCGAGATCGGAGAATCCCATGACCACACTCGTTCCCCAGGTCGACGCGATCGACCGCACACGCGACACGCACGTCGCTGCCCTGAACGCCAACGATGCACAGGCCTGGACGGGGTGCTTCACGCCTGATGCCGTCCAGATGCCGCCGAACGACGCGGCGAACGTCGGCATCGACAGCATCCGGGCGTGGACGACCGGAATGCTTGCTGCATTTCGCGTGACGTTCGCGCTCGAGGTCGACGAGGTCGAACTGACCGGCGACGCATGGGCGTTTGAGCGCGGCGCGTACACGATCACGCTCACGCCGGCAGCCGGAGGAGACCCCGTCCGCGACCGCGGGAAGTACATCACTATCTACGAACGGCAGTCCGACGGTTCGTGGTTGGTCGCACGCGATATCTGGAACAGCGACCATCAGCTCCCAGGCAGCGGCCAGTGAAATCCGACGGTATCCGGCCCGTCACGATCGCGGCGGGCGGATGCCGGTGCCCCGGGTGTGCCTCGAGGCTGGTGTCCGCTCGGCGATCGAACCTCCCCGTGCGGCTGGCGGCGTCAGTTGAAAGCCGGCTCCGGGACATCATCGGGGATGAGGTGGACGTAGGTCGACAGAGTAAACGCCGGGGAGTGATGCCCCCCAACATCATCTGGACCTGCTTGGCGTTCCACCCGGCCTTGAACAGGCGCGACGCGCACCCGGCGCGAGGCGAAATCGGCGCCAGACGCCCGGCAACGCGGATGCCGGTATCCCGCATCGGTCCCGCTCTGGCGATTTCGGGGTTCCGGCGGACCCGGCGCCGTTGCTGAGATCACAGTCCTGGAAAGGAATGTGAGGGAATGGGCCGTGTAGGACTCGAACCTACGACCATGGGATTAAAAGTCCCCTGCTCTACCAACTGAGCTAACGGCCCGTGCGAGTCAGAGCTTAGAGCCCGCCCGCTCTTGGCTCTACCGCGTAATGACCCCTGTGCAACCCTCGCCCACCGCCATGAAGGTAGTGTGAGCGTGGGTACGCAATCTAGGAGGCACGGATGCCGGTACTCGGCGATGACGATGTCCGCGCACGGCTGACCGGCCTGTCAGGTTGGGCATTCGCCGACGGCGCGATCCGGAAGCGGTTCACGTTCGAGAATTTTGTGGGATCGGTGATGTTCGTCAATCGCATCACCGGGGCCGCCGAGGCAGCCAACCATCACCCCGACCTCGAGATCAACTGGAATGCCGTGACGGTGACGCTGGCGACGCATAGTGAAGGAGGCGTGACCGAGGCCGACCTCGCGCTCGCCGCCCAGATCGAGGCACTCAGCTGACGCAGGCGGCCGAAGACCGCCCGGGGCGCGTGTATCGCGCGCTTCGCCCCGTCGTGTTCCGGATGGATCCGGAGAAGGCCCACCTGCGGGCCATCGCCGTCGCCGAACGCGCGGCACCGCTCATGGGTCTGGCGCGTCTGCGCGTCCGCGACGAGCGCCTGGCGCAGCGGCTCTGGGGCCTGCGGTTCTCGAATCCGGTGGGCCTTGGCGCCGGGCTACGACAAATGGGGCCGCGGTATCCGCGCATGGCAGAGCCTCGGCTTCGGATTCGCGGAAATCGGGACGGTGACGGCGCTGTCGCAGGACGGCAACCCGACCCCGCGCGTGGTGCGTCTCCCCGCGGACCGGGCGGTCATCAACCGGATGGGGTTCAACAACGACGGGTCGGCGGCCACCGCCCATCGGCTTGCCCAGTGGGACCGGGCCGGGGTGCTGCACCGGATCCCCATCGGCGTGAATATCGGAAAGTCGAAGGTGACCCCGCTGGACGACGCCAAGCGTGACTACGTCGCCAGCCTCGACCGGCTCTGGCCGTATGCCGACTACATCGTGGTGAACGTCTCGTCCCCCAATACGCCGGGCCTGCGCGAGCTGCAGGAGTCCGTGGCGCTTGGCGGGATCCTCGAGGAGCTCGTGGACCTCAACCGCGTGAAGTCCTCGCTCACGGGTTCCCGACGCCGACCGATCCTCGTCAAAGTCGCTCCCGACCTCACCGACGATCAGTTCGACGCGGCGATCGACCAGGTGCAGGCGGCGGGCGTGCACGGGATCATCGTCTGCAACACCACGCTGTCCCGAGCCGGACTGGCATCACCCGAGCGACTTGTCGCCGAGACCGGCGGCCTGTCGGGGGCTCCGCTCGCCGCGCGGAGCCTGGAGATGCTCCGTCGGGCGGTTGCCCGGGCTCCGGAACTCCCGGTGATCAGCGTCGGCGGGATCGCCAGCGCGGATGACGTCTGGGAGCGGCTTGCGGCGGGGGCGTCGCTTGTCCAGGTCTGGACCGCGCTGATCTACGGCGGGCCGGCGTTGGTGTCGAGGATCAACCGCGGTCTGATCGATCGGATGGACGCCGAGGGGGTGCGCGACATCTCCGAGCTCATCGGGAGCGCCGCCTAGGTGCCGCACGCGGTGCCCACGCGGGCGGCCCGGTCCCGCGGCCGTCGGAGGGTGTGATGGCCCGCGGGCATCCCCGGCCTGAACGCCGGTCCCTGCGGGGACTGCTGCTGCGCCTGGTCGCTGCGATCGCCGTGGTCCTGCTGCTGTTGATCGCGGTCGCCGCCGCCGGCACCCTGATCACCGCAAGCGATTACTCCAACGCCGGTGAGCTTGCCGTCGCGCGCCTCGCCGCGACCAACCAGCAGTTCATCGATCTTCTCAACGCCGACACCGGCAGCCGCGGGTATGTCCTGACCGGGCACGGCGACTATCTGCAGCCGTACACGACGGCCGTCGACCGGTATCCCGGCGACGTCGCACGTCTTCGGTACCTCGTGCGGACCGAGCCCAAACTGAGTGCCGACGTGGCCCAGACCAACACGGACGCACAGCGCTGGTTCGCGCACAGCCTCAATCTCATCCAGTTGCGGCGCCAGGGGAGGGAGCGACAGGCGGCGACGCTCGTCAACCTCCGCACGGGCCAGCGGTATCTCAACGCCTTCCGCAACTCGTCGGCGCAACTGTCTGCCGACGTCGGGCTCGCCAAGGAGCAGGCCTTCGCCTCCGCCAAGGACCGTCGGAACATCACGCTCATCGCGGTCATCGCGGCCGCGTTGATTGCGTTTGCCGTCGTCGCGCTCACCGCCCGCCGTCTGTGGCGGCGCGTCGGCGTGCCGATCGGCCTGCTCGAAGAGGGTGTCGGCCGCGTGGCGCGCGGCCGGATGCTCGAACCGGTTCCCGAGTCAGAGAATGCCGTCCGTGAACTCGGCGAACTGGTCGACGGCTTCAACACCATGCAGCGCCAGGTGTTCCAGCAGCGGGATGCCGTCGCCGCTGCGGCCCGGCGGGAGGCCGGGCAGCGCACCGAGCGCCGACTCTGGGAGACGGTCCAGCAGGGGTTGCTGCCGGCGGGATTGCCCGGGTACGTCGGGTATCGCCTCGTTGCGCGCTACCGGCCCGCGGAGCGCGCCCTGCTGATCGGCGGCGACTTCTACGACGCCGAAGTGCTCCCCGACGGCCGCCTGGCGATGATCGTCGGCGACATGGCGGGTCACGGCGCGGGCGCCGCCGCCCAGGCGGCCGGTCTGCGCTTCGGCTGGCGCACGATGATCGCCGTCGACCCGGAGCCCGATCGGGTACTGCTGGCCCTCAACACCCAAATGTCACGTCCGGAGGTTCGCCGGGCGGGGCTGTTTGCGACCGTGATCTACGCCCTGATCAACCCGGACGGCAGCGGCATCTTCGCCCGCGCGGGGCACCCCGCCCCGGTCATCCTGACCCCGGGCGGCTGTCGCGAAGTCGACGATGTCCCGACCGGCCCGCTGCTCGGCGGCATGGACGATGCCGAGTGGCCGGCGGCGTCGTTCGCGCTGGGACGGGGTGACACCCTGCTGCTCTTTACCGACGGCCTGCTCGAAGCCGGCACGAGCGACGACATGTTCGGGATCGAGCGCGTGCTCGACCTGCTCTGGCAGGAGCGCGCAAGTGCGGTGGAGGCGCGACTCGAGCGCCTGATCGAGGCGGCGCGTCGCCATGACGCCGGCTCGCTTCGGGATGACGTCGTGGTGATGGCGCTCGAGCACAGCGCGTTCGTTGCGCCGGGCGACGCGTAGCGTCCGGATTCGATCGGACGGTGCGCGGCCGGGGAAAGCGTCCGCCGACCGCGACGCGATCTAGGCGGTTGCCTCGGACCCGAGGATCTTTTGCAGTTCCCCGCTCTGGAACAGCTCGGTCGTGATGTCGCAGCCCCCGATCAGTTCTCCGTCGACGAAGACCTGGGGGATGGTGGGCCACTGCGACCATTCGCTGAGCACTTCGCGGATGCGCGGATCGGTGAGGATGTCGCGTGCGCCGTATTCGACGTTGAGGTGGTTCAGGATCTGCACGACCTGATTGGAGAAGCCGCAGCGCGGCATCTCGGGCGTGCCCTTCATGAAGACGAACACACGATTGTCGGCAACCTCGCGCTGGATCTGGTCGAGGATTTCCTGCTCGGTCATTGTGAGCGTGTCGCTCATGAAGCCTCCGGGGCACGTGTCTTAAGGGCTAGGGCGTGGATGCTGCCGTCGTCGAGACGGGATTGGACGGCCGCGTAGACCATCCGGTGCTGCTGGATCAGCGACGCGCCCGCGAACTGGGGTGCGACGACCGACGCGAACAGGTGGTCGCCACCGCCCTGGTCGACGATCTGGACCTCGGCGCCGGGCAGGGCGGCCGTGATCATGTCGTTGAGTTCGTCAAGGTCAGCCATGTTGCCGTCAACAATAGCCGCAGCCTGCCCGCACGCGCCCCGAGATCAACGCGTCAGCGCGGCGACGAGCGTCTCCGGGTCGGTGACCGGGGCCTGGCAGGCGAACCGCTCGCAGACGTAGGCGGCGGGAGCCCCGTCGACGAGGGGGCGGTCGACCAGCAGCGGGACGGCGGTGATCGTCGTCGGATCGGCGGGGTCGCCGCTGGCAAGGACGTCACCGGGGCCCAGATGCGCCCGCGCGGCGGCGACCAGATCGGCCGTGCGTGGGTCGGCCGCGGCTCCGACGACGGCGACTTCCCGGCGCGGACGCGCCAGCGCGTCGATGACTCCGAGCGTGACGCCGAACGAGAGCGGGACGCGAGGGATATCGTCGGCGACCTGGGCCACCGCCGCCGTGGCCCGGTCCAGCAGGTCCGTGTTCCCGGTGAGGCCGGCAAGGCGCACGAGCACGCTGGCGGCCTGCCCGTTGCCGCCGGGTGCCGGCTGATCCTCCAGGTCCCGCAGGCGGACGTGGAGCGACGGGACATCGGACCCGGTGGCGAAGAACCCGCCCCCGTCGGGGTCGGCGAACAGCGTGCACATCGCATCGGCGAGGTCCGTGGCCGCGCTGAGCCAGCGCGCGTCGAAACCGGCCGCGTAGAGCTGCAGGAGCCCGTGCGCGACGTCAGCGTAGTCCTCGAGTTGACCGGGGTTGGCGGCCACGCCGTCCTGGAGCGTCCGGTACAGGCGCCCATCGACGATCAGCTCAGCGAGGATCCGGTCGGCGGCGCGGGTCGCTGCGGCCAGATAGTCACCGCGTGCGAACACGACGGCGGCATCCGCAAGGGCGGCGATGGCGAGCCCGTTCCACGCCGCGACCAGCTTGTCGTCCCGCGCCGGTGCGGCACGCCGCCGGCGGGCGTCCCGCAGCACCGGCAGCGCGGCGGCGATGAGGGGCTCGGGATCCGCCCCGAGCCGCTCCGCCACGAGCGGCAGCGGGAGCGCCGCGTGGAGGATGCTCCGGCCCTCGAAGTTCCCGGCTGCGGTCACCCCGAAGCGCAGCATCACCGCGCGTGCCTGGTCGGGCGGCACGAGCGCCTGGATCTCGTCGGGGGTCCAGACAAAGTAGGCACCCTCGCCGCCGGGGCTGTCGGCGTCCTGAGCGGCCGCGAAGCCGCCGCCCGGCAGCTCCATCTCAGCAAGCAGGTAGTCGAGTGTCTGCTCGGCGATCTCGCGCCACCGCGGGTCGCCGTCGCGGGCGGCCGTCACGTAGGCCCGTGCGAGCAGCGCGTTGTCGTAGAGCATCTTCTCGAAATGCGGCACCAGCCAGAGATCGTCGACGGCGTAGCGGTGAAACCCGCCGCACAACTGGTCGCGCAGCCCGCCATCCGCCATCCGGCGCAGGGTGATCTCGGCCATGTCCCGCGCCTCGGGCGCGCATTGTGACTCCAAAAGGAACTGCAGCACGTTCGACGGCGGAAACTTCGGCGCGCCGCCGAAGCCGCCCTGGGCGGTATCGAAGGCCTGGATCATCCCCGCCAGCGCGAGTTCGATCGTGTCGGTGCCGATCGGCGGCACCGTGGCGGTACGCTCGGCGATGCGGGCGATGTGCGCGATCAGTTCCCGGGCCTGGGCCTCGACGTCGTCCCCGCGGTCCCGGTAGACCTCCGCCATCCACCGGCAGACGTCGGCGAACCCGGGCATGCTGCCGCGATTGACCGGCGGGAAGTAAGTCCCGGTGAAGTACGGCCGGCCGTCGGGTGTGGCGAAGACGGTCATCGGCCAGCCGCCCTGGCGTGCCAGCAGCAGCGTCGCCTGCATGTAGAAGGCATCGAGATCGGGCCGCTCTTCGCGGTCGATCTTGATGCAGACGAAATGGTCGTTCATCACGGCGGCCGTGGCCGGATCCTCAAACGACTCATGGGCCATGACATGGCACCAATGGCACGAGGAATAGCCGATGGAGATCAGCAGCGGCCGATCCTCGGCCGCTGCGCGGTCAAGCGCCTCGGTGCCCCACGGATACCAGTCGACGGGGTTGTCGGCGTGCTGGCGCAGATAGAGGCTGGTTTCGTGGGCGAGACGGTTCATGACCGGGAGGATACCCGTGCCACCCCGGCGCTACCCTGGGACCGTGCGTGAGGACTTGGTCATGCGGGCCGGGGTGGCACCGGCCTCCGGCGAGCGCGGGCGTTGGCGCCAGGTGGCGCTGTTGGCGACGGCGGCGGCGCTGGGTGACGACGCACGCGTCCAGGCCGACCTGGCCGCCGCCCTGCACGGGGTCGACGCACCCGACGCGGCCGTTCACGTGGCGCGCGCCGCGGTCGGCGACCCGTGGGCGCGCTGGTGGCTGGCGCTGGCCGCGGGCCAGTCGGTGCCCGCCCGCGAGGTCGGCGACGAGGTCGCCCGGATGGCGTCCGGATCCGGACCGGACGCCCGTGAGGTCGCCCGCCGCCTCGCAGATCTTCAGGACGAGCTCGAGGACATCGCCGCAGGCACCGGTGTCGGACGATTCGGCCTCCTGGGCGTGACCGCGACCGCGCCGCGCCGGGCGCTGCTCGTCGGTCGTTCCTCGGCGGCGTTTCTCGTGGCGCCCAGCTGGGATGCCGTGGAGCTGATCCGCCTCGCACCGTCCGACGGGCCGTCCGGCGGCAATCGTGCCCACCTCTCCCTCGAGGAGATCATCGCGCGCATCCGACGGGGCGAGCGCGGCACGGACCGCGTGGTGCCACCCGACGCGCCGGTTCCGGCCGACGCCGCGCGCTTTCTCGACGGGTTGCGCGATGATCGCGCCGTCCGCGACCGGCAGCTGCTCGAGCTCGCCGAAGAGGTCCGCCAGGAGCGGGCGCAGCTGGCCGCCGATCGGGCAAACCTGCGCGACCGAAAAGTCTCAGGTGGCGGCGATCCTGCGCCAGGTGGCCGTGCTCCGGTCCCAGGGCGTGGCGGGGCAAACGCCGCTGCCGGAGACTCGCGCCGACGCCGCGGCCCTGCTGGAGGTGGCGACGACCGCGACCTCCGCGGAGATCGAGCGTGCGTTCCGCGCCCAGATCGTGCGGTGCCACCCCGACCGTGTCGCCGATCTGCATCCGACGATCCGCGGTCAGGCGGAAGGCTTGACCGTCGCACTGAACGCCGCCCGAGAGATGCTGTTGGGCGACGGTTCGCGAGCCCGCCGCCGCGGGGCTCCCCCGAACTCCGCCGGTCCGCGCTAGTCGTCGTCCCAGTCGGGCTCGATGGCCAGCGCCGCGTACGCGCGCCATTCGTCGAGGATCAACTGCGCGTCGCGCTTGGGCACGTCCGGCAGCGTCGTCGCGACCAGATGCAGGGCGAGGTCGTTGCTCGTCGCGGCCGGCGGATCGCCGAGTTCGGTGAGCACCGCCCAGACCTGATCCTCATCCAGACCCGGGCGCTCGCCGAGGATGTATGCGGCGGCGTCGCCGAGATCCAAGTCGTGATCCATGGTCCAAGGATACGCGTCGGCGCTCCCGGGCGACCGCCCCGCGCCTCAAGGCCATCGGCGACGGCGCCGATGGATAGGCAAATGCCGGAACTGCGCCTCACCGATCCTTTGCCCGACCATTCCCGCGACAGCCTGACGCGGGCGCTCACCGCGCTCGACGCCCACACGACCGCGCCGCTGCGGTTGTACGGACACGCCTTCGACGGGACATGCGAGGTCTTCGAACTCCATGAGGAGCTCGCACCGGGAATCGACGGTCGCCGCTTCCTGCTCTCGATAACAGCAACCGGTCGCGACGCCCTCTTGATCCCGTTGGATCCGACCATTCCGGAGGACACATGAGCCCACCCAGTCGAACAGTGATCCCACGCGGCGTGCCGACTGTCGATGACGTGCAGCAGCATTGCCACCGCGTCCGCTCGGCCGGATCGCCGAACGCGGTCGCCCGGCCGGCCCTCGTGACGCACTACCGGCGCCTCTGCGAAGGGCTCGGAGTGGAACCGGTCGTCGTGCCGACCAACCTGGATCTCCAGCGCGCGTCGGCGGCCCTCCTCCGCGTCGCCGCCGCCGCCGAGCAGGCCGCGGCCCGCCAGCAGTACCTGCGCGGCGGAGTACGCCGCTACCGTTGACACCTGTGGCACCGGCTTCGGCCGGTGCCACAGGCATGTGGTAGCCTCGTCCTCCGTTTCTCGACCGAAAGGGCTGGCACGTGGCACCGGGACAGCGTCTCGCGATCACTCTTGCTTGCCAAGAGTGCAAGCGTCGGAACTACCAGAGCAACAAGAGTCGTCGCAACACTCCCGACCGCGTCGAGCTCAGCAAGTACTGCCGATGGTGCGGTCGTCATACTGCGCACAGGGAGACCCGCTAGTTCGCTGCGCCACCGGCGTTGGCGTCTCGGAGGGTCGTAGCTCAACTGGTAGAGCACCGGTCTCCAAAACCGGGGGTTGGGGGTTCGAGTCCCTCCGGCCCTGTTTGATGAACGTGGACTGATGGCACGCATTCGACCTGCACGCAACGATGGATCATCGAAGGACGACGGCGGCGACACACCGCCGGCGCCGCCCGCTCGCGCACGTCGCAGCGGCAGCAAAGCCGATCGCGCAAAACAGCCGCCCCGTCCCACCAAGAACCAGCCGGCGCGCACGAAGACCGGGTCCGTCACCAAGGACGTTCAGGACCAGCGCAAGGGGTCGCGGTTCCTCAGCGACGTCATCGCGGAACTGCGCAAGGTCCAGTGGCCGACGCGCTCTCAGCTCATGCAGTCCACCGCGGTCGTGATCCTCGTGGTCGCGATCGTCACGATTTACCTCGACATCATTGACACCATCGTCAGTCGTGTCGTCCACGCAATCTTCTAGCCCGGCCCGGCCGTCGAAGGGACGTAATCGCCCGTGTTTCGCTGGTATGTGATCAACACCTATTCCGGTCATGAGAAGAAGGTCAAGGCCAACCTCGAGCACCGCCTGGTCTCGCTCGGACAGCGCGAGAACGTCCGTGAGATCGTGGTGCCCACCGAGCAGGTCGTCGAGACCAAAGATGGCCAGAAGGTCCAGACCGAAAAGCGCACGCTGCCCGGGTACGTCCTGGTCAACATGGAGATGACCCCCGACGCGCTGTGGGTGGTCAAAGACACTCCCGGGGTCACCGGGTTCGTCGGCTCCTCCACCGATCCCGTGCCGCTCACCCAGGCCGAGGTCGACCGCCTGCTGCGCACCCACTCGGAGCTGCGCCCCAAGGTGCGCGCCGAGTTCGCCGTCGGCGAGTCGGTCAAGGTCATTTCCGGGCCGCTGTCCGACTTCACGGGTGAGATCGCCGAGATCAACGCCGAGGCGGGCCGCGTCAAGGTGCTGGTCAGCATCTTCGGCCGCGAGACCCCTGCCGACCTGTCGTTCGACCAGGTCAAGAAACTCACGTAGTCCCCGCGTAACCGCACGTCCACCCCGCGATGCGCGCGGGGTGGCTACAATGGCCGTCCGCCGAGCCGCGCCTGGTGCGCGCATGACCTTGGCGCGACCGCAGACACGACGAGCAAGAAAGAGCCATGGCGAAGAAGGTCCTGCAGATCATCAAGCTCCAGATTCCGGCCGGTCAGGCGTCTCCGGCGCCGCCCGTGGGTCCGGCCCTGGGCGCGGCCAGCATCAACATCATGGAGTTCTGTAAGGCGTTCAACGCCCAGACCCAGGCGGCCAACGGCACGGTGACCCCGGTGGAGATCTCGGTCTACGAGGACCGGTCGTTCACCTTCATCACCAAGACGCCGCCGGCGCCGGTCCTGATCCTCCAGGCGCTCGGGATCCCGAAGGGGTCTGCGGTTCCCCAGGACGACAAGGTCGGGACGCTCACCAAGGATCAGGTGCGCCAGATCGCCGAGACCAAGATGCCGGATCTGAACGCGAACAGCATCGAGACGGCGATGTCGATGATTGCCGGAACGGCCCGCAGCATGGGTGTTCTGGTCGAGGACTAGACCCGCCGGGTCACAGATCACTGGCAGGGCGGGCCCGCGATCGCTAGATTGCGCGGTCGGCGCCCAGCCGATGAGGGAGGAAGCGAAGTGTCCAAGCGCGGTAAGCGCTACGAGCAAGCCAAGGCCGAGGTCAGCGCAAGCGAGATCTACTCGCCGCTGGCAGCGATGCGGCTGATCAAGTCCCAGGAGCTGACCCGCTTCGACGCGACCGTCGAAGTCCACATGCGCCTGGGCGTCAACGTGCGGCATGCCGACCAGCAGCTGCGCGGCACGATCAGCCTCCCCCACGGGACCGGCAAGAGCGTCCGTGTGGCGGTGTTCGCCCAGGGCGACAAGGTCCGCGAGGCCGAAGAGGCGGGCGCGGACTTCGTCGGCGGCGACGAGCTGGCCGCCAAGATCGAAGGCGGATTCACCGATTTCGACGTCGCGATCGCGACGCCCGACATGATGGGGACCGTCGGCAAGCTCGGCCGCGTGCTCGGTCCGCAGGGCAAGATGCCCAATCCGAAGACCGGCACGGTGACGTTCGACGTCGCCAAGGCGATCGAGGACGTCAAGGGCGGCAAGGTCGAGTACCGCACCGACCGCACCGGCATCATCCACCTCGGCATCGGCAAGCAGTCCTTCGAGGAGCTGGCACTGGTGGAGAACTACCAGGCCGTGCTCGAGGAGATCCTGCGCGCCAAGCCGGCCGCGGCCAAGGGCCGCTACATCAAGTCGATCACCGTGACCCAGACGATGGGCCCGGGGATCCCGGTCGACACGACCCGGACGAGCAATCTGCTCGAGGAGGTCCCCGCCTAGGGCGGCCGACCGCAACACCTGCTGACCACAGACCCACGGGGGCGCGCCACACCGGCCGCCTGAAACCGGTCCACCCGGACCACCCGTGCGAGGTTGGCGTCGAGCCCCGCCCGGCAGCCGCACAATGCGGCCGCCCCGCGTCGGTCCGCGCTGATCCCGCCGGACCAGATGACGAGGAGGTGAGGCACTGCGACGGGACCAAAAGGCGGAAGTCATCGCCGAACTGGAAGAGCGACTGCGCTCCACCAACACGATTCTGGCCGCCGATTTTCGCGGCCTGACCGTGAAGGAGCTGTCGGAATTGCGCGGGGAGCTGCGCAACGCCGAGGCCGCCCTGACGGTTGCCAAGAACACGCTCGCCCGCCGTGCGGCCAACGCCGCCGGCCAGGAAGCGCTGCTGGATTTCCTGACCGGTCCGACCGGACTGGTCTGGGTCGACGGTGACCCCGCGGTCGCCGCCAAGGTGCTCAAGACGGCTGCCGGCCGTTATGAGGACCTTGAGCTCAAGGGTGGTGTCCTCGAGGGGCGCGCACTGTCGCCCGCCGAGCTCGACCACCTGGCATCCCTGCCGTCGCGCGATGAACTCATCGCAAAGCTGGCAGGTGGCGTTGCCGCGCCGCTGCGCGGTCTTGCCGGATCGATGAACAACATGATCACTGGGCTGGCACAAGCCCTCAACGCGCTGCAGGCGCAGCGCGCGGGCGAGGGCGGCTAGCCCCCCGCTCGTCCCACCGGATCAACGATTTTTCTCACTACGAAAAGGACGAACGATGGCAACGACTGAAGAGTGGATCGAGGAGCTCAAGGGCATCTCGGTGCTGGAACTGGCCGAGCGCATCAAGGCGATTGAAGAGGCCTTCGGCGTGAGCGCGGCTGCTCCGGTGGCCGTGGCGGCCGCCCCGGCGGCGGGTGGCGGCGAGGCCGCTGCAGTCGAGGAGCAGACTGCATTCACGGTCAACCTCGACGGCACCGGCGACAAGAAGATCCAGGTGATCAAGGTCGTGCGTGCCGTGACCGGTCTTGGCCTCAAGGAAGCCAAGGACCTGGTCGACGGTGCCCCGAGCGCGGTCAAGGAAGGCGTCACCAAGGAAGAGGCCGAGCAGATCAAGGCTCAGCTCGAAGAAGCCGGCGCCGCGGTGTCGGTCAGCTAGTCCACGGCTCCGGGGCCCCGTTCCCGGAGATCGCCGTCCCGTGACGGGACATCGGGATGGCCCGCTTGGCGCGTACGCGTCGGGCGGGCCATCGTCGTTTCGGGGTGCGTCCGTGGACCGCGAACCCGGCCGAGGTGGGACGACCGGCACGCCAGCCCTAGAAACCGGTGGTGGGCATCAGACAAACTACCGACGGTCGGCAGCACGTGGCGGTCGTGTCGCCAGGGGCGTGTTGCACGAACGTCGTCTGATCACATCGATCCACCCCGCGATTCGGAGGAATTAATGCCACTCGAGCGTTCAGTGAAGAGCGAACTCCGGGACAAGGTGTCCCTCGCCAACAAGGCCAACGTCGACGAGGTCATCGGCCTCGTGGAGGCCGCCCGTTCCGGTCTGGCCGAGGACGACGCCGACTACGCCCGCCTGGGTGGATGGCTTGAGGACCTTGCGGTCGTCAAGGGCGGATCGGTGCCCGGCCGCTTCGGCGACACCGTCTAGCAACGCCGGCGTGCCCGGGTCGGGTGCCGCCGGCCACCGACCCGGGCGATCGCACCGCGTGGGTGCTCAGCGCGCCTTCGTGCGCGGGATCTGGAGCATCCGCTGCAGCCGCCGGGTTTCGGCGAGGGCGTTGATCTGGCGCCGGTCGGAGTCGGTGTTCTGGACGTGTGCGAGCCGCTCGATGCGGGCCTGCCGGCCTTCGCGCACTTCGACCCAGCGCTCGTAGTTCTGGACGAGGTCGAGCAACTGGCGCACGAGCCCGAGCGACGCCTCACTGATCGTGAACGCCTCGCCGTTGAGCAGGACCGCGCGGTCGCCGGCGCGATAGACCAGCTCCCCGGCGTCCGGATCCACGGCGCGGAACGTCGTACTGGAAATGCGCACGCTCAGACCATGCCATTCGCGCTTGAGCACGCCGGGCTCGACCGCCGGCCGGAACCCGTAGGCGCGCATGCGCCGGCGCTCCTCGGGCGCGGACCAGAGGGCGTGGGTTGTCTCGAGCAGTCCCTCGAGGCGCGGGAATGAAGCTATCCGGATCGTCCGGCTCGCCGAGTGACAGCAGGCTCAACGTCATTCCGTGCAGTATGCACGCAGTGGCGGCCGAGTGTCGAACCAGCTAGACTCAAATTTCCGTCAGTCGGGCCGGGGTGATTTCAGCTGCGTTCTTTTATTGACCCTTCGGGTGCTCAATCCGGCACCCCGTGGGCAGATTCATTGCTGCTGATTTCTGCTACGATGCCGAGCCCCGTTCCGCCCGGTCTGACTCACCGGTGCGCTTCCGCCCACCGTGCCCACCATGCTCGTCCAGGAGGCCTCGCGACTTGAGCAAGGTTAACGCTGCCCGCGTCCGCCGTTCGTTTTCCCGCCTGGGAAACATCGAAGAGGTTCCCGACCTCATCGACATCCAGCGTGCGTCATTCGAGTGGTTCCTCAATGAGGGACTCCGAGAGACCATCGACGACATTTCTCCGATCGAAGACTTCACGGGGACGCTCGCAGTCCAGTTTGGTTCGTACTCGATCGGCGGCTGGGAACCCGGCATGCCGATGGACCAGATCGTTCCGAACAACGACATCCGTGAATGCCGCGAGAAGGACCTCGTCTACGCCGCGCCGCTGACGATGCAGGTCTTCTTCATCAATCGTGAGACCGGCGAGATCCGTGAGCAGAAGGTGTTCATGGGCGACGTTCCGCTCATGACCGACTGGGGCACGTTCATCGTCAACGGCACCGAGCGCGTGGTCGTCACGCAGCTGGTCCGGTCGCCGGGCGCCTACGTGATGGAGCCCAAGGATCCCGAGAAGCAGGTCTTCATCGCGAACCTGATGCCCTCCCGCGGCTCGTGGGTCGAGCTCGAGATCGACAAGAAGGGTCTGGTCAACGTCCGCATCGACCGCAAGCGCAAGCTGCCGGTCACGACGCTGCTGTTCGCCCTCGGCTACACGCGGGACGACATCGCCAACCTCTTCCGCCACCCGCTGGATCCCGACCGGGTGAACCCGTTCATCCAGGCGACGCTGGAAAAGGACGCCACCGAGGGCACGCCCCAGGGCGGCAATCGCAAGAGCCTCGACGAGCTCGCGACCCTTGTCGACGAGGTGCAGAAGCTCAACCGCGACGTCGAGAACCTGCCTGCCGACGAGCGTGCGCGGATCGACGACGAGATCGCCA
The DNA here is from genome assembly GCA_963727285.1 of uncultured Thermoleophilia bacterium. Classification (GTDB taxonomy): domain Bacteria; phylum Actinomycetota; class Thermoleophilia; order Miltoncostaeales; family Miltoncostaeaceae; genus CAITWD01. Next base: position 676,223 of record CAVSFF010000009.1, on the reverse strand, counting down.
AGGTCGAGAAGCGCATCGACCAGCGGGCCGGCGAGTTGATGCAGCACGCCCTGATCGAGGTCTTCAAGAAGCAGCGCCCCGGCGAGCCGCCGACCGTGGACAACTCCAAGTCGCTGGTGCGGTCCCTGTTCTTCGACCCGAAGCGCTACGACCTGACGCGCGTGGGCCGCTACAAGCTCAACGCGCGCCTCGACGCGAACGTGGACCCCGAGGTCCGCACGCTGACCAACCCGCGCTTTACCGGCCGTGTCTCGGGGATGAGCGACGACCTGGTCGACCTGATCCGGCGCCTTGTCGATCTGCCGATCCGCATCGGCGTGCCCGAAGATTCCAAGGACTTCGCCGCCGACGCGCTGATCTACCCGCGTGACGAGATCGCCATCGAGCTTGACGAGTACGAGCACTTCGGCAACCGCCGCCTGCGCACCGTCGGTGAGCTGATCCAAGAAGCGTTCCGGATCGGCTTCTACCGCATGGAGCGCGTTGTGCGCGAGCGGATGAGCACCGAGGACGTCGACACGATCACCCCGCAGACGATCATCAACATCCGCCCGGTGGTCGCGGCGCTCAAGGAGTTCTTCGGCTCGTCGCAGCTGTCGCAGTTCATGGACCAGACCAACACCCTGGCCGGGCTGACGCACCGGCGGCGCCTGTCGGCGCTGGGTGCCGGCGGACTGACCCGCGAGCGGGCCCCGATCGAGGTGCGCGACGTCCACCCGACCCACTACGGGCGCATGTGCCCGATCGAGACTCCGGAAGGCCCGAACATCGGCCTGATCGGTTCGCTCGGCAGCTACGCCACGGTCAACGAGTTCGGGTTCATCCAGACCCGGTATCGCCGTGTGGAGAAGGGCGTGGTCACCGACCACCTCGAGTGGCTCGACGCGACGCAGGAAGAGAACAAGATCATCGCGCAGGCGAATGCCCCGATCGACAAGAAGGGCAAGCTGATCGCACCGGTGCTGTGCCGGCGTGGCGGCGAGCCCGAGCTGTTCGACGCGGAAGACGTCGACTACATGGACATCTCGCCGGCGCAGATCGTGTCGGTCGCCACGGCGCTGATCCCGTTCCTGGAGCACAACGACGCCAACCGCGCGTTGATGGGCGCCAACATGCAGCGTCAGGCCGTGCCGCTGATGATCACCGAGGCCCCGCTGGTCGGGACCGGGATGGAGCGCCGCGCAGCGATCGACTCGCGTGACGTCGTGATCTCGACCGCGTCCGGCAAGGTGGCGGCCATCGACGCCCGCGGCATCATCATCGAGGACAAGAAGGGCGAGACCACCCGCTACGAGCTCGAGAAGTTCAAGCGCTCGAACCAGGGCACGATCATCCACCAGAAGCCGATCGTCCGCATGGGCGACCAGGTGACGGCGGGTGACGTCCTGGCCGACGGCAGCTCCACCGACATGGGCGAGCTGGCGCTGGGCAAGAACATCCTCGTCGCCTTCATGGCGTGGGAGGGCTACAACTACGAGGACGCGATCATCATCTCCGATCGTCTGGTCAAGGACGACGTGCTGTCCTCGATCCACATCGAGGAGTACGAGATCGACGCCCGCACCACCAAGCTGGGCGCCGAGGAGATCACGCGCGACATCCCGAACCGCTCCGAGGAGTCCCTCAAGGACCTCGACGAGCGCGGCATCGTGCGTATCGGTGCCGAGGTGACCTCGGGCGATCTGTTGGTCGGCAAGGTCACCCCGAAGGGCGAGACCGAGCTCACCGCGGAAGAAAAGCTGATCCGCGCCATCTTCAAGGAGAAGGCCGGCGAGGTCCGCGACACGTCGCTCAAGGTCCCGCACGGCGAGGGCGGCAAGGTCATCGACGTCAAGGTGTTCAGCCGCGACAACGGTGACGACCTGTCCCCGGGCGTCAACCAGCTCGTGCGCGTCTACGTCGCCAAGCGCCGCAAGATCGCCGAGGGCGACAAGCTGGCCGGCCGCCACGGCAACAAGGGCGTCATCTCCAAGATCGTGCCGGTCGCCGACATGCCGTTCCTCGAGGACGGGACGCCGGTCGACATGATCCTGAACCCGCTGGGCGTGCCGAGCCGCATGAACATCGGGCAGATTCTCGAGACCCACCTCGGTTGGGCCGCCAACTACGGCTGGAACCCCGAGGCGGGCGACGACGGGCTGCCGCTCGGACGGACGTTCATCTCGACGCCGGTCTTCGACGGGGCGACCCCCGAGGATGTCGATCGCGCGCTGATCGACTGGCACAACAGCCACCCCGACGTCCCGATCAACATGACCATCGACGAGAGCGACCGCGAAGGTCGTCGCTGCTCGGGCAAGTTCCAGCTGTTCAACGGACGCACCGGCGATCCGTATGACGGCAAGGTCACGGTCGGGTTCATGTACATGCTCAAGCTGCTCCACCTGGTCGACGACAAGATCCACGCCCGTTCGACCGGTCCGTACTCGCTCGTCACCCAGCAGCCGTTGGGCGGCAAGGCGCAGTTCGGCGGACAGCGCTTCGGTGAGATGGAAGTGTGGGCGCTGGAGGCCTATGGCGCCGCGTACACGCTGCAGGAGATGCTCACCATCAAGAGCGACGACACCGTCGGCCGCGTCAAGGCGTACGAAGCGATCGTCAAGGGCGAGAACATCCAGGAGCCCTCGATCCCCGAGAGCTTCAAGGTGCTGTTGAAGGAAATGCAGAGCCTCGGCCTGGACGTGAAGGTGCACGGCGACGCCGTGCCGGAGTTCGTCGGCAAGGACGAGGACGACGACCTGCTCCGCGCGGCCGAAGAGCTGGGCATCGACCTCTCGGGCGGCCTTGGCGGGCTGCGCCGTGAGGACGAGGCATCGGCGGACGGCGAGCCGGCTCCGGCCGAGGTCGTCGCGGCCGCCGAGTCGGGCGACAACGAAGAGGCCCAGGACTGACGGGGGCCCCGGGGCGCGCGCCGCGCGTCCCGGGGCGCCGTCGAGGAATCAACCTCGAGCGGTACCAGCCGTACCGCCCGTCGCAACGAGGAGCGAGCACACGTGATCGATATCAACAACTTCGACACCATCTCCATCGGCCTGGCATCGCCGAAGCAGATCCGGCAGTGGTCATCGGGTGAGGTCACCAAGCCCGAAACGATCAACTACCGGACGCTGAAGCCGGAGAAGGACGGGCTCTTCTGCGAGAAGATCTTCGGTCCGACCAAGGACTGGGAGTGCTACTGCGGCAAGTACAAGCGCGTCCGCTACAAGGGGATCATCTGCGAGCGCTGTGGCGTTGAGGTCACCCGCGCCAAGGTGCGCCGCGAGCGCATGGGCCACATCGACCTGGCCGCGCCGGTCTCGCACATCTGGTTCTTCAAGGGTGTGCCGAGCCGCATCGGCTACATGCTCGACATTGCTCCGAAAGAGCTCGAGAAGGTCCTCTACTACGCCGCCTCGATCGTTACGTGGGTGGACGACGAGAAGCGCGCCGAGGACCTGGACACGCTTCAGGACAAGATCAACGAAGCCCTCGAGCAGTACACGCTCGATCGCGAGGAGCGGGTGCTCGAGCTGCAGGAGCGCCTCGAACGCCGCAGCGCGTGGCTGCGCGGGGAGGGCGGCACCGACGCCTTCACCGACGAAGACTTCTACTGGGTCGAGGACCTCGAGCGTGACCGCACCTCCGAGGACCGCACGGCCAAGCGCGAGCTGACCGACGCCGACAAGCGTCAGGCCGAGACCGAGCTGCGCCGCGAGACCGACCTGTCGATCAAGGACATCGAGCGCTACACCGAAGAGGCGATCGATCGCCTCCAGCGCGCGTGGATCACGTTCAAGGACATGCGCCCCGGCCAGATCGAGACCGACGAGCAGCTGTTCCGTGAGATGCGGGACCGTTTCGCGTCACCGTTCGGGTTTGGGGAGTATTTCCGCGGTGGCATGGGTGCCGCGGCGATCCGCGACCTGCTCGCGGTGATCGATCTCGAGAAGGAGACCGAGAACCTCCGCGACACGATCCAGAACTCCAAGGGTCAGCGCCAGGCCCGGGCACTCAAGCGCCTCAAGGTCATGTCGGCCTTCCGCCGCAGCGAAAACCGCCCGGAGTGGATGATCCTCGAGTCGGTCCCGGTGATTCCTCCGGAGCTGCGCCCGATGGTCCAGCTCGACGGCGGCCGCTTCGCCACCAGCGACCTCAACGACCTCTACCGCCGCGTGATCAACCGGAACAACCGCCTCAAGCGGCTCCTGGATCTCGGCGCGCCGGAGATCATCGTCAACAACGAAAAGCGGATGCTGCAGGAGGCCGTCGACGCACTGTTCGACAACGGCCGCCGCGGACGCGCCGTGACGGGGCCGGGTAACCGCCCGCTCAAGTCGCTGTCCGACATGCTCAAGGGCAAGCAGGGCCGCTTCCGTCAGAACCTGCTCGGCAAGCGCGTGGACTACTCGGGCCGATCGGTCATCGTGGCCGGTCCGGAACTGCGCCTGCACCAGTGCGGGCTGCCGAAGTTGATGGCGCTCGAGCTGTTCAAGCCGTTCATCATGAGCCGCCTGGTCGAGCAGAAGCAGGTCATGAACATCAAGGCGGCCAAGAAGCTGGTCGACGCGATGGTGCCCGAGGTCTGGGACGTGCTGGAGGAAGTCATCCAGGAGCACCCGGTGCTCTTGAACCGCGCCCCCACACTCCACCGCCTCGGTATCCAGGCGTTCGAGCCGGTGCTCGTCGAGGGCAAGGCCATTCAGATCCACCCGCTGGTGTGCACCGCCTTCAACGCGGACTTTGACGGCGACCAGATGGCGGTCCACCTGCCGCTGTCGGTCGAGGCCCAGACCGAGGCCCGCATCCTGATGCTGTCGGCCAACAACATCCTGTCGCCGGCCCACGGGCGCCCGATCGCGGTGCCCAGCCAGGACATGGTGCTCGGGCTGTACTACCTGACCTATTGCCGCTCGATCGACGTCCGCCCGGTGGGCGGCGGCCCGGTCGTGGCCAAGGAACTGGTGGAGCTCGTCGACCCCAAGACCCGCAAGTGGTCGCTGCCCAAGGGGCACGAGGCCCGGTTCGAGGGCGACGACCGCATCTACCCGGACAACGACGGGTGGAGCCACGACCCGTTCACCCGGTCGGGGCTGCCCGAGCGCGTCCCCGCGTTCGGCAACACCGAAGACGTGATGAGCGCGCTCGACCACCGGCAGCTGCCGCTGCAGGCGGTCATCCAGCTCCGTGATCGCGTCCGCGGGATCATCGAGGTCACGACGGCCGGCCGCGTGGTGTTCAACCACAACGTCGAGACCGACCTGATCGAGGTCTACCCGGAGGCTGTGACCGAGGAGTACCGATTCCCGCGGACCAACCGCACCTTCACCAAGCGTGAGGTCACGGACCTCATCGAGGAGATGGTGAATCTCTACGGGCCGACGATCGTGTCGATGATCCTCGACACCTTCAAGCGCCTCGGGTTCCGCTACTCCAGCGACTCGGGCATCACGATCTCCAAGAACGACATCGTCGTGCCGCCGAACAAGGCCGAGATCCTCGAGAAGTACGACCACGAGGTCGACGAGGTCGAGGGCTACTTCAACCGCGGCGAGATGAGCGTCGAGGAGCGCCACGAGGCGGTCGTGTCCCTGTGGGACCGGGCGACCGACGAGGTGGCGCGTGCCATGGAAGACCACCTGTTCCGCCTGAACCCCATCTACATGATGGCCAACAGCGGGGCGCGTGGCTCCTTCAAGCAGATCCGTCAGCTGGCCGGCATGCGTGGCCTGATGAACAACCCGAAGGGCGAGACGATCGAGCGCCCGATCAAGAGCAACTTCATGGAGGGGCTCTCGGTCCTCGAGTACTTCATCTCGACCCACGGGGCCCGCAAGGGCCTGGCCGACACTGCGCTGAAGACCGCCGACTCGGGCTACCTGACCCGGCGCCTGGTCGATGTCTCGCAGGACATGATCGTCCGCGAGCACGACTGTGGCACCGATGACGGCATCGACGTCCCGATCTTCCGCGACGGCAGCATCAACCTGTCGCTGGCCGGTCGCATGCTGATCGGACCGGTCGTCGACGCGGTCTCCGGCGAGGTCATCGTCGATCCCCGCGTGATCGAGGACGACGAGGACCAGCCCCGCGGGACGATCGTGACCAACGAGCTGGCGCTGGAGATCGGCAACGCGTGTCGCGACAAGTCCGGCGCTCCGCGCAACGCGGTCGCCGTGATGCGCTCGCCGCTCAAGTGCCGGAGTGACTTCGGTGTGTGCGCCGCCTGCTACGGGCGCAACCCGGCCTCCGGGCGGCTCTGCGAGCCCGGCGACGCGGTCGGCATCATCGCCGCGCAGTCGATCGGCGAGCCCGGCACCCAGCTGACGATGCGGACCTTCCACACCGGCGGTGTGGCAGGAGCCGACATCACCCACGGTCTGCCGCGCATCGTGGAATTGTTCGAGGCCCGCAAGCCCAAGGCTCTGGCGCACGTCGCCAAGGTCGACGGCTGGATCCGCATCGAAGACGACGAAAGCCGTCCCGGTGCCGCGCGCCTGGTCCTGATCGAGCCCGAGTACATCCCTGTCGACGACGCCGGCACGGGTGCCACGCGCCAGCCGGTGCGTGAGCACGTTTACAACGTGCCCAAGCGGACCCAGATCACCGTCACCGACGGCGCCTGGGTCACTGCCGGCAGTCTGCTCACCCTCGGGTCGGCCTTCCCGGCCGACATCCTCGCGGCGACCTCGGGCGTGGCGCTCGGCGTCATGGGCACGGTCACCAAGATCACGCACGAGCGGGCGCCCAAGGGGAGCACCGAGCACTGGTTGCGGATCGACGTGGAGACCGAGGCAGGCAAGTCGGAGCGGCTGCTGCGGCTGCCCTCGGACCGTCCCGAACCGCACCTCGACAAGGGCATGGAAGTCGTGCCCGGCCGCTTCCTGCTGCCGACAGGTGCTCACCGCGACCGCTCGACCAAGACCGAGCTATACCTCGTTCGCGAGGTCCAGAACGTGTACCGGTCGCAGGGCGTGGACATCAACGACAAGCACATCGAGATCATCGTGCGCCAGATGTTGCGCAAGGTGCGGATCGAAGACCCGGGCATCACGCACTTCCTGCCCGGTCAGCTGGTCGACAAGCCCGTGCTCTTCCGCGAGAACGCCCGCGCGGCGAGCGAGCGTTTCGCGCAGCTGCTTGCGGCGCGTGAAGCGGGGGAGTGGACCGGCACCGACGCCGACCTCGAGCGTGAGGTCGACGACGCCCAGGCATCGTACGAGCCGTTGATTCTCGGAATCACCAAGGCCTCGCTGGCCACCGAGTCGTTCCTGTCGGCCGCATCGTTCCAGGAGACCACCAAGGTCCTCACCGACGCGGCGCTCGAAGGCAAGATCGACCGCCTGCGCGGGCTCAAGGAAAACGTGATCATCGGGAAGCTCATCCCGGCTGCGACCGGACTCCGGCACTACCGCCAGCTCGAGATCGAATCGGCCCAGCGCGGGCCGGTGCTGCTCGACTTCGACCTGGACACCCCGTACAGCGACTTCGACGACGACGGCTTCGCATTGCCGGCGATCGGGGAAGAGGGCGGGACGTACCACTTCGAGCCGGAGGCGCCCGAGGGCGAGTAACGGCACCGGGCGGGCGCCTGCGCGGTGCGGGCCCCAACCAGCGAAAACGGTGTCCACGGGGCCCCGGCGATTCGTTGCCGGGGCCCCGTGCGTCCCGTCCGCCGGAACCGGTTGCGGTCCCGGTCGGGGCGGTTACACTGGACCGGCGAGATCGCGCTGCGTTTGGGCCGATCGGAGCATTCAGTGTGTGCTAACGTCCCGAAGCCGCTCGGACCGGGTGGCCGACCACGCACTAATTTCCAACGCGACAAAAGGCGCTCGTGCCAACGATTAACCAGCTCGTCCGCAAGGGTCGGACGCCCAAGACGTCCAAGACCTCGACGCCCGCCCTGCGGGGTGCTCCCCAGAAGCGCGGCGTCTGCACCCGTGTCTACACCACCACCCCGAAGAAGCCGAATTCGGCCCTTCGCAAGGTGTGCCGTGTCCGGCTCACCAACGGCGTGGAGGTCACGACCTACATTCCCGGTGAAGGGCACAACCTTCAGGAGCACTCGGTCGTGCTCGTCCGTGGCGGTCGTGTGAAGGACCTCCCGGGTGTGCGGTACAAGGTGATCCGTGCAGCACTCGATGCCGCCGGTGTCGCGAATCGTCGTCAAGCGCGCTCGAAGTACGGCGCCAAAGCATCGAAGTAGCCAATGCCACGTCGCGCAGTAGTTACCCGCCGTCCGCTTGACCCGGACCCCGTCCACAACAGCCCCCTGGTCACCCAGCTGATCAACAAGGTGTTGCGGGACGGCAAGAAGTCGACCTCCGAGCGCATCGTCTATGACGCCCTCGAACGGATCCGTGAGCGCACCGGCCGTGATCCGGTGCAGGTCACCGAAGAGGCGATCCGGAACGTGACCCCGATGCTCGAGGTCAAGTCCCGCCGCGTCGGTGGCGCCACCTACCAGGTGCCGATCGAGGTTCAGCCGCGCCGCGGTCGGACGCTCGCCGTGCGCTGGATCGTCGGGTTCTCGCGGGAGCGCCGCGAGAAGCAGATGAGCGAGCGGCTCGCCAACGAGCTGTTGGACGCGCTCGGTTCACAGGGTGGCGCATACAAGCGCAAGGACGACATCTACCGCATGGCCCAGGCGAACAAGGCCTTTGCGCACTACCGCTGGTAGGGCGCGGTCCCATCGGTCCAAACCGCATCGGGACACGATTTCGATCGGTCTGACGCGTGCGCCTGCGGGCGCGTGCGCCAGTTGAGAACTTAAGGAGACACTCTTGTCGACGGCGACAAAGCGCGTACCGCTCGAGCGCGTGCGCAACATCGGCATCATGGCCCACATCGATGCCGGTAAGACGACCACGACGGAGCGGATCCTCTACTACACCGGCCGCGTCCACCGCATGGGTGAGGTGCACGAAGGCGGCGCGACGATGGACTGGATGGCGCAGGAGCAGGAGCGCGGCATCACCATCACCAGCGCCGCGACAACGTGCTTCTGGAACGACCACCGCATCAACATCATCGACACCCCGGGCCACGTCGACTTCACCGTCGAGGTCGAGCGCTCGCTGCGCGTGCTCGACGGCGTCGGTCGCCCTGTTCGACTCGGTCGCCGGCGTGGAGCCGCAGTGGAAACCGTCTGGCGCCAGGCCGACAGCTACGGCGTGCCGCGCATCGCATTCGTGAACAAGATGGACCGCATCGGGGCCGACTTCGACAAGGCCGTCAAGACGATGGTCGACCGGCTCGGCGCCAACGCCGTGCCGATCCAGATGCCGATCGGCGCCGAGTCCGAGTTCATCGGGCTGATCGATCTCGTCAAGAACGAGGCGATCATCTACACCGACGACCTGGGCACCGTCCAGGAGAAGTCATCGGTTCCGGAGCAGTACAAGGCCGCCGCCGACGCCGCCCGCGAGCGCCTGATCGAGGCCGTCGCCGACGCCGACGACGATCTGGCCGAGGCCTACCTCGAAGGTGAGGAGATCACCGCGGAGCGCCTCGCGGTCGCCCTGCGCAAGGCCGTCCTCGCCGCGACGGTGACGCCCGTGCTGTGCGGGTCGTCGTTCAAGAACAAGGGCGTGCAGCCGCTGCTGGACGCCGTGGTGGCATATCTGCCCTCGCCGCTGGACGTCCCGCCGGCCGACGGCATCGTGCCCGGCAAGGAAGACGAGCACATCGTCCGCGAGTCGAGCGAGGCGGCGCCGTTCGCGGCGCTGGCCTTCAAGGTCATGAGCGACCCGTACGTCGGTCGGCTCACCTACCTGCGCGTGTACTCGGGCTCGATCGAATCCGGTGCCGGTCTGGTCAATGCGACCAAGGACCGCAAGGAGCGCATCGGCCGCCTGCTGATGATGCACGCCAACCACCGCGAGGACGTCGACTCGGTCGGCGCCGGCGACATCGTTGCCGCCGTCGGTCTCAAGAGCACGACCACCGGCGACACGCTGTGTGATCCGAACGCGCCGATCGTGCTCGAGCAGATGACGTTCCCGGAGCCGGTGATCGGCTTGGCCATCGAGCCGAAGACCAAGCAGGACCAGGAAAAGCTCGCGACCGCGCTCGGCCGGCTGTCCGACGAGGACCCGACCTTCCGCGTGCGCACCGACGAGGAGACCGGCCAGACCGTGATCTCCGGCATGGGTGAGCTGCACCTGGAAATCATCGTCGACCGCCTCATGCGCGAGTTCAGCGTGGACGCCAACGTGGGCGCCCCGCAGGTCGCCTACCGCGAGACCGTCCGCAAGCGCGTCGACAAGGTCGAGGGGCGCTTTGTCCGTCAGACCGGCGGTCGCGGCCAGTTCGGTCACGTCTACATCGCGATCGAGCCCAACGACTCCGGCGCCGGCTACCTGTTCGAGAGCAAGATCGTCGGTGGGTCGATTCCCAAGGAATACATTCCCGCCGTGAACGCCGGCATCAAGGAGGCGCTCGAGTCGGGCGTCGTCGCCGGGTATCCGATCGTCGACGTCAAGGTCCAGCTGATCGACGGCTCGTACCACGACGTGGACTCGTCGGAGATGGCGTTCAAGATCGCGGGGTCGATGGCGCTCAAGGAAGCCGTCAAACGCGCCTCACCGGTCATCCTCGAGCCCGTGATGGCGGTCGAGGTTGTCGCCCCGACCGAGTTCGTCGGTACGGTTGTCGGCGACCTGACCCGGCGCCGCGGCCGCATCGCCGGTACGGAACCGCGTCCAGGTGGACTCGAGGTCGTCAACGCGAGCGTCCCGCTCTCGGAGATGTTCGGCTATGCCACCTCGGTCCGGTCGGCGACGCAGGGGCGTGCGACGTTCACCATGCAGTTCGAGAACTACATGGACGTCCCGGCGCACATCGCCGAGGAGATCCGCGCCAAGGTTGGCGCCGGGGCCTGATCGGCCTCGCCTGCGGGCGGGGTTGTGGGGGTGTTCACGACGGGCCCGTGCCGCGCACGGGCCCGTCGTCGTGTTGCCCGCGGTCGGCCTAGGGCAGCTGGGTCGCGATCAGCACAGCCGGGTGGACGGCCGGCCGCCCGGCCAGTTCCGTGACCTGCTGGCGGCACGACGAACCGTGGGCGACGACGAAGTCGGCCGCACGGGCGGCGGGCACGAGCCGGTCGGCGGCGATCGCGCGCGACAGCTCCGGGTGGGCGTAGCCGAAGGCGCCCGCCATGCCGCAGCACCCGGCCCCGGAGTCGACCACCTCCAGGTCGGGCACGCACCCGACCAGTTGCGTCAGAGCGTCCGGACCCGCGCCGGCGCGGTCGTGGCAGTGCCGGTGCACGACGACGGTCCCCGTCCGCGGGAGCAGCTCGGGGACGCCGATGCGCAGCAGGGCCTGCTCGAAGGTCTCGATCCCGGCGGCGACCGTCGCCGTGCGCGGGTCGTCGACCAGGTGCTTGGCGTCGTCGGTGAGCATCGACCAGCAGGATGGCTCGAGGGTCACGATCGGAACCCCCTCGAGCGCGTAGGGCGCCAGGCGTCCGAGGGCGCCACGCACCTGCCGGCGGGCGGCAGCGAGGCGCCCCTGCGAGTACTGGGCCCGTCCACAGCAGCCCGGATCCACGACGGCGACGCGGGCTCCGGCCGCTGCGAACACCGCCAACGCCGCGACGCCCACCTCGGGGTGCAGATAGCGCGTGAAGGTGTCCATCATGAGGGCGACGTCCGGGCGGCCGTCGGGGGGCTTGGGCGGCGCCCAGGCGCGGCGTGGGGCCGGCGGCCGGCGCCCGAGCGCGCGCCCGGCGATGCGTGTGCCCAGCGCCGCCAGGCGGGGGACCCGGGCGCCCGTCGCCAAAAGCCCGTGAGTGGCGCCGAAGGCGCGCACTCGCAGCGGCACGCCCGTGCGCCGGTAGCGGTGATCGAGCGCCTCGATCTTCAGGCGCGCGAGGTCGACTGACGCGGGGCATTCGGCCGCACACGCCTTGCACCCGAGACACAGCGCCAGGGCTTCGTGCAGGCCGTCGTCGGAGAGCCCCGCCTCGAGGCGCCCCTCGATGGCGGCCCGCAGCAGGACGGCCCGCCCACGGGTGGCGTGGCGTTCGTCGCCCAGGGCCTGGAAGCTCGGGCACATCGCGCCCTGGTGCGCGCGGCACGCGCCGTTGCCGTTGCAGGCCTCGACGGCCCGGGCGATGCCGCCGTCGTCGGCGAAGGAGATCGCCGTGGCGACGACGGGACGGTGCGGGGCGACCATGATCCGGAGGCCCGAGTCGAGCGGTTCGGGCCGGATCAGCACGCCCGGGTTGAGCAGGCCGTCGGGGTCGAGGCGGTCCTTCAGCTCGCGGAAGGCCTGCATCGTGGCGGGCGGATACATCCGCGGCAGCAATTCGCCACGCACACGGCCGTCCCCGTGCTCGCCGGAAAGAGAGCCGTCGTGGGCGACGACGAGGTCGGCGACGCCCTCGGCGATCCGCCGCAGCTGCGCCACCGCCCCGGGCGCACGCAGATCCAACAGTGGTCGGATATGGAGACATCCGACGCTGGCGTGCCCGTACCAGACCGCCGGTAGTCCCTCGCCGTCGAGGATGCGCCGCACCTCGCGCGCGAACGCGGCGACCCGCGCGGGCGGCACGGCCGGATCCTCGATGAACGGCAGCGGCGCGGCATCGGCTGTCGGGGCGTGATGTCCGACCAAACCCTGACCGCGCAGCGCCCGCGCGATGCCCGCCCGCCGCACGGCCCAGACCGTCCGCTGGCCTTCGTCGTCGAGGACGGCACGGCCATCCGGCAACGCCGCCACCCGGGCCCGCACCTCGTCGGCGCTGCCGCTGTACTCGACCATCAGCAGTGCTCCCGCACCACGCCCGAATCCGGTCAGGCCGGAGGTCAACGGTGCGCGGTTGCCGGGATCGAGCATTGCGGCGTCCATGAGTTCGATCGCCGACGGGCCGGTCGGCAGCAGGTCGGTCACGGCATCGAGGGCGGCGTCGACGTCCGCGAACCCCAGAAGGGCGAGCCCGCGTGCCGCCGGAATCGGAACCAGCGCGAGCTCCGCGCCGGTGATCAGCGCGAGCGTCCCCTCGGATCCGCACACAAGGCGCGGCCAGTCCGGGTGCGCGCCTGCAAGCGCATCGAGGTTGTAGCCGGAGACGCGTCGCAACAGGGAGGGCCCGGACCAGGCGTCGGCGAGCGGGCGGCAGCCCTCCAGGACCGCGGGCGCGCCGCCGCCGCGGCGGAGGGTCGCAGACGTCCCGTCGGCGAGTACGACATCGAGCGCGACAACGTGATCCGCCGTCAGGCCGTGGACGATCGACCGCGCGCCGGCGGAGTTGTTGCTGATCATCCCGCCGAGGGTGGCGCGGTTCGCCGTGGCGACATCCGGTCCGAACATCAGGCCGTGGACGGCGGCGGCGCGATTCAGATCGTCGAGCACGAGACCCGGGCCGACGCGGGCGGTGCGCGCATCGGGATCGATGCTGCAGTCGGCGAGCGCCCCGGTGTCGACGACCAGCCCCGTCCCGACGCTCTGGCCGGCGAGGCTGGTACCGGCGCCCCGCATCGTGATCGGCACGCCGTATTCGGCGGCCGCCGACATCGCGGCGGCGAGGTCGTCGGGGTGCCCGGCGCGGAGAACCGCACGCGGCAGACGGCGGTACAGACTGGCATCCGCGGCGTACACCTCGCACGTCGCTGCGTCGGCCCGGAGCGAGCCGGCGATTTCCCCGTGGAGGCGTCCGAGCAGGTGGTCTAGGCTCACGATGTCGATGCTAGCGCTGGGCCGGGACCGCGACGGGTGTAAGGTCCTGTCGAAGGGGCCGCTGGTGGCCTTGCGACGACGCCTGCCCCTCGCTACTCTTCTCGGGCTCTAATGAGCACCCCTCGGTTCGACCTGCGCGCATTTTGCCGCGCGTTCATTGCCGGGGATTGAGAATCGGTGGTCCGGAAGCGACGCCTTGCGGATGGTCCGCTTGGCACGAGTGCCTTGACAGGAGTGTTTGATGGCCAAAGAGAAGTTCGATAGGTCCAAGCCCCACGTGAACGTGGGAACGATTGGTCACGTCGATCATGGTAAGACCACACTTACTGCGGCCATCACCAAGGTGCTCAATGAGCGCAATGGGTCCGGCTCGTTCGTGGCGTACGACCAGATCGACAACGCCCCGGAAGAGCGTGAGCGCGGGATCACCATCGCGACGGCGCACGTCGAGTACGAGACCGACAACCGCCACTACGCGCACGTCGACTGCCCGGGCCACGCCGACTACATCAAGAACATGATCACCGGTGCTGCCCAGATGGACGGCGCGATCCTGGTCGTATCGGCCGCTGACGGTCCGATGCCCCAGACGCGTGAGCACATCCTGCTCGCCCGCCAGGTGGGCGTGCCGTCGATCGTCGTGTTCCTGAACAAGGCCGACATGGTCGACGACCCCGAGCTGCTGGAGCTCGTCGAGCTTGAGGTCCGCGAGCTGCTGTCCGAGTACGAGTTCCCGGGTGACGACATCCCCGTGATCGCCGGATCGGCGCTGAACGCTCTCAATGGCGACCCCGAGGCCGCCGCGAAGATCCTCGAGCTGATGGACGCCGTAGACACGTACATCGAGGAGCCCGTCCGCCAGACCGAGCTTCCCTTCCTGATGCCGGTCGAGGACGTCTTCTCGATCACCGGCCGCGGTACGGTCGCCACCGGCCGTGTCGAGCGCGGGATCGTGCACGTCGGCGACACCATCGAGATCGTCGGCATGAAGCCCGAGACCGAGACCACCGTCGTCACCGGCGTCGAGATGTTCCGCAAGCTCCTCGACGAGGGTCGCGCTGGCGACAACGTCGGCTGCCTGCTGCGCGGCGTCAAGCGCGAGGATATCGAGCGCGGCCAGGTCCTGGCCGAGCCGAAGTCGATCACTCCGCACACCAAGTTCGTCGCCAACGTCTACGTGCTGTCCAAGGACGAAGGCGGACGTCACACGCCGTTCTTTGCCGGCTACCGTCCGCAGTTCTACTTCCGGACCACGGACGTCACCGGCGTCTGCACGCTGGAGTCGGGCGTCGAGATGATCATGCCGGGCGACAACGCCGAGATGGAGATCGAGCTGATTCAGCCGATCGCCATGGAAGATGGTCTGCGCTTCGCCATCCGTGAGGGTGGGCGCACCGTGGGCGCGGGTGTGGTCAGCAAGATTCTTCAGTAGCACAGCGAGCAGGTCCGACCCCGCCCTGCCCCAGTCATGGGGCAGGGCGGGGTTTTCTTTCCTCTAGAAGGGCGCAGAGTGCAGCAGAACAAGATCAGGATTCGGCTTAAGGCCTACGATCACGAGCAGATCGACCGCAGCGCGTCGCAGATCGTCGAGACGGCGCAGCGCTCCGGTGCGACCATCTCCGGTCCCGTGCCGCTGCCGACCGAGTGCAACCGCTACTGCGTCATCAAGGGCCCGTTCAAGGACAAGGACTCGCGGGAGCACTTCGAGATCCGGACCCACAAGCGGCTGATCGACATCTATTCACCGACCCCGAAGACGGTCGACTCGCTCATGCGTCTCGACCTTCCGGCCGGTGTCGACATCGAGATCAAGGCGTAAGGCCCGAAGATGCCGGCGATTATTGGACGCAAGCTGGGTATGACCCAGATCTTTTCCGAGGACGGGGCGCGCGTGACGCTGACCGTCATCGAGGCGGGCCCCTGCCCGGTCACCCAGGTCAAGACCGAGGCGACCGACGGCTACGAGGCCGTGCAGCTCGGCTTCGGCGACGTCCGTCCGAAGCTGCTCAACAAGCCCGAGCTCGGGCATCTGCGCAAGGCCTCGGCTCCGCCGGTACGCCACCTCCACGAGTTCTCTCCCGCCGACGTGGGCGAGGGCCTGGCGGTCGGCGACGTCGTGACGGTCAAGGACTTCGTGCCCGGTGAGATCGTCAAGGTCACCGGCACCAGCAAGGGCAAGGGCTTCGCCGGAACCATCAAGCGCCACAACTTCGCCAGCGGACCCAAGTCCCACGGCTCGCACAACATCCGTCAGCCCGGATCGATCGGCGCCTCCGCGTACCCCTCACACGTGTTCAAGGGCGTCCGCATGGCCGGCCACATGGGGGCACGCACCGTGACCCAGCGCGGCCTGCAGGTGGTCGCCGCCGATCCCGAGCGCAACATTCTGCTCGTGAAGGGTCCGGTTCCCGGCGCCCGCAACGGCATCGTGATTGTGAGGCCCGCATGACCCCGGTGCAGATCCTCGGCGCCGCAGGCACCGCGTCCGGTGAGCTCGAGCTCGCCCCGGGCCTCGCCGAACAGCAAATCAAGCCGCACCTCATCCATGAGGTCGTCACCCAGGAGCTCGCCGCGCGCCGTTCCGGCAGCGCGTCGACCAAGACCCGCTCGGATGTCCGCGGCGGCGGTGCCAAGCCGTGGCGCCAGAAGGGCACCGGTCGCGCCCGTGCCGGATCGAACCGGTCGCCGATCTGGGTCGGCGGTGGCGTCGTGTTCGGCCCGCATCCGCGCAGCTACGGCGGCAAGGTCAACCGCAAGGTGCAGCTCCAGGCCTGGCGCAGTGCGCTCAAGGCGCACGTGGAGCGCGGGTCTCTGGCTGTCGTCGACGCCCCCTGGGAGACCCCGTCGACCAAGGCGGCGGCCGACTTTCTGGCCAAGGCCCCCGAAGGCCTGCACGCCCGGCCGCTGCTGGTGGTCGTCGAGGAGCTCGATTCGAACCTGGCCAAGTCGTTCCGCAATCTGCGTGACGTCTATGTGCTGGAGTCGTGGGAGCTGGAGACCGTCGACGTGATGGCGGCCCGCAGCCTCCTGACCGAGCGCGCCTCATGGGACCGCCTGGCGACGATTGGCGAGCCGCGCGCGGCCGCCGGGGAGGATGCGGCATGAGCGCGGAATTGCGTGACGACATCCGCCGGGTGCTGATCCGTCCGGTCGTGTCCGAGAAGAGCTTCGGTCTCGTAGAGGCGCACAACCAGTACACGTTCCGCGTCCTGGAGCACGCCCACAAGACCATGATCCGACAGGCCGTCGAAGAGCAGTTCGACGTCACGGTGACCGACGTCCGGATCATCAATGTCCGCAGCAAGCCGAAGCGCCGCGGTTCCACGCGCGGCCGCCGGCCGGGCTGGAAGAAGGCGATCGTCGAGCTTCAGCCGGGCGACCGCATCAACCTTTTTGAGGGTGCATAGGCATGGGCATCAAGACCTATAAGCCGACCTCGCCGGGTCGCCGGTTCATCACGACCTCCGACTTCGAGGAGATCACGAAATCCACGCCCGAGCGCTCCCTGCTCGAGCCGGTCAAGAAGACCGGTGGTCGCAACAACAACGGCCGCATCACGACCCGCCACATCGGTGGCGGTCACAAGCGCCGCTACCGGATCATCGACTTCAAGCGCAAGAAGGACGGCATCCCCGCCAAGGTCGCCTCGATCGAGTACGACCCCAACCGGAGCGCCCGCATCGCGCTGCTCAACTACGCCGACGGCGAGAAGCGCTACATCCTCGCTCCGCTGCGCCTGCAGGTGGGGGATACCGTCATGAGCGGCCCCGGGGCCGACATCAAGCCGGGCAACAGCCTTGCACTGCGCGACATCCCCACGGGTACGGTCGTGCACAACGTCGAGCTGAAGATCGGCCGCGGCGGGCAGCTGTGCCGCTCCGCCGGCACCGGCGCCCAGCTGATGGCCAAGGACGGCGAGTACGCCACCCTGCGCCTGCCCTCGTCCGAAATGCGCCAGGTGCACCTCGAGTGCCGCGCGACCATCGGCCAGGTCGGCAACGTCACGCATGAGAACCTGACCGGCGGCAAGGCCGGACGTAGCCGCTGGAAGGGCGTCCGCCCGACCGTTCGCGGATCCGCCATGAACCCGGTCGACCACCCGCACGGCGGTGGCGAGGGCAAGTCCAACTCGGGGCGTCACCCGGTCACACCGTGGGGCAAGCCCACACATGGTTACCGCACGCGCAACAAGCGCAAGGCGAGCCAGAAGTTCATCGTCCGCGGACGCAAGCGCGGCAAGCACACGGAGGGTCGCTAGATGGGGCGCAGCCTCAAGAAGGGCCCGTTCGTCGACGAGCGGCTCATGAAGCGCATCGACCAGATGAATGGTGCCGGCGAGAAGAAGATGATCCGCACCTGGTCGCGGACCTCGACGATCTTCCCCGAGATGGTCGGTCACACGATCGCCGTCCACGACGGCCGTCGCCACGTGCCCGTGTTCGTGTCCGAGAGCATGGTCGGGCACAAGCTCGGCGAGTTCGCCCCGACCCGTACCTACCGCGGCCACATCGGTTCTGACCGTACGGCCAAGATGCGCTGATGGCGACTTCGACGAACACCCGTAGCACGACGGCCACGGCCAAGTACGTGCGCACGTCCGCACGCAAGGCACGCCTGGTGGCGGACATCGTGCGGGGCAAGTCCGTTGCCGAGGCGCAGGCGATTCTTGCCTACGACACGCACGCCGCCGCCGAGCCGGTCCGCAAGGTCCTGCAATCGGCGATGGCCAACGCGGACCACAACGCCGGACTCGACGTCCAGGATCTCGTGCTCGCACGGGTGACGGTCGACGAGGGCCCGACGATCAAGCGGTTCCGTCCGCGGGCGCAGGGCCGCGCGACGCCGATCAACAAGCGCACCTGCCACATCACCATCGGACTCGCCCCCGCCTCGCGCGGTCGGTCCACCGGTTCGCGAGGAGAGTAGGGACAGTGGGTCAGAAGGTTCATCCCGGCGGGTTCCGCATCGGTGTCATCACCGGTTGGCGGTCGAATTGGTTCTCCGAGCGTGACTTCGCCAGCTACCTGGACGAAGATCGCAAGGTGCGCGACTACATCACGCGGCGGCTCAGCCACGCGGGTCTGTCGGCGATCAACCTGCGCAAGGACGCCCAGAAGCTCACGGTGGACATCTTCACCGCGCGCCCGGGCATCGTGATCGGCAAGAGCGGGTCCGAGGTCGAGGCGCTGCGCAAGGAGCTCAACCGGATCACCGGCAAGGCAATCCAGGTCAACATCAACGAGATCAAGCGTCCGGAACTCGACGCCAAGCTGGTGGCACAGTCCATCGCCGAGCAGCTCGAGAACCGCGTCAGCTTCCGGCGCGCGATGAAGCGTGCGCTGACCTCGGCGATGCGGTCCGGCGCCCAGGGCGTCAAGGTGCAGTGCTCGGGCCGCCTCGGCGGGGCCGAGATGTCGCGGTCGGAGCACTACTCCGACGGTCGCGTTCCGCTGCACACGCTGCGCGCGGACATCGACTACGGCTTCCACGAGGCCAAGACCACCTTCGGCCGGATCGGCGTCAAGGTCTGGATCAACCGCGGCGAGGTGCTCCCCGAGGGTGTCGCCGACTCGCGCGGCCGGGTCGACCTCGACTCCGCGCCGCCGCAGCGCCGTCAGCGCCGTGACCGTCGTCCCGACGGCGGCGGCGGTGGTGGCCGTGGCGGGCGTGGCGGTCAGGGCGGCGGACAGGGCGGAGGTCGCTAAGCCATGTTGATGCCGAGGCGGACAAAGCACCGCAAAGCACATCGCGGCCGTCGCGAGGGTCTGTCCCGTGGGCACACCGAGCTCAACTTCGGGGAGTACGGTCTGAAGTCGCTCGAGCCGGCGTGGATCACCAACCGTCAGATCGAAGCTGCCCGTATCGCGATGAACCGTCGCATCAAGCGTGGCGGCAAGATCTGGATCAACATCTTTCCGCACCTGCCCGTCACCAAGAAGGCTGCCGAAACCCGCATGGGATCCGGCAAGGGCTCCCCGGAGACCTGGGTCGCGGTCGTCAAGCCCGGCATGATCATGTTCGAGATGTCGGGTGTGACCGAGCCGTTGGCCCGTGAGGCCATGCGCCTGGCGGCGATGAAGCTGCCGGTACGGTGCAAGTTTGTGACGCGTGAGGATCAGTGAGGTCATCGTGAAGGGCACCGAAGTCAACGAGCTCACTGATGAGCAGATCGCAATGGGATTGCGCGACGCCCGCGAGGCGCTGTTCAACCTGCGGTTCCAGAACGCCCAGGGGGCACTCGAGCGCACGGCCGAGATCCGCGCACGCAAGCGCGACATCGCCCGTCTGTTGACGGTCGCCCGTGCCCGCGAAATCGCCCAGGAGCAGGAGGCCGCCGGTGTCTGATTCCCCGCAAGAGCTCGTCGCGCGCCGTAAGGTGCGTCAGGGAGTGGTCGTGAGCGACGCTCGCGACAAGACGGTCACTGTCCGCATCGACGGTCAGACCTCGCACCCCATGTACAAGAAGACCGTCCGCCGCTCCAACAAGCTGCACGTCCATGACGAGCGCAACGAAGCCGGCATCGGTGACTTGGTCCGCATCATCGAGACTCGACCGCTGTCCAAGCAGAAGCGCTGGCGGCTGGCCGAGATCATCGAGCGCGCGAAGTAAGGGACAAGGATGATCCAGAACGAAAGCCGGCTGCGCGTTGCCGACAACACCGGTGCCCGGGAGATCCTGTGCATCCGCGTGCTGGGCGGATCGCGGCGTCGCTACGCCACGGTGGGTGACGTGATCGTCGCCACCGTCAAGGCCGCGACGCCAAACGGCGCAATCAAGAAGGGCGACGTCGTCAAGGCGGTCATCGTGCGCACAAAAAAGGCGCACGGCCGTAACGACGGCACGTTCATCTCCTTCGACGAGAACGCCGCCGTCATCATCGACGCCGCTCAGAACCCGCGTGGCACCCGCATCTTCGGACCGGTGGCCCGCGAACTGCGCGACAAGGACTTCATGAAGATCATCAGCCTGGCCCCGGAGGTGCTCTAATGCCTGCGCGGATCAGGAAGGGCGACACCGTCATCGCGATCTCGGGCAAAGACAAGGGCAAGACCGGTACGGTGCTTGAGGTCCGGCCCGCCGACGAGCGTGCAGTCGTCGAGGGACTGAACATCATGAAGCGTCACACCAAGCCGCGCCCGCCGGATGACCCGGGCGGCATCATCGAGAAGCCGGCCCCGATCCACCTGTCCAACCTGGCCCTGGTGGACCCCGAGACCAAGCTCCCGACGCGGGTGCGCTTCGAGGACAAGAACGGAACGCGCGTGCGCGTCGCCGTGCGAAGCGGAAAGCAGATTGACTAGCGCGATGAGCGACGACCAGAACACGACGACCGCGGCACGGCCGCGGCTCAAGAACTTCTACGAGAGCGACGTGCGGGCGCAGCTGCAGGAGCAGTTCTCCTACGGTTCGTCGATGCAGCTGCCGCGCATCGAGAAGATCACCCTGTCGATGGGCGTCGGTGAGGCCAAGCAGAATGCGAAGGCCCTCGACGAGGCCGTTGCGCAACTGGCGATCATCGCCGGCCAGCGTCCGGTCATCACCCGCGCACGCGTGTCGATCGCACAGTTCAAGCTGCGCGAGGGCATGGCGATCGGCTGCAAGGTGACCCTGCGGGGAGACCGCATGTGGGAGTTCTACGACCGCCTGACGGCGATCGCGCTCCCGCGGATCCGCGACTTCCGGGGCGTGAACCCCGAAGCCTTCGACGGTCGCGGCAACTACAATCTCGGCCTGCGCGAGCAGACCATTTTCCCCGAGGTCGACTACGACCGCATCGACAGTGTCCGTGGCCTCAACGTCACGATCACGACGACGGCCCAGACGGACGAAGAGGCGCGCGAGTTGCTGCGGGCCTTGGGTATGCCGTTCCGGACCGAGGGATATTCGGCAGAAGAACTCGCCGCCCGGCGCCGGCGCAAGATGCGCAAGCGCGGAGCGATGCGGGGCAAGAAGCGCTAGAGAGAACCTGAGGAGCCTGGAGTTGGCGAAGACCAGCCTGCGCGTCAAGTCGGCGCGTCCACAGAAGTATTCGACCCGGAAATACAGCCGCTGCATGCGGTGCGGTCGGTCGCGCGCGGTCTTCCGGAAGTTCGGGCTCTGCCGCATTTGTCTGCGTGAGCAGGCGCATGCCGGCGTGGTCCCCGGAATGACGAAGGCGAGCTGGTAGGCATGCTGACCGATCCCATCGCCGACATGCTCACCCGTCTGCGCAACGCGAACCTCGCGCTGCACGATTCGGTGACGATGCCGACCAGCAAGATGAAGCTGTCCGTCGCCCAGGTGCTCCAGGACGAGGGCTACATCTCCGGCTTCGAGGTGGACGGCCGCGACCTGACCGTGCGCCTGAAGTACGACAAGGATCGTCGCCGGGTGCTCTCGGGCATCCGCCGCCAGTCCAAGCCGGGCCGTCGTGTGTACCTGGCCAGCGAGGACCTGCCGCGCGTGCTCGGCGGCATGGGCATCGCGGTGGTGTCGACCTCGCAGGGGCTCTTGACCGGGCAGGAGGCCCGCCGCCGCGGTGTCGGTGGCGAGCTGATCTGCACGGTGTGGTAAGGACGAGGACGAGGCAAGGACACTCATGAGCCGCATCGGTCGCGCACCGATCCCCGTCCCAGACGGGGTCAACATCGAAATCTCCGGGCAGCACGTCACGGTCTCCGGACCGAAGGGCGAGCTTGCGCACACCGTCGTCCAGCCGATTGCGATCGAGCAGGCCGACGGCGAGCTGCGCGTGACCCGCCCCACCGACCGCGGACCGCACCGCGCGCTGCACGGCCTGACGCGCACGCTCGTGGCCAACATGGTCGCCGGCGTCACCGATGGATTCAGTAAGGAACTCGAACTGGTCGGCGTCGGGTATCGTGCCGCGCTCAAGGGCAAGTCCCTCGAGCTGGCGGTCGGGTACTCCCACCCCGTCGCGATCGATCCGCCCGAGGGCATTACCTTCGAGGTTCCCGTGGCCACGCAGATTGTGGTGCGCGGCATTGACAAGCAGGCCGTCGGGCAGATTGCTGCCCAGATTCGCGAAGTCCGGCCTCCCGAGCCCTACAAGGGCAAGGGCATCCGGTACGCCGGCGAAGAGATTCGGCGCAAGGTCGGTAAGAGGGCATAACCATGGGTCAGCTCACGCCAGAACAAAAGCGCACCCGGCGTCATCGCCGACTGCGCACCAAGATCACCGGGACCCCGGCGCGTCCGCGCCTGTGTGTCTCGCGCTCCAACCTGCGCATCTACGCGCAGATCATCGACGACACCAAGGGTCACACCTTGGCTGCCGCCGGATCGACGGAGGCCGAACTGCGTGGACTCGCCAAGGGTCCGGCAGCGACCGAAGTCGGTCGTCTGCTTGCAGAACGTGCACGCGCTGCCGGGGTCGAGACGGTCGTGTTCGACCGTGGCGGCTACAAGTATCACGGGCGCGTGAAGTCGCTCGCAGAGGCGGCCCGCGAAGCGGGCCTGGTCTTCTAGGAAGGGGCGGGGTTCGTGGCCGAACGGCGTCGTAAGCCGAAAGTCAATTCCGATGGGCTCGAACTCAACGAGCGTGTCGTGCAGGTCAATCGCGTGGCCAAGGTGGTCAAGGGCGGTCGGCGGTTCTCATTCTCGGCGCTCGTGGTCGTGGGGAACGAAGTCGACACCGTTGGCGTCGGTCACGGGAAGGCCAACGAGGTGCCGGTTGCCATCCAGAAGGCCGTGGATGACGCCAAGAAGAACCTGTTCCGCGTGCCCAAGTACAAGACGACGATCACCCACGAGGTGATCGGTCGCCACGGTGCCGGGCGCGTCCTGCTCAAGCCGGCCGCCGAAGGTACCGGCGTCATCGCCGGCGGTGGTGTGCGCGCCGTGCTCGAGCTGGCGGGTATCCACGACATCCTTTCCAAGTCGCTCGGGTCCAGCAACCCGCAGAACCTGGTGACCGCCGCGGTGGACGGGCTCAAGCAGCTCCGGACGCCGAAAGAGGTCGCCGAACTGCGCGGTAAGCGCGTGGGCGAGATGCTCGGATCGACGCCGAAGGCCGCAGCCGTTGCCGAGGACGCCGCATGAGCCGGTTTCGCGTGACCCAGACCCGATCGGTGATCGGGACTCAGCAGCGCCACCGCGGTACGCTGCGGGCGCTCGGTCTGCGGAAGATCGGCCAGACGGTCGAGCACGAGGATTCGCCCCAGCTGCGTGGAATGCTGCGCATTGTGGCGTCGATGGTAAGTGTTGAGGAGCTGCGCGATGACGACTGATGAACTGACGCCCGTCGATCCGAACGAGGTTCGCCTGGAATCCCTGGCGCCCCGTCCCGGCTCGCGCCACCGTCGCAAGCGCATCGGCCGTGGTCCGGGTTCGGGCACCGGCAAGACGTCCGGTCGCGGTACCAAGGGCCTCGGTGCGCGCTCGGGCGGCGGCGTCCGTCCCGGCTACATCGGCGGCCAGATCCCGGTGTACATGCAGCAGGCCAAGCTCCGTGGGCCGAACCACAAGAAGTCGATGCCGTTCGGTCCGTTCCGGACCCACACGATCCCGGTGAACGTCGGTCAGCTGACCGTGTTCGACGCCGGCACGGTGGTCGACATCGCCGCCCTCGAGGCGCGTGGACTGGTCAAGAACAACAGCCATCGTGCCTGGCCGGTGAAGATCCTGGCCGAAGGCGAGCTCGATCGCGCGCTGACCGTACGGGCCAACGCCTTCTCGGCGACCGCCAAGGCCAAGATCGAAGCCGCGGGCGGTACCGCCGAGGTCATCGGAACTGAGGGGTAGCACGCCGTGCTGAAGTCGATGCTCACCGCGCTCGGTTCTCCGGACCTGCGCAAGAAGATCGGCTTTACCGCGTTCATCCTGTTCGTCTACCGGCTCGGGGCGTACGTCCCCGTGCCGGGTGTCAACACGGCGGCGATCCAGAGCGCGATCAACAAGAACGGGTCGAGCCTGGTCGGCCTGCTGAACCTGTTCGCCGGCGGCGCGCTGACACGGTTCTCGCTGTTCGCGCTCGGCATCATGCCGTACATCACCGCGAGCATCGTGCTGCAGCTGCTGACGGTCGTGATTCCGCGCCTGGAGGAACTCCAGAAAGAGGGCGAGGCCGGCCAGCAGAAGATCACTCAGTACACCCGCTACTTCACCGTGGCGCTGGCGGCACTCCAGTCGGTCGCCTATGTCTTGTACTTCAAGTCCCAGAGCGGGCTTCCGGGCCTCACCACGGCGAAGTTCTACGTCATCATGATCAGCCTCGTCGCCGGGACCACCCTGGTGATGTGGCTGGGCGAGCTCATCACGCAGCGGGGAATCGGCAACGGGATCTCGCTGATCATCTTCGCCAACATCGTGGCCGCGATTCCGTCCGGCGTCTCGGCGTGGCTGACGCTCCAGCCCCTGACCCAGATCGTGATCGCCCTGATCGCGCTCGGGGTCGTGGTCGGGGTCGTGTTCATCAGCGAGGGCCAGCGCCGGATCCCGATCCAGTACGCCAAGCGGATGGTCGGGCGCCGCATGACGACCGGCGGTCAGACCTACATGCCGTTGCGGGTCAACATGGCTGGCGTGATCCCCGTCATCTTCGCGTCGTCGGTCGTGATCCTGCCGGCGACCATCACGACGTTCGTCGGCCGCGGCTCGGTGTTCCAGTCGATCTCCAACTTCCTGGCCCCGGGCTCGTGGTACTACATCATCTTCGAGTCGCTGCTGATCGTCGTCTTCACCTACTTCTATACGGCGATCGTGTTCAACCCGGTCGAGCAGGCGGACAACCTCAAGAAGTACGGCGGATTCATCCCCGGCGTGCGCCCGGGGCGCCCGACGGCCGTGTACCTGGATCGCGTGCTGACGCGGCTGACGCTGCCGGGCGCGGTCTACCTCGCCCTGATCGCGGCGCTGCCAAGCATCGTCTTCAAGTTCCTTCCGCAGTCGAATGTGTTCTTCGGCGTGCTCGGCGGAACGTCCATCCTGATCGTCGTCGGTGTTGCGCTCGACACCATCCGTCAGATGGAGGCTCAGCTGATGATGCGCTCCTACGAAGGGTTCCTCCGATAGCTCGCCTCGTCTTCCTCGGACCTCCCGGCGCCGGCAAGGGCACCCAGGCCGACCGCCTCAAGTCCGATCTCCACCTCACCCATCTGGCCACCGGTGACCTGCTGCGCGAGGCGGTCGGCGCGGGCACGCCGCTCGGCCTCGAGGCCAAGCGCTACATGGACGCCGGCGACCTCGTCCCGGACGAGGTCGTGATCGGAATGATCCGCGAACGGCTCAACCCGGGCGCGGACGACTTCCTGCTCGACGGGTTCCCGCGGACGCTCGCCCAGGCCCAGGCGCTCGACCAGACGCTCGCCGAACTCGACGCGCCGCTCGATGCCGTGCTGTCGCTGGAGGTCTCGCGCGACGAGCTGATCCGCCGCCTGGCCGGGCGATGGATCTGCCGCACCTGCGGCCGTTCCTGGCACGAGGTGTTCGCCCCCCATGTGCGCGACGCCGCCTGCGAAGCGATCGGCGACTGCGACCTCTACCAGCGCGCCGACGACCGGGCCGAGGCGGTCGAGAACCGGCTGAACGTCTACGAGCAGAGCACCGCACCCCTGATCGACTACTACGCCGAGCGCGGCCTGTTGCGGGCCGTCAACGGCGAACAGTCCCAGGACGAGGTCTATGGCCAGATCACGTCGGCCGTCGCGGGCCATTAGGGCCTTGGGCGGCCCCGCGCGCGGATCCACCGGGGTGCTGAAGACCCCCGGGGAGATCGATGCGATGGCCGCCTCGGGGGCCATTCTCGCCCGGGCACATGAGGCAATGGCCGCGGCCGTCGCGGCCGGTGTCACCACGGCCGACCTGGACGCGATTGCCGAGCAGGTGATCCGCGAGGCCGGCGCCACCCCGGCGTTCAAGGGGTACCACGGCTTCCCGGCGACGATCTGCCCGTCGGTCAATGAGGAGGTCGTGCACGCCATCCCGCGCGACTACGCGTTGGTGGACGGCGATCTGATCTCGATCGACTGCGGCGCCGTTCTCGACGGGTGGGTCTCCGACGCGGCCCGGACGTACGTCGTGGGCACCGGCAACATCGAGGCCCTGCGGCTCTCGCAGGTGACGCGTGAATCGCTGGCGGCCGGGATTGCCGCGGCGCGGGTCGGCCACCATCTGGGGGACATCGGCAACGCCGTGCAGACCGTCGTCGAGGCGGCCGGATTCTCCTGTGTGGAGAGTCTCGTCGGGCACGGTGTCGGGCGCGCAATGCACGAGCCGCCCAACGTCCCGAATTTCGGGACCCCCGGAACCGGCGAACCGCTCGTCGAAGGCCTGGTGATCGCCATCGAGCCGATGGTCAACGCCGGGGGCCCGGACGTGATGCTGGGACCGGACGGATGGACGGTGACGACCAAAGATGGCACGCTGTCGGCCCACTGGGAACACACCGTCGCGATCACCGCGTCGGGCCCGCGGATCCTCACCGGGGGTCCGGATGCGGGTGCCGTATGACCGGCTGTGGCGTGCTAGTATGCGCGGCCGCTCGCGGAGAGTCTGCCGCGAGCGTTTCTACGACCCTGCATCCGGCATGGGCCGGATGTCGTCAGTACGGGGGATTGCTGTGAAGGTTCGCCCTTCGGTGAAGCCGATTTGCGAGAAGTGCCGCGTCATTCGTCGGCACGGCAAGGTGATGGTCATCTGTCCGAACGCCCGCCACAAGCAGGTGCAGGGCTGATGGCACGTATCGCCGGAGTCAACATTCCCCGTGAAAAGCGGGTCGAGATCGGTCTCACCTACATCTACGGCATCGGTCGCCCCACGGCGAACAAGGTGCTCGACGAGACCGGGATCAATCGCGACACCTACGTCCGTGACCTCACCGAAGAGGAAGTCGGGCGCCTGCGCGATGTCATCGAGAAGTCGCTCATGGTCGAAGGTGACCTTCGTCGTGAGCGCGCGAACGACATCAAGCGGCTGATGGAGATCGCCTGCTACCGCGGTCTGCGCCACCGGCGTTCGCTGCCGGTTCGCGGGCAGCGCACCAAGACCAACGCGCGCACCCGAAAAGGTCCGAAGAAGACCGTCGGCAAACAGCGCAAGAAGAAGTAAAGGGGTCCATGTCTCGCCAGAAGGTCACCCGCGGCCGCAGTCGTCGGCGCGTGCGGAAGAACATCGCTGTCGGTCAGGCGCATATCAAGACGTCGTTCAACAACACGATCGTCACCCTGACGGACAAGCAAGGCAACGTGATCGCCTGGGAGACGGCCGGATCGGCCGGCTTCAAGGGTTCGCGTAAGAGCACTCCCTTTGCCGCCCAGGTCACCGCCGACGCGGCGGCCAAGAAGGGCATGGAGCATGGTCTTCAGAAGGTCGACGTCTACGTCAAGGGCCCCGGCTCGGGACGGGAGACCGCGATCCGTTCCCTCCAGGCCGCCGGCCTCGAGGTGACTTCCGTCACGGATGTGACCCCCGTTCCCCACAACGGCTGCCGTCCTCGCAAGCGGCGCCGGGTCTAGAGGTCATACGAGATGGCACGCGATACAGGATCAGTCTGCAAGCTCTGCCGCCGCGAAGGGGAACAGCTCTTCCTCAAGGGCGCCCGTTGCTACACCCCCAAGTGCGCGGTCACCACGCGCCCGTACCCACCCGGTGAGCACGGTCGTGGCCGCATCCGCCAGAGCGAGTACCTGCTGCAGCTGCGCGAGAAGCAGAAGATGCGCCGGTACTACCAGATC
This sequence comes from uncultured Thermoleophilia bacterium, assembly GCA_963727285.1. GTDB lineage: Bacteria > Actinomycetota > Thermoleophilia > Miltoncostaeales > Miltoncostaeaceae > CAITWD01. The sequence goes on along the minus strand of CAVSFF010000009.1, from coordinate 647,891 downwards.
CTCGAGAAGCAGTTCCGCACGTACTACGAGAAGGCCAGCCGTCAGCCGGGTATCACCGGTGAGAACCTGCTGCGCCTGCTCGAGATGCGTCTGGACAACGTCGTGACCCGGCTCGCCTTCGCCTCGTCGCGTCGCGAGGCGCGCCAGCTGGTGCGCCACGGACACTTCCTGGTGAACGGCCGCAAGGTCGACATCCCGAGCTATCAGGTCCGGCCCGACGACGTGATCAGCCTTCGCCCCGAGTCCGGCTCGGAGCCCCAGATCCGTCAGAACACCGAGATGGTGTCGTCGCTGGCCCCGTGGCTGCAGGCGGACCACGACTCCCTGACCGGCAAGATTCTGCGCTTCCCCGAGCGCAGCGAGATCGACACGCCCGTGCGTGAACAGCTGATCGTGGAGTTGTACTCGAAGTAAGCATCCCGACTGGCGATGGTACCCGGGCCTCGACGCGGCCCGGGAGCCGATGCCACCGGGCAATTTGCGTCGGTAGTACATCCGGCCGGCGCCGGACAACAAGGAACGATTCGTGATTGACGAGCAGTCACCGCGCATGACCTACGAGCCTGTCTCCGACACGCTCGGCATCTTCGAGGTTGAGCCGCTGGACCGCGGTTTCGGCCACACCTTCGGCAACTCGCTGCGACGCGTGCTGCTGTCCTCACTCGAGGGCGCGGCCGTGACGTCGGTGCGCATCGAGGGCGTGCAGCACGAGTTCACCGCCGTGCCGGGCGTCCGCGAGGACGTAACCGACATCATCCTGGCGCTGCGTGGGCTGGTCTGCCGGCTCCACGGTGAGGTCGCCGAGATCGAGGTCGAGCTGTCCAAGGCCACGGCCGGTCCGGTCACCGCCGGCGACATCAGCTGCCCCGCCGATCTGGAGATCCTCAACCCGGAGCTCGAGATCGCCAACCTGTCGGCGAACGCCAAGCTCGAGATGGTCCTCACGATTTCCCGCGGCCGCGGCTATGTCCTGGCCGAGGGCAACAAGGGGCCGAACACGGTGATCGGCGTGATCCCCGTCGACTCGAACTTCTCGCCGGTGCGGCGTGTCCGCTACGAGGTGGGGTCGGCCCGTGTCGGCCAGCGTACCGACTACGACAAGCTGATCCTCGAGGTCGAGACCGACGGCAGCATCGATCCGCGCGCCGCCGTCGCCGAAGCCGCCGAGACCCTGATCCACCGCCTGGCGCTCTTCGCCGACCCCGATGTCGTCAAGACGCTCGGCCAGCCCGAGCCCGAGGAGGAGCGCCCCGGCGGCAACCTCCACGACATCATGATCGAAGAGCTCGAACTGGGTGTCCGTTCCTACAACTGCCTCAAGCGCGTGGGCGTCGAGACCATCGGCGACCTCGTGTCGAAGACCGAGGACGAGTTGTCGGCCATCCCGAACTTCGGTAAGAAGTCGATCGAAGAAGTCAAGGAAAACCTCGCAGCGCATGGTCTGAGCCTGCGCGCCGAGTAGCACCCGCCGTTCACAAGGAGACGTACCGTGCGCCATCAGCGCTCAGGCCCCAAGCTCAACCGCACCAGCTCCCACCGCAAGTCGATGGGCGCGAACCTCGCGACGGCGCTGCTGACGCACGGGCGTATCCAGACGACGGCCCCGAAGGCCCGGCTGGCCCGTAGCGTCGCCGAGAAGGCGATCACCCTGGGCAAGCAGGACACCCTGCATGCCCGTCGTCAGGCGATCGCGCTGCTGCGCAACAAGGACGTCACGTACCGCCTGTTCAACGAGATCGCTCCCGCGTTCCAGGACGTTAACGGCGGCTACACCCGCACGCTCAAGCTCGGTCCGCGTCAGGGTGACGCGGCCGAGATGGTGCTGCTCGAGCTGACGCGCGAGCCGGCGAACACCACCGCCGCCTAGGACCGTGGGTCCCCGGCGCTGCGTCGGGGTCGATTGGAGCGGGGCGGCTGACCCTCGGACGGCCGCCCGCGCCATTTGGCTTGCGGTCGCCGAAGGCGGCCGGCTGGTGGCGCTCGAGACGGGGCGTGGCCGCGCCGAGACCGCGGCCCGCCTGGCCGAGTTGGTCTTCGAGGAGCCGGATACCGTCATCGGCCTCGACTTCTGCTTTTCCGCCCCCGCCTGGTTCCTTGACGCGCAGGGGATGCGCTCCGCGGGTGAGCTGTGGCGGTGGGCCGCCCGTCAGGCCGAACAGCATCCGCGCTTCGTGCGTGAGCTGCCCGAACCCTTCTGGGGCCCGGGGGTGCGCCGGCGGCCCGTCGCGGCGGGCGCGGCGTTTCGCCGCACCGAACAGGAGCTCGACATCCCGGGTGCGCATCCGAGCTCGTTCTTCAAGGTGAGCGGCCCAGGGAGCGTCGGCGCGCAGTCGCTGCTCGGCATGCCGGAGCTGCTGGTCCTGTGCGACTGCGGGGTGACGGTGTGGCCGTTCGATGTGCCGCGGCTGCCGGTTGCCGTCGAGGTGTTCCCGCGGGCCCTGGCGCGGCTCCTGGCACCCGATGCCGTCGGCGTCACCGGTGCGGCCTTCCGCACCGAGGTCATCGCGCTCCACGCCGGCGCGTTTGGGGACCTGGCACGCGTGGCAGAGAACAACCAGGACGCGTTCGACGCGGCGGTCGCCGCCCTGGCCCTGGACGGCGCCCGGGACCTGGTCGGGCAGCTCGCGCGGACCCGCGCGGAACAGGACCTTCGGGAAGGCGCGATCCTGATCCCGGAACTCGGCTAGATGCGGATTATCCGGCTCGACATCGAGTACGACGGGACCCGCTTTTCGGGGTGGGCCGAGCAGCCGGAGCGTCGGACCTGTGAGGGGGAGCTGCGTCGCGCGCTGGGGCTCGTGCTGCGGGTGCCCGTCGATCTGCGCGTCGCCGGGCGCACCGACGCCGGCGTGCACGCCTCGGGGCAGGTGGCGTCGTTTGCGGTCGACTCGGGCGTCGACCTGCGCCGGGTCGCAAAGAGCCTGGCGGGCGTCCTCCCGCACGACATCGCGGTACGGACGATCAGTGACGCCCCGCCGGGCTTCGACGCCCGCCGCAGTGCGCTGTCGCGCAGCTACGAATACCGGGTGCTCGTGGGACCCCGGTCGCCGCTGCGGCGCCGGCGCGTGCTGCACCATCCGCAGCCGCTCGACCTGGCGGCGATGAATCAGGCCGCGACCACCTGCGTCGGTAAGCACGATTTCACGGCGTTCACCCCCACCAAGACCGACCACGTGTTCTTCAACCGGACGCTGTTCCGGTGCCGGTGGGAGCAGCGCGGGGATGAGCTCGTATTCGGGGTGGAGGCCGATGCGTTCCTGCGCAACATGGTGCGGATCCTGGTCGGGACGATGCTCGAAATCGGCCGCGGCAGCCGGCCGGTCGACGACATGGACGCGCTCGTGCGGGGCGCGCCGCGCTCCGCCGCCGGGCGGACCGCTCCTGCGCATCCGCTGGTGCTCGTCGGCGTCCGCTATCCGGGGGCGACGACCGCCGGCCCTATACTCGGGGCTGCCGAATGACGCACATCCTGGTCACCAACGACGATGGCGTCTTCTCGCCTGGCCTACTGGCCCTCAAACGCGCCCTCGACGAGGTCGGCGAGGTCAGCGTGATCGCCCCCGACCGCAACCGCAGCGCCATCGGGCGGGGCATCACCGTGCATACCTCGCTGCACGTCGAGCAGGTCGAGCTCGAGGACGGCAGCATCGCGTACGCGACCGACGGGACACCGGTCGATTGCGTCCGGTTCGCGGTGCTCGGCCTGGTCGGTGCCGTGCCGGACGTCGTCGTCAGTGGCATCAACATGGGCGTCAATCTCGGTGACGACGTGACCTACTCCGGAACGGTCGCGGCCGCGCTCGAGGGCGTCCTGCTCGGGTGGCCCGCCATCGCGGTATCCCAGCAGCACAGCGGCCCCGCCGACGAGCGCTGGGAGGCCCGCAACTACGATTTCTCCGCGGTCTGCGATTTCGTGCCGCGCCTGTTTCCCCTGATCACCGAGCATCGGTTCCCGCGTCAGGTGCTGCTGAATGTCAACGCCCCGGCCCGCCCCGGCACGACGCCCCCACGCGCGCGGGTGACCCGGCTCGGTCGGCGCATCTACCACGACGAGCTGGTCCTCGAGGGGACCGACGGCCCGCGTCGGCGCTATGCGATCTACGGTGTTCCTCCGGGCTACCACCGCGAGGACGGGACCGACTTCGCGGCGATCGATGACGGGGAGATCTCGGTGTCGCCGCTGCATTTTGAGCTGACCGACGAACAAGGGATGGACGCATTGCGCATGCTGCTCGCCGATTCGGGACTGGGCCATCGCGAGGAGCCGGCGTGAGTCCGGGCTTCGACCCGATCCTGTTCGACCTCGACGGTACGGTCGTGGATACGGTGGTGCTGATCCGTGAATCGCATCGCCACGCCGTGCGGACCGTGCTCGGCCAGGAGTTGTCGGACGACCGCCTCGTGGCGAACGTCGGCAAGCCGCTGCTCGAACAAATGCACGCCTTCTCCCCGGACCACGCCGACGAGCTGTACCGGGTCTACCGGGAATGGAACCACGCCCATACCGCGGAACTGATCGCCTCGTACGACGGCATCAGCGAGTTGCTGCAGACCCTGACCGATGACGGACGCCAGCTCGGGCTGGTCACCTCCAAGTCGCGCGACGCCGTCGATCTCGCGTTTCGGAGTCTCGACGTCGGCCGGTATTTCGACATCGTCGTCACCGCCGACGACTCCGAGCGGCACAAGCCCGACCCCGAGCCGCTGTGGCGTGCGCTCGAGCGCCTCGGACGCACGGTCGACGGAGCCTGCTACATCGGGGACTCGCCGTTCGATATCCAGGCCGGCCAGCGGGCGGGCATGGTCACCGTCGCCGTCACGTGGGGCTTTTTCGGCGGCGAAGACCTTGCCGCCGTGCGGCCGGACATCACGTGCGACACGGTCGCCGATCTCAACCGGGTGCTGCGCGAGACGCCATGACCGTTCCGTCGGCCCGCATCGAGGAGCTGCGCGCGCTGATCACCCAGGCCGGGGTGGACTACTACGTCCACGACCAGCCGACGGTCGACGATGCGGTCTACGACGGATGGATGCGCGAGCTCGAGGCACTGGAGGCCGCGCATCCCGACCTGGTGACGCCCGACTCGCCCACCCAGCGGGTCGGGGCGCCCGTCGCGACCCAGTTCTCGCCGGTGACCCATCGCGAGCCGATGCTCAGCCTGGCCAACGCGCGCGGCGCCGACGAGCTGGTCGAGTGGCACCGACGGCTCCGGGACGCCCTGCGATCGGCCGGACGTGACGATGCGCCCGACGACTTCGTCGTCGAACCGAAGATCGACGGTCTGGCGATCTCGCTGACCTATGAACGCGGGCGGTTTGTCCGCGGAGCCACCCGCGGCGACGGCACCGTCGGCGAGGAGGTCACGCAGAATCTGCGCACGATCGGGGTGATCCCGGCACGACTGACGTTGGACGACCCGCCGCCGGTCGTCGAGATCCGGGGCGAGGTGTATCTCCCGCTGGCGGCGTTCGCGGAGTTCAACGCCGCGCGGGCCTCGGCGGGCCTGCCGACCTTCGCCAACCCGCGCAACGCCGCCGCCGGGAGCCTGCGTCAGACCGACCCCCGCGTGACCGCGGAACGCCCGCTGTCGATGTGGGCCTACGGCGTCGGCGGCGTGGCCGGCCTGGAGTCGGGAACCCAGCTGGAGCTGCTGGGGTGGCTGCGCGCGGCGGGGATGCCTGTCAATGGCGACATCACCCTCTGCACGGGCATCGACGAGGCCGCCGCGGCGTGCGCGCGCTGGGAGGAGCGGCGGGCCGAGCTCGACTTCGACATCGACGGCGCGGTCGTCAAGCTCAACGACCTCTCGGCCCAGGCCGCCGCCGGTGCGGTCGCCCGCGCTCCGCGCTGGGCCGTCGCCTACAAGTTCGCACCGACCACCGCGACCACCTACCTGCGCGAGATCCGCGTCAACGTCGGCCGGACCGGGGCGCTCGTGCCGTTCGCCGTAATGGACCCGGTCGAGGTCGGCGGCGTGACCGTCAGCCGCGCGACCCTCCACAACCACGAAGACATTGCCCGCAAGGATCTGCGTGTCGGTGATCGGGTCGTGATTCAGCGGGCAGGGGACGTCATCCCGCAGGTCGTGGCCCCGCTGACGCAGGACCGTGACGGCAGCGAGGTGCCGTTTGCGATGCCGGAGCGGTGCCCGGTGTGCGGCACCCCGGTCGTCCAGCCGGACGGTGAGGTGCAGATGCGCTGCCCCAACCGCTCGTGTCCCGAGCAGATCGTGCAGTCGATCGAGCATTTCGCCTCCCGGGGCGCGATGGACATCGAGGGCCTCGGCGCGAAGACGGTGGCGCGCCTGTTCGAGCTCGGGCTGGTGCGCGACGTCGCCGACATCTACGCCTTGGCCGACCGCCGCGAGGAACTGCTGGCGCTCGAGGGCTTCAAGGACACATCGGTCAACAACCTGCTCGACGCGATCCGGACATCGACGGCACGCCCCTGGTCCCGGGTGCTGTATGCGATCGGGATCCGTCACGTCGGCGAGGTCACCGCCCAGGCATTGGCCGACGTCCTGCCGTCGCTTGAGGACCTCTATGCGGCGAGCCCCGAGCATCTGGCCGACGCCGACGGGGTCGGACCGGTCGTGGCGGCATCGGTGCGGGAGTATCTCGGCTCCGAGGTAAACCGTGGCACGCTCGAGCGGCTTCGGCAGGCGGGGCTGCAGATGCGCCAGGCAGGTCCGAGCCGGCCCAGCGACGGCCCGCTGTCCGGATGCACTGTCGTCGTGACCGGGACCATCGAGGGAATGACCCGGGAACAGGCGCGTGAGGCCGTCGTCCAGGCCGGCGGGACAGCGACCGACAGCGTGTCGAAGAAGACGAGCTTCGTCGTTGCCGGGCCCGGCGCGGGATCCAAGCTCGTCAAGGCCGAGAAGCTCGGCGTCCCGGTCGTCGACCGGGACGGATTTGTCGAGATCCTTGCCGGCGACCGTCCTCCGCCGGGGGCCGCGGACGCCTGAGGACGGCGTGAGGCGGGAATCGCGCACCCGGCCGGCGGCCGGGTGCGAGCCCGCGGACGGCGGGGCCTAGCCCGGTGCGAGCACCGCGTCGTCGAGGTCCTGGACGCCGTCGGGAAGCCGGTGCCCGGCCGCCGTCATCGTCTGGACGAACAGGGTCTTGTCGATGCGCCCGTGGAAGACCGGTACGCCTTCCTGCGCGCAGAGCTTGAACAGCGTCTTGCGTGAGATGCCGAGTGCCTCGGACAACTCATCGGGGGTGAGGTGATTGGCCATTGAACCTCCTCAGTATGTGTGTGGCCGCCAGGGCCCGCTGAACTCGCCGTGAGCGGCGGCTGTAATGCGGATCGCCTACGCGGTCGCTGGGGCGCGTCATGCGCCGGGGGTCGCCCGGATGGTTCGAGCAAACATGTATCGAGGGTAGCGCCGTCCCCCGACGGCCTCCATACCCCGTCCCGCCAAACTGTCCGGTCCGTGCGGCCAGATCGGGCGGCGCCGAACCCTGGCCGGACGACTAGCCCGGGGCGCGGACCGGCGCGATCGCGGGTTCCGGATCCCGGCCGATCGCCCGCAGCACCGACGGCCGGGCCTTGGGCCACACGATCATCCACACCTGGACGAGGACGAATCCGGCGGCGATCACCAGGGCCCCGACGAGACTGTCGGAGATGTAGTGGTTCGCGGTGCCGGTGATCGTGACGAACACCAGGGTGGGATAGCCGAGCGCGATGATCCGCAGCGCCCAGTGACGCACCAGGAACGCACAGACGACGCCGATCATGAACGCGTAGCCGAAGTGCATCGAGGGCATCGCCGCATCGGCGTTGAACCATCGCGAGAACACGCCGGCGTGCAGGTTGATCTTCGACACCCCCGACAGCGTGTCGACGAAGCCCATGTCGGTCAACAGCCGCGGTGGCGCGACCGGGTACACGATGTAGATGATCAGCGCGATGCCGTTCGCGGCCAGGAACGCGTTGCGGATGTACGGGTAGAAGGACTTGCGGTACCGGTACAGCCACATGAAAAACAACGGCGTCACGATCCAGTGACCCAGCATGTAGAACTCATTGAGTGCCTTGGTGACGTCGAGGTGCGTCAGCAACAGCTGTTGGATCGAGAGCTCGACGAACAGGCCCGAGCTCTTTTCCCAGTTGACGATCCCGGTCGCGTTTGTCACTGCCAGAGACGCGTTCCCGATCACCAGCGCGCGGCTGCCCTCGTAGGCCAGGAGCGCGATCGCGAAGATCAGCCACTCACGCAGCCAGGGACGCCGCTTCAGCGTGCGCCGAAACCCACCGGGTTGGCGCGACGTGGCGGGGGTCACCACCGAAACTGATGTTGTGGACTCGGTCGACACGCCCAGTCACTGCTCGAATGAAGGCATTCAGGGAACGGTACTACCATCGGTGACCGCCGGGCAACCCGCGGGTTCGGTGATGATCCTGCAATCCCGGGACCGACTGCCTAGAACCTTGGCGGCCGGATCGGCTAGCATCCCGGAGCGGTTTGGCGGGGTGTGGCGCAGCTTGGTAGCGCGCTCCGTTCGGGACGGAGAGGTCCCCGGTTCAAATCCGGGCACCCCGACTCCAGTCGCCCTGCGGCGACACGCCAATCACTCGGGCCTGCCGGCAACACCGGCGGGCCCGTCGTGTCAGACGGTGATGACCCCTTCAACCTCGGGTATCTGGCGGCGGAGTTCGGCCTCGATTCCGAGGGACAGCGTCGCCGTCGACATCGGGCAGCCGCCGCACGCGCCGTGCATCTCGATGTGGACAAAGCCCTCCTCGTCGAACTCCACGAGCTCGACGTCGCCGCCGTCGGCATGCAGCGCCGGACGAATGGTGTCGAGGACATCCTCGATTTGCGCGAGAATCTGCGACGACATGAACTTCCCTTCGCTTGTGACCGAACACCGTGGATCGTAGCGCCGCAGGGGTGGTCCGTGCCGCGGTTGTCCAGATGACCAGCGGCGCGGACCTCGCGGCGAACCACGACGTCGCCGAGCGCCTGGTCCGACGGGCCGCGGCGCGGGGGGCGGGCGTGGTCGTGCTGCCCGAGACCTGGAACCTCATGGCGGGGCCGGCTGCGACCGCGGAGGCCGCGGAGCCGCTCGACGGACCGTCGCTCGCCCTCGTTGCCGCGCTTGCGACCGAGCTCGGGATTGCGATCGTCGCGGGCAGCATCGCCGAGCACGTCGGCGATGGGCAGCGCACGCACAACACCTCGGTGGCGTTCGGTTCGGATGGGGCGATCGCCGGGATCTATCGCAAGCTGCACCTGTTCGACGTCGAGGTCGCCGGCCGGACCTATCGTGAGTCGGCGACCGTGGCACACGGGGACGAGGTGTGTGTGGCCGACGTCGGGCGGCTGCGGCTCGGGATGTCGATCTGTTACGACGTCCGTTTTCCGGAGCTCTATCGGCGCCTGGTCGATCTCGGCGCCACGGCGGCGGCGATTCCGTCCGCGTTCACGGCCCGGACCGGCCGCGACCACTGGGAGGTCCTGATCCGTGCCCGCGCGATCGAGGACCAGATCTTCGTGCTCGCGGCGGGCCAGGTCGGGCGTCACCCGGACGGCAGCGAGTCGTACGGCCACAGCATGATCGTGGACCCCTGGGGAGCGATCCTCGCGTGCGTCGAAGCGGGGGAGGGGATCGCGGTGGCCGATCTGGACCTCGACAGCCTTATGGAGATCCGGACCCGCCTACCTGTGCTTGCTCATCGGCGCGATCGGCTCGACGGCGACGAAGCGGTGCGACCGGGGGGCGGCTAGGACAGGTCGAGCTCGGGGTCGGCGTCCTGCCAGACCAACTCGCCGGAGATGAGCGTGGCGCGCGGGCGCAGCCCGGCATCGACGATCACGAGGTCCGCTGGCGCACCCGGTGCGAGCGGCCGTGAGACGCCGAGCAGTCGCCGGGGCGCGATGGATGCCGCCGCGAGTGCCGCCGCCCGCGACCGGCCCGCCGCGAGCAGTCGTGGGGGCGCGCAGTCCAATCCCCGGGCGCTCCCGGCCAGGCGTCCGGCGGAGTCACGGATGCTGGTGCCGTCGCTTGCGACCCGTCGCCCCGCCAGTTCCCACGTGCCCGGAGCGGCGTACGCCGCCGCGACCGCGTCGCTGACGGCCACCAGCCGGGGGCCCGCCGCCGCGGCCAGCACCCGCAACATGGCCGGGGCGACATGGACCCCGTCGGCGATCACTCCGAGAAAGGCTCCCGGCGCATCGAGGAACGCACCGACCGGACCCGGTGCGCGGGCGGTCATCCCGGGCATGGCGTTCAGGGCGTGGGTGAGCATCCGGGCGCCGGCGGCAATCGCGGCGGTGCAGGTCGCCGCATCGGCGTCGGTATGGCCGACGGCGGCGATGATGCCCGCTGCGGTGAGTGCGGCGACGGCGTCCAGGCCGCCGTCCAGCTCCGGGGCCAGGGTCACGATGCGTGGCGCAAACCGATTGACCAGACGAGCGACAGCATCCGGGGTCGGGGCGGCAAGGGCGCGCTCCCGGTGGGCGCCGGGCCGCAGCGGCGACAGGAACGGGCCCTCGAGATGGATGCCGAGATTGCGCGCTGCCCGGTGGGGCCAGGGCGCCGCGGCGAGCGCCGCCTCGGCGCGCCGATATGCCGCGGGGCCGCGGGTGACCAGCGTCGGGCAAAAGCCGGTGACACCGTGCGCCGGCAAAGCGGACGCCACATGTGCGATCGCATCTGGGTCGCCGCCGATCTCCGCGCCGGCGAACCCGTTGACCTGGAGGTCCCAGAATCCGGGGGCGACGATCCAGCCGTCCGGGAGGCGTACCGATCGCGCGCCGACCGGGGCCGTGGGGACGATACGGCCGTCGGCGACGGCCAGGACGCCCGAGGTGACCCGCCCGGCCCCGAGGATTGACCCCGTGATGCTCCAGCATGCGATCGGCGACGGCGGCATTGGGACCGCTATCATCGACCCCCCGTGGCCCGACCGCAACGCGATGACGAATTCGACCTCCGCGTTGACACGTTGGCCTTCGGTGGCACGGGCGTCGGGCGCCACGACGGCTTCGTCGTCTTCGCCGCCGACACGGCGCCCGGGGACCTTGCCCGCGTCCGGGTCCGCAAGTCGCGACGCCGGTTTGCCGAGGCGGACCTCGTCGCGGTCCTTGAGCCGGGGCCCGATCGGGTCGTACCGCCGTGCCGGTATGTGGGTGCGTGTGGAGGGTGTCGGCTGCAGCACATCGACTATCCGGCCACGCTCCGTGCCAAGCGCGAGCACATCAGCGACCACCTCGAGCGGATCGGCCACCTCGAGGGCATCGAGGTCCGCCCCGTCGATGCCGCCGTGTCCCAGTTCGGGTACCGCAACAAGATGGAGTACTCGGCGGCGCCGGGTCCCGACGGCGAGCTGCGGCTGGGATTCCACCGCCGCGGGCGTTGGGACGAGGTCGTCGACGTCGACCCGTGTCTGTTGGCCAGCGCGACGGGCAATGCCGCCCGGCAGACCGTGCGTGCGTGGGCGGTGCGCCACGGCATCGCGCCGTACGACCAGCGGGCCCAGGTCGGCACGCTCCGGCACGTCGTGGTCCGGGAGGGGGTCGCGACGGGGGAGCTGCTGGTCACGGTCGTGACCGCACCCGGTGCCGAGGCGGTCGTCGACGAACTCGTCGCGCCGATGCGGGCGGCCCACCCGGGGCTGGTCGGCCTGCTCCACGGCGTCAACGACGGCGTCTCAGAAGTGACCCAGGGGCTGCCCACCCGCGTGCTCTGGGGACGCGACTACTTCTTCGAGGAGGTGTTGGGGGTCCGGCTGGCGCTGTCCTCACAGAGCTTCTTCCAGACCAACACCCAGATGACCGGCCATCTGTACACGCGGGTCGCCGAGGCCGCCGGCCTCGACGGCAGCCAGGTCGTCTACGACCTGTTTTGCGGGGTCGGCAGCATCGGGCTGACGATCGCCGGCCATGCCCGCGAGGTGATCGCGGTCGAGATCGTCCCCGAGGCCGCCGCCGATGCGGCCCGCAACGCGGCCGCCAACGGCATGACCCGCTACCGGGTCTTGTCCGGAGACGTCGGACGCGTCGTGCGGGAGCAGCGCGACTCGCTGCCGAAGGCGGATGTCGCCATCATCGACCCTCCACGCGGAGGCCTGTCCGGGCGGGCGATCCGCCGCGTACTGGACTTGGCGCCGGAAGTCCTGGTGTACGTGTCCTGTCACCCGGCGACGTTCGCCGACAACGCCGCGCGATTCGTGGCCGCCGGGTACGACCTCGAATACGTCCAGCCGGTGGACATGTTTCCGAACACGCCGCATGTCGAGGCGGTGGCGCGGTTTGTGCGGGACGAGGTGCGTGTCGCCGCCGCCCGCGCGGCGGCCGAGGCGGCTGCCGCGCGCTGAGCGCCCCCGCGCCTAGTACGGCGGCTGTGCCAGGTACCACTCGCCGAGCGAACGGAACGCCGCCCAGAACACACGCTTTGCGTGCTGCTCGTCGAGCGATTCGTCGATGTCCGGCACGACAATGGCCTCGATCGTCGGTGTCCAGGCCTGCACGACGCCCGGCGTGTTCTCGAGCGGGACGCTGCCGGGATAGGCGAGCGAGTTGATCGCCTCGAGCGCTTCGTCGCCCATCGGCATGATCAGCTTGGGCATCACGATCTGGAGCTCGCGGGTCAGCCATTGGGGCTGGAAGCCTGCTTCGAGCAGCTTGACGCACAGCGTGCCGTAGAGCGCGAGCGGCTCGACGCCCAGCCGCTGGACACTCTTGAGGATGGCCGATCCCGCACGCCCGAAGAAGGCGACGCCTTCCTGGCGTTCGGCCAGGCTCGGCGCCCACTTGATCATCGCGATCTCGGCCTGCGGCGCGCCGGAGCTCAGGACGGGGAGCGTGGTGGCGCTGTGGTGGGCGGCCCAGGCGGAGATTTCGTCGTTGAGGGCGCCGAGTTCGGAGATCGCCCGCTTGAGGTAGGCGTCCTGGATGTCGTCGGGCGCGCCCGGGGTCTCGCCGGAGTCCGTCGGCCGGAGTGTCCGGACGCGGCTGCCCGTACGTTTTGGTGGTCGCTCTGAAGTCATCTGCGAGCTTGATATTTAGCGGCCGTCACCGGAGTCCTGCGCGTGAGTGTTTCACGATGCACGGCGGCCGGTGCGTGCGCGGCGCATTCGGCGCCGGCGCGGACGGACGAGTTCCCCGTCGGCGAGCGCGTCGATGAAGTCACGGCCGTCGCGGAATGGCCGCAGCGCGACTCCCACGGTGCCGAGCGCCTCGGGGTTGTCGGTGCCGCTTCCGGCGCTGACGACGATCCCCAAGGCGCGTGCGCTCCGGACGACCGGCCGTTGCGCAGGACCGCCTGCGGCGTTCGCGAGCTCCCGGCAGTCGATGGCGCCGGCGTGGTCGCGGAGCACGTCCGCCGGCGGGATCGCCGCCGACGACGGATGTGGGATCACGACAATGCCGCCCTGCCCATGGACGCGCGCGGCGGTCTCGGCGAAGGACAGCCCGGCCGGTACGTCCGTGCCCAGAAACAGCCCGACGACGACACCGTCGTCGCTGGCGATCTCCTGCCCGAGGATCACGGTCAGCTGCGGCGGGGCCGCAGCGGCCATTGCCGCGGCGACCGCGACGCCGTCCGGACTTGCGACCGCGACGACGTCCAGGCCGGCGTCCCAGCATGCGGCGGCGAGGCGGACCGGATCTTGTCCGGCGAGCGGCCGCACCCGCAGATCGGCGATCACGCGGTCCTCGGCCGGCGCCGCCCCGCGCTCGTGACGGGCGAGCGCGTCGACATAGGCGTGCTCCAGATCGGCACCGATCGCCTCCCACGACACGCTCGCCGCGCGCGCGGCAGCGCCGAGCCGGTCGCGGCGCGGTGCATCGCCCAGCAGTGCGGTGACAGTGTCGACCCACGGCGCCCGCACGTACGGCGCCAGCACAACCGCATCGACGTCGTCCCGAACCCGCCCGTCCGACTCGGCGCTGCGGGGGGCAATGACCACACGGCCCTCGGCCAGCGCCTGGGCGGCGACCGGTCCGTCGATGTCCGACGGCGTCCCGAGGATGACAACGGCCGCGGTCTCGAGCAGGTCTCGCCACGACTGCGGCCCGGTGTCGGGCACGATCCGCACCCGATCGCGGAGCGCTTTCGGCACGGCGGTGCGCGTGCGCCAGGGGGCCTCGCGGGGGCCCATGACGGCAACGGGTCCCGAGATCTCGGCCGGCAACATCCGCGCTACCGCAAGCGCGAAGCGCAGGCCGGCCCGGTCGCGCCCGCGCGCGACCAGCGCGAGCCCCCGCGTGGGCGGTGCGTGTGAGGTCGCGTCGGTGCCCCAGGGCATCGCGATGAGACTGCCGCCGAGGATCTGCGTGACCGACTGTTCGACGGTGTGCGATGTGGCGATGCGGATGTCGACCCGTGCCAGCGACTTGGTCACCAACGGGCCCATGAAGGCCGCGCCGGTCATCGGGTCCTGGCGATGGAACGTCGTGGCGGTGACCCCGCCGGCCCGGCGCAACACGGAAATGCCGGGTGTGGCGGTCAGCGGCTCATGGACGTGCACGACATCGAATGCCCCGTCCGAGATCGCGGTCTCGAGCTGCGAGGCCGCGTCGAACGGGCTGACGCCCAGGCGCGAGCCGGTCTTGCGGGCGCGGCCGACAATGAGCACGCGTGGAGTGCCCGGGTCGGCCCGAACCGCTCCGGGCCCGCCGTCGGTCCGTGACAACGGCGCGGTCTGGGCGCCGAGCCCGTTGGCGCGCGTGCCCGGCGCGAAGATCGTGACACGGTGACCGCGTCGGGCGAGGGCATCCGCCTCTTGGTGAACGCGCCAGGCGATGTCATCCCCGGGCGGCCATGCCGTCGGACAGACGATCGCAATGGCCAACGGTGCGCTCACGGTGCCTCCACGGCGACCCGACCGGGATCCCGAAGGACCCCGGTCGGGTCGGATGATCATTCGGTGACGGGACCCTCGGGGGCCACGGCACGACGATCTTCACCGGAGATGAAGGCGTCCGTCAACTCGCGGGCAACGTCGTCCGGGTGCTGGATCGGCGGGCTCTTCATGAAGTACGACGACGGGCCTTCGAGCGTGCCCGAGATGCCATGGTCCATGGCGATCTTGGCGCACCGCACAGCATCGATGACGATGCCGGCCGAGTTCGGCGAGTCCCACACTTCGAGCTTGAGCTCGATGGACATTGGCACGTCGCCGAAGCCTTCGCCTTCGAGGCGGATGTGGGCCCACTTACGGTCCTTGAGCCACGGCACATAGTCGCTCGGGCCGATGTGGACATCGTCCTTGTGGATCTTCTCGGTCAGGATCGAGGTCACGGCGTTGGTCTTCGAGATCTTCTTCGAGGCCAGCCGCTCGCGCTCGAGCATGTTGAGGAAGTCGGTGTTGCCACCGAAGTTGAGCTGACTGGTGTGCTTGAGGCGGACACCGCGTTCGTTCATGAGGCGGGCCAACGTCCGGTGGACGATCGTGGCACCGACCTGGCTCTTGATGTCGTCGCCGATGATCGGCACGCCGTGCTCGCGGAAGCGACCCTGCCAGTAGGGCTCGCGCCCGATGAACACCGGAATGCAGTTCACAAAGGCGCAGCCTGCGGCGAGCACCTGCTCGACGTACCACTTGGTGGCCTGCTCGGAACCGACCGGCAGGTAGCTGACGACCACATCGGTGTTGGTCTCCCGCAGGATGCCGGTGATGTCTGCCGTCGACCCCGGGGCCTTCTCGATGACTTCGCTGAGGTACTTGCCGAGGCCGTCGTGGGTCATTCCGCGGTTGACGGTGACGCCGACGTGCGGCACATCCGCGAACTTCAAGGTGTTGTTCGGTTCGGCGGTGATGGCCTCTGAGAGGTCCTTGCCGACCTTGCGAACATCGATGTCGAACGCCGCGGTGAAGCGGATGTCATTGACGTGGTAGCCGCCCAGGTTGACATGCATCAGCCCCGGCACGAACTCGTCGGGCTTTGCGTTGCGGTAGTACTCGACACCCTGGACGAGCGACGAGGCGCAGTTGCCGACGCCGATGATTGCGACGTTGACGGGTTCGCTCACGACTTTGTACTCCCCTGATTGATTGCGGATGCGGGCGCCGGCTGGAGGGCCCGGTAGATGTGCCAAATGCGATGCACCATCGTCATCAGGCTCAATGCCGCCAGCACGACGATTACAGCCTCGAGCACCGAGCCGAGCGATCCCAAGAAGATCCCCGCCCCGGTGAGTACGAGTCGTTCGGGACGGCCCATGAGCCCGCCCTTGTTGGTGTCGATTCCGAGTCCTTCGGAACGCGCCCGCGTGTAGGACACCAGAAACGATGCGGTCAATGCAACAAAACAGGCGCCGACGATCCATTCCTGGCCGCGCTCTGCGATGACCACGCCGAGGGCGCCGAGGATGACGCCCTCGGCGAGACGGTCGAGCGTGGAGTCGAGAAAGGCGCCGAACGGGGTTGCGATGCCCTGGGCGCGGGCGAGCGTGCCGTCGAGCGAGTCGCCCAAGCTGAAGGCGACGTAGAGGAGTCCGGCGATCACCCACTGGTGGGTGATGATCAGAACGGCAACGAGGCAGATTCCGCCGAATCCGAGCAGCGAGAGGCCGTTCGGCGTCAGGCGAAGGGCTTTGGCGATGCCCAGCAGGGTACGGCCGATCAAGCCGGTGGGCGCGGTGCTGTCCGAAATCTCGTGCACTCCTGTAGAGATGCGCGTCACTCCTGGCGGGCTGCGGATCAGGGCCACCCGACCGGTGGCGGCTAGAATAGCCCCGTATGCGCCTGCGTTCGTTCTCCGATTCCGACGCTTCGCGCGACGCGGGGGCGGAAGGCATTCTGCCCACCGCGTCGCGACGTCAACCGTACGGTCCCAGATGGCGCCGGCGCGGCCTGAGGTGTGCCCGGGTGTCGCTGGGCGTCGAGACATTACCCGCTTCGCGGCGTCCCGGGAAGCATCCCGGCCACGCGGAGGCACGATTGATGCGGTCCGCGCATGACTGACGGCGCCCGCGCAGATACCGACGAGCGCCCTGCGCAGGTCATCGGACGGGTGCTGCGCCGCACCGGACTCGGCTTCCCGCGCGGGATGCTCGGCGGCGAGGTGGCGTTGCTCGCGGCGGCGCTCGCAGGCCCCGATCCCAACCCGCGCGAGCTCGATGACCTCGTGACGGTGGCGACGATCGCGCTGTGGGACGATCTGCAGCCGCCGACGCTCGCCGCCGTCGAGATGCACCTTGCCCGCGCCGACGGACCGGACCGCGACGACCTTCTGCGCGTCCTCGCCTGGGCGGAGGAGACCGACGCGGCCAACCCCTTGGCCCGCGCGTTGACCGTGCGGGCGGCCCAGGAGCTCGGCGCAGCCGTGCGTCACGCCGAGCTGCAGCTGCGAGCGGCGGAGCCGGTCGTCGCCCAGGGGGGGCGCCCCGGAGCGCTCGCCGCGACCCGGGCGATGAGCGCCGCGGTCATCGCGCTGCTCGAGCTCGATCCGGAGGACTTTGCGGGCGAGATCGTCGACTTCGTCGATCGCGACCAGGATGCGGACGCCCTCGATGATCTTGCGCGGGCGACCGGCGATCTCGAGACCCGCGCGTGGGCCCGGGACGTCGTCATGGCACTGTCGGCATCCGATGCCCCGTCCGCAACCGCGGCAGTGCACCAGCTGGCCGCGGGCGACGTTCCGTCCGACCCTGCCGAGGACGCGGTGTGGGTGCCGACCATCCTCGCCTTGGCGAATGAAGGTGTGGAGCGTGCCCTCGCGCAGGAGGCCGAGAGCGGGCACTAGCTAGTCGATCACGATCTCGCCGTGGTCGGTCTGGATGCCGAAGCGCGTGATTCCGTGGCCGGGGGTAGGCGTGTGCCGGACCGACAGGCCGTGGTCGCCGAGCCATGCGCCGAGGTACTCCGCCGGCTCGGCGACTTCGACGAAGGTGTAGGCCCCGGGGGCCGCCGAGTGGCCTGCGGCGGCGTAGCGCTCCATCCAGATATCCAGCCGTTCGGCGGTGTCGAGCTCGGCCGCGACGAAGAAGGGCAGCGGGTATCGGGGCATCCCCGCCGTGCGGAACCGGACCGTGGTGCCGTTGCTCATCTCCATCGTGCCGTGCTGGACCTCGAGCCCGCGCCGGCGTGCCGAGTCGTCGATGTCGTTGACCCCAAGCGCCCACCACAGCGGGCGGTCGCGCCCGTCGAGCGTCGCTGCGAGCCATGCCCCGTCGGCGAGCGACGCATCTCCGATCCCGAGGAGTTCAAGGAAGGTCGGGGGCTCGAGCGGAATGATCCGGTTGGTTGTGCCGCCAAGGTGCCTGCCTCCCGGGACGGACCCGAGCCCGTAGTCCCTGAGCAGGCGTTCTGCAGTCGCGTCGACATCGACGGCGCCGTAGATGACGTGATCGATGAAGAATCCCTCGCCGGCCATGATGCTCCCGTGCGCGCGGTGTGCCGGCCCCGCCGAGCGGCGGCCGGTCGTGACCATTTGACGATAAAGGCGCCCGGCAGCGCGCGCGATCAGGGTCTCGTGGCGATCGATCTCCGTGATTCCCCGGACCCGGCGGCCGTCGCGACGACGATACGATCGGCCGCGTGACCTCGAATCTGCTGTCCGAGCGGCTTATGGCGGTCTCGCCGCTGCGCAACCCGGAAATGATCGCCGCCTTCGAGCGTTACGAGCAGCTGGGCATCCCGGAGCTCGATGCCGCTTGGGACGAGGTCAATGCGGAGTTTCGGCGCTGGGTCGAGGCGCCCGCCAACGCGGGCCGGCCGATCCGTGAGGCTCCGCAATACTGGGACCGCATCGCCATCGGATCGCTGCAGGAGCGTCGTACCTGGTGGGAATAGCCCCGCGCGGCTAGGCGATCGGCGGCGTGCCCGAGCGGACGCCGGCGCGCACCAGGATCTCCGGGACCGAGCGCTCCCAGGCGACCGCCATCACGTGACAGCCGGCGATGCCGTCCAGGTCCCGCAGCTGCTGGATGATCTCGATGCAGATCTGCTTTCCCGTCTCGCCTTCGTCGCCGGCGTCCTCCATGCGCGTCACCAGGTCCGCCGGAACGTCCACCCCCCAGACCTTGTCCCGCATGTGGATCGCCATCCGCAGGTGCTTGAACGGTCCGACGCCGATGAGCAGCCGGGGCCACGACGGAAGATCGGCGGCACGAAGCCGGTCGAGAAACTCCGCGACCCCGTCCGGCCGATAGCAGAGCTGGGTTTGGAAGAAGTCGGCGCCCGCCTCCATCTTTGCGCGCAGCTTGGAGATCTCGACCTCGGGATCCGACGCCATCGGGTTGGCCGTAGCCCCGAGCAGCAGTCGGGGGGCCGGACCCGCCAGCGGCTCGTGGGCCTCGTTGGCGAAGTGTCCGGAGCGCAATCCGTCCTGGAGGCGCAGCAGCGCAAGGGTGTCGATGTCGTTGACGGCCTGGGCGTCGGGGTGATTGCCGATGTGGATCGGGTCCCCGCTCATGCTCAAGGTGTTGTGGATCCCGAGTGCGGAGGCGCCGAGCACGTCGGAGGTGAGCGCCAGGCGATTGCGGTCGCGCACCGTGATCTGCATGACGGGCTCGACGCCGTTGTCGAGCGCGATGCGACCCGCGGCCAGCGGTGCCATTCGGGACTGCGCGGTCTGATTGTCGGTGATGTTCGCCGCGTCGACCCACGGAGCCAGGAGGCGGGCGGTCTCGGCGAACTCATCGGTACCCGAGTGCTTCGGCGGCCCCAGCTCACTTGTGACCGCGAAGTCGCCCGCCGCGAGGACCCGCGCCAGGCGGGATATGTCGGTCGCAGGCACGGGCGGGAGGTTATCAGCGGCCTGCGGTGTCGGACCCCCGGTCGGGGCACCCGCCCGAGGTTGATCTGCCGAGGTGCGCAGCCGCGGACGACACGTCGCGCGGTTCGTGCCTCCTGATACGATCAGAGCCCCACTCGCACGCCGATCGGTGCGTGCATGGAGCACGGATCTCTGCAAAACGATAGGCATGGGGACACGACATATGGCCGACTGGAGCGACTGGTACAGCAAAGACGACCCGACCACCTGGGTCCTGGCCGAGGTCTTGCGCCGCCGGGCTCTGGAGCATCCGGACCGCGACTACCTCAAATTCGCCGACCGGCCGTGGCTGAGCTACGGCGCCGTCAACTCCCAGGCCAACCGCATCGCCAACGCCCTGCTTGCGCGCGGGGTCGAGAAAGGTGAATCGGTGTCGGTCATGCTCCCCAATTGCGAGGAGTTCGTCCCGGCCTGGTTCGGGATCCTGAAGGCCGGCGCGGTCATGAGCTCGATCAACACCGCCTACAAAGGCGACTTTTTGAGCTGGACGATCAACCTGGTCGAGGCCAAAAAGCTGATCATCTCGGACCTGTATCTGGACCGGCTGGATCTGATCAAGACCGAACTGCCCAAACTCGAGCACGTGATCGTGCTTGCGACCGGCGCCCAGGAAGGCCCGGACCCGAGCCTGCCGTGGGAGCCCTATGCCGAGTTGCTGGGTGCCCCCGACACCGAGCCCGAGGTCGAGTACTCCTGGACCGACGATGCCCGGATCATGTTTACCTCCGGGACCACCGGCCGCTCCAAGGGCGTCATCAAGCAAAACGCCGCCGACTATTTCTCGGCCCGGGGCCTGTTGGAGGTCGTCTCGGCCACGGCCGGCAAGTCGGTCGAATCGCTGTCTGAGGACACCTTCTTTAGCTGCCTGCCGCTGTTTCACTCCAACGCCCAGGTGCTGTCGGCCTATCCGGCCCTGGTCGCCGGCGGCCGGGTGGCCTTTGTCGAGCGCTTCTCGGCATCGCGGTTCTGGCAGCAGGTCATCGCCGCCGAGGCCACGATCTTCAACTCGATCGGCGCCGTCAGCTACTTCATCTACTCGATCCCCGAATCCGATCGCGACCGGGCCCACAAGGTCCACACGGTGTTTGCCGCCCCGGCCCCCAAGGACATCTACCACGAGTTCCAGGACCGCTACGGGGTCAAGTTCATCGAGGGCTACGGCCTGACCGAGACCGGCATGGCCACCTACATGGACCCCACCAAGCCCGGTGTGGCCGGCTCGATGGGCAAGGCCAACCCCGGCTATGAGGTCACCATCGTCGAGCCCGGGACCGACCGGCCGCTGCCGCCCAACACCCCGGGTGAGATCGTGGTCGACATGAAGATCCCGAACATCGTCATGCGCGCCTACTACGGCATGCCCGAGAAAACCGCCGAGGATTTCCGCAACTTGAAGTTGCACACCGGCGATCTGGGACGCATGGACGACGAGGGCTACTTCTATTTCATGGACCGCGTCAAGGACTACATCCGCCGGCGCGGCGAGAACGTCTCGAGCATGGAAGTCGAGCGCCAGATCTCCGATCACCCCCAGATCAAAGAAGCGGCGGTCATCGGGGTCAAAGCCGGCGAGGGCGCCTCCTCCGAGGACGAGATCATGGTGATCTGCATCCCCGAAGGCTCGGCCCCGGACCCGGCCGAGTTCACCCACTGGATGGCCGAGCGGATGCCGTATTTCATGGTTCCCCGCTACATCCGGTTTGTCGACACCTTGCCCAAGACCCCGACCGAGCGTGTCCAGAAGGTGAAGCTGCGCGATGAGGGCATCACCCCCGACACCTTCGATCGTGAGGCGGCGGGCATCGTGGTGAAGCGTTAGGAGCGTTGTCGCAAGTGTCCGCCAGCACGCTGGCAGGAGGAAACGTCCATGAGGACTGACGAAACCCCCGCGACTTCGGGAACGGGGTTGCCTTCGGGAGCGGCGGACGGCCTGGCCGATGCCCTCACGTACCCGTATTTCCAGAGCGTCTTCGACCGAAAGAGCCGCCGTGTCGGGCTCGGGATGACGGTCGGGTCCGACGTGATCCCCTACGAGAGCCCCTATGAGCCGGTTCCATTGACCGAACTCGAGGAGGCGCTGCTGGTGATGGCCGGCGCGGGTCTGAACGGCCTGGCGCTGGCGGACCTCGACCCGGTGCGCGGGATGTCGACGCTCGTGCAATGGACCAACCGCACCTGGCCCTCGGCCTGTTCCAACCACGGCACGGAGCTGTTCTGGTCCAATGACGAGGGTCTCTGGTGGCTCAACATCTTCGGGATGGTGCCGGAGCCTGGCGAGCTGTCGACCCTGTCGGGGCTGTCGCTGGAACGCCAGGCCGACATCCTGGTCGACATGTTCCGGCGCGCGCGGGTCAAGCTCGAAGATGGCCGGGCCAAGCTTCCGACGACCCTGCCGGGGCTGTTCGACTTCAACCAGTGGAACGCCAACAAGCCCGGCACCACCTTGTTTGTCCCGGTGACCAACATCACCCTCGAGTACATCAATGTGCTGTTCATCTATCTGGCGCGCAGCTATGCGTTCTCGATCGTCGATGAACAGCACGGCGGCCGCTCGGCCGGACTGCAGCAGTGGATCGATTCCGGCCGTGTCGACGCGTCCCGCAAGATGGGCATGGTCGAGCTCGAACAGCGTGTGCTGTCGATGCTGGTGGTCGAGCAAGCGTTCACCTGCCAGAACATGAACCTGGCCCTGCAGGCCATGGGCCTGGGCGGCTGGACCTTCACGGGGTACCTGCCCAAGTTCGTGATGGGTGGCGGGGACGTGCCCGGGCTGGGCTTCCGGTTCGAGAGCGACAACTCCGGCAACGGGTTCTGCGTCGGCAAGGACGGCGTCGTCGAGGCCTTCGTCCCGCCGTATTACCGCGACATGCACGAGGCCGTCGATGCGTTCATGGAGCTCAAGTGGAGTGCCATGGATCCGGGGGTGGCCAAGCCCTACAAGGACTCCGAGAGCTTCGTCGAGGCCATCCCCCGGCCCCACGAGGAGACGGTGGAGATGGTCAAGGCCTACTGCCAGTACGTCTGGGACACGTACGGACGGTTCCCGGCCTACATCGATCCCATGTACCAGCGGCTGACCTGCCAGGCCCAGCACCTGGACCTGGATTTCTACGAGCACTATTTCCCGAGCGGAGCCGTGACCCACCAGCACGAGCAGCATTTCTCGCGCTGGCATCCCGAGCTGTGCGACGCGCACGGCCGGCCGCCACACCGGCACTGACGTCGGGCACCCGCCCGGGCCGATCGGACCGGGCGGGCCGCCGTGCGCATTCGTCAACTCGCTCGGCGGGATCGCCGATGGGAGGCTGTCATCCGAGCATCGCGCGGACCCGTCGCCGCGCGCGGAACCGGCCGTCAACTTCGTGAAGGGCGGGGACCTGCCTGACGTCGTCGCACTGTTTCCGACCTGCCTCGGGGATCTGATCACCCCCGAGACGGTCGAGCACGCCCAAGGGGCACTCGAGGCCTGCGGGATCGACGTCCGTCCGGTGCGCCGCGCCACGTGCTGCGGGCAGCCCGCGTTCAACGCCGGCTACCCTGCCCAGGCGCGACGGGTCGCTCGCGCAACGCTCCGCGCGCTCGCCCAAACCACCGGCCCGATCGTCGTTCCGGCGGGGTCATGCGCGGCCATGATGAGCCGCCACTGGGTGGGACTGTTCGCCGGTGACCGCGACGCCGATCTCGCGCGCCAGGTCGCGGCGCGGGTCGTCGAGTTCAGCGCGGTCCTGGCCGATCGCATCGACACGCTTGCCGAGCACGAGCTGCACTGGGAGGGGCGTGCGGCCTACCACGACTCCTGCCACATGCTGCGTGAGCTCGGACTGCGGGGCGAGCCGCGCGCGGTCCTGGCGACCGTGCGGGGCTTGGAGGTGGTGGCGCTCGCGAGTGCCGATCGTTGCTGCGGCTTTGGTGGAACGTTTTCGGTGCGGTACCCGGAGGTCTCGGTGGCGATGGCCGACAGCAAGCTCGAGGACGCCCGCGAGCACACCGTCGACGTGCTCGTGTCCGCGGATCCCGGCTGCCTGTTACAGCTCGGCGGTCGTGCCGCGAGCGTCGGCGGAGGGCCGCGCGTTGTGCACCTCGCGACGCTGCTGTACGAGGCCGGTCTGCGATGACCGGCGATCCCCTGACCGAGTCCGGGTTCGCCGAGCGCGCACACGAGCAGCTCGCCAAGCCGTTCTTGCGCCAGGCGGTTCCGCGGGCGACCGACAACGCGGTGCGCGACCTCCACCAGCGCTTCGCCGACCACGACTACGAGGGCCTGCGCGAGCGCGGCCGCCGGATCCGCGCGGGGACGATGGAGCATCTCGAGGAGACGGTCGACCGTCTCGCGGCGGCACTTGCCGCCAATGGGGTGCAGGTCCACCGCGCCGCGGACGCGACCGCCGCTCGGGAACACATCCGGCGGATCTGCCGCGAGGCCGGCGCGCGTCGTGTCGTCAAGGTGAAGTCGATGGCCACCGAGGAGATCGCGCTGAACCCGGCGCTCGAGTCCGACGGCCTCACCGTCACGGAGACCGACCTCGGGGAATACGTGGTCCAGCTCGACGGCGATCGGCCCTCCCACATCATCGCCCCGATCATCCACAAGACGCGCGGGGAGGTTCGCGAGAGCCTGTCGCGCGTTGCGGGACGCGAACTGCCCGATGACGCGTCGGAGCTGACCGGGTTTGCCCGCGATCGTCTGCGTGACGCGTTCATGGATGCCGATGTCGGGATCAGCGGCGCAAACTTCGGAGTCGCCGAGACCGGCACCATCGTGCTGGTCACCAACGAGGGCAACGGTCGCATGTGTACGTCGCTGCCCAAGGTCCACATCTCGCTCATGGGGATCGAGCGCGTCATCCCGACCTCCGACGATCTTGCGGTGCTGCTGCCGCTGGTCACCGGGGCCGGCACCGGGCAGCTCATCACCTCCTACGTCAGCATGATCTCCGGCCCGCGGACCGCCGCCGAGCCGGACGGCCCGGAGGCGATGCACGTCGTCCTGCTCGACAACGGCCGCAGTGCGCTCCTGGGGACCGAGTTTCAGGACGTGCTGCACTGCATTCGCTGCGGCGCGTGCCAGAACGTCTGCCCGGTGTACCGGCAGGTCGGCGGACACGCCTACGGGTGGGTGTACGGCGGACCGATCGGGGCGGTTCTCACGCCGCTGTTCCGGGGGTTCGCCGATGGCGGCGAACTGCCACAGGCGAGCACACTCTGCGGAGCCTGCGATGACATCTGCCCGGTCAAGATCCCGCTCCACGACCTGTTGCTGCGCCTGCGCCGGGTCGGTGCGGACGACGCCTCGTCGTCCGCACGTGAACGCATGGCGGCCGACGCCTGGGCGTGGTGGTGGTCGGCGCCGTGGCGGTACCGGTTGTCCACACGGGCGGGCGGGAGCATCCTGCGACTCGCCGTCCGGTGCGGCGTTGCGCGGCGGATCGGGCCGGCCGGCCGCTGGATGCAGGGGCGCGCGCTGCCGGTGCCGGTCGTGCGCCCGTTCCACGTGCGGGGATCGCGCGATGTCTGAGCCGGGCCAGTTGTGGCGCGACGCCCCGACCGAGCTGGCACCCGACGACGACGCACTCGAGCGATTCGTCGCCGAGCTCGCACGCGTCGGCGGAACCAGCGCCCGGGTCGCGCCGCACGCGCTGATCGGGGAACTCGACACGACGCTCGCCGACGCGCGCGCGCGGCGGATCGCCCTGACCGCCGACCTGTCCGACGCCCGTCCGGTGATCGCCGCAGCGCTGACCGCGGCGGGCTACCGGGTCTCCGACTACGAGGCGATCAGCGACGATCGTGACACGATCCGGACACTCGACGCGACCGTCACGGGGTGCCTCGCCGCTGTTGCCGCAACGGGGTCGATCGTGACCGGTGGCGCCGCCGGCCGCGGCGGGGCGCTCGTCGCGCCGCTGCACGTCTGTGTCGTCGAACGTCGCCGCCTCGTCGGCGGCCTCGCGGACCTGATGCGCCTCGTCCACCGCCTCGGGGGTGGATCGATGGTCGCCCTCCAGACGGGGCCGAGCCGCACCGCCGATATCGAGAAGACGCTCATCATCGGCGTCCACGGCCCCAAACGCGTGCATGTGGTCCTGCTCGACGGGGTCCTCGACAACTAGCGGGGCGGGTCGGATCCGCGCCGCGCACGGCGCACCCCAAAGCCGAGGTGGCCACCCGCCGCGGCGGCGTTGCCGGCGTCTGCAGACGCACGGTCCGTGCCGACCCCGCATCGTGCGAGAAAATCTTAGTCACTTCGGCTCAGATCGCTCGCCGGCAAACTTGACATGAAGCGACTAAGATCTATGATTCAGCGAGTGGAACTATCGGCAGCGACGGGCGGTCGGCGACGGCCCGCTCCAGGAGGCGACACGACGCATGGCTAAGACGATCGGTATCGATCTGGGGACGACCAACTCGTGCATGGCGGTATTGACCGGCGGCGAGCCCGAGGTCATCCCGAACTCCGAGGGTGGGCGCACGACCCCGTCGGTGGTGGGTTTTTCGAAGTCCGGCGAGCGGCTCGTGGGAACGGTCGCCAAGCGCCAATCGGTGACGAACCCGGAGAACACCGTCTTCAGCGTCAAGCGGTTCATGGGGCGCAAGTTCGGTGAGGTCGACGAAGAGATGAAGATCGTCCCGTACGAGGTCGTACGCGGGACCAACGGCGACGTGCGGATCGACGCCGACGGCAAGGAGTTCAGCCCGCCGGAGATCAGCGCGATGATCCTCCAGAAGCTCAAGGCCGACGCCGAGTCGTTCCTGGGCGAGACGGTCACCGACGCGGTGATCACCGTCCCGGCGTATTTCAACGACGCCCAGCGCCAGGCGACCAAGGACGCCGGCAAGATCGCCGGGCTCGAGGTCAAGCGCATCATCAACGAGCCGACGGCGGCCGCGCTGGCGTACGGGCTCGACAAGGAGCACGACCAGACGATCCTGGTCTTCGACCTCGGCGGCGGCACGTTCGACGTGTCGGTGCTCGAGATCGGCGACGGCGTCTTCGAGGTCAAGTCGACGGCCGGCGACAACCACCTGGGCGGCGACAACTTCGACAAGTCGATCGTCGACTGGATGGTCGCCGAGTTCAAGCGCGAGCAGGGCATCGACCTCAGCGCCGACAAGATGGCGCTCCAGCGTCTGTACGAGGCTGCCGAGAAGGCCAAGATCGAGCTCTCGACGACGAACGACCGCACAGATCAACCTGCCGTTCATCAGCGCCGACCAGACGGGTCCGAAGCATCTGGACCTGCAGTTGTCGCGCGCCAAGATGGAAGAGCTCGCCCGACCGCTCCTCGAGCGCCTGATGGGACCGACCCGTCAGGCCGTGAACGACTCGGGCGTGGGCAGCAAGATCGATCACGTGGTGCTTGTGGGCGGAATGACCCGCATGCCGGCGGTGCAGGAGCGCGTGCGCGAGATCACCGGCAAGGACCCCCACAAGGGCGTCAATCCGGATGAGGTCGTGGCCGTCGGTGCGGCGATCCAGGCGGGCGTGCTGGCCGGCGAGGTCAAGGACGTGCTGCTGCTGGACGTCACGCCGCTGTCGCTCGGCATCGAGACCAAGGGCGGCGTGTTCACCAAGCTCATCGAGCGGAACACCACGATCCCGACCCGCAAGAGCGAGGTCTTCTCGACGGCCGACGACAACCAGACGCAGGTCGAGATCCACGTGCTGCAGGGCGAGCGCGAGATGGCTGTCTACAACCGCACCCTTGGCAAGTTCAACCTCGTGGGCATCCCGCCCGCGCCCCGCGGCGTTCCGCAGGTCGAGGTGACCTTCGACATCGACGCCAACGGCATCGTGAACGTGTCGGCGAAGGACCTCGGCACCAACAACGAACAGAAGATCGAGATCCGGGCCTCGTCGGGCCTCGACGACACCGAGATCCAGCGGATGGTCAAGGACGCCGAGGCGCACGCGGACGACGACCGGCGCCTGCGCCAGGTCGCCGATGCCCGCAACCAGGCCGAGGCTCGCATCCACGAGGCCGAGCGCCAACTCAAGGACAACGGCGACAAGGTCGACGAGGGGCTGCGGACCGAAATCGAGGGCGCGATCGGCGTGGCGCGTACGGCGGCCGAGGGCGAAGACGTGGCCGCGATCGAGTCCGCCACGCAGACCCTGACCGACGCACTGCATCGGATGTCCGAGGAGATCTACCGCAAGGCGAGCGCCGAACAGGCGCCGGACGCCGCCGCGGGTGCCACGGGCGCCGAGACGGTCGAGGACGCCGAGTACGAGATCGTCGACGACGACGAGTCGTCGGCAGCCTGAGCCGGGGGAACGCGATGACATCGCCAGTTTCTGCGCGCGCGGCCGCATGCGGCCGCGCGCCCCGCGCAGCGTGCAACCGGATCGGAGGACGCCGATGACGGGTACCGACGCAACGCCGGACCCCTTCGCCCCGCAGGATGCGTGGCCGGGGGATGCTCCTGAGCCACCCGCGGATGCTGCCAGTGACCTTGAGCTCGACGTCGAGCCGCTGCCCACGCACGAGCAGATGGCCCAGCTGCGCGACGAGCGGGACGGCTACCTCGACCAGCTCCAGCGGGAGCGGGCGGAGTTCGCGAACTTCCGCCGCCGCACGGAGCGGGAGCGCGTGGCCATAAGGGCCGCCGTGATCCGGGACGTGATCGGCCAGATCCTGCCGGTACTCGACAACCTGGAGCGGGCTGTCGCGGCGCTGACGGCCCGGGACGCGTCGCTTGCCGGCGGCGTCGACATGGTGCGGGTCCAGATGGCGCAGGTCCTGGTGGCCAACGGCATCGTCGAGGTTGATGCGCTGGGGCACCGGTTCGATCCCAACGTGCACGACGCGATCGCCTCCGTGCCGTCGACCGACGCCCCGGAGGGCGTGGTGATCGAAGTGATCGAGAAGGGATATCGGACCGACGCCGAGCTGGTGCGCGCGGCAAAGGTGGTTGTGTCGACCGGCAACGCGTGAGCAGGGGGCGGGGTATGCCCGACGACGATCTTTACGCGGTGTTGGGCGTCAGCAAGGACGCCAGCGCCGACGACATCAAGAAGGCGTACCGCAAGCTGGCCCGCCAGTACCACCCGGACCGCAACCAGGGCGACGCCGTGGCCGAGGAGCGGTTCAAGAAGGTCTCGCACGCCCACGACGTTCTCTCGGACGCCGACAAGCGTCGCGAGTACGACGCTTCGCGCATGTTCGGCGGGCGGGTTCCGCCGGGCGCCGCGCCGGGCGGCGGGTTCGGCGACTTTGCCGACATCTTCGGCGACATGTTCCGCCGCCAGGGCGGCGGACCTGCGGGGAGTCCCCCGCCGCCGCCGCGCGGCGCGGACGTCGAGGTCGAGGTGACGCTGTCGTTCGAACAGGCGATGAACGGCGCGCAGATCGTCGTCACGGCCGACATCGACGAGACCTGCGGGACGTGCGCCGGGTCCGGCGCCCGCGCCGGTACGAGCCCGCGACTGTGTCCGGACTGCCGCGGACGCGGGGTGACCGGGCGTGACTTGGGAGGGTTCTCACTCGGGCAGACGTGCCCGCGCTGTCATGGCAACGGCACCATCATCGACGACCCGTGCGCCACCTGTCACGGGGCCGGGACGGTACCCGAACGCAAGCGCTATCCGGTCAAGATCCCACCCGGAGTCAAGGACGGGACACGGGTCCGGCAGGCGGGCAAGGGGCAGGGCGGGGTCCGGGGCGGCAAGCCCGGCGACCTGATCGTCATTACCCGCGTGACGCCGAGCCGCGTCTTCGTCCGCAACGGCGATGATCTGTCGCTCGACGTGCCGGTGACCATCTCCGAGGCGGCGCTGGGCGCGCACATCGAGATCCCGACGATCGACGGCCGGGTCAAGCTGAAGGTTCCGGCGGGCTCGCAGGACGGACGCGCGCTGCGCGTGCCCGGCAAGGGCGCCCCGAAGCTGAAGCACTCCGGACGTGGTGACCTCATCGCCCGCATCCGTGTCCGCGTTCCGGATGCGCTCTCGGATGAGCAGCGTGCGGCGCTCGAGCAGTTCGCCGACCTCGACACGGCCGATCCGCGGGCGGGGCTGTTCTCATGAGCAGCGATGCGCCCGACGGCGGGTTCTACCTGATCGGGATTGTGGCCGAGCTTGCGGGGATGCACCCGCAGACCCTGCGGCTGTACGAGCGCAGGGGTCTGCTGCGCCCGAACCGCAGCGCCGGGCGTACGCGCCGGTATTCGGACGCCGACCTGGCCCGCCTGCGGCGGATTCAGGCGCTGTCCGAAGCCGGACTGAACATCGCGGGGATCGAGCGGGTGCTGGAGCTTGAACAGCAGTTGGCCGAGGCCCATGAGCGGCTGGCGATGATCGCCGGCGAGCTCGAGACGGCGCGGCGTGAACATCGTGAGGAGATGGACCAGGCGCGCCGGTCGATGCGGGCGGAGGTCGTACTGGTGACGCGCGGCGAGACGGCCCTCGTTCCGGTGGAACGGCGCAGTCCGCACAATCGGGGGAGGTAGGAGACGTGGCGGTAGAACGGCCGACCGAACGCGCCCAGGCGGCGCTTGCAGATGCAGTGCGATTCGCGGCGGATCGCGACAACCAGCTGGTGGAGCCCGAGCACCTGCTCGTGGCGCTGATGGGCCAGCGCGAGGGCCTGATCGATCCTCTGATCACGTCGGCCGGGGCGTCCGTGGACGCGGTCAGGGCCGCCGCCGAACAGGCGGTGGGGCGCTGCCCGCGGGTGCGTGGCGGCAACGTCGAGCAGCGGATGTCGCCGGCGTTCGAGCGCGTCGTGCGCCGTGCCGGCCAGGAAGCCGAGCGGCTGACCGACGAGTTCATTTCCACCGAACATTTGTTGTTGGCGTTGGTCATCGAGCCGTCGCCGGCGCGTGACGCGTTGCGGGCCGGCGGGGTCAGCGAGGATGCCGTCCGGTCCGGACTGACGCACCTGCGCGGGTCGATGCGGGTGACCGACCCCAATCCGGAGGGCAAGTACCAGGCCCTCGAGCAGTACGGCCGCGATCTGACCGACGCCGCGCGGAACGGTGCCCTCGACCCCGTGATCGGACGGGATGACGAGGTTCGTCGGGTGATCCAGGTGCTCTCGCGCCGGACCAAGAACAACCCGGTGCTGATCGGCGAGCCGGGGGTCGGCAAGACCGCCATCGTCGAGGGTCTGGCCCAGCGCATCATCAACGGCGACGTCCCCGACGGGCTCCGCGACAAGCGCGTGGTCGCCCTCGACATGGGCGCCCTGATCGCCGGGGCCAAGTACCGCGGCGAGTTCGAGGACCGGCTCAAGGCCGTCCTGGGCGAGATCGCCGCGGCCGAAGGCCAGGTGATCCTGTTCATCGACGAACTGCACACGATCGTCGGCGCCGGGGCCGCGGAGGGGGCGGTCGACGCCGCCAACCTGCTCAAGCCGATGCTGGCCCGCGGGGAACTGCGAGCCGTCGGGGCAACGACGCTCGACGAATACCGCAAGCACATCGAAAAGGACGCCGCGCTCGAGCGCCGTTTCCAGCCGGTGCTGGTGGGGGAGCCCTCGGTCGAGGCCACGATCGGGATCCTGCGCGGGCTCAAAGAGCGCTACGAAGTCCATCACGGCGTGCGTATCCAGGATGCCGCGCTCGTGGCGGCGGCCCAGCTGTCCGACCGCTACATCACCGGGCGCTTCCTTCCCGACAAGGCGATCGACCTGGTCGACGAGGCCGCGTCGCGGCTGCGCATCGAGATCGACTCGGTCCCGAGTGAACTTGACCACGTGCAACGACGCATCATCCAGTTGGAGATCGAGGAGCAGGCCCTCGCCAAGGAGACCGACTCCGCGTCGCTGACCCGGCGTGAGACGATCGGCCAGGAGCTCGGCGAGCTGCGCGAGGAGGCCGGTGGGATGCGCGCCCACTGGGAGCAGGAGCGGGGGGCGATTACGCGCATCCGCGATCTCAAGGAGCAGATCGAACAGGCCCGCATGGAGTTGGAGCGCGCCGAGCGTGAGGTCGACCTCGAAGGGGCCGCGCGGCTGCGGTTCGGCACGCTCCCCGAGCTGGAGAGTGCCCTGGTGGCCGCCAACGCGGATCTTGAGCGCAACCAGGCCGAGCGTCGGATGCTCAAGGAGGAGGTCGACGAGGAGGACGTTGCCGAGGTTGTGTCGGCGTGGACGCGGATCCCCGTCTCGCGGCTGCTCGAGGGCGAGCTGCAGAAGCTCGTCCACATGGAAGAGCGCCTTCACGAGCGGGTCGTCGGGCAGGACGAGGCGGTGTCGGCGGTGGCGAACGCCCTGCGGCGCGCGCGCGCCGGCCTCTCGGACCCTGACCGACCGATCGGGTCGTTCATCTTCCTCGGACCGACCGGGGTCGGCAAGACCGAGCTGGCCAAGGCCTTGGCCGAATTCATGTTCGACGACGAGCGGGCGATGGTCCGGATCGACATGTCCGAGTACATGGAAAAGCACTCCGTCGCACGGCTGATCGGCGCCCCGCCCGGCTACGTGGGATTTGAGGAGGGCGGCCAGCTGACCGAGGCCGTCCGGAGACGCCCCTACGCGGTGCTCCTGCTCGACGAGATCGAGAAGGCCCACCCGGACGTCTTCAACGTGTTGCTGCAGCTGCTCGACGACGGCCGCCTCACCGACGGTCAGGGGCGCGTCGTGGACTTCAAGAACGCCGTGGTGATCATGACCTCAAACGTCGGCAGCCAATTCCTGACCGACGGCATCGCCGAGGATCTGGCCGCCGAACGGGCGCTCGGCGCGCTGCGGGACAGCTTCCGACCGGAGTTCATCAACCGCATCGACGAGATCGTCGTCTTCCGCCGGCTCAGTCGCGACCAGATCGACGCCATCGTCGACCTGCGCCTGGCAACGGTCATCTCCCGCGTCGCCGACCGCGGCGTGGAGCTCTCGGTCACCGCCGCCGCCCGCCGGGTGATCGGAGACGAGGGCTACGACCCCGCCTACGGGGCGAGGCCGCTGGGTCGCGTGATCCGCAGGCGGGTCGAGGACGAGCTCGCGCGTGCCCTGCTCGGCGGTAGCTTCCGCGAGGGGGACCGGGTCGAACTCGACGCCGACGCCGGCGGGGCGCTCACGTTCGCGGCGCAGTCGCCGCCTCCGACGACGGCGGCAGCCTAAAATCCGAGCCCGGCGGGCGTGACGCACCCGCCGGGCCTTGGCCTATTCGCCGCCGCCGGTCGTCGGTCCGCAGCGGAGCTCGACGGGCTCGCCGCCGTGGGCCAGGAGTTCACCCGAGCGCCGCGGCCGCGTCGCGACGCCGGCATGCGCCGCACCGAGATCGGCGATCCACATCTTGGCGCGGCAGATCGGTTGCCCGGCATCGTCGAACGCCTGCTCGGCGGCGATGCGCGCGGCGTCGCGGTCTGCCGCGAGCACGATGACCTCCTCGAGCTGGAACGGACCCTCCCAGCCGCTCGAGGCGGCCCAGATGTGAAGCGGTGCGTCGGTCATGGAGTCCTCACGCTAGCGCGACGGGTCGGGAGTCGGGCCCGGTCCGCGGCGCCGCCGCCGCGGCGCACGCCGTTCCCGCGGCGGCGCCGTGCGCGCGAGCTGGGCCGCCGCCGCCACGACCGTCCCCGCCGCCGCGAGTACGGCCAGGAACAGCCCGAGCTCGCGTGTCACGCCGATCGCCGAATCCGGTGGCAGCACGAAGCGGGCAACCACGCACAGCGCCGCGACGACCGCCGCGCCGAGGCCGACCCATGCGAGCACCCGGCGCATCTGACCGTGGAGGGCGATCGAGCGCCGGATGTCGAGCGCGACCACCGTGGAGCACAGCAGGCAGATGGCCGCGGCCAGCACCGCCAGCTTCCCCCAACTGGTCGCGTCCCAGCCGGACACGGCGTTCGGCGCCGACGCGGGCCCGATCGCCGTCTCGTACCAGGTCATGAAGGTCGCCGCGATCAGGACGACGGCGCCGACGATCGTCCAGGCGGACGGGGTGATGGGCGACCGTGGGGGTGCCATGGGTCAAGCGTACCGAGGGCGGTCGTGGGGCGCGGCGGCCGGCCGCCCGGGCGAGCACCCGCGGTCGGCGGACTGCTACGCTCGCAGCACCTCGAACACGAGCTGTATGCGAAGGAGGCCTGAGTGCCAACGTACATCATGCTCAGCACGCTCAGTCCCCATGGCGTCGGCACCTTGAAGGCGAACCCCATGCGCCTCAAGGAAGTCAACGCGGAGATTGAGCAGATGGGTGCGAAGGTGATCCAGCAGTGGGCGGTCCTGGGCCCGTATGACTTCGTGAACATCGTTGAAGCCGAAGACGAGAAGGTCATCTCGCGGGTGTCGGTCGAATTGGCGGCGCGTGGTACGGCCCACTTCCAGACCATGACCGCGATCCCCGTCGACGAGTTCCTGTCGCTGCTGAAGTGATCACCGGACGATGAGCCTGGGCCGCAAGACCACCGGGGGTCTCATCGTTGCCGCCGGCGTCGCGCTGCTGGCCGCCTCCCCCTTGGGGGAGGACCTGCGGCTCAACGTCCGGGCGCGCCTCGCCGGCGTCGCCCACCGGCACGATCCCGTCGCCCCGTTTTGCCAGGCCCCGTGCTACGCGCGCGGCCCGGCCGAGGGAGCCGACGCGCTCACCGGACATCGGGAAACACTGCCGTGAGCACGTGGCGGGCCGAGGTGCTGATCCCGGCCCACCGCTTCGTCGTCGCGGTTCGGGACAACACCGTCATCGAGTTGGACGGCGGCGACGGGCCGTCGACGTTTCGCGCCTACCGGAGCCTTCCCGACGCGGTGCACGGGATGATCGCCTGGCCCAACACGGTCCTGGTCGTCGGTCCGGAACCGATCGTGATCGATCCGGGATACCAGACCCAGGGCGACATGCTTGTCCAAGCGCTCGCCGAGCGCGGCCTGGCGCCCGGCGATGTCCGTACGGTGGTCATGACCCACCTTCATCCCGACCACATCTCGGCGGTGCCGCAGCTGGGCGACGTCGACCTCTTCGTGCACGAGCGGGAGCTCGAGACCCCGTACGCCACCCGACAGCGCGGGCTCTTCGATCAGCGCCGAGGTCCATGCGCTGTCGGGCGACGCCGGCGAGATCCTTCCGGGCATCACATGGATCCATACGCCGGGCCACAGTCCGGGCCACATCGCCGTCGCCGTCGCAACGGACGCCGGGACGGTCGTGGTGGCGGGCGACACGATGGGTCCAGACCCGTCGTGGTTCGCGGACCGCAACCCCCCTGCGGAGCTTGAGTCTCGTGACGCACACCTGGCCGCCTATGACAAGATCCGCGGGCTCGACCCGGCCGTGATCATCCCGGGTCATTACGGGCCGATCCACCTGGGGGCGAGTTGAGCACGTCGGCAGCGGTACGCCAGCGCCAGATCTTCATCGCGGCGGGAGCGAACGTCCTGTTCATTCTCAGCCTGTTCTTGCCGTGGTTCGCCCTCGGCTCGTACGACAGCATCAACGGCTGGAGCGCGCTGCCGGCGCCGTGGCTCATCTTGCTGGTTGCGCTGGTCGCACTCGCGGCCTTCTTCGCGGAGATCTACCGCATCGTGCTGCCGCTGCGCCTCGACCCGCTCGGGGTCGCCGCCTACGCGTCGACGATCCCGCTGTGGTTCACGACGTCGGATCTGCTCGGTGGCGGCGGGACCGGGCGCGATTGGGGATTGTTCATCGGGTTCGTCGCCGCGTTGGTCGCGACCGTCTTCGCCGTCCGTGTGTGGCGCGAGGTGCGGCGCTAGACTCGTCCCCGGTAGCGCCATGACACATGGGGAGAGCGCATGGGACTCGTGGACAAGGCCAAAGATGCCGCCAAAGTGGCCAAGGACGCGGCGCAGAAGGGCCTCGACGACGCCAAGGATGCCGGCCAGGCCTATCAGCTCAAGCGGTCGATCGGCAATCTGAACGAGCAGCTCGGTCACGTCGTATTCCGACAGCATGAGGGTGAGTCGGGTCTCGACGCCGAGGTGATTCGCCTGGTCGAGGAAATCCGCGCCACCAAAGCCGAGCTGGCCACCTTGGAGCAGGAATAGCAGTGTTCGTCCGCGGCGGGGGACGCGGGACCTGCAGGGCCCCGTCGCTCCCGTGCGCGGCGCGGACATGAGGTGATCCGATGATCCCGATCCTCGTCATCGTCTGCGTTGTTGCGATCGTTGCCGCCGCCGCCGCGACCACGTCCGCACGGAGGGCGCGTGCAGACGCGCGCCGCATCGCGGCCGACGCGGCCCGCGTGCGGACCCAGGTGGACGCCGAGATCGCCCGGCGCACGGCGACGTTCGACGTCCTGCCGGTGGCCGCGTTGCGCCTGGACGCGAGTGCCACGATCCGCGAGATCAACGCGCTGGCGCGCGACAAGTTCCCGCACGTCACCGCCGGGCAGGGCATCCTCAGCACGTTCGGTGAACATCGCTTCGCCGACGAGGTCGCGGCGGCCCTCCAGGATGGTCAGCCGCGCAATTTCGACCAACGGCTGTTTACGGACGAGCGCCGGACGTATCGGGTCTCGGTACAGCCGGTCACCGGCATGTCCGAGCGCGAGGTACTCGTCTTTTTGATCGACTTCACCGACGCGGTCGCCTATCAGGAGCTCCGCAGCCAGTTCTCGGCGAACGTCTCGCACGAGTTGCGGACGCCGCTGACGGGGCTGGCCGGACTGATCGAGGCGCTCGGCGACCCCGACATGGACCCGGTCACCCACGCCCGGTTCGTCGATCGCGCGGCGAGCGAGATCCAGCGGCTGGTCGCACTGATCACCGACGTCCTGTTTCTGTCGGAACTGGAGGCGACCGAGTGGAGCGCCCCGGCGGCGCGCACGGATGCGCGCGTCGCGATCGACAACGCCGTCGAGGCACTCGGGGACGTCGCCGCCGAACACGGCGTCACGGTCACCGTCGATGCCGACGCGCCCGTCTGGACGCCGCTGACCGAGCGCATGGCGACGACCGTCGTCCAGAACCTGGTCGAGAACGCCGTCAAGTACGGCGGTCCGGGGTCGACGACCGTGATCGCGGCCCGTACCGCGGGCGATGGCCGTTGGGCGGAGATCACGTGCAGCGACGACGGACCCGGGATCGCAGAGCGCCACCTGCCCCACATCTTCGAGCGCTTTTACCGCGCCGACCCGTCGCGGTCGAAGCGGCTCGGCGGCACCGGGCTCGGACTGTCGATCGTCAAGCACATCGCCGAGCGCTATGGCGGTGTGGCGGAGGCCAGTTCACGCGAGGGCTTCGGAACCACGATCACCGTGCGGCTCCCCGTGCCGCCCGCCGATGCCGTCGGCGTTCCCGCTCCCGGAGCCCACGACGCTTCACCCGCACCTACGCGCTAGACTGGCGCCCGGCTGCCCCCCTTGGCACGCCCCGGATCCGCTGGCTGTCGCGTGCCCCTTCCTGCCCGCCGCCAAGGAGTTTGCTTGAGCGTTCCGCTGATGGACATTGGTGCCCAGTACGGCCCGCTGCGCGCCGAGATCGATGCCGCGATCGCCGGCGTCCTCGACAGTGGCCGCTTCATCCTCGGTCCGCACGTCGCGGGTCTCGAGGCCGAGATCTCCGAGCGCCTCGACGGGCGTCCCTGCGTCGGTGTCGCAAACGGCACCGACGCGCTGGTGATCGCGCTCAACGCCCTCGACGTGGGGCCGGGCGACGAGGTCATCACGACCCCGTACACGTTCTACGCGACCGCCGAGGCGATCGCGCGACTCGGTGCGACGCCCGTGTTCTGTGACATCGACGCGGACGATTTCTGCATCGATCCCGACCTGATCGAGGCGCGCATCACCGACCGGACCAAGGCGATTCTGCCGGTGCACATCTTCGGGCACGCGGCAAACATGG
Source organism: uncultured Thermoleophilia bacterium (assembly GCA_963727285.1). Lineage (GTDB taxonomy): Bacteria > Actinomycetota > Thermoleophilia > Miltoncostaeales > Miltoncostaeaceae > CAITWD01. The sequence continues at coordinate 610,411 of CAVSFF010000009.1, read as the reverse complement.
ACCCGATTCGGGGCATTGCCGCCCGCCACGGTCTGCCGGTGATTGAGGACGCGGCCCAGGCCTTCGGGGGAGCGTGCGACGGGACCCCGGTCGCTGCGCTCGGCGATCTGGCGACCATCAGTTTCTTCCCGACGAAGAATCTGCCGGGGATCGGCGATGGCGGAATGGTGGTCTGCCGCGACGAGGCGGTCGCCGCGCGCGTCCGACGGCTGCGCTTCCACGGTTCGGCGGACAAGGTCGTCTTCGAAGAGGTCGGCTACAACTCGCGACTCGACGAGTTGCAGGCCGCGGTCATCCGCATCTTCCTCAAGCACGTCGACGATTGGAATGACGGCCGGCGGGCCGCTGCCGCCGCGTACGCCGCGGCGGGACTCGGCGAGTTCATGGAGCTTCCGGCCGAGCGCCCCGGCGTCCACCACATCTACCACCTCTACATGGCGCGCCACGACGACCGTGATGCGATCTCGAAGGGGCTTGCCCAGCACGGCATCAGTTCGGCGGTCTACTACGGCATTCCGATGCATTTGCAGCCGGTCTTCGCCCACCTGGGCTACCGGCCGGGGGACCTGCCCGTCGCAGAGTCGTGCGCGTCGCGGGCGTTGGCGCTGCCGATGCACCCGCATCTGGGCGCCGAGCAGGCCGCGCAGGTGGTCTCGGCGGTCGCCGAAGTCGTTGGACAGGTGCCGGCGCGCGGGTGAGCGCGCCAACTCCGGCTGTCGCGCCGGAGCCGGACACGGCTCCCGTGCCGTCGCGCCCCTTGCGCGTGTGGGTCGATATGACCAACTCGCCGCACGTCGTGATCTTCCGTCCCCTGATCGCGCGCATGGTCGCGCGCGGGCATGAGGTCACCGTCACGGCTCGGGACTTCGCCCAGACACTGGGGCTGCTTGAGCGATACGAAATCCCGCACCAGGTGTTCGGCGCCCACGGAGGGGCCGGTCGGGTCGGCAAGGCGCGGGCGATGGGTTCCCGCACCAACGCGCTGACCCGGTTTGCGCGCCGCGAACGATTCGACGTCGCGATCGCCCACGGCAGCACGGACCAGCCGCCCGCGGCGTTCGCCGCCGGGACGCCGCAGGTGACGATGTTCGACTACGAGTTCGCAACGGTGATGCACCACTGGAACGGCCGTTTCGCGACTCGCGTACTCGTGCCCAGCGCGATTCCCGAATGGGCCCTGTGGCGATACGGTATCCGTGCACCGAAGCTGGTCAGGTACCCGGGGCTCAAAGAGGAGTACTACCTTGCCGACCACGTGTTCGACGCTGGTGTGATGGACGAGCTCGGCCTCGACGCCTCGCGCGTGATCGCGGTGTTGCGTCCCCCGCCGGAAGTCACCCTGTACCACCGAGGCCTCTCGACCGACGTTTTTTCGGCGACGCTGGCGCGTCTGCTGGACGCGGCGCCGGCCGTCCAGACCGTCGTGCTGCCGCGGACGGCCGCTCAGCGGGCCGACCTCCGCGATACCGACGCGATCGTGCCGGAGCGGCCTGTCGACGGGCCGAGCCTCGTGGCCGCCGCCGACGTGGTCATCAGCGCCGGCGGGACGATGAACCGCGAAGCGGCGGCACTCGGCGTTCCGGCCTACAGTCCATTCGCCGGCAAGCTGGGTGCCGTCGATCGCTCGCTCATCGCAGATGGCCGCCTGCGGCGCCTCGAAGACCCCGCCGCCGTTGCGATCGTCAAGCGCGACCGCAGTGTCCCCGCCACCCGTCGCGACCCGGAGCTTCTGATCGACCTGATGCTGGACGTCGCAAAGGACGCCCCATGACCGAATTCGCCGACCGGCCGGGCACGTGGGCCGTGCGTGCCCTGATTCATCGCCTCGGCCAGGCAGCCGTCGACGCCTGCCTGCTGGCCATCGCGTACTGGCTGGCCTTCGAGCTCCGCTTCGACGGCAGTGTGCCGCACCGCTTCGATTCCCTCTACGGCAAGACCGTGTGGATCGTCGTGGTCGTCAACATGGTGGTGTTTGTCGCGTTGCGCTTCTACACCAAGTGGTGGCGGTTCACGAGCCTGCGCGACCTCCAGACGATCTTTTTGGGGGTCGTCCTCGGCGGCATCGCCGAGATTCTGATCCTGACCCGGTGGCACCCGGCGCACTCCCCGGCCGTGCCGCACGGGGTGCTGTTCATCAACCTCATGCTCACGCTCCTGCTGGTGGGCGGCGCCCGCTTTGTCGTGCGCAGCGTGATGGAGCGTCCGGCGCGTGGAGAACTGGTGGCCTCGGGCCGCCGGGTCCTGATCTGCGGCGCCGGTGAGGCGGGCAACATCCTGATCCGCGAGATGCAACGCAATCACACCCTCGGCTACATCCCGGTCGGGATCATCGACGACGATCCCCGCAAGCGGGGGCTGCGCGTCAACGGCATCAAGACCCGGGGAACGCGGGCTCAGCTGCCGCGCATTCTCCGCGAGCACCAGGTCGACGAGGTCATCATCGCGATGCCGAGCGCGCCGGGTGCGGTCCGCCGGGAGATCGTCGAGGCCTGCCGCAAGCACGGCGTCCGCTGCACGACCCTCCCGGGGCTTCCGGAACTGATCACCGGCGAGGTCGCCGTGCGGCGTCTGCGCGAGGTTCGTGTCGAAGACGTGCTCGGCGTGCTCCGGTCGAGGTGGATCTGGCCAAGGTCGCCCGCTACCTCAACGGCCGCACGGTCATGGTCACCGGCGCCGGCGGATCGATCGGCAGCGAGCTGTGCCGCCAGGTCGCCGCGCTCGGCGTGCGTCGGCTCGTGATGGTGGACCACAGTGAGAACAACCTGTTCGAGATCGAGCTGGAGCTCCGGGATCACGGCTCCTCCAACCTCGCGGCGGTCATCGCCGACTGCAAGGACGAGGCCTCCATGGCTCAGGCCTTCGAGGACCATCGCCCGCAGATCGTCTTCCATGCGGCCGCCTACAAGCACGTGCCGATGATGGAGAACAACCCGCTGCAGGCCGTCGCCAACAACGTCGCTTGCGACCACCTGCTGGCCGACTGGCCGAGCGTTACGGCGTCGAGCGGTTCTGCCTGATCTCGACCGACAAGGCCGTCGAGCCCAAGACGGTGATGGGCGCGACCAAGGCGCTCGCCGAGCGGCGTCATCGAGGCGCGCGCGCCAGCCTGCGCGGACGCGGTTCGTGACCGTTCGGTTCGGCAACGTGCTCGGCAGCTCGCGGATCGGTGCTGCCGATCTTCAAGGCGCCAGATCGCCGCCGGCGGGCCGGTCACCGTGACCCATCCCGACATGACGCGCTTCTTCATGACGATCCCCGAGGCCGTCCAGCTCGTGCTCGCAGGCCGCGCGGCATGGGCGACGGCGGCGAGATCTTCGTGCTCGACATGGGCGAGCCGGTCCGGATCGTCGACCTGGCCCACCGGATGATCGAGCTGTCCGGCCGCCAGCCGGACCGCGACATCCGCATCGAGTTCACCGGCATCCGCCCCGGCGAGCGGCTGCACGAGGAGCTGTTCAACGTCGACGAGCAGGTGCGTCCGACGCGGTATGGCAAGGTCATGCGCGCAACCCGGCCGCCGCTCGATCACGCGCAGCTGGTATCGGGCCTCGCCGAGCTCCAGCGTCGCGTCGCCGACCGGTCCGAGGCCGGACTCGACGAGGCGTTGTGGTCCACGCTCGGCGTCGGCAGGGGGCAACGTGAGCAAGGCGAAGATCTAGGCCTGCAGGATCACTCAAGCACGGAGGCTGACTGATGGCGACCAAAGAACTGATCCGCGTGGATGCCCGCGCCTTGCCCGGCGGTGCGGCGGCGGTGCGGCCCGGCGGCCTGCTCGCCGGCGTGCGTCGCCCCTGCCCCGACCACGGCACCGACTGCGCATGTGTCGCCCGTGCCAAGGACGGCCAGCTGCTGTTCTGGTGCACCTTCGGCGAGCACCACGTGACCGCACACCGGTAGGCGGAACGCCTGTCGGCGGGGCGCGCGATTCCGGGGGGCGGGGGCGACCCCGTCCTCCGCGGGCGGCACGCTCCGCTCGCTATGATCGTCACTAATGCCGGTGTTCATCTGCCCCAACTGCGCGCGACGGTCCGCGTCGTCCGAGCGCAACGAGCACGGGCAGCCCCTCGGATGCGCCAAATGCGGGTTCGGCTTTCTGTTCGAGCTGCTTGAGGACTACTACGCCGGTCCGGCCACGGCCCTGATCGTCTGCGATTCCGAGCGGCGGATCATCGCCGCCGGCCACGCGGCGACACCCGTGACGGGCTTCCGCGAGGGAGACCTGATCGGCCACGAGGTCGTCAGCCGCCTCGGGCTCGGCAACTTCCCGAACGGGGACCCGGCCGCGACGGCGATCGAATGGGGCGTCCGCCAGCTCAACGTCGACTGCACGTTCCGACCGGCCGGTGTGGGCGAAGACCAGCCGGTGACGGCGGATTTCTTTCCGGCCTACGACGATGACGGCGGGTTGCTGGTCGCCGTGACACCGCGGCTGGCCGTCGACGACGAGGACTAGCGGCTTTCAACAGGGGAGCATGACGGTGGAGCGGCGGCAACTCGGTACGACGGATCTCGAACTCTCGGTGGTCGGACTCGGGACATGGGTCTTCGGCGGCCGCTGGGGCGGCGCCGAGGATGCCGACTCCGAGGCGGCATGCCACGCGGCGCTCGACGCCGGCGTGAATTGGATCGACACCGCCGACATCTACGGTCAGGGGCGTGCCGAGCAGATCGTCGGCCGAGTGGTTCGGGACCGTCCCGGCGAAGTGATCGTCGCCACCAAGGGCGGTGTCGCCTGGGAGGTCGGCGAGGGCGGCCTGTCGATCTGGCGGGAGGCCTCGGGCGACTACCTGCGCCACGCGCTCGACCGCAGCCTGATCGCGCTTGGCCTTGACAGCGTCGATCTCTACCAGGTGCATTGGCCGGTCGCGGGGGTCGATCCCGCCGACACGTTCGGGGCGCTGCTCGAGCTTCAAGCCGCCGGCAAGATCCGGCACATCGGGGTCTCGAACTACGCGCTGGCGGACCTCGAAGCCGCCGCCGCCGTGGCCCCGATCGCCAGCTACCAGCCGGGATACCACCTGATGCGACGTCAGGTTGAGACGGGGGAGCTGCCGTGGTGCGCAGCCCACCGGGTGGGTGTGATCGCCTACGGACCGCTCGCGCATGGCTTGCTGACGGGAAAGATGAGCGCGACGACAAGCTTCGCCGCCAACGACTGGCGGGCGGCGAGCGAGTTCTTTACCGACGACGCATTCGCCGAGCGGATCGACGTGGTCCGGGAGCTCGAGAAGCTGGCTGCCGACCGACCCGGCGGCGTCGCCGAACTGGCGGTGGTCTGGGTCCTGCGCCGGCCGGAGGTAACCGCGGCGATCATCGGTGCGCGCAATGCGGCCCAAGCCACCGCAAACGCCGCCCTCGCCGGTGCTCCGCTGACCGCCGAGGAGGACGCCGCGATTGACGCGCTGCTCGCCGCCCACCCCGCGGTCGAGCGCGAATACGGCCACGGCGAGCCGCCGGCGCGCAACTGATCTCCCGGGCGATCCTGGCGTCCGCGTGAGGCGGCCGGGATCGCTCCCCCTGTCGACGGCAGACCCGGCCGCCTACGATGCAGATCGAATCGGAGCGAGCGGCGAAAGGAACGGGCGATGAAGGTGGCGATTGTCGGTGCGACCGGCATGATTGGACGGCGCCTGACGACCGCCTTGCTGGCGGACGGCCACGACGTCGTGGCGATCTCCCGCCGTGGGGTCACCGTCGCCGACGCGCCGGGCATCGCCTGGGACCCGCAGTCCGGACCGCTGGACCCGACTGCGCTCGCGGGCGTCGAGGCCGTCGTGAACCTCGCCGGCGCCAGCATCGGCAGCGGACGCTGGACCGATGCGCGCAAGCGCGAGATCGTCGACAGTCGCGTCGTCACCACCCGGAAGCTGGTCGAGGCGATCGGTACGGACGGGCCCCGCACCCTGATCAACGCGAGCGCCGTCGGGTATTACGGCGACGGTGACCGGCCGGTCGACGAGACGGCGCCGCCGGCCGACGACTTCCTCGGGAGGACATGCGTGGCGTGGGAGGCGGCAGCGCTGGCTGCCGAGGCCAACGGCGTGCGGGTCGTGCTACTGCGCAACGGGGTCGTCATCGCCCGTGAGGCGGAGGTCCTGCGTCGCCAGTTGCCGGCCTTCAAGCTCGGGCTCGGGGGGCCGGTCGGCGGCGGTGACCAGTGGTGGAGCTGGATCCACATCGATGACGTCACCGGGCTGATCGCGTTCGCCCTGACCCATCCGGAACTTGCCGGACCGGTGAACGCCGTGGCGCCGCACGCCGTGCGGCAGAAGGACTTCGCCCACGCGCTCGGCCGGGTCATCGGGCGGCCGACGGTCCTTCCGACGCCGGGGTTTGCCCTCAAGCTCGCGATGGGGGAGTCGGCGACCATCGCCCTGGGTGGCCAGCACGCGATCCCCGCAGCCGCGTCGGCGGCCGGCTACAGCGTTCGCCTACCCGGACATCGACGACGCCCTCCGAGCCGAGCTCGGTACCGCTAGTCGCGGTTAGCCGGCCTCACCGAAGGTTTTGGCGAGTTCGACCTCGAGCTTCAGCCAGAGCTGGCGGATGTATTCGGTCGTGACGAAGTACTTTGCGCCGGGGAGCGAGCGCGCGAGCCGAACGTTGTCGTCGGTCGGGTCGTTGCGGGCGTCCTCGACCAGGCGCCGGTACTCGCCGAGACGCTCCGCTTGATCAAAATGCTTGAGCTGGATCTCGTCGAGGAGGTCTTCGATGACCTTGTAGGGGTCGGCGTCGGGGTCGGTCATCTGGCGCACCTTTGGTACCGAACAACGGGGTCCCGATGCTACCCTAGGACCGCCGTGGGGGATTAGCTCAGCTGGGAGAGCGCCGCCTTTGCAAGGCGGAGGTCGTCGGTTCGATCCCGTCATCCTCCACTCATCAGATCGCAGTCGGTAGCAGGGTTCTCATCCGTGGAGTGCAGTTAGGAGCGAGTCGGTAAGACCGGCGCGCCCCTAATCTGCCCCTCAGCGGTCCGCTCGTGTCAACCACGAGAACGGAGACCCAATGCCCACCCAAACCGACTCAACCGCAGCCATCGCGGCCCTGCTCGCCGTGCGCGAACGCATCGACACCCTCGCTGACGAGTGTGCCGCCGCCGGGCCACCGCTAGACGACCTGGCGGACTTCTTCTGGTTGTTCCTGGAACACATCCGCGAGGAGGTGGCCCGGCTCAGCCCTGCGATTGAGCAGTAAGCCACGCTCGATCTAACACGTCTGGGCGGATTCGTCCGCGCTGGCGATGCGATGCCCGTACCTGTTCATGGTCATCCGGACTTCTTTATGCCCAAGCTGATCCACGATGAACTTCAGCGGCAGGTCCGGCTTAGCGAGCATCAGACTCGCCGCCGTATGGCGTAGGTCGTGGAACCGGAGTCCGTGCTTGTCCTCAGGTAGGACGGCACGGACTGCCGGCCGAACACGTACCGCAAGAAGCCCGTCTGCGCCACGGGGCTACCGGTGATCGTCGTGAACACCAGGGCGTCTGGACCGGTACCGCCTGCTGTGAAATCGCGGAGGTGAGCGTCCAGCTCAGAGCACAGAGACTTGGGCAAGATGATCGTCCGAGGCCTCTTGCTCTTGGGCGTTGTCTGCATGAGCCCTTGGCCGTCGACCGTCACCAACGTCTCCGCCACGGTGAGAGTTCCCTGAAGCGTGTTGAGGCGTGCTCGCTTAAGCCCCCAGACTTCTCCTGCGCGCATCCCTGTCCATGCCGCCAGCAGCACCGCCGCCCGATACCCCGGGGGCATTGCCCCGGCCAGCCGAGCAACTTCCTCCGCCGCCAGATACAGCATTTCGCGCTCGCTGACCGTGGGCAGTTCCGCGCCTGACGCCGGGTTGGTCCGCAGGTTTCCGTGGCGTACCCCGACGCCTGACCGCCTCCGCACGACTGGCTCGGGGATGGCAACGAGGATAGCCCATCGCTGGTGAACTCCGCGCACCCGCCAGGCACGTGCCGGGGCGGACTCAGGGGCAAACGCCCTACCAACTGCGCAGACCCCAGCTGACCGCTGAACAGCGCTCCGCCTTATGAAGGCGGTAACGCCGGATAACCGCCGGGTCAGTGGGCTCTAGAGCAGCGGGTCGATCGCCAAGACATCGGCCCGGCGGCCGAGCGTCCACGACGCGTCGCCCGTCGATATCGTCTGAACCTCGAACGACATCAGGTCGTCGGACATCTTCGGCACCGACGCCAAGTAGTGGGCGGTCGTGGTTTGGAAGTCTGGCGGAGACCCGCTGTGTGAACACCGACGCAGGAGACGGCCGATGGTCGTGCCGTCGGGTGCAGTGTCCAGGACAAACACCCCTTGACGGCGGCCGTTCGCGTCGACGCACTTGCTGCAGACGACAAGCAAGTGATCGGGCCCGATGTCCGCCCACTCAAGAGTGCCCCACATCATGCGCCTCCATTCCGGCCCGCCGTTCGTGAACGACCATGGGCAACCCCCAACATCCAGGTCTCAACGCGGGGGACGGATCGGAACACCGCTTGCTTGTCCCGGTCCTTGAAACGCAGGTTACGACCGCGCAACCTCGCGCGTCAACGGGTCGGACGCGGCTGCGTGGAGGGCCGTGCCGAGGGCCGAATCCTGCGCCGCCTGTTCAGATCCTGCTTGAACACTGAGCATCGCCCCGCCTTGCGTAGGCGGCACTGCTGGAATACCGCCGGGGTGAGCAGTAGGCCCAGGGGCTGTCAGCGGTGGCCCGCCGACCTTCCACCCCGGTGGTTGTACATCCTGGCCGGCCAGCTTGTACGGCATGGGCTCTACGGGTCGGAATCGTCCGAGACATGCGGGCCGGTATGTCGGACGGATCTTCTCTCGCCCTAGCCCACCGTACGTGGGCTAGATGTCCGAGCTCGATCCGAGGGTCGTCGACGGGGCGTATCGAGGGGCGATCGGGCATCTAGGCCGATCCGACGATCGTTCCTCGGACGGATGGGCGCGGGCTGGCTCCGGGTTTATTGGCATCGCTCTACGTTTAACCACGGTTGCTCCGGAAGCCCCGCCAGCGAGACGATCACTCCGTGGTCAGCGATACGCCGCCGGTGCGCCCGGTGGTCCGGAGGGAATCCCAATGTCAACCGCGCACCGGCCCGCCCTGGAAGCCACGCGGGGTACCGCCGCCCGCGATCGCATCACGCTCGTACAGGGGTTGCTCCTCTGCGGTGTCGCGTATGCGGTGACTTACGTGGTCGCCAACGACGCTATCGCCGCGACGTTCTACTCCGGGTACAGCCGCACCTCGCAAGCCGTCAGCGAGCTCTCCGCGACCGGCGCTCCGACCCGAACCTTCCTCATGATTATGCTGCCGGTCTGGACGGCGCTGATGGTCGCATTCGGGATCGGCGTGCGGAAGTCGAGCGGCAATCAGCGCTCGCTCCGGGTGACGGGCGACCTGCTGATCGCGTTCGGGATCGTGGGCGTGTTGTGGCTGCCGTTCCCGATGACCTCACGCGCGGACATGGTCAACGGAACCACGCCGATCAACGACGTCGGACACATCATCCTGACGGTGGCGACGATCATCCTGATTCTCTCGCAGCTCGCATTCGGAGCCGCCGCATTCGGTCGATGGTTCCGGGTGTACTCCCTCATCACCGCCGTCGTGGTCCTCGGGTTCGGCGGGTACACGGGTACGCAATCGCCGAGGATTCCCAAGGGCGAACCCACACCGTGGCTGGGGCTGTCGGAGCGCGTCTCCATCGGCGCATGGCTGTTGTGGCTCGTCGTACTGGCCGTCATCCTCCTGCAGAGAAACGCTCCGACCTCGCAGGGAAGTCAGCGCGGCCGGGCCGTCCGGCCGTCCTAGGGTCCCCCTACGAGGGAGCCCCTAGGGCCGGGCCGTCCGTCGAAGCCCGCTGACACGACGGCCGGGTACGGCCGGGCCGAAACGGCCGGACCTATTTCCATTGTGAAATCGCCTTCTTTAAGCCGGTTTTGAAGGATCGATCATCAGCCCGCACGCCCAACCGCGCGGCCGTTTCCACCACGACGGGTGCTCGGCGCGGTTGCGGGGTGTCGGGGCGATTGCGTCAGGCATGGGGATCCCGGTGTGCCGGTCGGGGCATCTCGGTCCTACCAGCGGTCGCGGTGGACGACGTCCGTGAAGCTGCGGCGATCCATTCGCGTCAGCGGCCTGAGCGGCCGGTCGGCCGGATACCCGAGCGCGAGCAGGTAGGCGAGGTAGTGGGAGTCGGGAAAGCCGAGCAGCGACTGCGCCAGTACCTGGTCGCTGACGGCGGCGTGGCCGCTGCCGATCCCGAGGTCGGCGGCCGCGACGGCCATCACCATCGACGCCTGCCCGAGGTCAAACTGGATCAGACCGGCCTGGCGCTCGTCGGTCGGGCGTGGGGCCACGAGGGCGACGGTTGCCGCCGAGCGGGCGATGTGGCCCGCCCCGCGCCACACTCCCGAGAGCGTGATCAGGCGCTGCCGGTCGGTTACGACCACGAAGTCCCACGGCTGCGTGTTTCGCGCCGAGGGGGCGCGACGCCCGGCCTCGAGGATCCGGTCGAGATCGGCGTCGGGAAGTGGACGGTCCGAGAAGTCGCGCACGTTGCGGCGTGCGCGGATGGCGTCCCATGTGTCCATTATCTGCTCCTGCGGATTGCGAGGCGTGTTGGCGATGGGCGTGCCGCCGCCACCGGGTCAGTCCTTGAGGCCGAGTGCCGTGATCAGGATCCAGTTGACGATCGAGATGATCAACGCGGCCCAGATCGCGGCCCAGAAGCCGCTCAGCGAGACCCCCGAGACCAGCACGGTCATGAGGCCGAGAATCGCCGCATTGATGACGATCAGCAGCAGCCCCAGCGTGAGGATCACGAACGGCAGCGCCAGCAGGGTAATGATCGGCTTGACGAGCCAGTCGAGGAGGCCGAGCACGAGGCCGGCGACCACAAGGGTCGGCCAGATGTGGTCGATGCTGAACCCGCTGACCAACCGGTCGGCGACCCAGAGGGCGACGACGTTTGCCGCGAGCAGCATCACAAGGCGCGTGAACCCGTTCATCTGCGGGCACTCTAGACGACCGCGGGCGGGACCTTGGCCGTCCCGAACCGTCGTCCGGCGTGGCCGCAGAGACGCGACGCCGGGACAATTCCGCGGGAATTTGCTCGACACACGTGCCGGAATGCCGGTCGCAGGGGCTTCCGTCCGCCCAAAACACACGGTATTACGTCTTCGGGCGGTCATCCACGGTCACGTGGAGTACGCTTATCGTCGAACACCCCTTCGGGGGGAATGAATAGCGCGGAACAGCAGTGGCGTCGTAAGGCATGAATTTCGGCCGAGATGTCCAGGGTTTCCTCGCCGAAAAAGGTGGAAAGCAACATGCCGGAAGGCGTCGTGAAGTGGTTCAACGCTGACAAGGGCTTCGGGTTCATTACCCCGGCCGACGGAGGCAAGGACCTGTTCGTGCACTTCTCCGAGATTCAGTCCACGGGCTATCGGACCCTCGAAGAGGGCCAGCGCGTCTCGTACGAGGCGGGCGAAAGCCCCAAGGGCCCGCAGGCCCAGCAGGTCCAGCTCATCTAGGACCCTGTCGGGTTCCCCGGGGTGGGGAGTACCCACCCCGGGGCGTCCCGGACCCCGTTCCTGCCGGTGCGCGAGGCGGCAGGTGATCCAGCGGTCTCTCGCGACCGCAGGGGTTCTCGCCTCAACCCCGCGGCCTGCCCGCGGCTTCAGCCGTCCGAGCGGCAGCTGTCTGCGAACTGGTTGCTCTTGTGGGCCCCGTCGCAAAACGGCTTGTTGGCCGAGTGCCCACAGCGGCACAGGGCGATGGTCTCCTGCTCGGTCACAAATGCACCACCGTCGGCGTCGGAGAGCGTTATGGACCCCGTCACCAGTAGCGGGCCGTTGTCCAGAGTGCGGATCTGAGTGGTGCTCATCGTGCTCCTCGGGTCGATCACAATTCGGTTGACGGACGTTGGTCGGGGCGCGCCCGCGGCAGACGATAGCCGTCCGGCGGGATAGTTGCTGGGGCAAGTGTCATTGCGGACGCCCGCGGGAGTGGGACAACCCGTGCAGCTTGCGTACCATCGGGGTATGGCGAGATCAGGCGAGGCTTCGTGCAGCTAGTCCCGGGCGAGCAGTTCGGCCACTACGTGATCGAGGCGGAGTTGGGGCGTGGCGGTCAGGCGACCGTGTACCGGGCACGCCAGGCGGCCACCGAGCGCGACGTGGCCCTCAAGGTCTTCGACGAGCGTGACGACCCGGGCAAGCTCGCGCGCTTTCGGCGCGAGGCCGTCGCCGCCGCGCGCGTCGACGACCCCCGCATCGTCACCGTCTACGAGTCCGGCGACGTCGACGGGGTACCGTTTATCGCAATGCGGCTCGTCCCCGGTCCGTCGCTGGCGGAACTGGTGGCCCGCTTCGGCGCGCTGCCGCCCGCGCGCGCCATCGCGATCCTCGACGACGTCGCCTCGGCGGTGGATGCGGCGCACGACCACGGGCTCGTACACCGTGACATCAAACCGGCGAACGTTCTGCTGGATCTCGACGACCGCGCCTACCTGTCCGACTTCGGCGTTGCCCGCATGGACGACGTTCCCGGGCTGACCCGACGCGGCGACTGGCTCGGGACGGTGGAATACGTCTCGCCCGAACAGGCCGAAGGGCACCCCGCCACCGCCGCGTCCGACATCTATGCGTTCGGCGTGCTGGCATTCGAGGTCTTGTGCGGGCGGCCGCCGTTCGTGCATCGGCAGGCGAGCGCGGTCCTGGTCGCACACGTCCGCGAGGACGCACCGTCGCTGCGGTCGGTCAACGCGCACCTGCCGCCGGGTATCGACGCGGCACTGACCCCGGCTCTTGCAAAGGACCCCGCCGATCGGCCGGTGTTGGCATGCGATGTCGTCGATGCCCTCCGGGTGGCCCTGGCGGGCTGGACGCCGCCTGCTCCCGACCAGGCCCACACGGTCGTCGGGGCGGCCGGTTGGGGCGGTGCCCTCAGCGGCGACGGTGATGCGGCGGTGACGCGTGTCGGGGTCAGCGACGGGATGACGCGGGTCGATGCCAGTGACGGGTTGACCCGGGTCGAAGGGTCGGTGGCCCGAACCGAAGTCGGGCTCGTGGATCTGCCGGGGGTCGACGACCCGCCGCCACCGCGGTCACGGCGACTGCGGACGGCGGTGGTGCTCGCCTGTGCCGCGCTGCTGATCGCCGGCGGGGCCGCGGGGTGGGCGATCGGCAACCGCGGCGCGAACGCCGCGCGGTCGGCCGGCTATCGCAGCGGCTACGGCCACGGGCTGGCGGTGGGCCGCAGTGTCCCCGGCGCGAGCCCGGGCCAGTTCCGCGTCGTCCACGTCGACACCCATGGCAAGGCGCAGTATGTCGGCAAGCCGTTTAAGTCGGGCGACTGCATCAAAGTCAGCGGCGCGGGGTCGGTGTCGAACATCAGCGGGTCGATCTTCGGGCCCTGCGGGATCCTTTCCGGATAGTTCCGGGCTCGAGTGTGGGCATCTCCGCGCTACGCTGCCCGCGTGAGCCGGCCCGACCATTACCTGGCCCTCGGCATCGCTCCCGACGCGAGCGGTGACGAGGTCCACGACGCGTGGCGGTTCGCGATCCAGGTGTACCACCCCGACCGCTTCACCGATCCGGGGTTGCGCGACCGGGCCGACCAGATGACCCGACGGGTGAACGCGGCGTGGCAGGTGCTCGGGGATCCCGACGCACGGGCCCGCTACGACCGCACCCGGGTCGACGGGGAGGTCACGGCGCGGGCGCTCGTACGCGAGCTGCCATGCCCGGCATGCGCGACGCTCGCGGTGATCCCGGATCAGGACGGTGACCGGGTCTCGGTGCGCTGCCCGGCCTGCGGTCAGGAGTTTCCGGCGATCGTGGGCGCGCGTCTGATCGGGCGTCCGGAGCTCGAGATGCGGTTCATCACGGGGCGCCATCGGCTTCGGCTGGCCGACGGTGCAGGGCGGATGTCGGACGTCGTCATCCGCCGATTGCCCCCCGAGCTGGCGCTCGCCGATGCGGAGACCGTGTCGGTGGTGTTCCGCCCCGACGGACGGTCGGCCCGGTACGTCGTCGTTCACGGCGAGCACACCGACATCGGGTGGAAGGTGCGATGAGCGGAGCGGTCGTCATCGGGGTCTGTACGCCGCTCGAGCGCGCGCGCTGGGCGGTCTGGGACATGGCCGCGGCCGTGGTCGCGGCCAACTACCTCGAGGCGGTGTGGGCGGCCGGTGCGCGGACGATGCTGATCCCGCCGGACCCCGCCCTGATCGATGATCCCGGGCCCGTGGTCGACCGGATCGAAGGGCTGCTGTTGCTGGGGGGTGCCGACATCGCCGCCGACCGCTACGGGCAGGAACCGCACCCCGACAGCGAACCGCCGCAGCCCGCCCGGGACCGTGTCGAGATCGCGCTGGTGCTGGCGGCGGCCGAGCGCGGGGTTCCCGTCCTGGGAATCTGCCGGGGCCTGCAGATCATCAACGTGGCCCGCGGCGGAACGTTGCGCCAGCACCTCCCGGACGAGTTGGCAGACGAGATCCATCGCCGGCATATCGGTCGCTTCGAGGGCAACGCGCACGATGTACACCTTGCAGCCGGGTCACTCGCCGCACGCGCGACCGGCGCTCCGGTCCACCGTGTGGTCTCGCACCACCACCAGGCGATCGATGAGCTCGGTGACGGACTCGTGGCCTCGGGCTGGTCCGAAGACGGCGTCGTCGAAGCGGCCGAGGGGCGTGGCGGCTTCCTGCTGGGTGTGCAGTGGCATCCCGAGGCGGATCCGGACTCGTCCGTGATCGCCAGCCTCGTGGATGCAGCGCGCCGGCATCGGGATGCCGGCGGGAATTTTGCCCCAGATCAACGCGGGGGCACGCGTTGATCTGGGGACGTGGATTACGGGGATGACCAGGTCGGCAGTGCACTCCACCCCGTCGTCGTAGATGAGTATGCCCCTGCCGGTGCCGGCGTTCGTTGGCCCTGGGGCGAAGATCTCGCCGTCCTGGCTCGCCGTGGGGCGAACCCGATGCCGGCTACGCCGGCGCCGTGCGGGCCCCGGGGGGTGCGGCGGCGGGCAGCGTGATCGCGAACGTCGCCCCGCCACCGATGGCGTCCTCGACGACGACGTCACCACCGAGGGTTCGGGCGAGCTGACGGCAGATGGCCAGGCCGAGCCCGGACCCCGTGTGCCCATCCGGATGCGGCTCGGCGTGGAACGGCGCGAAGACGCGTTCGCGCTGGTCGGCGGGGACGCCGGGACCCGAGTCGGACACGCTGACGTGCACCCCGCCGGCGGTCGTGGGATGTGCCTCCAGGAGCACCGTGCCGCCGCTCGGGGTCCAGTGGATCGCGTTGGTGAGGAGGTTGTCGATGATCTGCCGGAACCGTTCGGGATCGGTGACGATCATGGGTAGGGCGCCGATATCGGTCTCAAGCGTGATTCCGTGCCCGTCGGCCACGGCGACCTGCGCGGCGTAGGCCTCGTCGAGGACCTCGTGGGTGTTGACCGTGGCGGGCTCGATCCGGAACTGGTTGGCGTCCATCCGAGCCAGATCGAGCAGGTCCGAAACCATTGCCGAGAGCCGTGCTGCCTCGCTGTCGATCGCCCCGAGCGATCGGTCGACCTCGTCGGCGGGCACGATGCCGTCGCGCAGCGCCGCGGCGTGTCCGCGGATCGCCGTCAGCGGCGTGCGCAGGTCGTGTGTGACGTTCATAAGGAACTCGCGGGACCGGTCCTCGCGCTCCCGCAGCCGGGCGACCATGCCGTTAAAGGCGCTGGCGACGTGATCGAGCTCCTCGGTGCCGGCCGGCGGCACCGAGGCCTCCAGGTCGCCGGCGGCGACCCGATCGGCGGCGGCCTCCATCGTCCGAAGGGGGCGGGTCAGGCGTCCGGTGATCCAAAAGGTCAGTGCGAGGGCCGGAATCAGTCCGATCAGGGTGGCCAGCAGCAGGTTTGGCACGACGTCCGACCATGGCGTGGCGACCGCCGATGCGGGCTTGGTGAGGATGATGGCGCCGAGCGACTTGCCGTCGACGTGGATTGGCGCCGCCGTCGCGACGGTCGGGGTTGTCGCGCCCGGGACCTGGTAGTCGAGGTGCTGGTAGCCCTGGTCCGCCAGGGTTTGGGCGTCGATCTGGGCCTGGGTGGCCCGCGGGAGGTTCTCGAGCGGCTGGGCGGATCCAGGGCACAGCGGCGGTGAGTCGACGTACAGGTGCGCCCCCGGGCCGACGAATGCCTGAAGGTCGGCGGACGTGTAGGTCCGGCAATCTCCGGTCAGGGCCTGCTCGAGCGTGGCGGTGCCGATGAGGGCGGCGATGCGCTGGGCCTGGTCGTCGAACGCCTTGCGGCTCGCGTGGGCCGTCTGCGATCGGATCAGGCCTGACGAGACGATCGCAAAGACCACCGCAGCGGCGAGCAGGCCCACGACGGCCCCCAGCAGCAACCGTCCCCGGAGGGTCTGGCGCATCGACAGGGCCATCCGCGACCTGCGGCCCTCTGCCGGGTCTACCGCGGTGCCACCACCTTGTATCCCGTTCCCCACACGGTCTCGATCTGGCACGCGTCACCGAGTTTGCGTCGAAGCTGGCGGATGTGCACGTCAATCGTGCGGGAATCGCCGAGAAATGTGTAGCCCCAGACCCGTTCGAGCAGTTGCTCGCGCGTCAGGACGATGCCGCGGTTCTCGACCAGGAGCACCAGCAGGTCGAACTCTTTCGGTGTCAGTGCGACGGTGGTCTCGGCGACGGTCACCTCGCGTCCGCCGAGTGCGATCTGAAGGTCCCCAAGCGTGATCACCCTGTCGTCGGGGGCGTCCCCGATCCCCTGCCCGTTCTCGGACCGGCGCAGCACGGCCCGGATCCGGGCAACCAGCTCGCGCGGATTGAACGGCTTGGTGATGTAGTCGTCGGCCCCCATCTCGAGCCCGACCACCTTGTCGATCGGATCGTCGCGGGCGGTGAGCATGATGATCGGCGTGCGGCCCGCGGACCGCAGCTGGCGGGTGATTTCGAATCCGTCGATCCCGGGGAGCATCAGGTCGACCACCACGAGGGAGGGCTGCTCGTCGCGGGCCACGGCGAGTCCGGTATCCCCACGGTCGGCGATCGACACGCGGAATCCCTCGGCCTCAAGGTACATACGCGCGAACGAGGCGATGTTGGCCTCGTCCTCGATGATCAGAATGTGCTCGGTATCGGTTGCCGCTTCGGTCATGGGGACCCGTGACCTCCTGGCTGTGACGCCCTTGCGTGCGTAGTCAATCACGCCGCTGCGGACGTTCGTGCCATCGAGGTTCTCGGGATGAGTCCCACAACGCTGCGATCGCCCGTCTGGCGGAGCTGCACCGGAACCCGCGGCCACGCCCTCGTGACCACGTGGCGGGAGCCGTAGCCAAAGGTGTAGGTGCCCCGTCCGGTAAAGACGACCCGGCCCGCACCGACGAGCGTCGCCGACACGGCGCGTCCCCGTACGGCGACCCAGAATGACCCGGCGCGGGCCGAGACACCGAACTGCCGGCCGGCGCCGACCGAGAGCACGACGTCACGATGTGGTCCGACCCGCAGCGACCGGCCACCCACGCCGACGATGGCTGCCGTCCGGGTCGTGCGGACCTCGATCTGGCCGCCGCGGCCGATCGCGCCAAACGCCCAGACGTTGCCCTGGATCGTGACGGTGCCGTACCCATTGCCGGAGACGGACATCGACCCGGTCGGGACGACCTGTCCAGCCAAGGCGATCACGGCACTACCGGCAGCAAGGGCGACCGCCGACAGGGCGATCGTGCGGTATCGGTGCGCCATGCGGAGCCTTCGGTCTTCGCGGTGTTGCCGCGGCGCAACACACGCCGGCGGCCCATTCTGAATGACCATCGGCGCGCGAACGAGCAAATCGCGTTATCGATCCGCGTGTGAAATGTATGAAATCTGTGAGCGCCGCCGCCCCGGACCGTCAGTCGAGCTTGATGCCTTCCTCGACGCTGACCGATGGCGCATCGCCACCGATCGAGACCCCGTCCTGGACGCTGACCTCGGGCGTCGCGGCATCGGTCTCGGGCGACGGGACCGATGCCTCGCCTTCCGGGATCGGACGCGGGCCCGTCCCGAGATACGCCCAGACGATCTCGCCACACTGCGGGCACGTCGGCAGGACGGCGCGGTTGTTGATCTGGAACTGGCACGCCACACAGCCGACGACGGCCGCCACGCGCTGCCCGGCGTAGTAGCAGGGAAGCCCCAACCGGCGCTCGGCCTCCTGCGCGCCCTGGGCCGGGGTCATGTTGCGCTGGCCACCGACATTCGGCTGGCCGGGACCGCGCCCTCCCGGTCCGCCTCCGCGAAGGCCCCCGGGGCCCATCCTCTGGGGTGGCAAGCTGCTCATCGAACGATCCTCCCAACGGAGCCTGAATGCGGTGGTCGCACGCCGAGGGGTATCGTACGCGCGTACGTCGCTCAGATTAGCGCGCGGCCCCGGCCCGGTGCGCAGGAGCGAAGATCGCCTCGAGGGATTCGTGCCTGTGCGCGTCGCGCTCGCCCAGCTCAACACGGTTGTCGGTGACATCCCCGGGAACACCCGCCTGATTCTGGATGCGCTCGAACAGGCCCGTGAGGCGGGGGCGGCCCTGACGGTGTTCCCGGAGCTCGTGCTGACCGGGTATCCGCCCGAGGACCTGCTGTTGCGTCCGGCGTTCGCCCGCGACGCGGAGCGCGCGCTCAAGAAGATCGCCGCGCAGGTGACCGACGGGGTCGCGCTCATCGGCTGCGTCGATTGGGACGGCGATTGCTTCAACGCGGCCGCGGTTGTCGCGGCGGGGCGCGTCCAGCAGGTCTACCGCAAGCGGTTTCTGCCCAACTACGGCGTGTTCGACGAGGCCCGGTACTTTCGCGCCGGCGACGGTCCGTTGGTCGTGGACATCTTCGGCATGCGCGTCGGGATCGCGATCTGCGAGGACATCTGGTACCCGGATCCGGTCGCCAGCGACCTGACCGCCGCCGGTGTCGACGTCATCGCCTGCCTGTCGGCGTCCCCCTGGCATGGCGGCAAGGGCGACGCCCGTGAGCGGATGCTGGCCACGCGGGCATCCGACTGCAGTGCGGCCTTGGTCTTCTGCAATCAGGTCGGAGGGCAGGACGAGCTCGTGTTCGACGGGCGGTCGGCGGTCTTCGACGCCACCGGGACCGTCGTGGCACGCGGTGCGCAGTTTTCCACCGACTTGGTGATCGCCGACATCGATCCGGGAATCTCGGTGCGCCGCCGCCTGCGGGAGCCGCTGATCCGCAGCTTGCCGCAGCGTGCGCTGGTCGTCCCCGAGCCTGTGGATGCGGTCGCCGTCACGGTGCCGGGCGCGGCCGCCGCGCACGTGGTCGAGCCGTTCGGACCCGAGCAGGAGGTCTGGAGCGGCCTCGTGACGGGAATCCGCGATTACGTCGGCAAGAACGGCTTCCCCGGCGTCGTGATCGGACTCTCGGGCGGCATCGATTCGGCGCTCACGGCGGCCCTGGCCGTCGAGGCACTGGGCGCCGAGGCGGTGACGGGGGTTCGGATGCCCTCGGTCTTTACGAGTCGGATGTCGGGTGACGACGCGCAGGCGCTGGCCGGGAATCTCGGCATCGATCTCATCGATCTGCCGATCGCCGAGATCGTCGCGCGATTCGAGCAGACACTGGCGCCGGTATTTTCCGGACGACCGCGGGACGTCACCGAGGAGAACCTGCAGGCCCGAACGCGCGGCACGCTGCTGATGGCGCTCTCGAACAAGACGGGCGCCCTGGTCCTGGCCACCGGCAACAAGAGCGAAATGTCGGTCGGCTACAGCACCCTCTACGGCGACATGGTCGGCGGCTTCGCTCCGCTGCGCGACATTTCCAAGACCTGGGTGTACCGGCTCGCGCGCTGGCGCAATGCGTCGGCGGGTCGTGAGGTCGTCCCGGAGTCGACGATTGTGCGGCCGCCCACCGCCGAGCTCCGCCCCGACCAACTCGATGTCGACAGCCTGCCGCCCTACGCGGAACTCGATCCGATTATCGAGGGGTATGTCGAGCACGATCTCGACTCCGATCAGCTCGCGGCGGCGGGCCACAACCCCGAGGTCGTCCACCGGGTGATCCGCCTGATCGAGCGCGCCGAGTACAAACGGCGTCAGGGCCCGATCGGCATCAAGGTCACCCCGCGGGCGTTCGGCAAGGATCGCCGCATGCCCGTCACGAACAGGTATCTGTAGCCCCGACGACGACGCCGAGGACCGCCGTGCCCCGACCCCACCAGCTCCTGACCTACCGGTACGTCCCCGACATCCTCGCGCGTCGGGGCGCGTACCGCGACGCCCATCTGGCACTGATCGCGCGGCTTCATGAGGACGGTCTCCTCGTAATGGCCGGAGCCGCCGGCGACCCGGTCGACTCCGGCGTGTTCGTGTTCGCCGGTGACGACCCGCGGCCGGCGCAGGAGTTCATGGCGGCCGACCCGTACGTCGCGGCCGGCCTGGTCGTCGATCATCAGATCGTGCCCTGGACGGTCGTCGTTCCCTGACCGCATGCCGCTCGCGGCGGCTACGATGTCGACATGGCCCGTACCGCGTTTGTCTTCGACGAGCACATGGGCGACTACGACCTCGGCGACGACCACCCGTTGTCGCCATTGCGTCGGCAGCTCGCTGTCGAGTTGATCCGTGCCTACGGCCTGCTGGAGCGGGACGACGTGCATGTTGTGACGCCGCGGCCGGCGAGCGACGACGAGGTCGCGCGCGCCCACGCCCCCGCCTACGTCGCAGCGGTACGGAGACTCAGTGCGCAGCCGGTGCTCGCCCAGGGGTGGGACGCCGCCCAGTGGGGCCTCGCGGCTGGGGGCGACACGCCCGCCTTCGCCGGGATGCACGAGGCGGCGGCGTTCTTGTGCGGCGCGTCGATCACGGCCGCGATGGAGGTCTGGGAGGGGCGTGCCGACCAGGCGTTCTCGGCGGGCGGCGGGCTCCACCACGCCCTTGCCAACCGGGCGGCCGGCTTTTGCATCTACAACGATCCCGCGGTGGCGATCCATGCGCTGCTCGAGGCCGGGGCGACGCGGGTGGCCTACATCGACATCGACGTTCACCACGGCGACGGCACGCAGTGGATCTTCTACGAGGATCCGCGGGTGCTGACCTGCTCGGTCCACGAGAGCGGCCGCTATCTGTTTCCGGGCACCGGCGGGCTTGCCGAGCGTGGCATGGGCCCCGGGGCGGGGGCGGCCGTCAACATCCCGTTGCCGCCGTACGCCGGAGACGCGCCGTACCTGCGGGCCGTCGAGGAGGTCATCGCGCGGGCGGTTGTCGAGTTCGCGCCCGAGATCATCGTCACCCAGGACGGCGCCGACCCGCATCATCGCGATCCGCTTGCCCACCTGCAGGTCACGATGCCGACCTTCCCTCGTGTCTACCGTGCGCTGCACGAGCTGGCCCGCGATACCTGCGACGGGCGCTGGGTGGCGCTCGGTGGCGGCGGCTACAACACCGACGTCGTCCCGCGGGCCTGGGCGATGCTGTTCGCCGAGATGGTCGGCGCCGAGCTCGATGACCGGCTCCCACCCGGGTGGGTCGCGGCGGCCGAGCAGCGCTGCGGCCACCAGCTGACGGCGACGCTCCTCGGGGAGACCGAGCCGGAGATCTCGCCCGAGGAGCGCGCCCGCGCCGATGCGGAGGGGCACCAGGTCGTCGACCAGGCCCTGATGCTGCTCGGCTGACCGCCGGTGCGTCCGGACCTGTCACCCGACCTGTGGACGGCCGCCGGGACTCCCGTCGGTGCGCACGGGCTCGCGAGCGCGGCGTGCGACCCGGGCGAATACGCCTATGCCCGCGGGGTCGCACAGCAGGCCGCGCGCCTGGCACGCGCCACCGCGCTGTCGCGCGAGGCCAGGGCACTGCTGCTGTCCTGCGCGTGGCTCAGCTGGTTGGGGCCCGGCGCAACGTCGCGGATACGGACCCTTGACGGCCCGCGGGCGCTGCGGCGGTCAGGGCACGACGACCTGGCGCGGGTGCTCGCCTGGGCCGGCGCGGCGTCGCGACTCGGCGGCGGTGCCGCCCCGGACGGTGTGGACGTGTTTTCCCTGCCGACGGGGGACGGCGCCCGCGCCCTGATCCTCCTCGATGTCGCCCTGGTGACCACCGACCCCGCCGGCTCCCCCGCGCCGCCGGCGCTCGTCTTGCGCGGGCTCGCGGAGCGCAGGGGGCCGTCGGATGCCGCGGTCGCGGCGTTTGTGGGGCTCGTCGCCGATCTGGCGGACCATCCGGAGGCGCGCATCCTGATCGAAGCGGTGAGTCCCGAGCAGGCCGCGACCGGCCCGTGAGCATGCGCGAGGGGCGACGGCTCGCGCCAGGGAACCAGCTAGGCTTCGCCGCGGTTCGACGCGCCCGCACCGGCGCACCCGACCGTGCGATCGATCCTTCCTGACCCTGGACGCGATTCGTGCAGCGCATTAGCCAACAGCCGTTCTTCCGCGCGCTCAATCCCGGGCAGCTGGTCGCGCTGTCGTTCGCTGTGGCGATCGCCGTCGGGACGGTCATCTTGGCGCTGCCGGTCTCGCATCGCGGATCGGGCGAGGCCCCGGTCAAAGTGGCGCTGTTCACCGCGACCGCGGCCGTCTGCGTGACCAGCCACACCCTGGTTGACACGACGACCTACTGGACCCCGTTCGGCCAGGTCGTGATCCTCGTCCTGATCCAGCTCGGCGGCTTCGCGATCATGACCGCCGCGTCGATGATCTTCCTCGTGTTGGGGCGCCGGCTCGGCCTGCGCGGCCGCCTGATCAGCCAGCGCGAGATGGAGGTCATCAATCTCGACGACGCCCGGCGCGTGTTCGTCGGTTTGGCCGCGTTTACCGTCGGCGTGGAACTGCTGATCGCGGCCGCGATCTGCCTGCGCCTCTGGCTCGGGTTGGGATACCCGTTCCTGCGGGCGGCGTGGCGGGCCGTCTTCCTGTCGATCTCGGCGTTCAACAATGCCGGATACGCCCTCTGGAGCGGCAACCTCGTGCGGTTCTCGACCGACTGGTGGATCCTCGTGCCCGTGGCGGTCGCCGTGCTCATCGGCGGCATCGGCTTTCCGGTGTGGCTCGACGTCCGGCGTCGCCTGCGGTCGCCCCGGACCTGGACCCTGCACACCAAGCTCACGCTGACGACAGCCGCCGTGCTCATCCCCGGCGGTGCCCTGGTCATCGCGATCATGGAATGGACCAATGCCCGGACGATCCACCACATGGGCATCGGTAACCGCATCGGGTCGGCGCTGTTTACCTCGATCAACTTCCGGACGTCGGGGTTCACGACGATCTCGGTCGCCCACATGCACAGCGAGACGCGGCTGATCGGCGACATGCTGATGGTGGTCGGCGGCGGCAGCGGCTCGACGGCCGGGGGCCTGAAGCTGGCCACGTTCGCCGTCCTGGTGCTGATCGTGATCAGCGAGGTGCGCGGCGGGCGCCAGGCCGAGGCATACCAGCGGGCCATTCCGGGCGCCGTGTTGCGCCAGAGCATCTCGGTGGCGTTCATCGCCGTCTCGATCATCCTGTTCGCGACGCTGGCCTTCATGATGCTGACCCCGTTCGGGCTGGACGCGTGCCTGTTCGAGGTGGTGTCGTCGTTCTCGAACACCGGTCTGTCCACCGGGATCACTGCGCATATGGGGACCGCGGCGCAGCTGATCGAAGTGCTGCTCATGTACCTTGGGCGCATCGGTCCCCTGACGTTGGCGGTGGCGCTGACCGTCCATGAGCGCGACCGCCTGTTCGCCTATCCCGAGGAGCGACCACTCGTTGGCTAGCAAGGAACAAGTTCTCGTCATCGGTCTCGGCCGTTTCGGCCAGGCGCTGGCACAGACCATGACCCGGCTCGGGCACGAGGTGCTGGCGATCGACTCCGATCCCGCCGTCGTCCGCAAGTGTTCCGGGGACCTGGCGACCGTCATCGAGGCCGACGCGACGACCGTCGAGGTCCTGCGCCAAATCGGCGCGGACGACTTCGGCATGGCCGTCGTGGCGATCGGCAACGACATCCAGGCGAGCATCCTCGCCACCTATGCGCTGGTCGATCTCGGCGTGCCCATGATCTGGGCCAAGGCGATCACGACCCAGCACGGATCGATCCTGCAACGCGTCGGCGCTCACAACGTCATCTTCCCGGAGCGCGACATGGGCGTGCGGGTGGCGCACACGATGTCCGGCCGCACGGTCGACTATGTGGAGCTCGACAGCGAGTTCGTGCTGATCGAAGCCACCGTGCCCACCGAGTTCATCAACAAGCGGATCTCCGACACCGGCGTGCGGCAGAAGTACGAGATCACCGTGCTGTGCGTCAAGCGTCCCGGTGGGCGGTTCACCTACGCGACCCAGGACACGGTGCTCAACGAGCGCGACCTCGTCGTCGTGTTCGGCCCGACCCGCAAGGCGGAGGAATTCGCGGCCCTTCCGGGCCACCGCGGCCACTAGCCGGAGGCGTCGCGGCGGAGGGTTACCGCCGGGCGAGGCGGCGGGCGTGACGGACCGCCCGCTCGAACGGCCGGTCGTGGCGCTGGAGCTCGAGTTCTCCGGCCAGCAGCTGGGCGCGGGTGCGCTCGGGCATGGGCATCATGCGATCGTGGGTCGGGGTGCCGGGGCTGCGCGTGACCACCGACGCCGCCGCCCGCCCGACGACGCGGTCGATCTCGTAGGCCTGGCCGGCCCCGTCGTCGATGCGCACCTCGCAGATGTCGGGTTCGCCGCCGGGCCGGGCCGACTCGAAGCCGATCGTGACCTGGGGCCCGATGCTGTCGACCAGCCACCCCGCCAACAGCAGCGACCCCAGGCACGGCTCCGGGCCGACGTGGCGGATCGTGACGGTCGCCTCGCCGCGCAGCCGAGCCAGCCGTTCGCCGTCGATCAGCTGGTTGAGCAGTTGGCGCCATGGAGTCAGCGCGGCCCAGGCGAGGTCCGTGACCGCGGCTCCACGGTCGGCGATCGCGGCAGCGAGCGCCGAGATCGCCCGGGCCCCATCGTGCCCCCCGGCTTCGGCGATCAGGCGGTCGCTGCGGCCGCTGAGCTGCGTGAACACCTCGTCTGTCGGATCGGGCGCCTCCGGCCACCAGAGGAAGACCGGCAAGTCCGGGCGCAGCAGCGCTTGCACCGCACTCGCGGCTCCGGCCGCCGCCGCCCCGTGGAGTCGGAGATGCAGCAGTTCCACCCGCGACGGCGTGCGGCCGCCACCGACCAGTTGGGCCTGCGCCTCGATGTGGGCGTCGATCCCGTCGCCGTCGGGGTCGCGCTCGATGATGATGGCGCGGGACGGCTGGTGGTCGGCGAGGGACTCGATGATCCGCTCCGCCTCGGCGGCACCGTGCGGATCGGCGGCGACGACCAGGTTCAGAACCGCCGCCATCGCGACGGGGCGGCCGTCGACGTCGGTCGGCTGGAGGCCGGCGAGAGCCCGCGTCAGGTCGCGGACACTGTCGACGTGACCGTCCCAGATCCGGCGGGTCCCGGGCGCCGTCATAGCCGGCGCCACTCCCGCCCGTCCCGCCGGATCAGCGCGTCGGCGCTGGTCGGCCCCCACGAACCCGCGGCGTAGTTCTGCGCGGCGATCGGGACCGCACCCCAATGTGCCAGGAGCCCGTCGACGATCTCCCACCCCCGCTCGACCTCGTCCCAACGGGCGAACAGGGTCGAGTCGCCGAGCAGGGCGTCGAGCAGCAGCCGCTCGTAGGCCTCGGCGCTGGGCTTGAGGAACGAGCTGCCGTACTGGAAGTCCATGCTCACGTTGCGGATGTCGACCTGGGGTCCGGGGACCTTCGCCGAGAAGCGCAGAGAGGTCCCTTCCTCCGGCTGGATCCGCAGGACGAGCAGGTTCGGTGCGGTCGTCTCGACGGCGGTCGGGGCGAACGGCATGTGCGGCGCGGGCTTGAACTGGATCGCGACCTCGGTCGCGCGGCGCGGGAGTCGCTTTCCCGTCCGCAAATAGAATGGTGTCCCGGCCCAGCGCCAATTGTCGACGGTCAGGCGCATCGCCACGAACGTCTCGGCGTTCGAGTCGGGGTCGACACCGCGTTCGGACCGGTACCCGACGACCGGTTGCCCACCGATGTAGCCCGCCCGGTACTGCCCCCGGACGGCGGCGTCGTGGGCGTGTTCGGCCGAGATTTCCGGGATCGCGCGCAGGACCTTGACCTTCTCGTCGTGGACGCTGCGGCTGTCGAAGCGGGCGGGCGGCTCCATCGCCACCAGCGACAGCACCTGGAAGATGTGGTTCTGGACGATGTCGCGCAGGGCGCCGCTCTCGTCGTAGTAGCCGCCGCGGTTCTCGACACCGAGGTCCTCGGCGACCGTGATCTGCACGTGGTCGACATAGCGCCGGTTCCAGACCGGTTCGAAGATCGCGTTGGCGAAGCGCAGCACCAACAGGTTCTGGACCGTCTCCTTGCCCAGATAGTGGTCGATCCGGTAGGTCTGGCGCTCGCCGAAGACGGCACCGACGCGCTCGTTGAGGACTCGGGCGCTCGCCAGGTCGCGCCCGAACGGCTTCTCGATGACGATCCGCGCAAACGTGTCGTCCTCCTCGGACGAGAGCCCGGCGGCACCGAGGTGCTCGGCGATCACCGGGAAGAACGTCGGGGCGGTTGCCAGGTAGAACAGGCGATTGCCGAGTCCGGCCTCGTTGCGCCGCAAGTGCTCGAGCCGGGCCCGCAGATCGTCGTAGGCGTCCGGGTCGTCGAACGACGCCGGCAGGTAGAACAGGCGATGGGCGAAGGCCCGCCAGATGTCCGCGTCGAGGGTGTCGTGGCCGCCGTGGGCGGTGACCGCAGCCCGCATCTGTTCCCGGAACTGATCGTCGTCCCACTCGGTCTGGGACAGGCCGATGATCGCCATCTCCGGCGGCAGCAGCTGTTGCAGCGCAAGGCTGTAGAGCGCCGGCATGAGCTTGCGCCGCGTTAGATCTCCGGACGCGCCGAAGATCACGATCGTCGCGGGCGCCGGCGTGCGGGACAGGCGCGCACCCAGGTCGAATGCCGTCTGCGGGTCGGACTGCCCCGTCATGAGCGTGCTCACGGGGCGACCGCCCCACGCGCGTCGGGGGTCGTGAGGATTCCGACCATCGCCCGTCGCATGTGGTCTCCCGGTCGGCGCGGCGTGGCCGCGCGGATCGTCGTCGGCGTTAGATTCGCATGCACGGGCCCCGGACGGGGCCCGTGCGGCATGGCGTCGACGCTTATGCGACCATCTCGGTCGCGGCCTTGACGACCGCGTCGACCGAGATGCCGAGGCGCTCCAGGACGATGTCGCCCGGGGCGGAGGCGCCGAATCGGTCGATGCCGATCGCCAGCCCGTCCAGGCCGACGAACCGATGCCAACCGAGCGTCGCACCGGCTTCGATGCTGATGCGGCGGGTCATCGTCGGCGGCAGCACGCTGTCGCGGTACTCGGTCGGCTGGGCCAGGAACAGCTCCCAGCTGGGCATGCTGACCACGCGCGCCTGGATCCCGCGGTCGGCGAGCACTTCCGCGGCGGTCCGTGCCAGCGGGACCTCGCTGCCGGTCGCCATCAGGATGCAGTCGCCGCCGTCGCGGATGACATATGCGCCGCGGGCGACGTCGGGCGTGTGCTCGAGCGTCGGGAGCCCCTGGCGCGAGAACACCAGGGCGGTCGGGTTGGTGGTGTGGGTCATGGCGATCTCCCACGCCTGCGTGGCTTCGGTCGCATCGGCCGGGCGGATCACGACCAGGCCGGGGATCGCACGCAGCGCCGCAAGGTGTTCGACCGGCTGATGGGTCGGACCGTCTTCGCCGAGTCCCACGGAATCGTGGGTGAACACGAACACCACCGGAAGGTGCATCAGGGACGACATCCGGATGCTGTTTTTCATGTAGTCCGAGAACATCATGAAGGTGGAGCACACCGGGCGCAGCCCGCCATGGGCGGCGAGTCCGTTGGAGATCGCGGCCATCGCGTGTTCGCGCACGCCGAAGCGGATGTTGCGCCCACCGAATGACCCGGCCTCGATGTCCCCGCTGGAGGTGATCGTCGTGCTCGTGGAGCTCGACAGGTCGGCGGCGCCCTGGATCAGCTCGGGGATGCGTGCCGCGAGCGCGTTGAGTGCCTTGCCGCCCGAGGAGCGGGTCGCCACGGATTCGCCGGGAGCGAACTCCGGCAGGTCCGCGCGCCAGTCGGCCGGCAGTTCCTGGCGCAGCCGGCGGGTGGCGTCCGCGGCCGCCGCGGGCTCGGCCGTCGAATAGGCGGCAAAGGCGGACTGCCACTGCTCACGCAGCGTGCGGCCATGCGCCTGGAGGTGGCCCGCCCAGGCGCCAACCTCGTCCGGCACCAGGAACTGGGCATCCTCGGGCCATCCGTAGGCCCGCTTGGTGGCCGCAACCTCGTCGACGCCCAATGCGGAGCCGTGGGCGGCGGCGGAATCGTGCTTGTTCGGCGAGCCGAAGCCGATGTGGGTCGCCGCGATGATCAGGGTCGGTCGCCCGTCGGAGACGGTCGCCTCGCCGAGCACGCGGTCGATCTCGGCCAGGTCATTGCCGTCGGCGATCTCCAGCACGCGCCATCCCGCCGAGGCGAAGCGCTCGGGGACGTTGTCGGAGAACGACAGCGAGGTCGGTCCGTCGAGGCTGATCGAGTTGTGGTCGTAGATGCCGATCAGCTTGCCGAGCCCGAGGTGGCCGGCGAACGAGGCGGCCTCGTAGGAGATGCCCTCCATCAGATCGCCATCGCCGCACACGAACCAGGTCCGGTGGTCGACGATCTCATGACCGGGGCGGTTGAACTGCGCTGCGAGGACCGCTTCGGCCAGCGCGAGACCGACGGCATTACCGACGCCCTGGCCCAGCGGCCCGGTCGTGACCTCGACTCCGGGCGTGTCGCCGCGCTCCGGGTGCCCCGGCGTCGACGAGTCCCATTGCCGGAAGTTCTTGAGATCGTCGAGGGACACGGCGTACCCGGTGAGGTGCAGCAGCGAATACAGCAGCGCCGACGCGTGCCCCGCCGACAACACGAACCGGTCGCGGTTGGGCCACTCCGGATCGAGCGGGTCATACCGCAGGTGGTGGCCGAACAGCATCCACGCCACCGGGGCGAGCCCCATCGGCGCGCCGGGGTGGCCGCTGTTGGCGCGCTGGACCGCGTCGATGGACAGGGTGCGGATCGTGGTGACGACCAGCTGGTCGGAGGCGAGTTCGGCGGACACACGCGCCTTTCGATCGCGTTCTGGACGGATCGCGAGAGTCTAGCGGCCGAGGTCCGGACACGGTCCCGGTCGGGCCATCCGCGGGGCCCGGGCGGTAGGCTCCCCGGGCAAGTGCTGATCGACACGGAGGAAGAGATGCCGGGCACCATGCGGGCGCTGGTCACCCACGAATGGGGCGACCCCGACGAGCTGCGCCTCGAGGAGATTCCGCGGCCGGAGGCCGGGGACGGTGAGCTGCTGGTGCGGGTCGCAGCCGCCGGCATCAACCCGGTGGACTGGAAGACGCGCCGCAACGGCGGCCTGATGAAGAGTCGCGGCATCGAGCCTCCGGTGATCCTGGGATGGGACATCTCCGGCACCGTCGAGGCGGTCGGTGACGGAGTGGACGGGTTCGCCGTCGGCGACGAGGTGTTCGGGCTCGGCAAGTTCCCGAAGGCGCTCGGCGGGTACGGCGAGTACGTTGCCGTTCCCGCAGGCGACGTCGCGATCAAGCCGGGCAACATCTCCCACGTCGAGGCGGCGTCACTGCCGCTGGCGGCGCTGACCGCCCACCAGGCTTTCGAGCTGGCAGGCCTTGCCGCCGGACAGCTGGTGCTCGTGCAGGGAGCGGGCGGCGGCGTCGGGTCGATCGCCGTGCAGCTTGCCAAGGCCCGGGGTGCGCGTGTCGCCGGAACGGCCGGGACGGGAAACCAGGAGCTCCTGCGGGATCTCGGTGTCGACATCCCGATCGATTACTCGACCAGCGACTTCGCCGACGTGCTGTCCGACGTCGACGTCGTGCTCGAGAGTCAGGGCGGCGAGGTCCGTCAGCGCTCGTGGGGTGTGCTCCGGCCGGGTGGGGTCATGGTGTCGATTCTCGGACCGCTGCCGCAAGAGGACGCCGAGGCGCATGGCGTTCGGGGTGTCCACATGCTGGTGCGGCCGGACGGTGCCCAGATGGCCGAGATCGCCGAACTGGTCGCCGCGGGCAAGCTCCACGCCATCGTGCATGAGGCGTTCCCGTTCGAGCGCGCCGCTGACGCCCACCGGCTGGCCGAGTCCGGCCACGCCACCGGCAAGCTCGTGCTCGTGCCGTAGCCGGACCCTGGTCCGCCGTGCGACCCGGCCGGGCCTGGCACGATGCCCATCAGGCCGGGACGGCCTGATGGGATGGGAAGATGGCGCCAGCAGGCATCCGACGAAGGTGGTGGCGTGACGGGCGGCAGGGCAGGCAGGGTCCGCATCGGACTGGCACTCATGGTGCCCGTCTGCGTGGCCGTCGCCGGATGCGGAGCGTCGTCGATCCCGGCATCGACGACAACGCTGCCGGCCGGGACCCGGGTCGGGCCGCAGCAGTTTCTCGCCGATTCGGCCGCGACCGCACAGGCGGTCCGGGCCTTTGTCGATGACCTCGGGGCGAATGGCCCGTCGCTGACGAGCGCCGAGGCCAAGGCCTCGGCGCCGCTACTGACGTCCGCCTTTCAGCAAGCCCAGCTCGGACTCAAGCGCCTCTCGGCGGAGGAGGTCGACGACAGCCGCCTCGACGCCCAGCGCCAGGCGGTGCTCGCCCCGCTCGGTACGGTCGTGCTGCAGATGTCGGAGATCACCACGGCGGCACACGCCGGCAATGCCGCCGCAGTCGTCGCCCATCTTGCGCCCTTGCGGTCCGCGATCGCGCAGGTCAAGGCGACCCAGGGCGGCTGAGCAGAACGGCGTACTGCGCGGCCGCTGCCGGCCGCGCAGACGGACCCCCTAGGCGGCCTTGACCACCGGCGTTTCGGTGACCGGCGGTACCGCCTGCCACGGGATCGTGATCGCACGCCCGTCCATCGTGATCTGACCGGCCGTGCGGAGCTTCGAAAAGCCCGTGGTCACGGCCTCGCGTGAGGCACCGACGAGTGAGGCCCATTGGGCGTGGGTCAGGTCCAGCCGCAGCTGGATGCCCTCCGGAGCCGCGACGCCGAAGCGGTCGGCGAGCTGGTGCAGTCGGGCCCGAAGCCGGTCTTCGACGCGCATCTCGGAGATCAGCGCGACCGTCTCGCTGAGCGTGGAGGTGCGGTCGGACAGGACCTCGGCCAGGTTGCGGCCCAGGCGCGGATAGCGCGACATGAGGGCCTCGAGCGACTGGCCCGACAGGGGCGAGACGGCCGAATCCTCAAGCGCGGCGATCATCGGTTCCGTGACGCTGCCGAGCGTCGAGTACACGCTGCCCTCGTCGAGAATCGCGGTCATGACCTCATGTCCGGCGGCGGTGGACTCGAAGATCGCGATGCGACCCGCGCGGACCACGAACAGGTGGTCCAGGCGGAGCAGCGGCTCCGGAATCTCGCCGCTGCGCGGCCACCGGACGACGGGGAGACGGTTCTCCAGCATCGTGAGGTCGGCTGCGGGCAATCCTGCGAACAGGTCCATACGGGCAATGCTGAGCCGCGAGGCGAACCGGGGACGGCTCGGGGTCGCGGTCGTCTGGGAAACAGCTTTGAGTGCAGTAGCCATGCCTGCACTGTCGCACTCAATTGTTATGGGAATGAGAGTGGTCGCGGAAGATGTGATGGCGACATCCCGGACCGTCGCGCGCGGCGGGGTCAGTCCTCGCGCCCGGTGTATCGCATCGGCGGAAGGGGCCAGAGCGGGGTCTCGCGCACCCGCAGATCCATGTAGATCATCACCACCCCGACGTTTGCGACCGGCGTCAGCAGGGTCAGCGCGACGAAGGCGCCCAGCCCGCGCAGGACGACCGCCAGGGTCCCGCTGGTCAGGCTGACGGGTATGTCGATCAGGTCGGTGATGACCAGCGCGCCGAGCACGACCGTGGCCTGGATCGTCAGCCAGCTCCCGAGCACCCACCAGAAGTGCCCGCGCACCACCGCCGCGCTGCGTCCGAGGGCGTCGCGGAGCGACCGCTGTTCGGTGACGGTGACCATCGGGGCGAACAGCCACACGACCAGCAGGTAGATCGCCGGCAGCACGAACGCCACGATCCCGATCGCGATGCCGATCGACGTGACCAGCACGACCGCGGCGAGCATCCAGAAGTGCTCGCCGACGCGCTCCAGGCCGATGCCCGCCCGGGGCGGTAGTCCGTGGAACATGTGCATGACCATCACCGCCGATGCGGCGATCGACAACTGCCCCAGCAGCAGGTCCGGCAGGACGGGCAGGATCCGCTGGGCGAGCCCCTGCACGTGCCCGCCGGGCGCGCCGTAGGCGAGTTCGCTGCCGATCAGCAGCACCGTCGCCGGGATCGTGCTCACGAGCGCGACCAGCAGGAACGGCAGCGGCGCGGCCCGATAGAGGGTGAGCGTGGCGCGCATGATGCCGCCGAGCCCGAGCGGCCCCGGCGGGGGCGGTGTGAAGCGTTCGCTCATGTGTCGCCGTCGACGAAGGGCTGTGCCTCGTCGGCCAGGTCATCGACGTCGAGTCCCGTGCTTTGCAAAAAGAACGGCGTCAGGAGGTTGAGCGTGTGCCGGCACGCCGGGCAGATCGGCAGCGGCGGCGGCGGCGGCAGCTGAGGGTGGTCGCCGCGCAGCGAATAGGCCTTGCCGACGTACTTGGCACACACGCCGCAGCTCCCGGACTTCGCATCGAATCGGACCAGGTCCCAGCCGGCGGCTCCGACCTGCGCGAGAAAGCCCTCGGTCTGGCGGGCGTAGGCGTCGGCGTCGGCGGCCAGCCGTTCCCGTTCGGCCGGGTCCCAGCCCTCCCGGAGCGCGCGCGCAAACGGCTCCGGGGGGTCCGGTACGTCGCGGAACCGCTCGGTCCACCGATCGATCTCGGCGTCCCAGTCCCGCTGGGCCATTGGCGTCAGTCCTCGATGAAGTCGACGGGAACCGGGCCGGCCAACAGGCCCGCCTCGGCGCCGCGGCGCAACAGCTCGTCGATCGCCGCCCGGCCGTCCTCGCCATAGTCGAGGGTGCGCTCGTTGACGTACATGCCGACGAACTTGTCGGCGAGGTCCATGTCCAGACCGCGCCCGAATTGCTCGGCGTGTTCGAGCGCCGGCTTCCGATGGTCGAGGGCGTACGCGATGCTGTCGCGCAACAGATGCGACAGGCGACGTGTCGTGGCGTCGTCGCCGACGTCGCGGCGGACCGCGTTCGCGCCCAGCGGCAGCGGGAGACCGCCCGTGAGCTCGTCCCACCAGAGGCCAAGATCGAGGATGTTGACCAGGCCCTGGGTCTGGTAGGTGAGCTGCCCCTCGTGGATGACCAGGCCGGCGTCGACCTTGCCCTCCGCGACGACATCGAGGATCTCGTCAAACGGCGTGATCACCGGGTCGGTGATGCGACCGACAGCGAGCTGCAGCTCGAGGAAGGCGCTCGTCCATTCGCCGGGGACGGCGACGCGCAGCGACGGCAGCGTGGCCGGGTCCAACTCCTCGCGGGCGACGACCATCGGACCGTACTTCTCGCCCATCGACGCACCGTGCGGCAGCAGTTGGTAGTGCTGGGACACGTATGCGTAGGCGTGGACCGAGATCGCGGTGACCTCGAGCCGGCCTTCGACCGCCCAGCGGTTCAGGGTTTCGATATCCCGGAGAATGTGCTCGACCCGGAATCCCTCCATCGGGATCAGTTCATTGGCGAGCGCGTAGAACATGAACGCGTCGTCGGGGTCAGGGCTGTGGCCGATCCGGATCAGCTGCGATGCCACTCGGGCTCCTCGGTGCGGTGATAGGACCCACGCATCCTAGTCGCCCGCGCCCGGACCGTCGGGACGGTCGGCACGCGGCGGACGCCAGAATTCACGCATCGCCACGCCACGCACGAGTCCGCCCGGGCCGTGACTGATCGTCATCCCCGCCCGTTCCATCACGCGCACCGAGGCGGCGTTGTCGTCGGTGGTGTTTGCCGTGACCCGCGTGACGGATGGCTGGGCAAACGCCCATTCGAGCATCCCGCGCACCGCGATCGTGGCGAAGCCGACGCCCCGTGCCGACGCGACGAGCCCGTAGCCGATGTCGACCGTGCCGCGGTCGTCCGGTGGTCCGTGGAAGAGCGTGTCGCCGATCGTCAGGTCCGTGTCCCGGCGCACGATGCAAAAAGCGCCGAACGGGCTCGTCCGCCCGCCCTCGCTCGCCGCCACGACCGCGGCCGCGCAGGCCAGCGATCCGTCGGTCGGGTAGTCGTCGGCCCACCGGGCGCCGTCGGGCGCCCGGGCGATGAGAATGGCCCGGGCGAGCTCGCGATCGATGCGCACGAGCGTGACGGCTCCCGCGCGGATCTCGCTCCGGTCAGGCGAAGTAGGTGTCGTCATGGGAATACGGGGGGCTGCAGCAGCAGAGCATCCGGATATCCCCGTCGGCGTCGGCGGTGATCTGGTGCCACGATCCCGCGGGAATCAGGATCGCGTCGCCCGGGCCGACCCGAGCGCGCTCCGAGTCGATCTCGATCTCGCCGTGCCCGGAGATCAGGAAGTAGATCTCCTCGGCGGAGCGATGGTAGTGCCGTGTCGTCGCCGCGCCGGCGGCGATCGTCGCCTCCGCCAGACTTTGATGCCGCACGGGGGCCGTGGTGCGATCGAGCAGGCTGCGGATCGAGCTGCCGTCGGCGGTGACAAAGGGCGTGGCGTCGTCGAGCGCGCGAATGTCCATGCTGGCCTCGATGCTCGGGCGTTCAGGGTGCCGGGACCGCGCCGTGGGGCGCCGTTGGGGTCGCCCCGGTCCACACGACGCACATGCCTTCGCCGTCGGCGACGAGCTGCCCGTCGGGGGTGTGGATCGAAACGACGGCACGGAATCCGCGTTCGCTGCGCTGAGTGAGCCGGCCCCTGAGCTCGAGCGCGGTGTCCATCGGGATCGGGCGCCGCAGCCAGTAGCGCACCTTGGCGGTCATGCCCCAGATTCCATGGGGCGCGCCTGCGTAGACGAGCATCTCGTCGACGAGCAGCCCGACCAGGCCGCCGTGGAATCGCGCGGGATACCCCTCTTGATGCGGCAGCGGGACATACCGCGCGACCGCATCCGTGTCGTCGCGGTAGACCTGCAGGCCGAGGCCGTCGGCGTTGTCCGGCCCGCAGACGAAGCAGTGCGGAAAGTCCGGCGGATTCAACAGCGGGAGCGCAGTGAAGTTGTCGGGGAGCGTGGTCACGGCATCTCCGGGCCCGCCGTCGGCGGGGAAGGTCCACCCGCGGCGCTTCCGGATGCTACCGTTTCAGGCCATGTTCGCCCTTCTCATCGTCGTCCAATCGATCGTCTGCGCGCTACTGATCTTCCTGGTCCTGCTGCACTCCGGGCGGGATGCGGGTCTGTCGGGCGCATTCGGCGTGGGATCCACGAGCGGCAGCTACGGCGGGTCGTCCGCCATCGTCGAGAAGAACCTGGATCGCATCACCGTGGTCGTGGCGGTGGCGCTGTTCGTCTCGACCTACCTGCTCTCGCGCCAGTACTGACGCCGGCATGCGGGGCGTCGGACCTGACCCGGGGTCGGGTCGCGACCGTCCGTCGCGCCGCGGATGTGGCCGCACCGGTGGTGACCGCGGCGCGCTGAGCGCGCCCGGCGGCGCGCTGTCGACGCCATGAGCGCCGTCGCCCGGCAGCGGTTCGCGCGGCAGCTCCTGACGGACCGATCGGCGCGGAGCCCGATCGAGGTCACCGAGCGCCTGCTGGCGATCCAGGCCCAGGAGTTCCGCGGGGCGCAGTTGTCGATCAGAGCGCGGTCGACGGGCCTCAGCGCCGCCGACCTCGATCGGGCGCTCTCAGAGGAGCGTTCCCTGATCGTCACGACCCTCAATCGGGGCACGTTGCACCTCGTCCGACGCGAGGACTACCCGTGGCTGCACCAGCTGACGGCGCCGACAGTCGTCACGGCGAATGCCCGCCGCCTTGCCCAGGAGGGTGTCTCTCCGAGCGCCGCCGAGCGCGCCGTGGACCTCACCGTGCGGGCGCTCGGCGACAATGGGCCGATGGGGCGCGCTGCGCTGCGGGCGGTGCTCGCCGCGGCGGGGGTCGAGACCGGCGGGCAAGCCTTCGCACACATCACGCTCCTGGCCGCGCTGCGCGGGCTCATCGTCCGTGGTCCGGTTGTCGGGGACCGGCCCGCGTTCGTCCTGACCCGGGATTGGCTGGGCGAGACGCCGCCGGTCGACAGGGATGTCGCGCTTCGGGAGCTCGCGCGTCGCTATCTGATCGGGCACGGCCCCGCCGACGCGGGTGACCTTGCGAAGTGGTCCGGCTTGCCGCTCCGGGACGTGCGGGCGGGGCTCCGGTCGATCGGCCCCGACCTCGTCGAACGCGGGGACGGGCTGTTGGAACTCTCCGGGGCACCGCGTCCCCGCGCGGTGCCGCGACCCCGGCTGCTCGGGCCGTTCGATCCCGTGCTCCTCGGCTGGGCGTCGCGCGAGGACATTGTCGGATCCCACCGGGGAATCGTGACCAGCAACGGCCTGTTTCGCCCGTTCGCGCTCGTGGATGGACGCGCCGTCGCGATCTGGAGTTGGCGGTCCGGCCGGGTCACGCTCACGCCGTTGGCGGCGCTCGACGACCCGACCGCGGCCGCGCTCGCATCCGACGCCGAGGATGTGCGCCGGTACCTCGATCACACGGCGGCTCGCGGTGCGGCCGCCCGTGACGACCGGCGGGGAGTGAGGAGCGGCGTCAGCCCTCGGTGACGCCGCCGTGGGGCTGGTCGGGTGCCACGGCCCAGGCATATGCCTCGGCCAGGCGCAGCAGCGCACTCGCGCTCGGTGCGCGCGTGACCTGGTCGTGGATGTGGTCGAGCA
Source organism: uncultured Thermoleophilia bacterium (assembly GCA_963727285.1). Lineage (GTDB taxonomy): Bacteria > Actinomycetota > Thermoleophilia > Miltoncostaeales > Miltoncostaeaceae > CAITWD01. The sequence goes on along the minus strand of CAVSFF010000009.1, from coordinate 573,573 downwards.
ACGCCTTGCGGACGCGGGCGGCGTCCTCGTCGATCGTCGGGTCGGTCACGCACTCTCCTTGACACGTCGTGGGTCGGGGCGGTCGACAGCGAAGCTGCGGCCGATCGTCCCCCTGTGAGAAGGCCGGTCCGATCGGTAAGCTTGCCGATGTGAACAACGGTATAACCCAGTCGTTTCCCGTGCGGTTCGTCGGATCCTTCGTTGCGGCCATCGTCGTCGCGATCGTGCTGTACCTCGGCGCCTTGCTGTCGGTGTACATCCTCGGGTGGATCCTCGGCCTGATCGAGAGCATCTAAGACGCGAGCCCGGTGGTGCGGTTCGCCCGCGCCCCCCGCGATCTGATTGTGCGCGCCCGTTCGGGCGCGTCCCCGTGCCCGGGCATCGCGGGTTCCGACGGCCGGTGATTGGCCCTCCAGACGACAAACGCCCGTGCAGCCGGGGCTGCACGGGCGTTCCAGTGCGCCAGAGAGGACTTGAACCTCCACGACCCAAACGGGTCACAAGGCCCTCAACCTTGCGCGTCTACCAATTCCGCCACTGGCGCGTAGCGTCGCTGAAGGATACCGATCTGTCGCGCCAGGGTGGGGCCGGACGTGCAATAGAAACCCGGGCGCGCGCCTGATACCTTCCGCGCAGAACACTTGTTCGCCACATGCATCCGGCCCGGAGATGACCCGATGGAGAACCTGAGCGGACGCCAGGCAGAGATCCTGGATTTCATCGCAGCGCATTGCGATCGCACCGGATATCCACCGACGGTGCGCGAGATCGGCACCGCCGTGGGGCTCGCTTCCCCGTCGACCGTGCACGCGCACCTGTCCAAGCTCACCGAGTCCGGCTACCTCGAGCGCGACCCGTCCAAGCCGCGGGCGATGAACGTCAGCCGGACGCGCACCGGCGCGCGGGCAACCGCATCGCGGCGATCGGCGCCGGAAGGGCTGCTGCCGCTGGTCGGGGCGGTGGCGGCAGGGCTTCCGCGGCTCGCGGAGGAGCAGGTCGAGGATTGGGTGCAGACGCCGTTCGCGGCGGACTTTGCACTGCGCGTCTCGGGCCAGTCGATGCGCGATGCCGGGATTCTCGACGGTGATGTCGTGGCCGTCCGGCGTCAGGACCATGCCGAAAACGGGCAAATCATCGTCGCGATGATCGGCGAAGAGGCGACCGTCAAGCGCTTCCAGCGCCGGGATGACCATGTCTTGCTGATCGCCGAGAACCCCGACTTCGCGCCGATCGAGGTGCGTGAGGACTTCCGGGTGGCGGGCAAGGTCGTCGGCGTCCTGCGCACCCTCTAGGCGCCGCGCCGACACGCCGCGCCGCGCTACACTGCCCGTCCGCGAGCTAGGCAGCCGCGGGTCGCGTCATGCGGCTCGAGGAAAGTCCGGACACCGCAGAGCAGGGTGCTGGTTAACGGCCAGCGAGGGAAACCTCAGGGAAAGTGCCACAGAAACGAAACAGCCTCGGACCTGGTCCGCGGCAATGGTGAAACGGTGCGGTAAGAGCGCACCAGCGGCCTGGTGACAGGTCGGCTGGGTAAACCCCACTCGGTGCAAGACCAAACCGGAGCGCTACGGGTTGCTCGCCCAGCTCCAGGTCGGTCGCTTGAGGCGGTTGGCAACAGCCGCCCCAGATGGATGGCTGTCCACGACAGAATCCGGCTTATCGGCTCGCTACGGAACGACCTCGGGTTTCCCCCGGGGTCGTTCTACGTGACGGCCGGTCCGGTCGCGTCGGGGATCGGGATCCGCTTTTCCATCAGGGTCGCCCCCGAGGACCCGAACACCAGACGCCCGACGCGCCAGTGCCGGGCGACGCGATCGCTGAATCCGAGGCGCGCATACAACGCCCGGGCGGCCGCGTTGTCGTCGGTCACCCACAGTGTCATCCGCGACTTCCCCCGCTCGGCCGCGGCGCGGTCGAGGTGGGCCATCAGCAGGACGCCGACTCCCTGGCGCCGGGCGTCGGCTGCCACGGCGACCTCGCCGACGTAGGCCTCGTCATCGGCGAGCGGACCGTGGGCGAGGATCGACAGCGCGCCAAGCGCCCAGAGCGTCCGTGGCCAGCCGATCACGTCCGCCAGGCGCCGGGCCACCCCGTGCGGCGGCGGATCCTCGGCGACCGCCATGTGGGCCGCCCCCACGACGCGCCCGTCCTGAGCGGCGACCCAATAACCGTGGGTCGTGGTGCCCAGGTCGTCGGCAATCACCTGGGTGAGGGCATCGGCGGCCCGTCGACCGAGCGTCGGTCGGTACTTGGCCTCCAGCGCCGATGCCAGGAGCGCGCCGAGCGCGGGCGCGTCGTCCGGCACGGCGTGCCGGACGACGACGGGGCGCGGTTGTGCACTCCCGCCGGCGGGCGACGCGTTATGTTCGCTCGACAATCCCGTCACAAGGAGCACCCGCCATGGCACGACTCGCACCTGGAGCACCCGCACCGGACTTCCGTCTCGAGGCCGACGACGGATCGTCGGTGGCGCTCGAGGACCTCCGGGGGGAGCGGGTGGTGCTGTATTTCTACCCCAAGGACGACACCAGCGGGTGCACGACCCAGGCATGCGGGTTCCGCGACCACACCGCCGAATTCGACGCCGCGGGCGCGCGCGTCATCGGGGTCAGTCCCGACTCGCTTGCGAGTCACACCAAATTCAGGAACAAGCATGGACTCACGTTCACGTTGCTGAGCGACCCCGACCATGCGGTGGCCGAGGCCTACGGGGTGTGGGTCGAGAAGTCCATGTACGGCCGCAAGTACATGGGCATCGAACGCAGCACCTTCGTGATCGGGCCCGACGGATCGCTCGAGCAGGCGCTCTACAAGGTCAAGCCCGCGGGGCACGCCGAATCCATCCTCGACCTGGTCGGCGGCCAATGATCGCCGGGCCGCGTCGCGCGGTGCCGGCCTGTTAGCGTTCCCGCACCGACGCAGCCGTGAAAGGGGACGGGGATGGCCTGGGATGACGTGTCGCGCTGGCAGCCGGTCGATCTGTATGCCGCCTTCCGCATGGGCGACGCGGTGCTGCCGGTCGATGTCCGCGACCGCGGATACGCCGACGCAACCGAACAGATCCGCCGTTCCATCCGGGTCGACCCCCAGGAGTTCGAGTCCCAGATCGCGTCCCTGCCCGACGATCGTGAGCTCATCTTCTACTGCGAGCGTCCCGACGAGGCGACCAGCATGAAGATCGCCCTGTGGGCGTTCGACAACGGCAAGAACCGCGTCGGCGTGATCATCGGCGGGTGGGACGCCTGGGTGGCGGCGGGGTATCCGGTCGAGCCGAAGGCCGCCGCCTAAGGCGCGGCGTTACTTGTCGGTGGGTGGCGGCGTCGCGCCCTCGACGGGCGTCAGGCCGTAGTTCGACTCCAGCCACTCGGGGAGCAGGTGCGCGAGTGCGCGGATGAGCAGCTCCCGCTCGGCGATGGCCACGCGTGCGGCGACCTCGAGGACAAGCTTGTCCTCCTCGCCCCGGATCCCGCCGACGCCGTCGACCACGTCATGGGCTTCTTTGCGGGTATAGGCCATGCCGCGTGCCGCCCAGTCCCAGCGTTCGCGGGTCCACTCCAGGAGATTCTTCTCCAGGGACGTCGGGTCGTACCCCAGCAGCGCGCGCTGGAGTTCGCTCAGGGTCGGATCGGCTTCGCGCATGGTCACCTCATGGACGGGAATCGCAACGGACGTCAAGTCTAGACCCTCGCCGGAGTGAGGCCCCGTCCCTGGGGCCGGCGCGGCGCGGGCGTTGCCCGACCGCGTTCGCGTGCCGTAATGTGCCGGATATGCGCACGTTCATTCTTCTTTCGATCCTCAGCCCGCAAGGGCTCCAGACGCTGCGGGCGACCCCGGAGCGTCTGCTCGAGGTCAACCGTGAGGTCGAGGCGATGGGCGGGCGCGTGATCGACCAGTGGGCGCTGCTGGGCGAATACGACTTTCTCAGCGTGATCGAGGCGCCCGACGAGGCGTCGGTCTCACGCCTGACGGTGACGTTGGCCGCACGTGGCAGCGCCCACTTCGAGACGCTGCCGGCGATCGACGTCGACGAGATGCTGGCACTCATTGCCGGGACCGACGCGGCCCCGGGCGGCGCGGGCTAGACCCGGCGCCACGTTCCGTTCTGGCACAGCGGACACGGCCCGAGGACGAGTACACCGTCGTTCTCGCTCGGCGACTCGACCTGCAGGTCGCAGGCGTCGCAGCGAAAGCGGCCGGTGACGGCATCGCCGATCTCGAACAGCTCTTCAGTCTTGGTCAAGGTGTTGCTCCTCGGGGTGGGTCGGTCCCGGGCAGGCGGCACGCAGCGGTCATCACGATCCTGCGACAGCCAACCGGGGTGTGTGGTTGGCGTTAGGAGGTGACGGCTACGACGAGGCTGGCGACGGCGATGGCGGCAAGCACCACGACGCCAAGGGCCAGCAGGGTGTGTTCCGGGATGCCCAGGATGCGACGCTCACCGGGAGCCAGACGACGGGCGTGGCGTCCGCCGAGCAGGCGCGTCATGGCGCTTTCCGAGAGGTATCGCTCGCAGAAGGGGCAATACTCGGAGTCGGCGAGCAGGGGGAGACCGCACCGGTGGCATGCGGGGGTCTCGGAGCGGTAGTTGCCCTGGATGTCGTGCTTCGCCCTCAAACCGCTACTCCTGGCCGATGTGCGGGTTCGGCATGCGCCCTCCGCACGGACGGATAGCTCACGATACAACCATCCGGACGCTTCGTGCCACCCCTCGGGCGGGGGGCTGCGACCTCGGATCGGGATCCGTTATCGGTCGCTGCGGAAAAACCGATCCGCTGCTTCCCACCCCGCGCCGGGGTTGCTGGGCGGCGTGTCGTGAGGTGAGTCGTCGGACGCGTCGCCCATCATCGGGAACGCCGTACCGAAGGCGTCGTCGCCGGTGTCGGACTCGGCTCGGGTCGCCTCTTCTTCCTGCATTTGGGCGATTTCCCGATCTTTTGCCTCGAGTTCGATCAGCTTGCGTTCGATCGCGGCAAGCTCGGGTGCGAGCGGCGCCTCGGGCAACTCGCCGGCACGGACGAGGTCGTAGGTCCGTAGGCCGAGATCCTCGAGCGCAGCGCGGTGCTGGCGCTGGAGCAGCCGGCGCTCGCCTTCGACGCGGGCGCGTCGGAGCGAGACCTGTACGTCGTTGGCAAGGCGGCTGGCCTGCCGGGCCAGCTGATCCACGACCGACATCACTCATCCCCCTTGCGCGGACATTGCGCACTTCGAACCGGTGTCGATGAGTGTAGCGCCGGTTCGGTGCGCGCGACCACGGTCCGGGCTATGTGTCGACCGCGTCCGGCGCGATCGCCAGGACCGCCGCCCCGGTGACCCGGCCCGCCTCGAGATCGCTGAGCGCCACGTTCGCGTCCTCGAGCGCGTACACGTCGACCCGGGTGGCGATCGGGATCGTCTCGGCGAGCTCCAGAAAGTCGATGGCGTCCTGCCGGGTGACGTTGGCGACGCTGGCGATCGAGCGTTCCCACCACAGGTCGGCATAGTCGAACGCGGGAATCTCATCGAGATGGATCGCGTTGACGGCGACCGTCGCGCCGCGGTCGAGGCTCGCCAGCGCGCGGGTGACGACCCAGCCGGCGGGGGCGAAGGTGACCGCCGCATCCAGCGGCACCGGGCAGGGCTCGTCGTAGCCGCCCGCCCAGGCGGCACCGAGCTCGCGCGCCCGCTCGCGCTCGGCCTCTGAACGGGTGCAGACGTAGACCTCGCAGCCCCAGTATCGGGCGACCTGAATCGCACACAAGGCGGATGCACCGAACCCGAACAGGCCGAGGCGGTCCCCCGGGCGGACACCCGCGCGGTGCAACGCACGGAAGCCGATCACGCCGCCGCACAGCAGCGGCGCCGCCTGGATATCCGACATTCCGCCCGGGACGGGGACGGCGACCGACGCGTCGACGAGCATGTAGTCGGCGAACCCGCCGTCGCGGTCCCAGCCGGTGAACCGCGCATCGGCGCAAAGGTTCTCGCGTCCGGTGGTGCAGAACCGGCAGTGCCCGCAGGTGCCCGCGAGCCAGTAGGCGCCGACCCGGTCCCCGGGTTGCCACCCGGTGACCGCGGGGCCGGTGGCGACGACCCTCCCCACCGCCTGGTGCCCGAGCGTAATCGGGACGCTGCGTGCGGCAAGATCGCCGGCGGCGATCTGGAGGTCGGTCCGACACACTGCGCATGCGGCGACCGCGACCAGCAGATCCCCCGCAGCCGGAGTCGGGACCGGGACCTCATCCAAGTGCAGCCGGTCCGCGGCCACTGGACCCGGCACGTGGAGTCGCATCGCACGCATGCCGACACGCTAGCGTGCGTCCGGTGCCGCGGGCGGCCCTGCGCGCGGACAGGAGGGGGGGTCGATGTGCCGATGCGGATAGTCCCGGCCGACGACGCTGCGCTGGGATCCGGAGATCCCACGCGCCGGTGGGCGCTGGTGGATCAGCGTGGTGTGGTGCGGTGGCCGGGTCTCACCCGCAACGAGGCCGACGCGCTGGCCGTGGCGGTCGCCGGCTCCGACGCCGGCGATCCCGATGCCGTGCTCGGCCAGGTGGAGCTCGGGGTGGTGCTCAGCGACGGGGCGGGCCCCTACCTGGTCGATGCCGACGGCGTGCTCGTGTTGGTCGTCGATGGCCATCCCCGGGTCGACGGTGTCGCGATCGCAATGGCCAACACGGCCACCGATCGCGTCCGCATCGGCGCCGTGCGGCCGCTTGCGGCAGCGGGGGGATGGCGGTGGCTGGCCCGCACCGGCTGCGCCGCAGCCGATCGGATCCGCGCACTCGACGAGCTCGCCGCGGCAGCGACGCCCGCAGCGTTACGGGAGTGGCACGAGACCTGGAATGCGCGCGGCGTGGACCCGCCGATCCCCTAAGGTAGGGCAGTAATGGCACGATTGAGCGTTTACGAAGTTCGTTTCCAGGCGCGTGCGTCCGAGGCGCTGACCGACGATTCGGATCGTCGGCTTCGCGAGGCGCTCGCCGCGATGCCGGGCATCGCCGGCGCGCTCGGAGCCGAACACGATGCGGGACTGCGGATCGTCAGCGGCGCGTTTCACCTCGAGGTGGCGAAGGGAATGGCCGCAGCCGCCCGCGACAGCAGCCGGTTCGCCAAGGAGGCGCTCAAGTCGGCAGGCATCGGCGATGCGCGTCTGGTCGAGCTGCACATCGCGCTCCGGCACGGGCACTGACGACCCTCGGGCCCCGGCCGGGTGCGGTCGGTTGACGCTGCTGTCAGGATTGGCCCGTCATGGCTGATCCGACACCGATACCGGGGCCGATGGGTCTCGTGGGGGGGAACGCGCTGCCCGGCGGCGTGATGATGCGCACCTCGCGCCGGGTCGGCATCGCGGTCCGACAGGAGTCGAGCGGCGAGGTCGTGACCGAGGGCTTCGACATCACGCCGCCGACCGGCCGCTGGACCAAGCTGCCGCTTGCCCGCGGGATCGTTGCCATGCGCACCGCGATCTCCACGGGCAAGGATGCGATGCTGATCGGCGATCGTCTCCGCTGGGGCGACGACGACGAGGACGCGCTCGATGACGAGCCGCTTACCTGGTGGGCCAAGGCGCTGGTCGTCCTGGGAGCGATCCTCGGGGTGGTCCTCCAGGTGTTGGCATTTCGCGTCGCGCCGGTCGTGATCGCCAAACAGGCGGGCCTGACCGGGCTGGCGTTCATTGTCACGGACGCGGTGATCCGCCTGGCCCTCCTGCTCGGGACGCTGCTGGTCATGAGCATGTTGCGCCCCTTCCGCCGGATCCTCCAATACCACGGCGCCGAGCATCAGGCGATCGCGGCGTACGAGGCCGGGGCGCCGCTGACCGCCGCCGCGGCAGCCGGCTTCACCCGCTTTCACCCCCGTTGCGGAACGTCGTTCCTGGTGGTCTCCGCGGTCGTATCGGTGGCCGTCTACGGGGTCGTGTTGTGGGCAACGGGAAACTTCAGCTACCTGGCGCTGATCGCGACCCGGATCATCCTCGCCCCGGTCGTCACGGCGATCGCCTTCGAGTTGCAGCGCCAGGCCGCGCGCGTCTCCGGCGGCCGCTGGAGATTCCTGTCGGCACCGGGCATGTGGGCCCAGCACCTGACCACACGGCCGCCGGGCCCGTCCGAGCTCGAGGTGGCGGTCGCGGCGCTCGACGAGGCGCTCAAGGCCCCCGACGGCGTCCACGAGCATGTCGTGCACCGGCCCGAGCTGCTGGCGATGCCGATCGTCGACATGCCCTCTGCCGGGTAGCGGATGAGTTCCTGGGTCTACGCGTTGGTGCGCGTCGCCGGCATCACGGTCGTCGCCATCGCGATCTCGTTTGTCGTGCGGTACATCATCGGACGGATCGAGAGCCGCATGACCGTGCGCTTCTCGGCCGGCACCTCCGGTCAGAAGCGGGCCCATACGCTGACGGGGCTGCTGCGCGCCGTGATCCTCGCGATCGTGTGGATCACGGCCGTGGTGATGATCCTGCAGCTGGTCGGAGTGCCCGTGGCGCCGCTGCTTGCGACCGCCGGCATCGGCGGCATCGCGATCGGGTTCGGCGCGCAGTCGCTGGTGCGTGACGTCGTGTCCGGTTTCTTCATCCTGCTCGAGAATCAATACGACGTCGGGGACACTATCGAGGTCGCCAACGTGTCCGGGATCGTCGAAGCGGTGGGATTGCGGACGACCGTCCTCCGTGCCGCCGACGGCACTCGGCACGTGGTCTCCAACGGCGAGATCCGCATCTCCAGCAATCAGACCCGGATCTTCTCACGCAGTGTGTTGCTGCTGCCGCTGCCCTACGACGTCGACGTCGATCGGGTGATCGCGATCGCGACGGATGCCGGGGCGGATCTGCGCAGCGACCCGGCCTGGGGTCCGGACATGCTCGGGGACATCGAGGTCCTCGGGGTGGACGCGTTCGGCGCGGCGCGCATGGACGTCAAGCTGACTGTCGAGACGCGCCCGGGGCGCCAGTGGGCGGTCGGCCGGGAGCTGCGGCGGCGGATCAAGCTTCGCCTCGATCGCGAGGGCATTTCCTTCGTCGTCCCCGGCACGCCGGACGCGTGAGCGGAGTGCGCGCCCGTTAGGGGCGCGGCGGGCGCGGGAAGAACGGGCTGGTGCGGCGCACGTACTCCGCGTAGCCGGGGCGCCGCTGACCGATGTCCCGCTCGAGCAGCGCGACCCCGGACACCCTGATCAGCAGGATGCTCATGATGATCGGGCCGGGAATCGTGAGCAGTCCCCACCCGGTCTCGGCAGCGATCAGCCACAGGCCCCACCAGACCAGGAAGTCGCCGAAGTAATTCGGGTGGCGCGTGTAGCGCCAGAGCCCGGTGTCCAGGACATGGCCGCGGTTGTCGGGGTTTGCTCGGAACCGTGCCAGCTGCCAGTCCCCGACCGATTCGCAGCCGATGCCGCACGCCCAGACGGCGACGCCGAGCACCGCGACCGGTCCGAGCCCCGGAGAGTCGGGGACCTGGCCCATCTGCACGGGCAGCGAGACGATCAGCATCAGCACGCCTTGGAGGGCAAAGACGGTGCCCAGGCTGATCCAGACAAACCGGGCACCGTGGCGCTCGCGCATGGCCGCGTAGCGGAAGTCCTCGGGCTTGCCGCGGTTGCGCCACAGCAGGTACCCGAACAGGCGGAGGCCCCAGACAGTCGTCAGGGCGACGAGAAGCACGCGCCTGCCCGGATCGCCGTCGGTGGTCAGGCCCGCGATCCATGCGATGACGACGAAGCCGAATCCCCAAAACGGGTCGATGATGCTGACATCCCGCAGGCGGATGCTTGCCAGCCACAGGACAAGCATCAGTACCGCCACGCCGAGGGTGCACCAACCGAGGGTTGCGAGCGCCGTCACGGGGCGAGCCTGTCATGCCGGCGGCCCCGGGCCTAGCCGGACCCGCCCACACCGGACCCGACGGGGAGGTACGTTGTGGCCATGGAACCGCTGGGAATCGAGATCGCCGAGCGCGCCGCCGTGCCGGACGCCGTTCTGCGCCGGGCGATCCGTGCGCGCGTCGCGCGCCGCGTGCGCGATGAGTCACGTGGTGGAGTGGAGGCTCAGTCGGAACGGCTGCGTGCGCTGATCGCCGACTCCGACCGCGGTGTCATCGCCGTCGCCACCGATGCCGCGAACCGCCAGCACTACGAGGTACCGGCGGACTTCTTCGGGCTCTGTCTCGGGCCACACCGGAAGTATTCGTGCGCGCTGTGGGAGCCGGGCGTGACGGGCTTGGCGGCCGCCGAAGAGGCGATGCTCGCGCTCTCGGCCGCGCGGGCCGATCTGCGCGACGGGCAAGAGGTCCTCGACCTGGGCTGCGGGTGGGGGTCGCTGACCCTGTGGATCGCCGAGCGCTTCCCGGGTACGACGGTGACGGGCGTCTCCAACAGCTCCTCCCAACGCGACTACATCGTCGGGGAGGCGGCTGCGCGCGGGCTGGACAATGTCCGTGTGATCACGGCCGATGTGAACGCGTTCGTCCCGGACCGTTCCTTTGATCGGATCGTGTCGGTCGAGATGCTTGAGCACGTCCGCAACCACCGCGCGCTGCTCGGTCGCGTCGCGGGCTGGCTGCGCCCCGACGGGCGTCTGTTCGTCCATGTCTTCGCGCATCGGACGCTCGCGTTCCGCTTCGACGCCGAGTCACGCTCGGATTGGATCGGCCGCCACTTCTTTACCGGTGGCACGATGCCCTCCGACGATCTGCTGCCGCGCGTCGCCGATGCGCTGACGCTCGTCGACCACTGGCGCCTGTCGGGAACCCACTACGCGGCGACGGCGCGCGCGTGGCTCGAGCTGCTCGACGCGCACCGCGACGCGGCAGTCGCCGTGCTGGGGCGCGAGGCCGGATCACGGCAGGCGCGACGTCAGTTCCGGCGTTGGCGCCTGTTCTTTTTGTCCTGCGAAGGGCTCTGGGGATACCGCGACGGCGATGAGTTCATCGTCAGCCACTACCTGTTCCGGCGCGCGGGCCAGCCGGCCTAGATCAGACCCCGCCCGCTCCCGGCGGCGGGGCGGCCTTGGCTTTTGCCGTCGCATCCGAGCGCAGCTCGTGCAGGCGTGATGCCTCGGCCCGCATCAAGGTGTTGGAGGCGACCAAGCCGCCCAGTGCGCCCTGGAACCGCGGCATGACATACCGCGCGATCAGCTCATGGCTGCGCCGGACCGCGTCGATCGGCGCCCACTCATGTCCCCAGAAGAGCACGGTACCGAACCCACCGCTCATCTCCCGCAGTCGTGAGATCACCTCGACGAGGTCGTCGGGCGTGCCGATCACCCACGCACCGAGATCTGCCATCTGTTCGACGATCTGCTCAGCAGGGCCGGGCACCGGACACGGGCGCCCCGTCGTGGCCTCGACGTACTCGAGCATGTGGCGGGCACCGCCGACACGAGTCTCGTCGAGCGCCTGGCGGCGGGTCTCGGCGATGTGGACCGGGATCACCAGGCGCCAGTTTCGGCGGTCGACGCGAGTGCCGGCGACGTGTGCGCTGCGCTCGGCCTCCTGCCACTGGCGCCGTAGGTCGACCACCCCGCCGTTGGACTTGGCGACCGTCAGCGACAGCACCCCGGCGCCGATCTCGCCGGCGAGTCGCATCCCGGCGGGAGACTCCATGCTCGTCACCGCGATCGGGGGCGTCGGCTGCTGGTACGGACGCAACTGCAGGACTGCGTCGGTCAGGGTGAACCACTCCGATGCCACCGACAGGGGTGCGGTGTCGGTCATCAGTCGGACGATCACCCGCAGTGCTTCGGCCATGCGGTCGCGCAGGGTCCCCGGATCGAGACCGAGCATCAGCGCGTCCGAGATGTGCCCGCCCGGACCCACACCGAAGTTGATCCGGCCCCGGGTCAGGTGATCGAGCAGGACGATCCGATCGGCGACCATGAGCGGGTGGTGGTAGGGGAGGCTGATCGCCCCGGTGCCCAGGCGGATCTGCCGGGTGCGCTCGGCGGCGACCGCCAGGAACATCTCGGGCGAGGCGATCGTTTCCCAGCCGCTGCTGTGGTGCTCGCCGACCCAGGCCTCGTCGTAGCCGAGCCGGTCAACAAACGCGATGAGCTCCAGGTCGCGCTCGAGCGAGAGCGTCGGTGACTCCCCGAGGGCATGAAACGGGGCCAGGAACAGGCCGAATCCGAGGCGCGTGTCGCTCATCGCCGGAAGTCTGCTCGTCGGCGGTATTCCGGGTCAAGTCCAGCGCCCCGGTTCCGGGGGGTTATGTCTCGTCCGGATGGTGCCGATGTACCCGTCGTCGCATCGTGTGACCCGAGCCGGGCGGAGTCGGTGCTCGGGTACTTGGGGGATTTGACGTAATTAATATGTCAAAGACCTCAAGGATCGCCGGTCGGAGTTCGATCTTGGAGTTGTGGGTATCTCACGACTCCCAGCGACAAAGCGACGGAATCGCCTCCGTGCGACCGACGAGGAGCTGATCGCCGACGCCCTGAAGCGTGAGGTCGTTCGGGTCAGTGACCGTGAACGCCCGGTCGTGATCGGCTTGGGAATCGGGTTTTTCGCCGTCGCCGTCGCGATGGCCGTCTTCCTGCCCTGGGGCATGTCCCTGTCGTGGGGCACCGCCGTGATGGTGGTGCTCGTGCTGGCGGTGGCGTCCCGCACGCGGTTCGTCACCGAGAGTGGTCATACGACGCCGATTGTCCTGGTGACAATTCCGGCCTTGTTCCTGCTGCCCCCGCCGCTGGTGCCGATCGTCACGGCGCTCGGATTGGCGCTTGGGATGATGCCCGAGGTGGTGACCGGACGCGCGGCGCCGACGCGCCCCCTCGCGGCCATCGTGAACTCGTGGTTCGTCGTCGGCCCGGCGATCGTGCTGTCGCTTGCCGGTGCCCCGTCTCCGACCGACACCGCGCTGTGGATCCTCGCCCTGGCGCTCGTGTCACAGTTCGGAGCGGACCTGGCGACGTCGTGGATCCGCGAGCTCGTGGCCCGCGGTGCGTCCCCGCGGCAGCAGGTCGCCGACGCGGCCTGGGTGTACAGCGTCGATCTCGCGTTCGCCCCCGTCGGGTTCATGATCGCGATCGCCGTCACGGCGGTGCCGTGGTCGCTGTTCCTGCTGGTCCCGCTGCTGTTGGTCATGCACTACTTCTCCGACGAGCGCCGTCGCCGGATGGAGCAGATGGACGAACTCAATGCCGCGTACCGCGGCACGGCGATGGTGCTCGGCGATGTGGTCGAGTCCGACGACGCCTACACCGGCGAGCATTCCCGCGGTGTCGTCCAGCTCGCCCTGGAGGTCTCGCAGGAGCTCGGCCTGGACGAACAGACCCGGCGCCGGGTCGACTTCGGGGCGATGCTCCATGACGTCGGCAAGGTGGCGATCCCCAAAGAGATCATCAACAAGCCGGGGCCGCTGGATCCGGAAGAGTGGGAGATCGTCAAGACCCACACGACCGAGGGCCAGCGCATGCTGGATCAGGTCGGCGGCCTGATGCGCAATATCGGCCTCATCGTGCGGGCGCACCACGAGCGCTGGGATGGCACCGGGTATCCGGACGGCCTTCGCGGCGCGGAGATCCCCATCGAATCGCGGATTGTGTCGGCCTGCGACACGTGGAGCGCGATGACCACGACGCGCTCGTACCGGATCGCGATGTCCCGCGAGGCGGCGATGGCCGAACTTCGCTCGGCCGCCGGAACCCAGCTCGACCCGGACGTGGTCGACGCGCTGATCCGCGTCATCGTCCGCAACAACGACCACAAGGCCCTTCCGGCCTGACCGGTCACCGGACGGTCAGTCGATGACCCGCCGGATGAACAGCCACGTCCCGAGCGCGCCGAGTGCGATCAGCAGTGCGGTCAGGGCCGACAGGACCGCAACCACCGGCATGTGCGGAATGCCCGGGGTGAGCGCGATCCGCAGCCCTTCCGAGACGTACACGAGGGGATTGAACAGGGTGAGCACCTGTAGCCAGGGGATGTGGCTGAGCTGCGCCCAGGGGTAGTAGGTGCAGCCGAGAAACGTGACCGGTACGACGACCAGCGAGAAGATCAGGCCGATCTGCTTCGGTTTGACGACGGTGCCGATGACCAGCCCGAGGTAGCCCGCCACCAGTGCCGCCAGGAGGACGGTGACGATGAGCATCGGCCAGCTGGCAATGGTGATCGACACGGGTTCGGCCGAGACCAACAGGACCAGCGGCAGGACGGCCGCGGCGGCGATGATCGACTGCAGGTTGCTCCAGATCACCTTCTCCAGCGCGACGACGCTCACCGGGAGCGGCGCCATCACCCGGTCCTCGATCTCGCGTGTTCCGCCCAGCTCTGTCGCCAGCGGAAGCGCCACCGCGGCGATGCCTTGGAAGAAGATGGCCACCGCGACCAGTCCGGGGGCGATCACGGTCGCGAAGCTGACCTGCGTGTTCCCGCCGGGGGTGATCCCCGCACCGATCTTGGGGAACACGTAGGTGAACACGAACGTGAACAGCAGCGGGTTCATGATCGTGCGCAGCAGGAACGGGACGAACTCCCGCGCCAGGACGCGCGCGTCCCGGAGCATGAGTCCCCAGAAGGCGCGCACATAGAGCCCGTACCGGTCCGTCGGCCGGCGGACGCTGGCGGCGGTCACGGGACCAGCGCCCGACCGGTCAGGGCGATGAAGGCGGTCTCGAGCGAGGGTTCCGCCACGGCGAGATCGCGCAGATCCGGGCCGGCGAGGGCAATGACCTCGGGCACGATGCCGTCGGCAGCGCTGACATGGACGCGGATGACATCGTCGTCGGGGTCGACGGCCATCACACCGCCGACGGCCCGCAATTTGGTGACCAGGCCGGCGTTCGCGTGGCGAAGCCGCAGGGTCACCAGAACGCCGTCGCCAGAATCGCGTTTGATCTGGTCCGGCGTATCGCACACGAGGATCCTGCCCGCGTTCATGATCGCGACCCGGTCACACAGCGCATCGGCCTCCTCGATGTAGTGCGTGGTCAGCACCACGGCCATGCCCTCGGATCGCTGCAGGTCGCGCACGGAGTCCCAGAGGGCCATGCGGCTCTGGGGGTCCAGCCCGGTCGTCGGCTCGTCGAGAAACAGCACCTCGGGATCGTGCATCAGGGCGCAGGCGAGCTGGGTCCGTCGGGCGAGTCCGCCCGAGAGGGCGGAGACCATCGTCCGTCCGCGATCCCCGATGCCGAAGCGCTCGAGCAGCGATGCGGCCCGGGCGTGGGCCACCCGCCGCGGCATGCCGAAGAACCGCCCGTGGAAGTAGAGGTTTTCCTCGACCGTGCACGCGCGATCGAGGGTGTTGAACTGCGTGACGACACCGATGTTGCGCTTGGCGACCGACGGGTGCGCACACACGTCGACGCCGGTCACCAGGACCGTCCCCGAGGTGGGCCGGACGCGCGTGGTCGCCATGCCGATCGTCGTGGTCTTGCCGGCGCCGTTCGGTCCGAGCGGCCCGAAGATCTCTCCGTGCCCGCCGGCCAGGTCGATTCCGTCGACCGCATTCGGTGCATCCGGCTGGTAGCGCTTGACCACCTCGCGGAGATCGAGGGACAGCGGCGCATCGGAGGTCACGCTCGTATGCTCCCACAACCGGGTCGCCCCGCAGGCCGCGTCCGGTACCCGTATCGGCACGACATCGGAGGGGTCGCATGGACCGTTTCGCACCCGCGCTGCTCGCGATCACCGGCGGTGGGCTGATTGCGGCCCAGGCACCGATCAACGCCCGGCTGCGGCTCGTGGTCGGGTCGCCGCTGCTGGCTGCGGCGGTGTCATTTGCCGTCGGCACGGCATTCCTTGCGGCCGGCGTGCTGTTCACCAACGCCCAGGGCGGGATCGGTTCCCTGGGAGGCGGCCCGTGGTGGGCGTACCTCGGCGGCTTCTGCGGTGCCGTCCTGGTGACAGCGACGCTCGTGGCGGCGCCCCGGCTCGGGGTGACGACGACGTTTGTCGCCGTCATCGTCGGTCAGGTCGCGATCGCGGCGATCATCGATCGCTTCGGTCTGTTCGGGGTTGCCGCACGCGGACTGACGCCGACGCGCATCGTCGCCATCGGGTTGCTTGCGCTCAGCATGGTGCTGTTGCTGCGCAACTGAGCCGCGAGCGGGCGTCTCCGGGACGCGTCCGGGCCGCGCTTGCGGGCGGAAGTCGGTGCGCTATGCTAATCCCGTGAAAACCAATCAAATTTTCAAGTTTCCGGATCCCGTCAACGAGGTCTCTGCGCGCACCGTCGCCGCCGGCGTCGTCATCCTGTGCCTGATCGCCATCATCAGCGGCCAGGCGTGGATGGCGCTCATCATCGCCTACGGCTTTGTGGCGCGCGTGGCCTCGGGGCCGACGCTGAGCCCCTTGGGCCAGTTCGTGACGCGGGTCGTGACCCCGCGGCTCGGGTTTCCGCCAAAGCTGGTCCCGGGTCCGCCGAAGCGGTTTGCGCAGGGGGTCGGCGCGGTCCTTTCGGTCGGTGCCGCGATCCTCGCGGTCGGATTCGGCCAGCAAGCGGCCGCCGATGTGTTGCTCGCCGCGATCGTGGTCGCGGCCCTGCTCGAGTCCGCGCTCGGGTTCTGTCTCGGGTGCACGATCTTCGGCTGGCTGATGCGGATCGGCGTCATCCCGGCAAGCGTGTGCGCGGCGTGCAACAACCTGCGGTTCGACACCGCGGTGGACGGCGGCACGCAGTCCTAGCCCCGGCGTCGCCGCGGCCGGCGACCGGCAGCGCAGTTCGGGTCAGGGGTACGTCGGTCTAGATCGCGCGGGCCTTCGCATCAGGGTCGATGACGTGCGCGTCGTTGTGTGCCGAGTCGACTTCGACGTGGACGATCGGCACCGTGTAACGCCGCCGCGCGTCGCTCACCACCTCGCGCTCGAGCCAGTTCGAGCGGCCCGGGGGGTGGGTCGCGATGATGATCTCGTCGGGCTGAAAGACGCGCATCGCATCGTCGATCGCCTGTAGCGGGTGCGCGTCACCGAGCTGGCCGTGGGCGGTGATCCCGGCGGCTGCGCAGTGCTCAAGTGACCGCTCGAGCCGGGCCTGCGCGTTGGCGACCCCGTCGTCGAAATCGGACATCCAGTAGTGCAGCCGTGAGGTGAGCGCCGGGGCGACGATGAGCACCTCGGTGTCGGACTCGTCCGCGCGCTCGCGGATTTCCCGAAACAACTCGGCGCCGCTGAGGGTCGCGTTCGAGATCACCAGGAGCCGGTGGCGCGAGTGCGGTGATGCGGCAGGCATGGCGCGCGTCCTTGGTCGGCCGAAGTGCGATCTTCGGATGACCTCATCTATGCACCGGTCCCGGGGCCCGGATATCGGGGTTCTCCCTGATCGCGCCGGGATCAGCGCGCGCTGTCGCCCAGCATGCTCCGGGCGATGACCAGTCGCTGGATCTGGCTGGTGCCCTCGTAGATCTCGGTGATCTTGGCGTCCCGGTAGTAGCGCTCGGCGGGGTACTCGGCCGAATAGCCGTAGCCGCCGAGGGTTTGGACGGCCATGTCGGCGGCCTCGACCGCCACGGCACTCGCAAACAGTTTGGCCTTCGCGCCCGCAATCCCGTGAGGCTGGCCCGCGTCGCGCAGGGCCGCGGCGTGCCGGGTCAACAGGCGCGCGGCGTCGAGTTTCGCGGCCACGTCCGCCAACGGAAACTGGATGCCCTGGAACCGTGCGATCGGGCCGCCGAATGCGATGCGCGTCGTCGCGTATTCGGTTGCCAGGTCCACCGCCGCCTGGGCGATCCCACAGGCCTGTGCGGCGATGGTGATGCGCCCGCCGTCGAGTGTCGCCAGCGCGAGCTTCAGGCCGGTGCCGGGGGCGCCGAGCATCTGGTGTGCCGGGATCGGATGCTCGGTGAAGGAAAGTTCCACGGTCGAGGACGTGTGCAGGCCCATTTTCGGGATCTCGGTACTGACCTCGAGGCCCGCTCCGCTCGTGGTCAAGAAGGCGCTGATGCCCTTGGCGCCGGCCTCGCCCGTGCGCGCGAACACGACGAACAGATCGGCGAAACCGCCGTTGGTGATCCACATCTTGGCGCCGCTGACGGCCCATCCGCCCTCGCGGGCGGTGGCTGTCGTCCGCAGGGATGCGGTGTCCGAGCCGGCGTCGGGCTCGGTGAGGGCATACGCGCCGAACACCTCGCCGGCGGCGATCCGGGGGAGCCACTCCTGTTGCAACGCGGGCGTGCCCGCCCGCAGGATCGGCGATGCGACCAGCCCGTTCTGGACGGCGATTGCAGTCGATGTCCCGGCATCGGCACGGGCGACCTCCTCGACCACGAGCGCAAGCGACGTGGCGTCGAGGCCGGCGCCGCCGAGTTCCTCGGGGACGATGACCCCGAGCAGTCCGAGCTCGCCCATCTTCCGCAGCACCGCGAGCGGCACCTCATGCCGCTCGTTCCAGTCCGCGGCATACGGGGCGATCTCGGCCTGGGCGAACTCCCGGGCCAGCGACTGCACCTCGCGCTGGGTGTCGGTCAGCAAGTCGTTGGACATCATGCCCCTCCGTATCGCGGAATGCGGTGGCCGCCGGGAAGTCCGATTTCGGTGACCGTGTCGCCCGGCGCGGAGCTGCCAGTGCCCGATTCGACGACCCAAGCGCTTGCACCGTCGACGGCGAGTGCGGCGGGTCCCGGGCCGACATTGAGGGTGTGGGTGACCAGGGCCGACACGGGATCGAGTTCGGCGACCGACCCGAGCGACGCGGCGCTGACCCAGACGTGCGGCCCGTCGGAGGCGATGCCGCTGAGGAACGGGCCGATCTCGCGGGTGTGGAGACGGCGGCCGGTAGCGGCGCTGATCGAGGTCACCAGGCCACCGGGCGCCGCAACCCAGACCCGACGGCCGTCGGCGGCAATGGCGATCGGGAACTGGCCGACCCCGATCGTGCGCACGACGCGGCCGGTGGCCTCGTCGACCTCGGTGACCGTGTGCCCCGGCGCGAACCCGCTGCCGGCGCTCGCAACCCAGACGTGCCGCTTGTCGGCGCTGATCGCCGCGACGCCGGGACGCACGTGGACGGTCCGGATGATGCTGCCCGTCGTCGCCGACACCTCCGTGATGTCGGTCCCGAAGCCACCGAGGATGTTGTGTGTGACCCAGACGTGCCGTCCGTCCGAGGCGATGTCCACCGCGGGGGATCCGACAAAGACGGATCGGACGATGCGGCCGGTTCGCGTGTCGATCGCGCTGATGAAGCCGGCCTCGCTGGTCACCCATGCAAAGCGCCCGTCGGAGTCGATTCCGACGGGCGCGAAGCCGACCGCGATCGCGCGCACGATCTTGCCGGAACGCGCATCGATCTCGGTGACGCCGTCGCCGAAGGTCGTGCCGGTCGTCGTGACCCACACGTGCACTCCGTCGTCGGCGACGCTCGTCGGCACGGGGGCGATGTGGAGCGTGCGGACGACCCGCGGTCCGGACCGGCGTGCGGCCACGGCGGGGACGCCGATCGCGGCGGCGGCGAGGGCGACGCATGCGGCGACCGCAGCGCGACGGCGCCAAGGCGAGCGTGCCGTCGACCTCCCGCTGAACCTCATTCCCGATCCTCGTTTCGGCCCCAGGGGCGGCGCGCTGTCAGACGCGCTCGGGATCGGACCCCCTGCAGGGGTGGAACGCGGGCGTGCCCGTCGTCCGAACGCAGCCAAACTCTAGCCGGTTCTCACCCCCGGACGGGCCCCCGGATCCCTCGCCCGACAGTCGTCGGGCGAGGGATCCGGGGGCGGTGATCACGGGATTACTTTTGGACCGTGACGACGATCCCCGAGTTCGGGTCGAAGAAGGTCGTGTTCGCTGCGGACCATCCTCCGAACAGCGTGACGGTGAACTCCTTCTGGGGCGTCGGGAACTTCGACGCGTAGGTCGCCGCCACCGACGGGACGACCGGCCGGAAGCCGTGTTCGGCAAACGTGGTCTGGGCCGGCGTCGACCAGAGGTAGTTCAGGAAATCGTTCGCTGCGGTGGGGTTCCCGGATTTGGTCGTCACGGCGCCCGGCGTCTGGATGAGGATCGTCTGGGGCGGGATCACGTAGTCGACCGGGACCTTGTGCTGCTGGGCGAAGATCGCTTCGCTCTCGTAGTCGAGCAGCACGTCTCCTTGTCCGTTCTGGAAGGTCGTCAGCGCCTGCCGGGCGCTCTTGTCCTGCACCGTCACGTGCTGGAAGAGCGTCTTGAGGTACGCCTGGGCCTCTGCCGGCGTCTTGCCCTGCTCGAGCTGAGCCCCGTAGGCGGCCAGGATGTTCCAGCGTGCGCCCCCGCTGGTGATCGGGTTCGGCGTCAGCACGGTCACCCCGGGCTTGGTGAGATCGGCCCACGTCTGGATGTTCTTCGGGTTGCCCTTGCGGACGACGAACACCACGACCGAGTCGGTCACGATTCCCTTGTAGGGCTTGGTGTTCCAGTTGCTGCTGACGATCCCGGCCTTGACCAGGCGCGTCACGTCCGAGCTGGTCGCGAAGTTCACCACGTCCGCGGGGAGCCCCGCCGCGACCGCACGGCTCTGCGTGCCGGACGCGCCGTACGACTCACTCACCGCGACGCCGGTGCCACCGGCGGTCTTCTGCCACTGCGGAATGATCGCGTCGTAGGCCTCCTGCGGGGTCGAGTAGGCGACGAGAGTGAGCTTGCCTCCCCCGGCGGCGGTCCCGGATGTGCTCGCGCCCGAGCTGCTCCCGGACGTGGTGCCGGACGACGAACTGCTGCCGCAGGCAGCCGTGCCGGCGGCGACGGCGGCGACAAGGGTGGTCAGGGCCACGCCGACGAGGCGGCGGCGCGTTGCGCTGCCGGACGTATGGGCCATAGGGGGGTGCTCCTTGGATCGGGGGACGTGCGGGAGTGTGGCGCCCGGCCGCGGTCGCGTCGGTCGCCTCGGTCGCGATACCCCGTGCGGGGAGTCATCGCGCCGATAACTAGATAAATACCATTTCTTTTATGGCTTTTTGTGACGTGGTCCCCGGATGCGCCCTCGCTCCGGTCCGAAATCCCTCTCGGGATGCCGCATTGGGAGCCATGTCGCGCCGCGGGCGCTTCGCGCCGGCAGCAGCGCACGCGGATCACGCCGGGAATGACTTATGGAAATACCCCTATCCTTCGGGATTTCTGGTAAAACACACGGGTCATGGATTCGTCCGTCGCAACCACGGGTCGGCGCCACCGGTGCCGGGGATGACCCACGTGATCGAGCGCAGCCCGCGCACCGGCACCCCGCAGGCGCAGGTCCGGTCGTGGTGACCCGTGCGCTCGACGTGCCGCCGCCGTCACGCGGGCGCCAGCGCGGACGCTCCGGCGGCGCCGGGGCCTCGATCGGCCTCGGAATTGCCGTGGCGTACCTGAGTCTCGTCGTGCTGATCCCGCTGGCGGCGCTCGCCTGGAGCGCGATCGGCGGAGGTTGGTCGGCCTTCTGGACCGCGGTGAGTTCACCCGAGGCCGTCGCGGCGCTGCGTCTGACGTTCGAGGTGTCGGCAGCGGCGGTGGCGGTCAACGCCGTGATGGGCACCATCGTTGCCTGGGTTCTGGTCCGGGATTCGTTCCGCGGGCGGTGGGCCGTCGATGTCCTTCTGGACCTCCCGTTCGCGCTGCCGACGATCGTCGCGGGACTGACGCTCCTGTCGCTCTACGGCGTCAACGGGCCGTTTGGGGTCAACATCGCCTACACCAGGATCGGCATCGTGATGGCGCTGATCTTCGTCACGCTGCCGTTTTCCGTGCGGTCGGTGCAGCCGGTGCTCGCGGCCCTCGACCGCGACATGGAGGACGCTGCCGCCACGCTCGGGGCCGGTCCGTTCACCATCTTTCGCAAGGTGATCCTTCCGAACCTGATTCCCGCCGTGCTGTCGGGAATCGGCCTCTCGTTCAGCCGCGCGATCGGCGAGTTCGGTGCGGTCGTGCTGATCGCCGGCAACCTGCCGTTCAAGACGGAGACGGCATCGGTCTACATCTTCGGCCAGATCGAAAACGACAATGGGGCCGCTGCGGCCGCCGCATCCCTGGTGTTGCTGGTGGCGTCTCTGGTGCTGCTGGTGATCTTCGGCCTCATCGAGTCACGGGTGAGTCGCCATGCGCGCTAAATACCTCCTGCGGGGGCTCGCCGGCGTGTACCTGGCGATCGTGCTCGTCGCGCCGCTGGTCTTCGTCTTCTGGAGCGCGTTCCGGCACGGGCTCGGCCCCTTCTGGAGCGCGATCAGCAGTCCCGAAGCGGTCGCGGCGCTGAAACTGACGCTGATCACTGCGCTCGTGGCGGTGCCCGCGAATACGATCTTCGGGATCCTTGCCGCGCTCGCGCTGACCCGCCGAACGTTCCGCGGCCGTCGGGTATTCGGCGCCCTGATCGATCTCCCGCTTGCGCTCTCACCGGTCGTCGTGGGGCTGGCGCTCGTGCTCGTGTGGGGAGAGTCCGGCTGGTTCGGGCCATGGGTGATCGATCACGGGATCCCCGTGGTGTTCTCGACGCCCGGGATCATCCTCGCGACAATTGTCGTCTCGCTGCCGTTCGTCACACGGGAGCTCGTGCCCGTGCTGAACGAGCTCGGGGTGGAACAGCAGGAGGCGGCCGCGACCCTCGGGGCGAGTCCGCTGCACATCGTCTTGAAGATCACGCTGCCGGCCATCCGGTATGGCTTGGCATACGGGATCGTCTTGACTACCGCGCGTGTGGTCGGCGAGTTCGGGGCCGTGGCCGTCGTCTCCGGCAACATCGCCGGCCAGTCCCAGACGATGACGCTGTTTGTCGAGAATCGCTTCCAGGCGTTCGACCTCGTCGGTGCTTACTCGGCATCGGTCGTTCTGGCGCTGATCTCGGTCATCACCGTGGCGGCGATGCGCATGATCAACCGGCGAGGAGTCGGATGACCGTTCTTGTATCAGGCATCTCCAAGCGCTTCGACGACCACGTCGCTCTTGACGACGTCTCGCTCGAGATACCGCGCGGATCGCTGACCGCGCTGCTCGGACCGAGCGGGAGCGGGAAGTCCACACTGCTGCGGATCATCGCCGGGCTGGAGCAACCCGACGCCGGGACGATCCGGATCGACGGCAACGACGTCACCCACGTCCGGCCCCAGCGTCGCGGCATCGGTTTCGTCTTCCAGAACTACGCGGCGTTCAAACACATGACCGTCAACGAGAACATCGGCTTTGGTCTGTCGGTGCGGCGACGACCGAAGCCGGAGATCCGGTCGCGGGTCGAGGAGCTCCTGGAACTCGTCCAACTGCGCGGGTTGGGCGAGCGGTATCCCGGTCAGCTGTCGGGCGGCCAGCGCCAGCGGATGGCGCTGGCCCGTGCACTGGCGGTCGATCCGGCGGTGTTGTTGCTCGACGAGCCCTTCGGCGCGCTCGACGCGCGCGTGCGTGCCGACCTGCGCCGCTGGCTGCGTGTACTGCATGACCAGACCGAGGTGACCACGGTGCTGGTGACGCACGACCAGGAAGAGGCGATGGAGGTCGCCGACCGGATTGCGGTCATGGATCACGCCCGCATTCGCCAGGTCGGAGCGCCCCGGGAGCTCTACGACGACCCGAGCAACCCGTTCGTGATGGAGTTCTTCGGAACCGTCAACCGGGTCGGCGACGCCTTCGTCCGGCCGCACGACCTCAAGCTGGAGCGGGCGCCCACCGGAGCCGACGGGGCGGCGACGATCGAGCGGCTGGTGCACCTCGGCTTTGCCGTGCGCGCGGACCTGGTCCAGGACGACGGCCACGTCCTGACCGCACAGCTCACGGCCGAGGAGCTTGCCGATCTCGGGCTGGAGGTCGGCGATACGGTCGCCGTGGCCGCCCGACGTGAGCGGGTGTTCCTCGAAGGCGAAGGCATCTAGGCCATCCCCGGTTCGCCGGGGCCGTCTGCGGCAGTAAGATCGGCACGATACGACTCTGCCGCGGTCTCGGCACGGTGGAGATGTCCCGGCGGCCCGACCCGCGGCCGGCGGTGCCGAGGCCACCGAGGAAAGGTGCATCAATGCGGACGACCCGACAGCTTGCATGGGCAGCCCCGCTTGTCGTCGCCGCCCTTCTGGGCACAGCGGCCTGTGGATCGAGCAGTTCCAGTTCGTCGAGTTCAAGTTCGACAGGCGGCACGACGTCGACCGCAATGACCAGCACGACGGGATCGTCGACGTCGTCGGCCACGACGAACGCCGCGCTCTGCTCGGCGGTGACCAATTTCAAGGCGTCGCTTGCCGGCATGAAGAACCTCTCGTCATCGAGCTCGATCAGCGACTTTGCCACGGCGACCGGCAACGTCTCCAGCGCCTGGTCGCAGCTGCAGACGGCGGCCCAATCCGCCAAGGGGGTCGACACGACCGCCCTCGGCAACGCCGTCAACACGTTTACCTCGACGATGACCGCGCTGCCCGGCAAGGGCCTGACGTTCAGTCAGGACATCGCCGCTGCCAAACAGGCGATCGTCCCGCTCCAGAACGACGTGACGAAGCTCGCGCCGAACTGCGGCTCCTAGTCGTCTGCGGTCAGTGGCGGTGCGCGTGCGCCGCCACTGACCGCGCGGCACGCCGACGCGCGACCACGCCGAACGTCGCCGCCCCGAGACAGGCGATACCGCCGAGGACCAGCGGGGCCCGCCCGCCGGCGGTATCGGCGAGCCATCCCAGGAAGGGGCCGCCGAGGGGCGTGGTTCCGGCAACCAGGACCGTTTGGAGCGCGAGGACCCGGCCGTGCATCTCGTGCCGGCCTTCCACTTGGACGATGGCCGTCGTCGGCGTGAGATACAGGATGCTCGCCATCCCGACGAGGAAGACGACCGGAACCGCGAGGGCGACCGTCGGTACGGCCGCCAGCAGCAGCAGCGACACCCCCATCGCGATCGCCCCGGCGATGATGTGCCGCATCTCGACGAGCCCGCGGTGCGCGACCAGCAGGCCGCTGACGACGGCCCCCGCGCTCAGCACGGAATACAAGATGGTGAACACCGTGGCCGAGCGTCCGAGGCTATCGGTGACAAACAGCGGCAAGGTGACATTGAAGTTGTAGGCCAGGGTGCCGATCGCCGCCAGCATGATGAAGCTCACCCACAGGGTCGGGGTCCTGCGGACGTATCGGAGCCCCTCGCGGACCTCGCCGCCGTGCCGGGGCTGGGGCGGGCGCCGGTGCAGCTCGTGGTCCCGCATCATGAACAGGCAGATCAGCACGGCGATATAGCTCGCGGCATCGATGCTGAAGCACCACCCGTAGCCGAGGGTGACGATCAGCAGCCCCGCCAATGCCGGCCCGAACACCCGTGAGATGTTGACGACGGTGCTGTAGAGCACGACCGCGTTCGGGATCGCGTCCGGCGCCACCATCTCCGAGACGAACGATCGCCGCATCGGGTTGTCGAACGCGAGCAGCACGCCCCCGGCGATCGCCAGGATGTACAGGCCCGGGAGCGGGGGTGGGGCAGGAACGCCAGGACCGCCAGCCCCACCGACTCGACCATCTCGAGGCTCTGGGTGACCATCAGAAACCGGCGCTTGTCCGAGCGATCGGCAACCGCGCCCGCCCACGGCGACAGAATGAGAATCGGGCCGAACTGGCATGCGGCGACCAGGCCCACCGCCAGACCGCTCCCGGTGATCTCGAGGACGAGCAACGTGAGGGCGACGGTGGTCAACCAATTGCCCGTGTTGGAGATCAGCTGGCCGGTGAAGTACAGCCGGAAGTTCCTGTGGCGCAAAGACAGGAATGTCTGGCGCAGCGTCCGATTCACGCGGCCGGGCGCGGCATTCTCGGGGGCGGTCTCGAACATCGACCTCCCACTCAATCAGCCCGGGCTCCGCCCCGGTCCGGTGGTCCGGCATGTCCCGACCGCCGATCGGCAGGGCCGGCGTGGGATGATTGGAGGGCGGGGCGGTCCCGTGCCCCCGCAGACGACAGGAGGACGCCATGAGCGACCGCACGAAGTTCTCGTCCGACGAGGCTGCCGAGATCGGCCGGAAGATCGGCATCGATTGGGACGCGGTCCCGTTCGACATCGAGCAGTTTCGGATGGGCCTCGAAGTGGAACTCGAGCACGGCGCGCGCGATCCGGAGACGAACGTCACGGGTGACGATCCGATCCTGACGGGGAAGATTGCGCTCGCCCATCTCCGGGAAATCTCCGACTACTACACGCGACTCGCGATCATGGAGGCGGAGGGCGAAGGCCGCGCGTAACGGCTGCGCCATCACGAGGTCCGCCGCACGCCGCCGCACGGCGGCTCACGCATGACGATCGCGGTGGCGTTCGCCGTGATCGCGGCCTTCTTCAACGCGGTCAACATCATGGCCCAGCACGCGGCGAGCCTGGGCGCGCAGGACCGCCACACCGGGTGGCGCATCGCGATGTACCTCGCCCGGGACCCGCTGTGGCTGATCGGACTGGTGGCCGCGGCCGTGGGCTTTGTGTTCTACGCGATCGCCTTGCACTACGGGCCGCTGTCGGTTGTACAGCCGCTGCTCGTCACGGAACTGGTCAGCGCACTGATTCTGCGCAGACTGTGGATTCAGCAACAGGTGCCGCGGTTGGCATGGGGCGCCGCCGCGGCCGTATCGGTCGCGCTGACGGTGTTCCTCGTCGCCGCCGACCCGCACGGCGGAGCAGCGACGGCGACCACCCGGCAATGGGTCGTCGTCGTCGGGGTGTGTGCGGCGATTGTCCTCGGGCTGGTCGCGCTCGCACGTGGCGGTTCGCCGACCCGCAAGGCGGCCGTGCTCGCCGTGGCTGCGGCGCTCACCTGGGCGCTGTCGGCGGTGTTCATCAAGGTGACCACCGACGCGCTCGCGTCGTTCGGCGTGATCGGGATGATGCTTCACTGGCAGGTCTACGCGCTCGTCGTCGCCGGCGCCGCGGGCGTGGTGCTCCAGCAGTCTGCCCTGCATGTGGGCCCATTGAGCGTGTCCCAGCCGCTGGTCGTCGTCGTCGATCCGATCGCCAGCGTGATCCTGAGCGTCTCGCTGTTCAACGAGCGCCTGACGGCGGACCCGGTACAGCTGGCCCTGGCGATCGCGGCCTTCGCCGTCGTCAGCGCGGGGGTCGTCGTGCTCTCGCTGACGACCCCCGTCCATCTCGACGGAGCCCGGCCGGTCCGGCTGTAGGACCCCCGGGGGCAGGTGCCGGAGCGAGACGGTGGTCGTGATGCGGCGTGTCCGATCGGCGGACGGCTGCTTGACTGTGCCCAGACTGTTGCTGCCACAGGAATGTCCCGGCATGTCGGGCACCCCGACAGGGACGTCACCCGCTTCTGCTGACGCCAACGGGGAGGTGACGATGCGTGTCGGAACGGCCGCCGGTCGCTGGGTCATCGTCGCCATGGTGCTCGGGTCCGGCATGGCGGCCATCGACGCGACCGTCGTCGGAATCGCGCTTCCCACGATCGGCCGCGAGTTCGGCGCCTCGCTCGGTGCGCTGCAGTGGGTCGTCACCGGATACACCCTGACGTTGGCCGCGCTGTTGCTGGTCGGCGGGTCGCTTGGGGATCGCTACGGCCGGCGCCGGGTCTTCTCAATCGGTGTCGTCTGGTTCGCGCTCGCTTCGGCCGCGTGCGCGCTGGCACCCGGCATCGAGGTCCTGATCATCACGCGCATCCTGCAGGGGGTCGGGGCTGCGCTGTTGACGCCCGGCAGTCTGGCCATCCTCCAGGCCTCGTTTGCGCCCGAGGACCGCGGCCGGGCCATCGGCGCGTGGTCCGGACTTGGTGGGGTCGCGACGGCCGCCGGCCCGCTCGTGGGCGGTTACCTGATTACGGCAGCCTCATGGCGCTGGATCTTCCTGATCAACGTGCCGATCGGGGCCGTGGTGCTGCTGCTGGCGATTCGGCGTGTCCCCGAATCACGCGATCCGACGGCTCCGCGTCGCGTCGATCTGGTCGGGGCGGTGCTGGCGACGTGTGCGCTCGGCGGAGCGACCTACGGCCTGATCGCGGGACCGACGCGGGGATGGGGCGATCCGGCCGTGGTCGCCGCGCTCTTGCTTGGCATGGTCGCAGCCGTCGCGTTCGCGATCGTCGAGCGGCGATCACCGTCGCCGATGCTGCCGTTTTCGGTGTTCCGGTCCCGGCAGTTCACGGTCACGAACGCCGTCACATTCATTGTGTACGGCGCGCTTGGGGGTGTGTTGTTCCTGCTCCCGGTCGAACTGCAGGTCGTCAACGGATATTCGCCCTTGGAATCCGGGCTGGCGCTGCTGCCGCTGACGATCATCATGCTGTCGCTCTCCGCGCGCTCGGGGCGGCTGGCGACCACGATCGGGCCGCGTCTGCAGATGAGCATCGGTCCGATCGTTGTCGGGATCGGGCTGGCGTTGCTGGCCCGCACGACCGCGGACTCAACGTATGTGTCAGGGGTTCTGCCGGCCGTGGCGGTGTTCGGTCTCGGCCTCGCCACGACGGTCGCCCCGTTAACTGCGACCGCGCTGGATGCGGTACCGTCCGATCACGCCGGGCTTGCGTCGGCGGTCAACAACGATGTCGCACGCCTGGCGGCACTGATCGCGGTCGCCGTCCTGCCGGCGATCTCGGGCATTACCGGTGCCACGTATCTCGACGCGTCCGCGCTGTCGGACGGCTTCCGGCGGGCCGTCCTGATCTCCGGTGCGCTCTGCGTGATCGGGGGCGTTGTCGCGGCGATCGGCATTCGCAACCCCGCGCGCCCCGGTGCCGGCCCGCTCGGCGGTCCGGCGGTATCGGCCGATGTCGGCTGCTTTACGTGCGCGTTGGACGCGACCCCGGCGGTCGTTGTCGCACCAGGTCCGCCCGCGACGGTCTCGAACGCCGGAGCGGCCGATCGTTGACTGAGCGTGGTCGGGCCGCCCGGAACAGCTACGACTCCGCGTCCGGGGAGATGACGTGGGCCGTGTCGGAGGCCGCGTCCACCTCGACGTGGATGATCGGGACGTGGAACCGTTGGCGAGCGTGCGTGACGACATCGCGTTCGAGCCAGTTCGACCGGCCGCGGGGATGGGTCGCGATGACGATCTCGTCAGGGTGAAAAACGCGCATCGCATCGTCAATTGCTTGGAGCGGGTCGGCGTCACCGAACGCTCCGCGCGCAGGAATGCCGGCCGCGCGGAGGCGTTCCAGCGAGATGGTGAGACGCTCCTGGGCTTCGACGCTTCCGGCGTCACCGTCGGACATCCACCAGTGCAGGCGCGAGATCAGGGCGGGCGCCACGACCAGCACCTCGGTGTCCTTCTCGGCTGCGTGGCGATGGATCTCGTCGAAGAGTTCTGCGCCGGTGCAGGTGGTATTGGAGATGACCAGCAGGCGCTTGTGCGGATGCTGCGCGGTGTCAGGCATGGCGTCCGTCCTTGATAGGCCTTACGCGATCGGTCGAATCATGTCCATTGTGCACCCGTTGCACCCACGGACTATCGGGGGCGTCCCGGATCGAACCCGGAATCGGGGGCCGCGTCGGGCGGGGCACGGTGATCTCGTCATCGCTTGGGGTCGCGACCCTGCGGCGTGCCGTGTCTCAGCCGCGCCGCGGATGCACGCCGGTCCGCGGCTGGCGTGTGCGCGAATGCGACGCCTGGTGGCGTTCACCGACCGGTCTCGCGCTAGGCGCTCGCCGCCGCCGGCTCGGCGATCGGCACAAAGTCGAGTCGGGTTTCGATCTCGATCGCTGCGGCGACCGACCGCGCGTTTGGACAGTGCCGGGCATGATGGGAGTTGACGCGCTCAGCCGCGGCTCGCTTGTCCTCGGGCGCCCGCAGGTGGTACGTCACGGTGATTTTTCGTAGGCGAAGGACCTTGTCCGGGTCGACCACAACCTCTCCGTCGGCCTCTGCCGTGAGGGAGTCGCCGACCGCCGTGATGCCGCGCGCCCGCAGCGCTCCGCCGAACGTCCCGATGAGGCAGCCGGCTACCGATGCGACCAGGTAGTCAAGCGTGCCGGGGTGTTCCTCGACCGTGCCCGGCGCAAAGCCGTAGTGCTCTCCCTGCCAGTCGGGCACGCCGAAGGTCACGTCGTCGCCCGTGATCGAGAGATGGGCCCGACGGATCGGCGGCTGTTCCCGGAAGAGCTTGACGTGCACGTGGTGGACGGTGTCGGGGGCCACTGTTCCTCCTCGGTCGGCGGGCGCGTCTCGCGCCACGGTGTGCATGTTTTAGACGGTATATCGACCCCGTGGCAAACGCCCCGGCAGCGGCAGCACGATGTCTGGGTGGCGGGTTGCGGCCTGCGGGCCGAGTTCCACCGTCTTGATCCGGTTCGTCGCATGCTTGGTGAGATCTCCCGGACGCCCCGCTCAGGCGTCCCGCCGTCGCCCGGAGACGCGGAGGCCTCCGGGCGACGGGCTCTCGACCGACGCCGGACGTCGGGTGAATCTTGGCGGGGAACCGCAACGACCCCCGCCGCCGGGCGTCAATCGGTACCCGCTGACCCCCCTGAGGCCTTCGCCTCGGCCTTCAAATCCTCAGCCACGGCGTTGTCGACGGCCTTTTGGACGATCCGGTCAGCCTTGGCGAGCGCCTTCTCGAGTTCAATCTCGGTCGGATCGGAGACGAGCGCGACGATGCCCGAGTGGCCCGGATCGATCCCCTGCGCGAGTTCCTCGGCGAACTCCTGGCTGTAGTGGCGGTGGCGCAGCCGGCCGATCCCGGCACCTGCGGCACCCAGAACGGCTGCGCTGCCGATGATCGACGGCGGGAACAGCACGCCGATCACGACGCCTCCCACGACACCCCACCCCAGACCGCGCTTGGTCTGGTAGTCGGTGGCCTTCTGGACCTCGACCTTGCCGTCCTCGTCTTTGCTGAGGACGATCACCCCTTCGATATCGAGGCGGTTGTTCTCCGTGTACTCCTTGAGCAGTTCGTAGGCGTCCTTTGCCGCCGAGATCTCGGCGAAGTCGGCAACGACGAGGGTGTACACCCCGTCCGATACGAGGGCTGCGTCGACCTCGTCGCCGTCGACGGGAGTGGCTTTAGGCTCTTCTGACACGACATTTCTCCAATGATGGGGTTGCCGGCGAACCCGACATCCGGCCTCGTACCTGTCACGCGGCCGTGCGACGTCCTGCGGGTGGACACCCGTCCGTCAGTCGATGGGGGCTCGCTCGGTGCCAGCAAGCTTAGAACGGGGCGGCGGTCGCGTTCCACGGTGTCGGTTCGCGCAGCCGCACATGTGGCAATGCGGCCATCACCGTGTGCGGAAACGTGGACTCACCGCGCGGGTCAGCGCCCTCAGGGCAGCGGTGGACTTGCGTTGTGAAGCGAGCGAAACAACGGCGTCGACGAGTCCGGTTGGAGCGTCCTACCCCGCAGGATCCCCTTCCCTTCGCAATCGAGCTGCGGGTAGGGTGCCGCTGTGCCCGACGAGCGCCCGAAGAATGTTGTCCTGATCATTACGGACCAAGAGCGCGCTCCGATGCACTGGCCGGACGGGTATGCCGATGCACACCTGCCGACTCGCGCCCGTCTTTTGGCGCACGGGGTGAACTTCACCAACGCCACGTGCAACACGTCCATGTGCAGTCCGAGCCGGGCGACCATCCTCACGGGGCTCATGCCGGCCCAGCACAGGGTCGCCGATACGCTCACCGAGAACGGACCGGTGTCGCCGACCGAGACCCAGCTCAGGCGGGACATCCCGAATCTCGCGACGATGCTGCGTGCCGCCGGCTATGACGTCCATTGGCGCGGAAAATGGCACCTGAACAAGGGCGTCGACGGCCGGCTCGATCCCACCCCGGATGATCTCGCTGCCTATGGCTTCGACGGCTGGCTCGGTCCCGACGCGGGTGGCGACTCCGAACCGCCGAACTTCGGAGGCGGGCGCGCGAACCATGATGCGCACTACATCGCGCAGTCGCTCGAATTCCTCGAGGATCGCGCAACCCAGCGGCATACGCGGCCCTTCTGCCTTGTCGTGTCGCTCGTGAACCCCCACGACGTGTTGGCGTTTCCCACGCAATGGTCAGCTGACTACACGGCCAACGAGCTGGATGGTGACATTCAGCTCCCGCCCAGCGCGGACGAAGACCTCGCGGCGAACCGTAAGCCGTCGGTCCACGCACGCATGGTGCCGGTGATCGACGGGGCCGTCGGGGCGTTCGAGAGCGATGCACAGCGCACGCAGTACGCCAACTTCTACGCAACCCTCTGCGAACGCATCGATCACCAGATCGCCCCGATCGTCGACTGCTTTTATGGCGAAGATGGGCAACCGACCCGGCTTGGCGAGGACACGCTGATCGTTCGTATTTCGGACCATGGCGAACTTGCGATGTCCCACGGTGGGCTTCGGCAGAAGGCGTTTAACGTGTACGAGGAAACACTTCGGGTCCCGTTGATCTTCACCAACCCACACCTCGTGGGAGCCGGCGGGGGCGGAACGTGCCCGCATCCCGCGTCACTCGTCGACCTGGTACCGACACTGGCGGGTCTTCTCGGCGTCACGCCCCCGAGCGATCTGCCCGGCGCGGATCTGTCGCCTCTGGTCAGGGATCCTGGTGCGGACCCGGTCCAGGAGGATGTGTTCTTCACGTTCGACGACATCCATGCCGGCACCGGACTCGTCCCCGATCTGTTTCCGGATCTGCCGAGCAGAATCCGGTGCATCCGTGAGCGGCGCTACAAGTACGCGCGATATGTCAACGCCAGTGCTCCGGACCGCGTCGAGTTCGAAATGTACGACCTGCTCGAGGATCCGGACGAGCTTGAGAACCTCGCGCACCCAGAGCACCCGCGGTACCGCGAGCCGATCGTGGTGGCGGAGCGGGAGCGGCTTGCCGCTCGACTCGCCGCAAGAGAGCGGCAGCTCGTCGAGCCAGGTGCGGCTGACAGCAGGTAGGCAGCCGGTGTCGCGGTGTCTGCGAGGCCCCGCCGATCGACCGGCCATGCGCCCGCCCGCTCTATGCTCTCCGTCCGACGGCGCCGCAATGCGCGACCTCAAGGAATGCGATTCTCCGGCGCGTGGGTCGCAAGACCGGCGCCGGCAGGCGGGGACAACGGAAAGAGGAACGGGATTGTCGAGTCGGAGCACGAGCGCGCCAGACGGGTTTACCAAGGGCGCCGACACCTATGACGAGGCCGTGCGACACAACATCGCCGGCTCCGACCGCCTGATCATGTCGCTTCCTGACGGCGACTACCGCAGGGTCCTCGACGTCGGCTGCGGGACCGGTTGGACCTCGGCGTCCATGGTCCGACGCTTCGACGTGGAGACGATCGTCGGCGTCGATGCCTCGGAGGGGATGTTGGAGCGGTTCGCCACCAAGCTCGGCAGTGAGTTCCCCGACGTCCGCGTCGAGCTGCGCAACGAAGATGTCATCGCAATGGGTGTGCCCGACGATTCGTTCGACGCCGTGATCTGCGCGATGGCACTCCACTGGTTTCCGGACAAGACCGGTGCGATTGCGCGAATGGGCCGCGCGCTGCGCCCAGGCGGCGTGATCGGGATCCTCACGGCCGGTCGCGGCGGCGAAGACGCATGGCGCGAGCTGCTTCAGCGGGCCGGCGCGCCGGCGGATTGGACTGGGTGGTTTGCGGTCAATCAGCGCGACGTCGACGAGATCGCGGCCGACATCCGCGCCGCCGGGCTCCAGCCGATCGACATCTGGATGGAGCGCCGCCGACGCCACACCGACCCCGATGCCTTCATGGCGCGGACGCGTTCCGTTGCGGCCCACCTTCTCGGCAATCCACCCGGAGGCTTCAGCGAACTCGATCAGCGCATCGAGTGTGCACTTCGCGACGCGGCCGGTCCGGAGGGATTTGAGTACGACTACTGCAAGCTCTACGCCGTGGCGCGCAACCCCGGGAACTGACCCCTGGAACATCGGGGCGCACGTGTTCGAGTTTCCCGACCCGATTGTGCATCTGGATTTCCCATGCCCTGGAGGGTCGGAATGGGCGCGGCAGGACTCGAACCTGCGACCCAGGGATTATGAGTCGCATTCACTGCGTCTCTGAGGACTAGGACAATTGCCCGGTCTCTGGAATTTGCAGGATATTTGTGGGATCACGCTGGCGTCGGCGCCCTGTCCGACCTCGTGCCAGTGTTCCCACATTGTTCCCACCCCACCGTTGGCGGTCAGAGCAGCCTCGCGTCTGAATGGCCTCTGACTAATCTTCCCGCGGGCGAGGGTCGCACGTGATTCGCACCACCATGTGCGGAGCGGTGGCGGCTTCAGCCTTCGCACGGTCACGCGGATTTCGTCTGGGCCAGCGGGGCCCGACCGATTGATCAGCGAATGTTCGGCGGTGCGTAGCGACGCACCAGCGCGAGCACCGCGCTGGGGTTTGCGGTCAGCCGCGTCCACACCGTCGCCCGCAGCGCGGGCGCGTAGTGGGCAGGAATGAAGACGCTATGCAGCCACACCCACTGGGCATGGGTGACCCTCAGCGCCGCGTCGTAGCTGTTGGCGATCGTCCTCGGGACTGGCGGGTCGTAGGCGGATGTGAGCGCGAGGGCGTCACCCAGACCGTTGAGCGCCAGCGTGGTATCCGTTTCCTGGTTCCGGGAGAATCCCGTCCACACGCCGTCGGCGCCGGCCGACTCGACCGCTGCCGTTCGTGCGCCGGGGCCCACGTGCACGGACCAGTAGGCGAATGCGCGACCGGATTCGGCCAGTGCGACGTGCCCGAAGTACAACTCGCTGTTGGATGTGACGGCCTCGAGGACCTTCGGTGTCGTCCACGTCGTTCCGTCTGCGGCCACGGCGGCATCCTGGGTGACGTTGTAGAAGCCCGAGTCCGATACGGCCCACGCCGCCGCCAGCGCCCCGGAGCTGTTGATCGCGATGCTTGGCGCGATGCCGGTGGCAATCGTCGTAGGCGCAGAGATCTGTCCAGTGAGGGCGCTGCCGGTTGCGAGCTTCACCTGACTCTGGGTCACGTCCGAGGTCGCATCGAAGGCCCAAGCGACCGCGACCCGTCCGTTCGTGGCAATCGACACCGACGGGGCCGTACCCAACGTCGATCCTTGGCCGATGGCGGTTGCCGGACCCCACGCCTTGTGGGCGGCTCGCAGCGCGACGTAGACGGTCGACCCGCTCCCCGGGGTGCTCCAAGCGGCGATCGCATCGCCGTTGGTGTTGGTGCGCACCATGACCGATCCCGGGGCTGGGGTCAGCGAAAGTGCCGGCGTCGCCCGCCAGATGGCGTTCGTGCCGGACCTGAACGCGCTGCGCACGGCCCAGCCGAGTTGCTCGTGGGCCGCCCACGCCACCGTGGCCTGGCCCTTGGCATTCATAACGGCAGTTGGTGAGAAGAAGCCGTCGCTGCCGCGCGCCGCTGCCCCAGACGGAACGGTGAGCGTCCGCCAGACGCCGATGCGGGTTGCCCGAACCGACGAGTACACCGAGTGTGCCGGGGCGCGCCAGAGCACTACCGCGGCCCCGGCGTCGTTGATCGCACTGACCGTCGACGTTCCGCCGTTCAGGGCACCGGTGAGTTGTTGTGCGCTCCACCCGCCCGCAAATCCGTTCCGCGTCGCGACTTCAACCCGCGGGCGACCCGCCACGTAGATGGTGCCTGAACTCAGTGCATCGCCGTTTGCCGCAAGCGCGCCGGCCAGGAGGTGGGCATTGCCCGTCACCGTGACCTCGGCGTGCCATGTGCGCGCAGGCGCGGCAGCTTGTGCCGACGCTCCGACGAGAGCGACTGCTGCCGCCACACTGACGAGTCCCAGGCTTCTTCGCATACATCGAGGGTAGGCCGCTTCTGCGGTTCGTGAATGGGTGCCACCGGGTACGGGGCCTCGGTAGAAAACCCGGACGTCTGTGAGGCGCTCCGTGCCGCGGACGACAGTCGGGATTGGTACTGGGGTCTACTGGCGGGCTGACAGCCTCAGCGCTGCGCTGGCGCATTGCCCGCGCACACGCCGCCGTCGGGGTTGGCGTCGCTGGAGCTTGAGGCAGTAGAGAAAGTTCTCACGACCGAACGGAGACTCGGGTGATCGGGCCCGTGGGACCGAATGTGGCGCCAGCTGAGCGTCGGCCACGGTCGCGGCTCCGAGCGAGCGGCCGTGGCCGACGGATCTGCTGTTCCCACTTTGTTCCCACCCTGGGAGTTCGGGGGCGTTCAGTCTTCGATCAGATGGCTGAGATAACTGATCAATGCTGATATCTCAGAAGTGGGCGCGGCAGGACTCGAACCTGCGACCCAGGGATTATGAGTCCCCTGCTCTAACCAGCTGAGCTACACGCCCGCACCGAGGACGAGCGTCCTCGCCGGTCAGCCTACCGACCGCGTGCGCGGTGCCGTTGCGTCCTGCGTGCGGCGACGGGCGCCTGCTTCGGAACGCCGGCACCCCCTCGGCTGGGATCGCGTCGAACGAAAAGCAGCCGGGCCGCGCGCGACCCGATCGGTGATGATCACGACGTGCGCGATTTCGTCGAGCCACTACCGGCCAGGCCGAGATTGACTGGCCACATCGCGGCCGCGATGGCGACCGGTGCAGCGCTCGTGATCATGGCCGGCTGCGGCGGAGGGACTTCGTCGACAACGACGACCAGTAAGGCAACAGCAGTGCCACCACCGATCCACCGGGCGGCATCCGAGCATGCCCGGGTCCGACGCACGCCGGACCCGGGCATGCTTCCCCAGACGGACGCCAGGCCGTCGTCGGGCACACCGCTCGCGGTGCGGATGCAGGTCCTGTGGCGAGCAATCACCCAAGACGCGCCGTCGCTCGCGAAGCCGGTCTTCTTTCCGGAGAGCGCCTACCGCCAGGTCAAGGCCATTTGGAACCCCGGCGGCGACTACCGAACTCGCATCTGGGCGATCTTCACGCGCGATGTCGCCGCATACCGGCGCGCGCTCGGTAGCCACGCGGGCAAGGCTCGGCTGGTCGGGGTCATCGCGGCGCCGGCGGCGGCGGGATGGGTTCCGCGCGGAGTCTGCGAGAACGCGGTCGGGTACTGGCATCTCCCGGGTACCCGTCTCGTCTATGTGATCGGGAGGACGCGCTATTCGGTGGGGGTTGACTCGATGATCTCGTGGCGCGGGGCCTGGTACGTCATCCATCTCGGCCCGGACACGACCCCGGGGAGCCCTGGCACGGTCGACGATCCGCAGGTCGGCACGGGCTCACCTGGATACGGCGCCGGTTGCTGACGGCCGCCGACGACTGCAAGGCGCACGACCGGGCAGCGGTTCGTCCCCATCGGCGATGATCGGGGCCATGTCCGTCCTCCCGTCCGCCGACACCGCTGTCCGCGTCACGACGATCGCAACGACCCCGGTAAAGGGGCTCGCGCTCGCGACGCCCGCGAAGGTGTGGCTGGGCGACACTGGGATTGGCGACCGACCGCGCCTTCTTTCTCATCGACGACCGCGGTTCCATGCTCAACGGCAAGGCCTTGGGAGATCTGGTTCGGGTGACGGCCGATGTCGACGATCCGCCGACGTTTCTGGAGCTGCGGTTCCCCGACGGATCGCTCGTTTCCGGCAACATCGCTCTCGGGGCGCCCGCAGAGGTTCGGTTCTACCGGTCGACATTTGTCGCGCCGACTGTCGCAGGACCATGGTCCGAGGCGCTCTCGGATTTCTGCGGACGGTCGTTGCGACTCTGTCGTGCGCCGGCGACGCGACCCGGCGTGGATCGTGGCGTCCGTGGCGCCGTCACCCTGATGTCGGAAGAGTCGCTGGATGCACTCGGCGAGGCAGGGGGAGTGGGGCCGGTCGACGGCCGGCGGTTCCGGATGACGTTCACGGTCGCCGGTGCAGGTCCCCATGCCGAGGACGCATGGGTCGGCTCGGAGATCTCGGTCGGCGATGCAACGGTCCGGGTCCGTGGGCTCGTCGGCAGGTGCTCCGTAACGACCCGTCACCCGGAATCCGGGGTCGTCGATCTCCCGACGCTCCACATCCTCAAGTCCTATCGCGGTGACGTTCCGTCCGACGAGGGGCTGCCGTTCGGCGTCTACGGCGAGGTGGTGCGCCCCGGGGAGGTGCGGGTGGGGGATCCCGTCGAGACCGTCGGCGGCAACCGGGTCGCGCCCGAGGGAGGTCGGTAGGCTTGGCGTCGGCGCCGGGCATCGGGCGGAGGCGACAGCCCTCCGGTCCGGGCTTCGCCGAGACACTTGGACCTGTCCGAAGGGCGTGAACGTGACCGCTTCTGTCGACCCGCAGCAATTCCGCGAAACACTGGCACTGTGGCCGAGTGGGGTGACCGTGCTCACCGCCCGCGACCCGCATGGACCGGTCGGCATGACGATCAGCTCGTTTTCGTCGCTGTCGCTGGACCCGCCGCTGATCCTCGCCTGCATCGACATGTCCGCCAAGAGCCACGACGGCATGGTCGGCGCCGAGGGATTCGCGGTGCACGTGCTCTCGCGTGACCAGGAGCACCTCTCGCGCCTGTTCGCCCGTCCCGGCGAAGAGAAATTCACCGAGGTGGAGTCAGAAGAGGGGCCGTACGGTGCGGCGCTCCTCCCGCTCGGTGTCGCCCGCCTGGTGTGCGCGCGCCATGCGGTTCTCGACGGCGGCGACCATTCGATCCTCGTTGGGCGCGTGCTCGAGGTCGCCCGCAGTGACCGCCCGCCGCTCGTCTACTGGGATCGCGACTACCGGTCAGCGTCGTAGCCCGGATGGCGGGCCCGTCGGGCGAAGTCGGCCCTGTCACCTGACCTGGCCATCGGTGTCTTCGACTCCGGAGTCGGCGGTCTGACCGTGCTCGACGAGTGCCTGGCCCAGCTGCCGGCCGAGGACTTCATCTACTTCGGCGACACCGCCTGGTTTCCGTACGGGGACCGCAGCGACCAGGAGCTGCGCGCCCGCGCGGAGGACATTGCCGGATGGCTCATCGGTCGCGGGGTCAAGACGATCGTCATCGCCTGCAACACGGCGACCGCCGCGGCTCTGACGCATCTGCAGACCCATCTTGAGGTGCCGGTCATCGGGGTCATGAGCTCGGAAGCGCATGCCGCGGTCCAGACGACCCGAAATCGCCGCGTTGGGTTGCTTGCGACCGAGGCGACGGTCCGGTCCGGATCGTATGAGGGGATGATCCACGCCCACGATGCCGGGGTCGAGCTCGTGGCCGTCGCGTGTCCGCGCCTCGCCCCGGCAATCCAGGCGGGGGATCCGTTCGACGAACGGATCGTCGAGATGGTGCGCGAGTACACCGCTCCGCTCCGCGACGCCGACGTGGACACGGTGATCCTCGGGTGCACGCACTATCCGCTGGTGGAGCGCCTGCTGCGGCGCAACCTTCCCAACACGCGCCTGATCAAGAGCGGCGAGGAACTCGCCCGCGAACTTCGGGAGTCGCTGGAGCGGAAGTCGCTGCTGCGCGACGGGGTGGCCGAAGGTCGCTACCGGTTTGCCTGCAGCGGCGACCCCGAGCTCTTCCACACGTTGGGAACCCGGTTCCTGCAGATGCCGCTCGGGACCGTCGAGCAGGTCACGATCGGCGTCTGAGCGCTGCGGTCAGCCGGGCAGGTCTGGGATCTCGTCCAGGGCGGCAATGACCTCACCCATCTGTACCCCGGCCTTACCGTGGAGCCGCACCGCGCAGTCGGCGTCATAGGGCGTCTCACTCTCGGTGAGGATCGCCAGCGCCCCGCCGTGACGCAGAACGATGTCGGGCAGCGTGCTGACGGGTGTCACGAGCAGGCTCGAACCGACGACGAGCATCACGTCGGCCGCGTCGGCGGCCGCGAAGGCGCGGGAGATCGCATCGGCCGGAAGTTGTTCGCCGAAGAGCACGACTCCGCTTTTGATCTGGAATCCGCATTGCGTGCATCGTGGGACGCCGTCCTCGGCATCGTCCGCACGGGCGAGCATCTCGTCCCGCGAGATGCTCGCGTGGCAGCGCAGGCACTCACCGAAGTCGAGCGTGCCGTGCACCTCGATCGGGTCCGTGCTCCCGGCGCGTCGGTGCAGTCCGTCGATGTTCTGAGTGATCAGGGACTTGACGATCCCACGTCGCTCGAGCTCGGCGATCGCGCGATGCGCGGGGTTGGGCTCCACGCTGTCGACCGCGGCAAAGCGCGGCCTGTGGAAGGCCCAGAAGCGCTCCGGATTGCTGACGAATGTGGAGATCGAGCCGACCTCCATCGGATCGACCCGCTCCCAGACACCCCCGGGCGAGCGAAAGTCCGGTATCCCGCTCTCGGTCGAAACGCCGGCTCCGGTCAGGACCACGGCGTGGCGGGCGCCGGCCAACAGTGCGGCAAGGTCCTCGGGCGAGTCGGCCATGGCCGGAATGCTACCGCCGGTTCGGCCTCAGGCGGGTGGGCTCGACGGGGCGGCAGGCATGACGGCGTTCCGCCCGGCCGCCTTGGCCTCGTACAGGTGGCGATCGGCCTCGCCGAGCAATTCCTGTGTCGTCGTCCCGGGAAGCCCGACGGCACATCCCAGCGATGCGGTCACCGCAAGGCCCGGATGCAGGGTGGACCAATCGAACTCCTCGATCCCGCGGCGCATGCGCTCGCAGACGACCAGCGCGATCGGGAGTTCGGCTCCCGGAAGCACGACGGCAAACTCCTCGCCGCCGAATCGCGCCACGAGATCGTGGTCACGGCTGGACTCACGCAGCAATCGCGCGCAGATCCGCAGCACGTCGTCCCCGACGAGGTGGGAAAAGCGGTCGTTGACGCGCTTGAAGTGGTCGAGATCGAGCAGCACCAAGGCGATCGGCCCAGTACTGCGCGCCACCAGCTGCCCGAACTCCGCGTCGAAGTCGCGGCGATTCGGCAGTCCGGTGACGGGGTCGATCAGCGCCTCCGTCCGCCGCCGTTCGGCCTCGGCGCGCGCCTGCTGCACGTCGAGGCGCAGCGCGTTCAGCTCCATGCGCGCCTTGGCGCGTTCGCCGTCGAGTTCCTGGCTGAGCGCGTGGAACTGGCGCTGGGCGGCGAGCGCCGCCGCCAGGTCGCCGACCCGCTCGCTCAGGCAGCTGGAGACCTCGAGTGCCTGCGCCAGGGTGCGGCGATCGCCAATTTCCTCGAGCAGCTCGACCGCACGCTCGGCGGCAAAACGTCCGTCCCGGGTACGACCGGCGGCGTCGAGTGCACGCGCCGTTTCGATCAGGTGGGCGCCTTCGGCACGCCGATCGCCCGCGGCGCGGGCGGTGAGTACGGCGGTCTTGAGGTGGTCGAGCGCGGCCAACGGCTGGCCCAGGCCGATCAGCGCGCGGCCCGCCATGCCCTCCGCGTAGGCGCGTACGACGTTGTCCTCGGTGTTTGGCAGCGCCGCGGCTTCGCGGGTCAGTGCCAGCGCGCGCCCGTAGGCGACCTCGGCCTCGTCCTGCTGGCCGGCCGCCGCCGCGCGATCGCCGAGTCCACAGTGCACGTAGGCCGCGTTCTGGAGAACGAACGCCATCCACAGGTTGTCGCCCGCGGTCCGGAATGTGTCGGCGGCTTCGCGGTAGAGCTGTAGTGCCCGGACGGGATCGTCCTGGATCGCGTGGGCGTTGGCGAGCTCGTTGAGGGCGCGGGCGAGGACCCCGAGGTCGCCGCGTTCGCGGATCTCGGGCAGCACCTCGTGCAGCAGCTCGGCGGCGGTGACCCCGTCGCCGCTGTAGACGTGGAGGGCGGCAATGAGCACGAGCGCCCAGGCGCGGGCGCGCCGGTCGCCGAGCGCCTCGAAGGCGCGCATCGCCGTCTGCATCTCGTCGAGGACGCGCCCGGCGGGAGCGGCGCCGAGGAGCGCATTCGCGCGGGACAGCCGGGCGCGGGCCTCAAGCCAGGAATCGTCGGCGGCCAGGGCGGCGCCGAGCGCGGAGTCGCCGAGCTGGCGCGCACGGGCCGGGTCCCGGTTGGCCAGCACATCCACGAGATCGACAAGCGCCAACGCACGCTCCCGGGGCGTCGCTGCCGTCGCCAGGCGTTGTTCCTGCTTCGTGATGAGGGATTCGGCCATTTAGGTCTGTCGCGATCAACCCTAGCGACGGGTTCCGACCTCGCGGGCGTCGGCGTCTGGTCTTGACCACTATCCTTCGCGTCGTGAGCTCCGACGACCCCGTACCGCCGGCCACCGTCGCCCGTCCTGACGGCAGGGCGCCCGACCAACTGCGACCGGTTCGTATCCTCCCGCATTTCATGCCCACTGCACATGGCAGTGCACTCATAGAAATCGGTGAAACGCGCGTGATCTGTAGCTGCGCGGTGGAGGAAGCCGTGCCCGGATGGCGCCGCGGCAGCGGGTCCGGCTGGCTGACTGCCGAGTACGGGATGCTTCCGGCCTCGACCGGCGACCGCAAGGCCCGCGACATCACCCGCGGCAAGCTCGACGGCAGGTCATCGGAGATCCAGCGCCTGATCGGGCGGTCGCTGCGCGCGGTCATCGATCTCGGGGCGCTTGGTGAACGGACGCTCTGGATCGACTGCGATGTGTTGACCGCCGATGGCGGCACTCGCTGCGCGAGCATCTGCGGCGGGTACGTGGCGCTCGAGCTGGCGGTCCGCCGGCTGATGGCCGACGGGCGTCTGGACGCATCGCCGATCCGGGACGCGGTGGCCGCGGTGAGTGTCGGTATCGTCGCCGGAGAGTCCCGACTCGACTTGGCGTATCTCGAGGACTCCCGCGCCGACGCGGACATGAACGTCGTCGTCAACGGCCGCGGAGAGCTGATCGAAGTTCAGGCCACCGCCGAGGACCGTTCCTTCGGCCGTGGGCAGTTCGACGAGTTGCTCGACCTCGCGCTGGCGGGCACCGCCGATCTTCTTGAGATCCAGACTGCGGCGCTGGCGTCGGCGTGAGGATCGTCCTGGCGACCGGGAATGCCGGCAAGGCACGGGAGATTGGTGCCATGCTCGGCGCGGCCGTGACCGTCGAGACCGTGCCCGATGGGTACTCCGCCGACGAAACGGGTGCGACCTTCTTCCAGAATGCGCTGATCAAGGCGCGTGCCGCCCGTGCGGTCGTGCCCGACGCGCCATTGGTCCTGGCCGACGATTCCGGCCTGGCCGTAACAGCGCTCGGTGGACGCCCCGGTGTACACAGCGCCCGGTACGCTGGTCCGGATGCCACGGACGCCGACAACTGCGCGCGCCTGCTCGCGGACCTCGACGGGATCGATGACCGCAGGGCCGCGTTTGTGTGCGTCCTGGTGGCGCTGCGGGCGGACGAGTCGATGACGGTGGCGTGCGGGACCTGCTCGGGGCGGATCATCGACGCCCCGCGCGGGACCGGAGGGTTCGGCTACGACCCGGTGTTCGTCCCCGACGGAAGGACTCAGGCGATGGCGGAACTGACCGCAGTCGAGAAGAACACCATCTCGCACCGCGGTCGGGCCGTGCGTCAGTTGGCGCGCCGACTCGAGGTCACTGCGTGACCGGCTCGTCGGTGACGCCCGCCCGCGGTCTGGCGGCACACCTGGCGTCATGGATCGTCATCGGCGCGATCGTCGGATGGTTTGTCGCATACGAAATCCTCCGGTTCGGCGGTGACAGCCCGAACGAGGCGGGGTTGCCTGCGCTGTGGACCGGCGGGATCATCGGTGCCCTGCTCGGTGCCGGGTTCGTGATGCTCGCCCGGCGGGCCGAGGCCTCGGGTCGTGCGATCGGGTTCCGCCGGATGCGGAAGGCCGACATCACCCGGATGACGCCGACCGACCGGGAAATGGTCCGGTGGGTCTGGCCGATCCTGTACGGCGCGGCGGGCATCATCGCCCTCGTCGCGATCGTGATCGGGATCCACTGGCTCACCCTCCATGGGGCACGTCCGAAGAGTTCCATCCTGATGGTCGTGTGGGATCTGGTGGTGGCGGCCTGGATCTTCGACGAGGCACGGCGCCTGCAGGACTACGTGTTCGACGGCATCGACGCGCTGCTGTTCGGCTGCCTGTTGACGATGGTGCTGGCATCGATCGGCATCTCACGCAACGTTATTGTCGGCGGGCAGGTCGTGATCATCGTGGCGGCGGCGGTCGCGGCGGCGACGATCGGCATTGTCGGCTGGCGCGTCGCCGGCGGGCGATACGTCCCGGTCGCGACGATCATCTCGGTCCTCGTCGCCGGCCTGTGCCTGGTCGCGCCGCTGGTGTGGTGAGCCGGGTGGGCGTGACGCTGATTTGCCCGCTGTGCCGCACGGTGGTCGTCGACGGCGACGAACCGGCCGGCGGGGCGTGTCCCGGGTGCGCGGCACGGTATGCCGGCGGCGGCGATGACGCGCGTCGCGGCGTGGCGGCCGCCATCGCCGCGTGGCAGATCACAGGGGTGGACGGCGCCCGCGCTGCCGAAGGGCTGTTCCGCGTGCTCCCGAACGACCCGCTGAGCGCCCAGATCACGGTGACCAGCGACCGCCGAGACGGCTTCTACCGCTGGTGGGTGTTCGTCGCCGAGGGCACCGACATCCGGACCGCGTTGGCCGCTGCGGAGGCGCACGCGACCTGATCGGATTGGCACTCCGGTCGAGTGAGTGCCAACACGTGTGGACGGTTGCGCTGGAGGACCGGGCGTCGCTTCGCTAGTGTGGTCTGGCACTCACTAAGTGAGAGTGCCAGGCGGCGCCGAACCGCGCGTCGCCGATCCACCCATTTCCCTGGTTACCG
This sequence comes from uncultured Thermoleophilia bacterium, assembly GCA_963727285.1. GTDB lineage: Bacteria > Actinomycetota > Thermoleophilia > Miltoncostaeales > Miltoncostaeaceae > CAITWD01. Next base: position 529,273 of record CAVSFF010000009.1, on the reverse strand, counting down.
GAGGTTGCATGTCCCTGAAGCCGCTGGGCGATCGCGTGCTCGTGAAGGCTGCCGAGCAGGAAGAGGTCACGGCGAGTGGCATCGTGCTGCCGGACACGGCCAAAGAGCGCCCCTCGCGCGGAACTGTTGTCGCCGTTGGCGATGGCCGCTATGTCGACGGAGCCCGTGTGCCGCTCCAGGTCGCCGTGGGCGACGAGGTCATCTATTCGAAGTACGGCGGCACCGAGGTCAAGGTCGATGGTGAGGACGTACTGATCCTCACCGAGCACGACATTCTCGCCAAGGTCCAGTCGTAGGCGCTCCGCGCCGTCATCGCAGGAATTCAAAGGAGAACTGACGCCAGATGGCAAAGGACATTCTGTTTGCCGAAGAAGCCCGCCGGGCCCTGGAGCGCGGGGTCAACACCCTCGCTGACGCGGTCAAGGTGACCCTCGGCCCCAAGGGCCGCTACGTGGTGCTCGACAAGCGCTTTGGCGCCCCCACGATCACCAACGACGGTGTGACGATCGCCCGTGAGATCGAGTTGAGCGACCCGTTTGAAAACCAGGGTGCACAGCTCGTGCGCGAGGTGGCCACCGCCACCAACGACGTGGCCGGCGACGGCACCACCACGGCAACCTTGCTTGCCCAGGCGATCGTGCGCGAGGGCTTAAAGAACGTTGCCGCCGGTGCGAACCCGATGGGACTCAAGCGTGGCATCGAGGCCGCCGTCGAGCGCGTGGGCGCTGCGGTCCTGGCACAGGCCAAAGAGGTCTCGGGCAAAGAGGACATCGCCCGCGTGGCGACGATCTCCGCCCGTGACCGTGCCATCGGCGATGTGATCGCCGATGCGATCGAGAAGGTCGGCAAAGACGGCGTGGTCAACGTCGAAGAAGGCCAGACCTTTGGTATCGAGCTCGATTTCACCGAAGGCATGCAGTTCGACCGCGGCTACATGAGCCCGTACATGATCACCGACCCCGACCGCCAGGAAGCCGTGCTGGAGGATCCCTACATCCTCATCCACAACGGCAAGATCTCCTCGGTGCAGGACCTGGTGCCGGTGCTCGAGCGGGTCATCCAGTCCAACAAGCCGCTCTTGATCATCGCCGAAGACGTCGAGGGCGAGGCCACCGCCACCCTGATCGTCAACAAGCTGCGCGGCACCTTTACCGGCATCGCCGTCAAGGCCCCGGGCTTTGGCGACCGCAGAAAGCGGATGCTCGAGGACATCGCGATCCTCACCGACGGCGAGGTCATCGCCGAGGAGATGGGCCTCAAACTGGTCAACACGCAAGTTTCCCAGCTCGGTCGTGCCCGCAAGGTCGTCGTGACCAAGGACACCACCACCATCATCGACGGCGCAGGCGACGCCCAGGGCATCCAGAGCCGCATCAAGCAGATCCGCGCCGAGATCGAGTCCTCGGACTCGGACTTCGACCGCGAAAAGCTGCAGGAGCGTCTGGCCAAGCTCGCCGGCGGAGTTGCGGTGGTCAAGGTCGGCGCCGCCACCGAGACCGAGATGAAAGAAAAAAAGCACCGCGTCGAGGACGCCCTGCAGGCGACCCGCGCCGCCCTCGAGGAGGGTGTCATCCCCGGTGGTGGGGTGGCGCTTGTCAACGCCATCGGATCCCTCGATGACCTGAACCTCGACGGTGACGAGGCAACCGGCGTGCGCATCGTGCGTCGCGCCCTGGAGGAGCCCCTTCGCCAGCTGTCGGACAACGCGGGCCTGGAAGGCTCGGTTGTCGTGGGCAAGGTGCTCGAATTGCCCCAGGGCCACGGCTTGAACGTCGACACCGGCGAGTACGTCGATCTGATCGCCGCCGGGATCATCGACCCGGCCATGGTGACCCGCTCGGCGCTTGCCAACGCCGCCTCGATCGCCAAGAACATCATCACCACCGAAGCACTTGTCGTCGAGACGCCCGAGGAGGGCGGCGGCGGCATGGGCGGCGGCCCGATGATGTCCCCCAACATGGGTGGCATGGGCGGCATGGGCGGGATGATGTAGGCCCACCCACGGCCAACCGCACGACCACTGATGGGGGCCCCGCGGGGCCCCCATCGTCATTTCGGTGCCGGCTCCTCGGCTGCGGCGATCTTCGCGGCCGCGCCTTGCTCGACCAGGATCGCGTTCAGCGAGAACGAGATCTCGATGATGCGACCGAACACGAACATCAAAAACAGCAGCCCCGCCGAGATACCGAGCACGCCGTAGGTGGCCTGCTTGTGGGCGACCCAAGGGACCACGACGAGGGTCGCAACCAGGTGGGCCACCGCATACGTGGCGTAGATCAGCAGGGCCCCGGGGACAAACGAGCGCCAGTCGATGGCCCGGTTCGGCAGCAGCAGCATCGAGATGAGGATCAGGAACGCCGGGACGGCCGCCAGCGTGACCAGCGCCGCGACGAGCCCGAACGGGAAGTTGAGGGCGTCGGCGACCTTCGAGGTGGTGGACAGGATCACGACGAGCGCGAGCGACAGGCCGAGGAACACCGACGTCTGGCGGGCGGGGCGACGCATCGGGCGCACCGGCGTGCGCCATGCGAAGGCCGAGATCGCGCGCATCGTCCGCAGCAGGACGTAGGACTCGTACAGGAACACGAGCGACCCCGAGACGATCAGAAATATCCGCCCGAACAGGTTCCCCGACGTCGCGGCGCTCGCCACCGAACCCGCGACGTAGCTCGAGAGTCCCAGGTCGGCTGCCCCGTGGGCGGTCGCGGTCCGGCCGAAGAGGCCGAGCACGGCGACCGCCACGAGCGCCAGGGGCAGCAGCCAGATGAAGATCCGGTACGCAAGGGCGGCCGCCAGCACGCTGCCCGCGATCTCCTGGTCGCGGCGCCAGACCCTCCAGCCGACCTCGGACACGGGGCCGAGCGGCCCCCAGGTCGTGAGACGCTCCGCAGTGTCGAGGATGCGCGTCCGTGCCCGGTCGACCCGCGTGTCACTGACCGGCCGGCTGCCGAGCTCGTCGATATAGCCGCGGAAGCTCAGCTCGCGGCGGGCGTCGGAGCCCGGCGTCGGTTCGTTGTTGCGTTCGGGTGGCGGGTCAGGAGTCACGGTCGTCAGGTCGGTCCCGCGCCCTCGGAGTCCGGATGCCGGGGGCGCGTGGCGACTCTAGCGCGCGCAGCTTCGTGCAAACCCGTCGGCAAATTGGGATGATCCGCAGCCGTGAGCGACGACGACATCATCGAGCTGGTCCGCAACGCCGGCCGCGCCGCCCGTGCGGCCGCGCCCGGCCTGGCCGCCGCACCGGACGCCGCACTGACCGCCGCCCTGGAGGCAATGAGCACGCTCCTGGTGTCCCAACAGGACGCGCTCCTCACGGCGAACGCCGCCGACATCGCCGCGCTCGATCCGGCGTTCCCGGATGCCATGCGCGATCGGCTCCGTCTCGACCCGGAACGGATCGCCGGGATGGCGCGGCAAATCGACGCGCTCGCCGCGACGCCGTTCTCTTCTGCGGTCGTAATGCGCCGCGATCTCGGCAACGGTGCCATCGTCGAGGAGCGGCGTCGCCCGGTGGGTGTGATCGGGGCAAACTACGAGGCGCGGCCGAACGTCACGATCGACGTGGCGTCCCAGCTGATCAAGTCGCGCAACGTCGGGGTGCTGCGCACCGGCGGGGCCGCGCTGCGATCGGCGGAGGCGCTCGTGGACGCGGTCGTCCGGCCCGCCCTGGTCCAGGCGGGGCTGGACGACCGCGCGGTCCAGCTTGTTCGCTCGGCCGATCGCGCCGGTGCCGCCGCGCTCGTGTCGGAGCCGACGCTGATCCCGCTCGTGATCATCCGGGGCAGCGGGCCGACGACGCGCGAGCTCAGCCTGCGGGCGGCCACCCACGGCGTGCGGACGCTCGCGCATGCCGATGGCGGCGGGGTCCTCTACGCGGACGCCGGCGCCGATGTCGAGATGTTCCGCGATCTGTTGCGCCAGAGCCTCGATCGGCTCGGTGTGTGCAATCGGCTGAACCTGCTGCTCGTGCACGAGGACCGCTGGGATGAGCTCGTCGCGGTGGCCTCCGAGGAGCTCGCCGGGCTGGGCATCGCGCCCGAGCTTCCGCCGCACGCCCACGCGCGTGGCCACGAGTGGGCGCTTGATGACGGCAACGAGGCCCACGTGACGATCGATCGCGTGGCGTCAGCGCTTGAAGCGGCGGGCATCGCCAACGACGAGACCTCCGGACTGGCCGCCGGAATCGTCACGTCCGATCCGGTTCAGGCGGAGCGGTTTCTCGACGCCTACACGGGAACCGGGGCCTTCTGGAACACGCCGACGCGGCTGCTCGACGGCTTCAAGCTCCTGGGCGCACCCGAGACCGGCATCAACGTGGACCACGTGCCCGGCCCGCGCGGGCCGGTGACCTTCCGCGACCTCTACCTGCGCCAATACGTGGTGATGCCGGCGGACGCCGCACCGCCAGCGCCCGCCGCCGACTAGGCCGCCGCATGACCGGCGCGCCGGGCGGTCAAGAAACCGCCGGGACGCGCCGATGACCAGGGTGTCGACGTCTGCGTACGGCCAGGCTCCCCTGCCCGGTCTGCGCGCCATTCCTCCCCGGGGGCCCGGTGGTCCGGCGAAACACCCATCGTCAAGCGGGTTTCATGTATCTCGAGGTGCTCCTCGGGATCCTGTTGCTGGCCATCGTCGCCGGCGGGGTCGTCGAGGGGTTCGCCGCTGCGTCGTCGCAGATCGGGATGTCGCGGATGGATGCCGAGTCGTCGAAGATCGCGCTGCAGCAGCTCGAGGACATCCGCACGCTGCCGTATTCCAGCGTCGGGATCGTGAGCGGCAACCCGCCGGGGACCATCGCCGCGTCCCAGACTAAGACGATCAACGGGATCAGCTACAAGATCGCGACGACGGTCAAGTACGTCGACGACCCCGCCAAGGGCCAGCCGCACACATATGTCGACTACAAGTCGGTGACCGTCGTGGTCACGCCGGCACCCGGGACCGGTTCGCCGGTGACCGAATCGACGCTGATCGCACCACCCAACTACGCGTCGATGTCGGGGCTGTCGACTGCGGTGGTGACGGTGGTCGACGCCGTCACGCTGAGCCCGCTGCAGAACATGACCGTCACGATCAACGGCGGCCCCTCGTCGGCACGCAGTGACATCACCGGTTCCGCCGGCACCGTCGTCTTCGCCGGGCTGACGCCCAACCCGACCTCGACCGGCAGCCCGCTGTACAACTACACGGTCCAGGTCAACCAGGCCGGCTGGTCCACCGATCCGACGACCTCGACCACGGTCACGACCGCCCACTTGAGCGCGTCGCAGACCTGGCAGGTCACGATCAAGGTCTTCAAGCCGGCGACGCTCGGCGTGAGCCTGGTCGATTCGGTCACCGGGCTCCCGGTGACCAACTACTCGAGCGTCTCGGTCGCGGCACCGTCGCCGCAGTCGATCACCGACAGCCAGGCGGGCACCACGGGGTCGTACACGTTCACGTCCCTGCAAGGGCAGCCGATCGAACCGAGCCAGTCGGCATTCGGCATCACCGCCAGCGCGGACTGTTACGCGACCGCGACGATGAACGTCGCGATTCCCGCGGGCTATCCGAACCTCACCTCGCAGAACGTGACCTTCAGTCTCGTCCCCCAGTCCGGCGGCAAGATGACCGTCACCGTCCTCGACGCGAACACGAACCAGCCGATCCAGGGCGCCACGGTCCAGATCTCCGGCGGTCAGAGCAACGTCTCGCCGGTCGTACGGACCTCCGACGTCAACGGCATCGTCACCTTCTGTGAGCCGCCCTCGGGCACCGTCAACTACACGGTGGCCGGCGCCGCGACGGGCTACGGCGCCGGCAGTCTCAGCGCGGCGATCACCAACGGGTCGACGACCGCAGTGACGATGAAGCTGGTCGCGGGGACCACCGGGACGATTCGTCTCACCTCCGCCACCAGCAGCACCCTCGTGCGGCTGAAGGCGAGCGTCGGGACGTACGACGTCTCGCAGTACACCAACGCCTCCCGTTACGCGGACTTCATCACCCTCGCGCCGGGGACCTACACCGCCTATGTCGCGACCGGCTTCTCGGGCGGCAACCCGATCTGGAGCGCGGGTAAGACGGTCACCGCCCAGTCCGGCAAGACCAACACCTACTCGGTGCCGTGATGCGGACCCGGACTGCGATCAGCGAACGACCGCCGGCACATCGGCGGGACCCGGACGGCCAGGCCGGATTCACCCTGATGGAGCTGTTGATCGGGGTGATCCTCGGCACGATCTTCATGTTCGCCATCTACGGGTTCTACGACTCGAGCCTGTCGAGCTTCACGACCCACCGCAGCGAGGTGCTGGCCCAAAGCCAGGCCCGCGACGCGATGGACGAACTCGGCAGCCAGCTGCGCGAGGCCGTCAGCCCGGACAACGGCATCACCCCGCCGATCGTCAGCCTGACCCCGACCCAGATCGAGTTCTACGCGGACATGAACCGCAGCCCGACCGAAGAGGTCCCCAAGCCCACCGAGTACCTCTACCAGATCGTCGGCGGTGCCCTGGTCCGCGAATTCGCGCAGCCCGTCGGTGCGTCGCCGCCCTACAGCTACGGCGCGTTCTCGAGCCCCGAGACGCTCGTGCCCGGGATCGCCAACAGCTCGGCCCTCCCGCTGTTCGCGGCGGTCAACGGCAACGGCCTGGCGATGCCCGCCACGATGGCGACGCCCACCACGACGGGCATCGAGCTCGTGCACCTGACCATGCTCGTCAACTACAAGATCGGCAGCTCGGCCCAGACGTACGCCCTCAACTCGGACGTGGTCCCGATCAACCCGACCTCGGCGAACAACTAGGACCCCTCGGATGCGCCGCCGCCACCAACAAGCCGGACAGACCCTGATCGTCGTGATCTTCATCACGATGATCGCCGCGATGCTGGTCCTGGCGAGCCTGTCCTGGGCGACCTCGAGCGTCTTCCAGACGGCGAGCAGCGACCGCAACGACATCGCCCTCGAAGCGGCCCAGGCCGGGGTCCAGTCCTATATCTCGCGCCTCGTCGAGAACCCGCAGTACTGGCTCAACTACGTGGACACCGCCGAGGACCCGAGGATCGACTCGACCACGGGATCGACGGTCAGCCCCGGCAGCGCCTGGGTGTCCGGGCACGCCTGGACCTACCCGACGAAGATCCAGACGTGGGTGCCGCTGCAGAGTGCGCGGTTCGGCACGGCGAAATATAACCTGCGGATCTTCCCGGACCCGCAGGATGCGAACTCCGTGTTCGTCCAGGCGACGGCCACGATCGGAACCGCCACGCCGGTGATCCGGTCGGTCGTCGCCCAGATCTCGCCGGAATCGATCGCCAACTACCAGATGATCTCGAATGCGAGCATCTCCTACGGGTCGACGGCGACGACCACGGGCAAGATCTACTCGGCCCAGGACGTCGTGCACCAGGGCACCGCCCTCGGCGCGATCTATGCCGAGAGCCAGGTCTGCCGCAACAGCTCCAACGGGACCAACTGCACCGCGTCTAACGCGACGGATCCGGCGTTCTCGGTCGGTGGCGCCTACGACTCGACGACGACCCCGTCGTTCAACGACAAGTTCCCGACGCCGATCGACTTCACGACCTTCACCGGCGCGATCGGCAACATCCAGTCGGCGGCCAAGGCCACGGGCCTCTATCTCAACAACACCGCCTACAACGCCTGGCTGCTGCAGTTCACCTCGAATGGCCAGGTGCTCGTGTTCCCGGTCACCAACACGACCGACCCCGGAGTGTCGATCGGCAAACTGGGGTGTCCCACGACCTACAACCTGCCGACCGGCAACCAGCCGTATTACATCTACACCCAGCAGCCGGTGATCGTCGGCAACGGCGGCAGCATCACCGACTCCTGCGGCACGACCACGGGCGCGCGCGACTCGGTCGTCAACGGCCAGGTCACCATCGCCACCCCGGGCAACCTGTACGTCGGCGGCAACATCTCCTACGCCACAGGCACCCAGAGCGTGCTCGGGCTGATCGCCGCCAACAACCTGATCATCTCCCAGATCGCGCCCTCGACGCTCAATTGGCGGGCCGCGACGCTGGCCCAGAGCGGACAGTGGTACACGGACTCGAGCTCGACCACCAAGACGGCGATGACGTTCACGGGTTCGATCGCCACCTCTCAGGGCGGGTACGCGTCGATGTTCGGCACCCGTACCTACAACTACGACCAGACCCTGCAGTCGATCCGGCCACCGCTGTTCCCGACGATCGAGAACTCCTGGTCGATCAACTACTGGCATGAGGTCAGCGCGCCGCCGACCTGATCGACGGGCCGCCCGGGACCGCCCGGCGGCGTGACATCATCCCCGGCGTGCGTCAGGTCGCCGCCGCCACTCCACGCCCCAGGGACCCGGCCTGCCCGCCGGACCGGGACTAGCGCCGATGCTCTCGACCTCGTTCGCGGCGCTGGTGATCATCTTCGTGGGGCTCGGTCTCCGCCACGCGGGCGTCCTGCGTGAGGACACCGGCCCGGTACTGGTGAACGTCGTCATCTACGCGACGATGCCGGCGCTCGTGTTCACGATCATCGCCGACGAGCGGCTGTCGGCGGGCCTGATCCTCGTGCCGATCGCCGGCTGGATGATCCACTTCGTGATGCTCGGCGTCGGCTGGGTGATCGCGCGGCTGCGCCGCGCGGACCGACCGACCGAGGGCGCGATTCTGGTGAGTACGGCCGTCGGCAACACGGGATTCTTCGGGGTGCCACTGATCGCCGCGAGCGGCATCGGCGTGTCGCTGACGGCTGCCGTGTTCTACGACGCGTTCGCCACCGGGGTGATCACCTGGACCTCGACCGTGGTGATCGCGACGTCCTTCGGCACCGCGGAGGCCCGCGATCGCGGGATCGACTGGCAGGCCCTCGGGCGCGGTCTGCTGATGCCGCCGATGGTCGCCCTCTACGTGGCCCTCGCCTGGAACCTCGCCGATCTGGGGCACCCGGTGCACTGGATCGCTCGGCCGCTGGACCTGCTCGGCGCGGCAACCCTGCCGCTGGTGCTCCTGTACGCCGGCCTGATGCTCGACTGGCGGGCGTTGCGGCGGGCGTGGCCCGAGGTGAGTCTGATCACCGTCGCGCGCCTCGGGCTCGGGGCGCTCGTCGGGCTGGGGATCGGTACGCTGCTCGGGCTGACACGGGGACAGCTGCACACGGTCGTCCTCATGGCGGCGATGCCGACCGCGGCGATGTCGCTGGTGCTCGGGGTCCGCTACGGGCTACGGCGCGACGTCCTGGTCGGTGCGGTGTTCGTGACCACGGTGCTGTGCACCATGACCTTGCCGATCGTGCGGGAGCTGATTCTGTGAGTGCATCGCCCGGATTTGGGGACCGGCTGGCCGCGGCCGTGTCCGCGCGCGAGAGCCAGGTGGTGTTGGGGCTGGACCCCGACCCGTCACGGATCGGTGACGGCCCCCGTGCCGCGGCCGATTTCTGCGAGCGCATCGTCGTCGCCGCGGCGCCGGCGTGCGTCGCGATCAAGCCGCAGCTGGCGTGGTTCGAGCGCCTTGGTGCCGCCGGGTGGGATGTCCTCGAACGGGTGGCGACCGTCGCCGCCGAGCTGGGACTGCTCGTGATCGCCGACGCCAAGCGCGGGGACGTCGAGGTGACCAGCCGTGCCTACGCCCAGGCGCTCGTCCGGGCACCGTTTGACGCGGTGACCGTCAACCCGATGCTCGGAAGCGATGCCGTGGCGCCGTTCATCGAGGTGGCGCGGGCCACCGGCCGCGGACTGTTCGTGCTGGTGCGGACCTCAAACCCGGGCGCGGCCGATCTGCAGGATCTCGCGCTCGCCGACGGGTCGCGCTGGCACGAAGCGGTCGCCCGCCTGGTGGCGGAGTGGGGAGCCGGCGGGGTGGGTGAGGGCGGCATCTCCGACATCGGCGCGGTCGTCGGGGCGACGGCGCCGCAACACCTCGCCCGGCTGCGGGAGCTCATGCCGCACCAGCCGCTCCTGATCCCCGGGGTGGGCGCCCAGGGCGGCCGTCCGGAGGACCTGGGACCCGCGTTCGGCGGGCGTCGCGCCGCCGCGGTCGTCGCGGCCAGCCGCTCGATCCTCTACGCCGACGATCCGCGCGCCGCCGCCGAGGCGCTCCGGTCCGAGCTCTGGGCGGTCTCGGGCACGCCATAGTCCCCCGACCGCGACTGTCGCCCCGGCGTCGGGCGTTGCTAGCATCGAAGGGCCCGTGCCGATCGTCCCCAGCGACCCCGTGTCGATGCCCATGACCACACCCGTTGTTGTCCCGCCCGCGCTCCGGCGCGCTGTCGTCCGCCCACGTCGCAGGGCGCGGGCCGCGGAGTTGCGCCCGTGATCGTCACCGTCACCTTGAACGCGGCGTACGACCGCACCCTGACGGTCCCGAACTTCCAGTCCGGGTCGCGGAACCGTGCCTCCGACGCGCTGTCGCTGGCCGGCGGCAAGGGCGTCAACATCGCACGGACCCTCAAGCGCCTGGGTGAGCCGGTGATCGCGACCGGCCTGGCCGGCGGTCGCACCGGAACGGCGATCATCGAGAGCCTGACGACCGAGGGCATTCTCAACGACTTCGTGCGGATCCGGCGGGAGTCGCGCATGTCGACGGCGGTGATCGACCCCAACGGGGCCCAGACCGAGATCATCGAGCATGGGCCGCCGGTCGTCGACGACGAGCTTGAGATGCTGATGGAAAAGATCAGCTACCTGGCCCGCGGCGCCGACATCTTCGTGCTGGCGGGTTCCCTGCCGCTGAACGTCCCGGAGGACTTCTACGCCCGTGTGATCCGGGAGATCAAAGGGCAGGTGCTCACGGCCATCGATGCCCAGGGCCCGCCGCTGCGTCTCGGGCTCGCCGCCGATCCGGACCTGGTCAGCCCCAACGTGCGCGAGGCCGAGGAGATCGTGGGGTACGAGCTCAACGACGACAACGATCTGGTGGGGGCCGCCGAGACCATCGCCGGGCACGGCGCACATTCGGCGATCGTCCACCAGGCCGACGGGTGTGTGGCACGTCTGCGCGAGCCGTCGTCCAAGCACGCCAAGACCTACCGGGCGTTTCTGCCGGCACGCGAGGCCGCCAGCACGGTCGGTTCCGGTGACGCGCTGATCGGGGGCTACCTCGCCGGGCTGAGCCGCGGCGATGATCCCGAGTCACGGCTCGCGCTGGCCGTCGCCTGCGGCGCGGCCAACACGCTGAGTCCCGGCGCCGGCGTCTTCGACAGCGGCGACGTCGAGGCGCTGCGCCGTCAGGTGCAGGTCTGGCGTGTCGATGAAGTGGCAAATACCGCAGTTTGACCGCCGTGGGCACGGCGGCGTCCGGGCGAGTGCGGTAGCCTCCGTCTTCATTCGATCCCGTCCGAAACCGGCGCGGAATCGCGGTATCCGGCGGCATTCGCGGTCCGGGCCCGCGGGCGCTCAGCCGGCATGCGGTGGCGGTCGGTGGGGTGAGTGACCAACGTCCCGGGGAACAAGGAGCGGCTGCGTGGAGATCGAGATCGGGCGAGGCAAGAAGGGTCGTCGGGCCTATGGGTTCGACGAGATCGCGATCGTTCCGAGTCGGCGGACACGCGATCCCGAAGACGTCGATCTGACCTGGCGGATCGGCGGCCACACATTCGGTCTTCCGCTGCTGGCGTCCGCGATGGACGGCGTCGTGGATGTCACGACCGCGACCAAGCTCGGGCAGCTCGGCGGGCTCGGTGTCCTGAACCTCGAAGGCATCCAGGTCCGCTACGAGAACGCGGATGCGGAGCTTGAGCGGATCTCCCGCCTCGAGCCCGCCGAGGCGACCCGCGGTCTCCAGGCCGTCTACCAGCAGCCGATCGACCCCGAGCTGATCAAGGAGCGGGTCCGCCAGCTCAAGGCCAATGGCGTCGTGGCGGCCGGATCGCTCACCCCGCAGCGGGTGCGTGACTACATCGCCCCGGCCCTCGAGGCGGGCCTGGACATCCTCGTGATCCAGGGCACCGTGGTCAGCGCCGAGCACGTCTCGACCGTCGTCGAGCCGCTCGACCTCAAACAGTTCATCTCCGAGCTTCCGATCCCGGCGATCGTGGGCGGATGCGCGTCCTTCCAGGCCGCCCTCCACCTGATGCGCACCGGCGCGGTCGGCGTGCTGGTCGGAGTCGGGCCGGGCGCGGCCTGCACGACCCGTCAGGTCATCGGCGTCGGCGTGCCCCAGGCGACGGCCATCGCCGACGCGGCCGGCGCCCGCATGCAGCACCTGCTGGAGACCGGGCAGTACGTCAGCGTGATCGCCGACGGCGGCATGAGCTTCGGCGGCGATCTCGCCAAGGCCATTGCCTGCGGCGCCGACGCCTGCATGATCGGCTCGCCGTTGGCAAAGGCCAGCGAGGCCCCGGGTCACGGATACCACTGGGGGATGGCGACCTTCCATCCGACCCTCCCGCGCGGCACCCGCGTCAAGACGACCACGATCGGCACGCTCGAGGAGATCATCGCCGGGCCCGCACACGAGAACGACGGCACGCTCAACCTGAGCGGAGGTCTGCGCACCGCGATGGCGACCTGCGGATACGACTCGATCCAGAGCTTCCAGAAGTGCGAGGTGATGGTGGCGCCGGCGCTGCGGAGCGAAGGCAAGAAGCTTCAGCAGGCCCAGTCCGTGGGGATGGGATAGGTGGCGCCGAGCGGTCCGGGTCTTGACCCGGAGCTCGCCCGCGCAGTTCCCGGGGGTGTGCTGGTCGTCGACTTCGGCGCCCAATATGCCCAACTGATCGCCCGTCGCATCCGCGAATGCCGGGTCTTTTCGGCGGTCGTCCCGCACGACATCGCTCCCGAACAGATCGCGGCGCTGCACCCCAAGGGCCTGGTGCTGTCCGGCGGGCCCGCGTCGGTCTATGAGGAGGGCGCGCCGGCGCTTGACCCGCGCCTGCTTGAGCTTGGTGTTCCGGTGCTCGGCATCTGTTACGGCATGCAGAGCATGGCCCAGGTCCTCGGCGGGGACGTTGCCCGGACCGGCGCCGCGGAGTTCGGCAAGACCCCGCTGGAGGTCCTGGTCCGCGACGGGCTGATGCGCGACGTCCCGATGGAACAGTGCTGGATGAGCCACCGCGACGCGGTCGTCGCGACGCCGCCGGGTTTCACCGCGACCGCGCGCACGACGCACGCACCGGTCGCGGCGATGGAGGATGTGGCGCGGGGCCTCTACGGCGTGCAGTTCCACCCGGAGGTAGTCCACACCCCGTTCGGGACAGATCTGCTCAAGGCATTCCTGTTCGAGGCGTGCCGCTGCGCGCCGAGTTGGACGCCGGTGCAGGTCATCGAGGATCAGGTGGCCCGGATTCAGGCGCAGGTCGGCGACGAGCGCGTGATCTGCGCCCTCTCGGGTGGCGTCGATTCGGCGGTGGCGGCGCTTCTGGTGCATCGCGCGGTCGGCGACCGCCTGACCTGCATCTTCGTCGACCACGGCATGCTCCGCATGAACGAGGGCGAGCAGGTCGAGGACGCCTTCGGAAACTATTTCCACGTACCGCTCATTCACGTCCGGGCCCAGGACCACTTCCTGTCGGCGCTCGCAGGGGTCAGCGACCCCGAGCAGAAGCGAAAGATCATCGGGCGGGAGTTCATCCGGACCTTCGAACACGAGGCCGCAAAGCTCGGCGGCGTGCGATTCCTGGTGCAGGGCACCCTCTACTCGGACGTCATCGAATCCGGGTCCCGGGACGCGTCAAAGATCAAGAGCCACCACAACGTCGGCGGGCTGCCGGATGACATCGCCGTCGACCTTGTCGAGCCGCTGCGCCAGCTGTTCAAGGATGAGGTGCGCGTCGTCGGCGAGGAACTCGGGCTGCCCGAGCGCATGGTCTGGCGGCAGCCGTTCCCGGGTCCGGGGCTGGCGATCCGGATCATCGGCGAGGTCACCTTGGAGCGGCTGGAGATCCTGCGCAAGGCCGACTTCGTGCTGCAGGAAGAGATTCGCCGCGCGGGGCTCTATCGCGACCTGTGGCAAAGCTTCGCCGTCCTGCCCGCGGTCAAGAGCGTGGGCGTCCAGGGCGACGAGCGGACCTACGCGTACCCGATCGTGATCCGGGCGGTGACGTCCGACGACGCGATGACCGCCGACTGGGCGCGTCTGCCGCACGAGCTGCTTGAGCAGATCAGCAACCGGATCATCAACGAGGTCGCGGGCGTGAACCGCGTCGTTCTCGACATCACCTCAAAGCCGCCGGGAACGATCGAGTGGGAGTGACCCCCGGTCGCTAGCCGCGGCTGCGCGCGCCCGAGGCCGCGAACGGCGGTCGCGCGGACCCGCGGACTTCGAGATAACCATGGGCCCGGTTGATGGTCAGCGTTCCGTCGCCGGGCGCCTCGAGAAAGCGCGCGAGCTGCTCCAGCTGACCCTGGTTGAGATGGGCGGCGATCCGGTCGATGGCCGCAACCCGGTCGCGCTCGCGCTCGGGGCGATCGGCAAGCGCGATGACCGGCGCCTCGGGTGTGCGCGGACGCGACGACGTGCGACTCGGGGCCCAGATCTTGCGGCTCTGGGTGTGGTGCCAGCAGTACGGCGATCCGCGGTACGTGGATTGCTGGCAACGGCGACCGTGGGCCGCGATGGCGATACAGCGATTGACCGAACTTGGTGACATGGCAGCCGTGCCTTGTGTTGCCGACCGGCGCCGCCGGGGCGTGCGTGCCCGGTGCGCCATTCCGTGTACTGCGCATTACACAGCGCAATCCGGACGTCATCGTGCCAGCGATGGGGGTCCGATCCGGGATCCGGGATGTTCACGGCCCGTGTGGGTTGCGCAGAGGGCGGGAGTTTCGTAATCTCCGCGGTCGGCCCAGAGGGTTTTTGGGTCAGCTACTGCATTGCCATTATCCGGAGGGACGCGGACCACCGTGAAGACCGTTAGCGCCAAGGCAGGAACCGTCGACCGCCAGTGGTGGATCGTCGACGCGGACGGACAGAACCTCGGGCGTCTGTCGACGTCGATCGCCGAGACCCTCAGTGGGAAGCGCTCGCCGTGGTTCACCCGCCACGCCGACACCGGCGACTTCGTCGTCGTGGTCAATGCGGAGCGCATCGCCGTGACCGGCCAGAAGCTGCGGGACAAGCGCTACTACCGGCACACGGGGTACCCCGGCGGTATCCGCAGCCGCTCGCTGGCAGAACAACTCGCGGCCGCGCCGGAAGAGGTCATTCGCAAGGCCGTCCGCGGCATGCTTCCCAAGAACCGGCTCGCCCGCAAGCAGCTGACCAAGCTGAAGATCTACGCCGGCCCCGAGCACCCGCATGAGGCGCAGAACCCGCAGCCCCTCCGAATTGAGCGTAAGGCACAGGTCCCCGCATGAAGACTGATCAGCTCGGCCGTTACATCGCGACCGGAAAGCGCAAGACCTCCGTCGCCCGCGTGATCCTCGCCCCGGGCGAGGGGCGCGTGCTCTGCAACGGGCGTCCCGCCGAGGAGTACTTCGGACGACCGGTCCTGGTGACCAACGCGCTCAAGCCGCTGGTGACCACCGGCACGATCGGTCAGTTCGACATCATCGCCCGCCTGGACGGCGGCGGGGTGTCCGGCCAGTCCGGCGCGCTGCGCCACGGCATCGCCCGCGCCCTCTGCGTGGTCGACTCCGAACTGCGGCCCGACCTCAAGCGCGAGGGTCTGCTGACCCGGGACGCGCGTGAGAAGGAGCGCAAGAAGGCCGGCCTCAAGGGCGCACGGAAGCGGCCCCAGTTCTCGAAGCGCTAGTTCGCTCGCGGGCGTGAGCGCGCAATCGGTTCGCCGGCTGTTCGGCACGGACGGCGTCCGTGGCGTCGCCAACCGCGATCTCACGCCGGAGCTTGCCACGGAGATCGGGCGGGCGCTGGGCGCGGGTGTGGGTGGCCATCGGCGGGTGCTCATCGGGCGCGACACCCGGCGCAGTGGTCCCATGCTCGAGGCCGGGCTTGCGGCCGGCCTCGCCGCGGCGGGCGTCGACGTCGTCTCGCTGGGTGTGCTGCCGACCCCCGCGATCGCGGAGGCGGTGCCCGCGTTGGGCGCCGCTGCGGGCGCGGTCATCAGCGCCTCGCACAACCCGTATCCGGACAACGGCATCAAACTGATCGGGTCTGACGGGTTCAAGCTCGCCGACGGCGACGAAGCCGAGATCGAGCGTCGAATGGCCGACCGGGCCGCGATCGGGCGCCCCACCGGGGCCGCCCTCGGCGATATCACCCGCGACGACGGCGCCGCCGAGCGCTATGTCGCGAGCCTGATCGACCGCTTTCCGGCGCGCCTCGACGGGGTGTCGGTCGTCGTCGACTGCGCCAACGGCGCGACCGCGGTGACCGCCCCCGAGGTCCTGCGGCGACTGGGCGCTCGGATCTCGGTCATCAACGCGTCCCCCGACGGGGTCAACATCAACGAGTACTGCGGGTCCACGCACCCCGACGCCCTCCGGGCGGCGGTGCGCGACGGCGGCCACCAGCTCGGGTTCGCGTTTGACGGGGACGGCGACCGGGTGCTGGCGGTCGACCACGACGGCAATCTGGTGGACGGTGATCAGATCCTGGCGATCCTGGCCCTCCACCTGCAGTCGGCCGGGCAGCTCGACGGCGATGCGGTCGTGACGACGACGATGACGAACCTCGGATTCCGGCGCGCCATGGCCGACCGCGGCATCGAAGTGCGCTGGACCGACGTCGGCGATCGCTACGTGCTGGCGGAGATGCGCACCGGCGGTTTCGTGCTCGGTGGCGAGCAGAGCGGCCACGTCATCAACCTGCGCAGCGGCCCCACCGGCGACGGCCTCGCGGCCGCGCTGATGGTCCTCGACGCCCTCACCGAATCTGGCCAGACGCTTGCCGAGGCGGCGTCCGTGGTCCAGCGGCTGCCGCAGAAACTCGTCGGCATTCGCAGCTCGCGCAAAGGTGAGCTGGCCGATGCCCGCGAAGTGTGGGAACAAGTGCACGCGTTCGACGCGAAGTTCGGCGAGGACGGCCGAGTCGTCGTGCGGGCCAGCGGCACCGAGCCGCTGGTGCGCGTGATGGTCGAGGCGCCCGAGAGTTCGGACTGCGACGATTGGTGCGCGCGAATCGCGGATGTGGTCGAGCGTGTCCTTGGTGACGCGTCGCCTGGGTCCTGACCGAAAGATCGGGAGGCAGACATGTGCGGAATCATCGGCTACGTCGGCGGGAGACCCTGCCAGGAGCTCATCGTCCAAGGCTTGGAGCGGCTCGAGTACCGCGGGTATGACTCGGCGGGTTTTGCCCTGCTGGATGACCCGGAGGACGGCTTCTCGCTCGTTCGCGCGGTCGGGAACCTGAGCAAGCTGCGGGTCGCGGCGGGGTCGGTCGACGGCGCATCGACGGCCACGACCGGGCTCGGGCATACACGCTGGGCGACCCACGGCCGCGTCACCGAGGCCAATGCCCATCCGCACATGTCGGGCGACGGGCGCGTCGCGGTCGTGATGAACGGGATCATCGAGAACTACATGGAGCTGCGTCACGAGCTCCAGGATGCCGGTGTCGTGTTCCTCTCCGAGACCGACACCGAAGTCCTTCCGCATCTGATCGCCGAGGCGTACCACGGCGATCTCGTGGCGGCAGTCCGCGCCGTCGTGCCGAAGATCTCCGGGCACTACGCATTCGTGGTGGCCCATGCCGACGAGCCGGGCGTCCTGGTCGGGACGCGCTACGAATGTCCGCTGGTGGTCGGCGTCGGCGAGTCGGAGGTGTTCGTGGCCTCCGCGATTCCGGCGTTCCTGCACGAGACCCGCGAGATCGTGAACCTGGAAGACGGCGAGATCGTCGTGCTGGACGAGTCCGGGGTGCACCTGCTGACCGCGGACGGGACTCCGACCGATCACGTCGTCGAGCGCGTCGACTGGGACGAAGACGCCGCCGAGAAGGCCGGCTACGACACCTTCATGCTCAAGGAGATCCACGAGCAGCCCGCGGCGCTGTGGGACACGATCGGCGACCGCCTGCGTCCGGACGGGTCGGTCGTGATCGACGAACTCGGCCTCGACGACTCGGCGCTGGCCCGGGTCGAGCGGATCCATATCGTCGCCTGCGGCACCTCGTTCCATGCCGGGCTGATCGGCAGGTACCTGATCGAGGACTGGGCCCGGGTGCCGGTGCACATCGAGGTCGCCTCCGAGTACCGCTACCGGACGTGCCTGGCGGGGCCCGGGGACCTGGTGATCGGCATCACCCAGTCGGGCGAGACCGCAGACACGCTGGCCGCCATGCGGGTCGCACGTGAACGCGGCGCACACGTGGTGGCGCTCACCAACATCATGGGCTCCCAGGCCACCCGGGACGCCGACGGTGCGATCTACACGCGCGCCGGCCTGGAGATCGGTGTCGCCGCCACGAAGACGCACACGGCCCAGGTGATGGCGCTGACGCTGTTGGCCCTCAAGCTCGGTCGGCTCAAGTGGGCACTGACCGAAGCCGGCGCGACCGAACTCGCCGCAGACCTCCGCCGCATCCCCGAGCTGATCGAGGCATACCTCGCCTCGGAGGGCCCGGCGCGCGTGGCCGAGGTCGCCCGCAAGTACCAGGAGCGCGAGTTCTTCCTGTATCTCGGGCGCCACGTGGGGGTGCCGGTGTGCTTCGAGGGGGCGCTCAAGCTCAAGGAGATCAGCTACATCCCGACCGAGGCCTACCCGGCCGGCGAGATGAAGCACGGACCGATCGCGCTTCTGGACGAGGGGTCGCCGGTGGTCGTGGTGGCTCCGGACGGCCACGTGTTCGACAAAGTGATCTCCAACATCCAGGAGGTCAAGGCCCGCGGGGCGCGCGTCATCGCCGTCGCGACCCAAGGCAACCGCGAGATCTCACAGCACGTCGACGACGTGCTGTGGACCCCGAAGACGCCGGCGCTGCTGTCGGCCCTGACGACGGTGGTCCCGCTGCAGCTGTTCGCCTACGAGCTGGCGACTGCGCGCGGGCTCAACGTCGACCAGCCGCGCAATCTCGCCAAGACCGTCACGGTCGAGTAAGACCGCCGTGACGGTCCTCGGCGTCGGCATCGACCTGATCGAAATCGATCGGATCGCCGCGGCGCTCGAGCGCCGGCCGCGCTTCGCCGAGCGCTGCTTCACGGAGCGGGAGGCGGCGTACTGCGCGTCCCGCGCTTTTCCGGCCCAGCATTTTGCCGCGCGCTTTGCGGCCAAGGAGGCCGTCGGCAAGGCCCTTGGGATCGGGATGACGCGCTGGCGGGAGGTTGAAGTGGTCCGCCAGGGCGGGCCTGCCGCGGATCGCCCTGACCGGGCAGTACGCTCAGCGGGCCGACGCGCTGGGTGTCTCCGGGATCACCGTCTCGCTGACCCACAGCCGCGGGATGGCGGCCGCGGTCGCCGTCGTCGAAGGGCCCAGCGTCGGCCTGACATCGTGGTTGCCGCCCCGGCGTCGTAGGATTGTGGTGTGCCCACCGCCCGATCACGCGTCCCGCAGCCGCTTCCCGGCGTGTCCCCGCTGTTTGCCGCCGCAGCGCTCCGCGACGCGGACGCCCAAGCCACGCGCCGGTTCGGGCTTCCCTCGCTGGTGTTGATGGAGCGGGCCGGGCTCGAGAGCGCACGTGCCATTCTTGCGCGCTGGCCCGACGCGGGACGCGCGGTGGTCATGGTCGGGTCGGGCAACAACGGCGGCGACGGAATGGTGGTCGCCCGGCATCTGGCCGAAGCCGGCTGGCGGGTCGGCGTGGTCTCGCCGGACGGGCGCGCGCCGACGACGCCCGACGCCCACGCGATGAGCAACGTCGCATTGGCGATCGGGGTGGCCCTCGGTCCCTTCGATGCCGGCGCGCATCGCCCCGAGGGCGCCGTGCTCGTCGACGCGCTGCTCGGAACGGGCACCCACGGAGCGCCGCGCCCCCCGCTCGCGGCGATGATCGACTGGACCCAAGATTGGCCGGGACCGGTCGTCGCCCTCGACGTTCCCACCGGCATCGAGGCGGATACCGGGCACCGGGAGGGCGTCGCCGTCCGCGCCGACATGACCGTGACCTACCACGGCGATAAGCCGGGCCTGCACGTGCACCCCGGGCGCGCCCACGCGGGTGAGGTCGTTGTGGCCGACATCGGAATCCCGAGCGCCCTGGTCGCCGAGCCGACGGCGTGGCTGGCGACCGACCGCACCGCGGCCGCGATCCCGCCGAAGGCGGCGGCGGGCGAGAAGTACGCCGCCGGTGCGGTGCTCGTCGTGGCGGGCGCGCCGGGGCTCACGGGGGCGGGGATCATGTGCGCACAGTCCGCCCTGCGCAGCGGGGCGGGTCTCGTGGTCGCTGCCGTGCCCGCCGCTGTCCATGCGCTGATGGCACCCGCGATGCGGGAGGTCATGTGCGCGCCGATCCCCGATGTCGACGGGGCTTTTGGCGAGGTCTCGCTGGAGCCGATCGCCCGGCAGGCCGACCGCACCGGAGCGGTTGCCCTCGGCCCCGGGATCGGGCGCGCCAACGCCACGACGACGGCCGTGCTCGGTCTGGTGGAGCGGCTGGACGCGCCGATCGTCGTCGATGCGGACGGGCTCTGGCATCTGGCCGGGCAGCTGGAACTGCTCCGCTCCCGGTCCGCGCCGACCGTCCTGACCCCCCACGCCGGCGAGGCGGCTCGCCTGCTGGGGTGCGAGCGCGGCGACGTCGACGCCGATCGCCTCGGATCCGCGGTCCAGCTCGCACACGACACCGGTGCGGTGGTCGTGCTCAAGGGCCCCGGGACAATCGTCTGCGCGCCCGACGGCTTCGTCGGCATCGCCGCCGGGGGCGGGCCGGAGCTGTCGACCGCAGGGTCGGGCGACGTCCTGACCGGCGTGACCGCCGCCGCGCTTGCCAAAGGCATGCCCGCCGGCGCCGCGGCGATCGCGGCCGTCTGCCTGCATGCGCTTGCGGGCCGTCTCGGCGGCCGCGGCGACGGCACGATCGCGGGGGACCTCATCGACGCGCTGCCGGGGGCCATCGCCGATGCCCGGGGACGCGCGTGATCGGGACGGTCGAACGCGCCCACGCGCGGATCGATCTCGCCGCGCTGGCGGCGAACGTGCGTCGGCTGGTCCAGGCAGCGGGCACCGCGCGCCTGATGGCCGTCGTCAAGGCCGACGCCTACGGCCATGGCGCGGTGCCCTGCAGCCACGTCGCCGTCACGGCCGGCGCGCAGGCCCTCGGGGTCCACACCGTCGCCGAGGCCGAGCAGTTGCGCGACGACGGGCTGCGCGTGCCGATCCTGGTGATGGGTCCGCTGACGGGTGCCGAGTGGGCCCGTGCGGCCGCAATCGATGCAGAGGTTGTTGTCTGGACGCCCGACGCAATCCTCGCCGCCCGCGCCGCCGGCATCGACGGCGTCCATTTGGAGCTGGACTCCGGGATGGGTCGCCTGGGCGCGCGCCCCGAAGACGTCGCGGCGCTGACCGACGCCGCTCGGGCATCCGGGGTTCGTGTGGCCGGGATCATGACCCACTTCGCCACCGCCGACGACCGCGACGGCGAGCATGCCGGGTTCTTCCGGGAGCAGCTCGTGCGCTTTCGGGCGGCTGCCACCGTGCTCCGCGACCAGTTTCCCGACGCCACGGTCCACGCGGCGAATTCGGCGGCCACTCTCCGCGATGCGGGCGCCGCGTTCGGCATGGTGCGGTGCGGCATCGGTCTCTACGGCTGTTCGCCCTTTCATGACGTCCCCGAGCGGGACGGCCTCACACCCGTGATGAGTGTCCTGTCGTACGTGGCCATGGTGAAGACCGTCCGGTCCCGCGACAGCGTCGGATACGGCCGCACGTGGTACGCCCAGCGCGGCACCCGGATCGGGCTGGTCCCGCTCGGGTACGGCGACGGGTACGCGCGGTCGCTGGGCAACAACGCCGAGATTCTGGTCGGCGGACGGCGCGTGCCGGTCGTCGGCGCGGTGTCGATGGACCAGGTGACCGTCGATCTCGGTCCGGAAAGCGATGATGAGGTCGGGACCCCGGCGGTGGTCATCGGTGCCCAGGGGGCCGAGCGCATCACCGCCGAGGAGCTCGCCGCGCGCCGCGGGACGATCAACTACGAGATCACCTGCGCCATCGGCCCGCGCGTGCCGCGGGTGTACGTGGGGTGAGCATCGACGACCTGCGGGCGCCCCTGGCCGCGCTCGGGGATCGGGCCTGGGTCGTCGGGGGCAGCGTGCGCGATGCCCTGCTGGCGCGGCCGGTCGCAGACGTCGACGTCGCACTCGAGGGCAGCGCCGAGGCGGCCGCCGGGCGCCTTGCCCGCGCCCACGGTGCCAGCCGCTTTCCGCTCTCGAGTGCGTTCGGCGCGTGGCGGCTGTCGGGCGGGACGCTGCCGGTGCAGGTCGACATCACCCCGGTCCAGGGCGGGTCGCTCGCGGCGGATCTTGCGTTGCGGGATCTGACCGTCAACGCGATGGCGCTGCCAGTGACCGGACCGTCCGAGCTGATCGACCCCCATGGCGGGCGTGCCGATCTCGCTGCCCGGAAGCTCCGCGCGGTGGGGGACGGCGTGCTGCGTGCCGACCCGGTGCGGGTGCTCCGACTGGCGCGGCTGGCCGAGCAGCTCGACTTCGACGTCGTGCCCGCCACGGCCGCACTCGCCCGCGCGGCGAGCCCGCACCTGTGGGACAAGGCCCCGGAGCGGCTGCGTGACGAGGTGTATCGGATGATGTGCCTTCCGTCCGCCTGGCGGGCATTCGGGCGCCTGGACGCGCTGGGGGGGATTGCGACGCTCGTGCCCGAGCTCGAGGCGGCACGCGGCCTCGATCAGAGCGAGTACCACCACAAGGACGTGCTCGGGCATACGCTGGAGGTCGTCGAGCAGGTCTGCGAGCTGCGGTCCGATCCGGCCGGCGTGTTCCGCTCGGACGGACCGGCGATCGCCGCCATTCTCGACGAGCGGCTCGGTGACGGCCTGACCCGCGGACAGGTGCTGGCGCTGTCGGCGCTGCTGCACGACATGGCCAAGCCCGCGACGCGCGGCGAGCTCCCCGGCGGGCGGGTGACGTTCTTCCATCATGACCGGCTCGGTGCCGAGATGGCCGACGATCTGGCCCGACGCCTGCGGACCGCGACGCGTGTTCGTGAGGTGGTCGTGATGTGCGTTGCCGAACACCTCCGGCTCGGATTCATGGTGCACCGGCAGCCCCTGTCGATGCGAGTGCTCGACGGCTATCTGCGCCGGACGGCGGCAGCACCGGTCGAGATGATCCTGCTCACCGTCGCCGACCGGCTCGCGACCCGAGGTCCGCGGTCGGCCGAGATCCAGCTCACCCGGCATCTTGAGGTCGCGCGCCAGGTGATGCGGACCTATCTGGAGATCCGCGCCCGCGAACCGCTGGTCGCGCCCATCCCCGGCGACGTGCTTGCCCGGCGACTCGATCGACCCCCTGGCCCGTGGCTGTCGCAGGTGCTCGCGGAGATCCGGATCGCGCAGCTCGGCGGACCGGTCGGCGAGCAGCGCGCCGTCAGGATTGCCGAGCGCTGGCTGGCCGCCCATCCGGACGCCTGACGACCCGGCCCGGTCCGGGCGGTAGGCCCCCGCGGCACACCCGGGCAGCGGTATGGTGGCGGTGATGGTCCGGCTGACCCGCATCTACACCCGTCACGGCGACGACGGCGACACTCACCTCGGCGATCTCAGCCGGGTCCGGAAGACCGCGGCGCGCGTCTGCGCATACGGCGACGTCGACGAGACCAACAGCGCGATCGGCCTGGCCCGCGCGCTCGGGTTGCCGCCCGAGTTCGACGGCTGGCTGGCGTCGGTCCAGAACGACCTGTTCGATCTGGGCGCGGACCTGTCGATCCCCGGCGTCACCCCGCCGGACGATGGTTCCCGTCTGCAGGTGACCGCCGATCAGGTCGCCGAGCTCGAGCAGTGGTGCGATCGCGCCAACGCCCGCAGCGAACCGCTTGCCAGCTTCATTCTTCCCGGCGGCACTCCGGTGGCGGCCGCGCTGCACGTGGCGCGCACGGTCTGCCGCCGCGCCGAGCGCAGCGTCATCGCGCTTGCCGACCAGGAGGCCGTCAACCCCGAAGCGGTGCGGTATCTCAACCGCCTCAGCGACCTCCTGTTCATCGTCGCGCGCGCCTGCAATGCCGCGGCGGACGGCGACGTGCTCTGGAGACCGGGCGGCGGCCGCGAGGCGCCGACCGGCTAGTAGCGGCGGGCCATCTTGTAGCTCGTGCGCCAGGGCGCTCCGTACAGCGACGCGATCGCGACGCGTCGACCCGGGCCGGGTGCGTGGATGAACTCGCCACCCCCGAGGTACAGCCCGACGTGGACGATTGCTCCCCCGGCGCCCGTAAAGAAGACCGCGTCACCCTGTTTGAGCGACTGCGGGGCCACCGAGACGCCGGCAGTCTCGAGTCCGGCGAGCGTGCCGGGCACGTTGACCCCCTGGTCCTGGTAGACGGTCTGCACCAACTCCACGTCGTTGAGTCCGTTGGGGCTCTCGGCCGGGCTCGGCACACCGATCAGCCCGAGCGCCGTCATGGCCGCGGCGGGGCCTTCGGTCCCGACCGCCGGAGTCGCCGGGGCCAGCGAGATCAGTGAGTTTGAGACGCCGATCATCACCGACGCCGACGGGTTGCCTCCGAGTTGGGCGAAGTAGTGGTTGACGTTGATCTGCCAGTTGCTGTTGAGTCCGCCGGGGTCGTTGGCGACGCCGAGCGGTGCCCACCGCGCCTGGATCTGGGGGATCGTGATCAGTCCCGCGCCGCGGTAGAGCGGCCCACCGAGGTTCGTGGCGGCGCCCTGAATCGCCGCGCTCCAGCTGGGGAAGTGGATGTTCGGGCCGAGCCCGAATGGGTTGTGGATCGTCTGGGAGGGGCCGTACGTGCCGAAGGAGGTCTCCGCCCCGCTGATAGCGACGATGAACCGCGGGTCGACGCCCTCGGCCTCGCCGTCTGCGACGAAGACCGCGCCGAGTCCGGCCAGCGGGCTGTGGACCGTCTGGAGAAACCCGTCGATCGACGTGGCCAACGTCCCCGGAGCGGGAAGGCCCGCGGTCGCGAGCGTGCTCAGCAGCGGCGGAGTCGTGTTGACCAGCGCGCCGTTGAGCGCGGCGGCCTGTGCGTCGGCGGCCGCCTGGGCGGCGATCGCCCGCGTCAGAATGCGCTGTTCGACGGCAAGTCGGGCGATCAGCACCGTCTTGCGGGCTTGGAGGCGGGACTGCTGAATCTCGAGCGCCGTGACCGCCGCGGGCGTGGGTGCGGTTGACAGCGCGGTCCGGACCGAGGCCAGCGTTGCCGACGCCGCGTCGATGAGGTCCTGGGTCGCGAGCACGTGGGCCTGCGCGACCTGCACGCTCGGGAGCGGGGCCGGTGCCGCCGCCGCGGCGCCCGCGAGCGGACCGACCAGCAATCCGGCGGAGGCGGCGATGGCGAGGCGCACCGAGATGGGGGACCGTCGAGGCATGCAGAATGGCTATCGCCAGTTCCCGCCGTCTTCTTGAGCCTCACGGGGGACCCGAGGGCATCTTCGCTACGCTGCCCGGCATGCCCGTCGCGATCCTGATTGCCGACCGCGGGGATACCCGCGATGCCGTCGGTCTGTTCCTGGCCGGGCGCGGCTGGACGACCCTTCCGCTCGACCCGGATCCGGAGGCCGTGCGCAGCAGCGTCGACGGACTGGCTCCGGGACTCGTGGCGATCGACTTTCGCGGCCATCCCGGGGCTGCCACCGCGTGCCTCGACCGGCTCACCGGCGCCGCGCCGCCGGTCTACCTGTTCAACGCGCCCGAGGCGGTTCCCTCAGACGGCGCGCGGGTCATCCGCGCGGCCGGCCCCGAGGACATTCCCGCGGCACCGGACCAGCCGGCGCCACCGCACCCGGTCTAGGGTCGGACGGCCCCGTCCGGGGTGCCCATGGACGACAGCGACGTGTTCTCGACGAATGCGCCGGTGTGGGGGGCCTGGACGACCATGCCGCCGCCGATGTACATCGCCTCGTGGGCAAGCCCATAGAAGAAGACGATGTCGCCGGGCTGCAGCTGGCTGATCGGCACCTTGGGGAACATGTTGTACTGCGCCACCGTGTAGTGGGGCAGGGATCTGCCGATCTGGGCGTAGGCGTAGGCGACCAGGCCGGAGCAGTCGAATCCGGACGGCGACTCGCCGCCCCAAACGTAGGGGACCCCGAGATACCGTTCGGCCACCGAGACGGCGGCGGCGTTGCCGGAGCCCGACGGCAGGTTGATCGGGGTCTGCTGGGCACTGGCGGACTGGGGCACGGCCTGCTGCTGGGCTGCGGCGGCGCGGGCGGCTGCACGCTGGGCTGCGGCGGCGCGGGCGGCGGCGGCCTGTTGCGCGGCGATCTGGGCGCGCAGATTGGCCTTGGCGTGATCCACGACCTCCTGCTGCTGATTCAGCAGCGCGAGTACCTTGGACTTCTGCTGGGACGCGTTGGCGACCTGTTGGGCCGCGGTCTTCTGCGCGGCCACGAGCTGGACTCGTGCCGTCTGGAGACGGGTCAGCGTGTCGCGGACGCCGGTGACGACCTGGGCGTCCTCCTTGCCGATGTGCTGGACCAGGTTGGAGGTGTCCATGATCGACGTGATATTTCCGCTCGCCAGCAGAACCTGCACCGGGCTCGGCGTCGGCGTCGCGTAGAGCTCGCGCAGCCGCGTCGCCAACACACCCTGTGACCGCGCGTACTGCGCCTGGTTGGCCGTGATCGCTGCAGCGTTCTCCACGATCTGATGGCGCGCGGTCTGAAGGTGCCACATGGCACCGTCGTAATTGTTGACCGCGACCGTCGCCTGATAGTTGATGCTGTTCAGGCGGTTCTGCAGCTGCGCAATCTGCGCCTGCTGGCCTTGGACCGAGGACGGCTGACCGAGGGTGACCATCGGGATGGCGAGACCGGCTCCGAGCCCGACGAGGCCAAGCAGCACGGCGCGACGCCGGGTGAGGATTGCGCGACCGGTACGGATAAGCGCGGGTCCTTGCTCGGGAGCGAAACGGGTCTGTCACAGTTCGATCGACCGCACGGCAAGCTAGCAAGCCTCAAGAGAAGGTCAAGCGGGCTGACCCTGGGTATTCGGGTATTTCGCCATTGCGGCTCCGAGGGCCGCCGGCGGTGGGGCGCGCCGGATCAAAGTCCTGCATGTCGTGGAAAACGGCCGAGATCGTCCGCCCCGTGGGGATTCCGGGAACGGCGGCCCGCGAGGCGGAACGGGGGGCGCCGTGCGCTCCGACCGCGTTACGCTTCGAACGTTAAGACTTCGCAAACACTTTGTTCTGTGACGTTACGCACGCGTCATCCGGACATCTGCCCGCGCCAAGGAGCTACCGATGGATGAGACCCGCCCACCCGTGCGGATGGATGTCTTCTCGGATGTGGCCTGCCCGTGGTGCTTCATCGGGCTACGGAATCTTCAGGCGGCCCGCGACGCGTG
Organism: uncultured Thermoleophilia bacterium; assembly: GCA_963727285.1. Lineage (GTDB taxonomy): Bacteria > Actinomycetota > Thermoleophilia > Miltoncostaeales > Miltoncostaeaceae > CAITWD01. Next base: position 501,986 of record CAVSFF010000009.1, on the reverse strand, counting down.
GGAGGGGCCGCCACCGGAGATCCACTGGCGCGCGTTCCAGCTGCAGCCGGATCATCCGCCGCGTGGCGTGCCGTTCCGGGAACTGGTCGAGACGAAATTCGGCGGCCAGGAGCGGTACGGCCAGATGGCCGCCCACCTGATCGCGGTCGGCGCCGAGGCCGGCATCCCGTTCGCGATGGACCGGGTCACCGTCAGTCCCAATACGCGGCTTGCCCACGGCGTGATCGCCGGCGCCCGCGGCACAGGATGCGAGGAGGCCGTCGTCGACGCGCTGTTTACTGGCTATTTCTGCGAGGGCGTGGACATCACCGACCCCGAGGCCCTGGTCGGGTTGCTCGAGCGGCACGCGGCGATCGACGGAGTTGCCGCGCTCGTGGCCGACGCGGTCGCGGGGCGGTATGACGCCCTGGTCGATGCGGACCTTGCGATCGGCGCCGAGATCGGGGTGCGGGCGGTGCCGGTGTTCGTCGCCGACGGGGTCCGCGGCATCGTCGGGGCGCAGCCACCACGCGCGATCGCCCAGTTGATGTCGGGGACCTTCGACGCCGGCTGACCGCCCGGCGGGCGGCGGCTACTCGTCCCGGGGAAGCTTGGCGGACCGCCGCTCTTGCTCCCGCTCGATCGCCTCTTCGAACCGACGCAGGATGTCCTCGGGGACCGGCCCGTCGGGGACCTCATCCGCGACGGGCGCATCTAGCGGGCTCGAGCGGGATCGCGGCACCGGGAATCGGCGTGGACGCGCTCTCGGGGCTCGCGACGGCCCGATCCGGGATGTCGCCGTCGGCCAGCGGCTCCGGCTCAGGCGCGGCCGGGATGATCGGGTGGTGCCGCCCGGGATCGGTGGGCGAGTCACCCAGCTGGAGGTCAAACGCGTCGTCGGGGTGACCGTGGGTGATCTCCGGCGGCAATCCGCTCAGGTCGGCGACGGGTCCGCTGGAGATCGCCTCGCCCTCGCGCTCGACGACCACGCGATACTTGCCGGTGCCGTCGCCGTGGAGTCCCCCGAGCCGCTCGCGTTCGTACTGGGCGGCCAACATCGCGTCGCGCTCGGACCGGTGGCGGCTGATCTCGCTGCGTTGGGCGGCCGACGAGCCGGCGCCTCCGACGATCACCACGGTGTAGCGCTTGCGAAACATGGGCCTCGGGATTCGATGGGACAACAACGGGACGCGTCGCGGACGGTGATCCCGACCCGAACGATGGTAGCGCCCGGTGGAAGGGGGCCGGGTACCATGGTCGTCACAGACCGTCCGGGCGCGTTCCTGCCGACATCCGGACCGCACGCGGTGACACGCCTGCCTGGCGATCCGCCGTTCGGACGGATGCACGTGTCGGGTGGTGCGATACGGCGTTCGTACGGACCGCCGTGGGCGGACCCGTACGAACGGGGCTATTCGGCGGAGCGCCCCAGGCGGGCGTTGCGGCGTGCTTCTTCGCGGGCGATGGCATCCTCGAAGTAGCGGATGACCGACGCGGGCACCGGGCCCGACGGGACGTCATCCCATGACGACGGCAGCGCCTGCAGCACGCGCTGGCGCCCCGTGGATGCGGTGTCGTACGCGACGGCGGCGGAGGACTCGGACATGAAGATCTCCCAGGCAGTGGGGATTGCGACTTCCGTGATCTTCGCAGTCGGTTCGGACATTCCTCCCCGACCGTCGTTGCGTTCGCGTGCCGGCCCGGACCGCGGGAATCAGGCGCTGAAGGAGTCCCCGCACGAACAGGTGCCGGTCGCGTTCGGATTGCTGATGCGGAATCCCCGGCGCAGCAGGCCCGACTCGTAGTCGATGACCGACCCCGTGACGTGGATCGCGCTCTTGAGATCCATCAGGACGCGGACCCCGTTCGTGTCGACCTCGCGGTCGAGGGGGCCGGCGGCGTCGTCGGGTGCGAGCAGGTCCAGCTTGTACTCCAGGCCCGAACAACCTCCGGCGAGGATCCGGAGCCGCACGGCGGGTTGGTTGCCCGTCCGTGCCGCCGAGTCGCGGATGTAGGCGACCGCGGCGTCGCTGACCTTGAGCAGGCCGGCATCCTGTCCGGCGTCCTGTGCGGCGCGGGCCTGGCGTGCGCGTTCACGCGCGGCGGCCTTCTTTTCCTCGATGGTCATCGGCACGGTCGGGGCGGACTCAGCCATAGCCCATCACCTTCATCATGAACCGCCCTTCCTCCGACATCATCTCCGGGCTCCAGGCCGGTTCCCAGACCCAGCTGATGTCCACGCCGGAGACGCCCTCGAGGGGCAGGATCGCGGCACGGCTGTCGCCGAGGATCTGTTCGGTCAGCGGGCAGCCCATGGACGTCAGGGTCATCTCCAGCCGGACGAATCCGTCCTGGGAGATGTCGACGCCGTAGAGCAGTCCGAGGTCGACGACGTTGATGCCCAACTCCGGATCCTCGACCTGCTTCATCGCACTGCGGACATCCTGCTCGGTGGCCATCAGCCCTCCCGTACGTCGGCTCGGCGGGTCAGCAACCCGTCCTTGAGCGCCATCCATGAAAGTAATGCACACTTGATGCGCACCGGGTATTTGTTGACGCCCTCGAGCGCGATCGCGTCCCCGATCCGGTCTTCGTCGGCGAGGGCCTCGCGGTGCATGACCTGACGGAAGTGCTCGATCATCTCCAGCGCTTCGTCGGTGGTATGACCGACGACCGCGTCGCTCATCATCGATGCCGAGGCCTGTGAGATCGAGCAGCCGTCCCCCGAATGGGCGAGCTCGGCGATCCGCTCGCCGTCGAGGCGCACGGTGATGTGCAGCTGGTCGCCGCAGAGCGGGTTGTTCTGGTCGACGCTGATCGTCGGATCGGCGATCTCACCGCGGTGGCGTGGCCGTCGGTAGTGGTCGAGAATCAGCTCTTGGTACAGGTCGTCGAGTCCGCCCATGGCTATCGCGCGAAGTAGGACCGGGCCGCCGCGAGGGCGGACACCAGCGCATCGATGTCGTGTGAGTCGTTGTACAGATATCCGCTCGCGCGCGCCGTGGCGTTCACGCCGAGGGTGCGCATCAGCGGCTTGGCACAGTGGTGGCCCGCCCGGATGCACACCCGCTTGCGGTCCACCAGCTGGGCGATGTCGTGGGGGTGCAGATCCGGGAGGCTGAAGCTGATCGGCGCACCGCGCAGATCAGGGTCGCGCGGTCCGTAAATCGTCAGTCCGTCGATCTCCGAGAGGGCGTCGAACGCGTACGCGACAAGCTCGCGCTCGTGGGCCCGGATCCGGTCAAGGCCGATGTGCCGCAGGTAGTCGGCGGCGACCCCGAGTCCCACAGCCTCGGCGATGGGCGGCGTCCCGGCCTCGAACTTCCACGGCAGCTCCGCCCAGTCGGATCCGTCGGTGCGCACGTCCGAGATCATCTCGCCCCCGCCCAGGAACGGCCCCATCGCGTCAAGGATCTCGGGGCGGCCGACCAGCACGCCGATGCCGGTGGGTCCGAGCATCTTGTGGCCGGTGAACGCCAGGAAATCCGCGTCGAGGTCCGTGAAGTCGACGGGCATGTGCGGGACGCTCTGGGAGCCGTCGACGAGGATCAGCGCGCCGTGGGCGTGGGCCATCCGTGCGATCTCGGCGACGGGGTTGATCGTGCCGAGGGCGTTGGAGACGTGGACGATGTTGAGCATGCGGACCGGGGCATCCCGCAAGGTCTGTTCGATCCAGCCGAGGTCGAGCTGACCGTCCCCGGTGATCGGCGCGAACAGGACCTGGGCCCCGGTGATCTCGGCCACGATCTGCCACGGAACGATGCCGCTGTGGTGTTCCATCTCCGTGACCATGACGACATCGCCGGGCCGCAGGTTCCGCACGCCCCACGACCACGCCACGAGGTTGATCGCCTCGCTCGCGTTCTTGGTGAAGATGGTCCCTTCGCGCGGGGCGCCGACGAGGCGTGCGACCGAGTCACGGCCCGCCTCGAACCTGGCGGTGGCCTCCTCGGCGAGTTCGTAGACCCCCCGATGGACGTTGGCGTTGGTCTCGACGTAGTAGCGGTCCATCGCGTCCAGCACCGCCGTCGGCTTTTGCGAGGTGGCCGCCGAATCGAGGTACACGAGCGGCGCGCGGTCCCCGACCGGTGTGAAGATCGGGAACTCCGCGCGCAGCTCCCGCGGGTCGATGTCGACGGCCGGGCGCATCGGTCGTCTAGACGCCCGGCGCGACGGCCGGCTCCGATGAGCCGTATTGCGCGTACCCACCCGCCTCGAGCTCGTCGGCGAGTTCCGGACCGCCGGTCCGGACGATCCTGCCCTCGAACATCACGTGCACGACATCCGGGGTGATGTACTGCAGGATGCGGGTGTAGTGGGTGATGATGAGCGCGCCCAGGTTTGGGCCCTTCAGGCTGTTGACGCCACGCGAGACGACCTTGAGCGCATCGACATCCAGTCCCGAGTCGGTCTCGTCGAGGACGGCGAAGCGCGGCTCGATCATCGCCATCTGCAGAATCTCGTGGCGCTTCTTCTCGCCTCCGGAAAAGCCCTCGTTGAGGTACCGGTCGGTGAAGCTCGCGTCGAACTCGAGCAGCTTGCTCTTCTCCTGGAAGAGCTTCATGAACTCACGCGGGCTGAGCTCTTCGCCGCGGATCGAGTTCAAGGATGTGCGCAGGAAGTTCAGGACCGAGACCCCTGGAACCTCGACGGGGTACTGCATCGCCAGGAAGAAGCCGGCCTTCGCCCGCTCGTCGATGTTCATGTCGAGCAGGTCCTTGCCGTCGAAGATCACCGATCCGCCGGTGACTTCGTAGCGCGGGTGTCCGGCCAACGCGTAGGCCAGTGTGCTCTTGCCGGAGCCGTTCGGGCCCATCAGCGCGTGGATCTCGCCCTGAGGAACCTCGAGGTCGACTCCCTTGAGGATCGTGCGGCCTTCGACGGCGACTTCAAGGCCCTTGATTTGCAGGATGGGATCGGCCAACGGTGGGTGTCTCCTGATTACGGGGTTCGGAAAATCGGATGGGGCCGGTTGGGCGTCGGGTCGACCAGCACGCGGCCGTCCTCGATCGCCACGCCGAAGATCGGCAGCGGGGAACTCGCCGGCGGGCTCAGGGCCTCGCCCGAGACGACCGAAAAGGTCGCCCCATGTCGCGGGCACTCGATGCGGTCGCCGTCGACCCAGCCGCCCGAGAGCGACTCGAGGGCGTGGGAGCAGACGTCATGGACCGCGTGGATCGTGCCGTCGACGTTGACCAGGCACACCGGCGTGCCGTCGACGTCGACGCGCACCGGAGTGTCCGGCGGTACGTCGGCAATCCCGGCGACGTCCACAAACGCGGACTGCGTCACGCGAGCTTCCGTGCAACGGCGTCTTCGAGCTCGCGGCGGACTTCCTCGAGCTGCACGTGCTCGAGAACTTCCTGCAGGAACCCGAGCACGATCAACCGCTTGGCGGTCTCCTCGTCGACGCCCCGCGATCGCAGGTAAAACAGGTGCTCGTCGTCGACGCGGCCGACCGCACCGGCGTGGGAACACTTGACCTCGGCCGTCTCGATCTCGAGGAACGGGATCGTGTCGGCGCGGGCGCCTTCGTTGAGGACCAGGTTGCGGTTGGTCTGGTAGGCGTCGGTGCCCGGCGCGCCCGGCGGCACGACGAGGTTGCCGAAGAACACGGTGTGGGCCTGGTCCTTGAGCGCACCCTTGTAGAGGAGGTTCGAGTAGGCCTGGGGAGCCTCGTGCCGGGCGACCACGCGGTGCTCGAAGTGCTGGTGGTCGTCGGCGAAGAAGAGGCCGAGCGCACGCGAGTCAGAACCGGGGCCGGCGGCGATGTGCGTCGCCTCGACACGGACGACGTCCCCGCCGAGTGTCACCACCACGGAACGGACGCGTGCGTCCTTGCCGGCCGATGCCGTCACGCGGGCGTGGTGGCGCACGCCAGCGCCCCATTCGATCAGCGACAGGTGCTCCAACTCGCCGCCGTCGGCGACGAAGATTTCGGTCGCGGTCGATGCCGTCACCGTCCCGGCGAGGTCGGCGGAGCGGTAGCGGTCGATGACCGTCGCCTTGGCGCCCTCTTCCACGATGACCAGCGTGCGACCGAAGACGCGACCGTGGGCCCCCGTCGCGCTCAGGAGCGTCTCGGTGGGCAGCACGAGCTCGACGCCGCGCGGCACGTACACGAACGTGCCACCGCTCCAGTTCGCCGCGTTGAGCGCACCGGGGCGATCATCGAAGCCGATCAGCCCGTAGAGGCGGGAGCGGACCACGTCCTCGTGGTCGATCAGCGCCTGGCCGAGTTCAGCGACAATGACCCCGGCGGGCAGCTCACCGAGCACGGGGGCCGACGGGCTTCCGTCCGGCAGCGCCAGGGTCGCGGCGCGCGGGCCGGCGGCCGCCGACAGATCGGCGCGCACCGCGGTCCCGTCCACGGGCGCGATGCCCGCGAGACCGAGATCGGTCGGCGGGGTAAAGCGCCACTCCTCTTCGTCGCCGGTCAGGACCGGCAGGCGGTCGAGGTTGGTGGTGGCGGTGTGCCGCAATTCCGCGGCCCAGGCCGGCGCGCTAGCCAATGCTGCCCTCCATCTGCAGTTCGATGAGCCGGTTCAGCTCGACGGCGTACTCCATCGGGAGTTCCTTGGCGATCGGCTCGATGAACCCGCGCACGATCATCGCCATGGCCTCCTCCTCGGACAAGCCCCGGCTCATCAGATAGAAGATCTGGTCGTCGGCGACCTTCGACACCGTCGCCTCATGGCCGACCGAGGAGTTCTCTTCCTGGATGTCCATGTACGGGTACGTGTCGGAACGGCTGTCCTCGTCGAGCAGCAGCGCGTCGCACACGACCGAGGCCCGGGAGCGGTACGCGCCCGGCTCGACCTTGACGAGTCCGCGGTAGGACGTGCGCCCGCCGCCGCGCGAGATCGACTTCGAGATGATCGTCGAGGAGGTGTCCGGCGCGACGTGGACCATCTTGGCTCCGGCGTCCTGGTGCATGCCTTCGCTGGCGAAGGCGACCGAGAGCACCTCGCCGCGGGCGCCGCGGCCTGTCAGCCAGACGGCCGGATACTTCATCGTCACCTTGCTGCCGAGGTTGCCGTCGACCCATTCCATCGTGGCGTTCGCGTGGGCGACCGCGCGCTTGGTGACCAGGTTGTAGACGTTGGTCGACCAGTTCTGGATGGTCGAGTAGCGGCAGCGGGCGCCTTCCTTGACGATGATCTCGACGACGGCCGAATGCAGGCTGTCGGACGAGTAGATCGGCGCGGTGCAGCCCTCGACGTAGTGGACGTACGAGCCGGGCTCGCAGATGATCAGCGTGCGCTCGAACTGGCCCATGTTCTCGGCGTTGATCCGGAAGTAGGCCTGCAGCGGGATTTCGACCTCGACGCCCTCGGGCACCCAGATGAACGAGCCGCCCGACCAGACCGCGCTGTTGAGGGCCGCCAGCTTGTTGTCGCCGGGCGGAATCACCGTGGCCCAGTACTGCCTGAACAGGTCCTCGTGGTCACGCAGCGCGGTATCGGTGTCGCAGAAGATCACGCCCTTCTTCTCGAGGTCTTCGCGAATCGAGTGGTACACGACCTCGCTCTCGTACTGGGCGGACACGCCCGACAGGTACTTCTGCTCGGCCTCGGGAATCCCCAGCCGATCGAACGTGTTCTTGATGTCCTCGGGGACATCGTCCCAGCTCTCACCCTGGCGCTCGGATGCGCGGATGAAGTAGAAGATGTCCTGGAAGTCGATGCCGCTGAGGTCGGATCCCCAGGTCGGCATCGCCTTGCGCTCGAAGATCTCGAGCGACCGCAGCCGGAACTTGGTCATCCACTCGGGCTCGTTCTTGAGGAACGAGATCTCGCGCACCACGTCGGCGTTCAGACCCTTCTTGGGCGTGAACACGTAATGGGCGGGGTCGTGCCAGCCAAACTTGTACTGCCCGAAGCCCTCGAGCTCGGGAGGTGTGGTCGTCGACACAGCCGTCTCCTGGAGCGGAAAATGAGTGTTGAGACCCGGCCACTCGCACGGGGGCGATGCTCGCGGGGTGCCAACCGTTCTTCTATAAGATACCTGCGTGACCGAAAATCGGAAGCCCATACCGTTGGGCGGTGCCCGGGACCGGGCGCGCGTAGCGGTAGTGCTACCCTCGAAGACGCGTGGATTCTGCACGCAGACGCCGTGACCGAGCATCTCGAACACCCACCCGCGTGGCCCGCCGAGCATGAGATCGAGCGCTTGGCCGCGGCACTGGGCGACCCGACCCGTCGTCGTGTGTTCTTCATGGTCCGGGAACACGAGGACGCCGTCAGCAAGGACCAGGTGGCCGATGTCGTCGGCATCGACCGCCGGCTTGCGGGTTTCCACCTCGACAAGCTGGTCGATCAGGGGTTCCTGACGGCCGAGTTCAAACGCCGCACGGGCCGTTCGGGCCCCGGCGCGGGGCGCCCGGCCAAGCACTACCGCCTCGCCGCGGAGGAGATGAGCGTCTCGCTGCCCGAGCGCCACTACGACCTGCTCGCGTCGCTGCTGCTCAAGGCCGCCGCCGACGAATCGGGTGCCGCAGGACAGGACATCCTCGACCGGATCGGCTACGAGTTCGGCTTTGAGGTCGGTCTGCACGAGGTCGCCGCGGGGCGGACGCGCCCCGGGCAGGACGGCGTCAACGCCGTCGAGCAGGTCGTCCGGCTGCTGTCGCGCTACGGATTCGCTGCCCAGACGTCCGGCGACGGCACGATCCGCGCGTGCGCCTGCCCGTTCGAGGAGCTCGCCTTCGACGACCCCGAGCGGATCTGCGGTCTCGACCGCGCGATCTGGAAGGGCATGCTCGCCGCCTTCGACCAGCACGCCACCCTGAGCGTCGCCGCCACGCGTGCGCGCGGGGACGAGGCCTGCGTGGCCGAGGTCGTCGGCACCCCCTGAGCCCGGGGCGGGGCAGGCACTCGGGCTAGTCGCGCAGGCGCGTGGACCCGAACAGGTACACCATGTACCCGAGGGCACCGGTCAACAGCAACGCCACGATGCCGTTCGCGAACTGCTGGTCGGCCACGTAGAAGATGCCCCAGCAGAAGAACGCGATGCCCACGATCCCGAACAGGGCAAACCCGAGCCAGTTCGCCCAGTAGTTAGGCAGGTACTTTCGGGCCCCGATCTGGTCGGCGGTCGGGCCGTAGTTGCGCCGTCGCCCGACGGCCTGCTTCTTGGACTTTCCTGCGCTCACGTCCGGGAGGGTATCAGCGGGCGACGATCGCGGGCGCCCGCCCCTCCGGCGTGCCGCGATTGGATAGCCTCACCGCCATGACCCAGGTCGACGACTGGCGGGAGATTCTGGTGCTGGCTGCCGCGGATGAGACCGGGTTGCTGGACCGCGCCGCCACGGGTGGAACGGCCGCCGGGCTGGCGGCGGATCTGGGCCTCGACGCCCGCGCGGTCCGCGTCACCCTGGTGGCGCTCGCCGATCGCGGATGGGTGCGCGACGATGATGGGGTGATCACGCTGACGGCCAAGGCTCGTGCTGCGCTCGGGCCGGAGCCCGCAGACGCGGTGCTCGCGGAGGTGCGGCTCGCAGCTCGTGAGCTGGCGGCCTACGGACAGCTCGGACGGACCCTGCGGACCGGAGCGCCGAGCCATGACGTCTCCGCCGGCGACGCGGCGACCCGGCGGCGGTTCCTGGAGGCGATGCGGGCCATCGCCGCACGACGGGTGTCGGCGACCGTCCAGGCGCTCGGGCCGCCGTCGGGCGCGCGGCGGCTACTCGATGTCGGTGGCGGGCCCGGCAGCTACGCCCGGGGGTTTGCGGCGGCGGGCTGGGCGGTGACGGTCGTCGATCTTCCGGAATCGCTGGCGCTGGGGGGGACGAGCTTGCCGGCTGGGGGGTCGCCCAGATCGCTGCGGACGTGACGCGCGGCGTCCCGGTCGGGCCGTGGGACGCGGTGTACCTGGGAAACGTGGTCCACCTGTTCGGGCCTGCGGTTGCCGCCGATCTCGTGCGCGCGGCGGGCCGCGCGCTCCGACCGGGCGGTCGCTTGGCGATCCAGGAGGTCATTCTCGGACGCTCGGCGCCGGCGGCGCTGTTCGGCATCACGATGCTCACCGGGACCACCGGTGCGCGAGGTCTACGACGAGGCGGCGTACGCCGGATGGATGGCGGCCGCGGGGTGCCCGCTGGAGGAGGTCGTCGCCGTCGACGAGGATCGGCATCACCTCATGCTGGGGACGCGCCGTTGACCGCGGCCCCGATCTCCGATCCCGACGGGTTCGGCTTCGCGGTGTCCACGCGGGTGGAGATCGCCGACACCGACCTGGGCGGGGTCGTCTACTACGGCAACTACGCGCGGCTGCTGGACCGCGCCCTGATGGCGTATCGCCGGGAGTTGGGAATCCCCGAGCTCGGCCCCGACGGGCATCTGTTCGTCGTCCGGCACCTCGCCTGCGACTACCGGCGGTCCGCCCGCTTCGGCGACGAACTCACCGTTCGGATCCGCACGGCGCGCATCGGTCGCTCGAGCCACACGGTGGCCTACCGGATCGAGGATGCCGTCACCGGCGACGTCGTGGCGACCGCCGAGCAGGTGATCGTCGGCGTCTCGGGATATGAGGGCGGACGCCCGACGCGGGTCCCGGCGGACCTGGCCGCACGCCTTGCGGCCTTCGAGGACGGCCGGTGAGAGTCTTCGGCGAGTCGGCGGGCCTGCTCTGGCAGGCGGGGGCGGATCCCGAATGGCTGGCAGCGCTGGAGGCCGCGGTCGGGGCGGGGCGTGGCCTGCCCGACGGCCCCCGCGCCGACATCCATGTCCACCTCGGGCGCGACCGGGACGGACACGCGCTCGCGCCGGATGACCTGCGTGAGGACATGGCGCGCTGGCAGGTCGACCGCGCCGTGGTCTTCCCGCTCAACGACCCCGGCCCGAACGGCGACTTCGCCGACGCCAACCGCGAGCTGCTGGCCGCTGCGGCGGCAGCGCCGGATCGTCTCGTCCCGTTCTGTCGGGTCGCGCCGCTCCGGGGTGCGCTCGCGGAGATCGAGGCCGCCGCCGATGCCGGTGCCCGCGGCCTCAAGCTGCACCCGGTCGCCCAGGGGTTCGCCCCCGAAGCGCCGGAGGCGATCGCCTGCGTCGCCGCGGCGACGGCGCACGGCTGGCCGGTCCTGATCCACGCCGGGTACGGCGCCCGGCCGTTGGCCGACGCGGTCGCGACCATCCTCGATGCCGTGCCGGATGCCCGGTTGGTGCTCGCCCACGGCGCCCGTGGCGATGCGCGCGCCGTGCATGCGCGCGTCGCCGACCACCCGGGGGTCTGGTTCGACACGTCCCTGGCTGCGCTCCCGGATCTGGTCGGACTGCCGCCGGGGCGTCTGCTGTTCGGGTCGGACCGCCCGTACGGTGACTATGCGACGGCGCTGCAGCTGGTCGGGCTCGCAGGCCGCATCGCGGGATGGTCCGCGGATGATCTGGCCGGAGTGCTCGCCGGCAACCTCGCGCGTGTTCTGGAGGTGGGCGATGCGCGCGCCTGACGCCGTGCGTCTGGTCGCGGCGCTCGGGGCGATCGAGATGGCGGTCGTCCGCTGCGACCCCGTGGCCGGACCGCTGTTGGCACAGGCGTCGCGCGCGGCAGACGGCCTGACGGGCGGCACGTGGCTGGCCGCCGCCGCGACGCTCGTCCGGGCGCCCGATGCTGTGGGACGACGCGCCGCCGGCCCGTGCGCGGCGCAAGGTCGTGCAGGCGCTGTGCCGGGCCGCCGCTCAGGCCGTGCAGGCCGAGCTTCTCGGGGCCGCAGCCGGCCCGTCCGAAGGAACCCCATGAGGAGGTCAGCGTGACCAGTCCCGTCGTCCGTGCCCAGGTGGAAGCCGCCAACCGGCGTTTCTACGAGGCCCTCGAGGCGAAGAACCCCGACGCGCTCGCGGCCTGCTGGGTCACCGGCGATGACGCGGCCTGCGTGCACCCGGGCGGCCCCTGGGTCAGCGGCTGGGACGACGTCATGGAGACGTGGGAGTTCGTGCTCGCCAACACGGGATACATGGAGGTCGGCGTCGAGATCCTCGGCGTCACCGTCAACGACCCGGTCGCAGTGGTGACATGCATCGAGCACGTGACGAGCGCGCACGAGGGCGACCGCGTCGAGGCGTCGATCGCCGCGACCAACGTCTTTGTGCTCGGCAGCGACGGGTGGCGGCTGTCCCTGCACCACGCGTCGCCGATCGTGCGGATGATCCGCGAGGACGACTGACGGGCGCCCCGGCCCGCACGGCGGCCAGGACGCCGGCCCCGGGCGCGCGACGGCGCCCGGGGCGCGCGATCTAGCCCTTGTTGGCCAGGTACTCGGCGACCATCTTCTCGCCGGCCGCGAAGCCGTCCTCGAAGTAGACGCGGTTGATCTCGCGGAAGATCTCGAACTGGGCCGGGACGTCGTCCTCGGACATCGTCGCGTCGACCGGGCAGGCCTCGACGCACGCGTCGCAGTCGATGCACTCGGTCGGGTCGATGTAGAGCATGGTGCTTTCCTGGTAGTGCTCCTCCCCTGGGGCGGGGTGGATACAGTCGACCGGGCACACGTCGGCACACGACGTGTCCTTGGTGCCGATGCACGGCTCGGCGATGACGTAGGCCATCTCTAGTGGCTCCTCACGAGGGGTGGTTCGGCGCCGCGGCACTGTGCGAGCGGGCCCGGGAACGATATCAGCGCACGACGGCTGTCGAGGAGGCGCGCGCCTGCCATTTGTCACGCGGGTCCCGCGGTTGCGGTCCTACGCCGGCGCGAGCGCCGCCGTGATTGCGGTGGCGGCCCGTTCGAGTGCGTGCGCGGCCGGGCTCTCGGGTGCGGCGGCCACGACCGGCAGGCCATCGTCCCCGGCCGTGGCGACCGAGGATTCCAGCGGGATCTGCCCGAGCAGCGGAGCGCCGATCTCCGCTGCCAGCGCCGCCCCGCCGCCGCCGGAGAACACCTCATAGCGCGCCCCGGTGTCCGGGGCGACGAACCAGCTCATATTTTCGATGACCCCGATCACCGGGAGATTCACCCGTGTTGCCATCGAGGCCGCGCGCCGTGCGACCCGCTGGGCGGTGATCTGCGGGGTCGTCACGATCACCATCGCCGCTGCGGGCAGCAGCTGGGCGATCGTCAGTGAGACGTCGCCGGTTCCCGGCGGCAGATCGACCAGCAGATAGTCGGGGTCGTCCCAGAAGACGTCGGTGACAAATGACGTCAGTGCCTTGTGCAGCATCGGACCGCGCCAGATGACCGGCGAGTCATCTTCGGTCAGGAACCCGATCGACATCAGCCGCACCCCATGCGCCTCGACCGGGATCATGAGGTCGTCCACCATCACGGCCGGGCCGGTGAACGCCCATCATGCGTGGGATCGAGTACCCGTAGACATCGGCATCGAGGAGCCCGACCGAATGGCCCCGGCGCGCGAGCGCGATCGCGAGATTGGCCGTGATGCTCGACTTGCCGACGCCGCCCTTGCCCGACGCGATCGCAATGACCGTCGTTGGCGATTCGGCCGTGAACGGCGACGGGCGCTCCGGGCCGCCGCCGATGCCCGCCCGCAGCCGCCGCCGCTCCTCGTCGCTCATGGTGTCGAGGGTCACATGGACGGTCTCGACCCCCGGCAGCCCGGCGACCGCCGCCGACACCCGCCGCTGGATTTCGGCCTTCAGGGGCATCCGGCGACCGTCAGCTTGATGGCGACCCCGACACGTCCGCCGTCGACATGTACGTCGCCGACCATCCCGAGCGCGACGATGCTGCGGTGGAGTTCCGGATCGTGCACGTCGCCGAGCGCCCGCATGACCGCGTCATGGGTTACCGGGGACGTGGTCACATGAACATCCGCGCCCACGGCTCGGCATCGGCGATCGTGACTGCCCACGGGCCGTGGCCCGGGTAGATCCGGGTGTCGCCGGGCAGGGTGTCGAGCACCCGTTCGAGGCTCGACATCATGTCGACCGGGCTGCTGCGCGGGAAGTCGGTGCGGCCGATGCCCTGGGCGAAGATCAGGTCGCCGACCAGCGCCTCTCCGGCCGTGCGGTCCCATGCCACGTAACACCCCGGGGAATGGCCGGGGGCGTGGATCAGCGTGAAGTTCATGTCGCCTACCGCGAAGCTGTCCCCGTCGCGAAGGACCCGCGCCGGTTCGACTCCCGGCGTGGGCGGCGGGTTCCCGAACAGCGCCGGGTTGAACGGCGCCGGCGCCCGCAGCCAGTCCTCGTCACCGGTGCCGGCCCAGACCGGGATGCCCCGATCGGCCCAGACATGGGCTTCGACTACATGATCCCAGTGGCCGTGGGTCGACCACACCGCAATCGGCACAAGGTCGTGCGCCGCCAACGTGTTGGCGACCCACGCACTGCTGCCGGCGGCCGGGTCGACGATCAGCGCCGGGCCGCCCGGCGCCTCGAACACGACATACGTGTTGGTCGCGACGGGCCCGAACGTGCCACCCTTGATAATCATGATCGGGACATTAGCCGACACCCAGCCCGCGAGACCCGGAGGCCAGATGCGCGTCGTAGTCGCTGCCGATGAGGCGCTGCCGGTGGTCGACGCGGTGACCGTCACGGTCGCGGACCTCGGCGATGAGCCCGTGGTGGTGGGCCCGGCGGCCGGCGTCGCGGGCGAGTGGGCCGAGGTGGCCGCGACGGCCGCACGGATGGTGGCCGATGGTGATGCCGACTGGGGTGTGGTGCTGTGCTGGTCGGGGACCGGGGCCGCGATTGCCGCCAACAAGATTCCCGGCGTCCGGGCCGCGCTGTGCACGGACGCCGAGACGGCTCGCCTGGCACGCAAGTACAACCACGCCAACGTGCTCGCGTTGTCGATGCGCCTGGCGACCTCGGCGCTTGCCGACGACATCGTCCGCGCATTCGCGGGCACGCCCTACGGGGACGAGGAGTTCGATACGCGCAACGTCGCGCAGGTCGATGCCCTGGACGGGTTGTCGTCGCAAGGGCCGGCCTGATGGGACCCGCCGGCGACATCCACCTGACGACCGTCGGGACCGGAGCCGCATACGGTCGACCGGGCGAGGTGCAATCGTGCCACCTGGTCCGCGCCGGCGGCGCGGCCATCTGCCTCGATCTCGGGGCCGGTGCCCTGAACGCGCTGACCGCACACGTGCGGCCCGAAGACCTCGACCTCGTGGTGATCAGCCACCTGCACCCCGACCACTTCGTCGACCTGCTCGCGCTGCGGGTCTACATGGTCTGGGGTCCGGGTGCGGGACGACGGGTGCGGGTGGCCGGGCCGCCCGGCCTGCGGGAGCTCCTGGCCCGGTTCGGCGACGACGGGCTCGGCTCCGCGCTGGTCTTCGAGGAACTGGTCGGCGACGCGCCCGAGACCATGCTCGATGTCCCCGTGCGCCTGCGCCATCGCCAGGTGCCGCACCTGCCGCCGACCTACGCGACCCGGATCGATGCCGGGGGCCGGTCGGTCTGCTTCGGCGCCGACTGCGCGCCGAACGACGCGCTCGCCGAGCTCGCCGCCGGAGTCGACGTCCTGATCACCGAGTGCTCGTTTGGGGTCGGTACGGTGCCGGACGGCGCCATGCACCTGAATGCGCGGGCCGCCGGAGAGATCGCCCGCGCGTCCGGCGCCGCGCGCCTCGTGTTGACCCACTGCTTCCCGGAATGGGATCCCGACGAGGCCGCCCGAGCCGCGGGGCGGGTCGCCGCCGCCCCCGTCGTTGCCGCACGGGCCGGGGAGACGGTCGTCATCTAGCGACCCCGCGTCTGCGCACGATGCTGACGATCCGTGCGGAATGACCGCATTTCACCGTGACGCTAGACTCTCGGACGCAGAATGCGGAGAGGTGGCCGGTGAGCTGGAGTATGTCGTCGGGAGCAGGTGGCGCCGCCCAGGGTGAGGAAGAGCTGCGCATGCTCTGGCGCCGGGTGCGCGACCATGACGACCCGGGCGCCAAAGAGCGGCTGATCCTGACCTATGCGCCGCTGGTCAAGTATGTGGCCGGGCGCATGAGTGCCGCGCTGCCGTCGCATGTCGAGGAGACCGACCTGATCTCCTACGGCCTGATGGGCCTGATCGCCGCCGTGGAGCGATTTGATCCCGACCGCCAGGTCAAGTTCGAGACCTACGCGGTCACGAGGATCAAGGGATCCATCATCGACGAGCTCCGGTCGATGGACTGGGTGCCGCGATCGGTCCGCGCACGTGCGCGGGCAATCGAGCAGAAGTCGACCGAACTCGAGCACAAGCTCCACCGGGCCCCGACCGACCAGGAGCTCGCCGACGCCCTCGACATGGACATCGACGAGTTCCAGACCGCGATCACGCAGATCTCGAATTCGAGCATCGTCGCGCTCGACGAGATGTGGAACATCAATGCGGGGACCGACTCGGTTGCGTTGATCGACACCATCGGTGACCAGCGCATGAACGATCCCGAAGAGCTGCTCGAGAATGCCCAGCTCCGGGAAACCCTTGCCGACGCGATCGCCCGGCTGCCCGATCGCGAGAAGATCGTGGTGTCGCTCTACTACTACGACCACCTCACCTTGCGCGAGATCGGCGAGGTCCTCGGGGTCACCGAGAGCCGCGTCAGCCAGCTCCACACGAAAGCCATTCTCCGGCTCAAGGGGCGCCTGCAGGATGAGGCCGTCCCGGCCTGATGCGGACCGCCGCAGGCGGCCGCGGCGGTCTGTGCGGCCAGTTTGCGGGGAATGGCGGGAACGGGGCCCAAAACGCCGCGCCAACAGGTAAGGTAGCGGCGCTCCGGGGTCCGCCGGCGCCCGGTGTGCCGATCGCGCTCACAGGCGTGGCGGATCGTGAAGCCCGACTCACCAACGCCCCACCACGAGGACGCTGATGTTGCCGATGTGCCGTCGCACGCCCGCTGTACCGCGCACAGGATTCCGACCTGAGGGCTGTCCCCGATGAGTAGTGACGCCACTGGACTGACGATCGGCGTGGTGCGCGAGCAGCGCGAGAGCGAACACCGCGTCGCGATGAGCCCCGCGGCGGTTGCGCCCCTGCTCAAGGCCGGTGCCCGCGTGCTGATCGAGTCCGGCGCCGGGGAGCCCGCCGGTTTCGGCGATGCCGCCTATGCGGACAAGGGTGCCGAGATCGTCAGCCGTGCCGAGGCGCTTGCCAGCCGCGTCCTGCTGCGGGTGCAGGTCGATGAGGACGCGGTCGCCGACACGCACCCCGGCCAGATCGTGATCGGGCTCGCGACGCCGTTGGCCGGAGTCCCCACCGTTCCCGCGCTGGCGGACAAGGGCGCGATCCTGTTCGCGATGGAGTTGGTGCCGCGGACAACGCGGGCCCAGGCAATGGACGCCCTGTCATCCCAGGCCAATATCGCCGGCTACAAGGCGGTCCTGTTGGCGGCGTCGCAGCTGCCCAAGGTCTTCCCGCTCCTGACGACGGCCGCCGGCACGATTCCGCCCGCGCGCGTGCTCGTCGTCGGCGCCGGCGTCGCCGGGCTCTCTGCGATTGCGACCGCGCGACGCCTCGGCGCGCTGGTCGAGGCGTACGACGTGCGCCCGGCGGTCAAAGAAGAGGTCGAGAGTCTCGGGGCCCGCTTTGTCGAGCTGTCGCTCGATACCGGCCAAGAAGGTGGCGGATCGGGCGCCTATGCCCGGCAGCTCACCGAGGAGCAGCTGCGCCAGCAGCAGGAGCTCCTGGCCAAGACCGTGGCCGGCAGCGACGTCGTCATCACCACCGCCCAGGTTCAGGGGGCCAAGGCACCGGTCATCGTGACCTCCGCGATGGTCGACCAAATGGCCGCCGGTTCGGTCATCGTCGACCTCGCCGCCGAGCAGGGCGGCAACTGCGAGGCGACCGTCGCCGGTGAGATCGTCGACCACAACGGCGTCAAGATCGTCGGGCCGGTCAACGTCCCGTCGACCGTTCCTGCGCACTCGAGCCTCGTCTACGCCAAGAACGTCGCAAACCTGCTGGCGCTGATGATCCACGATGGCGTGATCGACGTGGACGTCGATGACGACGTGATCCGCGACACGCTGGTGGCGCGCGACGGTGAGATCGTCCACACTCGGGTCCGCGAGGTCTACGGCCTGCCCGTCGTCGCCCCGCCCCCGCCGCCACCCGCTGCGGACCCCGGCACTGAGGAGGTGGCCGAATGACCGCCAACGAGATCATCACGAGCTTGTTCGTCTTCGCTCTGGCCGGCTTTCTCGGTCTGGAGATCATCCGCAAGGTCCCGAAGCTGCTGCATACGCCGCTGATGGCCCTGACCAACGCGCTCTCGGCAATCTCGCTGGTCGGGTCGCTGGTGATCCTCGGCGAGAACCAGACGACGTACTCGACGATCCTCGGGTTCGTGGCAGTCGTCGCCTCGACGATCAACGTCGTCGGCGGCTTCCTGATCACCGACAAGATGCTGCGGATGTTCCGCCGTGCGCCACGACCCGCCGCCCCTGCAAGTGAGGAGGCCAAGCCGTGAGGGAGCACTTCGTCGAGCTGGCCTACCTCGTCGCGGTCATCGGTTTCGCGCTCTCGCTGAAGTGGATGACCGCGGTCTCCACCGCCCGTCGCGGTGTCCTGACCGGCGAGATCGCCTTCGGCATCGCCATCATCGCCACGCTGGTCAACCCCTCGATCACGGGCACCGGCTGGTTCCTGATCATCATCGCGTTGGCACTCGGCACCCTCATCGGGATCCCGCTCGGCCTGCGCGTGCCGATGACGGCGATGCCGGAGCGGATCGCCTTGAGCCACGCGTTCGGTGCCCTCGCCGCGGGTCTCGTCGGTGTTGCGCACTACTACCTGACGTACCACAACACCAATAAGTTCGAGACCGGGGTCCTCGGGATCGAGATCGTCCTTGGTTGCCTGGTGTTCACCGGCAGCCTCATGGCCTCGGGCAAGCTGCATGAGCTGTTGCCGCAGCGCCCGATCACGTTCCAGGGCCAGAACTACTTCAACTTCGCCGTGCTCGGCGTGGCCTGTCGTCCTCATCGTCGTCCTGATCTTTCTCGCCGACCTCGACGTGGATCGTTCCGATCCTGGTCGTCCTCGGGCTGATCTTCGGCGTCCTGCTGATCGTGCCGATCGGTGGCGCCGACATGCCGACGGTCATTGCCCTGCTGAACAGCTACGCCGGCCTGTCGGCCGTCGGCCCTCGGGTTCGTGCTCGACAACAAGCTGCTGATCGTCGCCGGCGCGCTCGACGGTGCGTCCGGACTGATCCTCGCGATCATCATGTGCCGCGCCATGAACCGCTCGTTCCGCAACGTGCTGTTCGGTGCCTTTGGCAAGCTCGACGAGAGCATGGTGGAGGCCGGCGGCGAAGTCGGCAATGTGCGTTCGGCATCGCCCGACGAGGCCGCCGAACTGATGAAGATCGCCCGCAGCGTCGTCATCGTGCCCGGGTACGGCATGGCCGTCGCCCAGGCCCAGCACAAGGTACGTGAGCTTGCCGACGCGCTCGAGAAGGAAGGCGTCGAGGTCCGGTACGCGATCCACCCTGTCGCCGGGCGCATGCCGGGCCACATGAACGTGCTGCTCGCAGAGGCGAATGTCCCCTACGACAAGCTGCTCGACATGGACGAGATCAACTCGGACTTCCCGCAGGTGGACGTCGTCCTTGTACTCGGCGCAAACGATGTCGTCAATCCCGCGGCGCGGCACGAGAAGAGCAGCCCGATTTACGGCATGCCGATCCTCAACGTCGACCAGGCCCAGACCGTCATCGTCGTCAAGCGCAGCATGCGCGCCGGGTTCGCCGGAATCGAGAACGAGCTGTTCTTCAATCCGAAGACCTTGATGGTGTTCGGCGACGCCAAGCAGGTCGTCTCGGAGCTGGCCATCGAGGTCTCGGGACAGCGCGACGCCATCAGCCTGTAGCTGCTGAGCCACGGCAGTCCGGGGGGCGAACCTCCCCGGACTGCCGTGGCGTGGGCTGCTGCCGCCGGACCGCCGGCGCGGAATGGCAGGATGCAGATATGGACATCACCGGCTTTCTCGACGCGATCGACTCATTTGCCCCGTGGGCGATCGCCGAGGATTGGGACAACGTCGGGCTCATCGTCGGCCGTCGGTCGCAGCCAGTACGGCGCGTGATCGTGGCCTTGGACCTCCGGCGCAGCGTGCTCGATGAGGCCCAGGCACTCGGTGCCGACACCATCCTCGTCCACCACCCGCCGATCTTCCCGACGCTGGGCGATCTCACCGATCGCCGTCGTGCATCGGAGCTGGTGCTTGCGGCGGCCGAGCTGCGCATGGCGGTCGTCGCCGCCCACACCAATCTCGACAGTGCGCCCCGCGGCCTGAATGACCGCATGGCCGAGATGCTCGGTATCACCGGCGCCGTCCCACTGCTGCCGGCCTCCGAAACGTCCAGGATCGGCCTGGGCCGGATCGGCGATGTCGCACCGCAGCGACTTGCGGACTTTCTGCTGCACGTGCGTTCGGTGGTCGGGGGATCGGTGACCTGGGCGGGCGATCCGGAGGAGCCCGTTCTGCGGGTCGCCTGCTGTACCGGTTCCGGGGGCGGGCTCGTCGACGAGGCTCGCGACCAGCGGGCCGACGTGTTCGTGACCAGCGACCTCAAGTACCACGACGCGGATCGTGCCGATGCGCTCGCGCTGATCGCCGTGCCGCACGGCCAGATCGAGGCCGCCACGCTGTCGGCGTGGTGCCCGACGCTCGCAGGCGCCGTCGCGCCCGAAGGCGTGACGATTGCGGTGGCGTCCCGTTCCACGGACCCCTGGGCGCTCGTCGCCCCGGCGACATTGTGAGGGCCCGACCCGTTCGGTAGGCTCTCGGTCCCCGAGCGGGTGTAGCTCAGTTGGCTAGAGCGTCTGCTTGCCATGCAGAAGGTCGAGGGTTCGAGTCCCTTCACCCGCTCCTGGAGGACACCGGGTCCGATTCCGGAACCGGTGCCGTCATGGCGACGTGGCGAAGTGGGAACGCTGCGGTCTGCAAAACCGCCATGAGCCGGTTCGACTCCGGCCGTCGCCTTGGTGGAGAGTCCACCGAATGCCCTGCTAACGCGGGGCTTTCGCATTCCTTGCGGCCGCCTGGCAGCGATGGGCCGGATCCGCTCAGAACCGCGAGAACCCGCCTGACGACGCGGCTGGCTGATACGTATCCGATACTCCGATCAGGCAGCGACGCCTCGGTACCCGGACGAGCAGAGCTGGCCGACCGCCGCGCCATAATCCGCCCTGCGCATCCGGAAGTCCGTGCGCGCCCGGGCCGTTACTGGCCTCCCGTCACACATCTCATTCGTTCGGAGTCGCTGTGAAGCGCCATCTTGGCTGGGCAGTTGCCGCCGCCATATTCGGAGTGCTGTCGATCGTGGCGGCGATCATCTATTGGGTTGAACCCGCCGAGTCCCTCCCGGCGTTCTTCCCGGGTCACACGTCAGGTTCGACCCACCACCACGTCACCCACGGGATTGCGTTCTTCATTCTTGGAGTGGTGCTCTTCATCGGCGCGTGGATCCTGAGCGGCTCCGGGCCGAAGTCTTCGGCGACATAGGGTAACCACGGCCCTCGGGCGGCCTCCGCCGCCCGAGGCGGCGTGGCCGGCGGAACGGGGCGATGGAAGCATGAACGCCGTGACATCCGCGATGTTCCACGAGGGGAGATGCCACGCAGGCTCGCCGGGGTTGCCACGGCCGCGAGCTGCTCGGTGCAGGCAATGCCCCCGGCTGCTGTGTCCCGCCCGGAACGCGCACCTGCTGGATCTCGTCACGCGGCGGTTTCGGCAGAGCGACCGCTGGTATGTCGCGTCGGCAGCGATGACCGACGGGCGGGGACGGTCCGATGTCGAGAACCTCGACGGCACAGGTGGCAGGCGCATCGCGGCCACCGCGAGGCGCGACGAAAACGAATTGGTCGTCAATGGCCACTAGCTGTGGCCGACGACCTCCAGCGGCCTCGCCGCCGCGGTCTCGGGCCTCCGCCGCCGCCTGCGGGTTTGCCAGGTGCGTCACCGCGTCGGGGTGCGGGTATGCTGGCCGGCATGTTCACCGGGGCGCGTATCAGGTGGTCGGGAGTCGCCGTTGGCGCCGCCGTCATCGCACTGGGAGTCACCGCATGCGGAGGCAGCGGCTCCGGGACGACAACGTCGTCGCATGCCGGGGCGCTCACCGGGACGGGATCGTCGACCGGGTCGACGACGGCGCCCGCCACGACGACCGTGACCACCACCGGGGGCGGAAGTGCCGGCACCGTGGTCCCCGCGATTGCCGCCGTCAATGCGAACGTGCCGCTAAGGTCGGCCGCGGCTGCGGCCTACGCCGAGGGCATGACCGGTTGCGCGATCCGCGCCGCGTCGACCCCGTCCGGGGCGCTGGAGCTCGATATCTGGTCTCCTGAAGGCCGGCGGCCCGGGATGTCCTGGACATTCTCCGTCGCGGGCGGGGCCGTCTCCGGGACCATCACCCACGCTCCGCGGTCTGCGGCGTGGCGACCACCGGGCGGACCGAACTGCACGATCGGACCCGGTGGCGTCGTGATCGCGATGTAGGGGTCCGCCCGGCAGCGGCGGCAGTCGCGTGCCGGTGCGTGCAACGGCGCAAGCGCCAGCGTCAGGTCAGGCCCCGATCCGGAACACCGCCCCGAAGTCGGCAGTCCGCACAAGCGACAGTCGCATCCCCGCGGCTGCGAGCTGGGCCGGGGTGACGTCCCAGGTGTCGCCGGCCAGGCGCTCCCAGACGAAATACACCGGCTGCTGAAGTCCCGCCACCTGCGAGCGGAATGTGGCGATGTCGAGGGGCCGTCCCGTCGAGCGGTACGTCCGGGTGGTCGGCGTCGACATGACGGGGTGCCGGCCCGTGGCGAGATACAGGCCCGCTGCATTGTTGCTGACGATCGTCGCACCGGCCGGGATGCGGCCGGCCGCGGCGACAAGTCCGGAGTTCGTCCACCAGCGGGCCGCGTAGCCGTTGGTCGCAGGCGCGGTCGTGATCGTCCGATGGATCGTGACCGCGGCCGAACCTGCGAACCAGGCCGCAACGATCGCCGACAGCACCGTCACGCGCACAGCTCGTCGGACCCGGGCGGGATGGTCGACAAACGATTCGAGTGCGCAGGCCGACAAGACCACGATCGGTGCGATCACCGGTGACAGCAGCCGGTCCCCTACCGGATCGATCGTCGTCGCAAATTCGCCCGCAATGAGATACCCGACGTAGATCACCACCACCGACGCCATCGGGAAGAGCCGCCGGCGGGTGGCGCCCGCTCGTGCGCGGTCGGCGCGGGCACGCCCGGCGGCGTACGCCAGCGCGATGATTGCGACGAGTACGGCGAGATCGGCCACCAGCACACGGTCGTGCGTCGTTCCGACCACCCAGCCCCGCAGGGTGGCGGCGATCTCACGGCCGAGGATGGGGAGCGTCTCGGTCGGCGCTGAGCGTGGGCCGACGACGGTCCCGTACCGGAGGTTGATGGCGGTGACGACCAGGGGCCCGATCAGGGCGATGGCCGTGAACATGGCACTGCGGCGAACCGCGGCGCGACGTCCATCGGCCAGCGCCGCCACGGCGATGATGACGATTCCGGCGACGATGAGCGCAACGCCGGCATACCGGAAGACGTACGCGACCCCCGCAACCGCCGCGGTCCACGCCACCATGCGTGTGTCGGCGGCGTGCCCGGCCGCTGCAGATTCGACCAGCAAGACAAATGCGATCGTCAGCACACAGAAGACCGGCTCGCTCCAGACGGCGCTAAAGACGCCGAACATGGCCGGCATGACTGCGACCGCCGCGGCGGCGAGCACCGGCGTCCACCGATAGCGGGCGTGGCGGCGGCCCAGCACGAACGTCAGCAGGCACACGACCCCGAGGGCGACCGCGTTGAGGGTGCGCGCGGCCGTGGCCGCGTTGACCCCCAGGGCTGTCGGCACCGCCAACGTCGTCGAGAACCCCGGTGGGAACAGCGTCACCGGGCGCTGGTCGATACCGAGATACCCGGCCCCGGCGGCGAGGTTGCGGGCTCCCGCCAGGTAGGTCGCGGAGTCGATGCCGACGAGTGATCCGCTACGGGTCCCGGCGAGGATGAGTAGCGACGCGGCGACGGCGATCGCGCCGGCGACGGCGGGCTCCGGACCGTGCCACGCACGGCGGTTCGTGCGGCGGCATCGGGTCGTCTGTCCGGGTCCTCACGTGACCCGAGTCTAGCCAGCCATGCGCGCGTGCCCGGCGTCGCCGGGTCCGCGTCCGTCGGCGCCCGGGCACAGGCGCACCTGGGCGGTCGCCCGCGTGGACGGTGCTCAGGCCCGGCGACGCCCGGTCATCGTCTGCGCCGGACCATGGGGCGGGTGTGGCATACGGCGCGGGCGTCACCCCGCCTGCCACACCCGGACATAGTCGACCTTCATGGCTGCGGGGACCTTGAGCAGCGGGCCCGACTTGGCGCGGATCGCGTAATCGAGAATCAGCGCCATCGGTGCATCGGTGATTCCCTGCGTCACCGTCCCCACGGCGCGCCCGTCGTAGTAGTAGGTCACCCGGCCGGCCTCCCAGTTTGCGGCGACGACGTGCCAGCCGGTCATCCGCCGATGGACCTCGCCGCCCGGGCTCCCCGCGGGTGAATGGAAATGGTAGGTCGCCAATCCGTGTGAGCCCTCGAGGACGTCCATTTCTCCGGTGGTCGGCCACGGGCCGGATCCGTCGGTCCAGAACGCCGGCCAATTGGCGATCTTCCCGCCGGCGGGCGGCAGGTAGATCCGGGCCTCGACGATCCCGTGCGAGAAGCTGAAATGGCCGATCGTCGTCACCATCCCAGTGGAGTACGGGTAGACGGTCGATCCGACGACCACAGGTGCGGGCGCGGCCGTGAGTACGAGCGCACCGCCCTGGACCGCGACCTGCGAGGGCGCATACGCCGCGCGCTCGGCGGTGGTGTCCACGGGTGCCGTGATACCGGTCCCGAACCACCCCGTTGACCATTTGGTCGTGTCCAGTGCGGTTCCCGTGAATTCGTCGGCCCACACCAGGCGCCAAGATCCGCGGACCCCGACGGGCCGCGGCGTGCCCGGAGCCGAGCCAGGGTTCTCGAGGTGGTCCCGTGCCGTCGACGAGGTGCCGATCAGGGCGATGACCCCGGCGACGATCAGGATCGCGAGGCCGATCGCGACGACGACGACGATCCGACGCGCGCGCGGGTGCCGCTCGGATGCGATGTCATCGCTCAAATCGGTCCGGTTCGGTGGTGTGGCGTCTGGACCGTAGCCCGGGGTCCGCGGCAGGGGCAAGTTGTCGGGGTCGGGGCGTCCGGCGGAAGGCGGACGCGGCCACCCGGCGAACGTTCGATTGTGGAACACATTCCGAAATCGGGGACGCCGGCGCGCCGACGGCGCGCCGGTCGCCGCGCGGGTGTCGTGCGCGGCCGTGTCGGGGCGGACTGATGGCCCAGCGCCTCAACGACCTGACGGTCGCCGCTCGCCGCCGGGCGATCGCCCGGACCGTCGCCGAGATCGTGGCGTCTTGGGTGATCCTGTTCGGGCTCTACTACCTGCTGCCCGTCGACTCGTCGAAGGGGGATGCGCTGCTCGTCCGCGTCCTGGTCGTCGTCGTCGTGTTGGCCGCCACGCTCATCTGGCAGATGACACGCATCGTCAAGGCGGATCTGCCGGAGCTGCGTGCGGCGGTCGCCATCGGATTCCTGATCCCGTTGTTCTTCGTCCTGTTCGCGACGACGTACCTGTCGATGTCCCATGGATCGCCGACGACGTTCACCCTGACCCTCGACCACACCCGTGCCCTGTACTTCACGGTGACCGTCTTCTCGACCGTCGGCTTCGGTGACATCACCCCGACGACGGACGCCGGCCGTGGCCTGGTGACCGCGCAGATGATTCTCGACCTGATCATCATCGGCGTCGTGCTCCGGGTCCTCATGACGGCGGCGCGGACCGGTCTTGACGCCGCCGACGACGGCAACGAGTCGGCGTAGATTGCCGAAGTCGCGTGCTCGCCGGGCCTTGGTAGGGTCTGGCCGCTCCCGGAGGTTCGTCGCGATGCCACGCGTCTCGAGGTTTGGCCCCCACCGCCGTGGTGCGCGCAACGGCCGGCCGGCGGCGCCCCGATGCGATCGGCTGGGTGCGTCATGTCTGACGCCACCGGCCTGCACTCACTTTTTTGATCATGTTGATCGCGGCCGCCGTGCCGCTGATCGTGCGCCACATGCCGGGTCCGAAGGTGCCCGAGGTCGTGCTGCTGCTGATCAGCGGCATCCTGATCGGTCCGCACGTGCTCGGTTGGGCATCGTTCGAACCGTCGATCGACCTGATCTCGAACGTCGGCCTCGGGATGCTGTTCTTCTTGGCCGGATTCGAACTCGAGCGCGCGGTCGTCACCGGCGCGCAGGGAAAGGCGGCCGTGGTCGCCTGGGTGATTTCCATGTGCCTGTCGATGGCGGTCGTTGGGGTCCTTGCCGAGGTCGGGTTCGTGCGCGCATTTCTGCCGGTGGCGAACGCCCCGATCACGACGTCGAGTCCGAGTCGGCTGGCGCCGGCATTGTGCTGCGGATTGCGCTGCCGGAGGGCGATCGCGCGCTCGAGCACAAACTCGACGGGCTCGGGTACGGCTTTTTTGTCCCCGCCTTCTTCGTCATCTCCGGCATGAATCTCGATGTCGGGTCCGTGATCCGCGACCCCGCACGCATGCTGGTCTTCTTCGGGCTCATGCTGACGATCCGCGGACTGCCCGTCGTCGCGCTGTTCTGGCGATGGATGCCGGGCATCGACGCGCTGCGCCTGGGGCTCTACGCGGCGACAGGGCTGCCGTTGATCGTCGCGATTACCCAGATCGCCGTCCAGGCCGGGGTCATGCGCGCCGACAACGCCGCCGCGCTCGTCGGAGCCGGGCTGCTGACCGTGATCTTCTTCCCGATGCTGGCACGCCTGCTTCCCGAGCGCGCCGCCGAACACGCGACACCGGGCGGGCCGCTCGACGAGCACGACATCGTTGCGGCCACCGAATGATCTCGTCGGCATCCGTCGCGACGGCCGTCATCCATCTCGGCCGCCCGCGCAATGGGCTCGGCCTGCGTCGGCGTACGTATCGCACACGGTGCCCGAACAGCCATCGCGGACCCGCCGATCCCGCTACGCTCCGGGCAGACGCGGCGCGCGCCGCGGACCATCGACATGCACGACGTCGGCGAAGGACGGTGACATTGTGGGACTGATGCAGCGCGCATCATTCGTGTTCAAGTCGAAGGCCTCCAAGGCGCTCGACAAGGTCGAGGACCCGCGCGAGACACTCGACTACTCGTACCAGCGGCAGATGGAAATGCTCCAGCAGGTGCGCCGCGGTGTCGCCGACGTGGCGACCAGCAAGAAGCGCGTCGAGCTCCAGCAGACCCAGCTCGAGCAGAGCGTCCAAAAGCTCGAGGGGCAGGCGCGTGACGCGATGGCGGCCGGCCGTGAGGATTTGGCCCGGACGGCCCTCGAGCGCAAGAAGGCTGCGCAGCTGCAGCTCCAGGCGCTCGACGAACAGCGCACCCAGCTCTCGGCGGAGCAGGACAAGCTCATTCTCGCCGAGCAGCGCCTGACCGCCAAAGTCGAGGCGTTCCGGACCCAGAAGGAAACGATCAAGGCGCAATACACCGCTGCCGAGGCCCAGGCCAAGATCGGCGAAGCCGTTTCCGGTATCTCGGAGGAGATGGGCGACGTCGGCATGGCAATGCAGCGCGCTCAGGACAAGGTAGCCGGGATGCAGGCGCGCGCGAGTGCGGTCGACGAGTTGATCGACTCCGGGGCATTGGCGGACCTCTCCGCACCGGGTACCGATTCGATCGATCGCGAGCTGGCGCAGATCAGCGCCAAGAGCTCGGTGGACGCGGAGCTCGACGCCCTCAAGAAGGAGCTTGGGACCGGCCCTGCCGCGGCGGAGGGCGCGACGGGCGGCGCGCAGTGATCGTCGCCCGGATTCTCGACGAGGGCCAGTTCACCCTCGACGACGATGTCCGCGCGGAGCTGGAAGCACGTGACGCGCGGCTGCTGGCGGCGCTCGAGGCCGACGATCGTGACGCGTACACGGCCGAGCTGACCGCGCTGCTGGCGTTCGTGCGCAGCAACGGGTCCGAACTCGCCCTCGAGGTGATCACGCCGTCGGAGTTCGTGTTGCCGAACGCGGAGATGTCGCTGGCGGGCGTCCGCGCGTTTCTGGCGGACCACCCGGGCTAACGGCGGTGAGCGGGCGCCCGCCGGTCCTGGCGACGCGACGGTTCGCCCCGTCGGTCCGGGAACGGCTGGCGTCGTCCTTCGCCCTCGTCCACCACGACGACGACGCACCGATGCCGCGGGCGGAGCTGATCCGGGCCGTTGGTGGGATGCGGGGCGTCATGCTGACCCCGGCCGATCGCGTCGACGATGCGCTGCTCGACGCCGCCGGACCGCAACTCGAGGTCGTCGCCACGATCTCCGTCGGGCTTGACCACATCGACGTCCCAGCGGCCCGACGACACGGTGTCCGCATCGCCCACACTCCCGACGTGCTGAACCGGGCGACGGCGGAGCTGGCCGTCGCGGCGATGCTCGCCCTCCTGCGACGGATCACCGAAGGCGACCGGATGATCCGCGCGGGGCGCGCCTGGCGCCTGGCGCCCGAATTCATGCTCGGGCGGTCGGCGGCGGGGTTGCGATTCGGCTGTGTCGGGTACGGGCGCATCGGGCGTGAGGCGGGGCGCCTGGCCGGAGCGCTCGGCATGGACGTCGTCCATTCGGGTCGCACATTCGGTGGCGCACCGGGGGAGGTCCGGTTCGATGAACTTGTCGCCACGAGCGACGTCATCAGCATTCACGTCCCCCTGACGCCCGAGACCCGGCACCTTGTCGGGCGCGACGCGCTGGCCCGGATGAAGACGGACGCGGTGCTCATCAACACGAGCCGGGGGCCGGTGGTGGATGAGCGCGCGCTCGTCGCCGCGCTGCGCGACGGGGTCATCGGGGGCGCCGCACTGGATGTGTTCGAAGACGAGCCCCGGGTGGAGCCGGGTCTGCTGGCGCTCGAGAACGTGGTCCTGGTTCCGCATCTGGGCAGCGCGACGCGTGAAACCCGGACCGCGATGGGGATGATGTGCGTCGACGCGCTCGAGACCGTCCTGCTCGGGCGCGGCGATGCGACGAACTTTGTGGCGGAGGCGGGCGGCTAGACGGCGGCCGGCGTCGCGCGGGCCGCGGACAGCTCGGCGAGCGCGGCTTGGAGTTCGGCAACGCGGGTCGGGACATCGTCCCATGCGACCACGCCCATCACCCCGTGCACCGGTTGGAGCTCCATGACGGTGCTGACGAGCATGCCGCCGGTGGCGTCCTGCAAGTCATCGAGGGTGCGGGCGCGGACGTGGAGCTCGGCGACTTCGCCGACGAGACGCCGCGTGATCGAGTCGAGGATGCCGGTCGAGAGGGGAGGCGCACAGATCGCGTCGCCCTCAAGCCACAGAAACGACGACGTCGGAGCCTCGAGGATGGCGTTGGAGTCGGCGTCGTAGAGCAGCGCCTCGTTCGCCCCCGCCGCGCGTGCGCGCCGGTTGGCCTGCATGTTGGCCGCGTAGGAGAGCGTCTTGGACCCGACGAGCAGCGGCGTGATGCGATGGGCCTGGGCACTCAGCAGCCAGCTCTGCGCCAGCACGGGCAGCGGCTCCTCGCGGATGATGCGCTGACCGCCGCGGGTCAGCATGATCCGCACCGCGCAGTCTGGCTCCGCGGTCGCGGCACAGAACTCGTCCAGTTCTCGGGCGATGAGCTCGCGGTCGATCGGCAGATCGATCTCGGCGGCCGACTTCGAGAGGCGGTCGAGATGCTCGGACGGGGTCCGTGGCTGGCGCGCATAGGCGCGGAGCCCCTCGAACACCCCGTCCCCGCGCACGAGCCCGTCGTCGAGGACGGGGCGCGCCGGGCTCCCGGGGTCGCACAGGGCACCGTCGATCATGATCCGCGGAACGCCTGAGCTGCTCATCTGTCACCTTCTGTCGTGGAATTGCGGGTGCGCTACACCGTGGCAACGGACCGGTCCGGTCCGCTCTTGAGGTTCGCGGCCACCAAGCGGCTGAAGATTGGCGCGGCGCGTGACCCGGGAGGCTCCGAGACGGCACCCCGGCCATCAGATACAGGATTACGCAGATTTGCTGGTATTTCCTGCACAACGGGTGACGGAGTCGCCGTGACAGGTGTGGATGGAGCCCGCGACGGGGCGCGACGACCCGTGTTTTTCCTTGCGTGGCGGGGAAGAAGGCCGGTAGCATCGCCGGAGCCGGCTTCGCCGGCACGGCGTTCGGTGCCCGCGATCGGTGCGCCCGGACCAGACCTTCAGACCGACGACCCAGGCGTCGTTGGGCGGCGGCCGCGCGCGTGGTGGCGCCACGATGTGTAAGGGGGAGATTTGGCACGACAGAGCGTGGTGATTCGGCTCGCCGGCGAGTCCGGTGAGGGGGTCATCTCCTGCGGTGACATTCTGACCCAGGCTGCCGCTCGTGGCGGCTACTGGACGCAGACCTTCCGTACCTACCCGGCGGAGATTCGCGGCGGCCCGTGCATGTACCAGGTCCGGATGGGCCAGGACCGCATCTACAGCCACGGCAAGGAAGTCGACCTCTTGGTCTGCTTCAACCAGGAGGCGTGGGACCTTCACCACGACTCGCTCGCGGCCGACGGGGTCATCCTCTACGACGAGACGTCGGTCGAGATCCCCGCGGAGTATCAGCAGCGGGCGCGCCCCGTGCGCATGGAGCAGCTCGCCAAGGAGATCGGCGGGTCGTCGCGTGCCAAGAACATGGTCGCCGCCGGCGCCGTCTGCGGTGTGATCGCATTCGACACGACGCCGATCGAGGAACTCGTGACGGTCCGCTACGCCCACAAGGCGGGCGTTGCCGACGCAAACCTCGCGGCGCTGCAGGCCGGCAAGGACGAGGCTGCTGACCTGACCGGCGTGATGGAGATCACCCACGCCGCCGAGGTCGAGGAAGACCGCGTGCTGATGTCGGGCAACCAGGCCATCGCCCTGGGCGCTGTGGCCGCGGGTCTGGACTACTTCGCCGGCTACCCGATCACCCCGGCATCCGACATCCTCGAATGGTTGTCGGCCAAGCTGCCGGCGACCGGCGGGATCACCATCCAGTGCGAAGACGAGATTGCATCGCTCGCATCGGTGGTCGGTGCGTCGTACGCCGGCGCCAAAGCCGCGACGGCGACCTCGGGTCCCGGACTGTCGCTCATGAGCGAGCTGCTGGGCTACGCCGGGATGGCCGAGATTCCCTGCGTGATCATCGACGCCCAGCGTGGTGGCCCGTCCACCGGGCTTCCCACCAAGACCGAGCAGTCCGACCTGCAGCACGCCCTGTACGGCGGCCACGGTGAGGCGCCCCGCGTCGTCATCGCGCCGATCACCGTCGAGGACTGCTTCTGGGCGACCGTCGACGCCTTCAACTATGCGGAGCGCTTCCAGGTGCCGGTCATCATCCTGACCGACCAGGGCCTGGCGACCCGCATGGAGGTCATTACGGCGCCGGACCTCTCCAAGGTCGAGCAGTGGCACCGGAAGACCGCCAAGGACGTCGAAGGCCGTGCCCGGCGATACGAGCTCACCGACGACGGCATCTCGCCGATGGGACTCCCGGGGGAACCGAACGGCCAGTACGTGGCCACCGGCATCGAGCACGACGAGTGGGGGCACCCGGCCTACACCCCGGAGATCCACACCGTCATGCAGCACAAGCGCTGGTCGAAGCTCGCCCCGCTGACGAACGGCGCGGTGCGCCACGAGTACTACGGGGACGTCGAGCCGGACATCGCGGTGATCGGCTTCGGTTCGACCTACGGACCGGTCCGCGAGGGCGTCGACATGGCCCGCGCCGACGGCCTGTCGGTCGGTGCGTTCTACCCGCGTGTGCTGGGCCCGTTCCCGGTCGAGAAGGTCCGGGAGTTCACGTCCAAGGCGTCCCGCACAATCGTGCCCGAGATCAACTACACCGGTCAGCTCGCCCGTCTCGTGCGCGGCGAGGTCGGCATCGCCGTCGACAGCCGCGCCAAGAGCGACGGCCTGCCGTTCACCGCCGAAGATATCTACGAGATGATCACGGAGGCTGCACAGTGAGCACCACTCCCGCACAGCGCAAGCCCGCCGACTACAAGTCCGACCTGAAGCCGATCTGGTGTCCGGGTTGCGGCGACTACGGCGTGCTCGCCTCGCTGTACCGAGCATTTGCGGAGCTGGATCTCGATCCCACGAACACCGTCGTGGTGTCCGGAATCGGGTGCTCCAGCCGTCTGCCGGGATTCGTCACGACCTATGGCGTGCACACGCTGCACGGACGGCCGCTGCCCGTCGCCATGGGGGTCAAGCTCGCCAACCCGGAACTGAATGTCGTTGCTGTCGGCGGCGACGGTGACGGGTTTGCCATCGGCGCCGGACACTTTCCCCACGCGGCCCGCCGCAACGTCGACATCACCTACATCGTGATGGACAACGAGATCTACGGGCTGACCAAGGGCCAGGTCTCGCCGACATCGCTGACGGACCAGAAGGCGCCGTCGACCCCCTGGGGCAATCTCGAGACGCCGCTGAACACGCTCGGGTTTGCCGTCGCCTCGAACGCATCGTTTGTCGCCCGCGGCGCCTCCTTCAACACGAAGGCGCTGACCGAGCTCATGGTCCAGGCCATCGAGCACAAGGGTTTCAGCTTCATCGACGCGATGTCTCCATGCGTGATGTTCAACAACACCCAGGAGACGTGGAAGGAACTCGTCACCGACGTGGACCCCGACCACAATCCCGCCGATCGCGTTGCGGCATTCGACCTGGCGCTGCGTGGCGGGTTCAAGCTGGGCATCTTGTACCGCGAGGCCCGACCGACGCTCAATGAAAAGTATGCCGCGTTGATCGAGCGCACTCCGGACAGCGATGTCGGCGCGATGCTGGAAGCGTTCAGCGCCGCCAAGGGCGCGGCGATCGGGAAGCCGACCGTCTAGCGTTCTCCGTTCGTGCTCCGGTGCCCCGGCCTTCTGGCCGGGGCACCGCCTGCATGGCGACCCTGCGACGCCGATACGGCGCCGGCGCGGTGATCAGAGCGTCTGACCGGGCGTGTGAATTCGGGCGTCGGCATCGCGCGCCGCCGCATGCTGGATCTCACGCACGAGCTTGAGTCGTGCCCCGAGATCCGGATCGGAGAGGGCAAGGATCTGTGCGGCAAGGAGGCCGGCATTGCGGCCGCCGTCGATGGCTACGGTCGCAACCGGGACGCCGCGCGGCATTTGCACGATCGACAGCAGCGAGTCGATGCCCTGGAGCGCCGTCGTCTTGACCGGAACCCCGATCACCGGGAGCGTGGTGACGGCCGCGAGCATACCGGGAAGGTGCGCGGCACCGCCGGCTCCGGCGATGATCACCGACAACCCTCGTCCGGCAGCCTCGGACCCGTAGGCGATCATCTCGTGCGGCGTGCGGTGGGCCGAGACCACGTGGACCTCGTGGGTCACACCGAGCTCGACGAGCGCATCGACGGCCCCCTGCATCACGTGCAGGTCCGAGTCGCTGCCCATCACGACACCTACACGCGCGCTCACAGGCCCACCCGGTCAACCGCCGTGCGGGCGATCTCGAGCGCCTCGTCGGCCGCGCCCGGCGAGCGCGGTGACATGCCCCATCTTCCGTCGCACGCGAACCTCCGCCTTGTCATACAGATGCAGGTGCGCCCCGCGCACCGAGAGTGCCGCCGCCAGGCCAGGCTGGCTTGGCCCGGTCGTCGTGCCAAGAATGTTGACCATCGCCGCGGATGGCGCGCGCAGCAGCGGCGGCCCGAGCGAGAGGCCCAGAATGCCGCGCAGGTGGTTCTCGAACTGGGAGGTCTCGCATGCCTCGATCGAGTAGTGCCCCGAGTTGTGCGGGCGGGGCGCGAGCTCGTTGACCAGGACGCGTCCGTCGGAGAGCAGAAACATCTCGACGCCGGTGACTCCGAGACCGTCCGCGGCCAGCGCCGCAGCCCGGGCCACCCGCCTGGCTTCCTGACGGGCGTCCTCATCGACCCGCGCCGGTACAACAACTTCGGTGCAGACGTGATTCCGCTGGATCGTCTCGCAGACCGGGTACACGGCCTCTTCGCCGCGAGTGCTGCGCGCGACCATCGTGGCGAGCTCGCAGACGAACGGGACAAACGCCTCCGCCAGCACTCCCTCACCGGCGTTGAGACGGGAGAAGGCCCCCTCGGCCTCCGCCACGGTCTGGCAGGTTGCGTTGCCGTAGCCGTCGTACCCGAGCTTGCGTGCCTTGAGCACGAGCGGCCAGCCGAAGTCGCGCCCGACCGCCGCGAGCTCCGAGGGGTGGTCGACGACCACATGCGGCGGAACCGGGAGGCCATAGCTGTCGAGCAGGGCCTTCTGGAGCGCCTTGTCCTGGATGACGGCGAGGCTGTCGGGGCGGGGGTAGACCGGCGTTCCCGATGCGGCAACCTCGGCCAAGACCCGCGCATCGACGAATTCGTTCTCAAGTGTGACGACGTCGCAGACACTGCCGAGCGCCCGGACCGCTTCGGGGTCCTTCCAGTCGCCTGGAATCACTCCGGCGGCGACGAGCCCCGCGGGTTCGTCGGGACTGCCGAGGACGGCGACGCGCAGTCCGAGCGGCCATGCTGCCAGACAGGTCATCCGGGCGAGCTGACCGGCGCCGGCGATGCCAACGTCATAGCGCTCGTGCTCGTGCGGTGGGGTCACGTTGCGGACGCTACCAAGCCCGAGCGGTCGTGGCGCCCGGTGGGAGACGCCGGGCCTGGCGTCCGCCGGCCCGTTCGACCACACGACATCGGAGCACTGGTAAACTCACCGTCCCCTGGGGGCGCTTAGCTCAGTTGGGAGAGCACCAGCTCGACAAGCTGGGGGTCACTGGTTCGAGCCCAGTAGCGCCCATCCGAAGGATCCTCTTGGTCAAGCCGTTCTCGGCTTTCGAGAGGATCCTTTGCTCGTTTCTTGTCCACTTCTGATTGGACGATGGCGTCGAACCGCGGTTGCCGTCGCGCCGCCCATCGCCGCGGCACTTCCGCGGATTCGAAGTATCGCTGTGGTGGCATGAGCCTGGACCAGCCCACATTTCCGACCGGACACCAACCGGCACACCACGCCCGGTGGATTCGCCCAGACCTCTTCTGGGTGATGTGCTGTGTCCCGCTTGCCGCCGCCGCCGCGGTTATCGTCATTCTTCTCGACGGAGCCCCGGCTGTGGCGCTCTACGTCGTAGCTGCTCTCGGCGTCATCGCTGTCGTGGCGCTTGCAGTGCCGTGGGCGATGATCGCGCGCCGGGGGGAAGCCACTCGTAGCCAGTGGACGCTCGGTGTGGTGGTCGTCGTGGTAACCATCGTTGTCTGCGCCTTGGTGGCCTACAGCATCTACGAGA
Organism: uncultured Thermoleophilia bacterium; assembly: GCA_963727285.1. Taxonomy (GTDB): domain Bacteria; phylum Actinomycetota; class Thermoleophilia; order Miltoncostaeales; family Miltoncostaeaceae; genus CAITWD01. The sequence goes on along the minus strand of CAVSFF010000009.1, from coordinate 466,755 downwards.
TCATTCGCACCGCCCGCTAGCGCTCCGAACGACAGGACGGCGTCTGCGTCGGCCGTCGTCATCAGTCGCCGACTCGCGATCTGCGACCAGCCGGAGGACCTGAGCGACCGTCCGGGCGGTCTCGACCCGCCGTGTCATGCGCTTGTCCATCGACAGAGCCAAAGATTGAGTCGAATCTGACATCACGCCGGTGTCCTGAGTGGACCCGACAAGGACCTGCAGAAGCCGAAGAACATCGCCTTCGGTAGCGCGTGGTGGTTCGTCATCATGAGGGCTGCGGAAGCGCCCCAGGTCCGTCCGATCACCAGCCAGTCGAGCGACGCCTCAACGAACTACGTCGGCTGCGGGAAGGAAGCGCTGCTGCGGTAGCAGGCAGCGAATTGCGAAGATCCCTTGCGACAGGCCACCGGTGTCAATCCAATTGGCGTGGCCGGGATCGTCGGGGCCAAGGATCAACTCGTAGGTGCCGTCTGCCGACCGCTCAACTTCATCGAGCGTCCGGTAGCACCGGTGATCGGGAAAGTCCGGCGTATTGAACCAGCGATCGTAAAACACCAACGAGCAGTAGCGGGCGACCGGAGCCTGACCCCGCAGCCGGAGCGCCTCGCCCGGGGCAAGGTCGACAAAGAACCCGTCGTAGACGTTGTCGAGCGTGGGGAACAGCGCGCCCGTGTAGCGAGGCCGATGCACCGGCGCATCGGCGGGCGGATATGCGTTCGACCCGGCGGCATGAAGCGTGTCGGTGACGGCCATCGTCGAGAGGATCTCGTCCCGGAAGAATGCCTCCGCGGTGCGAGCCCGGTCCGCCGCTGAAAGCCGCGTGACCGACGGACGTCGGTGCGCTCAATCGAAAACGGAGGCGGCGTTACTTCCGGAGACCTGTGGTAGAGCCGAACCATCACGAGGTAGTCGTCGCCAATCAACGGCAGCCATGCGGTGCCGTCGCTCGGGCGGTCACCGCCGATCGCCAGATCGATGCTCCCATCGTCACGGACAACGGCGGTGTCCGAGATGTTGGCTGACGGCGCGTTGTAGCCCGGGCCTTTCGTGTACGCCTGCACACCGGCGTAGACGGCGTCGCCGATGCTCCCCTTGAGGCGGTAGGTGTGGCCCGGGGCGACCGGCGCACTCAGATACGTGGTGGTCGGGTTGTCGCCGCCGTACTTTCGCCACGGTCGCTCCCAGTTGGTCAGCTCCGGTGCGACGGGGTCACCCTTCTGGAACCACATCTCGATCGCAAGGTCGTAGGCGGACAGGACGAACTGCAATGCGCGCTCTTCCTCCGTCGGTCCGAGACCGTCGACGACAGGTTGCACCTGATTTCGTGCCTCGGTGAGGGCGGTCGCCAGCTGCACGACAGGATCGGTCGTCGTCATCCTTACCTCGTGTCAGTTGGTTGACGGTCTCCACCACAGCGCTGAGAAACGTCGCCACGTGCGTGGCCTCGTAGCGATCGGCGGTACCGGCGACGACGGGCGTTGACGTCCGTCCAGGCCGCTGGTCGACGACGCGGTCAGCGACCATCGTAGGCCTAGCCACCGGGTCGTCGGGACCGGCGCCCGGAAGCGCCGCGCCGATCGATTGCAGGCTATGACCCGTCATCGGGACTGTCCGCCGCCCGTCCTGCGCGGACTTCGGCGGTCAGCAGTTCCATCTGACGTCGAAGTTCGCGCATTTCCGACTCCAGCGGGTCGTCTGTCGCTGCGGTCCGCCTGCGCCGAGCGGATTCGATGAACGCGCTCGCGATCGCGGCCGTCGACACGGTGATGAACCCGAGTCCAACGATCATCACGAAGGCTGCGACGATCCGACCCGGTACCGACGTGGGGACCGCGTCGCCGTAGCCGACGGTCGTCGTGGTCTGGATCGCCCACCACATGCCCAACCCGACGTTCGGGAAATTGTGCGGATCGGTGACACGCATCAGGAGTCCCGCCAGGACGGTGACGCCGGCGGTCACGCTGGCAGCGGCGGTCCATGCGACGCGGAGCGGGTTGCGCGTCGCTCGGTCGAGTTCCGCGTCGATCAAGTGCTGTGATCGTGATGGCACGGCCATTCTCCTCGTCAGGTGTGTTCGTACGGACGGTTGACGGGCTCCGTCTGGATCCCCGCTGCCGCCGTGGTGGGCTGACGCGATCCGACGACCGGCGTCGTCGCCGCAGTGCTCGAGACTATTCCCCCTGCAGGACCGGGGGGCGGTCGCGCCGTCGACGGCGACTGGCCCCGAACGGGGTCTCCATGGGCACAGCGGAATCGCGCACTGCGACGGGATCCCCGGGTGTCACCCCGGTCGAACGAGGCGCGACCCGTCGCGTTCGCCACGCGCGCGCCGGTGCCCTGCGCGGCATGGAGATTTCCGCGGGCCCGGCCGATACAGACTGAGCAGGGTCTGACCGCCGACCGGTGCAATGTGCCCGTCGCCGACCTTGGGTGCGCAATGACGAACGAGATCGATATTCGACCGCCGCTCGCAGGGAGGGTCATCGGTGCCGCGCTGCTGTGCGTTGTCACGGCGATCATGGCGATTGCTTCGGTGACGACGTTTCCCGGACCGCTGTCGTGGATGCTGATCGCGGCGTGTGTTGCCGGGGTGTTCATGCTCGTGCGCCTGTTTGTGGTCTCCCTTGAGACGTGTGACGGGGTCCTCATTGTCCGCAACAAGTTCCGCACGCGCCGGTTCCGCCGCGAAGACGTCCTCCGGTTCCGCCCGGCGCACCCGGTGGGAACCTCCTGGCTCGAGTTCCTGCACGTCGAGACCGCGGAGGCCTCCGTGCCGATCGACGTTCTGCGTTCGTGGACCGGCGGGGCGGATCGCTTTGCCGGTGCGCAGGCCGCGCTCGAGGCGTGGCGTTCTGTGCCGGCGTAGGCGGGGTCGGCCCGGGGATATCGAGACCGGTTGCGGCCCGTGGGTGCGTGAACGTCGGGGACCGATCGTCGTGGCACGTCGTCGCGTAGGAGCGGCCGCGCCCGGAGTACGGTGGTGCCATGAGGCGAAATCGGTCGGTTCCGTCGGCGCCAGTCGTGCCGGTGCTGATCTACCCGGACGTTCGGGCAGCCGTGGCCTGGTTGGCGGACGCGTTCGGATTCTCAGAGCGTGTACGGATTGGCGAGAGTCATCGCTCGCAAATGCACGCGGGAAGCGGCGCGGTCATTCTTGGCGACGAGCGCCATGAGCGGCGTGCGCCACGAGCCGGAGCAGTCACGCACTCGGTCATGGTTCGGGTCGATGACGCATCCGCGCACTGCGAGCGGGCCCGTCGTCATGGCGCGCGGATTGTGATGGAGCCGACCGACTTTCCCTTCGGGGAACGGCAATACGAGGCGGAGGATCTCGCCGGGCACCGGTGGACGTTCTCTGAGACTCTCGAGGACGTGCCCCCGGAGCGATGGGGCGGGGTCACCGTCGAGCCCGAGTCCGAGCCGGGGCCGCCAATCGCGGGGTGACGGGCGTGTCCGGCGCGCGATGGACGCGCCCGGGAGGTAACTCGTGCGACCGCCGAGTCGCACTGCGGTCCGATGCCGGGAACCTCACGGCGACGCTCGCGCGTCGCCGATCGGGCGGTGCGCCATTCCTCCCGCTGCCGGACGGGTCGCGTTCCATATTGATTCCGTAAGTGCTAAGACGAAGCTTTGAAGCCGTCACGGTCGGGATCGGATTCCAGGCCGGGACTGCGATTGGTGCTCACTGTGACCACCGTCCTCGCATCGTGGTTATCGATTCTCGAGCAGGCCTGGAAGGCCCACGGGGCCGATGACGGAGAGCGGCTGCACCGCGGGCTGCCAGCCGGGAAGGTCATCGGATCGCTCAACACGGCCGGACTGCCGGCTCCGGCCGAGATCGTCACCTGGTTCGGGTGGCGGAACGGATCCCGGGACTACGGACCGCCGAACCTGTCTCCGGTCAACCTGAATGCGTTAAGCCTCGACCTGTCCCTGGTCACGCGTGCCATCGAGATTGAAGTCGCGGCCGGCCTCACCGACGACGGGCGTCCGCAGTCGCCGGCGCCCGGTCGCGGCGGTTGTCCGGTCTGGAACTTCGCATGGCTTCCGATCGCGGAGAATGAGCGCGGCGATGTCCTGTTTGTCGACCTCGCAACGTCTCACCGCGAGGTGGCCGTCCATTACAAGCCGCGAGACTGGGCTGATGTCACCCGTCCGCGCGCCGATTCGCTGGCGGATCTTACGCAGCGGTGGATCGAGATCATGCTGCGCAACAGCCGGTCTCCCGAGACCGGATCCTGGGACATCGACGTTGACGGACTGCCGCCGCGCCTGCGCGACGCGATGCCGTGATGCGGTCGGGGAGCGTCGGTCATCGCGGGTAAGCGGACGCCAAGGCGCGCTTCGGCATCCCTGTAGGGTCCCGCGCATGACTTCCTTCTCGATCGCGTTCATCGCCTATTTCGTGCTCGCGCTCCTCATCGGCGGGTGGGCGCAGCGAAAGGGGTACAGCCTTGGACTCGGCTTCCTGCTCTCGTTGGTGCTGACCTTCGTGATCGGCGCGATCGTGGTGTTTCTCCTGCGCGACAAGGAGACCGGCCGTCGCGGCGTCGTCACGTGGACTGACCCCGCGGACCCCGCCTGACACCCGTGCGGCTCTTCCGGTGGGCGCTGGCCCGGTAGCACGCCGGACGGACCCGTCAGCTAGCTGAGCGCGTCGCGATCGAGCTGGCGGATGAGATCGTCGACCCGTCCGGCGATGTCGTCGCGGATACGTCGGACGTCGGCGACGGGCTGTCCCTTCGGGTCGGGAAGTTGCCAGTCCACGTACCGCTTGCCGGGGAGATACGGACAGGCGTCACCGCAGCCCATCGTCACGACGACGTCGGCCTGGCGCGCCAAAGAATCGGTCAGCAGCTGCGGTACGCGGTCGGCGAGCTCGATGCCGAACCCGGGCTCCCGCATCACCGCCACGACTTCGGGGTGCACGTGGTCGGCCGGGGTGGTGCCGGCCGACAGCGCCCGATGACGGCCGCCCGCCGCCCGCTCGAACAGCGCTGCCGACATCTGCGAGCGTCCCGCGTTATGCAGGCAGACGAACAGGACGGTCGCCATCGGCGGTCTCCGCGGAATCGGGGTGACGGTGCGGCGAGTGCTCGCCCCGGATGAGTTGGTAGAGCAGGGCGCCGACGGGCGCGCCGGCCATCGGCCCGACGATGTAGATCCAGAACGACTGCCACTCGCCGCTGATCAACGCGGGCCCGAACGAGCGTGCGGTATTGAGCGACGCCCCGGTGACCGGTCCGAAGGCGAGGGCGGCCATCCCCACGACTGCAGCGATCGCCAAGGCGGCAGGGGCCCCGACGGCACGCGTGTCGGTCGCCAGGCTCATGATCACGAACATCAGGATCGCGGTCAGCACAAACTCGACGATCAGCGCCCTGATGTCGGCCACCGTGGGGACCGTTGCGCCGAGGTGCGCGGGATTCGAGGGCCAGATCCCGTGCAGGAGCAGCGCCGCGCCCGTAGCCCCGATCAGCTGTGCAGCGACATACGCCGCACACTCACGCGCCGGGAGGTGACGTGCGACCAGAAACGCGACGCTGACGCCGGGGTTGAAGTGGGCACCGGAGATGTGTCCGAGCGCAGCGATGGCGGCGAGGAGGACCAGAAAGAACGCCAGTGCGATGCCGACGGTGCCGAGGGTGCCGTCGTGGACGGTGTTCGTCACGATCGCCCCGCATCCGCCGAACACGAGCATCCCCGTACCGATGGCCTCACCGACTGCGCGCCGCCACAGCACCGGGCGCTGGAGATCGGCGGCCACTACCGGATCCACTCGGCGAGTCCCGCGAGGGGTGTCCGGTCGGCGGAATACCAGGCCCAGCGGTGCCGACGCTCGACCCGCACGAGTCCGGACGCGGCGAGGCGCTGAAGGTGATGCGACAGCGACGGTTGCCCGATGTCGAACAGCGCGAGCAGTTCGCACCGGCAGACCTCTGACTCGCTGCGGACGAGGACGTCGAGGATCTGCACCCGAACGGGCGACGCGAGCGCGGCCGCGACGTCCGCGACGGCAGCGGCATCGAAGTCGGTGCGGAGACCGGCGTGCGGCGAACAACAGGTCGCGGCCATCGGGCCCGCGATGGATGTGCTCATATCGAAGTCCTTAGATATGACGACGCCCGAACGCTACGGGCGCCACGCCGTCTGGTCAATGGCCGGCGATGTCACATCCGCGGACGCCAGACGAGGTGACGGGATCCGCCCTCGCGTGACACGCCGGCAATGCATCGGTCCGTCGGGATCCGACATCGCGGCCGAACCGCCCGGGACGCCCGCGACGGGGCGGCGGGACGTCGGGGGACGCGCGCGCGCCGCCGCCCCGCCTGGCGGCGTTCAGCTGCCGTGTTCGGGGGCCGTCGGCGGTGCGTACCGGTGGTGGAGCATCAACGCGTTGCCGTCCGGATCGCGGAAGAACCCCATATGGCAGACGCCGGTATCGAAGATGTCCCCGTCGAACACCACCCCTCGCGCTTCGAGCGAGGCACGGGCGGCCGCCACGTTCGGAACCCGCAGCGCGATATAGGCGCTGTGCGGCCCCGCAAAGGGCCGGCCCATCTGGGAAGGGTCGACGAGGTACAGACTGACGTTGCCGATCGTAAACTCGGGCCACGCGCTCCGGCCGGGGACACGCTCAAGCCCCAGGACGTCCTCATAGAAGGCCGTCGCACGAGCAAGATCGGTCACGGGCACCGAGATGAAATCGACGCGTTCGACGTCGATTGCCGGGCGGGTCGTCACAGGTCACCTCGTCGTCGCAGCGACAGACCGGGAGAGCGGTCCGCGCCATCCGCAGGACAGCGCGCGCTCCGGGGCGCGATCGCACCCCGGAGCGCATTGCCGTGATTCGAGCCTACGCCGCGGCGGGACCGGCGTACTGGTCTTCGCCGAACCCGAGGATCGGGGCGAAGATGAACGACAGCAACGCGAGGCCCCAGCCGAAGCCCGCGCTGCGGGAGAAGGACTTGGCAAGGTCGATCGCCACGATGATGGCGATCACGATGTTCACGATCGGGATGAACAGCAGCACCCACCACCAGCCCGGGCGGCCCGCGATCTTGCACATCACATAGAAGTTGTAGATGGGGATGATTGCAGCCCATCCGGGCCGGTCGGCCTTTTGGAAGACCATCCAATAGCCGGCGATCGCCAGCACGGCGAGCACGAGGCGGAAGAAAGGAAAAGATCGATGACATGGGGATTCCTTGGTTGTGTGGCGCGACATGCATCGGCATCGACACGCCAATCCCCAACGAAACAGACCATGTCGTCGGTGTCACGTCTCGGCCGGCCCGTTGCGCCGGCGGCGCGCGGACCGGCCGAGTATGACGTGCCGTCCGGCGGTCAGACGGCCTCCCCGACGGCCATTCCGATCGAGGAGCGGCCCGCGATTCGGGCGGCCACGATGCCGACTTCGTAGAGGATGACCTCTGCGCCGAGGAGCATCAGCATGCTCACGGCATCGCCACCGGGCAGGATCGCGGCGACGACGGTCATCACGATGATCGCCAGGCGGCGGTGGCGCGTGAAGGCGCGGGCATCGGCAATGCCGACGCGCGCGAGGCCGAACATGACCACCGGCAGCTCGAAGACGATTCCTCCGGCAATCAGCAGTGTGGTCACAAACGAGAGGTACTCGTTGGCGCGCAATTGCACGGCGAAGGCGGGGCCGCCGAAACCGAGCAGGAACGACAGCGCCGTCGGCAGGACGACCACATAGGTAAACGCCACCCCGCCGACAAACAGGACCGACAACGCGCCGGTTGTTGCCATCATGCGTCGACGCGACGGCGTCGAGAGCGCCGGCGCGGCGAAGGCGTAGGCGTGGTAGATGAGCACCGGCAGGCTCAGGACGATGCTCGCCCAGAACACGGCACCCATGGTGGTCGTAAACGGCTCAGTCGGCGAGAACGTCGTCAGGACGCGGTGGTCTCGCGGCAGCGGGGCAGTGAGCAGGGCGATCAGGTGGTTGCGCATCAGGTACATGGCCGTGAACGCGGCCGCGACAACCGCCGCGCAGACCAGGAGGCGATGGCGAAGCTCGGTGAGATGCTCTTCGGTGGAGAGCGCCGCGTCGGGTGCGATTGGGAGCACCCGACGCGCGAACCGGCGCGGCATGTCACGCCTCCGTGGTCGGCGTCTCGTCGACCGGCTCGGCTGCGGCAGTCGGCGGCAAGTGGGTGGTGTCGAGCCCGCCCAAGCTGGAACGGAACTCACGCATGCTGCGGCCCAGGCTCTTGCCGAGCTCGGGAAGGCGCTTCGGTCCGGCGACCACCAGGCAGATGCCGAGGGCGAGGATGATGTGGATCGGCGAGAGATCAAACACGATGACTCCTTGGGTTGAGGAGGCACGCCGCCACCGGCGTCACCGGCAGCGGCGTGCCCGTGTGCACGTGACTCAGGCGATGAAGCCCGAGACGGCGGCGGTTGCCTTTGCCGCCGAGAACGACTTCGGGAAGGCCGGACCGATCGGGTTGTTCAGCGCGATATCGCTGAACACGCTCAGGTGCTGAGATTCCGATGCGGCGATCGACGCCGCGACGCCCTTCAACTTGTCCGATCGGAGTGTCGTCACCGCGCCGAGGTATGCCCCGACGAATGCGGTCTCGAGCGCGACGCCGAGCTTGGCGATCGCGAGACGGCTGCGGAACGCGCCGACGGGATAACGAAAGCGCAGCCCCCGCGGCGTGGCGCTGCCGAGGACTCCCCGGAGCGCGTCGTAGTGGGCGATCTCCGCAGACCGGGCCTCGTGCAGGTACCGGCGCTCATCGTGATCGGTGAACTTGCGCGAGCCGATTGCGTGCGTGTAGAAGTTGATCGCGAGCAGTTCGGCGGTTGCCGCGAGCTTCGCGATCTCGACATCCGTCACCCCCGACGCGACGGCAAGCGATGACACTTCTGCGAGCACCGAGCCGCCGGCCACCAGCGCAAGGCCGCCCTTGGCGCTGCGCGAGATGAACTCGGCGCGGTTCGTACTGGTCATGGGATTCACACTCCAGGTCGTGGCGTTGATGTCGCCTATTCGCCGGTGAGCGCCGTTCGGTTCGCGCGGGATCCCGGAGTGATTCCGTGGCGAACCGATCGCCCGGTATCGACGAATGCCTGGCATGACCGGGACCGCGGCCGTGCGCCGCACGACATCGAACATGGACGCCATGCACCTGTCTGACGAAGCGCTCGTCGCGCAGATCGCGCGTGGCGATGACGACGCACTCGGCGCGTTCTACGACCGCTTTGGCCGTATCGTCTACAGCCTTGCGCTGCGCGTCGTTCGCGATGCGCAGCTGGCCGAGGAAGCAACGCAGGAGGCGTTTCTCGCGGTGTGGCGGACGGCGGGCGACTTCCGCGCCTCCCGTGGATCGGCCCGGACCTGGCTGTTGACGATCGCCCACCGCCGGGCGGTTGATCGGGTCCGCTTCGAGCAACGCCGGGTCGTCGGCAACGAACCGTTCGATGACGGCACTGAGCGGGAAATGCGGGAGGTCGCGGCATCCGCCGAAGACGAGGCCTGGGTGGTCTTCGAGCGCGAGCGCCTCGTGCGCGCGCTGCGCCAGATTCCCGATGGCGAGCGTGAGGTGATCGAACTCGCCTACTTCGACGGGTACACCCAGTCCGAACTGGCGGATCGCCTCGGGCTGCCGCTGGGCACCGTCAAGCGCCGTACCTTCACGGGACTCGGGCGCTTGCGTACGCTGCTGGAGGCCGAGCGATGAACCCCACCTCCGGACATCTGCACGACGAGGACCTCGTCGCCTATGCGCTTGGCGAGTCCGATGAGGCGCGCGCGCGGGAGATCGACGCGCACCTGGAGGCCTGCGACGACTGCCGGCGCGAGTACGTCGGGTTGCTCGACACGCTCGGGACGATGGCGTTCGCCGCTCCCGGACGTCTGCCCCCGCCCGAATTGCGGTCCTCGATCCTCGCCGCGGCCGCCGGTGAGCCGCGTGTCCCGGCTGCGCCCGCCCCGGCACCTGCCGACGGGTCGGCACGTCGCCGGCGCTGGAGCTGGGCACCCCTGTCGGGGTGGGGGCCGCGCATCGCGATTGCCGGAGGGCTCGCCGTCGTGCTCATCGTGGCGCTGCTGGCGCTCCCCCAGAACACGTCTTTGTCCCGCACGGTGCCGCTTGTCGGCGTGCACGGCGCCGTGGTCGTGACGGATCACCGCGCCGTCCTCGACGCAGCCGGTTTTGGGCCGCTCCCGTCCGGGCGCACGTATGAGATGTGGGTGATTCACGGTGGCGCGGCCCGCCCTGCGGGCCTGTTTGCCCACGGCGTCGGCAGTGTTCCGATCCGCGGTGCGGTGGCTCCCGGCGATGTTGTGGCTGTGACGGCAGAACCGTCCGGAGGGTCGTCTCAGCCGACGTCGAACCCGATCGCGCACGCGCAGGTCCAATAGTCGCGCCGGACGAGGTCTCCCATCGATTCGGGTGACGTTGACCGCACCCTCCCGGGATCGGTCCGGCGGGCGGTGGGCGTGGTGGCCGGCGGGCTGTTCCGGCTACCGCCCGTTCGGGTGCGCCGACGGCGTCGCCGGGTTGTGACCGTTGCCGTTGGCGCCGTAGCGGTGGCGGAACATGATCCATGCGCCGAGGCCGACGGGCATCGGCAACCAGTACGAAAACAGCCGATAGGCGAACGTTGCCACCAGGGCATCGGCTCCGCCGATGCCCGCCAGCGCGAGCGTGGCGACGAGGCCGGCTTCCACGATTCCGAGGCCGCCGGGCGTAATCGGAACCGCCGCCAGCATCTGCGAAATGGCAAACGCCAACAGCACCAGCACGGGGTTGGGGTTTGCCCCGACGGCGGTGAGTGCGGCGAGCAGCGTCAGGTAGTCGAACAGCCAGCGGCCGAGCGAGGCGATGATCGCCCAGTGCGCCTGGCTGCCGAGGGCATGCAGGAGGTCGTCGCGCTCGGTGACGAGCCGACCCGGCAGCCCCGCCCGGATCGGGCGCTTCGGGCGGACCTTCGCCACCACCCGCTCGACGGCATGTCCGGCGGCGATGAGGGGTCGGTCACTTGCGAGCACCCACCAGCCGACGGCGACCATCGCGGCGAAGATCGCCAGGCCGAGCCACGCCGCATCCGCGAGCCCGTTGGGAATCGTGCCGCCGGCGATCAGGACCGGGATGCTGACCACCGGGAGGACAAAGACCGTCGCCAGCGTCAGCAGCGACGCGGCCGTCAGTCCCGATGCCACCGACGCCGCCGGGATGCCGGCGCGCACGAGCATCGAATACTGGAGCCCCGCAGCTGCGGCGCCGCCGCCGGGGAGCGCCCGGCTGATTGCGCCGCCCGCGAGTTCCGCGGTGACCACGGCAAACCAGTCGCGGGTCCGCATCGCAAGTGACTGGAGCCAGATCAGGCTTGCGTTGGCCAGCACCTGGGCAGCGAGCATCACCAACAGCCAGATCCAGGAGATCTTGGTGACCTGCGGCCACGCATCGAGCGTGGCCAGGACGCTCGGCCCCAAGACGTAGAGGCAGACGGCCAGGAGCGTGAGGACCGCGATACGTTTGACCACCACCCCGCGAGACGGTGCGACGAATCGCCGCAGCCGCTCGAGCTGGTCGACGTCGCGCGCGGTCGGTCTGTCAGGGGTCGCGGTCATCGGATTGCGACACTTTCCCAGAATCGAGGCGTCCGTACGGCAGCTACCGGACCCGCGCTATTGTCGGCGCGCCATGACCGTCTCCGAGAACCCGAACTTTCCGCCCGACGATGCGCTGGCGGATCCCCGAAATCTGATCGACCACTTCAAGTATTGGCAGCACGACGCGATCGTCGCCGCGCTCGACGCCCGCCGGCACGAGTTCGTCATCGTGCTCGAGAACTTTGCGTACGACTTCAATATCGCGACCGCGATCCGCAACGCCAACGCGTTCTTGGCGCGGGAGGTCTGGATCGTGGGACGGCGCCGCTTCGACCGCCGCGGCGCGATGGGGACTCACCGCTACCAGCACGTCCACCACACCACAGACGAGGCCGAGCTCCTGGGACGGCTGAAAGCCGAAGGCATGCGCATCGTGGCCGTCGACAACCTCCCCGGCGCGGTCAGCATGATGGGGTACCGCTGGCACCCCAAGAGCGTGCTGGTGTTCGGCCAGGAGCAGATCGGTGTCTCGCCCCAGGCACTCAAGGCCGCGGACGAAGTGGTCTACATCCCGCAGTACGGATCGACGCGGAGCATCAACGTCGGCACCGCATCGGGGATTGCCATGTACAGCTATGCGGCGGCGGTGCTCGGCGAGCCGTCCGGCTGGGACACGCCTGCCGGGCCCGGAGACCAGTAGGCATCGTTGGCCATCGGCCGGGCCCGGGCGCCGGAGGCCACGAGTTGCCTGCGGACGGTGTCCTGATCGGATTCCATGATCACGGCGATCTCCGCCGTGGCGAGCGGATAGGGGGCCCATGCGACCACGTCGGACGCATCGGTGGGTTCCGGCCGCGGGACGAGGTTGGGTGCCAGATTCGCGATGAGCACTTCGTACACCCGTGCGGGCTGGAACCCGGGGGCGTCGAGCACCGTCGCGCCGCGGGCGATTCGGTAACTGGGGCACGTGTACCGCCAAGTGCCGTCGAGCGTCGTGGCAAGGCGCTCGCGGAAGGCGAGCGCGGCAGGGCTGGGCGTGCGGGCATCGGCCATGTCGCGGGCAAGCTCCTGGTCGGTCCCCGGTTCCGCCGCCCAGGCGGCGACCTCAGCGGGGTCGAGCCCTGCGGCGGCGGCGGCCCCCGCAATCGTTGCCGGGTCGTCGACCTCTGACGGTGTCGACATTGCCGCCACGCGCAACGCCCGCAGGAAGGCGTCGACCGCTCCCGGCGCCCTCCGTCGGACGCCGACGACGGCGCGGCAGGCAACGACGGTCACCGCGAATCGCGTCGCCGGGGTCGTATCGATCGGCATGCCGAAGCGGTCACGGATGCTGGCGCGCCCGCGCGCGAGGTCGGTGACGCTCACCCCGCGTCGGGCGTATTCGTCGGGCGTCGAGGACAGGCCGACCATCCGGTGTTCCCAGACGATCGCGTCGCCGTAACGCCAGCGCAGGCGCAATCGTGCACCCTCTGCCACGAAGTCCCACGGGCACGCCGGGTCGCCGTAGAGATCGATGTGAATGAGCGGGTCCGTCATCGGTTGTCAACACTAGTCCGGGTTGCGAATCGGCGCCCCGGGCGACGGTCCGATGACCGGCACGGGCATCGTCGCGGCCGGTAGCGTGGGGAGTATGGATCTCTCACACACTCGGGCTCTCGTGGTCGGTGCCAGCGGCGGGCTCGGGGGCGCGATCTCACGGGCGCTCCGCGAGCAGGGTGCGCTGATCGCCGTCACCGGACGGGATCCGGCCCGGCTCCGGGCGATCGCGGACGAGGTGGGTGCGCCCCAGATCCGACTCGACCTCTCCGAGCCGACGGCCGCCGATCAGGCCGTGGGCGAGGCGGTGGCGCTGTTGGGCGGCCTGGATCTGGTGATCTGCTGCGCGGGCACGGTCGCGTTCGGTCCGCTGTCCGAACTCGACGACGCGGTGCTGGTGCGCCTGTTCGAGGCGAACGTGTTCGGTCCGATCCGGCTCGCCCGCGCCGCCGCCCGGGTGCTCGGCCCTGGGAGCGCCCTGGTGATGGTCTCCGGCGTCGTGGCCGACGACCCGACGGCGGGGATGGCCGCATACTCCGCATCCAAGGCCGCGCTCACCGCGTTCGACCGCGCGCTTGCGCGAGAACTCCGGCGGTCCGGCATCCGCGTGCTGGATGCGCGCCCGCCACACCTGGCAACGGGTCTTGCGGATCGGCCTCTGGCGGGAATCGCGCCCCGCCTCGGGCCCGGGCGCGATCCTGCATCGGCCGCCGCTGCGATCGTGGACGCGCTGAGCTCCGACGCCGTCGAGGTCGCGATTCCGGCGGCGTGAGGTCCGATCAGGCCGACACGGCGGACATCGCCTCCGCCGCTCCGACGAGATCGTCGACGGCGGCGACCGGGTACCAACACGCCACGCGCCGCCCGGGCCCGATCGCTTCGAGCGGGGGCGCGTCGGTTCTGCAGCGCTCCGGCACGATCTGCGGGTCGCCGGAGATCAGGCGTGCCTTGGGGCAGCGCGGATGGAACGCGCATCCGCTCGGCGGCGTGATGGGGGACGGCGGGTCTCCGGGCAACAGAATCCGGCGCCGGTGGGCCGCACCGGGCCGCCCCGGTGCCGCAGTCAGCAGCGCGGCCGTGTACGGATGCGACGGTGCGGTAATCGATGCGGCGTCCGACTGTTCGACGACGCGGCCCAGATACATCACGACGACCTCGTCGGCCAAATGCCGGATGACGCCCAGGTCGTGGGAGATCACGATGTAGGTCATCCCGTGGGCGCGTTGGAGGTCGGTCAGCAGGTTCAGGATGTGGGCCTGTACGGAGACGTCCAGCGCCGAGACCGGCTCGTCGAGCACGAGAAGCTCGGGCTCGAGCGCCAGGGCGCGGGCGATGCCGATCCGCTGGCGCTGTCCGCCCGAGAACTCGTGGGGGTACCGGTCGCCGAGGTCGGGGCTGAGGCCGACCCGCTCCAAGAGGCTGGCGACCCGAGTCGCCCGATCTCCGCCGATACGGTGGACGCGCAGCGGTGCGCCCACGATCTGATTGGCCGTATGCCGCGGGTTGAGGGCGCCGGCCGGGTCCTGGAAGACCATCTGGATCCGCCGTCGCAGTGCACGGAGATCGGCACCGTGGACGTGGGTGATGTCGACCCCATCGAGCGCGACCGTGCCCGCCGTCGGGTCGATCAGGCGCGCGATCATGCGGGCGGTCGTCGATTTGCCGGACCCCGACTCGCCGACGATCCCGAGTGTGCGGCCTCGCGGGACGGCGAGGTCGACGCCTTCGACGGCATGGACTTGGCCGACGGTGTGGGCGAAGAGGATGCCGCGCGTGACCGGAAAGCGCTTGGTGAGCCCGTCGGTAGCGACGAGTGGTGCCGGATCGGTCATGAGCCCGACCCCGTCGGCATCGGAGGGGTCGCTGCCGCACGCCGCAGGCCTTCGCGTCCGTCGCTCGGCAAGACACAGGCATCGGCGTGTCCGCCACGTCGCTCGACGAGGTCGGGGACCCGTTCACGGCAGGCGGGCATTCGGTACGCGCACCGCGGCGCGAAGCGGCAGCCCGGCGGCAGGGCGGACAGCGACGGCGGCGCACCGGGTATCGGCGTCAGCGGCTCGTGGCCGGCGTCGAGGACCGGAAGCGAGTCGAGCAGCCCCCAGGTGTACGGGTGCTGCGGATCGCCGAACACGTCGCCGCAGGGTCCGCGTTCGATCGCCCGGCCCGCATACATCACCGCGACCGTATCGGCCACCTGGGAGACGGTCGCGAGGCTGTGGCTGACGAGCACCACGCCGAGGCCCGTGCGGGTCCGCAACTCGTCGATCAGGGCCAGGATCTGGGCCTCGACGGTGGTGTCGAGCGCGGTCGTCGGCTCATCGGCGATCAACAGTTCGGGCTCCAGCACGAGGGCCATGGCAATCATCACGCGCTGGCGCATGCCGCCCGACAACTCGTGCGGATACTGGCGCGCGCGCTCGTCGGGGCTCGGGATCCCCACGCGCCGCAGCGCGTCCACGGCTCGGCCGGACGCGTCGCGCCGGCTGATGTCGCCATGCGCGCGCAGCGTCTCGGCGATCTGATCGCCCACACGCAACAGGGGATGGAGCGCCGAGAGCGGATCCTGGAAGATCATCCCGATGCGCGGGCCGCGAACGGCGCGCATGTCCCGTGCCGGGAGCGCGAGGAGGTCGGTGCCGTCGAGCAGGATGCGACCGGAAACGGTCGTGGTCGCCGGGTCGAGGAGGCGCATCGCCGCCAGGAAGGTCACGCTCTTGCCCGATCCGGATTCCCCGACAACGCCGAGCGTCGTGCCGCGTTCGGCCCGCAGCGACAGGCCGTCGACGGCTCGGATCGGGCCGCGCGGAGAGGCGAACGTGACGTGCAGGTCCTCGATCTCCAAGAGGGCGGCGCTCATCTGGGCCGCACCCGGGGGTCGAGGTAGGCGTAGATCACGTCGGCCACGAGACTCAGCAGACTCACGGCGATCGTCGCCACCAGCGTGACCGCCAACGTGACCGGCAGATCCTGGTTCAGTGCGCCGTAGATGACCCAGCTGCCGAGACCTTGGAGGTTGAAGATCGTCTCCACGACGACGGTGCCGCCGATGAGGGTCGCAACATCGACCGCCAGCAGCGTGACGATCGGGACGAGGCTTGCGCGCAACGCGTGGTGGCTGACCACGCGGCGCTCCGAGAGCCCCTTTGCGCGGGCCGTGCGGATGTAGTCCTCCCCGAGGGTGTCGAGCATCTTCCCGCGGATGATCCGCGCGTAGATCGCCGCAAACGCCAGTGCGAGTGTCAGCCACGGCATCAGCATGTGGCCGGCCCACGCCAGCGGATCGCTCGTGAACGGGACGTAGCCGGTGCCCGGGAGCCAGCCGAGGGTGTTCCAGAACAGCCACAGCAGCACCAGGCCGAGCCAGAAGACCGGGGTGGAGATGAAGACAAGGCCGACGACAAGGCTCGAGCGGTCGAACGCGCTGCGCGGCTTCAAGGCGGCGTAGACGCCGACGGGGATCCCGATCAGCATCCAGATCACCGCCGCCCCGAGCACGAGTTCGAGGGTGATCTGTGCCCGCTGCCACAGCTGCGGCGCGATCGCCTCACCGCTGCCGTATGAGAATCCCAAGCCCGGCCACCCGTACTTGTCGCCGACGGCGAGCCGCTTGAGGTAGAGCAGGTACTGGATCGCGACGTCGTGGTTGAGCCCGAGATTGCTGCGGACCTGGTCGATCACCTGCTGGGTGGGCTGCTTGCCGGCGAAGCGGACCGCCGGATCGCCGGACGGCAGCACGTAGAAGATCACGAACGTCACCAAGGTGACGATCAGGATGACGACGAGCGTCCAAAGCAGCCGGCGGATGATGTAACGGCCCATGACAGAGATCCATTCGCCGCCCGCGGTCCGATTCCGGCCCCGGGGCGGCGCGTGGGCGTGGGGTCAGCCCTACTTGTTCGCGGCCACCGCCACATGCGAGTAGGCGGTGGTGTTGCTCGACTGGTCGTAGTCCCAGGTCGTGACATCGGAGCCGAGGAGGTGGATGTCGTGCTGGGTGAGGTACGGCACCCACGGGACCACGCTCTCCATCGTGTACTTGTCGAGGGCGATCCAGCAGGACTGGCGTGCGTCGCCGGTCGGGATCGCATCACACGCTGCAATCTTCGCGTCGATGCTCGGGATCTCAACGCCCTGCGGGATCTTGACGCCGAGCTGCTGCGCGAGGCTTGGAGTAAGGCCGACGAGGGATTCGTTGAGATTGCCGGTCGGGGCGATGCTCGACGACGCGAACAGCGGCGTGAAGAACGTCGACGGGTCGGCGTAGTCCTTGGCGAACCCCTGGCTGAGTGCCAGGGGGACGTTGTTGGCAACCGTCCCGACCGTGGCGCCCGCGGACGAGGGCGGGAGCGCCCGAAGGTTGAGGGTGATCCCGATCTTGCCCAACGCGGACTGGACGACCGGGATTTCGTTGGTGTCCTGGCTGGTGTTGACGGCGATCGTGAAGACGTTCTTGCACGCCGACGCGTCGCACAGGCCGTCGTGCTTCGGGTCGTACTTGGATTGGCGCATCTCGGCCTGGGCGGCACTCAGGCTCCCCGATGATCCGGGGGATGGGTAGGGGTCGTAGCCGGTGATCGAGGACGCATCGTTGTACATCGTGTTGGGAACGATGTGGGTGGCCAGTTCACCGAACAGCGGGCCGCCGTTGGCCTGCTGCAGGCCGACCTTGTCCATGATCAGGTTGACCGCCCTGCGGACGTGGATATCGTCAAACGGCGCCTTGGTGAGGTTCATCGAGATGTACTTGGTGCTGTCGCTGAGCCCCGAGTGGATCAAGTGACGTTGGCTCGCGTTGCCGGCGACCTGGGCGACGATGCTGGCCGGCGGCGCGTTGAGCGAGTCGTCGGCGAGCCCGGCGAGGATCCGGTCAAAGATGTCGCGCTGATTCGTGTTGATCGTGAACGAGAACGTGTTCGGCAGCGCGGTGCGCATCGCCGTGGAATCGGTCGCGGGGTCGTAGTTCGGGTTCCTGACGAGGATGAGCTTGCTCGCCGGGTCGAAGCCGGACATCGGCGTGATCGCACCGCAGCTGGAGATCCTGACGCTCTGGCTGCCCTGGATCATGTAGGGGCCGCTGGAGACCAGGTCCCGTCCATACCCGCCCGGGGCCGTGAAGCACTTGGCGACCTCGCGCGGGATCGGGCCGGCGGCGGGGAGGCTCAGCCGGTAGAGAAAGTCGGGTGTCGGCTGGGTCAGGTGGAACACGATCGTTCGCGCGTTCGGCGTGGTGATGCCCGAAATCGTCTTCGCCTTGCCGGACGCAAAGGCGTCCATACCCGCGATCGTCGAGTAGTAGAACCCGTACTGGGCCGCGAGTGCCGGCGTCGCGATCCGCTGGAATGCGTAGGCGACGTCCTGCGAGGTGATCTGGCGGTTGACCGGCGGTGCAAAGCGGATGCCCGGCTTGAGCGTGAAGCTCCAGACCGTGTTGTTGGCCGTCGGCGTCGGAACCGCAGTCGCCAGATCGGGCACCAACTGGTTGCCCGGGACGCCGGCCACCATCTTGTAACCGACGAGGGTGCGGATCAACAGGCCCCGGTAGATCCCCCACGCGTTGGTCGTGTACTCGCCGGTCGGGTCGAAGTTGTTGGAGAAGCCGAAGTCGGTCGCCTCGACTCGGTACGTGCCGCCGCGGGTGCCGCCGCCGGAGGTGCCCGATCCCGAGGACCCGCCGCAGGCGGCGAGAAGGGTCGCGGCGCCCGCCAGGCAGATCGCCAATCCGATTCCCGACGCGCGTACGCGGCGGGCGGGTCCGGGGGCTATCGGCATTGATCGCTCATTTCGTTGTTCGGGGGTCGAACGCGTCGCGGACGCCGTCGGCGACAAGGTTGAACGCGAGAATCGTGGCAAGCAGAAACAGTCCGGGGAACACCATCAACCACCACGCGGTGGTGTACAGCTGGCTGGCCTGATCGAGCATCCCCCCCCACGACGGAGTGGTGTCGGGGACGCCGAGGCCGAGGAACGACAGATAAGCCTCGAACAGGATGCTTTCCGGGATCATCAGCGCGGCGTAGACCACGACCGGTGATATGAGATTCGGCAGCACTTCGCGAAACATGATGCTTCGGCCACTCATGCCGACGGCCCGTCCGGCCTCGACGAAGGTGGACTCCCGCAGCGACAGCGTCGTCGCACGCACGATGCGGAACATGGCCGGCCACGAGAAGATGACGATGATGACGATCACCAGGTTGAGCCCCGGTGTGACCGCACCGCCGACACACCCTTGGGCGGTCGTCGAGCACGCGCTCGAGAGCCCGATCGCGAACAAGAGGATCGGAAGGGCGAGGACCACATCCGAGGTGCGGGAGAGCAGCGTGTCGAGGGCTCCCCCGCGGAAGCCGGCGAACAAGCCGAAGACCACCCCGATGGCCGCGGCGATGCCCGTCGCCACGACGCCGACCATCAATGAGACGCGGGCGCCGTACATGACCCGCACGAACAAGTCGCGCCCGGATCCGTCGGCACCGAACCAGAAGTGCAGCGTCGGTCCCTTCGGGTCGCCGTAGTAGTCGAGCATCGACGTCCGGTAGAGATCGTTCGGCCCGTGCCCGACGAGATCGGCGATCAGCGGGGCGGCGATCGCCGCGACGGTCAGCACCACGAGGAATATCAGGGAGACATACGCGGCCCGATTGCCGCGGAACCGGCGCCACATGAGGGCCGCCGGCGACCGTCCGGCGCCGAGCGCCGGAGGCTGTGCGGTTTCGAGGATGGAGACGTCGACGCTCATGGCGGGTTTGTGGCGGCGGGGGCGGGCACCGCAGCGCACGGCGCTCCGGGGGCTGGCTGTTCGTTCGCCGGGGCCGGGGCCGGTCCTGCCGACAAGGGCGCGCGCGCTCTGGCGACGGGCAGGTTGGACTCTGTACCGTGTGCCACGAATTCGACATGGTCCGGGCCGCAGTCCCCCATGGTGTGCCCGCACCCTCGAGACGGTCGGGGAGACGAATGAGTACGCACACGGATCGGGCGGAGTGGAGCGACTGGTACCGGCGGGAAGACCCGGAGCAATGGGTACTGCCGCGCATCCTGCGGTCGCGGGCCGAGTCGCACCCCGACCGCCCCTACTTCCGGTTCCAGCACGGTGAGTGGATCACCTACGCGCAGATGCTTTCGCGTACCAACCGTGTCGCCAACGCCTTGGCCCGGCACGGCATCGGCGCCGGAGACGTCGTGGCGACGCAGTTGCCGAACATGGAGCCGCACCTGGAGATCTGGTTCGGGATCCTGGCCTCGGGGGCCGCGCAGTGTCCGATCAACACCGCCTACCGCGGTGACTTCCTGTCGTGGGCGGTCAACCTCCCGCAGGCCCGGATGCTCATCATCGCCGACACATTCCTGGCGGAGCTCGACGCGGTGTCGGACGAACTGACCTCGCTGGAGCGGGTGGTCGTCGTTCCGACGGGGGCGGCACATGGTCCGGCTCCGCGCCGGGCGTGGGAGTCCTATGAGGAGTTCATCGGCGAGTCCGGGGACGGCGATCCCGGCGTCGAGCTGACGTGGACCGGCGACGCCCGCATCATGTTCACCTCGGGAACGACCGGCCGGAGCAAGGGCGTGATCAAGCAGCACGCCTCGGACTATTTTTCGGGCCGGACCTACAACGAGGTCTGTGAGGTCACCGAAGACGACGTCTTCTACTGCTGCCTGCCGCTGTTCCACTCGAACGCGCAGGTGCTCAACGCCTACCCGGCGCTCCTTGCCGGCGGCAGGGTCCAGTTCGACGCCCGCTATTCATCGACCCGGTTCTGGACCAACGTCACCGAGTGCGGTGCGACGATCCTGAACACCGTCTCGGCGATCAACTACTTCATCTGGAACACCGAACCCGCCGGGCTCGACCGGGCCCACGGCGTGACCCGCATCATGGCCATGCCCGCTCCGAAGGACATCTACTACGAGTTTCAGGAGCGTTTCGGGATCCGCTTTATCGAGGGATACGGGCTCACCGAAACGGGCATGGTGACCTACCATCCGCCCGGGATCGCGGCGCGGCCCGGCAGCTGCGGCGTGTCGACACCCGGATTCGAGGTCACCGTCGTCGAGCCGGGCACGGATCTGCCGCTTCCGCCCGGTCGCCAAGGCGAGATCGTGGTCGACATGAAGATCCCGAACATCGTGATGCGAGCCTATGTCGGGATGCCGGAGAAGACGGCCGAGGACTTCCGCAATCTCAAGCTGCACACTGGCGATCTCGGCGAGATGGACGACGACGGATACCTCTACTTCAAGGACCGGCTCAAGGACTACATCCGCCGGCGCGGCGAGAACGTCAGCTCCGTCGAGGTCGAACGCACGGTCATGTCGCATCCCGACGTGCTCGAGGCGGCCGCGATCGGCGTCCACGCCCACGAGGGTGCCTCCGCGGAGGACGAAATCCTGGTGTGCGTGGTGACGCGGTCGGGCCACCTCACGCCGCGAGAACTGGCCAACTTCCTCGAACCGAAGATGCCTGCGTTTGCGATCCCGCGGTACATCCGGTTCATGGAGCACCTCCCGAAGACGCCGACCGAGCGGGTCCGCAAGGTCGAGCTCCGCGAGGAAGGCGTCACGGCCGACACCTACGACCGCGGGATGGAAGGGGCGGTCGTATGAGCGCGGACGTGCCGCGTTTCGGACTCATCATCGGCGGCGAGGAGATCGCCACCGATGCCTGGATGGACGTCACCGACCCGGCGACCGGTGCACCCATCGCGCAGGTCACGGCCGCCGCGAAGGGCGACGTCGACGCGGCCGTCGTCGCTGCGCGGGCGGCACTCGGCGCGTGGCGGCGCACGTCGCCACTGGAGCGCGGGCAGGCGATCGCCCGATTTGCCCGGGCCCTCGACGACGAGGCGGGGCGCATCGCCGAGCTCATCCACCGCGAAGAGGGCAAGCCCCTCGGTGAGGCCCAGGCCGAAGTCGCGCGCGCCTGCGAGGTCGTCCACCATTTCGCCGGAGAGGCCGAGCGGCTGTGGAGTGAGGTGCTGCCGGCCGGGTCCGGCGGGCGCGGTAGCGAGATCCGTCCCGACGGGATCGGCGTCGTTGCGGCGATCACGCCCTGGAACTTCCCCGTGGCCCTCGTGATCTGGAAGCTCGCGCCCGCGCTCGCGGCCGGATGCTGCGTGATCGTCAAGCCGGCCCAGGAGGCGCCGTTGGCCGCCCGTGCGGTGTGCGAGGTCGCCAACCGGGCGGGCCTTCCGCCCGGGGTCGTGTCATGTGTGACCGGCGATGGTCCGCTCGTCGGCGAGGCGCTGGCGACCCACCCCGGGGTTGACAAGGTCGCATTTACCGGCTCGCGTCGCGTGGCCGAGATCATCGCCGGCTGGGCGTCGCCGCGGCTGAAGGCGGTGAGCCTCGAGCTGGGCGGGCACGGGCCGCTGGTCGTGCTGGACGATGCCGACCTGGATATCGCCGTGGACGTGGCCATCACGCAGGGCTACGCGAACGCCGGACAGGCCTGCTATTCGGTCAACCGGGTCCTCGTCCCCCGCGACTTGGAGGATGCCTTTCTGGAGCAGTTCCGGATCCGGATGGCCGATGTCGTGCTCGGCCCGATGGCGACCGACCGCGGGGTGGTGCGTCATCGCCTGCTGTTGGACGACGCGCGCGCCCGCGGCGCCCGCGTCGAGGGTGGCGACGACCTTGGCGGAAACCGCCTCGCGCCGGCACTTGTGACCGGAGCCGTCCCCGGCGTGCGCCTCGTCGACGAGGAGCCGTTCACGCCGATCGTCGCCGTCATGCCGTACGACGTGCTCGACGACGCCATCTCGGAGGCGAATCGGCCCGACTACGGCCTGGTCGGGTACGTCTGCGGGCGTGACCTTCGCCGAGCCCAGGACGTCGCGCATGCGATCGAATGCGGCACCGTGGTCATCAACGGGTGGCGCGTCGTGGTGCCCTACGCGCCGTATGCGGGCTGGCGGGGATCGGGCGTCGGCTGCGAGCTCGGGCGCCCGGGGCTCGAGGCGTTCATTCGATGGCAGCACGTGCGGGTGCTGGCCTAGTGGCGACCGGGTGCCGTCTGTGTGGCGGCACCGTGCACCAACGACAAGGAGCGGGGCGTGAATCGCGGAGAAATCGGTCGTCGTGAGTTCGGGCGGGCCACCTCCGGCAAGGGACCGGTCGCGACCGGGCGTGTTCGCGAGGCGTCGCCGGTCCTGGCCGCGGGCGTCGAAGAATTCATCTTCGCGGACGTGTTCTCGCGTTCCGGGCTGCCGGCGCGCGAGCGCGAACTGCTGACGGTGGCAGTCCTCGCGGCCATTGGCGGCGCCGACAACCAGCTTGGCGTTCATGTGCCGGCCGCGATCGAGTGCGGCGCGGACGCGGAGGAGCTGATCCAGCTGTGCGAGCAGATCTCTCCGTACGCGGGCTTTCCGCGCGCGCTGAACGCGCTGCGGGCCGTCAGGGCCGTCCTCGAGGAGCGTGGACTGCCGCTGCCGTTGCCGGTCGTCGAGGTGCCGCTGGCGGACCATCAGACGCTTGCGGCCGACGTCGGCGAGGGGGCGGAGGGACTCTTGCTGCTCCATGCGCCGGAGCTGGACCGACGGATGTGGCGCGAGCTCATGCGCGCGCTTCCGGACGGACGCCGCGCCGTCGCTCCGGACCTGCGCGGCGCCGGCGCGGCGGTCGGTGCTCCGCTGTCCGGAGGTGCCGATGCGCTGGTGGCGGATCTCGTGGCGGTGATGGACGCGACGGGGCTCGAGCGTGCAGTGATCGTGACCCAGGGGACGACGGCCCCGCTGGCGCTCGCGCTGGCGGGGGCCGTCTCCGGACGGGTGACGGCGGTCGCCCTCGTGGGACCGCGTGACGCGGTCCCCGGCACGGCGCCGGACGCCGTGCACCTGGCCGATGTGCTCCGACCGGCGACGCTGGCCCGAGACGGGTGGGGTGCCCGCTATGCCCGGGACCGGTACGCCCGACTCGACCACGAGGGCTGGGGCGCGCTGACCACGGCGCTCGCCTCGGTGCCGATCGCCGGTGCGGACGGGGTCGCCCGGATCGTGATCGCGGGGGCCGACGACGGGGCACACGGGGGTGCGTGGGCCGGCATCCCGGTGACGACGGTGCCTGACGCGGGCAACTTGGTGCCGCTCGAGGCACCCGGCCCGCTCGCGGCCGTGCTGGCCGGTTTGTCGTAACCAGCGAACGCAGTGGGTGACGGGCCGACGGGTCGGGTCCGTCGACTGCGCGGACTGTGGCAAGATCGGCCCAGCGCGGCCTGCACTGCGGGTCGGACACGGGTACCGGACGGATGCTGAACAACTTCTACTTCCAGCCGAACGGGCGCGTTCGGCTCCGCCGCATGGCCGTCACGGTTGCCGTGCTGATCTTCTTCGCGATGTTCGGCACGGGGTTCATGCTGTTCGTGGCGTTGTTTTCCGGCAATGCCGGACTCAAGCTCGCGTGGCTGGTCATCTTTGTCGTCCTCGCCAAACTGCCCCTGATCATGTTCTGCTGGTGGCTCATCGCGCGGAACAAGGAAGATCCGCGACGGCCCGCAAACTGGAGCCCGGATGAGACCCAGGAGATCCTGCGCGCGCTGATCTCGCAGGCACGTCAGAGCCTGGAATTGCCCGACACCGCCGCACGTCTGGCATATCTGTCCCGCGAGGCATGGCATGTCGCTGACCGCGCCGAAGGTACCGCCAAGGCCGACGCGGTCAGCGTGGCGCTCGAGATCGACCAACTCGCCGCCCGGCATCCGCACCGCCGGATCGCCTGAACCGGACCGCCACCCGTCCTGCCGACCCCGGAGAACCCACGTGGCCACTGATCGCCGACATCCGACCGATGCCGAGCGCGCCGCCGCGGCGCGCCCGACCGTCGTCGCCCTGATGCACGCTCTCGAGCACCGCGACCCGGCGGGGCTCGCGGCGCTGCTCCGCGACGACGCCGTCTGGCTGTCGGGCGAGGGCACACTCGCCGGCGACGGCGCTGCGGCACACGCCCGCAGCTACTTCGCCGACGATCGCGGCCGCCTCTGGGCTGATCCGCAGCAGCACGGCGCGCACGCGGTCGTGCGCTGGGCGGACGCCAACCTCGGCGGGACCGGTGCGCTGGTCGTCGAGATCCGTGGCGATCGCGTCGTCCTCGTGTGCGAGGCCCCGTGAGCGCACCGGACCGGACGGCGCGCCTGGAGGCGCTCCGCGCCGCCGCGGCCGGCGGGCTCGTCGGCCTGCTCGGCATCGATGTGGACGGCGACGATCTGCCGACCGTCGTCGCGACGATGCGGGTCGAGCCGCGCCTGATGGCGCCGAACGGCTTCCTGCACGGCGGCAGCATCGTGGCGCTCGCCGACACGGCGTGCGGATTCGGGTGCTGGCTCACCCTTCCCGATGACGCTCCCGGGTTTACGACGGTCGAGCTCAAGACCAATTTCGTCGGGGCGCCCACCGAGGGCATTCTCCGGTGCACGGCGCGCCTGGTGCATTCCGGACGCACCACGCAGGTATGGGACGCGGAGGTGGACCGCGACGACGGACGGGCCGTGGCGCTGTTCCGATGCACCCAGTTGCTCTTGGATGCATCGGGGCCGCCGCGACCGATGCTGCAGGTCGGCTAGCCGCCGAGCCGGTCGATCACCGCGGCGGCATCGGCGGCGATCTCGGCAACGATCTCCGCGGCCGGCCGCTCCCGCGCGAGCCCCGCTCCCTGTCCGGCAAGCATCGGCAGATACTCCGGCGCGTCGCGCTCGTTTGCCGCGCGGCGAATGTCGTCGAGGGCCCGCCGTTGCGGTCCCCACCCGATATGGCCGGGCCCGTGTTCGAGCGTCTCGGTCAGGGTATTGCGCACCCACCGGGCCGGGCGTCCGGTGACGGCGTCGGTGACGACCGTGCCCGTCTCGGGAAGCCCCGCCAGGCGCCGGCGATAGGTTGCCGATGCCGCGCTTTCCGTGGCGAGCAGGAACCGTGTTCCCAGCGAAACCCCCTGGGCGCCGAGCGCGAGCGCCGCCGCCAGTCCGCGGCCGTCCATGATCCCGCCGGAGGCGATCACCGGCACGGTCACGGCATCGACGACCTGGGGCACCAACGCCATCGTGCCCACCAACGGGACGCGCCCGTCGGCGGGGACATCAAACGACGCCCGGTGCCCGCCCGCCTCGGCACCCTGCGCGATGATGGCGGCCGCGCCGGACTCGACGGCGCGCCGGGCCTCGTCCACGGACGCGACCATCGCCAGCACCGGGACGCCGGCGGCCGCGGCCAGGTCGGCGATCTCCGCCGGGTCGCCGAGGCCGGTCGCGACCACCGTCGCGCCGGCCGCGAGCGCCGCGGCCACCAGGTCCCGGGGGCTCGCAGGCGTCGGCGGGGCCGGGGTGTCCGGCGGCGAGGTCGGGAGCCCGAGCGCCGTACGCACGTCGGCCAGGGCCGCGGTGAGGGCCGACGCCTCGGTCCGTGGCGCGTTGGCGCGGGCGATTTGCACGTTGACCCCGATGGCATCGGCGCCGAGGGCCCGTGCCCGGGCGATGTCGGCGACCAACGCATCCGTGCTCATGCCGGTCGCGCCGAAGACGCCCAGACCACCCGCGCCGCTGACTGCGGCGACGAGTTCGGGCGTGCACGGTCCGGCGGCCATTCCGGCCAACAGGATCGGGGTGCGGATTCCCAGCAGATCGCACAGCGGCGTATGCAGGCGGGCCATGGCCCTATCATTCCCGGTTTTGCCCGAGGGTGCACGGTCCGCGTTGCTACCATCCACCACCGTGATCACCGTAACCCTGCCCGACGGAACGCCGCTGCAGCTCGAGGACGGCGCCACCGGCCACGATGCCGCCGCCGCGATCGGCCCGGGGCTCGCGAAGGCCGCGCTCGCCGTCAAAGTCGACGGCGAGATCCGCGACCTCGCCCGCGTGCTCCCCGACGGTGCCGACCTCGCGATTGTGACCTCCAAGAGCGGTGACGACTACCTCTATGTCCTGCGACACACGGCGGCGCATGTGCTGGCCGAGGCCGTCCAAGAACTGTTCCCGGGGACCCGCTTCGGATTCGGACCGCCCATCGAGGACGGCTTCTACTACGACTTCGAGCTGCCGCGGGCCCTCTCCGAGGAGGACTTCCCGGCGATCGAGACCGCGATGCGCAAGATCGTCAAGAACCGTGCCGCACTGGAGCGGTCGGTGCTTGACGTCGCGGCCGCGCGGGAGTTCTTCGCCGCGCGCGACCAGGGGTACAAGGTCGATCAGGTCGACTTCCTGGCGGGGCGGGGCGAGACCGACGTGTCGATCTATCAGCAGAACGGGTTCATCGACCTCTGTCAGGGGCCCCACCTGCACGACACCGGGCGCATCGGGGCGTTCAAGCTGCTGTCGGTCGCCGGCGCCTACTGGCGCGGTGAGAGCACGAACCCGATGTTGACGCGCCTCTATGCGACCGCCTTTCCGACCCAGACCGAGTTGGACGAGTACCTGGCCCGCGTCGAGCTGGCCAAGGCCCGTGATCATCGCCGCCTGGGGCGCGACCTCGAGCTGTTTCACTTCGACGACGCCGGTCCCGGGTTCCCGTTCTACCTGCCCAAGGGGATGATCGTCGTCAACGAAATCCAGGCCGCGGTGCGCCAGGAGCTCGATCGGCTCGGGTACCAGGAGATCCGGACGCCGATGATCCTCAGCGAGGAGCTCTGGAAGAGCAGCGGCCACTGGGATCACTACCACGAGAACATGTACTTCACCCAGGTCGACGAGCAGGGCTTCGCGGTCAAACCGATGAACTGCCCCGGAGCGTGCCTGGTCTTCCGGAGCCGGCGGCGGAGCTATCGCGAGCTGCCGCTGCGCCTCGCGGAATTCGGGCACGTCCACCGCCATGAGCTGTCGGGCGTGCTGCACGGGCTCTTCCGCGTGCGCGCCTTCACCCAGGACGATGCGCACATCTTCTGCCGTCTCGACCAGGTGCACGACGAGGTCCGCACCGTGATCGAGTTCATCGATCGGTTCTACGGACGATTCGGATTCGATCAGGTCAAGACCAAGCTCTCGACGCGTCCGGCCAAGGCGGCCGGGACGATCGAGATGTGGGATCGCGCCGAGGCGGCGCTCGCGCAGGCGCTGGAGGGTCGCGACTACGAACTCAATCCGGGCGACGGCGCGTTCTACGGACCGAAGATCGACTTCCAGGTCACCGACTCGATGGGCAGGTCATGGCAGCTGGGCACGTGCCAGCTCGACTTTTCCATGCCCGAGGCCTTCGACCTGACCTATACCTCCGAGACGGACAGCGAAGAGCGACCCGTCATCATCCACCGCGCAATCCTGGGATCGATCGAACGCTTCCTCGGAATTCTGATCGAGGACACCGGGGGCGACTTCCCGTTCTGGCTCGCCCCGGAGCAGGTGCGTATCGTGCCCGTCGCCGACCGCCACCGCGAGTACGCCGACGAGATCCGCGATCTCTTGCGGGCCGAGGGTCTGCGGGCCGACACGGACTCTCGTGCCGAGTCCATGGGACGCCGGATCCGCGACGGTGAACTGCACAAGGTGCCGTATCTGCTGATCGTCGGCGACCGCGAGGTGGAGTCGCGTACCGCGTCGGTGCGCGCCCGGCACGGGGACGAGATCGGCGATCTGCCCGTCACCGAGATCGCGGCGGCGCTGCTGGCACGCGACATCGTCGGGACGGTCGGCTGACGACGTCGCAGTTTCCCGAGCCGTCCGGGCGGCGGGGACGCGGGTTGTGCGACAGGTGTCGCTATCAGCAGCTCGTCCCGGCGCGTGGCGCGCTCTACTCCCGGTGCCGGGTCCATGAGCAGAACCCGCGGATGCCGAAATACCCGCCGATGCCCGTGCTGCGCTGCGCCGCGTTTGATGCCCGCTGATCCGCTCCCCGCGACGGGACCGCCGATAGCATGCTGTCGATGAGCCGCACCGGAATCCGCAATCTCGTGATCATGCTGGCGCTGGCCGGCCTGGTGTTTGTCTCCCAGCGGACCTTTCTCGCGGTGGCGTTTTCGCTCAATCGCATCATCACGGTCCTGTTCCTGGTGGCGATCGTGGTGTTCGCCTATCAGTACTTTCGGGCCAACGAGCTGGCGTGGTACGTGATTCCGTCGTGGCAGCGCAAGGTCGTCATCGCCTGCGGGATCGGGATCGCCGCGCTGGTGCTGTTCGGGTTCCCGCTGCTGGCCCCGATCATCACGTCACTCGGCGTGCTCGCCCTGATCGCCGTCCTGGCGGTCGTGATCATCTGGATCATCCGGGAGAGCCGCCGCTTTCGCTGACGCGAGCGCGGCGCGTCAGGCGGCCTGGCGCCGGTGCAGGGGCTGCGATATCGCCGACGACTGCGCGTGTGTCATCCACACGCCGTCGCGTTCGTCGATCCGGCCTTCGACCAGCAGCTGGCCGAGGATCGGCAGGATCGAAACCGGGACGCGGGTCGGTCCGCCGGTCGGGTGGACGCGCCGGCTGACCTCGTCGCGGAGGCGTCCGGTCGTGATCCCCGCCGGGGCGGCGGCGACGAGTTCCTCGACGCAGGCGCGAAGCCGGCGGCGGGACGGATGGTGATCGACGGGCATGGTGACCTCCGGTCTGCGGGCGGGCATTTCAGGCTAGCCGCGGCCTCGGACGGAACATGTGTTCGTGCATCGTCGGGCGCGCGCGCGCGGGCGGTGCTCCGTCGTTCGTTGCACAATGACGTGGTGACGATCGCCTGCGAACGACCATGACCGGCCCCGCCAGCCAATCGATCATCGACCGGCGCTGGCTGGTCCTGTGGGTCACATGCGTCGGTGCGTTCATGTCGCCGCTCGACTTCAGTGCCGTGTCGGTGGCCCTGCCCGACATGGGTCGCGAGGTGCACCTGAGCTTCTCCGAGGCGCTCTGGGTCCAGGCCGGTTACCTGCTCACCTACACCCTGATGCTGGTCCCGTCCGGCCGCGTCGCCGACCAGCTGGGGCGTCTTCGTGTGTGGCGCACCGGGGTGACGATCTTTGCGATCACCTCGCTGCTGACCGGGGCCAGCTTCGACGCCTCATGGCTGCTGGTCGCCAGGTCGCTGCAGGGCATCGGTGCCGGGATGCTCACCGGTACCGCCACGGCCCTGGTCAGCACGGTCTTCCCGCCCGGGGAGCGGGGGCGCGCCATCGGCATCAACGTCACCGCCGTCTACCTGGGGCTGTCGACCGGTCCGCTGATCGGTGGCGTGCTGGTGTCGAGCCTCGGTTGGCGCTGGGTGTTCTTCGTCAACGTGCCGGTCGCCATCGTCACCCTCGCCGTCGCCCGGCCATTGTTCGATCCGGCGCGTCGCACCGGACGCGTTGCGATCGATCTGGTCGGCGCGGCGCTGCTGGCGGTCGGGTTGGGGTGCCTGCTGACTGCGCTGACCTTCGGTGCACCGTGGGGCTGGTCGAGCGCGCGGGTCCTGACGCTGTCTGCAATCGCCGTAGTCGCGCTCGTCGGTTTCATCGTCGCCGAGCTCCACATCGCCGATCCGCTGCTCGACTTGTCGCTGTTTCGCCATAACCGCGTCTTTGCCGCGGCCAACGCGGCCGCGCTCCTGAACTACACCGCGATGTTCGCATCGATCGCGCTGACGGCGATCGCCCTGCAGGTCTCGGCGGGAATGAGCCCGGTTCAGACGGGGGCGATCTTGATCGTCCAGCCGGCGGTGATGGTGGCGCTCTCGCCGTTTGCCGGGCGCCTCTCGGACCGGATTGGATCGCGGTTCTTGTGTACCGGCGGGATGGTCCTGGTCGCCGCCGGCCTCGGACTGCTGGCCATGGTCCCGGACGGCATGCCGTTGGTGCACGTGTTCCCTGCGCTGATCGCGATCGGTCTCGGAATGGCCATGTTCAGCTCGCCGAACACCTCCGCGGCGATGAACGCCACGCCGAATGCGTCCCTGGGCGTGGCCGCGGGTGTCCTGACGACGATGCGCAGCCTTGGCCAGTCGATGTCGATCGCGGTGCTCGGCGCGATCACCGCGGCGTACCTGGGCGCTGCGGGCGGGCGCGTTCTGCTCGGCGGTTCGGTGTCGGGCACGTCGGCCCAGGACTACCTGGACGGGTACCGCGTCGCGATGGGAGTGGGCGCGGCGATCGCCGTCGTCGGCGCGCTGGTCTCGATGACCCGCGGCGCGGCAGGTGCGAACGTGGTCGCCGTCGTGTCCGCGCGACAGCCGGCGACCGACACCTGAGTCCCGGCGGCCGGGCGTGGACTACCCTAGGTACGACGATGGCTGAGATCACCCTTCTGCGCGAGCAGCTCGGCGCGGTGCCCGATGCCCCCGGGGTGTACGTCTACCGCGACGCCGACGACCGCGTGCTGTACGTCGGTAAGGCCAAGTCGCTCAGGCGGCGCGTGCTCAGCTACTTCCAGGCCCCGCTGACCGCACCCGAGAGACGCCGACGCGCCCGATCCGATGACCGCGCGTTCCGGACAGCATCCGAAGATCGACGACATGGTCTCCCGGATCACCCGTCTCGAGACGATCGTGACCGCGACCGAGGCCGAGGCGCTGATCCTCGAGGCGAATCTCGTCAAGCGCCACCGCCCGCCGTTCAACGTCAAGCTGCGCGACGACAAGAGCTATCCGTACATCGCGATCAGTCTTGACGAGGAATACCCGCGGGTCTACTTCACCCGTGAGCAGCACAAGCGCGAGCGGCTGTATTTCGGGCCGTTCAGCAGTGCCTCGAAAGTGCGCGAAACCCTGTCGCTGATCGGCAGGATCTTTCCGAGCCGGCCCTGCGAGGGGCCGGAGCCGGGGCGGCCGTCCGGGGTTCCGTGCCTCGATTACCACATCAAGCGATGCCTGGCACCCTGCGTCGGCTACATCTCGCGCGAGGACTACCGTGCGCTGATCGACCAGACGATCGCGTTCCTGTCGGGCCGGTACCGCGGTCTCGAAGACGAGCTCGAAGCCCAGATGCGCGCGGCCGCCGGTGCGCAGCAGTATGAGCAGGCGGCGGTGTTTCGGGACCGCCTCGGGGCGGTGCGGCACCTGATGGAGCGCCAGGTCGCGGCCACCGACCAGCTCGGCACCCTCGACGTCCTCGGGGTCGCGATCACCGGGGATGTCGCCAATGTCCAGGTCATGCAGGTCCGTGACGGCGTGCTCAACGACCGTCACTCGTTCTTTCTCGAAGCCGTCGGGGACGAGGATCCGGCAACGGTGCTCGAAGGGTTCGCGATCGAGTACTACGCGATGGCCATGGCGATCCCGCCGGTCGTGATCGTTCCGCGGGCAATCGGCGCCCTTCCGACGCTGTCGGCGCTGCTGACCGAGCGCCGCGGGGCGCGCACCGACGTCCGGACCGGGCGCGGCGACCGGGATCGCCTGGCGGTCATGGCGCAACGCAACGCCGAGCTGGCGGTCGACCAGGAGCGTCGGCGCCACGAGCGCAACCGCGAGCGCCGTCGCGAGGCGCTCGCGGAACTGCAGGCGGCACTCGGCGTTGGACGGCCCGCCGATCCGCATCGAGTGCTACGACATCTCCAATCTGGGCGACTCATACGCCGTGGCGTCGATGGTGGTGTTCGAGGGGGGAGCGCCGAGCAAGTCGCACTACCGGCACTTCACCATGCGCTTCGACGGGGGGCAGAACGACTTCGCCCGGATGCAGGAGGCGCTTCGCCGCCGCTTCGTCCGTCTGCGGGAGCCCGACGACGACCTCTCGTTCGGCGCCTGCCCGGCCCTCGTCGTCATCGACGGCGGGAAGGGCCAGCTCTCGGCGGCGCTCGAGGGCATGGCCGAAGCGGGTGCGCCCGACGTGCCGGTGATCGGCCTGGCCAAGCAGCGCGAGGAGATCTTCCGGCCCGGCCGGTCGCAGCCCCTGCTGCTGCCGGAGGCCTCGCCGGGGTTGCGCCTGCTGACCCAGATCCGCGACGAGGCCCACCGCTTCGCCCTCCGCCATCACCGCAACGCCCGCGGCCGCGGGATGACCAGGAGTCTGATCGATGCCCTTCCCGGCGTCGGCCCGGTGCGGCGCAAGGCCATCCTCACGCACTTCGGCACCCCGGACCGCGTCGCCCAGGCCTCACGCGAGGAGCTTGAGGGAGTTCCGGGGCTCCCGCCGAAGGTTGCTCGGGAGATCTGGGAACATCTGCATCGGGCGCCGGAGACAGACGATGTCCCGCGAGCGACCGCAACGCCGCAATAGGGCAGGGGTACGGCAGTGGAACTGACCGTGATCACGGGAATGAGCGGAGCCGGCAAGAGCCAGGCCATGGGCGTCTTCGAGGACGCGGGCTGGTACGTCGTCGACAACCTTCCACCACGCCTGCTGACCGATCTGGCGCGCCTGTTCGTCAACGAGGGCAACGTGGACCGGGTCGCGGTCGTGTGCGATATCCGTGGCGGGGAGTACTTCACCGATCTGGGTGTCGAGATCGACATCACCGCGACCCAGCTGGGCGTCACTCCCCGGATCGTGTTCCTCGAGGCCGACGACGCCAATCTGCTGAACCGCTTCCGCGAGACGCGTCGTCGCCATCCGCTCGCCGGCGCCGGGACGATTCAGGACGGCATCCGCCGTGAGCGCGCCATGCTGGCGGGCATCCGTGAGCGCGCAGAGGTCGTCATCGACACGTCCGGCCTCAACATCTGGGATCTGCGGCGCACCGTCGCGGAGGCCATGTTCGCCGAGGGCGAACGCCAGCGCATGCAGGTGCTGTTCGTCTCGTTCGGCTTCAAGCACGGGGCGCCGTCGGACGCCGATCTGCTGTTTGACGTCCGCTTCATCACCAACCCGCACTACCACAAGGATTTCGCGCCCCTGACCGGGCTCGACCGCGACGTCGCGGACTTCGTCAACGCGACGCCGGAGATGAAGGGCTTTCTCCCGCGGCTGGAATCGCTCCTGGACTTTCTGCTGCCCGCCTACGCGGCGGAGGGCAAGAGCCACCTTGTCGTCGGCTTCGGGTGCACCGGCGGCCGCCACCGCAGCGTGGTACTCGCCGAGACGGCGGCGCGGCGGTACCGCGGCCGTCCGGAGTTCGACGTCGCCGTCTCCCACCGCGACATCTCCCGCGCGATGCTGCGCGCCCCCGAAGACGCCGACGTGACCCCGGGGGCCAACTGATGGCGCCGCGTCCGTCGATCGCCGCACTCGGCGGCGGGACCGGGCTGTCGTCGCTGCTGCGCGGCCTCAAGCTCGCGCCGGTCGATCTCACCGCGATCGTGACGGTCGCCGACGACGGCGGGTCGTCAGGCCGCCTGCGCCGCGAGCTCGGCATCCTGCCGCCCGGGGACATCCGCAACTGCCTCGTGGCGTTGGCTGACGACGAGTCGCTGATGGGCCGCCTGTTCCAGCACCGGTTTGCCGACGGCGACCTGTCGGGGCACCCCTTCGGCAACCTGTTCCTCGCCGCCCTGACCGAGGTCACCGGCGACTTCGACCTGGCGATCCAGGAGTGCTCTCGGGTGTTGAAGATCCGGGGCGCGGTGATGCCGTCGACGCTGCACCAGGTGCGCCTCTGGGCCGAGCGGGTCGACGGGACCGTGGTCTGCGGCGAGACCAACATCGCCGCCGGCTTCGCGGCCTGCCGGCGGGTGTGGTTCGACCCGGTGCCGGAGGCGTATCCGCCGGCGGTGGCCGCGCTTGCGCGGGCCGACGTGATCGTGCTCGGGCCGGGCAGCCTGTTCACGAGCGTTCTCGCGCACCTGGCGGTCCCGGAGATCGCGGCCGCGGTCAGCGATTCCCGGGGACTGCGGGTCTACGTCTGCAATGTGATGACCCAACCCGGGGAGACCGACGGATTCTGCGCGGGCGACCATGTCACGCGCGTGCTCGAAGCGGTACCGGGCGGCGTCGACGTCGTGGTGCTGCACGAGGGCGAGTTCGACCCCGCGGCGATCGAGGCCTATGCGGCGATGGGGCAGGTTCCCGTGGAGATCGACCGGGCGCGGCTGGACGCGCTCGGAGTCCGGGTCGTGACGGCTCCGCTCGCCGATGCCGGTGGCGTCGTTCGGCACAGTCCGCAGGCGCTCGCGGACGTGGTTTTGGGCCTCACGCAGGACCGGGACGCGCTTCGTCCGGCCGCGCCCGTCGGCGAGGCGCCCGCCTAGCCCGCACCGCGTGGCGCGACACCACTTGGTCGCACCGTATTGGCCATTCTTTGCAGGGGGGTTACATCTCGTCGAGACCCGGCTGCGTCCGGAGGATGTCGCGTGCAGGAGACGAAGTTCTCGTGTGCAACAAGTTAACGCTGCGTGAAAGTGACGCTTGCAACGAATTCGCAGCTTCCATATTGTCACCAATGACACATCCGGGACGCTCCTGAGTCCCAGCTGTTATCCGCCCGGTGCGTCACGTGGGTTCTCCGAGCGGATTTCTTCCTTTTTTGCTTATTCACAAGGAGTCACACCTCAATGGGTGCACGAGCTCAAGCAATTCTGCCGCTCGCCTTGGTCGTCGGCGTACTCTCGTTCCTGTGGACGGAGTTTTCCCTGAACTTCACGTTCCACTGGTACACGCTGTCGGGCTCTGACAAGGCCGGCTCGGTCGGTATTCCTCATGCTTTTCATCTGATCCTCCCCACCGCCTTCATCTCGTGGGGCCTGTTCTTCTGTGCCGGTGGTGACAACGCTGCCTTCGGGAAGATCGTTGTCGCTTCCGTGTTCGGTTCCGTCGCCGCTCTGATCACGATGTACCTGTCGTACAAGACGGCCGACTTCCCGGACTTCTGGGGCATCGCTCTGTGGGTCGGCATCTTCGCCTTCATCCTCGTGGCGATCCTCATCGCCGGTGACTGGTACTACGTCGCCGGTACCTTCCCGGCCTTTGCGGCCGTGTTCTTGTGGTGGATCGCAACCGGCCTTGACGGCTGGGTGCCGAACGGCGGTGGAGACAAGGGCTCCGTTGCCGCCTGGTCGGCTGCGAAGGGTGGCGGTGCAGCTGGCGGCCTGATCTCGACCACGTTCGGTTGGGTCTGGTTCGACACGCTGGTCACTCTGATCTGCGGGTGCATCCTGGGTATCGTTTCCGCCAAGGTTGCCGCCCTCATCACCCCGAAGCCGAAGGCTGCCGAGGGCTGATCATCACGTCACACGGCGCTCGCGCCGAGTGAATGTTTCCTCGAAGGGGGGCCCGTTACGGGCCCCCCTTCGACGTTGCGGGCGCCGCGGCGCACGGGCCGGTCGGTGACGTGACCGGCGCAGGTCGCCGATCCGTGGCGCCCCGCAGGACGGCGGGGGGCGTCTGGTAGGCTCGCCGGACTGTTGAGGGCCGTCATGAAGGGGCGAGATGAGCGTACGCGTGGGCATTAACGGCTTCGGCCGGATCGGTCGAAACGTCTTTCGGGCTGCGGCGGGCAACGACGACGTGGAGATCGTGGCCGTCAACGACATCACGGACACGTCGACGTTGGCGTACCTGTTGCAGTACGACTCGATCTTCGGCCAGTATCCGGGCGAGGTGGTGGCCGACGGTGATGCTCTCGTCGTCGACGGACGGCGCGTGAAGGTCTTCGCCGAGCGTGATCCCGGTGCCCTGCCCTGGGGCGAACTCGGCGTCGATGTCGTCGTCGAGAGCACCGGTCTGTTTACCGACCGCGCCAGCGCCGCCAAGCACCTCGACGGCGGGGCCAAGAAGGTCATCATCTCGGCCCCCGCCAAGAGCCCCGACATCACGATCGTGTTGGGCGTCAACGACGACCAGTACGACCCGGCCGTCCATCACGTCGTCTCGAACGCGTCCTGCACCACCAATTGCCTCGCGCCCGTCGCCAAGGTCCTCGACGAGTCGTTCGGGCTCGTGCAGGGGTTCATGACGACCTGCCACGCGTACACGAACGATCAGCGGATTCTCGACCTGCCGCACTCGGATCTTCGCCGTGCACGCGCGGCCGCGCTGTCGATCATCCCGACCTCGACCGGGGCCGCGCGCGCCATCGGTGAGGTGCTGCCCCACCTCAAGGGCAAGCTCGACGGGTTCGCGCTCCGGGTCCCGACGCCGGACGGGTCGATCGTCGACCTGACGGCCGAGGTCGGCCGCGAGACGACCGTGGACGAGGTCAACTCCGCGATGAAGGCGGCCGCCGACGGCCCGCTGAAGGGCATCCTCGGATACACCGACGCCCCGATCGTGTCCCGCGATGTGATCGGCGACTCCCGCTCGTCGCTGTTCGACTCCGGCCTGACGATGGTGCGGGGGACCACGGTCAAGGTGGTGTCCTGGTACGACAACGAGTGGGGCTACTCGTGTCGGGTGGTCCAGCTCGCGACGCGGCTGCTGCCGTAGCATGGAGCTGGTCACCCTTTCCGACCTGCCGGAGGATCTCACCGGCGCGCGCGTGCTCGTGCGCGCCGACCTCAACGTCCCGCTCGAGGACGGCCGCATCACCGACGACGCCCGAATCTCCGCCAGCGTGCCGACGCTGCGGGAGCTGCTGCGACGCGGTGCCGGCGTCGGCGTCTGCAGCCATCTGGGACGGCCGAAGGGCGCGGTGAAGCCGGAGTTTTCGCTGGAGCCGTGCGCCGCGCGCCTGTCCCAGCTGCTCGGTACCGCGGGTCGAGTTGCTCCCGGACTGCGTCGGTGACGCGGTCACGGCACGCGTGACCGCACTCGCTCCGGGCGAAGTCGTGATGCTCGAGAACCTGCGTTTCCATCCCGAGGAAGAGGCCAACGACCCGGCCTTCGCCGCGCGCTTGGCCGCCGGGTTTACGGCGTATGTCAACGACGCGTTCGGCGCGGCGCATCGCGCCCACGCCTCCACCGAGGCGGTCGCCCACCTGCTTCCGGCAGCCGCCGGGATGCTCATGGCGCGTGAGGTCGAGGTCATCGGCGGGCTGCTTGAGCGCCCGCGTCATCCGTTCGTCGCCGTTCTCGGGGGATCGAAGGTCTCCGACAAGCTGCCCCTGATCCAGTCGCTGCTCGAGCGCTGCGACCGGGTTCTGGTGGGCGGGGCGATGTGCTTCACATTTCTAGTTGCCAGCGGCGACTCGGTCGGAACGAGCTTGCATGAGGGTCCCGATGCGCAGGCGATGGCGCGCGACCTGCTCGAGAGCGCCGTGCGACTGAACTGCATGCTGCAGCTGCCGTCCGACGTCCTGGTGGCCGACAGGTTTGCCGGAGATGCCGAACTTCAGGTGGTTGCCAGCGACGGAATTCCGGACGGGTGGATGGGTGTCGACATCGGACCGCGAACCGCGGCGTCGTACGCCGAGGTGATCGCCGACGCCGGCACCGTCTTCTGGAACGGCCCGATGGGTGCCTTTGAAACGCCGGCCTTCGCCGACGGCACGCGGACCGTGGCGGACGCCATGGCCGGATCGACCGGCGTGACGGTCGTGGGCGGCGGCGACTCCGGTGCCGCCGTGGCCCAATTCGGAATCGCCGACAGGTTTACCCATGTGTCAACCGGTGGCGGCGCAGCACTCGAGATGATGGAAGGGCGCGTGCTGCCCGGGGTCGCCGCACTTCAGCGTCGGGGGTAGGAAGTCATGGTCGGACGTCGCCCGCTCATCGCGGGGAACTGGAAGATGCACAAGACCCCGGCCGAGGCGCGTGAGTGGTGCGCGGGTTTCCGTACCCGGCTGCCGTCGTTCCCGCCGGGGGTCGACGTGGTCGTTTGTCCGCCGTTCACCGCACTGGAGCCGGTGTCGACCGCACTGCGCGGACACCCCTCGTGGGTGGCGGCCCAGACGATCAGCGACCAGCCGAGCGGCCCGTATACGGGCGAGATCTCGGCATCGATGGTGTTCAGCTGCGGCGCCCGCGGCACGATTCTCGGGCACTCGGAGCGCCGCGCGATGGGCGAGACCGATCAGATGGTGGCGGCGCGTGTCCGCGTCGCGCTCGATGCGGGATTGCGGCCGATCATCTGCATCGGCGAGTCACTGGCCGAGCGCGAATCCGGCGTCACGACGGAGGTGCTCGCCGCGCAGCTCGAATCGATCCTGGCGGTCGTCCACGCGAACGAGGTCGATCGCATCGTGATCGCATATGAGCCGATCTGGGCGATCGGCACCGGGCGGACCGCAACCCCGGAGATGGCCCAGGAGGCCGTCGCGGATGTTCGCGTCGCCGCCGCAGCCAGGCTGGATGCGAATCGGTTGCGCATCCTCTACGGCGGCAGTGTCACGCCTGCGACTGCCCGCGAACTGCTCGTGTCACCCGACATCGATGGGGCGCTGGTCGGGGGCGCGAGTCTCGACCCCGAGAGCTTCGCGATGATCGTTGAGGCGGCCGGGTGAGCACGGTGGTGCGGGGTCCGCTGGTCTTCGTGGTCATCGACGGGTTCGGCATTGCACCGGCCGGTCCCGGCAACGCGGTCTCACTGTCACGGACGCCGGAGCTCGATGCGCTCGCACGTGAAGGGTCCTCCAGCCGCCTGGTTGCTTCGGGTCTTCCCGTCGGGCTGCCCGACGGCCAACAGGGCAACTCCGAGGTTGGGCACCTGAACCTGGGTGCGGGGCGCCGGGTCCCCCAGATGCTGGTGCGGATTGACGAAGCGATCGCGTCGGGCGCCCTGGCGAGCAACCCGATCCTCGCCGAGTCGCTGCGGGTCGGAAAGGCGCACGCACTCCACCTCGTCGGCCTCGTGGGAGACGGCGGTGTCCATGCCGCCTCTCGGCACCTGCTGGCGCTTATCGGGATCGCCCGCGACGCGGGCGTCGAACGGATCTACGTCCACGCGTTTACCGACGGGCGCGACACGCGCCCGGACGCAGGCCTGGCCGCAATCGAACAGATTGAGGCACTGGCTCCGGTTGCGACCGTATGCGGCCGGTATTTCGCGATGGACCGCGACAAGCGCTGGCAGCGCACGTCGACGGCCTACGACGCGATGGTGTGGGGCCGCGCCGAACGGCACGCCGCGAGCGGGGCGGACGCGGTACGCCAGTCGTACGCGACGAACGTCGGCGACGAGTTCATTCCCGCGACCGTCGTCGGCGACTCCGAGGTAGGGCGCGTCCGCGACGGAGACGCGGTCCTGTACTTCAACTTCCGCCCGGATCGCGCACGCCAGCTCACCCAGGCGCTCATACAGCCGGACTTCGACGGGTTCGACCGCGGCAGAGACCACCCGTCGGTGCACTTCACGTCGCTCACCCGCTACAACCGCGAGTGGGATCTGCCGGTGCTCTTCGACAACGAGGACGTGCGGCAAGGACTCGCGGAATCCGTCAGCGACGCCGGTCGCCGGCAGTTGCACGTTGCCGAGACCGAGAAGTACGCCCACGTCACGTTCTTCTTCAACGGCGGGCGCGAGACGCCGTTCGACGGGGAAGACCGGATACTTGTGCCGTCGCCCCAGGACGTCGCGACGTACGACGAAGCTCCCGCCATGAGTGCGACCGGTGTTCGCGACGCGGTCATTGCCGGTCTTGATGACGGCTACGAACTGATGGTGGTGAACTTCGCCAATGCCGACATGGTCGGTCACACCGGGGTGATCTCCGCCGCGGTCCAGGCAATCGAGACGGTCGATCATTGCATGGGCCGGATCCGAGCCGAGGTCGCGGCAAAGGGCGGCCTCCTCGTGGTGACCGCGGACCACGGCAACAGCGAGTTCATGCTCGAGCCGGATGGTTCGCCGAACACCGCACACACGACGAATCCGGTTCCATTGTGGATCGATCGACCTGGGCTTTCACTCGGGCCGGGCGCGCTGGGCGACGTCGCTCCGACGCTGTGTGAGTTGATGGACTGGACGACGCCGGCGCAGATGACGGGGCGGTCGCTGCTCGGCGCGTAGCGCTCCGGCGCACCCGCCTTGAGCCGCCCGTACTCGGGCGAAACCGCATCTTCCGGCACGTTCCCGTGGGTCGGGAGCGACCCGGCGCGACCCTGATCAGTTCCCCACCCATGCGGCGGCTGACCTCGCGCGCTCCCATACGAACGTCCAGCCCCAGGACGTCGCAATGGGTGGGCACCCTCGCCCTGGCGCCCCACAACAATGGCCCTCGTTCCCGTTCATTGAACACCGCATGCACCGAATGGAGTTGGGCATGGCACCCTTGAACCGCACAAGTCGCTTTGGGATTGCCGGCGCCGTCGCCGGCGTCATGATCGTTGGGAGCGCGCTCGCCCTGGGAGCGAGTGCGCCGTCGTCGGTAACTCTCTGCATCCCGAAGGGCGCGAACCCGATCGTCCACTTCCCCAACGCGAAGGGGCAGTGCGCTCGCGGTCAGACAAAGGTCGCATGGACGCTGTCAGTGCTGCCTGGTCCTGCAGGCGCGCGCGGCGCACAGGGCGCACAGGGTGTCCAGGGCGCACAGGGTGTCCAGGGTGAGACGGGTGCCACCGGCGCCACGGGAGCCACGGGAGCCACCGGCGCCACCGGCGACACCGGCGCACAGGGCGCTCAGGGTGTTCAGGGGCAGACCGGCGCCACGGGCGCAACCGGCGCGACCGGCGACACCGGCGCACAGGGTGTCCAGGGCGCACAGGGTGTCCAGGGTGCAGACCGGCGCCACCGGGCGCCACCGGCGACACCGGCGCAACCGGCGCACAGGGTGTCCAGGGGCAGACCGGCGCCACCGGTGCCACGGGTGCCAAGGGCGACACCGGCGCTGCCGGAGTCGACGGACACTCGGTGATCTCCGGGGTCGGCGCGCCATCGGATGCAACCGGCGCGGCCGGCGATTTCTACCTCGACATCTCGAGCACGACCTTCTACGGCCCGAAGACCGATGCTGGATGGCCGGCTGGCGTGGTGCTGATCGGGGCCCAGGGCCTTCAGGGAATCCAGGGAATCCAGGGCGTTCAGGGTGAGACCGGCGCCACGGGAGCCACAGGCGCCAAGGGCGACACCGGCGCACAGGGTGTCCAGGGTGAGACGGGTGCCACCGGCGCGACGGGAGCCACTGGCGACACCGGCGCTCAGGTTGTTCAGACCGGCGCCACGGGCGCAACCGGCGCGACCGGCGACACCGGCGCACAGGGTGTCCAGGGCGCCACCGGCGCGACGGGAGCCACTGGCGACACCGGCGCACAGGGTGTCCAGGGGCAGACCGGAGCCACCGGCGCGACGGGAGCCACTGGCGACACCGGCGCACAGGGTGTCCAGGGGCAGACCGGCGCCACCGGCGCGACGGGAGCCACCGGCGACACCGGCGCACACGGCGTCACAGGGGCGTCCGGAGCCACCGGCGCGACGGGCGCCACCGGTGCCACGGGTGCCAAGGGCGACACCGGCGCTGCCGGAGTCGACGGACACTCGGTGATCTCCGGGGTCGGCGCGCCATCGGATGCAACCGGCGCGGCCGGCGATTTCTACCTCGACATCTCGAGCACGACCTTCTACGGCCCGAAGGCCGACGCTGGATGGCCGGCTGGCGTGGTGCTGATCGGGGCCCAGGGCCTTCAGGGAATCCAGGGAATCCAGGGCGTTCAGGGTGAGACCGGCGCCACGGGAGCCACAGGCGCCAAGGGCGACACCGGCGCACAGGGTGTCCAGGGTGCAGACGGGTGCCACCGGCGCGACGGGAGCCACCGGCGACACCGGCGCACTGGCGCACGGGTGTCCAGGGGCAGACCGGCGCCACCGGTGCCACGGGTGCCAAGGGCGACACCGGCGCTGCCGGAGTCGACGGACACTCGGTGATCTCCGGGGTGACCGCTCCGACAAACGCCGTCGGCCAGGACGGAGACTTCTACGTCAACATCGCAACCAGCACGTTCTACGGCCCGAAGACCGCCGGTGTGTGGCCGCTCGGATCGTCTCTTGTCGGACCGCAAGGCGCATCGGGTGCCACCGGGGCCACCGGGGCCACCGGCGCAACCGGCCCGACCGGCCCGACCGGCCCTCAGGGGAACCAGGGCGGGGTCGGCGCGACCGGCGCGACAGGTGCAACCGGC
The DNA here is from genome assembly GCA_963727285.1 of uncultured Thermoleophilia bacterium. Taxonomy (GTDB): domain Bacteria; phylum Actinomycetota; class Thermoleophilia; order Miltoncostaeales; family Miltoncostaeaceae; genus CAITWD01. The sequence continues at coordinate 423,908 of CAVSFF010000009.1, read as the reverse complement.
CCGACGGGCCCGACCGGTCCGACCGGCGCCACCGGAGCTTCGGGAACCGCCGGGACCCAGGTCCTTTCCGGTACGACCGCGCCTGCGGCAGGTACCGGTGTGAATGGCGATTTCTACATCAACACCACCACGAACACGCTGTACGGTCCGAAGGCGGCGGGGTCGTGGCCCGCCGGTGTCCCGTTGGTCGGCCCGACCGGATCCACCGGTGCGACTGGCGCGACCGGAGCCACCGGCGCGACGGGTGCCACTGGGGCAACCGGGTCGTCGGGCGCCCCGCTCCTGACCGGTACCACGGCTCCGGCGAGTGGCACGGGCAGCAACGGCGACTACTACCTCAACACCGTCAACGACACGCTGTACGGGCCGAAGGCCAGTGGGGCGTGGCCGGCCGGGGTGTCGCTCGTCGGCGCCACGGGTGCCACAGGTGCGACGGGTGCGACAGGCGCCACCGGTGCCACCGGTGCCGCGGGCATCGTCCCGATCTACAACTCGGGCGGAACCCAGCAGTCGAACCAGCAGATGGTCACGGGCACGACCTCGTTCAACAACTTCAACAACAGCAGTACGGTGACCCTGTCCAGCAACGCGCAGTTCGCCTCATCGAGCTACTACTGCACCGCGAGTCTCCAGGGGTCGAGCGCGGGCTCGGTCTCGGTCAGCATCACGAGCGCATCGTCGTTCACGATCTATCGCTCCAGCAGCAACGGAAACGCAACGGCCGCGTACATCTGCGTCGGCCAGTAGCCCACGCGACACTCCGCGGCACCGACCTCCGGTGCCGAAATCATCCGATCAACGACCCGGCCGGTACGCAGGCCGGGTCGTTGGCGTTGTCAACGGGCGTCAGGTCGCGGCGCGGTTGACGGGGGTCGGCGGACGACGATCGTGATCGTCCAGACATCTCCGTCCCGGATGATCGACACCACTGAATGCCCCCGCGAGTGGCACCACGCCGGAACGTCGATTTCGGCAAGCGGATCATCAGCGATGAGTTCGATGACCCCTCCCGGAGCGGCTTTGGCCGCCGCCGCGTCAAGTAACCGGACGGGGACCGGACAGTGGGTGCCAAGTGCGTCGATGATCCGTGGCGGCGTCACCAGTCGACGGGGCTCATCGCCCGCAGCTGGGCGACGGCGTCGGTGAACGCCGCGCATGCCGCGGTAATCTCGGCCGGTGTCGTTTCCGGCCCTGCGGTCATCAGGATCGCGGAGTGCGTCCACTCCGGGCCGAGCCCGATCGCCTCCAGCGTCGGCGAGGCCTTTCCGGCATCGGCCGTGCAGGTCGAACCCGGAGCGACGCACACCCCGCGGGTCGACAGCGCCAGCGCGAGGCTTTCGCCGGTCACGCCCCGCACCGACACGTGAAGATGCCCGGGCAGCCGCGCGGCCAACGGGGGGCCGTTGAGCCGGACACCCTCGACGTCGAGAATCGGGCCGCCGAGCGCCATCATTGCGGCGCGCAGTGCTGTCGCACGGACATGGCACTCCCGCCGGGTGCGCTCCGCGGCGATGCCGAGCGCCACCGCTCCTGGGAGATCAACCGGGCCGGCGCGCTTTCCGACTTCCTGGGAACCCCCCTCGATCAGCGGGCGCAGGCGCGCGCCGGGGCGGATCCAGAGGGCGCCGGTCCACGCAGGCGCACCGAGCGCCGTGCCGCCGATCGAGACGGCGTCGGCGCCTAATCCCGACACGTCGAGCGCCACCACCCCGAGCGATTCGCCCGCATCGACGTGAACCCGCACCCGGTCGCGGGCGCGACGTGCCGCGGCCACGAGCAGGTCCACGTTCTGGATGGTGCCGATCTCGTGCTGGGCGTGGTGAATCGAGACCAGTGCGGTGTCGCCGTCGATCGCGGCCGCGAGGCGCTCCGGGTCGACTGCGCCCTCCGCGTCGACGTCGACGAACGCGACCTCGCCGCCGTCCCGGGCGTGCGAGCGGAGCGCCGACATCACCGCCGGGTGCTCGATCGTGGTGGCCACCGCGCGCCGGCCGAGGCTCGCGTTGGCCATGAGGAGCCCCTTGACGGCCAGGTTTCGCGATTCGGTCGCCCCGGCGGTGAAGATGACGTCGTCGCTCTCGGCACCGATCAGCGCGGCAACCTGCGCCCGCGCTGTCGCGAGCATCTCCGCCGCTTCGGCACCAGCCGGGTGAAGCGCATCTGCGCTGCCGAGGCATTCAAGCGCGCGGGTGATCCCGGCGACGATGTCGGGTGTCGGCGGGGTCGCGGTCGCGTGATCGAGGTACACCATGCCGTCCGTCACCGGTCAGAGTCCTTCGCCGAGCCGATCAGCGAGCAGATCGGGCAGCCCGGCCGAGCGGATGGACGCTTGCGCCCCGGTGATGTCGTACGGGGTCCGGACAAACTCGATCTCCCTGGTGTCCGTCGAATACACCGCCCACGCCGCCCGCGCATCGCCATCTCGGGGTTGGCCGACCGATCCGGGATTCGCAAGCCATCGCCCATGCTCGAGACGGACGGTACCCGCGGCGGGGACTGACGTCACGGTTCCGTCGCCGGGTTGGTGCCAGAGGGCCGGTACGTGGGTGTGCCCGATGCACGTCGTGTCCGTCGACGCGATCGCGAAGGTGGCTGCCGCATCGGCGGCCGTTGTCACGTATTCCCACACGGGGTCGCGCAGGCTCGCGTGCGCGAGCGTCACCGGGTCGTCGCGGTCCACCGGGGCCAGGGATCCGAGCCATTCGCGGCGATCGGTGTCGAGTGCCGCGATCGTCCAGAGCGCGGCATCGCGCGCCCAGGAGGCAAACGTGCTGATCGGCAGACGCCCGGCGACCACGAGGTCGTGATTCCCGGCGATGCACCGCGTGGATTCCCGGCGGCAGGTGTCAAGCACGGTGACCGGATCGGCGCCATATCCGACGAGATCGCCCACGCACCACCATGCGGTGATGCAGCGTCGGTCGATCTCCTCCCGAACGGCGTCGAGCGCGTGACGATTGCCGTGGATGTCACTGAGGATCGCGATTTGGGGCAGTGCGGGCCTCTCGCAGTCTGGCAAGGAAGTGTCCGATCCCACGATACCCACGGGCGGGAGCGGGCATCCGGCTAGGATGATCGCGTGCCGGGACCTGATGCGATCCGAAGGGCGGGATGGGCGTAGCCCCGCGTTCGCCGGCGATCCAGGTCGTTTGTGTCGGCCGGCTGCGTCCGCCCCACGACCAGGCCGGCGTGGAATACGAGCAACGCGTGGCGCGGGTTGTCGGGTTCCGCGTCGACGAAATCGTCGCCGAGCCGTTGCAGCGCGGGGAGCCCGCCGCCCGCGCCCGGGAGGCGGATCGGATCCGCAGCGCCGTGGCTCGCGGAGCATGGACGGTCGGCCTGTCGCCGGATGGACGGGACCCGGGCTCAAGCGAGGCGTTTGCGCAATGGATGGAGCGCCGATTGGCATCGGGCCGTCCGATCGCGTTCCTCATCGGAGGGGCGAGCGGTCTCGATGCCGATCTGCTCGGGGCGTGCGATGAGACGCTGGCGCTCGGGCGCCTGACCATGCCGCACCAACTGGCCCGCGTCGTACTCGTCGAGCAGTTGTACCGTGCACTCTCCCTGCTCCAGGGGCACCCGTACCCCCACTAGACCGATATGGTGCACGGTCGTGACCACGGCGTTTCTTGATGACCTCTCCCGGGCGATTGCGGCCGCTGCCACGCAGGCCACCGGCATCGCGGATCCGGTGGTCCCGCTGGTCCCGCCGGCTCGCCCAGAGCACGGTGACATCGCTTCGCCGGTAGCGATGGGCGTCGCCAAGCGTGCGGGGCGGACGCCGCGCGAGGTCGCCGACGACATCGCCGACGCGCTGCGTGAGCGCGCAGATCTCGCGACCGTCATAGAGCGCGTGGAGGTTGCCGGCCCCGGGTTTTTGAATTTCCGGCTCCAGCCCGGTTGGTTTCTCGGCACGGTTCGCACGATCGCGGCATCCGACCAGGCGTTCGGCGCCGATTCCGCGACGCCTCGCGAAGCGATCCTGCTCGAGTTCGTGTCGCCGAACCCGACGGGCCCGATGCATGTTGGCCACGCTCGCCATGCCGCCTACGGCGATGCCGTCGCGCGGCTGCTGGACTTTGTCGGACACTCGGTCTGGCGAGAGTGCTACGTCAACGACTACGGGCGCCAGATGGAGCTGTTCGGGGCGTCGGTCGCCGCGCGGTACGCAGAACTCGTCAGCGACGAGCCGCACCTCCCCGACGACGGGTACCAGGGGGCCTACGTCACGGATATCGCCGTCGAGATCCGTGAAGAGGTCGGCGACCGGTTCGCCGGACGCGTCTCGCCTCCCGACCCGGAGGCGCTCGGATTCTTTGCGACGGCCGGCGCCGAGCGGATGCTCGCCCGCACGCAGTCCGAGCTCGAGACGTGCCGGGTCCGGATTGACCGCTATTTCTCTGAAACCGTGCTCCACACCCAGGGCCGCGTCCTCGCCGGGATCGATGCGCTCAGGGCTGCAGGGCTTACGTTCGAGCATGACGGGGCCACCTGGTTCCGGACAACCGATTTCGGTGACGAGAAAGATCGGGTGCTTGTCCGCTCAGACGGAGCGACCACCTACCTCGCGGCCGACGTCGCCTACCACCTCGACAAGGCCGCCCGCATGGGCGACCGGATGATCGACATCCTGGGTGCGGACCACCACGGATACATCAATCGCCTCAAAGCCGTCATCGCCGCCGCCGGCTACCCGCCGGACGTGCTCGAGGTACTGATCATGCAGCTGGTGAGCCTCGTCGAAAAGGGTGAGGCGAAGCGGATGAGCAAGCGCGCGGGAACGCTGGTGACGCTTCGCGAGCTCATCGACGACATCGGTGTGGATGCCACGCGATTCTTTCTCGTCGAACGCAGCCATGACACGGCGTTTGAACTCGATTTGGATCTGGCGCGGGAACAGAGCCAGGAGAACCCCGTCTACTACGTGCAGTACGCGCACGCCCGCTGCTGCAGCATCCTCGCCAAAGCCAACGACGCCGGGGTCCGTCGTGATCCCGAGAGCACCCCGCCGTCAGAGCTCGACGCGAGTGAGCGGGCACTTGCACTGCGGCTTGCCGAGTGGCCCGACGCCGTCGCCGACGCCGCGGCGCGCCGCGCGCCCCATCGGCTCGTTGCGTACCTCAAGGACCTCGCGCGGGACCTTCACTCCTTCTACCATCGCTGCAGGGTCGTAGGCGAGGCCGACGAGCTCCAGGCGTATCGCCTGGAGCTGACCGTCGCCACGCGCCAGGTGCTCGCCTTGGGCCTTGAGCTCCTCGGCGTGGACGCTCCGGAGCGCATGTAGAACCGACGTCACACCGGAATTCCGCCACGCCCGTCTCGAGCGTGGGCGTGCTCTGATAATTTGCTGGTCCGGTTGCGGGTGTAGCTCAGCTGGTAGAGCGTCGGCTTCCCAAGCCGAAGGTCGCGAGTTCGAGCCTCGTCGCCCGCTTCTGAAAGCCCTGCTCATGCGGGGCTTTTCTTATTTCAGACATCGTGCGGGAAGCGCCTAGGGCTCGTGGGTACCGCTCGTGGGTACCACTTGGCCTCTGCGAACGTCGATTTACGGGTCATCGGCACGAAGTAGCTCCTTCGATCTTCTCGCGGAGGTACAGCCGCCGCCGGCCCGACCTTGCGCGACGGAATGACGCCGCGCCGCGCCCAGTCCTCGACGGTGGACTTCGGGACGCGCAGAAGGTCGGCGACCTCGGCGGCGGTCACGCACCGGCGCTGCGACGGGTGGATGTCATCACGCAGGACGCGCTGGATGACGCCATCGCTCCATTGGAGAGAGACATCGCTCGCATGGAGGGCGAGGCGACCCGGGAGCTCTGAGCTCTCGACCGTGTGCCGTGCTCGCGTCGCGGTAATGTGAACGGAAACCCGGCCCGCTGGTGTCCGGCCATCGCCCCGATGGGAGTGTGGCGCGCGTTTCGCGTCCGGCGGACGACGGCTCCAAGATGGATGACCACACCGAGCCCGACTAGGTAGGAAATCAACACCATCGCGACGCCGGCCGGTTGCTACGGAGCTTCGGGCGGCGCGCACGGAGCGGGGCCTCTCCGGAAGTCTTCTGCGGACATCGAGCGCTTCTTGCCGCCTCGATAGTCCGGCTAGAACATCGTGCGCGCGCCGGCTAGTCGTGGCCAGAGCGCTGGATCGTGGGACGGTCGCGTGGCGCAGCGACGACCGCACGCGGCCAACGCCTATCCAGAGCCGCCCGGCTTAGGACTTGCGGCGAAGGTCCTTCCCACCCCGAACCGCGAGGATGATCACCGCGATGATTGCGCAAACGACTGCAGCAGCGATCAACCAAAGTAGCCACATCCTGAACCCCCAAGCCTCGACATCACGGGCGATATCTGAATCGACGCCGTGACCGTCGATTGAGTGCCTCGCAGGCGAGCATACCCCCATACGCACGTCGGGCCGCGGGGCGTCGACGCTGCCCGGCAAATCGAGGGCCTCGCCGTGGTCGCCGCGTCGTGACCCGGGTGAGTCAGGACAGCCGAGGCCGTGCGGCCGGTACAGCGACCTTTGCAAAGCATGTTGCTCAGGACTCGTTCGGCGGGACCCGGAATTGCGGCCGGACGATGTCTGCCGGAAGCCGCGCCTGCCGGTGGACCCGACCCGATCGCTCCCGGGACGTGCCGAAGCGGCGTCCCGCCGTCACTCTCCGCCCGCCGGATGCCCCGACGCATCCGGAGAATCCACCGGCCGCGATACGGATTAACGGCAATGGCGATCCGGCCACCCCCGTCCGGCGCGGCACGGGCGAAGCGGGCATGATCGGCGACGTCGCAGTGGCGCGCTCGTGGGTGTGATGCGGGCTCGGTTTGCGCTGGCCGTCCTGTTCCTGTGGGCTGAGTGATGACCATGCGCGGACGGCGCGCAACCGTGCCGTACGCGTGCTGACCCACCACCGCCGAGGGGGCTGCTTCGTGCCATCGAAACTGCAAAGCTGGATTGATGCCGAGCTTGAGCGGATCACGCGAAAGCCGCTCCAGGGGGCGTGGGCTGCTGCGGCGACCATCACGCTCACGGTCACCGTGATCGCAGGCGTGCTGATCCACTGGACCGACCCGACGAACTTCCCGAATGTCGGTGTGGGTTTGTGGTGGGCCGTCCAGACCACGACGACGGTGGGCTACGGAGACATCGTGCCGTCGTCGGTAGCCGGTCGCCTCATCGCCGCGTTCGTCATGCTCGTCGGGATCGGGTTCATTACCGTCTCGACGGCGGGGATAACCAGCGCATTCCTCGAGTCCGCGCGGAGGCGGCGTGTCGTCGACACCGACAATCCGCTTGCATCTGAGGTGCGCGAGCTCCGCCATCAGATTGAGTTGCTTACGGCCGAGGTCCGCGCGGGACGCCCGGCGGAAGGCCAGGGCCACACGTCGTGAACGTCCCCCAGGCAACGCCGTCGTTGCGGCGGGCGCGATCCGCGGCGCCCGGAGATCCACCGCACGGATCGGTGACGGCGGAAGGCTCCCGGGGTCGAACTCGGGCCGGCGCTGCGTCGGCGAGTCGTGTTGCCGCGCCGGCCCAGCCGTACCGACGTCGGCCCGCGGATGGCGGCACCCGCACCTGGTCCGGTGTGCGCGCGACTAACTCATCGGGCACCCCGAAGCACACGGGTTACGGGCTGTCTGACCCGATGAACTAGTGTCCAACCACGCAATGGCCGGTCGATCGAAGGGAACCACACCGTGACCACGCGACCTGACCCCTTGGAACTCGCCCGCTCGTCGGCCTACGTGCGGCTGCTCGTGCTGGCCGCCATCATGGGCGCGCCGATCGCGGCCTTGGCGTACTTCTTTCTTGCGCTGGTCTCCCACCTCCAGACGTGGGTCTTCGAGGATCTGCCGGAGGGCCTGGGGTTCACGACCCCGCCGGTCTGGTGGCCGATTCTGCCGCTTGTCGTGGCTGGCGTGTTGGTCGCACTGACGATTGTGTATCTCCCCGGGCGCGGTGGGCACTCGCCCGCCGATGGTTTCGAGGCCGGTGGCGGTCCGGCTCCGGGCGAGGCTCTGCCCGGCATTGCCTTGGCGGCGCTCGCGGGGTTGGCGCTGGGCGCCGTCATCGGCCCAGAGGCCCCGCTGATCGCATTGGGCGGCGGGCTCGCGGCGTATGCGGTCAAGCGCGCTAAGAGCGATACCCCCGACCAGACGCTCACCGTGGTCGCTGCCGCCGGGAGTTTCGCGGCGATCAGCACACTGCTCGGATCGCCCCTCGTTGCGGCGTTCTTGATGATGGAAGCCGCGGGCCTCGGCGGCGCGCTGATGGGCGTCGTCTTGCTGCCGGGCCTGCTGGCGTCGGGTATCGGGTACCTGATCTTCACCGGCCTTGATTCCCTCACCGGCCTCGGGACGTTCTCGTTGGCGATCCCGGACATTGCGCCGCTGGGTCGCCCGACGGTCGCCGAGTTTCTTCTGGGCGATCGCGATCGGCCTCGCGGCCGCGCTTGCCGTTTGGGCGATTCGGTGGTTTGCGCTCACCATCAAGCCGCATGTCGAGCGTCGGATTCTGGTGCTGACCCCGTCCTCGGTCTCGTCGTGGCAGGTCTCGCGATCGCGTACGCCGAGGGACCGACCACCCCGCCTCGGACGTGCTCTTCTCTGGCCAGGTCGCGCTTGGCCCACTCGTGGACACCGCGGGTACCTACTCGGCGGGAGCGCTGGTCTTGCTTGTTCTGTGCAAGGGGATCGCCTACGGCGTGTCGCTGAGCGGATTCCGTGGCGGCCCGATCTTTCCGGCGATGTTCATTGGTGCCGCCGGCGGGATCGCGCTGTCGCATCTGGCGGGGCTGCCGATGGTTGCCGGCGTGGGCATGGGCGTCGGTGCGATGGTCTGCGCGATGCTCGGGCTGCCGCTGGTCTCGGTGCTCCTGAGTGCCGTATTCATGGTCAATGCAGGCCCGAACCTGCTACCGCTGATCATCGTCGCCGTGGTTGTGGCCTACGTCACCCGTGCCCGGTTGGTGCCGAAGCTGCCCGGTGCACGCGCGGGCACGAGCGAGACGACGGCCACGGCGGGCGAGACCCGAGCGTAGCGATCCTGTTGGGCCGATCTCGGCGGCGGCCGTTTGTGGACCCAGCTGGGCTGCTGCGCGCAGATGCCTCCGGGCGCGGCCTCCGAACGCTCTGTGGAGATGCGGCTCGGGGGCCATAGGCACCCCGACGATGCGAGCCGCCCAGGCGCGTCACGGACGAGGCGTGGGCCGTAGGCGCTGCAGTAGCACCGCCCGCGGTTAGGGTGTTCACTGCGGGTATCCCCGCAGGGGCATCCAACGGAAGGGTGGCGCCGATGGCGGTGTCGTCGATCACGCACCACAGCGCTGACGAACGGCGAGCGATCGGAAAGGTCGCCCGCAAGACGACACCACCGACGAGCCATGCGGGTGGGCACCGGCCCCGGACCGACCCGACCCGGTCGCGTTGCTCTCCGCGCAGAACCTCACCCGTGAACAGGATCTGGTTCCCGTCCGCCACGGTCGGATGATGGTCTCGCCGTTTACCTTCTATCGGGGCGCGGCGAAGATCATGGCCGCCGACCTGGCGGCGACGCCCACCGCCGGCCTGACGTGCAGCTGTGCGGCGACGCGCATCTCTCGAACTTCGGTGTGTTCGCGTCACCCGAGCGGACGCTCCTGTTCGACCTCAACGACTTCGACGAGACCCTGCCGGGGCCATTTGAGTACGACGTCAAGCGGATGGCGGCAAGCTTTGCGATCGCGGCCCGCAACAACGGGTTCAGTACGGCCGACACTGACGCTGCGACGCTCGCCTCGGTGACGGCGTACCGGGAGGCGATGGCCGAGTTCGCCGAGATGCGCACCCTGGACATCTGGTATGCGCGCCTGTCCGAGCAGGAGATCATGGCCGCGATCCAGACGACATCAGAAGGGTGACGGCGGGAAGAAGGACGCCAAGCAGGTCAAAAAGGCGCAGAAGCTTGCGGAAAAGAACGCCCTGAAGGCGCACACCCGCGGCAGCCTGCAGGCGCTCTCCAAGCTCGGCGAGCTCGTCGACGGTCGCTACCAGATCGTCAGCCAGCCCCCGATCGTCGTCCCGGCACGTGACTTCGAGTCGATGTACGGCATTCCCGCCGACCAACTGGTGGACATTGTCCACGGGCAGCTGCGGGAATATCGGAAGACCCTCCAGTACGACCGGCGCCACCTGTTGGAGCGCTTCGAGCTGGTTGACATGGCCCGCAAGGTGGTCGGTGTCGGCAGCGTGGGTACCCGGGCGTTTATCGTCCTCCTCCAGGGCCGGGACGATTCCGACCCCTTGTTCTTGCAGGTCAAAGAGGCGACCAGATCCGTGCTTGAGGACTACCTTCCCAAGAGCAAGTTCAGGACGCCCGGTGAACGGGTGGTCCAAGGCCAGCGGATGATGCAGGCGGCGAGCGACATCTTTCTCGGCTGGACCAAGGGCCACGAGGCCGACCGCTATCTCTACTGGCGCCAGCTGCGCGACATGAAGGGGTCGGCGCTTGTCGAGTCGATGACCCCCATGGCGCTCAAGATGTACGCCGGGTTCTGCGGCTGGACCCTGGCGCGGGCCCATGCGAGATCGGGCGACGCGATCGCCTTGGCCGCGTACCTCGGTAAGACCTCCGATTTCGAATTGGCGATTACCGACTTCTCCAACAGATACGCGGACCAGAACGATCTGGACTACAGGGCGTTTGCTGAGGCGATCGCGTCAGGTCGTCTCGATGCCGTTGAAGGCCTCTGATGTCGAACCCGGGGGGAGGGCACCCCAACTGCCCGATCCCGAGGTGTGGCGCTGGGCGACTGATCCGGCGTGCCGTGTGATGCAGGCGGGCGACCCGCCGCCGCCACGATCCGCGCGCGGCCCTCGATCGAGATCGCCCTTGATCGCGAGATCGTCGGTGATCGGGCAGCATGGCTGCCTCCGTCGGGACGGGGATGGTGTCGGAAGCCCCCGTATGCGAATCGCGATACTCCCGGAAGCCCCAGAGCGTCACACCGGGTCCAAACGTCCTGCATTTTCGACTGCGTGCCGAAGAGCACGGCGCCGTAGGCGCAAGGCCAGCAAGGCCAAGATCGAATCGTGGATCATCAGCGGCAGATTGGCCGGGCGATTGCGACGGTCGACGGACCATCCCTGGGTTGGAGCGACGTGGGCGCGAGGCCACCGCCGGGTCGCCTTCACCGGGGTCACCTACGAGACATATCGCGTTGTGGGGCCCACACCTCGTGTGGCATGCGATCAGACGCAAGGCGAGGGGTATCCATGAGCGATCGCCAGGAGCTGACGCAGCCGGCGGCCTTCGGGGAGATGCCGGCGTGGCATCCGGTGCGTCCCCGGATTCGCCCGTTGCGGATGGTGTTGGGATGGTTGGTCTCGGCGGCCGCGCTGCTGATCGCGGCCTGGATCGTGCCCGGGGCCGAGGTCAACAGCCTGGCCGCCGCACTCGCTGCCGTCCTTGTGATCGCGGTCCTCAACGCCGTGCTGCCACCGGTCCTTGCAGCGCTTCGCCTGCCCTTCATGCTCGTCCTCGGCTTCGCGCTCACCTTGGTGCTTGACGCGCTGATGCTGCTCGCCGCGGACGACATCACCGGCGGCGGGCTCTCGGTGGCATCGTTCTGGTCGGCGCTCGGTGTCGCGCTGGTGGCCGCGGCCGTGGGTATCGCCCTCGAGGTGCTCATCGGTGCCAACGACGACGACACCTATGCCTTCCGCGTCATCCAGCGGATCGCCCGACGTTCGCCGGGGCGCGTGCAGACGGAGCGACCCGGTGTCATCTTCCTTGAGATCGACGGGCTGGCTCTGCCGGTGCTGCAGCGGGCGATGCGTGACGGGAGCGCGCCGAACATGGCACGCTGGATCGCCGACGGCTCCCATCGACTGGTCGAATGGGAGACCGATCTCAGCTCGCAGACCGGTGCATCCCAGGCCGGGATCCTGCTCGGATCGAACGAGGATATCCCGGCCTTCAGGTGGGTCGAAAAGGAGTCCGGCGTCATGATGACCTGCTCGGCCCCGGCGGACTGTGCCGAGATCGAGCGCCGCCATGCCACCGGGCACGGACTGCTGATCGACGGCGGAGCGAGCCGTGGCAACCTGCTCTCCGGCGAGGCCGACTACGTCATCCTCACAGTAAGCCGGATGGAGGCCGAGAAACAGGCGAATCCCGGGTATCGCGCATTCCTCGCCAACGGCTTCAACGTCACACGGATCCTCGTCCTCTTTGGGTGGGAAGTCATCCTCGAGTGGACCGCCGCGCTGAGGAGTCGCCGGCGCGATATCCGACCGCGAGGCCACCGGGGCGGCATCTACCCGTTTCTGCGCGCCGCCATGTGCGTGGTCGTGCGCGACCTGGTCGTCTATGGCGTGCTGACCGACATGATGAGCGGGCACCCGGCGGTCTACGCCACGTTCGCGAGCTACGACGAGGTGGCCCATCACTCGGGACTTGAGCGCGCGGACACCCTCGAGGCGCTTCGCAAGCTGGACCAGCAGTTTGGTCGGATTGAGCGGGCGCGCCCATATGCCGCACGCCCGTACGAGATCGTGGTCCTGTCCGACCACGGGCAGACGCAAGGCGCAACCTTCAAACAGCGCAATGGATATGGGCTGGACGAGCTCGTCGAGCGCTCGCTCGAGCGTGGCGGCGCGGCCCAATTCGCCGGCGGTGACGAGCAGGACGCGACGCTCGGCAACGCCCTCGCCGAGGCGACCGGGCGCACCGGGAAGACCAAGGCACCGGACAACGACGTCTCGGACCGGGATGTGATCGTGCTGGGGTCGGGCAATCTCGGTCTGATCTACCTCATGGAGCTGCCGGCGCGACTGACACTCGAGGAGATTAACGCGCGACACCCGCGCCTCATTCCGGCGCTTCGCGAGCACCCGCACATCGGGTGGGTGCTTGTGCATTCCGCCGAGCATGGCGCGGTCGTGCTTGGTGCGCGCGGCGCGCAATACCTCGACGAAGGACGAATCGAAGGCGAAGATCCGCTGGCGCCCTTTTCCCCGAACGCGCCGCGGCACCTACTACGAACGGATCGCTTTGCGCACGTCGCCGACATCATGGTGGGGAGTTTCTTCGAGCCCGAACTCGAGGAGGGATGTGCATTCGAGGAACTGATTTCGTTCCATGGAGGGCTGGGTGGTCCCCAGACCCGTCCGTTCCTGCTGTACCCGGCGAGCTTTTCGCTGCCGGCCGAGCCACTCGTCGGCGCCGCCGAGATCCACCGTGTGCTCTCAGGCTGGCGCTGGATGCTGAACGGAGAACCCCCGTCCGTGTGAGTGCGACGGACGCTAACCCTCATTGCCCGAGGCGCGCATCGGAACCGTCGTCCGGGATCGCGAAACAGCACACGGCGCCCGGAGTGCCGGTTGGGCCCGTCCCCTTCTCAGGGCCATGCCGCTGAACGACAACATTGGCGAGCGGAACCAAGGATGGACACCCCCACTTCTCCGAGCACCTCGGTGGGGACCTCGAGGCGGCGACCCGGCTCGACGGAACGGACCCCGCCCTCGGACGGGGGGGTTCACGGCCATAGTGCGGTTGGATTCCCAGGGAAAGCGCTCCCTGCCGTTGTGGGACATCGGGACGTGCCCAACCGCCGCCCTTGGACCACGCCCGATCCTAGATCGCGCCACGCCTACGCGTAACAACCTGTCATCCGGTAATCAGCCCGCGGATGTCAGTGTGACCGCGCCCGTCGCCACGCTTCCGCGGCCCGCGCTCTGTGCCTGTAGAAAGAGCGCGCATATGCGGGCAATTTTAGCGGGGAGTCAGACGCTTGCGATACCAGAGGACATCCGTTCCCGACGGGAAGTCCTCAACCCGACCCACCAGTTCGTACCCGGCCCACGGCTACTCAAACATGGCGGCGTTCTGGATGGAATTCATCCTGACCGTGGGCCTGGTCAGCGTGATCCTGGGGACGGCGTCCGGTGCGCAGAACGTCGGTATCCTCGGAGCCGTTGGCGTCGGTGCCTACATCGCCCTCGCAGGGCTGTGGGGGAGTCCGATCTCCGGAGCCTCGATGAACCCCGCCCGCACGTTCGGTCCGGATCTGGTCAGCGGAACCTTCACCGGCTACTGGGTCTACGTGGTGGGCCCGATCGTCGGAGCAGCGGTTGCCGTCGGGATCGCCTTCGTGCTGCGCGGCCCCGGTGGTGGCAAGGCCGGGTCGGGGGCCGCGCAGGGCGACATCTTTACCGAGACCCACGATCCGGGAAAGCCGTGAGCGGTCGCAGCCGCAGCGCCTGCTGACTCAGATGGCAGCGAGGATCCCGCCTCGACCCGCGGCGGGATCGGGCGACGCCGTTACGAGCCGCCCTTCCATGCGGCTTCACCTTCCGCTTCCATGACTTCCAGGCGCGTGTAGTAGTCGGGAATCTCACGGAGATGGGCAAGTGCGATTTTGCCGGTGAGGATTGGGTCGTCACCGGTCACATTGGTCTCGGGATCGCGCAGGCCGTGTTCAAGTTCGACCTCGATCCCCATGTGAAACTGGGCCAGATCGAAGGGCACGGCATCCCAATCGATGCCGATTGCTGTGCCGATGTCGCGGACCTGTTCCGGCGAGAACTGGGGCGCGTGGGCCATGACTCCTCCTTGCGTGCCTACCAGTGCGGCGGGCTCACCTCAACTCTATGCCGGCCGGGTGGCGGTGCTGCGGACGTACCGCAGCCCGTGCACCGCTCCTGCGAGGCAAGTCCAGGAGCCAGCACCCACCCATTCGTCTGCCCACTCTGGCGGCGGTCAGCGTCGCCATCGAGATGGCCCGCGATGAGGGCGACGTGACCAGAAGGACGCGTCGGCCCCTTGGCGACCCGCGCGACCTCTTCTGGTGCTCCACCAGGGTCAAAAGCTCGCGTGAACCGTGCGGCCTCGTCCGACGCGGGTCGCGCGTGCAGATAGCGTCCGGTCGTCGCTAGCGCGCTGTGGCCAATTGCCGATTGAATCGTCACGAGATCAACGCCGTTCGCGGCCAGGAGTGAGCCGTAGGTATGGCGCAGATCGTGCCAGCGCAATGGGCGAACACGGGTCGCAGCTTGTGCTCGCGTGAAACGTCGGCGGAGTGCCGAGGAGTCGGCCGTCCAACCGCACGCGTCGCGAACGCGATCGCGTCGCCCGTCGCGGGCACTGGGGCTAGCTCTGTGGTGCGCGGCCGGTTCCGCACGTGCTGACGTGAATTGCCGCATACAGCGGGCAGAAGCCAACGGCGGCCGTCGCCAACATCACGCCCGCGAATGCAAGCAGGACCAGCCCGACAACCGTCCCGGCGCCTGCCAGGGCGCCGAGCACAATGAGCACGGGCGCGACGACGACCGCTCGAACCACACGGTCAAGCGTTCCAAGATTGCGCGGCACGGGGTGCCTCCTCGGACGAATTGGGTGACGAGCACGAAGAGTTCACCGCGCCACCGTTGACGTCATCCGGGACGCCTCTGCTCGAATCTCAGGGAAACCCCCGTTATCTCTTGTGGATAATTCCAAGTTGCACAACTGTTTGGTGGTCGATATGGTACGGGCAATTCGTGTGCCAATCCCGGAGGCCGTAGTGTCCATCCCGCACCCTCTGCCGACGCCGCTCGTCGAGATGATCGCCGAGCGGTTTCACTTGCTCGCCGAGCCGATGCGGATCCGCATTCTGGATCAGCTTCGCGACGCCCCGATGGGCGTCGGTGCCCTGAGCGAGGCTCTGGGCACGTCTCAGCAGAACGTCTCCAAGCACCTGGGGTTGCTACTCCGCGCCGGTGTGCTGGCACGCGAAAAGCAGGGGACATCCGCGCGCTACCGGATCGACGACCCGTCCGTGTTCGACCTCTGCGAGCAGGTCTGCGGCGGGCTGCAGCAGCGGCTTGAACGCCAATGGGCACTCATCGGACAGGAGATTGCCTGATGGCAGATAACCACGGGTCAACATGCACGGCACGTCGGGGCTGGAGCCTTGAACGCATCCTGTTCGCGCTCGCCGCCACGATGACACTTGCGAGCGTCGCGCTCGCGCTAGTGGTCAGTCCCTGGTTCTTGGCACTGACCGCATTCGTGGGCGTGAGCCAGTGGATGTACGTGACGGTCGGTGACTGCCCCGCGTCGCTTGTCCTGCGCCGCTTTGGCATTCAGGAGGTGAGCCGATGAGCGCCCTCGGGCCGATCGGCCGGCTCGGGCGCTGGTCGGCAACGCACGCACGCTGGGTGTTCATCTCCTGGGCAATCATTCTGGTCGGCCTCGGGATCTTCGCGCCGCGCGTTGAAACCGCGCTCTCGGGTGCCGGGTGGCAGGACTCTGGCTCGCAATCCGTCCAAGCCCGGAGTCTCATCCAGGCCAACTTCGCGGGCAACTCAAGTTCGGCCGTGATGGTCGTGGTCCATTCGCCGACGCTCACGACGCGGGATACTGCTTTCGCGAGTGCGATCAGCCACAGCGAGGCGCTTCTGCGCAGCGACCGTCGCATCGCATCGGTCACACCCCCCACGCCGGGGATGACGCTCTCACGCGACGGCCACACCGCCGTGATCATGGGCGGCGCGGCAGGCGACCCCACAGCCATGGTTCGTGCCGCCGACGACCTCAAAGGCCCGCTGACGCGACTGAGCACACCGCAAGTCGGCGTGAATCTCACCGGAGCATCGGGGATGTGGTCGGACTTCAACACCGCCAATCGCAACGCGATGATGACGTCAGAATTCATCAGCTGGCCGGTGACCCTGATCATCCTGGTGCTCGCCTTCGGCGCCCTGGTGGCCGCCGGTCTCCCGTTGCTCTTGACGATCATCGGCCTCGCCGCCTCGGCCGGGGCGCTGTACCTGACTTCCCAGGTCACCGAGGTGTCGATCTGGGCGATGAACTTCGCACTCATGTTCGCGCTGGCGCTCGGGATCGACTACGCCCTGTTCATCGTCGTGCGGTTCCGCGGTGCGTACTTCGGCCGCAGTCTCTCGGCTGAGGACGCCGTCGGCGAAACGATGGACACCGCCGGCAAAGCGGTCGTGTTCTCGGGGCTCACGGTGCTGATCTCGCTGTCTGCCGTGATGCTTGTCCCGAGCCCGGCGTTCCGCTCAATGGCGCTGGGGATCATGCTCTCGGTGATCTTCATCCTGCTGGCGACGCTCACCTTGCTGCCGGCAACACTCGGTAAGCTCGGCGCGCGTGTCGACAAGGGCGCGCTTCCGTGGGCGCACAGCGGCGAGCACCGATCAGCGCGCTTTGCTGCTTGGGGTGAGCGCCTGTGGCGCCGACCGGCGCTGTACGGACTTCCCGCACTGATCGCGCTGCTGGTCCTCGCGGTCCCGATCATCGGGTTGAAGACGGGCATGCCGTCGATCAAGGTCGTGCCCTCGACGGACACCTCACGGATGGGCTACACGCAGGTTCAGGCCGGGTTCGGCCCCGGTGCGCCCGGCGCCCTCCAATTGGTCGGACCCGCACCGCAGATGGCCGCTGCCGCACGCACCGCGGCGGCCGACCCCGGTATCGCCAA
Source organism: uncultured Thermoleophilia bacterium (assembly GCA_963727285.1). Lineage (GTDB taxonomy): Bacteria > Actinomycetota > Thermoleophilia > Miltoncostaeales > Miltoncostaeaceae > CAITWD01. Next base: position 406,453 of record CAVSFF010000009.1, on the reverse strand, counting down.
TGTGACTCCGATCCAGCCAGGGAAGAATGGACTGGCGCTAGTGCAGGCCATTCCGAAGACCGACCCGTCCGCAACAGCGACGGGCGCCACGATCGACCGGCTGCGCAGCGAGTTGCCGGCGGGAGTGCTTATCGGGGGGGCCACGGCGGAGAACCACGATCTCGCGGCGCTGCTATCGACCTACACCCCGATTGTCATCGGGGTCATCCTCGTCCTCGGATTCCTGCTGCTCCTGGTTGCACTCCAGGCGCCTGTCGCCGCGGCGATCGGCGTCCTGACAAGTCTCCTTGCGACCGGCGCGGCCTTCGGCGTCGCGCGCTTGGTCTTTCAGAACGGCGACCTGGCCGGCGTGCTTGGTTTTCAGTCTCAGGGCTTTCTGGACGCCTGGGGGCCAGTCTTCTTCTTCGCGATGATCTTCGCGATCTCGATGGACTACACGGTCTTCTTGCTGTCATCGGCCAAGGAGCACTGGGACCACTCCCACGACGCCCACGACGCGGCGATCGGAGGGATGGCGCACTCCGGGAGGGTGATCCTCGCCGCGGGCGCGGTCATGGTCGCGGTGTTCTTTACGTTCGCGCTGTCGGGCCCGCTTCCGCCGAAGGAGATGGGGATCATTCTCGGCGTCGCCGTTGCGCTCGATGCGTTGCTGGTCCGGTTGCTCCTGGTGCCGGTCGCGCTGCGCCTCGTTGGCCGCTGGGCCTGGTGGCGCCCGCAGTGGCTGCACCGGATGTTGCCCGAGGTGCGCTTCGGCCACTAGGACGCCCCGAACTACTCAGCCCCGTCGCGCACTGGAGACCCCCGACTCCTGCGCGACGGGCACCACCACGAGTTCACAGGAGCGGGAATCATGAGCACAACGCACGCGACATCGCACAAAGTTGACGTCAGGGCTGATGCCACAGACGCCTACCGGGCGCTCGCCGCATTGACGCGCGCAACGCCGGACATCGACCATGCATTGGCCGAAATTGTCAAGGTGCGCGTGTCCCAGATCAACGGCTGCGCCTATTGCGTTGACCTCCATAGCGGACTCGCACGAAAAGCCGGCGTCCCCGAGCGGCTGCTGTACGCGGTCGCGGTATGGCGCGAATCACCGTTCTTTACCGGCCCTGAGCGTGCCGCCCTGGAGCTGGCTGAGGCGCTGACACTCCTTCCGTCGGGGCCGGTGCCCGAGGAGGCCTATGAGCAGGCCGCCGAGCATTTCCCGGGACCGCTGCTTGCCCAGTTGGTGATCGTCATCACCGCGATCGGAGCCTGGAACCGCGTGATGCTGGTCGCCGACGCGCAGCCGCCCCCGATCGAGGGCTAAGACGACCCGCCGACCGAGGAGCCCCGTGATGCTGGAACCAACGACCTATTCCGACTGCCGATCCCTCGACGCGAGTTTCGATGACGCACTTTCGCGTACTCGGACCGCCCTCGCCGAGGAGGGATTCGGTGTGGTGTCGGAGATCGACGTGCAGGCGACGCTCAATGAGAAATTGGGCGTTGATCGAGAGCGCTACACGATCCTTGGCGCGTGCAACCCCCGCCTGGCGGACCAAGCGTTGAGCGTTGAGCCCCAGTTGGGGGCATTGCTGCCGTGCAACGTCAGCGTGTTTGTCCTGAACGGACAGACCTATGTCAGCGCGATCTCCGCCGAGGACATGCTCGGCATGGTCGACAACCCGTCGCTCGCGCCGATCGCGAGCGAGATCGGTGCACGGCTCGAGCCGGGCCCTCGCGCGGATCGCCGCCGGCCCACTGGAGGCGTGAGGGATGTTGGGACACGCAGAGATCGCCTCCCGACAATGTCGCGAGATCCGCATGTGGAGCTCGACACGCGAGCCCGCCGGAACGTCGCCCGCCGGTGCCGTCCGCGCGATTGCTCCCGTCCCGACCTATAACGACGTTGGAGCCCGTGCATCGCGGCGTCGGACGCCTTGGCCTGCCAGGTGCTCCATACCGCTTCGCCAATGTCGGACGACGCGCCGGATCTGATCCTCGCGCACGCCCACCCTCGGCGGCCCCTCGCCCAGGCGTGCCGCCGCATCCTCACCGGGCGATCAGCAACTCTGAAGGAGGCGGATTGTGAGTCGAGTGGTCATCCTCGGTGCCGGCATTTCGGGACACACGGCAGCCGCGTTCGCGCGCCGGTGGCTGGGCCGGGAACATTCGGTGACGGTCGTGTCGCCGAAGCCCGACTACAACTGGATCCCATCGAACATCTGGGTTGGCGTCGGGTTGATGAAACCCGAGAAGGTCGTCTTCCCGCTTGCCCCGGTCTACGAACGTCACGGCATCGAGTTCGTTCAGGCCGCCGCACAGGAGATCCATCCCGAAGGCGACAGCGCCAACCCAAATCCATTTGTCGTGGTCGAGGGTAACGACGGCTCTCGCCAGCGCGTGTCGTACGACTACCTGCTCAACGCCACGGGACCCCGCCTCCGATTCGACAGGACCGAGGGGCTTGGACCGGACGGCGGCAACAGCCTGTCGGTATGCACCGCCGAACACGCGACCGAGACGTCACTTCGATTCGCCGAGGAGGTCGAACGGATGCGCCGGGGCGAGCGACGCCGCTTCTTGGTCGGCGTCGGCCATGGCACGTGCACGTGCGAAGGCGCCGCATTCGAGTACATCGTCAACCTCGAGTTCGAGCTCCGCGCCCGGAAGGTTCGGGATCGTGCCGAGATCACGTGGATCACCAACGAGTATGAACTTGGTGACTTCGGGATGGGCGGCATGCAGCTCAAGCGGGCCGGGTTCGTCATTCCGAGCAGCATCTTCAACGCGTCGCTGTTTGCGGAGCGCGGAATCGACTGGATCACGCGGGCCCACGTCCAGAAAGTCGAGCCGGGACGGGCCCTTTATGAGACCCTCGATGGCGTCGGAGCACGAGCAGGAATTCGACTTCGCAATGCTCCTGCCCCCGTTCTCAGGGGTCGGGCTCACGGCCTACGACCGGGCCGGTGCGGACATCACTGATCGCCTGTTCATGCCGAACGAGTTCATGCGGGTTGACGCGTCCTACGATGTCAAGCCGTACGAGGAGTGGTCCGCGAGCGACTGGCCTCGGACGTACCAATCGCCGGCATATCGGAACATCTTCGCCGCGGGAATCGCGTTCGCACCGCCGCACGCGATCTCCCGTCCACACACAAGTCCCAACGGGACGCTGATCGCACCGGCGCCGCCCCGCACCGGGATGCCCTCCGCCATGATCGGCAAGACGGTTGCCAGGAGCATCGTGGACATGATCGGCGGTGCCGACGCCCCGACCCACGCCGCGTCGATGGCCGAGATGGGTGCCGCCTGTGTGGCGTCGGCCGGATCGAACCCGTTCACCGGCACCGCTGCCTCGATGACCGTCTTCCCGATCGTCCCGGACTTTGAGCGCTACCCCGACAGCGGGCGCGATCAGAAGCGCACCTTCGGGGAAATCGGCCTCGCAGGGCACTGGATCAAGATCCTGCTTCACCACCTCTTCCTCTACAAGGCACGGCTTCGCCCTGGCTGGCCTCTGATACCGGAGTAGCGACATGGACACCGAGAAGGCCCCGTACGTCACACATCCGACGCGATGGACGCTGTTTCAGCGAACCTTCGTCCCGTGGCAGCTATGGCGGTTTGTCGTGCTCAACATCAAGATGGTGGAGATCATTCGCCGCAGCCACGGCTCTCGGACCACGGACGTCTAAGGCGCGTTCCCAGCTTCCGATCGAATCGCGCCCAGAACTACCGCCCGAGCGGCACCGAGGAAATCGCCGTAGGTGCCCTCGATTCGAACGGATTCCACAAGAGCAATAGCGAGGTGCATTGCAATGGCAAGAGTCACATATATCGAAGAGGACGGCACCGACGATCCGGTAATCCGTGACGCATTCGCGCGCATGCGTGCCAAGCGGGGCAAGGTGACGAACATCTACAAGACCTTCGCCCACAAACCCGACATCCTCGCAACGATCGGGCCCTTCGTCGCCGCGGTGCAGCGCTCCGGACGAGATCGATCCCAAGCTCAAGGAACGAATCATCCTGCGCGTGTCTCGAGCTCAACCAATCGGCGTATTGCACGCATGCCCATGAGCAGATCAGCGCAAAGATGGGCTTCAGCCCAGGCGAGATCTCCGAGATGGACGACCCGTCGACGGCCCAGATCGACGAAGGCGAGAAAGCCGCGCTGAAGTACGCCGAGGAAATGACCCTCAGCCCCGGCGACATCCGCGACAGCACATACGCGGACCTCGCGCTCCACTTCAGCGAATCCCAAATCGTCGAAATCACCGCGATCGCCGCGCTCTACAACATGATCAACAGGTTCAACGAGGCGCTGAAACTGGACCCCGAGGAGTACTAGGAAGTCTCGCGGTCAAGGACCCGGAGACCAGACGAGGTAGGCACGCGCATGGCATCAACACCGCCGGACTCTCCATCTCCGACTGCCGCCGCCTGGGAGCAACGCTTCGCTGGAGACGGCTACCGGTACGGCACCGAACCCAACGAGTTCCTGCGAGCGCACGTCGGCAGCCTGCCGGCCGGCCGGGTGCTGTGCGTGGCCGAAGGTGAGGGCCGAAATGCCGTGTTCTTGGCACGCCACGGGCATGAGGTCTCAAGCATTGACCTGACCGCGTCCGGGGTCGCCAAGACCCGTCGGCTCGCTGCACAGCACGACGTCAGCGTCGACGCGATGACTGGCGATCTCGCGACTGCGGATCTCGGCATCCAGTCATGGAACGGGATCGTGTCGATCTTCGCCCACCTGCCTCCCACGATTCGTCGGGATCTGCACCGGCGAATCGTGGATGCGCTGGCCCCCGGCGGGACCTTCCTGCTCGAGGCGTATACGCCCGACCAGATTGGACGCGGCACCGGCGGACCGCCCGTGGCAGAGCTCGCGATGACCCTCGCCGATCTGCGACGGGAACTCGCTGGGCTCGAGTTTGTTCATGCCGTCGAGGTTGAACGACAGGTCATCGAGGGCCGCGGACACACCGGCCTCGGCAGTGTCGTCCAGATCATCGCTCGGCGCCCGGCGTAATCGGTCGCGAGCAATGATGGGTGGTGCGCAGGAGATCTGCAATCGCCCGGCGTCCTCGCTGTCGTCCCTCTCGTCCGGAGAGGCGAGACGCTTCGATGGGCGCGTCCGCATCGTCGCGGTTCGGTCACTCCGGTGGCGCCGTCGGCTGCGGGCGCTGCTCAAGGGTTCCGGGTAGCCCATCATCGGGCCGCTCGATGACTCTCGACCCATGATCTGCACGACTGGAATGCCCGGACAAGCGAGGCAAAGCAGATTCGCTGAGTACCGCGACGCGACTGCGGTGGTCGAGATCGCGACGGCCTGCAGCGAGCGGCTTGCGGCAGGTCACCTGGCAGCGAGGCCGCCCGCTCGGCCGATCTCCCGCCCCCCGGTCTGCAGCACCGCTGGCGCCGCGGTTGGGTGCTTGTTTGACGCTTCCGACTGGCACCTACGGCTCATGCCATCGTCGCCAGAAGGACGACACCGAGCACGGCCAGACACACGCCGTAGATTTTCGCGAGTGGGCCCGCGCGCATACCGAGGGCGAGCCGCGCACCGAGATATGCCGCCGGTATCGCACCGATCCCGTAGGCGAGCACGACTTCCCAACTGATGTGACCGAGCGCCGCGTGCGTGATGGTGCCCGGAATCGCCAGGACCGCGGAAAGCGCGAGCGAGGTCGCAAGCGCAGTCTTCAGCGGGAGTCGGAGCACCAGCACAAATAGCGGGGCCAAGAGAAACCCCCCGCTATTCCCAAGCAGCCCACCCACGAAACCGACGGCTATGGCGAGGACCGCAATTCGCACATACGTCGGACGGGCGTCGGCCTCGCTGCGGGTGGGAAGGGGGGGGCCGGCGACAAAGCGCATGCCGATCAGAACCACCAGGACGTCGGTCACCGCGATCAATATCCGGCCGCCGATCAACGGCGTCACCAGGGCGCCGACGACCGTCGCGGGAATGGCGAAGAACGCAGCACTCACCAGGAGGCGGCGATCGATGAATCCGGAACCCCGGTAGGCGAACGTCGCCGACAGCGCGAGCGGGATAGCAACCGGCAAGGGCGAGGCAAGGGCGTAGAACGCAGGAACTCCGGCCGCGTGCAACAGCGGCGTGCCAACCGCTGAGCCCCCGGCGCCGAACAGGCCAGCCACGAACCCGACTCCGGCGCCGATCAGCGTCAGTACCCACCAGGTCACGGTTCGGGCCCGAGCGAATGATGCGCGCCGGGCGCGGTTGGGGTTCGAGGCACTATTCATAGTAAATGCTAATCTCGCTCGGCAATCCAATTGTCATTACCTATGCAACAAATAGGCGAAGCCATGGAGTTGCACCAGATCGGATATGTCGTCGAGGTCATCGACCGAGGCGGGTTCACGCGCGCCGCCGACGCTCTCGGTGTGACGCAACCGTCGCTCTCGCAAGGTGTTCGGACACTCGAGGCAGAGCTTGGAGTCGACCTATTCCATCGGTTGGGACGCCGAGTCACGCTGACCGCTGCCGGTCAGGCGTTCGCCGGTCCGGCGCGCGAGGTGCTTCGCGCCGCGACGCTCGCCCGCAACGCTGTAGCCGATGTGACCGAGCTCGTGACCGGAGTCCTTGAGCTTGCGGCACTCCCTACGCTCGCCGTCGATCCGCTGGCGAGCCTCGTCGGGGAATTTCGGACGGCATTCCCCGGGGTGCGTGTCCGCGTCATCGAGCCGGACGGGGACCACGGAATCGACGATCTTCTTCGGCAGGGGCGCGCCGAGATCGGGATCACTGACCTGCCCGTGCGTGATGAGGGTCTCGTGACCAAGACGCTCATGACACAGGATCTGCTGGCGGCGTGTCCGCCCGGCACCGTCTTCCGTACGGGGCGCGCGACAATCACCGACTTCGCATCGGTGCCGCTGATCACGACGCCACCAAGAACGTCGACCCGCTCACTGCTGAATGCCGCCTTCGCCAATGCAAACCTCGAGCCCACGATCGCGGTGGAACTGGCCCAGCGGGACGCGATCGCGCCGCTCGTAGTGAGCGGCGCCGGCAGCTCGATCCTCCCGCGTGCTCTCGCGGAAGACGCTGCGTCAAAGGGCGCGGTTATCGCGGAGTTTGATCCGCCGATCACTCGCACGATCGGCCTCGTGTTTCGAAGCGGTCTCCTGTCGCCTGCCGCGCGCGCCTTTCTGCAGCTCGCCGGTCCCGACGCCGCCTAATTCGGTCACGGCGTCATCGCGGGTGTGGTTGGCTGGAGCGACGGCGCGCGACGTGTCACCGGACCGCAGGTCATCCTTTGCCCCTGGTGACGTTCCAACGACTTCGTTAGTGGAGGCCACATGTCGTTCTCCGAACATCGCGCGCCAACCCAGGCTGAGATCGAGCGATGGCTGCCGGAGGAGCGCGCACGGGTCGCGCGGGCGCTTGACGAGCTGCTGGACCGACCGCTCCCGGCGGGCACACTTCGGCGTCGAAGGACACTGATTCTCGCCATCACCGCCGGCGGAGTCGTGGCACTGCTTGGGTGGATCGCTTATCTGACCGCCACGCTGCCTGACGGCATCTCGGTAGGCGCGTGGAGAACAGCGTGGATTGGCTTCGACACGATGCTCATCGCAGTGCTCGGCACAAGCGCATGGCTCGTTTGGAACCGTCGTCAGCTGGCGGTGACGGGACTGACGATAGCCGCGTCGCTTCTCGTCGTCGACGCGTGGATCGACGTGTGTCTGTCGTGGAGCACGCCGGAACAGTCGAGTGCAATCGCGAGTGCCGCATTCGTCGAGATTCCCATCGCGGTGGTGTTGGGGGTCACCGTGTCGCGTGTGCTCGGCCAATCGTTCGCGGTCGTCCAGCAGTTGCGGGGGCAAGGGGCGAGCAAGATTCCGCTATGGCGTCAGCCTGTGGTGATGCTGCCGCCGCAGGCGCCTGACCCAGACCCGGATGTGGGCGCGTCCGACGGCTAGATCCGCGGTACCCGGATTCGCTGGTTCCCGGACCACGGTGATGCGGTTGCGGGCCGGATCGCCAAAAGGCCCGGGGCTTTCAGTGTTTCTCGCGGGAACGGGACCGGGTCGGCGTCGCGTCGATCGCACAAGGTTCTCGGCCCGCCACCCTCGAAGAAAGTCGATCGCGACTACCCGGTCCGGTGCGCTCGCGGAGCGGCCGCCAGTCGCTCGCGGTATTCGTCGGGGCTGATCTCGCCACGAGCTAACCGTTCGTCGAGGACGTCCGCGGCGGATGGCATTGCCGGTTGAGAAGGCGGGGCGGATTGACGCCGCGAATTCGACGCGAAGTACCGAAACAGAAGCACGGCGAGCACGGCGAGAAACACCATGAAGATGGGCACCATCACCCAGCCACCAGATCCGTCGCCGCGGTCCATGTGGTCGTACTACATCAACGCTCCCGTGGTGTCGTGCGTTGTCTCGATCCCAGGCACGCCGCACATGAACGCTGCGGGCACGTCGCCGCCACCACGTCGCACAGAATGGCCGGCCAACGGCGACCCGGGCGGCCGTCTCAGTGCGCGTCACCGTCGCGGCACCCGTCGCCTGCGCATGACGTCGGGGCGACGTCACAACCCACGGGCGCACAATCACCGCGAGCATCACCCCGCCATGCTTCGAAGCCGGACTTCACGGCGACCCCACATCGAACAGGCCGGACGAGCGGCTCCGGCTCCTTGTGTCGTCCGATCATCGCTGGGTGCCGATGCACCCGGGCCCGGTTCTGGCGCGTGGGCAGTTCGATGCCAGCAGACCCCGCGCTGTGGCTGCGATCCGGGCAGTCAAAGCACTGCGTGCGTTCGACAACAGGCCGATCGACCGCTGCATGGGGCACTTCGACAGTGGTGCCATTCCGTCGGGGTCACGCGCGATCGTCCACACGAGGTGGATGGACGACGCATCCGGTCCGATGCGGTGCGGCGCTCGCGGGCCAATCCACACCGTTTGGCTAGTTCCAACCGTCGACGCCTGGGGATAGCGTCGAGGAGATGGCGTGCTCCATCCGGGTACTGCCACGAGGTGGCCCATCGCGAGTCCGATCGTGCAGGGCGTGACCGATAACCCGAGCGCGGACATCGAGCACGCGGCGTACTCGGCTCACCATTGGGATTGCGGCAGCCGAGACCGGGCGGTGAACCACATTTCGGCGAACCAGCGAAGGCACTGATATGAGTCCGTTCTGGCGAAGATCGCGAAAGCGCGGATCATCGCTTCCGTCCCCGGGGGTCGCCGATCTCACGGTCACGCTGCTTCCGGCGCGTGCTCGCTGTGAGGTGGCGGGCACCGCGTCCCGGCAGCGCGAGCTGATCGCCGCCCTCCACAGTGCGGCGGCTGATCCACCCGCCGGCCTTCACCCCTGGACCGAGGACTCGGACGCCATCGGATGGGTCCGCGTGCTCTTGGTGCCCGTTGAATCCGACCACGACCCGACGGCGGTTGCGGTCGTCTCGACCGATGCCGGACAGTTGGGGTGGATCCCGGGATCCTTGTCCGGCGACTTTCGGCAGATGCTCGCCCAGTACCCGCGGCACCATGGCAATGACAGTGACATCGGTGCGTGCCCTGCGTACCTCCATCGCCCGGGAGAGGCCCAAAAGCAGCTTGCCCTTCGGGTGTGCTGCTCGTGGCCCGACGAGGTGCTCGCCGATCTGGATCAACGTGCCACGTACAAGCTGTCGGACGGCCCGTAGTCGATTGGGATCGGTCGTCGCCCGAGGCCCCGTCGGTCGTGCGTCGGGCGATCGCAGGCGCGGGCTTCATCCGTTGCACGTCCGGCGACGTCCACACCGCGCCTGTGAGCCAGCTGTGAATTCCCCTGCATATTGCAATACGTCGAGGCATCGTCGTATGGTGGAATCACGTTGCAACCATCACAACCGATTGGGGTAATCGTGGACGATGGATCCCTGTTTCGTCTGGAGCCGGCGGCCGTGTCCTGGCTCGCCGACACGTTCGATGAGGAGACCCCCCAGCGGGCGCTGCTCGACTCGCTCGCGATGTCGGCAGAGGCTCGGGCCGGAGCGGGCAATGTCGACGGCGATGCGGCCCACGCCCCGCTCTTTGACCTGATCCCGCAGGATGAGGTCCAGCAAATTGCCGACGGGGTCGTGGCGGCGTACCCCGCGTTGCCCATCCCGACCGAGCCTGGACTCGACCAGTTGCGCGCCATTGACGAGGTGATCCGCGGCCGATAGTCGCGGGCGTGATGCGGGCGGAAGCCGTCTCACGCGGAGATCGTCCCATCGCCTGATCGGACTGCCGGGTGCGTGGTCGGCAGCCTCGGGCGTTTGGCAGGACGCAATTAAGAATCTGTTCGTGGCGCCGAATCCCCCTTCACAGGCTCCGCGACTCCGGAGGAGCACCCACGGGTCCCGAGCGACCTGCGCCCTGCCGACCCGCCCGGCTCCGCGAGCGCACCATGGCCATAGTCGGTCAGCCGGGCAGATCGTCATCGGGCGCCGGCCACTCGCATCCGACGGCACTCGGACGATGATCATCCCGAGACCGGCGCGCCAGATCGGGCCGCGTCCGGGACCCGGACCTACCACGCAGGCGCGATGAGCCCGGGTCCCGACAGCTTCCAGTCGAGGTCGCCATCGTCGAGCAGCAGCGTCACCGTGACTGACGCGGGGGTCTGATCGTCGCCAACCAGTTCGGGCGTCTCGACGGCACTCCACTCGGCCTCCACGAGCGCCGTACAGTGGACGTCGACCGAACAGCCCCTGAATTCATGCTTCGTCGCGATTTGGCGGAGGATGCTGTCGATTACCGGTCCGAGCCGGCGAGCGCTGTCGTGCTCGACGTGGCCGACGACGACACCATGGCGGGAGATGACGGAGATCCGCGTCGGATCGTCCGGCGAATCCGCATCGAGCACGAGGCGAACCACGGCGAGTCGTTCCCGCCACGGCCAGCACCCGTCGCGTGGGCGCGGACCCGCGATCGACCGTCGCCCGGCGGCATGGTCGTCCGTGCCCAGCACCGCAACGCTCCCATACATGCGTCGACCGAAGGCGCAGACCAGTTCGCCGTTGCCGTGCCCATCGGCGGCTCTCTGGGCCGCGTGCGGGTTACCCGTCCTGCGGCTGAAGACGCGCATACCGACGTCGCTTCGGTGCCGGGCGGTTCGCACTCGCCATGCCGGCTCCTCTCACTCGTAGCCAGTTGCCGACCGGTCACCCCGGGGCGCCTGGAGAACATCGTAGCGCCGGCATATGCCTCGGCACACGTCGCGATGCCTGCGGTCGCGAGCCGCCGCGTCGACGACACGCCGCGCCACCGGTCCTGTGCGGGCGGCCCGATTCGGCGGTCGCTGACCGGCGCTGCGGTCCGCTGAGCGCGCCGCATCTCGGACCACCGCGACGCGGATTGCCGGGTCGCGGCCATTTCAGGCGTACAGTGACGGGACACCCCTCTTGGGAGAGTCGCCTCACTTGGTCTGACCGGCGACAGCCGCCCAGCGCAGGGCCGACGCCTCGACTGAGTCAGATCGAGGAGTCTCCCATGCCTGTCATCACACCGCCGACGGCGATCGCCGTCGCAGTTGATGCCCCCCGATGCTTCGGCATTCTGAGCACCTATCCACCGACGGCCTGTGGCCTTGCCACCTTCACCGCCGCGCTGACGCGCGGGCTCGAGGCCAATGGCGCCGTGGTGGGCGTCGTGCGCGTGGCAGACGGGTCGACGGCGTCCGATCCGCGGATTCTGGCCGAACTCGCCGACAATTCGCCAACGTCCGAGGCGCAGGCAGCGGACTGCCTGAACGCGTGCGATGTCGCGGTCATCCAGCACGAATACGGGATCTACGGCGGACGCGACGGCGACGACGTCCTCGCGGTCATGTCGCGACTGACCGTCCCGTCGATCGTCGTGGCGCACACCGTTCTCACGGATCCGACTCCGCATCAACGGGAGGTGTTGGAGGCAGTCGTCGAGATGGCGGACGCCGTTGTCGTCATGACCGATGCGGCGCGGGCACGGTTGGTCGCCCTGTTCGCGGTCGACCCGTCGAAGGTGATCACGATTCCGCACGGCGCCGCCATGCCGCCGACGCCCGACGCGCGCGATCGGTCGGCATCGACGACGGTGCTGACGTGGGGTCTGATCGGTCGGGGAAAGGGGATCGAGTGGGCCATCGACGCGATGGTGGACCTTCAGGACCTCACCCCACGCCCGAACTACATTGTCGCCGGTCGGACGCATCCGAAGGTCTTGGCATACGAGGGTGACGTCTATCGGGACATGCTGGTCGAGCGGGCGCGGACGAACGGCGTGTCGGGATCGGTGAGCTTCGATCCCGGGTACCGCGATCTTCCGTCACTGATGGAGTTGATCCAGGCCGCGTCGGTCGTCGTGCTGCCGTACGACTCGCGTGATCAGGTCACCTCCGGGGTGCTCGTCGATGCGATCGCGGCCGGCCGGCCGGTCGTGGCGACGGCGTTTCCGCATGCTGTGGAGCTCCTGTCGAGCGGCGCCGGTATCGTCGTGCCACACGAGGATCCGTCGGCGATTGCCGCGGCCGTCCGTCGTGTGCTGACGGAGCCCGGGCTCGCGGCAGCGATGGCGTCCGAAGCGGCACGGCTCGCGCCACGTCTCGGATGGCGGGCGATCGCCGACGGGTATGCAGACCTCGCAGAGCGGACCCTCCGTACCTCCGAACCGGTACCGACGTGATCGGCACCAGGCCCTCGTTTGATCATCTTGTGCGGATGACCGATGAGAACGGCACCTTCGAGCATGCCGACCGGACGACTCCCCGTCGGGAACACGGGTACTGCACCGATGACATGGCGCGCGTCCTCGTTGTCACGAGCCGGGAGCCCGACCCCAGCGCCGACGTGTCGGCGCTCGCCCGTACCGCCCTTCAGTTCCTCGTCGACGCCCAGGGGGTCGGCGGCGTCTCGCGCAATCGCCGCTCGAGTCACGGCGCGTGGGTGGGGCGACCCGGCGTCAAGGATTGCTGGGGCCGGAGTATCTGGGGGCTCGGGACGGCGGCGGCCCGGTGCCCCGACGCCACCATGCGCCACGTCGCGCTCGACCACTTTGTCCGCGCCGCCCAACGACGTTCGCCGTGGCCGCGCACCATGGCCTTCGCCGCCCTCGGGGCCGATGAGGTGCTCACAGCGCACCCGGACCAGCCGGACGCGCTGCGCCTGCTGGCCGATGCCGTCGAGGTCATCGTCGGGACCCGACCGTCCAGCCCGACGTGGCCATGGCCCGAGCCCCGTCTGACCTATGCGAACGCCGTCCTTCCCGACGCGATGATCGCCGCCGGCGTCTGGCTCGACCGACCGGCCCTCGTGGATGACGGGCTCGAGCTGCTGGCGTGGCTCCTCGAACACGAGACATCTGACGGGCACCTGTCGGTGACGCCGGTGGGTGGCGCCGGACCGGGAGATGCACGCCCCGGCTTCGACCAGCAGCCGATCGAGGTCGCGGCGCTCGCCGACGCATGTGCGCGTGCGGGGCGCCTGAGCTCCGCGGAGCGATGGACGGCGGGCCTGGACGCTGCGGTTGCCTGGTTTGGTGGCGACAACGATGCGCGCACGCCGATGTGGGACCCCGTGAGCGGGGGCGGCTACGACGGGCTTCGCGCCGACGGGCCGAACCTCAATCAGGGCGCCGAGTCGACCCTGGCGCTGATCGCGACGATGCAGTACGACACCCGACCGCGGGGCGGCCGGTGATCGGGTCATCCCACCGAAGCCTCGCCACCCGCACCCCCGTGCGAGTCGGCCCCAACATCCGCCGCGTCATCGACATGCCGTTCATTCCGGGTGAGGAGATGCCCGGGAGCCCCTCACGGGCATCATCGATCATCGATCGCATCATCGCGATGGACGATGCCGAGGTTCGCACCGTCCTCGCCCGCACGCGGCGGCGCTTCGAGGGTCGTCACCGGGATCTGACAGCCACCTGGAACGCCCACTACCGTCTGGCGGTCGACAGCGCGGGGCACGGGGCGGACGCCGACCACGAGCGTGCCCAACTCATCGGTGCCTACTTCACCCGCGAATGCGCGCTGGAGACGGCGGCCCTGTTCAACCCGTCGATCGTGCCGCACCCCGACCAAAGCGCAATGACCGACGGGCAAATCCGGGTCGTGCTGAGCCTCCGGGCCGTGGGGGAGGGGCACATTTCGGCAATCGAGTTCCGCACGGGTGTCGTCGACGGCGAAGGGGCGCTGCAGCTCGACTCCCCCGGGGCGTTTCCGACGACCGGACGACGTACGCCGGGCCCGTTCCGGCGCGTCCTGTTTCAGGAAAAGCTCGCCGAGCGCGGCTGTGCCGGCGAGGACGCGTCGCTCTTTTTGGCGAACCTTCCGCCGCGATTTACCTCCGACGAGCTCGAGCTGGCGTTGGCGGCGATGCGGCACGGCCGTCCGTCGACCCCGCACGCACACCCTCGGGTGCATCCGCTGGGTCGCCGACAACAATTACACCGTCACATTTCCGGTCGAGACGGAAATCGCGGAGCGGGTGCTGTGGCCGTCCGCCCCGGCCGAGAGCCAGGGGATGGAGGACGCCCGCTTCGTGCGATTCACCGACGATGACGGCGCCATCACGTATCTGGCGACCTATACCGGCTTCGATCGCCACGCCATCGCGTCGCGGCTCATCTCGACGACCGACTTTCGAACATTTGTCGTCTCCCAGCTCGCGGGTCCGTTCGCGGTGAACAAGGGCATGGCGCTGTTCCCGAGAACGATCTCGGGGCGGTATTTCGCCCTGTCGCGCTGGGATCGGGAACGCTCTGCCGTAGCGGTGTCCGACGACGGCATCGAGTGGGCGGAGGCCACGACCCTCGACCCCGAGTTGCAGCCGTGGCAGCTGATCCAGGTCGGCAACTGCGGGTCGCCGCTCGAAACCGCGGACGGATGGCTCGTGCTCACGCATGGCGTCGGTCCGATGCGCGAATACGCGATGGGCGCAATGCTGCTTGATCTCGAAGATCCGAGTCGCGTCATTGGGGCATTGCCCGAACCGCTGCTGCGCGCGACCGACGACGAACGGGACGGGTATGTGCCGAACGTCGTCTACTCCTGCGGGGCGATGATCGCCGGGGAGACGCTGGTGCTCCCGTACTCGTATTCCGACACCGCGGTCGGTGTCGCTGCGATCGACCTGCCCGAGCTGTTGGGCCGGCTGACGCGTCTGCGGCCATGACGAGCGTGCGCATCGGCCGCGCCCTTCGGGTCGCCGTACTGGCACCCATCTCGTGGCGCACGCCGCCGGCGCATTACGGTCCGTGGGAGCAGTTCGCCTCGCTGCTGACCGAAGGCCTCGTGGCGCGCGGCGTCGATGTCACGCTGTTTGCGACGGGCGACTCGAGGACCCGCGCCGATCTCGTGTCGGTGACCGGGCGTGGATACTCCGACGACCCCGACGTCGAGCCCAAGGTGGCCGAATGCCTGCACATCTCGGAGGTGTTCGAACGCGCGGAGGACTTTGATCTCATCCACAACAGCTTCGACTTTCTCCCGCTGACCTATTCGCAGTTGGTCGCGACTCCGGTGCTGACGACGATCCACGGATTCTCGTCGCCACGGATTCTTCCGGTGTACAAAAAATACGATGGCCGATCCGCGTATGTCGCCATCAGCGATGCGGATCGCCACCCGGACCTCTCGTATGTCGCCACGATCCACCACGGGATCGATATGCGGGCGTTCACCTTGCGCGCAACGGTTGGGGACTACCTGCTGTTTTTCGGGCGCATGCACCCCGACAAGGGAGCGCGTGAGGCAATCGACGTGGCCGAGCGCACCGGACTGCCACTGGTCATGGCCGGGGTCATTCAAGACCGTGAGTACTTCGACACTGCGATCGCACCCCGAATCGATGGTGAGCGGGTCCGATATGTGGGGTCGGTCGGACCGGCGGAGCGCAACACGTTGCTGGGAGGGGCCCGCGCCCTGCTCCATCTCGTGAACTTCGAGGAGCCGTTCGGATTCAGCGTGATCGAAGCGATGGCCGCCGGCACTCCGGTGATCGCCACCCGTCGGGGATCGATGCCGGAGCTCATCGACGAAATGCAGACGGGGATTCTCGTCGACGATCTGGCCGGCGCGGTCGCCGCCGTGCATCGGATCGACGAACTCGATCGTGTGCGGATCCGCTCCACGGCCGAACTCCGATTCGGTCGCGATCGTATGGTCGATCGCTATCTGGACGCATATGAGTCGGTGCTCACCGGTGCTGCCTGAGCAGGCCAGCTTCCGACTCGGGGTCAATTACTGGCCTGCCAACGCGGCGATGGCGTGGCTCGCGGCCGATGACCCCGCACGAACCCGGGCCGACTTCGCCCGCATCGCCGGGGCCGGGTTTGATACGGCCAGGGTGTTCGTTCGCTGGGAAGACGCGCAGCCCGCCGAGCGGCGCATCGATGCCCGCGTGCTCGGGCGGTTGGTTGACGCCGCGGACGCGGCGGCGGATGCCGGTCTCGGGCTGATCGTCACCCTGTTTGTCGGGCACATGAGCGGCGCGAATTGGATTCCCCCATGGGCGCTTGGCGGCCGGGACGGTGACCGGCGCTTTCGCGTGGTGTCGGGTGGTCGGGTGCTGGCGCCGCAGACGGCGATCCGCAATTGGTATTCGGACCCGGATGTCGTTGCCGCCCAGGAGCGTCTGGCCGCCGCGGTCGCCGGCGCCCTCGCAGGGCACCCGGCGGTGTGGGCGTGGGACCTCGGGAACGAGAATTCGAATTGCACCGTCCCGCCGGACGCGTCGTCGGCCCAGGCCTGGCTGGAACGGATCACCGGGGTGCTCCGGCGTCGTGACCCGGGACGCCCGGTCACGATCGGGATCCACATGGAGGATCTCGAGGAAGATCGCGTCATCGGTCCGGCGGAGGCTGCGGCGCACTGCGACTTTGTGTCGATGCACGGGTATCCGATCTATGCGGACTGGTCGGCAGGACCGGCCGACGATCGCGTCGTGCCCTTTCTCGAGGCGATGACACGATGGCTCGCGGGCGGCGTCCCGGTGTTCTTCGAGGAGTTCGGGCTCCCGACGACCCCCGCCCCAGGGAGATCGCCCCCCATGGCCGTCGACGAACGCACTGCGGCGACGTACGTGGGGTCGGTGCTCGACGGGCTCTGGGCTCACGGTGCCCTCGGCGCCGCGGTGTGGTGCTTCAGCGATTATGCGGCCGCCCTGTTCGCCGACGCGCCGTTCGATCGATCCGTCCATGAGCGATCCTTCGGGCTCTGGCGCGCCGACGGGTCGTCCAAGCCGGCGGTGGCGGCGGTTCGGGAGCGCTCCGGGCGCCAGCGGCAGCCCCCGAGCGGCCTCGGGTGGATCGATGTGGAGCCCGAGGAATTCGCGGCGGGACGGCGGACGCAACTCGCCCGTCTTTACGGCCGGTATTGCCGTCACGTCGGAGATTCTGCAGCATCCGGTGCACCCCCACGGCGGTTGACCGACCCCGGCTAGTCGGCGGGCCATCATTGCCGCCGGCAAACTCGCGGATGGCGGCGGACCGCGCTCGTGCGGCGCGGGCGGAGCGAGATCGCGCGCGCGTCCGGATGGTGGGCGACACTGGGACGGGGTCCCGCGCCGCAGGCGGCATGTGCGCCCCAACCACCGTCAACGGACATCCTCAGCCAAGGACGCCATGCCGAGCTACGGAAACACCACCAGCGGACGACCGGTACACGCCCACACGGGCAGCTATTTCACGCGCCCGCACCTGCGCGGTGTCCGCGCGGAACTCCGTGCGGTCAAGGGTTTCAATGCCAAGGTCGCGGTCCTTGTGACCCGGGGAGTCGGGACCATGGCCTGCGCCTATCTGTTCTGCATCATCGCCCTCGCGAGCCTTCCTGCGATTCTCGTGGAGGCCGGCGCCGTGCCGAAAGCCGACGTTCCCGGCTTCCTCGTCAAACCGGGTCTCATTCTCGTCGTGGCGTGGATCGCGCAGACGTTTATCCAGCTCGTGCTGCTGTCGATCATCATGGTCGGTCAGGCGGTCCAGAGCGCGGCCGCGGACGCCAGATCCGAGAAGACGTTCAACGACGTCGAGACGTTGCTCGACTTGCTGGACACCTCAACCCAGGGTGGGCTTCGCGACGTCCTCGACGCGATCAATGCGACGCGGTGACCGGGCGTGTGCCGCCGCCGGCGTGCGTCCCGGCGGTGCGGGACGGATCGGGGGGGTAGATGATCGCCAGCAGTTGCCGAACCGGTCGGCTGGCTTCTGCTGGCGATCACTCCGGCGGGTCGCTCCCCAAGAACGTGCCCGCCTGCGCTCCCCGACGCGTGTATCGGCGTTCCTCGGGCATTCCTCAATAGTCGGAAACGAATCTCTCGCTGACGTCCCCG
The DNA here is from genome assembly GCA_963727285.1 of uncultured Thermoleophilia bacterium. GTDB lineage: Bacteria > Actinomycetota > Thermoleophilia > Miltoncostaeales > Miltoncostaeaceae > CAITWD01. Next base: position 388,151 of record CAVSFF010000009.1, on the reverse strand, counting down.
CGCGGGCCACGCGGCATCCGCCGCCCGTGAGCCCGGGGGCCAGGCACAGCCGTTGGCGCGACGGGCGGCTACGCCCCGTCCGCGGCCGTGGCAATCCTGTCGCGAACGTGCTGCGGCATGAGGTCGTAGTGGTCATGGCCGGTCCGGAATTGCCCCCAGCCGCCGGTGATCGATCGCAGATCGATCGCGTACCGCAGGATCTCCGAGGTCGGAACGAGGGCGCGAATGACGTGTTCGCCGTCCCCGGCCGGCTCGGTGCCCTGGACGCGCCCCCGGCGTGCGTTCAGGTCACCCATGACGTCGCCCTGGTATGCGGACGGGACGGTCACCTCGATCCACGAGATCGGCTCGAGCAGGACCGGTTCGGCCTTGGCCAGCGCCTCGCGGAAGCCCAGCGACCCGGCCATCTTGAAGCTCATCTCGGATGAGTCGACCGAATGGTATTTGCCGTCGACGCAGGTGACGGTGACGTCCACCACCGGGTAGCCGAAGTGGCCGCCCTGCTCCATCGCCTCGGCGACCCCCTTCTCCACGGCCGGAATGAACTGCCGCGGGATTGCGCCGCCGACGATGCGGTCGACGAAGGTAAAACCCGCGCCGCGCTCGGCGGGGGCGACGCGGAGCTCGGCGACGCCGAACTGCCCATGCCCGCCCGTCTGCTTCTTGTAGCGCCCGACGGCGTCGGCATCTTTCGTGACGGTCTCCCGATACGCCACGCGCACCGGCGCGGTGTCGACGGCGACGCCGAACTTGCGCTGCAGCCGCTCGGCGACGATCAGCAGGTGTGTTTCACCCATCCCCGAGAGCACCGTCTGTTTGCCCTCGTCGTCGCGGCGCACGCAGATCGTGGGGTCTTCGTCCTGTAGACGCCGGAGCGCCGTCATGAGCTTGTCCTCGTCGCCCTTCGACTTCGGGCTGATGGCAATCGAGAGGACGGGGTCGGGGACGGCGGGCGCCGTGATGCGGACCTGCGCGCCTTTGGGGGCCAGGGTGTCGCCGGTGGCCGTGTCGGTCAGCTTCGCGACCGCCGCGATGTCGCCCGCGGGCACGTCGGAGATGTCGATGTGCTCCTTGCCGCGCAGCGTAAACAGCGCGTGGAGGCGCTCATCGGCCTGGGTGCGCGGATTGGTCACAACGAGATCGGGACGGACGGTCCCGGAGTAGACCTTGAACAGCGACAGCTTGCCGACATACGGGTCGGCGACCGTCTTGAATACGTAGGCCACCGGGTCGGCTGCAGGATCGACTGCGAGCTCGCGGGAGCCGTCACCGTCGTCGGCGACGAGTGGGGGCCGGTCGACCGGCGACGATCCGATTTCGCAGATGAAGTTGGCAAGCCGATCGATGGCGATGTTGCCGCTCGCGGATCCGCAGAGCACCGGAAAGACGGTGGCGTCGGCGACACCCACGGCAAGCGCCGCCTCGAGCTCCTCGAAGGTGGGGATGTCACCTTCGAGGTACCGCTCCATCAGTGCGTCGTCGGCGACCACGATGCCCTCGACGATCGCGTCGTGGATCTCGTGTTCGGAGAATTCCATCTCTTCGGGAATCGGTCCGGTCGTGGGCGACCCGTCGACATACGTGATCGCCGTGTCCGTCAGGACGTCGGCGACGCCGCGGAAGGCATGTTCCTCGCCGACCGGCAACTCCAGCGGCGCGACGCCGGCGCCGAAGGTCGTCCGCAGGTCCTCGAGGGTGCGGTCGAAGCTGGCGCGTTCGCGATCGAGTTTGTTGACGAAGATCATGCGCGGCAGACCGCGTTCGGCGGCCATGCGCCATGCCATCTGCGTCTGTACCTCGACGCCCTCGACGGCGCTCACGACGAAGATCGCCAGATCGGCGACGGTCAGCGCGGCTGCGACATCTCCGGCGAAGTCCGCATAGCCGGGGCAGTCGATGAGATTGATCTTGTGGTCGTGCCATTCAAAGCTCGCCAGCGACAGCGACAGTGAGATCCCGCGCTCGGTTTCCTCCGGCTCGAAATCGGTGGTGGTCGTCCCGTCTTCGACGCGCCCCTGGCGGGTGATCGCGCCCGCGCAGAACAACAGCGCTTCGGCGAGCGTGGTCTTGCCCGTGCCGCCGTGGCCGACAAGTGCGACATTCCGGATGCGCTCCGGAGGAAAGCTCTGCATTGCGTCCCTCGCTTCCCGGCCCCACGGACCGTCCCGGGTGGCCCGACCCCGAGGGCCACGCTGCTACGAACCTAGCGCAGACCCGGGGTCAAGCGGCCCCTCCGGACACCGTCGTCGTCGGCCCGCAGGTGCACCGATTCGGTTGGCGGAGGGTGTTAGCCTCGGTGCCGATGTCCGACATGACGCCGTTGACCCGACGTGAGCGACGCCTGCGCCGCGCACTGATCGCGACGTCGGTCGCGGCCGGCTTCATGGTGATCCTCGTCGGCGCGGTGATCTTCGTTTGGATCCAGTACATCCTGCCGACCCCGGCGGATCCGTTCACCCGCGGGCCGTACGTGACGGCGATCGGCCCGACGACGGCGACCTTGCGTTGGCAGATCCCGTCGGGACAACGTGTGCAGATCGTCGCGACCACGCCCGCCGGGCGCACGATCACCAGCGAGACCGGCAACCTGTCGGGACTCACGCCCGGCACCCGCCAGGGGTGGGTTGCCGTCGTCGACGGGAGTGCCCGCGCGTCCGGGACGATCACGACGGCCCCCGTCGACCCGGGCGCGGTCGTGCGCTTTACGGCGTTCGGTGACTTCGGAGCCGGAGGAACCGCCGAATGGGCAGTCGGCCGGGTCGCCGCGGCCCAGGAACCGGCCTTCACGGTGGTCCCCGGCGACAACACGTATCTGCTGTCGGCGCCTGTGCTGTTCGACCACAACATCTTCGCCCCGATGCGTGCCCTGCTCGCGCAGGGCCCGTTCATCTCGACCATGGGCGAGCACGATCTGGCGTACTTCGGCGGCCGCGCGATTGCGGACGCGTTGGGGTTGCCGAACGGTGGCAACCGATACCTGTTCAGTTACGGCCCCGTGCGGTTCATCGTGCTCGGATTGCAGATGGACGGCGCGGACGTTGCATTTGTGCGCACGGCGCTCGCGCTTCCCGGTGCGCGGCACACCTATCTCGTGGTCCACAGGCCACCGTCACCCGGCAACCCGGTCCTCGCCATCGCCCGCGGCCGCGTGACCGCGGTGATCGCGGGGCACCTGCACCGGTACGAGCGCCGGGTGGTCGACGGGGTCCCGCTGCTGACGGTCGGGACCGGCGGCGGACCCGCGCAGCAGTGACGAGGCCCTGACGCCGCGATCGGCGGATGCGATCGTGTCGCTCGCGGTCTACGGCGTCCTACGCGTCGACGACGGTCCGAACTCGGTGTCGATGGCGTTTCTCGACGACTCCGGCCGTGTTCGGGACCGCGTCGTCCTCCCGTGATGCGGACGCTGGGGGCCATTCTCGTCGCGGCCGGAATCGTCGGTGCGGTGGCTGTTCCTCTTCTGGGGTTCCCGGGGGCGTTCGCGCTGCTGATGGTCGCCGCCGTGCTGCTGTGGTTTGTCGGGATCGCCGCTGCTGCGGCCTGCTTGGCTCCGGCAAGGCCGGTGCAGGGAACGGCGGCGCTCATGGCTGCCGTGCTCGGGTGGCCACTCGTACTGCTCTACGGGACGGCGCCGTTGTGGGGGCTCCTCGCCGCGGCCTGCGGCGGTGCCGTCTCCGGCGTGTTTCCGACCCGATGGCGCGCGATGCGGCGCGCCATCGGGAACCAATAGACCGTCGTCCGACTCGCACGACTTTACGACGATCGAGAACCCCTCACGCGCGAGGCGGCGCGGAAGGGATGCGACACGTCGATCGCGGATATCCGATCAAGACGCCGCGGCACTTCCGTCAGCGGACTTCAACGAATCGCACGGACACGGGAATGCCGTCACCAAGCCGTGTAGCGGCTGAGGCACCGTCGGGGCGGCGGTGCCTGCCCTCGGAAGGCGGCCGGTCGTTTGTGACGTGGAGCCGGAACGTACGTCCGCCGGATTGCGACTCGCTCCACCGGTATTCGCAGGGGCGCCGAACCGAGTCCGGCAATTTGCCGAGCCGGCGGACCCAGGATGGATCCGAACTCGCGTGGGCCAGGCGAGCTGCGCCAGCGAGCCGACACTGGCTCGCTGGCGCAGGAGGCGATTTAGCCCGCGATCGCAGTGCCTTCGAGCAGGCAGCCGTCGAAGTTGTTGATGGTGTGCGTGTCATCGACCACAGCGTTGACGTCGACGCGATGGCCGGACGTCGTGAGGTAGTGCAAGACCAAACTGCCCCGGACATCCGTGGGGGCGAAGACGGTCACCGGCGTGTTCGCGGTCGCATTCGAAGTGCCCACCAGCGCCGCGGGCGTGGCAGCGATTCCGATCTTCGTTCCTCTCATATGTGAGCCCGAGACGCCCGCGATGGCCTGGACGGTCGGCTCATTTGTCCCGCACGACAACGTCAGCTTGAGTCCGTTGAGCGACAAGGCCGTCTGCTGCGTTGTCGTGCCGTTGGCGACCGTCCGGGCGAACCCCTTGATCGTCTGGCCGCCGACCTGTGAGGCGTTCAGGTTCTTGACCTGGCCTGTGCCATTGGTCGTCAGCGGCGGGGACGTGGACTTCTTCGTATGAAGGTTCAGGACTGCGCCCGAGCCGGTATTCGTGATCGTGGTCGTCTTGTTGGCGGAGTTCACACGACCGAGGATGAGTCCTTTGCCCGTCGCCGCCACGGACAGCGCGTCCACGCCAACCGCGAGCAGCGCGGCCGCGCCAACGACTGCGGCGATTCGTTCTGCAGATTTCTTCATTGGTAGATCCTTTGCTGGGGGGTGACGAGGTCTGCGCTGGTGTGCCTGCCATGCCAGCGTATGCGTGGGACCGGACGGGATGGGCGACATTCCGATCGCCGCTATCTGTTCAACGTACATCGGCACGCCGCGCCAGTCACACGACCTTCGATGTGCTCCTTGATTGGGGCGATCGTGGCGGGCAGCCAAGATTCGGACAGGGCGCGATCTCGACGACGAGTTGCCGTCGTGGGGGAAGCAGGGATGGCAGTCCCAACGCGCGAAGACGTCCCGACACGGCCGCGACATCGGCTCGGGCAGGACGCGCGTCCCGTGCCGACGCAGCCATACGACGAGGGGGCGATGATGGGTCGACGTATGACCAGGGGCGGCGCCGCGGGCGTATGCCTGGTGGGAGTCGCGGTGTTGGTGCCGCTGTTGGCCGCGTGTGGGGGATCGGGCAGCTCGTCAAGCTCGAGCACGACGACCGCCCAGACCGGGACGACGAGCTCGTCGACGAGCACGACCGCATCGACGCCCGCGTGTGCACCGTCCGGGCTTGCGGTCACCCTCAACACGAACGGTAGCGGCGCCGCCGGCAGCATCTACTACACGCTGAAGTTCACCAACACGTCGGGCCAATCGTGCACGATCGCCGGATACCCGGGCGTGTCGGCGATCAACGCCTCCGGAACCCAGCTTGGCAGCGCGGCCGGCCGCAACACGACGACCGCCGCCAAGACCGTCACCCTCGCCGCCGGCCAGACCGCCACGGCGACCCTCCAGGTGACCGAAGCGGGCAACTACAGCGCGTCGACATGCCAGCCGACGACAGCCACCGGCCTGCGGGTCTATGCGCCCAACCAGACCTCGTCGACCAGGATCACCTTCTCGTTCAACGCGTGTGCGAAGTCCGGTCCGGTCTACCTGACCGTCTCACCCGTGACGGTCGCCGGGTCGTCGGGCTCCGGCGGCGGCGGCGCCACGACGACTGCCTGCGCCACGTCGGGACTTGCGGTGAAGCTCGGGGCGAACGGCAGCGGCGCCGCCGGCAGCATCTACTACCCGCTGACCTTCACCAACACGTCGGGCCACACCTGCACGATCGCGGGTTACCCGGGAGTGTCGGCGGTCAGCGCGTCGGGTGCCCAGTTGGGGAGTCCGGCCGGGCGCAACCCCATGAACGCGGCGTCGACGATCAGCCTGACCAACGGCGCGACAGCGACCTCCACGCTGCAGGTCGCCGAAGTCGGAAATTACACCGCCTCGGTCTGCCACCCCGCGACGGCGGCGAAACTGCGTGTGTACCCGCCGAATCAGACGCAGTCGGCCACCGTCGCGTTCTCCGGCAGCGTGTGTGCCACGGCCGGGCCGGTGTACCTGCACGTCACGGCGGTCAAGTAGCCCGCACTTCGGTCTTCCTCGGGCCGGGCTGGCGCCCGGGGAAGGCCGCTCCGCCCACGCGTGTCGCCGGCCTGCGGGGTGACGAATCGGGTTCGGTCCGGCGTGCTTCGGCGCTGGGCCGGGCGGCGGACCGTGGGGCGGATCCGGCGCCGACCTGAACCGTGGAGGTCCAGGCCGGTGCCGGATCCGGCACCCGGAGGGTGGTGCTTACGCCTTGGAGATCAGGCGTGCTCGCGCGTCGCTACCGGGGGCGACCAGGCCCGCGACAACGTCGGCGTTGACCTCGGCGACGATGATCTCGCCGATCTCGTCGTTGGTCGACGCGAAGATCCCGAGCCGCTCCATGCTCTCGGCCTGGAGGTGATTGTCCTCGGTCGGCGTGAGGTAGTGGATCGCCGTGGCCTTGTACCGATGGATCAGGTACAGGTGCAGCAGCGTGGCGAGCCGCTTGCGCTTGAGCTGGTCGTCGAAGGTGTTCTGGTCGCGCACCGACAGGAAGGTCCGCCCACGGCGGTCCTGGATGGCGCTGAACACGATGTTGGCGACCTTCTCGTTGTCGGCGTTGCGGACGCTCAGTTCGAGCAGTTCCGAACCGGCACGGCTCGGGCGCAGCGCCACGGTCAAGGGGCCGTCGACGCCGTAGTACGCGCGCCACTCCTCGAGCCACTCGCTGAGGACCTTGACCGGCACCTCGGTCTGGACCAGGTGCTGGAACTGCGTCGAGCCCTGACCCATCGCCTTGGTGGTCGCGGTCCGGCCGGACGTCGCGTCGAGGGCGGCGTCGGCCCGCGGGCCGCCGACCAGGGTCTGCGGAGTCCGATAGGGGGACTCGACCAGGCGGAACTTCCGCTGCAGACGCGCAAGCGCCAGCATGCCGTCCTCTCGCAGTGCGGTCGAGAACTCCTCGGACGCCAGACCGTCGATCTGGTGGCCGCCGTAGGTGATGAAGTTGAAGACGAAGCCGAGCTTCCCGAGCTCCTCGGGGAACTTGCGCATCTCCTCGTCGGTCATCCCGGTCGTGTCCCAGTTAAACGACGGGGACAGGTTGTAGGCGAGCATCTTCTCTGGGTAGACCGCGTGGATCGCTTCCGCGAACTCGCGGGCGTCGTCGATGTCGGCCGTCTTGGTCTCCATCCACAGCAGATCCGCGAAGGGCGCGACCGCAAGCGACTTGGCAATCGCGAACGGGATGCCGCCCCGGACCTGGTAGTAGCCCTCGGGCGTCTTGGCGCGCTCGGGGTCCCAGGTCGGGTTGACGCCCAGCTCCGCCGCCTGCTTGCGGGCCGTGTACCAGGATGCGGTCTTGGCGAATTCGGTCCACTCCTCGACGGTCCAGTCGAGGTCCACGCCCTCTTCGGCCCGGAAGGCCATGAGGTCCGCAACCGCGTCGCCAAGGGTCACCAGCCCGGCATCCGACTCCCAGGCCTGGATGAACTTGTCGGCAACCGCGTCGAGCGTCTTCTCGACCAGCGCCGTCGGGTCCGCCAGGTGCGCCTTGGCTGCGCTGGCGATCTCCGCCGTGAGGCCGACCTTGTCGAGCCACGCGTCGGTTTCGGCGTATTCGGCGTCGGTGATGGCGTAGATCAGATGGCCGTTGACGTCGGTCACGCCGGCGTTGTAGAGCTGGCGCAGCACGGCGAGATAGGCGGTCTTGTACGGCGGCGTGCTCGTGTTGGTGGCGCCGAGGATGAACGGCTGGTCACGGTCATCGGTGCAACCGTCCAGCAGGTTCGCCGCTTCGGCGTCGGTGCGGGCCACGATGATGCCGGGCACGCCCATGATGTCGAGCTGGAAGCGGGCCGCGTTGACGCGCTTGATCTGCTCGTCTTCGGAGACCAGCACCTTGCCGCCCTGGTGTCCGCACTTCTTGACGCCGGGCTTCTGGTCCTCGATGTGGTAGCCGGGGACGCCGACCTCGACGAAGCGTCGGACCAGGTTGCGCACGTGGGCGTCACCGCCGTGGCCGGTGTCGGCGTCGGCGATGATGAATGGGGTGAAGTCGACTTCGGGAGTCGCGTTGCGTTCGGCTTCGCTCATCCGCGCACGCGCGAACTGCTGGTTGCGGTCGGCGGTCAGCAGTGCGCGCACGAGGCCGGCGGCCTCTGTGGGCACCTGGCTGAGCGGGTAGCTGGCGAGGTCCGGACCCGGATCCTCTTCGGCCGACCCCTTCGCGGACGTCGCCCAACCGCCGAGGTAGATCCCCTCGATCCCGGCGCGCTTCATCGCTACGGCCTGGCCGGGCGAGTACGGCCCGTAGGTCGTGATCGACTTCCTCTCGGCAAACAGTTCCCGCAGGCGTGCGTAGAAGCGTTCGGCAGCGTTCCGCGTCAAGGTGTAATCAGCCGGGATCACTCCCCGCTGCTCAACAACCTGGCGGGCCGAATACGCGCGAATCAGTCCCTTGAACCGGTCACTCTTGATGTAGCGATCGGTCGAAGCGACTTCGTCCGCGAATCTCCCCATGTGTTGCCCCCAATTGCGTTGTGTTCTGGGGGGAGTGTAGAGGGACGAACGCGATCGCGTCGGACCCATTTTTGCGCGGAAATCGGACGCGGTCATTTCCACGGGTTTTCCGCATTTTGTGAGAATTCTCACGAGCGGCGACGGGATGGGCGCGGCGTTGCGATCGGCCGTGACGCGAGCAGGCCGTGCCCGGCGGCAAGGCCCCGGGCGCGTCGGTCCGGACGGTCGCCGGCATCGGCCTCGGGGGCGGCATTCCGGCCGGCGGGAGGGAAACCGCCTGCGGCGGCGGATCAGTCAGGTGTGCAACACCCGCTGATGATCCGCCACGGACGCGCACGACAGTCGCCCGGGGGCCGACCCCCCCTGGGCTACGATGGGCCGTGGAGATGAACCCGAGGGACCCAACCCCCCCGTGGGCAATCGTCCTGGTCGCCGTCGGTGCGCTGGTCGCCGCCTGGATCATCGGGCGCGCGATCGGCGGCGTCGTGATCCTGTTTGCGCTGTCGGTGGTGTTGGCGATGCTGCTCAATCCCGCGGTTCGCCAGCTCCGTCGGCTCGGGCTGTCGCGCGGGTTCGCGGTGCTCGTTCTCGTCGTGCTCGTGTTCGTGGCCGTGGCCGGGCTGGTCGCCCTGTTGATCGAGCCGATCCGGAGCGAAGTCCAGGTCGTCCAGAACAACCTGCCGACGTACTCGACGCAGGCCAATCACCGCATCGACAGCATCCAGCACTTCTTCGACTCGCACGGGATCAAGGTCAAGGTCCGCCAGCAGCTCAACCACGCGGTCGTCGGCGTCCAGCACTGGGTCGATCGGGCCGCGAACAATCTGCTGTCCTACAGCCTGAGCGTGTTGAGTTTCCTGGTCTCGCTGATTGTGGTTGTGGCGGCGACGACCTACATGCTGCTCGATGCATCGCGGATCGTCGGCTTCGCCGAGCGGCTCGGCGGACCCGGGGCGGCAGGGTTGCTCCGACGTACCGAACGGACGCTGGTGGCGTACATCAAAGCCCAGGTGATCATCTCGCTGATCATGGGCTTCTCGGCCGGTCTGGCGATGTACCTGCTGGGTGTGTCCGGCATCTTCCCGCCCGGCGAGACGTTCGCGATCATCTTCGGTGTCTGGGTGTTCTTCGCGGAGTTCATCCCGTACGTCGGGCCGATCCTCGGCGCGTTGCCGCCGTTGCTGCTGGCCTTCGTGACCTCACCGCTGGCGATGGTCTCGGTGGCGATCGCGTTCATCGTGATCCAACAGCTTGAGGGGCACGTCGTCGTCCCGAATGTCATGGGCAGCGCCGTCGGCGTGCATCCGCTGGTGGTTATCTTCGGGCTCCTGATCGGGGAGGCGCTCGCCGGCGTCGCAGGGGTGTTGCTCGCGATCCCGATGGTCGTGATCATCAAGGAAGTGATCACCTACGCGGGCGACTACTTTGCCGGCGACACGTCGGAGTTCGACGACGTCCCCGAGAACTCCGATCCGCCGTAGTGCCCCCGGCGGTTCGCAGACGACCGGTCTCAGGAGTTTCTCAGCCAACGGCGCAACAGTCCGGGTGCACCGATCTGACGATGGAGGATCCACCACGATGGCTTGGGATGAGCAGCGACGCATGCGCGATTCGACAGGGCAGGACACGGCGAAGATCGCCGGTGTCCCGCCCGCATCGCCCGATGCCGCGCCGCCCCCGCCCGGCGGGGGATCGGGCGCGCCCGGTTGGGAACACTGGGGTCGGCGATTCGGCTGGATGGTCGCTGTCGGGCTGTCGGTGACTGCCCTGCTGATCTCGGTCATCGCACTCGCGACGACCGGGCCGTCCGAGGCGGGATTCCGGCACGATGGACGCGGGATGTTCGGTGGACAGCGCTACGGCTACGGGAACGGATCGGGCACGCAAGATCCGCAGCAGAGCCAGCCGGTGTTCCCCGGAGGCCAGGGGTATGGATCGCGATAGCCCCGGCGTGTCCTAGCCGATCCGGCCGGGGACTTCGGCGACCAAAAGTGCGGCGACGGCGAGGATCGCGATTGCGATCACGATCTCTGCGACCGCCGCGTTCCTCACGGTGCGCAGCGCGGCGGGATGGGTCGAGGAGCGACGCGCGAGGGTCAGGGTGATGCGGCGGTTGCGCAGCGCGACGGTGCCGGCCACGGCGAGCAGTGCGATCTTGGCGAGGATGCACTGCCCGTAGGTCGTCGTCCACAGCTGCGCCGGCGCCGACAGCTCGCCCACAGACCGGATGGTCCCGGTGAGGACCACCACGCCGACCGCCACCAGTGCGACGCGTGAGAATCGCGCCAGGACGTCGGTCGCGACCGCTGCTCCGCCGCCCGGCAGCGCGCGCGGCAGACGCCAGATCACCAATGTCGTCAGGACGAGTCCGCCGATCCAGACGGCCGCCGCGCCCATGTGCACGAGATCCGCAGTCTCCTGGAACAGGGCCGCCGGCGCCTGAGACGCATGCCCTTGTGATGCGATCCCCCACAGGACGCCGATGACCGCGAGTGCCATCAGCGCGCCCGGAACCGCACGTCCGGCAGGCGTCGCCGCACGGGGCGTCGCTGCCGTGCCGAACTCGGCCAGGAACTGCCACGCCCCGATTGCGAACAGTGCGAACAGCAGGGCACCGCGGAACTGGATCAACGACCCGAAGCGCGTCCCCGACAGAACGGTCCCGATCCCCGAGGTATCGCCGGCCGCATGGGCGACGCTCGTGCCCAGCACCGTCGCCGAGTACACGACGAGCAGGTATCCCTCGGCCAGCATGGCGCCGACGGCGAGGACCCCGAACGCGGTCCAAAACAGATCACGACCCCACGCGAGCGCGGTATCGCGGTCGCGGGCCGACAGGCCGGACTGCCTGCCGCCGGGACCCCATGCCGCGGCCCAGACCAACCAGCGGAAGGCGATGATCCCAAGCAGGCCCCCGAGTCCGATGAACTCCCCGAGACGGGCGCTGACTTCCCAGGCGCTCGTCTCACTCGGACCCTGTCCGGGGCGGTTGCCGAGGTAGGGCAGTCCGACGGGTCCGTTTCCGATCGCGAACGGCAGCGCGGCGCCCACGACGTGGGAGTCGGCACTGACGATCTCGTAGCGGACGGTGTAGGTGCCGTCGGGAAGGTGTGGCGTCAGGGGTGCGTCGAGCTCGCGGACGTCTGCGGGGTTGACGTGGCACGGTGCCGACTCGACCGAGGTCCCGGTGGCGCTGACGACCTGGCAGTCCTGTGCCGGATCGATCAGCGTGATGTGTTCGGAGAACTCCAGCCGAACCGCCGACGGCGCGGTCGGGGTGGCCTGGCCCATCGGCGGATTGCTGGCGATGAGGATGGCGTGGGCGCTCGCGGTTGCCGGGATCACCAGGCAGGCAATCGCCACGACTGCGGCGACCATGAGTCCCACGCGCCCTCGCCGGCGGCTCATCGCCGATCGGTCCCGTCATCGTCCGGAAGCCGCGCGGGGCGGGTCGTCCAGAGGAGTCCGACGGCAACCGCTGCACCGCCGGCGATCACGATCGCGATCAGCCCCAGCCAGATCCCGGCATCCGAGGACGAGCCGGAGGTCGTGCCCGTGGCCGTACCCGCGGCGACGATCTGCACGCTGCTGGCCGGACCCGGCTGTGTCGGTCCTGTCTCCGGTGAGACGCTGCCGGCGGCCTCGACGGATCCGGTCCAGGGCTTGATCTTGCCGTCGGCGTAGGTCTGGTAGGCGGGCCAGCGTGTCGGGCCCGTGGTGAACGGCGTGCCGAGGAATTGGAACGTCTGGTAGTTGCCGACGGGAATGGTGCCGCGAAACACGGCGCCGATGATGGACTGGTTGCGGGCGAGAATCGGTGTGACGGTGAAGCCGGATGGGGGCACTTTGAAGCTGTAGACGGTCACCTGCGGCGGGAACATCACACGGACGGCGATCGTCGGGATGTTGCGCTCGGTCGGGACTTGCAGCGTGAACTCGGTCGGCGATCCCTTGGGCGCGATCTGCGGCAGGACGACGATATGCGCGGTCGCCGTGGCCGCAGCGGTCAGCGCCGCTGCGGCCACGGCGACGCGCACTCCCCACCGGAGGAGTGCGCCCGCACGGCTTCCCCGCCGTAGCCGGCGGGCGAGCATCAGGAATCCGATCCTTGCGAGAACTCGTCCCGCCGCCGCCGCCTCCAGAACAGGAGCGCACCGGCGCCGATGAGCAGCACGAGGCCGATTCCCACAATCGCGGCGATCACCGTCCCGGTCGTGGACGATGACGATGACGACGTGGTGGTTGTGCCCTGGCCGGAGGATGTCGGTGCCGACGTCCGTGGCGGACTTCGCGGCGACCGTGAACCTCAGCGGACCGCCCTCCTCGGATGTGTCGGTGCCGTCGTTGGAGACGGCATGCCCGTCCGACGCCGTGATCGTCCAGGTCACCGTGTACGCGCCCAGGACATTGCGGTTATTGGTCGTGATGACCAGTTGTTTCGCGTTGGTGGGGTTCTGGACAGCCGTGGCGACGTGATCGTTACCCTGCGCGTCGGTGACTTTGGCGACCGGGATGTTCGGGTTGGCGGCATCGCCGGCCTTGGGGAAGGTCTCCTGGAAGTTGACGAGAATCGTCGCCGGCAGTGCACCGGTGACGGTTGATCCGTTTGCCGGGACATATGCGTTGGTCGTCGCCAGCGGATCATGCGCCAAGGCGATTCCGACACCGAGTGTCAGCAGTACGGCGAGACCCGCGGTGGCGACGACAAAGCGACGCACGTGCGCGTGGGTGCGCGAAAGAGACCGAGCAGTCACGAGGACCTCCGAGTGGATGAGTGGACGACTGGGGCCGCGCCGGTGCCCGAGCGCAGGCAGCTCCGTCCGATCTCGGGCGGTCTGCTTGGTCAGGCCGGGGCGGTGGCTCTCAGGGCGGGCGGTCCACGTGCGTACTGAATGTCGGTGACGGTGCCGACGTGCGGACGCCGACGGCCGAGCGGGATCCGCCGGGACGGATGTGGCCATCCGTGCTGCTGTGACACCAGGTCGGCGACTGCGTGGCGGACGGCGGCCACCGCGCGGGCAAGCCAGCGGTCCGCGCGCACGAGCACGACCCCGAACACAAGCGCCGCCACAAGGTGAGGCCACAGCGCACCGGCGGTGACCATCTCCCCGGCGGACATCCGCATGCCCGGTGACGCTAGCCCGAGCGCCCACGGCGCCGTCGAGGCGACCACGTGCATGACCGCCTGCGCCGCGAGCAGTGCGGCAAAGGTTGCGGCAGGGTGGCGCGGCACGTACCCGCCCGCCCGCGGGCCACAGATGACCGCCACCGAGATCAGCCCGCACCAGACGAGCGGCGCAATCGCGAGAAGGTGCACACCGGTCCCGCCGACGGCGCCCATGTGGGCCACCACCGTCGCGGCGAGGCCGGCTCCGACCAGCGCCGCCCGGCGGAGTGAGTGGGCCTGTGCAATTTGCATCTTGGCGGGGAGTCTAACCGGGCCGTTGTCGGCTGCGGCATCCGCGATCGGCCTATTGTCGAACAACGGCCCGCGCCGCGGGAGGAGTCTTGGGCGACAGGTGGGAGATGTCGGTGTGCGTCAATCATGCGAACGCGGCTGCCGGTGCGGCCACCCAACAATGATGGAGGTTGGTCGTAATGGCTGAGCCGTTCTCGGTGTCGGTTGACGTGGCGGTTCCGCCCGAGCGGGCATGGGCAGTCGTCGGCGATCCATGCGGGGTGACCACGTGGTACCCCACCTACGTGTCGTGCGAGGTGGAGGGCGATCGCCGGACGCTGCGACGCGCCGACGGCGTCGAGTTGGTCGAGCACCTTCTCGACCGCGACGACACCCGGCGGACGTATTCCTATTCGGTGGTCGGCGGCCTGCCGCTGCTGTACCACCACGCGCGATTCACCGTGGACGCGACGCCCGGCGGATGCCGCATCGTCTGGGAAACCGCCGCACAGCACCGCGATCCGTTGATCGACATGAAGGATCGGCTGGCCGGTCGGCAGCGCGAGGCCCTGGACGGCCTTCGGCGTCTTCTCGAGACGGGGAACGTCGGCGGCTGAGCCGGTCGTCCCGCGCGCCGATCTTTCCGGATTCCTTCCAGATGCCGGGCTATCGTCCGTAGGTGAAGAACCCGTCCCAGGAAGGTCCCACGATGGCATCGCTGCGTACGATCTCGTCCCGCCGACTGCTCGCCGGAATCGGTGGTGTCGTCGTCCTTGGAGTCGCCGGGGTCGGCGTCGGAATGGCGGTGAGCGGGGCCAATCCGCCGGCACCGCAGCCGCTGGCCGATGCACTGCACCAGGCCGCGACGGGGACCAAGCCGACGGGCATCACCGCCGACGTGACGTTCACCAACAACCTGCTCGGATCGGCCGGACTCACCGGAACCGACCCGTTGATCTCGGGCGCCAGCGGGCGCCTGTGGATCGACAACACGGGCAACATGCGGCTCGAGCTGCAGAACAGCGGTGGCGGTCTCGACTCGCAGGTTCTCGTAACCGACAGCCAGATCACCGTCTTCGACGGCTCGCAGAACACCGTCTACAAGGTTGCGCTTCCCGCCTCGCAGACGACGGGCACGCACGCGGCGGGGACGGTTCCGACCGTGGAGCAGATCCAGTCGCGGCTGACCAGCCTCGCGACCCATCTCGACATTACCGGGGCGATTCCCGGTACCGACGGGAACGTCCCGAGCTACAGCGTCAAGGTCTCGCCCAAGCACGACGGCGGACTGCTTGGCGACGTCCAGCTGGCCTGGGATGCCTCGAACGGCGTCCCTCTGGGTGTCTCGGTGTATTCGACGACCGACCCGTCCTCGCCCGTGCTCGCGCTGAAGGTCAACGACATCGCCTACGGGCCCGTCGACGCCGCGGCGTTGCATGTGACGACGCCCGCCGACGCCAAGGTCGTCGACGTGCCGCTGCCCGCGAAGTCGTCGACCACCCGGACGAAGACCGCGCCGGTCACCGGTCTGTCCGCCGTCCAGGCCCAGGTGGGATTCACGATCGCCGCGCCGGCGACCGTCGACAACCTGCCGCGGCGCGAAGTGCGACTCGTCAACTGGAAGGGCGACAAAGCGGCGCTGGTCACATACGGCCAGGGGCTGGGAGGCATCGCCGTCCTCGAGCGGCCTGCCGGCGCGACCTCCGCGAGCTCACCCCTCGACCAGCTTCCGAAGGTGACCGTCGCCGGCGTCTCCGGACATGAGCTCGCCACGCCGCTGGGAACGATCGTGACCTTCACCAAGAGCGGGGTCAGCTACACGGTGGCCGGGTCGGTGCTGCCGATCGCCGCAGAGACCGCGGCAGGTGACCTTTCGTGACCGAGACTCCCGTCGAGGCGCGGGGGCTGGTCAAGCAATACGGACGGATCACCGCGGTTTATGACGTCGATCTGACGGTCAACCGCGGTGACGTCTATGGCTTCCTCGGGCCCAACGGCGCCGGAAAGACCACAACCCTGCGGATGATGCTGGGGCTGATCTACCCGACCGCGGGATCGGTCCGGCTGTTCGGGCGGGACCCGATCGCCGAGGGCGCAGCCGCCCTCGACGGGGTCGCCGGTTTCGTCGAGGCCCCGCGCTTCTACCCGTATCTGTCGGCGCGGACCAACATGCGGATGATGGCGGCCTATGACGGTCACGATGCCGAATCCCGCGTCGAGGCGGCGCTCGATACGGTGGAGCTGACCGCCCGCGCCGACGACAAGGTCGGCGGGTACTCGCACGGGATGCGCCAGCGGCTCGGCATCGCGGCGGCCCTGCTCCGGGAGCCGCGGTTGCTGATTCTCGACGAGCCGGCCACGGGGCTCGACCCGGGCGGGATGCGCGACATGCGCGCGCTGATCCGGCGGCTCGCCGACGACGGGATGACGGTCCTCCTCTCGAGTCATCTGCTGGCAGAGGTCGAGGAGCTGTGCGATCGGGTGGCCATCGTCCGCGCCGGGCGCATCGTCTATGAAGGCGCGATCGCCGACCTCAAGGCCACCGCCAAGACCGGATACCGGCTGCGGACGAGCGACAACGCCGCCGCGGTGGCCGTCTGCGAGGCGCAAGCCGGCGTCGCGTCCGCACGGCTCGACGGATTGGAGATCCATCTTGACGCGGCCGAGCCGGCGGTCGCCGAGCTGTCGGTGGCGTTGGTCGAATCCGGCCTGCGAATCACCGCGCTTGTGCCGGATACGGCGACGCTCGAGGATCTCTTCTTCCGCCTGACCGAAGGGTCGACGCCGGGGGAGACCGAGGTGCCCGAGCCCGCTGCCGACGTGGTCGGGGGTGTCGCATGACGCCGGGGATCTTGACCGTCTACCGATGGGAACTGCGCAAGCTGATCTCACTCAAGCGCACGTACCTCGGCCTGTTTGCGGCGATCGGGGTGCCATTGGCGTTCACGATCACCCTGTCGTTCCGTCACGGCCGGCCGAACGACGTGCCGTTCGGGGCCTACGTGCACCAGTCGGGTCTGGCGATCCCGCTCGTGTTGCTGACCTTCGCATCTGCGTTCCTGCTCCCCCTGATCACCGCGCTGGTCGCCGGCGACATCGTCGCCTCCGAGGATCAGTATGGGACCCTCAAGACCGTCCTGACGCGATCGCTGCAGCGCGGGCAGGTGTTCGCCGGGAAGATCTTGGCCGCCCTCACGTACACCGTCGCGGCACTCGCGCTGCTCGGCGGGGTCGCGATCGTTGCGGGGTCGATGGTGTCCGGATTCAACTCGCTGACAACCCTCTCGGGCAGCACGGTCAGTGCCGGCCAGGCGCTGGCGCTCGTGCTTGCGAGTTTCGGGGTCTACCTGATCCCGCTCTGGACCGTCGCGCTGATCGGCGTGATGCTGTCGACGATCACCCGCAACAGCGCGGCCGCCGTCGTCGGCACGCTGGTGACCGTCCTGCTGATCGAGTTGGTCGGCATCCTGCCCGGGCTCGAGTGGTTGCAGCCGTACCTGCTGACGCGGCAGTTTGACGCCTGGCAGGGACTGTTGCGACAGCCGATCGACTGGTCGCCGATCGTCCACGCCGCGTGGGTCTGCGCGCTGTACTGCGTGCCCGCCGTGGTCGCGGGGTATCTGGTGTTCCTGCGTCGCGACGTGGCGGGCGGCTGATCCCGTCGGATCGCGCTCACCCCGTGCGCAGTCCATAGTTGGCGGTGTGAGCGAGCGGATTCTTATCGTTGACGACGACCCGCCGGTGCGCCGGATGTTGGCGCGCACGATCGGCGCGGAGGGATATGTCGTCGGCGAGGCCGCCGACGGCGCCGCAGGCGTTGGTCGCCGTCGCGTCCAGCACCCCGACCTGGTCGTGCTCGACGTCGCGATGCCCGGCCTCGACGGCTTCGAGGTCTGCCGCCAGATGCGCCGCCTGGGGTCGACACACCGGTCATCCTCGTGACCGCCCGGGACGCGGTCGCCGATCGGGTCGCCGGGCTCGACGCGGGCGCAGACGACTATCTGGCCAAACCGTTCGACTCCGGCGAACTGTTGGCGCGCATCCGGGCGCTGCTGCGCCGGGGGCGGCCGCCGGGATCGGTCCGCACGGCGGGGGAGCTGCGTCTCGACACGGCGGCCCGGCTGGTGCAGGCCGGCGACCGCACGATCGAGTTGACCGCGCGCGAGGCCGCCCTGCTCGAGCTGCTGATGCGACGCCCCAATATCGTGGTCACCCGCGAGCGCGCCCTGCGGGAGGTGTGGGGGGACGACGCCGGACTCGGCGTCGTCGACCGATACGTCGCGTTCCTGCGGAGCAAGCTCGGCGACCGGGCCGAGATCCGGACCGTGCGCGGAGTCGGCTACACCTTCGTCGCATGAACCGGCTGAGCCTGCGAGCCCGCGTGGTCGCCGGGGCCGTCGCGGCGATCATCCTCGTGGTGGGCGCACTCGGCGTCACGGTGGCCGTGCTCGTCGGCAACGAGGTGCGGGGATCCCTCGACCAGACGCTCCGGGACCGCGCGATCGACGTCGTCCGGCTCGGGGCCTCGACGCCGGGGCTGTTGACCGCGCCCGGGGCGCTCGCGTCACCGACCGGCGGCACCGAGGCCGAGGTCGAGGTCTTCAGCCGAACCGGTGCAGTGGTTGCCGCCTCTCCGGCACTCGGCGGACGACGCCTGCCCGGCGATGCGGTGGTCCGGCAGGCGATCTCGGCGGGAGTCAGCGGATACGCCACCGCCGACTTCGGCGGCAATTCGATGCGCGTCTACGCGGCTCCCATGCCGGACACCGGCGGAGCCGCCGCGGGCGGCGCTGTCCTGGTCGGGTCATCGCTGTCATCGGTCCAGGACACCCTCCGGCACGTCCGTGCGGCGATCGCGCTGAGCGCCGTCGCCGCCGCGATTCTCGGGGGCGTGTTGGTCGCGCTCGTCGCCGGCCGCGGCCTGCGCCCCTTGCGCCGACTGACGGCCGCCGCCAGCGCGATCGGTACCGGTGCCGATCCCGCGGCGCGGCTCCCCGAAGACGATGCGCCGCGGGAGGTTGCCGAACTCTCGGCGACGCTCAACGGCATGCTCGCGGCACTTGAGCGCTCGCGTGCGACCGAACGCCGGTTCCTGGCGGACGCGTCCCACCAGCTGCGTACGCCGCTCACGTCCCTGCGCGGAAATGCTGCGTACCTCGCCCGCCACGGGGCCGACGCGGACGTTCTCGGCGAGATCGACGACGACGCCAAGCGTGTGGGCCAGCTGATCGACGACTTGCTCGCGCTTGAACGCGCCGAGTCGCGCGACCGCCCCTATTCCCGGGTCGATCTCGCCGCGCTTGCGGTGGCCGAGGCGCGCCGGGCCGGTGCGGTGCCCGAACAGATCGCCGCGGCGGTCGTATGGGGCGACGCGGTCGCACTCGCCGGAGCTGTGGCAAACCTGCTCGACAACGCACGCATCCATGGTCCCGCCGATGGCCCGGTGACGGTCGGGCTGACCGTTGACGGGCGCGTGGCGCGCCTCGTCGTCACGGACACGGGCCCCGGCATCCCGCCCGACCGGGTCGAGGAGGCATTCGGCCGGTTCTGGCGAGGTCCGGAGTCGACGGGCCGGCCCGGCAGCGGGCTCGGACTGGCGATCGTGCGGGCGACCGCGACCGCCCACAACGGCACGGTGACCGTCGACGGATCGCGGATGACGCTCGAACTGCCCGTGGCCGGGGCCGACGCCGACCCGCCGCCGACTGTCGGCTAGGAGTTCCCGGAGTCCGACTCGCGCTCGCGCAGGAAGCGCTCGAGCTCCAACGCCAGTTCATCTCCGGAGGGCAGTGCCCCGGGGTCGAACGCCAGATCCTCGTCGCTGGCGTTCTCGAGCTGGTGGACCAGTTCGGCCAACCGGGGATCCGATTCCACGGCCCGGGAGACCTGCAGCTCATAGGCGGCCGACGACGCGTGCAGCTCGGTCAGGTCGACCGCGACACGGGTGGTCTGCTCGAGCGCGCGCACCAGCGCCAGCGCGGCCTTGGCATTCGTGATGCCGGCGGCGTAGTGCGATGCCGGGGCCCACAGGGAGATGCTGGCCATTCCGCGCTCGACTGACAGCTGGTTGAGCACGCCGACGATGCCCGACGGACCGCGGTACGCCGGCTCCTGGATGTGCATCCCGGCAAGGACGTCGGGGTCCGATGCCATCCCGGTCAGCCGGGGCGGGCGGGTGTGCGGGGTGTCGGCCAGGAACGCGCCGAGCGTCACGAACGTCGTTGCCCCGGCGGCGAGCGCCGCGTCGATGAGCAGATCGCAGAACGTGCGCCAGCGCATCGACGGCTCGATGCCTGCGACGAACACCACGTCCCGCGCCGCGCCGCTGCCGACGAGGATCTCGACCTCGGGCCAGGTCAGCGTGTGTGCGCCGGGAGTCGTGAGATCGACCATCGGTCGTGTCGCCTGGAAGTCGTAGAACTCTTCGGGGTCGATCGTGCCCGCCGACGTGGCGTCGAGCTTGCCCGCCACGTAGGCGAGGGCCGCCGATGCGGCGGATGCCGCGTCGTTCCAACCGCGAAATGCGGCGACGACGATCGGGTCGCGGAGGTCATGCAGCGGGGTGGTCCAGGTGATCTCGGTCATTGGCTACAGCATGGCGCACGGGACGCGCGGATGCGACCGGACCGGTGCCGCCCGTCGCCCGCAACCGGTCCTCAGGCCAAGGGATCCGCAACCGGCGGATCCGCGACCGCCGGCACCGCCTCCGGCACTGCCGCCGCGATGCGCTCGAGCATCTTGGGAAAGAGCACGCCGTGGAACGGGGCGACCGCGTACCAGTAGGCACGGCCCAGCGGGCCCGACGGGGCGTACGACGCGGTCTGACGGATTTCGGATCCCGACCCGCGAGGAACGACGTCAAATTCCAGCCAGGCCGTGCCGGGCAGCCGCATCTCGGCGACCAGGCGCAGGTGGCGATCAGGGATGAACTCCTCGACGCGCCAGAAGTCGATCGTGTCGCCCGGCGCGAGATCCACCGGGTGTCGGCGGCCGCGGCGGGTTCCGACGCCGCCGACTGCCACGTCAAGCCAGCCGCGGAGGTCCCAGAGAGGATCCCCGAAGTACCAGCCCACGCGGCCGCCGATCCGCTGGATCGGCGCGAACGCCAGCTCCGGCGGTGCGTCGACCCATCGCGTGCGGGTGTCGGTGAAGACCGCGCCACGCACCGGGCGGACGCCGGCCCAGCGGCCTGCCGACGAGACGGCATCGGACCACCGCGTCGGCGCATCGTCGCGTCCGTGCGTCGCCTCGGCAATCGCCTGGGCGACGCCCCGTGGCGTGATGTCGGGGAAGGCGTCGTGTGCCCGGTCGTCGTGGACCAGCGTTTCGTTCCGGAGCCCGTCGATCATCTTGCGGGCAACACGGGCGTACACCGGCGTGACGAGCCCGAGCCACAAGCTCGACAGACGC
Organism: uncultured Thermoleophilia bacterium; assembly: GCA_963727285.1. Taxonomy (GTDB): domain Bacteria; phylum Actinomycetota; class Thermoleophilia; order Miltoncostaeales; family Miltoncostaeaceae; genus CAITWD01. The sequence goes on along the minus strand of CAVSFF010000009.1, from coordinate 366,712 downwards.
GGGCTGAGGATGGGCACCGGGATGATGATGCGGCGCCACCCGCGCTGGCGGGCGTATTCGGTCATCAGACGGCCGTAGGACAGGCGGTCGGGCCCGCCGATCCCATAGACGCCCTCGGCGGGGCGGTCCGGGTCGGCAGCCGCCAGCAGGTAGGCGATCACGTCGTCAATGGCGATCGGCTGGGTCAGCGTGCCGACCCAGCGCGGCACGATCATCACGGGCAGCTGCCGCACCAGGGCCCGCATTGCGTCGAACGCCAGACTGCCGGATCCGATGATGATGCCGGCGCGGAATTCCACGGTCGGCACGCCGCTGAGGGCCAACAGCCGTCCGACCTCCTGTCGGCTCGCCAGATGGTCGGACAGGTCCTCGCCCGAACCCAGGCCGCCGAGGTAGACGATTCGCCGGACCCCGGCATCGCGGGCGGCGGTGGCGAAGACGATCGCCGCGTCCCGGTCCTCGCTCGCAAAGGCCCCTTTCGAACCCATGGAGTGGACCAGGTAGAAGGCGACGTCCACACCCTGCATCGCCTCCGCGACGCGCGTCGCGTCGCGGATGTCGCCCTCGGCGATCTCGGTGAACGGACCGGCCCGGCCCCGCAGGGCCTCCGGGCGGCGGGCCAGGCACCGGACCCGCAGGCCATCGGCCTCAAGCGCGGCCAACAGCCGCCCCCCGACATACCCCGTCGGGCCCGTCAGCAGGATGAGCGGGTGCGGTTCCGGTGTGCGCATGTCGCCTCGGACGTCGCGGAAGGGCCGGGAAGTGCCCTCACAGCGTAGTGGCCGCCGGCCCCGGTCTCGGTATCACCGGTCGACGGGGTGTCAGGCGGCGTGGCTACCGAGCGCGCGACGCGCGCGGCGGCCGACCCGGCGTGCCACCCGGCGGGTGACCGGGCCGTGTCCGGAATCGACGTTGCCCATCCGCTCCGCCACGACGCGCGTCATGCCGGGAATGTGCAGGATGCCCATCATGACGGCGGGGCTGCGCTCGATCATCAGCTTCGCGACCCACGCCCCGGCCATGTGCGGTTCGAGGGCCGCGCCGAGCCGGTCCGGGTAGCCGGACAGGTCGTCGGCGTCGCCGCCGAGCAGGTCCGCGATGGTCTCGGCGGCGATCTTGCTCGACAGGAACGCCTCGTACATTCCGTCGCCGCTGAACGGGTCGACCAGGCCCGCCGCGTCGCCAACCAGAACCGCCCGCGGGGTGGCGACGGGGGTGCCGGCGCGCCGGATCGGCAGCCGGTGCCCGCGCAGGTGCTCGAGGGCGTCGGGCCCGACGCCGTGCGCGGCGCACAGCTCGTCCAGATGCGCGCGCAGGCGGGGCCCTTCGGTGAGCCATCCGCCGACGCCGAAATTGGTGTGGTCGCCTTTGGGGAAGATCCACCCGTAGCCGCCCGGGACCGTCGCGAACTCGAGGAGCGCGGCGGTTTCGTAGGTCCGGTCGTCGAATCCTGCGGCCCCGCGCGGAAGGTTGCCCTCCAGCGCGACCGCGAACGAGGGGTCCGGCGCGCCGAGTGCGGTCCGGGAGACACCGTTGGCGCCGTCGGCGCCGACCAGGACCGCGGCGGCGATCACGCCGTGGTCGGTGCGGACCCGCACCCCGTCCGGTGTCACGTCGATCGCGCGGACCCGCGTTCCGTCCCGGAAGTCGACACCCGCGGCGACGGCCTGGTCGATGAGGAACTGATCGAGCCGTCGCCGCTGGGTCATGTACACCAGCGGCACATCGGCGCAGACATCGCGTCGCGGTCCGTGGTGGCCCATCGTGACGTTGATCCGGTCCACGACGCGTTCGACGACCGGATCGATCGAGAAGGGCAGCAGCCGCGCGCCACGGGCGGTGACGCCACCGCCGCAAGGCTTGTCGCGGGGGAAGCGCTGGCGGTCGAGGACGACCACCCGGGCGCCTTCGGTCGCGAGGCGGAAGGCGGCGGTCGAGCCCGCCGGTCCGGCCCCGACGACGATCACATCAGCATGCTCCGGCATCGGCGGAGAGTCTGACACGTCGCGCCCGGGAGGGGCCACCACCACGTGCAGGGAATTCCCGGCACGGGGTGAATCTGTCCGCGTATGCCCGTCTGCTTCCGTGAGCGTGAGCCAGTCGTCGACGCGGTCGTCCGTTGACCTCCGCCAGGCGTCCCAGCGCCGGCCCGACGGCCGGGACACACGCCCCATCCGCGGCGCCGAAGCCGGGTGCCGCCCTGACGGCACGGCTTGGCCTGGCGCGCGCGGTCGACGCCAAGGATCCGTCGACGCGGCGGCATTCCGATCGGGTCGCCGATCTCGCGGCCGCCATTGCACGCGAGCTCGGCTGGTCGGAGCCCGACTGCGCGCTGCTCCATGAGGCGTCCGTCGTCCACGACGTCGGCAAGATCGCGATCCCGGATCAAATCCTGTTCAAGCCGGCGCAGCTCACCGAGCAGGAGTACGAGACCGTCAAGGATCACTCCCGGATCGGCGCCGAGATGCTCGACGGGGTCCTGCGGCCTGAGCAAGTCGCGTGGGTCCGCCATCACCACGAGCGCTGGAGCGGGGGCGGCTACCCGGACGGCCTTGCCGGGGTTCGCATCCCCGAGGGTGCGCGGATCATCGCCGTCGCCGACGCATGGGATGCGATCATCTCCGTGCGGCCATACGGCAGCACGCGAACCGTGGACGAGGCGATCGTCGAGTGTCGCGTGCACGCCGGGACCCAGTTCTGGCCGGTGGCGGTTGACGCCCTCGACCGCGTGGTCTTCGGGGCGCGCTAGCCGCGCGACAGCGCACGGTTGCGCGCGTGCTGTCGCCGCTGCACCGGATCTCCCGCATGGCGTGGCAGCGGCGCGTCACCGGTCGCGGCGACGCGCGCGAGATAGTCGTAGTCGGCTCCGAGCACGGCGCGGGCGCGGGCGCGGGGCAGCGGCCAGCCGTGCCCCGGCACGACCCAGTCGGCCGCGGCGACGATCGCGTCGAGCCGCGCAAGCGTGTCCAGATAGGCCGCGATTCCCGCCTCGCCGTCGACCGCGGGAATTTCGATGGGCGACAGGTAGTCGCCGGCGGCGAGCACGCACTGCCCGATGAGCAAGATCGCGATACCGTCGGTGGTATGTCCGGGGGCCGGAATGATCTCGACCGGACCCGCCGTCGTCTCGGTACGACCATCCGTGGGCAGCGTATCGGCGTCGGCCCAGCCCGGGAGCCGGCGTGGCGGGAATCCGTGGGCGAGGTCCCACGCCGTCAACTCGTCGGCGATCGACGGGCGTTCGGTCGCGAGGCGCTGCAGCGTCGCCGCGCCGGCGCGCAGGCGGGCGGTCGGAAATGCCAGCGGCGCCAGCAGGTGATCCCAGTCCGCGTGGGTCGCGATCACCTCGCGGGCGCCGGCCCGCCCGGCGAGCGCCGCGGCATCGGCCGGTCCGACCGGTCCGTCGACGACCAGCGACCCCCCGGGGCCGGCGATCGTGCACGTCGTCGACCAGGAGTGGCTCGTCCCGACGAGGACCTCGGGCGTGATCTGCCGGAATCGCATCCGCGCGTCGGCTAGCCGCCGGCCGCGGTGGTCTGAACGAACACGTCGACCAGGCCGGGATCGGCGCGGCGGCCGGATCGACGCGCGCGCCCGGCGACCTCGTGGGCATCGGCAAGCGATACGGACCCCGGCAGCCCGAGCTCCACAAACGCGACCTGCCCCTCCGTCACGTCGACGAGGCGGATCTCGGTCGGGGCATAGCCGGTCGCGTCGATGATGGCGTCGCGCAGCGACGTCGCGGTCCGCGCCGCGCCCGCCCCGTCGGCCCGGTGACCGGCGCCGGTGGGGGTCAGCGGCTCGATGTGGGTCCGTACGGAGACGACCTCGGGCACGTCCGCCCGGACCGCAGCCTGCACGGCGTGCGCCGTGGCGTCGGCGTCGGCGAGGCGCGTCGCGGCCGGGAGCTTCAGGTGCAAGCTGACCTCGGTGCGGCCGTCGACATCGAGCAGCTGCACGTTGTGGACCTCGCGGACGCCGGTCACTCCCTGGGCGGCTGCCCGCACCCGTTCGGTCAGCGGGCCGGATCCCGGCTCGACGTGGACGACCGCGTCGATGCCCGGAAGTACGCGCTCGAGCGCGTCTTCGACGCGGTCCGCGGTGGCGTGGGCCTCGGCCAGCGCCGCACCGGGCGGAATGGCGACGACGACATCCGCCCAGTGGTGGCCGGCGGCGCTGCGCAGGCGGAGGCGCCGGATCTCGACGTCGCCCACGCCGTCGATGGCCGCGCGGGCCGCCGTGACGTCGTCGGCCGCGGCGCGGTCGAGCAGGATGTCGGCGTTCTGGCGCAAGAGCGCACCGGAGGCGATCAGCACGAGTGCCGCGACGACCAGCGCGGCGATGGAATCTGCGCCCGGGTATCCCGCCTTTGCGGCGATCAGCCCGATCAGCACGGCCAGCGTGCCGGCCATGTCACTGACGAAGTGCACGGCGCCGGCGGCCAAGGCGGCGCTGTGATGGCGTCGGGATGCCCGCCACGAGGTGACCGCGCGCGCGCCGTCGATACCGATGACGACCACGACGACCGCGAAGATCCACGGCGACGGGTTGACCTCCGTGCCGCCGACCACCAGGCGGGTCACCGCCTCGTAGATGATCACCGCGCTCGCGGCCACGAGCATCATCCCCTCGATCAGCGCCGAGAGGTGCTCCGCCTTGCCGTGGCCGTATGGGTGGTCGGCGTCGGCGGGGCGGCCGGCGACACGTAACGCCAGGAAGGCCAGCAGGGCCGCGACCAGATCCGCACAGCTGTGGACGGCTTCCGAGAGCAGTGCCAGGCTGTTCGAGCTGATGCCCGCGACGAGCTTGATCGCGATCAGGACGATCGCCGCGGCGACGGAGACGAGCGCCGTACGGGCGGCGCCGGTCAGGGGCGGGCGGGTCGGGCCTGCGTCGGGCGTGGTCGACACCCGGAAAGCGTAGCTGCCGCCCCACGGGTCCGCGGTGCCGCGAGAATCCGCCATGTCGGTCGCCCGACGCGCGATACTTCGTGTGTGCCGGCCGCCATCGCCGCCGGGCGCGACGATGCGAAGGAGGTCGGGATGCCCGCCTGGGCGGTCGTACTGCTGGTCTTGCTGGGGCTCGTGGCGGTCCTGGTCGCCTACGACCTGCTGCAGCGGCGGCGCGCGATCCTGCGGAACTTCCCGATCGTCGGGCACTTCCGGTACATCCTCGAGGCCGTCGGCCCGGAACTGCGTCAGTACATCGTCACCAGCAACGACGACGAACGGCCGTTCAGCCGGAATCAACGCCGCTGGATCTATTCCTCGGCAAAGCACGAAGACAACCGCTTTGCGTTCGGTACCGACAACGCCTTCGAGCGGAATCCCGGGCACTTGATCATCCTGAACGCGGCGTTTCCCGAGCCGGACCCGGTCGTGGAGCACGGCCCCGCCTACGCGCTTCCGTGCGCGAAGGTGCTTGGTGCGGCCCGGGGTCGTAGCCATGCCTTTCGCCCGCCGTCGGTCGTCAACGTCTCGGGGATGAGCTTCGGCGCGCTGTCGGGGGCAGCCGTTCGGGCGCTGAACACCGGAACCCGCATCGCGGGCTGCCTCCATGACACCGGCGAGGGGGGCGTCTCCCGGTACCACGACCACGGCGGCGAGCTCATCTTCCAGATCGGAACCGCGTACTTCGGGTGCAACGATGCGCAGGGGCGGTTTTCGCTCGAGCGTCTGGTCGAGCAGTGCGAGCGGTACCCGGTGCGCGCCATCGAGATCAAGCTCAGCCAGGGTGCCAAGCCCGGCGTCGGCGGCCTGCTTCCGGGCAAGAAGGTCACCGCGGAGATCGCGCGGGCACGCGGCATCTCGGAGGGCGTCGACTGTCGCAGCCCGTCCACGCACAGCGAGTTTGCCGATGTCGATGCGATGCTGGACTTCGTCGAACGGATTGCCGACGCGACCGGGCTTCCGGTGGGCATCAAGTCCGCCGTTGGGGAGACGGCGTTTTGGGACGACCTGGCCGAGCAGATGTCCACCAACGGGCGCGGTGTCGATTTCATCACGATCGACGGGGGCGAGGGCGGAACGGGCGCGGGGCCGCTGGTCTTTACCGACCACGTGGCGCTGCCATACCTGCAGGCCCATGCGGTGGCCTACCGCAGCTTCGCGATCCGCGGCATTGCCCACCGCGTCGTGTTCGCGGGGTCGGGCCGGCTCGGCGTGCCGGAAGCGGCGGCGTTCGCGTTCGGGATGGGCGCAGACCTCGTTCACGTCGGTCGCGAGGCGATGATGGCGATCGGGTGCATCCAGGCTCAGCGCTGTCACACCGGTCGCTGTCCGAGCGGGGTGGCAACCCAGTCGGCCTGGTTACAGCACGGGCTCGATCCGGATCTGAAATCGGTGCGGCTGGCCAACTACGTCAGCACGTTGCGGCGCGAGATTGCTGCGCTGGCACGGACATGCGGACACCCGCACCCGGCATTCCTGACCCTCGACCAGTTCGCCTTCCTCGACGGGCGTGTGATGACGCCGGCCGCCGAGCGGGTCGATCTGTTGCCCGCGTGGTGTCGGCCCGAGCACGACGATCTCGTGACGATCGCCGACATCATGCGCTCCGACCAAATCGCGACGATCCGGGTCGATCCCGTCATCGGATAGGATCGGCCCGATGGAAACCCGTGTCTCACGCCCGTGGCCCGTGTGGGTCTGGTACGCGATGGTCATCGCGATCCTCGGGGTGATGCTGGTCGCGGACCTCGTCGGATGGCTCGCGCCGCTGGATCCCATGAGGACGCCGTGAGCGGCACCGTGCGTGCGGTCGTGATCCGCGAATACGGAACGCCGCCGGCGACCGAGGACTGGACCGCGCCGACCGCTGCCGCCGGCCAGTCGCTGATCAGGTTCGAGGCCGCCGGCCTGAACCCCGTCGATCTGGCGATCGCCTCCGGTCGCTTCTACATGCCGTTGCCTGTCGCGCCGTGCGTCGCCGGGGCCGAGGCCGTCGGGGTCGTGGTGGCGTCGGCGCGCTTCGCGCCGGGGACACGGGTCTGGGCGCTCGGGATGACGGGGTGCTTTTCCGAGCTGTTCGTCGTCGCCGACCATCTCCTGATCCCGGTGCCGGACGACGTCCCGGCGTCCGTGGCCGCATCCGTCGGCATCGCGGGGCTCGCCGGCTGGATGCCGGTGATGAGCCGCGGAGCCATCGTGCCCGGCGAGCGCGTCCTGGTGCTCGGGGCCTCGGGGGTCGTCGGACAGGTCGCCGTCCAGGCCGCACGCGCAGCCGGTGCCGGCTGGATCGTCGCTGCAGCACGGTCCGAGGATGGTCGCCGGCGTGCCCTGCGTGCCGGTGCCGACGTGGCCGTCGGCGTCGCGACCCACGAGGCCGACGAGGCGCTTGCGGAGGCCGCGGGGGAGGGCCTGGACCTGATTGTGGACACCCTCTGGGGCGAGCCGCTGCAGACGGTGCTCAGCCATCTGCGCACCGGAGCCCGGGTCGTGCAGGTCGGCAGCGCCGCCTCCCCGACCGCCAGCCTGGTCGGCGGGCCGCTGCGGGGCAAGCGGGTCGACATCCTCGGATTCTCCCTGTTCAGCGAGCCGTTCAGCGGCCTCGAGCGGGACTACCCCCTGCTCTGTCAGGCCGCCGCCGCCGGGACCGTCCGGATCGGCATCGACGCGGTGCCACTCGACGATGCCGCGTCCGCGTGGGAGCGGCAGGCGCACCAGGCCAGCGGCCGCAAGCTGGTCCTTGTGGCCGACGGTCGGTGATCGAGGTCCGCAGGGCCCGGGTGCGCCTCGCGCCCCGGACGCGCGGCATCCATCTGGTCACGGGCGAGCTGCTCGAGCGGGTCGATCTTTCCGGGCTGGCGGTCGGGATGTTGCACTGCTTTGTGCGCCACACCAGCGCAGCGCTCACGCTCAACGAGAACGCCAGCCCCGAGGTGCGCGGTGATCTGGCGGCGTGGCTCGACCGGACCGTGCCCGACGGGGCGCCCTACTTCGCACACACCCTGGAGGGTGACGACGATATGCCGGCGCACGTCAAGGCGTCGCTGATGGGCGCCGGGATCCTCATCCCGGTCGCCGACGGGCGTCCCCTGTTGGGCACGTGGCAGGGCATCTATCTGTGCGAGTTTCGCGACACGGCCGCGTCGCGGGAGATCGTTCTCACCGCGTGGGGCACGGCACCCGGCGGCGATTAGTCTCCGTCGGTCGCATACCGCGCGTCGAGCGCCTGGTGTGCCGCCATCCGCGTCACCGTGCCGAACTCGGTGAATCCGATCAGCAGGTCGGTCCGGTCCCGCATCGTTCCGGCCTGCGCGAGCGTGGCGAACGCGTCCTGGATCGCCTTGGTGGCGGCGAACAATGCCGTCAGGGGGGTGACGATGAGATCGAACCCGAGATCGTGGAGTTCGTCCGGGCTCAGCAGCGGCGTGCGCCCGCCCTCGACCATGTTCGCGACGCGCACGATGCCGGGGGTCGCCGCCGTGATCGCCTCCAGTTCACGCACACTCTGCGGCGCCTCGACGAAGACCGCGTCGACCCCGGCGTCTGCCGCCGCCGCGGCCCGCCGCAGGGCCTCGTCGAGGGTGACCGCCGCCCGTGCGTCGGTGCGCGCGACCACGAACAGATCCACGCCGTCCTCGCGCAGATCGAGGACCGCGCGGAGCTTTGCCAGCCACTCGGCGGACGACGTCACGCGTTTGCCGGCGAAGTGTCCGCATTTCTTCGGCCACACCTGATCCTCGAGGAAGATGCCTGCCGCCCCGACCGACGCCAGGCGCTGTGCGGTGTGGCGCGCCGACAGCGCGTTGCCGTACCCGGTGTCGGCGTCGACGATCACGGGCATGCGGGTTGCCGCACAGACCTCGCCCGCGGTCTGTGTCATCTCGGCGGCGCCCAGGTACCCGAGGTCCGGGCTCGCCAGGCGCGCGGCCGACACCGCGTACCCCGAGACGAACCCGACCTCGAACCCCGCCTGCTCGGCCAAACGGCCCGTCAGGGCGTCGTAGAGACCCGGCATGTTGATGGTGCGGCCCTCGGCCAGCAGGCGACGGATGGTGGCAGCGGACATGGCGTCGTGCTCCGGCGGTTGGCGAAATCGGGTGGCCAAAGCGTACCCCCGGAGGACGGCGCGGCCGGATTGACGGCACGCAGCGATGTTTCATGACAGGCGTCATCGGTCCCCCTCGGAAGGGCCGTTGCTGACGATCACCCCATGAAGTCCCGGGTTCGATTCACCCTGGCGCTGACGGTTGCGGCCGTTCTCGGTGGGGCACTGCTGTACTTCAGCATCGGCGGCGCGTTGCAGACATACGTCTCGCCCGGCCAGCTGCTCAAGAGCCCGGTCGGTCAGACCTACCGCCTGGACGCGATCGTCTCGCAGCAGCCACTGGCGAATCCCCAGGACCAGGCCTACTCCGCGCAGGGGCTTCGCTTCTGGGTCCAGGACAAGGAAAACGCCAAGATCCGCGTCTTGGCGATCTACACGGGTGCCGTTCCGGACGCCTTCAAGGCCACGCGCGAAGTGGTGATGACCGGGACCCGTCGCGGCAACACGTTCGTCGCGAATCCCGGATCGATGATCACCAAGTGCCCGTCGAAATTCCAGAACCAGCCCGACCCTCCCGCGCCCGCCGCTAAGAAGAGCTAAGCCGCGTGGCGCTGTTCGGACGCGTGCTGGTGTTGCTGGCGCTTGGCTGCGCCGCGTTTGGGATCCTTGCGGCCCTGAACTCGCGCCGGCCCGGGCGCCGCGTGTGGCAGGCGAGCGCCGAGCGCGCGGTCTATGTGACCGCGGGGCTGATGTCGGGCGCGATTCTCGTCATGGTCTGGGCGCTGGTCACCGACGACTTCTCGTTTGCGGCGGTCGCCGACTACTCGAACTCGACCCTGAGCATTCCGTACAAGATCGGTGGCCTGTGGGCGAGCGAGGCCGGGTCGCTGCTCCTGTTCGCCTGGATCCTCAGCATGTTCTCGGCGTACGTCACGTGGCTCAACCGTCACCGGCACCGCGAACTGATGCCGATTGTCGTCGCCGTCCTGATGACGGTGGTTGCATTCTTCGGCATCCTGCTCAGCTTCGCGACGAGTCCGTTCAACACCCTTGCCCAGCGGCCGGTCGAGGGCGGCGGGCTCAACCCGCTGCTGCAGAACCCGTACATGTTGATCCACCCGCCGATCCTCTATCTCGGATACGTCGGCCTGGCGATTCCCTTCGCCTTTGCGATCGCCGCGCTGTGGACCCGACGGCTCGACACGGAGTGGATCACAAGCGTCCGGCGTTGGACGTTGGTCTCGTGGATCCTGCTGGCGGTCGGCATCTTGTTGGGCGCACGGTGGGCCTACGGGGAGCTCGGGTGGGGTGGCTACTGGGCGTGGGACCCGGTCGAGAACGCGGCGCTCATGCCGTGGCTGATGACCACGGCGTTTCTGCACTCGATCATGGTCCAGGAGCGGCGCGGGCATGCTTCGGGTCTGGAACATGCTGCTGATCATCACGGCGTACGCGCTGTCGCTGTTTGGCACGTTCCTGACACGGTCGGGGATCATCTCCTCGATCCACGCCTTTGGCGCGAGCACCCTCGGGCCGTGGTTTCTCACCTTCATCCTCACGCTCACGGCGGCCTCGCTGCTGCTGTTGGTGTCCCGCTTGCCCGACCTTCGCTCCCGCCACTCGCTGGAGAGCTTCGTGAGCCGCGAAGCGGTCTTTCTCTACAACAACCTGTTGCTGGTCGGTCTGACGTTTGCCGTGTTCTGGGGAACCGTTTTCCCGGTGATCACCCAGGTGGTCAAGGGGCAGTCGATCACGGTCGGCACGGGGTACTACAACCAGGTCGCGTTGCCGATCGGGCTCGCGCTGCTCATCCTCACCGGTATCGGGCCGATGATTCCGTGGCGGAAGGCGTCGCTGCGCCAGTTGCTGCGCCGCTTCATGGTGCCGCTGGCGGTGACCGCGGTGGCCGCGGTCCCGCTGCTCGTATTCACGGATCTCGGCACCAGCATCTGGGCAACCCTCACGCTGGTCGCCTGCGTCTTCGTGACCGTCTGCATCCTCGGCGAGTTTTGGCGCGGAACCCAAGTCCGACATGCGCTTGGCGGCGCGTCATGGTTCGTCTCGTTGTACGAGCTCGTGGCCCGCAACCGGCGCCGGTACGGCGGCTACATCGTCCATCTCGGGATCGTCGTGCTGATCGTCGGGCTGACCGGATCCCAGGCGTTTGCGACCGAGCACGACATCGCCATCCACCGCGGACAGACGGCGACGGTGCGGGGCTACACGTTCAAGAATCTCGGCGCGACCCAGGAGAACACGCCCAATGTCCAGGAAACCGGCGTGTTGCTCGCCGAGGGCCATGGCGGGACCTACATCGGCACGATGCACCCGACGATCGGCTTCTATCCGGCCAGCCAGCAGCGGCTCACCGAGGTCGCGTTGGACTCGTCGCCGGTACGTGACGTCTACGTGGTGCTCGTGGGGATCGACAAGTCGGGCCTCGCACGCTTGTCGGTCTACATCAACCCGCTGGTGATCTGGGTCTGGATCGGCGGGCTCATCATGCTCATCGGCGCCCTGATCGCCGCGTGGCCGGCACCGCGTACCCAGCGCCAGGTGCAGCCCGATGCGGTGCCGAAGGCGGTCAGGGCAAGCTGAGCGCCGCCACCGTCGCATCTGTGCGCATCCCGGGTGCACCCGGCCGGGGGGGCGAGCGATGACCGTCGTCGTGGCGATCGTGTCGCTCGCGGTGTTTCTGATCGCCGCCGCCGTGGTCGCCTGGCCGGTCGTGCGCGGCGATCGCGCGTCGGACCAGGACGAGGCCGCAGCGGTGTCCGATCTGCAGCGCGTCGATGACGATCTCCAACGGACGCTGTCCTCGATCAAGGAGATCGCGTTCGACCACGCCTCGGGGCACCTGTCCGACGACGACTTCTCCACCCTGGACGCCGATGAGCGCGCGAAGGCGATCGAGCTGATGCGCCAGCGGGACGAATTGGTCGCCGAGCCCGCCGGCGAGGACGCGTCGACCGTCTGACCATCGTGTTTCGCGCGGTTTCCCGGGACAGTTGTCACCACCGAGCCACCGACGTCTGTCATCGCGGGCAGGATTTTCCGAGGCACACGTTCGCCAGTGGTGTCTGGGCAATTGCACCTCGGGTCCGCGGGGCGCGCCGAACCGTGGAGACGCCGCCGGAGCGGCCCGCGGCCCAATAGGACATCCGCCCTGCAATAATCTCATATAGTGAGACAACTGCTTGACCGCCGCCCGCCGGCCTCCGTAGAGTCGCCCCCAATGCGGTGCCGTTCCGGGCGCCGCCCGTTGCCGACACGGACGCGGTGACTCCCGAACACCCGACGCGCATCCCCTGCGCCTGGGCGAACAAGGAGCCAGGCCTATTCGACGCACCCGACTTACGCGCCTGCCGTCCGATATGGGATCCCGACGGATCCTGGCGGCACTCGCAGTCACGGTGCTGGCGGGAAGTGCACCGGCGATCGCGGCCGCTGCGTCCGCGCCGCCGCCACCACCGACTGGCGGGACGACGACCCCACCGGTGGCCCGCCCGGCCAACCCGTGGGTGATCGTGCTCTCGAGCAAGCACGCGTATTTGCGACGGGGCGATTCGGGTGGCGCGGTGGCGAAACTGCAGAAGAAGCTTCGCGTCCTCCATCAGCCCGGCATCGCCGTCAACGGCAAGTACGGCGCGGCCACGTGGACTGCCGTCCGTTCACTCCAGCATCGCTACCACCAGCACGTCAACGGCGTTGCCGGCGTTGCCTTCCTGAAGAAGGTCGGGATGACGGTGAGGATCACCACGCCGGCCGTGCTGTCGAGCAGTTCGGCCGGCGGCGTCAAGACCAAGTACCTGCGGACCTTCCCGATCCACGGCAACACGGCCCACCCGTACTCGCCGGCCCTGTACCCGTACACCGATGTCTGGCACACCATCGGGCCGGAGGACGTGCCGATCCAGGGCGCAGAGCTACCGGCCGCGCTCGGAACGCCGGTCGTGGCCGCGTGCAACGGCACGGTGATCGGGCAGACGCCGACGGCGACCGGCGTGGGCGGGTGGTGGATGGAGATCGAGGACACCACCGGGACGACGTACTGGTACTCGCACCTTGGCGGCTACGCCCACGGGGTCCACGTCGGCTCGCAGGTCACCACCGGCCAGACGATCGGCACGGTCGGCAACTCGGGTGACGCCGCCGGCGGGCCGCCGTATCTGTATCTCGAGATCGATCGCGGCGGCAGCGTGCCGGTCGATCCGTTTCCGGACCTGAACCTTCTCGAGCCGACGGTCACAAAGGCCTAGTCCGCCGCGGCCCGGGCGAGGGCGACGACGCGGGCGAAGATCGCGTCGAGCATCGTCGGCGTCAGCCGCCCGGTGAATGTGTTCTGCTGGGACGGGTGGTAGCAGCCCACCAGCCAGCGGTCGTCGACATTGATCTCGGCGCCATGGGCGAATCGGGGCTTCGGTCGCATGGCGGCGCCGCGATCGCGGAATACCGCGATCAGTCCATCCCAGGCGATGGCGCCGAGCGCGACCACCACGGCCGGATCGACGAGGTCGAGCTCACGGGCGGTATACGGGCGGCAGGCGGCACGCTCGGACGGGGTCGGGCGATTGTCGGGTGGCGCGCAGTGCACGACGGCCGCCATGCGCGCGCCGACCAACTGGAGGCCGTCGTCCCGCGCGACCGATGTCGGCTGGCTCGCGAGCCCTGCCCGGTAGAGCGCCGCCACGAGCACGTCGGCGCTGCGGTCGCCGGTGAACATCCGTCCGGTGCGGTTCGCCCCGTGGGCGGCGGGTGCGAGCCCGACGATCACGATCGATGCACGGGGATCACCGAAGCTCGGGACCGGGCGGCCCCAGTACTCCTGATCTGCGAAGGCGCGGCGTCGCTCATGGGCGACCCGCTCCCGCCACGCCACCAGCCGTGGACACGCGCGGCAGGCGACGACATCGGCGTTCAGGGCGTCGAGCGCGTCGGTCATGTCAGGTGGGTGCGCAGGAACGCGCAGGTCTCGGCCTGGATGCGCGGATCATGCTGGAGGCTTCCGTGGTCGCCGCCCAGGATGATTCGGAGGTGGCGGGGATGCGGCGCCCGTTCGGCAAGGGCCGCAGTCGACGCCCAAGGCACCTGCACATCGCCGGTGGCGTGCCAGAAGCCCCGGGCGATGCCGTTGCCGTCCTGAACGATGTCCTCCAGCCGGTGGCTGCGCGGCCACGGGTCGCCGATCCGTTCGGCGAGCGCCGCGGGCCGGGCCGGGCAGATCGCCACGACGCATCCGATCGCCGCCGCCCGCGGCGCCGCGGCGAGCGCGAGCAATCCGCCCATCGACGATCCGCGGATGCCGATCCGCCCGATGCCGCGCGTCCGCAGCGCGTCGATGCCGGCGATGACGTCGTCGATCGCCCCGGCGTCCAGCCGCCCGCCCGACGCCCCGTGTCCGCGCAGGTCGACGGTGAGGGCCGCCAGCCCGGACCGTCGACAGACCTCGGCGAAGTCGGCGTGGTTCTCCTTGCGGCTGTCGAGTCCGGGGACGATCACGACCCCGGACCGCGCGCCGGGTGCCGGCCAGTAGGCGGCCGACAGGGGTGTCCCGTCGGCACTGTTCAGCTCGAGATTCGTGGGCATGCGGCACCACGAGCATAGTCGGGTATCTGGTACCGTCCCGGACGTTCTGATGTTGGCCGAAAACCAGGTTCTGCCTTCGACGGCGTCGGTCACGGCCGGTGGCCATCTCGCAATCGGCGACTGTGATCTCGTCGCCCTTGCCGACGAATTCGGAACCCCCGTCGTCGTCTATGACGAGGCCCACCTGCGCGCCACTGCGCGGGAGTTCGTCCGTGCCTACGGATCGCTCGGCTGCGCGGCCGAGGTGATCTACGCCTCCAAGGCGTATTTCGGGCTGGCCGCGCTGCGCCTGCTGTGTGACGAGGGGCTGTCGGTCGACGTCGCATCGGGGGGCGAACTGCACGCGGCGCTTGCGGCGGGCTTCCCGCCCGAGCGGATCTATCTGCACGGCAACAACAAGACCCCGCGCGAGGTCGACGAGGCTCTGGCGGCACGCGTCGGCACCGTCATCATCGACGGGTTTGACGAAATCGCGCTGGTCGCCGAGACCGCCGCCCGCCACGGCATCGTGCAACGGGTCATGGTGCGGGTCACTCCGGGAGTCGACCCGGCCACGCATGCCGCGATTGCGACCGGACAAATCGATTCCAAGTTCGGCTTTTCCCTTGCGGGCGACGCACAGCGCGGGGTCGCGTCGGTGCGGGCCTCGGCACACCTGGAGCTCGTCGGGCTGCACGCGCATCTGGGGTCGCAGTTGTTCGACCTGTCGGTGTTCGGGCCGACCGCCGCGGTGCTTGCCGACTTCGCCGCGGAGGTCGGCGCGGGAGACATCGGCGTTGTCGACTTGGGCGGAGGACTCGGGGTGGCGTACACCAGCGGTCATGCGCCGCCGTCGATCGCGGAGTTCGCCAACGCCCAGGCGGACGCCCTCGAGAGTGCCTTCCGGGCACGCGGACTGCCGACTCCCAAGCTGCTCTGCGAGCCGGGACGGGCGATGGTCGGCCGCGCCGGCGTCACCCTGTATCGCGTCGGGGGGATCAAGCCCATCCCGGGGGTCCGCACGTATGCCTCCGTCGACGGTGGCATGAGCGATCTCCTGCGCCCGATGCTCTATGGGGCCGTGTATGAACCGCTGCTGGCCAACCGCCCGGAGGCGCCCGCCGATCGCACCTACCGCATCGTCGGCAAGCACTGCGAGAGCGGCGACATCCTGGTCGCCGAGGCGCACCTGCCGGAACTGGCAGTCGGAGACGTGCTGTGTCTGCCGGTCACGGGAGCGTACGGCGTGTCGATGGCGTCGAACTACAACGGGCAGCCGCGGCCCGCAGTGGTGTTTGCGGCCGACGGCGCGGCACGCCTGGTCACGCGGCGGGAGACCTACGCAGATATCCTCGGCCGTGACCGTGTCTGACTCGCCCGCCATGTTGCGTCCCGAGCACCCCGTCCGCATCGGCCTGTTGGGGTGCGGCACGGTGGGCCAGGCCTTTGCGCGCATGATCGCCGAGCAGGGCGAGACGATCGCTCGGGCCTCCGGACGGCGTCTGGTGCTCGGTCGGATCCTCGTCCGGGACGTCGCACGGGTCCGGCTCGGGATCGATCCGGCGCTGCTGACCACCGACCCGCAGGTCGTGCTCGGCGATCCCGACGTCGATCTGATCGTCGAGGTCATGGGCGGAATCGACCCGACCGCCGCCTATCTGCACCAGGCGCTCGAGGCGGGTCTGCCGGTGGTGACCGCCAACAAGCAGCTGCTCTCGCGCCGCGGCGCCGAGCTGCTGGGCCTGGCCGCCGAGTCCGGTACCGAGCTGCGCTTCGAGGCATCGGCCTGCGCCGCGATTCCGGTGATCAAGGTGCTGCGCGAATCGCTGCTGGCGGCGGAGATCTCCGCCGTGACCGGGATCGTCAACGGCACCACGAACTACATTCTCACCGAGATGTCCCGGGCCGGGCTCAGTTACGCCGATGCCCTCGGGCAGGCACAGCAGCTCGGGTACGCCGAGGCCGACCCGACCGAGGACGTCGGCGGAGCCGATGCCGCCGCCAAGATGGCGATCCTGTCCTCGATCGCCTTTCACACCAACGTCCGCTTCGACGACGTTCCGTATGAGGGCATCGACGGCGTTCACGCGGAGGACATCGAGCTCGCCCGCGACTTGGGCTTCGTCGTGAAGCTGCTCGGGGTTGCCCGACTCGCCGAGGGCGGCATCAGCGTGCGCGTTCACCCGGCCCTTGTCCCGGCGGGTCACCGCCTGGCGGCGGTCGCAGGACCGGACAACGCGGTCCTGCTGGAGTCCGGCACGGTACGGGAGATCATGCTGGTCGGGCCCGGCGCGGGCGGAACCGAGACCGCCTCGGCCGTGCTGGCGGACGTGCTCTCGATCCTCGGGACCGCCAAGGGCAGTTTCCTGCAGAACGCCCTCGTCGACGCGGGGCGTCCGCTGCTCGGGCCGGAGCAGACCGAGTCCGCCTTCTACGTGCGGCTCAACGTTCAGGACCGTCCCGGCGTGTTGGCGCAGATCGCCACGGTCTTCGCCGATGCCGGGTTGTCGATACGCAGCGTGATCCAGCGCGGGGAAGGGGACGGTGCCCAGTTGGTACTCGTGACCCACGTCGGCTCCGAGGCGCGAATGACGTCGGCGCTCGCGGCGATGGCCGCCCTGGACGAGGTCCGCGACGCGCCCGTGCTCCTGCGCCTGCTGGCCGAGGACACGCCGTGAGCCTGCCGCCGGCCCTCATCACCCGCTATCGGCGCCTGCTGCCGGTCACCGACGCCACCCCGGTGATCAGCCTCGGAGAAGGCCGCACGCCGTTGATTCCACTCGCGCGGTTGGGCGAGCGCTTCGGGCTGCGGGTGTTCGCCAAATTCGAGGGGATGAACCCGACCGGAAGCTTCAAGGACCGCGGCATGACGCTGGCCGTCTCGAAAGCGGTCGAACACGGCGCACAGGCCGTGATCTGCGCGAGCACCGGGAATACGTCGGCGTCCGCCGCAGCCTATGCCGCCCGCGCCGGGATCCGCGCGGCGGTCGTCATCCCGGACGGAAAGATCGCATCGGGGAAGCTTGCCCAGGCGATCGCCCACGGTGCCCGTGTGATCGCCATCGACGGGAACTTCGATCAGGCACTGACGGTCGTGCGCGCGCTTGCCGAGTCCTCGGAGATTGAACTGGTGAACTCGGTCAACCCGTACCGGATCGCCGGTCAGATGACCGGCGCGTTCGAGGTCTGCGACGACCTCGAGGTGGCGCCGGATGTGCTGTGCATCCCCGTGGGCAACGCCGGGAACATCACCGCCTACTGGGCCGGATTCCGCGCGTACCACGCTGCCGGTACCGTGGCCGGCCTGCCGCGGATGATGGGGTTCCAGGCCGCCGGCGCCGCCCCGCTGGTGCTCGGGCACCCGGTCGCCGATCCCGACACGGTGGCCACCGCAATCCGGATCGGCAACCCCGCCAGCGGCCCGCAGGCACTCGCGGCGATCGCCGAGTCCGGCGGCGCGATCGCGTCGGTCACCGACGAACAGATCCTGGACGCGTATCACCTGGTCGCCCGGACCGAAGGCGTGTTTTGCGAGCCGGCGAGCGCCGCGTCGCTGGCCGGGTTCATCATGCGCGCCGAGGCGGGGGAATTCCGCCCCGGTCAGACGGTCGTCTGTGTCCTGACCGGTCACGGGCTCAAGGATCCCGACACGGCCGTCGCCTCCGCGCCGCCGAGCGTCCGGATTCCCGCGACGACCGCGGCGATCGAGCGGGCGGTGTTCGATGACTGAGTCGCTGGTGGTGACCGCCCCGGCCACGTCGGCCAACCTCGGCCCCGGCTTCGACGTGCTGGCGGCCGCCCTGGATTTCACCAACGCCGTGATCATCACCCGTCGCCCCGGGCCGTTGGAGGTTCGGGTCACGGGCGAAGGTGCCGGCGACGTCCCCGCCGACGCGTCCAACCTCATCTGCACGGCGCTCGCCGAGGGGCTCGATTCGCTTGACGGGCTCGAGATCGAATGCCGCAACCGGATTCCGCTCGGCCGTGGCCTCGGATCCTCGGCCGCGGCGGTCTGCGCGGGGTTGGTCGCGGCGAACGCGCTCGGGAGCTTGCGCTGGAGCCCCACCGACATCCTGGCCAGGGCGACCCGCCTCGAGGGCCATGCCGACAACGCCGCCGCCTGCCTCAACGGGGGCCTCGTGGCGGTGGGCGCCGGCAACCAGACAATCCAGCTCGAGGTCCCGCGCTCACTCGCGTTCCTCGCGGCGATTCCGCTCGAGAAGGTGTCCACGTCGCATGCGCGCGCGGCGCTTCCGGGCGGCATTCCGATCCGGGACGCGGCGCTGACGCTCGCCAACGGCATCCGGCTGGTGCTGGCGCTGACCCAGGGGGACCTCGACGATTTGCCCGCCGTGCTCGAGGATCGCCTCCACGAGCCCTACCGCGGCGCCGCAGTGCCGGCCCTCGATGCGATCCGCGGCCTGGTGGGGACCCACGGGTGCCTCGGTGTCACGATCTCCGGATCCGGTCCGACGACGCTGCTGTGGTGCCGTGACGTCGATCTGGACGGCCTCGAGGCGGCGGCAACCGAGGTGCTCGTCCGGGCCGACGCGGCAACACATCTCGTGCCGATGCGGATCGCCCAAACCGGTGTGCGCGCACGGTGGACGGCGCCCGGTGACGCGCCGCGGTTGGAGCGTTCGATCGGTTGACCGGCGCCGGGATGCGGGATCCCCTGGCGGAGCTCGGCCCCGCCGCGCGTACGTGGCGCCACGCGACGGGCAGCCTCGACTGTTCCCGCGGGCACCTGGTCGGGATCGTCAACGCGACGCCGGACTCGTTTACGGATGAGGGGCGTCATTTCGGGACCGACGCGTCGGTCGCCCACGGGGTGGCACTCGCCGGCCACGGGGCGAGCATCGTCGAGGTCGGCGGCGAGTCGCTGCGCTTTTCCGAGCGGACCGACGTCGCCGAGGAGATCCGACGCGTCGTACCGGTGATCACCGAACTCGTGCAGGAGTTGGACTGCCCCGTGGCCATCGACACATTCAAGCCCGAGGTCGCTGCGGCGGCGATCGCGGCCGGTGCGTCGATCCTCAACGATCCGACGGGCCTGCGTGACCCCGCGATGCTGCGGGTCGCCGCGGAGAGCCGGGTCGGCATCGTGATGACCCATTTCTTCGGTACTCCCAAGATCCGTCCGCGCAGCTTTCCCGACGTCGACGTGCCCGCCGCAGTGGTGGGGTGGGCGACCGAGGCCATCGCGGCCGCGACTGCGGCCGGGATCGGGTCCGATCGCATCGTGATCGACCCCGGCGTCGGGCTCGGCAAGTCGCCGCCACAAGACCTCGACCTGCTGCACCGGCTGGACGAACTGACGGTGCTCGGGCGGCCCATCTTCGTGCCGATCTCCAACAAGAAGGTCCTGGGTGCGGTCACCGGCCGGGTTGCCGCCGATCGTCTGGCGCCGAACGCCGCCGGGGTCACGTGGTGCCGGCTGCGGGGTGCGAGCATCTTCCGAGTCCACGATGTCGCCTTCCTGCGCGACGTGCTCACCATGACCGAAGCCCTGCTCGCCGGTGCGCCCGCGGTTTGGCATGAGGTGATCAAGTAGCATCTGAGCGCGATCGCCGGGACCCCGACGCCCTCCGTTTGGTCAGGGCATTCGATGGGTTCCCGTCGCCGCCTCGACGACCCCGACATCGCATGCTGGAGGATCCACTGAACAGCATCGACCCGGACAAACTCAACGTGGACGCCGCGGCCCGCCGTGCCCGGCTGGGAGGCCCAGCATCATGACCACCACACCCGCCGACACACCAATGGTTCCCGCGGTCGACTTCCTGAAGGTCACCGAGCAGGCGGCGATCGCCTCTGCGCGCTGGCTGGGACGCGGTGACAACAACGCCGCCGACGGTGCTGCCGTGGACGCCATGCGCGAGGAGTTCGGAAAGCTTCCGATCAGCGGGACTGTGGTCATCGGGGAGGGCGAGAAGGACGAGGCTCCGGAGCTCTACGTCGGCGAATCCCTCGGGACCGGGGGCATGCCCTGCGAGATCGCGGTCGACCCGCTCGAGGGGACCGACCTGGTGGCCCGCGGCGACGCGGGCGCGATTTCGATCTGCGTCGTCGGTGCGCCGGGCGGCATCATGTCGGCCCCGGACATGTACATGCGCAAGATCTGCGTCGGTGCCAGCGCCAAGGGGCGGATCAACATCGATGACCCCATGGAGGAGACGCTCGATGTGCTGGCGCGCTGTTACGACCGGCGCATCCGTGACCTGACCGTCGTCGTCCTCGACCGCCCGCGTCACGGGAAGCTGATCGAGGAGATTCGGGCGGCCGGTGCCCGGATCCGACTGATCCCCGACGGCGACATCACCGCATCGATGTCGGTCGGCGTGCGCGGCACCGGGGATCACCTGTACGTCGGGATCGGCGGCTCGACCGAGGGCGTGATCACGGCGGCCGCGCTCGAGTGCCTCGGTGGCGAGATCCAGGCCAAGATGTGGCCGCGCACCGACGAAGAGGCGTCGAAGCTCGCCGAGTTCGGAATCACCGACCTCGAGACGAACTTCGGTCATGCGGAGCTCGCGCCGAAGCCCTACTACGTCATCGCAACCGGGGTCACCGATGGCAACTTGCTGCAGGGGGTACGCTATTTCACGGACGGTGCGCGGACCCATTCGATCGTGATGGATCTGATGAGCAACACCGTGCAGTTCATCGACACCGTCCACCTGTTCAGCCGGACCATCATCCGGGAGATTCGCCTCTAGGGGCCGCGTTTCGGGCGCACCGCCCGTCTGCGCGATTTCGTGAGATCGTTGATGGTGATAGGGATCTGAAGCCGTCAGGTCCGGGGAAGCGAGGAGTCAATTTGGTTCGTAGGCCCTAACCCGGCCCCGGCGGTCCGCTCGCACGCATGCAAACCCGTGTGACGAGGTAGCCGAGATGACAACCATTCAGATTCAGACCCCTGGCGCCGGCGACGCCACAACGGGCGCGCGGGTCGTCGACGGTTAAACCGTCCAGCGCGCCGCCCATGCGGCGTCAGACACCTCGCCGGCCGCGGCGGCAAACGCTTGAAACGCAGCCAGGACCTTCGGGCGCTCATCAGGACGAATCCGTTCAACGATCCGGCGGATCTCCTCGACCCGGCGCTCGGTGACCCCATCCAGCAACCGAAGGCCGTCGTCGGTGAGGCTCCAGCCATGCGGGATAGCGCGGGAAGTGGCAGGAAGGAAGCCGCACAACGCGGCGGTTCTCCCGGCCGGGTCTTCCCGCTGGATCACGGGCGTTCCCACGCTCGTGTGCGCTAGGTGTGCGCTGGGCAGATGAAGAATTGAGCCTGTCGTGCCCGCCGTCGCTCAGTCGTCAAGCGTACGAGATAAACGAGAGAGGCGAGTGAAGTTCGTAGCTACGCACCGCGCCGGTCATCACGAAATTGTTGTGTCGCCCAACCCGACACCGTCAGAGCCAGCGGGGCCGCTACATCGTCGGCTCCGGCTAGGTTCACAGGGTGGCTGGCGTCGAGCCAAGAGTGGACCGCCGGGCATCTGCTGCTGGCTTCGCCTGGGATGCCGAAGTGACGAACAGCATGACCCCGACGCCGAGCGACATGCCTGACGTGCGGCCATCGTTGGAGGCCTTGGCCTGGCGCCGCCTCCAAGGGCCACGGATGCCCAAGGTGCTCAGGGCGAATCGTCACCCAGGCGACGTGGGATGCACGGGCGGCAGCAGTGGGAATCGCCTGGGAGGCGCCGGTAACGAAAGCCCTCGCGCATACACCGGCGAGATGCCTGACGTGCGGCTACCAGTGGAGCGCGGCTCCGAATCATGTCCAACGGGCCCGTCGATGCCCAGCCTGCCTACGAGTTAACCAGGAGGAGTGGAACCGTCGTGCAGCGTGAACCACGTGTGTTTGAGCAGCAGTCGTATCGGCCAATGTCCATGCAGAGGCGATGCCTCGAAGCGGCACCGGTGGAACGCCACTCCTAAGAAGATCTTTGAGGGACGCGCTGCCCCCGTGCGCGGGCGCATCGTCACACAGGATGAGTGGGACGACCGCGCGCGCTCCTGGAATCGCGTGGGACCGACCGGTACAGATCTCGAACGAGCGAACGCCGGCGACGTGCCTGACATGCGGCCACAAGTGGCGCCATGGCCTTCAAACGTCAACCGGTCAGCTGCTGCCCGAACTGCCACGCCCCGATTCGACTCCTCCGCTCCGTCACGCCTTTATCTCCTCGCGATCCCAGATCTGGAACTCATGAAGATGGCGTGACGGCGCTGGGAGGGTGCGGTTGCAGCGCCACCGTGGCGATGGCAAGTCGTGAAGACGTGGAAGCTCGGCGACGCAGGCGGCGCTGGACCTTGAGACGGCCGTCCTCGGATGGTGGCGAGAATCAGGCGCGATCGCGTGCGAGCGGGACGACGTCCCAGCAGCGATGGCTTCACGAGTGTGTCCACATGGCCGCGTTGACCTTCCCGGCACCATCCTCTTCATCGAATCGGCGCAGATCACGCGTCGAAGGGATGCGAACAAGTGACGTCGCACGTTTCTCGTCTACTTGTCGGAGCCCTCTTCCAGCTCTTCGGAATACCTTGAAGTCGCAAGCCGAACTCAGACACGCGACGCCGTCCGAAAGTGGCGTGAGCGACGACCGGACGATCCGCTTTGCCGAAGCGCAGATCGCAGCACTGTTCCGCAAGTGTTTTCCCCGCGTGATGCACAGGCCCGCGCCGCCGCACCTCATCACCGGCGTCGGGTTGGCGACGTCGGCGTGATGGGACACGACGCCCACGTCATCACCGTTGAAATGACATTCCCAGCGAAATAGTCGCTCTCAAACTACGACTCGAGGATCTTGAACGGTCCCGCGAAGAGGAGGCGACCCGATTCCGGGAGGCGACGAAGGCATCGGTTCATGGGGTCTGGTTACTCGTGATCGGGCTGGTCCTGATGTCTGCCGCAACCGCCCTCCCAGCATGGTCGATCCCGGGTGTGCCCTAGCGGCAGGTCGACACAGAAGGGGGAGGCAAAAACTCTGCAGCCTGACCCTGCCATTGACCCCGTACCATTCCCGCGAGAGAAACGAAAGTCGCCCAAGTTCGTCCTCGAATGCGCTCGCGCACTTCGTCGACTCGACGGCCTTGTCCAGTGGCCCGCGAAGTCATCACGGGCGACATACTCACACTCATGGCCGCCCCTACGTTGTCGCCGTTTCATCCGCGCACCCACCATGCGCGGAAGCGCAAGCAGACGCTCGGCCTGCGCGAGGCGATCGCGATGGCCGTCGGCGGAATGATCGGCGGCGGCATCTTCAGCGTCCTCGGTGTCACTGTGGACCTCGCCGGGCACCTCGCCTTCGGCGTCGTTCGTCGATCGGCGGCGTGATCGTCGATGCTCACCGCACGATCCTATGCCGCGCTGGCGGTGTCGCTCACGGGCCGCGTCCGGCGGACCCTTTCAGCTACCTGCGCGATGAGGGCCATCCAGAGGCTCGCAGCATCGATCGCCTGGGTGTCTCGATGCTCGGATACATATTCGCGCTCGGCGTATACGCATTCACCTTTGGCCACTATCTGGCGCATGTCTTCGGGGCGCCCGATATCGCGGCGCGCGCGCGCCGGATCGGCGGTAATCGTCATTCTGGTCTTCGTAGTCAACTTGCGCGGAGTCGGCACCTCTGGGCTCACCGAAGACTCTCGTGGTGGTGGTGAAACTGTCGTCCTCGGCAGGATCGCCGACGATTGGGTCTCGCTCGTTCTCGCCCCATCGTCTCGCAGCCGCTCAACGGACAAAGGGTTCGGCGGGCGCTGGTCGTAGGTGCGGCGTCGATCTTCGTTGCCTACGAGGGCTTCGAATTACTCTCCTACGACTACCACGACCTCGAGCACCCGCGACGCACGCTCCCACCGCGCGCTGTATCTCTACGTCTCTGTTGCTGATCGTCGCGTTCGTCGTCGTCACGGTGGGCTCGCAGATGCTCGTGTCCGATGCGTCGCTCGTGGCGGGTAAGGAGATTGCCTTCGCCGTGGTTGGCCAACAGGCACTTGGTGCCGTCGGTTTGTGGCTGGCCACCGTCGCGGCGGTGTTTTCCACGACCTCAGCGATCAATGCCACTCTTTTCTCGACGGCACGGCTCGTCCAGACCGTGAGCGATGCCAACGAGATGCCCGCACGCCTCGGTCGGCAGCGGCGCGACGTGCCGGCTGTCGCAATCATCTGGCTGGCTGCAGCAGGGGTGTCGCGTCGCTTGTTACCGGCGATCACTGAGTTGGTGGCCTTCGGCTCGCTGGCGTTCCTCGTAGTATTCGGCATGGTCAACCTGATGCACGCGCATCACACGGCCCGTCCGGGACTAGACCGCGCCCTTGCTCTGATCGCAGCGACCGGCTGTGCGCTCGCGGGCGCCTTCCTGATCTACTACCTCGCTCGCGTGGATCGACTGGCCTTGTGTTGATCGCGGCCTGCACGACAAGCCTGGTCATTGCGCGGCTCGCGTACGTGCACGCCAGGGCGATAAGTACCCCACACGAGGTCCCGCCGACCGGCGAACAGCATTAGTCGGGCTTTCTCGAAGCTGCCGGTGGTTTCACCCACACCGGGTCTGGCGCTCGGGGCACCTGGATGACGCATCCTCCCGGTCTATTGCCCAGACCAGCAAGGCCCCTGCCGCACTGAGACGTGAGGGAGTCGCACCGCGATGGACACGACTGCGGATTGCGGCGACGCTTAACGTAATCTCGAAGTGTGCGTCGTGCTTAACAGCAAGGGACCCGTCGTACCAACGCTCGTGACACGCTGACCGCCGCTTGCGAACCGGAGCCGGACTTGGCCCCCACGCCACCGGACGACCTGAGATCCCTCCCACTTGCCGAGGTGCAGGAGCGGTTGGGATCGTCTCCGGACGGCCTCACCCAAGCCGAGGCCACCAAGCGCCTCGCCCAATACGGGCCCAACGAGATCCAGGAGCAGAAGACCAACCCGCTCCTCAAAGTCCTGACCTATTTCTGGGGTCCCATTCCCTGGATGATCGAGGCCGCGGTGATTCTGTCGGCCGTGCTCCAGGCCTGGCCGGACTTCGCCATCATCCTTGTCTTGCTGCTTGCCAACGCCGGGATCGGGTTCTGGGAAGAGCATCAGGCAGACAAGCGATCGACGCCCTGAAGGCCGAACTGGCCATCAGGGCTCGGGTGAAGCGTGACGGCAGCTGGATCACCCCGTCGGCGCGCGAGTTGGTACCAGGCGACGTCATTCGCCTGCGCCTGGGCGACATCGTGCCGGCGGATGCACGATTGCTCGAGGGTGACCCGATCGAGGTGGATCAGTCCGCGCTGACCGGAGAGTCATTGCCTGCGGTGCGCACGATCGGCGAGGCGGTGTTCTCCGGGTCGATCATTCGACAGGGTGAGATCGGTGCCATCGTCTACGGCACGGGTGCAAACACATACTTTGGCACGACGGCAGAGCTCGTCCAGGAAGCGCACACCGTCAGTCACTTTCAGCGCGCGGTGCTCAAGATCGGCACCTACCTGATCATCCTCGCGGTGGCGCTGGTGTCGGTGATCATTGTCGTCTCGATTCTGCGTGGCGACGCGATCCTCGCCACGCTCCAATTCGCCTTGGTATTGACCGTGGCGGCCATTCCGGTGGCGATGCCCACCGTCCTGTCGGTGACGATGGCGGTTGGTGCGCGACTGCTGGCGAAGAAGAAGGCCGTCGTGAGCCGGCTGGTCGCCATCGAGGAACTCGCGGGCGTGGACATCTTGTGCACCGACAAGACCGGCACCCTGACCCAGAACACGCTGACACTCGGCGATCCATTCGTGGTCGATGATGTCCAGGTCGAGCAGGTCATCCTCGATGCCGCTCTGGCCTCACGCGTCGATGATGCCGACACGATCGATCTGGCCGTGCTCGGTGGCCTGGCGAGTGACGACGCGCTCGAGGACTATCAGGTGGCGCATTTCCAGCCGTTCGACCCGGTGGGCAAACGCACCGAAGCGAACATCATCGCCGCAGACGGAACCTCCTTCACTGTGACCAAGGGCGCTCCTCAGGTGATCCTCGAGCTGTCGGCGAACGCCGCGTTGGTACAGGCCGACGTCGACGCGGCCGTCAACGCGTTCGCCGCGCGTGGCTTTCGTTCGCTCGGGGTGGCCCGGGCGGAGGGCACTGACCCGTGGCAGTTTCGTGGAGTGTTGCCGCTGTTTGATCCACCACGCGACGATGCCAAGGCGACGATCGCCGCCGCGAAAGCCCTGGGCGTGCACCGTCAAGATGGTGACCGGCGATCAGGTGGCCATCGCCCAGGAAACCGCCAAGGCGCTTGGGATGGGGACGGCGATTCTCGACGCCATCGGGCCTGGGCGACGCGAATCGGCAGGAGACGGCGACGACGGCCGAGGCGATCGAGAGCGCCGACGGGTTCGCACAGGTCTTTCCCGAACACAAGTTCCACATCGTCGACGTGCTGCAAAAGCGGGGACATATCGTCGGTATGACCGGAGACGGGGTCAACGACGCACCCGCGCTCAAGAAAGCCGACTGCGGCATCGCCGTCTCGGACGCTACAGACGCCGCCCGCGCGGCGGCGGCGATCGTGCTGATGACCCCGGGGCTCTCGGTGATCCTTGACGCGATCAAGGAGAGCCGCAAGATCTTTCAGCGGATGAACAGCTACGCGATCTACCGCATCGCAGAGACGCTTGCGCGTGCTGCTGTTCGTCACGCTGGCGATCCTCGTCTTCAACTTCTTTCCGGTCACCGCGGTCATGATCGTGATGCTTGGCGCTGCTCAACGATGGCGCGATCCTGTCGATCGCCTATGACAATGTTCGCTACAAGGATCAGCCCGAGGCGTGGAATATGCGCATGGTGCTTGGGATCGCCACCGTGCTGGGCGTGGTCGGTCCCGTGGCGGCGTTCGGCCTGTTCTACCTGGGCGACCACGTATTCGGGCTCGGCCATCCGCAGCTGCAGACGCTGATGTATCTGATGCTGTCGGTGGCTGGGCATCTGACCATCTTCCTGGCACGCACGACGCGGCCCGTTCTGGTCGATACGCCCTGCAAAGATTCTGCTGGTCGCCGTGCTTGGCACACAGACCCTCGCGACGCTCATCGCGGTGTACGGCGTCTTCATGACTCCCCTCGGCTGGAGCTGGGCACTGTTCGTGTGGGCCTACGCGCTGGTGTGGTTCCTGCTGACCGACAGGGTGAAACTCGTGGCGTACCAACTGCTCGATCCGCGAGAGATGGAGTCACCTTCCGATCCGGGTCGGCCATCGCACCCGCAGGCGGCTAAGAACGTGCCCGTGGCATGACGGGAACACGGGTCGTCGACGGTTAAACCGTCCAGCGCGCCGCCCATGCGGCGTCAGACACCTCGCCGGCCGCGGCGGCAAACGCTTGAAACGCAGCCAGGACCTTCGGGCGCTCATCAGGACGAATCCGTTCAACGATCCGGCGGATCTCCTCGACCCGGCGCTCGGTGACCCCATCCAGAAACCGAAGGCCGTCGTCGGTGAGGCTGAGTCTCACTGCTCGTCGGTCCCGCGACTCGACATCACGGTCACGTGCGATCAAGCCCTTCCGAAGCAGGCGATCGCACAATCGCGTCACACTCGACGAGGTCAGTCCGAGGGCGTCCGCCAGTTCAACCGGTTGCTGTGGCCCGTGGGCCGCAAGCACCACGAGAGCCCGATACTGGGGAGTCGTAATCTCGTCGGCAGGGCCCGTCAGGGAGCGTGCCGCGACAGCGACCAACACGCGGCTCGCAGTGAGCACCGCATCCGCGAGCGGGTCCGAATCACTCTGCGATGATTCGTCAAACGATGATGCCGAAACCCTGGCCGTAGACGCCGACTTCATGGTGGCAGTGTAGCGAGTGCGCTGTCCGTGCCGGCAGGCGCAATCTACGAAGCGAGGTCGATACGGCCGCCGAGACGGTTCGCGGTACACGTTTGGACGGGTCTACGCGCACCTCGTGCCACTCGTTCGGATCCGTCGGCTTGGAGTTGTTGCGACCGAGTTCGCGCTCACCCAAGCGTCCCCAACTCCTGCTCGAATCTCGAAGTAGTACGTGCCAGCAGCGAGTGTGGCGGTTGTGTAGGGGGCTCCGGCTAGACCGCTCGCCATCAGGGTGTACGGACCCGTGGCTCCGGTTGTCGACGCGTAGACGTCGTATGACGTTGCGTGCGGCACCGAGGTCCACGATATACGAATCGTCCGGGCAGACGAGGACGTACACGTAGCGGTGGGGCCCGCGGGCGCAGCGGGGGCCAGGCCCGCTCTGCGCACTGGAGTGATTCCCAGCGTCGACGCCGACATTCCACGAGCTTGCCGCTCCGATTCCCGATCGCGCCAATTAACATAGCCCCCGCCACCGCACCCATCCCTGCCACCGTGGGTTGGCGCATTATTCGGCGCTCAGACCGCGGGATCCCAACGGGAGACTGGTCGTCTGGGCGCAGGCCCACGCCCGCGGCGTACGCGCGCCTTTGACGCGGATCGTCGGACTCAGAGCGCCCGGGGCCCGCATCGGCAGGGGCACTCCGCCACCACCAATCCCCGTCCAGCCACCGCTCCTGCCCACGATTATGGCTGTCGGCAGACAATAACTGTAGCGCATATGTATCGCGCTCCCAGCAGCGAGCGCATGCGATCAGGCCACCGCACAACATGCCCCGAGCATCAGTGGCGTTGCTTGAGTGCAGTAGTTGTCGTGTTACAATATTTCGATGGTTGCAATCGGCTCGGGCGGCATCGGCGGTGGTGCAGCGCGCCCGACTGGCGGGGGCCGCGGTACCCCCAAACCGGTCGCAGCGGACGATCTCGTCGCGGCAATCCTGACCGCCAGCCGCGTCATGGTTGCCGTTGCCGCCCGAGCGATGGCCCTCGCTACTGACGAGATCACCCTCACGCAGTACCGCGCGCTGACCGTGCTTGACCAGCGGGGACCGGTACAGGCAAACAAACTTGCACGCACCCTCGAGGTCTCTCCGTCAACGGTCACCCGACTGTGCGACAGACTCATCCAGAACGGACTCGTCTCACGCACTCGTCGGGATGATCGCCGTGCAGTGTTGATTTCGCTGACTCCGGTTGGGCGGCGGCTCGTAGAACACGTGAACTCCCGGCGTTTTGAGGAGATCCACCGGATCGTCGATCAGCTTCCGTCTGAGTCGCGACCGGCCGTGATCGCCGCGATTGACGCTTTCGTTTCGGCAGCACAGGGTGCACTGACGGCTGACCCCGGCGCGACGTGGACGCTGTGATCTGGCGCCGGTGCGGCCGATGTACCACCGAGCTCCTGGTGGCCACCCGGCGCTGGGTGGCATCTACGACGTACTTGCGCCGTTGGCTTGTACTCGGCGCGCTGATTGGTGTCATCGCCGGAACCGGGGCAATCATCTTCACATGGCTGCTGCGTCAGACAACGAGGTTCTTCTTGGGCCTAGTGGTTGGCTACCACGGACCTCCGAAGGCAGGGCTTACGGGATTTACCGTTGGCCAATACGTCGAACGACCGTGGGTGCTACCACTCGTCGTCGGACTCGGTGGGCTCCTTTCGGGACTTGTCGTCTACCGCTTCGCTCCCGAAGCCAAGGGCCACGGCACCGACGCTGCGATCGCCGCCGTCCACACCGACCCCGGCGGCATCCGCGCCCGTGTTGTCCTGGTGAAGCTCGTGGCATCAGCGCTCACGATCGGCTCCGGCGGGTCCGCCGGTCGCGAGGGGCCCACCGCGCAGATCAGCGCAGGCTTCGGCTCAATGCTCTCCCGGTTGCTTCACCTTTCCCCCTCGGATGCGCGCATCGCCGTGTCGACCGGCATTGGTGCGGGGATTGGTGCAATCTTCAAGGCGCCGCTTGGGGGGGCCGTATTGGCGTCGGAGATTCTCTTCCGAAATGACATGGAACCCGAGTCGCTCGTGCCGGCGTTGGTCGCCTCGACCGTTGGTTACGTCCTCTACGGGTTTGTCGACGGGTTCACGCCGATCTTCGCGACAGCGGGTCATTTCCAGTTCGCGAGCCCCGTACAGCTCGGCTATTTCGCCATCATCGGGGTTGCGTGCGGCCTGGTGGGGCTCCTCTATGCGCGCGGCTTCTACGGCCTGGAAGACCGGTTTTCGCGCCTCCGGGCGGCGCCGTACTTACGACCGGCGATCGGCGGCATCTGCGTCGGATTGATCGGGCTCGTGCTCCCCGAAGTGCTCGGCACCGGATATGAGTGGGTCCAGTTGGCATTTGGACGGCAGGCCCTCCTGAGCGTCCCGCTCGTGGTGATCCTGATCCTCCCGTTTGCGCGCATCCTCGCCACAGGCCTTTCGATCGGGTCCGGCGGCTCCGGGGGAATATTCGGCCCAGGCCTGGTCATCGGAGGATTTGTTGGCGCCGCCGTGTGGCGCGTGCTCGAGCCGTTTGCCCCATGGATCCCGCACAGCCCCACAATCTTTGTGATCGTCGGCATGATGGCTTGCTTTGGCAGCATCTCGCGCGCACCACTCGCGGTCATGTTGCTCGTCGCGTCGATGACAGCCTCGTTCGACGCCGTGCCCCCGGCGATGCTTGCCGTGGGGATTGCCACGCTCATCGTGCAGCGCTCGGACGCGACCATCTACCGCTCGCAGTTCGGGTCGCGAAAGGACTTGCCCGAGCAGCAGCGGTCCGATCAATATCCGGGCGCCTAGCCGATCGCACGTCGATAGCGTGAGGCGGCCCACGGCATCGGGCCCCATCGTTGGGCTCCTTTCTTCAGGGGGT
Organism: uncultured Thermoleophilia bacterium; assembly: GCA_963727285.1. Lineage (GTDB taxonomy): Bacteria > Actinomycetota > Thermoleophilia > Miltoncostaeales > Miltoncostaeaceae > CAITWD01. The sequence continues at coordinate 335,441 of CAVSFF010000009.1, read as the reverse complement.
CTCGGCCGACTCCTGCGCGGCATGGCTTCGGCCGCGGTGCTGCCCGCATCCAGATCTCGGGCGGGGTAGAGTCCCTCCAGGAGCGCCGGGAAGACTGGTCGGCACGAGTCCCATCCGTGGGAGGACCCGACCGTGCCACCCGTTTCCCGACGAGTCCCCCGATGTGTCGTGCGCCGATGACCCACGCCGGCGTCGTGATCACGTGCATCGCGTTCCTAGCATGCGGGCTCATCAGCCTCGGGGCGAGCGCCGCGCTTGTCGTGAGATTGGAGCGGCTCGCGGCCCGCGTAGGCGCGTCGGAGGCCGCCCTGGGTCTTGTCGCCGCCCTCGCCGCCGACGGGCCCGAGATCTCGTCGGCTACGGCCGCGCTTGTGCACGGCCGCTATGACGTTGGGGCCGGCATCGTCCTCGGCTCAAACGTCTTCAACCTGGCCGTACTCTTGGGGCTTGCGAGCGTGGTGGCAGGGCGTATCTGGCTCCACCGGAGCGTCGTCGTGTTCGCTGGTGCTGTGTCGATGTGGTTCGCCGCCGTCGGCGTTGCCGTCATGCTTGGCCTGATCGGACCGCTGCCAGGGTTGGCAGCGCTCCTCGTGGTGTTCGCGCCGTACGTGTTGATCTCCGCGTGGCCGCACCGCCTGGAATCACGGATCAGACTTCCGCAAGCGTGGCGTCGCTGGCTCCGGAAGGCGATCCGCGACGAAGAGCGGGAGCTCCTCCCGGCGATTCACCCGCACCGTGGGCACTGGTCCGATGCCCTTGTGGCGCTGGTCGCGTTCATCGGCATGGTCGGCGCGAGCGTGGTCATGGAGCAGACTGCGACCACGCTCGGCGATCACTTCGGAATCTCAACGCTCGTCATCGGCGCGGTCGTCCTGGCCGCGGTCACAAGCTTGCCCAACGCGGTCGCGGCGCTCTACTTGGCATCGCGTGGACGCGGATCGGCCGTGCTCAGCGAGGCTCTCAACAGCAACAACCTGAACGTCTTGTTCGGGCTCATGGTCCCGGCGGTCATTCTGGGGCTGGGCCCCGCGACGAGCGGCGGAGCGCTCATCGGCATCTGGTTTCTGGCTATGACCGGAGGGTGTCTGGTCGCGGCCTACATCAGCCGCGGGCTTCGACGCCCAGTCGGGGTCTGCATCGTCGCGGCATATGTTGTCTTCGTCGCCGTCCTCGTCGCAGCGTAGGGACTGGCAGCCAGCGACGATCGACCGGCCTCAGGGTGGTCCTGCAGTGGTGGCCGCGGTTCGGCGACGATGGACCCCCCGGTGAACCGTTGTCGCGACGGCTTCGTAGCTCATCCTCTCGATCGGAGTGAGCGGCATGGATCGCGGCGCGATCATCGTCAGCGTCAGCAGGACACCCGCCGGTGACACCCTCGTCTTCTGATGGGTTTCCCGATCTCCCTCATCACGGCGCCCTACTGCGGCGTGGACAACTCGTCGATGGCTTCCGTGCACCACGCAGCGAACGCCGCTTGTGCAAGGACGCCTTTGCGAAGCGCCATGCGCGCGTAGCGCGGCGAGCCGTCGGGCAGCTCCGCGATTCGGCGTTCGAAGTCGGCACGCCGTCGTTCATGAAGCGCGCGAAGCGTCTCGACGTGCGCGATCACCTCAGGCACCGCCAAGACATCCGCCAGGAGAAGCTTGACGAGCGCCTCGTCACGAAGCTGGGCGAGTCCCCACGGCTCGTCGACCCACTGCCCGGAGCGCACGCTGCCCGGGAGCGGTAATCGTGTAGACGCGCTTGTTCGGGCGATCGGCCTGCACGACATGCTCTTGCGCGACGTATCCCAGTCCTTCAAGCCGCCGTAACTCCGCGTAGATCTGGGAGTAGGACGCGTGCCAGAACTGCGCCGCGCCCGCTTCGAGACGGGCCTTGACGTCGTAACCCGTCGTCGGGCCGGCTGCGACCTGTCCTAGTACCGCGAAGGTCGTCACCGGGAGGCGTCCGCGTCCTGTTCCGCGCTCACTTGTCACCTGAACTCCGTCGGGATATATTTCAACTCGTCATACACCTAACCAGAATATGAAAGAGCGTCATGAAACTCTACCATCGCTGGAAGTGCCCCTGGTGCGCCGCTGCGCGACAGGGCATCGAGAACGTCGGCGTCGAGGTTGAGCTGATTGAGGTGCCATACCCGCGAGAGGAACGCAACGACGTCGCAGCAGTCAGCGGGCAGCGAAAAGTCCCGGTGCTGGTCGACGGCGAGACGGTCGTGGTTGATTCACGCCAGATCGTTCGCTACCTGTACGAGCAGTATGGTGGTGAGCCGTTCGCGCGCTCTGCCGGCGAGCTCGCGGATGACCTTGACGGCGAGCTCGGCGAGGTGTGCGAACTCCCGTCCGGGGTCGCCCGATGAACGCCCCAGAGCCGTTTCGCGTGGTCCGAGCGGACGACGTGCCGTTTCGCGAACGTCGCGGTGGCGGCGCCAGCTCGCAGGATCTGTCAGGAGCCCTCGGGGCCGAACACGTGACCCTTCGGCTGTGGCGATACGGACCTGGCGACGCCATGGCCTACCATCGCCATCGAACTCAAGAGGAGATCTACTGCCTGGTCTCCGGCGGACCGCAAGAGGTCGTGGTCGGCGAGGACGTTGTCACGCTCAACGACGGCGACTGGATCCGTCTTCACAAAGACACGCCGCGACAGATCCGCAACGCCGGGTCCGAGGGTGACGCGGTGTGGCTGACACTGGGAGCGCCCCCTGGCGATGGCATTACCGACGGAATCCGTCTGGATCCATCTACGGGGGAAGAGATTCCTCGCTAGCAAGTTTCGATTCACGCAGCCTGGCATCGTCCAACCGGACTCGTGCGCGCTCTGAGCGCGTCGCCAGCCCCGCGATCCGTCGGGGAGCCGCATCAGACCGACGCGGGTTCATGACCGGACCGCGATCTCATCGGCCCGGCCCCCCCGGGGGGGCCGGGCTGTGGGATGCGCTAGAGCGGCTACTGGCCCTGTTGCCGCCGGGTGGAGGACGGTGGACGACCGCTTCCGCGCGCTCAAGCCGCAGGAGGCGGGGAAGCCAGGCGAACCGGTCCAGCCGGAGGAACACCGATGGCCAATGGTTTGAGCGTACGGCGCTATTCTGGGGTGGCAGTTCACGCCGCCCGGCGGTCTCGATTGAACTCGCTGTAGACCCTAGTACGGCCCCGCGGCTCTGAATTCGGCCCGGGATCAGCAGGGACGAACCGAGTGAAGACGAAGGTCAACCGGGCGTAGCGGGGATTGTGAAAACCCGCTTGGCAAAAGGGATCTCAGCCGCTATCATGTTCAGTGAGCGGGATTCCAAGATCTGTCAACGGACCTCTCGATCCGCCTCTAGGGGGCGCAGTGGACAACGACGACGAATTCGGCCCGTTCAACTTCGCATTCGGCGAGGGTGCGGCCGAGGAATTCAAGGAACGCCTGAAGGAACTCATGCGGGCGCAGAAGGAAGCGTTCGACGAGCTGCAGGCCGAAGGCGGTGGCCAGATCGCCCCCGTCGATCGCTGGCAGATCGTCAGCCGCGCCGTGGACCTTGCGGCGGCCGGCATGCGGACGCTGGAGCCCCGCGCGACGCCGGACGACGCGGCCGATGCGATGGGCCTCCTGTTCGCCCGCGCCTTGGCGGCGCTGCAGGGAGCGATCACCCCGAGTCCGTGATGGGCGACGCCGGTCGCGGTCCGCTGCCGCCGATCCAGCGGCTGTGCGACCCGCCCGGCGTCATCCGTCGCGACGACGGCAACGTCATCGTGGCGCGCGCGTGGACGGCTGCGAGGTTTCCGGCCCGAGCGCTCGGACTGCTCGGGACGCGCGGGCTCGCGTCCGACGAGGCGCTCTGGGTGCCGCGCTGCCGCTACATCCACACGTGGGCGATGGGGATGCCGATCGCGTGCGTGATGCTCGATCGCGACGGGGTCGTCATCCGCGTCGAGGACCCGGTACAGGCGTGGCGCATCGTCGGCTCCGCGCGCGCCCGTACGATTATCGAGGGTCCGCCGGGGCTCGGTGCGCGGGTTCGGCTCGGCGACCGGCTGCGGGGGCCGGATCAGTCCTCCGGGGTGTCCTCGCGCTGAGGGGCGAGCGGGGTCGCGATGACCTCGAGGTGCGCCGCGACGCCGCGCGGGGTCGCCTCGAGCCAGGCCCAGTGCGGTTGCTGGTCGGGGTTGCGGCTCTCGCCGACGGCCCCGGGGTTGAGGACGACTCCGTTGCGCACCTTGCGGACCATGGCCTCGTGGGTGTGGCCCACCACCAGCACGTCCGCGTCGAACTTGCGCAGCATGCGCTCGAGGTCGCGGTCGGAGGTCGCGGCGTTGATCGGGACGCTGACCGATTCGGCATCTCCATGGGTGACGACCACGCACGCGCCGCCGAGATCGAGGCGGACCGTGCCGGGCAGGCCCTCGAGCCACTCCAGGTCCGGCCGATCGAGCTCGCGATAGGTCCACGAGCGCGATCCGATGCGGGACGAGGCGGGATGCTCGGGCGGGCGCGGGTTGCCGGCGACGACCTTCCGGTCGGTGTTGCCGACCACCACGGGCCAGCCGAGGTCACGCAGCAGGGCGATGCACGCGGCGGGATCCGGGCCGCGCATCACGATGTCGCCGGTGCAGACCCCGCCCGCGATGCCGGCGTCCCGGATCGCGTCGATAACGGCGGCGAGTGCGTCACGGCGCGCGTGGATGTCGCCGATGATCGCCAGGCGGGCGGACTTCGGGGTCACGGACGCCGCCTAACCGATGCCGAGCGCGTGCTCGAGCCGCTGGCGGAACCGCGCATGCTTGAGCCGCCGCCACTCGTGGGTGAACTGTGCGTACAGTGCGATCCGCTGGGCCCGGCGCATTGCCATGAGGGTGTGGATCCCGGGGCGCTCGTCGGCGCGTCGAGCGGTATCGAGACGGCTCTTGAACCGTGCGAGGGCGATGTCCGGATCGTCGGACGTCCGCGCCCGGCGCGGGCTGGTGAGCATCCGCTCGACGCTCTCGGTCTCCTGGCGCTCGAGCCAGGCGAGGTGCCCCTCGAGCATCGGGACCTGGACGTCGCAGTCGTGGATGTCGCCGAGCAGGTCCTGCATCGCCTTGACCTGGTCCAGGTACGGGACCAGGTCGGCATCGAAGGCATCGCCGAAGATCTCGATCAGGTACCGCAGTCGCTTGAACGCGATGCGCATGTCGTGCAGTTCGGTGACGTTGGACGGGTCGCCGACCAGACCGTCGTACTGGTAGATCTCCTCGATCCGCATCGCGAGGATACGCCGGGCATTCGGCCGGACGCGGCGCGCCGGGTCGATCCCGGGGACGGGGCGGGGCTTGGCCATCAGGCGCCCGCCGGCGGCATGGGGGCGAGGGTCGCCACGTCGATCCCGGTGTGCTTGTGCACCCAGGTCTCGAACCGCTCGGCGAAGTTCTCCTGCTCCAGGCGGTCGAACAGGGCGCGGATGTGCGCGTCTTCGGCCCGTCGCTGCTGCTCGTACCGGTCGATCAGGCCCTCGATGCCGGGGCGGTCGTCGCCCTCGACCACGGGCAGCAGGGTCGTCAGGTGATCGATCGCCACATCGAGATCGCGCGCATCGCCGAGCGTGTCGGTGATCCGTTTGACCTCGCGCAGGTAGCGCCGGAACGACTTCGGCGGGGAAGACATCGACGAACGCGTCCATAGCGGCGCGCAGACGTCGTGACGAGACGCGCATCGCGTGGAGTTCCTCGATGTCGTCACCGGCCAGCGTGCCGTCCCGGTAGCTGATCATCTCGCGCCAGCGGGTCAGCACGATGCGTCCGGCGGCATCTCGGAAGCCGGCGTTGCGGGCGAGCCCGTTGACATCCCACGCGCGTGCCATCAGGTGCGGGAGGTGGCCCTCCGCACCCGCACCGCGTCGGCTACTGCCGCCCGTAGCGCAGGTGCCCCGGCGGTCATGGCCCAGTCCACCTCGAGTTGGCGCCCGAGGTCGATCAGCACGCGCACGACGGCCTCCTCGTCGATGCCCTTGCCCGTGATCGCCTCGACGTGGTCGAGCCATTTGGCCTGCTGCTTGGAGATATGGACCGTGAGCTTGCGGTCGGCGTCCTTGCGGCGCGTCGCGAGCTCGCCGGGGTCGACCGGCACGAAGCGCTCGCTGCCGAGCCGACCGATGTCCGAGAGGAACGTCTGGTAGCTGACCTCGCTCATGGTGCTCCCTGATCGGCGAGATGTTCGGATCGTCGCCGGTCTTCGGCGAGGTCCCGGATCGTGTCGGCGCCGATCTCGTCCTCGCCGCGGGCGGCGCCGACGAACAGGGCGTTGGCACAGATGAGATTGACCAGGCGCGGAGTGCCCCCGGTCTCTTCGTGGACGGCCGCGGCGGCGCGACGCGTGAACAGTCTCCGCGGGGAGCCGGCCACGCGGGTCCGGTGCCCGATGTAGCCCTCGATCTCGTCGGAGCGCATCGGCTGCAGGTGGTACCGGACGACGACCCGCTGGGCAACCTGCGGGTACCGGCCGATCTTTGTGCTGAGCTCCGGCTGGCCCAACAAGACCGCCGGGGCCGACCCGCCCGAACCCGGGTTGGTCAGCATCCGCAGCTCGTCGAGCGCGCGCGCGTCCAGGCGCTGGGCCTCGTCGACGGCAAGGACGACCCGCTGCCCGCGGTCGGCCGCCTGCTGGAGCTGCTCACGCACGAGGCCGGCGAGCCGCGCGGCCGATCCTCCGGCGGCAGGGCCGCCGGAGGCATCCAGAATCGCGCCAAGCAGGGCCGCACTGGTGCGGGGCGGGTTCGGCACCGAGACGACCTGGTACCCGCCTCCGGACAACATCCCGCGCAGGGTCTCGGCGAGCATCGTCTTCCCGCACCCGATCTCGCCGGTGATCAGGACGATCCCCCCGAGCTGGGTGAGACCGAACAGCATCCGTGCGAGCGCCTCGCGGTGGTCGGCGCGCTCATAGGCGAAGCGCGGGTCCGGTTCGATCAGAAACGGCGGCTCGGCGAGCCCCCAATGGGCGAGGTAGCTGCTGCCGTTGGTGCTCATCCGATCGCCTCCAGCACGAGTCCTTCCCGCAAGCCTGCGTGGGTAATCTCGAGTTCGTCAACCCCGAACGCACGGCGCACGCCCTCCAGCGCCGCCGCTCCCGCCAGACAGAGCCGGACACGGGCAGCCTCAAGGCCGGTCGTGGCCGCGACCTGGTCCGCAGAACGCCCGGCCAGTGCCGCCGGAACGCCGGTGAGTGCGGCAGCGTCGAGGCGGTCGGTCCGCGCGAGCACGCCGAGCGCCGCCGCCGAACCGCCTGCCGCGAAGATGGCCGTCGCCGGGTGATCGGCGGCCACGGGCCTGACGAGGGCCGCGACCTCGGCTGCGATCGGCTCGAAGGCGGCGGGGTCGGGCGGATCAGCGATCCCGTGACGCTCGGTGATCCGGCGGACGCCGACCGGCAAGGAGGTCGCCCAGTCCAGATGGCCGTGGTGTCCGCCCATCAGCTCGAGCGAGCCGCCCCCCAGGTCGGCGGCGACGAGGCCGCCGCCGGTTTCCGCGGCGACGAGGCCGGCGTACGTCAACGCCGCCTCTTCCTCACCGGTCAGCACGCGCGGCGCGGCCCCGGTGGCCGTCGCGATGCGGTCAAGCAGATCGGCGGCATTGTCCGCGTCGCGTCCCACGGCCGTACAGGCGATCACCAGCCGCTCCGCCCCCAACGCGCGTGCACGTTCAGACATGGCTGCCGTCGTCTGCGCCACCAAATCGAGGCCCACATCCGCGATCCGGCCCGATTGGTCGAGCCCCGCGCCGAGCGCGGTCATCACCCCGTCGGCGGCCAGCGGCGTGATCCGTCCGTCCTCGACCTCCGCGACCAGCAGGCGCGTCGTATTCGTGCCGACGTCGATCGCCGCTGCGATCACGCGAGACCTGTCGAAAATGCGAAAACTGGCACCGTCTGGACGGTAGCGCATGGCGCGGCCAGGGTCGCCGTCCGGACCTGATGAGTTTCAGGTCCGGACGAGGGCGATCAGGCGGCGCGGCGCAACGGCAGCGGGGCGCTGCGGACGGTCTGGGCCCGGGCGCGTTGGGCGAGCCGGCGGCGGCGGCGGACGGCGATCTGGCGGGAGCGCAGCGCGGCGCCGACCGTCACCAGCGCGGACAGCCCGGCGAGTGTCCAGGCCGTGGCGACCATTCCCGCGCCGCCTTGGGCAGAGGCGGCGCCGGCGAGGAGGAACCCCGGGGTCATCCCGAGCCCAAAGAGGGCGACGGTTGCCGACAGGGGGCGGCGGGGCGCGGGCGCGACGGCGACCAGACGCGGAGCGTCCTGGCGGCGGCCGGTGTTGATGTCGTACAGGGTTGCAGTCATACCCGAACACTAGTTCGTGCCTCGGACGGAACACATGTTCGGTCGGTTTCGGACGCGATTTCGGGCACGTCCGGATGTGGGGTCGCTGTGGTGTGAATCGAGGGTAATTTCGTTGTGATGTGGGGGAATGTGGGGTACGGTGGGGAATATGCATCGCCGGCTCCTCACAGGTACCCACGAGTGCAGCCTCGACAACCGCTTCAGGTTGGCGATTCCCGCGCGCCTTCGGGAGCCGTTTATCGGCGGCGCGGTGGTCGGCTGGTGGATCGATGAATGCCTGATCGTGGTGCCCCGCAGCGAGTGGGCCGGCCTGATCGAGCGCACGTTCGGGGCGATGAGCGTGCTCGACGACGAGGGCCGGGAGCTGAGCCGGTTCCTGTCGGCGGGTGCCTTCGAGCAGGACCTCGACCGGCAGGGGCGGATCCTGCTGCCGGCCGAGTTGCGGGACCACGCGGGACTGGGGTCACGCGTGAAAGTCGTTGGAGCTGGCGAGTACTTGGAGGTCTGGGATGGCGACCGTCTCGCGGATCGATTCGCGGCGCTTCGTCGAGAGGGGGTATCGGCCCGTGCCAAGCGTCTTGCCGATCGCGTTGGCTGACCCGATGACGGCCCATGACCCCGTCCTGGTCGACGAGGTTCTGGAGGTCCTGCGGCCCGAGGCCGGCCAGGTCGTCGTCGATTGCACGTTCGGCGCGGGCGGCCACGCCCAGCGCCTCGCCGAGTCCCTGGGACCCGACGGGCTGTACATCGCCATCGACCAGGATCCCGACGTCGCACCGTTCTTCGACCTGTTCGCGGACGCGGCACCCTGTCGTACGCGGTTCATCCGCAAGAACTTTGCCGTTGCCTTGGACGAGCTTGTCCAGGATGGCGTCCGCGCGGACGCCATCCTGATGGACCTGGGTATCTCGTCGATGCAGATCGACCGCCCCGAGCGCGGATTTTCCTATGCCCGGCAAGCGCCGCTCGACATGCGGATGAACCCCGATCAACCGATCTCCGCGGCGACGCTGGTGGCCGATGCCTCCGAAGCGGACCTGGCCCGGTGGTTCCGCGACTACGGCGAAGAACGGTATGCGCGCCAGATCGCCCGGGCGATCGTCCGCACGCGTCAGGTCGCGCCGATCACCACCACCGGCGAGCTGGTCGAAGTCGTGCGCGGGTCGGTTCCCTCGGGTGCGCTCTTTGCCGGCGGACACCCCGCCAAGCGGGTCTTCCAGGCGCTGCGGATCGTCGTGAACGCCGAGCTGGACCTGCTGCCCCACGCACTCGAGTCGGCATTCGAGCTGCTGGAGGTCGACGGCGTGCTGGCGGTCATCAGCTTCCATTCGCTGGAGGACCGGATCGTCAAGCGCTTCACACGCGCTCGTGCACAGGGATGCATCTGTCCGCCCGGGATGCCGGTGTGCGGGTGTGGTCGAACCCCCGAAGGGGAGCTCGTGACGACTCGCGCGATCATGCCGGGAGCCGACGAGACACACCGAAACCCGCGATCGCGATCGGCCCGCCTGCGGGCCGTGCGCAAGCTCGAGGCGGCGTGAGCGCCCGCGCCCGCAGCGCGGCCCCGGCACCTGCCAGACGCCAGCCCGCCCCCGCCAGGACGCGTCCGGTTGAAGAGCCCCGTCCGCGCCGCCGGGCACGTTCCCAACCGGCGCCACGGACCCGCATCAGAACCCGCACCCGCGCGCAGACGATCCGACGGTGGCTGTGGGTGCCGGGGCTGGCCCTGTTGTTGGGGGGCATCGTGTTCCTCAACGCCGCCACCCTGCGCTTGTCGACGCGCTCCAGCGTCACGATGCAACGCTCCAGCGAGGCCCAGTCGGAGATCGTGAACCTCAACCAGGCACTCCAGCAGGAGGACGCGCAGGTCCGGACCGCAGCCGCCCGCGCCCTCAACATGAAGCAGGAGAACCCCCAGCAGATCGGGTTCCTGCGCGCCAAGAATCCGACGCCGTAGGTCCGTGGATCGTCGCTCGAGCTCGCACCGCCCCCGTTCGGGGACCCGTGCCTCGCGGCAGCGCTCACGGGCACGGTCGCGGCGGGCACCGGCAGGACTGAGCCGGCGCGACGGCGCCCGTCGGATCCGGATCCTCGGAGCGATCGCGGTGATCGGCGCCGGGCTGATGATCTTGCGTGCGGGATGGCTGGGTACCGTCGACTCCGGCACGCTGTCGGCGATGGCCGCCGGCCAGCAGCAGAAGACGATCATCAGCGCCGGGCAGCGCGGCGCGATCATCGATCGCAACGGCAACCAGCTGGCGTTCGACCGCCTCAGCGACACCGTCATCGCCACGCCATACCTGGTCACCGACGCCCAGACGGCGGCCACCGAGCTCGCCCCGATCCTGAAGATGCCGCAAACCGCGGTGCTGGCGAAGCTGATCGTCTCCGGCGGGTACTCGGTGGTTGCCCAAGGGGTCAACCAGTCGGTCGGCAGCGCCGTCCGCAAGCTCGGGATCAGCGGAATCAGCGTGCAGGATTCGTTCTCCCGCGACCTGCCGAGCGGCCCCGTCGGGGCACAAATGGTCGGGCTGGTGGGGCAGAACGGCGGCATTTCCGGGATCGAACAGCAGAACAACGGCGTCCTGACCGGAACGCCGGGCGTGGTCGTGGAGAATCAGGATCCCCAGGGCCAGGCGCTCTCGACCGCGGTAAACCGCCCGGCCAAGCCGGGCGAGAGCATCCAACTGACCGTCGACTCGGACATCCAGTCCAATCTCGAGTCGATTCTCGCGGGCACCCGCACACGATTCCGGGCAAAGGCCGTCAGCGGGATCGTGATGGATCCCAATTCGGGCGCGATCTACGCGATGGCGACCGCGCCCGGTTACAACCCGAACGATCGCGCCCATTTCGATCCGGCGGCGGCCCGCCTTCGCTCGGTGACCGACCTGTTCGAACCGGGGTCGATCTTCAAGATCGTCACGATGGCCGGCGCGCTGCAGGATCACCTGGTCACGCCGAACACCCGTATCGTCGTTCCCGGGGTGCTGCCGTTGTTCGACATCAAACTGCATGACGCCGAAAAGCACGGCACGGCGGTGTGGTCGGTCAGCGAAATCCTGGAACGCTCGAGCAACATCGGCACGGTCAAGGTGGCCGAGCGCTTGGGCTATCCGGCGCTGGCATCGTGGATCGGCCGCTTCGGGTTTGGCCGATCGACCGGCATCGACTATCCGGGCGAGGCGCTAGGGGTGTACCCGCGCTACGGCGGTCCGGGCTGGTCCGGGGTGTCGATCGGCAACGTGCCGATCGGGCAGGGCGTCTCGGCGACTCAGGTCCAGATCGCCCGCGCCTACGCCGTGATCGCCAATCGCGGGCGCCTGATCACGCCGCACCTGGTGAGCAAGGTGGCCGGCAAGCCGGTGAGCTATCCGGCCAGCACCCGCATCATCACCCCGCAGACCTCGCTGGAGCTTGATGCGATGCTGCGCAAGGTGGTCTCCAAACAGGGGACCGGCGATGCCGCGACCGTCAAGGGATACACGGTCGCCGGCAAGACCGGAACCGCGCAGGTGCCGGTGCTCCACGGCAAGTACAGCCAGTCGCTGTACGTCTCGTCGTTCGCGGGCTACGTTCCGGCGAATCATCCGCGCTTGGTGATTGTCGTCACGGTCGACGAACCGGGGATCGGCACGTACGGCGGTACGGTCGCCGCACCGGCGTTCAGCCAGATTGCGTCCATGGCGCTCATCCGCCTGGGGATTCCGCCCGGGTGATCGGTCAGGCCGGTCCGGGCCCACTGACATGTCGATGACCCTCGCCCAGTTGGTCAGCGCCCTGCCGGGGGCCCGCCTGCTCCCCGACCACGGCACCGGCCGAACGCCGACGATCGACCGCGTCGCACGCCGCTCATCCGACGCCGGTCCCGACGCCGTGTTTGTCTGCGTGCCCGGGGTCAGCGCCGACGGCCACGACTTTGCGCGCGACGCTGCCGATCACGGGGTCGCGGTGCTCGTCGTCGAGCGGGAGTTGCCGATCGACGTGCCGCAGGTGCTCGTGGCCGACGCGCGCCTGGCGATCGCCCTTGTCGCGGGCGACCTTGCCGGACACCCGGCGGAGGATGTGCGGATGGTCGGGGTCACGGGGACGAACGGCAAGACCACCTCGGCCTACCTGCTGCAGGCCGTCCTCGGAGCGGGGTCCGCGTCAGCGGGTCTGATCAGCACGGTGGGGGTCGTTGTCGGCGGGCGCCCGGAACCGGCGACCCACACCACCCCGGATCCGGTGATGCTGCAGACGCTGATCGCCCGGATGCGCGATGCCGGTGACTGGGCGTGCGCCATGGAGGTGTCCTCACATGCCCTCGTTCAGCGGCGGGTGGCCGGGATACCGTTCGCAGCGGCGCTGTTTACCAACCTGACCCAGGACCATCTTGACTACCACCGGGACATGGAGTCCTACTTCCGGGCCAAGCGCCTGCTGTTTGCGCGCCCTCCGGACGACGGCGCGGACCCGCCGGGCGCGGCAAACGTCGATGACGCCTACGGGGCGCGTCTGGCCGACGAGTGCGGGCTGCTCGGGTTCGGTCACGCCGCCCGGGCCGAGGTGCGGCCCACCGCGTTCTCCCAGACGGCGTCGGGCACGTGGGCACAGGTCGCCACCCCGCGCGGCCCGCTCGAACTTGAGAGCCGATTGCGCGGGGACTTCAACCTGCTGAACCTGTTGGGGGTGGTGGCCGTCGGCGAACTGCTGGGTCTCCCACATGCGCAGGTGGCCGACGGAATTGCCGGTGTGACGGGCGTGCCCGGACGCCTGGAGCCCATTGAGGAAGGGCAGGACTTCCAGGTGCTGGTCGACTACGCACACACCCCCGACGCCCTGGCCAGCGTGCTGCAGACCGTCCGCGGCCTTGCCGGCGACCATCGGGTGATCGTCGTGTTCGGGTGCGGGGGTGACCGTGACCGCGGTAAGCGACCGCTCATGGGCTACATCGCGGTGCATTTGGCGGATCTGGTCATCGTGACCTCGGATAACCCGCGATCCGAGGATCCCGTTACCATCATTGACGAAATCGTCGTCGATGCGCGTGACGGGCGCGGGGATCTTCGGATCGAGCCGGATCGCCACGCGGCCATTGCGGAAGCGGTCGCCGCGGCACGGACCGGTGACGTGGTGTTGATCGCCGGCAAGGGGCACGAACGTGGTCAGGAGATCGCGGGCCGGGTGTTGCCGTTCGACGATCGCGATGTTGCACGAGACGTGTTGCGGGGGCTTGCCGGGTGAAGTGGATTCTCAACGAACTGATTGAGGGAACCGGAGCGCGGATTGCTTCCGGAGACCCGGCGACGGTGATCGACGGCGGCGCGGTTGATTCACGTGGCGACGTGACGGGGCGGCTGTTTATCGGCTTGCCAGGCGAGATCACCGATGGTGGACTGCACGCCCCTGATGCCTTGACGGCCGGCGCCGCGGCCGCAGTCGTCGGCGCCCGCGCATGGGATGCGATCGGCGCCGAGCTGGTTGCGGCGCACCGGGCCGTCGTGGTGGCGGCGGATCCGCTTGCGATCTTGCAGGAGGCCGGCCGGCGTGCGCTGGGACGCACTGGCGCGACGGTCGTCGCGATTACGGGGTCGGTCGGCAAGACGACCACCAAGGACATCCTCGTGGCGATGCTGCGGACCGCCGGCACGCGTGTCTACGGGACCCCGGGCAACCGCAACACCGACGTGGGTGTGCCCCTGTCGCTGCTCGAGATGCCCGCAGACACCGAGGTCGCCGTCGTTGAGATGGGGATGCGCGGACCCGGGCAGATCGCGGATCTGGTTGCCCTGGCGCCGCCCCACGTCGCCTGCGTCACGTCGGTTGCCCCCGTCCACCTCGAGATCCTCGGGACGATCGACGCGATCGCCGCGGCGAAGGCGGAGATCCTGAGCGGGCTCGGGCCGGGCGATGTGGCTGTGGTTCCCGATGACGAGCCGCTGCTGGACGACGCCGTCGCGGGGCTGCCCGAGGGTGTGGTCGTCCGTCGCTTCGCCGGCCTCCCCGCCGACGTCGATATCCGTCTCGGAAAGGACTGGCAGCGCCGTAACGCCGCCGCCGCCTGGGAATGCTGTGCGGCGCTTGGGCGCGTGCCTGCGACCGGCACCCCGATCGACGTTGTGCTGTCGGCGATGCGCGGCCAGGAGCGCCCGCTCGCCGGTGGCGGCGTGTTGATCGAGGACTGCTACAACGCCAATCCGATTGCGATGAGTGCGGCCCTGCGCGACCTTGCCGCCCGCAACGGCCGCCGGGTCGCGGTCCTTGGAGACATGATGGAGCTCGGTCCCGAGGAGGCCCGGTTTCACCGGGAGGTCGGTGAGCTCGTCTCGGAACTCGGCATCGACATGCTTGTGGCCGTCGGGTCGCGCGCTGCCGGATACGTCGATGGTGCGGCCGGCGTCCCCGCGGTGCGGTTTCCCGACAGCGCCGCCGCCGCCCGCGGCGTGTCCGCGATCCTGGAGCCCGGCGACACCGTTCTGGTCAAGGCCTCGCGCGGCGTCGCGCTCGAGCGCGTCTGCGAGGTGCTCGCCTAGTGTCACGCATCCTGATCGCCGCGATCTGTTCCACCGCCCTGATGCTGTTCCTCGGACCCGCGTTCATCAGCTGGTTGCGTCGTAACGAGGTCGGGCAGTTCGTGCGGCCGCAGGGACTGATCCCGTCGGGGCACGACGCCAAGCGCGGCACGCCGACGATGGGCGGCCTGCTGATCGTGTTCGCCACGATCGTGCCATTCCTGATTCTGTCGGGGCGCAGTACCAGCGCCATGCTGGTGATGTTCGTGACCCTCGGGTGCGGTGCCATCGGCTTCATCGACGACTACCAGAAAATCGTCTCCAAGAGGTCGCTCGGACTCTCGGCCCGCTGGCGGCTGCTCGGGCTCGCGGCCATCTCGCTCGTGCTCGCCTACGTCGCGGTGCACGTGGTCGGGATCCCGACCACGCTGGGGCTGAACTTCACCGACACCAGTGTCGCCGTCGGACCGATCGTCTATTTCATCGTGGTGTTGCTGGTCGTCTCGGGCGCCGCAAACGCGGTGAATCTCACCGACGGGCTTGATGGCCTGGCCGCAGGGACCTGCGCCGTGGCGCTGTTGGTCTATACGGGGATCGCGTTCGTCAGCGGTCAGCACGACTTGGCGATGTTTGCCGCGACACTCATGGGCTCATGCGTCGGGTTCCTCTGGTTCAACTCGTTTCCGGCCGCGGTATTTATGGGCGACACCGGCTCGTATGCGCTGGGCGGCGCGATCGCCGGCCTGGCGGTCATGACCAAGACCGAGGTGCTACTGATCATTATCGGGGCCGTGTTCGTGGCAGAGGCCCTGTCGGTGATGGTCCAGGTGGTCGTGTTCAAGCGCTACAAGCGGCGTGTCTTTCTCATGGCACCGCTGCATCACCACTTTGAGATGGCGGGGTGGAGCGAGACCAAGATCATCGTGCGGCTGTGGCTGATCGCACTGATCGTCGGATCGATCGGATTCACCCTGTATTTCCGCTCCCTGCACGCATGAGCACCGCGCTCGTCGTCGGCCTGGGTCGGTCGGGTCAGGCCGCCGCCGGCCTGCTGGCACGGCGCGGCTGGCGCGTGATCGCCACCGACTCGGCACCCGTCGCCGCTCCGGACCTCGCGGCCGCCGGTGTCGAGGTCCGCATCGGGACGATCGATCCCGTCCCCGGCATCGACCTCGTGGTCAAGAGTCCCGGCGTGCCCGGAGAGATCGCCCAGGTCGCCGCGGCGCGCGCGGGCGGCGTCGAGGTGATCAGCGAAATCGAGCTCGCCGGACGCTATTTGAAGAATCCGATCGTTGCGGTGACCGGCACCAACGGAAAGACGACGACGACCGAACTGCTCGCACATCTGCTCACCGACGCCGGACACCCCGCAATCGCCTGCGGCAATCAGGGGCTGCCGCTGGCGGGCCTGGTCGACCACGTCGACGATGCCACGTGGCTGGTGGTCGAGTGCTCCAGCTTCCAGCTTGAGGATGTCGTCCGCTTCCATCCGCGTGCGGCGGTGGTGCTGAACCTCACGCCGGACCATCTGGACCGCCATGGCTCGATGGCGGCTTACCGTGATGCGAAGGCGCGGGTGTTCGCGGCGATGACCGCCGCCGACTTGGCGATTGCTCCTGAGGACTGGGCGCTTCCCGAGGCGCTCCGCCACCGGGTAATCCGCGACGGCGCCCGCCGCGGGGCAGCCGACATCGCGTGGTCGGACGGCGGCCTCTGGGTCGACGGCATCGGCCGTGTGACCGGTTGGGACCGCATTCCGCTGCGAGGACGCCACAACCGCGAGAACGTCATGGCCGCCGCCGCGATCGCGGCGGCGGCAGGCGGGCTCGGGGCCGATCAGCTCGCGCGCGGGCTCGCGAGCTTCGCCGGCGTCCCCCACCGGCTCGAGGTAGTCGGCGAGATCGGTGGCGTGGTCTATGTCAATGATTCGAAGGCCACCAACGCCGACGCCGCCTGCGCTGCCCTCGACGCCTATCCGACCGGCGTCCATCTCATCGCCGGCGGCAAGGGCAAGGGGGCGTCGTTTGCGCCCCTGGCCGATGCCGCGCGGAAAGCCGATGTGCGCTGCACGTACCTGATCGGTGCGACCGCGCGGGAGATCGGCGCCGCGATGGACGCCGTCGGCGTGCCGGTTGTCCAATGCGGACAGATCGAGACGGCGGTCGCACGGGCGGCGGCGGCAGCCCGGCCCGGAGACGTCGTCCTGCTGGCGCCCGGCTGCGCAAGCTTTGACCAGTTCACGAGCTTTGAGGCGCGCGGCGACCGGTTCCGGTCGCTGGTGGCCGAGCGCATGACGGCCGGCGCCTGACCGTCGCAGTCGCCGGCATCGCCCGGCGGAGCGGTCCCTAGGTCGGGTCGGCCAGCGAGTGGAAGGCGACCCCGGTCCACAGCTTGGGATAGAAGTACGTCGACTTCTGGGGCATCGTCTGGCCGGCATCGGAGACGGCGGCAACCGCGTCTTTGGGCAGGGGGCGGATGATGACGGCTGCGGCGGCCTGGCCGGCGGCCACCTGCGCGGCGGCCTCGGCGGCGTCTTTGGTGTACCAGAGGGCATCGCGATGGGCGAGGGCGGCCTGGTCGTCGCCGAGATCGGGAACGAGCACCTCGCGTTCGAGGACGGCGACATCGAGGCGTTCGCCCGGCGACGCGTCGGGCGCCAGGGTGCCGGTCAGCAGGGCGAAGCCGTTGCGGGTCACCAGCCCAAGGGCGGGTTGGGTGAGCGGCGCGGAATGCAGCAGCTCCAGCAAAGCGGCCAGATCGGCGGCCGGTGTGGCCGCAAGGCGGCCGCCGGCACCGTCCGGCCACTCGGCCAGCACGCGATGGGTCGGGAGTACCACCAGACCGGGATCGTCGAGCGCGGTCAGGCCCATCAGGACAAAGTCGTACGGGTGCTCGGCGTCATCGCCGGCCGTCGCTCGTCGCTCGTCGCGGTACGCGAGTGCCGTCTCATAGCGGTGGTGGCCGTCGGCGATCAGGATCCACTTGTCGGCCAGCGCCGCGGCGATCCCCGCCAGTGCGTCCGGGTCGTCGATCCACCAGACGCGGTTCTCAACCGCCCCGTCGTCGGACACGTAGGCGGCGTCGGCGGCCCGTGCGTCGATGCCCGCGGCGGCCCAACCGGCCCCGGCCGGGTCCGGGTAGAGGCCGAAGACCGGGGAGATGTGGGTCTGCACCGCGCGATACAGGCGCAGGCGGTCTTCCTTGGGCCCGCTGTGGGTCCGTTCGTGCGGACGGACCACGCGTGCCGAGTAGGGCTCGATCTTCACGGTGGCCAGCAGCGTCTTGCGCTCGTGGGTGACCCCATCCAGATCGAAACGCTGTGTCCACGCGACGAGTCCGGGCCGTTCCGGGCGACCGAGGATTCCGGCCGCGATCCAATCGGCGATGACCTCGGCGACGGCCTCGTAGGGCGGGTCGGGGAGTTCGAGCCGCACCGCGTTGTACGGGCTTCTCGCCAGCAGCGCCTGGCGTTCGGCCGGGGAGATTACGTCGTACGGAGGGGCGACGAGGTCACCGAGGGCGCCCGCGGCGTCGCGGTAGCGCAATGCGGAGAACGGTCGGACGTCAGCCACGGGTCGCGATGCTACCAAGCGGTCCGCCCGTCCGCCGCGGGCTCTACCATGAGCTGTCCGGTGCTGGACGATCTCACACCCGAGCAGCTTGCTGCCGTCACTCATCCCGCGGGCCCGTTGATGATCGTCGCGGGCGCCGGGGCCGGCAAGACCCGGGTCCTGTGCCGGCGGCTGGCATGGCTGGTCGATCAGGGGGCCGAGCCGAGTCGGGTTCTCGGGGTGACCTTCACCCGCCAGGCGGCGGAGGAGTTGCGGCTCCGGGCCGAGGACCTGCTCGGCCGGTCGCACGAGACGCTGCGGGTCGCGACCCTGCACTCCTGGGCCCAGGATGTCGTGCGCCGGCACGGGGTCGAGTACGGGTTGGCGCCCGCCTTGGTCCCGGCCGACCAGGAACTGCGCAAGATGATCCTGCTCGACCGGATCGCCGAACTCGACTTGCGCGCCCACCGGGTGCGCGGTGACCTGGCGCGCTTGGTCGATCAGATGATCACGCGTATCGACCGGTGCCGGGACGAACTGGTATCGGCGGTCGACTACCTGTCTTGGGCCGAAGAGGCGGTCAGGTCCGCGTCCGGTCGCGATCAGGAGGTCCGGGCGCGGCGGGAGTGGGAGTTCGCGCGCGTCTTCACCGCCCACGACGCCTGGTTGCTGGCCGAGGGGCTCGAGGACTTCGGGATGTCGATCGTCCGGGCGCTCGAATTGGTCCGCACCCACCCCGATCGCCTCGACGCGATCCGGCACGAGGTCCAGCACCTGCTGGTCGACGAGTTTCAGGACACCAACCACGCCCAAGCCGAGTTGATTTTTGCCGTCTCCGATCCCGCAGGCAGCGTGGTCGTGGTCGGCGACGACGACCAGGGGATCTATCGGTTTCGGGGGGCATCGGGGAAGAACATGTCCGACTTCCGCCGCCGGTTCCCCGATGCCCGTGAGATACGCCTGGAGCGCAATTACCGCTCGACGCAGGCGATTCTCGATGCTGCGGCGGCCGTTGTCGCTCCGATTCCCGATCGCACGCCGAAGATCCTCGTGGCGCGGACGGGCGCGACCGGACCACGGCCGCGATTCCTCGAGTCGCGCGACCCGGACACGCAGGCTCAGGCGATCGCCGACGAGTCGATGGCGCGGGCCCGGGAGGGGATCCCCTACCACGAGCAGGCCGTGCTGATGCGCGCGGTGCGTCTGGAGGCCGCTCCCATCGTGGCCGCGTTCGAGCGCGCGGGTATTCCGCATCAGGTCCGGGGTGGCGTCGGTCTCATGGAGCGCGCCGAGGTCCGCGCCGCCTTGGCATGGCTGCGGGCCGTCGTCGATCCGTCGGACGGGCCCGCGTACCTGCGGATCGCCGGCGATCCCGTGTGGGGGGTTCCGTGGACGCTCGCGACCGAGGTCGTCGCGGCGCGCCGTGGCGCTGCCGTCGCGGGTGCCCTCTGTGCGGCGATCGCCGACGCCGGCATCGGATCGGCGTTCGCCGACACGCTGGACGAGGTCGGACGGGCCGTCGGCGAGCAGGATCCGGTCGCGGCCATCAGGACCGTCATCGACCGGACCGGTCTGCGTCGGCGCGCCCTCGCGGCCGGTGGCGCCGAGGGCGCATCCCGACTTGCGGCCTTGGGCGCCCTCGAGCGCCTGGTCGATGAGCTCGCCGCCGCCCGGCCCGGCCTCTCGCCGGCCGCCGTGGCGACACTCCTGTCCCGACTTGCCGACCTCGGGTATCGGGGTGATGCGGGTGCCCCGCTGGAGCGCGACGGCGTCCAGATCATGACCATCCACCAGTCCAAGGGGCTGGAGTTCGACGCCGTCTCGGTGGTGGGGATGACCCACTACAACTGGCCGGGGCGACACCGGCCCGGCCCGGACATCCCCGATGCGCTGTTACCGGAAGCCCTGCCACGCGATGCCGATGCGCACGTCGCCGAATCACGGCGGCTCGCGTACGTCGCGATGACCCGCGCGCGCACCCACCTGACCCTCAGCTGGGTGCGCACGTCGGCGACCGGAGTGCCGCAATCGCAGTCCCGCTTCGTGGTCGACGCCGCCGAGCAGACTCCGGGGGCGGCGGTCGAGGTGGCCGACGATGGGCCCGACCGTCGCCGGCTCGCGACGATCGGCGCGGCCCGCGCCCGGTTCGAGCAGGCCGCGATGCGGGCCGCCGAACGCGCTGCGGCCGGTGCGACGATCGACGGCGACCCTGAACTTGCCGAATCGCTGGCGGCCCTCGTGGCGACGCGCGCGGCCGCGCTTGGCGACGAGCCCCCGCCGCCCGCACCGCCTCCGACGCACCGCGTCCCGCGCCCCGGCATCACGGCGTCGATCACGGGGATCGCGCGGTACCGCAGCTGCCCCTTGCAGTTCCGCTTCGCCCACGTCGACCGGATCCCGCCGCGGCCGGATCCGTCCCGCCAGGTCGGAACGGCCGCCCATGCCGCGCTCGAGGCGTTTTTCCGGCCCGGCGCCCCCGTGGACGACGCCGAGCACCTGATCGCACGCTTCGCGGCCGAACTGACCACGGCCCGGGTGGCCGATACGCCGCAGGCACGGCACGCCCTTGCGCTCGCCGGAGAGCGGTTTCCCGGGCTCGTAGCCCGCACGCGCACCAGCGGCGTCACGACGGTCGCAGTCGAGCGGCCGTTCACGCTGCAGATCGGTCCCCATCGCGTCAACGGGCGGATCGATCGTGTCGACCGACTGCCGCAAGGCGGCTTTGGCCTGGTCGACTACAAGACCGGATCGGCGCCAACCGGCGGTGCGGACGAGGACGGTCGCATCGTGATGCGTCTGTACCTCGCCGGCGCCCGCGAGGCCTGGCGGGTGGAACCGCGCGTCGCGACCCTCGAGTACATCCTGGAAGGTGAGAACCGCCGGGAGAATCCCGACGGCACCGAGATCGCAGCCGCGGTCGAGCAAGCGCACGCCACCCTTGACGAGATCTCGGCAGGGCGATTCCCGGCCCGGCCCTCGTGGGTGTGTCGAACCTGCGACTATCGCCTCCTATGTCCGGCCATGGATCGATGAACGGGCTCGCGCAGCTCACTCCGGGGGCCCCGTTTGAGGGGGTCTTCGCCGTACGCGAGGTCGAGCGGCGCCTCTCACGCGCCGGCAAGCCCTTCCTGTCGGTTGTGCTCGCGGATGCCACCGGTTCCGCGCGCGGAGTGATCTTCGACCAGCCCGATTGGTTCGCCGAGCGCCTCAGCCCCGGTGCCGCGGTGCGCGTGGCCGGCCGCGCGGAGCAGCGCGGCGGCCGTCTCGAGCTGCTGATCAGTCACGTGCGCCCGGCCGACGACGACCACGCCGAGACGCAACTGGTGCCCCGGAGCCACCGCGATCCGGACGAGCTGTTCGGCTTTGTGCTCCACTTGGCGGACGAAGTCGCCGACCCGGGGCTGCGCGCCACGCTCGGCCTGCTGACCGGCGACGAGGAACTTGCGGGCCTGTGGCGCCAGGTCCCGTGCACGCGCTCGGGCCACCACGCCTATATCGGCGGCCTCGTCGAGCACACCGTCGGGGTGA
Organism: uncultured Thermoleophilia bacterium; assembly: GCA_963727285.1. Classification (GTDB taxonomy): domain Bacteria; phylum Actinomycetota; class Thermoleophilia; order Miltoncostaeales; family Miltoncostaeaceae; genus CAITWD01. Next base: position 313,576 of record CAVSFF010000009.1, on the reverse strand, counting down.
CGGCGCTGTGCCAGACGCTGTGCACCTGGCATCCGCGCGTCGATTCGGACCTGCTGGTCGCCGCGGCGATCGTCCACGATCTCGGATACACCCGCGCATGGAGGGTCGGTGCGACCTTCGAGGCGACCGAGGAGGGGCGGCTGCTCGGCCATGTCGCCCTCGGAGTCGAGATTGTCGGTGACGCTGCGCGGCGGGCTGGGCTCGAGGACGCGCGGCGACTGGCGCTGCTGCATTGCGTCGCCTGGCATCACGGTCCTCCCGCGCCGGCGGGACCGCAGCAGGCAAGCCCCGAGGCGCTGGCGCTGATGCGGCTGAATGCCGCCGAGGTCCAGGTGAAGTCGCGCCTGGAGGGCGGGCGCCCGGAGGGACTCGCGCTCTAGTCGTCCGTCGGGGCGTCCCCGGAAGGGGTGACGCCGCAGACGCCTAATGAGTCCGCACACTCTGCCGCCGGTCCCTGCGGCGGCGGCACACCGGACAAGGACACTTCTCATGCGCGCATTTCGGCGACCCGAGATGATCGTCTCCGTGGCCGCGATGGTCGTCGCCCTCAGCGGCGGCGCCTTCGCCGCCGGCGGATTGATCAACGGGACCAAGATCGCCAACGGCACCATCAGCGGGACCAAGCTCGCCAACGGAACGATCGCCGCGGTCAAACTCAACCCGCACGCCCGCTCGGTCGCCGATCCGGTCACCGGGAATCTGGGCGCGGGGGTGACCCTGCGCGGGTTCTTCGATATCGCGGCGCCGGCGACGCGGTTGGGCGACTCATCCGGCAACAGCATCTCGTTCGGGTTTGCGCTGTCCGGCGTCCCGGCCGTGTCGGTGATCCTGCCCGGGGGCGCGGCAACGCCGGCGTGCCCGGGGAGCGTCGCCAACCCGACCGCGGCGCGCCACAACCTGTGCATCTACGAACTTGCCAAGGTCAACAGCAGCGATGTCCAGACGGACCCGGGGAGGATCACGACCTTCGGTGCGGAGATCTTCGCCCAGGCCGTGGGATCGACGTTCCCCACGGACTTCGCCGTCGACGGGACGTGGGCGGTGCGCAACTGAGCGGTGGCCGGGATTCGCGTCGACGACGCCGGGACAGGTGCGGAGGGTCGGTGGGCAGCGATTGTCCACGAATCAGATCAGGTAAAACTCCTTAAATACCAAGGTGTTTGTGGTATAAGTCGTCCACGCGTCGCCTCCGCCGCGCCGCGCCCCCGTTCCGGACCGAGGAGAGACGAGGTCGATGGCTTCCGATTCGCCGCACCCACGCACCCCGCACACCGACGCGCCGTCCGGACGGTCGGGAACCCTGGAGAACCCGGAGCTCTTCGAGGACGTCCCGGGGAAGGTGATCCCGATCATCGAACGGGAGTTTGACGACTTCGACACCGAGGCCGCCAAGTTTCTCCGCGGCGAGACCCCCGAGAACGAATTCATCGGGTTTCGCCTGCGCCAGGGGGTGTACGGGCAGCGCCAGCCCGGTGTGCAGATGGTCAGGGTGAAGATTCCGTTCGGCGGCGTCACCCCCGAGCAGCTCGACATGTTCGCGAACGTCGTCGAGGAGTGGGCACCGCTGCGCAAGGGTCACGTCACGACCCGTCAGTGCGTCCAGATCCACCACATCCCGCTCGTCGATATCGCGAAGCTGATCCGGGACATCTCCGACGCCGGGCTGTCGTCCCGGGAGGGGTGCGGCAACACCGTCCGCAACGTCACCGGGGATCCGTTCGCCGGTGTGTGCGACGACGAACTGTTCGACCCGACGCCGTATGCCGGCGCGTATGTGCGGTACTTCGTGCGTAACGAGGTCTGCCAGCTGATGCCGCGCAAGTTCAAGACGGCCTTTACGGCCACCGACGAGGACCGCGCGATCACGGGCATCCACGACGGGGGCTTCATTCCGCGGGTCCGCGAGATCGACGGCGAGCTGGTGCGCGGGTTCGAGATCCGGATCGGCGGGGGAACGTCGATCATGCCGCGTGTCGCACCGACCCTCTACGACTTCGTGCGCGCGGACAACGGCGACTACCTCAAGGTGACCGAGGCAGTCCTCCGGATATTCGATCGCCAGGACGAATTGCGCAAGAACCGCGCCCGCGCCCGTATCAAGGTCCTGATCGACCGCATCGGGATGGACGCGTTCCGCGACATGGTCGAGGAGGAACTGCGCGGCGATTGGGTCGACGCGCGCAACTACGATCTCGGGCCGCTGCTGTTCGTGCACGACGAAGAGGCCAACGCCCCGGGTCCGCAGCCAGGACTTGCGCAGGCGCCGGCCGGAGACCGGGCGTTTGCCCGCTTTTCCGCGTCAAACGTCCGGGCGCAGCGCCAGGACGGCTTCTCGACCGTCGAGGTCCGGATCCCTCGCGGCGACCTGACCCCGGAGCAGTTCCGGGGACTCGCCGAGGTCATGCGCGAGTTCTCCGGTGGATACGCGCGAACCACGATCCAGCAGAATCTCGTCCTGCGCTGGGTGCGCGACGAGGCCGTCTACGCGGTCTGGCAGCGCCTTGTGGCGCTCGAGCTCGGTGACGCCGGCGCGCGGGAGATCACCGACGTGGTCTCGTGCCCGGGAACCGACAGCTGCAAGCTCGGGATCACGAGCTCGATGGGGCTGAACCGCGCCATCCAGGAATACGTCGAGGCGATGGGGATCACCGATCCGCTCACGCGCCAGATCCACATCAAGATGAGCGGATGCCCGAACGGCTGCAGCCAGCACCACATCGCCAACATCGGCTTCTATGGGGCGTCGATCAAGTTGGGCGAGCGGCAGATGCCGGCCTATATTCCGCACGTCGGCGGTCAGTATGAGGGCGGCGAGGTGCGCATGGGGCAGCGGCTCAAGCTGCGTCTTCCGGCCAAGCGCGTGCCGGAGACGGTTGGACGCTGGATCCGCTTCTACGAGGGAGAGCGTCTCGATGGCGAGGAGTTCAACGCCTTTGTCGACCGGGTCGGGGCGGCATCGTTCGAGCGACTCGGCGCCGATCTCGCACTGCCCGCGGAGTTCAGCGACGAGACGGTCAGCGATTTCATCGACTGGAATCGGACCGACGTCTTCCAGGTCCAGCGCGGTGAGGGAGAGTGCGCGGTTTGACATCGTCCGGCCCCGATGCCCGGATCGAGGTCGAGCAGCTGGGCGCCGAGGATCTCGTGAGCTACATGCTCGAGCGATTCCACCCGCGCCTCGTCCTGGCCTGCTCGTTCCAGAAGGAAGAGACCGTCCTCCTGGACATGGTGCTGCGCCGGGAGCCGCGGGCCCGGGTGTTCACCATCGACACGGGTGTCCTGTTTCCGGAGACACGCGCCACATGGCGCCAGGTGGAGGAGCGCTACGGGATCACCGTCGAGGTGTTCGACGCGCGCCGACCCGGAGGCGCGGCGTGGACGGAAGCCGAATGCTGCGGCGAGCGCAAGGTCGCCGCCCTCGACCAGGCCCTTGCGGATGTGGATGGCTGGCTCACGGGGCTCCGGCGTGAGCAGGCAGTCACCCGCGCGGACACGCCCAAACTGGCGTGGGACGCGCGGCGCGGGCTCTGGAAGGCCAGCCCCTTGGCCGACTGGACCGAGGTCGACATCTGGGCGTACATCGCCCGGCACGACCTTCCCTACAACCCGTTACACGATCACGGCTACGACTCGATCGGGTGCGCGCCGTGCACGCGGCCGGGGTCCGGCCGGGAGGGGCGCTGGGCGGACTCCGACAAGACCGAATGCGGCCTCCACGTCGCCGACGACGGATCCGTCGCGCGGGGGGCGGCATGACGTCGGTCGTCCGCCACACCCCGCTCACCCACCTGGACGCACTCGAGTCGGAGGCGATCCACATCATGCGCGAGGTTGCCGCGGAGCTTGAGCGACCGGTGCTGCTGTTCTCGGGCGGCAAGGATTCCATCGTGCTGTTGCGCCTGGCGGAGAAGGCATTCCGGCCGGCGCGGTTTCCGTTTCCGCTGATGCACGTCGACACGGGCGACAACTTCCCCGAGGTGATCGCGTTCCGTGATCGCCGCGTCGCCGAACTCGGTGAGCGGCTGATCGTCGCGTCCGTCCAAGACTCCATCGACGCCGGCCGGGTGGTCGAGGAGCGCGGCCCGCGCGCGTCGCGGAACCGACTGCAGACGACGACATTGCTCGACGCCATCGCCGAGCACCGGTTCGATGCCGCCTTCGGCGGGGCCCGACGCGACGAGGAGCGCGCACGCGCCAAGGAACGGGTGTTTTCCTTCCGTGACGACTTCGGGCAATGGGACCCCAAGTCGCAGCGGCCGGAGTTGTGGAACCTGTACAACGGGCGCATCCGCCAAGGTGAGCACGTGCGGGCGTTCCCGATTTCGAACTGGACCGAACTCGACGTGTGGGAATACATCGCACGGGAGCGGCTCGAGGTGCCGTCGATCTACTTCTCCCACGAGCGTGAGGTCTTCCGCCGCGACGGGATGCTCTACGCCTGGCGCGAGGGCGCCGAGTTGCTGGACGGCGAGGCGGTCGAGACCGCCCGCGTTCGCTACCGGACCGTCGGTGACATGAGCTGCACGGGCGGCGTCCGCTCCGACGCGACGACCCTGGACGAGGTGGTCACCGAGATCACGGCCACGCGCGTCACCGAGCGCGGGGAGACCCGCGCCGACGACCGCGTGTCGGAGGCCGCCATGGAAGACCGCAAGAAGGCCGGATACTTTTGAGTTCCCAGGGGTTGCTGCGGTTCACGACGGCAGGTTCGGTGGACGACGGCAAGAGCACGTTGATCGGACGCCTGCTGTACGACAGCAAGCAGGTGCTGGAGGACCAGTTGGCCCAGGTCGCCGAGGCCAGTCGACGCCGCTCGAGTGACGGCGCCCTCGACCTCTCGCTGATCACCGACGGGCTCCGCGCCGAGCGGGAACAGGGCATCACCATCGATGTCGCCTACCGGTACTTCGCGACAGATCGCCGCCGCTTCATCATCGCCGACGTTCCCGGGCACAAGCAATACACCCGCAACATGGTCACGGGGGCTTCCACCGCCGAGCTGTCGATCGTCCTGGTCGATGCACGCAAGGGAGTCCTCGAGCAGTCGAAGCGGCATGCCTACATCTCGGCGTTGCTCGGCATTCCGCACATCGTGATCTGCGTCAACAAGATGGATCTCGTCGACTACGACGAGGCCGTCTTTGCGGCCATCGTCGCCGAGCTGCGGTCCTTGCTGCAGCCGCTGGCCGTCCAGGACATCGCCGCGATACCGATCTCGGCTCTCGACGGCGACAACGTCGTCTCCCGCTCGGAGCACATGCCGTGGTACGCCGGCCCAACCCTCTTGGAACTCTTGGAGACCGTCGAGGTCGTCGCCGATCACCCCGACGATGTCGCCGTGCGGTTTCCGGTCCAGTGGGTCATCCGTCCGGGTGCGGCCATCTCACACGGCGGCGGGTCCGCCGATGGCACCGACGACCCCCGCGCCGTCGACACCGATTACCGCGGCTACGCCGGACAGCTGGCCAGCGGCGTGCTCCACGCCGGCGACGACGTCATCGTGCTCCCCGGGGGGCAACAGACCCGGATCGCCGCAATCGACACCTTCGACGGCGAGCTCGCCGAGGCCGCCGCGCCCCTGTCGGTCACGGTCCGGCTTGAGGACGACATCGACGTCTCGCGCGGTGACCTGATCTGCTCGGCCGACCAGGCGCCGATCGTGGCACGCGAGCTGGAGGCCACCATCTGCTGGATGTCCGAGCGCCCGCTTCGGGCCGGCGATCGCCTGTCGATCAAGCACACGACCCGCACGGCGCAGGCGATCGTCGTCGCACTCGAGGGGCGCCTGAACGTCGACACGCTCGAGGCGGAAACCGACGTTGAGGCGTTCGGGCTCAACGACATCGGGAAGGTGCGGATCCGGACCTCGGGCCCACTGATGTGTGATCCCTATCGGGTCAACCGCGCCACCGGGGGGTTCGTGCTGATCGACGACGCCGACAACGGCACCGTCGCGGCGGGCATGATCGAGGGCGCCCGCCCGCTGTAGTACCCCCCGGGTCGTTGGCGTGGACGCCGGGTGGGGCGGTGTCCGGGTCTAGACGGCGAACCGGATCTGCATGACGTCGCCCTCCTGGACGACGTAGTCCTTGCCCTCCATGCGGACCTGTGCGGTCTCGCGTGCTTTCCCGAACGATCCCGCCGCGACGAGCTCCTGCCAGGGGACGACCTCGGCCCGGATGAACCCGCGTTCCATGTCCGAGTGGATCTTCCCGGCGGCCTTGTCGGCCGTCAAACCGCGGCGAATCGGCCAGGCACGCGCCTCCGGCGGTCCGGAGCCGGTGAAGAACGTCACCAGGTCGAGCAGCTCGTAGGCCGCCCGCACCATCGCGTCGGCGCCACGGACGTCGCCCAGTTCCAGCTCCTCGGCCAGTTCGGCAGCCTCCTCGGGGCTGAGTTGCGCCAGTTCCAGCTCGGTACCGACGGCGAGCGCGAGGACCTGTGCGTGATGCTCCGCCGCATACGCCGCCAGGTCCTCCGGGGGCAGCCCGGGATCGTCGGTGTTGACGACGTACAGGACCGGCTTGGCGGTCAGCAGTCCCATGTCCAGTGCCAACTCGACGGCATCCGGGTCACCGGTCATCCGCACCGGCGTGCCGGCGTCGAGGTCGGCGGCCAGGAGCTCGAGCAGGGCGAGTTCGGCGCGCGCGGCCGAGTCGCCGGACTTGGCGCCCTTGCGCACCCGCTCGAGGCGTCGCTCGACCTGTTCGCGGTCGGCGAGCAGCAGTTCGAGGTCGATGGCCTCGGCATCGGCACGTGGGTCGACCAGGTCATCGGGGTGAGGGACCTCGCTGTTGGCGAACGCCCGGACGACGTGAATCAGGGCGTCCGTCTGGCGCAGCTCGCCGAGCGCCTTGCCGCCGAGTCCCTCGCCCTGCCCGGCGCCCGCGGCGAGGCCGGGGATGTCGACCACCTGGACTTGTGCCCGCACGCGCCGCGGAATGTCCTGTGCGTCGGCGATCGCGTCGATGCGGGGATCCGGGACTTCGGCCATCCCGCGAACCGCTTCGCGGGTGGTGTACGGGTACGGCGCGACCTCGGCAGTCGAGTCGGTGATCAGGTTGAACAGTGCGGTCTTGCCGACATTCGTCCGGCCGACCAATCCCAGATCCACGGGCGCCGCCTAGGGGCGGGAAAAGCCGACGCCGTGCGGGCCGTCGTCGGGGATGCGCACGAACTGGACGTCGGCGAGCTTGAGCCAGTACTTGCCTTCGTCGGCGTCGAGCTGCTGCCAGTCCGCGCTGCCGCCGAGGGCGCCGGTCAGCGTCGTGACCTGTGTGTCGTCAACCGTCGTGCGCAGCACGCTTCCGCCGTGAAAACCAATCTCAAGCCGACGTCCGGCCATGGGTGCTCCTTCGGTAGCGATCTCCCGGCGCGAGTCTATCGCGAGGGTGGGGGCGCCTTGCCCGCTGCGGTCAGCCGGAGTGCCCGTCGCCGACCTCCACGAGCTCGGTCAGCGCACCTGCCCCGGAGCGCGGATGCACGAAGGCGACCAGGTGGCCGCCGAGGCCCCGACGCGGAGCGGTGTCGATCAGCTCGACGCCCGCGGCGGCCAGCTCGGTGAGCGTTGCGCCGACGTCGCGAACGCCGAAGGCCACGTGGTGGAGTCCCTCGCCGCGCTTGTCGAGATAGCGCGCGATCGCCCCCTCGGGATCCAGCGGTGTGATCAGCTCGACGCCGGCGCCGCCCGCCCGAAGCATGACCGCCTCGACCCCCTGGTCGGGCATGGTCTCGCGAATCTCCTCGGTCAGACCGAAGCGCTCGACAAACAACGGCAGGGACGCATCCAGGTCGGCGACGACATAGGCGACGTGGTGCAGTTCTGCGGACGGGATCATGCGTGCTCTCCGGGTCGGTCGGTGGTCCAACGCACCGGCGTCAGGCGCAGCGCCGGGCGTTCCTCGCGTCCGACCTTGGCGCACGGCCGGCCGTCGACACGAACGACATCGGCCGTAAAGTCGTTTGCGCCGCGCAGCAGGGAGCTGCCGACCCCGTACGCGTCGACGGGTACCCCGGCCTGTTCGAATGTGCGAATGCGCTCGGGATCAAAGCCGCCGGATGCGACGATGCGGACGTGCTCGTGGCCAGCGTTGTCGAGTGCGCGGCGGACCTTGCGCACGAGTTCGGGCACGACCCCGGTCGGCCGGAAGCGGCCCATCTCGTGCCACAGCGAGCGGTCGACCATCGTCTCGGAGGTGTCCACACGCACGGCCCACAGGCGGTCGCCGAGCGCGTCGGCGACCTCGAGCGCGGTCCGCACGGAGTCGTTCTCGAAGTCGACGAGCACCGTGACGTGGAGCTCGTCCGCGAAACGGTCCGCGAACTTGGTGGCCGCCAGGACCGTGTCGCCGCCGTAGGCGGCGATCAGGCCGTGCGGCACCGTGCCGATGCCCTTGCCGCCCCACCAGGACGCCTGTGCGTCGGTCGAGACGCCGATCGCCCCGGCGATGTGGGCGGCCCAGCCGTCGCCGGTCTGGACGTGCCAGTGGTCGAAGCGGGCCGGGAAATACATGATCGGTTTGCCGCCCGCCGCCTCGACGACGTCCCGCACGTTGCGGCTGATCAGGGTCCGCCTGGCGAGCACGCCCAGGTAGAGCGTCTCGAGGTGGCAGAACACCGAATAGTCGCCCTCGATTTCGAGTACCGGCTCCCACGGTTCGATGAGGTCACCGTCGAACAGGGCCCGCACGCGCAGCTCGTCCCAGGCACTGACCCAGTCTCCGTCGACATCGCGCCCGGCGCACAGCCGGAGGATCGCCAGCGCCTCGTCGATGCCTCCGAGCACCGAGTGGTCGCGCTGGAAGACCTGCATGAGGACCCGCGGGCGGTGCCCGTCGTTGTCGAGCACCTCGCGTGAGAACGTGAAGTAGGCGTCGGAGTAGTACCCGCTGCGCATCTTGTCGATCGGCAGGGCGAAGGTTTCGGGCGCCAGGCGGCGCCGGACGGCGTTGGGGACGTTGCTCATGGTGTCGTGGGGCTCTCGGAATCGGCACGGCTCCCCGCAAACGGTACGCGATCGCCGCACGTCCGCGACGGCCCGCGTCAGTCGACGACGCCCTCGACACGGCAGATCTCCTCCAGCGCGGCCACCCCGACCCGCATCTCGGACGCATCCGGTTCAATCGTGGCGATGCGCGCCTGGATCGTGTGACCGATCCCGTGGACCGCCCGTGCCAGCGGGTGGCCGGGATTCCGCGTTGCGAATGCGAACACTTCGACGGCCGATCCGACCGCCGAGCGCCCCGGCGACGGCCCGTGCGCCGTGGCGCCGCAGTCCCGGGACCGTCCGCACGAGCAGGTTGGCGGCAATCGACGCGGCCACCATGGGCACGATCAGATTGCTGCCACAGCGCTCGTGCTCCTTCGGGTAGCGGTCCGCACGCGCGACCTCGGCCGGACCACCGGCCTCGTAGGCGGCAATGCTCTTGTGCTCGACGGCGTGCCATGCGGCGGCGCGCGAGGTCCGCAGGGCCACGACGGCCGGGGCAAGTCCCAGCGCCGCGGAGGCGAGCTCCTGGCCGAGGGGAGAGCGCAGGCGCCGCCGGGCGACGAGACCGCCGGCGAACGTCGCCGCGACCGCGAGCCGGGCCGGTCCCGAGTCAAACGCGAACCGCGCCTCGGGGAACGCCCGGCGCATCGCGGGCAGCACCGCCATGGCCTCGGCCATGCGGAGGATGCCGCGGATGATCGGCAGGTCGCCGACGACCGGAACGGCGAATCGCGGCTTGGCACCGGACGCGACGACGATCTGTCCATCGTCGTCGCGGACGGCCGCGGCCCAGTGGGTCGGACCGTGGACCAGAAGCCCGTTGGCAAGCGCCATTCCCCCGAGGCGCGGCCGTCCGGCGGGTGTGGGATCAGAGCATCGGCACGGGCCGCCCGCCGGGCCTCGAGGCGGCGTTCCGCGGCCATGCGCCCCGCATCGGCCTGTGAGTGATCGACGAACCGCATCATGTCGGCGATCGCGTGGTGACCGACCTCGCGGATGCGGTCGTGCATCTGCCGGGCGACGTCCCGATAGGCGATGTGCCCCTGCGGCTGGCTGCGCAGCTCGATCAAATGCATCGCCTCGCGGGCATTGAGGATGATCACGAACCGGATCCGGTGGGCGAGGCTGACCGCATACGGCGCGGCGAGCGGAAGCGTCGTGGCAAGCTGCCCGTAGAGCGCGGCACTCTCGGACATGACGGTGCCGTACGCATCCCGCACCCGGCGTCGTCGACTTCGTCGGGCATGTCCCAGCCGAGCGCGACACCCAGCGGCTGGGCCTGAAGCGTCAACATCCGGTGCCGCTGGAGATCACGGTACGCGCCGTAGTCGCAGATCACCTCAAAGGTGTATGTCGTCGCCTCGAGCGCCCGTCCCGGCTTGTAGCGGCGGTCGCTGCGGTCACCCGCGTAGTCGGCGAGGATCCGTGCGCGGGCGGCGCCGTCCATGGCAGCGACCGCCGCCCGGACCTCGTCAGGCCATGTGACGAGCCCGCCCAGAGCGCGTGCACCGCGACGCGTTCCTCGCCGTCGGGGTCCCATTCCACCAACCGGACCTCGGGGGTGCGGGCCCGGCGTTGCCGCGGGCAGCAGCTCAGCCGCCGCGGTCCGCATCGCCGCCTCCTCCTTCGGCCAGATAACGGGCGTGCCGGAGACCCCGATCCGGACGATCCACCCGTGTCAGGAAGGCGGGGATGACCGTCCGCAGCTGGGCGAGGATGCTGGCGCCCGCCTCCCGCGCCTCGGGGAGCGGATGGGCTATCAGCCGCACGAGGAGCGCCTCGTAAGCCTGCCCCGACGCGAAGATGCCGACATTCGAGCGGGTCGCGGCGGGGAGGAGTCCGCGCAGGCTGTCGAGCGCGCGTGCACGAATTGCGCGGCGGCGCGCGGCCTCCGGCGCGTCGTCGACGGCGACGCGCGCGCCCCAGTAGTCGACCATCAGCGGGAGCAGTTCGCTGTACGTCGTAAACGCGCGATCGAGGGTCGCGCGGTACGACGATCCGAGGTCCGGCGATCGCGGCGACGTCGGGCGGGGTGTAATACCGCCACATGCCGCCCGGGCGGTCGGTGTAGGCGATGTATCGCGTCGATTGTTCCAGGTAGCTGGCCAGGCGCCCCCACTGGAGGATCTTGGTGAGAATGTTCGACGCGCCCTCGACGGCAACATGGGCTCCACCGAGCTGGGCGACCGAATCGTCCCCATAGTCGGCCAGCACGCGCTGATAGAGGGCGTCGGCCTGCGCTTGGCCCGGACCGGCATCGGCGACGGCCGGCCCCGCATCCGCAAGAAATTCGTCGACGAGCAGGCGCCGGAGCGATTTCGGGCTCCGTGAGTAGCGGGCAAACAGCGCGCCCTTGACGGTCTCGGGGAGGTTCGTCAGGGCGAACACGGGACCGACGGTGTCGGTTACGTACGGGGCGATCCGCGCCCGTTCGGCGGCGGTGAGGTCGCTGCCGGAGAGGGGGTCTCCGGAGAGGTCGCGCGTCGGTCATCGTCTTACCATCCCCAGGTGCCGGGGCCGCCCTTGAACGGACCCACGATGTCGGGTGTCACCCAGCCGCCATAGAATCCCCCCGCCTGCGCGGTCACGGTGACGCCGTCGACCTCGCATCGGTCCATCCGACCCGGGTACACCGACACGCAGTCTGCAATTGCGGCAAACGCAGGGGTCGGGTGCGGATAACCCCACGCGGCCCGCGGTGCGACGGCATCACCCACGACGACGTCAAAGTAGCGGGCGGTTCCCTTCCATTCGCAGATGCTGGCACCCTCGGCGGGAAGCAGCGTGTCCGGGCGCCATGCGTCGATCGGGATGTAGTAGCCGGGAGGGTGGCTGGTCTCCAGTACCCGCAGCGCACGCCGGGAGTCCGCGACGACGGTCCCGCCGAACTCGATCCGGATCCGGGCCGTTGTCGGCTCGAGCCGGGGCGGGCGCGGGTACTCCCACACCGACTCCTGACCGGGGCGTGCCGGCTGCGGGACGACCCCGCGCGGGAGTCGAGCGCGCGTCACTCGGCGAGCACCCGCTGCGCGATGTCGCGCACGCGGCCGCCCTCGGCGCCCGGGCCGAGTCGGTCCAGCGCCGGGCGCATGATCTTCCCGAGCTGTTTCGGATCCGTGATGCCGGCTTCGGCGATCACCTGGCGGACGACGGCCTCGACATCGGCATCGGACGCCTGGGCCGGGAGATACTCGTCGAGAATTGCCAGCTCGGCCACCTCTTGGTCCACAAGGTCCTGCCGCCCGCCCTGCGCGAACTGCTCGATCGACTCCCGGTGGCGCTTGGCAAGCCCCTGCAGCACGCGGGTCGCATCGACGCTGCCGCCGCCCTTGCGCGCGTCGATTTCGGCGTTCTTGAGCGCCGCACGGGCGCGCCGGAGGACCGACAGGCGCAGCTTGTCGCCGTCGCGGAGCGCCTGTGTGGCGTCGCGGTCGAGGCGCTCGGAGAGATCATCGGATGCGGTCATGGCCTCACGGTACTTGACGCGCGCGCGGCTGTGGGCGACGGGGTCAGAACGGGGTCGGGGCGCCGTCGTCCGCCTCGCGCAGCAGCGCGAGGCGTGCCGCGCGTTCGGCCTCGACCCCCCGCGGGCCCGGGGCGAAAAAGCGTGTGCCGACGACCCCGTCGGGAAGCAAGGACTCGTCGAGGACGCCGTCGGCCGACCGGTGCGGATTCCGGTACCCCTCGCCATGACCGAAGTGGCGCGCGTTCGGCCGGCTCGCGTCCCGCAGCGCGACCGGAGGGCGTTCCGGGCCGACCCGCTCGATGTGTGCCAGGGCCGCGTCGATCGGCGCGATAGCTGGCGTCGGACTTCGGCGCCAACGCGATGTACACCGCGGCTTGCGCGAGATTGATGCGGCACTCGGGGAGGCCGACGAACTCGACGGCGCGGGCCGCGGCGGTGGCGACCACGAGCGCCTGCGGGTCGGCATTGCCCACATCCTCGCTCGCGGCGATCACGATCCGGCGGGCGATGAACTTCGGGTCCTCGCCGCCGGCGATCATCACTGCGAGGTAGTAGACCGCCGCGTCGGGGTCGCTGCCCCGCATCGATTTGATGAAGGCGGAGATCGTGTCGTAGTGCGCGTCGCCGGCCCGGTCGTACGGGATGGCCCGGCCGCCCGCCGCGCCCTCGACCGCGCCGGTCTCGATCGCCGCCCCGTCCGCGGTGGCGAGTGCCGCGGCCTCGAGAAGGTTGAGTGCCGACCGTGCGTCGCCGCCGGCCCGCGCGACGATGGCGTGGCGGGCGTCGTCATCCAAGACGACGCGCCCGCCCAGACCGCGCGGGTCGCCGACGGCGCGGTCGAGCGAGTGTCTCGAGATCGCGGTCGGCGAGGCGGTCGAGGACCATGACCCGCATCCGTGAGATCAGGGCGGAGTTGACCTCGTAGTACGGGTTCTCGGTCGTTGCCCCGATCAACGTCACGACGCCGTCCTCGACCGCGGGCAGCAGCGCGTCCTGCTGGCTCTTGTTGAAGCGGTGGATCTCGTCGATGAACAGCACTGTGCGTCCGCCGCCGGCCAGCCGGTCGCGCGCTTGGGCGAGGGCGGCACGGACGTCGGCGACCGTGGCCTGCGTCGCGGACAGTTCGACGAAGTTGGCCCGTGTCGAGGTGGCGATGATCCGGGCGATGGTCGTCTTTCCGGATCCCGGCGGCCCGTAGAGGACCAGCGACGGCACGCGATCCTCGGCGATCGCCCGCCCGAGGAACCCGTCGGGCCCGAGCAGCGACTGCTGACCGACCAGTTCGTCGCGGTCACGCGGACGCATCCGCGATGCAAGCGGCCCGCCCTCGGCAAGGCGCTGATCCACCAGGGCGCCGAACAGGTCGTCGCCCGGAGGCGGCGTGGGGCCCTTGGCCATCTAGCGGTCCGACGTCGAGCCGACGGGCGCCGGAGTCGAACGGTTCAGGAGGCGGCTGTGCATGTCCCACACGATGCCACGTACACCGGGCGTCATGGCGGGAGTCGTAGGATGGCCCCGTGGACTCGGGCTACCATCGTGCGACGACCGGACGGGACGTCTTGGCGGCGGCCCGCGTGGCGGGTCTGGGTACGGCCGTGTGCGAGCGCCTCGCCGCGCGTATCGCCGACGACGACCGTTTCGGCACCGGCGCGGATCTCGCGGCGGCAGCAGGACCCGCGGCGCTCGGCCTCTCCGACGGCCGCTGGAACGCCGTGTTTGCTCCCGTGTTCGGGGAGTTCGAGTAACCGATCCCGTGGCCGGAATCGGCCACCAGCGGCTACGATGGACCGGGCTCCGGCCCGATGTCCGCGTCCTCGAACGGATTGGCGCGGAGCCAGGCGACCCTCAGGTACAGATCTCGGTCGGTCATGTCCTGCTCGATGTCAACCATCCCACCGCACAGCGGGCATACCGTAAACGGCTGGAACTCCGGAACGCCCTCCGCGTCGCGGGCGCCGGTCGGAAACAGCAACAGGTCACCCCAGCACTCGGGTGTCGGGCACCGCACCCGTCCGTCGGCATTGGCAAATGCGCTCTTGGCGATCGATGGTCGTGTCATCACCCCCGCAGCGTAGGCGGGATGTGGGTCCGGAGAAAAGTCTATAATCACAAGGGTATTTCGTGAATCTGCCGCAACGCCACTGGAGAATCTGATGGGTCGGACGTACCAAGACCTCCTCGCCGCAGCGCGTGAGGAGATCCCCGAGGTGCAGGTCGCCGAGCTGGCGGACCGCCTCGCCTCCGACGACGCGCCGCTCGTCATCGACGTTCGGGAGCAGTCGGAGTGGGACGAGGGGCACGTGCCCGGCGCGGTCCACGTGCCGCGCGGATACCTTGAGAGCCGGATTGCGGGGGTGGCACGCCCCGACGAAGCGATCGTGCTCGTGTGCGCCGGCGGGATGCGCTCACTGCTGGCGGCCAGGAACCTTCACGAGATGGGGTACGACCACGTCGAGAGCCTTGCCGGCGGGTTCACCCGATGGAAGCAGGCCGGCAACCGCTATGACGTGCCGCAGGCCCTCACCGGCGAACAGCGCGCGCGCTACAGCCGCCACACGCTGATCCCGGAAGTCGGGGAGGCCGGCCAGCTCAAGCTGCTCGGCGCGAAGGTGCTGTTGATCGGTGCCGGTGGGCTCGGGTCGCCGGCGGCCTACTATCTGGCTGCCGCAGGTGTCGGCACCCTCGGTCTCGTCGACGACGATGTCGTCGATGCGAGCAACCTGCAGCGGCAGATCATCCACACGACCGACCGCGTCGGCATGCTCAAGGCGGAGTCGGCCAAGATTGCGATCGAGGCCCTGAATCCCGACGTGACGGTGAACGTCCACGCGACGCGCATCAACCGGGACAACGTGCTCGACATCATCGCCGACTACGACGTCATCGTCGACGGCGCCGACAACTTTCCGACCCGGTACCTGCTGGCGGATGCGTCGCTGATGGCGCGCAAGCCGCTCGTCCACGCGAGCATCCTGCGCTTCGAGGGCCACGCCTCGGTGTTTCTGCCGTACGACGGCCCGTGTTACCGCTGCCTGTTCCCGGAGCCGCCGCCGCCGGACCTCGCGCCCTCGTGTGGCGAAGCGGGCGTGTTGGGCGTGCTGTGCGGTGTGATGGGCAATATCCAGGCCAACGAGGCCATCAAGGTAATCCTCGGAATCGGTGACACGCTGTCCGGGCGCCTGCTGGTCTACGACGCCCTCGGGATGTCGTTTACGGAGCTGAAGGTCCGGCGCGACCCGAACTGCCCGGGCTGCGGCCCCGATGCGCATCTGGAGTTCCGCGACTACGACGCCTGGTGCGCCGGGATCGGTCGCCACGTGGGTGCGGTGCAGGGGTGAGCACGGTACGCGTGCCTCCCGTGCTGCGGGCCGCCGTCGGCGGCGTGCGCGAATTGCCCGTCCCCGGATCGACGGTCGCGGAAGTGCTCGAGGCGCTCTACGCGGCGCACCCCGAGGTCCGTGCCCAGCTCGTCGGCGATGACGGCGAGCTCCACCGCTTCGTGAACATCTACGTCAACGACGAGGATGTCCGCCTGCTCGAGTGGCTCGACACCTCAGTGGGCGATTCGGACACGTTGCTCATCCTTCCGGCCATGGCCGGCGGCGCGCGCTAGCCGCGGCCGTGCGACCGGAACTCGGCGTTACCGGCGCGATGTCGATCGCCCCGGATGTCCTCGGCACCATCGGCAATACGCCGATGGTCGAGCTGTCGCATGCCTCGCCGAATCCCGACGTCAGGATCGTGGTCAAGCTCGAGAGCCACAACCCGACCGGATCGATCAAGGATCGGACCGCGCTGTCGTTGATCGACGACGCCGAGCGCCGCGGCCTGCTGTCGCCGGGTGACACGATCATGGAGCCCACCTCCGGCAATACCGGGATCGCGCTGGCGATGATCTGCCGGGTCAAGGGCTATCGCCTCGTGGCCGTGATGCCGGAGAATGTCACCGAGGAGCGCAAGGCGCTGCTGCGGCTCTATGGTGCGGAGATCGTGCCGACCGATGGGGAGTTCGGGTCCAACGGCGCCGTTGAAGTCGCCACGCGCCTGGCGGCCGAGAGCGGATTGTTCATGCCGTTCCAATACGGGAATCCGGCCAACCCGCGGGCGCACTATGAAGGGACGGCGGCGGAGATCATCCGCGACTGCCCCGAGGTTGACGTGTTCGTCGCCGGGCTCGGGACCGGCGGCACCCTGATGGGCTGCTCGGCCCGGCTGAAGGAATACCGCCCGGAGATCCAGGTGATCGCCTGTGAGCCGCTGCAGGGCGACCCGGTCAGCGGACTGCGCAGCCTCGACGACGGGTTCATTCCCCCGATCCTCGACATCTCCCGCCTCGACCGCAAGCTGCTCGTGCCCAACCGCGATGCCTTGGTCATGACCAGACGGCTCGCCGATGAGGAGGGCATCTTCGCCGGGATCTCCTCGGGCGCCGTCGTCCACACCTGCGCCCGCCTGGCGTCCCGGATGGAGAAGGGGACGATCGTGGGCATCGTCTGCGACGGCGGATGGAAATATCTGTCGGCCGGGATCTGGACCGCGCCGCTCGATGACGTCGAAGACACCCTCGACCGCGGTTTGTTCTGGTAGCCGTGCAGCTGCCCCGCAGTCTCGCCGACGAGCTGGTCGCCCATGCGGTGGCCGACCTTCCCAACGAGTGCTGCGGGATGATCGGCGGCCGGGACGGCCGGGGGACGTCGGTCCATCGCGCCGCGAACACGGAGGCCAGCCCCTTCATGTACGTGATGGATCCGCGCGAGCAACTGCGCATCATGGACGCCATCGACGACTCTGGCGAGGACCTGCTGGCGATCTACCATTCGCACACGCGGTCGGCGGCGTATCCGTCGCGGACCGACGTCGAGTTGGCCTTCTTCGGCCGCACGCTGTACGTGATCGTCTCCCTGGCCGATCCCGCCGCACCCGAGATCCGCGCATTCCATCTGCGCCGCGACCAGCCGTTGCCCGAGGCTATCACCGAGGAGCCGGTCGAGATCCTGGCCGACTGAGCCTCCGCAGTCCGATGTGCCTGGACCGGATCGGACCCGCGCGCTACCGTCGCGGTCATGGGACTCTTCCGTAAGACCGCATCAATGCCGGACCCCGCCGCCGCCCTTCCGGGTCGTGACCGTCCGATGCCCGTGCCGGCACTCCACGACGTGCTGGCGACGCCCCTGGTCGGGCCGTTCCCGGCCGGCACCCAGACCGCGATGTTCGGGATGGGCTGCTTCTGGGGGGCCGAGCGTGTGTTTTGGCAGCGTGACGGGATCGTGACGACGGCGGTCGGCTATCTCGGGCGGCTACACGCCGAATCCGACCTACGACGAGGTCTGCTCCGGCCTCACTGGCCACAACGAGGTCGTGCTGGTGGTGTTCGATCCGTCGCGGATCACGTACGACACCCTCCTGCAGGTCTTCTGGGAGAACCATGACCCGACCCAGGGGATGCGCCAGGGCAACGATGCGGGAACCCAGTACCGGTCGGGCATTTACACCTTCTCCGATGACCAACGGCAGCGCGCCGAGCGGTCGCGCGAGGCCTACGCGGAGCGGTTGCGGGCGGCCGGCTACGGACCGATCACGACGGAGATCGTCGACGCCGGCCCGTTCTACTACGCCGAGTCCTACCACCAGCAGTACCTGTCAAAGGTGCCGAACGGCTACTGCGGCCTCGGTGGTACCGGCGTGTCATGCCCGATCGGGCTCGCCGCCGCCGACAGCTCAGCGGACGTCACCGCGGTCTGATCCGCACAAGCGGTCCCGCACCGGACGGCGTGCCGTCCGGTGCGGGACCGTCTGACTACTCGGCGGCGGCCTTCGGGGCGGCCTTGCGCGTACGCCGCTTGGGCGCAGGCGCAGCCTCGGCGACCGGTGCCTCGGCGGCCGGGGCCTCCTCGGCGGCGGCCTTCGGGGCGGCCTTGCGCGTACGCCGCTTGGGCGCAGGCGCAGCCTCGGCGACCGGTGCCTCGGCGGCCGGGGCCTCCTCGGCGGCGGCCTTCGGGGCGGCCTTGCGCGTACGCCGCTTGGGCGCAGGCGCAGCCTCGGCGACCGGTGCCTCGGCGGCCGGGGCCTCCTCGGCGGCGGCCTTCGGGGCGGCCTTGCGCGTACGCCGCTTGGGCGCAGGCGCAGCCTCGGCGGCCGGTGCCTCGGCGGCCGGTGCCTCGGGGTCCCGAGCTCCGCGGTCCGCTGTCCGCGGCGCACACGACGGGAACCTGTCGGTGCGGGGGCGGCCTCGGCGGCGACGGCGCCATCGGCGGTCACCACGACCGCGATGACCTCTTCGGGCTCCGCTGCCGGAACGGTGGGAACGTCGGCCGGGGCCGTGTCGGCCGGGGCGGTGCGACGACGACGGCGACGAGACCCCGTGGCCTCCTCGGCGGGCGTGTCGTCCGCGGGCGCGTCGGGTGCCGGTGCGTCAGCGCTCGGCGCCGTGCTGGTCGTGCCGTCCTCGCCATCGGCGGCGGTCGTGCGGCGGCGGCGGCGACGACGCGTGGTCGTGCCGTCGGCCGGTGCCTCGTCGGCGGCGCCAGAGCGGTCGCTGGCCTCGACGAGTTCGGGGACAT
The DNA here is from genome assembly GCA_963727285.1 of uncultured Thermoleophilia bacterium. Taxonomy (GTDB): domain Bacteria; phylum Actinomycetota; class Thermoleophilia; order Miltoncostaeales; family Miltoncostaeaceae; genus CAITWD01. The sequence goes on along the minus strand of CAVSFF010000009.1, from coordinate 294,561 downwards.
CGTCACCGAGCTCGGGTCCGAGCAGGATCATGTCCTCGTAGGAGATCGGCTGATCGAGCGGCGGCAACTCGGCCGGGTCGACGGCCGTGGTGCCGCTGACGACGAACTCGAACACGTCGGCTGATCCGGTCGGCTCCGCGGACTCGGCGGACTCGGACGACGGCGAGGCGGGCTCGGCCGATTCGCCGCGACGGCGACGTCGGCGGCGGCGGGTCGGCGTCCCCTCGGAGTCCGAGCTGTCGGCGGTCCCGGCCGGGGCCGGGGCAGACGTGGATGCTCCGGAGCTCGACAACTCCACCCGGTAGGTGCCGGACCGCGGGTCCGACTCCAGACGGATCGTGCCCAGGTCGGCCTGGCCCTCGAGGAATTTCGAGAAGGTCGAGTAGCCGATGTCGGACTCGTCGAAGGCCGGGTTCTTGCGGCGCATCGAGTCCTTGACGACGCTCGCAAGCGGCCATTCGGTGCCCTCGCGTTGCAGCGCGGTGAGCGTCTGGCGCAGCATCTCGGCCGGATCGACGTTCGTGCCGTGCGCCGAGCTCCGCGCCGCGGCGGCGAGGCTGTCGTAGATAGATGAACTCGTCGCAGTTGGCGATCAGCAGCTCGCTGGTCGAATCGCGATTGCCGAGTCCGGTCACGCGCTTGTTGAGCTCGCGCAGCTTGCCCACCAGCGGCGTGAAGTCGCTGTCGCCGGACACGATGACGAAGGTGTCGAGGTGCTCGCGGCTGAAGGCAAGCTCCATCGCGTCGACGGCCATCTTGATGTCGGCGCGGTTCTTTGCGCCCTCGCGGGCAGACGGCATCTCGATGAGCTCGAGGCCGGCGTTCTGCAGCTCGTGCCGGGCATCCCGGTAGCGGCTCCAGTCGGCGTAGGCGCGCTTGACGAGCACGCGCCCCTTGTCGGACAGGCGATCTAGTACTAGGTGGATATCGAAGTCGCCGCGACCCTTGATGCCAGGTCGCGCCATGTTCTCGAAATCGACCAGCACGGCAAGCGAGCTTTCGTGCTCGGCCATGGGTCCTCCGTTGTGAAAGTTGTGTGCCGGGAAGCGCCGTGGGCGTCCCTGCCGGCTCGGTCATGCGGCGTAAGCCAAGTGCCCGCCCGTGGGCAGACGCAGGCGATGGTACCAGTGTTCGCGCCCGGCGCGGAATATCCCGTGCGCTGTCACGCCCATCCGGAGCGGTCCGTGACCGATGTCATGCAGGTCGGGTGTCGGTGGAGCTCCCCGAAATGCCGCGCATCGATAGACTGACGCGAGACAAAAACGGGACGCCTGAACCGCCCCTTGCGCAAACGCATCGAAGGGAACTCTGCATGACGACGAACGGGGACACCCTCACGATTACCGACAACAGGACCGGTCAGTCGTACGAGGTGCCGATCAGCGATGGCACGATCCGCGCCACCGACCTGCGCCAGATCAAGCTCGATGACGATGATTTCGGGATGATGACCTACGATCCTGCCTTCATGAACACGGCCTCCTGCCGGAGCGCCATCACGTTCCTTGACGGCGACGCCGGCGTCCTGCAGTACCGGGGGTACCCGATCGAGCAGCTGGCCGCGGAGAGCACCTTCCTCGAGGTGGCATACCTGCTGCTCAACGGCGAGCTTCCAAGCGTCACCCATCTTGACCATTGGGTAGGTGACATCGCCGACCACATGTTTGTCCACGAAAACGTGCGCACGTTTATCGAGGGTTTCCGTTACGACGCACACCCGATGGGGATCCTGCTGTCGGCGATCGGCGGGCTCGGCACCTTCTATCCCGAAGCGGTCGAGATCGACAACCCCGAGGTCCGTCACGAGCAGATCGTGCGGCTGATCGCCAAGATGCCGACTCTCGGCGCGTGGGCGTTCCGCCACAGCCTCGGTCAACCGTTCGTCTATCCGGACCGCGAGAAGTCCTACACGGAGAACTTCCTCGCGATGATGTTTCAGGTCGGCAACAAGTACGAAGCCGATCCTCGCCTGGTCCGTGCGCTGGACGTGCTGTTCATCCTTCACGCCGACCACGAGCAGAACTGTTCGACCAGCGCGGTACGCAGCGTCGGCTCGTCCCAGGTCGACCCGTACTCGTCGGTCGCCGCGGGCATCGGCGCGCTCTACGGTCCGCTGCACGGCGGCGCCAACGAAGCCGTGTTGCGGATGCTGCGCCGCATCGGCACCAAGGAGAACATCCCGGCCTTCATGGAGGGCGTCAAGGCGGGCAACGAGCGCCTGATGGGCTTCGGCCACCGGGTGTACAAGAACTTCGATCCGCGCGCCACGATCATCAAGCGGGCCTGCGACGACGTATTCGAGGTCACCGGGGTCAACCCGCTGCTGACGATCGCTCAGGAGCTCGAGAAGATCGCGCTCGCCGACGAGTACTTCGTCAAGCGCAAGCTGTACCCGAACGTCGACTTCTACTCGGGTCTGATCTACGAAGCCCTTGGGATCCCGGCTGAGATGTTCACGGTGCTGTTCGCCATCGGGCGTGCGCCGGGTTGGGTCGCTCAGTGGAACGAGATGATTCAGGACAAGGAGCAGAAGATCTCCCGTCCGCGTCAGATCTACGTGGGGCCGGCCCAGCGCGACTACGTCGCGATCGGCAGCCGCTAGTCCGCATCGATGCAGCGGCGGCGCGGACTTTGTCCGCGCCGCCGTCGGTTCTCCGCGCGAGCGTGGTCCGCAAGATCCGGGACCACGCTCGTCGTGTTTGTCGGGTGGCCTACGTGCCGGGAATCGTGTGCAGTCGGCGCAGGAAGCGCTGTGCCTCGGCGGTATGGGGTGCGTCGAGCACCGCCGCCGGGGTCCCGCGCTCGTGGATCACACCCTCGTGCAGGAAGCAGACTTCGTCGGCCACGCTGCGCGCGAACTCCATCTCGTGCGTGGCGATGATCATCGTCATTCCTTCGCGCTTGAGGTCGCGGACGACATCGAGGACTTCCCCGACCAGTTCGGGATCGAGCGCGCTGGTGATCTCGTCCAGCAGCAGGACCCGCGGTTGGGTGGCGATGGCGCGCACGATCGCCACGCGCTGCTGTTGCCCGCCGCTCAGCCGATCCGGGTAGTCGCGCTCGCGTCCGGCCAGACCGAAGCGGGCGAGGAGGTCGCGTGCGGCCCGCTCGGCGTCGGACCTCTTGAGCCGATGCGCACGGATGGGCGCGAGGGTGACGTTCTGCAGGACCGACAGGTGCGGAAACAGGTTGTAGGACTGGAAGACCATGCCGATGCGCCGCCGCACCGCGTCCGGCGTGACCGACGGGTCGGTGATGACCTCGCCGTCGAGCAGTACGTCACCGTCATCGATGTCCTCGAGCAGGTCGATGCAGCGCAGCAGGGTCGACTTGCCGGATCCGGAGGCGCCGATCAGCACGATTGCCCGGTGCTCGTCGACCGTCAGGTCGATCCCGCGCAGCACCTCGCGCTCGCCGAACTGTTTGGTGACGCCGGTGACCTCGACGACCGGGACACTCATGCCAGGCCGCCGATGCTCTGGGTCCGGTGCTCGCGCGCCTGGATCGCGGTCGAGGATCCGCGCCATCGGAATGGTCACGGCGATGTAGAGCAGCGCCGCGGCGACAATCGGCGTGTAATTGAAGGTTTCCGCTGCATAGATCTGTGACACGCGGAAGGCCTCGACGGGCCCGAGCACGGACACCAGCGCGACGTCCTTCTGCAGCGAGATGAAGTCGTTGAGCAGGGCCGGCATTACGCGCCGCACCGCCTGCGGCAAGACGACATGCCGCATCGATTGCACCTGGGTCAGCCCCAGCGAGCGAGCCGCCGCGCGCTGGCTCGGGTGCACGGAGAGGATGCCGGCCCGGTAGACCTCGCCGACGTAGGCGCTGTAGCTGAGCGCCAGCGCGACACCCCCCCAGAACAGCGAGTCGGAGGGGAGCCAGGTGATGTAGAGCGCCGGCATCCCGAATCCGAGCAGATAGACCAACAGGATCGTGGGGATGCCGCGCAGGATGTCCACATAGAGCGACGACAGCATCCGCAGCGGAAACAGGGCCGGGGCACGCGTGGTCCGCAGGATCGCCACCACGAGGCCCAGGATCAGGACGACCACCTCGACGACCAGGAACAGCTTTACGTCGGTCCAGAAGGCCCTGAGGATGCTCGGAAACGACTCGGTGAAGTACGTCCACGACAAGAAGAGCTCGCGAAAGTTCGACCAGCCCGGAGACAGGACCAGGATCGCGACGAGCCCGCCGATCACCAGGATCGACGAGATCGTCGCGATCAGCGCACCGCGCCGCGCCGCCGCGCGGGCGGCGGCGGCGCGGACCGCGCGGCGATCCTCCGGTACGACCACCGGCTAGTTCAGCTTCGGTGCGCCCGCAGAGCTGGACATCCACTTGTCGGTCAGCGACTGAAGGGTCCCGTTCGCGCGGAGCGTGTTGACGGCCGCGCTTACGCAGGTGGTCAGGGCCGACTGCTTCTGGAGCAGGACGCCCCATGCGTCGCCGCCGGGGGCGTTGAACTGTCCGGCAATCGCGGTGTTCGGCACCTGGGCCGAGGTAATGTAGAACGCCGTCGGGAGGTCGGTGACGATCCCGTCGACGAGCCCGTCCTTGAGTGCGTTGACCACGTCATTGGAGGTGTTGTAGACCTTGACCTGGTTGGTCGGCTTGATCAGGTCGTTGACGGCACTCAGGCTCGTCGTACCGATCTGCACGCCGAGGGTCGCATCCTTGAGCCCGGCCAGGTTCGTGACCGTGGCGTACTTGGAGCCCTTCTTGACGATGACCGCCTGCGGGGCCGTGTAGTACGGCGACGAGAAGTCGACGGCCTTCAATCGGGCCGGGGTGACCGAGATCTCGTTGATGTCGAAATCGAAGTTCTTCGGCCCGGGGGTGTAGGACGAGTCGAACGGCACCGTCGTCCACTTCACCGCCGTCGGCGCGTAGCCGAGGGTCTTGGCAACCGCGTAGGCCACCGCGCTCTCGAACCCTTGGCCGTTCTTCGGCGTGTTGTTGACGAAGTACGGCGGGTACACGGGCGAGTCGGTCGCCACCGTGAGCGTGCCCGCCGTGTGCGTCTTCAGCGCGGACGGCGTGCACGCGGACAGATCGGTGGCCGTTGTCGACCCTTGGGTCGATGACGAACTGCTCGAACCGCAGGCGGCGAGTGCCACCGAAGCGCCGATCAGCACGACACTGCCCATGACTCCTACGCGCATAGGGACTCCTCTCGAGGCACCGGCGCGTCGGGCGCGCCTTGTCTGTAACGCAAAATTACAAGACGCTTTGTCAGGTTTTGCGGTTTCTCGCCCAATCGGACGATTTCGCGCGCTCAGGTCTGTGCGTCGCCGGTGCGTCGACGGGCCTCGGCGAGCTCGGACGCGGCCCGTCGCAGGACCCAGACGAGCCGCTCGAGCTCGGCGTCGTCCAGCGACGCCCAGGCACGTTCCATCAGATCGACCCGGCCGGGGAGCGCGCGCGCGGCAACGGCGGCGCCCTCGGGCGTCAGCTGGGCCTGCACCATGCGCCGGTCGACCGGATGCGGGATGCGCGTGACCAGGCCCTGGCGCTCGAGCCCGTCGACCAGCTTGGTGATGTTGGGGCGCGTGACCCCGAGCCGGTCGCCGAGCGAAAACAGGCAGGCGCGGCGCCCGGAGCAGCACGACAGCACCTCGAGCACCTCGAGCTTGGCATCGGAGATCCCGAACTCGGCCGCGTGGCGGTCAAGGTCGCGTTCGGCGCAGGCGGCGACGGCGATGACCGCATCGACGGCCATGCGCGCGAGGGTGGTGCGATGCTCCTCCTGGATCTGCCTGTCCGTCGTGGTCATGCGGCGAACCTAGCAGCGAAGCGGTCGACGGCGCCCACCGCCAGCTCAGGCCGGAGCCGCGATGGCGTCGGCGCCGTGGTCGTCGGGGAGCCCGAGCTTGCGGTTGATCGCGGCCAAGGGGCTGATGCCTTGCATCGGCGTGCGTTCCGGTGACTGCGCCGACACCCGCCGGTGCTCGAGCTCACGGGCCCAGTGCTCGGCGAGCACGGGCCAACGGTCGAGGACTTCGGTGTGACGGGCGTGTCGCGACCGACCAGCGGGTTGCTTGGGCTGGCCTGCAGCAATCATGGGACGACTCCTGAGTTCGTGCCGTTCGGCACACTCTAACCTGTCCGACCCACGTCTGACCAACACCCCACCACGCCGCGGAGGCGCTAACCTGACGGTATGGATCCGCAGGATGAAATGCGCCAGGCGATGCGGGAGCTCTTCGAGGAGCTCGTCAAGGTTGCCGATCAGGCCGGCAAGATGATTCGGCAGGCCGCCGAGGATGCGTCGCGGTGGGTCTCCGACAATGCCCACGATCACGACACCGGCGAAGCCGAATCCCATCCGCTCGCGACCATCCGTGAACTCGGACGGCTTCGGGATGAGGGCTTGATCACCGAGGATGAGTTCCAGGCCAAGAAGGCCGAGCTGCTGGAGGAGTTGTAGTGGCCGATGCGCCAGAGAGTTGGAGCCGGCTCGTCGACGACGTCGAGCGCTGGGTCGTCCCGACATGGGTGACCAACGCACGCGAGTACGGCAACCAGCCGTGGATCCGCCTCGTGCTGCTCGTCGACGCCCACGCCATGCTCTGTGCCCCGCAGCCGACCGAGAAGATCGCGATGACGATGGCCGACCTCGCGGACGGTCCGGAGCGCGCCGGTGAGCGCGCGGGATGGGAGGCGCTTGCCGCACAGACGCGCGACGCCCGCCTGGAGGTCGCCGCGTCATTGGTCGACCGAGCCGAGTCCGTCCTTCCCGAAGACCTGATCGTGTACTTCTCGCGGTCGGTCGAACCGACGGCCCACTTTCACGCCTAGCGGTCGCGGCCGTCCGGCGTGCCCAGGGCCCTGAGGGCCTTGGGCGGGTACAGCCCCACGAGCGTCCCGCCCCGCGGGCGCAAGACGCCCAGATCGATGACCCCGAGCATCCCGCGGCGGTAGTTGACCGCGCTTCCGGAGAGGTCGGCGGTGATCTCCGACAGGTCCGGCTGGTGGCCGCAGACCGCCACGCAGTCCGCGTCCGGATACCCGGCCAACAGATCCAGCAGGGCCGCCGATCGGGCACCCGGACGCAGCGCGGCGTGGACGTGCACGTCGGCCGCCGTCGCGGCGGCGACGATCTCCGCCGTTTGGACGCAGCGGGCGAGCGGGCTCGACAGGATCACCTCCGGACGGATGCCGAGCCTGGCGATCCCCGCCGCGGCACTCCGCATGCGGGCGACGCCCTGATCGGTCAGGCGGCGCGGCTCGTCGCGGTACCTGGTCGCCGGCCCGGCGTCCTCGGCGATCCCGTGACGGATGACTGCGAGCAGCATGTGGGCCGGGCACGGTCCCGGGGGTGAACCCGGGACCGTGCGACGCCGTCTAGGCGATCAGGTCGTAGGCCGGCAGCGTGAGGAAGTCCGCAAACTGCTCGGGCTCCACGAGCGAGAAGAACAGCTCCGCTGCGCGGGTGTAGTTGCCGGTCGGATCGCCGTCGCGCTCGGCGAGAATTCCGCCGAGCTCTTCGACGATGATCGCCTGGACCAGCGGCAGGTCGACCGTGCGCCCGTCATCGAGGACGCCGAGCGGGCTGTGGACCCACTGCCAGACCTGACTCCGCGAGATCTCGGCGGTGGCCGCGTCCTCCATCAGATTGAAGATCGGCACGCAGCCGACGCCCCCAAGCCACGACCCGAGGTACTGGATCGCGATGTTGATGTTCATGCGCAGGCCGGACTCGGTGATGGGGCCGCGCGGCTCGAACTGCAGCAGGTCGGCCGCCGTGATGTTGACGTCCTCGCGCTTGCGGTCGATCTGGTTCGGTCCGGGCATGTGCTTGTCGAACGCCTCGAGGGCGATCGGCACGAGACCGGGATGCGCAACCCAGGTGCCGTCGTGGCCGTCGGTGGCCTCGCGCTCCTTGTCGGCGAGCACCTTGGCGAGCGCCTGCTCGTTGGCCTCGGGGTCGTTCTTGATCGGAATCTGTGCGGCCATGCCGCCCATCGCGTGCACGTTGCGCCGGTGGCAGGTCTTGATCGCCAGCAGCGAGTACGAGCGCATGAAGTGGGTCGTCATGGTGACAAGGGCGCGGTCGGCCAGGACGAAGTTCGGGTCGGAACCGAATTTCTTGATGCACGAGAAGATGTAATCCCAGCGGCCGCAGTTGAGGCCGATCGAGTGATCGCGCAGCTCGTAGAGGATCTCGTCCATCTCGAACGCCGCCATGATCGTCTCGATCAGGACCGTGCCCTTGATGGTGCCCTGCGGCACGCCGAGGGCATCCTGGGCCTGGATGAACACGTCGTTCCAGAGGCGAGCCTCGAGGTGGCTCTCCATCTTCGGGAGATAGAAGTACGGGCCCGTGCCCTGACGCTTGAGCTCGGCGTGGTTGTGGAAGAAGTACAAGCCGAAATCGAACAGCGAGGCCGAAATCGGCTCACCGTCGACCAGGACGTGCTTTTCGACCATGTGCCAGCCACGCGGGCGCACCAGCAGGGTCGCGATGTTCTCGCCGAGCGCGTACTCCTTGCCGGGCTGGCTGAAGCTGATCGTCCGGGCGACCGCGTCACGCAGATTCACCTGGCCGTCGATCGTGTTGTCCCAGGTCGGCGTGTTGGAGTCCTCGAAGTCGGCCATGAAGACCTTCGCGCCCGAGTTCAACGCGTTGATGATCATCTTGCGGTCGACGGGTCCGGTGATCTCCGTGCGCCGGTCCTGCAGGTCCGCCGGTACAGGGGCTACGGTCCAGTCGCCTTCGCGGATGTCGGCGGTCTCCGGAAGGAAGTCCGGGAGGACGCCGTTGGTCAGCGCCTCGGCGCGCGCGACCCGCTTGGCCAGCAATTCCTTGCGGCGCGGGTTGTGCGCACGGTGCAGCGCTGCGACGAACGCGAGTGCGTCTTGGGTGAGAATCTCGGCGGTGGCGGCGTTGGCCGCGCCAAGGATCTCAACGCCCTGTGGAGCGGAGTTGGTGCTCATGGTCGTGTGAGTCCCCTCATTGTTCCGGTGGATCGGGCGTCGCCCGCAAAAAGGCGTCCCGGACCAGGGACGCCGCCCGCACGCGAAGGCCGTCTACGTCCGCGGACCGGCCGCGAACGCCTAGAGCTTATTAAAACTTGCGACCGATGGTCGCGCGAGAAGCGCAGACCGGGCCGGCCGGGGGTCGGCGCGTCATCGCCTGCGGGGCGGTGCTAGCGTCTCGCGGCCGGCGCCAATTGGGGAGGATGCATGAGCGGGATAGTCGAAGGTCAGCGGGCCCTCGTGGTGGGCGTGGCCAACAAGCGCAGCATCGCATGGTCGATCGCGCGGGCCCTGGACGCCCAGGGGGCTCGGGTGGCGCTCACGTATCAGAACGAGCGGACCGAGCGCGACGTCCGGCGCCTCGCCGACGAGCTGTCCGGTGACACACCGGTCGTTCCGCTCGACGTCCAAGACGACGCCCAGATGGACGCGGCATTCGCCGAGGCGGTCGCCGCTTTGGGCGGGCTCGACACCCTCGTGCACGCCGTTGCCTTTGCGCGCCCCGAGGACCTGACCGGTCGGTTCACCGACATTTCCCGCGACGGGTTCGCGCTGGCGCTGGACATCTCGGCGTACTCGCTGATCGCGTTGGCCAAGCGCGCCGAGCCGCATCTCCGCGCGGCCGGGGGCGGGTCGATCATGGCGCTCTCCTACATCGCCGCCGATCGTGCGGTGCCCGGCTACAACGTCATGGCGGTCGCCAAATCGGCGCTCGAATGCATTGTCCGTTACCTGGCCTGGGATCTTGGTGACGGCGGCATCCGCGTCAACGCGATCTCTGCGGGTCCGATCCGAACGCTCGCCGCCCGCGGAATCCCCGGGTTCTCGGAGATGGCCGACCAGATTGCCGCCCGGACCCCGCTCCGCCGCGAAATCGTCGTCGACGAGGTGGGGGACACCGGCCTCTACTTGGCATCCCCGCTGGCGCGGGCGGTGACCGGCGAGACGCTCTTTGTCGATGCCGGCTACCACGCGATGGGGCTCTAGCGGCGGCCGGGATGCCGGCCGCGGGGCAGCCACGTCGCCGCTACCGGATCGGCGTGCTTGCCGACACCCACGTCGGCGAGGCGTTGCCGGCGCTTCCGGCCGGGGTGTGTGAGGCGCTCGCAGGGGTCGACCTGATCATCCATGCCGGCGACGTCACGGTCTCGGCGGTCCTCGACCAGCTCCGCGCGGTGGCGCCGGTCGTCGCCGTCGAGGGCAACCACGATCGCCGGGCCGGGCTCGAGCTCCCCCGTGCGCAGATCGTGTCCGTCGGCGGCGCGCGGATCGGCGTCACCCACGGTGATCGCGGACGGATCGCCGAGGCATCTGCGGCGGCGGCCGGAATTGTCGTCGGGCGACCGGTGATGGCGGGGGTACCACGGGCACTGGCACGGCGTTTCACCGACGTCGACTGCATCGTGTTCGGCCATTTCCACATGCCGTTTCTCGGCCGCGCCGGCCGGACGACCGTCTTCTCCCCGGGTGCCGTGTACGTCGTCGATGCGGATCCGCTCGTGGCGGTGCGCGGCGTCAAGGGGCGGGCGTACCGACGCTACCGCGCGGGTCTTCCCGAGAGTGCGCGCATCCCGCAGGTGGGAATCCTCGACATCCTGGACGGAGTCGTCATTCCGCGATTTGTTCCGGTCCCCGGGGCGCTGCGGGACGCGGTCGAGGGTTAGGCGGTGTCGGCCGCCGGGCTTCCGGCATGGTGTCCGGACGCGTCGGCCGCTGGCCGACCGGCACGGATCTGCGGGAGCTGGCCCTCAAGATCCATGATGGCGATACCGGCGCGCGGTGCTGCGCTCCAGCCGTCGACCATCATGTAGCGCGGCACCCAGCGCGGGAAGAATTTCGCGTTGAAGTGCTGCAGGCGATTGATCTGGAACCACTTGTCGAAGTGGATGAGGGTGCGCCGCAGTGTGCGCTGGAGAATCGTCCGGGGCTCCCTGAGGATGCGTCCGAATGCGACAAAGTTCAGCGAGACCTCGTCGATCCCCTCGTCGCGGAGCTCGCCGATGCCACGCGCGATCATGAACTCGATCAGCCCGTTCGGGGTGTTGGGATCGCGGCGCATCAGCGACAGCGACATCGCCGGCCGGCCGGCGCACGGCACCAGGTGCAGGAAGCCGCGCGGGACGTCGTCGGAGTCGCGGGCGACGATGACCCGGCTCTCGTCTTGGCCGTAGCCGCCGAGCTCGTCGACCGTCATCGAGAAACCACGCTCGGGTGCCCCGGCGCGCCAGCGCTCGGAGATCTGATCGAGTGCGGCCAGCTCGGACGATGGGAGGTCACCGACCCGCGCGATCGACAGGGTGTATCCGGCGCGCTCGATGCGCGTCACCGACTGGCGGACCTTGCGGATGGGCCGTCCGTCGAGCGAGAAGGTTCTCGTGTCGACGATTGCCTCGTCGCCGATGTAGACCGCGCGCATTCCGGCTTCGCCGTAAATGTCGGCCATCGCCGCGCTGGCACCGATCGCCGCGACGCGCAGACCGTGGTCCTGGGCGAACGTGAACAGGTCGCGGACCAGCCCGGGCATCGCTTCGCGCGGACCGACAGGGTCGCCGCTGACCACGAGGACTCCGCGTTTGATCCGGTACCCGAGAAACGCCTGCCGATCCGCGGTGAACAGATAGTTCAGGTCCTTGCGGAGCTTGAAGAAGCTCAGGGAGTCGTCGCCGTAGCGGGACACCAGGCGCTGCGCGCGGGCGCGCGCCGAGTCCGGCGCCGGCTGGCGCGGGTGGGCGAGCGGCCGCAAGACGGGCGCGGCCGCGGCGACGAGTGCGGCGACCGACACCAGGCCGACACCCAGCGGCACCCAGTGTGCGTGGGTTCCGAAGGCCAGCGGGCCGTTCTGGAAGGTCATCAGGTCCGCGGTCTCGCGGATCAGCCGGGACGTGGTCAGGCCGGGTGTGACGTGACGGTAGGCGGCCAGGATGGCACCGACCGACGTAAGGATCGCGATGCCGCCCACGATCGGGATGCGCATCAGCGCCACCCGGATCGCGCTCGGATCGCGCCGCACCGTGAACGCGTTGCCGGTGACCGCGAGCGTCAGCGCCAATGACCACGCGACCACGGCACCGTCGAGATCGCGGTGGGCGAGGGCAGCGGGCCCTGCGAGGGTCAGCAGCATCAGCGCCAACAGCCAGGCACCGCGTCGACGTCGCGCCAGATAGGTCCCGGTCACCACCAACAGCAGGCCCAGCGGGAGCGCCGCCGCGTGGATCGACCCTCGCAGACCCTGATTCATCAGTGGGTTGACCGCGTGCGCGTGGGTTCCCAGCTCCGGGCGGATGGCGGCCAGAATGGTCGCGATGCCCGCCACGATCACCATGCCGCCGATGATCATCGGCGCCCATGAGGCGCGCGGGTTCGGTCGCAGCGCGAACTCGCGGCGGTGGATGCCCATGCTCCAGGACGCGGTGTCCCGCCACCGCGGGACGAAGTCGCGGGCGTCCTTGATCACCATGTAGGCACCGAGCAGTGCAATCACGGCGACGACGCCGGTGGGAACCTGCACGTCCCCGAAATGGACCAACCGCATCAGGAGCGCGACACCGAGCAACACCAGGCCGGCGTGGCATTCGTGAAGACGCCGTCCCGCGACAAACAGGCGGGGACCCTTTTCGTGGCGTTCGATCTTGATCACACGTTCACCGAAGTCCGTCGTCGTGGCGTCCTGCGACCCGGCGACGCGTGACCGTCGTTGGTGCGAATGCCCGTCATCGTCAGTTCGCGGTTTCGCGTCGCGCTTCCTTCATCGACATCACGTGCACGATTCCCGAGAGTCCGATCACCGCGAGTGCGCCGAGGCCGTGGATCGCACCGATCCACGAACTTCCCCCGCGAACGCGATCTGGATGATGCCCACGACCGGAAGCGCCAACGAGATCAGGATTGCACGACGGTTGCCGGGCCACGCGAGGAATGCCGCCAGGAAGACCAAGACCTCGAGTACGAGGACCACGTAGCCGACGCCCTTGTGGGCCGACAGTGCGCCGGACCCGGCGTGAAAGATGTAGGCGGCGATGAGGTAGATCTGGATCGCGACCCCGACCCCGACCGCCGCGGCGAGGCCCGACTGGGCCCGCAGTGCACGTGTACGCATCGAGAAGCCACGGTACGTTGACATCCGTCGAGGTGCAAGCCCGCCGTGTCCTGCTTAACCGGATCACCAGATTGGGCGCCTCACCTCGGCGGGCGTCGCCGTCGGGTGCGGGATCCGGATGATCTCCATCGCGACCGTGGGTCGACGGGCCCGCGCGCGTGAGCTCAGGCACAAGACGCTTGCCTGACAAGAATGAGGGGCTCAGGCGAGCGCCTTGTGCGTGCCCGACGGGCGCCCCTCTCAAACTCGCCCGCCGGACGCGCAGGGTGGGAAGCGACGGAGGTGCGGCGCACTTCCTCCCCATTGGAAGCGGCCTGCCGTCACGGCACCACTGCTACTAGCGAATATATGTCGAAGCGCTAGTAAATTCCAGGACCACCGCGGCCGTTCGTGGGCGATCGCGGTGCACGTTGGGACGACATTCCGGCCGGACCGTTTACCACCACCCACGGTCCGAGGTGGGTTGCCGGAAAATACGACCAAATCGGGACCCGGGTCCGGGATCGGTCCGCGGGAGCACCCGCATGCGGTCGTAGCGTGATCTCTGACGGAGAAGTCATGCCGCCTGCATTGCCTGGAGTCTTGGCAACGCGTCGGCGGCGCCCACAGCCGAGGTACACGATGCCGACCTATCTGACCTTTTCTCTCGTACACCAGCGCCGCCTGGCATGAGATGGTCCAGCGCCCGGAAGACCGGGAGGCCGCCGCCCGGAGCGTGATCGAGGCAAACGGCGGACGGCTGCTCTCGTTCTACTGGATGTTCGGCGATCACGACGGACTGGCGATCTACGAGACGCCCGATGCCATTGTCGCCGCGATCGTGCTGGCGGGAATCCGCTCGAGCGGGCGCATCGCACGGCTGATGACCCGATCGCTCCTCACCGGCGAGGAAGCGCAACGGGTTCTCGATCATGGCCAAGTTCGCCCAGACCACCTACGCCCCGCCGGGCGGACCGCGCGATTGGCACCACGAGTTCGAGAACCATGACTAGCCAAAGGTCGCGGTCCACCCGCCACGAGCGGCAGGGCGACGGTCGACGACCAGCTCCATCTTCCGCCGCGCCGTCGCTGAGTCATCAGCCGCCGTTGCGCCGCCGAACTTCTGCCATTGCCACGGGCGCCCCAACGATCAGGAGTGCGACGATCCCGGCGAAGACGAAGGCTCCCGCCAGCGCGGCGCCGCTCGACCCCCGGATGGCCATGACCGGAAGCACAATGATGGCCTCAATCGCCCAAACGGTGACCAGGACGACGAGCGCGGACTTCAATCGCGTCATGAGTCCGACCACGCTATCCGAGCACGGGCGCAGTTTGGACCCGAGGGTGACGATCGTCGTGCTGGACGCCGCCGCTGCGCGGATGCGCTCCTTGCCGATGCGATCGTGTCGCGAGCGGGGCAGGGCAGGCGAGCTTCGGATTGCCGGTCTCGGCCACGTGGTGACGACAAAAACCCCGCATAAGCGGGGCTTTTATTGACGGGAGCGACGGGGCTCGAACCCGCGACCTCCGGATTGACAGTCCGGTGCTCTAACCAAGCTGAGCTACGCCCCCGTGGCCGGTTTGACCGGGCCAGTCAGTGGGCGGTGACAGATTTGAACTGCCGGCCCCCTGCTTGTAAGGCAGGTGCTCTACCGCTGAGCTAACCGCCCGTGTTCGGCGCTGCGGCAACATAGCACCTTCGAAACTGGTTCGACTCGCGCCCGCCCGATGGTCTCCGGGATTCCGACGTCGCCGTCGCGCGGGGCGGGAAGAAAACCCCGCAGTTTGCAGTGAAGCGCCGTGAGCCGTCACGAGGACATCGCGGGGGATTCGGGAATTCCTTCCCAACGTGACGACCCGTGCCAGATCCTTGCGTCCCGTGACCGCACGACCGGAGGCCGGACCGAAGCCGCGCACGGCAGCGGCAGTCAGATCCGCCCCCGAGAGCACGATGATGGCGATCGTCTTCGGGCTTGTGTGCTTCAGCGTCGTCATGGTCTATTCGGCGACCTCGGCCCAGGCGGTGCTCGCCGGGACGAGTCCGTACGCCTTCGCCGAGAAGCAGCTGCTCTACGCGCTGATCGGTGGCGCCGCATTCCTGTTCTGCCGGCACTGGGACCCGAAGTTCCTGCAGCGCGTGGCGAGTATCGGTCTGGTCGCGTCCATCTTCGCGCTGATGGCGGTGCTCGTTCCCGGTATCGGCGTCAACGTCAACGGCGCCCGACGGTGGATCGCGGTACCGGTCTTCGGCCAGATTCAGCCGTCGGAGTTCGCGAAGCTCACGCTCGTGCTCTGGGTTGCCGCGGCCGTCGCCCGCAACCCCCGGGCGTTGGGGACGTTCCGCGGGCTGGCGCCGTACATGATCGTGACCTTCGGGATGGCCGGGTTGATTCTGCTCGAGCCGGACCTCGGGACGGCGACCACGTTGGCGTTTGTCGGCCTGGCGATGCTCCTGGTGGCCGGCGCTCAGCCCCGCCATATCGCGCTTGCCCTTGGCATCGGGGCGGGCCTGGCCGCGGTCGCAATCGCCGCCGCGCCGTATCGCCGCGCCCGGCTGCTGGCGTTCCTCGACCCGTGGCACCAGGCGACGACGAACGGGTTCCAGACGGTCCAGGCGCAGATCGCCGTCGGGTCGGGCGGGCTGCATGGCGTGGGCCTCGGCAGCGGGCTCCAGAAGGCGTTCTACCTGCCCGAGGCGTACAGCGACATGATCCTCGCCTCCATCGGCGAGGAGCTCGGGTTCATCGGGATCACCGCGGTCCTCGTGGCGATCACGGCCGTGGTCCTCCTGGGCTTTCGCATCGCGATGCGCGCTCCCGATCTCCATCAGCGCCTGCTCGCGACGGGCATCGCCTCGCTGATCGCCGTTCAGGCGCTTGACAACGCGGGTGCCTCCCTCGGCGTGATGCCGGTGACTGGCGTACCCCTCCCGTTCGTCTCCTATGGTGGCAGTAGCCTCGTCGTGCTCCTCGCGGGCACCGGGATCCTGTTTAGCATTAGCCGCCGAAGTGACCGTGCCCAACGATCTCAGCGAACAGCCAACGCGGGTCCTCATCGCAGCCAGCGGGACGGGCGGGCACGTGATGCCGGCGCTCGCGGTCGCGGAAGCGCTGCGTGATCGCGCGGTCGATGTCGCGTTTGTCACCGCCCGCGGCCGTGCGGGCACGGGCATCGCGGCCGCGGAGGGGTTCCCGGAAGACAGCATCCCGCTTCAGGGATTCCGGCGCAGCCTGTCCCTGAGCAACCTGCGCACCGTCGCAATGACCTTCATGGCCGTTCCGAGGGCGATCCGGATCGTGCGACGTCGCGATGTCGATGCCGTCGTGACCGGCGGCGGGTATATGGCCGGTCCGGTCGCCATCGCCGCATGGCTGACCCGGCGGCCGGTCGTCGCGCTTGAGGCGGACGCACATGTCGGGCTGGCCAATCGGCTGATCGCGCCGCTGTGCCGGAGGGTGGCCCTGGCATTCCCTGTCGCCGGACGCCGTGGGCGCCGATACATCGTCACCGGGCGTCCGGTCCGCCGGTCCGTGCGGGCGGCTACCCGTACCAGCGGCCGCCGGCGGTTCGGCGTCGCTCCGGATGCCACCGTGGTGTTGGTCGTGGGCGGCTCCCAGGGGGCGCGCTCGATCAACCGGGCCGCCGTCGATGCCTTCGGCAGGACCCCACCGTTCGTGGTCATCCACGTCGCCGGGCCCCGTCAGGTCGAGGAGACCCGGGCGCTGTTCGGAGCCGACGGGCCGGGTCCCGACTACCGGTTGGAGGGGTTCCTCGACGATCTGCCGGAGGCTATCGCCGCCGCCGACCTGGTCGTCTCCCGCTCAGGTGGATCCGTCTTCGAACTCGCGGCGCTGGGCCGGCCAAGCATTCTGGTCCCGTATCCGCACGCCACCGCCGACCATCAGACGACCAACGCGAAGTGGCTCGTGAGCGCCGGCGCGGCGGTGCTGCTCCCCGACGAAGACTGCACCGGCCCGCGCCTGCGGGAGTTGGTCGGGGCGCTGCTGTCGGACCGCCCGCGGCTCAGTGCCATGGGTGACGCTGCGCGTGAGGTCGGAAAGCCGGAGGCGGCCGACCGAATCGCCGACCTCGTGCTGGGGATCGCCGCCAGGTGACCGACGCCTCGTTGCCGGATCTGCACATGGTGGGAATTGGCGGGGCCGGCATGAGCGGACTGGCCCGCCTGGCACTGCAGGCCGGCTACCGGGTGAGCGGTACCGACCGCTCGGCCTCCCCGGTTCTCGACGACCTTGTCGCACTTGGGGCAGACGTTCGCGTCGGCCACGATGCGACGGCCGTCGGCGCCGGCGTCGACGAGGTCGTCGTGTCGACCGCGATCGCGGCCGACAACCCGGAGCTCGTCGAGGCCCGGCGGCGCGGCCTGCCGATCCGCCACCGGTCGGAGCTGCTCGCCGCACTCATGCGCGGTCACCGGGGCCTCGCCGTGGCGGGCGCGCACGGCAAGTCGACGACGAGCGCGATGCTGCTGGCCGCGCTCGGCGACGCGTCGGCGTGCGTCGGCGCAACGGTTGCCGGCGGCGGCGGCACCGGTGCGGTGTGGGGGGCCGGACCGTGGTTTGTCGCGGAGGCCGATGAAAGCGACCGCTCGCTGCTGCGCCTCGAGCCGGAGGGCGCGATCCTGCTCAACGTCGACCACGACCACCACACGACCTATGCCTCCATCGACGACGTCGAGCAGGTGTTTGCCGAGTTCCTGGCCCGCATTCCCGTCGACGGAATCGTCGTGGCCGGCCCCGACCCGCGCGCATGGCGTCTGGCCGCTGCGTCGCACGCGCCGGTGCGATGTGTGGGCGACGGCCCGGACGCGTGGCTGCGGATCGGACGCCGGGGACCCGAGGGCACGCCGCTGTTCCTCGGCGACGGGCGGACGCTGACGCTCGCGCTCGCCGTTCCGGGCGCGCACAACATCGCAAACGCGGCGTGTGCACTTGCGATGGCCGACTGGTGCGGTGTGCCACTGGACGTCGCCGCGTCGCGGATCGCCGGGTTCACCGGAGTCGGGCGGCGATTCGAGTTGCGTGGCACGGCCGGCGGGGTGACCGTCGTCGACGACTACGCCCATCACCCCACCGAGATCGCCGCCACGCTCGCGGCGGCCCGGGAGCGCCACCAGGCCAGGATCATCGCGATCTTCCAGCCGCACCTGTTCTCACGTACCAAGGCGCTCGGTCCCGAACTCGCCGCCGCGCTGGGCGCCGCCGACGTCGCCATCGTCACCGATATCTACGCCGCGCGCGAGGCGCCTGATCCGGCCGTCAGTGGGCGCCAGATAGCCGTGGCGATCCCGCCGCCGACCCACGCAGAGTTCGCCCCGACGCTCGCCGCCGCCGCCGATGCCGCGCTGCGCCTGGCGCGCCCCGGCGATCTGGTGCTGACCCTCGGCGCCGGTGATGTCACGACACTCGGGGAGGAGTTGCTGCGCCGGCTGGAGTACGACTACCCCGACGGCCCCGACCGCGAAGGTGCCCACGATTCCGCTTGAGCTCGCGCACGACGTCCCGCTCGCCCCGTTTACGACGATCCGCGTCGGAGGGACCGCCCGCGCCTGTGCGACCGCGCGCTCGTTCCGCGAGGTCACCGAGGCGCTCGCGTGGGCGGCGACCCGGGATCTGCCCGTGGCCGTGATCGGGAAGGGTTCCAACCTGCTGATCTCCGATGACGGGTTTTCGGGCCTGGCACTGCGGCTGTCGGGCCGGCTGTCCACCATCGTCGTGCGCGATCGCCAGCTGTGGTGCGGCGGCGGCGCCTCGCTGCCGCGGGCCGTCCAGCGGGCGGCGAAGAACGGACTCGCCGGCCTCGAGTTCGGCGCGAGCATTCCGGGGTCGGTCGGCGGCGCCGTTGCGATGAATGCGGGTGCCTACCGCTCGGAGCTCAAGGACATCCTCCGCTGGGCGGTGGTCTGCACCGCCGACGGGCGTCGCAGGGTGGGCCCGGACGACCTGGAGATGGGATACCGACGCACCGGCCTGCGCGGCGGGGAGGTCGTGGCGGCGGCGGCGTTCGACCTGCGGACCGACGACCCCGACGCGATCCTCGCGCGTCTGGGTGAGTTCCGCGGTCAGCGTCGGGCGACGCAGCCTCAGGGGGTCCGGACGTTCGGGAGCGTGTTCGCCAATCCGCCCGGCGACTCGTCCGGGCGCCTGCTCGAGTCGGTCGGCTGCAAGGGCCTCGTCGTGGGCGGCGCGCGATTTTCTCCCGTCCACGCCAACTTCATCGAGGCGGGCCCCGGGTGCCGGGCCGACGACGTGCTCGCGCTGATGCGCGAGGGGCGCAGGCGCGTCGCCGAGAACGACGGACCGGTCCTCGAACCGGAGGTCCGGTTCCTCGATCCGATGAAGGGCATCGTCCGGCCGCCGCTTGGCGAGGCGGGATAGGCATGGCGACGGCCGGCGGCACGCCGGAGCCCGGCCGGGCGCATCCCGCCCTCGAGGAGCGACGGCGCAACGTTGCGCGTGAACGCGGGCGACGACGTCGGCTGGTAGTCCTCGGCGGGATCGGCGCGGTCGTCTGCGTCTTGGCAGGGTATTGGCTTGCGACCGGTCCGGTGCTCACGGTCAACGGCGTCACGGTCACCGGCTACCGCGGTCCCGACGGGCCCCAGTTGCAAAGTGCGCTCGCGTCGGCCGCCTCCCATGGCGGATCGCTGCTGTCGCCGCCGGTCGACGACATGACGGTGATCGCGGACCGGTTCCCCGGGGTTCAAACCATCCACGTCTCCAGAGACTGGCCGTTGGGGCTGCACGTGGCGGTCGTCCCGGCCCCGGCGTTTGCCATCGTCGAGGCTCCTGGCCAGACGTCGGTGGTCGTGTCGCCGCGCGGTCTGGTGATGGCACCCGCGCCGCGACGCCTCGTTCGGCCGACGATCGTGTTGACCGAATCGATCCCCGGCTTTGCCCGGCCACTGCCGGCATGGGCGATGCAGACCCTCGGGTTTCTGAAGCTCGTGACACCGTCGACGCGCCCGCGTATCCAGAACATGACCTACGTCGGCGGGGAGTTGCGCGCGCAGATGACCAAGGGCCCGGCGCTCATTCTGGGCACGCTCGACCTCCTCGCGCAGAAGGCTGTCGCGCTGAACACGATCCTCCAGCGGGTCCCGGCGAAGACGATTGCATCGTCGACGTATCTCGATCTCAGCGTCCCAGATCGCCCTGCCCTGGGGAACGGGACGGTGCCGCCCATCAGTACCTCAACCTCTACATAAGGGTTATATTGGCGTCGAGGCGTGTATTTCCCGCCCGCATGCCGGGTCTCGCCTCTTGACATGTGGGGTGCGCCTGCCTAGCGTCCGAGTCGGCGCAACAGCGTCAAAACAGCCTTTTCGTGGGCTCGTCTCGTCGAGACAATCCCTCGAGTAGACGTTGAGGCTGTAGTCGGCGGGCTCGGCGGCAACCTTCAAGTCCGAGTAGAGATATGGCCAGCATGGGTCGCCAGGCCCGGCCGAGGAGGACGGACGACGTGGAAGCAAACAACTACCTCGCGGTGATCAAGGTCTGCGGGGTCGGGGGCGGCGGCACCAACGCCGTCAACCGGATGGTCGACGCCGGCGTGCGCGGCGTGGAGTTCATCGCCATCAACACCGACGCGCAGGCGCTCGGGATGTGCGACGCGGATGTGAAGCTGCATATCGGCGGAAGCCTGACCAAGGGCCTCGGTGCCGGAGCAGATCCTCGCGTCGGACGTGAGGCTGCCGAGGAGACCCGCGAGGACATCAAGGAAGCCGTCCGCGGTGCGGACATGGTGTTCGTGACCGCCGGCGAAGGTGGTGGCACCGGGACCGGCGCCGCGCCGGTGCTCGCGCAGATCGCCCGTGAACAGGGCGCCCTGACGGTCGGTGTCGTGACCCGTCCGTTCAGCTTCGAAGGCAAGCAGCGCCAGCTGCGGGCCGAGGAGGGCATCGATGCCCTCAAGAAGCACGTCGACGCACTGATCGTGATCCCGAACGAGCGGCTGCTTCAGGTCGTCGAACGCCGGACGTCGATCATCGAGGCGTTCCGGATGGCCGATGACGTGCTCCGGCAGGGTGTCCAGGGCATCACCGACCTCATCACGGTCCCGGGGCTGATCAACCTGGATTTCGCCGACGTGCGCACGATCATGGAGAACGCCGGTGCGTCCCTGATGGGGATCGGCGCGGCGTCGGGCGAGAACCGCGCCACCGAGGCCGCACGCGCGGCGATCTCGAGCCCCCTGCTCGAGACCAGCATGTCGGGAGCGACCGGAGTCCTGCTGAACATCACCGGCGGCCCGGATCTCGGCCTGTTCGAGATCGACGAGGCGGCGAGCATCATTCGCGGCGCCGCCGACGAGGACTGCAACGTGATCTTCGGCGCGGTCATCGACGACGAGGCCGGCGACACCCTCCGGGTCACGGTCATCGCGACCGGATTTGAGGCCGCCGCCGAGCCGGCCGCGGCCGGCACGACGAGCGTCATCCGGACACGCCCGGGTGCGGCGGCCACCACGGCCCCGTCCCGGCCGACGGCCGACGTCGGGCGCAAGGCCGTCCTCGATCCGGGCGAGAGGTCGGACCTCGAGATCGACGACGACGATCTCCAGATCCCGGATTTCCTGAAGTAGTTCGCGGCCGATCCGCGGCCCGTCGATTCGGTTCGACGGGCCGCGGACCCGTGCCCGCAAATTCCGCGGCCGCGCACCGGTTCGCTGCCACGGGGTCCGGACGCCCTGGTACCGTCGGGGACGTCGATGTCGGCCATTTCCCCTCGGACAACGTCCCTGCACGATCGGCATCTCGCTGCCGGCGCCAAGCTCGGCGACTTCGCCGGTTGGCAGATGCCGCTCGACTACGGCTCGCCCAAGGGGGAGCACCTTGCCGTGCGCGGCGGGGTCGGGATGTTCGACGTCTCCCACATGGGGCAGCTGGAGGTCTCCGGACCGGAGGCCCGCGCGCTGCTCATCGGCGCCCTGACGAATCGTCTGGCGGCCGTCGGGCCCGGCCAGGCGCAGTACACCCTCATGCTCGACGACGAGGGCGGCGTCATCGACGACCTCATCGTCTACGCGCTCATTGACCGCTTTCTGTTGGTGGTCAACGCCGCCAACCGGGCCGCCTGCTGGGACCGGATCTCCGCCCTGGCGACCGGTCGCGACGTGACCGTGGCCGATCGCTCGGATGAGATCGCGATGATCGCCGTCCAGGGTCCGGACTGGGAGAAGGCCCTGGCGCCGCTGGTCGGATCCCCGGCCCCGCTCTGCCTCGAGTACTTCGAGATCACCGAGGATATGGTTGCCACCGTCCCGGCGTTCGTCGCGAGGACCGGCTATACGGGCGAACCCGGCGTCGAGATCATGTGTCCGTGGGATCTTGCTCCGCGGGTGTGGGACGCGCTTCTGCACGGATCGACACCCGTGACGCCCGCCGGACTGGTCGCGCGGGACACGCTGCGGACCGAGATGGGATATCCGCTCTACGGCAACGAGCTCACCCGGGCCCGCGGCCCGATTCCGGCGGGTCTGCGCTGGGCATGCGATGTCGAGGGGCTCGGCTTTGCGGGCGCGGATGCCGTACGGCGGGACCTCGAGGACGGTCCGGCCGAACGCCTGGTCGGTTTCGTGTTCGACGAACCCGGGATCCCGCGTCCCGGCCAGGACGTACTCGTCGGCGGCCACGTCGTCGGCACGGTGACCAGCGGTACGCTGTCGCCACTGCTGGAGTGCGGTATCGGGATGGCGTACGTCGCCGCCGGATCGGCCACACCGGACACCGGGATCGTGGTCGATGTCCGTGGCCGGCCGCGGCAGGCACACATCGTGCGGCGACCGCTCGTTGCGCGGTCCCCGCGGAACGACTGAAAGGAACCTCATGGCCGACGAGCACTACCCCGCCGAACTGCGGTATCACCGTGAGCATGACTGGGTGCGCGTCGAGGGCGACGAGGCCGTGTTCGGCATCACGTGGTTCGCCCAGGATGCGCTTGGTGAGGTGGTGTTCTTCGAACCGCCGGCCGTCGGTGCGCAGGTGACCGCGGACGGGACCTACGGAGAGCTCGAATCGGTGAAGGCGGTCTCCGACATCTACGCGCCCGCCGACGGCGAGGTCATCGCCGTCAACGACGAGGTCGTGTCCTCACCCGAACTCGTCAATTCGGACCCGTACGGTGCCGGCTGGCTCGTCCGGGTGCGGCTCACCAATCCGGCGGGTCTGGATGACCTGATGGATCAGCCGGCATATACGGCCTACCTCGCGGGGCTTGATCACGCATGAGCCGGGAACGACGTGAGCGACGACCGAACCGAGGCGACACGTGAGTGACTACACGTCACTGACTCCGGACGACCTTGCCACGATGCTGGCGGCGATCGGGGTCACGTCGATCGAGGACCTGCTCGGTGCGATCCCCGACGACGTCCGACGCACCGAACCGCTCGATCTGCCGTCCGGACGTCCGGAGCAGGAGGTCTTCGCCCACCTGCGCGAGCTGGCCGGCCGCAACACCTCGGCCGACGACGAGATCACCTTTCTCGGCGCCGGGATGTATGACCACTACGCGCCCGCCCTGATCGAGTCGATCATTCTGCGGTCGGAGTTCCTGACGCCGTACACGCCGTACCAGCCGGAGATCTCCCAAGGGGGTCTCCAGGCGATG
Organism: uncultured Thermoleophilia bacterium; assembly: GCA_963727285.1. Taxonomy (GTDB): domain Bacteria; phylum Actinomycetota; class Thermoleophilia; order Miltoncostaeales; family Miltoncostaeaceae; genus CAITWD01. The sequence goes on along the minus strand of CAVSFF010000009.1, from coordinate 270,870 downwards.
TTCGAATACCAGACGTCGATCTGCGAGCTCACGGGGCTGCCGGTATCCAACGCGTCGCTGTACGAGGGACCGTCCGCGGTCGCCTCGGCGGCGTATATGGGCAAGCTGGCCAACGACCGGCCGGAGTTCGTCGTGTCGCGCGGCGTGCACCCACACGCCCGCCAGACCCTCGCGACGGTCGCGCACGGCTGGGGCGGGCGCGTCGTGGAAGTCGACCTCGTCGACGGCGTGACGGACCCCGCGGAGCTCGCGGCGGCAGTCGGTCCCGACACCTGCGCGGTCATCATCCAGCAGCCCAACTTCCTGGGTGCGGTCGAGGACGTGGCGGCCCTGACCGCCGTCGCCCACGATGCGGGCGCCGTCGCGGTCTGCAGCGTCGACCCCCTCACACTGGGGATACTGGAAGCCCCGGGGCATCAGGGCTGCGACATCGTGGTCGGCGAAGGACAAACCCTCGGCAACCGGTTGGACTTCGGCGGTCCGTCGTTCGGATTCCTGGCCGCCTCGGACGCTCACATTCGTCGGATGCCGGGCCGGATCGCGGGCCAGACCACCGATGCCGACGGCCGACGCGGGTTCGTGCTGACCCTCCAGACGCGCGAGCAGCACATCCGCCGCGAGAAGGCGACCTCCAACATCTGCACCGCGCAGGCGCTGAACGCCCTGGCCGGCGTCATCTACCTTGCCTGGCTGGGGCGCCAGGGGCTGCCGGAGCTCGGCGAGCTCATGCTGCAGCGCACCGACTATGCGCGCCGCCGGCTGGCGGCGATCGACGGGGTGGCGCTGCTCCACGATCAGCCGGTCGTTCGGGAGTTTGCGATCCGGGTCGACGCACCGGTCGATGACGTGATCGCCCGGTGCCAGGACCGTGGCGTGAATCCGGGCTACGCGCTCGAGCACGACTACCCCGAATACGCCGGGGGGCTGCTGGTCGCCATCACGGAGCAGCGCTCACGCGCGGACATCGACACTCTGGTTGCGACGCTCGGCGAGGTGCTCGCCGAGCAGCCATCACCGCTCGCCGGATCGGAGGCGGCGCGATGACGACCTCGACCGACTTTACCCAGACCGCGCAGCAGCGGGAGGTCGTCGCGACGATCTTCGAGCGAGGTGCGCCGGGTCGCCGTGCCAGTCACCTGCCCGAGCTTGACGTGCCCGCCCGACCGCTTGACGAACTGCTGCCGGCCAGGTTCCGCCGCGCCCAGATCCCGCGGTTGCCCGAGGTCTCGGAGCCGGAGATCGTCCGGCACTACGTCCGTCTGAGCAAGCGCAACTTCGACCTGGACTCGGGGTTCTATCCGCTTGGATCGTGCACGATGAAGCACAATCCCAAGCTGCACGAACGGGCCGCGGCCCTGCCCGGGCACGCACGCCTGCACCCGCTTCAGCGCCCGGAGCGCGCCCAGGGCGCGCTCGAGCTGATGTGGAACCTGCAGCGGGGTCTGGCCGAGGTGGCCGGACTGCCCCACGTCTCGCTCCAGCCGAGCGCGGGGTCCCACGGCGAGCTGGCCGGTGTGTTGCTGACGCGCGCCTACCACGAGGACCGGGGCGATCCCCGGGAGATCGTCCTCACGCCGGATACCGCCCACGGCACGAACCCGGCGACGGTCACGATGGCCGGGTACCGGGTGGTCAACGTCGGGACCAACGCGGACGGCGGCGTGGACCTCGAGGACCTCCGCGCCAAGGCGACCGACCGGGTGGCCTGCCTGATGCTGACCAACCCGAACACGCTTGGCCTGTTTGACCCCAACATCACCGAGATCGCCCGGATCGTCCACGAGGTCGGCGCGACGCTCTACTACGACGGGGCGAACCTCAACGCCATCATGGGTATCTCGCGGCCCGGCGACATGGGTTTCGACATCGTGCACTTCAATCTCCACAAGTCCTTCACGCAGCCGCACGGCGGCGGCGGGCCGGGAGCGGGGCCGATCGCCGTGTCCGAGCGGATCGCCCCGTACTTGCCGGTCCCGGTGGTCGGACGCACCGAGACGGACGACGGCGCCCGGTACACGCTGGATGTCGATCGGCCCAAGAGCATCGGGCGCCTCCGGGGGTTCCATGGCAACTACGGCGTGTTCGTGCGGTCCTACGCCTACATCTGCTCGCTCGGCGGTGAGGGGCTGCGCCGCGCGTCGGAGATCGCGGTGCTCAATGCCAACTACCTGCGGGCGCTGCTGCGGGCGCCCGGCATCGGTGAGTACCTGTCGACTCCATTTGACCGGCACTGCATGCATGAGTTTGTCGTGTCGGGCGGCCCGATGAAGCGCGAGCTCGGGATCCGCACGCTCGACCTCGCCAAGCGCATGCTCGACTTCGGCGTGCACCCTCCGACGGTGTACTTCCCGCAACTGATCGACGAGTGTGTGCTGATCGAGCCGACCGAGACCGAGACCCGCGAAACCCTCGAGGCGTTTGCGGCGATCATCGCCGAGATTCTCGCGGAGGCCGGCGCATCGCCCGAGATTGCCCGCAACGCCCCGTACACGACCCCGGTGCGGCGCCTCGACGAGGCGACCGCGGCCAGGAGCCCGATTCTGCGGCAGCCGCTGTGATTGCCCCGAATGCCGGTCCCGGACCCGCCGCACGCGGTCCGGTCCGGGCGGGCAGGTAGTGTTCCGCGCCGATGCCTGACCTCACTGCGCCGTTCGTCGACTTCTGTGTGAACGTGATCGGAACCTATGGGCTGATCGCAATCTTCGTACTGATGGTCCTCGAGAGCGCCTGCATACCGATTCCGAGTGAAGCGATCATGCTGTACGGCGGATTTCTTGTCAGCGCCGGCCAGCAGTCGTTTTGGCCCGTCGTGATCGCCGGCGTCGCAGGCAATCTCGTCGGCTCCCTGATCGCCTACTGGGTCGGGTATTACAAGGGTCGCGAATGGGTGCTCGAGATCCGGTGGCTGCACGTCACGCCAAAGCGCCTCGAGGCCGCCGAGCGGTGGTTCGCTGTCCGTGGCGACTGGACGGTACTTGTCTGCAGATGTCTGCCGATTCTTCGGACGTTCATCTCGCTGCCGGCAGGTATCGCCCGGATGCCACTCGGGCGATTCGTCACGTTCACCGTTATCGGCTGTATCCCGTGGGTCATCATGCTGACGTTGATCGGTAAGGCCGTCGGGGCCAATTGGAAGTCGTTCGAACACCACCTGCACGTTGTCGACTACGCGATCGTGGCTGCCGCCGTTATCGCGATCGCCTGGCTGGTGATCCGCAACGTCCGCAGCCGGGGCGACTCGGCCGGAGGTCCCGCCACTTCCTGATCGGGCGGGGGCGCCGCTAGGCTGCGCGTGGGCGATATCGACGACGCGGGGGAGGCCTGATGGCGGCTATGTTCGACGGATTCGACGACGTGCGCATCGACGTGCCGACCGCCGCGGGCACCGTCGCGGCGTGGGTCGGCGGAGATGGCCCACCGCTGCTGTTGCTGCACGGGTATCCGCAGACCCGCATGATGTGGCACAAGATCGCGCCCCGACTGGCGTCGTCCGGTTGGACGGTGATCGCCCCGGACTTGCGGGGGTACGGGCAGACGGGATCCCCCATCCCGTCGCCGGACGGCGACACCCACTCCAAGCGGGAGATGGCAAAGGATCAGCTCGCGCTGATGGACGCGCTCGGATACGCGCGCTTCGACGTGATCGGGCACGACCGGGGCGCCCGCGTCGCGCATCGCCTCACGCTCGACGCCCCGGACGCCGTCGCCCGGGTGGCGGTGCTCGACATCCTGCCGACGCGGACCCTCCTGCGCGGGACCGAGCTCGAGTTCGCGACCGTCTACTGGCACTGGTTCTTTCTCCTGCAGCCGGGCGGGCTGCCGGAACGGATGATCGGCGCGGACCCCGAGTGGTTCGTGCGGGAACTGCTCGACCGCTGGTCCGTCGACGTCGCGAGCATCGACCCCGCCGCGGCCGACGAATACGTGCGCAGGTTCACGCCGTCGGCGATTGCCGCATCGTGTGCGGACTACCGTGCCGCCGCCGGTCCCGATCTTGCCGCCGACGACGCGGACATCGCTGCCGGCCGGAGAGTCGCTCAGCCGCTGCTCGCGCTCTGGGGTGCCCACGGGCGGATGGGCAGGATGTTCGACGTCATGGCGTCCTGGCACGAGGTCGCCGACGACGCGCGCGGGGTGGTCGTCGATGCGGGGCACTTCGTCGCCGAGGAGGCGCCGGAGGAGACGCTTGCCGGGCTTGAGCGGTTCTTCGCCGAGACCTGAGCCGGGTGCGGATCAGCCGATCGTCAGCAGGGCGACGGTCGCCAGCCCGTTGATGGTGGCATGGGCGATGACGCCGGACCAGTAGCCGCGCCGGCGGTTGATCTCGGCGAGCCCGACGCCGACCAGTGCCAGCGCGATCAGGCGTGGCCAGAACAGGTACGCCCACACGTCCGAGTGGCACAGGCCGAAGGCGACGCCGCTGCACGCCGCCGCGGGCCAAAAGGCCATGCGCCGAACGAGTCCGCGCAGCATCAGCCCCCGGAACAGCAACTCTTCGCCGAGCGGTGCAAGGACGACGATGCCGATCACGACGAGCATCCCGGCGACGGCGCTCGATCCGAACGGCGACGGGATGTCGCTCGTCCGGTCCCGGACCCCCGAATCGATCGCGGTGCCGATCGAGATCACGATCGCCGTCAGGACGACAAACCCCAGGCCACCCGCGACGCCGGCCGCCACGACGGCCCGCCGGCCGCCCTTGCGGGCGAAGATCGCCCGTTGCTCGTGTGCCGGGAGTTGGCGGACGAGCATGAGCCCCACCGCCAGGATCACACCGCTGCCGACGACGGTCGCGATCGCGTCCGCCATGTCGTGCGAGACGACCAGGAGCGCCACGATCAAGACCACCACGAGGGCAATCAGGCCACTGATGACCGCCACGAAGGGCATCAGGACACGCCACCAGAACCCCGGCGCATCCGGGGTCGTCGCAGGCGTCTCCCGGCGGGTGGGGTCGAGGGTGCTCATCGGAGCCCGATGATAGGCCCCCAAGGTCTGCGGTCGGCCGATCACGTCGGTACGATCGCAGGGGTGTCGACCTCTACGCATGCCCATACCCGTGTGTTTTCCGGGATGCGGCCCACCGGCGAACTGCACATCGGCCACCTCTTCGGGGCCCTGGGCAACTGGGTGCGCCTTCAGGACGAGGCCGAATGCATTTACTCGGTCGTCGACCTGCACGCGCTGACGACCGGCTACGAAGACGTTCGCGGCATTCGGCGCAGCGGCCAACTCATGGTCGCCGACTGGCTGGCGGTCGGGATCGACCCCGACCGGAGCATCATCTTCCGGCAGTCCGACGTCTCGGAGCACGCCGAGCTTGCCGCGATGCTCGGGATGATCACTCCACTGTCGTGGCTCGAGCGCGTGCCGACCTACAAGGGCCAGATCCAGGAGCTCGGCGACTCCATCGACACGTTCGGGTTCCTCGGCTACCCGCTGCTTCAGACCGCCGACATCATCCTGTACAAGGCGACCGAGGTTCCGGTCGGGCAGGACCAGCTGCCCCACCTCGAGCTTGCGCGCGAGATCGTCCGACGCTTCAACTACTTCTACGGCGACGTCTTCCCGGAGCCACAGGCCCGGCTCGCCGAAGTGCCGCTCGTCATGGGCGTCGACAATCGCAAGATGAGCAAGAGCTACGGCAATGCGATCACACTCGGGTCGACCGATGAGGAGATCGACCGGCTCGTCGGGTCGATGGTCACCGATCCCCAGCGCGTCCGCAAAGCCGACCCCGGCCGTCCCGAGGTCTGCAACGTGTGGGCCTATCACAAGCTGTTCGGGACGCCGCCGCCCGCCCTCGAGGCGATCTATGCCGGGTGCACCACGGCCGAGCTGGGATGCGTCCAGGACAAGCGGGCGCTTGCCGAGACGATCAAGGCCGTCATCGGCCCGATCCGTGAGCGCCGCTCCGCGCTGCTCGAGGACCCGGACCGCATCGAGCAGATCCTCGCCGAAGGGGCCGAACGCGCCAAGGCCATCGCCGCGCCCGTCCTCGACGAGGCAAAGGCGGCGATGGGGCTGTGAGCGCTCGGCTGCGGGTCGCCGATCCACTGCGGCTGCCGCTGGAGCTGGAGCTCTTCGAGGGCCCGCTCGATCTCCTGCTGACGCTCGTGCTCCGCGAGGAGATCGAGCTCGCCGAACTGCCGCTGCGTGACCTCGTTGAGGTCACCCTCGATGAGCGCAACGACTGGGATCCGCCGACCGTCGGCGAGCTCGTGCTGCTGCTGTGCAGCCTCGCCGAGCTCAAGGCACGCCGACTCGTGGGCGAGGACGACGACGACGTCGGTCCGGATCCGGACGCGGAGCTCGTGCGGGAGCGGCTGGCCGCCCAGCTGATTGCGTTTGCGCCGTTCCAGCGTGCGGGCGTGTGGTTGCGCACCCGCGACGGCATCGACGGTGCGGTGCGGTATCGACGCGCCCCCTTGGGCCTGCCCGACCGCACGCTGGCGCGGCATGCGCCCGAGGAACTTGCCGAGTGCCTGCGACGGCTCATGATCGCGCCGCCGACGCCGTCGCTGCGGCACATGAACCGGCAGCGGGTCAATGTCGGCGAGATCGTCGCGGAGCTGCGGGGGCGCCTCAAGCGGTCGGGACAGGTGAGCTTCGAGGACGTCACCAGCGGCGGCGACCGGCTGGCGCACGGGATGACGCTGATTGCGTGCCTCGAGCTCGCCCGACGGGGAGAGGCGCGCCTGGCCCAGCCGGTCCCGTTCGGCGACATCACGGTTCATCGCTCGGCGGCGGCACGATGACCGGTCCGGACCTCTCCCGTGCGATCGAGGCGCTCCTGTTCATGAGTCCGGAACCCCTGAGCCTCGTCCGCCTCTGTGAGCTGACCGAGGCGGCGCCGGGGCCGGTGCAGCGGGCAGTGGCGCAGCTTGCCGAACGTCACGGACCGGCCAGCGGGCTCGAGGTGGCAGAGGTCGCCGGGGGCTGGGCGCTGCGGACCTGTCCGGACCTTGGCGGTGTCTGCGATCGCCTGCGCGCACGTCCGCCCGAAGAGCGGCTCTCGCCGGCCGCACTTGAGACGCTCGCGGTCGTCGCCTATCTCGAGCCGGTGTCTCGGCCGGACATCAGCCGACTGCGCGGCGTGTCCGCCGATGCCACGGTTGCCTCGCTGCTCGAGCGCGGGATGATCGAGGAGGCCGGCCGGTCCCACGAGGGCGGGGCGTTGCGATACCGGACGACGCCGGCATTCCAGGAGCGGTTCGGCCTCAAGGGGCCGGGCGATCTCCCGCCGATCACCGAGTTCGAGCTGACCGGTGACGAGGCCGCCGCGGTCCGCCGCCGCCTGCGCGACGCCGGACACCTCGCCGACGAGCTCGCATGAGCGGGACCCAGTGGCCGGAACCGGGAACCCGCATCCATCGGGCCCTGGCGCAGGCGGGCGTCGCCAGCCGCCGCGCGGCCGAGGTGCTGGTCGCCGACGGGCGCGTGAGCGTCAACGAGATCCCGGCGATCACCGGACAGCAGGTCGGCCCGGGTGATGTGATCCGGGTTGACGGGCAGGTCGTGCTGCCGGAGCCGCTGCGGGTGCTGGTGCTCAACAAGCCTCGCGGGGTGGTCTCGACCGCGAGCGACCCGCAGGGCCGTCCGACCGTCCTCGACACGCTCCCGCAGGACGTCCGGCTCTATCCGATCGGGCGCCTCGACCTCGACACGACCGGCGTGCTTCTGGTCACCAACGACGGCGAGCTCGCAAACCGGCTCATGCACCCGCGTGGAAAGGTGCCCAAGATCTACGAGGCCCTGGTCGACGGGCGCGTCTCTGCCGAGACCGTACGGACACTCCGCACCGGCGTCGACCTCGAGGACGGGATGACGCTCCCGGCCAGGATCGACATCATGGAGCGTGAGCACCCCGGCGGCACGTGGCTCCGGATCGAGCTCACCGAGGGGAGGAACCGGATCGTCAAACGGATGTGCCTGGCCGTGGGACACCGGGTGCGGCGGCTGCGGCGGATCCGGTTCGCGGGGATCGACGCCCAGGGCCTGCGGGCCGGCGAGTGGCGATGGATTACCGCCGACGAGCTGCGCCAACTCCGCAACCAGGGCTACGTGGAGCCGCCCGCGTCCGGGGCCACCGGCGGCGCCCGCAGCGCGGGTCCCCGCCCTGCACGCCGGACAATATGATGGGCGCCGTGAGCGTTCGAGCCGTACGCGGGGCCATTACCGTCGCCGACGACACCGCCGATGCGATTCGGGCGGCAACGTCGGAGCTGCTGGGCGAGTTGCTCGGACGCAACGACCTCACGGCCGACGACCTCATCTCCATGATCTTCACCACGACACCGGATCTGCGCGCCGAATTCCCGGCGGTGGCGGCGCGTGAGATCGGCCTGACGGGCGTCCCGTTGCTCTGTGCCTCGGAGATCGACGTCCCCGGCGCACTCGGCAAGTGCATCCGGGTGCTCGTCCACGCCAACGTCCGCGACGGCGCCGATGTGCGGCACGTCTACCTGCGCGACGCCCGGCGACTGCGGTCCGACCTGAGCGACTAGCTGTACCGACTCACAGCATTGGTGACAGCCTGCTGATCGGCGTGGACCCGCCCAGGCCTTGATGCGGGCGGATCAGGATGTGGCGTGCCCCCAGGCGTGCAAGCTGCGCCTGGAAATCACTCGATAGGCGATAGCCAAAGGCATTGTCGGTCATCACCCGCTCGATGCGGGTGATGCCGTACGACCAGAAAGAACTCGGCGGCACGCTCGAGAAATCCGGCGCATGTCACGCCACGCTCATCGGGATGGATCTCTGCATAGGCCAGGCGGGTGTGGTCGTCGACGGCCGCGTGCAGGTAGTCAAAGCCGACACCGCGTCGGGCCTGGGCCGCACACCGCGCCCATGTGCGCGATGTCCGCCTCCAGTGGGAATCCGCCCGAGCTTTTTGACGTCGATGTGGATCAATCTCGCCCGGTTGCGCGCGCTCATACCGAACAGCTGCCTGCGGGCGCCGGCGCACAGGGACCGGTCAGGGCATCGAGCTCGCTCAAGTGCGGCAGGCCGTCGCGGCGGATGATGCGTCCCGACGGTCGCCGCCGCGCATCCCCAGCTCATGCTGCGATGCGGGCCGCGCCGACACGACGGCGCGCGCCGGAGTGCGCACACCTGCCGCTCGATCTCGGGCGCGGTTCGCCCGGGTATCCGGTGCGGGCGGCTGGATCGATCGGCAAGTCCCGCCACGGCCTTCGGTGCGGTAGCGGGCCCACCACTTATAGACACATGTGCGCGAGCAACCCAGCTGGGCTGCGACATCGGCGACACGCGATCCGGCGGCCACGCGTTCGACCGCAACGAGTCTTCCGTGCGGGGTCAGGCGCGCATTAGGGTGACTCACGAGGACCTCCGGGGTCGGGAAGGCTTAGACACCTCCACAACACCCCGGGGGCCCTCACCCGGTCAAGGGCTGTTACTAACCCTGTGAGCGGTTACAGCTAGCGCCTGGCGGGCGGCCTAGAGATCGATGTCGAGGCCGATGTCCAGCACCGGCGCCGAGTGGGTGAGTGCGCCGACGCTGATGGCGTCGACCCCGCTTGCGGCGGCGTCGGCCGCCCTGCGGAGGTCCATCCGGCCCGACCCCTCGGTCTGCGCACGACCGGCGATTTCGACGACGGCCGCGGCCATCTGCGGGCCGTCCATGTTGTCGAGCAGGATCCAGTCGGCCCCGGCGGCGAGCCCACGACGCACGCCGGCGATGTCGTCCGCCTCGACCTCGACGACAACGTCGGGCGAGTGGACCCGGATACGGCGGACGGCATCGGTGAGCCCCGACCCGGCAAGAGCCAGGTGATTGTCCTTGACCAGAACCCGGTCGTACAGGCCGAAACGATGGTTCGTGCCGCCTCCGGCGACGACCGCTGCCTTCTCCAGCGCCCGAAGCCCGGGGGTCGTCTTGCGCGTGTCGAGAACGGCACAGGGTCCGCAGCACGTCCACGAACCCGCGGGTCATCGTGGCGATGCCGGACAGATGACCGATCAGGTTCAGCAGCGTGCGCTCGCAGGTAAGGAGCCCGCGCGCCGATCCGGAGAGATCGGCGATCACCGTCCCGGGGGCGACGACCGTCCCGTCGTCCGGCGTGCCACTCGATCGCGATGCCGCACTGTCGCCCGGCCTCCGCGCCCGCCTCCCGTCCGGCAAAGATTCCCGCCGCCCGGCTGACGAGGCGGCCAGTGGCGCGCAAATCCGCCGGAATCAGGGCGTTTGAGGTGATGTCGCCACGGTCGCCGAGATCTTCGGCAAGCGCGGTGCGCACGACCTCGGCGACCGATGGCCCGGCCACGCCGGCCGTCGTCGCCATTCGGTCGCTCGTCACGCCAGGGCCAGCATCCGGTCGAGCGCGACGCGGGCCCACCGGGCCATCTCGTCGTCGACGGTCACGGTGTTGACGATCTCGCCATCGGCGAGCGATTCCAAACACCACGTCAACTTCGGGAGCGTGATCCGGTTCATCGTCACGCACGGGCAGATGAACTCGTTCAGGCACCGAATGTGCTTGTCGGGGTGCTGCTGGGCGAGACGGTTGACCAGGTTCCAATCGGTGCCGATGACGACCGCGGCCCCGGCGGGCAGTTCTGCGCAGCGTCGGATGATGTACTCGGTCGATCCGTCCTCGTCGGCCGCTGCCACGACCGGTCGGGGGCACTCCGGGTGCACGATGACCCGGACATTCGGGTCGGCCGCGCGTGCTTGTGTGATCTGGGCCGGCGTGAACGTCGTGTGGACGTTGCAGAACCCCTTCCAGAGAATCAGCGGCGCATCGGCGAGTGTTCCGGGATCGATGCCGCCGAGCGTCGGGCTGCGCGGGTCCCAGACGACGCCCGCGTCGTCGTCGAGGCCGACGCGGACCCCCGTGTTGCGGCCGAGGTGCTCGTCGGGGAAGAACAGGACGGCGTCACCCTCGGACAACGCCCAGCGGAAGGCCCGCTCCGCATTGCCCGATGTGCAGACCGCGCCCCCGTGCTCGCCGACGAACGCCTTCAGGTCCGCGCCGCTGTTCATATATGTGAGCGGGATGACGCGCTTGCCGGGGATCGCCGCCGTGAGCTGATCCCAGGCGTCACGCACGGTGAAGATGTCTGCGCACTCGGCCAGGTGACAGCCCGCGCCGAGGTCCGGCAGAACGACCTGCTGGCCGGGGCTGGCGAGAACATAGGCGGACTCGGCCATGAAGTAGACGCCCAGGAAGACGACCAGCTCGGCCTGCGTGGCGGCGGCGCCGCGCTGGGCCAGCAGGAACGAGTCGCCGGTGATGTCGGCGAACTCCATGACCTCGTCCTTTTGGTAATGGTGGCCAAGGATGACCGCGCGGTCCCCCAGGGCCCGGCGCGCTGCCCATGCGCGGTCGCGCAACTCCTCGACGGGTACGAGACTGAGCTCGTCGAGCGTCGCTCCGACGGCGGTGGACGTGGTCACGCTGCCTCCTTGGCGCGTTGCGGGATGCGGATGGAACGGGTTGGGTGGGTGACCGACAGCGGCTCGCCGCCGAGCCACGCGACACGGACCGCCCATTCGGGGCGGGTCTCGGGAAGGTCGCGGCGGTAGTGGGCGCCGCGGGACTCCTCACGATGCCGGGCGGCCATCAGCGACAGGCGTGCGAGTGTCGTCGCGCCGTCGTCATCGGGCGGGCCGTCGGCGTATCGCCCCTCGAGCGTCGCGGCTGCGTGGGCCATTCCGTCGGCGTCGCGTTCGAGACCCATGTGGGCCCACATCAGCTCGCCGACGGGACGGTCGTCATCGGTGACCCGCGCCGTGTCGGGTGGGGTGGGCAGGCGCGCAGGGTCCGCGGCGAGCCATCCCGGTTCCCCGTCGGTGAGGTCGTCCGCACACTGCACCGCCATGACCGCGGCTTCCAGGAGGCTGTTCGACGCGAGCCGGTTGGCGCCGTGGAGTCCGGTGGCCGCACACTCGCCGATCGCATACAGGCCGACCAGCGTGGTCCGGCCCCGCAGATCCGCGAGCACGCCCCCGATCGCGTAATGGGCGGCCGGGGTGACCGGAATCGGGTCCCGCGCCAAGTCGAGTCCGGCCTCGGAACAGACCGCCGAGACGGTCGGAAAGCGGGCGTGGACCCACTGCGCATCCAGGTGACGAAGATCGAGGGTCACCTCTCCGCCCTCGCGCAGCGCCGTTCGTGCGACGGCGCGGGCGACCACGTCGCGCGGGCCGAGTTCGGCCAGCGGATGCTCGTCGCACATGAATCGGTACCCGTCAGGAGACCGCAGGTGGGCGCCGGCCCCGCGCACCGCCTCGCTGACGAGTGGCAGGGGCGACCCGCCGACGGCGAGGGCGGTGGGATGGAATTGCACCATCTCGAGGTCGGCGACCGCCGCGCCCGCCGCGACGGCCAGCGCGACCCCGTCGCCGGTCGCTGTCGCCGGATTTGTCGTGCGGGAGAACAGCCGCCCGGCGCCGCCCGTCGCCAGCACGACCGCGTCGGCGCCGATCGACGCAAGACCACCGTCGCAATCGTTGACAAGGACGCCGCGGACCCGACCGTCGCGTACCAGGATTTCCCGGACGCGGGCGTGCTCACGCACGACGATCCGAGGATCGTCGCGGACGGCCTGGCGCAGCGCGGCAATGACGCGTGCGCCGGTCGCGTCACCGCCGGCGTGGACGATCCGATCGGCCGAATGGGCGCCCTCGCGACCGAGCGCGAGGTGTCCTTGGGCCCGATCGAACGGGACGCCCAGGGCCTGAAGGATCGCGATGCTCTGCGGACCCGCGGAGACCGCGGCGGCGACCACCGCCGGATCGCACAGTCCCGCACCTGCGACGAGCGTGTCCTGCAGGTGAGCGTCGGTCCGATCGGCCGGACCGACCGCCGCCGCGATCCCGCCCTGGGCATAGGCCGTGTTGCCGTCACCGAGTGCGGCGCTGGTCACAAGGACCACAGGTTGCGCCTGCGCGGTCCGGACGGCGACGAGGAGGCCCGCCAAGCCACTGCCGACGACAACGACCGGATCCCTTTCGCCATGAGCGATGTGGGGAATTCCGTCAACTTGACGTAATTTGAGGAGGCTTCTCATGTCAATTTGACAATAATTACCGGGTGCGGCTCCCGCAAGCCCGGTCGGCACGGTCGCGGCGGCCGCGGCGGTCCGCCCGCGGACCGCCGCCGCCCGCGGTCTCGTAAACTCGGGGACGATGAGCCTGATCATTTCTCCGCGGCTCGCCGCGATTCCCCACTACGAACCGGGCCTGACCACCGCCGACGTGCTCGAGCGGTACGGCCTCGAGGCGGCGGTCAAGCTCGCCTCCAATGAGAGCCCGTACCCGCCGCTCGAGCAGGTCCAGGCGGTCCTCGCCGCCGGCATTGCGGGCCTCAACCGGTATCCCGACGGGGCCGCTCGGGCGCTGCGCCGTGAAATCGCCGATCTGCACGGGCTGGATCTCGGACAGGTCGTGATCGGCAACGGGTCGTGTGAGCTACTGCTGTTGGCGGGCCAGGCGTTCCTCGACCCGGGCACGACCCTGGTGCACGCCGTCCCGTCGTTCGGCCTGTATCCGCACGTGGCAGCGGCCGCCGGGGCGGAGGCGATCGGCGTCCCGCTCGATGACGAGGGCCGCAACGATCTCGCCGCCATGGCGGCGGCCATCGACGAACGCACCCGTCTGGTCATCGTGTGCAGCCCCAACAACCCGACCGGGGCGTATGTGCCGGCCGCCCGGATCGAGGAGTTCCTCGACGGCATCCCCGAGGATCTCCCGGTCCTCATCGACGAGGCGTACTACGACTTCGTGACCGAGGCCGATCGGGGCCGCGCGCTCAGCCAGGCCCGGACCCGGGCAAACCTGATGGTGCTCCGCACCTTTTCCAAGGCGCACGGCCTGTGCGGGCTCCGGGTCGGGTACGGGATGGGGAGCCCCGAGTGGGTGGCCGCCCTCGACCGTGTCCGCCAGCCGTTCAACGCGTCGTCACCCGCGCAGGCGGCGGCGTTGGAGAGCCTGCGTCACACCGCGGCCATCGATCGGAGGGTGCAGGAGACCATCTCCGAGCGCTCGCGCGTCGGTGCTGCCCTGGAACGGATGGGAGTACGCTTTACGCCGAGCCAGGCGAACTTCATACTGGTTGCGCCGGATGCCCGAGACGGGATCCACGAGCGGTTGCTCGCGGCGGGGGTTATCGTCCGGGACGGCGCGGCACTTGGATGCCCGGGGCAGCTCCGGGTCTCGCTTGGTACACCGGCCGAGAACGACGCGTTCCTCGTGGCGTTGGCGACGGTGCTCGAGCGCGTCGCGCCCACCGCATCAGCACTTCCGACAAAGGACAGCTCACAGCCATGATGATCGTGATGAAGCAGGGGGCGACTGACGACGAGGTTGCCCGCGTCATCGAACGGATCGAGCGCGCCGGTGCGATGGCACACGCCTCGCGCGGCGAATTTGTCACGGTCATCGGCGCGATCGGTGACGATCGCGAACTGGTGGCGAGCATGCAGCTCGAGGGTGAGCCGGGGGTTGAGCGCGTCGTGCCGATCCTCAAGCCCTACAAGCTGGTCTCCCGCGATTTCCGCGGACCCGATGCCACGATCGAGATCTCGGGGCGAAAGATCGGCGGCGACAATTTCTGCCTGATCGCCGGGCCCTGCACGGTCGAATCCCGCGAGCAGACCCTGACCACCGCGCAGGTGGTCCGCGACGCGGGCGCCGCTCTGCTGCGTGGAGGCGCATACAAGCCGCGGACCTCGCCCTACAGCTTCCAGGGGCTGGGTCGTGAGGCGCTCGACATTCTCGCCGAGGCGCGAGCGCTGACCGGACTGCCCGTCGTCACCGAGGTCATGGACGTCCGGCAGATCGAGGACGTGGTCGAGGTCGCAGATGTCATCCAGCTCGGCGCGCGCAACATGCAGAACTTCGACTTGCTCAAGGAAGTCGGCAAGACCGGGGCTGCCGTCCTGCTCAAGCGGGGCCTGTCGGCCACCATCGAGGAGTGGCTGCTGTCGGCCGAGTACATCGCCCGCGAGGGCAACGAGCGGGTGATTCTCTGCGAACGCGGCATCCGGACGTTCGAGACCGCCTACCGCTCGACGCTCGACATCTCGGCCGTCCCGGTCGTGAAGTCGCTGTCGGGGCTCCCGGTCATCGTCGACCCGTCGCATGCCGCGGGCAAGCGGGACTGGATCCTGCCGATGGCGCGGGCCGCAGTCGTCGCCGGCGCGGATGGGCTGATCGTCGAAGTCCACCCGTCGCCAGAGACTGCGCTCTGCGACGGGCCGCAAGCCCTCTACGCCGACGGGTTCGCGGCGTGGGTGGCCGACGTCAAGCGATGTGTCGATCTGATGGGCAAGATCATGGCGGGCCCCGAAGCGGCCGTCGTCGCCGCGACCAGCTGAGTCCAGCCGTGCGTCCGGCCCCAGGACCGATCGCGATTCTGGGGCTCGGACTGATGGGCGGGTCGCTGGGACTTGCGCTGCGCGGCGCGGGGATCGGGCCGATCATCGGGTATGACCCCGATCCCGGTGCCGGTACCGCCGCGCTCGAGCTCGGGGCGGTGACCGACGTGGCCGCCAGCGTGTCGGATGCGGTGGTCGCTGCGGGGGTCGTGTTCGTCGCGGCGCCGCTCGGGAACGTGCCTGCCGTCGTGCGCCAGGCCCTCGCCGCAGCGCCGCCGGGGTGCGTGGTCTCGGATCTCGGGTCGGCAAAGCGCGTGGTCGTCGATGCCCTCGGGGACGATGAGCGCGCCCGCTTCATCGGCGGCCATCCGATCTGCGGAGGCGAGCGCTCCGGCATCGCCGGCGCCCGTGCCGACCTGTTCCGGGGCGCCACATGGTTCCTGACCCCGGGCCCGGAAGCGCGTCCGGACCTGTACGAGCGGACCTACTCGATCATTTCGGCGACGGGGGCCCGCCCGGCGGCCATCGACGCCGATGTCCACGACCGGCTCATGGCCCTCGTCAGCCATGTCCCGCACGTGCTGGCGGCCGCACTCATCAACCAGGCCGCCGCGACCGCCCCGGGCGGACGTGAGGCGCTGCGTTCCGCGGGACCGTCGTTTGACGATCTGACCCGTGTCGCCGGTGCGAACCCGCCCCTGTGGGCCGACATCCTGCTGGCCAACCGCGACGCCGTCCTGGATGCGCTGTCGGACTACCGGGGCCGGTTGGAGCAGGTGGAGTCGGCGATCGTCGCCGGCGATCGGGTCGCCGTCACCGCGTTTGTGGCCGAGGCGGCCGACGGTCGCCGGCGGCTGCGGGCCGGACGCGACGCCGGCGGGGCCGCGGGCGAGCCGTGGGAGATTGTGGTGGGGATTCCCGACAGGCCCGGGGCGGTGTCGGAGATCACGACCGCGCTCGGCCACGGCCATATCAACATCGACGATCTCGCCCTCCGACCGGGGCCGCCCGGTGGCGTGGGGGAGTTCGTCGTACGTGTGTCAGGGGCCGACGTCGCCCGGTCCGCCGTCGGCCTGATCACCGCGCTCGGACTCCACGCGGAGGCGGGACCCGCCTAGCGCAGTGTCGACGCGTGCCGGGCCAGAAACGCGGCGATCTCACGCGAGAGACTGCCGCCCCGCCATGCGAGCGGGCTTTGCCCCTCGGCTTCGATGACGAACGCGGCACCGTCGATGCGTTCGCGATATGCCTCGGCCACCGCCAGCGGATGCTCGGCATCCATGTCGTCGCGGCTCGCGACGATCAATGTCGGCACCGCGATCTGCTCCAGCGCCGCCATGCCGCGAAACGCCGCCGACCGCGGGATGGCGCGCAGGGCCGCCACGACACCCTCGGGATGTTCGTGGCGTCCGAGGCGCTGCCGGATGACCGTCTTGGTCGTCTCGAGCAGCGCCGGCGGAACCTTCGGGGGACCGTAGGCGGCCAGGAATCCGTCGGGTCCACCCTGCGCGAGCCCGTCTGCCAGGGCATCCCAGTGCTCGGGGTTCGGGCTCGGGGCGCCGCGATGGGCCGGCGTGATGATGACCAGCGCGGCCACCCGGTCCGGGTGGCGCAGTGCCACATTGATGGCAGTGGCCGAGCCCATCGATTGGCCAACGAGCACGGCCCGCGCGGTGTCTGCGGCGTCCATGACGGCGATGGCGTCATCGCCCAGGAGATCGTATTGGTAGCGCGACGGGTCGTCGGCGGGCAGCGACGCACCGTGACCGCGGGCGTCGTACCCGATCAGCGCGCGCCCGTCGCGGACGAGCGCGGTCGACCCGTGCAGGACATACCGGCGTGTGGCGGTGAGTCCATGCAGCAGCAGGATCGGCGTGCCGTGGCCGATGCGCTCGCCGGCCAGCGTGGTGTCCGGGCGGGTCACGCGGAACGGCTGGGGCCCGGTCGTGGCGGGAGCGGTCACGTCCGCCACGGTAGTTGATCCGTCGCCGGTCTGTCGCGATGGCCATCGTCCGGGCTGATGCGCCATGATGCCACTCATGGACGCTGCGGTCTCCCGCCTGGAAGCGATTCTCGGGCACCCGCTGGTCATGGCCGTCCCGCCGGAGTCCGGTCCGCTCTGGGTGGCCGTGTCGACGGTCGGACCCCCAACGTGTGTGCGGGTCGCCTGGGTCGACCCCGAGGCCCGGGAAGATCGCGCGCGGGTCTTGTGTCCTCCGGGCATCCCGAGCCGGTGGCGGCCGATCATCGGTGCGGTCGTCGCGTTCATGGATGGCACCACGACCCGCGATCGCCTGTTCGTGGGCCGCCTCGCGCCGGAGGCCCGCGCGGCGCTGCCCCTGTTGGCCGAGGAAGCATCCGCCACCACCACCCCGGCAGGCCCGGAGGGGATTGTGGTCATCCGTCTCTCGCCGGATTCGATGCTGCTCGGTGTCGATGCGATCGGCCAAGCCGATGAGCCGATCGGCCGCCTTGACCGTTCGGGGATGGCGGATCTGCAGACGTCGGGTGGTCAGGTCAGCGGCCGCCTCGGCTCCGGGCACGGGATGGCGGCCGGCATTGGGCACGGACGCTGGCTCGACAACCTCGAATCGGCCACGTTCGAGGTCGGGTACGGCATCGTCCTGCCGGCGTGGGTGCCGGCCGGGTTCCGGCGCTCGCGCCCGCGTCTGGAGCCGGACCTGTCCTACCCGTACGGCCCGATGGCGGTCATCGTGACCTGGGACGGTCCCGACGGCCAGCGGATCCTGCTGCGCCAGACCGTCGCCCCGTTGGCGAGCCCCGACCCCGGTGGCGCGCTCGCGCACGAGGTCGACATCGGCGGGCTCGCCGGTGTCGTCCGCGGACGCCACAGTTTCGTCACGGTCGTGTGGCAAACCGCGACGCGCGCGTTTGGCGTCCAGGTCCAGCGCATGGCCGCCGCCGAGGACACCGCGCTGCGCGTCGCCCGCTCCGTGCCCGACGACGACTGACATGCGGCGGTCTCGGAAGCCGACCGACCGGCTGCGCCTCGGACATGACGGCCAGGAGTTCCGCGTACGGCGCCACCCGCGGAGCCGGCGCATCACCCTGCGTGTCCACGACGACGAGTTGATCGTGACGGCTCCGCCGTACGTGTCCGAGCGCGAACTGCGCACCGCGGTCGCCGCACGCGCGGACTGGGTCACCGAGGCCCTTGCCCGGAGCCGGGCCACCCGCGCCGCCCCGCTGCTGGCTGGTGATCGCATTCCCGTGCTGGGCGGATCGGTCGCGCTGATCGCATCGCCGCGGCGCCGGGCCCGTCGCACGTCGGCGGGGCTCGAGGTCCCCGGGGACACCCCGCTCGGACCCGTGGTGGAGACGTGGTATCGGTCGGCGGCCCGTGCGCACTTCAACGCGCGCGTGGCAGCGTGGGCACCGCGGATCGGCGTGGCGCCGACGGGCATCTCGATCCGGGATCAGCGCACCCGCTGGGGCAGCGCATCGGCCGCCGGCCGACTGTCGTTCAACTGGCGGCTGATGATGGCGGGTCCCGACGTGGCGGAGTACGTCACCGTCCACGAGTTGGTGCACCTGCGCCATATGGATCACTCTCCGGCGTTCTGGCGATGCGTCGCCGAACATTGGCCGGCCTACGGGGTGCAGCGCGATTGGCTGCGCGTCCACGGCGCGCGGTTGCAGACGGGACCGCATCCGGAGGCCTCCGGGCCGGGGTGACGGGTACCCGGTCGAGTAGTCTCGGGGCGATGACGACCCTTTTCGCGACGCCGGTCGCCGCACTGGCGGGGACCTTGCACGTCCCCACCGACAAGTCGATTACCCATCGCGCACTGCTGTTGGGGGCCGTCTCCGATCGGACGGTCGTCATCGATGCGCCGCTGGACTCGGCCGACACCGCCGCGACGCTCGGGGCGGTCGAGGCATGTCGTGTCCCGGTGGAGGGGCATCTCGGCGGGCGGGTCATCATCGCCGGGCGCGGTCTGCGCGGGCTGATTCCCGCTCCCGCCATCGACTGCATGAATGCGGGCACCCTGATGCGGCTCCTGCCGGGGCTGCTCGTCGGGTCCCAGGCCGACCACGTGATCCTCGACGGGGATGAATCGCTGCGCCGGCGCCCGATGGCGCGCGTGGCCATGCCCCTGCGCCGCATGGGTGCCGCCGTGTTCACCTCGCCTGGCGGTCTGCCGCCCCTGGTCGTCTCCGGCTCTGGGCAGCTGCGCGGGATGCGGCACGATCTTGAAGTCTCGTCAGCCCAGGTCAAGAGCTGCATTCTGTTGGCCGGGCTGTTCGCCGAGGGCGAGACGTGGGTGTCCGAGCCCGTTCCGTCCCGAGACCACACCGAGCGGATGCTGCGCGCGTCCGGGGTCGAGGTGATGTCCCAGGGCGGGGCGGTCGGCATCCGCGGCCCGGTCACCCACCTCAGCCTGCCGGATCTCGAGGTCCCCGGCGATTTCTCGTCCGCGGCATTCCATCTTGTCGCCGGAGCGCTGCTCGGCGACCCGGAGGTGCGCCTGCCCGGTGTCAACCTGAACCCGTTGCGGACGGGGCTGCTCGGAGTGATGGGCCGGATGGGCGTCGACATCGAGGTTATTCCCGGACCGGAGGTGGCCGGCGAGCCGGCGGGAGAGCTCGTTGTGCGTCGCACCGACGACCTGCGGGCGACCGATGTCGCCCCGGAGGAAGTGCCGGCGATGATCGACGAACTTCCGCTGGTCGGGCTCCTGGCCGCCCGTGCCCGCGGCACGACGCGCGTCCGCGGGGCGGAGGAGCTGCGCGTCAAGGAGAGCGACCGGATCGCCGCCGTGGTGCGCGCCCTGCGCGGCATGGGCGTCGACGCCGAGGAGCTCCCGGACGGCTTCGCGGTCACCGGCGCACCGACGATCCCGGGCGGGAGCATGGACGCCGGGCATGATCACCGGTTTGCGATGCTCGGGGCCGTGGCCGGCCTCGCGAGCCAGGACGGCGTCCGTGTCGCGGGGTTTGAGGTCGCGGCCGTCTCCTATCCGCGCTTTGCGGCGGACCTCGCGGCCCTTGGGGCGGTGGTGTGATCATCGCCATCGACGGACCCGCCGGCGCGGGCAAGAGCACCGTGTCCCGCGCGGTCGCCGAGCGCCTCGGGGCGGGGTACCTCGACACGGGCGCGATGTACCGCGCGGTGGCGTACCTCGCGATCCGCGACGGCGTGGCGATCGGCGACGGTGACGCGCTCGCCGGGCTTGCCCGGCGCCATCCGCCGGCGATCCGGCCGGTGCCCGGCGGCCTCGCGGTCGTCGTTGACGGGCGTGACATCTCGCAGGACATCCGTTCGGCGAGGGTGACTGCCGCCGTGTCCGAAGTGGCGGCCCACCCCGGGGTCCGCGACGTGGTGACCGCGCTGCAGCGCGCGGTCCTGGCCGACGGCGAGTGGGTCTGTGACGGGCGGGATATCGGCACCACGGTCTGGCCCGGGGCGGAACTCAAGGTGTTCCTGACGGCGTCGGTCGCCGAGCGCGCCCGTCGGCGCTGCGCCGAGCTCGCGGCCGCCGGGACGCCGGAGCCGATCTCCGATGTCGCGGCCGCGATCGCCGAGCGTGACCGCCGCGACTCGACCCGGGCCGCGAGCCCGCTGCGGGCGGCGACGGACGCCGTGCGACTGGATACGTCCGACCTCTCGATCGCCGAGGTTGTCGACACGATCGTGACCTGGGCCGACGCGGCGCGCTCCGGGGCCAGCGCATGAGCGACGACACGCCCAAGGTCCGGATCGTCGGATGGCTCTGGTGGACGGGCCGGATCATGCTGACCCCCATCTTCCGGTGGATCTACCGCGTCCAGGCCGTGGGAGTCGATCGGGTCCCGAGCCACGGCGCGACGCTGTTCGTCGCCAACCACATCTCGATGTGGGATCCTCCGATGATCGGGTACGCGCTGGCGCCCCGTCGCCGGGTCTACTCCATGGCCAAACGCGAGCTGCTGACCATTCCCGTGGTCGGCCGCGTGTTTGCGAACGCCGGGGTGTTCCCGGTCGAACGTGGCGGTGCCGACCTGTCGGCGATTCGAACCGCCCGGCGTCTGCTGGCCGAAGGGGAGGCACTACTGATGTTCCCCGAGGGGACTCGCCACACGGAGGGGGAGTTCGGTCCGGCCTGGCCCGGGGCCGGGGCCTTGGCGCGGGTCGAGGGCGTGCAGGTCATGCCGATCCTGGTCAGCCGCGGACAGCGCCGCTGGGGTCCCGTTCGTGTCACCGTCGGCGCACCGCTCGATTTCAGCGACCTGCCCAAAGGCTCGCGCAGCGCGCAGAGTCAGGCGATCGCCAACCGCATGATGGACGCGATCGGTGCACTGCGCGACCGATCCCCGGGAGACACGAATGCCTGAACCCACCGAACACCGGCATCGCGTACCGGGCAAACGGGCGGGCGTCGTTCCGGCGACCACGCTGGCCACGAACCAGCCGATCATCGCCGTGGTCGGGTACCCCAACGTCGGCAAGTCGACCCTGTTCAACCGCATCACCGGACGCCGGGACGCCGTGATCGATCCGGTGCCGGGCGTCACTCGTGACCGTCGCCAGGCGGGGACAGAGTGGGCCGGGCACACCTTCCAGCTCATCGACACGGGCGGAATCGACGCCGAGGACCCGACGCCGATCGGGCGTCAGGTCGCCGATCAGGCGCGCCAGGCGATTGCCGACGCCGACTTGGCGCTGTTCGTGGTCGACGCCACGACGGCCCCGACCCCGGGCGATCTCGAGGTCGCCGACTACCTGCGCACGGCCAAGATCCCGGTGATCGTGATCGCCAACAAGTGCGAGCGCCGCGAAACCGAACTGTTGGCGCAGGGGCTGTGGGGGCTCGGCCTGGGCGACGTCGTTCCCGTCTCCGCCCAGCACGGGCTTGGTATCGGTGACCTGCTTGACGTGATGGTGGCGGCGCTCCCCGATCCGGAGATCATCATTCCGCGCCAGGAAGGCGTGCCCGCGTTGTGCATCATGGGCCGCCCAAATGTCGGCAAGAGCTCGATCGTCAACGCCCTGCTGGGCGAGCGGCGGGTGATCGTCCACGATCGCCCCGGTACCACGCGGGATCCGATCGACACGTTGTTCGACTTCGAGGGCCGGGAGGTCGTACTCACCGATACCGCCGGCATGCGCAAGCGGGGACGGATGCGGGACGATGTCGAGCACTACAGCCAGATTCGCGCGATCCAGGCCGCCGAACGCAGTGATGTGGCGCTGGTGATCTGCGATGCCACCGAGGGTCTGACCGACGCGGATCTGCGGGCCGTCGACTCGGCCGCACGCGCCAAGTGCGCGACGCTGGTGGTCATGAACAAGTGGGACCTTGCCCAGCCCGAGCTCGACGCGATCCGCGGTGAGCTGCGTGCCAAGTCTCGCCAGCGCCCCCTCATCGAGGTGTGCTCGGCCGAGACGGGGGAGGGGCTGCACCGGTTGATCCCGGCGGCGTTGCGGCTCTACGAGCGGCGGCGGACACGGATCACGACACACAAGCTCAACACGGCGCTCCGCGAACTGGCCGAAGCGCGTCCCGGCCCGCGCGGAGGGCGTCGGCGCTTGTCGCTGCGGTATCTGGTGCAGGTCGACGTCGCCCCGCCGACGCTGCGGCTAGACGTCAACGACCGGTCCCTGATCACGCGCGATTACGGGTTCTGGCTCGAGAACCAGTTGCGCCGCCGGTTCGACCTCGACGGCGTGCCGATCATCTTGCAGGTCCGGGACCGCGGCGGGTGAGCGCGGACACCGACATCGGCAGGGTTGCGGTGCTCGGCGGGGGGTCGTGGGGCACGGCGTTCGCACTCCTGTGCGACCGTCACGGCGTCGCGGTGCGGCTGGTGTGTCGGACGCGCGAACATGCAGCGACCCTCGTGCGCGAGCACGCCAATTCCGCCTATCTGCCCGGCGTCCCGCTGCCCGGTTCGCTGGAGATCGTCGCCGCTGACGGCCTGGATGTCCTCGGCGACGTGGACTTGGTGGTCATCGCGATTCCCAGCCGCGCGATCGCCACGATGGCGCCGGCCGTCGCCGCGGCAATCGCGCCGGGGACCGGAGTGCTGTCGCTGACCAAGGGGCTCGACCCCGGCAGCGGGCGCCGGTTGTCGGAGATTTGGCAGGACGCTCTCGGCGACGGTGTGCCGTTCGCGGTGCTGTCCGGTCCGAACCACGCCGAAGAGGTCGCGGAGGGGCAGCCGGCGGCGGCCGTCGTCGCCGGCGATCTGGCACTCGGCGCGCGCGTGCAGCGGCTGCTCAACGGCCCCGGGTTCCGTGTCTACCTCAACGACGACTTGGTCGGGGTGGAACTCTGCGCCGCCGCCAAGAACGTGATCGCCATCGGCGCCGGGATGGCTGACGGGCTGGGGTTCGGCGACAACGCGAAGGCCAGTCTGATCACCCGCGGACTCGCTGAGATGACCCGCCTGGGACGTGCCTACGGCGCCCACGATGCGACGTTTCGCGGATTGGCGGGGATGGGGGACCTGGTCGGCACCTGCACGAGCGGGCATTCCCGAAACCGGCGTGTGGGGGAGTTGATCGCGGGCGGCCTCACCGGGGCTGAGGCCGAGGCGAGCATCGGTCAGGTCGCCGAAGGACTGTGGACGGCCGCACGGCTGCTCGATCTGGCGGATCGCGCGGGCGTGGAGCTCCCGATCAGCAGCGAAGTCGCTGCGGCCGTCGGCGGCAAGCCCGTCGCTGACTGCATGCGCGACCTCATGGCGCGCGCTCCCGCGATCGAAGAGTGATCCGACCCGACCTGCGGGTCGGAGCCGTGGTGATATTCTCGCCCGCGTCTCCCCAACGCCAAGGGCCTAGCGCATGAGCGATCGTCTGTTCACATCCGAATCGGTCACAGAGGGCCATCCGGACAAGCTTGCAGATCAGATCTCGGACGGTGTCCTCGACGCGATCCTGGCGGAGGATCACAACGCCCGGGTGGCGTGCGAGACCCTGGTGACGACCGGCCAGGTCGTCGTCGCCGGCGAGATCAGCAGTTCGGCCCGCATCGACATTCCGGACATCGTCCGCGCGACGATCGGGCGGGTGGGCTACACCTCGAGCGAGATCGGGTTCGATGCTGCCACCTGCGCGATTCTCGTGGCCCTCGACCGCCAAAGCCCGGATATCGCCCAAGGGGTCGATTCCGCCCATGAGACCCGCGTCGGCGCGTCCCAGGATGCCTATGACCTCCAGGGTGCGGGCGACCAGGGGTTGATGTTCGGGTACGCCAGCGACGAGACGCCGCAGCTGATGCCGGTGCCGATCACCCTTGCCCATCGCATCTCCGAACGGCTCGCGTCGGCCCGGCACTCGGGCGAGGTCCCGTACCTGCGGCCCGATGGGAAGACTCAGGTCACCGTGCGCTATCAGAACGGGCGGCCCGTCGGCATTGACGCCATCGTGCTGTCGACCCAGCACAACCCCGGCATTGACCGCGGCGAGCTGGAGCTGGACATGACCAACGAGGTGATCCGGCCGGTCGTTGAGGAGTACGGGTATTCGACGACCGGGATCCGCTACTTCATCAACCCCACCGGAAATTTTGTGATCGGCGGACCGGTCGGGGACGCCGGCCTGACCGGGCGCAAGATCATCGTCGACACGTACGGCGGCATGGCACGCCACGGTGGCGGCGCATTCTCCGGCAAAGACCCCAGCAAGGTCGACCGTTCGGCGGCGTACGCCGCCCGCTGGGTGGCCAAGAACGTGGTCGCCGCCGGGTTCGCGGCACGTTGCGAGGTGCAGGTGGCGTATGCGATCGGGGTGGCGCGACCGGTGTCGATATCTGTCGAGACATTCGGGACCGAGACGCGGCCGATCGAGCAGATTGAACGCTGGGTGGCGGAGAACTTCGACCTGCGTCCGGCGGCGATCGTGGAACGGCTGGATCTCCGCCGGCCGATCTTCCAGAAGACCGCCGCCTACGGCCACTTCGGCCGTGAGCTCCCCGAATTCACCTGGGAGTCCACGGCGATCGGCAACGAGGCGCGCGGGTAACCGGACGATGTCCGCGTGAACCATCCGTCATTGCTGGCGGATGATGCGGCGGGCGCCGCGCCCCGGCGCTGCGTCCAGGTCCATCTGCTGGTCGATACCCGCGCGCTCGATCGTCCCCTTGACTACCTCGTACCCGACGGGCTCGAGGTCCCCGTCGGCGCGCTGGTCGCGTGCCCGTTGGGACGGCGCCGGGTGGTCGGGGTGGTTGTCGGCGACGATCCCGCGACCCATACCGGACGACTCGTCGCGCTGGCCGGGCGGGTCGCGACGGCCGCCATTCCCGACCAGCTGCGCGAGCTGGCCTTCTGGGTTGCCCGGTACTATGCGGCGCCGGTCGCCGCCTGCCTGCGCCTCGTCGTGCCCCCGGGGGCCGAGGGCGCCCTGCGCCGCTCCGCCGACGGGACCTGGCGGCTCACGGTGCCGGCCCGCGGCCCCGCCGCCCGCCTGGTCGTCCGGCGCATCGCGGGCGCCGCTGCCACCACGGCCCGCCAGCAGGCCGTCCTCGCCGCCGTGCCCGAGGCGGGAGCGATTCCGGCGGCCGAACTCGTGCGGGCCGCGACGACCACGATGCCGACCCTACGGCGGATGGCCGATGCCGGGCTGATCGCACTCGATGCCGAGGTCCCGGCCGCCGGCGACGTCCACGGGCTCGGGATGCCGGTGCCGCCCGTGCCCGCCCGACTGACCCCGGACCAGGCGACGGCCGTCGCCCGCATCGATGCGGCCCTCGCCGCCGGCGGCCCGCCGGCGCTCCTGCTGCACGGGGTCACGGGGTCCGGCAAGACCGAGGTCTATCTCCGGGCCCTCGACGCGGTCCGGGCCGCGGGCCGCGGGGCCATTGTCCTGGTCCCGGAAATCAGCCTGACGCCCCAACTGCTGTCACGGTTGCGGGCACGGCTCGGACCCGCGGTCGAGGTCTGGCACTCCAACATGACCCCCGCCGAGCGCGCACGGGCCGACGCACGGCTGCGGGACGGGGACGCGGACGTCGTCGTCGGCGCGCGCAGCGCGGTGTTCGCGCCGGTACGCAATCTCGGCCTGATCGTCGTCGACGAGGAGCATGACGCCTCGTACAAGCAGGACTCCGCGCCGCGCTATGACGCCCGCCAAGTCGCCTATCGCCGCGGCCGCGACGCCGGGGCGCTCGTGGTCTACGGCTCGGCGACGCCGCGCCCCGAGACGTGGCACGCGCTCGAGCGGCTGACGTTGCGGACCCGCGCCGACGGCTCCCAGCCGCCGGCCGTGCGGGTCGTCGACATGCGTACCCAGGGCCCCGGACCGATTTCGGCGCCGTTGGCGAGGGCCTTGCGGGACGCCGCCGATCAGGGCAACAAGGCCGTGATCCTGCTCAACCGGCGCGGATTCGCGCTGATGGCACTCTGTCGGGCCTGCGGCTGGCTCGCGACCTGTCCGTCCTGCGACGTCGCGCTCGTCCACCATCGCGATCCGGCCCGCCTGGCATGCCATCACTGCGGATACGAGCTGCCCGTGCCGACGGTGTGCCCGCGCTGCGGGGCGAGCGAGATCCTGCGCGGTGGGCTCGGGACGCAGGGTCTTGAACAGGCGCTCGCGAAGATCGTCCCGGGAATGCGGTTGGTGCGGTTGGATGCGTCATCCACCGCGGCGCGCGGATCCGTCGCCGAATTGCTGGCCGAGTTCGCGCAACCGGGACCCGCGATCCTGCTCGGGACGCAGATGGTCGCAAAGGGGCACGACCTGCCCGAGGTGACCGTGGCGGCGGTCCTCGATGCCGACGCGGGGCTGCGTCACGCCGATTTCCGGGCCGAGGAGCGCGCATTCGATCTGATCGTGCAGACGGCGGGACGTGCCGGACGTCGCGGCGAGTCGTCGACGGTGATCGTGCAGGCATGGGAACCGGGGGCGCGCGCGGTCCGCCTGGGCGCGGACCTTGCGGTCACCGACTTCCTCGAGGGGGAGCTCGCGCGGCGCCGCGACTACCTCATGCCGCCCTTCGGCCACCTCGTGCGGATCGTGATCGAGGGCCATGACCGGGACGCGGTGGTCGCAGTCGCGCGGCAGGTCGCCGATGCCATGGCGACCGGTGACCGGCCCGTGACCGTGCTCGGGCCGGCTCCGCTGCACCGCATTCGCGGACGGACCCGACGCGCGCTGCTGGTCCGGGGGGAGCACATCGCCGACGCGCGGTCGGCTGCCGTGACGGCCGTCGCGTCCGCCCGCCCCGGTGCGACGACGGCCGACGTCCGGATCGTCATCGACGTCGATCCGCAGACCACCTGACCCGGCTCCCGCCGCTGCCGTCAGCCCCTGCGTGGCAGGTGTAAAGTTCTGCGGTCATCAATTCCGACGGAAGTGAGAATGATGCCGGTCCCAAGACTCTATGAGGCGTTCTCCGAGCCGCGCGAGCAGTGGGTCCACGTCCTGGCGACACTCCTGCAGCTCGGGAGCGCCGAGACGCGCGATGCGCTCGTGACCGAACTGCTCGGCGACCCTGTTGCCGGCACCGGCCAGATGCTCGTCAGCGAGCGTCGCGTCGTCGGCACCGGCGCCGACGCCGTGACCTTCGACATCACGTTGCGCAACGGTGACGAGTGGGCCGTCGGAATTATTTCGGACTTCGCGTTTGACGTCGACCGTGCCGCACGTATCGCCGCCGCACAGGCGGCGCTCGGCACGGCTGCACGCACCGTGCTGATCGTCATCAGCCCCGACCGTCGTCAGCCGACGGCCATCGCGGAGGCGCGGGGCGAGGTCATCCACAAGAGCTGGCTGCGGATCCGGGACTGGGTCCAGGAACGCCCCGAGCGCGGGGCTGCGACCGGCGTCGATCTTGCGCTGCTGCTGCAGGGCGAGTACTTCTACACGCCGCGCGTCGCCGAGTTGTACCGCCTTGAGGAACTGATGCCGCAGGTCGCACCGGATCTTCGGGACGCGTTCGCGTCGATCTTCCTGGCGCTGAACGATCTCGCACCTGCCCCGACGATCGTGCACCCCACCGACGCGACCGCCGAGGTGCGCTACCCGCGCACCGGCGATCCGAAGGTCACGATCACCACCGGCGGCGGCGACCCGGTCGTCTCCGTGCAGGGTGGCGCCGGTGTCACCATCGACGGCGAGGCGGCCTTGACGGCGGCCCGGTCGCAGATCCTCGCCGACGCCCGCCGGGCGCTCCCGCCCCGCAAGTAAGGCGCTTTGGGGGCGGTCCGTCGGGCCCGCCCCCCGCTGCTTGCTACCATCTGGGACCGATGTCGTCACGCGCACTCGCAGATCCCGAACTCGAGCAGCGCCGGCTCGCCGCGCTGCGCGCCGTGCGCCAGCTCGGCGATCCCGTCCTGCGGATTCCCGCCAGCGAGGTCACGGTTTTCGATGACGCGCTGCGCGAGGAGATCGCACGTATGGAACTCATCATGGACGAGGCCAACGGTGCGGGCCTCGCGGCCCCCCAGCTCGGCG
This sequence comes from uncultured Thermoleophilia bacterium, assembly GCA_963727285.1. Taxonomy (GTDB): domain Bacteria; phylum Actinomycetota; class Thermoleophilia; order Miltoncostaeales; family Miltoncostaeaceae; genus CAITWD01. The sequence goes on along the minus strand of CAVSFF010000009.1, from coordinate 242,129 downwards.
CCCTGCGGCGAATCCTCGTGTACCGGGTTCGCGACGAGGATCGGCCGCGCGTGCTCGTGAACCCGACGCTCGCGTGGGCCTCCGAGGAAACCGACGTCGATTCCGAGGGCTGCCTGTCGATCGGCGAGATCGTCGTGGACGTTCCCCGGGCCGTCGCCGTGCGCGTGGAGGCACGGGATGCCGATGGCGAACCATTCACCGTCGAGGCGGAGGGGTTCGAGGCACGCGTCATCCAGCACGAGATGGATCACCTCGACGGGATCCTGATTATCGATCGCACGACCAAGGACCAGCGCCGTCAGGCCCTGCGTGAACTACGCAGCCAGGCCTAGATACCGTGCGCATCGCCTTTGCCGGCAGCCCCGCACCCGCGGCCGCCATCCTGCGCGAGCTTTCCGCCGCGCACCATGACATCGCACTGGTGATCTCCCAACCCGACCGCCCGCGCGGTCGGTCGCGGACACCTTCGCTGACACCTGTCGCCCAGCAGGCCGAGGAGCTCGGTATTCCGTGCCTGCGTCCGGCGACGATCAATGCTCCCGAGGTGCTCGATCAGCTGCGTGCAGCCGATGTCGGCGCACTGTGCGTGGTGGCGTTCGGCCAACTGCTCAAGGAGCCCCTGTTGTCGGAATGGCCCTGCATCAACGCGCATTTCTCGCTCTTGCCCGCGTATCGTGGCGCCGCCCCGGTCGAACGTGCGCTCATGGATGGAGTGGCCGAGACCGGGGTCTGCATCATGCGCATGGACGCCGGGCTCGACACGGGTCCCGTGGCGCGTGAGATTCGCGTTCCGGTCGCCGCGCAGGATGACGCCGGGGCGATCATGACCCGGCTGTGCGCGGTCGCCGTCCCGGCGCTCGTCGCCACGCTCGACGACCTCGCGCGCGGCGATGCGGCGTTTGCTGCCCAGGCAGAGTCCGGTGTCTCGCTGGCGCCGAAGATCGGCGATGCCGATCGCGCGCTCGATCCCGGTGACACGGCCGTTGCGCTCGCCAACCGGATTCGGGCACTGGCACCGCACATCGGCGCGCGCCTGATGATCGACGGTACGCCGTTCAAGATTTGGCGGGCCCTTCCCTGCGATGAGCGCCCGGGGGCCGGGCTCCACGTCGTCGACGGACGCCTGCTGATGGGGTGCGCCGACGGGGCGCTCGAGATTCTCGAGCTGCAGCCGCCGTCGCGAGGGCGGGTCGGGGCGGGCGAGTTTCTCCGCGGCTACCGCGGCGAGCTGGTGCTCGGATGACCACCGACAGCCGTATCAGCCCGGAACGTCTGATCGCTCTCAGGGTGCTCCGCCGGGTCGCGGACGGGGCCTACGCCGATCGCGCGTTCGCCGCGGAGGCGCGGAAGGCCGATCTGGATCCCCGCACCCGCTCGGCGGCCATGCGCTTGACCTATGGCGCCGTGCAACGCCGCCGCACGCTGGACTGGCTGATCGACGGCGCCGTCGAGCGGCCGGCCGCGATCGAGCCCGATGTGCGCGAAGTGCTGCGCCTCGGCGTCTACGAACTCTTGTGGTCGGACCGCGTCCCGGATGCGGCGGCGGTCGACCAAACCGTGCGGCTCGCCCGGACACTCCATGGCGTTCCGCGTCGCCGGACCGCGCGCGCCGGACTCGTCAACGCGGTGCTGCGACGGATCGCCGACGGCGGACGGGCACAGCTTGCGACGCTCGACGGAGACCCGGAGCGCCTGGGAATCCGACATTCGCTCCCGGACTGGATCGTCGACGGCCTGGTGACATCGCTCGGGCCGCTTGCCGAGGGAGTCATGGCGGCCTCGAACGACCCCGCGGAATCCGCGCTGCGATGGAACCCCCTCAAGGGCCCGCGAGACGACGTGACGGGCACGCTGCCGGTGGAGTGGCACGACGACCCGGACATCCCGGAGGCGATCGTCCTCGACGGGCCGTTCGGGATCGAAGACTCGCCGCTCTGGGCAGACGGGCGCGCGATGAGCCAGAGTCGGGCATCGATGCTGCCCGCGCGCGTGCTCGATCCGCAGCCCGGCGAGCGGATCCTCGACCTCTGCGCCGCCCCGGGGGCGAAGTCGACCCACTTGGCGGCCCTGTCCGGCAACGCCGCCGAGATCGTCTGCGTGGAGCTGTACGAGGCGCGCGCACGCGCCCTGCGCGCCCTCGGCGAGCGCATGGGCGCCCGCCTTGACGTGCGCGTCGGCGACGGCCGCACGATCCCGATCGACGGCGACTTCGACGCGGTGCTGGTGGACCCGCCGTGTACCGGGCTCGGCGTGTTGAGCGCACGCCCGGACGCTCGCTGGCGCCGCCGCCCGGAAGCCCTTGAGGAGCTGCTGGTCCTCCAGCGCGACCTGCTCGGTCGCGCGCTCGAGCTGACGCGGCCCGGCGGCCGCGTCGTCTACAGCACGTGCACGCTCCTTGCCGCCGAGAACGAGGGCGCGGTCGCCGCCGTCGGTGCCGAAGCCACCGATCTCGCGACGCAATATCCGCGCTGGCCCCATCCTCGCCTGCCGGGCGCGCTGCTCACGCTCCCGGGGCGGGACGGCACCGACGGCTTCTTCGTCGTGCGTATCGACCGGTGAACGGCCGCGAGCATCGCGGAGATGGCGGGCACCGGGCCACGTCGGTACGCTGGTTGACGCGATGACGCGTCCCGATCGACCCCTCGTCCTGCCGTCGGTCATGTCGGCGGATATGACCGCGCTGGGATCCCAGCTCGGCGAGCTCTGTGTCGCCGGTGCGCGGGTCTTCCACGTCGACGTCATGGACGGCCACTTCGTTCCCAACCTCACGGTGGGTCCCGACTTCGCCGCGGCGGTCGCCCGCAGCGTCGTGCCGTCGGGCGGCATGGTGGACGTGCATCTGATGGTCGAGCGCCCGGGCTACCTGCTGGAGGCGTTCGCGCCGCACGCGGATGCGATCAGCGTTCACGTCGAGGCGGATCCCCACATGCACCGGCTGCTCGGCGAGATCCGGCGCCTGGGATGCGCCGCGGGCCTGGCGGTCAACCCCGGGACCCCGATCGATTTTGTGACCGAACTGATCGGCAGCTTCGACTACGTGAATTGCATGTCGGTCAACCCGGGTTTCGCCGGTCAGGCCTTCATCCCGACAACGCCTGACAAGGTGGCGCGCCTGCGTGAGGCGCTGCCCGACGACGTCTGGATCGAGGTCGACGGCGGCATTGGTCCCGGGTCGCTGCCCGCTGCGCGCGCCGCGGGCGCCGACTGGATGGTGTCGGCATCGGCGATCTTTGGCACCGAGGATCCAGTGGCCGCCTACCGTGCGTTGGCGGAGCTCGCCGGATGAGTGGACTCGGCGCGGCCGATGCTGCCGCGCTTGGGCGTGCTCGCGAACTCGCCCAGCGGGCGAGGGGGATGGTGAGCCCGAACCCCCTGGTCGGTGCCGTCGTCCTGCGGGACGGCCGGCTGATCGCGGAAGGATGGCACGAGGGGCCCGGACTGCCGCATGCCGAAGTCATGGCGCTGCGCGCGGCCGGAGACGCGGCCCGCGGAGCCACGCTGGTCTGCACGCTGGAGCCGTGCTCGCACTTCGGGCGGACCCCGCCGTGCACGGCGGCCCTGATCGACGCCGGTGTCGCGCGCGTGGTCGTCGGGTGCCTGGATCCCCTTGAGCGCACGCGCGGCCAGGGGGTCACCCTGCTCCGCGATGCCGGGATCGACGTGCAGGTCGCCGCGGGCGACGACGAATACGCGTCGCGCGAGCTGATCGCGGACTTCATCACCCATTCCGTGCGCCACCGGCCCCACGTCACCCTCAAGCTCGCCACCAGCCTCGATGGGAAGATCGCGACCAGGACGGGGGAGAGCCAGTGGATCACCGGCCCCGACGCGCGCGCGCTCGTCCATCGCCTGCGGGCGGATCACGATGCCGTTGCGGCCGGCATCGGCACCGTCCTGGCCGATGACCCGCAACTGACGGCCCGCGGGGTTTCCGACCCGGTACGCCAGCCGACGCGGATCGTGTTCGACTCGTTTGCACGGCTGCCGCTCACGTCCGCACTGGTCGTCGGGGCGGGCGAGGTGCCGGTCATTGTCGCCGTCGGGGCACACGCCCCGTGGGACCGCGTCGCCGCGCTCCAGGACGCGGGTGTGGAGGTCATCGCGTGCGCGACGCCGCGACCGCAGATCCATGCGGTCTTGTCGGCGCTCGGCGAGCGGGATATCCAGTCGTTGTTCATCGAGGGCGGCGCGGGCCTGGCGGGCGGGTTCCTCGAGGCGGCCGCTGTCGACGTCGTACAATGGTTTCAGGCGCCGATGCTCATCGGTGGTGACGAAGCGCCGGGCGCCATCGCAGGTCCGGGGGCCGGGCGTCTCGCGCGACGCGGCGCGGCTCGACCCGGGTCCGGGTGAACGCCATCGGACCCGACACGCACATCAGCGGCCGCCTCATCGAGCTTCCCACCAGCGAGGACTGATGTTCACCGGGCTTGTCGAGGAGATTGGGACGATCGCGGCGCTGGTGCCGACCCCGGGCGGGCATGCGGGTCGGGATCCGCGCGACGACGGTCCGCGACGGCCTGGCCGTCGGCGACTCGGTCGCCGTCAACGGCGCCTGCCTGACCGCCGTCGAGCTGCACCCCGACGGATTCGTGATCGACGCTGTGGCCGAGACGCTGCGGCGCACGACCCTGGGTGAGGCTCAGGCCGGCGACCCGGTCAACCTCGAGCGTGCGGTGGCGGTCGGCGACCGGCTCGGTGGCCATCTGGTCCAGGGGCACGTCGACGGGACCGGGCTCGTGGCGTCGGTGCTGCCCGAGGGCGACGGCTGGATCGTCCGCGTCGACGCCGCGCCGCAGATCATGCGCTATGTCGTCGAGAAGGGCAGTATCACGATCGACGGTGTCAGCCTGACCGTCGCGGCCGCGACGCCGACCGGGCTCGAGCATCGCGCTCATTCCCCACACGGTCGCGGTGACGACGCTGGGTCCGGAGCGGGTCGGCGACGCGCGTGAATCTCGAGGTCGACCTTGTGGCAAAGTACATAGAGGCGTTTGTCGCCCCATACCAGGTGCCGCGGGAGGCCCAATGAGCAGCACGCAGGCGCGCCCATTCGCAACGATCGAACAGGCGATTGAGGCGATCCGCGCCGGCCACATGATCGTGGTCGTCGACTCGGAAGATCGCGAGAACGAGGGCGACCTCATCATGGCCGCGCAGTTCGCGACGCCCGAGGCGATCAACTTCATGGCGACGCACGCGCCGCGGGCTCGTGTGCCTGGCGCTGACCGACGAGCGCTGCGAGCAGCTCGGCCTCACGATGATGGTGCGGCGCAACGAGGCCGCCGCTCGGGCACCGCCTTCACTGGAGTCGATCGAGGCACGCGACGGCGTGACGACCGGCATCTCGGCCCCGGACCGGGCGCGCACGATCATGGTCGCGATCGACCCGAACTCGGGCGCGTCGGACCTGGTCAAGCCCGGTCACGTGTTTCCGCTGCGCGCGAAGCCCGGCGGCGTGCTCGAGCGCGCCGGCCACACCGAGGCGCGCGGTCGATCTGGCGCGGCTGGCGGGGCTCATCCCGGCGGGCGTGATCTGCGAGGTCATGCGCGACGACGGCACGATGGCGCGCGTCGACGATCTCGTCCCGTATCGCGCGGGAGCACGGGCTGATGATGATCACGATCGCGGACCTGATCGAGTACCGGCGGCACACCGAGCAGCTGGTCGAGCGCGGGGGCCAGGCGCGCCTGCCGACGACCTTCGGCGAGTTCGACCGCCGTCGGCTACCACAGCCTCATCGACGGCAAGCACCACCTCGCGCTCGTCAAGGGCGACGTCGCCGGCAAGGAGAACGTGCTGGTGCGGGTCCACTCCGAGTGCCTGACCGGCGACGTCTTCGGGTCGCTGCGCTGCGACTGCGGCGAGCAGCTGGCGGCGGCGATGGAGATGATCGACGACGGAGGGCGAGGGCGTCGTGCTCTACATCGCCCAGGAGGGCCGCGGCATCGGCCTGCTCAACAAGCTGCGGGCCTACGAGCTGCAGGACGCAGGGCCTCGACACCGTCGAGGCCAACCTCAGCTCGGGTTCCCGGCCGACCTGCGCGACTACGGCATCGGCGCGCAGATCCTGGTCGACCTCGGGCTGACGACGATCCGCCTCTGACCAACAACCCGAAGAAGATCGTCGGGCTCGAGGGCTACGGCCTGTCGGTGACCGAGCGCGTGCCGATCGAGATCGAGCCCGGCCCGCGACAACCTGCGCTACCTCCAGGTCAAGCGCGACAAGATGGGGCACATGCTCCACCACCAGGACCTGCGCATCGACGTCGGCGCCGGCGGGGACGACTGAGCGTTGGCGCGCACCGAGCCCGCACCCGCGCCGGAGCGCCTGTCCGATCCCGACGTCCGCATCGGCATCGTCTGTGCGGGGTTCCACCGGGACCTCGGCCAGGCGCTGGTCGACGGGGCGCGGACCTATCTGGCCGAGCGCGGGGCTGGCCCCGGAGCGGGTCGATGCGTACTGGGTGCCCGGCTCCTTCGAGGTGCCGCAGGCCGCCCGCATGCTGGCGGCATCGCGGCGCTACGCCGGGCGTTGTGGCCCTCGGGGCCGTCATCCGCGGTGCGACGGCCCATTTCGACCACATCGCGATGGCGGCCTCGCAGGGCCTGATCCGCGTCGGTCTGGACACGGGCGTCCCGTGCACCTTCGGGGTCCTGACGTGCGACACCCTCGAGCAGGCGTGGGCCCGAGCCGGCGGCGAGGTCGGCAACGCCGGTGAGGACGCCGCGCGCGCGGCCGTCAGTCTGATCAACCTCGCGGGCCTGACGGCGTCAGGGCCCCGCGGGTCGTCGGCGCCGGGGGCGTCGCCCCCGCGCAGGTCCTAGGCGGCCTTGACCACCTTGCCGCCCTTGAGGCAGCGGGTGCAGACGTAGGCACGCGTGGGTGTGCCGTTGGAGATGATGCGGCACCTTCTGCAGGTTCGGATCGAACCGGCGGGGTGTGGCACGCATGGAATGACTGCGGTTGTTCCCGAAGCTCGGGCCCTTCCCGCACACACTGCAGACCTTCGACATCGGGCTCCGTCCTCGGGTCGCCGTACAGTTACACGTGTCGCCCGCCCTGCGGAGGCCGGTACGGCACAGCGCGCAATTATGCAGGCAGTTGGTGGGTGACCGCAACCATGTTAGCGATCCGTCCGTTCGCCGGACTGCCCGAGCTGGTCGGCGACCCACTTCCCCGGCGCCCCGACCCCGCCTGGTGGTCGGTGCCGCTTGTGGAGATTCCAGGCATCCGCCCGACACAGGCGGAGCGGGCAGCCGCATTCGGGTTGGCGACCGTCGGCGACCTGCTGCTGCACGTTCCCTTCCGGTACGAGCGCTACGGCGACGCCACCGCCGTGGCCGCGGCCGCGATCGGCCAAGAGGTGACGGTCCGGGTGGTGCTGCACTCGATCCGGCTGGCGCCCGACACGCCGGCGCGGGCTGGTGACGATCCGCGCGCTGGTCGGCGACGACTCGGGGCGGCTGGAGGCGGTGTGGTTCAACCAGCGCCATCTGCTGCGGGCCCTGTCGCCCGGGGACGTCCTGATGATCCGGGGCACGATCGGCCGCGGGACCCCGCCCGTCATCACGGTACGTGCGCACGAGATTGTTGGTGGCGGTGGTTCGGAGGGGCTCCACACGATCGGGCTGGTGCCGGTCTATGCGGCAACCGAGGCACTCCCGTCGGCGCGGGTCCGCGAGATGGTTGATCAGGCCCGCGGCCTGGCCGCGGCTGCTCCGGAGCTGTTGCCCGCCTGGATCCGCACGCGCCTGTCGGTGATGTCCTACTCCGACGCCCTGTTGTCGGTGCACTTCCCGCGCAGCGCCGCCGCCGTGCGCCAGGGGCGCCGCCGCCTGGTGCTGCAAGAGCTGATCGAGTTGCAGTTGGGTCTGATGGTGCTCCGCCGCCAGGAGGCGCGGACGCGACCGGCGCCGCGTCTGGACGGCGACGGGACACTCTCGGATGTCGTGCGCGGACATCTTCCGTACACGTGACGGCCCACCAGGAACGGACACTGGCCGAGATCCGTCGCGACCTGCGCCGGGAGACCCCGATGCGCCGTCTGCTGCAGGGTGACGTCGGGTCCGGCAAGACACTCGTCGCGGCGCTGGCGATCTGCCAGGCGCTGGAGTCCGGGGCGCAGGCGGCGCTGTTGGTCCCCACCGAGACGTTGGCCGAGCAGCATCTGCAGACTCTGGATGCCCTGCTGATGCCTGCGGGCGTCAGTCCGGTGCTGCTGACGGGCAAGGTGCCCGCCGCCGAACGCGAGCGGCGATTGATGGCGATCCGGACGGGCACTGCGGGCCTCGTGGTCGGGACCCAGGCGCTGCTGTCCGAAGGGGTCGCATTCGCGAATCTGGGGTTGGTCATCGTCGATGAGCAGCATCGCTTCGGCGTCGATCAGCGGCACGCGCTCGCCGAGCGGGCACGCGACGCGACCGGACGGGCCGCGCACATCCTCTATATGACGGCCACACCGATTCCGCGAACCCTTGCCCTGACGGCATACGGCGAGTTGGCGGTCTCGACGATCCACGGACGTCCGGCCGGCCGCGGGCCGGTCGCGACCCGGTGGGTCCGTGAGGCCGAGCGGGATGACGCCTACGCCGAGATCCGGTCCGAGCTGCGCCAGGGCTTTCAGGCATACGTCATCTGTCCACTGGTCGAGGAAGGCGGTACTGCCGAGGCCAAGGCCGCGACGGCGGAGGCCGACCGCCTGCGCGACGGCCCGTTTGCCGAGTTCTCGGTGGGCCTCGTCCACGGCGCGATGAAGAGCGACGCCAAGCGGGCGGCGATGGCGGCCTTCGGATCCGGGCAGACCGACGTGCTCGTCGCAACGACCGTGATCGAAGTCGGCATCGATGTCCCCAACGCCAGCATGATCCTGATCGAGGGCGCCGACCGCTTCGGCCTGGCGCAGCTGCACCAGCTCCGGGGACGGGTCGGGCGCGGCGACCGTCCCGGGCAGTGCATCGTGTTCGGTGAGCCCACGACCGACGACGGCATTCGCCGCCTGGAGGCATTCACCCAGACCGGCGACGGGTTCCGGCTGGCGGAACTCGATCTCGAGATCCGCGGCGAAGGCTCGATGCTCGGCGTCCGCCAGGCGGGCCCGACCGATCTGCGGTTCGCCCGGCTGACCCGCGATCGCCGGGAACTCGCGCAGGCCCGCCAAATCGCCCGTCGCCTGCTTCGGTGCGACCCGCAGATGACCCGGCCCGAGCACGTGCTGCTGCGTGGTGCAGTCGAAGCGCGATTCGCCGCGATCCCCCGGCTCCTGGAGGCGTGAGGTGCGGGTGATCGCCGGAACGCATCGCGGCAGGCGCCTTCGGGCACCGCGCGGCATGTCGACCAGGCCGACGTCCGATCGCGTCCGTGAGGCCCTGTTCTCGATCGTGGGGAGCTGCGCCGGGGCGGTCGTGCTCGATCTGTTCGCCGGGTCGGGCGCGATGGGGATCGAAGCGCTGTCGCGGGGCGCCTCCTCGGCCACGTTCGTCGACTCCGATCCGGCGGCCGTGGCGTGCGTGCGGGAGAATCTGGAGACGTGTGACCTGGCGGGGCGCGCCCGCGTCGTGGCGCGCGACTGGCAGGCCGCCCTGGCGATGGAATCCGAACGCGGAGTGGTATTTGACTTGTGCCTGGTCGACCCTCCTTATAGCCTCCTTGCAGGGATTTCCGAATCGCTCCCGCGCGCCCTCGCGCCGGTGCTGGCGGAATATGCGACAGTCATCATTGAAGGTCCCGTCAAGGGGCCTGTCCCGACACTGGACGGCATCCGCGTGATCGAGCGCACCGATCGGAGTTACGGGTCGACCCGGGTCAGCGTCATGCGTACGAACGGGGCGCAGTGAGCCCGGGCAGTCGCGTGGCGATGTGCCCCGGCACCTATGACCCCGTGACGCTCGGGCACCTCGACATCATCGAGCGCGCGGCCCGGGTGTTCGCCGAAGTCGTCGTGGCCGTGACCGATGGATCGTTCAAGAAACAGCCCATGTTCTCGACCGAAGAGCGGATCGCGTTCGTCCGCGACGCGGCCGCCGAGCGCGGTCTGCACAACGTCCGGGTCGAGCCGCTGCGGCAGCTGGTGACCGAACATGCCCGAGCGATCGGCGCCCACGCGGTCGTCAAGGGGCTCCGGGCGATCTCGGACTTCGATTATGAATTCCAGATGGCCCAAATCAATAAACATCTCGCACCGGAGCTTGAGACGGTGTACCTTCCGGCCTCCCCCCGTTTCAGCTTCATCAGCTCGAGCGGCGTTCGGGAAGTGGCGGCTTGGGGTGGAGATGTGGAGGCATGGGTACCTGCCCATGTCGCTCGCGCCCTGCGCGAACGGAGCCCGCGACTGGCCTCGGCGAAGGATGCCGTCGCCGGCGGGGGGAAGACGGAATGAGGAGGTTGCGTGGACGTTCTTGAGCTGATCGACAAGTTGGATGACCTCATCCACAACGCACGCCCTGTACCGCTGACCGACCAGGTCCGCATCGATCGCGAGGCAATCTTCGAGTTGCTCGATGAAATGCGCGCAACGATCCCCGAAGAGGTCAAGCAGGCACGCTGGATCGTCAAGGAGCGTCAGGAGATGCTCGCCGAGGCCCGCCGGGAAGCCGATCGGATGTTGGCCGAGGCACGCGAGCGTGTGCAGCACGAGGTCTCCCAGCAGGAGGTCGTCCGACAGGCCGAGCGCGAAGCTCAGGACATGCTCGAGGCCGCACGTCAGCGTGAGCGCGAGGTGCGCCTCGGTGCCGAGGACTACGCCGACGAGGTGCTCGGGACGCTGGAGGTCAACCTCGGCAAGTTCATGAGTGCCGTCCAGCGCGGCCGTGAGCGCCTGCAGGGCAAGGCCGACAGCCTCGACGACGGCGCGCAGGAGCAGGGCTCCGAATAGCGATGGCGGGACCCGCGGACGGCCGATCCCCGCACGGGCCGCCCCGCGGCAGCGACCGTCGCGGTCGGGACGACCCGCCGTTGCTGCGCAGGTTGGAGCTGCGCAGCGTGGACGTCCCGTCGGGCGGCGCGCGGGTGCTCGACGCGCCGGTGCCGATCGACCCGATCCAACTCGGCGGCCAGGCCTATGTACCCGAGCCGACCGCGCCCGAGCTGCGCCTGGATGTGGTGCGGGTCGCCAGCGGGTGGCATTTCCGGCTTCGCGGTGCCGTCGCGGTGCTCGGTCCGTGCTGGCGCTGCCTGGAGCCTGCGCGGATCGAGGTGACGTTTGACGCGACCGAGATCTCGATGGTCGGCGCGGACGACCCCGAGCTGTCGAGCCTGTACGTCGTCGACGACGCGCTCGAGGTGTCCGATTGGGCTCGGGACGCCGTCGTCGAGGCGTTGCCGCCGGTGGTGGTCTGTGCCGAGGATTGCGCCGGCCTGTGCCCGTCATGCGGGGCCAATCTGAACGACGGTCCGTGCGGCTGCCGACCGGCGAACACCGACTCCCGCTGGGCGGCGTTGGCGGAACTTGCCGAGCGCCTGGCGGCAGACGATCCCGAGGCCTCGGGCGACTCCGGGTAACGCCGATCGGCCGCCAGGGACCCGAAGGGGTTGCGTGGATGGCCTGTCGGGCGGTAGCCTTCCGCGGTCCACGAGCGTCCGGCCGTCTGTCTGACGACGGCGGCACACCGGTAGGAGCGAGATGGCAGTTCCGAAGCGCAAGACCTCCCGTCAGCGTCGCGACACGCGTCGGGCGACCCACGCGATCGAGGCGGATCGCATCGGGCGCTGCCCGCATTGCAACGCCCCGACGCGGCCCCACCGCGTCTGCGGGGTCTGCGGCCAGTACCGCGGTCGCCAAGTCGTCGAGATTCGCGACTAGACCCGTCGACCCGGCCCCCGCGGATTCGAGGGCGCGCCAGTCATGACTCGTGAGACGGTGATTGCCCTCGACGGCATGGGGGGCGACCGCGCGCCGGACGTCACGGTCCAAGGGGCCGTGGACGCTGCCGGTCCGAACCTGCGCATTCTGCTGGTCGGCGATCGCGACACGCTCGCGCCGCGCCTCGACGCGCTCGCCGTCCAGTCCGGGCACCCGTTCGTGGAGATCGTCCACGCGCCCGACAAGATCTTCTCCACCGAGGACGGCGCACGTGCCGTCCGGTCCAAACCCGAGAGCTCGGTGGTCGTCGCGTGCCAGACGGTCCGTGACGGCCGCGCCCAGGGCGCGGTGTCGCTCGGGCACACCGGCGCGATGATGGCCGCCGCAACCCTGCACATGCGCCGCATCCCCGGCGTACAGCGCCCGGGGATCGCCGTGGTGCTGCCGAGCCGCGCCGGATTCATCGTCCTGCTCGACGCCGGCGCCAATGCCGACGCCCGTCCCGAGCACCTTCTGCAGTTCGCGATCATGGGTCGGCTGTTCGCCCAGGGGGTCCTGGGAGATCCGGCGCCGAAGGTCGGGCTGTTGTCGATCGGGGAAGAGGAGGGGCGCGGGAGCGAGCTGATCCAGCAGGCCACGCCGTTGCTGCGCGAGACGCCGGGCTTCATCGGCAACGTCGAGGGACGCGACATTCCGCGAGGTACCGCCCGCGTCGTCGTGACCGACGGCTTTACCGGAAATGTCGCGCTCAAGCTCTACGAGGCCTCGGGGGAGTTCCTGTTTTCCGAGATGCGCGCGGCGGTGACCGAAACCCTGATCGGGCGCATCGGCGGCCTGCTCATCCGCCCCTCGGTGCGCCGCATGCGCGATCGGCTCGACCCGGAGGCCGTCGGCGGTGCGTTCCTGCTGGGCGTGCGCGGGCTTGCGGTCATCGGTCACGGATCCGGGAGCGCGACAGCGGTGGCCAACGCCCTGCACACGGCGGCACGGGGTGCACGCGAGCAGGTCGTGGACCGTCTGGCGGCAGAGCTCGGCGAGTCTCCCGGGTCGCTGCCAACGTAGGATCCGGCGCGGGGTGCTCCGGGCGCGTAGGGATGTCCGGACGCATTGATAAGTTCCACGCACGTTCGGCGCCCTTGCGCCGTGCGTTCGTCAAGAAAGGGAGAGACGTGGACCGAGCACAGGTCGTTGAGGAACTTCGGGCCATCCTTGTAGAGCAGCTTGGCGTCGATGCCTCGGAAGTCACGGAAGCATCCTCGTTCCAGGAGGATCTCAACGCCGACTCGTTGGACCTGGTCGAGCTCATCATGGAGATGGAAGACCGGTTCAAACTGAAGATCCCCGACGAGGATGCCGAGAAGATCTCCACCGTCGGCGAGGCGGTCGACTACGTGGTCGCCCACGCCAGCTGATTCGGTGCCGCTGTCGCCGCTGGCCGAGCTGCTCGTGCAGCTCGGCCCGGCACGTCGGCGGCAGGTACTGACCCACCGGTCGTGGGTTCATGACCGCACCGACTCGTACGAACGCCTCGAATTCCTCGGGGACAGCGTGCTCCAGCTGGTCGTGACCGAGGAGCTCATGCGACGGCACCCGCGGGCATCGGAAGGGGATTTGGCCTGGATGCGCCAGACCGTCGTCGACCGTGACATGTGTGCCCGCGTCGCCCGGGAAGCCGGCCTCGATGCCCGGCTGCGCGAGATCGCCCCGGAGCACAGCCGCCAGCTTGCCGATCAGGGCAGCGTCCAGGCAGCGCTCGCCGAAGCGGTCATCGGCGGTGCCTGGCTGGATCTCGGGCCGGCCGTGACCGGCGACGCGGTCCGGGCCGCGTTTGCAGACGCCATCAGCTCGGCGGTGCCGGGCCTGCGCGATCCCAAGACGACCCTGCAGGAGCTGGCTGCCCGGAAGGGCCTGTCGGTGCGCTATGAGATCGCCAAGGTGGACGGCCCCGCGCATCGACGCGAATTCACCACGCGTGTCACGGTCGGCGGTGACGTCGCGGTCGGCACGGGCACCTCGAAACAGTCGTCGGAGCGGGCCGCGGCCACGGCGGTGCTCCCGCTGATCACCGACCACGTCTGATGCTGCGACGAATTCATCTGCGCGGCTTCAAGTCGTTCGCGACACCGGTCGACCTGGAGTTCGGGCCGGGCGTCAATGTGATTGTCGGCCCGAACGGGTCTGGCAAGAGCAATCTTGCCGAGGCGATGGTCTGGTCGATGGGGGAACAGCGGGCGACGCGGCTGCGGGCGTCCGGCATGGCCGAGGTGGTCTTCTCGGGCGGCGAGGGCCGCCCACCGGCGGGGCTCGCCGAGGTTCGCATGACGGTCAGCCCGGCTCATCCCGAGCACGATCAGCCCGCGGAGACCGAGGTCGCCCGTCGCCTGACCCGCGCCGGTGACGCGACCTACCAGCTCAACGGCACCGCGTGTCGCCTCTTGGATGTCCACGAAGCGCTGGGGACTCTCGGACTGGGCCCCGATGCGCTGGCGGTGATCCGGCAGGGTCAGGTGGAGGCTGTCTGCACGGCCCGCCCGGCGGACCTCCGCGCCGTGATCGAGGAGGCGGCCGGCGTGGCCCTGTCGCGCCGCCGCCGCCGCCGCGCCGAGGCCAAGTTGGCACGCGTGAGCGAGCGCCTGGATCGCGCCCGCGATCTGGCGGCCGAGCTGACGCGCCGACAGGCGGCACTCGAGCGCCAGGCCCGTGCCGCGGCGCGGGCGGCCGACCTTGACGAGCAGATCGTCGCGGCCCGCCGGCGTCTCGCCGCCGATCAGGCCGCCTCGGCCTTGCGTGACGAGTTCGTCGCGACGGGCGATGTCGCCCGCTGCGCGGCCCGGCACGCCGAGACGGCGCAGGCGCTGGCCGACGCCGAGGGCGCCGCGCAGATCGCGGCGGCGGCCCTGCGGGACCGTGTCGCCGACCACGACCTGCGACGCGACGTCGCGCGCGGGCTCCACAGTGCGGCCGAGCGCCTGCGCGGGCGTGTCGACCTTGCCCGGGAGCGTCTGGACGACTCCCGACGCCGCCGTGAACGCGATGCGGGTGAACGCGCCGAGGCCGCCGCGTCGCGGGGCGATGTCGAGGCCGCGGCACTCGCCGCCGCCGCGCGGCTCACGGCCGCTCGAGCGGCGTTGGACGACGCGCGCGACGAGCACGAGGGGGCGGCGGAACGGCTGCGCATCGCGGACGCCGCACTTCAGACCGCGCGGTCGGTCACCCGCGACGCCCGCGAGCGGTTGGGCGATGTCACGCGCGCCTCCGAGCGCGCCAACGGGCGCCGCGTCGAGCTGGCGGCAGCCCACCAGCAGGCGGTGCTCCGCCTGGCGGCCCTCGGCGATGATCGCGAGGGTGCCGACGCCGCCCGTGCGGAACGGCGGGCCGAGGTCGCCGGCGCCCGCGCAGCCCGATGGGGGGAACGCGCCGATGCGGCCGCCGCGGACCTGAGCGACGCCCAGGCAACGGTGGCGACAGTCCGAGCAGCACCGGCGCGAGCTGGCGGCAACGGTCGCGGCGCTGCGCCCGGCCGGAACACCCCTGCCCGGCGCCCTCGGAACGGCGCTCGAGGTCGAGCCCGGGACCGAGCGGGCATTCGGGGCCGCACTTGGAGCCTTGACCGACGCGTCGGCGGTGCGCACGCTGGCCGAGGCGGACCGCGTCCTGGACGCCGGTAACGTGACGGTGCTCGTGGACACGGGTGTCCGGCCACCGACTCCGTCGACGCCGCCCGTCGGTCGGCCGCTGGGCGAGCTGATCGTGGCCTGCGACGCCGGGATGCGGGTGCATCTGGAACGGCTTCTGGCGGATGTGACACTGGTGGACGCGCTCGAGGCGGTGCCGTCCGACGCGTCGGGTCTGTTTGTCACCCCGGACGGCGACACCTGGCGCCCGCGCCAAGGCGTGCGCCAGCGCGCGACCAGCGACTGGGCCCTGCAGGCCGAACACCATGCCGCCAGCGTGCGTCTCCGGGATCTGGAGGCAGCCCTGGCCGTCGCCCACACCGCCCGGGCCGCCCACCAGGCGGTCGTCGCGGCCACAACCTCGCGACGTCGTGCCGCCGAGCGGTCCGCCGCCCGGGCCGAGGCCGCATTGGGACGTGCCCGGGCACGGTTGGCGCGGGCCGGAATCGAACGGGACGAGGCCGGTGCGGCGGCGGCGGCCATCGCCGCCGAGCTTGGCGAACTCGACGCCGATCGCGCACGCCTGGGCGACGACGCCGATCGCGTCGCCGCCGAGGTCGTCGGCCGCGCAGGCCGCCGAGGCCGCGGCTATGACGGCGCGGGACGCTGTACGACCGACCGTCGTCGATACCGAGCAGGATCCTTTCCGGTGCGCAGGCGGAGGTGGCCGCGGCGGCGGTCGCCGCGGCCGAGGCCGACGAGCGCCTACGGATCGTCGAGCAGCGCGTCGCCGGGCCGGATGCCGTCCCCGATCTCGCCGGTGCGGAGCGTGCTGTCGCCGTCCTTGAGCGCATCGCGTCGCTGCTCGATCGCCATGCGACGACATTGGCGGACGACGTCGCCGAGGGCCGTGCGCAGGTCGATGCCGCCGAGCACGCGCTGGCCGACGCACGTGCGCGCCACGAGAGTGCAGCGGCGGGGCACGGGCAGGTCGTCGAGGCGCTCCACCGCGCAGAGCTCGGGCTTGCGGCGGCGACGGCGCGCGCCGTCGAGCTCGTCGGCGAGCACGATGTCCGCGAGCCTGACGCCGCGGAGACCGTGGATCTCGATGAGCAGTCCCGGCAGATCGACGACCTCGAGCGACGGCGGCGAATGATCGGTGCCGTTAACGAGCTGGCAAACACCGAGTGGGAAGAGACCTCGGACCGCGCGAGCGAGATCATTGAGCAGGTCACCGATCTCGAGGCCGCCGCCGCGGAATTGGCATCCCACATGCATGGGCTCGACGCCGCCGTCACCGACGGGTTCCAGCAGGTCTTCGACGTCGTCCGTCAGCGCTTTCATGAGGCCGTCGAGGTGTTGTTCCCCGGCGGCCAGGGGCGCTTGGAGCGTGTCGAATCCGACGACGGCGAGCCCGGGATCGAGATCCAGGTCGTGCCCGCAGGCAAGCGGTCCCGCCCGCTGGCGATGATGTCCGGTGGCGAGCGGTCCCTGATCGCGCTGGCCTTCTGCCTGGCGATCGCGATGACGCGCCCGGCGCCGTTCTACCTCCTCGACGAGGTCGAGGCGGCGCTCGACGACACCAACCTGCGACGGTTCCTGGCGCTCGTGCGGCGACTCTCCGACGAGACGCAATTCGTGCTGATCACCCACCAGCAACCGACTGTCGAGATCGCGGACACCCTGTTCGGGGTCACGATGGGGTCCGACGGCGTCTCCCAGGTCGTCTCCCGGCGCCTCGGCGACGACATCGCCGGCGCGGCCCGGCCCGTCGTCCGTCACCAGCTCAAGGCGATCCAGGGCGGCCGCGCGTGAGCGAGGCCGGTGACGATCGCGCCCGTTGGGCGGAGCTGTTCGAAATCGCACCGCCGCCGGAGGCGGCCGAGCAGGAGTCGCGCCGGCGAGGGCTGTTCTCACGATTCAAGGAGAGCCTGACCCGCCCCCGACAGGCCATCTCACCGCAGCTTGCCGGCGTGTTTGCGCCCGGGCTGATCACCCGTGAGACGTGGGACGAACTTGAAGAGGCGCTCATCGCCGCGGACTGCGGCATGGACGCAGCGCTCGCGCTCGTGGAGGAGCTTCGCGAGGAGGCCCAACAGGGGCGGATCGTCAACCGGTCGGAGATCGCGGCCGGCCTGGCAGCCGCGGTGTCCCGCCAGATGGCCCCCGAGCCGCCCAGGATCCCGCTCGTCGGCGCCCCGACGGTCATCCTCGTCGTCGGGGTCAACGGCAGCGGCAAGACGACCACCGTCGGCAAGCTCGCCCATCGCCTCAGCGATCTCGGCCAGCAGGTCGTGATCGGGGCCGCGGACACCTTTCGTGCGGCGGCGATCGACCAGCTGGCGATTTGGGCCGATCGGTCCGGCGCGCAGCTGGTGCGCCAGGGGCCCGGTGCCGACCCTGGTGCGGTCGCGTTCGATGCGGTCGCGGCCGGGACCGCACGCGGAGCCGACGTGGTGCTGATCGATACGGCCGGTCGCCTGCAGACCCAGCACAACCTCATGGAGGAGTTGCGCAAGGTCCATGCGGTCGTGGGCAAGGCCAATCCGGACGCCCCGCACGAGACGCTGCTGGTGCTCGACGCCACCACGGGTCAGAACGGCCTCAGCCAGGCGCGACTGTTCGGTGAGGCGGTGCCGCTGACCGGGGTCATCGTGACCAAACTCGACGGCTCGGCCAAGGGCGGGATCGCCGTGGCGATCAACCGCGAGCTCGGCACCCCGGTCAAGCTCATCGGCGTGGGGGAGAAGCTTGAAGACCTCCAGCCATTCGATGCGGCGGCCTACGCCCAGGCGATCTTCGACGTTGGCGACGGTGCGTAGCCACCGTACCCCGGCCGGAATCGCGCCGCCGGACCGCCGCCGCTAGACTCCTCCGGGTGCGTGGCCGTGACGGCCGCGCCGACGACGCATGTTCGACACTCTCTCCGACAAGCTGCAGGGCGTCTTCTCCGGTCTCCGTGGTCGGGGAAACTCACCGAGGCCGACATCGACCAGGCGATGCGGGCGATCCGCCTGTCGCTGCTCGAGGCCGACGTCAGTCTGCCGGTCGTCAAGCAGCTGACGAACGCGATCGGCGAGCGCGCGCACGGCGCGGAGGTCATGGCCTCGCTGACGCCGGACCAGCAGGTCGTCAAGATCGTCAACGAAGAGCTCGCGAACCTGATGGGCAGCGCGAGCGTGAACATGCCGGTGTCGCCCCGTCCGCCGACGGTGATCCTCATGGCGGGGCTCCAGGGTTCCGGGAAGACGACCTGTTCGGCCAAGCTCGCGCGGCATTACCAGCAGCAGGGGCGCGCTCCGATGCTCGTGGCCTGCGACGTCCATCGACCTGCCGCGGCCGAGCAGCTGTCGGTGCTTGGGGGCCAACTCGGAATTCCCGTGCACCGGGAGGACGGCGTCACCGATGCGATCGGCATCGCCCAGCGGGGCATTGCGGCCGCCAAGGCGTCGGTGCGGGATCTGGTGATCGTCGACACGGCCGGCCGCACCGTCATCGACGAGGCCATGATGGCCGAACTGGTCGGGGTGCGCGACGCGGTGCACCCGACGGCCGTCGTGCTCGTCCTCGACGCCATGACCGGACAGACCGCGGTCGAGGTCGCCCAGGCATTCCAGGATGCGGTGCAGTTCGACGGGGTGATCCTGACCAAGCTGGACGGCGACGCCCGCGGTGGGGCCGCCCTGTCGGTGCGGGCCGTGACCGGGCGCCCGATCTACTTCGTCGGCACCGGCGAGAAGATCGACGCGCTCGAGGCGTTTCACCCGGACCGCATGGCGTCGCGGATCCTCGGGATGGGCGACGTGCTCACACTGATCGAGCGTGCCGAGCAGAACGTTGACGTCGACACGGCCAAGGACCTCGAGAAGAAGCTCCTCGGCGGCGGGTTGACGCTCGAGGACTTTCTGGATCAGCTGCGCCAGATCCGGAAGATGGGTCCCATCGGTCAATTGCTCGGTATGGTTCCCGGGTTCAAGAATGCGATGAAGGGGCGCGACCTTCAGGTCGACGATCGGCAGCTCGATCGTCTGGAGGCGATCATCTCGAGCATGACGCCGCACGAGCGGCGCCGGCCCGAGACGATCAACGGGAGCCGACGGCAGCGCATCGCGCGCGGTAGCGGGACGTCGGTCCAGGAAGTCAACCAGCTCTTGGCGCAGTTCAAGCAGATGCGCAAGATGATGAAGCGGATCGGCAAGGGCGGCATGCCGCCGATGCCTCCGGCCCTCGGTACCTAAGACACTCAAGGAGCAACGTGGTCAAGATCCGGCTCGCCCGTGTGGGCAGCAAGAAGAATCCGATTTACCGGGTGGTCGTCGCCGACTCCCGTTCGCCGCGTGACGGGCGCAACATCGAGACCATCGGGCGGTACAACCCGCAGGTGGACCCGTCGATTGTCGAGGTCGACCTCGATCGCGCCAACCATTGGATCGCCAACGGCGCACAGCCGTCAAGCGCCGTCAGCAAGCTGATCAAGATCGTCGAGGCGCGCGGGTGAGTGACGCCCCCGCGGCGACCCTGGCGGACATGGTGACCGCCTTGGCCAAGGGCCTGGTCGATCATCCCGACCAGGTACGCGTCGAGGCCGACGCGGACGGCGACACGACCGTGTTGAATCTCTTTGTCGCCCCCGAGGATCTCGGCCAGGTCATCGGTCGGGGCGGGCGGATCGCGCGGGCGCTGCGCCTGATCGTGCGCGAGGCCGCGAACCGCACCGGTGTGCGGGTCGGCCTCGAAATCGTCGACTAGGGCCCGCGTCCGGGCATGTCGGCGATGGAGCCGGTCGTCATTGGAGTGGTGCTGCGGGCCCACGGAATCCACGGTCAGGTGCGCGCCCGGGCGACGGGACCGACGCTGTCCGAGCTGCCGCTCGGCACCGAGGTGCGCGTCTCCGAGCGCTCCGGCGTGGTGCACCAGGTGCGCGTCGATTCGCGCTCGGGGACCAGTGATCAGGCCGTGATCGGGTTCGGCGGCGTGACGACCCGCGAGGCCGCCGAACAGCTGACGGGCGCCGAGATCAGCGTGGATGCCGCGTTGCTGCCGCCCGTCGCCGAGCCGGACGAGTTCTATGTCCGCGACCTGGTGGGCTGTGCGGTGCAGGTCGGGACCACGCCGTGCGGACACGTCCGCGAGGTCATCAACCGGCCCGCCAACGACGTGCTCGAGGTCGTCGACGAGGCCGGCGGCGTGCTGTTGCTGCCGTTCAGCCGCGACGCGGTGGTCTCCGTGGACCTCGCCGCCCGGCACATCACGTTGCGCGAGGGGTTGGTCGACGTGGCGCCGTCGACGGAGGTACCCGGTGCAGGTTGATGTGTTCACCCTGTTTCCGGAGTGGTTCGACTGGATGCGCCGTCCGCGCCATCTGGTCAATGCCGATCTCGACCTGCGGGCGTTCAACTACCGCGACTACACGCCATTGACGGCGGGCCAGGTCGACGACGCGCCGTACGGAGGCGGCCCCGGCATGGTGGTGCGCGTCGATGTCGTCGCGGCTGCGCTGGAGGCCGTCTACGGCGAGGCCGCCGACCACGTACGTACCCGGCGCCCGGTGATCGTCATGAGTCCCCGCGGCCGGATGCTCGACGACGCGGTCGTCCGCGAACTTGCCGACGCGCCTGCGCTGACGATCCTGTGCGGACGCTACGAGGGGTTCGACGAGCGGGTGCACACGCTGTTGGCGAGTGATGCGATCAGCATCGGGCCATACGTGCTCGCCGGCGGCGAGATCCCCGCGATGGCGATCGTCGATGCCGTCGGCCGGCGGCTGCCCGGCGCGCTCGGCAACCGGGCGAGTCTCGACGACGAGTCGTTCTCTCCGGGGCTCGGGGGCGGAACCGAGTACCCTCACTACACGCGGCCGTCCAGGTTTCTCGGCGTCGGCGTCCCGGACGTGCTGCTGTCCGGTGATCACGGCGCAATCGCCCGCTGGCGCAGCGCGCACCTGGGTCCCGTTCCGGGCCCCGACGCGTGAAATCTGTGTCCGGCGTGATAGGGTAGCCGTCGTTTTGCCCCGACCCGGAGGTCATCCCACATGAGCGTGATCGAGAGCCTCGAGCGCATGCAGCTGCGAGATGACCTGCCCGAATTCAAGCCGGGCGATACGGTCCGCGTGCACTTTCGCGTGATCGAGGGTCAGCGGCAGCGCGTCCAGGTCTTCGAGGGCACCGTCATCAAGCGTCAGGGCTCGACGAGCCGCGAGACGTTCACCGTCCGCAAGCAGAGCTTCGGCGTCGGCGTGGAGCGGACGTTTCCGGTCCACTCGCCCAAGATCGAACGCATTGAGCGGATCATGGAAGGCGATGTCCGCCGCGCCAAGCTGTACTACCTGCGCGGCAAGGTCGGCAAGAAGGCCCGTATTCGCGAGAAGCAGCGGACGGGGCACGCGGCCAAGGCCTAGTCCGGCGGGCGGGCTGTGACCTCGGCGAAGGGGTCGCAGCGGCCGGCGATCGCGCTGTTTGCCTACGATCGCCGCTGCGGAGCGGGACGCGTGGCCGGAGCCGATGAGGTCGGCCGGGGATGCTTTGCCGGTCCGCTGGTCGTTGCAGCGGTGGTCTTGAATCTCGACGCGATGACCCGGGCCGAGCGGCGGCTGTTGGGAGATCTCGACGATTCCAAGCGGCTGCGACCCGGAGTCCGCGGGCGCCTGGCCGACGCGGTCTGGGCCATCGCGGACCAGGTCGTGCTCGTCACGGCCGGCCCGTCGGCGATCGACCGCGACGGACTGCATCGGACGAATCTGCGCCTGTTGGCGTCGGCGCTCGGGCAGCTGACGCCGCGGCCGGCGCTGTGCTTGGTGGACGGCTTCGATCTCGGAGGCGACGCCGGCCCGCACCGGGCGGTCCGGCGCGGCGATCGCACCAGCGCGGCGATTGCCGCCGCGTCGGTCGTCGCCAAGGTCGCGCGCGACCGGGCCATGATCGACCTGGGCGGCGGTATCCCGAGTATGGCTTTGAGGACCACATGGGCTACGCCACGACCCGCCACCGCGACGCGATTGCACGCTTCGGTCCGACGCCGAGCACCGCCGCTCGTTCGTGAGCCCGGCGTACGCCGCGTATGCGGCCCAACGGGGCGCGGGGGAGACTGCGGGCTAGGGCCGCCGGTCGTTCGGGTACGCGATGATCTCGATCACGGTATAGGGGGTTTGGGGTTCGTCTCCCAAATCCCTTCTGTGAGCAGGGAAAACCCCTCTTTAGCGGGGATATCTGGATCATGGACCGCGGGCGCTTGCACCGCTGGGAACCGTCAGAAACCGCCTGAGCCTGTGTACGACTGCGACACCCACTGCGACACGGGCTCCTCGCTATCAGGGAAGAATTGCAGCCCGACCACGATCGTCGAATGAGTTGCGCGGAGTTCAATGCCAGCCGCTCACGCAGCGCGGTGCCGTGGACGAACCGAACCACGAGACGCTTCTTTTACGCCGGGGCGTGACGTTTCTCCGAGGCAGCGCGCCGCCTGGCCAATGCCGCAAAAAGCGACGCGAGGGGTCCGGCCGCTCCCCCCGTGCATGCACGGGCGATGAGTGATGATGTCTAGGTGCGGGGCTGATCACTCCATGTCTGCGCCCACCGCTCCTCGTGAACCAACGTGCGCCACGGACGTCGCGCTTTCGCCATCGCCGGCCTGAGCCCGACCGGAAACTCCGGCGGGTGGCCCAACGGTGTGAGGTAGTGGACGCCGACATCCCGAGGCAGTCCAAGGAGCGTTCGGTACTCGTCTTCAAAGAAGAAGTGGAAGTTCGTCGGAGTTGTCCCGAGCCCAAGTGCTCGTGCGGCGACGAAGAGATTTTCGAGAGCAAACGCAACCGACGCGACATCACTGAAGCGTTCGACGTGCTCCATCACTGCATCAGCAGGGTGGTGAAAGCGCGGAACGGTGACCGCACAGAGCCAGACCGGAACGTCGCGGTAGGACCCGAGCGCCTCTTCCGCATATTGGGTCGCCCACGTCGTGTGCTCTTCCGCGGACGCGCCGGGATCCGGAACGCGAAACGCTTCGAAATATCTCACTGCTCCACGAAGTACGAGATCTGCGAGCGCTGCGCGCCTGTCGGGGGCACGGACGACGACGAATCCCCACGCCTGGGCTCCATGACCCTCGGGGCGAGTGCGCCATCCGGAGCACCTGGGCCAGGTCGTCCTCGGAGACGGTCTGCGCGGTGTATTTGCGCACCGCCCGCCGATTCTTGATGGCCACTAAGGCTTCCATCCCAACCCCCGGGATCGAATGACTGGTGGGCACAGCCTAGTTGAGTGACTTGCATGAAACTAGTCACTCACGGACCACGCCTGGGCACCGCTGCGGCGATGCGGGATTTCGGACGCCCGGATGACGCGATAGCTGTCTCAGGTCGACCGACACGCCGTCGATCTCCGTGGAAGACTAGATCGGGGGGCGAGGGCGGAGACCAGGCTCGTGGCGTGATCCGAGCCCGTAGTGCCATTCCGCGCCATCTGCCTCCACCACCGATCCGCACCCCTCACATCTGGCGTGAGCGTCGAGGGCACCTCCGCACCCGATGTGCCGAACGACGGCCAGGTGCCGCCGCTAGGTGAGCGATACACGTCACCCCACCGCATGATCGCGACGATGGCCGGGAACAGGTCGCTGCCGCGAGGCGTCAGGACATACTCGAACCGCTCCGGTCGCTCGTTGTAGCGACGTCGCTCGAGTACGCCCGCATCGGTGAGTGTTCTCAATCGTGCTGCGAGGGTGTTCGGCGCGATGCCGAGCCGGCGCTCGAATTGGTCGAATCGGGTCACGCCGAGCAACGCGTCGCGCACAATGAGAAGCGACCATCGCTCTCCGACGACCTCCAGCGCCCGCGCAATCGAGCAGTTTTGATCGACATAGTCGCGACGGAGCATGGGCGCACGATATCGACACCCCGACCCCGGGCGCCGCCTCGCGTGGTGGATGAATCGCGGTCGCTATCTCAGCCTTATCAGCGCACGGAGGCGACGCGCAGTGACAAATTCTTGCCGGCGGCTCTTTTCGGTGCTCGGCGTCCACTTGTCCGGCGTCGGGGGGCGGGCCGCTCGTCACGGTGCCGCCGCGTTCCATCAAGGGCCGCGACCGTTCCCGGGACCGGGCGCCGGTCACCCCTCGCGGCGGGCTGCGGCAGGTGGCGCGGGGGTGCGCCGCGCCGGAGGCCCCATTTCCCCATGGCGCGGCGCAGAGGATCGGGAGCTCATTGCTCGTCGTAGCGCGGACCGCACCGCGCTCGACGCCACCGATCCGCAGCGAACGGTACGCCGATTCCGCGGATCCAGCGGCCACGCTCCGCTCCGTTCTCGCAACGAGCGATTCATCCGGGTCAGTACGTCACTTCGATGGCGGCCTGCGCGGGCGCGGGGCTGCGCCGCGCGACTGGCCTCGTCAGAAGCGTCGCGCGACGCAGCGGATGGGCATTTGGCCATGTCGTCACGGTGCCGTCGCCTAGGCGGCGCCCGACGCTGCCCATCCGAGCTCCACTCTACGGCGCTTTCCCTCCGGCAACCGCAAAGCGCAGCGGAGTTTTCGCACGGTGCGACTCATGCAAATCAGCCCGTGATCCAGATAGCGGGAAGCTTGCTATGGCGTGACAGATCGATCGGCGCGGACGTGCGCCTCAGACGTACCGTGCGTTCTTCGCATTTTAAGAAGCAGCGGAACGTGCATCGGATAGCGACCGTCGGTAGGCGCGGGCGCATCCAGTTCCGGTTGCTCGCTTGAGTCGTGGAGTGCTTGCCCTGACGTCGCCTCCGGTCTAGCGTCGGCGTTGGAGACGTCTTGAGGTCCGCCCGTGCGCAATGGGGACATGGGGCGGACCTGTCGGGCATCTCAGGACGTCGCCTGCATCGAGCGGCAGGTGTCAGGACGCAGTCCCTGTCGCCCGGTGTCTCGTTCGGGGTCGCCGTGCTGAGCGCGTCGCCTGAACGGTGTCGGCTCCGCCGTGAATTCGCGGTCGAGCGACACCGAGGGGCTGGCCCGCAGCGTATGGCTGCCACGCACCGATTCTCGCCCTTGCGGTGCCGGGGGTCGGGCGTTCACGCGCCGTGACCCCCCGCAGTCAACCGCCCGCGTCGTGTGCCACGGCACGCCGTGCGCGCAGGCGACCCACCAGTAGGACTGAGGCCGTCGCGACAACTGCCGCGATGACTGGAAGTGCGGCTTCTGCGCCAGGCCACTGGATCCCGAGCCCCTCGGCGAGCCAGAAGATGCCGACGCTTGTGAGCAGGATGCCGACGCAGAACTTCATCGTGTTCTCCGGCACCCGGGTAAGCGGCGCACGGGCGATGATGCCGGCAATCCCAACGGTCACTGCGGCCGCCACTGCCGCAAGGATCGCGGCGGGAAGGTGTCCATGAACCCCGCCAAAGCTCAAGACGATGAAGACGACTTCCAAGCCCTCGAGCACGATGGCCTTGAAGGTGATCGTAAACGAGTACCAGTCGAAATTCGCCTGCGGACGTGTGTCCCGGCGCGCGTCGGCAGTCACTGTTCGGTAGACTTCGTCTTCGTTGCGCAGCGGCTTGTAGCCGCTTGAACGGAGGATCGCCTTGCGCAGCCAGTGAAGGCCGAAGATCGTGACCGAGGCTCCGATCACGATGCGCAGGTCATTGATTGGCACGCGATGCAAGGCGGGGCCAACAAGCAGGACGACGAGCGCGAGTACGGTGAGGCCCGCGATCGCACCACGAGTCGGTGCGCGCCATCCCCGGACCACGCCGACCGCAAGAATGATCGTGAACGCCTCGACGAGTTCGACCGCACTCGCGAGGTACGCGGCGAGAAACGCAACTATCCCGCCCACGACGCCTCCTCGTCGGTGCGGACCACGGTCTCGCCGGGGCCGCGCACGAAAGATCGTCATCCGGCCTGACCCGTGCTACCGACCGTTTCTCGCTTAACGATTGGACTCGAAATGCGGGCCAATCGGGTGCCCGACGCCTGTCGACTGCCATGCGGTGCCCGCAATCGCCTGGCCCCTTGCGAGATTACTGCGGACCTACTGGGAAAGCACTATCTGGCGCTCGCCGGGGGATTGCGGATTCCGGGACCCCCGGCGATGCCACCTGCTGGTAGCCGATCGTGATTTGTTTGCAGACCGGACGGGGCCTGATCTGTCGCCAGCGTCCGGGTTATGTCGACTTCCTTATCCCCTGATGCCCCTGAGGGTGATATATCGCCGTCCGGTTGTTCGTGACACGATCGCCGTCAATCCGACAGAAGGTTTAGAACTCCCAGCAGTCCGCGGCCGCCGAGAGCGCATGGCCGACCCTGCCGAGGCCGAACTCCTGATCGCCGCCGTGCCCGAGCACGATCGGCCGATCTGGGCGACGGCTATGTACGCGGGCCTGCGCGCTGGCGAGCTACAGGGACTCCGCTGGGAGGACGTCGACCTCGCGGCCGGTGTAATCCGGGTTGAGCGGTCCTACGACCGCGGCGCGGCCTGGGACGTCGATCCCAAGTCCGGGGCCGGAAAGCGGCGCGTGCCGATTCTCGGGACTCTTCGCGACGTGTTCGTCGAGCGACGTATGAGCGGCACCGGCGAGAGGTTGGTATTCCGCGGTATGCGGGTCGAGCGGTTCTCACTCAATGCGGTCGTCAGCCGCGCCCGTAAGGCGTGGAAGGCCGCCGACCTCGAGCCGATCCTGTTGCACGAGTGCCGCCACACGTCCGCGAGTCTGATGATCGCCGCCGGGGTGAACCCTAAGGCGCTCCAGACATATCGGGCGCGCGAACATCGCCGTCACGATGGACCGTTACGGACACCTGATGCCGGGGCCGAGGCTTAGGCCGCGGCGCTCGCTGATGCGTACCTCGAGCGCGCGAACACGCTCGCCGAATGGCGCCGACTGCGACAGATGCTCCGGACACGCATCGCAGCGATGCAGGAGATCCCGCTTGCTGATGGGCTAGGGCCGCTCGTCGTTCGGGTACGCGATGATCTCGATCACGGTGTCGCCCGGCCCGTCCATATAGAAGCCCCTGCTGGCATCACGGTGGGTGGCGATCTCCACGCCCCGGGCGCGGGCGAGATCGTCCAGCGTCGCGTTGGAGACGCGCCAGGCAAGGTGGTCGGGGTGTTGGGAGGCGGTGACGAACGCAAGCCGGACACCGCCGGCGTCGATGAGGGCCCATGTCGGGTCCTGATAGAGCACCTCCGCGTCCGGGAACATGGCCCGGTACCAGTCGACCGCTGCACCGACGTCGGGGACCTGGCGGGCGATGTGATCGAATTCCATGACGCGGACGCTCCGTGTGTGGGTCAGTGTGCCGCCGGCCGCGGGGACGGTGTACCGCGCGGCGATCCCGTCGGCCGCCGCTGCGATCGTCGCGCGCAGCCGCGCGGGTTCGAGCAACACGGCGTCGCCTTGGTGCTTGAGGACCTCCTTGACGAGCCATTCCGCGCTCGCATAGGGGATCTCGACGACCACGGATCCGTCGATGTGGCGCTCCCACGACGGGTGCTCCTCGATCATCCAGCGCGCCAGCGCGGCGCTGCACCACACCGATGCGCTCTGGGCGGTCGCCTCGGCGCGCTCCCCGCGGTCGCCGAAGGGCAGATACGGCCCTGCCGCCATGATCTCCGGCCGACGCGCAAAGTGATCGGCCAGGACCGTGGCGCTCCGGATCCGGTCGACCCGAAAGGTCCGCTGATCGGCGGCCTGATGGCAGTAGGCGACGACGTACCAGGCATCGCGCAGGTTGACGAGCAGGTGCGGCTCGATGATGCGGGTGGTGAGTGCGCCGCGGGCCTCGGTCCAGTATTCGATCTCGAGGTTGCGATCGTCGCGGAGGGCGTGGTTGATGGCCATCGACACCTCAGCGTTCGCGTTCTGGACGCGACCGATCTCGACCTCCGGCAGGTTGTCCGCGCCGATTGCCTGTTCGACCTTCGTCCGCGCCGAGGTGAGCGCGTCGTCCGCCCCGACCGGGAGGCGATCGCCGATGAACTCCAGCGCCCACAACAGCGCCTTGGCCTCCAGCGGCGACAGCCGGGCCGGGCGCGCGAAACGGTCGCCGTATGTCTCACGCGTGACGGCGACCCCATCGCCCTCGATCTTGGCGTACAACGCGTAGCAACCGCCGCCGAAGTTGATCAGGTTGAGCAGCGTCAGATCCTCGTCGAGCACCTTGCGATCGATGTTGAGGGCCGTCCGCAGCTCGCTGACCGGCACGGTCGTCGTGGTCGCGTCGCCGCACGCCGCCAGCAGTCGCGTCATGAGCGCGAGCAATCGCGCGAACCGCTCGGCGGGGACCACCTTGTCGGGCGCGAGCGCACCGCGATCGGCGACCGGCGTCTCGACGGCGGCCTCAGGGTCGACGGGGACCGCCGGGGAGCTTCGGCGCGACGGTGTGGCGTGCGGCGACCGTGACGAGGGCCTCGTGGGCGGCGCGTGCGCAGCTCGTCGGGGCCGAGGATCTCCGCGTGCTCACCGAGGCTGAGCACCCAGGTCAAGAGCGCGCTCTCGGACGTGTACTCGGTGGTAAACCGCCCGGAGCCGTCCGGACGGAGTTCGCATGCCCCGTAGGTGCCGAACATTTGCTCCACCCACCAGGCCACGATCGGCGAAAGCGCGACGGTGGCCGTCCGGACGTCGTCGTCGAGCTGCCACGGCGCGCGGTCCCGATAGCGGGACACGTCGAAATCGCGGGGCGGTGCGAAGTCGTGCTCGGCCCGCGTCTTGAAGGTGATCCGCCCCTCGATGCGCGACAGCCGGAAGATGCGCGTCGCGTCCCGCTCGTGCGCGTAGCCGACCATGTACCAGTTGCCGCCCAGGTACAGCAAGCGAGTACGGGTCGACCTCCCGCTCCGACCGCTCGTCGCGGCCGATCGAGTAATAGGTGAACCGGATGGTCTTGCGCCGGCTGATGGCCGACTCGATCTTCGACAGGTGCGCGGCGACCTCGGGTGAGTAGTCGCCGCCCAAGAGGTTGACCGACACCGTGCGGGCGGCGTGGTCGTCGAGCGGGCTCGGTCGGCCGAGGGTCAGGTGCTGCAGTGCCAGTCGCAACGGCTCGGCATACGCGAACTGCCCCTCCAGCAGGTAGAGGCAGGTGTGCAGGGCCGACAACTCGCGCTCGTCGAAGTCGATCTGCGGGAGGTAGTAGTTCTCGGGCGGCAGCGCATAGAGGTCGCCCTGGAACGGATCGTCGGTCGGGCGTTCGACGGCGAGCTTGAGGCCCATCGCCTCGATCTCTCCGCGGTCGGCATAGAACCGGCGCAGGAACGCCTGATCACTCATGCCGCCGTAGCCTTCGACCGACTCGTGGATCTCGTCAGCGGTAACGGGTCGCTGCTGGGACATGAGATAGGCCACGAGCGACAGCTGCCGAACCAGTTTGTCGTCGTCCCTCATTGCCATGCGTGCTCCGGCCAGGGGCGGGACATTGGGAGTAATGATACCCCGCTTTCGGGGCATTCTGGGACATTTCCGCCGATCTCGTCACGGGTGGCGGGGCTGGTAGCCTTACGGGCATGACGGTCCTCGAGCACATCTACGGCATTCCGTCCGAGGACGAGCTCGCGATGCTCGTCGGAGCGGCGGTTCCGCACTTCGCGTTGCAGATCCGCGCCCGCGTCGCCGAGTACGCGGCAGCGCTTCCGGCCGACCACCCGCGCCAAGCGGGGCTGGCCCGGCAGCTCGCGCGCCTGGAGGAGCTTGCCGACGACGGCCAGCCGGGATCCGGACCGGTGGATCTCCCGCCGCGGGCCTCGCTGACGCTCACGCCTCCCGCCGCGCACTGAGTCGCCGGCCGGGCGCTGCCCGGCCGTCGGCCTCACCGGCCGACGTCGATGGCCCGACGTGTGACGGCCGCGAATGTCCTGAGAATGCGGGCGGTGGCCCCCCAGACGTCTTCGCCGTCGAGCGGGTAGCGCAGCTCGCCGAGCGTGGGCCGGGCCGGCAACGCCGCATCGAGCTCGAGGATCTCGGCGACCGCGACTTCCATGACGCGGTCGATCTCGCCGGGATTGGGTCGGGGTTGCGGTGCGGCGGCCAGCACGCCGACGACCGGAGTGACGATGTACTGGCTCTGAAAGGTCGCGACGTCATCGAGCTCGCCGACGATGTCGATCGTGGACGGATCGATCCCCAGTTCCTCCTCGGTCTCCCGTAGGGCGGTCATGCGCAGGTCGAGGTCCGTCGGATCTCGCCGCCCGCCGGGGAGGCTGATCTGTCCGGGGTGGGCGGGGAGGTCCGCCGTACGTTTGGTGAGGATCAGGTGCGGCTGGCCCGCGCGGTCATAGATCGGGATCAGCACGGCCGCCGGATGGCCGGGTTGGTCGAGTACCCGCCGGGTCCGGGCCGCCAGCACCACGCCCAGCGCCGCGCCCAGCTCGAGCGCCCCGGGAAGGGGCGGGGCTGTCGGATCGCCGGACACGGTTCGAGTGTACGCGTCGTCGGTGCCGGGTCTACACTCGACCGATGCCCCGCCGCCCGGATGCCTGGCTCGAGATGAGCGCCGACCCGGCCGGCCCGGCGCTGGACGACGCGCTCGAGGCGCTGGTGGCCCGCCTGGAGGGGGCTCGGGATGCGGCCGCGGCCCGTGCCGGACGTCCGCCGCTCGGCCTGCGGGAGGTTGAACTCGCCCCCGGGGATCGCCTGTATCTGTGTGCGTTCGACGGTCCGGCATTCCTGTGTCTCGACGCAGGCCGGCGCGCCCGTCGCGGCGGCGCACGTCGTGCATCGGGTCGCCACCATGAGCCTCGTGTGGGAGCAACTGGAGGCGGAGGTCGACGGCGCGAGGCTGGAGGAGGTCATCGAGACATCCGGCCGCGTGCTCGCGCTGACCGATGCCCCGGCCCCGATGTGTGCAGCCATCGCTGCGACCGCGGAGCACGTCATGGCGATTATCGCGTGGCGGACCTCACCACTGCGGGCCACCGCCTCGTTGATGCAGGTCGATGTCTTGTTCGCACTGCACGAACGGGCGACACGCGAGTACGCCCGGTTCGTCCAGGCCTCGGAACCGCTGGCGGCCGAGCAGGACCGGCTCGACGGCGATCTGACGGCCGCGCTCGGCGCCTTCGAACGCGCGGCGATCGCGGCGGGCCTCGGGGCACGCTTGGCCGATCGCCTTGGCGGAGCGGTCGGCGCCGCCGGGCAGGCGGCCGATGAGATCGTCGCGGCCCAGATCGTCTCGCACCGAGCCGACCCGCGATGATCGGCACCGAGATCGCGTTCCGGCTCCCTCCGGGATCGGGCGACCGCGCGCGGGCGATCGCGGACCGCCTCGCCCGGCTCGCGCCCGCGTCGCTCGAACACGTCTTGTTCGCCGACGACGACGCCGGCGAGTACGGCTGCCTGGCGGTGTGGCGATCGTCTGCTGATGCGGCGGCCTACATCGCCGATCCCGAGGTCGCCGCGGAGGTCGCCGCCCTGGGCGAGATCATGGGCAAACCGACACGCGTCAGAACCTACGCGATGGAGTATCAGCGCCCCTCTCGGGGCGACGGGGTCGCGCCGGCGTAACCTCGAGTGGGGGCAATCGCCCGCATGCCCGTATAGGCTGCCCCCCGTGGAGCCCGCAACGATTGTCGTCATGGATGGCGACCAGACCGGTCAGGAACTGCTGGTCGAGTCCCTCCGCGTGCTGGATCCGAACGTCACAGGTCTGCCGCTTGAGTTCCGGCACTTCGATCTGTCGCTCGACTCGCGTCGACGCACCGGCAATCAGGTCGTTCACGACGCCGCACACGCCATGCGCGCGGCGGGGTACGGGCTCAAGGCAGCGACGGTCACCCCGGAGGAGTCGGGGGACGTCGGCAGCCCGAACGCGCTATTGCGCGAAGAGATCGACGGGCGGGTCATCATCCGCACCGGGCGGCGACTGCCGGGCGTCCGTCCGGTCGCCGGCATCCACGCCCCGATCTCGGTCGTGCGGATGGCCGTCGACGATGCGTACGGGGCGCAGGAGCACCGCGAGGGAAGCGGCCTCGACGAGGTGGCGTGGCGAACCGAGCACATCTCGCGCCGGACCTGCCGTGCCGTCGCCGAGTTCGCCTTCATCCAGGCCCGTCGCATGAACGCGACGGTGTTCGGCGGCCCGAAGTGGACCGTCTCGCCGGTGTACGAGGGGATGATGAAAGAAGAGCTCGACGCGGCATCTGAACGTCATCGGGACGTCCGGTACCGCCCGGTGCTGATCGATGCGGCCTACGCCGGCCTGATCACCCACACCGGCGATGCCCTCGTCGTGCCCGCGCTCAACCGCGACGGCGATTGCCTGTCGGACATGGTGCTCCAGCTGTTCGGATCGATCGCGGGAGCCGAATCGCTGCTGCTCGCATTCGACAGCGACCTGAACGTCACGACGGCAATGGCCGAGGCTCCCCACGGGACGGCCCCCAGTCTCGAGGGCAAGAGCATCGCGAACCCGCTGGCGATGATTCTGGCCGGCGCGGCACTGCTGGGATTCATGCACGATCCGGTGGCATCGATGGTCTCACGCGGCATCTACGAGGCGGCGCTCGAGGCGGTCGCCGACGGATCCCGGACCGCCGACCTCGGCGGCCACTGCGCCACCGAAGAATTCACCGACGAGGTGATCAAGCGTGTTCGGACCAAGCTTGATGTCTGGAGCTCGCTCGGCGAGTCCGCGGTGATCTAGCGCTCGCCGCGCATCCGTTGCGCCCTGCGCTTGCCGATCACCATCCCGATGAACAGCAGGACGATGACGCCCACGCCGACCAGCGGAAAGATTCCGGTCGCGCTCACTGATCCTCGCCGTCGGTCGGCCCCTCGGCGATGAACGCGAGCAGGTCCTCGACCGTGAACCGTCCCGCCTGCATCGAGGCGACCAGGCCGTAGATCGTCGCCGTGTGCGGGCGCTCCATGACGTATGCGCGAATCGCGGTGTTGGCATCGGCCTCGAGTGCCGCCACCCGTGCGCGGCCAAGGTCGGTGACGGCGACGCCATTCGGCCGGACGGCCGCCAGTTCATCCTGGACCAGGCGGCCGGTCAGCTCGGCGATCTCCTCGCCGTCGGCGCCGAGGCGTGCCGCGAGGTCGGTGATCGCGACCGCCGCACCGTCGTCGGCGCGGACCAGCTCGCGCAGCAGCAGGTACGAGCCGGCGGACATGCCGGCGGCCGCGACGGTCTGGTCGAGAATTCCCGCGAGCTCGGTCAGCAGCGCGATGTCGTCATCGCTGCGATACATCGCCGCTACGGGCCGTAGCGGTGCGCGGGCGCCGGGCGCGTGTGCTCGGCCACGGCACCGGACCACGTGCGGCCGGTGATCGCGAGGTCGTCCAGCAGCTGCAGCGCCGAGCGGACCACGCCCACGCGGGCACCGCGGCCCTGGGTGTTGGCGATCGTGATCGAGAAATCGTGGTCACCGGGTCCGAAGAGCGGGCGGGCGTTGGCGCGGGCCAGCGCGACGCGGGCCTCGTTCAGGCGGGTGGGGTCGTCGAGTGCCACGAAGGCCTCGAACGACGACCAGTCGCCGGGAAGTTCGGCGACGACGGAATCGAACGAATCGACGTGGCTCATAGGGCCAACCGTACCAGCTGGATACCGGCCGTCCGGGTCATGCCAGACGGGACGAACGGCGCGAGCGCGTCGGCCACGCGGCCGGCCGCCGCCGCAAACTCCACGTCGTCCAGGGCCGCCGTGCGCGGGCCGAGAGTGATCGACGACGGGAGCTCCACCCAGCTTACGCAGCCGCCGTGCTCGGGGCCGACCTCGAGGATCGGAGGGTCCGCAACGCGCCATGCGCGCAGCACGACCGCCCACAGGGGTTGGGTGCGCCGCCAGCGCAGCCGCTCGCTCGCGTAATCCCCGGTCAGAATCTGCAGATCGCCAATCGCCGCGAGCGCGTCCGGATCACGGATCGGGAACGAATCGTGGATCTCGCACCACACCGCCAGCGGCAGCCGGTCGGGGTCGTCGCGGCGCTCGAGCGCATCCGCGTAGCGTTCTGCGGCATCCGGCTGGACCAGCTCGGGGCGTTGGTGGGCATAGGTCGGGAACAGGAAGAACGCAGGGTGGGGGAGCTCGAAGCGCTTTTCGCCGATGCCGCCCTTGCGCAGGATCACGACCTGGTCGCCGGCGGCGAGCGCCTCGCAGCTCACCGCCCATTCCTTGAGTGCCGCCAATGACATGCGTCGATCGTACCGGGATGCCGATGGCGAGCGCCCGACGCCCGCCGCATTGATAGCCTTAGGGCCATGACTGATCAGATCCTTGCGCGGGCCGCCGACGGTGAACGCATCACCCCCGAAGAGGCCCTGCTCGCTGTACGAATCCGCTCCGCTTGAGGACCTCGGCGCGGCGGCGGACGAAGTGGTGCGTCGACGCTACGGCGACGAGATCACCTACAACGTCAACGCGCATCTCAACCCGACCAACATCTGCGTGGTCGGCTGCGGCTTCTGTGCGTTTGCGGTCTGGACCGAAAAAGATGAGCGGGCGTACGCGTACAGCGTCGACCAGCTCGTCGAGCGCGCCGGCCAGCTGGTCGGACACGGCATTACCGAGCTGCACATCGTGGGAGGCATGACCAAGGAGTACGACCTCCCGTACTACGAGGAGCTGTTCTCCGAGCTCAAGGCCGAGTACCCCCACGTGTCGCTGACGGCGCTGACCGCCGTCGAGATCGACTTCATCGCGCGGATTTCGAAGGTCTCCCACGCGGAGGCGCTCGAGCGTACCCGCGCCGCCGGGCACGACACCATGCCGGGTGGGGGCGCCGAGGTGTTCTCCAAGCGCGTCCGCGAGATCATCGCCGATCGCAAGGTTCCCGCCGAGACATGGCTCGATGTGCACCGCGAGGCCCACGCCCAAGGTCTGCGCACCAACGCGACGCTCTTGTTCGGGCACTTCGAAACGCCCGAGGAGCAGGTCGACCACATGCGTCGCCTTCGCGAACTGCAGGACGACACGGGCGGCTTCCAGGCGTTTATCCCGCTGCCGTTTCTGCCGGGCAACACCGATTTTGCCTACCTGCCGGGCCGAATCGGGAAGAAAAGCTGCGGACGATCGCCACCGCCCGGCTGTTTCTGGACAACTTCGCCCACATCAAGGGCCACTGGGTCATGCTCGGCGAGGACATCACGACCGACGCGCTGCAGCTACGGGCTCGACGACTTGTCGGGGACGCTCATCGAAGAGCGGATCGCGCATGCCACGACGGTGCAGACGCCGCTCGGACTCTCCCAGGACAGGATGAGCGAGCTGATCCGCAACGGCGGCAAGGTGCCGGTTGAACGCGACACGCTGTACGCGCGGCTCAGCCCGTCGGTGTCCAGCTAGCGATCACGCCTCGGACCGCGAGGGGGTGCCCGGCACCCCCTCGCGCCTGGTTACAGCTGGCGCCGCCGCACGCCGTACGTCGCGAGCGCGGCGAAGATCAGGATCCACAGCAGCGTCCACAGGATGTCGACGGTATGCGCCGCGGGCACGATGACCGTCAGCCCGTTGATGTTGATGTCCGGTGCCGCCGGACCGGCAACGCCGCGGCGCTGCAGGCTCTCGAGCATCGGTGAGACGATCGCCCGCGGGAGCACGCTGTACAGCGAGTCGATGAAGCTTCGGGAGCTGCGCGAGATCGCGCCCTGATCGAGATCGGCCTTGAGGTTGACGACCGCCTGAGCGCAGACGAAGACCATCAGTCCGAACACGCCGGCCGCCACCGGCCCGATCACCGACGCCAGCGCGGCGCTGGCACACAGCACCAGCGCGCAGTTGATGACCCAGGCCCCGGCGTGCACCGCCAACGGACCGTCGAAACCGTGGCCGAGCGCGAGACTGCCGGCCTGCATCGCCAGCGCCCAGATCGCCAGGACGGCCACCATTGCCGCCAGTCGCGCCAGCAGCCGCGTCAGGCCGACCCGGCTCGGCGTCGCACCCGATCCGACCAGGAGGCCGAGGTACCCGGAGGAGGCGTCCCGGGAGAAGGCGCCGGCGCCGAGACCGACCGCGACCACCAGGCCGCCGATCAGCAGCAACGACGCACCGTTGATCTCAAGCGTGTCGATGCGGGCCCGTCCCGACTCGCCGGTCGCCACGAGCGTCGCGACCGCAATCCATCCGATCCCGACCACGACGGCGAGCTGGACCCACAGCCGGCGGGCGAGGATCTTCAGGTCGACGCCGAACATTGTGGCGATCGCCGCGCCGCTCACTCGGCGGCCTCGGCGGTGAGGTCCAGGCGGCCACCGAGGATGTCGGGAAAACCCCCGGGGTCCGGGGTGGCCACGACGACGGCCCGTCCGGCAGCGAGAGCCGTGCGGATGACCGCGACCGTCTCCGGATACTCCCAGGGGTCGTCGAGGACGAGGATCGGCGGGTCGCCGACCGTCGCGCAGGCGAGGCTGGTGCGCCGGACATCGCCGAGCTCGAGGCTGGTGATCAGCCGGCGGTCGTTCGGCGGGAGCCCCACGCGCTCCAGTGCCGCACCCGGCGGCTCGTCGGTGCGGCGAATCGCGGCGACCAGCCGGACCGCATCGATGACGCGCAGTCCGCGCGGGAACGGCATGCGTTCCGGTCCGAATCCGATGGCGCGCCGGACGGCGGGATCGAGCGGGTTGGCGCCGCCGGTCCGGACCACACCCCGGACCGGAGCGACGAGGCCGACGAGCGCTCTGAGGAGGGTCGTCTTTCCGGACCCCTCGCCGCCGGTGACGCACAGCCCGTGGCCCGGCGCGACGTCCAGGCTGATCCCGGTGATCGCGGGCTCTGGCGTCCCCTGGTACCGCACCGCCAGGTCGGTGACGAGGATCCCCGCGTGCGCCGGGTCTCCGGCCGCACCGGGGCCGACCTGCTCAGTGGCCACGAATGATCGCCAGCACGTCGTCGCGTCGGGCCGCCATGTCCGCCTCGGAGACCAGTGACTCGAGATTGAGGCGCACGAGCGGCTCGGTGTTGGACGAGCGCACGTTGAAGTGCCAGTCCGCATAGGACACCGACAGGCCGTCGATCTCCTCCTGGCGCCCGTCCGCGTAGCGCGTCCGCAGCGCGGCCAGCACCGCCGCCGGATCCGCCACGGTCGAGTTGATCTCACCGGAGATATGGAACCGGTTGCGGTAGGCGTCGATCAACTCCGACAGCGGGGCGTCCGCCTGGGAGAGCAGCTCCAGCACGAGCAATGCCGGGATGAGGCCGGTGTCGGCGTAGGAGAACTCCCGGAAGTAATAGTGCCCGGACACCTCACCTGCGAAGAGTGCGTCCAGTTCCCGCATCCGGCGCTTGATGAACGCGTGCCCGACGCGGTTCTCATGCGGCCGGCCGCCGGCGGCGATGATGGCCTCCGGCACCGCCCAGGATGCCCGGAGGTCGTAGATGACGTCGGCCGGACCGCTGCGCCGCAGCAGATGCGCCGCGAGCATTGCGGTCAGGAAGTCGCCCGGGACGAACTCGCCACGATCGTCGATGAAAAAGCAGCGGTCGGCATCGCCGTCCCACGCGATCCCGAGGTCGGCGCCTTCGGCCAGGACCTTGCCCTCGATGAACTCCCGGTTCTCGGGGAGCAGGGGATTCGGCTCATGATTCGGAAAGCGCCCGTCGGGATCGAGGAAGCACTCGACGGCGTCGAGGTCCAGGCGCGCGAGCACCGGCGCAAGGAACAGTCCGGCCATGCCGTTGGCGCCATCGAGGACGACCCGCAGACGGCGGATTTTGGCGGGGTCGATAAACCCCATGGCCGCGTCGACGAACCGCTCGAGCAGCCCTTCGTCGATGACCCGCGTGCCGCCGGGGCGCCGCACCGTCTGGCCCGCCGCGACCAGACGTCCGATCTCCGAGATGCCCGTGTCCCCCGAGAGTGGGAGGGCCCCCGCGAGCACGAGCTTGGCCCCCGTGTACTGCGGCGGATTGTGGCTTGCGGTGATCTGTGCGCCTGCGTCGTAGCCCCCGTCGGCGACGGCGAAGTACACCATTTCGGTCGCGGTCAGTCCGAGCTCGGTGACATGCGCGCCGGCCTCGACGGCACCTTCGGTCAACGCCGCCGCGATGCTCGGTGAGCTGAGGCGGACGTCGTGCCCGATCGCGATGCGGGGCGCATCGACGCCCGGCGTCGCGGCGCGGACGACCTCGACAAAACCGCGGCCGAGGTCGCGTGCGCCGTCCTCGTCGATTTCGGAGGGGTAGAGCCCGCGCACGTCGTAGGCCTTGAAGACTCCGGGATCGAGCGTCATTGGGAGAACCCTCCACGTAGGGCGGCGTAAGTGTCGTCGAGGTGCTGCGGCATGACGCGCACGTCGCCGAGGACGGGCATGAAATTCGTGTCGCCCGACCAGCGCGGCACGACGTGCAGGTGGATGTGATCGGCGATGCCGGCACCGGCGGCGCGACCCTGGTTGACGCCGATGTTGAAGCCCTGTGGGCCCATCGCGTCGGTCAGGACCTGCTGGCTGCGGCGCACCAGCCGGAGCATCTCGGTGGTCGTCTGCTCGTCGACGTCCGGGAGCGCGTCGACGTGGGCATACGGAATGACCATCAGGTGCCCGTTGTTGTACGGGTACAGGTTGAGCACGACAAAGCACCGCTCGCCCCGGTGCAGGATGTAGCTGCGGGCGTCGTCGTCGATCGCGGGAAGCCGGCAGAACACGCACGACGGCCCGTCGTAGTGCTCGTCGTGCTCGGCGGCCACGTAGGCCATCCGCCATGGGGCCCACATGATGTCGGGGCCGGGAGGGCCTGCGGGGGAGTCGCTCATCGAGGCGAATCCTAGGGACTCGCCGGAGCGCCCGTCCGGCCACCGCTGTCCTGCATCGCCGCGCGCGACGGCGGCCCGAGACGTCAGTCGAGCATGCCGTTCTTGTACGCGTAGCGGGTGGCCTCGGTGCGGTTGCCGACGCCAAGCTTGCGGTAGATGTTCGAGAGGTGGAACTTGACCGTCTGTTCGGTCACGAACAACTGGCTCGCGATATCGAGGTTCGAGAGCCCCTCGGCGACGAGCTTGAGGATCGCCAGCTCGCGATTGGTCAGACCGCCGTTCGAGGGCTGCGGGGGCGCATCGGACGGACCGTTGCCGCCCGACGAACCGCGCGGGTGGTAGACGGTACCTTCGAACACGCCTCGAATCGTCGACGGCAAGTCGAGGGGATTGATCGACTTGACGACATATCCGGATGCCCCGTAGTCGAGCGCCTTCTCGATGTTCTCGGCGTCATCGAACATCGAGAGCATGATGACCTTGAGGTCCGGGTGGGTCTTCTGCAGTTCCTGGAGGGTGGCGAGGCCGTCGCCCTTGGGCATCCGCATGTCGAGGATGACGACATCGGGGCGCACGCGCGGGACGAGGTCGATCAGGTCCTGGCCGGTCATGGCCTCGCCGACGACTTCGATGTCCGGCGCGGTTTCGAGCGCGCGTTTGATGCCGTCGAGCATCAGGCGGTGATCGTCGGCGATTGCAACGCGCATCGCAGGCTTGCCGAGCGGAGTGCTGGGGTCGGGCGCTGTGGTACTCATGTGGGTGCTATCGGGAGGTTTGGCACCCGGCTTGATGTTTGGGGGCGCCGGACATCACGGTGGCGGCGCACGCCTCGACGGGCGGACCGCCTCTGCAGGTCCTGGCGGCCAGGAACCGGTGCCCCCGACCCGGCACAGCGGGGCGTGGCGATCACGCAGACGGCGCTCGGCGATGACGCCGCGCGGTGAGCCACGATCATCCACCTTCTTGCTCGCCGGAAACCAGAAGGCGGTGTCGGTCAGGGGCGATCGGCACCGTCATCCGAACGCATTCCGGCGGGGGCCGCCGGACAGTCCCGAGTCTACGACCTAGACAAACGGATAGCCATCGTCACCCAAAAAACTCACACACCCGCCCGCAACGGACGACGACGGGCTCAGTCGGTGTCGGACGGGGCCTGGGCGGAGTCCGGAACTCCGGCACGGGTCCCCTGCTTCAGCGCGCGGACGATCTCGGCGGCAGGCGTCGATTTGTGCAGGAAGCGTGATGCGCCGCCGGCGAGCATCGCCCCGATGGCATGGTCGTCGTCGGTCGCCGAGAGCATGACGACCTCGATTCCCGGGAACCGGTTCTTGAGCTGCAACGTGGCCTCGAGCCCGTCGACACCCGGCATCGACAGGTCCATCAGGACGACGTCGGGGGTCGTGAGTTCCGTCACCTCGACGATCGCGTCGCCGTTCTCGGCTTCGCCCACGACGGCGATCTGATCGTCGCGTTCCAGCAGCGACCGCAGCAACTCACGAAAGCGCGGATTGTCGTCGACAATCATCACGCGGATAGGGGCATTGGCCGGCATAAGGACCTTTGTGGCGGGCGAGCGCAAGAGGGTCATCGTTTGCGATAACGCTACGCGCGTCAGCGGTGATTCGCTGCTATACGGGGGTCAAGTATTTGTCCGAACAAAGCTCGCCGGACGACGCGTGATCGCTTCACGATCAACCGCCGGTACTATTCGACCGCATGCCTGAAATCCCTTCACCATCGGATGTGGTGCCGATCTCGTGGATCCGGACGATCGTCGAGTGCGACATCCCGGAATCTGCCCCCGTCGAGGGGCTCGTCGAGCTCTGCCGGACTGCGGCATCGGCAATCGGCGCCGCCGCGATGTCGGTCCATGAGGGCGACGGCCCCGACGGGATCCGTGCCGAGTGGGCGGCCGACGCGGATGCTGCCGCCCGGCTGAGCCACCCGTCCGAGTGGACCGTCGCGGCAGCCGGACCGCTGGCGGTGGTCGCCACGGCGGTTCCCCTCGACGGCGCCGCGCCGACATCGGCGCAGACGGTGGCCCTGGGGGTCGTCGCCGGCCGCGCCGCGGACGCCATTCGCACCGCGCGCCTGCGGGCGGACCTCGATGGAACGCTCGCCCGGATGCTCGAGTCGGACGAGCGGCTGGTGGGACGCATCGGGCTCGACATCCACGACGGGCCGACGCAGCACCTGTCGGTCGGACTCCTGGAGATCCAGCTCCTGCAGGCCCAGCTCAGCGATGTCGTCGCCTCCGGGGTCGTGCTGCCGGACGGGCTTGAATCCGCGGTCGAACGCATTTACGAGACGCTCGGCGGAGCGCTCACCGAGATGCGTGAATTGATCGGCTACCTGCGCCCGGTCCGGTTCCAGGGGCGGCGGCTGGACGAGATCCTGACCGATGTCGTCGTGTCGTTCGAATCGCGCAGCGGGATCGATGTCGACTTCCGCGCCGAAAACGAGTTCGCCGTCGACGGCGTGTCGGTGACCCAGCGCATCACCTTCTACCGGATCCTCCAAGAGGCGCTGTCGAACGCGCAGCGCCACGGCCAGGCGACCGAGATCCACGTCAGGCTCAGCGAGGACGACACCGGTACCCGGCTGGTCGTCGTCGACAACGGGTCGGGGTTCGACCCGGCGCCGTTCTCGCAGCCGGTCCCGGGATCGTCGATCGCCCGGTTCGGGCTGCTGGGCATGCGGGACCGGACGACGATGCTCGGGGGCGGGTTCGACATCGCCAGCGCGCCCGGGGAAGGGTGTTCGCTGACGATCTTCCTGCCGCGCTGGACGCCGCCCGACACGGACGAGTCCGGATCATAGGTGTGGTCGACGTCAAGATCTGCGGGCTGACGACGCCCGCCCAGGCCGCGGCCTGCGTGGACGCCGGCGTCTGGGGCGTCGGCGTCGTCCTCGCACCGGAGAGCCCCCGCTATGTCGACGCAGAACGGGCGGCGGCCGTCCTCGCCGACGTTCCGGACGCGGTCGCACGCGTCGGGGTCTTCGTCGGGGCCGATGTGTCGCTGCTCGCGCGCGCCGCCCGTCGGATCGGGTTGACCCATCTGCAGCTGCACGGCACGGCTGACGTCGGCGAGGCGCGGGAGGCGACCGGCCTGCCGATCATCCTCGGTGTGCCCTTCACCGGGGTCGCGGCGATCGCCGCGGCGGCCGCGCAGGGGCCCGATCTGGTCCTGTTCGACGCCGCGGTCCCCGGGCGGCACGGGGGCACCGGCGTCCGCCTTGACTGGGAGGCGCTCGCGGCCGCCCGGCCGTCGTTTGCGTTCGGCGTCGCCGGAGGCCTTCGACCGGATAACGTTACGCAGGCGATTCGGCTGCTGCGTCCGGCGTTTGTGGACGTCTCCAGCGGCGTGGAATCGGCTCCCGGCATCAAGGACCACGACCAGGTGAACGCATTCATGACGGCGGTACGCAGTGCCTGAGTTGGCGTCGCGATTTGGCCCGTACGGGGGGCGCTATGTCCCCGAGACCGTCATCAGCGCGCTGGACGAACTGGGCGAGGCCTACCTGCGCTTCCGCGACGATCCGGAGTTCGTCGCCGAGCTCGACGGGTTGCTGGCGTCGTTTGTCGGGCGCCCGACGCCGCTGTACCGCGCCGAGCGCCTGGGTGCGCGCTACGGGATCGATGAGCTCTACCTCAAGCGCGAGGACCTCTGCCATACCGGTGCGCACAAGATCAACAACGCGCTCGGCCAGGTGCTCTTGGCCCGCCGGATGGGCAAGGAGCGGATCATCGCCGAGACCGGCGCCGGACAGCACGGCGTCGCCACCGCGACCGCGGCGGCGCTGTTCGGCATGCGGTGCTGCGTGTACATGGGCCGTACCGACATGCACCGGCAGCGGCTCAACGTGATCCGGATGAAGATGCTCGGCGCCGAAGTCCGTCCCGTCGACGCCGGCACCGGGACGCTCAAGCACGCCACCTCCGAGGCGATCCGCGACTGGGTGACCAATGTCGCCGACACGCACTACGTGATCGGATCGGCGGTCGGCCCGGCCCCGTATCCGGAGATCGTGGCCGAACTGCAGACGGTGATCGGCCGCGAGACGCGATCGCAGATTCT
Organism: uncultured Thermoleophilia bacterium; assembly: GCA_963727285.1. Taxonomy (GTDB): domain Bacteria; phylum Actinomycetota; class Thermoleophilia; order Miltoncostaeales; family Miltoncostaeaceae; genus CAITWD01. The sequence goes on along the minus strand of CAVSFF010000009.1, from coordinate 198,987 downwards.
GGAGATCGCCGGGCGCCTGCCGGGCACGGTCGTGGCGTGTGTCGGAGGCGGCTCCAATGCGATCGGAATGTTCCGCGGCTTCCTCGATGACGCGGACGTCGCCCTGCTGGGCGCCGAGGCCGCCGGCGAAGGGATTGACACCGGGCACCATGGCGCCTCGCTGGAATACGGCCGACCCGGCGTCCTGCACGGATCGCTGAGCTACCTGCTCCAGGATGACGACGGCCAAATCGCCGAAGCCCATTCGATCTCGGCGGGCCTGGACTACCCGGGGGTCGGGCCGGAGCACAGCTACCTGCGGGATATCGGACGTGTCCGGTACGAGGCCGTGACCGACGCGGATGCGCTGGAGGCATTCATCGCCCTGAGCCGCAGCGAGGGCATCATCCCCGCCCTGGAGAGTTCGCATGCGCTGGCATTGCTGGCCCGCGAGGGCGCGACGCTTGGGGCCGCGGGACCGGTCGTCGTCTGCCTGTCGGGTCGGGGGGACAAGGATGTCGAACAGGCCGGCGCGGCGCTCGGTATCGATGTCTGACGGTCCGCGGCGGCTCAAGGCCGCGTTTCCGACCGACCGCCCGGCGCTGATCCCGTACGTGATGTGCGGATACCCGAGCGTGGCCGAGAGCCGTGACTATGCCCAGCGTTTTGGCCCGCCACGCCGATGTCCTCGAGCTGGGAATCCCCTTCTCCGATCCGCTTGCCGACGGGCCGACGATCCAGGCGGCCGGACAGCGGGCACTCGAGGCCGGCACCCGGCCGGCGGACGTCTTCGACATCGCCGCGTCGCTGCGGGGGGGCCCGCCGGTCGTGGTGATGACCTACGTGACCCTGGTTTTGGCGGCGGGTCCGGATGCGTTCTTTGCCAGGGCCGCCGACGCCGGGGTCGCCGGCGCGATCATCCCGGACCTTCCGCTCGACGAAGGCGGGGCCGTCCGCGAATCTGCGCGCCGGTTCGGGGTCGCGATCGTGCCGCTGGCGGCGCCGACGACGAGCGATGCGCGTCTCGAGGCGATCGGGCGTCAGGCCGATGCGTTCTGTTACCTGGTCTCGGTCGCCGGGGTCACCGGCGGCGAGGTGGCGGTCGACGACGAGCTGCGGGCGTTCGTGGCACGCGCGCGGCACGCCATCCCGTGTCCGCTGGCGGTGGGCTTCGGCATCCGCACGCCCGAGCACGCCCGGGCCATCGGGGCGTTCGCGGACGGGATTGTCATTGCGAGCCACCTGATCCGACTCATTGACGAGGCCGGCAGCCACGAGGCCGCGCTGGCGGAACTCGACCGCTATGGCGCCGAGCTGGCGTCGACCCTCGCCGGGGTTGTGCGGGAGCCGTAGTGGGCGCCCTGACGGGAATCGCGGATTCCATGCGGCGCGCGCCGGCGGCGGCGTGATGGGCGACGCCCGGACGCTCGCCGCGCGCATGGCACAGATTGCGCCGTTCGAAGTGATGGAGGTGTTGGACGCGGCGCGCCGGCTCGAGGCATCGGGGCGTGACGTGATCCATCTGGAGGTCGGCGAGCCCGACTTCCCGACGCCCGCGCCCGTGATCCGCGCCGCCCACGCCGCCCTCGATGCACATCCGATGTTCTACACGTCGGCGGTGGGCATGCCGGAATTGCGGGAGGCCATCGCCGAGTGGTACCGACGGGCATTCGGCGTCGATGTTGCCGCGGACCGCATCGTCGTGACGTCCGGATCGAGCGCGGCCCTGGTGATGGCGCTCGGCGCCCTCGTCGGACCGGGCGAACAGGTGCTGATGTCGGATCCGGGGTACCCCTGCAACCGCAACTTCGTCCGGTTCCTCGATGCCGAGCCGGTATTGGTCCCGAGCGGGCCCGAGCACGCCTATCAGCTGACCGCCGATCTGGCCGCCGCCGCGTGGGGGCCGGCGACCCGTGCGGCGATCGCCGCGTCGCCGTCGAATCCCACGGGAACCTGCCTGACCCAGGGCCAGTGGGTCGAGCTGGCCGAGGTCTGCCGGAGCCGCGGCGGCGTGCTGATCGCCGACGAGATCTATCAGGGCCTCGTGTACGACGGTCCGCCGGAAACGGTCCTCGCCGTCGCCGACGACGTGTGGGTGGTCAACAGCTTCTCGAAGTACTTCCAGATGACGGGCTGGCGTCTGGGGTGGCTGGTGGTCCCGGACGGCATGACGCGGGAGATCGAGAAGGTCGCACAGAACCTCTACATCAGCGCGCCGACGCCGGCCCAGTATGCCGCGCTCGCTGCGCTCTCGGACGAGGGTCTGGCGGTCGTCGAGGAGCGGCGGGCCGAGCTCGGGCGGCGTCGGGACGTGCTCCTGGAGGAGCTGCCCAAGATCGGGTTCGCGATTCGGGCCCGCCCGTCCGGAGCGTTCTACATCTACTGCGACGTGTCGGCGTTCACCGATGACAGCTTCGCGTTTGCCGCGTGGCTGCTGGAGGAGACCGGAGTCGCATTGACACCGGGCCGGGACTTCGGCGACGCCGCGCCGCGGCAGCATCTGCGGATCGCCTACACGCAGCCGGTCGCGCGGCTGCGTGAAGCGGTGCATCGGATCGGCTCGGCCCTCCAGCTACGCCCGCGGCGGGTCTGAGCCGCGCGCACGTGATCCTCGCCACGCACGTCTTCGGGCCCGATGCGGGGCCTCCGGTGCTTGCCCTGCACGGCGTCCGCAACCACGGGCGTCGCTTCCGGCGACTGGCGGTCGACGCGTTTGCGACGGCCCGGGTCATCGCACCCGACCTGCGCGGACACGGGCACTCGGGGTGGGAGCCCCCGTGGGACGTCGATACCCACGCAGCCGATGTCCTGGAAACCCTCGATGCTCTTGGCGTCGCCGGTCGGGTGGAGATCGTCGCGCACTCGTTCGGCGGTCTGGTCGCCTGCCGGGTCGCAGAGCACGCGCCCGAGCGGGTGCGGTCCCTGACGCTCCTGGATCCGGCGGCGGGGCTCGATCCCGTGGCGTGTGCGGCTGCTGCCGCCGCCGACCTCGCGGGCGACGGTCGGGCGGCGTCGTGGCCGAGTCGACGGGCCGCCGAGGATGCATGGACCGCGGTGCGACCTCCTGCCGGCCACTGGGCCCGTGACGAGGACCTCGACGCATTTCTGGTCTGCGGCGAGGACGGTCGCTACCGACTGCGGTTCTCGCGAGCGGCGACGATCGCCGCGTGGAGCGAGATGGCACGTCCGGTTGCCGGTGTTGGCACCTGGCGCGGTCCGGTCACGCTGGTGACGGCGCTCGGCGACCCCTACGTCACCGACGCGCTGCGCGGCGCGCTTCGGGACGCCTGCGGCCCGCTGCTGCAGGAAGTCGGCATCGACGCGGGGCACATCCTGATGTGGGACGCGCCGGAAGAGACGGCCCGGGTCGTGGCCCGGGCGCGACCCCCTGGGAGCCGCTAGCGCAGGTCGGGCCAGTATGGGCTCAGGCACAGCCGCGAGCGGACGATCGCCGCGTCGACGTCGGCTGCGACCTGCCGATCCCGCTCGGGCTCCGGCGCCGGCGGCGTGTCCTCGGTCCACGTTCGCGCCGGGTCACTGCAGCCCAACACGAGTGCCGTGTCCCGCCACGACTCCGGGAGCGGATCGACCGTCGTGCTGCCGATCATGCGGTGGGCGAGGGCGGCCCACGCCCTCGGCGGTGCCACGCAGGGGTTGTAGCCCCCACCGCCGAGCGCGATCCAGCGCCCGCCACACAGGTCGTCGGCGAGACGCGCCAATCGGTCCCACAGCTCCGGGTACAGCTCCATGGTGGTGAGCATGTGGGCCAAGGGGTCGGCGTGGTGATGGTCGACGCCGCACTGGGTCACGATGGCATCGGGTGCGAACGCCTCGACGACCGGCACGACGAACTCGGCCATCGCCCGGCGATAGGCATCGTTTCCCGAGAACGGCGGGAGGGCCAGATTCGCCGAGGTTCCCTCCGCGCCGGGCGCGCCCGTTTCCTGGGGGAATCCCGAGCCCGGGAACAGGTGCCGGCCCGATTCGTGGACCGAGACGGTCATCACCCGGGGGTTCTCGTAAAAGATCCACTGGGTGCCGTTGCCGTGGTGGACGTCCAGGTCGATGTAGGCCACACGCTCAAGCCCGGCATCCAAGAGCCACTGTACGGCGATCGCCGTCTCGTTGTAGATCCCGAACCCCCACGCGCGATTGTGCGTCCCGTGGTGGGCGCCCGCCGCCGGGACGAAGGCCCGGCGCGCCCGCCCATCCCCGACGGCCGCCGCGGCCGCCGCGGCCGCGGCCGAAACGAGCGCCGAGTCGTGGTGCATCTCGGGGTAGGCGTTGTTGTCGCCACCGATCCCCCACTGCGCCGCCTCCGGCGCCGCCGCAAGAATGGGGGTGTCGCTGTAGCGGTGCACCGCGCGGATGAACGCGGGTGCGAACACCCGGGCGAGCTCGGCGTCCGATAGGGGCGGCGGCGGCGCCTGGTAGGCGACCCCGGCGTGATCGAGCACGCCGGTCTCGCGGCAGAGGGCGACCGCGAGCTGGTGGCGTCGTTGATCGGTCGGATGGTCTCCGCCGAAGTGCATTCCCATGTCGTCCTGGTGAACGACCAGCAGATCGAGCGACGTCATCGGCGAGTCCGGGGTCGGGGCGCCACGGTGCGGCACCGGTGTGGCACCACTCTAAGGCCACCGACCGGATCGGGTCACCGGTTCCGGTAGCCTCGCCTGGTGATGTCCATCGCCGCCGCCCGCCGTGTCATTCGTGCGCCGTCTGGCCCGCGGATCATCACCCGGTCGGCAGGACCGCAGTCGCTGCTGGCTCAGCTTGCGGAGCGCCCGGACGTGGTTCAGGCCGGATTCTTCGGAACCGTGCTCGTCGCCGCGGACCCCGTCGAAGTGGTCACCGGCGACGATGTCTGGCAGGCACTCGCGGTTCCGGTCGATGCCGCCGACGAAGCCCGGGGCGGGACGTGGATCGGCTACGTGGGGTACGGCCCCGCCCCCGGGTCCGGTGCGCCGGGGGTGAGCGGACCGGCACGCTTGGGGCGATACTCGGCTGTGGCCCAGTTCCATCCGGACGGGACGTGCATGGTGTGGGGGCGTGGTCCGGGTGCGCGCGATCTCGGCCGGCGCGCGCGGCGATACGCGCCGGCTGCCCCGAGGCGCACCGCCGGGCCGTCGCCGGAGGCCGTCATCAGCTCGCTTGATGCCGCGGCCTACCGTGACCGGGTGGCGACAATCGTCGATGGGATCGCCGCCGGCGACTACTCCCAGATCAACCTCGTCCAGCGCCTTTACGCGTCCTGGCGGGAGACGCCGTGCGCATTTGCCGAACGCCTCTGGGCAGCGGCCGGCCCGTCGACCCACCGCGCATTCGCGTCCGGTCCGGAGGGAACCCTCGTGTCCGCATCGCCCGAGCGCCTGCTCGCGGTCCGGGACGGACTCGCCGTCAGCGCACCGATCAAGGGAACGGCGCCGAGCGGCGGCGGACCGGCGCTTGCGGCCAGCGGGAAGGATCAAGCTGAACACGTCATGATCGTCGACCTCGTGCGCAACGATCTTGGGCGGGTGTCGGTGACCGGTGGCGTCGGGGTCCCGCGACTCATGGCGCCGCTGCGCACGAGCTACGTCGAGCACCTGGTCAGCGAGGTGACGGGCCGCCTGCGGACCGGCGTGACGGTCGCCGATGTGCTGGCGGCCGTGTTTCCGGCCGGGTCGATCACGGGCTGTCCGAAGATCGCGGCGATGGGGGCGATCGAGTCCCTCGAACCTGTCGGTCGTGGAATCGCATTGGGCAGCATGCTCGCGGTGACGTCTGCCGGGGCGTGCGATGCGAGCGTGCTGATCCGTAGCGCGTGGATCAGCGGCGGACGGGTCTCATACTGGTGCGGCGGCGGCATCACGTGGGATTCCGAGCCATCCGCCGAGCACGCTGAGGCGATGGCAAAGGCCCGCCCATTCCTCGAGGCGATCCGGTGAGGGCTGCGTGGATCGCCGGTGCGCTGCTGGTCGCAGACGAGGCCCCGGAGCGTGCAGAGCTCGACCGGCGGGCCGGACCAGGGCTGATCGAGACCATGCGCGCTCGCAATGGGCGGATCGCCTTTCGGGATCGTCACCTCGCGAGGATCGCCCGGTCGCGGGCCGCGTGCGGAATCGGGACCTCGGTCACTCCTCGGGCGATCGACGCCGCGCTCGATGCCGTCGTGGACGCGGCGGCCGTTCCCGACCTGCTCGTACGGCTCGTGGTGGGGCGCAGCGGGGTGCTGGTGGCCGAAGCCGATGTCCTCGCGCCGCTGCGTGCCGCGCCGGAAACGGCGACCGCCCATGTGGTTCCCGGGCTCTGGAGCCCCGGGGACCGAACGGCCGAGCACAAGCTGACCGGTCGCGACCACTGGCTCGCTGCGGAGGCCGCCGCCTCGGCGGCGGGCGCCGACGTCGCGATCGCGGCCGATGCGGAGGGTCGTCTCGGCGAGGCGAGTCGGGCCGCGGTGTTCGTCGTCGCCGGCCGCTGCATGACCGCGCCGGTCGCGGGGATCCTTCCCGGAATCGGGCGCGGCGTCGTCATCGACCTGGCCGGCGACATCCTTGAACAGGCTCCGCCGGTCGAGACCTGGCGCCGTGCCAGTGAGGTCTTCCTCGTCAGTGCCGTCCGCGGCGTCACTTCGGTTGTTGCGATCGACGGGGTGCCCGTTGGCGCCGCGACGCCCGGACCGGTCGCGGTGCGGCTGGCGGAGGCGTTTGCGGTCGCGTTTGCGGCCGAGACTGCCGCCGCCTCCGTCTGACCCGGTCCGGGTGTGGGTGCGGATTCGTCTGCGCGGCTACGGATAGACGGGGTCGCTCACCGCGCCGACCGACGTCCCCGGCCGCGGGATTCCCAGGGCGTCGTCGATCGCGCCGAGTACCCCGGAGGCGAGGGTGTGCGGCTGTGCGCCGAGTGCCCGCCGCTGTCGGCTGACGACGATTGCCTTGACCTCGCCGCCGTTGCGCGCGCTGGTCGAGTCCCCGCCATACGCGTTTTGTTCGTCCCACTCAATGACGAACGTGCCGCCCTGCTTGTACCACGAGGTGGCCGTGTCCCGTGTCAGGGGCTCGGCAGCTCCGGGGTGGACGCCCGGACCGGAATGACTGCGACGCCGCCGTCGGGATCGTGGATGACCCGCAACGACACGCCGTAGTGCTCGCCGAGGATGGCCGTCGTCAACACCTCGTGCGGCGTTCCGGATGCCACGAGTCTCCCGAGCGAGATCAGCGCCAGCCGATCGGCATAGGCGGCCGCGAGCGTCAGGTCGTGCGTCGCGGAAATGACCGTCAGGTTCCGGGCACGCTGATGGGTGCGGATGAGCTCCAGGACCTGGAGCTGACGGCCGAGGTCAAGGGCGGTCGTCGGCTCATCGAGCAGCAGAATCGACGGTCCTTGGGCCAAGGCTCGGGCGACGACCACCCGTTGCCGCTCGCCGCCTGACAGTTGTTCGACCGGCCGGTCGGCGAGCTCAAGCAGGTCGAGCTGGGCAAGGACATCGGCCACGACGCGCCGGTCGTCGCGACCCTCGCGCCCGAAGTAGCTGATGTAGGGGGTCCGGCCGAGCATGACGTAGTCGGCGACGCGCACGCCGGCCGGCACGCCCGCGTCCTGCTGGACGAGCGCGATCCGTCGGGCACGATCGCGACGGCTGAGCGCGGACAGCGCATGATCGCCAAGCGCGATCCGGCCCTCATGGGGCAACAGCGCGGCCAACGCGTGCAGAAGTGTCGTCTTGCCGGCGCCGTTGGGGCCGATGAGGCACAGCCAGCCGCCCGCCTCGATCTCCAGGGTGACGTCGTGGACGACGGTCCGATCGCCCCGTCGGACGCCGACCTGCTCGAGGAACACGCCGGTCATCCGTGCACCCGGCTGGTTCGGAGAACGACCGCAAACGCCGGCGCGCCGACGATGGCGGTGACCACGCCGATCGGAAGTTCCGAGGGCGAGACGACCGTGCGCGCCACCAGGTCGCAGAGCACCAGGAAGGCGGCACCGAGCATCAGCGACAGCGGCAGCAGCATTCTGTGCGTCCTGACGCCGAGCAACCGCACGAAGTGCGGGACGATCAGCCCGACGAACCCGATCAGACCGGACACGGCCACCGCCGCGGCGGTGCCGATCGTGACCGCGACGATCACCACCAGCCGCACCTGCCCGGTGCGGACGCCGAGCGTGCGTGCGGCGTCGTCGCCAAGCCCCATGACGTCGAGGAGGCGCCCGTGGATCATGATGGCCGCCATCGCCAACAGTGCGTACGGCAGCATCGTCAGCACCGAGCTCCAGCCCACGGTCGCGACCGAACCGAGGATCCAGTTGTAGATCACCGCGAGCTGGTCGGTATGCCGCTGCTGCAGGAAGGTCTGAATCGCGGTCAGGAACGCGGCAACCGCGACGCCGCCCAGGATCAGCGTCGTCGAGCTGCGGCCCGCGCCGACCGAGCGCCCGATCCCGTATGCGAGTCCGACGGCGATCAGCGCACCGCAAAACGCGAACAGCGGCAACGCGTGCACACCGAGGACGGTCAGGTTGACGACCTCGACGATGGCGATCGTCGCACCCAGCCCCGCGCCTGCCGCGACGCCGAGAAGATACGGATCGGCGAGCGGGTTGCGGAAGATGCCCTGATAGGCCGCACCGCAGAGCGCGAGCGTGCCGCCGACGAGCGCCGCGAGCACGACGCGTGGCAGCCGGATCTGCCAGACGATCGCGGCATCGACGGCGCTCAGCGGCGAGTGGATGTGCAGAAGCGGCATCCTGCTCAGCACGTCGAGCACGATGTCCTGCGGCGGGACGCTGACATCACCGATGAACAGCCCGGCCAGCAGGCTCAAGGCGAGGATGACCGCCGCCGCGCCGAGCCACAGGGCATCCCGTGTGCGTCCCCGCGGCAGGGAGACGGGGTCGAGATCGGAATACGCGTGGACGGGCGCGGTCGTCACGGCGTCAGCGGTGGTGGGCCCGGTAGACCAGGACGTCGTGTGCGATCTCCTGGAGCACCACCGTGATGCGCGGTCCCCAGCGGGACGCCGCGTCGTCGTTGAGCGGGTAGATCGCGTGCGCCGTGACGGACCGGATCGATCCCCATCCCGGACGTGTGGCGACCGTGTGGGCGGTGACGCCGCCGTCCTTGGCGAGGTGATCGGTCAGGAAGATCAGCTGCGGGCTCGCGGCGATGACCTGCTCCTGATTCAGAGCGGGAAAACCCGACGGATCTGTGGTGATGTTGCGCATGCCGAGCGTGCCGAACAGCTGTCCGATAAATGACCGCGACGAGGCTGCGTAGAGCGACGGCGGGGCGCTGATCTCGACGTACGTCAGCAGCCCGTGGGCGCGGGTCCCGAGGGCGTGGCGAACCCCTGCGAGCTTGGCCTGCACCGAATGCACCACGCGCGCGGACTGGGCGCGGTGGCACGTCACGATGCCCAGATTCCGGATCTGCTGGTAGGCGACGCGCAGATTCGCGGCGGTGGGTTGGAAGAGCACACGCACGTGCACGGCGTGCAGTTCCTCGATCACGTGGTTGGCGTCGTACGAGACGACCACCAGGTCGGGTCGGTAGTCGCTGTAGATCGCGGTTCCGCTTGGCGAATAGGCGACAAGTCCGGACTTGCGCGGAGCCGTCGACGGGTAGTTCGACTGGTTGTCGACGGCCACGACCTGGCGGCCCGCGCCGATCGCATAGAGCGACTCGGTTGCGGTCGGTGAGATCGAAACGATGCGCCGTGGGCACGACGCCCCGGACGCGGTGGCGTGTCCGACGAGCGGCAGGGCAACAAGGACGGCCAGAACTGCGGCCGCCACCGTGCCCAGGAACACTGCGATGCGGCGGGAAATGCGGTTGGTCACGTTCATCCTCCATGGAGGTGGAGGATGAAGGAAGCTCGAGAGCGGGGGAGGCCTCCGCCGACAAGCAGCCCTTCACCCGAGGACTTACTGTCGGCACAGCGCAGGCGACCTGGCTTGTCCCCCGGGCTTCGGGGGCATCACAGTTGCGGGACAGCGCCGGATTCGCACCGGCTTCGCTGGCATCTGTGCCACCCGGCGGTTGGGCCGGGCATCAAGATGTCTACAGCCCGACTCGTGCCCGTGCAAGGCATCGCCTCGGGGCGCCCGGGTACCCCGCCGCTCACACCGTCAATCGAACGGCCGGTATCGATCCCGTTCGTTTGGGGATGGCCAGCGACCAGCCCACCCGTCAGGATGGTCCGGCCATCCTTCTGGTGAAAAGATGGGGCTCGCCTAATGGATTCCCATTCGCCATTCGACGATCACATTGCGCCTCCGACGGAGTTGCCGCGCTGGCCGGATCCCGTGCCGCCTGCGCCGCCGCGCCGGCCCGAGGCGGCGCCGGTCCACGAGCCGGTTCGTGCGCAGCGCCCTGATCGGCGCCGCGGCGGTCGGCCTGATCGTCGTCGGTGCCAACTACGTCACCCACACGACCCCGAAGCGGCCGATCAACGTCACGACGGTCGTCCGTCGGGTGAACCCGGGGATCGTCGACGTGAACTCGAACCTCGCCTTCTCCGCCGGCGGCGCAGCCGGGACGGGGATCGTGCTCACATCGACCGGTGAGGTCCTGACCAACAACCACGTGGTCGCTGGCTCGTCGTCGGTCAAGGTCGTCGACGTCGGCAACGGCCGTACCTACACGGCCACCGTGGTCGGCACCGACCGGGCCGATGACGTGGCGGTGCTGCAGATGCAGAACGCGTCGGGGCTGAGCACGGTCTCGATCGGAGACTCGTCGCGGGTGGCCGTGGGGGATTCGGTCGCTGCGTTCGGGAACGCCGGCGGCGTCGGGGGCACCCCCAGCGTGGCGTCCGGGCACGTCACCGGGCTCGGACAGTCGATTACCGCGTTCGACGACGTGACGCAGACCTCCGAGAATCTCGACGGACTGATCCAGACCGACGCGGCGATCGAGCCCGGTGATTCGGGTGGTCCGCTGGTCGACGCCGGGGGCAGCGTGATCGGGATGGACACGGCCGCGTCGGCGCGTGCCCGCGATCGGGCGGGATCGGCGACCGATGGCTTCGCAATCCCGATCAACCGGGCCCTTCAGATCGCCAACCAGATCGAGCAGGGAACGTCATCGGGCAACGTCCACGTCGGGCCGGTGGCATTTCTCGGGATCCAGATCGCCCCCGACCAGAACGGCGGGGCACCGGGCGTCGTGATCTCCGACGTGATTGACGGTCAGCCGGCGCAGGCGCTCGGGATGCAGTCCGGCGACGTGATCCTGTCGGTCGGCGGCGTGGCGGTGGCGAACCCGACGCAGCTGACCTCGGAGATGGGACGCCTGCATCCCGGCCAGAGCGTGCAGCTTGCATGGATGGACACCGCCGGACACAGCCACAGCTCGGTCATCACGTTGGCGGCGGGGCCAGCGGCGTAGCCACCCGGTCCTACTCGAAGTAGAACAGCGTCGCCATGATCACGTAGAGGGCGACCAGCGCCCAACCTTCGAAGGCGGCGGCCTCGCCGTCTCCGGTGATTTGCCAAATGCTGATTGCCGTGAGCGCCAGGCCGCCGATGAGAATGCCGGACACCGCGAAGGTCAGGTGGTCGGCGAACAGCAGCGACACGAGCACCAGCAGCGGGTAGAGAAAGACGGTGATCTGGGCGATCGAGTTCTTGATGACCGACAGTGCGAGGTCGAACTTGTGCTTGGCGGCCAACTGGATTCCGACGACGTTCTCGACCGCGTTGCCGGCGATGGCGACGATCACCAGACCGACGAAGGCCTTTGGCAGGTGCAGCGCCTGCACGGCAGGATCGATGGCGGAGACGAACCAGTCCGAGACGAGCGCCGCTGCCGTCCCGGCCAGCACCAGCAGGATGACCGCCATCCGGAACGAGACCGCCGCGGCCTCCGGGTGGGCGAGTTTGTCCGGGGGCGTGTGCATGCGCAGGTCGTGCCGCAGGTAGGCGACCACCCACGCCCCGTACACGGCCAACAGGCAGATCGCGCCGACGACGGAGATCGCCAGCTGGTGATGGCTTGCCCGGTCGTTGGCATACCCCGAGATGCCCAGCAGGGTGATGATGAACACCGCCATCAGCATCAGCGTGGCGGTGTCGTTCGGGAGCCGCTGGCTGAATCGCATCACGCCGTCCGATGACGCACGCGAGCCGACGATGATCGCGATCCCCAGGATCAACAGTGCGTTGGAGAAGATCGACCCGAAGATCGAGGTCTCCGCGACGACGGTCTGACCCGCCGACAGCGCAAACACCACCACGAAGAACTCCGGGAGGTTCCCCAGCGTCGACTGCAGGACGCCCGTGATCCCGGGTCCATACCGGGTCCCGACGACCTCGGTGCAAAAGCCAACCACCCACGCGACGGTGCCGAGCGCCGCCCCGGAGACGACGAAGAGCAGCAGGCCGGGCGCACCGCTGAACTTGGCCGCCGCGGAGGCGAGCGTCAACGCAGCCGCCAGTGCCAGCAGGATGCGCTCGCCGCGGGACATGCCGGCGAATGCGGTCATCGGCGGGCTCGGGCGGCGATCGGAGTCGTCGCGGTTGTCGAGGTCGTCATCGCGCAGATGATCGTACTGATCGTCGTGGCGGGCATCGGCCGGGAACCCGCCCCACGGCGTCCGCGCGGGCGCTAGGCGTCGCGGCCGCGGACCGCAGAGAGGATCCGGCGCAGCTCCGTTTCCGTGTCGACGAACGCCGCACTTCCCACATCGTCGAGCCGCCGCGGACGGGTAAGCGGCACGGTGACCTCGGCCACGACCCGGGCCGGGCGCGGCGACAGGACGTAGACCCGGTCCGACAGGAAGACCGCTTCGCGGATGTCGTGCGTGATCAACAGGACCGATGCCCCGAAGGTGCCCCAGACGCCTTCGAGCCAGGTCTGCATGTCGGTCCGGGTCAGTGCGTCGAGCGCACCGAACGGCTCGTCGAGCAACATGACCGAGCGATTCTGGACGACCGTCCGCAGCAGGGCGGCGCGCTGGCGCATGCCGCCGGAGAGCTGGAACGGGTAGGCGCGGGTGAACTCGTCAAGTCCGAAGGTCGCCAACAGCGGGGCGACGCGCGCGCGTGCGTCGCGACGTGAGACCCCTTGGACCTCCAGTCCGAGCGTCACGTTGTCGATGACCCGGCGCCACGGCAGCAGCGCGTCGGTCTGCGGCATCACGGCGAACCGTTCGCTGCCGGTGCCAAGCGGCGCGCCGTCGACCAGGACCCTCCCGGACGCGGCTGTGGCGGTGCCCGTCAGGATCGAAAAGATCGTGGACTTCCCGCACCCCGACGGGCCGAGGATGGTCACGAGCTCTCCCGTCGCAAGCTCCAGCGACACACCGTCGAGGACCTTGACGTCGCGGTAGGCGTGGTGGACGGCCTCCAGGCGCAGTTTCGGGGTGCCACCGTCGGTGCGCCGGGCCTCGGCTGTCGGCTGCGAGCTCACCTGCGGGCCACGCTCCGCGAGATGCGGTACCACGGGATCAGCAGGCGCTCCAGAATGTACGTCGCCGCGAACAACGCGATCGTCAGCAGCGTCGTCACGAGCACGGCGGCGAACACGAGGTCGGTGCGGAACACATGGGTCTCCTGCTCGATGTAGATACCGAGCCCGGAACTGGCCCCGGCATATTCGGCGAAGATCGCCACGACGATCGAGTAGGTGATCGCAATCCGCAATCCCGCGAAGAAGAACGGCATCGCCGTCGGCAGGCGCGCGGTGCGGAACCGTCTCCAGCGCCCCGCGCCCATGGACATCAGCAGCCGCTCGACGTCGGGATCCGTCGACTGGTACCCCTCCAGGAGGGCCACCGTGATGGGAAAGAACGACAGCAGGGCGACCAGCAAGACCTTGGGCGTCAGGCCGAATCCGAACCAGATGATCACCAGCGGGGCGATTGCCACCAGCGGCAGGGTCTGGGAGCCGATCAGCAGCGGCATCAACGCGGTCCGAAGCACGCCGGAGGCATCGATGATCAGCGACAGCCCCAACGCGAGGACGATCGCGACGAGAAACCCGAGTGCCGTCTCCTCGAGCGTTGCCACGGTATTGGTCCACAGGGCGTGGCGTGCGGCCCAGCCGGCATCGATCACCCGAGCCGGAGACGGGAGGATCTGGGGGCTGACTCCGCTGCGCGTCGCGTAGATCTGCCAGGCGGCGACGGCGACCGCAATGATGACCAGCGCCGGGACCCATCCGAATCGGCCGAGTGGCCGGGGGTCGGACGCGGCACCGACCGTGCGCACCGTGCTCATTTTATGCCGGCCGGAAGGTAGGCGTTGGTGAAGTAGGTCGACCAGTCCGGGTGCGTGGTCACCTTGGCGCCGTTGGCATCCTGAAGGGCTCCGGCGTCAAAGAGCAGGTTGCCGTACCCCGCCCATTCGGCGGTCGTCTCCGGCCCCGCGACCCCGGAGGCGTCGAGGTAGTAGCTGCGCGCCAGCAGCTGGGCACTGTCGTTGACCAGCGTGGCCTGAGACCCGAGCCCGTTGGGATCGGCAGCGATCAGGATCTTGGCCGCCTGCGTCGGGTGCGCGGCCGCATAGTCGTACCCCTGCTGGGTCGCGGCCAGGAATCGCCGCGCGATGTCCGGGTGCCCGGTCAGGTAGCGGTTGCTGGAGATCATCAGCGTGGAGTAGTTGTCGGGGAGTCCGAGCTGGGTCAGTCCGAATCCCGGCTTGAACGGTTTCCCGGCGAGTCGGCCCTGGATGGCCTCCCAGGTCATGTACGACAGGGTGAAGTCGGCTTTGCCGGTCCAGACCGCGTCATATGCCGATGTGTTGAGGTCGACGGTGGTGAAGGAGCCGGTACCGCCGCCCCGGCGGATGACGTACTTGAGCGTCGGCCCCTCGTCGGGGGTGCCGAACCCGGCGTACGTCTTCCCGTCGAGATCCTTCGGCGAATTGATGGCCGTGTTCGTCGCGCGGACACCCACCTGCAGCGCGTCATGCTGGAGGATCGCGAAGACCGCGACGACATCTTCGCCCGCCGCGCGGGCGAAGATCGTGCCGGCCTCGTACGAGATGCCGAAGTCGGCCTTCCCGGCGGCGACGAGCGTCTCCGGGGCCGTCGTGCCGTACGGCAGGATGTGCACATTGATGCCGGACTGTCCGGTAGAAGCCGAGCGCTTTGGCGACGTAGATTCCGGTGTGGTTGGTGTTCGGCACCCAATCCAGCGCGATCGTCACCGAGGCCGGGGCAGGGGTCGTCGTCGCGGCCGAGGTGGGCGTCGATGCCGTCCCGCCGCTCGATCCGCCGCAGCCGGCGACAGCGGCCGCGACCGCCGCGACCGCGGCAACCGCTGCCGCGCGCAGGATCCGGCGCCGGCGTCGCAGGCCGGTCATCGCGCCGCCCGATGGTGGGCAGTCAGGCGCTCGATCGTCAGGCGGTCGCCGCCGCCGGTCGACTCCGCGATCTTGACGATCGTCACCACCTGGGCGGCGCCGGCCGCGAGTGTCGCCTCATGGGCCGCGCGCACGACGGGCCAGAGTTCGTCGGGTGTACCTTCGATCGTCGTTCCGAGCGCGCCGACCTCGTAGCGGATCCCGCTGGCGGCGATCGCAGCGATTGCGGCGTCGACATGGGAATAGGAGTCCGGTGATGCCCCGGTCGGGGAGGGGAGCACCTGAATCTCGACGAGCATCTACGCCTTTCCGGGCACCACGACAACACGCGGGGATCACCCCGCGCGATGTACGCGCTGTACCAGCCGTTGTGGCCACGCGACCGGACCCGTCCCGCTGGCCCGAATCGGTATGGGCACATGTGCAACACCACCATGTGCAACGACTATGTTGCCACTTCACTAGCGTTTTGTCTCCGGTCGGCGATCGATGCCGGTCCGGCGCGGCGGCCGAAAGATGCCGCGGAATGCGGAGGAACGCAGTTGCCAGATGACGTCGATGCCGACGCGCATGACGGGCCGGCGCCCCCGCACAGGCTGGGCGGCGGACGGGGTGCGTCGGTGTGGGAGATCGCCACGCCTGCGGGCGTCCGCGCGGTGAAGGTCGCCGACCGCGAGCGCATCGGCCGCGAAGCACGCGTGCACGATGCGATCGCCGGCTGTGGGGTTGCGCCGCGTCTCGTGGCCGCCGGCGACGGGGTGCTGGTGACCGAGCGCATCGCCGGCGGCGCCCGGCCCGCGGGCGCGTGGTCCGCCGCCGACGCGCGGGCTGTCGGCGCGCTGCTCCGGCGGCTGCACGACACCGGGGACCCGTCCGTGGCCGTTGCGGACCGTGGTGCCGCAGCGGCGATCGACCGCGCCGCCGACCTACTGGCGCGGGCCAATGACGCGGATCGCGGGCTGGCCGCGCGCGTGATCGCGATGATGCCTGCCGCACCGGCACCGCGGGCGGTCCTTCTGCACGGCGACCCCGTGGAGCGGGAACGTCGTCTGGGGGACGGACGGACCGCTCCTGGTCGATTGGGAGTTCGCGCGGGTCGGGGAACCCGCAGAGGACCTGGCGTATCTGGCCGCCATGGACGCGCTGCTGCCGGCGACCATGGATGCCGTGCTGGTCGGGTATGGCGCCGATACACAGACTGCCGCCCGTGCGGCCGCCTGGCGGCCGTTCATGGCGTTGTGGTGCGCCGCCTGGTATTCGGCGATCGGTGAGTCGGAGCGCAGCGCGCGCCTGCGGGCGCACGCTGCGCAATCGATTGACGGCGTGCCCGGATCGAGACCCGGCGCCGGGTCTGCCTAGGCGACGCCCGCGGTCGCCCAGGTGAGGTGGACCACGAGATCCATCGAATGGCCGCTCTTCTTGAGATCGACGACGACGTTGACCGGGTCGATCACTTCGATGCCGCCCTGCCACTCATCGTAGGCAAGGTCCACCGACCCCGCGGCAAACTGGTCGGCGAGGTCGCGCAGTTGCTGGGCTACAAGTTCGTGAGTCGCCGACTCCCGGACGTCGAACAGGTGGTGCGCCAAGAACGTCTCCTTGCGTGCAGGTGCAGTCGCTACCCGAATCGTACGCATGCCGTCGGAAATCCGGCGGCAGCGCGTTGCGCGGATGGCCCCGCGCCGTGGTTTGCTGTGACACAACCGCACCCGCTGCGCGGGAGAAAGGCACCGCGATGCCCGACGTGATCGTCCCATGGAGCCCGCGTTTGCAGGCATACAACCCGTCCGACGACGCCGAGCGCCCGCTGCGACGCGGTTTGGCATGGGACCTGCTGTTACAGACGGGTGCGCTTGAGGCACCCGGGGTGACGACGCTCGATCCCCCGACCGCCGACATCGCGTCGCTCGAGCGGGTGCACGCCGGCGCCTATATCCGCGCCGTGCGACGCTATTCCGAGGACCCGCGGCGGGCGATGGAGTGGGAGGCCGGCCAGTGGGGGTTCGTCCCGGGAATGGACACCGTGGCCCGTGCCGGAATGCACGAGGCCGCCGCGGACGTGTGCGGGGCTGCGGTCGCCGGCGCCCGGGCGGTCTGGGCCGGTCCGGGGCGTGCGTTCTGCCCGGCGCCGGCCGGGCTCCATCACGCGCTGGCAAATCGGGCGTCCGGGTTTTGCATCTACAACGATTGCGCGCTGGCCGTCCGGGACCTGCTGGACGCCGGTGCGCGCCGGATCGCCTACGTCGATGTCGATGCCCACCACGGTGACGGCGTGCAGTGGATCTTCTATTCGGATCCCCGGGTGCTGTCGATCTCGGTGCACGAGTTCGCGTACGGGTTCTTTCCGGGGACCGGGGGCCTGGACGAGACCGGCGCCGGCGAAGGTCGGGGGGCGACCCTCAACGTTCCGCTGCCGCCGTTCGCAGGCGATGTGCCGTACGTGGCGGCACTCACCGATGTGATCGCGCCCGCCGTGCGCGCGTTCGGTCCTGAGGCCATCGTCGTCCATCTCGGGGCGGACGTGCACCATGCCGATCCCCTGGCGCACCTGCAGGTGACGATTCCGGGCCTGGAGGAGGTCTATCGGGGTCTGGTCGCCTTGGCTGACGAGGTCTCGGGCGGGCGCCTGCTCGCCATCGCCGGCGGCGGATACAACCCGATGACCCTCGGCCGCCTCTGGGCGCTCCAGTTGGGCGCGCTCACCGGAGCGCCGGTGCCCGACACGCTGCCGGACTCCTGGCGGGATGCCGCCCGCCTCGCGCTCGCGAGCGAACCCCCGATCGGGGTGCGCGACGAGACCCCGGTCGACGCCGATCCGCAGCGCTGTCGCGTCGCCGACGCCGAAGGGCTCGAGGCGGTGGCGCAGGCGGCGGCGCGGATACTGCGGTAGGAGTGGCGGGATATCGGGACGCCGGAGGGCGAGAATCGGTAGCCTCGGGTCGATCGCGATGTTCAACACTCAGGAGCACCAATGGCCCTCGAAGCCGGAACCCCAGCGCCGGATTTCACCCTGACCGCCTCCGACGGATCCAGCCTCACGCTGTCCGAGCTGCGCGGGAAGCCCGTATACCTCAACTTTTTTCCTGCGGCGTTCTCGGGCGTCTGCACCCCGTATTTCGCGAAGATCGTCGAAGACGAAACGCCGTTTGAGGGCGCGCACGTCGTGGGCGTGAGCGTGGACAACAAGGCCAGTCTCGCCGCGTTCAAGCGGGAGCTCGGGGCGGACCACGTGACCTTTCTCGCCGACTTCCATCCCAAGGGCGAGGTCGCCCGCCTCTATGACGTGTGGCTCGACCAGGCCGGCATCGCCGGTCGCGCGACCTTCGTGATCGACGCCGACGGCGTCATCCGCGACGTCGACCAGGTGGTCCCGCTCGAGACGCCCGACGTCGATCGGCTCATCGCCTCGTTGTCGGCCTGCAAGATCTGATGTTCCTCCTGATCACCCGTTACACGGTCCCACCCGTTCAGATGGGTGATCAGGCGGCGGGGCACCGGGCCTGGGTCCGCGGTCACGTCGAGGCCGGCCACTTCATCGCGGCGGGTCCCGAGATTCCGTTGCAGGGCGGTATCGCCATCGCCGTCGGGGTGACCCGGGCGCAGCTGACGGAGTGGATCACCGAGGATCCGTACCACGTGCATGGGCTCGCCCAGTACGAAATCCGTGAGTACAGCATCGACATGAACGGACCCGGCGGCGAGGTGTTGCGGGACTGATCCTCGCCGCCGGCGCCCGGCGATGCACCGTGGCTCACCGCAGCCGGAACAGGTGGGCCAGGGTCGGGTGGAGCACCGGCCACAGGCTCCAGTCCAGCGGGCCGTCGTGGATGTAGAAACCGCGGTTGAAGTACACGTACATGAACGGCAGGCCCATCGCGAGCAGGGTCGCGGCGCCAAGCACGAGGTTGATCGACCGATTCGGTGGCGCGGTGCTGCGGGTGTCGAGGGTCGTCTCGACGGCGAGGATCACGATCAGGCTCATCGCATTCGCGAGCAGGATGAGCCGTGAGAGGTCCCAGGCGAGGATCAGGGCCGACCACGGAGCCGCGATCGCGAGCACCAACGCGGCCCGGGCGGCCCAGTCGAGCAGCCGCCAGCGCCAGACCAGGTACACGGCGACCGCCAAGAGCGCCGGCCAACAGAAGTACAGCAACGCCGCGGGCTCGGTCGGCCACCAGTAGAGCCGCTGGAGCCGATCCATGTGGTGGAGGGCGGACGTGAACGACTGGCCGAACTCCCAATGGAAGAGAGCCGCCTTGAACCCGGGTGTGCCCTGGACGTGCACTGCGATCTCGTGCTGGACGGCGCTGCGTGAGCCCAATCGGATCACGGCAACCGCGGCGACGAGCGGAAGGCAGAGCGCGAGGATCGTCTCCCACTGGCGGCGCGGCGGAACGCGGCGGCTGATGGCCGAATACCCGAACACGGCAACCGGGACCCACAGGTAGGCGGACAGTTCGTGAACGAACGGCGCCAGGCACGCCACCGCGACGGCGGGCCACAGCCGGCCGTGGATGAGCAGCACGGCGGCGATGGCGGTGATGGCCAGCAGGACGCCGTCGAGGTAGCCGGTAGTGAAGATGAGCATCGAAAACAGCGACGACGCCACGATCGGCAGGCACAACAGGACCAGCCGCAACGCGTTGCCGCGACTTGCGGACCCCGCCACCAGAATCGCCACCCACATCGCCAGCCCGCAGAGCAGGGCGATCGCGACCGTCACCGAGATGGCGATGATCAGGCCCGTCTGGGTCGCATGACCGGCACTCCCGAACACGGTCTGGAAGAGGGTCCCGACGAGGCCGCGCCGGACGAACCCGCTGCCGTAGGTCACGTCCCAAAACGGCCTGCCCCAGGCGAGCACCGAGTGGTGATAGCCGCGGAGCCCGACGAAGAGACCGATCGCGATGATCAGGGCGGCACTTGCCGGCGCGTACCAGCGTGGCACCGGCACGCGGGGCCCCCCGGCAGGGGACGGCTGCTGTATGGCGGGTGGTGGGGTGCTCATGACAATTGCGCCACGATAGCCCACCCGCCGGACCGGCCGGCGGCGGCCGTGGTCCGGACGCGGCGTCGCGCTAGCGGACGGTCCAGATAAATCGCAGCGTCGCCGTCACGCCGCCGGTGCCCGTCACGCGGATCGTCGCCCGGTACGTGCCGCGCCGCCCCGTGACCCGTCCCGAGATCACCCCCGAGACCGCATTCATGGTGGCACCGCGCGGCAGGCCGGTGGCCGCGTAGGCGACGCGGTGGCCCCGAGAATCCGTCGCGTGCACGCGAATCCGCACCGGGGCGCCGCGCCGCGAGTGAGCGGATGCGACGTGCCCGATCGTGATCGGATTGCGGACGGTCCACGTGAACTGGATCGTCCCGTATCCGCCGAGCGAATCGGTGACGATGATCGTGACCCGCGCCGAGCGCACGGCGCGCGGCGATCCGCTGATCACGCCCGTCTCGGGGTTGATGGCGAGACCGGCGGGAAGCCCGAGCGCCTGGAAGTGCAGTGTCGGCGCCGTCGACGGTGTGATGCCGCCGTTGGGTGCCGTCGACGCGTCGACGGCCCGGACCGAGAGCGGCGTCACCGGCGCGGCGAGTGTCCCGCGTTGCGTGCCCGGATTGGCGATCGCGATCGAGTGGTTGGTGATCGCGGCATGGCTGAGGATGCACCCGCCGCCGCCCTGATTTGCCGCGTTGTCCCAGACGCCGGACACCGGGAAGCTGCCGCGGGACGTGTCGAGGTTGGCGGCCCCGCCTTCGGACAGCGGTGCCCATGCGCAGACGTCGGCGGCCTCGCCGTAGCCGGTGTTGTACCAGCCGTATCCGATGTACGGGTCGGTCAGCGTCTCGACGTACTCGTGGCTGGCGATGACGGAGACACCATCGAGGGTTCCTTGGCTGCCGGCGTTGACGTAGTTGGCGCCACACGCGTAGCCGGCGTCGGGGACGTAGGGCATGTTGGTAAACAGCACCGACGACGCATCGGAGGTGACGCCGTTGGGGCCGGTGGTGAAGTCGTGCCATGCGCAAAAGGCACCGGAGGGCGTGTTGAACCCGTCCGGGGTCGTCCCGTGCGGAGAGACAATCACGTACTGGACGCCCGAGCTCGTCCCTGCACGGTTGAAGTGGGCCGCGGCCCGTTCCGCCTCGGCCGTCAGTTGCGGCTGGGTCGCCGATGCCGGCGCCGCGGTCTGTGCGTCTTCCCAGACGCCGGCGAGCGCCCCGCCCGCCGGGTAGGCGATGTGCGTCGCGCCAGCCGGGCAGGACGTGGCGCCGACGCGGACGGTGGCGACTGCGCTCGATTGGCAGTACGTGGTGGCGATCCCGCTCCACGTCTCGCCGTTGGTGCCGATTCCCGCATAGAAGGCCTGCAACACGGGGGCCATCGCGGAGGGGTCGCCGCCGAACGCGGCATAGCGCGATCCGTTAAGGGAGGTTGCGCCCTGGGCGCCCCACTGGCTGCCCCAGAACACCAGGTAGACCTTCGGCGCCCCGGTGACGACGCCGGTCCCGGCGACGCCGCCGGCGTAGGCGATCAGTCCGGTCACGGTCGTGGTTCCCGTGCCGGCGGGGCCGCTGGCGTTGCGCAGTTCACCTTGGACGATGCCGGCACCATGCGCGGCGAGCGACGTCCGGGTCGGCATCAGGCCGTGCCCGAGGGTGGGCGTCCCGGACGATGCGAGCGTGGTCGCCGTGGCGGTCCCGGCGGTGGCGAACATCCCGATCGCAATCGCGGCAGCGGTCGCCGAGCGTCGTATCCGGGCCCGGGCGGGCGTGGGGGAGAGGATGCGGCTCGTGTGCGACACGGAAAGAGCCCTTCCACGTCCCAGGTGCGATCGGAAACTCGCGGTCTGGGTGGGTCTCCAGGCGCACGGCGCGAAGACCCTGAACGTTCAGATAGGCGGGAGACGACGTGTCCGTTGAATCTACGGAAACGTCGACGTCCGTCAATATCTGTGTCGTCGCATTGTCAGCGGGACTGGAGTACCTCCAAGCGGTTGTTTGGCGGAAACCGTCCCCTCCGAGGCGACGTCGCACGCCGCGCGCCACTGGCCATTCGGACGGTTCGGCGGCAATCCCTGGGGCCGTCGACGCTGCGACCGCGTTCCGGGGGTGCGGCTACCGCACCCGCCAGGTAAACCGCGTGGCCGTCCATGCCCCGCCGTTGTCGGTGACGGCGACCTGCACGAGGTACGCCCGGCGGGGGCCGGTGACCGTTCCGGTGATCCGTCCGCTCGCCGGGTCGAGGTGCAGGCCCGCAGGGAGTCCGGCGGCGCGGAACCGGAGGTGGCGGTGGGCGACCAGGTCCCGGGCCCGGAGCCGGACCGTCGCGGTGGTAAAGCGCGCCGTCGACAGCGTGGCCGGTCGCGAGACCAGGATGGCCGGGGCGATATGCCACGTCAGGGCCCGCGTCGCGGGCGGCCCGAGCGTGTCGGTCACGGCGATCCGGAGGGTGTAGGTGCCGGCACCGCCGGTCGGACGGCCGCTGATACGCCCGGTGTGCGCGTCGATGTGCATACCCCGGGGAAGGCCGCGGGCACTGAAGATCAGCGGGCGACCCGATGGGCCGGTCGTGCGCAGGCCGAACGTCACCGGCACAGATTGGCGCGTGGAGACGGTCCGTGCCGGCGCGACGCGCACCGCCGTCGTGGCGGTCGTCACGCAGGCGTCGCCCCGGTTGCTCCATGTCGATTGCATCGCGAAGCTCCCCGTCGCAAGGGTGATGTCGGTCATCGCCCCCTGATGTCCGGCAGGGATCCACATGCACTCGTCGGCCGTCTCGTTGCCGGTGACCGCATTCGTCCAACCCCCGCCCGGGAACGGGTCGGTCATCCATTCGGAGTACTCGTGGCCGGCCACGATCGAGACGCCGTCCAGGGCGCCGGCCGGTCCCGCGTTGACGGCCCGGGCGCCGCAGGCAAAGCCGGCGTCGGTGACATAGGGCATGTTGATGAACGCGACGTCGGGTCCCGGGGCGGATCCGACCAAGGGCGTGTCGGCGGTGAAATCGTGCCACCCGCAGAAGTCGTCATTGGCCAGGCCGGAGTTGAACCCGTCCGGGTGCGTGCCCGGCGCCGAGAGGATCACGTACACCGCGTTCGGTGAGGTATCGCCGATGTGCAGGGCGGCGGCCACTGCCTCCTTGGCCAGGTCGTTGGCGGTCGGGCTCTGGGTCGCCGGGCCTGTCGGGTCGCGCCACACTCCGGCCAGGCTGCCACCGACCGGAACGCTCACCGGCGTGGTGCCCGCCGCGCACCCGGCGGCGTTGATCGGCTCGCGCACGGCGGGCCCGGATTGGCAGTACTGGGCGAGGATGCCGCTCCAGCCGTCGCCGGGCGTGCCCAACCCGCTGAAGAACCCGGTCAGAAGCGGAACCTCGCCCTGGGGGTCACCGGTGGTGTCCCACCCCGGACCCCACACCACGAGGTAGACCTTCGGACTGCCCGTCACGACGCCGGCCGGGCCGCTGCCACCGCCGAAGGTGAGGACGTTGGCCGGTGTTCCTCCGGACGCCGGCGCAGCCGCATGCCGCAGCGGGGCTCCGAGGGTCGCACCGCGCTGCGTGACCGTGCCGGGGTGCCGGTGCGCCGGGGCGGCTGCCGCCCCGGCGCCCGCGCCGACGGCGAGCAGGCCCACCAGCGCGAGGGTGGCGCCGGCACGGCGGGTGGCGCGCCGAACCGGTCGTTGACTGCAGCGTCCGTGCATCCTGCGGCGGGCATCCTTGGGACGGGAGAAGGGCGGACCTGTCCATGAGTGTGACGGGTTGACCGGCGCGCGGAAACCCACCATGCGGCCAGTCGCAACGCCGATACCGTCGATCGGGCGCTGCAACGCCCGGCGGTCTGCGTGCGAGACGGAATCGGGCCGGCGCGGTGACGTGCCCGTGACCCTCGGGTTCGGGGGTGGACGCCCGACGACGAGGGTGCCGATGCCGACCTCCGGCCGCTGCGTCGTCAAGAATGGACCGATGGCTTTGCGGATCCACCTGACACAGCACGCCGGCGGGATTGTGTCGCCGTTGAGCGAACGGCTCGGCGCGGCCGCGGCGGACCCGTTCGACGCCGCGGTCATCGGTGTGCCGACGCGCGGCGTTGAGCGCTGGCTCTCGCAGGAGCTCGCCCAGCGGTTGGGCGCACGCCCCGGCCGGCACGACGGGGTCACCGCCCGCGTGGACTTTCGGTTTCCCGGCTGGATCGTCAACCGCGCGCTGGCGCGGCCCGGCGAGGACCCCGATCGCGACCCGTGGCGCCCGGATGCATCGGTGTGGACGCTGATCGACCTCCTCGATCGCTGCGGCGACGCTCCGGAGCTGGCGGTGATCGCCGGCCATGTCGGGGCATCTCCGGGGACCGATCGCGACGGCCTCCGCCGCGCGCGCCGCTACGCAACCCTCCGCCACGTCGCGGACCTGTTCGACCGCTACGGGATGTACCGCCCGGACATGATCGTCGCCTGGGCCGACGGGCGCAGTGACGGCCCGGGTGGCCTGGCGCTCCCGGATGCGCTTGCCTGGCAACCGCACTTGTGGCGGCTCCTGCGCGCCGAGATCGGCCGGCCCGTATTGGCCGAGCGCCTCGACGACGAGTGCCGGAGGATCGTCGACCACCCGGAGGCGGTGGAGCTTCCGGAATGGCTGGCACTGGTCGGGGTCTCCCGCCTGCCGCCGACCTACTTGCGCGTGTTGGAGGCGATCGGCGTCGCACGGGACATCGACATGTACGTCCTCCACCCGTCACAGCGGCTGTGGGACGCCGTGGCCGTGGCGGGGTGCCCGCCGCGCGGTATCCGCCGCGCCGAGGACCCGACGGCCCGGAGTGCCGTCAATCCGTTGCTGTCGTCCTGGGGCCGCGACGCGCGTGAGCTCCAGATCGCGATCGGATTGGAGGCCGATCACCTGCCCGAGCCGGTGTCCGGCGGGTCGATGCGCCTGCTGGAGCGGGTCCAGGCCGACATCCGCGGCAACCGCGCGCCGACGGCGACCACCCCGCACGTCTTGTCCCCGGACGACCGGTCGGTGCAGATCCACTCCTGCCACGGGCGCGCGCGCCAAGTCGAGATTCTCCGCGACGCGCTCATGCACCTGTTCGCCGGCGACCCGAGCCTCGAGCCGCGCGATGTCGTGATCCTCAGTCCCGATCTCGAGGGATTTGCGCCACTCATCGAAGCGACGTTCGGTCCGGGCTCGCCACGCGACGCGGACGCCGCAGGGACGTTTCCCGGACCGGGGCTGCGCGTCGAGATCGCCGATCGGACTCTGCACGCGACGAATCCGGTGATCGCGGTGGTCGACCGGGTGATGGCCATCGCCGACGACCGCGCAACCCTGACCCAGGTGTTGGAGTTGGCGGCGCTGGACCCGGTCCGACGCCGCTTCGGGTTCGATGACGGCGATCTCGCCCGCATGGAGCAGTTGGCGGTCGAGGCCGGCGTGCGCTGGGGACTCGACGCGGCCGATCGTGAGCGGTTTGGGCTCGGTGCGCTCCAGGCGAACAGCTGGCGCACCGGCATCGACCGGATGCTGCTGGGCATCGCCGTCGGGGATCTCGGGGACGGCGCGACCGCCGGGGTTGCACCCCTTGAGGGGCTCGATACCGGGTCGATCGACCTCGTCGGGCGCCTTGCCGAGTTCATCGACCGGCTCGCCGTCGTCACCGAGCGTGCCCGCCACCCGCAACCGGTATCCGCATGGGCCGACGCGATCGTCGACGCGGCCGACCTCTTGACCGACGTCGACGTGGACCGCGCGTGGCAGCGGTTCCAGCTCACCGATCTGGTCGGGGATCTGGTGGCCGCTGCCGGAGGGCTCGCCGTTGATGTCACTCCCGCCGAGATGAGGGGGATCGTTCAGGCGGGGTTCAACCTGCGCGGCGGGTCGGCCCGGTATCGCACCGGGCGCATCACCGCGTCCAGCATGGTGCCTCTGCGCGGCGTGCCGCATCGGGTTGTCTGCCTGCTCGGGCTCGACGACGGCGTGTTTCCGCGGACGCCGGGCCACGACGGTGACGACATCACGCTGCAGGACCCGCGGGTCGGCGATCGCGATCCGCGCGGCGACGACGTCCAGCAGCTGCTCGACGCGGTGCTCGCGGCCTCGGACGCGGTCGTGATCACCTATTCGGGTCGCGACGAGCGGACCAACAGCGAACGGGCGCCGTCGGTGCCTGTCGCGGAGCTGATCGACGTCCTTGGCCAGACGGTCGACGGCGCGCTTGCGCGACGGGTCCGGGTCACGCACCCGCTGCAGCCGTTCGACCCGGAGAACTTCCAGCGTGGTGCGCTTGTCGATGGGCTGGTGTGGGGGTTCGACCCCGCTGCGGCCGCTGGCGCACGGGCGCTTGCCGCCGCGGTCCGACGGCCGGCGGTGTTCCTGCCCGACCCGTTGGCCGCCCCGGATGTGGCGACGCTCGATCTCGCTGCGCTCGTGCGCTTCGTCGAGCACCCGATCCGCGAATTTCTGCGGGCCCGGCTCGGGGTGGCATTGCGGGAGGTCGGGGACGAGCTTCCCGACGGGATCCCGGTCGATCTGGATCCGCTGGACCGTTGGTCGGTCGGGGACCGGATGCTGCGGGCGATCCGGCGCGGCGTGGATCGGGAGGCATGGGTCGCGGGGGAACGGGTTCGCGGCACGCTGCCGCCGGGCGAGCTCGGTCTTCGCGACGCTCGCGGCAGTCGCTCCGTCGGTCGACGAGATCGCCATCGAGGCGCAGGTGCTCCAAGGTGCCCGTCGGCCGCAGGCGGTCGCGGTGGACATCGTGACCGACAGCGGGCGCCGCCTCGTCGGCACGGTCCCCGACGTGTTCGACGACCTGGTCTTGCTGGCGTCGTACTCGCGGCTCGGTGCGCGGTTGCGGCTGCGGGCCTGGGTGTACCTGCTGGCGCTGACGGCCGCCGGGTCCGGCGTCGCGTATCGGTCGATGGTCATCGGCCGCAATCCGCAGTCGATGCGCGCCAAGAACGGCACCGCCTGGGTCGACCCGCTCGATACGGCGACCGCCCGGGGCGCCCTCGATCGCTTGATCGGGCTCTATGACGAGGGCATGCGGTCGGTCCCGACGATCTATCCGCGAACGTCGGCGGTGTGGGCGGCCAGCGCGGCGTCGGGGGGGACCGCCGGCATGCGCGCGCTGTCCGACGAATGGGAGCGGAGGTTCGGGTCCCAGATGCCCGGGGAGAACGAGGACCCGGCGCACGTGCTGGTGCTCGGCGGACGACTGTCGTTCGACGAGCTCTGGGACCGCCACGGCGACGCCTTCCGGACTGCGGCGATCCGACTGTGGGGCGACCTCCTGGCGGTCGAGGAGCGCTCGTCATGACCGACACCCCGCCACCGGTGTTCTCGATCCGCGACCCGCTGCCGGACGGGGTCACCGTCCTCGAGGCGAGTGCCGGCACCGGCAAGACGTATGCGATCACGGCGCTCGCGGTCCGATACCTCGCCGACGGGCTGCGGCCGGACCAGCTTCTGGTCATGACCTTTACCAATGCAGCGACGGGCGAGTTGCGGGAGCGGTTGCGGGCTGCGCTGGTGATGGCCCGGGACGCACTTGATGGCACCACGACCACCCATGACGACGACGTGGTCGCATGCCTGCTGGACGGAGACGCGGCCCGCATCGCCGCGCGGCGAGACGCCCTGCACTCGGCCGTCGCACGGTTCGACGCCGTCACGGTGGCCACGACGCACAGTTTCTGCAGTCAGGTGCTCCGTGGGCTCGGTGTCGCCGCGGACGTCGATACGGGTGCCGTTGTCGCCGACGACCTGGAGCTGCTTGTCGATCAGGTTGTCGACGACCTGTATCTGCGCGACTACGGGCCCGTGGGCAGCAATCCGCCGTTCGATCACGCAACCGCGCGGCGGGTCGGGCGGAAGGCCGCGCTGAGCGATGCGTTTGCGGACCTCGGCGCACACCCGCCGCATCCGACGACTCCCGCCGACTGCCGGACCGCGTTCGCCTTCGAGGTCCGGGCCGAAGTCGAGCGTCGCAAGCGGAGGACCGGGGTGATGACCTACGACGACCTCCAGGGGCGTCTGCGCGACGTCCTGATCACCCCGGTCCGCGGGCCCGTCGTCGCAGCACGGCTGCGTGAGCGCTTCGGGGTCGTGCTGATCGACGAGTTCCAGGACACCGATCCGGTCCAATACCAGATCATCGACGCGGCCTTCATCGCGACCGGCGCGACCGTCGTGATGATCGGAGACCCCAAGCAGGCGATCTACGGATTCCGCGGTGCGGACGTCGAGGCCTATCTGGCCGCGGCCCGGGCGGCGACCGATCGACGCAGCATGAACGTCAGCTGGCGCTCCGACGCCGGCATCCTCCGGGGCTGCGACGCGCTGTTCCGGCATGCCCGGCTCGGCCATCCGGAGATCGCCTATCGGCCGTTGGAGGCGACGCCGGAGCCGGTGCAGACGCGACCGGCAGGCCTGCCCGACCGGGCTCCGATCCGAGTGCGCGTCGTCCATCGTGATGACCTCGCCGCGTCGGACCTGACCAAGGGGAAGGCGCCGACGATTCTCGCGCCGCGGGCCCGTCAAGTGGTGGCCGATGATCTGGCCGCCGACATCGTGCGACTGCTCGAGTCGGATGCCGCGGTCGAGCCGAAGCACATCGCCGTACTGGTGCGAAAGCGCAGCCACAGCACGTTGATCCGCGCTGCACTCCGCGCGGCGGGGGTGCCTGCCGTCATCAGCCGCGTGGGCAGCGTGTTCGACACCGCGGTCGCGACCGAGTGGCTTCGCCTGCTGGAGGCCGTCGAGCGGCCGAGCTCGCGTCCCGCGGTGACGGCGGCCGCACTGACCGTCTTCTGCGGATGGGACGCCGGTGCGGTCGCGGCGGCCGACGATCGCGCATGGGAGGACCTCCATGAGACGATCGCGGGGTGGGGGGTCGTGCTCAGGCGTCACGGAGTCGCCGCGCTTTTGAGCGCGATCTCCGCGGGCGAGGACCTTCCGGCGCGCATCCTGGGACGGCCCGACGGCGAGCGCGAGCTGACCGACCTTCGTCATATCGGCGAGCTGCTGCACGCGGCTGCCGTCGAGCTCGAGGCCGGGGGGCTGGCGAGCTGGCTCGCCGAGCAGATCCGCACTGCGGCAGGCGCATCCGACAGCGACGAGCGCAGTCGGCGACTCGATTCCGACGCGGACGCGGTCCAGGTCGTCACCGTGCACGCCGCCAAGGGGCTCGAGTTTCCGGTGGTCTACTGCCCCTACTTGTGGGAGGAAGGGTGGATTCCGCAGCAGGGACACGTCGACGCCTTTCCGATCTTCCACACGCCCGCCGGAGCGCGGCGGCTGGTCGTCGGCGGCGTGGACGCACCGGGGTACGCCGACGACTGGCGTCGCAGCCGCGATGAGCAGCGCGGGGAGGAACTGCGACTGCTGTACGTCGCCATGACCCGGGCGCGCCATCAGCTGGTGATCTGGTGGGCCGCCACCCGCGATGCGGGGCACTCGCCGCTCGGGCGCCTGCTGTTCGCGCAGGAAGCTGACGGCGCGATCGGACCGACGGGGTCGGGCCCTCCGTCGGACGATGCCGCAACCGCGGATCTGGTCCGCTTCGCCCAGCTGGCCCCGGGCGCGATCGTCGTCGAGCGGGCGCCGACGTCCGGCGGCGGCCGGCTGGCCCCGGCGCCGGTCGGCGCGGTCCCGCTGACGCTCGGCGTCCTCGACCGCGACCTCGACACGGTGTGGCGCCGGACGTCCTACAGCGGCATCGTCGCGGCGGCCAGGGATCGCGTCGAGCCCGCCGGTGGCGATCGGCACGGCGGGAGCGACGAGGCGGTCGGGAGTGACGCCGACCTCCCGGACGGGCCCGATCCCGGGTTCACCGACATGGAACTGGTCCTCGGTCCGATGCCGGCCGGGGCTGCGGTCGGGTCGCTCATTCATGAGGTGCTCGAGGGCACCGACTTCGCCGCGACCGATCTGACGACGGCCCTGCGCGACGCGCTCGAGTGGCAACTGCCGCGGCACCGCATCGACGTCGGTGACCCTGGCGCCGTCGCCGCCGGATTGGCGACGAGTCTCCAGACCCCGCTCGGTGGCCCATTCGGGGCGTTCACGCTGGCGGGGCTCCCGCGCCGCGACCGCATTGATGAGATGGCCTTCGAGCTGCCGCTGGCCGGAGGCGAGCGGCCGACCGGGGCGCTTGTGCTCGGACGTGTCGCCGATGTGCTTGCGTCGTTTGCCCCCGCCGGGGATCCGATGGGCCGCTACGCCGGACGGCTGGCGCGGTCGCCGGTCGCCGAGGTCACCCTGCGCGGGTTCCTGAACGGGTTCCTGGATGTCGTCGTCCGTCTTCCGGACGGCGGCTACGCGGTGATCGACTACAAGACCAACCGGCTCGGACCGGCGGGCCGGGTGCCGTCGGCGTGGGACTATCGTCCGGACGCGATCGTCGCCGCCATGCACGAGGCCGACTATCCACTGCAGGCGCTGCTGTACCTCATCGCCCTGCACCGGTTCTTGCGCTGGCGGGTGCCGGGGTACGACGCCGATCGCGACATTCGGGGAGCCGGGTATCTGTTCGTGCGCGGCATGGCGGGCGCAGCGACGCCGAGCTGGGGCGGGGACCGGTGCGGGGTCTGGGCCTGGCGGCCTCCGGCGGGCCTGGTATCCGCGCTCAGCGATGCGCTGGACGAGGTGCGCGCATGACCGCGCCGTCCGCCGGAGCCGACCGGGCGGTGCGCGCCGAGGGGCTGCTCGGTGCATTCAACGACGCCGGGGTGCTGCATGCCGGCGACGTGCACCTGGCCGTCCGCCTCGGGCAGCTCTTCGGCGAGACCGACCCCACCGTCCTCTTGGCGATGGCGCTCGCGGCGCGGGCCCCGCGCCTCGGACACGTCTGCATCGACATTCGGGACATCGCGGTGACGGTGTCGGTGGACGCGGACGCGGTCGTGGATGTTGCCGGTCTCCCGTGGCCGGATCCGGAGCGATGGCGAACCTCGATCGCGGCGAGTCCGCTTGTGGCCGTACCGGCACGTCCGGTGCCCGCGCGTCCGCTGATCGTGGACGGCCACCGGCTGTATCTGCGTCGCTGCTATGTCGACGAACTGACGGTGGCAGAGGCCGTGGCCGCCCGCGCCGTCGCGGATGGCCCGGCCATCGACTCGGCCCTGCTCGAGGCCGGGCTCCTGCGCTGCTTCGGTCCCGCGCCCGATCCGGCGCAGCCGGCAGCCGCGCGGGTCGCGGTGAGCGGGCGTCTCGCGGTCATCTGCGGTGGGCCCGGGACCGGCAAGACCACGACCGTCGCCGCCGTGCTGGCGCTGCTGTGCGAGCAGGCCCAGGCGGCCGGCGCGCCGGTTCCGCGGATCGCCGTGAGCGCACCGACGGGCAAGGCGGCCGAGCGCCTCGGGGAGTCGATCGCCGTCCAGACCGCGGAACTGCCGGTCGACGACGACGTGCGCGCCACCCTGGCGGCCCTGGAGGGCGTCACCCTGCATCGCCTGCTCGGCATCCGTCCGACCGGCGCCGCGCATGACCGCGATGCCCCGCTCCCGCACGACGTGGTCGTGGTCGACGAGGCGTCGATGGTCTCACTGGCGCTCATGGCCCGTCTGGTGGCGGCGCTGCGGGACGATGCCCGCCTGATCCTGGTCGGTGACGCCGGCCAGCTCGCCTCGGTGGAGGCAGGGGCGGTCCTGGGTGACATCGTCGGTCCCGCGGCCGATGGCCCGGCGCCGTCCCCGCTTGGGGGCCGTATTGCGGTGTTGCGCACGGTGCACCGGTTCGGCTCCGAGATCGGCGCGTTGGCCGATGCCGTCCGCGCCGGCGCCGCCGACGACGTGGTCGAACTCCTGTCTCGCGGTGACCGTTCCGTGACCTGGATTCCGGCCGCCGGGGCATCGCGGGCCGGGGGGATCGTGGCGGAGGTGGTCGTCGACGCCGGCCGTCGCGTGTTCGCGGCGGCTGCCGCGGGGGATGCGCCGCCAGCGCTGGCGGCCAGTGGTGCGGTGCGGGTTCTGTGCGCCCACCGGCGGGGACCCGGCGGCGTGGCGGCGTGGAACGCGACCGTCGAGTCATGGCTGCGTGGCGCGGTCGACGGGTACGCCCCGTACGGCGAGTGGTACGTCGGACGGCCGGTGCTCGTCACCGAGAACGACTACGCCACCGGGTTGTTCAACGGTGACTCCGGCGTCGTCGTGGCGCGGGGCGCGGGCCGCGTCGAGGTGGCGTTCGCACGCGCCGGCGGCATCGCGACCGTCAGCGCCTCACGATTGGGGGCCGCGGAGACCGTGCACGCGATGACGATTCACAAGAGCCAGGGGAGCCAGGTGGCGACGGCGGTCGTCGTCGTGCCGGACACGGCATCGCAGCTGTTGACGCGGGAATTGCTGTACACGGCGATCACGAGGGCACGGGAACGGCTCATCCTGATCGGATCTGAGGACGCGATCCGCGCGGCCGTGCGACGCCCGATCGCGCGGGCGTCCGGGTCTGCGCGATCGGCTGTGGGGCGACCTCTAGGCGACGGTGTCCTGCGCCGCGGGCCGCTCGGGCCGGAGACGCCGGACCGTCGCCGAACCGACGGTCCGGTAGCGGGCGGGATCACACGTCAGCACGATCACCTGTGCGTTGCGCCCGGCGGCGGCGAACGCCGCCCCGAGCCGTTCGAGACGATCGCGATCGGTCCAGCCGAGGGCGTCGTCGATGATGACCGGCACGCCATCGCGGCCGTCGTCGGCGACGATCCCCGCGCAGGCCAACAGCGACAGGACGCAGAGCTGCTCGCGGGCGCCGCTCGACAACTGGCCGAAGGCGACGGTGCGGTCAGCGAGCGTCCGGCTGACGATCGTCAGGGTGGCGTGGTCGATGTCGACGCCGAACGATGGCCCATAGACGATGCGTCCGAGTCGCTCGATCTCGGCCCGATACGGGGCGACGTACGAGCGCTGGGCGGCATCCCGGCGCGCCTCCAGCCGGGTCCACAGCAGCTCGACCGCCGCCGCCGCGCGCTCGACGCGGTCATGTTCACCCGATAGCTGGGACCAGCGCGTCTCGAGGTCCGCCAGCCGGTCGTGCAGCCCCTCGTCCCCGCGGATGACCAGTTCGGTCCGGGTTGCCACCAGCTCCTGCTGGAGCAGGTTGGTCTCGGCGGTCACCCGCTCGGCCCGTTCTTCGAGGTTGGTGCGACGCGCCTCGACCGAGTCGGGATCGAGCCCCGCCAGGGCGGCGGCGGCAGCCGTCGAGCGCATCGGCGGCGGCGGTCTCAGCCTGGCGCGCCTCGATTGCGGTCCGCGCCAGGGCATCGTCGTCGAGGTCGGCTCGCGCGAGCTCGAGCGCATCGGTGGCACTGCGATGGAGAGCCACCGCCACGTGATGGTCGGTTTGGGTGTCGGTCAGCGCACGCTGGACCTCGTCGCGGTGCGCGTGGGCCGCATCGTAGGCGGCGCTGGCCTCATCGTCGGCGCTGACGGCAGTGGACGCCGTCATCTCGGCGCGATCCAGGTCCGCTTTGGTCGCGTCGACCTCCGGAGCCGGATCGACGACGCCGTGGCGCGCCACGTAGGCACGCAGGTACTCCTCGTCGTCGGCAACCTCCTGCTCGAGCCGCTCCACGGTAAGGTCGCGCAGGCTCTCCTCGATCAGGCGGCGCGCCTCGGCCTGCTGGGCGAGCGCATCGCGCCGGGCTTGCGCCGCGATCCGGCACGCGGCGATGGACGCCGAGGCGGGCAGGCCCGAGTCGACCAGGAGCGACACGAACTCGTGCTCGGCACCGTCGAGCGCGTCGCGCAGCGAGCGCTCGGGCGCGCCGCCGGCGACGCTGATCCGGGCGAGGTCGCCGACGCCGATGACCAGCGTCCCGTCGACGTGCGCCTCGAGCACGCCGCCGGTGTTGATGTGGTGCGCGTCGTCGCCGATCGTGATCGTCGCGTCACGAAGCGCCGTCACGGTGACCCCGGCCGACGCCGCCGACAACTGCGCGCGCGCGGTGGTGACCGCACTCGCCGCGGCCTCGAGCAGGGCCAGGCGTTCGGCATCGAGCCGGTTGCCGCCGATGAGTTCGGCGGTCGCCGCAAGCGTCTGCTGGCCGGCGCGGACGCGGGCGAGGCGCTCGGCCCACAGATCGCGGCTGACCAATCGTCGTGCGTACTCGTGATCCTCACGCGCGCCACGCAGTGCGGACGTCGCCACCGCGCGCGCCGCACGGGCGGCCTCTCGAGCGGTCGTCGCGTCCGCCAGCGCGACCGCTGCCGCATCGGCGCCCGGGCATAGCGCCTCGACGCGGCGGGCCGACGCGGCGGTCCGCGCGGCGGCGTCGGTCTCGGCAGTGCGCAGTTCGGCGCGCGCGAGCAGGCGACGCTCGGCCTCCGCGGTCGCCGCCCTGGCGCCGTCATGCCGGAGGGTGGCCTCGCTGACCGTGCGGCGGGCCTCCTGGACCGCCTGCCAGGCGCGCGTCTCGGCGGCGAGGAGCCGCTCTGCCGTCGTCCGCTCGTCGTCCAGGCGCCTGCGCTCGTCCGAGAGCGACCGGAAGCGCTCGGCCAGATCGTCGAGCTCGCGGATGCGTGCGGCGGCGGCGTCGGCGTCCTCGCGCAAGCGGTCGACGGATGCCGCCCGCTGAATCCGTTCGGCGGTCGCCTTGCCCCCGGGGGTGAAATACCGGGCGCGCTCCTGGCGGACACGGTCGACGATCCCGGCATCCGCTTGGGCCGCCGGCGACTGGCCGGACGCGGACGCATCGAGGGCGGCCGCCAGGCTGAGCGACCCGCCGACCGCGGCCTGGGAGATGTCGACCCCCTGCAGATAGTGCAGGGCCGAGAAGAGCTGCTGGTCGAGCGTCTCGTCGAGGATCGCGCGCAGCCGCTCGTGGGCCTCGCGCCCGGTCAGCTCTTCGGCCCGCGGGGCCAGCACGCGCAGATGGGTCATCGGTGCACGAAGCCAGCGCTTTTCGATGATCACGTGGTAGTCGCCGGTCGTCAGCTCGGCCTCGACCCACGGTCCGGCGTCACGATGGACGGGCTTCGCGTCGCGGATCTCGGCACGCGACGACGAGTCCAGGTGCTCGAGCACGAGCGTGAGCCCCTCGGCGAGGCTCGTCTTGCCGACCTCGTTGGGCCCCTCGACGATCGTGACGCCGTCCGGTGCGAAGGTCACCTCGCGGTCGGCGACTCCCTTGAAGTCGCGGAGCCGAAGACGCAGGATCTTCACGCAGCATCCCGGGACAGCCGGTACAGCAGCGACAGGGCATCCTGGGCCGTCTCGCCGTCCGGTCCACCGGTGTGGACCAACCGGTTCAGATCATCGATCGCGGCGGCGAGAAACCCGGTGGCGTCGATCTCGTCCAGGTCGGCGTCGTCCGGGATGACCACGAGGTCGGTGCGGCGGTCCCAGACCTCAAGCCCCGCGAAGACGTCTGCGTACGCGTCCAGCACGGCGTCGAGCCGCAGTTTGGCGGCGAGCGAGATTGCCCCGCTGAAGCTCAGCTTGACGACGCATCGCCGCTTGTCCGGGCGCGCAGCGAGCCACGTCTCGAGCGCCGCGACGTCGGCGTCACCGGCGAGTTCGACCGCCGACCGTACGAACGTCCACTCGCCGACGGGCACCGGCGTGACGCGCACCGCGCCGTTGTCGAGCTCGACGAGGAGCGCGGCGTTCGGCGCCTCCTCGCTGTAGTCGGTCACCAACGGGGTGCCCGGGTACCACACCCGTCCGCTCGTTCCGACGTCGGTGACCGAGTGACGGTCGCCGAGCGCGACGTACTGGACCAGGCCGTCGGCGATCGCCCGCTCGACACGATCGAGACCGATCAGTGCGGGGTCGTTCGGGTCCGGAGCGCCGCGATCGACGGCACCGTGTCCCACGACGATCCGTGGCACCTCGGCGGGTCGGAGGCCCGCGAGGACCGCGCCCACAAGGTCGCTGACCGGGCGCTTGGATGGCCACACCGCGGCGATCATCTCGGCGGCGCCGTCGGCGATGCGGACGGGGGTGGCATCTCGGAGCACCGTGACCCCGGGAGGACAGCGCGACGCGAACGCCGCCGCATCCCACACCGACCCGGCACCGAGCAGGGGGTCGTGGTTGCCGGGCACGAGAAACACGGGCGCCGTGAATTCCGCCAAGGCGTCGAGCGCGCGGGCGACCACCTGACGATCGACGAGATTGCTCTCGAAGATGTCACCGCAGACGACCACCGCGTCGCAGGAGGCGTCGGCGGCGATCGCGGCCATGCGTCGGATCGCCTCGAGCCGCGCCTCGGAATAGCGGCTCTGCGCTTCCGGGGCGAGAAAGTGCCGCGTCATGCCGATCTGCCAGTCGGCCGAATGCAGGAGGCGGACCATGTTGGCCGCTAACCGGACACGTACGTCATCGGCCCGATACTAGCGGCGGCACGGGCCGTCACCGGGGCCGGATGCCGGGGGTCGCCGCGCAACGACGCCCGAGTACGCTACGCTGCAGCGCGAGGGCGGCAGTTCCGCCGATTCCCTCGGGAGACATGTCGTCATCATGCCGCGAGTGCGGGGAAGGCGGAGTCCTCCCCACTCGATCGAGCCCAATGGGCCGGCAAGGAAATGAATTGACGAAAACGACGTTCGCCGAACTCGGCGTGAGTTCGGCGGTCTGCGACGCCTTGGCCAAGAACGGCATTCACGCCCCGTTCGAAGTCCAAGAGCTGATGATCCGCGAGGCCATCGCGGGAACGGACCTGCTGGTGCGGGCTCCGACCGGCTCAGGAAAGACCTTCGCCTTCGGGCTCCCGACCATCGAGCGCGTCAGCGCGCTGCGCCGAGGGCGCGGTCCGCGGGCACTCGTGCTGGCGCCGACGCGCGAGCTGGCGGTGCAGATCACCGACGAACTCGCCGACGCGAGCCAGGCGGCCGGCCTGCGGATCGCCAGCTGCTACGGCGGCGTACCGATCCCGCGCCAGGCCCAGAAGGCCGCACGGGCCGACATCGTGGTGGCCACGCCCGGCCGCCTCAACGACCTCATCGAGCGCAAGCTGCTGTCATTGGCCGACGTGGAGATCCTGATCCTCGACGAGGCCGACCGGATGCTCGACATGGGATTTGCCCCGCAGGTCGACCGCATCGTGGCCCGCCTCACCGACGATCGCCAGACGCTGCTGTTGTCGGCGACGCTCGAGGGCGAGGTCGCAGAACTTGCCCGCAAGCTCACGCGTGACCCGGTCAAGTTGCGGCTCGGTTCCGAGCCGCTGGTGACCGGCGTGGCCCATCGCTTCGCCGTCACCCAGGGCGAGGCCCGGATGGCGATGCTCGTCGACGAGCTCACCACGGAGCCCGGACTGGTGCTGGTATTCACCCGGACCAAGCGCGGAGCCGACCGTCTGGCCACCAACCTCGGGCGCCACGGGATGGACGCCGTCGCCATGCACGGCGACCTGTCCCAGTCGCAGCGCGAGCGCGCACTGGGGCGCATCCGCAAGGGACAGTGCCGGGTGCTGGTCGCCACCGACGTCGCCGCGCGCGGCATCGATCTCGAGGATGTGGCGCTGGTCGTCAACTACGACCCGCCGAACGACCAATCTGACTACACCCACCGTGTCGGCCGCACCGCGCGTGCCGGGCGGACGGGGCACGCGCTGACGCTCGTGCCGCCGGCCGATGCACCCAAGGTCAGCCGCATGGCCGTCTCCCTCGGCCTCGATGCCGAGTGGGCGGCGACGGGCGTGCCCGTCGGCCAGGCCAAGGTGCTCTACGCGTCCAAGCGCCGCGGTGGCCACTTCTCCTCGAAGGCGACCGGCGGTCCGAACGGGGCCCAGCCGCAGCACCGGACCGCGCCGCGTGGGCGGATCAAGCGGGGCTCGCGCCAGACGTCCTCCTGAGTCGTCCGGATGTGGCGGGGCCGGTGTCCCGGTCCCGCCACATCCGCGAGCACTACGCCGCTGCGGCTCGTCGCGTCGCGTGGCCGACCAGGTCGGCCAGCAGTTCCCGCGCCTGTTCACGCTGGTCTTCGGACAGCGGAGTCGCCGTGGCGAACGCTTCCCGGGCGTGCCCGAGGGTGACGTCGCCTTCGACGACACGCGCACCACAGGCTCCGAGGACCTTGCGAAGCTCCGCCTGGGCCCAGACGGCGCCGTAGGCACCGGTGCTGGACCCGACGACGGCCACCGGAACGAACCGGAGCGCGCCGGCGCCGGCGGGGCGCGACGCCCAGTCGATGGCGTTCTTGAGCTGCCCCGGGATCGAGAAGTTGTATTCCGGGGTGGAAAACAGGACCGCATCGGCGCCCGCGAGCTCACGCCGGAGTCGCGCGACCGCCTCCGGCACGGGTTCGGCGTCGATGTCCTCATCGTACGGCGGCACCTCGCGCAACCCGTCGTACAGTCGGAACTCGACCCCGTCCGGCAGCTCCTTGGCGACTTCGCCGAGGAGCTTGGTGTTGAACGAGTCGCGACGGAGGCTGCCCGAGATGCCGAGGACGATCATCGGACTACGCCTTCGCCAACTCGAGGCTCGCGACGAGCTTCACGTCGTGGCCCAACACGAGGCCACCGGTCGGCAGTGTGGCGTTCCAGACCATGTTGAAGTCCCGGCGGTCGATCGCGCCCTCGAGGGTCACGCCAAGCAGTTCCGCACCCTCGAAGCCGGTCGACGGCCCGACGATGTCCCCGTGGAGGGTGAGTTCCTTGGTCACGCCCTTTGCCGTCAGCTCGCCGCGGACGACGAGATGGTCTCCGTCGCGGGTGATGTCCGACGAGGTGAAGGTGACCTCGGGGTACTGCTCGGCGTCGAAGAAGTCCGGCGACAGGAGGTGGCCGGTCAGGTTCTCCTCGGCGGTCTGGACGCTCCCGACCCGTGCGGCGGCGGTGAGTGACGCGCTTCCGTCCGGGTTGCCGACGAGCGTGGCGTCGAAGTCCTTGAGCGTTCCATGGTAGGTCGCGACGACCATGTGGCGGGCGGAGAAGTCGAAGGTGCTGTGAACCTTGTCGCTGGTCCAGGTTCCTACCGGAATCGAATTGCTCATGGTCAAATGGCTCCCTTTGGGATATAGTTGAGTACGCAACGACAATATCGAGTAATGGTTGAGTAATCAAGTTTTGACCGGACAGGTTCCACAGGCCCTCACCGCCTTTGTGCGGCTCTCCAACGCTCACGCGGCGATGGAGCGCGCCTTCAACCAGGAGCTCCAGGCCACCGGCAGCATCACGGTGACGGACTTCGAGGTGCTGCGTCGCCTTGCCGCCGCCCCCGAGGGCCGCATGCGGCGCATCGACTTGGCCCACGCTGTCGGGGTCACGCCGTCCGGCATCACCCGCTTGCTGGAGGGGCTCGAGCAGTCCGGACTGGTCGGCAGGCACCACTGCACCAGCGACCATCGCGTGACATATGCGGTGATGACCGAGACGGGCCGCGACGTGCTCCGGGCGACGGCCGACACGCACCTGGCGAGCCTGGTGGCGCTCTTCGGCGAGCGCTTCTCGGCGCCCGAGCTGGAGCAGCTCGTGGCGCTGCTCGGCCGGCTTCCCGGCGCCGACGACGGGGCGGCATGTCCCGCCGCCGCTCAGGCGCCGGCAACGACCTAGGCCGGATTCGCTGCGGGGCGCCTAGCCGGCTGCTCCGGTGGCGCCCGCCGGCGCGGCGGGCGGCCCGGAGCCGGTGGCGCCGGCGGGAGGTGGTCCGGACCCGGGGGATCCGGCCGGGGGACGCGTTGTGCCCGGCGACCCCGACGGGGGTGTCCCCCCGCCGGTTGCGTGGGTGGTCCGGGGCGTGCCGCCGGTTCCGCCGCCCGGTCCCATGCCGGCGGTCACGAGGCTCTGATACGACCACGCCCCGGCGCCGACGAGCGCGAACAGGAGCACGATGACCGCAAGGATGCCTCGTCGGCCTCCACGATGCAGCACGCGGGCCAATGGCCACGCCGCGAGGAGCGCGATCGGCCCGAGGGCCGGCAGATAGAAGCGAATCACGTGGATCGCGCTCCCGGACTGCGCACTCATCTGCGCGGTCCAGTCGTAGCAGAGGTACAGGCCCCAGAACCCCATCCAGGCGATGCCGAGGACGCCCGCGACGATCGCGTCCAGGCGGCGGGTGTGGCGCTCGGCGTCCGCGCGCCTGCCGCCGGCGACGGCCCGGACGCCGATCCAGCCGACGGCCAGGAGGCCGAGCAGGAGCATCGGCATGGCGCGTACGAGGTGGGCGGGCATGTGGTGCAGATTCGGCGAGAGCGCGCCGAGCGAGAACGTGATCTCGCCGCCCGAGTACCCGGTCCGGTTCCATCCCCCGTAGGCATATGCGTTGAAGGCGAGCATTCCGGCGACCGACAGCACCACGGTCGTGGCCCAGAGCTGCAGCGTGCGCCAGGTGATGCCCGCCCGGCGGCCGAAGACGGCTACTGCCCCGATCGCGACCGCGAAGGCAATCGCGTCGGTGTAGCGCGACCACGTCGCCAAGGCGAGCGCAACGAATCCCGCGATCCCGACAAGCCGCCGCCGGTGCTGGGCGGCGTCGCCGGCGAGCAGGGCCCACAGCAGCGCCCCGGCTCCCGCGGCGACGAGCGACGCATCGGTGAAGGTCTCCATCGTGGCGCGCCAGGCGAAGGCGAGCGCCGCCCCCGACGTGCAGTACAGGACCACCGTGATGGCGCCGCCCCAGCGTCCGAGCCAGCGGCGGCCACCGAACCAGAGCCCGACGCAGCCGAGCGCGCCGTAGAACAACGGGGCGGCGCGGAGGATCCCGAACCACTGGAAGGGGACGGCCAGAAACGGATAGCCGGGGTTCTTCTCGGATATCCAGAGCCCCGATGCGGCCTGATGCCACTGTTGGATGGCGCCACCACCGGATCCACTCCCGCCGAGTTGGTGTTCGAGCGCGAGGTATTGGGCATTGCTGAGCAGGATATGGAGGTGGCTGAGGGCAACGATGGACGCGCGATACGCGTAGTCGTCGGGCTCGA
This sequence comes from uncultured Thermoleophilia bacterium, assembly GCA_963727285.1. GTDB lineage: Bacteria > Actinomycetota > Thermoleophilia > Miltoncostaeales > Miltoncostaeaceae > CAITWD01. The sequence goes on along the minus strand of CAVSFF010000009.1, from coordinate 157,871 downwards.
GCATCTGCGGGGCGCGCAGGAGTACGGCCAGGCACAGCCCGGCGTACGCGGCGACGGCAACGACGACCTCGACGCGGAGCGCGCGCGTCGCGTGCCCGATGCGGGACGGGACGCTCGTGCGATCGGCAAGTGGCGAGGTGGTTGTCATGGGGCCGAGTCTCCGGCAGGCTCCTAGGCGATTGCTAAGAGCCGCGTGAGCGCGACGTTAAGCGTCCCGAGATCGGAGCCCCATGCCGCAGGGATCGATGCAGCCGCCCGGGCCGGACCCACGTGTGCGACGCATCCGACGGACACGCCGGATCGCGGCGCTGGTCGCGATCATCTCGGCAGTGGCAACGGCGGGACCTGCCGGCGCCGCGTTCGGGGCCACCGCGAATTCATCCGGCGGTTCGTCGCCCGCGGTGCTCACACTCCGGCATGTCCACAACTTCCGCACGACCACGCGCTGGGTCACCTACCACCGCGGCGCGCGCGTGCTCCCGACGATGATCGTGACCCCTGTCGTCACGGCCGGTGTCGTCGTCCCCGTGATGGAGTTCGCCCACGGGTGGCACAGCAATCCCCGGGTGTACGCGGCGATGCTGCGCGGTTGGGCGTCGGCTGGATTTCTGGTGATCGCGCCGACGAGCCCCGGAATGGCACGCGGACGGGGTCTGCTGCCGCAGGGGGCCGCCAGCATGCGCCAGGCCGGGGACCTCCCGGTGGTGCTGAGCGATGTGCTCGCCAGCCGTCTGCCCGTCGTGCCGGACCGGACCCGCATCGCCCTTGCCGGACACAGCGACGGAGGATGCACCGTCGCCGACATGGCGTTCAACCGCCGCTACCGTGACAATCGCATCGACGCCTATCTGATCTTCTCGGGCGGGCGCACCCCGGTGAACACCGGACGGGCGTTCGTGCGTACCAACCCCAAGCCGGTCTTCATCGCCGATTCGTACGCCGACCAATTCGGCGATTTTCCGAGTGCCGGCGGGTTCTACCGTCAGGCGCGGCCGCCGAAGATCATGGTGGGCATCGGACGCGGCGAGACCCACTTGCCACCGTGGTCGGTGTCGACCCTGTTTCACCAGCGCCTCTGGAACGCCACCGTCGACTTTTCCAGTTGGGCGTTCAGCGGGCACGGGGCCGCGCTCGAGGCGATGCTCGGGGACCTCAGGGTCCGGGGATTCGGGGTCAACCTGACGACGTGACCGTGCCGGTCAGTCGGCGTCGGGCGTGCCTCGCCGTGACTTGGTGGCCGATCTGCGGCGTTTGCCGGCCAAGCGTCGTTCGACGGCGGCCCGCGAGGGGCGCGTCGGCCGGCGGGCCGGCGGGGTGGGCGCCAGGGCGGCCGCGACACGCGCGGTGAGGCGGGCGAGCACGCGCTCGCGGTTGTGCTCGCGAAGGCGTTCGGTTCCGGACCGGAGCCGGAGCGGGCGATCGGCGAGTCCGAGCCCGCGCGTGAGCCGGCCCGCCACGTGATCCGGGAGTCCGTTGAGCGCGTCGGCGGTCACTTCGAGCCGTGCCTCGGTCGCGACGTGGTCCCGCCGCTGTCCGCCGGGTCCACCCGAACGTGAATATGTCCAGGTTGCGCGAGCGGCAATATGCCCTGCGACCTCGGCCGGGCTCGGGCCACGACGGGTCATCGGGATCGGTCAGGCGTGTCGGAACGGCGCAACAAGGGCGATATCCCGGGTGAAGTCGGCGATCTCGCATCCGTTGCCGCGACCGGTCTTGTACGACACCTGACGGGTGCCCACGTGCCCGTCGACCGTCAGGGTCTGCGGTCCCCCGTAGATCATCGTGCAGGCGGAGTCGGCGGGATGCGGCGTGAATGCGTCGGGCGTGGAGACCAGCTTGGCGCAGGCCGCGCTGTGCGTCGTGCTCGGACACGTGACTGTCCACGTCTGGACGGGCCCCGAGCCGCCGCTCTGGTTGAGCGTGACCTGGAGCTCGACGGAGGTCGTCGTCGAGGTCGCTGAGCTCGAGCCGCAGCCGACGACGACGATGGTGGCGACCGCCGCGGCGGCGGCGGTGAGCACAAATCGCAGGCGTCGGGGGATGGGGGAGCGGGGCACCATCGCGTCCACGTGATCAGTGTCCGACACAGCTTGGTGGCGCCGTGGCGTTGGTCGAGGCGTTGCTGCCGTCGGGACAGGTGGCGTTGGTCCAGGTAATCCCGGACAGCTGTGCGCCCGCCAGCGTCGCGCCGGCAAGGTCGGCGCCGGAGAGATTGGCTCCGGTGAGGCGTGCACGGGTGAGGTTGGTACCGATCAGCCTGGCGCGCACGAGGATCGCGGCCCGCAGGTCGATCGCAGTCAGGTTGCGTCCCGAAGGTTGCGCCCCGCCAGATTGCGGGCCGGGCATGCGCCATGCGCGGTCAGGACACACGGAATCGGGTGCGTGGCGAGGACGACGCCGACGGCCCGGGAGTTGCCGTAGGCATTGGTGGTGACGACGCGGTAGCCGCGGACCGTCAGGCCCGGGACAAGCCCCGTCACCGAAATCCGGATCGGCTGTCGATGCCACGCCTGCACGCGGCGTGCGGCGACCGCCTGCCCGTTCGGGCCGATCACTAGGACCGTCGCCCGTGCCTGCGAGGCGCGCAGCGAGACGGTGATGATGGCGTTGGAGTGTCCCGCCGTGGCCTGGTGCGCGTGCAGAATCCGCACCGGGCCGAGGCCGGCGGTGCGCAGGATCCAGCCCAGATGGGCCGGGACGCTCTGAAACGCGTTGGGCGCGGCGTCGCAGCCGGCATCGGACCCGAAGTCGGTGATCCCGACGAGCCGGTCCGTCCAGGCGCCGCCGCGTCCCGGGAGCGTCAGCGGCCCCCCGGAGTCCCCGCTGCAGACCGACGGGTACTGGCGGGTCTGGGTCGGGTCGGGGCCGCCGGCGCAAATCTCGGTCGTCGGGTCGTACACCGACGGCTCCGTCTGCCTGCACCAGTCCTGCGGCCAGATCATCGTCGCGGCCGCCTGCGGGAGGTTCGGCGTGGTCGTCGCGATGTCGCTCGTCAGACCCCAACCCGCGATGCGCGCCGGGGTGCTGGCCGCGGGATCCGGGTTCACCGCCGCGAGCTCGACCGTCTGGCGGGTTGTCGGAGCGGGAAGCTCGATCAACGCGAGATCGCCCGTGCTGGTGGACGGACGGTACCCCGGAAACGACACGATGCGCACGGGCGTCAGCCAGCTGCGTCGGCTGAGCAGGGGGCCGACGCCGATGGCAATCCGCATGCCGTCGGCCGAGAACACCGCGCCCGACGACGAGGTCACGCAATGGCGCGCGGTGAGGATCCATCGCGCGCCGACCAGCTCCCCGGTGCACAGGCCCTCGGGGCTGATCACCGACGCCAGGTACGGCCACGTCCCCGGGCGCGCGTTGTGACCGCCGATGACCAGGGGCATCACCCCGCCCGGTGCGGGCTGCTGGATGATGTTGCCGGACGGAGCGGCGGGCGCTGCGCTTGCGATGGCGACGCCCACCACCGCCGAGGCCATGGCGACGACCACGGCGAGTGCGACACGACTACGAAATCCCATCGGGGCGGCTCCATCGGGGTTGGCTGCGCCCCGACCGATGTGCCGGTCACCTGAGCAGCGCAGTCCCGTAACAATAGGGCCGGAGGGCGGACAACTGGGGCCGCGCGGGTGCAGAACCCCGCGGGGGAACCTCAGAGCTGCCGGGTCTGGTGAAGGTAGGCCACGATCCCCTTGTCGATCGCTGCGGCGATCAGGCCGACGTGGGCGAGAAAGGCGGCGTCCAGGTCGGCCGCGCCGCACTCGATCAGCACCCGGGCCCCGGTGTTGACGCGGTAGTAGCCGTAGAAGAACTGCATGCGGACGTTGCCGCGGGCTCCGGGTTCGACGCCGCGAAACCGCGCCCGGGCGCCGTTGGCGCGGGTGTGGATCGGGCCGAACGTGGCGGCGAGGTCACGCGCGAGCCGCAGCGAGCTCTGCTGGACGGCCGTCGTCACCACCGTCGCCTTCCGGTGCGGCGCCGAGTTGGGGTATGGCACGGGGCGGGCCACCCCGGAGCCCTCACCCTGGTAGTAGTTCTCGCCGCGGCCGCGCTGGTGGACCGCATACCCGATTCCGGCGCTCCCACCGGCGGCATCGAAGTGCAGGCTGATGAACACCGCGCCGCGCGCTCCCCACGGGGTGACCTTGGCCGGGGTCTCCCGTACGACGACCCCGGACGTCCGCAGCCGCGCCGACAGCGCACGGGCGAGGCGCACGTTGAACGCGACCTCCGTCCCGAACGGTCCACCGCTGGCGCCGGTTTGTGCGGTGTATCCCGGCTCGCCGGGTGGCTGGTGGCCCGCTTGGATGTAGACGACCGGGTGCAGACGCCGGACGGCCGGCAACCGGCGCGCGGCAGTCGTCGTGCTCGTGATCGCAGCGGGCCGGTGGGCTCCGCCGGAGCGCAGGAACGCCACGCCCAGTGCGCCGGCCACCAGAATGACGCCGCCGGAGGCGATCACCAGGAGGCGTCGAGGCGCGGTGCGCCGTGGGCGGCGGGTGGGGTGGTGCGGCGGGATGGCGGTCCGATCGTCGAGGTCGATGAAGGCTAGGCCGCCGGCGGGCTCTGCGCCACCGTGGTCGTCGGCGTGCGACGTGGGGATCGCGCTACGCTGGAGCTACTTGTCCCGCCCGAAGGAGATGTATCTATGAGCGCACCCGAACCGGAATCCGGTCACTCCGAGGGTCCTGCCGACGACGCCTCCACCGAGTGTCAGTGTGAGTGCGGGCACGGCCATGGCCACGGTCACGGCCACAAATCCCATCATGGGCACGGCTCATGCAGCCACGGCCACGGCCATGGCGGGTCTGGCCATCACGGCTGCCGCTGCGGATGCCACGACGGCTGCTCGTGCGGGTGCCACCGCGGATACCGGACGGGTCGGCGATGCCCGTGCAAGGGCGGGGCGGTGCTTGCGATCCTCGCGGTCGTCATCGTGATCGCGGGCGTGCTGGCGGCGCCACGCGCGCGCTGCGGGCGCTGGTCATAGGCTGAGTACGACGACGACCGACCGGCGCGCCGCACGGCGGCCGGTCGGGCGTCAGGCGGACCTGACGCCCGCCGACCAGCGCGCGGCCTGCCGCCGGTCTGGTACGTTTGCCCGGAAAACTCCGGCATTAGCTGGGGATAATTGGCGTCAATCGTCGCCGCGCCTCCAGGTGCGTTGTGCCGGTGGCGCCGGCCCGGGAGGCCCCGTGAGACCGACACCCCTCGCACTTGCGCTGCTTGCAGTCGGCGCGTCCGTTGCCGTCACCGCCTGCGGCGGCAGCTCATCGTCGTCAAGTTCGTCGAGCACGTCGGCGACGTCGGCGTCGACGACCACAACGAGCGGATCGTCCAGCAGCAGTTCAACCAGTGCATCGAGCGGCGGGGCGACGTCCACAACGGCATGCCCCACGGCCGCGCAGGTGTCTGCCGCGCTCGGCGGGAGCTTCACGCTGACGAAGCAGCTGACGCCGGATTCATCGAGCATCGAGTGCTCATATTCAGGCAGCGGCGGCGGCGGCGCGCTTGCTGACCTACTCGGTGGCGCCGAGTGGGTCCGAGAGCGCCGTGCGCTCACGACTGACTGCGCTTGCCGGTGGCTTGGGGAACGGCGGCGGCAAGGCCGTGTCCGGCGTCGGTGACGCGGCGTTCTCCGGGTCGACGACGTTCGGAAGCGTGGACGCGAACGCCATTTATGCCATCAAGGGCACCGAGACGGTCTTGCTGGTGGCAACCAGTCCGTTACCCAAGGTCGAGGCCTACGCGTCCTCGCTGCTCGGTTAGACACTGCGGCTGCGTGGCGGGGCGAGGCCGTCACGCAGCCGCAAGGGCCACGCAGACGGCACCGGCCAGCACGATGAAGGCCATCGCCGCCCCGGCCAACGACAGGATCGTCTTGCGGCGCGAGTCCGCGGCGACGGCGGTGCGCGACGCCGCGCAAATGATGATCCCGATCGCTGCGCCGACGGCCGGCAGCAGCAGGACGGGCACATACGCCCACAGCGGCGCGGCGACGGTGAACGCGGCGACGAGCCCGAAGATGGCGAGGAACACGGACGCGGCAAACGGAATGAACGGCACTCGGGGCTCCTCGCGTTGGCCGAGGCTGCCAACCGTGCAGGGGCCTGCGTCTCGTGTCAAGCGATCGAAGCCCACCGGGGCGGGCGCCATCGGGGAGCTTCAGTTCCTTCGGACTCGACGTGAACCACCGAGCCTTCGTGCGGACCGGGGCATCCAACGGGACTCGGATGGAGCGGACGGACCCACCCGCCGCAGAACGCTGGCCGATTGCGTCCGCGGGATCCGCACGTCCGAAGCTCGCCCGTGCGTGTTGATTGCTATGACGTGGCGGGATCCCGACGCCAGTACCCCTTGTCGGGCTGTGTCTAACCGCCCAGGGGTGCGCGATTGTCGCGCGCGAAATCATCGATGCTGCGTGCGGGACGTCCGAGTAACCGCTCGATGTCCGGGGAGACGTGCGCGACCGCGCCGGTTTCGTAGAGTCGCCACAGCTCAACGAGGCCGTCGACCGTCCATTCCGGATAGCCCATGCCAATCATCCCCGCGCGGGCATCTGCAGCCGTGATGGTCACGCGCGAGATCTCACGCCCGAGCACGACAGAAAGCCGCGCCGCGATGTCATCCTGAGTCAATGCTTCCGGTCCAGTGAGCGTATAGGCCTTGCCGGCGTGGCCGGGTTCGGTGAGCACACATGCCGCAACGTCGCCGATGTCGGTGACATCGACTGACGACACCCGCGCGTTCGGCGACAGCGCAGAGTAGAAGGCACCTTGGCTGGCGATCGACTGTGCTTGTCCGAGCAGGTTCTGCATGAAGTCGTTCGGTCGCAGGAACGTCCAGTCAAGCCCCGATTCGCGCACAGTCCGCTCGAGCGTCTGGTGAATGGCACCGAAGCGCAACGCATCGGCACCCGGCTGGTCGGCACCGATCACCGACAGCCGCACGATGTGGGCGACGCGGGCGTCCCTGGCCGCGTCGATGAAGGCCGATTCGAGCTCAACCTGCCCGGGTCCCGCCGCTGCGACGAGGTACGCTTTCTCGACGCCGACCAACGCCCGGTCCAGAGAGGAGCGATCTGAAAAATCGCCGATCGCGACCTCGACCCCTGCATCATCCGCCAGCCGTGCTGCGTCACGGATAAACGCACGCACGGGCACTCCGGCCCGAACGAGCGCGCGCAACGTCGCGCCGCCGGTTGCGCCCGTGGCACCGGTCACAAGAATCATCAGCTGTGTCTCCCTGAGTCGGGGTCGTTTGACCGATGATCGCACCGGGTGGGACCTTCGCGGGCTACAGCGGTAGCGAATGTCCGAGGCGTGTGCGTCGACGAGGAGGCCGTGGCGAGGCGTGGCACCGTCAACGCCTGGGCGGCCTCTCTTGATTGACACGGTTGAGATCCATGAATCCGTAGTGCCGCCAGGCTCCGACGCAACGCCTCGTGAACGAGACGCCAGAGGGTGTGACGTGCCCCGGCCAGGCGGACAGACATGTGGCTATGGAGCCTGATGTTCTGTCGACAGTCGCGCTGAGCTACCACTCGATCGGACGACGGCGTCGGCGCGGGGACTCGAGGCTGTTTACCCCGTACGTCCAGCGCGGCAAACTGTCGTCCGGATCAACGAGACGTGGCCTGATGAGGCCGCCGGGACTCGGGAGCCAAGGGATGACGAATTACCTGATGGTCTTCGGTGCCCACGCGATGGAGCACGTCCCCGACGAGGACATGCCCGCCGTGGACGAGGCGGCGCACGCGGTTTGCCGGGCCGCCATCAACGCCGGCGTGTACGTGCTCGCTGGCGGACTCGAAGGCCACAAGCGGAGCGCCATCGTGGCCACCGACGGGACGGTCACCGAGGGCCAGTATCCGGACGCGATCGGTGGAATCACGGTTGTCGACGTGCCATCCCGCGGGGAGGCGCTGGAATGGGCGACCAGGATCGCCGGCGCCTGTCGCTGCCCGGTAGAGGTCTGGGAGCTCGGGGCCGACCCCAAGCTCGAGGCGATGCTCCGCGATGCCGATAGCCGGCAGCGAGGTCCCGGCGGCTGAAGGTTTCTTCGACGCCAGGGCAACCGCCCTGGCGTCAGCGTGCTTTGTACACGCCAGATCGCGTTCCGCTAGCGGTTTTCTGTGGCGATGCGCGCCGACGCGGCAGATAGCAGGGCCCCTAGAACGCCGAAATCCGCCTCGGTGGGCGGATGTTTCGGGACTCTAGAAGTGTTTCAAGAAGAGACGGAGCTCCTCGGGCTGGACTCGAACCAGTAACCCTTCGATTAACAGTCGAATGCTCTGCCAATTGAGCTACCGAGGAATGCGCGTGGCGGGTGGCATCGTAGCGAATCGGCCCCGCCGTTCGGGGATCGGCACGCGGCGTGTCAGGCGCCGAGAAATGGTGGAGATAGATGATCGGTCCCTGTTCGTCTGGTCGGCCCGGCGCGCGGCGCTCATCCCGGCGAGTATGCCCAACCGGCGTCCCGAAGTGCGGCGACGAGCGCGTTGGCGTCCGGCCGGCGAGGATCGGCGATGACGACTTCCGTCTCGGGCGTCGCGATCGCGGCGATCAGCGGCGCCAGCTGGCCGGCATGACGACGCTCGTAGGCGACGTCGGCGCCGATGATCAGGTCGAAGGGCCCCCGCGCGCGGACAGCGTCGGGTGGCGGATGCCCAATCGACTTCCATCGTGCGGAGCGCACCGAGGCCCGCGGCGCGGGCGTTGGCCCGGGCGAACTCGAGGGCGACGGGATACCAGTCGGTTGCCAGCGCGCGTGCGCCCCGCGCCAGTGCGACATCGACTGGCAGCCCAAGCCCGGCGCCGAGCTCGAGGACGCGATCGCCGCTGAACTGTCGGCTCCGCGAGTTCGGCGCCAGCGCCAGCCCCGACGGCCACAGGTCGGCCCAGTACGGCAGCCGCTGGTCATCGGCATACTCGGTCTCGTCGATCAGGTCTTCTGCCGACGCGCGGATGGGTGATGGCAGAACTCGCACTCACCGATGCGCACGGGCTCGGTGACCAGATCGAAGCCGTCAGGGAATGTCATCACGGCGAGCGGATGGTACCCGGCTGGAGAGCGCGCCCAGTACTCGCTATCCTCCACCGGTCGATCGCAAGTGGTGAGGAGCGTTGGATGAGTGAGGAGACCGAGGGCGTGGCCGAGGTGGAGACCGAGGACGTGGAGACCGGCGAGGCCGCCGTCGCCGTCGAGGAGGTTGCCCGCCGCTGAGGCCGAGACCGAGCGCGGACGCGCCTGCGGACGAGGCCGAGACGGACGCCTCCGACGCCGAGCCTGTCGCGGACGCCGCCGCCGAGGAGAGGTCGCCGACGCCGATCGACCCGTCGCCGAGCCGACGTGGCACACCGGGTCGCCGCGAAGCGCAGCTGTACCTGTGCGAGCGCGGTCACCGGACGCTGATCTTGTGGGGCGACCCGCCGGTGACCTGCAATGCGCGCAAGACGCGCAACGAGGTCTGCGGATTGACGCTGTACCACTCGACCGAGCTTCCGGAGCAGGTCCAGAAGGCGCTGAACCCGATCAAGGCGTCGAAGAAGAAGTCCGGCAAGAAGTAGCCGCGCCATGCGAGCAACGACCACGGGCCGGGATGTTCCCGGCCCGTGGTCGTTGCGGATCACGCTAGCGTCCTCAGCGATCTCGACCATGCGGGTCCATCTCCTGCAAATCCGGCGTCCCAGACGTCCGGCGCGGCGAGGATCCACGCCGAGCGGCAGCAGACAGATCGGCGGGCGCCTGAGATCCGCCGGCCGCCAGGAAGCCAAGTACCGCTCGGCGAACGCGGGCCCCGCGCGCGATACTGGGCGTAGAGCGCCAGCGTGGTCAGGTGCGCGAACACATACGCGTAGGTGTAGAAGCGCGTCGAGATGAAGTGGGGGATGTAGCTCCAGCCGACTCCGATACCCGTCCGGCAGCGCGATCGTGTCGCCGTAGTACGCGCGGTTTGCATCGAGCCAGATCTCCGACAGGCGCTCCGGCGGTGAGGGTCGTGCCCTCCTTCGCGCGCGGCGTAGGCACGCTGCTCGTAGCGCGCGAGCACGGTCTGGCGGAATACGGTCGCGAACGACCCCTCGACCCGCTCGCAGATCAGCGCGCGCCGGGTGGCCGGCGTCGGTCTCGGTCTCCAGCAGATGGTCGAAGGTCAGCAGTTCGGCGAACGTCGACGGCACCTCCGCCAAGGCAAGCCCGGTGTGCATCGACAGTGCCGACTGGCGCTCCGCCGACAGCGTGAAGTGCATGCCGTGGCCGAGTTCGTGGGCCAGCGTCATGACGTCGTTCATCTGATCCGTGAAGTTCATCAGCACGAACGCCGGGGCGTCCTGGGCACACGGGGCGCAGAACGCCCCGCCGCGCTTGCCTGCGCGCGGCTCGGCATCGACCCGCCGGCCGGCGAAGAACTCGCCGGCAACGCGCGGCGATCCGGTCGGAGAACCGGCCGAAGGCTGCCTCGACCAGCGTCCGCGCCTCGAGGAACTCGACCGCGCGCCCCGTGCCGATCGGTGCGTACTGGTCCCAGAGCTCGAGACGGTCGAGCCCGAGGATCCCGGCCTTGGCGCGAAACCAGCGCTGCGCGAGGCCGTAGTGGGCCTCGACCGCCTCCATCATGCGCTCGACGACCGCGCCGTCGAGTTCGTTGTGGAGATGCGTGCGCTCCATCGGGTCGCCGTGGCCGCGCAGGCTTGTCCATCGCCAGGCGATCGCCGACGAGCGTGTCGTAGACCTGTGCGAGCGTCTCGGTCTCCGGGCTCGAGCCCGGCGTACAGCGTCTCGAGCGCCCGGCGGCGCAGGTCGCGGTCCGGATCGCGAACGTAGGCGAGCAGGCGGTCGATGGTATGCGGCTCGGGTCCGCCGCCCCCGTCGAATCGACCTCGCAGCGTCGAGGTGATCCGCCCGAACAGCGTCTGCCATGCGCTGACGGCGGCCGGCTCGCGCTCGGCGAGCATGCGCTCTTCGGGTTCGGTGAGCATGAATGGCGCGAACCGGCGCGCCGCGCGCAGGTAGTGGGCGTCGCGCGGCGAGCTCGGGCGCGGACGCGAGTGCGTCTGCGCGCTCCTGAGGCAGCGCGAGCCATTCGAGGTCGAAGAAGCGCAAGGCGTTGCCGGCGTCGACCATGCCCGCGGTCGACGGCCGCCGCCAGGTCGCGGTTCTCGGTGTTGCTGACGTCGGTCGCCTCGCGCAGGTGCGCGTACGAGGCGGCGCGCGAGAGCATGTTGTCGATCTCGGCGAGCTCGAACAGCGCCTCGGCGAGCTCGGGCGGGGTGATCGTCGCGAGGGCCCCGCGATACCGGGACTCGAACGTGCGGGCGCGGGCGATCCCGGCGTCGAGCAGCGCGCGGGCGTCGTCAGCGCTGGCGACCAGCGGGGACAGGTCCCAGCGCACGCCCTCGGCGTTGGGACCGGGAGTCGGGATCTCTGACGGTCGTCATGGCCCGAGGCTACACGGTCGCGCAGCGCCGGTGGATGCGGTCGGCAACCCACGCGGGACAGCGGCGGCACCCCGGTTTCGCCGAGGTCGCTGCGCCCGGTCTCGGGACCGTGGATAGTCGGATCCGCCCGTGGCGACCAGCCCGAGGCGTCGGGCAATGCGGGCGTATCCGTCGCGCTGCTCGGGCGTGTGCTCGGGGCGGTGGACCTCGATTGCCCACAGGCCCGAGATGGCGCAGATGGGCCACGTACGATTCGAGGCCGCGCATCCCGAGGCGCAGCGTGCCCGGGTGCGCCAGCGCCGCGACCCCGCCGGCGTCGCCAACCAGGCCCAATCGCTGCCTTCGGTGTCCAGCAGCTGATGCGGGACGTATGCCGGGCGCTCGTCGCCGAGAGAGTCGCGCAAACGCGTCGGCGCGGTCGTCGGCATGTCCGGCCTCGACCAGCGCGTCGGCGAGGTGCGGACGGCCGATCGAGCCGCCGCACCGGGCGCGGACGGCGGCCATGTCGATGGCTGCGCCGAGGTCGGCGAGCTTGCATGCGATCTGCTCGGCCCGCACGCTCGCGCGCCCGCCGCAGATCGCGCAAGCAGCGCCGCGCAGTGCCGGGGGATCCGGGCTGCGGCAGGTAGGCGACGATGTGGAGTTGGCCCTGCGGGGCACGCACGCTCAGCTCGACGCCCGGGATCACCGTCACCCCGAGCCGCCCGCCCGCCGCGATTGCCTCGGCGAGCCCGCCGACCGTGTCGTGGTCGGTGATCGCAAGCGTGGCCACGCCACGCGCGGCCGCCCGCGCGACGACGTCGGCGGGCGCCAGGCTCCCGTCGGAGGCCCGGGTGTGCGCATGCAGGTCGATGGCACGTCGACGCCATGCTCGCGCGTCCGGGCGGACGGCACCGACCCGCTGCGCCGGTCCGTCGGGTGCTCGGCTACTCTGGGCGCCGATGTCTTCCGGACGCCATCCCGACAACACCCGCCTGGTCTACTCGTCGGAGTCGGGCCGGTCGACGAGCCCCGCCGCACGACCGCCCGCCCGGCCCGCCCGGTGACGGGATCGTGCGGGTCTCGCGCACCTCGGCGGGCCGCAAAGGCAAGACGGTCACGCTGGTCACCGGGGTCCCGCCGGCGACGCCGCCGCGCTGGCGCGCGAGCTCAAGCGGCTGTGCGGATCCGGCGGGGCGCTCAAGGACGGCGTCGTCGAGATCCAGGGCGATCACCGCGACAAGATCCTCGCGCACCTCACGGGGCGCTACCGCATCAAGCTGGCGGGCGGCTAGGCCGGCCACGGCCGCGCCGACGAGCTCGTACCGGGCGCCCGAACGCGCGCGAAGATTGTCGGCTTCTTGTGCGGCCGACCACAACGCCAGGGAGGGATCGCCGACGCAGTCGACCTGGAACTCGAGCCCCGACGTCGGTCAGGCGGCAGCGCAGGTCGGCGACCTGGCCGGCCTTGGCGCGCTCGAGTTGCTCGGCGAGGCGCAGCAGCGCCACGCCCCGGGCGAACATCTCGTCGTCGCCGGGCTCGAGGATGTCCGGTAGCCGTCCAGCGACGGAATCCCTTTGCGGTGCCCGCGCACCATGCAGGCGATGAGCGCGATCTCGCGATGCATGAAAGCCGGGCAAGCCGGCGTTGCGGACCAGGTACTCGGAATGGCGGTGGTGCGCCGAGTAACCGACCAGCACGCCGACGTCGTGGAGCATCGCCGGCGGCCCACAGCAGTCTCGCGCTCGTCGGGATCGCCGGCATGGAGCCCGGCGGCCGCGGTGGCGTCGAAGCCCATCAGCGCGACCCGCGCGATCTGGCTCGGCGTGCTCGGCGTCGTACCCGAAGCTCTCGGCGGCGTTGATGACCGAACTGCGGCGGACGTCCGCGAGCAGCGGGGGTCTGGCGGGCGCGAGGTAGTGCTCGAGAAACACGCCTTCGCGCAGCCCCTGCCCGCACACTTCGATGACGTCGGTCCCGACCGCGCGCACCACCTCGTCGATCGGCCAGCGCGGCCGCGAGGATGATGTCGGCCCGGTCGGCGCGGAGGCCGGGCAGCCGGGAGCGCTGGGCGGCAGGAAGTTCGGTCAGCGACGTCGATCGTCTCGGCCAGCGCGTGACGGCCATCCGGTATCCGTTGGATCGCCCATCGGACCCCGCGCGGCGCGCTGCTGCATGACGGCGAGGGTCCGCAGCGCCCCGCCGATGCCCACGAGGTGGCCGTCGCCGCCGATCCAGTCGAAAGCTCGGCCACCGTTCCCGGACGTGCGCGGCGCAGCGCCGCGATGTCCTTCGGGTTGCGCTGATCGCCGGTCAGGAACGTCTCGGTCAGACGGACCGCGCCCAGCGGCGCGCTCATGCTGCGCGTCAGCTGGCGATCGTCGACTCGGCCGATCTGCATCGAGCCTCCGCCGAGGTCCATGAACCAGCCGTCGTCGAGAGTCGTGCCGTTGACCGCCCCGAGGTACCCGTACCAGGCCTCCTGCTCGGCCGTAGAGCACGCGGACGCCCAACCGCCCTGCGGTCAGCGCCTCGAGGACCTGGGCGCTGATTGGCCGCCTCGCGTACGGCCGACGTCGCGACGACATCGACAGTGTCGATCCCGGCGGCATCGCAGTAGGCCGCGTACAGATGTGCGGCGCGGCTCGGCGCGCGCAAGTGCCGACCGACGTGATGGCCCCGTCAACGGTCCCCTCCGACAGCCGGACCGGCTCGCGGATCTCATCGACGAGGCGGAACCATCGTCCCGGGACGTACCGGTAGATCGACCAGGCGGAACGAGTTCGAGCCCATGTCGATCACCGCACGCGTCCGCTCGACCGGGCCCTGCGCGTTCAGCGCCGTCATCGCGCGGTGCGTCCGCGGCCTAGCTGATCCGGGTCGCGGGGGATCTGCCGCAGGAACGGCCGCGTCGCGGCGGGCGCCAGCGCGATCCGCCCCTCGGCAAGGTCGCGCAGCGGACCTGCCCGGCGAGCTCGAATCGCCAGCCGGTCGCAAGCGGTGAGTCGGTGCGTCGCGCGCGCCCAACTCGCCCCACAGAAACGTCTCGATCTCGTCGCGCGTGGCGACCAGGCTCGGCGCCACTTCCGCTTCGGCGGCGCGGGCGATGACGAGGATCTGCCCGAGGGGTCCCAAGGTGTCCATGCGGGCCTGCAGCTCGGCGGGCGGGGCCGGGGGGAGGTGGATCGGCTCCGCCGCCGCACCCTCGGCGATGGCGCGCGAGCATGCCCTCCAGATCCGACTGGCGCATGCGCTCCGGCAGCCCGCGCTCGTCGGCGAGCTGGATCCGTGGTCTCGGTCGCCGGCGCGCGATCTCCAGCAGCGTCCGGTCGGGGACGATCCACGCCGTCGGCCGGTCACGGCGCGCCGCCTCGCGCTCGCGCCAGGCGGCCAGCGCGCGCAGCACCGCACGATCGGCGGGGGAGAGCTTGCCCTGGCCCTTGACCCGCCGCCAGACCTCGTTCGGGTTCCGGCACCCAGCGCGAGTCCGGCCCGTAGCGGCGCGCCATCTCCTCGGCGATCCACGAGTCGCGCCCGAGGCGCTCCGCCCGCGCCAGGAACTCGTCGGCGAGTTCGACCAGATAGGCGACGTCGGCGGCCGCATAGGTCAGCTGACGCTCGGTCAGCGGCCGTCGGCTCCAGTCCGTGTACTGCTCGCCCTTGTCGAGCTTGACCTTCAGGCCCGCGGTCGAGCAGCACGCCCAGACCCTTGTCCGGCCCCGATCCCGATGAACCCCGCGGCGAGCTGGACGTCGAGAACCCGCTGTCGGGACGCGTGCCGAATTGCATTCCCGAGCAGCGTCAAGATCCGATGATGGCGCGTGCATGACGACGTCGACGTCCGGGTCGGCGACGAGCGCGGCAACCGGATCGAGCGGCGCGCCCTCGATCGGATCGATCAGGTGGACGCGCTGCCGTCGATCGCGACTCTGCGCCAGGCAGGCGCAGCGGCGCGTAGGTGCGCTCCCACAGGAACTCGAAGTCGAGCGCGATGCGTCCGTGCTCGTGGGCGGCGGCGACGACGGCGGCGACCCCGCCGGGGTCCCTGATGACCTCTGAGGTCGTTGTGCGGTGTCACTGCCCGCTACCCTACCCGCTTGTGGAAGTCGTTCAGGTCTCCAAGAGCTTCGGTGCGCGCGAGATCCTGCATGAGGTCTCGTTCCGTGTCACTCCCGGGAGATCGCCTTGCGGTCGTCGGGCGCAACGGCGAAGGCAAGACCACGCTGCTGCGGATCATCGCCGGCCAGCTGGCCGCCGACGGCGGGCGCGTCAGCCTGCCGAAGGGCGCCCGCATCGCGCTGCACGACCAGCGGCCCCCGCTGGAGGTCGCCGGCCGCACGCTCGAGGAGTACGTCGCCGAGGGCATGGCCGACGCCATCGCCGCCGAGGCCGAGCTCGCCGAGCTCGAGGCCCGCATGGCCGCCGGGCGACGCGGCGCCCCAGGTTCTTGCGGCCTACGAGCGCGCGCACGCGAGCTCTGGAGCGCGCCGGCGGCTACCAGTGGCGCTGCCTGGATGACGCGCGTCACGCGGGGACTCGGTATCCCGGACGCGCGTCTGGCCGACCCGCTGACGGTCTTCTCCGGCGGTGAGCTCACCCGCGCATCGCTCGCCCGCGCCCTGGTCGCACGGCCCGACGTCCTGCTGCTGGACGAGCCGACCAACCACCTGGACGTGCAGAGCACCGAGTGGCTCGAGGACGCGATCGCCGAGATGGGTTGTGCGGTGGTGCTCGTCTCGCACGACCGCTACTTCCTCGAGTCGATCGCCACCGCCGTACTCGAGCTCGACCGGGGCCGCAGCAGAGCTGTGGCCGTTCGGGTACTCGCGGTTCCGCAAGGAGCGCGCGCTCGCGGCTCGCGGTCCAGGCCAAGGAGGCCGAGCGGACCGCCGCCGAGATCGCCCGCCTCGAGCGATTCGTCGAGCGCTGGCGCGCCGGCACGCGCTCGCGCCAGGCCAAGTCGCGCGCAAGCGGCTTGCATCGCATCGCCCGGCCCGAGGTCAACCGCTCCGCCAAGGCCCTGGCGTTCGGCTTCCCGCCGGTCGCCGCGAGCGGCCGCGTCGTGCTCGAGGCACACCGGATGACCGTGGCGGTCGGCGAGCGGGTCTTGATCGATCGGGCGGACGTGGTGATCGAGCGCGGTGAGCGCGTGGCGATCGTCGGACCCAATGGCGCGGGCAAGACCACGCTGCTCGAGACGATGATCGGGCTGCGCCCGCCCACGGCCGGCCGGATCGGGATCGGCCACAGGGTCGATCTGTCCTACTACTCCCAGCACGATCAGGAGCTGCGCGGCGACCGCACGATCGTCGACACGATCCTGGCCGAGACGGCGCTCACGCGTACCCAGGCCCGGACCCTGCTGGGGGCGTTCCTGTTTCCCGGGCGAGCTCGCCGAGCGGCGTGTCGCGGACCTGTCCGGCGGCGAGCGTCGGCGCCTGCAGCTCGCGCTGCTGGTCGCGCGCGGCGGCAACCTGCTGGTCTTCGATGAACCCACGAACCATCTCGACGCCGAGAGTCGCGAGGCCCTCGAGGAGGCCCTGGACGCCTACGCGGGCACGATCGTGCTGGTCTCCCATGACCGCGCGCTGATCGATGCCGTCGCGACGCGTACGCTGGCCATCGAGGACGGCACCTGGTGGCCCGCGACGGGGGCTGGGCGGACCTGCTGCAGGCCCGCGCCGGTGCCCGCGCGGCCGGCCCGAGGCAGCGCCGGCCGCAGCGCCCCGACAGCCGGCCGCGCCGCCGACGGCCGACCGACGCCGCCGGGAGCCGGCGGCGCGGCGCGGAGCGCCAAGGGCGGCGCGGGCCGGCGGGTGCGCCAGCTTGAGACGAAGATCAGCCGTCTCGAGGCCGAGTTGGCGCGCTCGACGCACAGCTCGTGGACCCCGAGACGGCTCGCGACCACGTGCGCTCGAGCGAGCTCGGCGACCAGTACCGCACGCTGCAGGAGGACATTGCCTGGGCGCTGCCGAATGGGAGGACGCGGCCGAGGCGGCCGGGGTGTAGCCGCCGGCGGCGCGGGTGCTGCTAGAGACAGCCCCTTGTCCGGATCGCCGCCGGGCACCGCACGGAATGTCTCGACGCGCGGCGGGCCGGTCCAGCAGCGTCGGCGAGCGCCGACAGTCCGGTGACCCAGGGCTGTGCGGCGTGGGCGGCCAGCGCCGCCGGCGGAGCCCCAGCGCTCGACGAACACGAACGTCAGGTCGTCGGGGCCCCCGCGTGCAGTGCATACAGCAGGCAGCCGTCTTCGGCGTGGGTCGGGGCGACCGGCGCGTGGAGAGCCGGCCTCGACCGCATCGGCCATGCCCGGCCTGGCGGTGAAGGTGGCGATAACGATGACGTCGGACATGCGTGCTCCATGACATCCGGGGTCGACCGGCGCAGTCTGCCATGTCCGGGCCCGCGACCGGCGGCGCCGCCCGGCCGCGACTGATACAACCCGGGCCCGTGATTGTCGTGACCACGATCTGGGACGGCCTGAAGAACGCGGTGCTGATGGCGTACGCCGTGTGGTGGGCGCTGGTGTTCGGGTTCACGATCTCGGCGATCGTCCAGGCATGGGTGCCCAGCACTCGGTCGAGCGCGCGATGGGCGCCTCGGGGCGGGGTCGCTCGGCGCGGGCGACGGGGCTCGGGGCGGCATCCTCCTCGTGTTCGTACGCGGCGATCGCCATCGGCAAGTCGCTGTTCCAGAAGGGCGCCTCGGCGATCTCGGCGCTGGCGTTCCAGTTCGCGTCGACGAACCTGGTCTGGGAGCTCGGTCTGGTGCTGTGGACGCTGATCGGCTGGCAGTTCGCCGTCGGGGAGTTCATCGGCGGCATCATCATGATCGTGCTGATGGCGGCTGCTGCTGCCGGCTGTTCGTCTCGCCGCGTCTCGAGGAGCGGGCGCGGCGCCACGCGCAGGCGGCCGATACCGGGCACCAGCACCACGCCGGCCGAGTCCGAGCGGCGCGCCCTGGGGTCACGCGTGCGCTCGATCGACGCGTGGTCGGACGTCGCCCACAACTTCCGCGGCGACGTGCAGATGCTCTACCGCGAGATCGGGATCGGATTCCTGCTGGCCGGGTTCATCGGCCTGCTCGGCAACGGGTTCTTCCAGGCGCTGTTCCTGCAGTCCGCACCCGCGCCGATCCGGATCATCGAGAACGTGCTGATCGGCCCGCTGATCGCGGTGGCGTCGTTCGTGTGCTCGGTCGGCAACGTGCCGCTCGCGGCCGTGCTGTGGTCCGGCGGGTTCTCGTTTGCCGGCGTGATGTCATTCATCTTCGCCGACCTGATCGTGCTGCCGATCCTGCCATCTACCAGAAGTACTACGGCACGACGTTCACGGTCCGCATCACGGCGCTCATGTACGTGACGATGGTGCTGGCCGGGTTGGCGGTCGCGGGGTTGTTCGCCGCATTCGGCGCGATCCCCGCCGCCCGGCCCAGTCGCGCGGACCTGTTCGGCGCGGTCCAGCTCGACTACAAGCTCGTGCTCAACATCCTCGGGCTGGTGGTCTTCGTCGCCCTGTTCGGGCTGACGATGCGTCGCGGGGTCAAGGATCCGGTCTGCGGCATGACCGTCGATCGCAGCAAGGCGCTGCGGGCGGAGCTCGGCGGGACGACGTACTACTTCTGCTCGGACGCGTGTCGGCAGTCCTTCCTGACGGGCGACGGGCCCGGCGACCGCGATGGTCACGGCCACGACATGCGGACGCCGGCGCCGCGCCGCGATCGACCCGGTCTGCGAGATGACCGTCGATCCCGCCACCGCGTTGTCGGCCGAGGTCGGCGGGCGCGACGTACTACTTCTGCGCCGAGTACTGCCGGGACCTGTTCGTCAGCAACCCGGCGGCCTTCGCCGGCCGCCGCGCGCCGACGGCACCCGGATCCGGCCGGCTGCGCACCGCGGGCGGCCTAGGGCTCGGGTGCGGGGATCGGCGGCGCTCGGTCGGTCGCGCCGGGCTCGGTGACCTCCGCCGGTGCCGTGATCGCGCCGTTCGGTGACGGTCACCGCTTCCGCGGGTCAGGAAGCTCACCAGGTCGGTGATCGCGCTCATCAACGGCGCGGGGAACACGATCGTCGAGTTCTTGTCGACCGAGATCTCGACGAGGGTCTGCAGGTTGCGCAGCTGCAGGGCGATCGGGTGCTGCATCATCACGTCGCTGGCGTGGGCGAGTTCGGTCGCCGCGAGCGCCTCGCCGTTGGCGCTGATGATCTTCGCGCGCTTCTCCCGCTCGGCCTCGGCCTCCTTGGCCATTGCGCGCTTCATCGCCTCGGGCAGCTGGATGTTCTTGAGCTCGACGAGGGTGACCTTGACGCCCCACGGCTCGGTCTGGACGTCGAGGATGTCCCGCACATGCTTGTTGAGGTCCTCGGTGCTCGGTCAGGGCCTCGTCGAGGGTGTGCTGGCCGATGGCCGCGCGCAGCGTCGCCTGGGCGATGTAGGCGATCGCGGACTCGACGTCCTCGATCGCGAGGACGGCCTGCACCGGATCCACGACGCGGTAGTAGGCGACCGCCGAGACGTCCACGGTGACGTTGTCGCGGGTGATGATCTCCTGCGACTGGATCGGCATCGTGACGATCCGCAGCGACACGCGGTGCATGCGGTCGATGAACGGGACATGAAGATCAGCCCGGGCCCGCGCGGCCCGTCGACGAGCTTGCCGAGCCGCAGCTGCACGCCGCGCTCGTACTGCTTGAAGACCTTCACCGCCATCGATACGTAGATGATCGCCAGGATCACGACCATGACGATGACGGCGATCACGCCGTTCATGTGAGCCTCCGTCCCGGGATCCGGCGCCCGCGGCGCGGGTCAGCGGGCAGGCGAGTCGTGCGCCGAACGCATGCCCCGATTCGAGGTTAGACCCGTTCGGACGGTCGCGTCGTCGGGACCGGCCCACAGGGGGCGGATGTGATCCGCGAGTCCCGTCAGGTGCAGGGGATCCGCAGGCTTGCCGTTCAGGGTCGGGTCGTAGCGGCCGGCGATCCGGCCGCCGGCGGCCGCGGCGGGGCAGAACGCGCTGGGCGAGGCGGTGTACTCGATCTCGAAGATCGCCTTGTGCGCGTTGGCTAGGGCGCGGTCAGGCCGCACTGGCCGGCTGGGAAGCAGCTCTCGACGATCGCGAAATCGAAGTGGGGCGCGAGCGCCGCGGTCTGGTCGAGGTAGCCCAGCTGCCCGATGCTCAGGCCGACCGAGTGCGCGATCGAGACGAGCTGGATGAGGTAGGCGTGGACTTCGGCCACCGTCAGCGGGGTCCCGTTGAAGCTGACCCCGTGGCCCTCGGCCTCGTCGGCGCCGTCGGGCTGGATGCCGTCGAAGCCCTTGTTCTTGCAGTTCTCGAACTGGAGCGTCTCAGC
Organism: uncultured Thermoleophilia bacterium; assembly: GCA_963727285.1. Taxonomy (GTDB): domain Bacteria; phylum Actinomycetota; class Thermoleophilia; order Miltoncostaeales; family Miltoncostaeaceae; genus CAITWD01. Next base: position 137,104 of record CAVSFF010000009.1, on the reverse strand, counting down.
TCGAGCAGGGTGTGGTAGTTCGGACCGGCGGGGTTCGTGTTCAGCCAGCGGTCGACCCCGTTGAACGGCTGGCCCTCGAGCGGCGCCCAACTTGGGGTCGTTGGCGTTGTACATGTACGGCGTCCACTCGCCGACCGGGACGTAGCAGATCACGTGCGCGCCGCGTGCGTGGAGCGCGTCGACGGTGGCGGAGGTGTTGTTGTTGCCGTCGATGTCGTACACCGTGGGCGGCTTGGCCGGATTGCCCTGGTAGTTGTACTCGCCGTCGCCGAGGTCGGTCGGGCTCGAGGTGTCCAGGGGCGAGCCGAGCTTGATCAGGAACGTCGAGTTGACCGGCGGAACCCAGTAGCCGCGCTGGAGTGACCGCCAGATCGACGAACGCGCCGATGGCACCGCGACGAGCACGATGCCGGCGGCGATGGGGATCGAGCGGTTGAAATTCACCTATCCGGAGCTCCGTGTCGGCGCGGCGATCTCGGCCATCCGGCGATGGCTCCCGGCGGTGCTGGGAGGATACGGGCGCGGCTCCGGGTGCCAGGGCGGGGCGCGGGGAGCACGGCCTGATGCCGCCGCCGCCCGGCTGGCGCGCGGGCGGGCTATTCGGTCGAGATGTTCGGATCCGCCTGCTGGGTCACCGGCGAGAGCGCGATGAAGTGCTCGGCCGGTGCCTGCGATCAGCGGGTCGAGTCGCGCGGCGGCCTCCGGCTGCCCGGACTCCTCCAGGGCCTGGCGGTACTTGGCCAGCAGATCGGCGACCTGCGCCTCGTCCGACTCGTCGAGTTCCAGCATCGTGACCTTGGCCGTCTTGGACAGGCGACGGCGGATCGCGCTGCTGTCGAGGTTCCAGTCCGGGTTCTGGCGGCAGTAGATGACCCCGCCGGTCATCCCGGAACAGATCCACGGCCCCGGGTCGCCGAGCACGACCACGCGCCCCCCGGTCATGTACTCGAACGCGAAGCCCTTGCAGTTGGCGCGGGCTGCCAACGACCCGCTGCGGTCGTTGAGCGGCTCCCTGCGGCTCCCCGCCGAGGACCACGTCGGCCCCGGACATGCGGATGCAGGCGCGTGCGTCGGTGTCGCCCTGGATCAGGAACAAGCCCCGCTGGGCGCCGTAGGCGAAGCTCTTGCCGACGTGGCCGCCGACCCACTCGCCCTTGGCTGTTGCGCGCCTTGAGGACCTGGATCTCGCCGCCCAGCGCGCACTTGCCGACGCCATCCTGGGCGCCGCCGAACACGCGCATGCGGACGCCACCGATGTTGAATGCGCCCAGGCCGGATCCGGCGGCCGCACCCTTGGTGAACGCCAGGTCGACCAGCGGCGCGTGGCCGTTGGCCTGCTCGGCATCGACCAGGATGTTCGCGTTCCCGCCGTTCTGGCCGTTCGAGCCGTTGCCCCCGAGCGCACCGAAGTTCCAGCTGGTGTTCACGTGGGTGTGGGAGCGGGCGATCATCCCGGCCAGATCCGTGCCGAGATTGCGGTCGGCCGCCGTCGCCGCCTCCTCCTCGACCGCGAGCGCCGAGCCCGCCGCCAGGCGCTCGGCGGCCACTTCCGGCGCGCGGTGCGGCGGCGGCGGGTTGAACTCGCGGAAGAATCGCGCCTGGCCCTCGGGTGCGGTGATGACGCGCTCCCGCACCGGGGTCAGCAGCCCGCCGAGGTCGAGGCGCTCGTGGTGTGAGACCTGCACCAGGTGATTGGCCTGCCCGACCAGGTCCTGGATATCGGTGACACCCATCTCGCCGGCGCGGGCGCGCATGGCGGCGCCCATCTCGGTGAAGTAGCGCACCAGCGCGTCGGTGGCGGGCTCGTGCTCACGCGGAACGAAGCGCTTCAGGCCGCGTTCCTGGGCCTCGTGCTGGTCTTCGATCTGCGTGGCGATGCCCACATGGCACGTGTCCAGCTGGCAGCCGCGGCAGATCGTGCAGCCGATGGCGACCATCGAGGCGGTGCCGAAGCCGAGCCGGTTGGCGCCGAGGCAGATCAGCTTGAGCGCGTCGTCGGCCGAGCGCAGGCCACCGTCGGCCCAGATCTCGACCCGGTCGCGGATGCCCGCCTCGGTGAGCGCGTGATGGGCGAGCACCGTGCCGAGCTCGCACGGCAGGCCCGCGCGGCGCAGCGCATGCTGACGGGCGGCGCCGGTGCCGCCGTCGAAGCCCGAGAGCGTGATGACGTCGGCTCCCGCCTTGGCGATGCCGATCGCAATCGTGCCGATGCCCGGCACCACGGGGACCTTGACGATCACCCGCACGTGGGGGTTCGCCGTCTTGAGCTCGTCGATCAGCTGGGCCAGGTCCTCGATCGAGTACAGGTCGTGGTTGTTGGACGGGCTGATCAGGTCGGAGCCGATCTGCGCGTTGCGGGCCCGCGCGATGGCGGCGGTGACCTTCGATCCGGGCAGGTGCCCGCCCTCGCCGGGCTTGGCGCCCTGGCCGATCTTGATCTCCACCAGTTCCGAGGAATTGATCAGCAGCGAGGAGACCCCGAAGCGTCCCGGAGGCGATCTGCTGGCCGCGGTGCTTGGGGTACTGGCCGATCATGTCGGGGATCTCGCCGCCCTCGCCGTTGACCGAGAGCATGTCGGCCCGTGCGGCCGCCTCGGCGTAGGCGCGGAACGCGATCTCGCTCTGTGAGCCGAAGCTCATCGAGCTGATCACGAACGGAAGCCCGTGCTCGCCGACACGGCTCGAGACCGCTGTCAGCGGGCACGCGGGCGTCCTCGGGGCGCCAGCTGGAGCCCGACCGCGTGGCGCAGCGCAACGGGCTGGTCGCGCTCGAGCTGCTCGAGGGTCTCGGCGTACTCCTCGTAGCCCGCGCTCCGAGTTGGCGACGCGCGCGAGCGCCTTCCAGACCTTCGGATACATCCGCGGCAGCTTGACCTTGGCGTGGCTCTCCTCGCCCGAGCGGATCCGCTGGCCGAGCTCGGCGAGTTCCTCGAGCCCGTCGAAGCCCAGGCCGCGGCCCGCGCTCGCGACGAAGCCGGGCATGCCGATGATCTCGAGGAGCTCCGGCTGGACCCCGATCGCCGACATCAGGCGCGCATAGCCGCGCAGCTCGTGGATGCCGAGCGTCGACAGGACCTTCTCGATGCCCTTCTGCAGCGCCTGGAGCAGGTTCGAGGCGGCCACGGCGGGCTCGGGGTTGGCCTGGACGGCGTACTCGAGCATCGCGTACGGGATGAGCGCCTGGGCGCCGAGTCCGAGCGCCACCATGACGTCGTGGACGTTGCGGATGCCGGCCGCCTGCAACAGCAGGCTGACGTTGCGGCGGATCGAGTCGCCGTCGTCCTGGTACTGCTCGCGCAGGGCCTTGTCGACGGCGGCGACCGCCAGCATCGGGTCGCACACGCGCGTCTGGGCGCTGGCGCCCATGTCGTGCAGCACGATGACCTCGACGCCCTGGCGCACGGCGGCGACCGCCTGCTCCGACAGCTCGGCGACACGCTGGCGCATCGTCGACGTCGGTCGGGTAGGCCAGGTCGAGCCGGATCGCGCGCTCGCCCCAGGCGGCGAGGACATCGTCCAGCAGCGCCACGCCCTCGCCGACGGCGACCCGGCGCAGTTCCGGCAGCGACAGGCCCAGGCCCGTTGCGCAGCCCGCCCAGCAGGATCGGCATCCGCAGCTCGCAGCGCTGGGGCGGCTCGATCTCGACCCCTTCGATCGGCGGACTGCCGTCCGAGGACGACCCGCGTGGAGAAGTGCTCGACCTCGCGCTCCCGGTCGATGGCCGGGTTGGTCACGACGGCGACGGTCTCCTGCAGATAGTCCGACAGCGGCATCGGGACCGGCGTGAACGGGCCCAGCGGGCCATCCCAGCCCGAGCGATCCGACCGGCTCGGCCCCGCGTTCGGCGTGGAACTCGACCTGCTGCTTGTCGGACCCGATCCACGACGCCGAGCCGAGCAAGGCGTTGAGGTCGATCTCCGGGCCCTCGGCGCTCCCGTTGGCGATCGTCGGCGAGGATCGTCGGGTCCAGGCCGCCGGCCAGGCGGGCGCGCGTCTCGCCGTGCGGCAAGGCGCCGCGGTCCTTGGCGCGCTCGTAGACCTGCTGCTGGACCTCGGGGTAGTCAAGCGCGTGCGGGACGCCGTCGCCGTCGAGAATGACGGCCATCTTCTCGCCCGGTCCGAGCGGCCGCGGGTCGCAGGTCAGGTTGGCTGACCTCGATGATCCCCGGTTCGGAGGACACGACGTACCAGTCGTCGGTCTCGATCCACCACAGCGGCCGCAGTCCCATCGCGTCGACGGCGAAGACCATCTCGTTCTGGGCGCGCGTCGCGAGCGCGACCGGGCCCTGCGCGTACGGACCGAGCGCCTCGCGGTAGTGCACGTACGAGATCCTGCAGGTGCGCCGGCAGGCGGTGGACCTCGCCGAGGATCGGCGGCAGCGCGAACTCGACCGCCTCCAGCAGCGACAGGCCCTTCTCGAAGACCAGCCCTTCCAGCAGCCGGTTGAGGTCCTGCGAGTCGGATCCCTCGTGGGTGATCGGCAGCCCGAGCTGCTAGGCCTGCTCGCGCAGCTGGGCGATGGTGTTGATCTCGCCGTTGTGGCCGAGCAGCGAGAACGGCTGCACGCGCGAGAAGGTCGGGTACGTGTTGGTCGAGTACCGGTTGTGGGCGATGATCCGCGACGCCGCGAAGTCGTCCTCGGCGAACTCCGGGTAGAACCTCGGGATCACCTCGGGCTGGCCCTGGACCTTGTAGACGGCGTCATTGGCCGAGAACGAGGCCACGTGGCAGTCGATGTCCCGCTCGAACTGCACCATCGCCTCGTAGCAGTCGCGCGAGGCGGACGCGGCCGCCCTCGCCGGCGAGCGCGGCGATCTGCCAGAACACCGGCGGTGTCTCGGCCGCCCGCGGGCCGAGGGCCGAGCGGTCGACCGGGCCCTCGCCGGACCACAGCAACGTGAAGCCGCGCGCGGCCAGGATCTGGTGCAGGCGCTCGACCTGGTCGTGGGCGGCCTGCTCGGACTCGAAGAACAGGTGCCCGACGACGAAGCGGGAGTCGTCGACGACCGCCGGTCGATGCCCGTGGGCGGCCAGGCGCCGGCTCCACTGCGGCCGCGGAATGTCGATCAGCAGCCCGCTGCCGTCGCCTTCGCCGTCGACGCTGCCCGAGCGGTGCACCATCATCTGCAGCCCGACCAGCGCGTGGTCGACCATTCGTCGATCCGGCTTGCCGTCGCGGGTCACGAACGCGGCGAGGGCGCAGGCGTCGTGCTCGATCAGGTCCGGGAGCCCGTGCGGGGGCATCGCGGCAAACGGCGGCGGCGGCACTGACATACGCGGCCTCTTGATGTCTGGTGGTGGATCCGTCGGACGAGCTGACGGCGCTCACCGCGCACGCGATCGGCGGCATGACGCATTGAAGGCCGATTGGCCGACGTCGTCAATCGCCGTGAACAGGTGGCAATCGGCGCGATCGCGCCGCGTGGCCCGAGCTGCCCACGGACCGCCCGTGTGGCGAGCACCCCACTCGCGCGGAGCTTACAGGGCCCGATCGGCGCTGGGGATCGGTCGGCACCCGATTTCGGCTCGGCATGCCCGCGGCGATCCCGATACGATCCCGATCGCCGATGAGTGACGTCCACCGTGAGCGAGACCGCAGTACTGCTATCGCCATCCCGACCGCGAGACGCTCCTGAGCTGCTCGCAGTGCGAGCGGCCGATCTGCACCGCATGCATGATACCCGGCGCCCGTCGGGATCCGCTGCCCGGAGTGCGCGGGCAAGACGCGCCCGGGTCCGCCGCCAGGCCAGCGCGGACGGAGCTTTCGCGGCATCGCAGGTCTCGGGCCGCCGGTCCACGGTCACCCTCACGCTGATGTCATCAACGTGCTGATCTTCCTCGCCGAGCTCGCGCAGGGGGTCGGGCTCAGCGGCGGCGGGCAACTCGTCGATCATCGAGCACGGCGGTCTCTACGGGCCGGCGGTCGCCAACGGCGAGACCTGGCGGATCGTGACGTCGGCGTTCATCCACGAGAGCGTCCTGCACGTCGCGTTCAACATGTGGGTGCTCTGGGTGCTGGGCGTCGCGTTCGAGAGCTACGTCGGCTCGCGGCGGATGATCATCGTCTACGGCGATGAGCCTGCTGTGGGGGGCCGCCGGCGCGCTGCTGTTTTCGCCCGGCGTCCTCACGATCGGTGCCTCGGGGGCCATCTTCGGCCTGATGGGTGCGCTGGTGGTGATGTTCCGCCAGCGCGGGATCGCGGTGATGCGAAGCGGGCTCGGGGTCCTGATCGTCGCTGAACCTGGTGTTCACGCTGACGGTTCCCGGGGTCTCGATCGGCGGCCACATCGGCGGCCTGATCGGCGGCGTCTTGGCCGGTGCGGTGCTGTCGGGCTTCGGACGCGGGCACATCGCCTACGGCCGGGTCAACGCGCTCGGTCGCCGCCGGCATCCTCGGCCTGGCCGCGATTGCCATCGCCATCTGCTGCTCGCCGCGCACGGGGTGGTCAGTGTCTGACCCGAGGCGACCCACCGCCACCACCGTCGGGTGCCCCGACCGCTGACGTAGACTGCGGGCATGGCCACCGAGCGTGCCGACACCACCTCGGAAACGGCGCCCGCGACCGCGGCGGACGCGCCCGCTGCCGTCGGCACGTATTCCGAGGTCATCGCTGCGGGAGCCGAACTCAACGAGCTGATCGAGCGCCTCGTGCGTCGCCATTCGGCGATGACGTTGGTGCAGTTCCGGACGATCGAGCTCCTGACGGCGCGGCACCCGGACCGGCTCGAGCCGTGGGAGGTCGGCGAAACCCTCGGGCTGTCGTCGAATCACGTGTCGATGGTCCTCGACCAGCTCGCGGCGAAAGGCTGTGTCCACCGTCACCCGCACCCCCACGACCGCCGTCGCCGCCTGATCGAAGTCACCGCAACGGGACGTGAACGCGCGGCGGAGATCTCGGAGCTGACCCGCACACTGGAGGCCCGGATCATGGCGACCGCGCTCACCCCGGAGGAGCATCAGCAGCTCGACATCCTGCTGGCGCGGGTCCGGGCGGCGACCGCCGGGCTCGCCGAGGCCATGCGGCGGCGCCCGGGTCCGTAGCTGGCCAACCGGCGCCGTGCCGGTGGTAGATTGGGCGCCGTTCACTCACGAATGAGTGTTTTCTGCGTCGTCTGTGCGCCCCGTTTGCCCGCGGGCCCGGCGCGTCGACGGCGGACGCGAACCGAGGAGCACGTACATGAAGGCAACCTGCTGGCACGGCACCGGGGACGTCCGCGTCGACGACGTCGCCGAGCCCGGGATCCTCAAGCCCACCGACGCGCTGGTGCGCATGACCAAGGCGGGGATCTGCGGATCGGACCTGCACTTTCTCAACAACGGCGAGGATCTGGGGATGGTGCCCGGGACCCGCGTGGGGCATGAGTTCGTCGGCGTGGTCGAGGCCGTCGGGTCCGACGTCCGTGGGCTCAAGGTGGGCGATCGCGTCGTGGCGCCGTTCGTGTTCTCGGACGGGACGTGTTTCTACTGCCAACGCGGCCTCCACAGTTCCTGCGAGCACGGGGGGATCTTCGGGACGCCGTTCTGGGGCCCGCACGCCGGCGGCGAGGTCGAAGGCGGCCAGTCCGAGTTCATCCGGGTTCCGGAGGCCGCCGGCACGCTCGTGGTGATTCCGGAGTCGCTCGCCGACGGGAGCCGGGACCTGGACGTCCTTCCGCTCGGCGACGTGTTCTCGACCGGGTATCACGGGGTCGTCAACGCCCGCGTGCGTCCCGGCGATACCGTCGCCGTCCTCGGTGACGGTGCCGTCGGTATCTGCGCGGTGCAGGCCGCGACCCTGTTCGGTGCGGCCACGATCATCCACGTCGGCCACCACGACGACCGGCTCGCGGTCGGTACCACGAGCGGGGCCACCCACGTCATCAACGCCAAGCGGGAGGACGCCGTCGAGGCCATCCAGAACCTCACGCATGGTCGCGGGGCAGACGCCGTCGTGGAGACCATCTCCAACAACGACTCGCTGACCCGTGCCCTGACGGCCGTGCGCGACGGTGGCGCAGTGTCGGTGCTGGGGATGAGCCACTTCTTCGGTCCGGTCGATCAGCCCTACTCGGCGACGTTCATGCGCAACATCTCGATTCACCCCGGCGTCTGTCCGTCGCGTGCCTACATGGACGCCCTGATGCAGGTGCTCGAGGCAGGAAAGATCCGGCCGGGCCTGGTGTTCACCCACGACCTGCCCCTTGCCGACACGGCACGCGGCTACGCGGTCATGGACAACCGCGAAGAAGGCTCGATCAAGGTCGCCGTCAGCGCCTGATCGGCGGTCCGCCACCGCCCGGCCCCCCGGGGACGCCTCCGCGTTCCCCGGGGGCCGGGAACGTCGGCTGCGCTGTGGCGCGGCTGCAACAGCGTTGCGCATCCGGCCCCGCCGCCAATCGCGTCGACCGGCCCGAACGGTGTACAACTTGCCAGACGCGCCGCACGATGCGGGCGTGCGCATGACGGAGTCGGTCCGGGGCGCGATCAGAGATCGTCGACCGCCACGTCATGTGAGTGACCACTAATCATGTGCCAATGGCGTTCACGCGGGCAGGCTGCCCGGAACGGCCGTCCACGACGCGACGGATCGCATGATCGATATCGGCAACACATTGCGAGTGCGCGCTCGCGGCGCGGGCTCGAGCTTCCGGACTGTGAGCGCCAGACCCGTATCCGTGCGCGCTATCTCGGCGCGCTCGAGGACGAGCGGTTCGATCATCCTGCCCGAGCCCGCCTATGCGCGCGGATTCCTGCGCAGTACGCGACGTTTCTGGGGCTCGACGGACGCGTGCTCGTCGAGGAGTACGATGACCGATTCGGCGTCGTCCGTGATCCCGTCGATCCGGCGCCCGCCCCGGCCTTCCGGTCGCGCCCGCGGCGCGCATCGTTCGCCACGACCCCCGCGCGCAAGCGCACGGGCGGTCGGCGCAAGGCGGGCATCGTGTGGCTGGTCATCGGCGCGCCGGGGGCGGGGCTCCTGGCCCTGTGGATCGGGGCCGCGTGGCATGCGACTCCGACCCCGCTGACGTCGCCGGGTGGCCTGGGTGCGACGACCTCGGGTGTGACGACGATCGCACCGCGCGACGGTGCGCCTGGCAGGGTCGCCCGGTACCGGGAGCCGCGTCACCGTCCGTCGCGGCTCGTCCCATGGGACCGTCCTGTTCGCCGGGACGCTGCGCGTCGGGTGTCAGCCGCAGTTTCGCCCTGACGCAAGCCGTGTGGATCGGGGTGAGTCCGGTGACCGGCGTCAGCCTGTTCGTCGACGGGCGCCCCGCCGAGATTCCCGGTGGTGCCCGCGCGGTCGAGATCCGGACCGACGGCTCGGTCCAGGGCGGCGTAGGGCGGCTCAGTCCGCGGTCGTGAAGCGGTCGGCCGATTCGATCAGCGCGACGACCAGATCGATGGCCGCGGCGATGTCGTCGGGGTGGCAGACCTCGATCGACGAGTGGCCGTAGCGGGCCGGGATCGATACGCAGCCGGCGATCGCACCGCTCCCGGCGAGCTGGAGCGACTGGGTGTCGGTGCCACCCTTGTCGGAGACGTGGAATTGGTGGGGAATCTCCCGCTCGATCGCCAGTTCCTCGAGAAACGCCACCAGCCGGTGGGACGCCGATCGCGCTGGCGTCCATGATGCGGATTGCGGCACCCGCACCGAGCTTCGTGCCGCCCGGCCGGACGCCTGGCCGGGCCCGTCGGTCGACGGGCAGGTGTCGATCGCGACGCCGATGTCCGGTGACCTGGCGGGTTGCGGCGACGCGGGCGCCGCGAAGCCCGACCTCCTCCTGCACGGTTGCCGTGGCCAGCACGTGCGACCGCCGACGCGCGCGGCCGCCCGCATCGCCTCCATCAGCACGAACACCCCGACCCGATCATCCAGCGCCTTGCCGCTGACCAGGTCGCCGAGCGGGGCGAAGCTGCGCGAGCGGGTGACCACGTCGCCCGGGCGCACCAGCTCGCGGACCCGCTCGGCCGCCAGGCCGAGATCGACGCGCAGATCCTCGACCTTCGGCGCGCGGGTGCGCTCCTCGGCGCTCAGGGTGTGGACCGGCGGGACGCCGACCATGCCCGTCGAGGACCTCGCGCCCGTGCACGACGACGCGCTGGCTGACCAGCGTGCGCGCGTCCCAGCCGCCGAGCGGGATCACCCGCAGGTAGCCCGGTCGTCGATCGCCGGTGACCATCAGCCCGATCTCGTCCATATGGGCGGCGAGCATGAGCCTGATCGGCTCGCCGGGCGCCCGCGGTCGGCCGGCTCGCGGATGCCGCAGAGGCCGCCGAGCGGATCCGTCTCGATTCGTGTCGACCGACGGGCGCCAGCTCCCGGCGGACGATCGTCGGCGATGGCCTCTTCGCGGCCGGAGGTGCCGTGGGCGTTGGAGAGCTCGGCGAGCAGTTCGGTGCGCATGGCGGGCAGCCTACCGGCCTCGAATCTGCCGAGCCGTCGGACCAGCGTCCGGTCAGTGAGGCGCTATTCGTTGCCGAGCCGCGAGAGGCCGTACAGCGCGAACGACCCGAATAGCAGCATCAGGACCGCGATCGACACGAGCGCCGGCCACAGGCCGGCCCACGTCATCGTCTGGAACTCCGCGCTGCGGGCGAACTCCAGGATCCGTGTGACCGGGTTCCAGTCGGAGACCGTGCGCAGCCAGCCCGTCTGCAGATCGCGCGGCGCGTAGGCCACCGAGGTGAACACCAGGATGAACACGACCAGCTGCATCATCGGTGCGGCCTGGACGGTGCGGGCGCGCAGGGCGACGCCCATCGACCAGCATGCGGTCGCCATGGCGAAGCTGGCCGCCATCGCGTAGATCACTGACGTCCCAAGCAGGCCCGGCAGGGGCAGCTGGCCGATCATGCCCGCCACGAGCACGACGGTCGTGGTGAACACGCTGCGCATCGCCGCGGCGGTGAACGGCCCCGCGACGAGCGACAGGCGCGGCGCGGGGCTGGCGATCAGCCGGTCGACGAAGCCGCCCTCGATGTCGCGGGCAAGGGTCATCCCCGCGTTGATGCCGGCGAAACCCGGCGCCCATGATCGTCGCGAACGGCAGGGTGAAGGCGAGGTAGCTGCTGGTGCCGATCGGCACCGCCGAGATGCCGTGGAACGCGCCCGAGGTGGCCACGAGGATGAACAGCGGCATGACCAGCGACGGGATGAACACCGCCGGCATGCGCCGGACCAGGATCAGCGCGCGCCAGGCGAGCATCGCCGGACACCGACGCGGTGCGGCGAAGGTGGATGCGCTCACGCGTCACCCTCCAGGCGGCGTCGCAGGCTGATGGCGCAGGCGCCCACGGTAGATCGGCCGAGCACGACGATGATCGCAAACGAGACGCCGCCTTCTGCCAGTCCACACCACGGATGATCTGCGCCCGCATGCCCTCGACCAGGTGCGAGATCGGGTTGATGTCGGCCGCCGACCTGGAACCAGCCGGTCATCGTCTCGCGCGGGAAGAACGTCGAGGAGAAGAACATCAGGGCGAAGAACAGCGGGAACATGCCCTGGACGGCTTCGGCCGAGCCGGTCCGCAGTGCCAGGAAGATGCCGAGGCCCCCGATCGGGATCGCCAGCAGCGCCGCCAGCACGATCACGATCAGCGCGCCGACGACACCGCCCTTGGACGGTCGCGCCGAAGATCATCGCGATCAGCAGGAAGAAGTCGCCTGGCCACGCGCCAAGACCACGCTCGCGCAGAGCCGGCTGACCAGGATCGCCGAGCGCGACGCCGGCGAGGAGACCAAGCGATCGAAGAAGCCCCCTTCGATGTCGCCGGCGAAGAACGCGCCGGCGCCGACGGCCGAGATCAGCACGCCCTGCACGATCGCGCCGGTGACCGCGAAGCTCGAGAAAACCGTCGACGTTCGGGAACCCCGGGATGAAGCCGATCGAGCGCCCGAATGACGCCGTGAAGATCGCCATCAGCACGAGCGGGAAGAACAGCGACGGGAACCACGCCTGCGGGAACCGGAATGTCGCGATTTGATCGAGCGGCGCGCGAGCGCCGCGGTCTGCAGGATCGGCGGGGCTCATCCGCGGCGCCCCTTGCGACCGCGAGCGGCGTCCGGCCGCGGCGCTGCCGCGCCGCCGCCGCCCTCCAGGCGGTGGCCGGTCTTGATGACGAACACGTCGTCGAGCGTCGGCTGGTGCAGATCGATCGCGGCGTGGCGATCGTCGGCCTCGTCGAGTGCACGGACGACCGCGCGATGCCCTCGGCCCCCGCGGCCAGGCGGACGGCGGCGGCGCCGGGCTTGCCGTCGGCCACCGGCCCGAACTGCGACCAGCACGGCGGCGGCGTCGGCCGACCCGCTCGGGGTCGGCCGGGGTGATCATCAGCGTGGGGTCGCCGACGCTGGCCTTCAGTTCGGTCGGGGTGCCTTCGGCGACGATCTTGCCGCCGTCGATGATCCCGACGCGCCCGGCCAGCTGGTCCGCCTCCTCCAGGTACTGGGTGGTCAGGAACACCGTCGTCCCGGACTCGCGGTTCAGGCGGCGGACCTCCTCCCACAGTGCGACGCGCGACGTCGGGTCGAGGCCGGTCGTGGGCTCGTCCAGAAACAGCACGACCGGCTCGTGAACGAGCGCCAGGGCCAGGTCGAGGCGACGGCGCATGCCGCCCGAGTAGGTGCCGACGCGCCGGTCGGCGGCGTCGGTCGAGCCCGACCCGGTCGAGCAGCTCGTCGGCCCGCGCGTGCCCCGTCGTGCCGGGGAATCGCGTGCAGGGTGGCCTGCAGGCGCAGCAGCTCGCGCCCGGTCATGAACGGGTCGATCGCGGCGTCCTGGAGGGCGACGCCGATCGAACGGCGCACGCTGGCGGCGTCGGTGACGACGTCGAACCCGGCGACGGCTGGCGGTCCCGCCGGTCGGGCGCAGCAGCGTGGTCAGCATCCGGACGGTCGTGCTCTTGCCGGCGCCGTTGGGCCGAGAAAGCCATAGACCTCGCCCGAGCCGACGTGCAGGTCGATGCCGTCGACGGCTCGGATGCCGCCCTTGAATTCGCGTACCAGTCCCTCGACGACGATCGCGTCGGTCACGTACGGAGGCCTCTTCGTCGGTATTGCCGGGCGCAACGCACGCGGCGCTCGGGTTACGATCCGCCCATTATGGAGACTCACGACAACGACACGCCGCTGGACCGGATCGCGCGGATGGAGGCGGAGATCACCTCCGCGCTTGCCGAACGCGACCTCGCCTCCGATGCCGACGAGCGGTCCGACGGGCACCACCATCCGGCGGAAGCCGCCACGGACGCCGAACAGCGCGAACGTCAGCTCGAGGACACCCTACGGATGCGGCAGCAGCTCGAGCGCCTCGCCCGTGCACGCGCAGCGATCGCGGCCGGGACGTACGGCATCTGCGTCGATTGCGGCGTCGCCGATTCCGGAGGGCCGGCTGCAGGCCATACCCGACGCGGAGCGCTGCGTGTCCTGCCAGAGCCTCGCCGCGCGGCGGCGCTAGGCCGTCGGCGCGGTGCCGCGATCGGCCGCGCGCCCTCGGTCGCGGCCGCCGCGCTCGGGGACGCGCGGCCCCGCGTCGACCGGCGCGGCCGCCAGCCAGGCGAGGATGAGCCCGCATGACCACACGAGCCCGGCGACCGGCACGTGCGACGGCCACCCATTGCCAGGGCAGCCCGTGGCGGAACTGATACTCGCCGATGAAGATCTGCACGGCCAGCAGCGGGAGGATAGACGGCCGCGAGGCGAGAGCGTCGAACGGGTCGCTTGGCGCGCTCCCGCCACAGCCACAGCGCCAGCACGCCATGAACACGACCAACACGGCGACCGCCCGGACGTGGAGCCAGATCGTCAGCTGGAGGTTGCCGAGCCGGTCGGTCGCGTTCGCCGCGCCGGAATGGGGTCCGGACGCGGTGACGAGGATCCCGGTGACCGCCACGCCGAGCAGCGCCAGCGCCGCCAGGATGGCGAACGGTCCCCGTCGCCGGTCCCAGCTGCGCGTCCAGCCCCGCCGGGCGTCGCGGTACCAGACCAAGGCCATGACGGCGGCGCCCAGACCGAGGAGCGCCAACAGGAAATGGCTGCCGACCATGACCGGGTTGAGCCCCGTGAGCACGGTGACCCCGCCGAGCGGGATCTGGCCCGACGGTCATGACCGCGGCGGCCAGCATCCATCCCGCACCTGCCCGTGACGCCGACGGCGTCCGACGGGTCACAAGCCACGCGATGACCGCATAGACGACGATCACCCCGGACAGCATCCGGTTCGAGAACTCGATGATCGGATGCTCGGTCGTCGGGGGCAGGACGCCCCCGTGGCACAGCGGCCAGTCGGGGCATCCGAGACCCGAGCTGGTCAGCCGCACCAAGCCGCCGCTGACAGCAGGATCGCCCAGAGGAAGAACGCGTTGCGCCCACGCGACGCGAGGAAGCCGGCAGGGCTGACGACGGCCGACGGCAGAAGGCGCCGCCGCGGGACCCGGGCAGTTGAACTCAGAATCGCCACTTGGGGCATGGTACCGTCAGCTCGGGGTGTTCCCGGAGGTGCGATAGATGGCGAGCGACGGGCACACCCCGGCGCTTGGGACGGAGCAAGCCGGCTCGGAATCCTCGCAAGCGGCTGCCCAGCGGCACATCCGGGCGGGCCCGCGCCGGGCGCATAGTCGGGGCAATCGTCATCGCCGCCGCGAGTCGCCGCCGCCGTGGCGTTTCGCGCTGACCGCCGGCGTCCCGACAGCGTCGTCGTCGCCCACGTCGCAGCCGCCCAGGATCTGGGCGCGACCGGACCCGTCGACCGTCTCCGGGACAGGTTGCTCGCGGGCATGCGCACGCCCGATCTCCGCGCCTACCGGTGGTCGCGCGACCGGGGATCACGCGTGGACGTCATCGGCACCCACACCGTCGCCACGACGTTCTACGAGCGGGGCGGCCGGGTGATCGGCGCAAGCGTCGTCTCGGGCGGGCCCGTCCGCGAACCGGGCCCGGTCGTCGCCACGCCGGCCGGGGTGCGGTCCATCGAGATCAGCCTCGCCGGGCGCACCATCCTGTCGTGGCGCCGCGGTGGCCACACGGTCGTGATGTCATCGGTCGCCGTGCCGCAGCCCTGGCTGGTCGCCCTCGCGCGGGCCCTCAATTCCCCGACGGCAACCGCGTCCGGCGGATGATTCCGCGCGATCGTCCGTCGGGCGGATCGCTGCCGGTACGGCGGCCGCTGATCGCCGCGTTCATCACGGCGGCGGCCCTGTTGTGGCTCGCGGCGACCGCGACCGCGACGACCGGGGTCGTCAGCGCGACGCCGTCGCCGGGGGCCAGGGTGGGGTCCGTCGCAGGGCTGCGGATGGAGTTCGCCGTACCCGTCGAGTCCCGGTTCGCCGTCCTGGAGCTCTGGGCGCACGGCCGCCTGGCAAGCCTGCCGGCCCATGTCGAGGCCGGCGACCCGCAGGTCGTCGTGGCCGCCATGGCGCGGAGCGCACCCGCCCCGGGAGGGGCATGGGTCCGTTTTCGTGTCCTGACCGGTGACGGGCACGTGGTCACCGGGAGCTATCCGGTCGAGATCGGTCATGGGGGCAACCCGTCGGCGCCGCCGGCACACCTGGGGTCGGACGGCGGGGCCTGGATCGCGGGGATCGGGCGCGGGCTGATCCTCGCCGGACTCGTCGCCGCGCTCGGTCTGGTCGTGTTGCGATGGGGCGTGGCCGCGCCGGCATGGCGCGAGGGCGGGGTCGTCGGACCCGGTCGCCCTGACGATCGCGCGGACTTCCGGACCCGCGCGGCGACCTCGTTGGTGCGGGGCGGACGGGCATGGTGGGTGGCCTGGTGGTGGGCGCTTGCCGCCGGGGGGGTCGGGGTTGTGCTCTACGGGGTCGGGCTCGTGGTCTGGCTCGGGTCGGGTGCCGCGCTCGGGACGCTGGTGTCCGATACCCGGACCGGCCACGCGCTGGTCATCCTCGCGGCGTGTGTGATCGCGGCGGCCGGCTGCGGGTGGGCCGTGCGTCGCGGCGGCGATCCCGACGCGCCCGATCCGCCGCTGCGTGTGGGGCATCGGGCTCGGCGTCTGGGCGGCCGTTGGCATCCTTGCGATGTCGTGGCAGGGGCACGCCTCGGATGGGACCGACGCGTCGGTAAACATCCCCGTGGATGCCGTCCATACGTTGGCGACCGCAGCCTGGATCGGGGGACTTCTCGGGCTGCTGGTCCTCGTGGTCTCGCCATCCGGCGTACTCGGCGCCGCGGATCGCGTCCGGCTCCTCGCGGGCGCGGTCGTCCGCTTCTCGACCCTCGCGATCGTGTGCGTGACGCTGCTGGTGATTACCGGCACCTACCGGGCGCTGGCGGAGCTCGGGTCCCTCGCCCAGCTGACCGACACCGCCTACGGGCTGGCGCTCACGGTCAAGCTGGTCGTCTTTGCCGTCATGCTCGCCGCAGGCGGGTACGCCCGGATCGTGCTGCACCCCCGCCTGGAACGGGCCGCGGTCGGCCTGGATCCCGACGATCGCGGGGCCGGCGTCGCACTGCGGACAAGCCTGCGCGTCGAGCTGACACTCGCGGCGTGCGTCATGGTCGCGGTCGCGGTGCTGGTCGCACTGACCCCGCCCGGCTGACCGGGCCGCCGGTCGGGTAGCATCCGCAGCCGTGATTGATGAACAGGTCACGCGCCACGTTGCGCGACTCGCACGTCTCCGGCTCACCGAGCCCGAACGTGGCCGCATGCAGGCCGAACTGAGCGCGATCCTCACCTACATCGAGCAGATTCAGGAGCTCGATCTCGAGGGCGTTCCGCCGACCACGCACGCGATCCCCATGGAGAACGTCGTCCGGGAGGACGAACCGACCCCGAGCATCCCGTCCGAACTCGCCCTCCGCGAGGCGCCGGAGGTCCACGCCGGCGGATTCGCCGTGCCGAGGATGGGGTAGCCGGGTGGCGCTGACCGACCTCACGGCCGAGCAGGCCATCGCCGCGGTGACCGCGGGCGAGACCTCCTCGGAGGAACTGGTCCGGGCGTCACTCGAGCGGGCCGAGCACGACGACTGGCACAGCTTCCTGGCGATCGACCGCGACGGCGCGATCGATCGCGCCCGCGAGATCGACGCCATGCCGGAGCGCCCGCCGCTGGCCGGCGTGCCGATCGCCATCAAGGACGCGCTGTCGACGCGCGACCTTCCGACGACCGCCGGGTCCCGGATTCTCGAAGGGTTTCACCCCGTGTACACCGCGACGTGTGTGGCCCGGCTCGAGGCCGCCGGGGCCGTGGTCATCGGCAAGACCAACATGGATGAGTTCGCCATGGGGTCGAGCTGCGAGAACTCGGCATACGGGCCGACCCTGAACCCGTGGGACACGACACGCGTCCCGGGCGGGTCGTCCGGGGGCTCGGCGTCGGCCGTGGCGGCGCGGCAGGCCCCGTGGTCGCTGGGCAGCGACACCGGCGGATCGATCCGGCAGCCGGCGGCACTGTGCGGCATCGTCGGCCTGAAGCCGACCTACGGTGCCGTGTCGCGCTACGGGCTGATTGCGTTCGCCTCGTCGCTCGACCAGGTCGGCCCGTTCGCCCGCACGGTTCGGGACGCGGCGCTGCTGCTGCAGACCATGGTCGGCCGCGACCCCATGGACGCCACATCGCTTGAGTGGCCCGAGCCGATCATGCTGCCGAGCGCCGACCGCCTCGACGGCGTGCGGGTCGGCGTGATCGAGGAACTCATGGGGGAGGGGATCGAGCCCGGCGTCCGGACCGCATGTCAGGCCGCGCTCGACCACGTCGAATCCCTTGGCGGCACGCTGGTCCCGATTCGGCTCCCGCACGCCCACCACGGGTTGGCGACCTACTACCTGATCGCGCCGGCCGAGTGCTCGGCCAACCTCGCGCGCTTCGACGGCATCCGCTACGGGCGCCGCGCCCTTGACGCTGGCGATCTGCTCGAGCACTACGAGCGGACGCGCGGCGAGGGCTTCGGGCCCGAGGTCAAGCGGCGCATCATGCTCGGGACGTTCGCGCTCGCATCCGGGTACTACGACGCCTACTACGGCACCGCCCAGCGGGTGCGGACGCGGATCGTGGAGGATTTCCGGGCGGCGTTTGCCGAGGTCGATGTCGTCGCGTCGCCGACCTCGCCGACCGTGGCATTCCCGATCGGTGAGCGGACGCAGGATCCGTTGGCGATGTATCTCTCCGACGTCTGCACGATTCCGGTCTCGCTCGCCGGGCTGCCGTCCCTGTCGATCCCGTGCGGGCTGTCCGAGGGGCTCCCCGTCGGGCTCCAGCTCGCCGGTCCGGCTCTCAGCGAGAACCGCCTGCTCGAGATCGCGCATGCCCTCGAGGCGGCGCTCGGCTTCGACGCCATCCCGGCCGGGGTCGGCGCGTGAGCACGACCTGGGAAGCGGTCATCGGCGTCGAGATCCATGCCCAGCTGCTGACGCGGACCAAGATGTTCTGCGGCTGCGCGCTGAGCTTCGGCGATCCGCCCAACACCCACACCTGTCCGGTGTGCCTTGCCCACCCCGGCGCACTGCCGGTCGTCAATCGCGAGGCGATCCGTCTGGCCATCATCGCCGGCCACGCCCTCGGCTGCGAGATCGCCGAGCGCTCCGTGTTCGCCCGCAAGAACTACTTCTATCCGGACCTCCCGAAGGCGTACCAGATCAGCCAGTACGACCAGCCGATCTGCGGCCCGGGCCGATTCCGCTACCTGACCGCCGACGGGGAGCGCACGCTCGGGATCACCCGCGCGCACCTCGAGGAGGACGCCGCCAAGCTGATCCACCTCGGGGCCGAGGGGCGCCGTGCCGAGGCCGAGGGGTCCGTGGTGGACTTCAACAGGGGCGGCACGCCCCTGTTGGAAATCGTCACCGAGCCGGAGCTCCACACCGGAGCCGACGCCGCCGCCTTCCTCAAGCAGCTGCGCCAGACATTGGTCCACCTCGGGATCACCGACGGCAGCATGGAACAGGGGTCGATGCGCGCCGACGCGAACATCAGCATTCGCCCGGCCGGCACCACCGAGCTCGGGACCAAAACCGAGCTGAAGAACATGAACAGCTTCACGTTCCTCGAGCGCGGGATCACGGCGGAGATCGAGCGCCAGATCGCGCTTGTCGAAGACGGCGGGAGGGTCCTCCAGGAAACGCTGCATTTCGAGCCCACCACGGGGCGGATCACCTCGCTGCGATCCAAGGAAGAGGCCCACGACTACCGCTACTTCCCGGAGCCGGATCTGCTGCCGATCGTGCCCGACCGGGCCTGGGTCGCCGACATTCGCGCCGCGCTTCCGGAGCTGCCGATCGACCGGCGGGAGCGCTGGATCCGCGAGCTCGGCCTCACCTTCGAGGACGCCGAGGTGTTGGCCGATCCACCTGAGCTCGGCGATTACTTTGAGCGGGTCGCGGCGCTTGCACCCCCGAAATCCGCGGCGAACTGGGTCCGCGGCGACCTGCGGGCGCAGCTGCGCGAACGCGATCAGGAGCCGTGGGAGAGCGGGGTGAGCCCGGACGCCCTCGCCGACATCATCGCGATGGCCGAATCGCGGGAGATCTCGATGCCGAGCGCCAAGGCCGTTCTGACACACGTCATCGACCACGGCGGGGCGCCCCGCGAGGTCGTCGCCGAACTCGGGCTCGGTGCCATCAGCGACGAGTCCGAGCTCGTCGCCCTCGTGGACCGCCTGATCGCCGAGAATCCCGTCCAAGCCCAGCAAATGCGGGATGGTCGGGACAAGCTGGTCGGATTCTTCGTGGGACAGGCGATGAAGGCGACTCAAGGCCGGGCCGATCCGGCACGCATCGGCGAGCTGGTGCGCGAGCGAGTCGCCGCGCAGTAAGAATTGCCGGGCGGACGGGCTCCGCCATCCAATCGGCAGGCGAATCCCTATATGCTCCACGGCCGTGGCAAATCACACCCTCTCGGTTTTGGTGGAGAACAAGCCGGGCGTGCTCTCGCGCGTCGCGGGCCTGTTCACCCGTCGCGGGTTCAACATCGAATCTCTCGCGGTGAGCCCGACGGAAGACGCGACGCTGTCCCGCATGACGATCACCGTTGATGCGAGCCGGTTCCCCGTGGAGCAGATCACCAAGCAGCTCGACAAGCTGATCAACGTGATCAAGATCCGTGACCTGGACGCCAGCAACACGGTCGCCCGCGAACTCGCGCTGATGAAGGTCCACGTCGAGCCCGGCGACCGCGCCGAGATCATCGGCCTGGTCGACATCTTCGGCGGCCAGATCGTCGACGTCACCACCGAGCACGTCACCATTCAGGTGACCGGCGATACCGACGACCTGGTGCGGTTTGAAGAGCTGCTGCGCCCGTTTGGCCTGATCGAGATGGTCAAGACCGGCGTCGTCGCGCTCAGCCGAGGAGCACGGACCACATAGCTTCGTGCGGCGGCTGTCCGAATGCCGCCGACCTACGACCCGGGAGCATCCATGTTTTACGACGACGACGCCGATCTCGACCTGCTGCGCGGCAAGACCGTTGCCATCATCGGCTTCGGTAGCCAGGGCCACGCCCACGCGCTCAATCTGCACGAGTCCGGTGTAAAGGTCGTCGTCGGACTTCGCCCCGAGAGTGCCCGCGCCGCACAGGCACGCGCACATGGGCTGGAGGTCCTGTCGCCGTCCGAAGCCGCGGCCGCCGGTGATCTGATCATGATGCTGACCCCCGACGAGATCATGGGCGATCTGTACTACGAGTACGTGGCCCCGGGTCTCGAGGCGGGGAACGTGCTGCTGTTTGCGCACGGGTTTGCCATCCACTTCGGCCAGGTCGTGCCGCCCGCCGACGTCGACGTCGTGATGGCCGCCCCCAAGGGCCCGGGCCATCTCGTCCGCAGGACCTACACCGAGGGCGCCGGGACACCGGGCCTGGTCGCCGTCTACCAGGACGCGTCGGGTAGCGCCCACGCGCTGGCGCTCGCCTACGCCAAGGGCATCGGCTGCACGCGCGCCGGAGTCATCGAGACGACCTTCGCCGAGGAGACCGAGACCGACCTGTTCGGCGAGCAGGTCGTGCTGTGCGGCGGGTTGAGCGAACTGATCCGTGCCGGCTTCGAGACCCTCGTCAACGCCGGGTACCAGCCCGAGCTGGCCTACTTCGAGTGCCTGCACGAGGTCAAGCTGATCGTCGATCTGATCTATGAGAAGGGCATTGCCGGGATGCGGTACTCGGTCAGCAACACCGCCGAGTACGGCGACCTCACGCGCGGCCCCAGGATCATCACCGAGGAGACGCGCGCGGAGATGCGCAAGATCCTCGCCGAGATTCAGAACGGCCAGTTCGCCAAGGAATGGCTCCTCGAGAACAAGGTCGGCCGCCCGCAGTTCAACGCGATCGCCCGGCGCCAGGCCGAGCATCCCGTCGAGGAGGTCGGCAAGAAGCTGCGCGCCATGATGCCGTGGATCAACACGGAGTTCGAGACGGAACAGGCGTAGCCGAGCCGTGGCCAACGACCAGGAGTCATACCGCGACATCCGCGTGCTGATCTGCGAACCGCTGGCCGAGGCCGGGGTCGCGTTGCTCGAGGAGCATTTCACGGTGGTCTCGGGGGTCGGATGGACCCGCGAGGAGCTGCTCGAGCGGGTCGATGGATTCGAGGTGCTGATCGTCCGCAGCGCCACGAAGGTCACTGCGGACATGATCCAGGCGGCGTCGCACCTGCGGGTCATCGGCCGTGCCGGCACCGGGGTCGACAATGTGGACGTCGAGGCGGCCACCCGTCGCGGCATCATCGTCTGCAACGCGGCCGGGTCCAACGCACTGTCGGCGGCCGAGCACACGATCGCGCTGTTGCTGGCCCAGGCGCGCAACGTCGCCCAAGCGCATGCCGCGCTCGTCGACGGACGGTGGGAACGCTCGAAGTACGGCGGGATCGAACTGGACGGCAAGACACTTGGCATCCTGGGCTTCGGCCGTATCGGCCAGATGGTCGCCGAGCGGGCACAGGGGCTGGGCATGCGGGTCGTTGCCTACGACCCATATGTCGCCGAAGGGCGCTACCGCGACACCGGTGTGGAGCGGGCCGAGACTCCCGAGGATGTCTACAAGGCCGGCGACTTCATCACGATTCATCTCGCCTCGACGCCCGAGACCAAGGGCTTCATCAACGCTGCGGCACTCGCGTCGATGCGCCAGGGCGCGCGGCTGCTCAACGTTGCCCGTGGCGATCTCGTCGATCAGGAGGCGCTGGCCGCGGCGATCGTGTCCGGGCATCTGGCCGGCGCCGGCATCGACGTGTTCCCGGAGGAGCCATGTACCGACAGTCCGCTGTTCGGGCTGCCGGGCGTGGTCGTCACGCCCCACCTGGGGGCATCGACGGCCGAGGCCCAGGATCGCGCCGGCATCGCCGTGGCGGAACAGGTCACGGCGGCGCTGACCGGCGGCGTCGTGACCAGCGCGGTCAACATTCCGGCCGTCAGCGCCCAGGTGCTCGAGGTCATCGGCCCGTATTTGCCGCTGGCGCGGGAGATGGGCCAACTGATGGGTGTGCTGTCGGGCGGCGCGGTGTCGCCGCTCAAGATCGAGTTCGAGGGCGAGATCGCCGCCCTCGACACCCGGATGCTCTCGACGGCGGTCATCGCGGGCGTGCTGGCCGGGCATGTCGACGAGAGCGTCAACCTGGTCAATGCCTCCTCGCTCGCCGAGGAGCGCGGCATCGAGTGGATCGACAGCTCGTCCCAGCAGACCCATGACTACCGCAACATGCTCACGCTGACGTGCGGCGAGGTGACGGTGTCGGGGACCACGATCGGCACGACCTCGCGGCCACGCCTGACGGGCCTGCTCGGATTCGACGTGGAGATCGAGCTCGACCAGAATATGGCCATCCTGCGCTACTCCGACGTCCCGGGCGTGATCGGGCGCGTCGGGAGCATCCTCGGGGAGGCCGGCGTGAACATCGCCCACATGGCCGTCGGTCGGCGTGATGGCGACGCCCTGATGGCGTTGACGGTCGATTCGCCGGTGCCGACCCAGGCCCAGGCGGCCATCCACGCGCTCGAGGGTTTCGAGCGGGTGTGGTTCGTGAATCTCCCCGGCTGACAGCCGGCCCGCCAGGAGGACGAGCGTGACGACCAGCGAGACCCCTTCGATCCAGATCCCGCGGGACATTCTTCCCGCAGACGGGCGCTTCGGATGCGGCCCTTCCAAGGTTCGCCCGATCGCGCTCGACGAGCTTGCGTCGGTCGCAACGACGTACATGGGCACCTCCCACCGGCAGCCCACGGTCAAGCAGGTCGTCGGGTCGCTGCGCAGCGGGCTCGCGGAGCTGTTCGCCCTTCCCGACGGTTGGGAGATCCTGCTCGGCAACGGCGGCGCGACCGTACTTCTGGGACGCTGCGACATTCGGCCTGATCGTAGGGCGCAGCCAGCACCTGAGCTTCGGTGAGTTCTCATCCAAGTTCGCGGCCGCTGCCGCCGCCGCGCCACACCTGCACGAGCCCGTGGTGATCACCAGCGATCCCGGGACATACCCGGCCGCCGTCGCGGACCCGGACGTGGATGCGTACGCGTTCACCCACAACGAGACCTCGACAGGTGTTGCCATGCGGCTGGTGCGCCCGGACGCCGACGGGCTCGTGCTCGTCGATGCAACCTCGGGAGCCGGCGGCCTCGCCTGGGATCCGTCGCAGGTGGACGTCTACTACTTCTCGCCCCAAAAATGCTTTGCCGGCGACGGCGGGCTGTGGTTGGCGGCCTGTTCGCCGGCGGCAATCATCCGGATCCGCGAGATCGCGGCCGTCGGCCGCTGGGTGCCGGCCTCGCTCGACCTCAAGATCGCGTTGGACAACAGCCTGCAAAACCAGACCTACAACACGCCCGCGCTGGCGACGATCTACATGCTCGACCGCCAGGTCCGGTGGATGCTCGACCACGGCGGCCTTGGGTGGGCGGCAGGGCGCAGCGCCACCTCGGCGGCGACGCTCTACGGCTGGGCCGAGGCACGTGAGTTTGCCACTCCCTTCGTCGCCGATCCCGCCGAGCGCTCGAATGTGGTCGGCACCATCGACCTCGACGGTGTCGACGCCGCGACGGTGTCGAAGGTGCTGCGCGCGAACGGCATCGTGGACACCGAGGCGTACCGGAAGCTCGGTCGCAACCAGCTGCGCATCGGGATGTTCCCGGCGATCGACCCGGAGGACGTCGCCCAGCTGACGCGATCGATCGACTTCGTCATCGACGCGCTCGCATCCTGACGGGCACGCAGCGGCCGCCCAGCCGCGCTGTGGAGCTTCCCGACATCGCGAGAGCCCGCGGATGGTAAGATGCCCGGCATGTTGACGGCCACACGCAGCTCGGACCTCCTGCGCGGCCTCCACGTGTGTCTTTCCCTGCTCCCCCGCTAGGGGGAACGACTCGACACTCCATGCCCGGGACGTCCGGGCCCCACATCGAAGCCCGAGTCAAGGACCCGAGGGAGGTCGTGACGTGAGCACTGGATCAGTGCAGCCCAACAACGACGCGGATCGCGTCAAGATATTCGACACAACACTGCGTGACGGCGAGCAATCGCCGGGGATCACGCTGAACACGCGCGAGAAGCTTGAGATTGCGCACCAGTTGCGTCGACTCGGGGTGGACGTCATCGAGGCCGGCTTTCCGATCACCTCGCCGGGCGACTTCGAGGCGGTCCGTGCAATCTCCAACGAGGTGCCCGACGTCGTGATCGCCGCGTTGGCTCGGGCCAACGAAAAAGACGTCACGGTCGCCGGCGACGCGGTCCGGGACGCCGATCGGGGTCGCATCCACACCTTTATCGCCACGAGCGACATCCACTTGGAGCACAAGCTGCGCATGACCCGCTCGCAGGTGTTCGACGCCGCCGTAGGCGCGGTGCGCCTGGCGCGGACGATCGTCGACGACGTCGAGTTCTCGTGCGAAGACTCGACCCGATCTGACCCCGCCTTCGTCGCAGAGGTCGTCGCCGCGGCGATCGCCGAAGGCGCGACCACGATCAACCTGCCCGACACGGTCGGGTACACGATGCCGAACGAGTTTCAGCGGTTCCTGCTGGAGCTCTACGACCGCTGTCCGCCGCTGCGTGAGGTCACGCTGTCGGTGCACTGTCACAACGACCTCGGATTGGCCGTCGCCAACTCGCTGGCCGGCATCCAGGTCGGCGCGCGACAGGTCGAAGGCTGCGTGAACGGCATCGGCGAGCGCGCGGGTAACGCCTCGATCGAGGAGCTGGCGATGATCCTCCGGACCCGGGCCGCCGATCTCGGCGGGCTGTGGTGCGGCATCGACACCACCGAGATCACGCGGGCCAGCCGCCTGGTGAGCCGCCTGACCGGATATGTCATCCAGCCGAACAAGGCGATCGTCGGGCGCAACGCGTTCGCCCACGAGGCCGGGATTCACCAGCACGGCGTGCTGTCCAACCCGCTCACGTACGAGATCATGGATGCCACCAGCGTCGGACTCAAGGGGAACTCGATCGTCCTCGGGAAACACTCGGGCCGGCACGCGCTCGACCACGCCCTGAAGGAACTCGGCTACGAGTTGGATCGGGACGAGCTGAACGCGGCGTTCGCCCGGTTCAAGGACATCGCCGACCTGAAGGGGCGCCTGTCCGGCGTCGATCTCGAGGCGCTGATGTCCGACGAGATGCGGGTTGAGGGAGGAGACGCGCTCACGCTTGACGGCCTGGCGGTCGCGACCCACCTGTCGCAGGCGCCGCACGCGACCGTGACGATCATCGATGCCGATGGCACCCGCCACACGGGGTCCGGCACCGGTGACGGTCCGGTCAACGCACTGATGCATGCCATCGACGCGGCCATCGGCAGTGACGGGGTGCTGCTCGAATATCAGGTGTCCGCGGTGACCGGCGGCACCGACGCGCTCGGCGAAGCGCGTGTGGTCTGCGAGATTGACGGCCGCAACTATGCGGGCCAGGGAGTCTCCACCGACGTCCTGGAAGCAACTGCGATCGCATACCTCCGCGCCGTCGACGCCAGTCGACGCGCGAGCCACGGCGAGCGCGTGATGGCTGGGGGGGTATGACGACGATGGGCAAGACGCTCTTCGAGAAACTGTGGGAGGCGCACGAGGTACGGGCAAGTGGCCCGGACGGGCCGGCGCTGCTGTACATCGATCTGCATCTCGTCCACGAGGTGACCTCGCCCCAGGCCTTCGACGGTCTCCGGTTGGCGGGCCGCAAGGTCCGGCGTCCGGACCGCACCATCGCGACCGTGGACCACAACGTGCCCGACGATCGGGCGCGAGAAGGGGATCGAGGACCTGCTCTCCCGTGCCCAGATCGAGGCGCTCGAGCGCAACTGCGCCGAGTTCGGCGTGCCCCTGTTTTCGATCCGTTCACCCCGGCAGGGCATCGTCCACGTCATCGGGCCGGAGCTGGGCCTGACCCAGCCAGGTATGACGATCGTGTGCGGCGATTCGCATACGTCGACCCATGGCGCCTTCGGATCGCTGGCGTTCGGGATCGGGACCTCCGAGGTCGAGCACGTGTTGGCGACACAGACCCTGCCCCAGACCGTGCCGCGCACCATGCGGGTGCGGATCGAGGGCGAGCCGGGTATCGGCGTCGGCGCAAAGGATCTGATTCTGGGAACGATCGGCCAACTCGGCGTGTCCGGCGCGCAAGGGTACGTCGTCGAGTACGCCGGGTCCGCCATCCGTGCCCTCTCGATGGAAGGGCGGATGACCGTCTGCAACATGTCGATCGAGTGGGGCGCCCGCGCCGGCATGATCGCGCCGGACGAGACCACGTTTGCCTACGTCGAGGGGCGCCCCGCGGCGCCGAAGGACTTCGCCGCGGCGGTTGAGCGGTGGCGCCTGTTGCCGACCGACGCCGACGCGACGTTCGATCGGGAAGAGGTCGTCGACGCCGCGCTGCTGGCGCCGATGGTCACATGGGGCACCAACCCGGGCCAGGTCGCCCCGATCACCGGGCGTGTGCCGCACCCGGACGACTTCGCGGACGCCATGGAACGCGACGGCGCCCGCCGTTCGCTCGAGTACATGGGCCTTGAGGGCGGCGAGGCGCTGGAGGACATCGCGATCGACACGGTCTTCCTCGGCTCGTGCACCAACGGGCGGATCGAGGACCTTCGGACCGCGGCCCGCGTGGTCGAGGGCCGGACGGTCGCCGCCGGACTCCGGGCGATGGTCGTGCCCGGCTCGATGCAGGTCAAGGTGCAGGCCGAATCCGAGGGGCTCGACGAGGTCTTCACCGCCGCGGGCTTCGAATGGCGGGACGCCGGCTGCTCGATGTGTCTGGGGATGAACCCGGACATCCTGTCGCCGGGCGAGCGCTGCGCGTCGACATCGAACCGCAATTTCGAGGGTCGTCAGGGCGCGGGGGGCCGCACCCACCTGGTCTCGCCGGCGATGGCCGCCGCGGCCGCGATCACCGGGCATCTCGTCGACGTCCGCAGTCTCGACGTCGAGTTGGCAAAGGCATAAGGGGGCCGCAATGCAGGCATTCACCAGCGTGACCGGCGTCGCGGTGCCCCTTGACCGGGCAGACGTCGACACGGATCAGATCATCCCGAAGCAGTTCCTCAAGCGCATCGAGCGCACCGGATTCGGCGAGTTCCTGTTCTTCGACTGGCGCAAGGACGAGGACTTCCCGCTCAACCGTCCCGAGTACGCGGGCGCGCAGATCCTGATCGCCGAGCGCAACTTCGGGTGCGGCTCGTCGCGGGAGCACGCCCCGTGGGCACTCGAGGACTACGGCTTCCGCGCGGTCATCGCCCCCAGCCTGGCGGACATCTTCCGGACCAACTGCACCAAGATCGGCCTGCTGCCCGTGCTGCTGCCCGAGGATCAGGTGCGCGCGCTCATCGAGCAGACCACGGCCGTGCCCGGCGCATCGGTCACGGTCGACCTGGCCGCGTCAGAGGTCGTCGCTCCCGACGGTCAGCGGTTTCCGTTCGCGATCGAGCCCGACGTGCGGGAGCGCCTGCTCAACGGCTGGGACGACATCTCGCTGACGCTGGCCAACGAGGCCGCGATCACCGAGTACGAGCAGACCCGGGAACGCTCGGGCCCGTCGACGGCACAGTTCGCCTAAGACCCCGGCGCGGCCGGTCGGCGGGGCGTGTCCCCGCGGACCGGCCGATCGTCGGGTGCGGCGGGGGGCGGGTGGTAGCCTCGCCGTCGCGATCGGATTCCCCAACAACCTGCTCGGAGGTGGGTGTGCGCGAGGTCAACGTGGTGGTGTTGCCGGGCGATGGGATCGGGCCGGAGGTGATCGCCGAGGCGATCCGTGCCGTCGAGGTCGTCGCCCCCGACGCCGGGCTGTCGATCACCTGGCGTGAGGAACTCATGGGTGGCTGCTCGATCGATGCCCACGGGACCGCATTGACCGACGATGTGCTCAGCGCCTGCCGGGACGCGGACGCCGTCTTCCTCGGCGCCGTCGGCGGACCCAAGTGGGACACCACCGACCCCGACAAGCCACGCCCCGAGCAGGGGCTGCTCGGTCTGCGGGCGGGGCTCGAGCTGTTTGCCAACTTGCGCCCGGTCAAGCCGTTGGAGGCGCTGTGGGATGCCAGCCCACTGCGTCGAGAGCGCATCGCCGGCACCGATCTGCTCGTCGTGCGGGAGCTGACCGGCGGAATCTACTTCGGCGCCCGCGGACGCGACGGCGACCGCGCGTTCGACACCTGCGAGTACACGCGCACCGAGATCGAGCGTGTCGCGGAGGTCGCGTTTACGGCCGCCGCCGACCGCCGCGGCAAGGTCACCTCCGTGGACAAGGCCAACGTCCTCGAGAGTTCCCGCCTCTGGCGCGAAGTCGTGACCGAGGTCGGTACGCGCCACCCGGAGATCGCCCTCGACCACATCCTGGTGGACAACGCGGCGATGCAGCTCGTGAACCGACCGACCGAGTTCGATGTGATCGTCACCGAGAACATGTTCGGGGACATCCTCAGCGACGAGGCCGCCATGATCACGGGCTCGATCGGCCTGCTGCCGTCGGCGAGCCTCGGCACGGGCACCGCCGGGCTGTACGAGCCGGTCCACGGGTCCGCCCCGGACATCGCCGGCAAGGGCTGGGCGAACCCGATGGCCACCGTGCTGTCCGCGGCGATGATGCTGCGCTATTCGCTTGCGGCGCCGTCCGCGGCCGATCGGCTTGAGGCCGCCGTGGCTCAGGCGCTCAACGACGGCGCGCGCGGGCGCGATCTCGGTGGGGAGCTCGGGACGGCCGAGGTCGGGGACCGGCTCGTGGCGCTGCTCGCCCGATAGGCTGTACGCCTGCCCGGGCCCGAGCCGCGTGTTGTCGCGGCCGCGGTTCCGGGGATATTGTCCGTCGAATCGTTGACCGCGTTACCGAGAGGCCGCCGAACATGCAGGAAGCCGAGAAGATCTGGATGAATGGCTCGCTCGTGAACTGGGCGGATGCCCAGGTACACGTGCTGTCCCACGGCCTTCACTACGGATCGTCGGTCTTCGAGGGCATTCGCGCCTACGCTGCCGACAAGGGCACCGCGGTCTTCCACTTGCGCGAGCACCTCGAGCGGCTCGAGCGCTCCGCGGCGATGTACTACATGCCGATCCCGTACAGCTTCGACGAACTCCGTCAGGCCGTTCTCGACGTCGTCGCCGCCAACGATCTGCGCGAGTGCTACATCCGGCCCATCGTCTTTCGCGGATACGGCCAGATGGGACTGTTCCCGTTGGACGCCCCGGTCGATGTCGCGATCGCCGCGTGGGAGTGGGGCGCATACCTCGGCGACGACGGTCTCAAGAACGGCATTCGCGCGAAGACCTCCACCTGGCGGCGGATCGGGAGCTCCACGATCCCGGCGACCGCGAAGGCGGGCGGCCAGTATCTGAATTCCATTCTCGCCAAGATCGAGACCCACAAGGCCGGATATCAAGAGGCGATCCTGCTCAACGACTCCGGCTATGTCGCCGACGGCTCCGGGGAGAACATCTTCCTCGTGCGCGGCGGACACCCTGATCACGCCGCCGGTCAACGCGTCGATCCTCGAGGGCATCACGCGCGCAACGATCATCGAGCTGGCCCGGGATGAAGGCATCACCGTCGTCGAGCGTGAGGTCGCCCGAGCCGAGCTCTACATCGCCGACGAGGTCTTCGTGACCGGCACCGCCGCCGAGGTCTGCCCGATCTGTGAGGTCGATGATCACCCGGTCGGCACGCCCGGTCCGATCACCCGTCGCCTTCAGGAGCGGTTCTTCGCGGCCACGCTCGGGCGCGACCCGCGTTCGGCCGCGTGGCTGGACTACGTCGGCGTGCCCGAAACGACCCAGCGGTAGTCATGGAACAGATCCTCCTTTACGACACCACGCTGCGCGACGGCCTGCAGCGCGAAGGCATGAGCCTGTCGGTTGACGAACAGGTCGCGATCGCGCGTCACCTTGCGGACATCGGGATGCACTACATCGAGGCCGGTTTTCCGATGTCGAACCCCAAGCATGCGGAGATGTTCGACGCCCTCGAGACGCTCGACCTGGGCGAGACCAAGATCGCGGCATTCGGCATGACCCGGCGCAAGGGCGTGGCCGCCGCCGAGGACCCTGCGATGGTCGGGCTGGCCGAGTGCTATGCGCCGGTGATCACGATCGTCGGAAAGACCTGGGATCTGCACATCGAAAAGGTGATCAAGGTCGATCGGGCCGAGAACCTGCGGATGATCGAGGAGTCCGTCGCGTTTCTGCGCACACAGGGCAAAGAGGTCATCTACGACGCCGAGCATTTCTTCGACGCCTTCGCCGCACACCCCGATTATGCGGTGGAGTGCGTGCGGGTGGCCGCCGCCGCCGGGGCGGACTGGATCACGCTCTGCGACACCAACGGAGCGACGCTGCCGGACGAGATCGCGATCGCGGTCCGGACGGTTCGTGACGCGCTGCCCGGTGCGGCCATCGGCATCCACACCCACAACGACGCCGAGTGCGGCGTGGCCAACTCGCTGGCAGCCGTCGTCGAGGGCGCGCGTATGGTGCAGGGCACCGTCAACGGGTACGGCGAGCGCTGCGGCAACGCGAACCTCGTCTCGATCATTCCCGCGCTGACGCTGAAGATGGGCTTCGCCACCCTCCCGGATGATCGCCTGGTCGAGCTGACGGCGCTCAGCCATTTCGTCGCCGAGACCGCCAATCTGCAGCCGGACAACTGGGCGCCATACGTCGGACGGAACGCCTTTGCCCACAAGGGCGGCATGCATGTCGCGGGAATGCTGGCCGACGAGCGCACCTTTGAGCACATCAACCCGGCAGAGGTCGGCAACGAGCGCCATGTCTTGGTCAGCGAACTCTCCGGCAGGGGAACGATCGTGGCCAAGGCGCAGGAAATGGGCATCGACCTCTCCGAGGGTGACGACGTCCCGCGGATCCTGGCCCGGCTCAAGGACCTGGAGCACCGGGGGTACCATTTCGAGGTGGCCGACGCGTCGTTCGAGCTGCTGATCGAGCGCGAGACCGGCGTGTATCGACCGCTGTTTACCCTTGAGCGGTTCCAGGTCGTCACGGAGAAGGTGGCCGACGGCCGCGTCTCGACCGATGCCACCATCGCGCTCGTGCACGACGGCGAGCGCGTCGAGGCCCGTGGATCCGGCAACGGCCCCATCAACGCGCTCGACACCGCCCTGCGGGCGGCGCTGGAGACACGTATCCCGGAGCTCGCCGATATCGAGCTGGTCAACTTCAAGGTGCGGATTCTCGACGAGGACAAGGGCACGGGAGCGACGACCCGGGTGCTGCTGGACTCGTCCGACGGCGAGGAGACCTGGGGAGCGCTCGGCGTGAGCCACAACGTCATCGAGGCGTCCTGGGACGCGCTGATCGACAGCCTTGCGTACGGGGTGCGCCGCCGCGCGCGCCAGTCCGCCGGCAGCGGTACCGCTTCGTGAGCGCACCGACGCCGCGGATCCCGCTGGCACGACCGGTCATCACCGCCCGCGAGCGCGAACTCGTCGATCAGGTGCTCGCGTCGGGTCAACTGTCGCTCGGCCCGATGTTGGCCCGTTTCGAGCAGGAGTGGGCCAGGCGCATCGGCGTCCGCCACGCGATCGCATGTTCGTCCGGAACGGCGGGCCTCCACATGTGCCTGCACGCGGCGGGGGTCGGTCCCGGCGACGAGGTGATCACATCGTCGTTCTCGTTTGTCGCGTCGGCCAACGCCGTCCTGTTCACCGGCGCCGACGTCGTGTTCGCCGAGGTCGACCCGAATACGTTCAACATGGATCCCGCTGCGGTCGAAGCCGCGATCACGCCGCGCACCAAGGCGTTGGTCATCGTCGACATCTTTGGCTACCCGGCCGAAATCCCGGCGCTGATCGACATCGCCCGACGCCACAACCTGGCGATCGTCGAGGACGCCTGCCAAAGCATCGACGGCGACTACGACGGCAAGAAGCTCGGAACGTGGGGGCACCCCGCGGTCTACGGGTTCTACGCCAACAAGCAGCTCACGACTGCCGAGGGCGGGGTCATCCTCACCGACGACGACGACCTGGCGATGTTGCTCAAGAGCCTCTCGAACCAGGGGCGCAGCGACGACGGCGCATGGCTGGTCCATTCGCGGTTGGGATTCAACTACCGGCTCTCCGACGTTCACGCTGCCATCGGCGTGGGGCAGCTCGAGCATCTCGACCAGATGCTGGCCGGGCGTGAGCAGGTGGCGGCCTGGTACCAGGATCGCGTGCGTGACATCCCGGGGGTCGAGCCCATGTATGAGGGCCGGCAGCGGCGCTCGTGGTTCGTGTACGCGCCACGTCTGGCGCCGGGCATCGAGCGCGACGCCGTCATCACGGCGCTCGACGAGCTCGGGGTGTCCGCCAAGCCCTACCTGCCCTGCATCCACCTGCAGCCCTTCTATCAGGACCAGTTCGGGTACCGGCCCGGCACGCTGCCGGTCACCGAGGCGATCAGCGCGTCGACGATCGCACTCCCGTTCTTTCCCGAGATGACCGAGGAGCAGGTCGACCAGGTGTGTGCCGCGCTGGCCGCCGTGCTCGTCCGCGATGGTGTCGCGGTGGGGCGGTGAGCGACGGTCCGCGGCTGTGGGGCGGACGGTTCGCCGGCGAACCGTCGGAGGCGTTTGATCGCTTGAACACATCGTTCGCGGTCGATTCGCGGATGTGGGCGCAGGACATCGCCGGGTCTCGCGCGCACGCCCGGATGCTCGTCGATACCGGCGTGCTCTCGCCGGAGGACGGCGCCGCGATCGCCGACGGGTTGGACCGGGTAGCGGCGGAGTTCCGGGACGGGTCGTTCCGCGCGTTGGCGTCGGACGAGGACATCCATACGGCCGTGGAGCGTCGGCTGACCGAACTCGTCGGCGATGCGGGCCGCCGCCTGCACACGGGCCGGAGCCGTAACGACCAGGTCGCAACGGACGTGTTGTTGTACCTGCGCGATGCGGTCGACGGACAACTCGGTGCAGTGTCCGCACTCGCGAGGGCCGTGCTTGACTCAGGCCGACGTCCATGTGGAGACCCTGGTCCCGGGATACACCCACCTTCAGCGGGCGCAGCCGGTGCGGCTCGCCCATCATCTTTTGGCCTACGTCCAGATGCTGATTCGGGATCACCAACGCCTTGCTCAGGTGCGTGCAGCGAGCCTTGCGGAGTCGCCGTTGGGTGCCGGTGCGCTGTCGGGAGTCGGCTTTGCGATCGATCGCCACCAGACTGCGGACGCGCTCGGGTTCGCGCGGCCGACGGCCAACAGTCTCGACAGCGTGGCGAGTCGCGATGCGCTCTCGGACTACCTGCACGCGGCGGTGACGCTGTGCGTGCACCTGTCGCGGCTCGGTGAGGAACTCGTGCTGTGGGCGAGCGAAGAAGTGGGATTCGTCGAACTCTCCGACGCCTTCACCTCGGGATCGTCGATGCTCCCCCAGAAGAAGAACCCGGATGCCGCCGAACTCGCCCGCGCCAAGGCCAGCCGATTGATCTCCGATTACGTCGGATTGCAGAGCCTTTTGGCGAAGTTGCCACTCGCCTACAACAAGGACCTGCAAGAGGACAAGCACTATCTGTTCGACGCGGTCGACACGCTGGACATCCTGCTGCCGGCGGTGACCGGGATGGTCGCCGAGGCCGAGTTCCGGATCGATCGCATGGCCGCCGCCTGCGCAGATGGCTACCTTGCCGCGACGGATCTGGCCGATCATCTGGTGCGCAGTGGCTGGCCCTTCCGCCGCGCTCACGAGGCGGTCGGCACGCTGGTGCACGCGTGTCTGGAGCGCGGGGTGGGCCTCGCCGAGGCGTCCGAGGCGGACATTGCCGGCGCCGGGCTTGCGGGGATCGATCTGCCCGACCTCGGCCCCGCCGCCAGCGTGGAGGCCAAGATCTCCTACGGGGGCACGGCGCGCGCCCGGGTGGTCGAGCAGTTGGCCGATGCCCGCGCCGTGGTCGAGCGATGGTAGGTGCCCTCGGCGCGGAGTTCTTCGGGCGACCGGCCCGCGACGTCGCTCCGGAACTGATCGGCTGTCTGCTCACCTGCGCCGGGGCGACGGGGACGATCGTGGAGGTGGAGCGGTATGAGCAGTGGGATGCCGCCTCGCACAGCTTTCGCGGCCCACGGCCACGCGCGCAGACGATGTTCGGCCCGCCGGGCCGGCTCTACGTCTATCGAAGCTATGGGATCCACTGGTGCCTGAACGTCGTCTGTGATGCGACGGGTGTCGGGTCGGCGGTGCTCATCCGGGCGGTGGAGCCGGTGTCCGGGATCGCATTGATGGAGTCCCGTCGCCGGACGGCGGTCCGGCGCGACCTGTGTCGGGGCCCGGGGAGACTCACCCAGGCCTTCGGGATCACGGGCATCCTCGACGGGGCGCCGCTGTCGGCCGACGCCGCGTCGGACGGCGTTGCGATCACCGCGCCCGCGCAGCATCCCGGGCCGGTGGCCCGGTCCCGCCGGATTGGCATCACCCGCGACGCCGATCGGCTGTGGCGCTACTTCCTCGATGGATCGCCATGGGTCTCCGGTCCCCGCCAGGTCCGGCAGGCGGCCACCGCCGCGTGAGCACCGCCGAGCCCAGCCAGGACTCCCGCGACCAGGCCGCGGCGCTCGCCGCGCGCACCGTCAACTGCGAACCGGGCATCGACGCCCTGGCGGCGAAGATCGACTCAGGCCGCCCGCTGCGGGTCAAGCTTGGGGTCGACCCGACCGCCCCGGACATTCACCTCGGCCACTGCGTCGTTCTCGGCAAGCTGCGCGAGTTCCAGGATGCCGGCCACACCGCCGTTCTGGTGATCGGCGACTGGACGGCTCGCGTCGGCGACCCGAGCGGCAGGAGCTCGACGCGGCCGATGCTCTCCGAACAGGAGATCATCGACAACGCCCAGACGTTCCGCGACCAGGCGTACCACATCCTTGATCCGGCCCGGACCGAGGTCCGGGCCAACGGCGAGTGGTTCGCGGGCATGGGGCTGGCTCCGCTGTTTGAGTTGGCGTCGCGGGCCACGATCAACCAGCTTCTGCGGCGCAACGATTTCGCGACCCGCATGCAGGAGGATCGCCCCGTCTCGATGTTGGAGCTGCTCTACCCGCTGCTCCAGGCGTATGACTCGGTCGCCCTGACCGCGGACGTCGAACTCGGCGGTACCGATCAGCTGTTCAACCTTATGCTCGGCCGGGACATTCAGGCGCGTTACGGGATGGACCAACAGGTCGTGTTGACATTGCCGATCCTCGCCGGGACCGACGGCGTCCAGAAGATGAGCAAGTCGCTCGGCAACTACATCGGCGTCACTGACTCCCCCGAGGAGCAGTTCGGAAAGGTGATGAGCATTCCGGACGCCGTGATGCCGGAGTACTTCCGACTGATGTTTCCGTCAGAGCCGGCCCCCGTGGGCCATCCCGGCGACGACAAGCGGCGACTCGGCCGCCTCGTGGTCGCACGATTTCACGGGTCCGACGCCGCGGCTGCGGCCGAGGCGCATTTCAACCGCGTCATTCGCGACCGGGAAGCCCCGGCCGATGTCCCGGAGTACACCCTGCCGGACGGCGTCGTGCACGTCCCTGCGCTGCTGGTGGACGCCCTCGGGATCGCCTCCCGAAGTGAGGCCCGGCGGCTGATCCAACAGGGCGGAGTCGCGACAGAATCGGGCCCGGTCCGCGATCTCGACATGCCGGCAGATGCCCTGCGTGGACAGGTACTTCGGGCCGGAAAGCGCCGTTTCGTGCGGCTGGTCTGAATTCGTCCAACAATGCCACCCAACCCCCTTGACACGGGGGTGCCGGAAGAGCATTATTCACAGGCCGATCGGGGAGCCACCCCGACCGAGCAGGAATGTCGCTTGAGACTTCGCACGTGTGACCCGAGCAGTTGGGGGTTCCCCGCGTAAGAGACGCGCAATGCGTCCGCGTGGAAGGACCTCTGCAAGCAGAGGTCGCGAAACTCGAAGGTGGCAGCAGTAGTCCGGGCAATCCGGCGTGCTCCTTGAAAACTGATCAGCATGCATTTGAATCCAGGGAAACCTGAGATTCAGTGACTAGGTCATACACACGAACCCCGTCTACCCTGATTATTCGGCGTGAGCCGATTTTGGTTGGGTGATAGACACGCTAGGACGTCATCCGCTCACAAGGCAGATGGCGCTCTTCTAAAGTTCGGTCAGCCATCGGTCCTTATGGACCCGGCCGGCCAAAACTTTCTTTATGGAGAGTTTGATCCTGGCTCAGGACGAACGCTGGCGGCGTGCTTAACACATGCAAGTCGAGCGAGAAAGCTCCTTCGGGAGTGAGTACAGCGGCGAACGGGTGAGTAACACGTGGGCAACCTGCCCTAGGGAGCGGGACAACCCGGGGAAACTCGGGCTAATACCGCATGATTCGGCTTTGCATAAGTAAAGTCGGGAAATGGTAGCTTAGGCCTCCGCCCTAGGATGGGCCCGCGGCCGATTAGCTAGTTGGTGTCGGTAACGGCGCACCAAGGCGACGATCGGTAGCTGGTCTGAGAGGACGATCAGCCACACTGGGACTGAGACACGGCCCAGACTCCTACGGGAGGCAGCAGTGGGGAATCTTGCGCAATGGGCGAAAGCCTGACGCAGCAACGCCGCGTGGGGGAAGAAGGCCTTCGGGTTGTAAACCTCTTTCAGGAGGGACGAAGCCACCAGGGTTAATAGCCTATGGGGTGACGGTACCTTCAGAAGAAGCCCCGGCTAACTACGTGCCAGCAGCCGCGGTAATACGTAGGGGGCAAGCGTTGTCCGGAATTATTGGGCGTAAAGCGCGTGTAGGCGGCTTGGTAAGTCTGGTGTGAAACCTTGGGGCTTAACCCCAAGCCTGCACTGGATACTGCCTCGCTAGAGTCCGGGAGGGGAGAGCGGAATTCCCAGTGTAGCGGTGAAATGCGCAGATATTGGGAAGAACACCAGTGGCGAAGGCGGCTCTCTGGAACGGTACTGACGCTGAGACGCGAAAGCGTGGGGAGCGAACAGGATTAGATACCCTGGTAGTCCACGCCGTAAACGATGGGCACTAGATGTGGGCGGTGTCGACTCCGTCCGTGTCGAAGCTAACGCATTAAGTGCCCCGCCTGGGGAGTACGGCCGCAAGGCTAAAACTCAAAGGAATTGACGGGGGCCCGCACAAGCAGCGGAGCATGTGGTTTAATTCGACGCAACGCGAAGAACCTTACCTAGGCTTGACATGTTTCTGTAAACCCTGGAAACAGGGTCCCTCTTCGGAGCAGATTCACAGGTGGTGCATGGCTGTCGTCAGCTCGTGTCGTGAGATGTTGGGTTAAGTCCCGCAACGAGCGCAACCCCTGTCCTATGTTGCCAGCGGTTCGGCCGGGGACTCATGGGATACTGCCGGTGACAAACCGGAGGAAGGTGGGGACGACGTCAAGTCATCATGCCCCTTATGTCTAGGGCTACACACGTGCTACAATGGCCGGTACAGAGAGCTGCTAAGTCGTGAGGCGGAGCGAATCTCAAAAAGCCGGTCCCAGTTCGGATTGTAGGCTGAAACTCGCCTGCATGAAGTCGGAGTTGCTAGTAATCGCGAATCAGCAACGTCGCGGTGAATACGTTCCCGGGCCTTGTACACACCGCCCGTCACACCACGAAAGTTGGCAACACCCGAAGCCGGTGGGCTAACCCGCAAGGGAGGCAGCCGTCGAAGGTGGGGTCAGCGATTGGGGTGAAGTCGTAACAAGGTAGCCGTAGCGGAAGCTGCGGCTGGATCACCTCCTTTCTAGGGAGTGGTGCTTAGCACCACATGGGTTCCGAACACCCGATCTTCGGATCGTGTGATCGTTGAGCTCCCCCGACCCCTTTGGGGCGCGGGAGACTGAGCCCTAGAAGAACGTCGACGCCTAGTCCGTCCGATGCGCCCCGCGCGGTTACTCATTGAGTTAAACGCGTAGTGGGTTCGTGTCCGCAAGGGAATCGCGCGGACGGCATGCTGTTCAGTTTTGAGGGATCCCGCAAGGGCCGGCCCAGCCGGCGTACTTCGGAGACCTCGATGCACGACCCGTCCGGGGCTCTGGCCTCGGCGCGGGGCGTACCTTGAAAACTGCATAGTGGCATGTAGGTGTGCTCTATCGTCAAGATACGAAGGGCACGCGGTGGATGCCTTGGCGTCAGAAGGCGATGAAGGACGTGGACGGCTGCGATAAGCCCCGGGGAGTTGCTGAACAAACTTTGATCCGGGGATTTCCGAATGGGGGAACCCACGCGTGGTAATGCGCGCGTACTCCCGCCTGAACACATAGGGCGGGTAGAGCCAAGCAGGGGAAGTGACACATCTCAGTACCCTGAGGAAAGTAAAGAAAACTCGACTCCCTGAGTAGTGGCGAGCGAAAAGGGACCAGCCTAAACCGATTGCGTGTTAGTTGCTTGCGGGCTCAGCACAATCGGTGTCGTAGGGTCAACTTGGACGTACCGCAACGCGTCCGGAGAGTTACAAAGTTGAGGGGTAGCCGAGCGGCTTGGAACGGCCGGCTACAAAGGGTAATAGCCCCGTACGCGAAACCCCTCAGCCTCTCTGGTTGATTCCTGAGTACGACCGTGCACGTGAAACGCGGTCGGAATCCGCGGGGACCACCCCGCAAGGCTAAGTACTTGCTGACGACCGATAGTGAACTAGTACCGTGAGGGAAAGGTGAAAAGCACCCCGGAAGGGGAGTGAAATAGAACCTGAAACCGCGTGCCTACAACCTGTGGGAGCTGGGCTTGTCCCAGTGACCGCGTACTTTTTGCATAACGGGCCAACGAGTTGCTCGTATCCGGCAAGGTTAAGAATACGGAGCCGTAGCGAAAGCGAGTCTGAATAGGGCGATTTAGTCGGATGCGGCAGACCCGAAGCCGGGTGATCTATCCATGGGCAGGCTGAAGCGAGGGTAAGACCTCGTGAAGGGCCGAACCCACGTCGGTTGAAAACGGCGGGGATGACCTGTGGATCGGAGTGAAAGGCTAATCAAACCCGGTTATATCTGGTTCTCTCCGAAATATATTTTGGTATAGCCTCATGCGTTCAGTGGTGGGTGTAAAGCACTGTTTGGCCTAGGGGGCTCACCAGCTTACCGAAGTCAGATAAACTCTGAATCCCACTACTCCAGAGCATGGGAGTCAGACGGCGGGGGATAAGCTTCGTCGTCGAGAGGGAAACAGCCCAGACCACCAGCTAAGGTCCCAAAGCGCTGGCTAAGTGGAAAACGATGTGCGGGTGCATAGACAACCAGGATGTTGGCTTAGAGGCAGCCATACGTCTAAGGAGTGCGTAATAGCTCACTGGTCAAGTGTCCGTGCGCGGATAATGTAACGGGGCTCAAGCCAGCCACCGAAGCTGTGGACTCCGCAAGGAGTGGTAGGAGAGCGTTCTCTGTGCAGTGAAGCGGCCGCGGCAAGCGAGCCGTGGAGCGCAGGGAAGTGAGAATGTTGGCATTAGTAACGAAAGACGGGTGAGAAACCCGTCCACCGATTACCCAAGGTTTCCTGAGCAACGTTAATCGGCTCAGGGTTAGTCGGGACCTAAGCCGAGGCCGTCAGGCGTAGGCGATGGACAACAGGTTGATATTCCTGTACTGCGTCTTCCGCGTTATTACCGATGGGGGGACGGGGAAGGATAAGCGAACCCTGGCGTTGGTTGACCAGGGACAACCCGGTAGGACGGGTCCTAGGAAAATCCGGGACCCATTACGTCCGAGAGGGGATGTCGGTCGGAGAAATCCGGCAAGTCGCTGATTCCATGCCTCCGAGAAAAGCCTCTAGGGAGTGGGAACGCACCCGTACCAAAACCGACACAGGTGGGTAGGTAGAGCATACCGAGGTGATCGAGAGAACCTTCGTTAAGGAACTCGGCAAAATTGTCCCGTAACTTCGGGAGAAGGGACGCCCCATTAGGGTGACAGGCCTTGCGCCTTGAGCCTGAAGGGGTCGCAGAGGATTGGCCCAACCGACTGTTTACCAAAAACACAGGTCTCTGCGAAGTCGAAAGACGACGTATAGGGGCTGACGCCTGCCCGGTGCCGGAAGGTCAAGTGGAGGGGTTAGCGTTCGCGCGAAGCTTCGAAACCAAGCCCCGGTAAACGGCGGCCGTAACTATAACGGTCCTAAGGTAGCGAAATTCCTTGTCGGGTAAGTTCCGACCTGCACGAATGGCGTAACGAGTTGGGCGCTGTCTCAACGAAGGACTCGGTGAAATTGTAGTCCCGGTGAAGATGCCGGGTACCCGCAGCAAGACGGAAAGACCCCGTGGACCTTTACTGCAGCTTGATATTGGGATTTGGGACGTTTTGTCCAGGATAGGTGGGAGGCTGTGAGACAGGGACGTCAGTTCCTGTGGAGCCATCCTTGGGATACCACCCTGAACGTTCT
The DNA here is from genome assembly GCA_963727285.1 of uncultured Thermoleophilia bacterium. Lineage (GTDB taxonomy): Bacteria > Actinomycetota > Thermoleophilia > Miltoncostaeales > Miltoncostaeaceae > CAITWD01. The sequence continues at coordinate 96,409 of CAVSFF010000009.1, read as the reverse complement.
GGGTTTCTAACGGAAGACCGTAATCCGGCTTCCGGACAGTGTCAGGTGGGCAGTTTGACTGGGGCGGTCGCCTCCCAAAATGTAACGGAGGCGCACAAAGGTTCCCTCAGCACGGTTGGAAATCGTGCGTAGAGTGTAAAGGCATAAGGGAGCTTGACTGCGAGACTGACAGGTCGAGCAGGCACGAAAGTGGGTCTTAGTGATCCGGCGGTAGAGAGTGGAATTGCCGTCGCTCAACGGATAAAAGGTACCCCGGGGATAACAGGCTTATCTTCCCCAAGAGTCCACATCGACGGGAAGGTTTGGCACCTCGATGTCGGCTCGTCGCATCCTGGGGCTGGAGTAGGTCCCAAGGGTTGGGCTGTTCGCCCATTAAAGCGGTACGCGAGCTGGGTTCAGAACGTCGTGAGACAGTTCGGTCCCTATCTGCTGTGGGCGCTGGAAATTTGAGAGGAGCTGTCCCTAGTACGAGAGGACCGGGATGGACGAACCTCTGGTGTATCAGTTGTCGTGCCAACGGCACTGCTGACTAGCTACGTTCGGACGGGATAACCGCTGAAAGCATCTAAGCGGGAAGCCCACCTCAAGATGAGATTTCCCACCTCCTAGAGAGGGTAAGGCCCCAGGTAGACCACCTGGTTGATAGGCCGGATGTGGAAGCGCGGTAACGCGTGTAGCAGACCGGTACTAATCCGCCGAGGGCTTGACATAAGTTTTTTGGCACACCTACATGTCCTATGCAGTCTTGAGGGTATTCCCTCACGACTTCCCGGTGGTTATTGCGAGAGGGAAACACCTCTTCCCATTCCGAACAGAGTAGTTAAGCCTCTCCGCGCCGATGGTACTCCGAGTGTAGACTCGCGGGAGAGTAGGTCGCCGCCGGGTTATATTTACGCCGTCGTTCTCGTCTCAGAGAGCGGCGGCGTTCGTGTTTGTGGCGCCGTTTGGGGCGTGCGGCACGCTCGTTGGAGACCGTTGGTAGCATCGGGGTCATGACCGAACGAGAGCATCTGAGCGTCGATGTTGTGGTGGTCGGGGCCGGTCTTGCCGGACTCGCGACGGCCTTGAGGCTGGCCCGGTCGGGGCGATCGGTGCGCGTGGTCGAGGCAGAGGCCGCTCCCGGGGGGCGGGTCCGTACCGATTGGTATGAAGGCCGCCCGGTCGACCGTGGCTTCCAGGTGGCGTTTTCGGCATATCCCGCCCTCCGGCGCTTCATCACGGGACATCGGCATCCCGGGTGACGATATGCGTCCGTTCGCCGGCGGCGGCGTGTTCTTCGACGAGGACGGCTGGTCCCAGCTGTCGCCGTCGCCCAAGTCGCTGCTGGGGTTCGCGGGGCTCGGGAGTGCCGACCGGCTGCGGTTCGCCAAACTGGCCGCCGAGGTGCGATTCGCGCCGCCCAAGGTGCTGCTCTCGCGGGACGAAGCAGCGCCGAGCACCGAGGAGTTCCTGCGCCGTCGCGGATTTTCGGATGCGGCGATCGAGGGCGTGTTCCGGCCGCTGTTCGGGGTGATCTTTCTTGATCGGTCGCTCGCGGCCGACCCAGGCTATTTCCTGTTCCTGTTTTCCATGTTGGTCCGCGGGCCCGCGGTGCTGCCGTCTGACGGGCTCGGAATGGTCCCCGACTGGGCCGCGGGTGCCGTGCGCCAAGCCGGCGGCCATTTCGAATTCGGGAGCAGGGTGGCAAGCGTCGTGCGGGAGGGCAATGGCCTTGTTGACGGTGTGCGACTCGAGGACGGGCGTCACATTGACGCACGGGTCGTGGTGCTCGCGGTGGATGCCCCGTCGGCCCGCCGCCTGCTGAGCCCGATCGATCCGGAGACGGCGGGGCGGATTCCGACCGGCGGGGCGTCGGTGACGACGGCGCGGTTCGCGCTCGAGCACTCCCTCTATCAGGGGCGCCTGATCTTGCTCAACGCCGATTCCGAGGATGCGGACAGCCCGCGGGTCGACTTGGTGTGCCAGACCAGTAACGTCACGCGCCACGGTGCGACGGGTGGTCCGCACATTGTGTTGGCGACGAGTGTCGGGGACTCCGACGCGACGGCGGCCGGGATTGAAGACGCCGTCGAGCGGCAGGTTCACCGCTGGTATCCGGAGTTCCCCTGGGCGAAGGTGGCGACGTCGCTCGGTGTCATCCGCCATCCGTTTGCCCAGTTCCGGCCCCTGTCCGGAGTGCGTCGCACGCTGCCGGGTCCGCGCACTCAGGTCGCAAACGTCCTGTTGGCGGGCGAATACACGCTGCACCCGTCGCTTGAAGGCGCGGTCGAGAGCGGTGCGAACGCCGCCGAGACTCGTGCATCGGCAACTGGGGTGAAGACTGTCGGCGCCCGGCAGGTGTGGGCGGTCCGGGAAATTACCGCCGCGCTCGCTCGGCGCCTCGAAGACCTTCCCGGCGTGTGGGTGGAGGCCGAGCTTCAGAACCTGCGCCAGCGGTCGGGGCAGGTCTACTTCACGCTCAACGACGTCCACCAGATCGACGCATCCATGCGGGGCGTGCTCTTCGACCGGCTCCCGGCGCGCCCCGCCGACGGCAGCCTGGTGTACGCGTTCGGGAGGGTGGAGTTTTGGGCCGAGCGAACCCGTCTGTCGTTGCGCGTCGAGCGCCTGGAGCCGGCCGGCGAAGGGGCGCTGCTTGCGCAGATCGAGGCGACCAAGGCGCGACTGGCGGCGGACGGTCTGTTGGCGCAGGCGCGCAAGCGTCCGCTGCCGCAGCTGCCCCGCCGAGTCGGGGTGATCACCAGCGCCGTCGGCGCCGCACGAAACGACGTGCTCAACAACATCTGGTCCAGGTTCCCGGCGGATGTCGTTCTCGTCGACGTTCCGGTCCAGGGGCCCGGGGCTCCGGGGGCCGTTGCCCGTGCGCTCGCGCTGCTCAACGCCACCGCCGGTGTGGATGTCATCGTCGTTGCGCGCGGCGGCGGTCCGCTCGAGGATCTGATGGCGTTCAACGATGAGCGGCTCTGCCGGGCGATCGCCGCGTCCGGTGTTCCCGTGGTGAGTGCGGTCGGACATGAGAAAGACCTCACGGTCTGCGACATGGTCGCAGATGTCCGCGTGTCGACCCCGACCGGGGCGGCGTCCGTCGTCGTCCCCGACAAGCGTGTTCTGGAGGCGCAGCTTGCCGAACTGTCACGGGGACTGGTGCGCGGTCTGACCCGACCGCGAGATGCGGCGCGGGCCGGGCTGGACGCTCGCCGCGCGGCGCTGGTGTCGGGGCTGACGGGTGCCGGCGTGCGGGCGGCGGCGCGGGTGCGAGCGTGCGCGGGGCGCCTCGAGCCGACGCTCGGGCGCACACTGGCGACGGCGGCCCTGGCGATACCGGACCGGCAGGATCGCATTGTGCGCGCAGTGGGTCGCATCGAGGCCGGGTACGGCGCGCGCATCGCCGCCGACGCCGCACTGCTGGAGGCGCTGTCCCCGGCCCGGACCGTCGCACGGGGGTACGCCATCCTCCGGGATCCCGGAACCGGTCGCCCGGTTGTCTCGATCGACGAACTGTCGCCGGGGCGCGAGGTTCAGGCCGAGATTCGCGACGGCCACGCGACAATGACCGTCAAGGAGGTGGGGCAGTGAGTGGCGCAGCGGAAGAGCTGACGTTCGAGCAGGCGCTCGCGCGGTTGGACGAGGTCGTCGCCCGCATGGACGGTGGGGACGTCGGACTCGAGGAGGCCGTGCGTCTGTTCGAGCAGGGGCAGGAGCTCCTCGGCGTGTGCCGGGAGCGCCTCGCCCTTGCGCAGCAGCGGATTACCGAGCTCACCGCACAGGGTGAGAACGACGCCGACGCCGCCGGGGCGCCCTTCTAGTGCCGATCGACATCTCCCGGGTCCGATTGGACCTTCCGCTGCTCGACGACCAGGTCTATCTCAATACCGGGGGAACGGGCCCGCTCCCCCGGCCGGTCGCCGATGCAATCCACGCAGCCGTCGCGGCGCAGCTCGGCATGGCGCGAATGGGCCCGGAAGGGGTGGCGGTGACCGAGCGGGTGCTCGTCGACCTCCGCGCGGCGACGGCTGCGCTTGTTGGAGCTGCTCCCGACGACCTCGCGATCACGGCGAACACCACGACCGGGCTCGACATCGTGATCTGGGGCATCGACTGGAACCCGGGTGACCACATCATCACCACGGAGCTCGAGCATCCCGGCATGAGTGTGCCGATCGCGGTTGCCGCGCGGCGTCACGGCCTACGGGTGACATATCTGACCAGGGCTGAAGCTGAGCTTGACCTTGAGGGTGCAATCGGGCGCTACGCCGGGCCGCGCACGCGCCTGGTCGGGCTGTCCCATGTGTCGTGGTGCACCGGTGCCGTGCTCGATGTTGCCGGGGCGGCACGGGCGGCGATGGCGACCGATGCGATCGTGCTCGTCGACGGTGCGCAGTCCGTCGGCGCGATCGCCGTCGACGTCGCGGCACTCGGGGTCGATGCCTACGCGTTCCCAGCGCAGAAGTGGCTTCTCGGCCCGGAGGGGGTGGGGGCGCTGTGGATACCGGCGCCGACCCGCGAGGTCGTCGATCTCACGTTTGCCGCATACGAGGCCGGCACCGGCCACCAGCCCGACGGGTCATTGGACCTGTATCCCGGTGCGCGACGGTACGAGATCTCGACACCGCCGTTGTTGCTGTGTCACGGGTGGCTGGCGGCCCTGGCGTGGCTCGAGGAGATCGGTTGGGAGGACATCTTCCGGGCGACCCGCGTCAACCAGGCGCTCGCCCGAGACGCGTTGTCGGACCTCGCGGAGATCGACATCATCACGCCGCCCGGTGACCATGCCGGCCTCCTGGTATTCGGCGTGCCCGGCGACCCCGAGGCGGCCTTCCGGCGCGTGCTCGGGCACGGGGTGTGTCTGCGCTGGCTCGTGGCGCCGCCGGCGTTGCGCGCCTCGATCGGATTCTTCGCATCGGAATCCGACATCGACGCCCTGCGGGCCGGGGTTCGCAGCCTGCGGCCCTGATACCGTCCAGTCTCGTGAATCAGAAGTTCATCATCGAAGGCGGGCGGCCCCTCAGCGGCACCGTCGTGCCGGCCGGCAACAAGAACGCTGCGCTTCCCATTCTCGCGGCCTGCTTGCTGACCGACGAAGAGGTCACCCTCGACAACGTCCCGCAGATCGTCGACGTCCACACCATGGTGGCGCTGCTGGACGACATCGGCGTGTCCGTGCGCGAAGAGGGACCGAACACCCTCGTCTTGCGTGCCGACAACATTCGCCAGACGACGCTTGACCCGGAGCTGTCGGGCCGCCTCCGGGCATCGCTGTTGGTGGCCGGGCCGCTGCTCGCGCGCTGCGGGGAGGTCGAGACTGCCTTGCCGGGCGGTGACTTCATCGGGCGCCGCCGGGTCGATACGCACATGCTCGGGTTCCGCAGCCTCGGTGCCGAAGTCGACTCCGGGCGCTCCTATGTGATCCGCGCGCCCCGGGGCCTGCATGGTGCGGACATCTTCCTTGACGAAGCATCCGTGACCGCCACGGAGAACATTCTCTGCGCGGCCGTCCTCGCGCCGGGTGAAACGATCATCGAGAATGCCGCCAGCGAGCCGCACGTCCAGGATCTGGCGCGGTTCCTGGTGACCCTCGGGGCGAAGATCGACGGGATCGGGACCAACGTGATGCGGGTCGAGGGCGTCGATCGCCTCCACGGCGGACGGTTCCGCATCGGTCCGGACCACATCGAGATTGCGTCCTTTATCGGGCTGGGCGCGATCACCGGCTCCGATTTGCGCATCGTCGATACCCGCCCGGAAGACCTGCGGATGATCCTGCTGACCTTTCAGAGGCTCGGTATCCGCGTCGAGATCGACGGCACCACGGTGCGGGTGCCTCCGGACCAGGACTTGCGGATCATCGCCGACGAGGGTGGGGCCATCCCCAAGATCGATGACGGTATCTGGCCGTCATTTCCCGCCGATCTGACCAGCATCGCCGTCGCGGTGGCGACGCAGACCCACGGCACCGTGATGATCTTCGAGAAGATGTTCGAGAACCGGCTGTTCTTCGTCGATAAGCTCGTCGCGATGGGCGCGCGGATCGTGCTCTGCGACCCGCATCGCGCCGTCATCAGCGGCCCCTCCAAGCTGTTCGGGGAACGGGTCGAGAGCCCGGATATCCGGGCCGGCATGGCGATGCTCATCGCCGGGCTGGTTGCCGGCGGCGTCACAACGATCGGCAACGTCCGGCAGATCGACCGCGGCTACGAGCGGATCGACGAGCGGCTGCGGGCACTCGGTGCGCGGATTGAGCGTGTCGCCGACTGACGCCTCCCCGCCGGCGGGTGCGTTGCCGAGCGGTGCGCGGGACGTGCTCCCGATCGAGGCCGCCGAGCTGCGGGCGGTCGAGAACGCGCTGCGCGGGAGCTTCGCGCGGTACGGCTATCGCGAGGTCCGTACGCCGGTCGTGGAGTTTGCCCAGCAGCTCGAGCGCGCCGACAGCGGCGGCCTTGAGCGGGCGTTTCGCCTGTTTGACGAGTCCGGACGGGTACTCGTGCTCCGCCCCGACCTCACGATTCCCGTCGCGCGCCTGATCGCGACCCGCCTGGCCGATCATCCGGGACCGATCCGCGTCTCGTATACGGGGCCGAGCTTCCGCGTTCCCCAGGCCGGCAAGCCCGTTGCCTCCGAGCACCGTCAGGCGGGTGCCGAACTGGTCGGTGCCGACGGACCCGAAGCCGACGCCGAAGCCGTGCTGCTGCTGCGGGAGGCCCTCGGCGCGGCGGGCCTCGACGGGGTGCGCATCGGCCTTGGCGACGTTTCGGTGACCGAGGCCGTGCTCGATGCACTGGCCGTACCGGCCGATGTTCGTACGCGCCTGGCGCGGGCGGCCGAGGAACGCGACCTGGTTGCGTGGCGCCGCGAGGCGTCGGCACTGCCACTCGGAGGCGCCGAGCGCGAGCTGCTGGCGGGCCTGCCGGCCATGCGCGGACACGCGGACGTGTTCGATCGGATTGCCGCGGTGGTACCGGCGGCTGCGGGCGAATGCGCCCGGATGACGCGCCTGCTGGAATTGCTCGACCGCGAGGGCCTGCGCGATGACGTTCTCGTCGATCTCGGGATCCTGCGCGACTGGCAGTACTACTCGGGCCTCGTCATCGAGGCGTACGCCGCCGGTGCGGCTCTTCCGGTCGCCCAAGGGGGGCGCTACGACGGTCTGGCGGCCCGATTCGGCACCCCGCGGCCGGCGGTCGGGTTCACGATCGAGTTGGAGCTGCTCCATCGGGCGCTGAGCCGGGCGAACGGGGCGTCGCGGCCCGTCTACGGGGTTGTGCTGGTCGGAGGACTCGACGTCGAGCTCGTATTGGCGTCGGCGCTGCGCGCCGGCGACATCCCGGTCATCGCGCTCACCGCGGGCGATGCGCGGGCCGACGCGCTCGCACGGGCCGAGGGGTGGAGGTTCATCGTCGTCCGCGACGGTGACGCATACCGGATCGATGATCGCGCGCGCGGCACCTCGACGCGCAGCACCCACCCGCTGGAGGATCTGTCATCGCTCCGTTGAGGATCTGCATGCCGCTGGGTGCCCTGTACGAGGACGCCATCGCCGTGCTTGAGGCCGCCGACGTCGACGTGACCCCCTTGCGCGACGGCGGGCGCAAGCTCGTCTTCGACGCGCCGGACGGCACCGTGTTCATCACGACCCGGCCAAGCGATGTACCGACGTACGTCGAGGCGGGTGCGGCGGACATCGGGATTGTCGGCCGCGACGTCATCAACGAACGGCGTCCGGATGTCTATGAGCTTCTGGACCTCGGGTTCGGGGGATGCCGGATGGTCTATGCGACCGCGGCCGGCGACGACCAGACCGGGCAGATCATCGCCCGGCTCGGCGTCCTTCGCGTCGCGACCAAATACCCGCAGGTGGCAGAGGCGTACTTCACCGCGACCGGGCGCCAGGTCGAGCTGGTCAAAGTCAACGGCTCCGTCGAGCTCGGTCCGATCGTGGGGCTGTCGGACGGGATCGTCGATCTGGTTGCGACCGGCCGCACGCTTCGCGAAAACGGTCTGGTGGAGCGGGAGGAGCTGTTCTGGTCGTCCGCCCGGCTGATCGCGAACCGGGTCAGCCACAAGTTGCGTGCCGAGGACATTGACGCCCTGACCGCGCGTCTGGCTCAGGCGGTCGGTCCGGAGGACGCGTGAGCGCCCCGGTGCGGATCGCCTGCACGGCTGATGGGGTGGCCGGATGTGCGGCCCTGCTGCGACCGCCGCACACCGCCGCCGATCCGGAGCTGGCGCGCATCGTCGCCGCGACCGCGGACGACGTGCGGGAGCGCGGGGACCGGGCGCTGGTCGACCACGCCCGCCGGTTCGGCGCTCCGGATTTCTCGGCCGCGCGCATCCGCGTGAGCGGGACAGCACTGGCGGCGGCCCGGGATCAGCTGCCGGATGATCTTGTCGCGGCCATCGAGGTCGCCGCCGCCCAGGTACGTGCCTTCGCGGAAGCGACCCGACCGGACGACCGCGAGGTCGAGCTTGCGCCCGGACAGCGGATCCGGATGAGAGCGGTGCCGGTTGCCGCCGCCGGGTGTTACGTCCCCGGCGGACGCGCGGCCTACCCGTCGAGCCTGATCATGTCGGTCGTCCCGGCCCAGGTCGCCGGGGTCGGCCGCATCGCCGTCGCGAGCCCGCCGGGTCCCGACGGTGGTCCGGCGCCGGTGATCGTCGGAACCGCCGCGCTCTTGGGGATCGACGAGCTCTATGCGGTCGGCGGTGCCGCCGCGATCGCCGCGTTTGCCTACGGGACCGAGACGATTCCACCCGTGTCGGTCGTGACGGGACCCGGCAGTTCCTGGGTTCAGGAGGCGAAACGCCAGGTCAGCGGTGTCGTCGGCATCGATGGCTTCGCCGGTCCCAGCGAGGTGATGATCGTCGCCGACGCGACCGCCGACCCGTACGCACTCGCGCTCGATCTGCTGGCCCAGGCCGAGCACGGCGCCGACTCGGTGGCCGCCCTGGCCAGCGACGATCCCGCCGTCATCGACGCGGTCGCCGCGGCGCTGGCGGCCGAGGCGCCTCCGATCGGCGCCGTCACCCTGGTCGACACCCCGGACCTCGACGTCGCTGTCGCGCTCGCCGAGGCGTTCGCCCCCGAGCACCTCGAGATCTGCACCGCCGACGCCGACGCACGGGCCGGTGGGATTCGCCAGGCAGGGGCGGTGTTCGTCGGGCCGAATTGTGCAACTGCATACGGCGACTACGTCGCCGGGTCAAATCATGTGTTGCCAACCGGGGGCGCGGCGCGATTCGCGTCGGCGCTCGGCCCGTCAACCTATGTGCGACGCATGTCGATTGTCGACATGAGCGACGCCGCTGCCGCGGCGCTCACGCCGCACCTGGAGCGGCTGGCCGAGGCCGAGGGGTTCACGTTGCACGCCCGGTCCGCGGCGGCACGCATTCGCAAGAGCGGGGAGACACGGTGAGTCGGATCGGCGAGTCACAGCGGGCCACGGGCGAGACCGATGTGCGCGTGCGGGTGAATCTGGACGGCACGGGAACGGCGAACGTGGCGACCGGCGTGGGGTTCTTCGATCACATGCTGACCCTTCTGGCCCACCACGCACTGATCGACCTGGAGGTCACGGCCCGCGGGGACCTTGAGACCGGCAGCCACCACACGGTGGAGGATGTCGGCATAACGCTCGGCCTCGCGCTCGCGGATGCCCTGGGCGACCGCGCCGGTATCGAGCGGTACGGGTGGTCGCTGGTGCCGATGGACGAGTGCCTTGCCCAGGCGGCGATCGATGTGTCGGGACGCCCGTTCTTGGCATGCGAGGTGCCGCTGCCGTACACGAGCATCGGCGGTTTCGAGACGGACCTGCTCGAGGAATTCCTGCGGGGTCTGGTCAACAACGCCCGCCTGACGGTGCACCTGCGGATGCTGGCGGGGTCCAACCCCCACCACGTCATCGAGTGCGGCTTCAAGGCGGTGGCGCGCGCGCTGCGGGCGGCGATCGCCCCGAACGACCGGGTCACGGGGATTCCGTCGACCAAGGGGTCCTTGTGAGCCAACCCGGCCCGCGTATTGCGGTCCTGAACTACCACATGAGCAACCTGCGCAGCGCCACCAAAGCGCTCGAATTGCTGGGCGCCGATGTCCGCGTCGCCCAGACCCCCGAGCAGGCGCACGGAGCCGACGGGATCGTGCTGCCCGGCGTCGGGCACTTCGGGCCGGCGATGGAACGGATCCGCGGCCAGGGGCTCGACGAGGTTGCCCGCGGCGCGGCGGGCGAAGGTGTCCCGCTGCTGGGAATCTGCCTTGGGCTTCAGCTGCTGTTCGATTCCAGCGAGGAGAGCCCGGGCGTCGCCGGGCTGGGCCTGATCCCCGGCGAGGTACGACGGCTGGTGACCGACCGCAAGCTGCCGCAGATCGGGTGGAATCGGGTCACCTGGCGCGCGGACAGCGTGCTCGTGCCGCCGGAACCGGACGCGAGCGCCTCGACCTACTACTTTGTGCACAGCTACTCCGTGGTGCCGACCGACCCGAACCACGTACTCGGGACGGTCCGTTACGGCGGGGAGTTCGTCGCCGCGGCCCACGCCGGCCACGTCGTCGGAGTCCAGTTTCACCCCGAAAAATCGAGTCGCGCGGGCTTGGCGCTACTGCGGCGCTGGCTGGCGTCGGTTCCCCGGCGCGCGGAGATTGCACAACCATGATCCTGTTTCCCGCAATCGATCTCCGCGACGGCCGGGCGGTGCGTCTGACCCAGGGCGACTTCGATCACGTGACGGTGTTCAACGACGATCCGGTCGCACAAGCACGGGCGTTCGCCGACGAAGGCGCGACCCACCTGCACGTCGTCGATCTCGACGGGGCGCTCGAAGGCAAGCCCGTGCATGCACCCGTCGTGGCCAGTATTGCCGCGGCCTTCGGCGGCACCGTCCACTACGGCGGCGGGATGCGGTCACGCGCCGCGATCGAGACCGCGATTGCGACCGGGGTCGATCGGGTCGTGGTCGGAACCGCGGTGCTGCAGGACGCGGACCTGTTGCGATGGGCCATCGACCGCCTCGGAGATCGCCTCGTGGTCGCGCTCGATGCACGTGACGGCAAGATCGCGACCCATGGGTGGACCGTCACCAGCGACCAGGACGCCCTCACCGTCGCCGGCGATCTGGTCTCGACGGGGGTGCGTCATCTGCTGTACACCGACATCTCGCGCGACGGCATGCTCGAGGGGCCGAACCTGCAGGCACTGCGCCGGCTCGCGGCCGCGGCACCGCCACTGGGAATCCTCGCCTCCGGCGGGGTGAGCTCGATCGACGACCTGCGTCAGCTGGCGCAGCTCGGCCTCGACAATCTGAGCCGGCGTCGTGGTCGGCCGGGCGCTGTACGAGGAGCGGTTCACGGTGGGCGAGGCGTTGGCGGTCCTCAATGGCGCGGCGGGCGCCCGGGGCGCGGCGTGATCCGTCTGATCCCGTGCCTGGACGTGCACGCGGGTCGCGTGGTCAAGGGCGTGAACTTCGTCGGGCTGCGGGATGCCGGAGACCCCGTGGAGCTGGCCGCGCGGTATGACGCCGAAGGCGCCGACGAGCTGGTGTTCCTCGACATCACCGCGAGTCACGAGGAGCGCGGGACCATCGTCGAGTTGGCTGCGCGCACGGCTGCCGAAGTGTTCATCCCGTTTACGATCGGCGGCGGTCTGCGGTCCGAGGACGACATGTATGCCGTGCTGGCGGCGGGCGCCGACAAGGTGTCGATCAACTCGTCCGCGGTGCGCAATCCCGAGCTCATTACGCACGGGGCGGCCCGTTTCGGGAGCCAGTGCATCGTGGTTGCGATCGATGCCCGGCGCCGGGAGGACGGGTCGGGCTGGGAGGTCTATCTCAACGGCGGTCGTCAGCCGACCGGCATCGAGGCGGTCGCCTGGGCGACGGAGGCGGCCGACCGCGGGGCCGGAGAGATCCTGCTGACCAGCATGGATCGGGACGGCACCAAGGATGGCTTTGACACGGAGCTCCTGGCGCGCGTGAGCGCGGCGGCACCGATTCCGGTGATTGCGTCCGGCGGTGCCGGCACGCTGGCCCATTTCGCCGAGGCGGTCACGGTCGGGCACGCGGACGCGGTGCTCGCCGCCTCCGTGTTTCACGACGGGATCTACTCGATCGCCGAGGTCAAGCAGGCAATGGCAGATGCGGGAGTGGAGGTGCGACAGTGAGTGACACGCTGCGGCCGATCCGCACCGAGGCCGCCCCGGCCCCGGTCGCGGGAGCGCCCTACAGTCAGGCGATCGCCGCCGGCGGATTCGTGTTCGTCTCGGGCCAGGTCCCCGTGGACGTCGCGACGGGCGCGCTGGTGGCCGACGACATCACCGAACAGACAGTCCAGGTGCTGGCCAACGTCGCCGCCGTGCTCCGGGCCGCGGGCGGCACGTTGGCCGATGTCGTCAAATCGACGGTCTTCCTCGTCGATCTGGGAAACGACTTCGCGCCGATGAATGCGGCCTACGCCGAGGCGTTCGGCGCCCATGCGCCGGCGCGCTCGACGGTCGGGGTCGCGGCCTTGCCGCTCGGCGCCCGCGTCGAGATCGAGGTCGTCGCCCGGATCGCCACCTGACGGGGCGCGCGGTGGGCTATTCCCACCAGGTCCGGCGTTCGCGCAGGGAATCGATTGCGATGCGATCCCAGTACTGCGGTGCCTCCTGGATCGGCCGTCCCCGGTTCGCCGGGTCCTCCACCCAGGTGCGGAACGCGACGTTGATCTCGTCCCAGGCGCCGTCGAGTTCGGTGATCGTCAGATGTTCGTACCGTGAGAATGCGGCGACCAGCTCCGGCGTCCGGAGGGGCGAACTCTCGACCAGTTTCTCTGACAGCGGATCCCAGCTCACATGACGGATCGTACCCATCTGGCAGACCGGCTTCGGACGCATCCGGTGCTCGCGCGGGTCGGTGTGCACCTGGACGGCCGTGTCAGCGTCGTCGGCGGCGTCGTGCGCGACGCACTCCTGGGGGCGACCCACCTGCACGACGTCGACCTCGTGGTCGAAGGCGATGCCATCGCCCTGGCCCGCCGGATCGGACGCCGCCTCGGGGCGTCGGTGACGGTCCACGAGCGTTTCGCGACCGCGGTGGTCGAACTGCCGCACGGGGACGGGCACATCGATGTGATCTCCGCGCGTCGGGAGCGGTATGCCCGGCCCGGCGCGCTGCCGGAGGTCTCCCCGGGCACGCTTGCCGACGATCTCGCGCGTCGCGATTTCACGATCAACGCGATCGCCGTCCGCATCGCCGGCCCGGATGCCGGGCAACTGGTCGATCCTCACGGCGGCGTCGCCGACCTCGAGGCGGGGGTTGTGCGCAGCCTCCGGCCGGGGGCGTTCGTCGAGGACCCGAGTCGCATCGTCCGCGCCGCGCGCTACGCCGGGCGCCTGGGCTTTTCGGTCGATCCCGCGACCGCTTCAGAGATTGGAGCGGCGGTCGCCACGCTGGACTGGACGTCCGCCCGGGCCGCAGACGAGCTGCGTCGCGTGCTTGAGGAAGCCGATCCGGGCCCGGCGCTGTCCCTGCTGTTCGGGTTCGGAGCGCCTGCTATCGCACCGGACGCATCGGCCCAGATCGTGCTGCTCGACAGCGCTCGCGATGAACTCGTCGACCGTGATGTCCACGCCGCGATCCCGCCGCGCTGGGCGCTGCGGGCGGGCGTGACGCTTGCGGCGCCCGCGCGTGCCACCGTGGCGCTGCCCGGCTGGGCGCGTGGTGCTGCGGCAGAGGTTGCCGAGGGCGCCCGGCTGCGTGACCAGCTCACACGGGCAGACCTGCCGTCCGCGGTCGATGCGTTGCTGGCGCACGCGCCGGTCGCGACACAGATCGGCGCACTGGCGCTCGGCGCGTCGCAGGTCGGGATGTGGTGGGCGCATTGGCGCGGGGTGCAGACCGCGGTCCGCGGCGCGGACCTGATCGCGGCCGGCATCGCGCCCGGCCCATCCGTCGGCCGGGCGCTCGCGGAACTGCGCGCGGCGGTGCTTGATGGGAGGGTCGAAGGACCCGAGGATCAGCTGGCCTTCGCAATCGCCGCTGCAGGTGGGAGCGATCGTTGACCGCCGACGACGTCGGGCTGATCGTCCCGCCGATTGACGGGCCGTGCGGGGCCTTCTTTACGACCCGCCGCGGCGGGACCAGTCGCGGCGGGTTCGCCTCGCTCAACATGGGTGGGACGGTCGGCGACGATCCGGCCGATGTCGCCGCCAACCGTCTGCGCGTGTGCGTGGCGGCGGGAATCGACGCCCGTCGCGTGGTGGCCGGCACGCAGGTCCATGGGGTCGACGTGCGCTGCGTCGGCGCCGCCGACGCGGGCGGGCGTTTCCTCGACGCAGCCACCACGTGGGCCGAGGGCGATGGGCTCTGCACGGACGAGTCCGTGGTCCCGCTCGCCGTCTTCGGTGCCGACTGCCTGCCAATCCTGCTCTGGCGCCGTGACCGCCCCGCTGTCGCGGCGCTGCACGCCGGATGGCGTGGACTGGTGGCCGGCATCATCGACGCCGGGCTCGCCGCGCTCGGCCCCGCCGCGGCGATCGGTGCAGCGATCGGTCCCGGCATCGGCCCGTGCTGTTACCCGGTCAGCGCCGACGTTCGCGACCGGTTTGCGCGACGCTTCGGCGACGGGGTCGTGGTCGGTCCGGCGGTTGACCTCGCCGCGGCCGCCCGCGCCGCGTTGATCGGGCGCGGTCTCGCGCCGTCGGCCATCTGGGCGCTCGATTCCTGCACATGTTGTGATGCCGGACGCTGGTTTAGCTTTCGGCGCGACGGTGCGCCGACGGGCCGTCAGGCGGGGGTCATCTGGGCGGTGCCCGCGACGGACTCGGGCTGAGGCCCGATCTGGCACGATCTGCGCATGCCGGAGCCCCACACCACGATCGATGCCGTGCGCCTGGGCGCGGCCGTGGCCGCGGTCCGCGAGGAGCTCGCCGCCGCCGCACGCGTGTCCGGCCGTGACCCCGACCGGGTGCGACTGCTGGTCGCGGGCAAGTACATCGCCGCCGAGGACACACCGGCGCTGATTGCCGCCGGGATCGACCTGATTGGCGAGAACCGGCTCCAACAGCTCCAGGCCAAGCAGGATCTGGTGGGCGACCGGGTCACGTTCGACTTCATCGGGCACCTCCAGCGCCGCAAGGTGCGCGAGGTGCTGCGGCGCGTCCGCCTGATCCACAGCGTTGACTCGCTCGAACTCGCCCGCGAAATCGCGCTACGTGCGGAAGGTCCGACCCGGGTCCTTGTCGAAATTAACGCCGATGAAGAACCCAGCAAGGCAGGCATCACGCCGTCGCAGCTGCGACAGTTCGTTGCCGAGGCATCGTCATTGGGAGATCTGGTGATCGGCGGTCTGATGGCAATGCCATCGCCGACGACGCGTGCTGAGGACAGCCGCGCGGCGTTCGCCCTCGTTCGCGACCTTCGGGACGCGCTTGCGGTTGAATGGCGGGGACGGCACGATTTCAGCGATCTTTCGATGGGAACCAGCCAGGATTACGTGGTAGCCGCGCAAGAAGGGGCGACGATCGTGCGCCTTGGACGCGGCCTAATCGAGCGGGGAAGGGCCTAACCGTGGCTATCGGCGATATGTGGCACAAGACTCTCGTGTACTTCGGCATGGCCGACGGACATGACGACGACTACCATGACGACGAATACGACGACGTCGGCACCTACCGGAGCACCCCCTCCTCGGGCTCCCGTTCGACGGCGGAAGACGACTTGGAGCGCAGCTACCGCGAGCGCCCGAACGTCCGTCGGCTCGGCCCCCGTCGCCGAGACGACTTCGACGACATCTACTCCGATTCCGGCTCGTCGCGATCGGCACAGCGCCCGACGGTGATGCGCGCCGTCGATTCACGCCCGAATCCGCCGCGGTCCGAGGTCCATCTGATCCTGCCCAAGAACTTCAATGACGCCCAGCAGATTGCGGACAAGTTCAAGGCATCGGTGCCGGTGATCCTCAACCTTCAATCCGCCGAAACCGATTTGTCCAAGCGCCTGATCGACTTCGCCAGCGGGCTCACCTACGCACTGGACGGCGGCATGCAGCGGGTCGCCGACAAGGTCTTCATGCTCACGCCGCGCAACGTCGAAGTCTCTGCCGAGGAGCGGGCCCGCCTCCTCGAGAAGGGCTTCTTCAACCAGTATTGAGCCGGAACCCGGAGCCCAGCGCGGCCTGGCCGCAATCGATCGGGCTGATCGGTTCCGGCGCGATGGGGCGTGCCATGTTGGCGGGGCTGCTGCTCGGCACCAGCACTGACGACGTCGGCGTCATCGTCGCCGATGCGATTCCGGCCGCCGCCGCCGCCGGTGTGGGCGAGTCCGGCGGCCGCGTCGGGTCGGTCGCCGAGGCGGCGTCGTGCGAACTCGTCGTGCTGGCCGTCAAGCCCAAGGACGCCGCCGATGCCCTGGCGGGCCTGGTGCCCCACGTCGGCGTCGGGACGATCGTGCTCTCGGTCGTCGCCGGTTGGGACACGGCACGCCTCGCCGCCGCGGCCCCGGCCGTCCAGATCGTGCGCACGATGCCGAACCTCGCGGTCCGCTACGGGGCGGGACTGGTCGCCGTTGCGGCCGACGGTCTCGATCCGGCGCTGCGGGATCGGCTCATCGCACGGCTTGACCGGGTTGGCGAGGTCGTCGTCCTGGCCGAGTCGTTGTTCCCCGCCGCGACCGCGCTCGCCGGCAGCGGACCAGGGCTCCTCGCGCTCATTGTCGAGGCATTTGAAGACGGTGGTGTGGCGAGCGGCCTCACGCGCGATCAGTCCCGCGCAATGGCACGGGCCGTGCTTGCCGGCACCGCCGCGCTGTTGGCAGACGACGACGCCGATCCGGCGCAGCTCCGCCAGCAGGTCAGTTCGCCGGCCGGCACCACGATCGCCGGCTTGATGGTGCTCGAGCGCGGGAGCGTCCGGGCGCACGTCGCCGACGCGATCGTGGCCGCCGCGCGCCGCGCGGCCGAGTTGTAGGCCAGCACCGGTGAGCAACCTGATCACCTACGTGAACGCGCTGTTCATCGTGTTCACGATCGTCGTGCTCCTGCGGATCCTGCTCTCGTTCATCACGATCGTGCCGATGCGGCGCAGCACTCAGGCCATCTACGACTTCATCGTCGACTCGACCGAGTGGTACCTGCGCATCTTCCGCCGCTTCATCCCACCGCTGGGGATGTTCGATCTGTCGCCGATCGTCGCGTTCATCGTCTTGGCCATCGTCCAGGGGCTGGTCATCAACATCCTCAATGGGTTCTGAGCCGACGGGGCTGCCCGCCTGGCTCCGAATGCGGGATGATGGGGTTGTGGTCAGCGTGAAAGCCGTGCCCCGCGCCCGTC
Source organism: uncultured Thermoleophilia bacterium (assembly GCA_963727285.1). Lineage (GTDB taxonomy): Bacteria > Actinomycetota > Thermoleophilia > Miltoncostaeales > Miltoncostaeaceae > CAITWD01. Next base: position 79,118 of record CAVSFF010000009.1, on the reverse strand, counting down.
GGACCCAAGTCGTGGGACTCCAGGACGGCGCGGTGCGAATCCAGATTGCCGCGGCCCCCCACAAGGGCCAGTCGAACGCCGCGCTCTGTGCGTATCTTGCCGACGCCGCAGGGGTTCGGCCGAGCGCCGTGCGGGTCGGGCGCGGGTCGTCGGGCGCCCGCAAGCAGGTCGAGATCGACGGCGCGCCGCACGCCCTGGCCGCGGCGCTCGTCGCCCGTCTCGGACCGCTGACGGGGGCGTCGTGAGCGGGGTTCGGGGCGCGCTGAGCGCCGACGACGTCCGCATGGCGACCGAACGGCGCCTGCGCCGCGAAGCCCGGGAGCGCTGGACCCGGCTGGGCATCGTGGCGGTGGTGGTGCTGATCGTCGATCAGGTCGTCAAGGCGATCATCCGTGGACAGCTCGACGTCGGGGAGGGGTGGACGCTCACCGGATTCCTGTCGATCCTGCGGGTGACCAACCACGGCATCGCGTTCGGGATGTTTCCGGGGCGACAGGCCTACGTCGCGATCATCACGGTCGTCGCCCTCTGCGCGATCGCCGTGTTCTTGGCCCGCCTGGTGCACCGCAACCTGATCGCCGCGACCGGGGCCGGGCTTCTGGTCGGGGGGAGCCTCGGCAACCTGATGGACCGGCTCGTGCACGGCGGCGTGACCGACTACATCGACTTCTCGTTCTGGCCGACCTTCAACCTGGCCGACGCCTGCATCACGGTCGGTGCGGTCCTGATCGTGTGGGGGCTGCTCCAGGGGGTCGACGAGGACGACGACGCCGCCGGGGCCTGAGTGACCCGGCCGCGCCACGCGTGCGCGCCGGCGGAGCGGTCGTCCTGACCGTGGACCCGCCGCCGATCGCCGCCGGCGTCGACGGCGCATCTGCCGGGACCCGGGTCGACGTCTTCGTCGCGGCGCTTCCGGGCATCGGCAGCCGTGCCGAGGCCCAGCGCCTGATCGCCGAGGGCCGCGTGAGCGTCGACGGGCACCAGCCGCGCAAGCGCGACGCGCTGGAGGCGGGGTCCCGGGTCGTCGTCCGTCCCCGGGCGGAGCCCGTCAGCGAACTGACCCCCGACCCGGAGGTGGCCTTCGGCATCGCCTACGAGGACGAGCACCTCATCGTGGTCGACAAGCCGGCGGGCCTGGTCGTGCACCCGGCGCGCGGGCACACCACCGGAACGCTCGTCCACGGGCTGCTCGGACACGCTGCCGCCGGGGGTGACGATCCGACGCGGCCGGGGATCGTGCACCGCCTCGACCGGGAGACGAGCGGTCTGATGGTGGTCGCCCGTTCGGAGCGGGTGCATCGACGCCTGCAGCGGATGCTTCGCGACCGGCGGATCGAGCGCCGGTACCTGGTGTTGGTGTACGGCACCCCGCCGCCGGCCTTCAGCGTTGCCCGCCCGATCGCCCGCCACCCGCGTGATCGGCTGCGGATGGCGGTCGTTCCCGAGGGCATGGGGCGCGATGCGGTCACGCACGTCCGCGTGCTCGAGCAGCTCACCGGCGTCGCCCTGTGCGAGGCGCGCCTGGAGACGGGGCGCACCCACCAGATCCGCGTGCATCTCGAGTCGGCGGGGTTCCCGGTCGTCGGGGATCCGGTCTACGGCCGTCGGGCCGACCGGCGCGGGCTGGAGCGTCAGTTCCTGCACGCGTATCGACTCGCATTCGACCATCCGGTCGAAGGATTCCCGCGTGTCGAGCTCGAGAGCCCGCTCCCGCACGACCTCCAGCTGAGCATCGCCCGCGAGCGGTCGCGGCTCCATCCGTAGCCGGAAATCCGCCCCGACTGCGGCGGCGCGCTAAGATCCCGCGCTGAAGGTCGCACTGTCCTACCGACCCGTCGTGGGTCATCCCGGTGGCGGTGCCCGCACCCGTCCGGTGTGCAGGGTCCATCGGGAACACGACGGAATCACATCTCAACCATCACGCAAGGAGCTTTCGTGTCCAAGGTCACGATGAAGCAACTGCTGGAATCTGGCGTGCACTTCGGCCACCAGACCCGCCGTTGGAATCCCAAGATGAAGCGCTACATCTTCGGTGAGCGCGGCGGCATCTACATCATCGATCTCCAGCAGACGATCGTCTTGCTCGAGCGGGCGCAGGACGTGTGCCGGGCCATCTCGGAGCGCGGCGGGACCGTCATGTTCGTCGGGACCAAGAAGCAGACCCAGGACGCGGTGCGGTCGCAGGCGCTGCGCTGCGGCATGCCGTACGTCTCGCACCGCTGGCTCGGCGGCCTGTTGACCAACTGGGGCACGATGGCCTCGCGGGTGAAGCAGCTCCACCAGCTGCGGGTGCAGCAGCGCGAGGGGCAACTGGCACTGCTGCCGACGCGCGAGCGCCTGACCAAGACGGCCGAGCTCGAGAAGCTCGAGACGAACCTTGGGGGCGTGGCCGAGATGCAGCGGCTTCCCGACGCAATCGTGGTGGTCGACCTCAAGAAGGAGATGATCGCCGTCCGCGAGGCCAACCGTCTCGGGATTCCGATCATCGGCCTCGTCGACACGAACTGTGATCCGGACGAAGCCACCTATGTGATCCCGGGTAACGACGACGCGATCCGCTCATGCACGCTGGTACTCGGCGCCCTCGCCGACGCGATTCTCGAGGGCAAGGGGCTCACGGGTCCCGCCGTCGGTGAGCCCGAGGTGGTCGAAGTGGCCGAGATCGTCGAGGTCGCAGAGGTCCCCACAGCCACGGGCACCGAAGAGGTCGTTGCCGTGACCGAGGTGGTCGAGATCGCGAACCCCGACGGCACCAACGAGGTTGTCGCCGTGACCGAGGTCGTCGAGGACACGCCGGCCGCCGAGTAGGCGCCGGATGTCCCGTCCCGTTCAACGCAAGGAGCACATCGAGTGAGCACCGCCATTTCGGCGAAGCAGGTGAAAGATCTGCGCGAGAAGACCGGCGCGGGCATGATGGACTGCAAGAAGGCACTTGAGGAGACCGGCGGCGACGTCGACGCCGCGGTCACCTTGCTGCGCAAGAAGGGCATCGCCGCCGCCGAGAAGCGCGCAGGCCGGGCGGCCAACGAGGGCGTCTGCGACAGCTATATCCACCAGGGCGGCCGCGTCGGGGTTCTCGTGGAGGTCAACTGCGAGACCGACTTCGTCGCCCGCAGCGAACCGTTCAAGAATTTCGTGCACGACGTGGCGATCCAGATCGCCGCATTGAATCCGCTGTTTGTCCAGGCGGACGACGTCCCCGCCGAGTGGATCGCGACCGAGCGTGAGATCGCCACCGAGCAGTCGAAGGACATCCCCGAGCAGGCGCGTGAACGGGCGGTCGAAGGCCGCGTTGCCAAACGCCTCAAGGAGATCTGCCTGCTGGACCAGGAATTCGTTCGCGACACCGGCGAGAAGAAGCAGCCGACCGTCGAAGAGCTCCGGGCCCGCCTGTCGGCGGAAGTCGGGGAGAACATCACCATCCGCCGGTTCGTGAGATTCGAGCTCGGTGGTCAGTAGCCCACAACAGCCCGGCGCGTCGACCGGGGCCGGTGCGCCGTCCTCGGTCTACAAGCGCGTCGTCTTGAAACTCTCGGGCGAAGCGCTCATGGGTGCCGGGGAGTACGGGATCGACCCCGAGCGGGTGACCGCGGTCGCCCGTCAGGTCCGCCTCGCGGCAGGGTTGGGCGTCGAGGTTGCGATCGTGGTCGGTGCCGGCAACATCTTCCGGGGCGTCAGCGGCACCGCTGCGGGCATGGACCGCTCGACCGCCGACTACATGGGGATGATCGCCACCGTCCTGAATGCGCTGGCAATCCAGGATGCCCTCGAGAAGCTCGGGCTCACCACCCGCGTCCAGTCCGCCATCGCCATGCAGGAAGTCGCCGAGCCGTACATCAGGCGGCGCGCCATGCGGCACCTCGAGAAGCAGCGGGTGGTGATCTTCGCCGGCGGCACGGGCAACCCGTTCTTTACGACCGACACCACCGCGGCGTTGCGCGCCCTGGAGATCGGCGCGGAGTGCATCCTGATGGCCAAGAACAACGTCGACGGGGTGCTCGACGCGGATCCGCGCGAGGTGTCGGATGCCACACTGCTCCCGCAGATCACCCACATGGAAGCAATCGAGCGTGGGCTGCGCGTCATGGACACGACGGCCCTGACGCTCTGCATGGACAACCGCCTGCCGATCCTCGTGTTCAACATGGCCGACGAGTCCAACATCGGGCGGATTCTGGCCGGCGAGCACATCGGCACCCGCGTGATCACGGAGTAAGGAGCAGAACGTGACGACACAGCGACTCGGCGACGCGAAGCGCCGGATGGAGGGTGCATCCCGGGCGTTCGCGCACGAACTCAATTCGGTCCGCACCGGACGCGCCAGCACCGCCCTGTTGGATCGCGTCCAGGTGGACGCCTACGGGGTGAAGACGCCGCTCAACCAGCTGGCGACGATCTCTGCGCCCGAGGCGCGGCTGCTGACCATCCACCCGTACGATCGCGGCTTGTTTCAGAGCATCGAGAAGGCCATCCAGGAGAGCGATCTGGGTCTGACGCCGAACAACGACGGGCAGATCATCCGCATCGGGATCCCGCAGCTGTCCGAGGAGCGTCGCAAGGAGTTTGTGAAGCTCGTGGGCAAGATGGCCGAAGAGGCCAGAGTCGCGGTCCGCAACGTGCGCCGCGACGTGCTCAACGAGGTCAAGCGCGCAGAAAAAGAAGGCGAGATCTCCAAGAACGAGGTCAGCAGGATGCAGGATGACGTCCAGAAGCTGACCGACGCGGAGATCAAGATCATCGACGAACAGCTCCACCGCAAGGAAGCCGAGATCCTCGAGGTCTGACGGCGCGCCGTCACGGATCCGGGCCCTCACCCACATGGCCATCGCATCGCGCCTGTCGGCCGCCCGCTCGGTACTCGGGTTGGGGAAGGCCGCCCGTTCCCAGCCGCGCATACCGCTCGCGCGCGTCCCCGAATCCATCGCGATCATCATGGACGGGAACGGCCGCTGGGCCCGTGCCCACGGCCTGCCGACCGGCGCCGGGCACCGCGCCGGAGCGCGGGCGCTGAAGGATGTCGTACGTCGCGCGGGCGATCTGGGCGTCCGCGACCTGACCGTGTTTTCGTTTTCGACCGAGAACTGGCGTCGCCCGCAGGACGAGGTCGACGACCTCATGGTTCTGTTCTCCGAGATGATCGATCGCGAGGTTCCGGAGTTGCACGCCGAGGGTGTGCGGATTCGCTTCATCGGTCGCCGCGCGGATCTCGACGCCGGACTGCGTGGCCGCATCGATGACGCCGAGGGGCTGACCGCGGGCAACTCGCGACTGCGGCTGTTCATCGCGATGAACTATGGCGGTCGCCAGGAGATCTTGGACGCAGCTGCCGCGCTTGCCGCGCGCGGCGTCCTTGAGCCGACCGAGGACGACTTCCGCGCGGCCCTCTACGACGGCGACCTCCGCGACCCGGAACTCGTGATCCGGACCAGCGGCGAGCAGCGGCTTTCCAACTTCCTGCTGTGGCAGTCGGCGTACTCGGAGCTGTACTTCTCGGAGCGGCTGTGGCCCGACTTCGGGGCCGACGACCTCGAAGCCGCGATTGCCGACTACGCGTCCCGCGAGCGCAGGTTCGGCGGACGGTGAGCTCGCGTTTCGACCGACTCCGCCGCCGGCGGCGGCACGACGACGCTCCGCCCCGGGACGACGGCATCGATTTCGTGACCCTGCGGGGAGACGAGGTGCGTCCACCGGCGGGCGACGGGTCTGTCCCGGAGGGCGACGATGCGGACTGGTTCGACGACGACCAGTTGCCGGCCGAGACCGTGCCGCGGGGCCCGTCGGTCCGAGATCGCCTGCGGCGCGGCGGCGGTTTGGGTTCCCGGCTGGCGGTCGCGATACCCGGCGTCATCGTGGCGATCGCGGTGGTGGTTGTCGGCGGCGGTGTGTTCGCGGCCGTCGCCGGCCTGATCGCGATCCTTGCGCTCTACGAGTTCTACTCGCTCACGGCCGCCTGGCGGCCGCTGCGCTGGGCCGGCTACGTCGGGGTGATCGCCGCGGTCGAGCTTGGCGTGGGGCATGGGCTCGTCCGATCGTGGCGTGATGCTCGGGCTGTCGATCGGCATCGGCTGTGTGGCGTTGGGCGGCCTGCTCGTGGCGCGCAGGGACGACATCACCGCGCGGATGGCCGTGACGGCATTCGGTCTGGCATATGTTGCGCTCCCGTTCGGCATGTTGGTTGCCACCCGCCAGCTTCCGCACGGCGGCGGCGCCGTCGCAAACGTATTTGTCGGCGTCTGGGTCTTCGACACCGCGTCGTTCGTCGGCGGAAAGCTCTGGGGGCGTCGGCGGATCGCGCCGTTCGTCTCGCCGGGCAAGACCCTCGAAGGTCTGATCACCGGCGTGATCGTCGGCACCGGCGCCGTGTGGGTCGCCGGGCTCTACATGGACTGGCTCTCCGGTTGGGACTCCGTGTTGATCGGGCTGACGATCTGTGCCGCGGGTTTTGTCGGCGACCTCTTCGAGTCGATGCTCAAGCGCGACATCGGCGTCAAGGATTCGGGACGCCTGCTGATGGCGCATGGGGGTGTCCTGGATCGGTTCGACGCGCTCATGTTCGCGACGGTCGCCGCGTACTTCGTCACGGTGGCGCTGACCTAGGCCACGCGCTCCCGGCCGGGTTCGTGCGCAGCGGCCGGCAGGCGACGGTTACGCGACCTCGGTCGCCGTGGCCTGCCGCTCGGGGATGGACGGCTCGACGCGGGCCCTGAGCACCCGCCAGCGTCGTCCGCCGCCGGTGACCAGCAGCGCCGTGGCGACGCCCGCCAAGGCGCAGATGGCGCTCAGCCAGAAGGACAGGACGAAGCCGTTGATGGTCGGGACCGACTCGCCCGGCCAGGTGTTGGCCGCCAGCAGCGCGGCCGCGACTTGGGCGCCGATGACCCCGCCGATCGTTCGGATGACGTTGTTCATCCCGGTCGCCACGCCCGTCTCGGAGGGCGCAACCGCGCCCACGATCAAACGCGGCATGGCGGCGAACGCGAAGCCGATGCCGACCCCGCACACCATGAATGCCATCGATACCTCGACGACGGTGCTGTGGAACAGCGCAATCGACGCCGCGCCGATGGCGAACAGCAGCATCCCGACGGCGAGCGGAATCCGCGGGCCGAAGCGCCGCCCCATGATGCCGCCGATCGGACCGGCAACGACGATCGCGCAACTGCACGGCAGGATCCAGAGACCGGCCACCAGCACGCTCAGTCCGAACCCGTAGTCGGCCAACGGCTGGTAGGCGGGAGGCAGATTTGACGGCAGTTGGAAGAACGTGGGCAGCAGCACCCAGGTCGCGTACAGCGACAGCCCCGACAGCAGCGCCGTGAGATTCGTAAACAACACCGGTCGGCGTACCAGCATCCGAAGGTCGACCATCGGCTGCGCGACACGCGATTCGACGAATCCCCAGACGACCAAGAAGATGGCGGCGGCAGCGAACATGCCGGTCACGAACGGCGACTGCCAGCCTTGCGGCTCGCCCTCGGTCAGTGCCACGAGCAGCGAGACCAGGCCGGCCGACAGGAACAGCGCACCGAGGATGTCGGGCTTGGACGGGGCCCGAACCGGCGACTCCGGGATGAAGCGCCACACCAGGACGAGGGCGACGAGCCCGATCAGCGCGGACACCACAAACAGCCAGCGCCAGTTCATGTTGTCGACAATGAGGCCCGACAACACGATGCCCAGCCCGCCGCCGACGCCGAGCGTGGACGAGACCGTGCCCATCGTCACGCTCCACTTTTCTTCCGGAAACTCGTCACGGATGATCGCGTACGCGAGCGGGAACACGGCAGCGCCCACGCCCTGCATCCCGCGGAATGCGATCAGCGACGCGACATTCCACGACAACAGGCACCCGATCGACCCGATCAGGAACGACGTCAGGGCCACGAGCATCATCCGGACCTTGCCGTACTGGTCTCCGAGGCGGCCGATGATCGGCGTCGCGACCGACCCGGTCAGCAGGTAGATGGAGACGGTCCAGGTGATCCACTGGGCGGAGGTGTGCAGGTCTGCCTGGAGCACAGGCAGCGCGGGGATCACCAGAGTCTGCATCAGGGCGAAGGCCAGCGAGCTGACGATCAGCCCCGCCATGGTGAGTTTGAGATTGCCCCGGGCGACTATGGCGACTCTCCGATCTCGGGGAGTCCGTCGAGCAGGCGCCCGAGCAGATCGGCGAGTGTCTGGCGCTCGTCGTTGGTCAGGGCCTCGAAGGCGTGCGCCTCGATCTCGGCGACCGATCGGCGGCCGGCCGCCGCGGCCGCCCGGCCTTCGGGCGTGATCCGCACGCGGATGACGCGGCGGTCGATCTCGTCGCGATCGCGCCGCACAAGGCCGTCACGCTCGAGCCGGTCGACCATCCGGCACATGCTGGGAGCTTCGACACGTTGGCGGCGGGCCAGCTCGGCCTGGCTGATGCCGTCTTCATCGGCGAGGCGCAGCAGCGCGCCCAGCGCCGGCGCACCGCCCGCCTGACCGCTCAGGCGCGCATCGGCCATCGTGCGCACCAGGCGTCCTGCGACGACGAGTCGCCAACTCAACAGCGCATCGACGGTCATCGGGCCGATGGTCGAAGGGGTGTTGGTCATCCCCGGATCCGGCGTCGCCACCACATGATCATAAGCATACAAATGATCTCCGACATCCCGCGCCCTGTAGCGTGTATCGCGTGAACTTCGATCTGCTTGCAGAGCTGTGCCGGACCCCGGGCGCCCCGGGGCACGAGGAGGAGATCCGGCGCGTCGTTGCGCGCGAACTCGCCCCTCTTGCGGACGAGACCTGGACGGATCCGCTCGGAAACTTCGTCGCCCGCAAGGCGGGGTCCGGACCTCGTCTGATGCTGTGCGCCCACATGGACGAGATCTCCTTCATGGTGCAGCACGTCGAGGAATCCGGATTCCTGCGCGTGCTGCCGCTCGGGGGATTCGACGCGAAGACGCTGACGGCCCAGCGCGTGATCGTCCACGGTCGCGAGGACCTGCTCGGTGTGATGGGCACGACGGCCGTGCACCTGATGAGCGACGAGGACCGCAAGCGCGCGCCCAAGCTCGAGGACTTCTATGTCGATATCGGTCTGCCGGTCGAACGCGTCCGCGAGCTCGTCCGGCCGGGAGACGTGGTCACCCGTGAGCGTGAGCTCTCGCGTCTGGGTGAGCTGGTCACCAGCAAGAGCCTCGACAACCGGGCCGGGCTGTACGTGATGATCGAGGCGATGCGCGCCCTTGGCGATCACGACTGCGAGATCTTCGCCGTCGCGGCCGTTCAAGAGGAGGTGGGCCTGCGCGGCGCGCGCGTTGCGGCGGCCCGCATCCGTCCGGATGTCGCCCTCGCCATGGACATCACCCTCGCCAACGACGGCCCGGGTACGCCCGCCCATCAGCAGGTGTCGATCGTCGGGGGCGGGGCGGCGATCAAGGTCTACGACACTAGCGTCATCGTCCCGGCCGTCGTCGTCGAGCATCTGCTCGAAGTTGCCGAAGCCCGCGGCATCCGCCATCAGCTGGAGATCATGCCGCGTGGGGGCACCGACACGCGGGAACTGCAGCTGTCGGGTGACGGTGCGATCGCCGGGTGCGTGTCGATCCCGACGCGGTACGTCCACCAATCGGTCGAGACGCTGCACCCGGACGACCTGGATGCGTCGGTCGCGCTCGTGGCCGCCTTCTGCGAGACGGCCCAAGCGCTCGTCGACTGAACGGGTCCCCGGGGGACCGACGGGAGTCGGAGTCGGCGAAACCCCCGCTAGACTGGGACCCCGTGCGGCGCATTCTCGTCTTAGGATCCACCGGCTCGATCGGTGTCCAGGCCCTCGAGGTCATCGACGCATGTCCTGATCTGGTGGTCTGCGGGCTGGCCTGCGGGACGCGACTCGCGCAGATGCGCGACCAGGCCGCGACCCATGGCGTGTCGCACACCGTCTGCGCGGGCGGCGGCGGGACTCTCGCCGCGAGTGCCGATCTCGGTGAGCTCATCGACGCCACCCAGCCGGACGTCGTCCTCAACGCGCTGGTGGGCGCCGCCGGGCTTCGACCGACGCTCGCCGCCTTGGAGCGCGGGCTCCCGGTCGCGCTCGCCAACAAGGAGACGCTGGTCGCGGGCGGAGAGATCGTGGCTGCCGTCCGGGCGCGGTCGGGTGCGGGTCTGATCCCGGTGGACTCCGAGCATTCTGCCGCCTACCAGCTGCTCGCCGACGTGCCGCCCGAGCGATTGCGGGCGGTCGTCCTGACTGCCTCGGGCGGACCGTTCCGCGGGCGGACTTCCGCCGAGCTCGCGGATGTGGTCGCCGCCGATGCCCTTGCGCACCCCACCTGGACGATGGGCGCCAAGATCACGATCGACTCGGCCACGCTCATGAACAAGGGGCTCGAGGTCATCGAGGCGCACCACCTGTTCGATGTCGGGTACGACCGCATCGAGGTCGTCGTCCATCCGCAGTCGGTCGTGCACGCCATGATCCGCCTCGATGACGGCTCGGTGATGGCGCACCTCGGCCCGCCGGACATGCGGGTACCGATCGGCTTCGCGCTGCGCTGGCCCGACGCGCCGCCGTCGCGGGGGGAAATGCCGCTTGCAGGTCGTACTCTCGAATTCATGGAGCCGGATCTCGAGACGTTCCGGTGCCTCGGACTCGCCTGGGATGCCGGGCGTGCCGGCGGCACTGCGCCCGCCGCGCTGAATGCCGCCAACGAGGTCGCCGTCGCGGCATTCCTGGAGGGTCGCATCGGCTTCCTCGACATCGCCACCCTCGTGGAGACCGCCCTCGAGCGGGTGCCCGGCGGTCGCGGTGACGATCTCGAAGCCGTTCTGGACGCGGACCGACAGGCTCGGGCCGAGGTCGCGGGATCGCTCGCGGGGGTGGGGGCATGAGCACCTGGGGCTACCTGCTCGAGTTCGTCGGCATCCTGATCTTCCTGGTGCTCGTGCACGAGGCGGGCCACATGGTCGTCGCCAAGTGGTGCGGCATGCGGGTCGAGCGGTTCTCGGTGTTCATGGGTCGGCCGATCGCGAGCGTGACCCGGGGAGAGACCCAGTACGCAGTCGGGTGGCTGCCGATCGGCGGCTACGTGAAGATCAGCGGGATGTCCCGCGACGAGGAGATCCCCGAGGAACTCGTTCCCCGGGCCTACTACTCGGCCACGATGTGGCGCAAGATTGCCACGATCGCCGCGGGGCCGCTCGTGAACGTCCTCGTCGCGATCGTCGCCTTTACCGCGATGTACTGGATCGGCATCCCCAACGGCGGCGCTCCGGTTCCGAGGCTGGCCCAGGTCGAGGTGCAATCGCCGGCGGCGAGTGCGGGGATGCGACCCGGGGACACCGTGGTCGCGATCAACGGTCAGCGGGCCACGGATCCGGCCGTGTTCCGCAAGATTCTGACCGCTCACCCCGGCGAGACGGTCCAGGTGACCTACGCCCATGACGGCACCGACGTCACCCGCACGGTGCACCTCAAGTCGGTGACCCCGGCAGGGGCCGCCTGCGACCCGGCGACGCAGACCGGCTGCATCGGCCATCTCGGCGTCGGCTTCGGATACGCAACGGCCACTGCCGGCCCCGTCGCCGGCATCTGGAAGGGCACCGACTACACCTGGTACGTCGTCCGGGAGACGGGCGTGCGCATGTTCCAGACCCCGACCCAGGTCCAGAGCGTGATCGGGGTCGGCGCCGTGTACACGGACGTTGCCTCCCGCGGTGCGGCGACGGTCCTGGCGTTTATCGGCGTGCTGAGCCTCGCCTTGGCGATCTTCAATCTGATCCCGATCCCGCCCCTCGACGGTGGACACATCCTGTTTGCCGTGATCGAGAGGATCCGGGGGAGGGCGCTGTCGTCGGCCGCATACGAACGCGCCGCCGTGGTCGGCATCGCGTTGATGCTGATCTTGTTCGTCGTAGTCGCACAGAAGGACGTCATCAACATCGCCAACGGCACCGTGCTCGGCAAGTAATGTTGTCTGGCGATGAATGAGTCCAAGCGACGGGTGAGCGTGGCGTGCCGGGTGGGGTCGGTCACCGTCGGCGGCGGCGCACCGGTGGTCGTCCAGTCGATGACCAACACCGATACCGCCGACGCGGTCGGGACCGCAGCCCAGGTTGCCGAGTTGGCCCGCGCGGGATCCGAGATCGTGCGCATCACGGTCAACAATCGCGCGAGCGCCGCACGCGTCTCCGAGATCCGATCCCGGCTGGAGGAGGTCCACGGGATCGACGTGCCGTTGGTCGGCGACTTCCACTACAACGGCCACACCCTCCTGCGGGAGTTCCCGGATTGCGCGGACGCGCTCGCCAAGTACCGGATCAATCCCGGCAACGTCGGTCGTGGCGCGCGCCACGACGCGCACTTCGCGGAGATCATCGCGGTCGCGATCGACTTCGACCGCCCCGTGCGGATCGGTGTCAACTTCGGATCGCTCGACCCGGAGTTGCTCGACGAGCTGATGGACCTCAACGCCCGTCGTCCCGATCCCCAGGCGGCGGACATCGTCGTCCGGGAGGCGATGATCGCCAGCGCCATCTCTTCGGCCGAGGCGGCCGAGGAATTGGGCCTTGCTCACGACAAGATCGTGCTGTCGTGCAAGGCGAGCCGGCTCCAGGAGATGGTCGCCGTCTACCAGGAGCTCGCCGGGCGCTGTGACTACCCACTGCACCTGGGGCTGACCGAGGCCGGCATGTCCAGTAAAGGGATCGTCGCCAGCTCGGCTGCGCTGTCGATCCTGCTCCAGCAGGGGATCGGTGACACGATCCGGGCCAGCCTGACCCCGGAGCCCGGAGCGGATCGCTCGCTCGAGGTCCGCGTCTGTTGCGAACTGCTGCAGGCGCTCGGACTTCGGCAGTTCCGGCCGCAGGTGACGGCCTGTCCGGGGTGTGGACGCACGACGAGCACCGTGTTCCAGGAATTGGCCCAGCGGATCGAGGTCCACCTGGCCGCCCGTATGGAGTCGTGGAAATCCGAACGCCCGGGCGTTGCCGAGCTCACGGTCGCCGTCATGGGGTGCATCGTCAACGGACCCGGCGAGAGCCGCGCGGCGGACATCGGCATCAGCCTGCCGGGAACCGGCGAAGCACCGCGGGCCCCGGTGTACGTCGACGGCGAGAAGGTGGCGACGCTCGAGGGCGACCATCTGGCCGACGAGTTCATCGCGATGGTCGAGGAGTACGTCGAGTCGCACTATCCGCGGGCCGCTGTCACCACGCCCGCGGCGTAGCGGGGACGACACCGCCCCGGCACGATAGGGTGCCTCGTCATGAGCGACGACACCTCGCATACCTGGCGGATGCCCGCCGCGCCACACGGAGGCTCATTGCGGCTGTCCGGACGCTTCTGGCCGACGCTGCGCGACGCCCCTGCGGACGCCGAGGCGATCAGCCACAAGCTGATGGTGCGGGCAGGACTCGTGCGCCAGTTGGCATCCGGGCTGTACAGCTTCCTGCCGTTCGGTCTGCGGTCGTTGGAGCGGATCACCGCTGTCATCCGCGAGGAGATGGACCGGATCGGGGCGCAGGAGTTCCAATTGCCGGTGATGCACCCGGCGGAGATCTGGGAGGCGACGGGACGGTACGGACTCGACGAGCAGTTCCGCCTCGAGGATCGCGGTGGGCGGGCGATGGTGCTCGCCATGACCCACGAGGAGATCATCACCTGGCACGCGGCGCGGGAGATCCGTTCGTACCGCGACCTTCCGCAGAGCTGGTACCAGTTCCAGACCAAGCTCCGTGACGAGCCCCGCCCAAAGAGCGGCATCCTGCGGGTGCGCGAGTTCACGATGAAGGACTCGTACTCCCTCGATGCCGACGAGACGGGTCTGGCGAAGTCGTACGAAGCGCATGCCGAGGCCTACGCCCGCATCTTCGACCGCGCCGGGCTCGACTGGTACATGGTCGAATCTGACGTCGGGATGATGGGCGGGATGGGCGCGCACGAATTCATGGCGCCGAGTACGGCCGGCGAGGACACCATCGCCCGGGCTCCGTCGGGCGCATACGCGGCCAACGTCGAGCTTGCCGTGTCGGTCGCGATCGACCCCGACTTCGGCGAGACCCCGGACGCCTTTGAGCCGTTCCCAACCCCGGGGATCGGAACGATCGAGGAGCTGTCGGCCGCGACAGGGCTTCCGGCGGCGCGCATGTGCAAGAGCGTTGTGGTTGTCACGGATACGGGCCCGGTCCTTGCGCTGGTGCGCGGGGAGCACGCGCTGCACGAGAAGAAGCTCAGCCATGTCGTCGGTCGCCACCGGCCCGCGCAGCCGGACGAGATCCGGGAGTGGTTCGGCGCCGGGCCGGGATCGATCGGCCCGGTCGGGGTCGAGGGCGTACGCATCGTCGCCGATCCGACGATTGCCACCGGGCACTACATCACGGGTGCCAACCGCGACGGCGAGCACCTGCGCGGGGTCGTGCTCGGGCGCGACTTCGTCGCGGAGCAGGCCGACATTCGCACCGTGCTTGCCGGAGAGGGGTGCCCGGTCTCGGGTGAGCCGCTCGTGATGGAACCGGTGATCGAGATCGGCAACATCTTCAAGCTCGGGACCAAGTACTCGGTGCCGCTCGGGGCGACCTATCTCAACGCGGACAGCCAGGAGCGCCCGATCGTCATGGGCTCCTACGGGATTGGCCCCGCCCGCGTGCTGGCCGCGGCGATCGAGCAGTCGCATGACGACGCCGGCATCGTCTGGCCGAAGGCGCTCGCACCCTTCGACGTCCACATCGTGCTCGTCGGCGACGCGGCGAGTCCGCAAGCGGACTATGCCGACTCGTTGTTCGTCCAACTGAGCGACCTGGGGCTCGAGGTCCTGCTCGACGACCGTGAGGCCACCAAGCCGGGCGAGAAGTTCGTCGAGGCCGAGCTGCTGGGGTGCCCGATCCGCGTCACGATCGGCAAGCGCACGCTGCCGGACGGGCCGCTCGAGGTGCAAATCCGCCGCGGCCGTGAACGCCACGATGTGCCCCTCCACGGTGCTGCCGCGGCGATTCTCAGCCTCTGGTCGCACCAGCGCTGAGCGCAGTGCCGGCGCGCCGTTGGGACGGGGCTGGCGCATGGGGGAGGGGCAACCCGCTGTGGTAGCCTTGCCCCGTGTCACGGGGCGTGGCGCAGTCTGGTAGCGCACCCGGCTGGGGGCCGGGCGGTCGGAGGTTCAAATCCTCTCGCCCCGACTTCGTTTTCTCATGCGCGTCAGTCCACACACGGCCCGCCGGCTGCACTGGGTACCGAACGCGCTCACGGTCGCGCGGCTGCTCGCGCTGCCCGTCATCGTCTGGATGCTGGCCGTCGATGGGGGCCCCACCAGCGCGATGGCCGCGTGGACCTTTGCCGCCGTCGCCGTGACGGACTTCATCGACGGGAAGTTGGCCCGGGCACTGCACGCCGAGTCGGACTTCGGGCGGATCGCCGACCCGTTCGCGGACCGCATGTTGGTCGCGGTCGGGCTGATCGGCCTGATCGCGATCGGGCGCTTCGGTCCGGTGGGTCCGCTCATCATCCTCGTACGGGACGCAGCGCTGATCATCGGCGTCGTCGTGATGCGCAATTCCGGCATCGATCTGCGGGTCGACCGGTTCGGCAAAATCTCGTCGTTTCTGGCCATGACCGCCGTCGGTTTGGCCCTCTTGAGCACGGCGGCCTGGATCGATGTCGTGTTCTGGATCGCGGTCGTGCTGTCGGTGGCCAGCTTCATCCACTACGTCTGGACGGCGGTCGCCGCACTGCGGGGGAGAGGTATCTCAACCCAAACTTGAGGGTTCGCCCGTTGTGGCGCTATGCTGTCGATCTGCCACCGCGAAGGAGCCACTCAGATGGAGCTCGAACCACTGCCCGACCTTGCGTCACTCCCCGATGCCGAGCTCAAGGAGCTCATCAAGGATCTGACTCAAGCTGAGCGTGAGGTCTCGATGCAGCGCCGTGTGCTGCACGGTCGGATCGACATGCTCCGCCAAGAGCTCGTTCGTCGGCTGACCACCAAGGACGAGGGTGAGTTGTCCGTCGTCGACGTGGACGCACTCGCACGGATTCTCGCGGGCCGTATCCCGGATGTGGATCGGCTGCAAGAGGATCCCGGCGGAACGGAGTAACACCCGTGCGCTGCCCCGAATGCGATCAGCCGCAGAGCGCCTCGCACCGCTTCTGCAGCAACTGCGGCGCGCCGCTGCACCCTGACGGCGTGACCCTCGAGAGCACGGGGCCCTTTAGCGTCGTTGACGGCCCGACGTTCGGGATCGCCGACGCCGACAACCTCGAGGGTCCGGTGCTGGCAGTTCGTGCCGGGGGACCCACGGGCGTGGTCTTTCCGATTCCGCGGACGGGGATCGTCACGATCGGGCGCTCGCCGGACGCAGACATCTTTCTCGACGACATCACCGTGAGCCGGCACCACTCCCAACTCGAGCACCGGGTCGAAGGACTCGTGCTGCGCGACTTGGGGAGCCTGAACGGGACGTATGTCAACCGTCGGCGGATTCACGACGAGGAGCGGCTGCAAAACGGGGACGAGGTTCAGGTCGGCAAGTTTCGACTGGTGCTGCTCAACCCATGACCACCACGTCCGAGCGGATGACCGAGCATGTCCCGGGCGAGGCAACGCTGTCCATCGGCGCGGTCTGCGACGCGTTGAAGGCGGACTTTCCGACGATCTCCATCTCGAAGATCCGCTATCTCGAGGATCAGAAGCTCGTCGCGCCGAAGCGCACGCCGGGCGGGTACCGCCTGTTTACCCAGGAGGACCTCGAGCGGCTGCGCACCGTTCTGCGGCTGCAGCGGGACGAGTTCCTGCCGCTTCGGGTGATCCGCCAGGAGCTCGAGTCGAGCGCCTCCGCCAGCTTCAGCGCCACCGCCCAGGCCAAGCAGATCAAGCGCGCGCAGCTGTCCGAGCCGGCCCCCAGTCGCCGCTATACGCTCGATGAGCTCCTTGAGCGGACGGGTGCGTCACCGGCGCTGGTGCGGGATCTCGGTGACTATGGGCTGATCGACGCCTCCGACGGGTTCGATGAAGTCTCCGTCGAGGTCGTCCAGTCCGCGGCCGAGCTGGCGCAATACGGCGTGGAACCCCGCCATCTGCGGATGTTCCGGACTGCGGCCGAGCGCGAGGCAAGCCTGCTGGAGCAGCTGCTGTCGACCGGACTGCGGTCGCGCAATCCGGAGCGTCGGGCCGAGGCGTTCAACGCGCTCGACGATCTTGCCGGGCTCGTGTCGCACATGCGCCACCTGCTGTTGGTCACCGAGTTGCGTGGTCGCGTGCAGACGAACGGGTGATGGATCTCGACGCCATCATCGGGCGCGTGCCGGATCACCCGAAGCCGGGCATCGTCTTTTATGACGTGATGCCGGTCTTCGCCGACCCGGATGCACTCGACTACGTCATTGCGCGGATCGCCGACTGGGCGCGCCCTCGCCAGGTCGACGTGGTCCTCGGTGCCGAATCGCGCGGGTTCATTCTCGGTGGCGGAATCGCGCGGGCCCTGGGGGTCGGCTTCGTGGCCGCACGCAAGCCGGGAAAGCTCCCGGGCATCACGATCGGACACGACTACGCGCTGGAATACGGCACGGATCGGCTGGAGATCCAGGACGGCGCGATCCATCCCGGGCAGCGGGTCCTGATCCACGACGATCTGCTGGCCACCGGAGGCACCGGCGCCGCAAAGGTCGCGCTGGTCGAGGCCCAGGGGGGGATCGTCGTCGGAACGGCGTTCATCGTCGAGTTGGACTTCCTGGGCGGGCGCGAACGCCTTGCGCCGCACGAGGTGATGTCGCTGGTCCACTACGCAAACGAGGAGCTCCCCGAATAGAGGCCATCGGGATCGATATCGGAGGAACGGGCGTCAAAGCGGGGCTTGTGGACACGATTGCCGGCACACTGATCGGCGATCGGCGCTGGGTGCCGACGCCGGTCGACTGCGGTCCGGACGAGATGGCGGGGATCGTCGTCGACCTTGCCGAGGGGCTTGCGCCGGACCTGCCGGTCGGGATCGGGTTCCCCGGACCGGTCGTGCACGGGCGTATCCTTGCGGCCACCCACTTGGCGTCGTCGTGGATCGGCTGCCCGGCGCAGGAGCACTTTCGGGCAGCGTTGCGCCGTCCGTGCGTCGTGCTCAACGACGCGGATGCCGCCGGCATCGCGGAGATGCGCTTTGGTGCCGGGCTCGGCGAGACGGGCGTCGTGCTCATGCTCACGTTGGGGACCGGGATCGGATCGGCACTGTTTGTCGACGGGGTCCTCGTGCCGAATCTCGAGTTCGGCCATATCGAGATCGACGGTGCGCCGGCGGAGAATCGTGCGGCCGCCAAGCCCAAGATCGATGAGGGGCTCACGTGGGAACAGTGGGCCGCGCGGCTCGAGACCTATCTGCGCCGGATCGATGCGCTCGTGTGGCCGGACATGATCTTGCTGGGCGGCGAGATCACCGTCGACTCGGCGCACTTTGTGTCACTGCTGGATGTGCGTCCACGTGTCGTGATCGCCCGACTGCGCAACGCCGCGGGTACGGTCGGGGCCGCCGTGTCGGTTGACGGCCACCGAATAGTTCAACCTTAACCTAAGGTCGAGGGTTGTCGCTAGGGCGTGCTGCGGTACGGACGGCCCGTACGGGGATCGATGGGAACGGACCCCGGAAGCGCGTGCTGGGCGAGAAGCGCGGCCGGCAGTCCGCCCGACCCGGACCCGCCGACGAGCCCGGGC
Source organism: uncultured Thermoleophilia bacterium (assembly GCA_963727285.1). Taxonomy (GTDB): domain Bacteria; phylum Actinomycetota; class Thermoleophilia; order Miltoncostaeales; family Miltoncostaeaceae; genus CAITWD01. Next base: position 60,462 of record CAVSFF010000009.1, on the reverse strand, counting down.
AACCGGCGTCGCGGCGGCGACGGTGCGCGCGGGCGCGCGGGCGGCGGCGCGTGCGGCCGCCAGTCGTGCGCCGGCGGTGACGCGGACCATGTTCTCGGCCAACTCCGCCTGGGCGGTCTGGAGATTGGCCAGCGAGTTGGTGTAGTTGGACAGCAGTTGCGCATCCGAGCGGGACACCGCATCGTTGAGATTGGCCAAGTCGACCGCTTCGGTGATGTTGCCCGCCAGGAGCACCATGACCGGATCTTCGTCGGGCGTCGCGTAGATCGCGCGCAGGCGCTGCTCGATCGCGGTCAACGTGGCGTGCTCGAGCTGTCGAGCCGCAGTCATGCGCACCTTCAGCGCCGCGATCAGCTGCGCATCGGCGGTCGCCGTGGCACGGGCGTGGGCGGCGGGGCCGGGGCTCGCGGATCCGGGGCTCGCATTCGCGACGGTCACGGCGACGCCGAGAGCGCAAAGGCCTGTCGCGAGCAGTGCAACGGTCGATCGCATCACAGGTGGTATCGGCAGCTGCGTCCCCCGGCCGGAGCCCCGGGGCGCCGCCGCCGGTCACCGGCCGGCGGTCGTTGCGAGGGGTGCGAGCGCCCGTCGCTCCAGGTGGTTGAGCAGCGCTTCCGGCCCAAAGGGAACACCGGTCGCCGCTCCGCATGAGGTCGGCCGTCGGCACCAGGGCGCCGAACCGGTAGATCCGCGTGCGCAGAAAGTCGGCGATGTCGGGGAACGCCGCATGGCCGATCGCCTCTTCGAGGCCGCCGACGGCTGCGTCGACGGCGTCGGCCAGCTGGGCGGCATAGAGGTTGCCGAGGGTGTAGGTCGGGAAGTACCCGAACATCCCTTCCATCCAGTGAACGTCCTGCAGGACGCCTTCGGCCGCCGACGATGGCGTGATACCGAGCAGATCGTGCATGCGGGAATTCCACGCGGACGGCAGGTCCGCGACGTCGAGGTTGCCGGACAACAGCGCCGACTCGAGTTCGAACCGGAGCACGACGTGGAGGTTGTACGTGACCTCATCGGCCTCGACCCGGATCAGTGAGCGGCGAACGGCGGTCGCGTGGGCGTGCAGCGACTCGGCAGTCATTCCCTCCATCGCGTCGGGGAACAGATCCCGCATCCGCGGTTCGATCAGCCGCCAGAATTCCACGGAGCCGCCGATGTGGTTCTCCCAGAAGCGGGCCTGGGCCTCGTGCGCGCCGAGCGACGGCGCATTGCGCAAGGCGCTGCGGGTGAAGACGCGCGTGAAGCCCTGTTCGTAGAGTGCGTGCCCGGCCTCGTGCAGCACGGTCGAGATATTGCTGATCGGGTTGCGCTCGTCGATGCGCGTGCTGAAGCGCACGTCGCCGTCGCCGAGCGTCCCGGTGAACGGATGTGCCGATTCGCCGATGCGGCCGTCGTCGAGGTCGAAGCCGATCATGCGCGCCACGTCGCGCGCCAGCTGCATCTGCCGGTCATGCGGCCAGTACCGCTCGGGCATCGGGGCCGGCGCGAGCGCCGCGCCGGTCGTCACCAGTGGCGCCAGGCGGTCTGCCAGTGCGCCGAACACCGGGGCGAGGGTCGCGCGCGTCGCACCGGGCTCGTACTCGTCGAGCATGGCGTCGTACGGGTCGCTGCCGATGCCGATGGCGGTTGCCTCGGTCCGCTTCAGGTCAACGAGGCGGCCCAGCGGTCCGGCAACCCTGTTCCAACCGCCGGCACCTTGAGATGACGACCATGCCCCGAACGTCTCGGATTCGGCCGCACTGATGGCGCGGACCAGGTCTTCCGGCAGGCGCTCGGCGCGAGCGCGCTCGCGCCCCAGCAATTCGGCCTCGCGCCGGGTCGCCGGGTCGATACCGTCGTCGTGGGCGATGGCATCAAGGATCTCGCCGATACCGGGACGCGTCAGCTCGCGATGAGCGACGGCCGCCAGGGTCTCCAGCTGGTGGCTGCGTGACGCGGCACCCGACGGTGGCATCGTCACCGCGCGATCCCACGACAGGACGGATGCCATGCCGTCGAGATCGGCCAGGGTATCCGCCCATTTGCGGAAGGAAGTCAGGTCGATTGCCATCTGGGGGCTACCGGTCTCCTCGATGTGCTGTCGCTATTGTGTGCCGCGTGGACCCCGCACCGCAATCACGTCCCCGCATTGTGGTGTGGTGGGAGGATCTGAGCGTCCTTGTGCAGATCGCCGTAGTGGCTCCGATAGCCATCATCGGCATTTCATTGCTTCATATTTGGCTTTTCGTCCCAAACATTTCGGTCGGACGCGCAATCGGGTACGGGGTCTTCTGGGGTGCGATGCTCACATTCGCCTTGGTGGGCGCAACTCGGGCCGAGCGCGCCCGGAGGTTGCACGGCCAGGCGGCGGCTCGAAAGGCCGCCGAAAAGGCGGCCGAGTCGGGGTCGGATGAGCGAATTCCACCATCGGCATGACCGATCACGGCGGCCTCGGCGTATCGTTGCGCTGCGCAGGCGGGTGGCTCTCGTGGCGCTAGCTGTCGTCGGCGGTACACGAGGAGACCAATGAGCGCGAGCACAGCGGTGTCGGGATCCGGAGGTGTGGTGCCACGGCATCTCGGTGTATGGGCGATGCAGCCCGGAGGTCCGGACGGATCGCTCGCGCTGGTCGATGCTCTCGACATCCGTTCCGGGGACCGCATCGTCGATCTGGCGCCCGGGACGGGCGACGCCGGTCTTGAGGCGACGGAGGCCAACGTCTATTCGTGGACGGCTATCTGCGGCGGGTCGAGCGATGCCGAGTTCGCGGTGGATTCGGTGCCGAGTCAGGTCACCTGCACACAGACGGGCTCGCCGGATGCCACCGGGCTGCCGGATGAGAGTGCGACCGTCGTCGTCAGCGAAGGCCTGCTGTTCACCCTCCCGCCGGACGTGCAGGCAGCGGTGGTTGCCGAGGCCGTACGGCTGTTGCGGCCCAACGGACGGATCGGCCTCCATGAGCTGTGTGTTCGCGACGTCGGGCTGTCGGCCGATGCGACGTCCGGAATCTCCGGAACCTTGGCCGATCCGGCCAACGGGGCGCTCTACCCCCAGACCGAGTCCGGATGGCGTGCGCTGTTGTCCGCCGCGGGGCTCGAGGTCGAGTCGGTCGCGCACTATCCGCTCGAGCTTCCGGCACGCCGCGAGGTGATGCGCAGGTTCGGCCCGCGGCGCGGCATGGGCCTCTGGCGCCGCGCACACCAAGACCCGACGGGAAACCACGCGCAGAAACTGCTGTCGACGCAGCGTGGCCGCTTCAGCGGCGTCGTCATCATCGCCCGGCGCCCCTATGTGGGCGCATTGCGTCGGGCGCTGCCGACCGCCTAGTCCGGACGGATCGCGGGGTGACCGGCGGCCACGCGGTGGGCCCGCGCTCCTCGGGACGCGCGCCATCCGGACCGGCTCGAACGGGGGATGGGGCCGTCGCACGTCTAGCCGTGCGCGGGATTCCTTCCGGGCGCTGCGGGCGCCATCATACGAAGGGGCGCACCGGTCGGCGCCGTAGAGGCAAATGATGACTCGTAGATGGACATCTGTGATGGTCTCGCGACGCGGTGCGCTTGTCGGCGGGCTGGTCGCCGTCCTGCTCGTGGCCGGTCACGCGGTCGCGGCCCGGGCGACCGTCGGTGCGCGCGTGCCGCCACTGGCGTCACCGTCGTTGGCCGTCCATCGCGCACCGGGTGCCCTGGTGATCGGCCGCTTTCGCCCGGTGCCGCATGCCGCGTCGTATCTCGCGCTGCTGTGCGTCCGCTCCGGGTCCCCATGCACGCGCCGGGTGCTGATCACGCCGGCCGGACACGCATTCGGCGGGCTTGCCGGCGGCCGTCGATATCTGGTCGAGCTGATGGCCGTCAGCGGTGACCGACGGTTCGCAAATTCGCCCGTCGTGCGTCGGGTCGGCGTCGCCGGTGCGTCGCCGCTCGCCACGCCAGGGTTTGCGGTCGCCTCCGGTCCGAACTCGGTCACGCTCGAGCCGTTCCGCGCGGTCCCGCATGCGACTGCCTACGGCGCCCGACTCTGCGGACCGGGGCACACCCATTGCCGAGCCGCGCGGCGCGTCACGTCGTCCGGATTGACCTTCACCGGACTGACCGCCGGGGCGCCATACACGGTCGGGCTCACGGCGATCGGCGACGGGGTGAGATTCGCCACCTCGGCGACAGGATGGCGGAGCACCATCGCGGCGGGTTCCTGTCTTGTCGTCGACGGAACCCGCCCGCTGCCCGCCGCGACGACGTTGCAGGGTGCGGTTGCGACCGCGACCGCCGGCGATTCGCTCGAGGTCTACGGCACGTGCCACGGAACGACGTCGATCGGCAAGAATCTCGACATCATCGGCCAGAGCGCGCCCGCATTTGGCCCGCCAACGCTGACCGGTGATCGCATCGGACTGGTCATCACCGTCACCGCAGGTTCGGTGCGCATCATCAACCTGACGGTCACCGGTGGGCGTGCGCCCAGCGACCCCGTCAGCGATGGGCACGGCGCGACCACGGGATCGGGCGGCGCCATCAACAATTACGGGACGCTGTCGATCATCGATGCGGGCATCACCGGGAACTCGGCGTACGACGCGGGAGCGGCCGGCATCGAGAACTTCGGGACCCTGGAGCTGTGGGGATCCACGAGCGTCTCGGGAAACAACGGCTATATCGGCGGCGCCATCGCCAATGACGGCGGCACCGTGACGCTCAACGACACCAGCAGCGTGTCGGGCAACGCCGCGCCGGTGGGCGGCGGCATCGACAACATCAGCGGCACCGTGACGCTCAACGACACGAGCAGCGTGACCGACAACACGGCGGGTGGGCGTTGCGGCGGCGGCGGTGGTGTCATGAACGCAGGAGCCCTCACGCTCAACGACGCGAGTACGATCTCCGGCAACGCCGCCGAGTGTGCCCCCGGTGGCGGGGTCGACAACGCCGGCGGCACGGTGACGCTCAACGACTCCAGCAGCATCACCAACAATCGGGCCGGAACCGTTCTCGCTGCCGTCGGCGGCGGGATCTACAACGACCACGGGACCCTGGTGAACTGTGTCGCCGGCGCGGGCGGCAACGTCTCCGGCAACACTCCCGATGACATCGCGGTGGCGCCGTAAGGGGGAGTGCGGGACGCCCGCCCGGGCGCGCGCGGGATGCACCGCGACGGTCCCGCGTGCGGGCGCCACGATCCGGCGGCCATGACGGGACGCCGACGCGCCACCCCCGACCGGCACCGGGGCGTCGGACCGGCCCGGGAGGTGCATGGGCACGCCGTACCGGATCGCAGCACGGTGTCGGTCCGATGGGGCAGACCGGTCGTCGAGTCGGTAGTACACTAACGATCATGGGTTCCGCTGCCCCTGCGACGCGGCGCCGCGTTGGTGTCCACGCCGACCACGAGAACTACTGCTGGTGGGTGCTGTCGGTCACGAGCCTGGGCATGTTCCTGGCGACCGTGAACAGCGGCACGCTGCTGATCGCGTTGCCCAACCTCGAGCGCGCGCTGCACACGTCCCTGCTCACTCTGGTGTGGGTGATCCTGGCCTACATGGTGTCGAGCACGGTGCTGCTGCTGCCGGCAGGGCGACTGGCCGACCAGATCGGGCGCAAGCGCCTGTACGTGCTCGGGATCGGCGCTGTTCACGCTGGCCTCGCTGGGAGCCGGATTCTCGAGCTCCGGTACCGCGTTGATCGTCTGGCGCGTGATCCAGGGAGTCGGCGGGGCGCTGATCTTTGCCAACGCGGGCGCGCTCGTGACCGATGTGTTTCCGCGGGAGCGCCTGGGCCTGGCGATGGGCACGAATGTCATGGTCGCCGCCGTCGGGCTCGTGATCGGTCCGGTGCTCGGTGGCTGGCTCGTGACCTTCGGCTGGCAGTGGGTCTTCTGGTTCAACGTACCGCTCGGCATTGCCGGGACCCTCTGGGCATGGCTGATTCTCCACGAGACGCTCCGGTCCGACGAGACGCGCAGATTGGACTGGGCCGGGAACATCCTGATGCTGATCGGCCTGACGGGGCTCGTGCTGGGCCTCTCGGATGCCGGTCTCGACGGGTGGTCGGCGCCGATGGTGGTGATCGGGCTCGCGCTCGGGGTTGTCTGCCTGCCGATCTTCATCTGGGTCGAGTCGCGCGTCGAGGCACCGATGCTCGACCTGTCGCTGTTCCGGATCCGGGTCTATTCGGCCGCCGCCGCCGCCGCGTTCCTGAACGGATTGGCGCGGTTCGCCCTCATGTTCCTGTTCGTGTTCTACTTCCAGGGTCCGCAGAAGCAGGATCCGATCACGGCCGGCCTGATGCTCGCGCCGCTGGCCATCGGCATGCTCGTCGCCTCGCCGATCGCCGGCGCGTGGGCGGATCGCCACGGCTCGCGGGCGCCGGCGGTGCTGGGAATGCTGCTGACCGCACTGGGGCTGGCCGGGATGACCACGCTTCAGGTCGACAGCCCGTTTTGGGTCTCCGCCATCTGGCTCACCATCGCGGGCATCGGATCCGGCGTGTTCAACTCGCCGAATACCAGCGCGATGATGGCCGCGGTCCCGCCGTGGCGCCGCGGCATCGCATCGGGCACCCGCGTGATGCTCCAAAACACGGGAGCGGTGATCTCCATTGCGCTGATGCTGATGATCGTGACATCGGTGGTGCCGACGTTGCTGCTGTTCTCGATCTTCTCGGGCCTCACCACCGGGCTCTCTCCGGCACGCCTGGCGCCCTTTATGGACGGAATGCACCTGGCACTGTGGATCCTGTGCGGCTTCTCCCTGATCGGCGCGGCGGTCTCCGCGATGCGGGGGCCGGTGCCCAGCCAGGAGGAGTCTGTGGTCGCGGTCGTCGATCCCATGCCCGCGGTGGCTCACGCTGCGAAGGTGCGGCCGGGCGCGTGAACGGTGCCCGGACCCGGGGCCGTCCGATCCGGGTCGTGGGCTCTAGTACGATGCGCCCGTGAAACGACGCGCCTGGGTTTTGGTCGCCATCGTCGCGGCGGCGATCGGCGCGCTCGCCGTGGTCGTCGTGATCGTGGTCAACGGGTCCGGCGGCACGCCGCCGCTGCATGCCGTGCCGATCAGCCCTCCGGTCGCTGCGCCCCCGACCGCCGGACGCGATTCCACCGGCAATCTCGTCAGTGTTCCGGAAGGCGGCCGTCCGGCACTCGTCACGTTCCTGTACGCGAAATGCACGACCTCGTGCCCGCTGATCGCCGGTGAGATCTCGGCGGCGCTCGACGCCGTCGGTCCGGGCACCGCCGGCCGGATCGACACCGTGGCGATCTCGGTCGACCCGGTGGGGGACACGCCCAAGGAGGTCAACGCGTTTCTGGCCGTCCACCACCTCACAGGTCGGATGAACTACATCGTCGGACCCCAGGCGACCCTCGCGCCGCTCTGGCAGGCGTGGGGCATTCGCGCACAGCCCACCGATGCGATCCGGTCGACCCACACCGCGCTCGTGGTGCTGATCGATCGCCACGGCCGCGAAGTGGGGACGTACGCGGGCGCGATTCCGATCAGCGTGCCGGATCTGGCGGCCGACATACGGACGCTCGCGGGCTAGCCGGACCGATCCGCCGCGATCCGGGCCAGCCGTTCCGGCAGCTCCGGCGCCCCGATCTGCACGGCAAGTCCCGCCAGGTCGTCGGCGGGCCCCCGCCAGCGGATTCCCGCGACCCCGTCGGGCAGCACGTCGAGATCGTCCCGCAGCCGCGCCAGGCGCCGAAACAGGATGGCCGCGTCATGGTCCCCGGCGAGGACCTCGGCCAGGCGCGCGGCACCGCGGACGGGCACCGACCACAGCGCCGGGTCGGCGGGGATCGCCTCGAGCGATCCGTATGCATCGAGGACGGCCGCAGCGGAGCGGGCACCCCAGCCCTTGAGGCCCGGGAATCCGTCGGCGCTGTCTCCGACCAGCGCCAGCCAGTCGGGGATCTGGGCAGGACGGACACCGAAGTGGGCGTAGATGCCGTCCTCGTCACGGATCTCGTCGTTCCGCCGGTCCCACTGGACGACCCGCGACCCGCGCACGCACTGTGCCAGGTCCTTGTCGGGCGAGCAGATCACGACCTGCGCGACCTCGAGATCGGTCGCCGCCGTCCGGGCGGCGCTCGCGAGGGCGTCGTCGGCCTCGAACTCGACCATGGCCCAGACGGTGATCCCGCACGCGGCAGTGACCTGTTCCAGCAGCGGGAACTGCGCGAACAGGTGGGGGTCGATCCCCGCGCCGGTCTTGTAGCCGGACCAGAGACCGTTGCGGAACGATTCGACGACCTGATCGGTGGCGACGGCGATGTGGGTGGCGCCGGACTCGAGCAGGCCCGCCAGGGATCGCGCGACGGCCCGGACGGCGGCACCCTCCCGTGACCGGACCCCGCTCGGCATGCCGAAGTGGTGCCGAAACAGCTCCCAGGTGCCGTCAACCAGATGGATGCGAGTTTCGTCGGACACGGATGCGCCGATCGTCGGGGTGTGTGCCGGGCGGACGCGGGCCGGCCAGCGCAGACTAACCGCCGCCACGGCACCGTTGTCCCCACCGCGTCCGCCACGTCCGCGTTAGTGTCGCGTCGGCGACGGGATCATCGGGAGGCGGCGGCACGTGGACATCGACGAGATCGACACCCTGCTGAGGACGACGCGGTCGGTCCGCAAGCGGCTTGATCTGGAGCGGCCGGTGCCGCGCGGCGTGGTCGAGGAATGCCTCGCCTTGGCACAGCAGGCGCCGACCGGCGGCAACCGGCAACTCTGGTCGTTCATCGTGGTGACGGATCCCGCGACGCGTCTCGCGCTCGCCGAGATCTACCGCAAAGGGTGGGACCGTTACGTCACCGAAGGGATGGTCGAGCCACCGTCCCCACCGGCGAGCGACCCCGTCGCACGTGCCCGACAGAAGCGCATCGGGGCGTCCGCCCAGTACCTGGCCGACAATCTCGAGCGGGTGCCCGTGCTGGTGATCCCCGTCATCCGGCATCGCGTGGACGGTCGCGAGCCCGTCGCGGTCGCCTCGCACTTCGGGTCCGTGCTCCCGGCGGTCTGGAGCTTCATGCTGGCGGCCCGCGCCCGGAGCCTGGGCACCGCCTGGACGACAATTCACCTGTTCTATGAGCGCGAGGCGGCCGAGGTCCTCGGCATCCCGTACGACGAGGTCATGCAGACGGCGCTGATCCCGCTCGCCTACACGATCGGCGACGACTTCAAGCCCGGTGTGCGCCTCCCGCTGGACACGTTCGTCCACTGGGATCGGTGGGGGACCGCCAACCCCGTCTGAGCGCTAGTGGGCTGATGCGCCGGCTGCGGCGGCCCGCCGCAGGCGATCGCGCACGGCGATCGCGATGCCCTTGCCCGTCGGGGGGACAACGACGATGGTCGCCGCGCCCGCGGCATCGGCGTCCCGCAACAGGCCGTAGAGGTCGTGCGCGAAGTCTTCGGATCGTGGACCGCGCGGCCGCAGGATCGGTGTCGCGCCGTCCGCGACGACATGGCGGGGCGCGATCACCACGACCGGTCGCGCCGCGGCCCCGAGGGCGGCCAGCGTGTCCGCCAGCCCGTCGGCGTCGGCAAGCAGCACCCGGGCGGACGGGGAGTAGTGGACCTCGAGCATGCCGGGCGCCCGCGCGGGGCCATGCGCGGTCCGGGCCACCGCGCGCCCGATGACCGCCTCGATCTGTTCGGCCTGAATGCCGCCGGTACGCAGGATCACGGGATCACCGTCGGACATGTCGAGGATGGTCGACTCGACGCCGATCGCGCACGTGCCGCCATCGAGGACGAGGTCGATCGCGTCGCCGAGGTCGTGCTGGACGTGGGCGGCAGTGGTCGGGCTGGTGCGACCGAACAGGTTGGCCGACGGCGCGGCGACCCCCGCGTCGAGGAGCTCCAGCACTCGCAGGGTCAGGGCATGGTCCGGAACGCGAAGCCCCACCGTTCCGCGCCCGCCGGTCACGACATCGGGGACCCGCCCGCTCCGTGGGACGATCAGCGTGAGCGGCCCCGGCCAGAACGCATCGCCGAGGCGGCGAACCTCATCGGGTACGGCATCGGCATAGCGGTCCAGCACGCCCGCGTCGGCGCCGTGGACGATCAGGGGATGACCGGCCGGCCGTCCCTTGATCGTGAAGATCCGATGCACCGCGTCGGGGTACTCGGCGTGTGCGGCGAGGCCGTAGACGGTCTCGGTCGGAACGCCGACGACGCCGCCTCCGGCGAGGATGCGGGCCGCAAGGGCGGGGTCTGTGGTGATCGCGGCTGTCATCGTCTGTGGCGCGCGCCGTTTGGTGGCAGGCCGTGCACCGCTCCGGATCCTAGGCCGCGGGCACCGCGCGGGCCCGCCCGCGCGGTGCCCGGGCGGGTATGGTCCGGGCGCAATGAACGCAATTGTCTCCCTGGCGATCGTCGTATTCCTGATGGCACTGAGCGTCTGGGGACTCGTACTCGCCGTGACACGCCGCACGCCGGACCGGACCTACATCGCCGCCGCCGTCGTCGGTGAGATCGAGCTGCTCATCCAGGCGGTCGTGGCGCTGATCGTCATCGCGGGCGGCCATCGTCCGCCGTCGATGGGGGAGTACCTCGGATACCTGGTGGCAACGGTCGTCCTCGTGCCCTATGGGATTGTCCGTGCGCGCTCTCCCCAGGCCAACCACTGGGATGCGGCGGTCATGGCCGCGGTGACGTTTGCCGTCGCGGTCGCCGTCCTGCGCCTGCTGGCGCTCTGGTAGACCACAGACCATGACCGCATCAGCTCCCCGCCAAGGCCAGGGCATCGGCCGCCTCCTGGCCGCCGTCTACACGCTCTTTGCGCTGTCGGCCGGTGCCCGGGCCGTCTTTCAGATCGCGACGAAGTATTCCCACGCGCCGGTGGCCTACACCCTGAGCGCCGTCGCCGCGGTGATCTACCTGTTGGCGGCGATCTGCTTCACGTTCCCGTCGTCGAACTCGTGGAAGACCGCGGTCGTCGCGTTGTGCATCGAGTTCGTCGGCGTGATCGTGGTCGGCCTGTTGAGCGTGGCCGACTCCGGGCTGTTCCACGACGCCAGCGTGTGGTCGAAGTTCGGCATCGGGTACGGCTTCGTCCCGCTGATCCTGCCGCTGGTCGGACTGTGGTGGCTGAGCCGGCCGTCGACGCGTGCGGCCTTCGGAGAGTCCGGGGCCTAGGAACCGCCGGAGGAGGCCACCGGCACGCTCTGGGACTGTGACGGGGTGGCCGCCGACGCGCTCGGGTTCCCGCTCGACGCCGAGGCCTGGTTGGCGGCGGCCTGCTGGGCGGCGGCGATCGCGGCCGCACTCGAGGCCACGCCACCGCTGGCGGCGCTGGAGGTGTGGTGCGTCGTCGGCTGCGAGGCGAGACTCGTACCCACGACGGCCACGAGGGCGGCACCTGCGACCGTGAGGATGGTCGCCTTCCGCAGGCGGCGCTGGCCGCGCTCGCGCTTTGCCACGCCCGCAATATTGCTGGACGGCTCGGGCTGGTGGGGACTCGATGGGGTTCTCATGGGAACCAGTGTTGCGCGCGTCCCTGAATGCCAGATATGAGCAGCGTTAAGAGACGGCGGTGATGCGCTGTGCCCACGCTGTGAGCAGCCGGCGATCGGCGCGCAACCGGACGCGCCACCGGGTCACGGCGGTCCGTCGGGCGCGCGGTCCAATCACCCGCACGTCGCTTGCGCGGCGTGCGGGTGACGGGGTTATAGGCCGAATGAGGCTTTGATTGCGCGCATTTCACCCATCGTCCGACGAAGCCGCACGATGCTCGGGGTGAATGCGCCTTTGGGAATGGTGAACATGACCGGCAGCGTATGAGGGGCACGCCGCCCGGTCGTTGGCCTTGTGGCCAAAGTTGCAAAGTCCCGGGGCGGCCACAGGTCCGAGCGCCGGAACTCACGCGGCGGCCCGGTGCGCAGGCCGACTCAGCGAGGAGCGGCGACTCGGTAGGTGTGCCGGCCCGCGCCGGCCGCGCGGGCTTGCGCCCAGGTGTAGACGAGGTGGGGGAGCCGGCCCCCGTACCGCGCGGTGATCAGGAGCGCCTGGCGCCGACCGGTCATCGCCGCGCCCATCGCGAGCCCCGGGGTCGGCGACCCCGGCGAGGCGAAGTTCCAGAGCACGTCCTGCCGGTGCCCCCAGCATCCCGATCGGTGCCGGGTCGAGCAGTCGATGTTCCCCGACCCGAGACCGTCATCGAACATCCACGCCTGGTAGGCGGCGGCCATGTTCGGGTAGCCGGAGGCGAAGTTGGCGGTGAACCCCTGCCAGAAGCTCCCGGTCGGGGTCGGGTCCGTGTTGGCCCGGGCTCCCGCCAGCGCATTCGCATCGAGCGCGGCGGTCATGCCCGCAATCGGCGGGAGGTGATAGGCGATGCGGTCCAGGTTGGCCAGAATGAACGCCTGGCGGGCCGGCCCGAGGGCCACGAATCTGGCCGGCAGGGCGTATGGGGGCTTGCCCATCGCGGCGCGGTCCCGATCGAGGTACCAGACCGCCGCATTCACACACACCGCTCCGGTGGGGTGGGTCCGGCACACCGACGGCATCCGGGCGGCGTGCATGTTGGCGCGCGGGTTGGGAGCGCCGGGCCCGAAGGCCAGTGCGGTACCCGCCGCGACGCCGACGGCGCAAACGGCGGCGATGGGAATCGTCCGGCGCCGGACTCCGCGAGCGAGCATCGTGATCATCCGTCGATCATAGATGTCCGTTGCACGGGCACGGCGACACCTGGGAGTCGGTGCCGGAGGCCGCCCCCGGATCGGCTGCGTGGGGCCGATGTGGTGGGGACGGGTCGGTCGCCGTGCCGGAGTGCCCGGGGACATGGGTATCTCACAGAACAGTACTTCTCGTGCGTGGGTGGCGGGGGTGTGCCGTGGGGATGCCCGGCACCACACGCCGGTCCGGTCGCCCGCGGTGCTGCCGACGGGTCTGCAACCATGTGTTGGACACACCGACCGGGAGATTGTGTGCCGACCTACACCGCCGAATTGACGACCGTCGCGTCACCCGAGACCGCCTTCGCGTATCTCGCTCAGTTCGACAACACCGTCCATTGGGACCCCGGGGTGACCGCGGCATCGCCGGTGGCCGGCCCGCCGGCTCTTGGCGCGAAGTTCGATCTGACGCTCCAGCTCGGCGGTGGCACCGAGGTCTTGCGCTACGAGATCGTCGAGTACGACCCGCCGCACCGCGTCGTGTTGGTCGCCGACGGCCGCCGATTTGTCTCACATGATGAGATCGTGGTGGCACCGGCCGAAGCCGGCGCGCGCATCACCTATACGGCCCGGCTCGATCTCAAGGGTCTGATGAAGCTTGGTGCGCCGTTTGCCGCCCGTGCCCTGCGCCGCGCGGGTGATGCCGCCGTGGCGGGGCTCGGCCGGGAGCTCGCCCGGCCGTCTCACTGACCGCCGTGTCCCGCGCCTTGGGCCGTCCGCGCGGGATGTCGCCGACCTATCGCCTGTTGGCGGATCTGCCGCTGCAGGTCTCGGGGTACCGGCTCGCCGGGTGTGCGCTGAACACCACCAGCGGTTGGGAACGCCTGACGACGGTCGTTCACCTCGAGGGGGCCGGACACGTGGGCGTCGGTGAGGACGTCTGGACCGACAATGACGACCATCGTCGCTTCCAGGAGGCCGGCCCCGTGCTTGATCTGGCGGGATCCTGGACCCTGGATGGATTCTCTCGTCACCTTGCGGCAATCGGCGTCTTCCCGGACGGGCCCGGCCCGATCGCATCCGGGTTCCGGCGCTGGGCATTCGAGGCCGCCGCCCTCGATCTCGCGCTCCGGCAGGCCGGACGGTCGCTCGGGGCGGTGCTGGGACGCCGGCCGTCGCCGGTGCGGTGGGTACTGTCGATCCGCCTCGCGGGCCCCGACGAGCCGTCGAGTGTCGCGCCGATCCGGGAGCGGCTGGCGATGTACCCCGGTCTCCACTTCAAGCTGGACCCCGTCGCCGACTGGGATGCCGGCTTGGTCGCCGAGCTGCGTGCCATCGCCCCGGACCGCGTCGATGTCCTGGACTTCAAGGCGCATTACCACGGCACCAGCGTGGACACCGTCCCGGATCCGGGGCTGTATGCCCGCTGCATCGATGCCTGGCCGGAGGCCGTCATCGAAGATCCCGGGCTCGATCCGACGCTCGCACCGGTCTTGGCGGACCGCTGGGACCGCGTCAGCTGGGATGCCCCGATCCACTCGGTCGACGATGTCACGGCGCTGGCACGCCCCCCACGCGTGCTCAACATCAAGCCGGCACGATTCGGCAGCCTGCGCGCGCTCTGCGCGATGTACGACTACTGCGCCGAGCACGCAATCACGATGTACGGCGGAGGATTCTTCGAGCTCGGTCCGGGTCGCGGGCAGCTCCAGTACCTCGCCAGCCTGTTCCATCCCGACGGTCCGAACGACGTCGGTCCGCGGGGGTTCCACGGCGTGCGCCTGCAATCGGGTCTGCCCGGCACCCCGCTGCCGGTCGCGGCGGAACCGACCGGCTTCGCGTGGCGGGATCCGACCCGGCCGGAGTAGCCCGGGGTGCCACGGGCGACACCCGTCTGGCCTGCAATTCCCGCAAAATGGACGTTTCTGACCCGGGGACCCCTCCCCCTCCCCGGGTGAAGTTTGTCCATTCTTCGCGGACATATGTCACTACGTCGTCGGTCGGCGACACGATTCTTCAAAAGATCGTGATTTCCAGGGAAATCGATCGTGGCGCGCGCCAGCCGGACCCGCCGGCACTCATCACCCCTCGGTTGCGGAAACGGGCGGTCGCGCCTCCGATCGTCCGGCGGGGCCGTGGTAGCGTCATCGGGCTGCATCCCCGTCCGGGGGTGCGCACATCGCTATGGCACGTCATCACGTTCCATATGCGCGAGCCGGGAAGCGCGTAGTCCTGGCGTCCGCACTCACCGTAATTAGCGTGGCGACAGCCGCGACGGTCGGCATGCCCGCATTCGGCGCGCACTCGTCCGGCGGCGGTGCGGACACCGGTGTCGCCGCGGCCCGTCTGCGGGTGCGCGAGGTGGAGCAGCAACTGGTGGGCGTGCAGTCCACGGCGGCGCAGAGCGCGAGTGACTACGCGAGCGCCAATGCCCGCGTCGCGGCTCTGCAGCAGGCCCTGGTGGCCAATCGGCGCGACCTGATCCGAACCAAGACGGCGATCAAGGTCTCCGAGCGGGCGCTGGCCCTGCGGATCGTCAGCCTCTACACCGACCCGCCGCCCTCGCTCGTCCAGGTGCTGGTGTCCACCGGCAGCATCTCGTCCGCCCTCGACAGCTACGACCTGCTGCGGCACATCGCCGACCAGGACTCGGCACTGTTGCGGCGCTTCCAGGCGGACCATGCCCGGCTTCAGCGCCTGTCGACCTCGCTGCGCACAGATGCGGCCGCGGCCGAGGCCAACCGGGCCAAGGTTGCCGGCCAGCTCGCCCAGCTGCGTACCCTCGCGGGGCAGCGCAGCACCCTGTTGGCGTCGGCGACCGCCGACCTGTCCCACGTGCAGGCGTCTGCGGCCCAGCTGGCCGCGCTCCGCGCGGAACGGGCACGGGCGGCCGCGGCCGCGGCGCCGCACTCGACCCCGACGCAGGCCGTCGGCGGTGCATCCGGCGGGTCCTCGAGCGGATCGTCCGGCCACAGCACGGGCGGCGGATCGGGCGTGGCCGGGGGGAGCCTCTACGCAATCTTGACGCGGATCGCCATGTGCGAGTCCGGCGGCAACCCACATGCGATTTCGCCCGGCGGCATGTACCGCGGGATGTTCCAGTTCAGCATGGCCACCTGGGCGGGGGTCGGCGGCAGCGGCGATCCGGCCCAGGCGTCGGTGGCTGAGCAGTACAAGCGGGCCGCGATTCTCTACGCGCGTTCCGGTCCCGGCCAGTGGCCGGTCTGCGGGGCGCGCTAAGGGCGATTGTCCCGGGTGCGGCCGGAGGCCGCTTGACGGCTGGCGGGAAAACGCGGATAGTGGTCCTGCTGTCATGCGCAGTGGCGGAAGGCTGTTCGGCGCCGCGGGAGCTCAGCGCGGGCATCGGGACGGATCGAGTTACCCCCGACATTCGATCCCGGTCAGAGGCACGAGACGTGGTCATGTCAGCCTGTTGGCATGGAAGTTTCAGGGCGCGTCCCCAGGGGCGCATGACGGTCGTGAGAACGGAAACGGGAGGCGGATGTCTACGCAGCAGTTGGGCGTTCTGAAGAACGATGGAGAGCTTCGGGCTCTGATCGTGCGGGGGCAGGAGCTTGGATTCCTCGGCCTCGAAGAAGTGGCGGAGGTCCTTGACGGACTCGGGCTTGACGCGGATGCCGCGGAGCTCGTCTACCAACAGCTCGAAGAAGCCGGCATCGAGCTCCTCGAGCAGTCCGAGGCGCTGGCCCGGGCGGCCGAGATCGTCGACGAGTCGGAGCGACCGCGTCGTCCCACCGCCGCCGTCGAGCAGACCACCGACGCCCTGCAGCTGTTTCTCAAGGACATCGGCCGTGTGCCGCTGCTGACGGCCGCCGACGAGGTGCGCCTCGCCAAGCGCATCGAGGCGGGCGACCAGGAGGCCAAGCGCCAGATGGTCGAGGCCAACCTGCGTCTGGTCGTCTCGATCGCCAAGGGCTACCGCGGTCGCGGTCTCCCCTTCCTCGACCTGATCCAGGAAGGCACCCTCGGCCTCGTGCGCGCCGTCGAGAAGTTCGACTGGCGGCGCGGGTTCAAGTTCTCGACCTACGCCACATGGTGGATTCGCCAGGCCGTGACCCGTGCGCTCGCGGACAAGGGGCGGACGATCCGCATCCCCGTCCACGTCGTCGAGAAGCTGAACCAGATCAGCCGTGCCGAGCGCGTCCTGATCGGGCAGCTCGGTCGCGAGCCCACTGTCGAGGAGATCGGCGACGCCGCCGGCCTGCCGCCGGACGAGGTCGAGGAGATCCTGCGCTCGGCGCAGCCGACCGTGTCCCTCGAGAAGCCCGTCGGCGAAGAGGAAGAGTCCGAGCTCGGACGGTTCCTTGCGGACGAGACGTCGGTCGCTCCCGAGCTGTCGGCCGAGGTGTCCCTGCGCGAGCAGGCGCTGCGCGAGCTGTTGGACCAGTTGAGCTACCGCGAGCGTCGCGTTCTCGAGCTCCGCTACGGGCTGCGTGGCGAGAAGCCCCGCACGCTGGACGAACTCGGGCGGATGTTCAACGTGACCCGCGAGCGGATCCGACAGGTCGAGAGCCAGTCGCTCCAGAAGCTGGCGTCACTGCCCGACTCCGCGCGCCTGTCGTAGCGCTGTCGCCGTGCGCCTCGGTCCCGCAGGGATCCGGGCGCGCGGCCGGCAAGGCCCGCGGCATCCCTAGTTGAGGCTCGGGTCCTCCGGCATTCGCGCGACCAGCCGGAACATTCCGCCCTTGCGCTCCAGGGCGGCACTCCACAGCCCCTCCGGGGCGTCGGTGAAGATGTCCTCCCGCAGTGCGGGCACGTCGATCCAGGCACCGTCGGAGATCTCCGCTTCGAGTTGCCCCGCGGCCCAACCCGCGTAGCCTCCGAAGATCCGGACGTCGCCGACTCGGTGGGCGAGTTCGTCGACCGCATCGTCGGGGTCGACGATGCCGATACGCCCGACGACGATCCCCGCTGCGCGCGCGGGGTCGTCGAACTCGGCAAGGATGATGACCGCCGACGGCTGCACGGGCCCACCGCAGTGAATCAGGTGTTCGTCCGGAACGAGGTCGCACAGCGGGTCCGGAAGGGCGTCCGCGGCCTGGATGTCGGTCGGCTGGTTGAGGACCAGCCCGAGCGCGCCGTCGCCGGAGTGCTCGAGCATGACGATGACCGCGCGGTTGAACTGCGGATCAAGAAGGGTCGGGGCGGCCACGAGCAGGCGTCCGGCCCGGAAGCGGGGGGCGTCGCCGGTCACGACGGGCCGGCCCCGGCCGGTGCGGTGTCGCCGCCGAACAGCTCGCGGATCAGATCGGCATGCGCATCCAGGTCGTCGCGATCGTGGGCGCGCGCGGCCGCGGCAAGCCCCTCGAAGGCGACTCCGGCCACCCCGTGCAGCTGCTTGCGCATGCGGGTGAAGAAGTCGGCGAGAAACGCGGCTTGGTGCCGTGCGGCATCCCAGTCGTCCGTGCGCGCGAGGCTCTCGACGACCTCGAGGCCGGTCATCGCGACGTCGCCCCACGTGGGTGGGTGCGGCGCGGGGATCGGGACGACGCCCGAACGGCGCAACTCTGCCGACCACTCCGACTCGTCAAGGGCATCGGCGATTCCGGCCAGCCGGGCCGCGGCGTGTACACGCTCCGCGCCGGCCTCAGCATGCATCCGCTACTGCTGCTCGAGCAGACTGCGGCGCTTGCGCTCCCGATAGAAATTCGCGATACCGCCGGCGACGACGAGCGCGATGGTCAGGTAGATCGAGATCCAGAACACCGTCATGTGACCGGCCAGGGTGTGGCCGTTGTCCTGGCCCAGAATCGCCCACCCCATGCAGAACCACACCGTGGCGAAGATCATCACTGTCCCGGCGGCGCGGAACGGCCAGGTGATCGGCAGCAGCTCGTTCTCTTCGTCGTGCCCTGACGCCATGCCTATCCTTTCGCACTTCGGTACGCACCGGACGCTACCACGCAACGGCGCGAGGTCCGAGCAGTCGTCATAGGATCGCGCCTGCTTCGGACATCATACGGACGCTATCCCCTGCGTGAATGGGCATTACGTCACTCCGTGGGCGAGTCCTGGGAATCCGTGCGGCCGATCCGGCCCGCGATCCGGCGCTCGCGGGCCACAACGGCGAAGTCCGTGCCGCGGGATCGATACAAGCGTGCCGGGCGCCCGGGGCCGGGGCGACGGGCGGTCCCGGCCTCCTCGACGATGCCCCCTCCGAGCACGTCCCGCCGGAAATTGCGCGTATCCAGGTGCTCCCCGAGCACCACCTCGTACACCGCCTGCAGTTCCCCGAGCGTGAATGTCTCCGGCAGCAGCTCCACCGCGATCGGCGCGTAGGCCGTCTTGGCCCGGAGCCGGGCATGCCCGTAGCCGATGGACTCGGCATGTCCGGTCGCGAGTGCGGGCAGGTCATCCAACGGGAACCACCGCACCTCGACGATGTCCGTCCCGGGCGCCAGCGGGTGACGGTCGGCCGCAATCAGGGCGATGTAGCTGACCGCCACCTGCGTGTCACCGTCACGGTCGAAGCTGTAGAGCTGTTCGAGTCGGATGTCGGTGATGCCGGTCTGGTCGGCCAGCGCCCGGGCGGCGTCGACGGCCAGCGGTGATCCGAGGGTTGGCCCCTGCGGCAGCGCCCAGACGTTGCCGGGCCGTCGCACCAGCAGCACATCGAGGGCGCCGTCCTGGACCGTCATGACGACCAGCTCGACGCTGACTTGCGTCATGCGCCGTCCTTTGCCGCGTCCTGGCGTTGAGCCCAGATCTCCAGGCCCAAGATGTTGTTCTCGTCCCAGGACAGCCACTCCCAGAGCGCGACGACCTCGGGATTGCCGACGGTCGCCGCCAGCGGGAGCCGGCGGTTGACCGCGGCCGCGATTCCGTCGCGGCCGCCGGCGCGGTATCCCTCGAGGGCCGCATGACCGAGGCGGTCGAGCGCATCGTCGGCGTCGGCGAGGGTCGCCTCGGCGTCGGCGGTGGGGCCGAAATGCGACAGGGTGATCGTTGTCACCTGCCGCTCGCCCAGACGCAGGAGGCTGTGGCGGCCGGCGGCGATGTCGACGTCCGACGGCGGGACGTTCGGGTACAGGTTGCCCCCCGCCAGCTGGGTCCCCGCCGCGTCGCCGATGATCAGGACGCCGCTCGTCTCGTGCAGCACCGACATGTGGTGGCGGGCATGTCCGGGCGTGGCGATGATCTCCAGTGATCCGCCGCCGACGTCGACGCGGTGCCCGTCGGGGGCGACCACGATGCGCTCGGACGGCGTTGCCGTCAGACCGCCGTGCAGCGGGGCGGTACGCCCATAGACCTCGTGCGAGGCCGCCACGAGGCGCGCGGGCTCCGCGAGGTGGCGGGCCCCCCGTTCATGGACGACCACCTGCGCCCTGGGAAAGGCGGCCGCCAGCGCGCCCGTCCCACCGCAGTGGTCGAGATGAATGTGCGTCAGCACGATCCAGGCGAGGTCGTCCGGGCCGATGCCGAGGTCGTGCAACTCGCCGATCAGCAATGCCGCCGACGTCTCGGGGCCGGGGTCGACCAACGCCGGCCGCGTGCCGTCGATCAAGTACGCGCTGGTCAGACCGCGGCGGCCACCGAGGCGCGTGTCGATCATCCGTACTCCGGGCCCGATTTCGGTCATCGTCTGGCAACTCGCATAGCCTTAGGGGTATGGGTGCACATGATGACGGACGTACACGGGCCTGGGAAGCCGCGGGGATGGCGGCCGCCCGGCTGGTCGCCGACGGTGATCGGGTCGGGCTCGGAACGGGCCGTGCCGCAGCGGCCGGAATCAGGGCGCTCGGGCGCCGTGTCGCCGACGGGTTGCAGTGCGTCGGAGTGCCCACGTCCCGCGCCAGCCACTCGCTCGCGCGCGAGCTCGGCATTCCGCTTGCCCGCATGCGCGGACCGGTCGACATTGCCTTCGACGGTGCGGACCTCGTCATCCCGTCGGGGCTCACGATCAAGGGCGCCGGCGGGGCGCTGGTGCGAGAGCGGATCGTCGACGGATCGGCCGGGCGGTTCCTCGTGCTCGTGGATGCCCCGAAGATTGCCGCGACACTCGACGCCTGGGGAGTCCTGCCGATCGCGGTCGTCCCGTTCGCCGTGCAGCACGTTGCCGTCGCGCTCGCCGACCTCGCGCCCGTGCGTCGCCCGGGTCGCTCCGACGACGATCTGGCGATCATCGACCTGACCGTCCCTGCCGGAACGGACTGGGAGGATCTCGACGCGCGCGCCCGTGCGGTTCACGGCGTCGTCGACACCGGCCTCTTCCGGGTGCGGCCGGACGACGTCTTCATCGGTGCGCCGGACGGATCGGTCCGCACCCTCGCCGAAGTTCCGCCTCCCGCGTGAGGTTGCGATGACCATCGCCCCGCGCGGCCCGTCACAGACGATCGCGCGCGGCGTCGGCGCCCTGTCCCGACGACTCGGGCGCGGCGGCGGCACCAGCGCTCCGGGGCGGGTGCTCCTGCGACTGCGGCCCGATGCGATCCAGGATCTGGCGGCCGATCTTTCGCGCGGGTCGCTGGTGGTGTCGGCCACCAATGGGAAGACGACGACGGCGCGTCTGATCGCCGGGTGCCTTGGATCCGAGGGCTGGCCGGTGGTGTCGAACCGCGCTGGGGCCAACCTGGTCTACGGCGTCGCCACCGCGCTGCTCGACGGTGCGCGGGCCCGGCCGGCCCCACAGTTCGGACTGTTTGAGGTCGACGAGTTCGCGTTGCCGGAGGTCGTGGCACGACTGGCCCCCCGCGTGGTGGTCCTGATGAACCTGTTCCGCGATCAACTCGACCGCTACGGCGAGCTGGAGGCCATCACCGACGCGTGGGCCCGCATGATTACCACCCTTCCCGAACCGACTGTCCTGGTGCTGAACGCCGATGATCCGGCGGTGGCGTCGCTGGCCGACGGCGTCCATCGCACGCTGTACTTCGGGATCGACGATCCCGCGATTGCCATCGGGGCCCTCCCCCACGCCGCGGACTCGATCCGGTGCCGAGCCTGCGCCGGGCCGCTGTCCTACTCACGCGTCGCGCTCGGACATCTGGGCGTCTGGCATTGCCCGGCCTGTGGCGCCCGACGGCCCGATCTGGACGTCGCCGCGCGATCGGTGCGGCTCGGCGGGACGCGTTCCATCGATCTTGAGATCCTGACACCGACGGGACCGTTGGCCGCCCACGTCGCCCTGCCAGGCGTCCACAACGCCTACAACGCGACTGCCGCCGCCGCGGCGGCCATCGCGCTCGACATCGCCCCGGCGACGATCGGTCCGGCGCTGGCCGCGGCCGAGGCGGCCTTCGGCCGTGCCGAGCGCCTCCATGTCGATGGGCGCGAGCTGGTGCTGTTGTTGGCCAAGAACCCCGCCGGCGCCAACGTCACCGTCCAGACGGTCGCGCTCGACCCGGATCCGCTGCACCTGCTGATCGCACTCAACGACCGCACCGCCGACGGCAAGGACGTCAGCTGGATCTGGGACGTCGACTACGAACCGCTGCTGGAGCGGATCGGCAGCTTGGTGGTGACCGGCGATCGTGCCTACGACATGGCCCTGCGGTTCACCTATGCGGGAGTGGACCGTTCCCGGGTCCACATCGTCCCCGATCCCGGGCGGGCGCTGGATGTGGCGATCTCGTTGACGCCGGACGACCGGCCGCTCTACGTCCTGCCGACATACACCGCAATGCTCGATCTCCGCGCGATCCTGGTCGGACGCGGGGCCGCCGATGCGTACTGGGCCAATGACTGACCGCGACGAGGCCACGCGCTATCTGCGCGAACACGCGCACTACACCGAGGATCTTGCCCTGTGGCGGGCAATCGCCGGCCAGGTTGACGGCCCGGTCCTCGACGTCGGCGCCGCCGCCGGGCGCGTCAGCATTGCCCTGGCGCAGGACGGTCGTCGCGTGGTCGCCCTCGATGCGGATCCGGCGATGCTGGCGGCCCTGAGCGCGGGCGCCGCCACGGCGGGCGTTGCAGACCGGATCTCCGCGATCTGTGCCGACATGCGCTCCTTTGTGCTGGATGGCCCTGTGGCGCTGGCGATCGCGCCGATGAACACGCTGCAGGTCCTGACGACGCCCGAAGATCAGATTGCCTGCCTGGACCGCATCAGGGCGTGCCTCGGTCCTGGAGCGGAGTTCTGGTTTGACGTCGCCATGCCCGACGTCGTCGACGTCCAGTCGTCGATCGGGGTCGTGCGCGCCGGCGATATCTTCGAGGACCCGGACAGCGGCGCGCGCTTGGCACACGCGTTCTGGTTCGAGTGGGTCGATCCGGTCACCCAGACGGCACAGTTCACCCACAGGGTCGACGAGATCGCTCCGGACGGCGTGACACACACATTCCTTCGCCACCACGAAGTGCACATCTTCACCCCGCCGGAGCTCCGCCACCTGCTGGCGCGGGCGGGGTTCGAGGTGCTGCAGGCGTTCGGGGATTTCGCCGGCGGCCCCCTGGAGGCGGGCGCCGAACGTCAGGTGTACCGCTGCGGGGTGGCCGGATGAGCACCGTGCGGATCTGCCACCTCTACCCCGATGAACTCAACATCTACGCGGATCGCGGAAATATCGCGGTCTTTCGGCAGCGCTTGGCTTGGCGCGGGCATGAGCTCGAGGTGATCGAGGCGGGAATCGGCGATCCGATCCCCGAGGACGCCGACCTCTACTACCTCGGCGGCGGCCAGGATCGCGACCAGGTGATCGTCGCCGAGGACCTTGCCGGGACCAAGGCCGACGCGTTGCGTCAGGCGCTCGCGGGTCAGGCGGTGCTGCTCGCGGTCTGTGGCGGGTACCAGCTTGCCGGCCACGGCTACACGGGTGTCGACGGGACGCGGATGCCCGGAATCGGGCTGCTGGATGCCGATACGGTTGCCGGGCCGACCCGGCTGATCGGCGACGTGGTGATCAGCGTCGACCTGACCGGTTCGTCGATGACGGTCGTCGGGTTCGAGAACCACGCCGGCCGCACACGACTTGGCCCCGGGAGCGTCCCGCTCGGGCGGGTCGTGCACGGGCACGGCAACAACGACGATGACGGCACTGAGGGTGCGGTGACCGGCCGCGCCGTCGGCACATACCTCCACGGGCCCCTGCTGCCGAAGAATCCGCGCCTGGCCGACCTGTTGCTCGAATGGGCGCTCGAGCATGCGACCGGGGCTCCGGTCGCGCTGGCGCGACGTGACGACACCCTCGAGCAGCAGGCCCACGACGCCGCGATCGCCCGTGTCGGCACCCGGGGCTCGGCATGATGCCGGGGCGTGTGCGCCTAGCGGCCGGTCGAGCCGAACCCGCCGCCGCCGCGGCCGTCCGAGTCCGGGAGTTCGTCCACTTCCGCCGGGTCGGCGATGGCGACCGGGACGATCACCAGCTGGGCCACGCGTTCGCCGGCGGCGATCGTCTGCGGCCCGCGGTCGTGGTTGATCACCAGTACCTGCACCTCGCCCCGGTAGCCGGCATCGATCAGTCCCGGACTGTTGGTGAGCGTGATGCCGTGACGACGTGCCAGCCCGGAGCGTGGGACCACCAGTCCCGCCCATCCCGCGGGAATTGCGACCGCGATGCCCGTGGCGACGACGCCGCGTGCGCCGGGCTCGAGATGGACCGTGTCGACCGCGACCAGGTCCAGACCGGCGTCCCAGGCATGGGCCCGTGCGGGCAGGACCGCGTCGGGATGCAGCCTCTGGACGGGCAGGGTGTGCGGGCGGGGCGGTTCGTCGGACATGCGCATCCGGATCATGACATCTACCATGTCGCGCCGTGAGCACTGATCCGGTCATCGCAACGCGTCTTGCCGAGCGCACGCTCGAGCTGGTCAACATCGCCTCGGTGTCGCGGAGCGAGGCGACGATCATGCGCGCGGTGCGGAGCCTGATTCCGGACGGCTTCGAGACCTGGTTTAACGACGGCGAGGCCCTGGTCGCCGCGACCCCGCGTCGACCCGGCGTCCCCCTGGTGATCCTGGCCGGGCACGTCGACACGGTCCCGCCGCAGGACAATTTCCCCGGGTCGGTCACCGACACGGAGGTGGTTGGACTCGGGGCCAGCGACATGAAGGGCGGGATCGCGGTGATGCTCGAGCTCGCCCGATGGATCGACGACGACCGTCCCGAGCGCGCCTACGACGTCGCCGTAGTGATCTTCACGCGCGAGGAACTGCCGGTGCGGGAGAGCCCACTCCCCGCCGCCTTCGCCGCCTGCCCGAAACTTGCCGACGCGGCGCTCGCGATCGTCCTCGAGCCGACGGACAACACGATCCAGTCGGGATGTGTGGGAAACCTGAACGGGACGCTGCGGTTCCGCGGGCGCGCGGCCCATTCGGCACGGCCGTGGAGCGGTGACAACGCGATCGACCGCGCCGTGGCCGGCCTTGCGGACCTCGTCGCCACGCCCCCGCGGGTCGTCGAGATCCAGGGCCTGCCCTTCACCGAGGTCGTCAGCGTCACCCGTATCCACGGGGGGATCGCCGACAACGTGATTCCCGACCTCGTCGAGTGTCATGTCAACTACCGATTCACCCCCGACCGCACCCCGGACGAGGCCGTCGCGGTGATACGGGGCCTGGTCGGGGACTCCGGCGAGTTCGAGATCACCAGCATCGCGCCGTCGGGGCGCGTGGCGCCCGCCACCCCGGTGCTGGAGCGGCTCGTCGCAAGCGGCGGATTTGCGATTGCTCCCAAGCAGGCGTGGACGCCCGTGGCCCAATTCACCGAGGTGGGCATCGACGCGGTCAATCTCGGTCCCGGGGCGACCGCGATGGCGCACACGCGGGACGAGCGGGTGTCGATCGCCGCACTCGTGCGCACCTACACCGCATTGGTCCGGTTCATCGCCGGCGACGACACCGTCCCGTCGCCGTGACCGGGGGGCCCATCTCACCGGTCGTGCGGGAGGTCGGGACGTATCCGTTCGCCCGCCTCGACGACGCCAAGCGCCGCGTCGTCGAGGCGGGGGTCCGGCTGATCGACTTCGGGGTCGGGGATCCACGCGAGCCGACCGCCGCGGTCATTCGCCAGGCGCTGGTCGCCGGCGTCCGCGAAACGATGGAGTACCCGAAGGCCGCGGGACTGCCCGAGCTGCGCACGGCCATCTCCGACTGGGTGCTCCTGCGCTTTGGCGTGGCGCTCGACGCGGACACCGAGATCGTGCCGACCCTGGGGTCCAAGGAGGCCGTCTTCTCGCTGGCGCAGGTGGTGGTCGACCGTCCGGGCGGCAAAGATCTGGTGATCGTCACCGAACCGGGCTATCCGGTGCCCGCCCGGGGCGCGCGTTTTGCCGGTGCCGAGGTACTCAGCCTGCCGCTGACCGCCGATCGCGGGTTTTTGCCGGACTTCGGCGCCGTGCCGGAGGACGCCTGGAAGCGGGTCGCACTCGTCTGGGTCAACTACCCCAACAACCCCACCGGGGCCGTGGCGTCACTCGCGTTCTATGAGGGCCTGGCCGCACGGGCGGCGCATTACGGCTTCTGGATTGCCTCCGACGAGGCCTACTCGGAGCTCGGATTTGGCGACGGGCTGCCCGTGTCGGCGCTCCAGTGCGCCGATCGCTCGCATGTCGTGGCGATCAACACGCTGAGCAAGCGATCGTCGATGACCGGCTACCGGTCGGGATTTGTGGCGGGCCCGCCGGAACTCATCGCCGCCCTCAAACTGTTTCGCCCGACGGTGGGCACCGCACCCCAGGAATTCGTGCAGCGTGCAGCGATTGCGGCATGGGGCGACGAGGCCCATGTCGCTGAGGCGCGGGAGCGCTATGCGCTCAAGCGGGAGATCCTGTCCGAGGCGATCGCCGCCCGGGGCCTGGAGATCCACGGCAGCGACGCCGGCATGTACCTGTGGGTCCGACTTCCCGACGGCACGACCTCCGAGGAGTGCGCCGAGCGGTTGTTGGAGCACGGCATCGTCACGGCACCCGGCGCCTATCTCGGGCCGTCCGGCGAGGGGTACATCAGGTTTGCACTGGTTCCGACGATCGACGACTGTCGCCGCGCCGCGGCGACCCTTCGGGAGGTCTTGTGACGACGATTGAGACGCTGGCGGCCGACATGGACCGCCTGTTCGAGCTTCCCGCGGCCGACGCTGCGGCAGAGGCCGCCCGGGTCCATGAGGCCATCGCGCTGCTGGATCGCGGCGAGATCCGCGTTGCCGAACCGGTCGACGGGCGCTGGCAGGTCAACGAATGGGTCAAGAAGGCGATTCTCGTCTACTTTCGCATCACGGTCTCGGCGCCGATTGAGATCGGACCGTTCACCTATTTCGACAAGGTCCCGCTCAAGACGGTCCGGCCCGAGGACGGCGTGCGCGTGGTCCCGCCGGCTGTGGCCCGCTACGGGAGCTATCTCGCACCCGGGGCGGTGATGATGCCGTCCTACGTCAACATCGGCGCGTGGGTCGGTCCGGGCACGATGGTCGACACCTGGGCGACCGTGGGGTCATGTGCCCAGATCGGCGCCGACGTGCACCTGTCGGGCGGCGTCGGCGTGGGCGGGGTGCTGGAGCCGCCGCAGGCGAGCCCGGTCATCGTCGAGGACGGCGCGTTTCTCGGATCGCGGGCGATCGTCGTCGAGGGCGTGCACGTCGGCGCCGAGGCGGTTCTGGGGGCGAACGTCGTCATCACCGCCTCGACGCCCATCATCGACGTCACCGGTGCGGACCCGGTGGAGACTCGCGGATACGTCCCGCCTCGGTCGGTTGTGGTGCCGGGAACCCGCGAGAAGGTCTTCCCCGCGGGCCCGTTCCATCTGCCGTGCGCGCTCATCATCGGGCGACGCACCGCCTCGACGGACCGCAAGACGACCCTCAACGACGCCCTGCGCAGCTACGGGGTCGCCGTGTAGCCCACGCGGGGCGGGCTGCGGACGGACGGCGTGGGCCCGCGTGCGCCCGCAACGGGCCGTCGTGCCGTGTGGATCGCCCGGTAAGCTGTCCGGCATGTCCCGCCGGCGCGCCCTGTGATTCTCGATCTTACGGTCATCGGACTCGGGATCGCGCTGTCCCCGGTGTCGCTGACCCCGTTCCTGCTGATCCTCACCTCCAAGCGAGGGGTCCGCAACGGCGCGGCGTTCATGTTCGGGTGGCTGGTGTCCCTGGCGGCGGTGGTCGCCGTGACCCTCGCGGTCACCCAAAATTCCCCCCCGAAACCGAGCTCTGCGCCATCGATTGCCGCGCTGGTGGTCAAGCTCGTGATCGGGCTCGCCCTGATCTTCGTCGGCGTCCGGCAGCGCCGGCGCATGGGCAGGCCGAAGCCGCCCAAGAAGACACCGCGCTGGGAGACCGGCATCGACAACATGTCGATGTGGTTCGCGTTCGCCCTTGCCCCCCTGACGCAGGCCTGGGGGATGATCGCCGCAGGGGTCACGGTCATCGTCAACGCCGATCTCGGCTCCTGGCAAGACGACCTCGCGCTCATCCTGTTCTGTCTTCTCGCGAGCTCGGTCGTCATCACCCTCGAGCTCTTCGCGACGTTCCGGCGCGAGCGCGCCGATGCATTCACGAAGGCGATCCGCGCGTGGATCGAGGGCCATCTCGATCAGGTCATCGTCGTGCTGTTCTTGGGGCTCGGCCTGTATCTGGTGGCCAGCAGCATCTACTACCTGGCGAGCGCGTAAGGCCGCCGTCGCGGCGCGGGGCTAGTAGACGCCCCCAAGGGCTGCCGAGAAGCCCGGGCTGAGCGTGCCCGAGTACACGTGTTCCACCGGGCCGGTCATCGTCACGTCGAGGTCGTCGGCGACGGCGATCGTGAGCGTGCCGCCCGCGACGTGGACCATCACGGGGCTGACCGCGCCCGTGCGGATGACCGCGGCGACGGCCGTCGCACACGCCCCTGTCCCGCAGCTCAGGGTCTCTCCCACCCCCCGTTCCCAGACCCGCATGGTGACCTCCGACGGGCCGTCCCCGCGCACGAACTCCACGTTGGTGCGGTTCGGGAAATGCGGGTGGGTCTCAACCGCCGGGCCCACATCGCGGACGTACGCGGCCGGGTCGTCGGAGTCGATCACCGCATGCGGATTCCCGATCGTCACCTCGAGCGCCTCGACGGGGCCGGCATCGGTCTCGAGCTCGGTCAACGCCGGACCATTGGGCAACGTCGCGCTGCCCATGTGGACTTCGACCAGCCCGTCGCCGAGTATGCGGACGCGGGTGCGGGAGCCACCGGTCAGGACGATGCCGTCCGTGGGGAGCCGCCCGTCGCGGGCGAGATAGGCGGCCACGATCCGGATACCGTTGCCGCAGCTCTCCGCGTTGCTGCCGTCGGCGTTCCAGACCGTCATCCGCGGCGTGTCACCCTCGAAGCTGATCTCCAGAACGCCGTCCGCACCGACGCCGAAGGCGGCGCTGCACAGTTCGATCGCCCGTTCTGGCGTCATCGGCGCATCCAGCCGCTCGCGCTCGACCACGATGTGGTGGTTGCCGGTCCCCTGCCACTTCTCGAAGTCCATGGGCACAGGGTACCCGACGCTCACCGGCCGCCGTGCGAGTCCCAGGCCGCCAGGAGTTCGGCCAGCGCCGACGGCGCCGGACGCGTACCGAGGTCGATCTCGGTCGCCTCGGGCCAGCGCCGCATCCACGACAGTTGGCGGCGGGCGAGTCGGCGCGTCCGTGCCGCCAGCAGCTCGGGAAGCTCGCCGGCCGAGATTTCGCCGGCGTGCATTGCGGCGACTTCGCGGGCCCCGATGATCTGCCGCGCCTCCCGGGAGACTCCGGGAACCGCCAAGGCACGCTCGAGCTCGGCGACAAGGCCGTCATCAAGCTCCCGGCGCACGCGCAGCGCGATCAGGCGGTCGAGCTCGTCGCGCGGCCGCGTGACGGCGGCCAGCCACGTCGGCAGTCGCATCGATCCGTCCCACAGGCGGTCGGTGGGACCGTTCTTTGCGACCGGGAGGGCGGCGAGCTCGAGCGCGCGCGCGACGCGCCGCGGGTTGGCGAGATCCACCCGGTCCGCGGTCTCGGGATCGCGCCGGCGAAGCTCCCGTCGGGCCGCGTCGGGATCCGTGGTGACGAGTTCCTCGGCCCAAAGACGAGTCGCGGCCGGGACCGCCGGAGGAAACCCAAGCTCGGTCAATGCCGCGCGCAGGTAGAGCGCGGTGCCGCCGGTGACGACGGCGAGCCGCCCGCGGGCGATGATGTCGTCGATGACCGCGTGCGCGGCGGCGCCGAACGCGCCGGCGCTGGACGACTCATCGAGTTCCAGATCGCCGATGAAGTGGTACGGGACCTCGGCCCGCACGGCCGCGGACGGCGCGTCGGCGGCAATCTCGAGCCCGCGGTACCGCTGGAACGGGTCCGCGACGACAATCTCGCCGCCAAGGCGCGCGGCTGCGGCGTGCGCGAGCGCACTCTTGCCGGCCGCCGTCGGGCCGAACAGCGCAAGCACCGGGGTCGGGTGGGTCACTCGGCCTCGCCCGTCGGCCGCCTAGGCGGGGACGCGCACCCCGGCTTGCGCACCGGTCAGGGTCGTCGAGCTCGCTCCGGTGATCTGCACCATCGCCAGCGAGCCCGGCGCGGCGTCGCCGGCGAAGTTGACGGTGATGTTCTGGCGCAAGCGTCCACGGAGGCGCTCGGGATCATTGCGCGACGGCCCCTCGACGAGGACCTCGTGCTCGGCGCCGATGAACCGCCGGGCACGCAGGCGGGAGGTCTCGTGGACGGTGTCGACAAGCGCCTGGATCCGCTCGGACTTGATCTTCGCCGGGATGTCGTCGTTCATCGCGGTGGCTGCTTCGGTGCCTGGACGCTCGGAGTACACGAACGTGAACGCGCCGTCATAGCGCGCCTCGCGCACGAGGCTCAGTGTGTCGGCGAACTCCTCGTCGGTCTCACCCGGGAACCCGACGATGAGATCGGTGGTGACCGAGACATCGTCGATCCCATCGCGGATGCGTCCCAGCAGGTCCAGATAGCGCTCGCGCGAGTAGGTCCGGCGCATGCGCTTGAGCACGGCCGTTGAGCCGCTCTGTGCCGGCAGGTGGACGTGCTCGCAGAGCGTCGGTGTCTCGGCCATCGCGGCGATGACGTCTTCGCGCATGTCCTTGGGGTGCGGGCTGGTGTAGCGAACCCGCCAGATGCCGGGGATGGTGCCGACGGATCGCAGCAGCTCGGCGAACGTTACGCGCCGGTCGTGTGGCAGGTCGCGGCCGTAGGAATTGACGTTCTGGCCCAACAGCGTCACCTCGCGGACCCCGTCTGCCGCGAGGGCGCGCACTTCGTCGATGATCTCTTGCGGGGCCCGTGAGCGTTCCCGCCCGCGCACGGTCGGGACGATGCAGTACGAGCACACGCAGTTGCAGCCCACCGAGATCTGGACCCATGCATGGTGCGGCCGCTCGCGCTTGGCGGGCAGGGTCCCAGAGAAAGCGCCGTCGAAGCTGAACGCGCCAACCGCCTCGATGCGCTCGCGTGCGATCAGCTCTCCCAGCCGCGTGATCTCTCCCGGGCCGAATGCAATGTCGACGAAGGGGAACTGGCCGAATACCAGCTCCTTCTGGGATTGAGCCCAGCAGCCACCCACGGCGACGACGACGTCGGGACGTTCGCGCTTGATACGGCGGGCCTCGCCGAGATTCCCAAGGAACCGCTCGTCGGCGCTCCCCCGGATCGTGCAGGTGTTGAAGAGGATCAGGTCGGCGTCGTCGCGGACCTCCGACTCGCGGTACCCGAGCGATTCCAGCAGCCCGCGCATGCGTTCGGCGTCGTGGTCGTTCATCTGGCAGCCGAACGAGGTGAGGTGGTAATTCACGGGCGGGATGATAGCCGCGTCGGGGCGGCAGATGTCGCGGCGGACCCGTATGGGTGCCGCCGCGACGCCATGCTCAGCTGGTGGCGCCCACCTTGGCGTCGGCGGCGACCTCGCTCGCGGCGGCCGTGGTGGCGATCTCGACCACCTCGCCGGTCACCGGGTCGACACGGGTGCCCTCCGGCACGATCAGGCCGGCATCCTCGCGAATCTTCAGCTCGATCGCGTCCGCAATATCGGTGTGCTCACGCAGAAACGCCCGGGCGGCATTCTTGCCTTGTCCCAAACGCTCGTCGCCGTAGGAGAAGTAGGCGCCGCTCTTGGTGACAACGCCGCGGTCGACGCCGAGGTCGAGCAGGTTCCCCTCGTGTGAGATGCCTTCGCCGTACATGATGTCGAACTCCGCCTGCTGGAACGGCGGGGCAACCTTGTTCTTGACGACCTTGACGCGGGTCCGGTTGCCGACGCTCTCGGTGCCCTCCTTGAGGGTTTCGATGCGGCGGATGTCCATGCGCACCGACGCGTAGAACTTCAGGGCCCGCCCTCCGGGAGTGGTCTCGGGAGAGCCGAACATCACGCCGATCTTCTCGCGCAGCTGGTTGGTGAAGACGCAGATCGTGCCCGCGCGGTTGAGCGTTCCCGCGAGCTTTCGCAGCGCCTGCGACATCAGCCGGGCCTGGAGTCCGACGTGGGTGTCCCCCATCTCCCCCTCGATCTCGGCCTTTGGCACCAGGGCGGCGACCGAGTCGATTGCCACGACGTCGAGGGCGCCCGATCGGACCAACATGTCCGCGATCTCGAGCGCCTGCTCGCCGTGATCCGGCTGAGACACCAGCAGCTCGTCGACGTTGACGCCGATCCGCTTGGCGTACATCGGGTCCATCGAGTGCTCCGCATCGATGAAGGCGCACATCCCGCCCTGCTTCTGGGCCTGGGCGATGATGTGGTAGAGCAGCGTCGTCTTGCCCGAGCTCTCGGGACCGTAGATCTCCACGATGCGACCGCGGGGCAGTCCACCGATCCCCAGCGCCAGGTCAAGCGCGAGCGCGCCGGTCGGCACCACGGATGCGTCGATCTGGACGGCGGGGTCACCCATTCTCATGATCGAGCCTTTGCCGAATTGGCGTTCGATCTGGGCGAGGGCGGCGCCCAGGGCTTGGGCCTTCTCCACGATGGCTCTCCTCAGTGTGGTCGGTCTCTAGCGGTCAGTGCGACGTGCGCAAGCGGGACATATTCCGAGACTCCGCCGGGGGCACTTCGGGAAGCATAGAGCGTCACGCGGTCGAAAGCGAACATTTGTTCGGTATCGGTCACGACCGTCGCGACGGGAGCCGGACGTCGCAGGCGAACAATGGTGATATGCGGCCAGAACGGCGCAGTGGGGCGGAATCCGGGGACCAGCG
Source organism: uncultured Thermoleophilia bacterium (assembly GCA_963727285.1). Classification (GTDB taxonomy): domain Bacteria; phylum Actinomycetota; class Thermoleophilia; order Miltoncostaeales; family Miltoncostaeaceae; genus CAITWD01. The sequence continues at coordinate 27,794 of CAVSFF010000009.1, read as the reverse complement.
GACCCACCCGCCGAGCCACGTCGTCCGCGAGTGCGGCCAGCCGGTGGTCGGGGTCGGCGAGGACCGCCGCGACGATGCGCGACCGCTCGGCGCCGGGAATGCCGGCCATCTCGTCGAGGTGGGTCGGAATCGGCGCGTGGCCCCGGCAGGCCCGGCGTACCGCGTCGGCGACCGGCCCCACGGCATGGGCGCCGACCGGGCCGAGGAACGCGAGCGTCATGTGCAGTTTGTCCGACGGGGTCGGGCGACCGTCGGTCTCCCGGGCGCAGCGCCGTGCCCGGTCGGCGAGGTCGGCGCGTGTGGCCTCGGGCACATCGCAGGCGACAAACAGTCGCTCGCCCGCCGGGTTGGGGCCGCTCACGCCTCGACGGCGCCGAGGTGCGTACGCACCAGGTGCAGGGCCGCCACGGCGGACCGCTCACGGACAAGGGCGCGGTCCCCGCGAAAGTGGTGCGTGTCGACGATCGTGCCGTCCGGCCCGGCGCAGCCGATCATGACGGTGCCCACCGGTTTCGCGGGTGTTCCGCCCCCAGGGCCGGCAATCCCCGTGATCGAGACGCCCCACGTGGCGTCCAGGCGGACGCGCACCCCCTCGGCCATTGCCGCGGCGCACGCGACGGACACCGCGCCGTCGCGGTCGAGGATCTCCCCCGCCACACCGAGCGCGTCCCGCTTGACGGCGTTGTCATACGCGATGACCCCGCCCCGGAACCAGGAAGAGGCGCCCGGGAGTGCGGTCAAGCGGGCGCCGAGCAGGCCGCCGGTGCACGACTCGGCGACCGCGATGCGGGCGCCGGTGACCAGAAGCGCGTCGGCGACGATCTCTTCCACGTAACGGCCACTGCGGGTGAAGGTGGCGCCCGGCACGGCCCGGTCGAGGGCGTCGGCCAGGCGCGCCGCACCACCCGGGATCCGGTCGGCGAGGGTGAGTTCGATCTCGCCCGCCTTGGCGCAGATGCCGAGCCGCGCGCCGTCACGGGTCGCTGCCGGAATGGTCTCTAGCACGGCGACGATCTCCGGTTCGATGACCCCGTGCATCCGCAGTGTCAGCGCAGGCGGTCCACCGGCTCGGGCGATCAGCGCGGCGACGCTCGGGTGCCCGGCTGCCGCCGCCCACATCCGGTCCGCCTCGAACGGCGGGCCCGGGAGTACGACGATCAGGCGGTCCCCGTGGCGCAGCACGCATCCCGGGGCGGTGCCGACGGGCGCGAGCATGTCGCCGCCCACCGGCAGCATCGCCTGCTTGCGGTTCGTGGCATCGCGGATGTGCGCGGGGACGCGGTCGCGCGCCGCCGTGGAGGCGACGGCGGCGCGCACGAGCTCCAGCGCCGCCGGGTCAAGGGCGAGGGTTCCGGCGGTCGCGTCGGCGACCGCCTGCATCGTGAGGTCGTCGTGGGTCACACCGAGCCCGCCGGTCGTGATCACGAGGTCGGCTCCGCGCTCGAGGTTCTCATGGACCGCTCGTGTGATGTCCCGTGGGTCGTCGCCGACGATCGTCAGTCCCGCGACGACCAGTCCATGCGCGTCGCACCACCGGGCCAACATGCCGCCGTTGCGGTCCGACACCCGCCCGCGCACGATCTCATCGCCGGTGACGACGATGGCGACGCGCGGAGTCCCCATCACCCGATCAGGTCTTGGGAGCGGTCTGGACTCCGGACTTGGTCACCAGGAAGGTGGTCTGATTGACGGGAAGGTTTTCGACCTTGCCGTCGACGTTGACCTGGAGACCGGTGGGGTTCGACGCCAGCAGCCAGATCGAGGTCATCGTCGTCACCGTCTGGGAGGAACCGGGCGCGACGAGCCCGGTAAACAGCTGTCGCCCGGAGGCACTGCCCTCGCGCACATCGACATATGAGCCGAACGAACCGGCGCCGATGAGCTTGACCTTGATCGGCTGCGACTGCTCGGGCGTCGCCAACGTCGGGTTCTGGGTCGTCGGGGTCACGGGTCCGGAGGGCAGCCCGTTGGCGAGATGCTCCGACGTGGACGGGCCGCCGCCGTTGCCCAGCCAGACCAGCAGCGCGATGCCCATGACGCCGCCGATGGCCAGCCACAGCAGCTGCGCTTCGGTCCGCCGTCGCCGGCGACGCGGGCCGACCGTTTCCCGTCGCGACCCGCGCGAGCGCGGCTCGCCGGTCCGCTCGGCCGGGCGCATGAATCGGGATTCGTATTCGTCGACCAGCAGCTGTCCGTCGAGACCGAGGAATTCCCCGTACGTCCGCAGAAACCCGCGCACATAGGTCGGCGACGGGAGCACGTCGAACTGCTCCTCCTCCATCGCGCGCAGGTACTTCGCCCGGATCTTGGTGCCGGCTTCGCAGGCCGGGATATCGAGGTTCCGCCGGGAACGGGCCTCGAGCAGCGTTGTTCCGATCTCAAACATAGGCTCGATCCCGGGAACGGGAGCCCGGGATCGGTGATGCTAGCCGATTTTTCCCGCCGGGCGGCGGGCGCACCCCGGCGGGGGCGGCGGCGGGCGGTCGGGCGGACACCCCGACCGCCGATGCCTAGTCCTCGAGGACCAGCTGCGGATCGAGGTCGTCCGCCGCCAGCTCGGCGTCGGCCTCGGCGGCCCCGTGTCGGGTGAGGATGCGCGGCAGGTCCGCCTCGCCGATCAAGACCGTGCGCGGCTTGGAGCCCTCATGGCCGGACACGACCCCCAACCGCTCCATCTGGTCGACCAGTCGCCCGGCACGGGCGTAGCCGACGCCCAGCCGCCGCTGCAGCAGTGAGACCGATGCGGTCCCTTGCTGGACGACCATTTCGATCGCGCGCGTGAGCATCTCGTCGGCTTCGGGGTCCGGTTCGGCCTGGGCGGGCTCCGGAGGGCGCTCCATGAGCTCGGTGCGCAATTGCGGCTTTCCCTGCGCCCGCCAGTGGTTGGTGATCGCCAGGATCTCGTCCTCGCTGACGTACGCTCCCTGAACGCGCTGCAGGCGCGAGGTGCCGACGGGGCGGAACAGCATGTCGCCGCTGCCGAGCAGGCTCTCGGCGCCCCCGGCGTCCAGGATGACCCGCGAATCGACCTGCGACGAGACGGCGAAGGCGATGCGCGACGGGACATTGGCCTTGATCATTCCGGTGATGACGTCGGCCGACGGCCGTTGGGTCGCCAACAGCAGATGGATCCCCACGGCCCGGCTCTTTTGGGCGAGTCGGATGATGGCGTCCTCAACCTCTGCCGGGGCCACCATCATCAGATCGGCGAGCTCGTCGATGACCACCAGCATGTACGGCATTGCCGGCTCGCCCGCGAGCGCCCTGGCGGCGTTCCAGTCGCGCAGGTTGCGGGCCCGTGCCAGGCCCATGAGCTCGTACCGGTTTTCCATCTCACGTACGACGTTGGCGAGGACCGCAGATGCATCACGCATATTGGTGACGACCGGGGTCAGCAGCTGCGGAATCGACTCGTAGTGGTTGAGCTCAACCTTCTTGGGGTCGATCAGGATCATCCGCAATTCGTTGGGGCTCGAGCGCAGCAGCAGGGAGGCCAGCAGCACGTTCAGGCAGACGCTCTTGCCGGTTCCCGTCGAGCCCGCAATCAGCAGGTGCGGCATCTTGGCCAAGTCGATGTACACCGACTTGCCGGATATGTCGAGGCCGAGCCATGCCATCAGCGGGCCGGAATCCGCGGGAAACTCGCGGTAGATATCGCCGAGGGTGATCAGCGACGCTTCCGGATTCGGGACCTCGACGCCGACGGCCTGCTTGCCCGGAATCGGGGCCAGAATGCGCAGTTCCTCGCGGGCGGCGAGCGCATAGGCGAGGTCGTCGCGGAGTGCGGTGATCCGACCGACCTTCGTCCCCGGTGCCAGTTGCAGTTCGTAGCGGGTCACGCGGGGACCGCTGACGGCGGCGGTGACCTTCGCGGTCACGCCGAAATGGGACAGGGCCTCCTCGAGCTTGTGCGAGGTTTCCTGGATCAGCGCGTGCGGCACCTTCCCGGGGCCGCCGGTCCGGGTCAGCAGTCGCCGGCTGGGCACGCGGTACGTCGGGCGCGGGTTTCTGGCGGCCGCAGCGCGGTTGGCGGCCTGGACGGGCGATGTAGGGGCCTCCGGCACGAGGGTGTCGGGCTCATCGGCCTCGTGATCGGCGGCGTGCGTGACGGCGATGCCGGCGCTGGCGGCGGGCCGTACCGGCGGCGGCGGCGTGTACGTCCGCAACGGACGCTCGCGGGCGGCCGGCTCGCGCTCGATGTCGTGGACGTGTCCATCATGGTCGGCAAGCGCCGGTGAGGGCGGCAGGTCGGACGGGATCGCGAACACGTCCGGGTAGTAGTCGGCGCCGTCGATCAGGGGGGGCGCACCGGCTGCGGGCATCGACGACGCCTCGCGGTCAAGCGCGGGGCCCGGGTCGAGGTACGAGTACTCCACGGCCGTCTTGACTTGGCGCGACAGCTGCTGGCTGCCGCGGTAGGCGACGGCGGTGGCCCCGGCCATCCCCTTGCCCATGTGGCGCCCGGCGACCGCGGCGCCCGCGCCCGATCGACGCAGCGTGTGTCCGAGGGATGCCCCGGTGATCAAGAGGATGCCCACCACGAGTCCGGCAATGACCAGAATGCCGGTGCCGACCGTGCCGATGGTGTGGGCGGTGCCGTACCAGACGGTCTCGCCCACCGCACCGCCGCGCATCTGCATCAGGTGCGGACGAAACCACGCGGTATGGGGCGCCCCGTTGAGTCCGAAGAGCCCGGCGGCGAGGGCCGTGCACATGCTGACCGCCAGCACGATCGAGCCGAGGCGCAGGCCCCGTGGCGACAGGGAGCTCTCATCGAAGATCAACAGCCCGCCGAGCAGGACCAGCAGCGGCGGGAGAATCAGCACAAAGCGCCCGACGAACACCCTCAGGAACTGTTCGGCCCACCCCCCGAGCGGTCCGACGCCGAACCCGAAGTAGATCTGGGCGGCCAGGAGCGCTCCAAGCGCCATGAGCCCGATCGCGACCAGCTCGCGGCGCTGGTGGTTCGGCGGCGCGGGTTTCGGGGTGACGTTCTTCGGGCGCGATGCCGATGTACGGGATCGCTTGGCGGTAGCCGGGGGCACATCCCCTCCTGGTCGTTTGCCTGCGGGCGCGGAATACGTGTGGATTGCCCGGGTTCACCTTGGCCGGCGGAGACCGTTTTCCTGCCGCGGGCAGTTCGGGGGATCCCGCCCGACCGTCGGCGGCGGCACCCTTTCGCGCGGGAGGTCCGGGCGCGCTAGCGTTGGGTGTGCGAAGGCTCTTGCACCCCACCAAGGAGACTCCAGGCATGCCGTTTGAGCTTCCCCCGCTGCCATACAGCTTTGACGCTCTCGAGCCCCACATCGACGCGCGGACGATGGAGATCCATCACGACAAGCACCACCAGGCGTACGTGACGAATGCCAACGCCGCGCTGGAGGGCACCGCGCTGGCGGACGCCAGCGTCGAGGACGTGCTGCGCAAACTCGACACGCTGCCCGCCGACAAACAGGGCCCGGTGCGCAACAACGCCGGCGGCCACTACAACCACTCCCTGTTCTGGGAGATCATGGGGCCCGGCGGCGGCGGCGACCCGACCGGTGACCTGCTGGCGGCGATCGAGCGTGACTTCGGCGCCGTCGACGCGCTGCGGACCCAGATCAACGCCGCCGGCGTGGGGCGCTTCGGGTCGGGATGGTCGTGGCTGGTCGTCGACGGCGGAACGCTCGCGGTCGTCTCGAGCCCGAACCAGGACTCCCCGCTGTCAGATGGCAAGACGCCCATCCTCGGGATTGACGTCTGGGAGCACGCCTACTACCTGAACTACCAGAATCGCCGTCCGGACTACCTGGCGGCCTGGTGGAACGTCGTCAACTGGGACGCCGTCGCCGCCAAGTACGCCGCCGCGAAGGGCTAGTTCGCCGTACGCGGCACAGCATGCACACGGGGCGGGCCGGCATGGCCGCCCCGCTGCTGCGGCCTAGACCTCGACGATGACCGGCAGCACCATCGGGCGGTGTCCGGTCTGCTTACGCACGACCGACGCGACCGCATCGTGGAGCTGGTGGTGCAGCACGGAGATCTCGGTGACCTTGTTCGAGGCCGAGGCGGTCATGCTCCGGTCGATCTCCAGGCGCGCGATCTCCACGAGTTCGTCGTCGGCAAACGACATCCCGCGGGTGATGACTTCGGGCTCACCGATCAGGCGTCCGGTGTCGGACTCGACGCTGACCACGATGACGATCACGCCGTCGTCGGCCAGGTGGCGGCGGTCGCGCAGCACCTCGTCGCCCACGTCGCCGACACCCGTGCCGTCGACGTACGTGACCCCTGCGGGCACGTGGTCCACGATCCCGGCCGCGTCCGAGGTCATCTCGAGGACGTCGCCGTTGTCGAGCAGAAACACATGATCGGCAGGCGTCCCGAGCGAGCGCGCAAGATCTTCGTGGGCGCGCTGGTGGCGGCGTTCACCGTGGATCGGTGCGAAGAACTTCGGTCGCAGCAGCTGCAGCATCCACAACAGGTCACCCGAGGTGCCATGTCCTGAGACGTGGATGCGGGGATCCGACTTGCTGGTGATGACGCTCGCCCCGCTCCGGACCACTCGGTTGATCGTGTCGTTGACCGCGAGCTCGTTGCCGGGGACGGTTCGCGAGCTGTAGATGATCGTGTCCGAGGGCTGGATCGTGATCTGGTGGTGCTCGCCCCGGGCCATGCGCGACAGGGCGGCCAGCGGCTCGCCTTGTGAGCCGGTGCAGATGATCACCTGCTCGTCGGAGCGGTATCCGTCGAGATCGTTGATGCGCACGAGCGTGCCCGGCGGTGTCCGCAGGCACTGCAGGTTGGTGGCGATGCCGACGTTGCGGGACATCGATCGCCCGACCAGTGCGACGACCCGGCCGTCTTCGTAGGCGGCTTCCATGATCTGCTGGATGCGGTGAATGTGCGAGCTGAACGTCGTGACGATGACGCGCCCCGGGCACGTGGCCATGACGCGGCGCATCTGCTGGCCGACGGTGACCTCGGTCTGGGGTTCCGGGGGCTCCTCGGCATTGGTCGAATCCGCCAGCAGCAAGGCGACGCCGTCCGCGCCGAGGCGCGCGAGGGTCGGGATGTCGGCGGCCGGTGCACCCGCGACCGGCGTGTGGTCGAACTTGAAGTCGCCGGTGTGGACGATGGTGCCGGACGAGGTGTGGAGCGCGACCGCCAGGCAGTCCGGAATGCTGTGGGTCAGCGGGATGAACTCGGTGCGGAACGGGCCGAGTGTCGGGCCGGGACCGGTGCCGACCTCGATGAGCTCGGCGCGGTCGAGCACCCGGTGCTCGTCGAGCTTGGCCCGGACGAGCCCGAGCGCGAACCGCGGTCCGAGGACGCGTGTGTGTCCGATCGCGCGCAGCAGGTACGGCAGCGCACCGATGTGGTCCTCATGGCCGTGGGTGAGGATGACGGCCTCGAGCCGGTCCGCGTGCTCCTCGACGTAGCTGAAGTCCGGGAGCACGAGGTCGACGCCGAGCTGGTCGGGCTTCGGGAAGGTGACGCCGCAGTCGATGATCACCATGCGGTCGTTCTGCTCGATCACGTACATGTTGCGACCGATTTCGCCCGTACCACCCAGGGCGATGACGCGCACGGGGTCAGTCACGGGCGAGGATCCCGTGCTGTTCGAGCACGCTCTGGAGGATGTGCTTCTGCACGGGGCTTGCCTGGACCAGCGGCAGGCGCATTCGGTCCGACGGGATCAGCTTCAACATTTCGAGTGCGGCCTTGATCAGAATGGGATTTGACGTCACGAACAACGCAGCGTAGACGTCCTGCAGGTCGGCATCGAGCGTCAGAGCATGCTCGAAGTGCCCGGACGTCCCGGATGCATAGAGCTCCCCCATCTCGGGACCCACAATGTGGGACGCGACCGAGATCACTCCTGCGCCGCCGTACTCGGTCACGGCCAAGAGCAGATCGTCGTTGCCGGCGTACACGGCAAGGCGGCCCGCGGCGCAGATCGTGCGCAGCTCGTCGATGTCGTCGTGGGCCTGCTTGACGGCGACGATGTTCGGGATGTCGGCCAGTTCGGCCAGCAGCGTCGGCTCGAGGTTGATGACCGACCGGCCCGGGATGTTGTAGACGATCACCGGGAGACCGACCTCGGCGATCGCGGCGAAGTGTGCCACGATCCCCTCGCGCGGGGGCTTGTTGTAGTACGGCGTGACGGCCAGCACCGCGTCGCAGCCGATCTCGGCCGCGTGTCGAGTCAGGTGGACCGAGTGGGCGGTGTCGTTGCTGCCGGTGTTGGCGACTACGGTGGCGGTGTCGCCCAGTTCCTGCCGGGCCAGGCGGAACAGCAGCAGCTTTTCGTCGTCGGTCAGCGTCGAGGCTTCGCCCGTCGTCCCGGCGACGACCACCCCGTCCGAGCCGTGCTCGACCAGGTAGTGCATGAGAGCCGCCGATGCGGCCTCGTCGACGCGAAGATCGGCGTCGAAAGGCGTCACCATTGCGGTCAAGATCGCGCCGAACACGGACTCCATGTTACAGGCGACCCGGGCTTGCGGTCCGGCGCCAGACGGGCAGGATGCGTCCGTGACAGACGATGTGGCAACCGGTATCGACGACGTCCGGCTGGACCCGTTCCGCAGGCTGCGCGAGAGCGAGCGGGCATTTCTGCGCCCGGCTCCGGCGGGCCGCCGCGCGACGCCGGCGTTCGTCGTCGAAGGCGGCCGGGTCATCGCGCGGGCGCTGGACGCGGGGTACCGTCCGCAGGCGATTCTCGTCGATGCCGCCGCGCGCGACCGGGTCGCGTGGATCACGCGGCCCGGTCTGCCCGTGCTCGCGGCCGATCGGGAGGTCATTCGGCACGTGACCGGCCTGGCGGTGATCCGCGAGGCGGTCGCGATCTTCAGCCGCCCGGAGCAGACCGAGGTCGCGGCGCTCGTCGCCGCCGCGCGGCGGATCCTCGTGCTCGAGGGTGTCGCCAATCCGACCAACCTGGGCGTCATCATCCGCAGTGCTGCAGCGCTCGGTGTCGACGCGACGTTGCTGGATGCCCGCTGCACCGACCCGCTCTACCGACGGGCGGTGCGCGCCTCGATGGGCGCGGTGTTGACGCACCCGTGGGGGCGTATCGCGCCCCTCCCGGACGGGCTCGAGGCGGTGCGGCGCGCAGGCTTCGCCGTCGTGGCGCTCGTGACCGACCGTCACGCGCGGCCGCTCGCGGAGGCCGTCGCGGCCGCAGGACCGCGGGTGGCACTGGTGCTCGGCACCGAGGGCGACGGCATCAGCGACGCCGGGCGCGGTGCGTCGGATGTGCTGGCCACCGTCCCGATGCGGGCCGGTGTGGATTCGCTGAATGTCGGTGCCGCGGCGGCGGTCGCCTGCTACCTGCTGGGAGCGGTCAGCTGACGCAGACGAACTGGATGTCGTAGGCGATGTTGGTGGTCGCCTTCGGGTAGAACTTGATCGTCCAGCCGGCGACCCGCCCGGTGCCGTCGACATAGGGCCAGCTGCCGGTGATGTAGCCGAGCGACTGGTCGAGGATCTGGCCGCCTCCGCCCGTGGCGTATGAGCCGGCCGGGCACAGCTTGGACGAGGAGACCTGGGTCTCCAGCCCCGCCTGCACGTTGATCGCCGTTCCCGGCGAGTCGACCAGGGAGGCGCTCGCGGTGGAGCCACCCGCCGGCCCCGCCGGTCCCTGCGGGCCGGTGTCGCCCTGGATTCCCTGGGGGCCGGCCGGTCCCGTCGTGCCGGGGCTGCCCTTCGGTCCGGTCGGTCCCGCCGGTCCGGCGGGGCCCGGGTCGCCCTGGGGCCCGGTCGGGCCGACGGTCCCCGTGCCGCCGGTGGAGCCCGTCGATCCGGTCGATCCGGTCGAGGTATTCATGCTCAGCACTTCGGTCTCGAGCGAGATCAGCGTGTTGCGCGTCGAGGCAAGACTGTTCTTGGTGGACGACAGCTGCGAGCTCAGGCTTCGCATCTGCGCGTTCAAGGTATTGATCTTCGCCTGGATCGCGGCCACGGACTTTGCCGTCGCATATGCGGGGGGCTTGGCCTTCGCGCTGGCGGACCCCGCCAGCAGCACCGGTGCCCCGACCACGGCGATCGCACTGGCCAGCACCACGCCGCGTCGCCGGGACAGTTGGCGGCGGATCTCGTGGGGGTGTGGCATTTGGGATCACTCCTCGAGGTCGGTCTCGAGGTTGTCATCGGCAGATCGGGCGAAAAGCCTTATGCCCGTTCGGGATTCTCGGGCGGATCACTGCACGCGGCGCGACTGCGGGCGTTGATGTCGAGGGCGAGGGCCCGTTCCCGTGGCCCGAGCGCCTCGGTGCGCAGCATGCGCGCCTCCAAGTCGAGCGCGGTGACGACCTCACGGCGCGCACGCGCGCGATCGCGTGCGGCGAAGATCACCCCCGGCCCGGCCTCGGTCATCGCCAGATAGGTCTCGAGCGCGGCCGCACGCGCCTCGCCGGACGGCAGTTGGGGAATCGCATACCGGGCCGACATCAGCGCGCGCTCCCAGGCACCGGTGCCGGTGCGGTACCGGGCCACCACTCCGGCGGCCGATCCGGCCAGGGCGGCCGTCGTGCCTCCGGCCCGGCGCGAGATCTCCGTGAGGGCCGTGGCCAGCCGGTCGCGGGCGGCGGTGTTGGCCGGATCGGCGAGCCAGGTGCGGGCGGTGCGCGCCAGGGCGTCGGCCGCCTCCGGGCCCAGGTCGGCGGCGATCCGCCGGATCAGCCTCCCCAGCGCCGCGGTCATCGGCGGAATGCGCCGCGACCGGAGGCGCTACTGTGCGCCGGCGGCGTCGAGGTCCGCAATGTCCGCGGCGCTCAGTGCGAGCGTGGCTGCTCCGGCAAGCTCGATGAGCTGGGCCGGCGTGGTGGCGCTGACGATCGGGCTGGTGATCCCCGGTCGGGCCAACAGCCACGCAAGCGACACCTGGGCCACGGTCGCCCCGTGCGCGGCGGCGATGCGATCCAGAACCGCGAGCATGCCCCAGCCCCGCGCGTTCATGTAGTCGTTCTGGACTCCGGCGGCACGGCCGGTCACGGGAACCGGCGCATCGGGGCGGTACTTGCCCGACAGGAAACCGCGGGCGAGGGCGAAGTACGGTGCCACCCCGAGGCCTTCGTCGCGACACAGGGCCTCGAGGTCTCCGACGTAGCCGTCGCGGTCCAGCAGGTTGAAGTGCGGCTGATGAACGGCCGGGCGGATCAGCCCCTCCCGGTCGGCGACCGCCAACAGCTCGGCGAGGCGTCCGGCACCGTAGTTGGAGGTGCCGAACACACGGAACAGGCCCTCGGATGCCAGGGCACCAAACTCGGCGAGCGTCTCGGCCAGCGGCACGCCGGGGTCATCCATGTGGGCGTAGTAGACGTCGACGCTGTCGAGGCCGAGGCGCCGGAGCGACGCGCCGGCATGGTCACGGATCTGAGTCCGTGACAGGCCCGGCGGGAAGTTGGGCGGCGCGGGATAGCCGATCTTCGTGGCGACGACCACCTGATCGCGCGTGCCGCGCGAGGCGATCCAGCGACCGATGATCGTTTCGGATTCGCCGCCCGCGTTGCCGGGCACCCAGGCCGAGTACACGTTGGCCGTGTCGATGAAGTTCCCGCCGAGCTCCAGAAACGTGTCGAGCACCGCAAACGAGGCATTCTCGTCGGCGGTCCATCCGAACACGTTGCTGCCCAGGCAGATCGGCGACACCGCCAGCTCGCTGGGTCCCAGTGGCCGGCGTGCGGACAGCGGCGTCGTCATCGATTCTCCGTTTCGAAGAGGATGGGCTCGAGCCCAAGGGTCAGCCCCGGGCGATTGGCGACGGCCCCGACGGCAAGTACGACGCCGGGCATGAAGCTCTCGCGGGAGAGCGAGTCGTGGCGGATGGTCAAGGTCTCCCCCGTCCCGCCGAGAATGACTTCCTGGTGTGCGACCAACCCGGGCAGGCGCACCGAGTGGATTACGGGATCGCCCTCCATCAGGGATGCCGTGCGCAGTGCCGTCCCCGACGGGGCGTCGAGCTTCTGATCGTGGTGCAGTTCGATGATCTCGGCCTTGGGCATGTGGTGCGAGGCCTCGGCGGCGAACCGCATCATTAGCACCGCGCCGACGGCGAAATTCGGAGCGATGACCGCGTTGGCCGGACCGGACCCGGCGCGGCGATCGATGTCGGCGAGCTGCACCTCGGTGAGGCCGGTGGTTCCGACAACCGCGTGGACGCCCGCCGCCAGATAGGCACAGGTGTTCGCGAATACCGACGCGGGCTGGGTGAAGTCGACCGCGACGTCGATACCGCCGCCGGCCAGTGCCGCCGGGACGTCGGCGTAGACGCCGTCCCCGGCGGGCAGGGCCGGATCGACGCGTGCGACGACGACCATGCCATCGGCAGCCGTGACCGCGTCGACGACCGCGCTGCCCATGCGACCGGCCGCACCGGTCACCATCACGCGGATCATGGCGAGACGACCTCCTCGACGAGTGGAATCGGTGCGGAATCCGCCACGTGCGCGGCGACCTTGGCGATGCCGCGGCGCATCAGGTCTTCGTTGGTGCCCACGATCGCGACGCTCATCTGCTCGGGCTGCCAGAACTCGTCGGCGAGCGCTTGGATGTCAGCGGGCGCCACGGCCTCGACGCGATCGATGATCTCGTCGATCGTGAGCATCTCGCTGTCGGTGACCACCGCGCGCCCGAGCCGGTTCATGCGGGTGCCCGGACTCTCGGTGCTCAGGACGAGACGTCCTTTGAGGTGGTCCTTGGCGCGCCGCAGCTCGGTCGCATCGACCGGATCGTCCCGCAAGCGACGCAGCTCGGTGCCGATGACCTCGCAACAGGTGGCCAGGTTGTCCTCGCGCGTTCCCAGATGCACGACGACCTGCCCCGCGTCGGAGTAGCCGGCGGTGTAGCTGCCGACCGAGTACGCAAGGCCGCGCTTTTCGCGGACCTCCTGGAACAGGCGGCTGCTCATCAGCCCACCGAGCAGGGTGTCGAGTACCGCCTGCGCATGGCGGCGCGGGTCCGACCGTGTCAGACCGGGACCGCCCAGGCACAGATGGACCTGTTCGGTCGGCTTGGCGAGGAGCGCGAGCCGGGGCGCGTCGTAGTGCGCGGGAACCGGCAGCGCCGGGGCCGCGCCGCCGGGCAGATCGGCCAAGAGTCGATCGCCCAGCCCGAGGAGGGTCTCGTGGTCGATGTTGCCGGACGCGGCGACGACCACGTTCGGCGCCCGATAGTGGGCGGCATGGTAGGCCGCGATATCGGCGTGCGGGATGCTGCCAACCACATCGGCCGTTCCGATCACCGGGCGGCCCAGCGGCTGATTGGGGAAGATTGCCCGCGCGAGCAGGTCGTGGACCTGGTCCTCGGGGTCGTCCGCGTACATCGCGATCTCTTCGCACACGACCTGGCGTTCCTGGTCGAGGTCGGCGAAGGTCGGACGAATCAGCATGTCGGCGATGACCGGCATGCCGCGCTCGAGGATCTCGTCGAGCACGCGGATGTAGACGACGGTGTAATCACGGCCCGTGGCCGCGTTCACCTCGCCGCCGAACCCGTCGAAGATCTGCGCGATCTGTTCGGCGGTGTACTGCGGCGTTCCCTTGAACAGCAGATGCTCAAGGAAGTGCGAGACGCCCGCCTGGGCGGGCGTCTCATAACGTGAGCCAACGCCGATCCAGATGCCGAGTGCCACGGAGCGGACGCCCGACATCGGCTCGCTGACGACGCGCAGTCCGCGGGATGTCGTATCCAGACGGGGGCGGTCGCCGGCCACGGCTACTCCTCTTCGGTCAACCGGCGGCGGCGGCGACGCGGCGGGCGTCCGTCGTCGTCGGCAGGGGCATCGCCCTCACCGACGTCGACACCGTCCCCCGACGTCGGTACCGCGACGTCCTCCAGGCCGACGATCCGTAGGCCGATACGGCCACGGGCCTTGTCGACTTCGACGACGCGCACGTCCACGACGTCGCCGCGGTTGATGACGTCTTCGACCTTGTCGACCCGTCCGCTGGACAGATTGGAGATGTGCAGGAGCCCGTCGACGCCCTTGGTGAGCTCGACGAACGCGCCGAAGGTGGTGGTCTTGACGACCTTGGCGCCGTTGAACACGTCGCCCACCTCGACGTCCTTGGTCATCGCCCGGATCGTCTCGACACAGGCCGTGGCCTTGAGGCCTTCGACGCCGTACACGCTGACCGTCCCGTCGTCCTCGATCGAGATCTCGACGTTGTACTCGGCTTCGAGGCCACGAATCGTCTCGCCGCCCTTGCCGATGACGGTGCCGATCCGCTCGGGGTCGATCTTGATCGCGGTGATGCGCGGTGCGAAGTCCGACAACTCGGCACGGGGCTCGGAGATCGCGGCGCCCATGATGCCGAGAATGTGCAGTCGCCCACGCCGGGCCTGCTCGAGCGCGTCGCGCAGGATCTGGAACGTGACCCCGCTGATCTTGATGTCCATCTGCAGCGCGGTGACGCCCGACTCGGTCCCTGCGACCTTGAAGTCCATGTCGCCGAGGTGGTCCTCGTCGCCCTGGATATCGGTGAGGATCACGTAGTCCTCGTCCTCGCGGATGAGGCCCATGGCGATGCCTGCCACTGGGCGCGTAATCGCCACGCCGGCGTCGAGCAGTGCCAGGGTCGATCCGCAGACGGATGCCATCGACGACGAGCCGTTGGACTCGAGCGTCTCCGACACCAGCCGCAACGTGTACGGGAATGCCGTCTCGTCCGGAATCATGCCGACGAGTGCCCGCTCGGCGAGGGCGCCATGCCCGATGTCGCGCCGCTTGGGGCCACGCATGAATCCGGTCTCTCCGACCGAGTAGGGCGGAAAGTTGTAGTGGTGGATGTACCGCTTGGTCGTCTCGATGCCGAGGCCGTCGATCCGTTGGGCGTCCTTGAGCGTGCCGAGCGCCAGGACCGTAAGCACCTGGGTCTCGCCGCGGGTAAACAGGCCCGACCCGTGGGTACGCGGCGTCACGCCGACCTCGACCGAAATCGGACGGATCTCGTCGCTGGCGCGTCCGTCGGGGCGCACCTTCTCGACGGCGATGCGTCGCCGGATGATCTTCTTCTGCAGACTGTCGAACGCGCGGTTGAGCGCGGCACGGTCATCCGGGGTCGAGTCCTCGGTGAGCACGGCGGCGACGGCCGCGGCGCGAACGTCGGCGATCTTGTCGCGGCGCTCGAGCTTGCCCTGCTCGAGAGTTGCTTCCTCGAGCTCCGGCAGGATGGCAGCCTCGACGCGCTTGAGCACGTTGGGGTCGACGTCGACCGAGGTGACGTCCCACTTCGGCTTGCCGGCGATTTTCGCCAACTCGAGCTGTGCGGCACAGAGCTTTTTGATCTCGTCGTGCGCGATCGCCAAGGCTTCGAGCAGCGACTCTTCGTCGACCTCGTTGGCGCCCGCCTCGACCATCGAGATCGCCTCGGCGGTGCCGGCGACGATCAGATCCAGATCCGACTCTTCGACTTCCTGCAGGGTCGGGTTGATGATGAAGTCATCACCGATGAGACCGATGCGCACGGCGCCGATCGGGCCCAGGAACGGCAGGTCCGACACCGTCAGGGCCGCGGAGGCTCCGTTGATCGCAAGGATGTCGAAGGCGTTGACCTGGTCAACACTCAGGACGGTCGCGATCACCTGGATCTCGTTGCGGAAGCCCTTGGGCCAGAGCGGCCGGATGGGCCGGTCGGTCATGCGCGCGGTCAAGGTTGCGCGGTCGCTCGGTCGGCTCTCGCGCTTGATGAAGCCACCGGGAATCTTTCCGGCGGCGTACATGCGCTCTTCAACGTCGACCGTCAGCGGGAAGAAGTCGATTCCCTCACGTGCGGTGCGTGCGCCGACTGCGGTCACCAACACCATGGTGTCGCCGGAACGCACGACGACGGCGCCGTTCGCCTGCTTGGCGAGCTTGCCCGTCTCAAACGTAATCGGGGTGCCCCCGACATCTGCCTTAACGACAGCTAATGCCATCTCAGTCCTCGTCTCTGCCGGGACCCCCTGGCCCCGGCGCTCCAGTGGGGTCCCCGCATCGTTCGATGCCGAGGACCAGCGTCAATTGTGGAACACCATCCTGCTGTCGGGTGGAGCGGGCAGGCAGGCGCGAGGCCCACGTGCCGGTCCGCATGCGCGCCGGAGTCTTAACGGCGCAGCCCCAACTCGGCCACCAGGGCGCGGTACCCCTCGAGGTCCGTCCGCTGCAGGTAGTTCAGCAGCCGGCGGCGGCGACCGACCATCTTCAGCAGGCCGCGGCGGGAGTGGTGGTCCTTCTTGTGCACGCGCAAGTGCTCGGTGAGCTCATTAATGCGCGTTGTGAGCATCGCGATCTGCACCTGGGCTGAACCGGTGTCGCCCTCGTGCCGTGCATGCGTGCCCATGATCTCGAGCTTTTGCTCTCGTGTCAGCAACCTGTGTCGTTCTCCTGATTCGGCCTCGGCGCCGCCTTGCGGCCGCCCCGGGTCATCGGTTGACCGTTCGGGTCGCTGCCGATATCACGTCGGCGGGGTGCCGCCACGGCTCACATCGTGCGGCCGGGGCGTCATCGAACGGTCAGGTCGGCACGCAGGGTAGCAAACCGGTCCGCCGGCAGACCGGGCCACGGGCGCGCCCGCGCGGTCAGCCGTCGACGTGTCGTGCGGCGAGCTCGCGGGTGCGGGCGATGTCGAGCTGAATCTGTGCGACCAGCTCGCTCGCGTCATCGAACCGACGCTCCTCGCGCAGCCGCGTGACGAACTCGATGCGGATCTCTTCCCCGTAGAGGTCCGGACCGGCGTAATCGAGCAGGAACGCTTCGATGCGGGCCGGCTCCCGCCCGGTGCCCGACCGGAACGTCGGTGCGACCCCGACATTGATCGCCGCGAGCGAGCGACCGTGATAGGTGGTGGCGCGTCCGGCGTACACCCCCCTGCCGGGGACGGCGGCGTGCAGGGGTGGCTCGAGGTTTGCCGTGGGGAGTCCGAGGGCCCGCCCGCGCTGATCCCCGTGGACCACGTTGCCTTCGAGGATGTGCGGCCGCCCGAGCAGCAGCGCGGCTTCCTCGAGGCGACCCTCGGCGACGAGCCGGCGGATACGGGTGGAGGAAATCGGCTTGCCGTCAGCGCTGTTGACGATCACCGGCGAGACCACCTCCAGGCCCCGGGCACGCCCGTACGCGCGCATGGTCTCGGCGGTGCCGGCGCCGCCGGCCCCGAAGCGGAAGTTCTCCCCCACCGCCACGATCTCTGCGCCGATCGGTCGGGACGCGATCATGTCCACGAAGCGCTCGGCACGGATCCGCGAGAACGCGGGCGTGAACGGGAGCACGAGCAGCTCGTCGACCCCGCAGTCGGCGATCAGCTCCATCTTGAGGTCGATCGGGGTCAGCACGGTCGTCTTGAGCTCCGGCCGCAGGACCGCGATCGGATGCGGCTCGAAGGTGATGACCATCATCGGGATGCCGCGGGCGGCGCCGAGGCGCTGGGCCTGGGCGATGATCTCCCGGTGCCCGAGGTGCACGCCGTCGAACGTTCCGATCGCGATTGCCCTGCGGCGGTCGCCGACCGGCAGCTCCCCCGGCGAGGCGTACGTTTTCATTCGGCGGCCGGATCGGTGAACACGGACACCGGTCGCAGCTGGTGGCCGTCGGACTCGGCGATCGCGACCAGGTGGCGATCCGGTGCCACGACCGCCACCTCGCCGCGCGAGCGCACGAGATCAAGCGGGCGGCCGTGGGCCAGCGCGCGGATGTCGGGCGGGTCAAGGACGACGGTCGGGATGTCGGTCAGGAGTGTGATCAAGGGCACCGGAGGCGCGTCGGGAACGGCGTCGGGCGGCACCGCGTCCACGACATCGAGTTCGCCGACGCCGGTGCGGCGCAACGCCAGGCAGTATGCACCGCAGCCGAGGAGCTCGCCGAGGTCGGCGGACAGCTGACGGACGTATGTCCCTTTGCTGACCTTCGCGTCGAGGGTGACCTGGCCGGTGGCCGGGTCGACGTCGACGAGCACCAGATGACTGATGCGGATCTCGCGCTCGGGGGTCTTGGGCCGTTCGCCGCGCCGCGCGAGTGCGTACAGGCGTTCCCCGTCGACGCGCACCGCCGAGTAGAGCGGGACCTGCTGGGTGTCGGTGCGGGCAAGCTCGTCGACCGCGGCCGCGATCCGCGCGGCATCGGGCACCGGCCCGCCCGGGGTCAGCGGTCCCTCGGGGTCGCCCGTCTCGGAGCGCACGCCCAGCTGCACGACCGCACGGTACCGCTTGGACTGACCGCTGACGCGATCGGCGATGCGGGTGGCCCGTCCGGCCAAGATGACCAGCAGGCCGGTCGCAAAGGGGTCGAGCGTGCCGGCATGACCGACCTTCGTCCCACGCGGGAGCCGACTCCGGATCGCCCGGACGACGTCGTGCGATGTCGGGCCCGCGGGCTTGTCCACAAGCCACGCGCGGGCCAGCGGTCGATCAGCGGACACCGCGGTAGTGCTCCGCGACTCGGGCTTCGATTTGCGCAAACAGCTCATCAAGTTCCAGCTCGGTCGAAAACCCCGCGGCGGACCGGTGGCCGCCACCGCCGTAGGTTCGCGCGATCGCCGACACGTCGGGTTCGCCGTCGCCGGAGCGCAACGACACGCGCCAGCCGCGGTGTCCGAAATGCCGTGCCAGTCCCGCGACGTCCACGCCCTTGACGGCCCGCATCGCCTCGACGATCCCGTCGGTGTCATCGCCGCCGGCGGCGCGAAAGTCCTCCGGTCCGAGATCGGCCAGCATGAGCTTTCCGTCGCAGAGGCGACGCGCCCGTTCGGCGGCCCGTCCCAGCAGCCGCAGGCGTGCCTCGGGCTGCTCTTCGTAGAGATGGTGGGCGATGCGGTGGGGGTCGGCGCCGGCCGCGATCAGCACGCCGGCGACCCGGTGCGCCTCGACGCCGGTGTTCGAATAGCAGAACCGCCCGGTGTCGGTCACGAGTCCCACGTACAGCGGCTCGGCCACGTCGCGGGTCACCGGCATGCCCGCGGCCTCGAGGACATGCACGACGACCTCGGCACTGCTGGAGGCCTCGGGTTCCACGAGATTGAGGTCCCCGAAGCGTGAGTTGTCGTGGTGGTGGTCCAGATTGAACACCTCGGTGACGCCGGTGTGCGGGTCGCCGTCGGTCCAGAGCCGTCCCTCGGTCGCGCAGTCGACGGCAATCAGCAGGCGTCCCTCGGACGCATCCGGCGGCCCGGTGGTCACCGTCTCCCCGGGGGCGAGCAGAAACGCGAATTCGTCCGGAACCGGGTGCGGATCCGGGTGGTGCATCGTCACGTCGTGGCCGGCGGCACGCAAGGCGCGGGCGAGTCCGAGCATCGAGCCGATGGCATCGCCGTCGGGGTTCCGGTGTGCGGTGACGGCGATCCGCAGCGGCCCCTCGGCGAGACGGCGGGCGATCGTGGCGGCATCGGCGTCCCGGCCGCTTGCGGGAGGCCCCGTGGATGTCGTGCGGGAGATCATGCGGGTCCGTCCCCGGGATCCTTGGCGGGCGGGGCGACCTCGTCGAGGATGCGCGCGATGCGTCGTGCCTGATCCTGCTGGGTGTCGTACACGAACTCCAGGTGGGGGGTGTTGCGCGTCCGCATCGCCCGTCCGACCCGTGACTGCAGCAACCCGCGCGCCGACTCGAGCGCGCGCCGGCTCGGCTCGCGCTGATTCTTAGTCAGGGTCGTGAAGTACACCGTCGCGGCCGCGAAGTCGGGCGACGGGATGACGTCGGTGATCGTGACGAACCCCAGGCGCGGATCGGAGACGTCCCGGATGAGTGCCTCGGCCAGGACATCCTTGATGAGCTCTCCCCCGCGTCGCTGACGGTTTCCGGGAGGGGTCATGCAGTCACTCCGAGGTAGGGCGGCTCGCCGGCAACCGGGCGCAGGTCCCGCATCTCGTCGACGACCACAAACGCGGCATCGGTATGGAATGCGCGACTGACGGCCTCGATCCGCGACCCGAGCTCGGACGCGTCGGACCCGACCAGCGCGACGGTGACCTGCGCCCGCTGCCAGAGGTCCTGATAGTCGACCTCGGCGGCGGCGCAGTGATGTTGATTGCGCAGGCGGGCGACCAAGCGCCGCAGTTCGCGGCGCTTGTCCTTCAGGGACCCGCTCGTCGGAAGATGGAGATCCGCGCTCACGGTGCCGACGTAGCCCGCACCCATTGCGACCGGTACCCGCCTACTCGACCGGTTCCGCCGCTACCTGGGCGGTCCGGGCGACCTCGCGGAGCTCGAAGGCCTCGATGACGTCGCCGTCCTTGACGTCGTTGAAGTCCTCGAGCAGGATGCCGCACTCGAAGCCCTGCTGGACTTCGCGCACGTCCTCGTTGAACCGCCGCAGCGACCCGATGCGCCCCTCGTAGACGACGGTGCCGTCGCGGAGCAGCCGCGCCTGGGCGCCGCGCCGGACGGTGCCGTCGAGGATGTAGCAGCCGGCGATGGTACCGAGGCGGCTGGCCCGGAACGTCGTGCGGACCTCGGCCTGGCCGATCGTGTCCTCGACGATGTCCGGCTCGAGCAGCCCGACCAGGGCGTCCTGGACGTCTTCGATCGCCCGGTAGATGACCCGGTAGGTTCGGATGTCGACGCTCTCGCGTTCGGCGAGGACTTTCGCTTCCGGACGCGGACGGACGTTGAACCCGATGATGATGGCCTGCGATGCCGCCGCGAGGTTGACGTCGGACTCGGTGATCGCGCCGACGCCGGTGTGGATGATCCGCAGGCGGACTTCGGTCTGGGAGACCTTCTCGAGCGCGTCGACGAGTGCGCCGACCGACCCTTGCACGTCGCCCTTGACGATGAGGTTGAGCTCCTTGAGCCCGCCCTCCTTGATGCGCGAGAACAGGTCATCGAGCGACACGGGCGCGCGCCGGTTGGCCAATTCCTCGGCCCGAAGGCGTTGGCTGCGCTCGCTCGCCATCTGCCGAGCCGTCCGCTCGTTGTCGACGATGCGGAACTTGTCGCCGGCATCCGGGACACCGGACAGTCCGAGCACCTCGGCGGGCATCGACGGCGTCGCCTCGGTCATCGGAGCGCCGTTGAAGTTGTTCATGGCACGGACGCGGCCGTGCTGCTCGCCGGCCAGGATGACGTCGCCGACCCGGAGCGTTCCGCGCTGGACCAGCACGGTGCAGACCGGTCCGCGACCGGGATCCAGCCGCGATTCGATCACCGTGCCGGATGCGGGAGCAACCGGGTTGGCCTTGGGCTCGGCATCGGCATCGGCGACCAGCAGAACGGTCTCCAGCAGATCGTCGATGCCTTCCCCGGTGTGCGCCGAGACGTTGACGAACTCGTGGGTACCGCCCCAGTCGGACGGGATGACCTCGTGTGTCGACAGCTCCTGGCGGACGCGGTCGGGGTTGGCGTTCTCCTTGTCGATCTTGTTGATCGCGACAACGAACGGCACCTCGGCGGCGCGCGCGTGGTCGATCGCCTCGATGGTCTGCGGCATGACGCCGTCGTCGGCGGCCACGACGATGATCGCGACGTCGGTGATCTTGGCGCCGCGCGCACGCATGGCGGTGAACGCCTCATGGCCCGGGGTATCGAGGAACGTGACGTTCCGGTCCCCGTGGTGGACCTGGTACGCGCCGATGTGCTGGGTGATCCCGCCGGCTTCGCCGGCCGCGACCTCGGTCTTGCGGACGGCGTCCAGCAGCGATGTCTTGCCATGGTCGACGTGACCCATCACGGTGACGACCGGGGCTCGTGTCACGAGATCCTCGGGCGCGTCGTCAAAGGTCTCGGGACGCTCGTCTTCCTCTTCGGCGTGGACGATGTTCACCACGCGCTCGAGTTCGTCGGCGATCAGTTCGATCGCGTCGTCCGATAGTGACTGGGTCAGCGTGACCAGCTCGCCGGCAACCATCATGAGCTTGATGATCTGGGCGGACGAGATCGACAGGGCCTCGGCGAGGTCCTTGACCGTGGCGCCGGAAGCGACGTCGACCGGCGTGAGATCCGGCGGCGCCGGGACTGCCGGGACGCCTTCGCGCTCGGGTGCGGCCTTGCCGCCGCGACCGCCTCCGCGGCCCCCCTGGGTGCCGCCCCCACGGCGGTTCGCCTGGGCGTCGATCACGACACGGCGCGGACGTCCGCGACGGTTCCCGCCGCCGGGTCCACCACCACCCGGGCCACCCTGGCCCGGTCCGCCGCGTCCGGGACCGTTGCGCTGTCCGCGGGCGTCACCGGCCTGGCCGGCGGCCGGGGTCGGCGCGGGTCGGCCCGACTGCGGCGCGGCGTTTGCATCGCCCGCCGGTGTCGTGGGCTTGGCAGCGGAGGGGCGGTTGTCTTCGGCACGGCTGATCACGCGCGGGCCGATGCGCTTGGGCGTCGGTTCCTCGACCGGAGCCGGCGCGGTCTCCTCGACCGGGGCGGCCGCGGGTGTGACAGCCGGCTGCTCGGGCGCAACGGCCTCGGCCACCGGCTCGGGCGCCGGAGCGGGTGTGGGCGCGGGCGCGGGTGCGGGTGCCGCAGGTGCGGCCTCGACGACGGGCTCCGGTGCCGGGGCAGGCGCGGGTTCGGGTGCCGCAGGTGCGGCCTCGACGACGGGCTCCGGTGCCGGGGCGGGTGCGGCCGGAGCAGCGGGGACCGCAGGTGCTGCCGGTGCCGGCGTGGCGGTCTCGGCGACGGGAACCGTGCGTGGGCGCGGACGCGGGCGCGGACGGGTCGGCTTCGGCTTTGCGGGCTCGTCGGCCTCCGGCTCCGGTTCCGGTGCTGGGGCGGGCTTGACCGGGCGCTCAGGCTCGACCTCGAGCGGCGTGGCGGGCTTGGGGTGACGGTTGGGATTCAGCATGTGCAGGGCCCATTCGACGTCCACCGTCGACGAGGCGGTCTTGACCGCCATCCCGGCACGCTGCAGGCGCTGCAGTACGAAGGCACTGGGCAGCCCCTCATCCTTCGCGATCTCGTAGACCCGCTTCTTCGCCATCGCTCTCCTTGGACAGACTACGCCGCGAGGCTCGCGACGAGCCCCGGTTCGATCAGCAGCTCGGTGCCCTGCCGGCGCAACGCACGATGGAACGCGCGTCGCGTCTGGGCAAGTTCAAAACACGCCGTGCCGGGACACACGTAGGCGCCGCGGCCCGGCGCCCGATACGCAGGATCGCGTACCAGCACGGACGGACTGTACTCGCCCGCGGCGACGAAGCGCAGCAATTCGCGCTGAGGCGCCCGGCGTCCGCAGCCGATGCACCGCCGTTGCGGCACATGAACGGGTGTCGACGGGGAGCTCAGCTGCCCTCCCCGTCGGTCGCCGACGGGTCGCCGGCTTCGGTCAGGCCTGAGATGCGGGCGAACCCCTTGGGTGTGACCGCCTCCTGGACTTCGTCGGCGGTCAGGTCGCGGCCGAGATCGGCTTCCAGGGCCCCGAGCTGGGCGTGGGCGGGGATCGCGCAGTAGCGCGTGCCCTCTTCGGCGGCGTTCGGGCAGCGACGACCGTTGCGCAGCAGCGCGACACAGCGCGCCTTGCCGCCGACGGCCTCGTCCTCGAACGTCTCGGTGCCCTCGGAGGCGAACGTCGACTCGTTCTTGATGTCGATCCGCCATCCGGTCAGGCGTGCCGCGAGCTTGGCGTTCATCCCCTCGCGCCCGATCGCGAGCGACAGTTGGTCGTCCGGCACGATGACCGTCGCCTGCCGGTTCTCGTCGTCGACCAGGACTTCGCGCACGCGTGCCGGCGAGAGGGCCTTGGCGATGTAACGGGCGGGTTCGTCGTTGAACGGGATGATGTCGATCTTCTCACCACGCAATTCGCTGACGACCATCCGCACCCGGGAGCCACGGGGGCCGACGCAGGCGCCGACCGGGTCGACACCCTGGACGTTGGAGATGACGGCGATCTTGGACCGCCAGCCGGCCTCACGCGCGACGTTGCGGATCTCGACGAGTCCATCGGCCATCTCCGGGACCTCGAGCTTGAACAGCTCGCGCACGAGCTGGTCCGCGCGTCGGGAGACGATCACCTGCGGGCCCTTCGCCGAGCTTCGGACCTCGGTGATCACTGCTTTGACGCGTGAACCGTGGTCGTAGCGCTCGCCCGGGACCTGCTCGCTCTCGGGCAGCAAGGCCTCGACGCGACCGAGGTCGACCAGCGTGTAGCGGTGGTCGGACTGCTGGACGATGCCGGTCACGACGTCGCCGACGCGGTCGACGTATTCGTCGTACATCAATTCACGCTCGGCCTCGCGAATGCGCTGGTAGATGACCTGCTTGGCGGTCATCGCCGCGATGCGCCCGAAGTTGTCCGGGGTGACGTCGATCGCGTCGATCTCCTCGTCCGCATACGCGTCCCAGTCGATCTCCGGCTCCGGCGGCTCGAACTCGTCGGGGTCGACGCCCTCGGGGATCTCAAACGCCGGTTGCGGGAGCGTGCGCAGCTCTTCGCCCTCGGGCGGAAGCAGCTGGAAGACGCGGATGTCACCGGTCTCGCGGTCGATCTCGACCCGGGCGTGGTCGGCGGCGTCGGGGGTCTTCTTGTAGGCCGCCAACAGCGCGTCCTCCAGGGCCACCAGCAGGGTCTCGGCTTCGATGCCCTTCTCGCGTTCGATCTGCTTGATCGCCTCGATGATCTCGCGGTTCAACTCTTACTCCCGGTCTGGTGCGTCGTCCCCCAGGCCGCCGTGGCGGCCGGACGTGCGGACGTCGTGTGGCTTAACACTCGACGCTCCCCTCCCGATCGCATGCGCGCCGGATGTCGGAGAACGCAATCTCGATGATTCCTGTTGCCGTTTCGATCTGGACGCCGGTGGCGGTGACCGCCTGCAACACGCCTTCGCGCGATCGCCGCTTGCCGTCCTCGTCGACCCTCACCGCGACCCGATGGCCGCGCGCCTGCCTGAAATGCTCGCGCGTGCGCAGGGGCGGCTCCGGACCCGGAGACCACACCTCGATGCCGTACCGGTCGTTGAGTCCGACCGTCTGCAGCGCCCGCGTGACCTGCTCGCAGATACCGTGATCGACACCGGCGGGATGGTCGACGACCACCCGCAGGGTTCCCGAACGGTCCGGGCCGATCAGCGTGACCTCGCGTAGATCGACGTCCGGGAGTTGCTGGGTCAGGCATGCCTCGACTTCGCGCTCGAGCGATTCGCGGACCTGCACCTGCCTCCCCCTTTCACGTCGTCGTGCGGACCACCCTTTCGCCGGAAACAAAAAAGAGCGGGCCGTTACGCCCACTCCCTGCCCGTCCGAACGATTCTACGAATGACACAAAAACTCCGCGTCTAGGTTAGCACCGATCGGTCGCGACGGTCATCCCCCGGGCCCGCCCGCGGGACCGCCGGAGCGCGGCCCGCCAAGCTGTTCGCTGTCGAGGATCAGCGTCACCGGCCCGTCGTTTTCGAGGATCACCGACATGTGCGCACCGAACTCCCCGGTGGCGACCTGGACCCCGAGTTCAGCCAGGCGCCTGGCGTAGGCGTCGACGACGGCGCGGGCGGGATCGCCGGGGGCGGCATCGCTCCAGGACGGCCGATTCCCCCGCCGCAGGTTCCCGTACAGCGTGAACTGGCTCACGCACAGCACGGCGCCGCCGACCTCGACGACGCTCCGGTCGAATGGCCGGGCGCCATCACCGAAGACCCGCAGCGCGGCGGTCTTGTCCGCCAGACGACAGGCGAGATCGGCCGTGTCGGAGTGCGTGACACCGATCAGCGCGACCAGGCCCGCCGCGATTTCGCCGACGACCCGCCCGTCGACTTCCACCCGTGCGCTGCGCACGCGCTGAACAACGATCCGCACGACGCGAGATTCTACGGGCGGCGTCTAGGATGGCCACATGGCCGGCGAGGCGATTCTGCTCAATGCCCGAATCGGGGCGTACCTTCAGGAACTCGGCCTGGCGCCCGCCGCGCGCCGTGGCGGCGGCTGGTCGGTCGAGCTCCCGTCGATCAAGCGCGGCGGCATCGGGGTCGGCCTGCGGGCACGCGAGCGCACCGTGCGGATGGGCGCGTTCGTCATGCGGGCGCCCGACCGCGAGCATGAAGCTGTCTACCGCCGGATGCTCGAGCGGAACCTGCAGATGGCATATTGGCGGTTCGGGCTCGACCCGGACGGGGATCTGGTGCTCGCGGCCCACCTGGAGGACTCCGAACTCGGTCCGGACACCCTGGATACCGTGCTCGGACTCCTCGTTACGTACGTCGACGAGAGCTACGAAGGCCTGGTGCGCCTCGGGTTCGCGATACCGGCGCATATCGATATCGGGGCCCCGCCGTCCGCCGTCCCGCGGACCGACGCCGGCTAGCCAAGGCCGAGCTGGAAGCACTTGGCCAGGCGGAAGTGCCGTTCGGCCAAGTCGGTATCGCCCAGTCGTTCGAGCGCTTTGGCG
The DNA here is from genome assembly GCA_963727285.1 of uncultured Thermoleophilia bacterium. Classification (GTDB taxonomy): domain Bacteria; phylum Actinomycetota; class Thermoleophilia; order Miltoncostaeales; family Miltoncostaeaceae; genus CAITWD01. The sequence goes on along the minus strand of CAVSFF010000009.1, from coordinate 1,539 downwards.
AGGCCGAAGTGCGCATAGCCGTCGGTGGGTCCAAGCTCGACCGCTGCGGCGAACTCCTCGCGAGCCCGCGCGAAGTCCCGGCACCCCATGTAGGCGCGACCCAGCGCCTCCCGGATCGATGCCTTGTCGGGTTCGAGGCGGCGTGCGCGCTGGAATGCGACTGCCGCCTGGTGAAAATCCCGGGTGCGCAGCAACGCGTGGCCGCGGGTGAAGGCCTCGTAGGCCTCGTACTCGCTCATGGGGCGGGAGCCACGCGGCCGGGATCGAAGATCGCAAGGGTGGCATCGAGAATGTGCCGGGCGCATTCGCGTTTGGGCGCGCGCGCCAGCATCTCCTCCCGCTCCCCCGGTCCGATGATGGTGATGGCGTTTTCGTCGCTGCCAAACCCGATACCGGGCGCCGAGATGTCGTTGTAGACGACCAGATCGACCGCCTTCCGTTCGCGTTTGGCGCGGGCCCGCACGAGCCCGGCGGCACCGGCCTCGGCGGCGAATCCGACCAGCACCTGACCCGGCCGGCGCTGTCGGGACAGCTCGGTCAGGATGTCGGCGGTCCGCTCCAGCGGGATCTCCAGGGCCTCCGATGCGGACTTGTCGATCTTCCCGGCGACGGCCGACGCCGGGCGGTAGTCGGCGACTGCGGCCGCCATGATCACGATGTCCGCATCGCGGTGATAGGCGCGACAGGCGATGAGCATCTCGTGCGCGGTCGGCGTGTCGACGTACACGATGTCGGGGCGGCGCGGGAGGTCCACGTTGGCGGCAAGAACGGTGACGTCGGCGCCGCGCCGGGAGGCCTCATCGGCGAGCGCCCACGCCATCTTGCCGCTTGAGCGATTGCCCACGTAGCGGACGGCATCGATCGGCTCTCGGGTGCCTCCCGCCGTGATCAAGATCGACATCCCGCGCAAGGGACGGTCGGCGGCAACCGCGCGCTCCAATTCGTCGACGATCACTTCGATTTCCGGCAGGCGACCCGGCCCGATGTCGCCGTCGGCGAGCAGGCCCACCGCCGGCGGCACGATGTGCGCACCTCGCCCGGCGAGGGTGGCCAGATTGGCCTGGGTCGCGGGGTGCTGCCACATCTTGGTGTTCATGGCCGGCGCGAGCACGAGCGGCCCGTCAAAGGCCAGCGCGGTCGTGGTCAGCAGGCCGTCGGCAAATCCGGCGGCAAGCGCCGCGATCGTGTTCGCTGACGCCGGGCAGATCAGGATCGCATCGGCGAACCGGGCGAAGTCCAGATGATCGAACCCCGGCTCGAACTCCTGGCCGAAGACGTCGATCCCGACGGGGTGGCCGGAGAGCGCCGCAAACGTCTCGGGGCCGACGAAGCGGGTCGCATTCTTGGTCATCACGACGCGCACGTCGTGATCGGCCCGCTGCAACGTGCGCATCAGGTCGACGGACTTGTAGGCGGCGATCCCGCTGCTGACGCCGAGGACGATATTGGCCACTAGAGACTCCGTGTCACAGCATCGACGATGCGCGCCATTTCCGCGGTCGCCGTATCGAGGTCGTCGTTTCTTACCCGGTAATTGAA
>CAVSFF010000008.1:0-78666 GCA_963727285.1 uncultured Thermoleophilia bacterium | reverse complement strand
CCATCGGCTGGCCGGCCGGAGTGCGCCGAGCGCGGCCGACGGTCTGCGGGAACGCGCGATGTCGCAGTTCTCGGCCGAGCGCTCCATCACCTCGTACGACGACCTGTACCACCGGCTGACGGCGCGTCAGGAGGTCATGTGATGCCCGTCGAAGAGCACTACGAGGCCAACTGGATCCGTGCCACCACTGAGACGGCGGCAACCCTCGCCCCCGCGCCTCTGGACCTGATCGCGACTGGTTCGGGCGGGCTCGATTTGGCGATCGTGCACCTGCTCACCGGGGAGGTGCTCGGCCGATGCCCGCGTCCGGTGGGTGCCCACCAGGTAGCGGTGCTGCTCGAGACTGACGGATACAACCCCGAGCGCTGTCGCGAGCTCGGGGCGAGCGGCGTCATGGAAATCGCCGCCGCCGTGTGGCACATCATCGACGGCGACGACCGTGAGGCGACGGCCGTCGCGGCGACGATGGCCCCGCACCGAATCGGCACGCGACACCCGACCGGCGCGGTCCCGCATCTGCGCGCAATGGCATACGGGCTCCTGTACTCGGCGCCGTGGCTCATCGCGATGATCACTCTGCTGGTCGCAGGTGTGTCGTACTGGGCGTCGGCGGTCGCGACGCCCACGGTCTCGGTGGCCTTGACCCTCGCCCTGATTTTCGCGCTAGTGATCACCGCGCCATTCATTCAGGCCTTCGCCCGCCGCGGCTCGTTCTACTTCGGATTCGGCGCGAACCGCATGCTGGCGTACATCGTGACGCGGACGCTCATCGCCGGCCTCGCGCTCGCCGGCACCTGTGCACTCGCCCTCTGGTTGATCCGCGAACAGATCCTGCACGACGGAACGCCCGCGACGAACCGCCTCGCCGCAGTCGGGGTCTTCGTGCTGGCGGCGTTCGAGCTCGGCTTGGCCCCGCTGTACCTGCGCCGCGCGTTCTGGGTGATGATCGCCATCATCGCGCCCGGTGCCGCGTGGATGGGATTCGTCCTGCTCGAACGCGGGTACGTCAACCCGATCCGTTTGGCATGGGATCAGGTCTGGGTCGTCGCGGGAATGGCTGCCCTGGCATGGACCGCGTCGGGACTCGTGCTGTTCGGACCCGGGCGCTGGCACGGAACGCGCATGTGGACCCCCCGGACGTCGGCCACCATCCGCGCCGTGCTGCCGTACGCCGTCTACGGCACTGCGGCCGCGCTCGTTGTCGCCATCCCCCAACTGGTGGCCGCTGGTGCGCTCGGCGGGGGGTTCGCCTACAACCAGACCTTCGCGATCGCCTCCGGGGCCGCCCTGCTGGTGCTCGTCCCGACGCTCGCTGAGGTGTCTGCCGCCACCGAGCGGTTTGTCGGACTGTGTGTCGACCGCATGAACGATTACTCATTAGACGATGTCGCGCAGTTCCGCGTGGACGTGTATTCGTATTGGCGCCTGCACCTGGCGCTGACCCTCGCAATCGGCGCCGGCACAGCGACGCTCGCTGCCGTCATCGTGCCCCGCGTCGGCCTAGTTCTGCTCAATGGGCTGGACGTCCACCCATGGCTGTTCTGGACGTGCATGGCGGGGTTCGCCCTGTTGGCGGTCGGGCTGTTCGACGCCCAGTTGCTGTTCTGCCTGTCGAACCCGGCCCCGGCCGTGGCGGCGGCGCTTTTCGGTGCCCTCGCCGGTCTCGTGACCCCGGTGCTGCTCGCGGTCGCGGCCCCAGGTACGGCGCTTGCGACGCGCGGTGCGCTCGCGATGGTCGGCGGTGCCGGCGTCTTTGCCGTGGCGGCAAGTGTCGGCGCATGGCGGATGCTTCGTCGCGCCGACCTGGCGTGGTATCGGTCACTATGACCGCGCACGCCGAAGGCCCCCGTGCGGGATGGAGTTGGTCGGCAGTTCCGCGCCTGATCGCCCGCACTCGCATGCCGCTGGGCATGTTCGCCGTCGGCGCGCTGGTCCTCGTCGTTGCACTAGCCGCGGGTTCGACCACGGGGGTGTCGCGCCCGCTTCCGGCAGGGGTCGCGCGTCCGGTCTCGGGTTTGGCGGCCTACGACCCATTGACCGGCAATCGCGCGACCCGCGAGTTGAAGGACAGCTACGTCTTCAACGGCTCGGCCCCGGCGTCGATCGGGTATGAGGTCCAACACGTCGGCGGCATGGTGATCGGGGTGCGTCCGCACTCCGGATGGCTCGGATGGTTCGGCGTGACGCTGGACGGATTGCCCGCGAATGCGGTCTACCACGTGCAGATGTCCCGGCCCGCGCGGATCCCTGCCGGTGGAGTCGGCGAGTCAGTATTCGCGGTGCAGACAGCGCTCACCCAACGCAGCGGCGCGATCAACTATGTCGTCGTCGCCGCAGTCACCGCACTCAGGCGCACCACTTGGGAAGTCGGTTACGCCCACGGCCTGATCGCGGATGCGAGCACCGAGGTCTTCTGGCGCAGCCGTCCGCAACGCGGTGGACCGCTTGTGCGGAGCATCTCCCTGCGCACCGACGGCCGCTCGTGTCTTGCGGTGTGGCTCGGCGGCCAGGCCGTGTACTCCGGTTGCGGCTTGCACCTCAACATCCCAGGGCCGTACCAGGCCTACCTCGAGGTCCAATCGCGCGACATCGCATATCGAGCAACGTTCCGGGACTTCTGGGTCGCGGGGGCAGGTCCGGTAAAGATAAGCGGCGCGCGTCCCGGCGCGGTCGTGTCGCTCGTCTCGCCGTCAGGATTCACGATCGCCTCGGCGGCGTCCGCGTCGGGCGATGTGACCCTGGTGCCGCCGGCACCCATGGCGAGCGGCATCGCGTCGCTCGTGGTGGGGGGCGTCGCGCGGGGCCCGCTGCGGTACAGCACCGGCGACCACCTCGTGTGGACCGGTGGGTCGGCGACCGCCAAGGCGGGAATCACCCACGGGTGATCGGCTGCATGCCGGAGATCTGTGCGGACGATCGGGACGACCTCCTGGCAACAAGATTGCGTTTATCCTCATATTCGCCAGAAGCGGAGGTACCGCGTCCGCTGGAATCTCCAAATGGGAGGGAGCGCCATCGCGGCGTTTCCGACCCCAGCCGCCAAAGATCACCAGCCCGCTCCTCTGGGATGACCTTCACCTCCCGAAAGGAGTTGACGACGAATGCCGACGCGCGTCCCGATGCGACCCAATACGAGCCTACCTGCGGACATCGGCGTTCCACCGCGCCCCACCGGAATCACCCTCGGGAGATCAAGGCCGAAGCGTCGCGTCTCACTGGCGAGGGCTCGAAGGCACGCGTAAAAGTTGCCGCCTGATCCGACGCCGGTCGTGCATGCAGGTAGCGACCCGTTGTCGCCAGGGCGCTATGGCCCATCACTGCCTGAATCGTCACCAGATCAACGCCGTTCGCCGCGAGGAGCGACCCATAGGTGTGGCGCAGATCGTGCCAGCGCAAGGGGCGCACCCCGGCGGCGGTCTGTGCGCGCGCAAAGCGTCGGCGCAGTGCCGAGGTGTCGAGCGTCCGGCCAAATGCGTTGCAGAACACCATCTCGTCGGGACCGGTGAAGTCCGCACGGCGACTCACGCGATCAAGGGCGGCGGCGACCTGGTCGGGGAGTGGCACCCGGCGCACGCGGCCGGATTTCGTGGACGCTTCGACCCCGGCGCTTATGGCGCGACCGATCGTCAGGGCGTGTCCCCCGAAGTCCACGTCCCGCCAGCGAAGCGCCAAGAGTTCGCCGAGGCGCAGGCCGGCATAGGCCGAGACGCGCACCATCTCGGCATCTTGCAGATCCTCGGCCCGCTGGGTCGCGCCTTCGGCCTCGCTTACCGCGTACCCCCTGGCGGTGCGGTGCTCGCCATCTGCGAGCGCCCGCGCCAGCGCCTCGACCTCTTCGACGCGGTAGTAGACAAGCGGACCCGGATGCGGCTCGCGGCGCTTGTCGGCCGCCGCGGCAGGGTTGGCTGGCAGGTGGAAGGTTGACTCGCGCATGCCGTAGTTGAAGATTGCCGAGACCATTGCGCGGTGCCTGTTGACCGTCCGCGCCGACACCCGGGTGGCGGCGATCGTCGTCAACAGCTCCTCGACCTGGCGAGTCGTGATCTTGGCGGCCGGACGATCCCCGAGCGCGGCCATGATGTGTCCGGCGATGACGCCCTTGCCGCGCTTCTTGGGCACACCGGGCTCGGCTAGGAGATAGCGGTAGTCGTGGAGCGTTGAGGGCTTTGCCCCCTTGATGTCCTCGAGCCAGCCAAGGTAGGCGTGTGCGACCTCACGGAAGCTCACGCCCTTGGCTCGGCGCTCGCGGTGTACGCGCTTCTGGTCGTCGGCCTCGGCGACGTACCGCGCCACGATCTGGGCAGCGGCCACGTGCGCCCGCCGCTCGTCGTAGAAGCCATCGGCGATGCGTCCGCGCCGCGGGACCCACTCACCCGTCGCCGGGTCAGGGTCAAGCCACGCCGGCCCGACGCGGCGCTTGATCTGCCTGCCCTGATAGCGGAACTTGGCCTCATAGAACGCCTGCCCGCCATGGGTGCGAACGACGATCGCGGCGCTAGGGTTTGGTGTTGACATGCCGGTCTCTCCGGTGCGTCCGTGCCCTCGGCGATGCCACTCGCGCGAGGGCTTCTTTGTGCGCTATGACCATCATAGACCCGTGGGTACCACGTGGGTACCATGTTCGCGTGGGTACCACTTTAGGTACCACATCAGCACAGGAAAGCCTCAATAGCGGAGATAGTGGCCTACCAAATCAGGCGTTTCTCAGCGGCTCGTGGCGCTGCAATCGGCTTCCCAAGCTGAATGTCGCGGGTTCACGCCTGGTCTTCCGCCCCCGATCCTCACCCTCCAAAACGTGACGTGTCTTTGATATGGGCGAGCTGTCGCCGGAAGACAGCGCGAATCCCACCGGATGTTTCGGCGCGATAGGTCACCGTGCACCGGCACGGTCAGTACCCGTCACCTCCGGCGGCGCTCACCGGCAGCGGCTTGGCCCTTGCGCAGCCCGAGCTCGAGCCCTTCCACGGCAGCCGGACGGCAACGGAATTGGAGTTGTTGTCGTCGTTCGATTCGTAGATGACGTTGGTCGGGTCGGCGATGTGCACGTAGGCAAAGCACCCAGTGAGGCCGGTCACATCGATGTAGTTCTCGTTGTAGCTGGCCGGATAGATGTCTGACCAGCCGACCGAGGTCCCGAGGGTGCGAGTTCCCGCCCCGTAGCTCTGGCTGCACCCCGGGTAATGCGCCCCCCGCGGTGACCCGGCGAGAGACCCGTGGGTCCGCTTGAGATCGCGCAGGCAGTAGTTCGTCTTCGGACCGACGCGCACCAACTGCACAGGGTTGCCGTGACTGTCGAGACGCCAGAGCTGCATCGCCGCCGCGTTGTGCCACTTCCAATATCGGTACTGGCCGGGGATCGGCTTGAAGAACAGCGTCGCGCCCGTGTTGATCGTGATGTAGCCCCCGCGGCGCAGGTGAAGATGCTGGACAGCCGCCATCGTGTACTCGCCGCTTCGGCGCCCGAAAATCTCGGCAGGGCCGCGACCCACGCTGTTGATCGAGTTCTGGGACAGCAGCAGCGTGTGCCCGTCATAGTGTCGTGCAGACAGGTTGGCCGGTGGGCTCATGCGCAAGTCCGGACACAGATACAGGTATGCCTGCGGACCGATGCACGGGTTCAAGGGGCGGGCGTGCGGCCCTGCGGTGGTCGTCGCGTAGGCGAACTTCCACGTGGCGGTCAGCGGGACATGCTCGGCACCGCTCGGCGCGCTCGGATGCACGCCGCCGAGCGCCGCCCACAAGAACGCTCCCGCATACCCGCGCCCCTTGGTGGAATCGAGCCGTGCGTACGCGCGGGCGGCCGAGCCCCCCGGATCCATCGCGCCGATCACCACCGGTCGGTCCGCGCCATAGGCGGCGGCGAGATGCGCGACATTCGTGCACAGCGCACACGCGGTACCGGTCATGCCGGTAAACCAGTGCGGCGCATAGAAGTCGAGGCCAAGACCGGTCCAGAGTCCGATCCGGTCCACCGACTCGGGGCCGACGCTTGACAGCGCGTGAGAGTTGCGATGGATCGCTGTCGCAATTTGCCGCGTGGTCGACTGAACGTCTGCCGCCGTGACGGTGCCCTGGTCAATCCCACGCTCCGGCTCGTCGAAGATCTCCCACCCCAGAACGTGCGGGTTGGAGGCGTAACGGTGAAACAGGGGTGAGAGTGCACCGGCAAGCGCGGCCTGCTGGGCAGGGTCCGACATCCAGGTCAGCGGGATCTTGCGATCGTCCGAAAACAGGACGAAATCCAGGTAGATGTCGTACCGCGAGGCCAATGCGACCGCCGCATCCATGTCCGGGAAGACGCGCGCGGCCTGCAGTTGGGTCGGCGTCCCGTCAGCTGCCCGCGCAATCTGCCACGCGCTGCCCGGGAACGCATACCACCGCACGACCCGCACCCCGCGACGGGCAAGATTCCGAAACGTGGCGTCGAGTACCGGCAGCTGCGAGCGGACGCCCCCGGCGGTCCCGCAGCCGAAGTCGCACCCCTGGCGAAGCCACGGCAGGTTGGCCCCTTCGAGAAACCATGTCTTGCCGACCACGCGTACCCCGGGCGGCGTGGCGTTCGTGCCAGCCGAAGCGCCGGCAGCCAACAATCCGATGCACACGCACACCGCGGCCACGCCGATTCCGGCGAGAACTCGCCGGAATATCCGGGCAACACGCGCATCAGCGGATTGCGCAGGGGCTGGCGGCATCGGGTGCTCGCTTTCGTCAGGGGGATCAAAGCGGGCAGACTGCTTGGGCCAAGCTCCCAAGCGCAACGTGTCATGTCAAGACGGGAACCGGTCTGTCGGCGCGTCGAGGCGTCGTGGACCTCATCGGCCCCAGCGATCCATCGTGGGGCTGGGCGTGACCGGGAGTATCGGGCGTGTCGTCGTCAGGCCGGCGAGCGCCGGCATGTCAAAGACCGTCGACTCGCAGGCCGCCGGCGCGTTTGCATCCATCGCCGCTGCATCGGCGAGCTTCACGATCAACGGCTCGTCGCTGCTTCCGCTGGGCCCGACGACAAGCGGCCTCGCCAGCAGGTGCACGCTTGCAACGGCCGGCATCGCGCCGCGCCACGTTACCCCCGACGGCGCGCCACCCGAACAGCTTGCACGGGCGCCGCGAGGGCTCCCGATCGGATGCCCGCTCGCATGGGCGCTCGTGCTCGGGAGAGTGACGGCGGTAATTTCGACCGGGAACGCGTTCGGGTTTGCAATCTGGATCCAGACGTCGCCGGCGGAGCCCGGGGCGAGATCGCGAGAGCCCGGCGCAACGGGGGCCGACGTGACGGACAGATTCGATGCCGGGGAGCGCGCCGGCGGTGGCGAGAGCCAGCGCCCCAGCACCAGACCTTGCAACGCCCCCCCGAATGCGCCGGTGACCGCGGACACCACCGGCACCCCGACAACGACCGCCGCGACACCGACGTATGCAGCCGACCGCGCCCAACGGCGCGAGCTGTCCGCTCGACCGCGGGACGCATCCGGGAAGGACCGGGGGTTTACGCGCACCGCACGACCGCCTCGGCCCATCCATCGGTGGCCGGTGGCCACGCGGCGACCGCGCGCGGACCGGCACCGGCCACACGATGAGACCACGATCGACAGTCGACACGATGCATCTGCGCGGCGCTCCCGGTGGACGGCAGACGACGTCCGCTGACGGCACGTCGTCGATTGTTCAATGTCCGGTTCGCGCCAGCGCGTTACCGGGAATCCCGATGACCTGTGACGACGGCCACGCACCCCGGACGGCAGGGTGCCCCGGACACGCCGATCGCCGCGGTCTCGGGATGCGAAGGATCACCCCGCCGGTTGACACGGGGTAACCCCCTGAGGTGATTGACGGCATCTAACTCCCGTTCCTACGGTGATGCGGCGTGCCCGGGGGCGTCAGGGACCCGGCGACGCGACGACATCCACGATCGGTAAGGAGCGCGCATGAAGCGATGGCGGCGCCCTGTGTTGTATGGGCTTCTGGTCGCCGGACTGGCTGCAGTTCCCGCCATGGCCGCGACCCATGTGTACGCCAATGGAAGTCTCGGATCGGGCGGTAGCTGGCTCAATCCGGTCAAAGGCAACGTGGTCATGAACTACGACCGCATGTCGACACAAAACCCCTCGGACATCGTCCATATCAGGTTCGAAAACACCGCCGGCGTCATCCAGGGCGAGACCTGGTCGTATCAGTTCGTGCAGAACGGCTCACCGCTCGGAATCGCGACGCGCGCCTGGTGCCTGAACGACGTCAGCTACACCGAGAGCGGCTACTGCGCTTGGTACAACTGAATCAACTGCGGACCGTCCGCAAGGAGGCCATATGAGCCGATCCATTCGGGTGTCGCTTCGCCGACACCGAGCGCTTGCCCGTTGGGCCGCAACGGGAGCCACGGTCGTGACACTCGGGGTAGCCGTGCCTATCGTGGCATCGGGAGCAACCGGCGGCGCTGCCGCTCCCGGGCTGTCGAGCTCGGCGGCGTCGGCGTTCATCACCGCGGCCCAGCGTCCACTGGTGGCGGGGACGCTCGCAGAGGCAAACGCGGCGGCGACGGACGTCGGCCACGTCAGCCTCTGGACGTACCAGGTCGCAGGAGGTGGACCGGGAACCGAAGTCATGCTGAGTCTCCCCGACCATCCGATCGCGTTTGGGCAATGCCCGAGCACGGGGTCGGCGGCGTTTTGTATCGCCGAGATCGGCGGCCCGGGCTCCCCATTGATCATCGCCGGCACGGCGAGCGCCAACGCATCGAGCGTGGTCGCATCGCTCGCGGACGGCACCACGGTCAGCGGACCCGTGGCAAACCGCACCTGGATCATGCAGTTGCCCGGGAGCGATGCCGCGGGCATCGTCGCCGACGCGCCGCGGTCATTCACGACCTACGCGGCATCGGGCGCCGCCATCGGCACGTCGAACCTGGGCGTCCCGAGCCTCGTCGCCGACCACAACGCGGCAGCCGGATAGCGCCCGTCGCACCTCGCCAGGCGGCACCTCCTCTCATGCCGTCGCGCCGGAGGGGGTGCCGACGCGGCAGGCGGTAACGCCCAGCCGCCCGCCGGACATATCCAGATCACCATGTCTGCACGCCGCATGATCCGCACCGCCGCTCTGCTCGACCGCACGGAGCTCCGACCGCCGTCCCGCGGACACACGGGTTCTCGCGGAGCGTCGCCGTCCAGGCGCCTCGGATCCGCGCCCATGCGTGCGCCGGACGCGCGACGGCATGCGTCGTCGGGTGGTGGCACCGGAGCAGCCGCCGGTCGGCACGGAACGGGAGCGGGCGGGCTCCGACGGGTGTGCGATAGTCGATGACGAATAATGGTCCGGACAGCGGCAGCAACATGCACCAGGGGCCCGGGCGGTCCGGGTCCGCGGGCGCGAGTTGCCACGGCGACATTGTCGATCCCACCGACGGGCTGCTCTCGGAAGTGCGTCGCCTGATGGCATCCGATACCGCCACGCGGCGCTTCGAGCAGATCTACCGCGAGTACCTCCCCGCGGTCCTGGCGTACGCGGCGCGACGGACAGACCCCTCCGCGGCGTCGGATGTCGCGGCCGAGACATTCCTGATTGCGTGGCGGCGGCGTGCCGACATTCCGGCGGATCCGCTTCCGTGGCTGCTGGTTGTCGCGCGGAACGTCGTGTTCAACCAGCGTCGCAGTGCATCACGCCAGGCGGCACTGACCGATCGCATCACCGACGACGTGCGCCGCCGGAACGTCGTCGCGGACGCGTTTGGAGGCGACCCCGATCTCATCGTCGCCTTGAATCGGCTTCCGGTCGACGATCGCGAGTTGCTGTGTCTTGACGCCTGGGATGGTCTTACCCGGCGACAGCTCGCCGACGCTGCGGGCTGCTCGATGGCCACTCTCCGGGTGCGTCTGGTTCCGCGCGCGTCGTCGCCTTGATGCCGAGCTCGCAGCGCTGCGACCGACCGGCGGCGCGCCTCCAGTCGAGGAGCGCACGCCGTGAGCCGGGCCGACAACGACACCCGTGCGCGCCTCAGGGCGAGCGATCCCGTCGATCTCGCCCGGATCAGCGAGCTCGCTCGTGCCCCCTGGGCGGAGGATGTGCTCGCGCGGATCACTGCACACGATCGGTCCGCGGACGCGCCGGACGCCGTCACCTCTGCACATCCCGCCGCCCGGCGGCTCTCGTGGCGCCCGGCGATTATCGTCGCAGGCGTGCTCGCGCTGGGCGGCGGGACGGCAGTCGCGGCTCTCACGGGCTCAATTCCGGATCTGCTCGGCGGCACGGTCCCGACCTCCCGGGGAGGCCTCCCGACCGCCCTCGCGGTGATCCCGTCAACGCTCGCTCACCCGATCCAGTTGGACGTGGACGGCACCGCCTGGGGACTGTGGACCGGCCGCACGACGACGGATCGATACCTCATCGACGTCACGATGCAACCGACCGATTGGCGCGCTCGGGTCATCGCACCGAATCGGTCGGCATGTGCCCACTGCAGCCGCCGACAACCGCGGTGTCGCTGTGCCTAACCCGAGGAGCCCCGGGTGACGGCTTCGTCGCCGGACGGATCGGGCCGGACGTGCGCAGCGTCACGTTGGAGACGACGACGCAGACGTATCCCGGCGTGGCACACGCGGGCGTCTTTCTCGTTCCGGCGACGGCGGGACGTCGCGCTGGCGGTCTGCGCGTGTCGTCGCCCGTGCCGAAGACGGACGCGTGCTCGCCACCATCCCCGTGATCCCGGGAACCCCGTCGTGAGCGCCGCTGCGGCCCGCAACACCGCATCGGCACGGATCTAGCGTGCCCGACGTCGGTGGTCCGCGGCGGTGCGCGGTGCTTGTCGTATCGCGTGCACCCCTCGTCACCGCCGGCATCCACGCCTGGATCCACGCCGCGCCGTCCACCGTCGCCGTCGCGGGCGTCGCCTCCACGGCGTGGCAGATCCGCACGGCCTGGAGGGACACCCGCCCCGACGTGGTGGTGCTCGTCGGCGACACGAAGGTCCCGTCGCTGCTGACCGTGCTCAACCAGGAGGCCCGCGACGCCCGGATTCTTCGTGCTGACAAGTCGTTGCGAGGTGCGTGACGAGGTCTCGTTCATGCGGCGCGGCGCATCCGGAGTGCTCGACGTGTGCTGTGCGCGCGACGAGTTTCTGGCTGCGTTGGAACTTGTACGTGGCGGCAGGGCAGCCGTGAGCGCGGCGGCCGTCCGTGCGCTCGCCGTCGCGGACTCCCGCGAGGGCCTGACGTCGCGTCAGCGCGAGATCCTCGACCTGCTGAACGACGGCGTTCGACCGCGCGAGATCGCCGAACGTCTCGTCATCTCGCCGAACACGGTCAAGACACACATGCTCCGGATGCGTCGCCGGCTGCGCGACGAGGACGCGCGCCCGACCGTCAACGGACACCGGTAGTCACCGCCAGCCCGCCGGGGTGCGCGGTCCGGAAACGTTTGGCGTCGATCCGGACATTGATCTGTAGACGCAAGGACAACCACACCGCGGGGACGTCTGGGATGCATGAGTCTGGTCAGACATCGGATGTCGCAGGCGCCCGTGCTGTTGCCGAGCCCCGCGACCGACCTCGGGCCCTGGGCGCGACGGTCCTCGCCGACCTCCCCGCATCTGCAGGGCGGGATCGCTCGGTGGTGCCCGCCGAGTGCAATGAGTATCGGGTCGTACGTCAATTGGTGACGTTCGCGCTGTCGGAATCCGATCCACATGCGATCGCGTGCGAAGCCACGCGCATCGTCGCCGCCGAGCTCGGCGGAGCGTCGGCGGCCATCTGGCGCTTCGACGGCGACGATGCCCGTCTCGTCGGTGAGTGGGGGCGCGCGCCGCGCGGTCGGGCGAGTGCGCCCGCCCAGATGACCCGCGGCGGACGCGAAAGCTGGTCGGCCACCTACTCGGCACCCGACCGCGACGGACCACCCGCCGCACCACGGCGAATGGCCACCGCGACCGCTGCCGCCCCGCTCTCCACCGCCTGCGGGATCTGGGGGGCCATCGCGGTGTCCTGGCAGGAACCGTGCACGGTCGACGGAATCGCGTCGGACCTGCTCTCGGGCATCGCTGAGCTGGTGGGCGCCGTCGTCATCAACGCGGTCGATCTCGCCCGGCTCACCGGTGATGCCCGCGACGTGCTGACCGGACTCCCGACGGAGGTCCTCTTCCGCGAGCGCGTGACCCAAGAGGCCGTGCGGTCCCGACGCCACAGCCACGCGCTGACGTTGGTCGAAGTGTCGGTCAACGGGCGGACATCGACCGACGGGGCGCCCGACGGCGACGATTTCGACCGTGTGCTCCGACGCGTCTCGCGACGGCTTGGCCGCGCAGCGCGTGGCGGTGACATCCTCGGACGACTCGATGGTGACGTGTTCGGGTGGCTGTTGCCGTACTGCGAGTTGGAGGGTGGACGCGTTGCGACGGACCGCCTGCGCGCCGAGATCGCCCGGGAGCAATTGCCGGAGGGCGTCAGTGTCTCGATTGGGATCTGCGACGCCGGACACGTCCGCGACGGGGACGCACTCATGGCGGCGGCAGCCGATGCCCTCGGCCGTGCCCGATCGCTCCCGGGCAATGCCACCGGCGAGTACGTGGACCCGCGGCCGCATGGGAGACCGGCTGCCCCAGAGCCTCGACCGTCCGGGCGCTCCGACGACATCGGCACCGTCTATGCCATGTCGCGCGCCGTCGATGCCAGAGATCCCAGCATGTTCGAACACTCGCGCCGGGTCGCCGACCTGGCCGGGCACCTGGCGCGGCGACTGGGGTGGTCGACCTCGAGCGAGGTGCGTCTCCGCGAAGCGGCGCTACTGCACGACGTCGGCAAGGTCGGGGTTCCCGACGAGATCCTGTTGAAGACGACAGCGCTCACGCCCGACGAGTACCGCATCGCGCGGACTCACGCGGAGATCGGTGCGCAGATCATTGCCGGAATCCTGGATGACGAGCAGGTGCTGTGGGTGCGTCACCACCAGGAGCGTCTCGACGGGCAGGGGTACCCCGATGGCCTGTCCGGGGACCTGATTCCCGACGGCGCGCGCATTCTCGGCCTGGCCGACTCGTGGGATTCGATGACCGCGGGTCGCCCGTACCGCGATCCGCTTCCGGCCGCGGACGCCCTCTCGCAGTGCACGGCCCTCGCCGGGACCCAGTTCTGTCCGCTCGTCGTCCTCACCCTCGTCGACCTCTGGGAATCCGGAGCGTTCATCCAAGGGCTTGGCCACCTGGGTGCCTTCGAATGACGCCGCCCCCACCAACATCGCCGGCGCATATCTGCGGCCCACGCCGCAGTGCACCGCCAACTGTCCCGGCCGACGCTCGATCAGCCTGTTATCGGGTGTCGGGCCCGCGGCAACCGCAGGGAGCGCGGTTGCCGCGGGGGGACGACCACCGCCTCTGACGGTCCAAAGGACGGCCACCCCCGCCCGCGATGCTCGGTCCGGACGATCGTTGCGGGGGCCCGCCGCGGGGATCGCCGGCTAGGCCCGCCCGTCGGCGTCCGAGAGCGCGCGGCGCACGTCGCGGGCGATCTGGAGGTCTTCGCGGGTGCGGATGGCAAACGACCGAACCCCAACCCCGGACGCGCCGATCTCGGCGTCAAGCTCCGTGCCGCTGTTCCGCACCGCGTCGATCCCGACCCCCAGGAAGCGCAGGCCGGCGGCGGCGCGGGCGCGAATTTCCGGAGCGTTCTCGCCGACGCCGCCGGTGAACACCAGCGCGTCGAGGCCATCCATCGCGGCCGCCATCGCGGCAATTCCGGCACGAAGCCGATGCACGTAGACGCCGACGGCGAGCAGGGCATCGGCGCCGCCGTCTCCGGCGGCCACCAGGATCTCCTGCATGTCGGCGCTGCCGGCGAGTCCCAGCAGACCCGACCGGTCCTCGAGCGTGGCGGCCAACTCCGATGGCGGCATGCCGACATGCTCTTCGAGCCACAGGATCAAGCCCGGATCGACCGACCCGGCACGGGTGGCCATGACCAGCCCCTCCAGCGGGGTGAATCCCATGGTCGTGTCGACGGACACCCCCCGGTCGACCGCTGCGAGCGAGGCACCGGCGCCGAGATGACAAGTGACGATCTTCAGCGCGTCGACCGGTCGGCCCATCAGATCCGCGGCGCGGCGCGAGACGTAGGCATGGGACAGTCCGTGGAACCCGAAGCGACGGATGTCCCATCGTTCGCGCCACTCGCGCGGCAGGGCATAGGTCGCCGCAGCGGCGGGGAGATGCGCGTGAAATGCGGTATCGAAACATCCGATGTGCGGGACATCGGGCATCAGCCGCCGTGCCGTCTCCACCGCGTGCAGCGATTTCGGCTGATGGAGGGGGGCGAGATCGACCAGATCGGCAAGGCGGGACACGACGCGATCGTCGATCACGACGGGTGCGACGAACTCGCTGCCGCCGTGAACGATGCGATGCCCGACGGCGTCGATCCGTCCGGCACCGTCAAGCGCGGCCCGAAGCTCGCCCTCCTCGATGCGGCCGTGGCGCGACGGCAGGCTGATCGTGCGCAGCAGATCGTCGCGATCGTCGAGGAGTGCGAGCTTCAGACTGCTGGAACCCGCATTGACCACCAGAATCAGCATGCAGCTCCCGGTGGATGCGGCCACGTCCATTCGCGCACGTCCGGTGGATCGTCGCCTTCGGCGCGCGTGTGGGCGCGGCATCGGACGCGCTCGTCGACCATCCGCTGACGGAGGTCGGCGGCGTGCGATCCGAGGTCCGGAACGCGATCGATGACATCGATGACGAGGTGAAACCGGTCGAGATCATTGAGCATGACCATGTCGAACGGCGTCGTCGTCGTCCCCTCCTCTTTGAACCCGCGCACGTGGATGTTGTGATGGTTGGTGCGGCGGTAGGTCAGTCGGTGGATCAGCCACGGGTAGCCGTGGAAGGCGAACACGACCGGACGATCGGTCGTGAAGACCGTGTCAAAGTCGCCGTGCGACAGCCCGTGGGGATGCTCGCTGTCGGGCTCCAGCCGCATCAGGTCGACGACATTGACCACCCGCACCTTGAGTTGCGGCAGCTCCCGCCGGAGGACGTCCACCGCGGCAAGCGTTTCCAGCGTGGGGACGTCGCCGCAGCACGCCATGACGACGTCGGGATCGCCGTCGTCGTTGGATGCCCAATCCCAAATCCCCAGCCCCCGCGTACAGTGCAGCACCGCCTCGTCCATCGACAGGTAGTTCAGGGCCGGCTGCTTCCCGGCCACGATCACGTTCACGTAGTTGCGGCTCCGCAGGCAATGGTCTGCCACGGACAGCAGGCAGTTCGCATCCGGCGGCAAGTAGGCCCGGATGATCTCCGCCTTCTTGTTGACGACGTGGTCGATGAATCCCGGATCCTGGTGCGAGAAGCCATTGTGGTCCTGGCGCCATACGTGCGAGCTGAGCAGATAGTTCAGCGACGCGATCTCCCTCCGCCACGGAATGTCGCGCGTGACCTTCAGCCATTTCGCGTGCTGATTGAACATCGAGTCGATGATGTGGACGAATGCCTCGTAACAGTTGAACAGACCGTGCCTGCCGGTCAGCAGATACCCCTCGAGCCATCCTTGGCACTGGTGCTCCGAGAGCATCTCCATCACATGGCCACCGGGTGAGAGGTGGTCGTCGCCTGCGCGGGTATCCGCGTCCCACGCCCGGTCCGTCACGTCGAAGACGCGCCCCAGCCGGTTTGAGGCGGTCTCGTCGGGTCCGAACAGGCGGAACCGGTCGCGGTTGCGCACGATGACCTCGGACAGGAATGCTCCGAGAACGCGCGTCGCCTCGTCGAACGTCGTCGCCGGCGCCGGCACGTCGACCGCAAATCCGCGGAAGTCGGGAAGCTCGAGGTCCTTGAGCAGAAGGCCCCCGTTGGCGTGCGGGTTCGCGCTCATCCGGCGGTGCCCCTCCGGGGCGAGTGCCGCGAGTTCGGGACGCACGGTGCCGTGCGCGTCGAAGAGTTCCTCGGGACGGTAGCTGCGGAGCCAGTCCTCGAGCTGAGCCAGATGGGACGGATTCGTTCGCACCTCGGCCAGGGGTACCTGGTGTGCGCGCCACGTGCCCTCGGACGGCATGCCATCGACGACCTTGGGCCCCGTCCATCCTTTCGGTGAGCGCAGCACGATCATTGGCCATCGCGGTCGCTCGCGGCACCCGTCCACGCGGGCGGCGTGCTGAAACGTGACGATATCGGTGATCGCCCGATCAAGAACGCGCTGCCATCTGCTCGTGCATGACGGCGGAGTCGTCCCCGTCGACCCAATACACCGTGTGGCCGTACCCCTCCAAGAGCGCGGTGAGCTCCTCGTCGCCGATCCGGGCCAGCACCGCGGGGCTGGCGATCTTGTACCCGTTGAGGTGCAGGATCGGCAGTACGGCCCCGTCGCCGACCGGGTCCAGGAACTTGTTCGAGTGCCAGCCCGTGGCAAGGGGCCCCGTCTCCGCTTCGCCGTCACCGACGATGCAGCAGGCGATCAGATCGGGATTGTCGAAGACCGCGCCGTAGGCGTGGGCCAGGGAATAGCCGAGCTCTCCCCCCTCGTGAATCGACCCGGGGGTTTGGGGCGCCACGTGGGATGGGATCCCGCCCGGAAACGAGAATTGCCGAAACAACGCGCGCAGGCCCGCCTCGTCGCGCCCGACGTGCGGATACGTCTCGGAATACGTGCCCTCGAGATAGGCGTTGGCGACCGCCGCGGGTCCTCCGTGTCCGGGACCCATGACGTAGATCGCGTTCACACCGCGATTCCGGATTACCCGGTTGACGTGGGCGTAGATGAAGTTGATTCCCGGAGTCGTCCCCCAATGCCCGAGCAGTCGCGGTTTGACGTCGGCCGGTCGCAGCGGCTCGCGCAGCAGCGGGTTGTCCATGAGGTAGATCTGTCCGACCGACAGATAGTTCGCCGCGCGCCAGTATGCATCGATCCGCCCGAGGTCCACTGGGCTGAGCGTCGCGCCCGGATCCCGGTGCCGTGCGTCTTGCATGCGCGACTCATCGGTCATCGCAGCGGCTCCCAACTTGCCGACGGATGCGCCGACTCGGCGGCTCCGTCGTCGTTGACTGTGCCGGTGCGCCTCGCCCCGAAGGACGACGACGCGTCCGGCGCCCCGATCGACGGATTGACGATACGCCTCGACCGGCGGCGCCATACACGTCGTTGCACGGATGTGTCACGGCAGCCCGCCGCACGAAGACAGGGCCCCGGTGAACCGACGGCGATCCGCCATCGGACGCCCGTGCGATCCCCCAACGGTGCGGTCGCCGCTCACGGCCGTGTCCTACCCGCACCGTCACGACATCAACACCACACCCGCGGCGCGCAACGCCACCCGCGTCACGGGTGCCCGACGCCGCGAGGGCGACGTCCGTTGTTCCGGACCAATGGTTACCCACGGCAGCGGCCGGGCGTACCGTCGGAGAACCGCCGCAGTGCCGCCTTGGAAGGCCGGTCCGTGGATCGCGAATACCAGATCATCAAGGCACTCGGTGACTCCGAGAGCGGCCTCTCGGTGGCCGACCTCGTCGACGCGACGGGGCTCTCCAAGGGGATGGTCCGAGACGGGCTGAGGGTGCTCGCGGCCGCGGGGACTGTCCAGGCGGGACTCGTCCGCGGACCGGGTCCGGGACGCCCCCATTACCGATACGTACTCACCGACGGTCGCACGTCGGCGCTGTTTGAATTGATCGACATGCTGCTCGACTTCGCCACGATCGACGAGGAGAGCACCGCCAGGCTCATGCGGGTGGCATTCGAGACTGGCGCGGCGCGGACGCAAGGACGGTATCCGGAAGCGATGTTGGCACGGGCCGCGTCGGTGGGGTTTGCCCCACGGGAATGCACGACCAACGCCGACGTGCGCGAGGGGCTCACTCGCGTGCGGCTGACGGCGTGCCCGGTCCATGACGTGGTG
Source organism: uncultured Thermoleophilia bacterium (assembly GCA_963727285.1). Taxonomy (GTDB): domain Bacteria; phylum Actinomycetota; class Thermoleophilia; order Miltoncostaeales; family Miltoncostaeaceae; genus CAITWD01. The sequence goes on along the minus strand of CAVSFF010000008.1, from coordinate 60,810 downwards.
CGGACCCGGAATGGACACATCGTTTGCGGGCTACACCGGGCCCTGACCTCCGGAGGGTGCGCGGCGCTCGGCGCGAGGCTCGTCGACTTCACCCCCGAAGACCCGTTCACCGAGGGGTGCGAGTTCACGATGGCCCTGGATCACGACGAGTTGGTCCGGCATGCGGTCCGGCTCGCCGACATGGCGGCCCGCTCGGGGCCCGCCGGCCACGACACGATCCTCGACCACGAGTAGCGGGGTGCGGGGCGGGCGGTCCGGGCCGACGGGGACGTCGCCGAGACCCCCATTGACGTTCCGCGGACCGCATCACCACATCCCGGTGCAGCGGCCCCGGGGGTCAGTCGGTCAGCAGCGGTCGGTCCGGGCCACGCCGCCGGTGGCTTTGGCGACCGCGCCCTGATCGGCCGCCGACGGTACCTGGGCAACCCAGAGCCCGTGCTCGACGAAGTAGACGGTGCGCTTGGCGCCGGAGGTCGATTTCGTGCATGCGATCGACTTGAACAGGCCGTTGAGGTACGTCACGCCGGCTTGGGTCTTGAACATGTAAACGCGAATCTGCCCGTCCAACGTGGTGCAGATCGCGATACTCGCCTGGCCCGCCGGGCTCGGGAGCGATTCCGTCCGCGTCGCGGCACAGCCGAGTCCGCCGCCGTTGATGGCGGCCACGACACCAGCCGGCGACGACATGGCATGGGCGGGCGCGGTTGTCGTACCACCCGTCAGGGTGGTCGAACTCGGCGAGGCGGCGGACGAGGCCGAAGAACTTGACGACGACCCGCCGCAGCCGGAGGCGATGACTGCCGCCAGCAGCAGGGCGCCGGCGAGATGGGGAAGCCCGGGGGCCTTGAGGAGCATTCGACAACCCTACGCTTTAGGGGAGCGGTCAGAGGCCGGGGCGTCGACCCGGGTCTGGATCAGCCTGCCCCGCCGTCGTCGGTGTGTGGCGCGAACAGCGCGGCCCCGACGATCCCGGCGTTGTTGAACATCGTCGCCGGGACAATGTCGGCGGCCACGTCGATGTGCGGCAGGAACTTCTCGGACTTCTTACTCACCCCGCCCCCGATGATGATCAGGTCGGGCCAGAACAGCCGATCGACGAGCTCCAGATAGGTCTGGAGGCGGTGGGACCATTTCTTCCACGACAGATCCTCGCTCTCCCGCACGGACTCGGCGGCCCATTCCTCGGCGTCGCCGTCCCGCAGCGGGAGATGCCCGAGCTCTGAATTCGGAACCAGGGTGCCACCGACAAAGACCGCGCTGCCGATTCCCGTGCCGAGGGTGATCATGATCACCACGCCCGCGTTGTCCTTTCCTGCGCCGTAGCGCATCTCGGCCAGGCCGGCGGCGTCCGCGTCGTTGACCGCGCCCACGCGGCGGCCGGTACTCCTCCCGAACAGCTCGACGGCATCGACCCCGATCCACCCGGGGTCGATGTTGGCGGCGGTGTGCACCACGTTGCCGCGGATGACCGCCGGCAGCGTCAGACCGACGGGACCGTCGGAGCCGATCTGGTCGATGACGCGGTTGACGACCTCTGCGACGGCGGCGGGCGTCGCGGGTCGCGGCGTCTCGATCCGGACACGGTCCCCGATGAGCTCGCCGGAGGCGAGGTCGACCGGAGCCCCCTTGATGCCGGTCCCGCCGATGTCCACTCCGATTGCCTGCCCCGCCATCGCTCCACCCCCGGGTCGAGACTGCGATCTCGCCGGAAGTGTATCCGCACCCGTGTTCCGCTCCGACACGGCCACGCGGACGACCGCGCGCGGAGCAGTTGGCGGGCTGCCGAATCTTGGCCGTGCGCACAAACCGCGTCGGGCGATCTCCTCCCTCGGGCGGATGCGGAGGACGGTCAGGCGCTGGCAGGCTGAGGCCACCGTATGAACCCCGCCCGATCGGAGCCGCGGCACCTCACACGACCCCCGCTCACACCCCATATCGACTCCTGCGACTCGGAGAAGCGAATGAGCTCCCCCATTGCCTTCGACAGCGGTCCCGACCGTCGTCATGTCTCCCACCCGACTGAAGATTCCGGGCACGACGGCCCCGATACTCCCGGACTCCTGCACTTCCCCACACGACGCAGTGCAAGCCACGGCCGCGGCCCGACGACGACGCACGCCATCACGGGACGGCTCGATCTGATCATCCCGGCGTACAACGAAGAGCACCGCATCGGCAGGACCCTCACCGAGCTCGCCGAGGTGATCTCTGTCCGAGACCTCCCCGTCCATCTGATCGTCGTCGACAACAACAGCGTCGATGGGACGGCCTCCGCCGCCGACGTCGCAATTGCGGGCAGCGGTGTCACCGCCACGGTGATCAGCTGCTCGGCCCGCGGCAAGGGTGCGGCCGTCCGATCCGGAGTCGCCCACGCGACCGGTGAGTACGTCGGTTATTGCGACGCCGACCTTCCTGTCCCGGCCGATGCCCTCCCGTGGGCGATGAGCCTGCTGGGGTCCGGATGGGATGTCGTGGTCGGCTCGCGGCGCTGCGCCGGTGCCAGTTACGAACGACGCCAGCCGCTGGCGCGGCGTGTCGGCGGCGGCGCGTTCCGCGCGGCATCCGCTCGCCTTCGCGGCAACGTCGCCGACACGCAGTGCGGGTTCAAGTTCTTCCGGGCGGACGTGGCGCGACGGGTCTTCCGCGACACCCAGATCGACGGCTTCAGCTTCGACCTCGAAATCCTTGCCCGCGCGATGCGGGTCGACGGTGTCCGATTGATCGAGATGCCGGTGCCGTGGCACGACCAGGATGGATCATCGTTTCGGGGCGTCTCAGACGGTGTGCAGTCGTTTCTCGACCTTCGCCGCGTCCGGCGCAGCGTCCACGGGTGGCAGCCGGCCGAGGCAGCGCATTGATCCGGCTGCCGTTTCGCACCCGGACCGCTGCGCACCGCGCCGAGGCGCCGTCCCCGCAGAGTCCCGCCCGGCGGATGCTCATCATCACCAACTGGCGCGACCTCGATCACCCGGATGCCGGCGGTGCCGAGGTCGTCTGCGAGAACCTTGCCGCCTGCTACGCACGATGGGGATACCGCGTGGTGTATCTGACGGCCGCCGTGGCGGGCAAGCCACATGAGGAGTCGCGATCCGGGTTCCGGATCATCCGGCGCGGCAGCCGCTACACCGTCTACGGGTGGGCGCTCGTGTGGCTCGTGATGCGTCGCCGCAACATCCAGGCAATCATCGACTCCCAAAACGGCATCCCGTTCTTTACGCCGCTCGCGGTCGGCCGACGCACGCCCGTCGTGCTGTTGCTCCACCACGTCCATCAGAACCAGATGGCCGCCGGACTGCCGAAGCCGCTGGCCCGGTTGGGGGTGTTCCTGGAAGGGCCGGCCAGCCGGATGGCCTACGGACGCCGCGCAATCGTCGCGGTCTCCCCGTCCACCCGCCAGGAGATCCGTCAGGCGCTGCAGCTGAGCGGCCCGATCACGATCGCGCCCCCGGGTCTGGACCGGGCCCCGGCCACGGACCGCACACGCGCCGCGCATCCGCGCATCGTCTGCGTCGGACGCCTCACCGCCCATAAGCGCACCGAGCTGATCCTCGAGGTCATGCCCGCCCTTCGACGCCGTTTTGCGGACGTCGAGCTCCATATCGTCGGCGAGGGCAATCGACGCCCGGCACTCGAGTCGCGCGCCGTTGAGCTCGGGCTCGGCGACGCCGTCACGTTCCATGGCGCGCTCCCCGCGGTCGACCGCGATCGCCTCCTGGCCAGCGCGTGGATGAGCATCAACGCGTCCGCGGCCGAGGGCTGGGGGCTGTCGGTGATCGAAGCGAACGCACTCGGCATCCCCGTGTTGGCGATCCACCGCCCCGGACTTCGGGACTCGGTACGGGACGGAGAGACCGGCTGGCTGGTCGACGACGAGTCGCGACTGGCCGACGGCGCCGTCACCGCGCTTGAGGACCTGATGGACCCGAGCCAGGCCGCCGACTGGTCGAATCGCACCCGGGCATGGGCGAGCTGCTTCAGCTGGCCGGAGATGGCCGAGCGGATCCTTCGCACCATCCGGGCCGAACAGGCGCGCCTTGCGCTCGACAGTTCCGAACGGCGGTCCGCGAACGACGCCGTCACGATCATCGATGTCCCGGACCGCGTCGCCCCCGAATGGTGGTCCCCAAAGCTGCGCATGACCGACCAGGTCATCGGCCACGCCACCGGACGGCTACTCGTGCTGCCGGGAACCGACACCGCCTCGGCACGGCTCGTGCTGATCCGTAGCGGACTTCCCGAGCCGATCGCATACGACGATGCCATCGTCTGCAGTGTCGCCCGGCCCGCCGACCTGATGGTCCCCGGTGGGCTCTCGGGCCGCCTCGAGGCAGCGCGCGAGCACACGCCGATCGCATCGGCGGGACTCGATTGACGGCGCCCGCCCCGCGGCACGGACGCCCTGGAACGGACATCGAATGAGCACCACCCCCCACGACGCGCCGGACCGGCGCATCAGGCGCAGCGTTGCCATTTCCCGCCGGCGCACCGGGGCGATTGGCCCGTCGGCCCTCGCGCCCGTCGCCCCGGCACGTACCCGGCTCGTCGGTTGGCTCACCAGCCTGCCGGCCTGCGCGGCGCTCATGTTCGTGATCGCCCTTGCGCTGCGCCTGATCGCGATCACTCGGTCCTACGACCTCTTTATCGACGAGACCTCATACGCGCGGGTCGCGATGAACGTCGCCCACGGCGCAGGCGTCACCCTGTACGGACGAGCATTCGACATTCACCCCCCGTCGGCGTTCATGATCTTCGGCGGCGTACTCTGGATCCTCGGTGCCCACGGCGGCCTCGAACAGGCGATTTTTGAACTCCGACACGTGACGGCCGCCTTCGGGGCCCTCATCCCAGTCGCGCTGTTCGTGCTGCTGGACCGGGTGACGCGCCGTCCGATCGCGTTCACCGCGGCCCTTGTCGCCGCTGCCGATCCGTTCGCGATCACGTTCGACAGCCGCGTCATGCTCGAGGCGCCCGCGCAGGCCGGTGTGGCCGGCATGTGCGCGCTCATCGCGGTGGCGACGTGCCTCGGACCGGGTCGGGCGCGCGGATGGTGCGTCGCCCTGGCCGGCGTCGCCGGGACGATGGCGATCACCAGCAAAGAAACGTTCGGGATGGTGGTGATCGCGATCCTCGCCGTGCTCGCGATCACCGAATGGGTGCTCCCCCGTCGCCACGCATTGACCGTGCTCGGGATCACGCTCGCCGGTTATCTGATCATCGTGCTCTCGGTGGCGACCTCGACGGGGCTCGGTGCGTGGTGGACCGCCAAGTACGACGACGCACTGCGGCTGGTCGGCGTGCGGCAGGAGACGGGATTCAATTCGCCGACGGTGCACGTGTCGCTGACCTCCCGCATCGTCGCCCACCTGACCGACTACGGCACGACGTACGTTCTGCTGGGCCTCGGTGCGTTGGCCGCGGTCGGGCTCGTGGTGCGTCTTCGCCCCTGGCGCACCGACGCCGACCGGACCCCGCGGGACCGCGTGACGATCCTGATCGCCGTCTGGGCCGGTGTCGCGGCCGCCTATCTCGTCTACGCGACGCTGTTCGGATCGATCGAAGAGCAGATGTACTACATCCTGCTCGCACCGGCGATCGCGGCCGCAACAACCTGGCTTTCAGGCCGGCCCGCGCATCGCGGGACCACCTGGCGATCGCCGCTGGTGGCGTGCATTGTGGCGGTGCTCGCGGTCAACGGGGTGATCTGGTTCCAGGTCCATACCCGCTCGGACAACGAGTACCAGCAGATGCTGGCCTGGGAGTCTGCGCACGTTCCGCCGGACTCGGTAGTTGCGGTCACCGACTACACCTCCCAGTTCCTCATCCGCCACGGCGTCATCGGCCAATGGAGCACGCTGCCCGCGATCGTGGCCCACCACGTGCAGTACGTGCTGGTCGCAACCACGCTGACCCATCAGGGGTACGGCCTGGCCTCGGAGGAGTTCCTGGCGACCCTCAACCGTCGCGGGCGACTCATGTTCCGGGCCGACGGGCCGAGTGAGGGAAGCCTGCGCCTGTACGAGGTGAGCGCACTGACCGGGGCGCCCACACCGTGAGCGTCGTCGGCACGGCGTCCGTGGAACCCCGCGGCGTGTCGATCTCGGGACCCGCCGCCGTGGCACCCGCCCGGACGCCGCGACGTGGCGCCGAAGCGGTGGTGCTCGCCGCCACCGCCGCCGTCGCGGCCCTCAACTACGCCTACACGCTGCTGATGATCTGGCTGCTTCCGCCGACCCAGTATGCGGTGGTCGGATCCATCTCGGCGCTGCTTCTGATCTTCGGCACGGTGGCCGGCGCCTCGGTGCCGTGGGTCTTGGCCCGCGAGGTCGCCACGTCCGGGCACGACGCCGAGATCCGACGGCGCGCCGTGGGCTTTTCCGTCGCGGCGACCCTGATCCAGGCCACCGGAGCGGCGATCGCCACCTGTCTGGTCGCCGCGCGGTACGCGGCACCGGCGACCCTCACCGCCGCATTCGTCGCAGTGATCGTGATCTTCGCCGCGTCGACCACGGTCGGCTACCTGCAGGGGCAATTGCGGTTTCGGCTGATCGCGGTCCTCCGGGTCACCGAGGTGGTGGTGAAGATCCTCGCGGCCGCGGTCCTGGTCCTCGCCGGGAACGGGGCCGAGGGCGCAATCGCAGGGTTTGCCGCGGGTGCCCTGATCGTGGCCATGGTCGGCGGCGCATGCATGCGCGCAGACATGCGCCGGGTCCGCGGCGCAGTGTTCGACCGGCGGCTCTGGTCCGCGACGGTCGGCCTGCTGTCGATTCAGGGCGGCGTGGCCGTGCTCGCCAGCCTCGATGTCGTGGTGGCGAGTCTCGCGCTCGGAGCGAGCGCGACGTTGGCGACCTACCAGGCCGCAAACGTCCTCGGCAGGGCGGCGCTGTTTGTCGGCGCATCACTGTCGATCATCGTCTTTCCCCGCGTGGCCGCGGCGATCGGCAGCCGCCCGGCGGACATCCGGGCCAGCCTGCGTCTGTACCTGAGGATCGCGATCCCGACCGCGGCGGTGATCGCAACCACCCCGACGGTCCTCGTCGTCCACCTGTTCCCGGCGAGCTACGGAAACATCGCGAGGGTCCTGCCGGTGGCCGCGGCCGCCGGACTCGCCCTTGGCCTCGTCAACCTGGTGACGACCTACTTTCAGGCGACCGGGCGCATCCGCCGCACGACGATCACACTTGGCATCGGCATCGTCGCCAGCGGCGCGCTGGAGCTTGCGGGCCTGCAGCTGGCCGGGCCGCGGGGACTCGCCGCCGGTGTCGCCGCCGGCGCACTTCTGATCGCGGTCAGCCTGCTCAGGGACTGTGCCCGCATCTGGCCTGGATGCCTGCGCTCGGTGGTGCGGACGGCCGCCGTCGGCCTCGTCCTGGCCGTCCCGCTGTGTGCGACACGGGGCTCGGGACCGGCGTGGGCCGTCGCGGTGCTGGTGTGCGCCGCCGTCCCGGTGGCCGACGCCCTGCGCCGCGCCGGTCACCGCGACATGCCGGGCAGGCCGCGGCGCGTTCTGCATCTCGGGTACGAAGACCCGCGTCGACCCGGATCCGGGGGCGGATCCGTCCGGACCCACGCGATCAACCGTCGCCTCGCCGCCCGGTACGAGATCACCGTGGTCTGCGCCGCGTATCCGGGCGCCGTCGCACGGGTCGAAGACGGTGTGCGGTACAGGCACGCGGGTTTCCGTACCCGCTCCCGTCTTGGGATCCTCAGCTACTTCGCGCTGATCCCCTACATCTTGTGGCGCTACCCGTCCGACCTGGTGGTCGAGGACTTCGGTGCCCCGTTCTCGTCGGTCGCCGTCCCGTGGCTGACGGATCGACCGACGATCGGCGTCGTCCAGTGGCTCTTCGCCGAGCAGAAGCGCGACGAATACCGGGTCCCCTTCCATCTGGTCGAACGGATCGGCGTCCGTTCCCACCGGCGCCTCATCGCGGTCTCGGAGGAATTCGGCCAGATGCTCGCCGCCCGCAACCCACGGGCCGAGGTCGCCGTCGTCCCCAACGGGCTCGATGCCCACGGGATGACCCCACGGCATCAGCCCCGGACCGGGATCGCGTATCTCGGCCGGATCGAGATCGCGCAGAAGGGCATCGACATGCTGCTGACCTCCTACGCGACGATCGCCGGCGACGTCGACCACGACGTGCTCATCGGCGGCGACGGGCCCGACCGTGACGTGCTCGAGGCGCTCGCCGCCGATCTGGGCGTCGGGGACCGCGTGCATTTCGTCGGGCGTGTCGCCCCCGAGGATCGCTTCGCATGGCTCGCCGGAGCCGCGTTGCTGGCCATGCCGTCCCGGTACGAGACCTTCGGCATGGTCGCCGCCGAGGCCCTGTCGGTCGCGACGCCGGTTGTGGCGTTCGACATCCCGTGCCTGCGCGGGGTTGTCGATCTGCGGGCGGGCGTTCTGGTGCCCGCCTTCGACCTCGACCGCTACTCCCAGGCCCTTCGCTCCGTCGCGCTCGACCAGGCACTGGCGCGGCGGCTCGGCCGCTGCGGACCCGGCGCGGTCGCCGGGCTGGAATGGGACGCCTTGGCGGCCCGCCAGGGCGACCTGTACGACGCGACGCTTCATGGGCTGCCGTTCGCCGACCGCCTGCGAACGGAGCCGGATCGCGGACCGACTCCCCACCCCGCACCGTTCTCGGAGGCACCCCAGCAATGAGCGATCAGCGCCCGCGTAGTGACCCCTCATCGGCGGCGACCAGGTCCGGACCGGCGCCCTTCACGAGCCCCGACGTCCTCGAGCTCGTCTGGCACGGGGCCACGAACAATCCCGACGCACCGGCGTTGGATGACGACACCGGGCAGGTCTCCTACGGCGAGTTGAGGAATCTGGCGATGGCCCTCGCCGCGCGCGTTCGGGGCGCCGGCGTCGCCCGGGGAGCGGCGGTCGGCATCTGCCTGCCGCGGTGCGTCGAAGCCGTTGTCGCGATCCTGGGAACACTCGCTGCGGGCTGCGCGTATGTGCCGCTTGATCCCGACCTGCCGCGCGCACGGCGCGAGGCGATGTGCACGGCGGCCGATGTCGCAGCGGTCATCGGCCTGGGGGAATGCGGGCGGGACCTGCCCGCACCGCACATCGAGGGCGCGCTTCCCGACGACGCGGTGCCCGCCGGCGATCTCACCGGCGTGGCTGCGGATCCCGCAGCGGACGCCTACATCATCTTCACCTCCGGGACCACCGGGGTCCCCAACGGGGTCCGCGTCAGCCGTGCGAACCTCGCCGCCTTCGCGGCGGCACTCGCGGACTGGTGCGCACCCGAGGACTTCGCGCTCACCGCCACGAGCACCTCGCTGAGCTTCGATCCGCACATCATCGAGATCTTCGGCGCACTGACCTCCGGCGGCTGCGTCCGCGTCATCCCGGACGTGGCGGCGCTCGGGGCCGCCGGGGACGGTGTCACGATGTGCGCGACCACGCCGTCGGTGGCCCGGGAATTGCTCAGGTCCGGTCAGCTCCCGGACTCGCTGACAACGCTCGTTGTCGGTGGCGAGGTGCTGCCCCCGGCGCTTGCGGCCCGGTTGCTCGGCGCACATCGCGGGCTGCGCGTGATCAACGCCTACGGCCCGACAGAAGCAACGGTGTTCGTCTGTGCCTACGAGGTCGCCCTGCCGATTCCGGATCCCGTCCCGCTCGGAACGCCGGTCCCGGGAACGCGGCTGAGGGTCGTCGATGCCGGGCTCGAACCCGTCGGCGCGGGCACGACCGGGGAGTTGCTCATCCTCGGGCCGCAGGTCGCGACGGGCTACGTCGGCGACCGCGCCCTGACGCGGGCACGATTCGTCGAGATCACCGATGACGACGGGCGGCCCGTACAGGCCTACCGCACCGGCGACCTCGGATCGGTCGGCGTTGACGGCCGGTTCCACTACGGCGGTCGCGTTGACCGCCAGCTCAAGGTGCGCGGCTTTCGCATCGAGCCGGGGGAGGTCGAGGCCGCCCTCGAGCAGCTCGACGAGATCGAGACGGCGACCGTCCGGGTCGCCGGAGCCGGCGTCGATGCCGCGCTGGTGGCGTTCGTCGTTCCGGTCGGAGCGTTCGACGCCGCCGCCGCACGCGCGGAGCTCAAGCGGACGCTCCCGGACTTCCTGGTGCCCGCCCGCTTCATCACGATCGATGCGATTCCGCTGACCCGGCACGGCAAGCATGACGACGCCGCGCTCACTGCGCTTGCGGCGCAGCCGGTGACGGCGCCCTTCCGCGCGGCGGCCGCGGCCGACGCCCCGCTCAGCGAAGCCGAACTCCTCGTCGTGGCGCTCGCGCACCAGGTACTCGGCACGCGCGGCGCCATCCGGGCGCAGGACGACTTCCTCGACGACCTCGGGGGAACCTCGCTCACGCTGATCGGTCTGCTGGCACGCATGGAGACCACGTTCTGCTGCCGCCTTCCGATCCGGCAGGCGCTCGACGACACGACCATCGGCGGCCTCGCCGCGCTCGTCGATCGCCAGGGCGCCGGTCGGCCCGGGCCCGCCCGGCCCTCCGGCCCGGGAACCCCGCTGTTTCTCATCAACCCCTACGTCGGCTCGGCGCTGGGGTACCGACGCCTGCTGCCGCACCTGCCGCCGAATTGCCCGGTGATCCCGGTTGACGTCCACGACGCCGGCGCCGACGTGGACGTCCCGACGCTGTCGATCGGTGACCTCGCCGAATGCGCGATCCGCCAGCATCCGCGGAATCCAGGCACACGGTCCGTACCTCGTCGGGGGGCACTCGGCGGGCGGCCTGATCGCCCTCGAGGTCGCCCAGCGCCTCGAGATCGCCGGGGAATCGATCGCCGGCCTGCTGGTGATCGACACGCCCGCGACGCGGTCCCGCGCCGACTATCTCTGGGCCGAGGCCGTGATGAACTGGCCGGTCGTCCGCGATGCGGGCGGGCGCGACCGTCTCGCAATGGCGCGCTCGGTGGTGCGCGGACGCCTGCGCCCGTCGCGGACCACGGCGACGGACCCGGCGCTGGCATCGGCGGTTGCCCGCGCCACGCGCCGGACCAATCTCGCCACCCAGGACTACCGCCCCGCGCGCTACGCGGGCCCGCTGACGCTGCTGTGGACGCGTCAGGGCCTGCGGATGGCGCGCGGCCGTCGGGCCCTGGGTTGGGACCGCCTCGTCGACGGTCCGCTGGTTGCCCGACCGATCGCCGGTGACCACAACACGGTCTTCGACGCGCCGCACGTTGCGCATCTCGCGGCGGAACTCGCACGCTTCGTCGCCGCGTGGACCCCCGACGGTGGCCCCGAGCGGCGCGCATCCTCATGGCGCCCGTTTGAAGACAGCGACCTCGCATCCGAGCTCCGGCGTGCCCTCGAGGGACGCGGCCGGCCGCGCATCCTGATGTTCGGCAACTATGCCAACGGCAACCTCGGCGATGACGCCATCCTCACCACGATCGTGGCCCTGGTCGCCCCGTACGCCGACCTCACGGTCGTCTCCCGCGCCCCGGCACGGATCGCGCGCGAGTTCGGCGTCCCGGCGATCGACCTGACAAGCCCGCGCGTGATCCGTGCAGTGCTCGCCAGTGACGTGATCGCGATCGGCGGCGGTGGGCTGTTCGGCAACGGCATGAAGCTCAACACCGCGGTTCTCCCCGCGGCCGTTTGGGGGGCGCAGATGCTGCTGCGCAAGGAGACCATGTTCCTCGGCACGGGCGCCTACTCGTCGAGCCCGAAGTTCGTCCAGCGGGCCCTCCAAGCGGTCGCAGCCGGGTCGACGATGGTCGCGGTGCGCGACGGGGAGAGCGCGAGTGTGCTCGCCGCACCCCATGCGCGCATCGTCCCCGATCCCGCGATCGAGCTTCCTCCGGCGCCCCCCGGCGTCGGGCGCGCGGTCCTGACCGCCGCCGGCGTCCGCGACGACGTGCCGCTGCTCGGCATCTCCCTCAAGCCGTGCGGCTACCGTGACCGCGACGTCCATCAGGTGGAGGTCGCGCTGGAGGCCGTCGACTGGTGGCATCGCACCTCGGGCGGCAGCGCAGTCTTGTTCTGCATGTCTGATCGCGGCGACAACGGCCTCGGGGCCACGACCTCCGACGTCTCGATGTCGCATGACGTGCTCTCCAGAACGGGCGACGCCGATCGGACCCATGTCGTCGGCCCGGATCATGCGCCTGCGGTCATCAAAGCGGCGATCGGTCACATGGATCTCGTCGTCGCCCATCGGCTCCACGCCCAGATATTTGCGTGGTCGTGCGGCGTGCCGCTCGTCGGCCTCACCTACGAGCGCAAGGCGGATGCGTTCCTGACCGCAACCCGGCAACCGCGATTCGACCTCTGGGAACTGCGGTCCGGCGAACTTGCGGCATGGCTCGACGACAACTGCCGAACGCTCGCCGCCGGGACGTGATCGGCCCCATGGTCAGGGTCTGGACCGCCGACCTCGACGCCGGGCGGCCGAACCCCGCCCTGGATGGCCCTATCGTGGCCCACCGGCGCCATGCCAGGGCGACGGCGCTCGCGCAGGTCGCCCAGCAAGCGGGGACCACCGTCGCCCGCCGCTGCCCGGTCTGCGGTGGGACGGACCATGGGCGCCCGGAACTCTCCGGCAATGACGACATCAGCGTGACCTCGGCCGATCGCTGGGCCCTGATCGCGCGTGCCGACTGCCGGGTGGGCATCGATCTTGAGCTGTTCGGCGGCGCCATCCCGTCGAGCACCGCAATCCTGTCGGTGGCGGAGGTCGCGGCACTCGCGGCACGGCCGGGCGCCGATCGCGCGGCCGCGCTCATACGGCTGTGGACCGCAAAGGAGGCCGTCGCGAAGGCCGACGGACGGGGGCTCACGCTCCCGTTCGACCGTCTCGACGCCGCCGAGGTTCTCCGCAACGGACGTGCGCGGATCGCGGTCGCCGACGATGTGTGGCATGTGACCGTCGCCGACCGTACGTTTCCGGACGGCCGGCGGGGATCCGTCGCCCTCGCCACCCCGCGCGCGTCCCCGGGTTCGGTCTGGATCGCACCCCCGATCGACCCCGCCTCCCCCGGCTCCGGCCGCGCGGACGCCTCCGACACCTCGGCGCTACCGGCACGGACCGGCGGCCGTCAGTCCGGAACCGGGCCGGCGATCGTCCGCTGACCGGGTCGATGGGCCGATCGCACCGTGCCACCGATCCCGCGCCGGCCACGCGGTTCAAGTCCCCGCGGACCTCGGTCGATGCCTGCAGTGTCGATACCACTGACGGTGCACCCCCCGGCCGGCGACCGAATGCACGCGATGAATCGCAGGACACAACTTCTCACCGGTGCGGCGGTGGCGCTCGCGCTGACCTCCGCCGCCGTCGGGTCCACGTCGACCTCCGGTGCGCCGGCCCTGAACGGGCTCGGCTTTCGTGGAAACACCCACGTCCTGGCCTCGGCGCACTTTTCCCAGGTCGTGATCCCGACCAGCTGGGCCGCCATCGAGCCGGGTCCGGGTGTCTTCTCGACGCGGGCGATCACGAGGTTGCAGCTGGCGATCGACGCCGCGCGCGCCGCCGGCATGCAGCCGGTTCTCGATCCCGGCATCCAATACCCGCCGCGGTGGATCTTCGCCGTCGGTGGCGGGACCCGCTTCGTCGACCAGTACGGCCGCGCTTTCACGGGATCGGCGGGATCCGGCGACAACGTCGCCAACGGGGTCACCAACGCGGGAGTACGCACCCAGCTCGGGGCCTATGTGCGCCTCCTCGGCACGCACCTGCGCGGGCTCGCGGCCGTTCGGCTCGGCGGGCTCGCCGACGGCGAGCTGCGGTACCCATCGGGCGCACGCGGTGCCAAGCCGAATGCCTTTTGGTTCTACGACGCGTCGTCCCAGGCGTCCCTGCCGATCGCGATTCGCGGTTGGCGCCCGGGGCACGGAACGGCCCGTCAGGCCACCGCCTTCCTGCAGGCCTACAACGGCGCCTTGGCCAACTACGGGGTCTGGCTCGAACATACGGCGGGCATAGCATTCCCGGTCAGCACCAAGCTCGAGCTGCTGTTGCCCGGATGGGGACAACGCCCGGGGAGCACGGCGATCGCGGCGCGCGCGCTGCTGACCCGGTCCCCGGACGAGATCAATCAGGGCCTTGACTGGGTGGATCTCGTGCGGCGGCTGCCGGCCACCGGACGGGTCGTCGCCTATTCGACGTACGCCGATGCGACACAGGGCACCGCCAGCAACCCGAACCCCGCCACGTACATCCACGGCCTGCTGCGGCCGGGCATCCTCGAGGCCGGGGAGTCCACCGGCAACGGACGGACGTCGGCGGCCGGTGAACAGCTGATGTTTCGCGAGGCCCGACAGTGGCACTGGTACGCGGCCACATGGTATTTCGGCGGCCAGCCTCAGACGCCCGGCCAGGTCGCCGGCGTGTGGTCGGGAGTGCTTTCACTCACCGGATGACCCCGGTCGCGCACCTGCGGACCCACCCGACGGGACGGCGTAAACTTACGTAATCGTCCCATTGCGCGACATATTTGGGGCATCACGCCGGACATTCCGCACGCACGACCGGAGGCATCCGATTTCCTAGACATGTCGGTGCGACGCTGATTCACGTCACCGTCCAAGGGTTGACGCCCGCGCGCGCGGCGTCGACGCGCCGACCGTCGTCAGGACGATGTGCCGATCGAGCAGGGCCTCCATCGAGGTGGACATCCGGAACATTCATCGTCACGACGTCGCGCCGCGATTGGATCAACTCAGGGGGTTCGCAAATGGCTCGCAAGATGGCCGACTGTCGCCGCTTCGAGAGCGACAGCCACTGCACGCTGACGATCGTCGGAGAAGAGGACGAAGTCGTCGACGCCGCCGCCCGCCACGCGGTCGCCGTCCACGGTCATACCGACTCGCCGGAATTCCGGGCACAGCTCCGGGCGATGCTCGAGCCCGAGAGCGCGTTCGTTCCGGGCGCCCGTACACCGGAACCGTTCCCGGCCTAGCGTGCCGACACCCGCGACGCTCCGATGCCGGCCGGTGTCGGGGCGTCGCTGCGGGTGCTCCCGCCATGACGTCGTCACGGGAGCGTGCGGGTAGAGGACGATGCGGCTGCAGTGCCGCGTGGCAGGCCAGGCCACTCACCGCCCGACCCAGGCCGCCGGCGCCGGACGAGGCGGGACTAGCCGCCGCGCGGGTGGCGACGCCGATCGCTGACGTACATGACACAGAAGATGACGAACACGATGATCGAGAACCGCCACAGGTCGGTCATCGTCAACCCGTCCCAGACCTTGGCGATCGTCAGCGCACACATGACGACAAAGGCATACGCCAAGCCGTCACGCGAGATCCGCGGCTCCATGCCGGCCCCCTTCACCGCCGCCCCCGGCGGGTCGATTTACACCGACGTTGCCCGCCGACTCGACGCCGCGCGGGTCATGCCCCGGGGCGACACGTCCCGGCCTTCCATCCCCACACCGCCAGTACCCCACTCGGCACCGTCACCGGGCACGGGCTTCCCCCGACGCCGGTCATTCCCACCGAGTGCACCGTCCATGTCCCACCGGCGGACTTGTTGAACAGCAGGTACGCACCGTCGTCCTGCACCGACACCTGTGCCCGCATCGATGAGCTGCTGGGAACGAGCTGCGCGCCGGCCCAGTAGGTGTTGGTGGCCGGGTCGTATGCGTAGAACGTGCGTCCGCGCGTCAGACCGGTGTAGTCGGACGCGGGGATCCCGTTGCTCGCCGCGCCCGCCGCAAGCAGGTCGGCCCGCAGTGAGTTGGTGACCACGAGGTTCCGCGCGCCCGCGGTGGTCGAGGTTCCCCCGGTGGACGTCGCGGAGGTGGTCGTCGGCGAGGTCCCACCCGTCGAGGTTTCCGTCACGGTGACCGTCGTCCCGCCCGCCGAGGTCGCGGCGGTTGTCGACGCCGATGACCCCGACCCACAGCCCACCAGGGCCATCAGCGCGCCCACGCCGACCACGGCCCCCACGGACTTCGCACCGATCATGTCCGCCTCCTTGCGTCGATGCCGTGACCCTACCGCCGCGCGCGGCTGCTGCGAGATCAGACGACGGGCTCGATCAGGCTCCGCAGCATCCACGCCGTCTTCTCGTGGACCTGCAGGCGCTGCGTCAGCAGATCCGCGGTCGACTGGTCGTTTCCGGCGTCGGCAGCCAAGAACACGGCGCGCGCGGTGCGGGCGACCTGCTCGTGCCCCACCAGCAGTTGCCGGATCATCTCCTTTGCCGGGGGAACCGCGGTGGCCTCCTCGACCGACGACAGACGCGCGAATGCAACGAAGGACCCCGGCGCGAACGCCCCCAGGGAACGAATCCGCTCGGCGATGAGATCGACGGCGACGGCGAGCTCGCTGTACTGCTCCTCGAACATCACGTGGAGCGTCGCGAACATCGGCCCGGTGACATTCCAGTGGAAATTCTGGGTCTTCAGGTAGAGCGTGTAGCTGTCGGCGAGCAGTCGCTCCAGGCCCTGCGCAATCGCCGCGCGGTCGCCGTCGCCAATACCGAGGTCGACGACAAAGCCGGTGTCGGTGCTCATATCTCACTCCTTGATGGTGTGCCCTGCACAGTGCGGTGCCGGCGGCGGCTCCTGGCCGACGCCCCCGTCGGCATCATTGCACCGATCCGGCCTGGCACCCGGCATCCGAGGGGTGTGCGATCCTCGCGCGATGGGTGGTGTGCCGGATGATCAAGTCCACGGGGCATGCGTGCCGATGGTTCGTTCAGCACCGCGACGCCACGCCCGGCCCCATCGGGCCCGGCCCCCCCTACGGCGACGCATCGAGTTTCCCTACCGTGCGATTGCGAGGTACCGATGAAGTTCGAAGTCAAGGGCACCGTTCTGCCGGTGCTGGAAGCTGTGCTGTCGCCCGGGGAGACCGTCGTCTCGACCCACGGAGACCTCGGATGGATGACGCCGACGGTCTCCCTGTCCCAGACCACCCAGATGGGAACCGGCGGCCGAGGCTTCATGAAAGCCGCCAAGCGCGTGGTCGGCGGCGGCGGACTGTTCCTGACCCGCTACTCGGTCGCGGCCACGCCCGGCACGGTCGTGTTTGCGGCCAAGCTGCCGGGCAACATCGTTAGCGTCGAGGTGACGCCGGAGCGGAGCTACTACGTCCACCGCTCCGGGTTTCTGTGCGGGACCGAGGGCATCGAGGCCTCGGTCGCCCTGCAGCAGAAGGCACTGACCGGCGGCTTCTTCGGTGGCATGGGCTTCTTCTTACAGCACCTGACCGGGGAGGGGCTCGCCTGGCTCGAGCTCTCGGGCGAGATGTTCACCTACGACCTGCCCGCCGGCGAGACCGTCCGCGTTCACCCCGGCCACGTCGGAGCATTCGATGAGACGGTCAGCTTCAAGGTCTCGACGATCCCGGGACTCGCGAACAAGTTCTTCGGCGGAAACGGATTCTTCCTGGCGGACCTGACCGGCCCCGGACGCGTCTGGCTCCAGTCGATGTCCATTCAGATGCTCGCCGCCCAGCTCGCCGAATACATGCCCGACAACAGCGGTGGCGGCAGCAGCGGCGGGTCGTCCTCCGGCCTGGTGGACGGATTCATCGGCGGGGTCTTCGGGAACTGACGATGGCCGGCACCTACGCCATGTCCTGCCTGCGCTGTGGGCAGCCGCTCGACGAGCACGGTGCGTGTCCGAATTGCGGAGCCGGTTCGGCTCCCCCCTCGCTCTCGGGCACGACATCGACACGCGGGCGCGCCGACGTCGCGACCCCGCCCGGGGGCGCCGTGATCCCGGGCCGGACGGATCGCATGGGCGTGTTTCAGGCGGCCGGCCAGCGCACGAACTGGTTTGTGCGGCTCGCCACGGCCGTCGCCGCCATTGTGTTTGCGATCGCGGTCGCGTTCGTGATCGTCGCGGGAATCATCGCTCTGGTGACGGGCGTCTGGATTCTCCCGAGCGGCGGCATCGGGCTGGTCGCCGGCGTCTTCATCATCGTGGCGAGCGCACTGATCCTGATCATCGTCGGGGCGATGCTGTGGCTTCTGATCCGTCGCGACGACGGGTTTCCTCCCCCCGCGCCGCGGGCCTAGGCCGGGGGGCCGGACGGCGCCCCCGACGGCCGGATTCAGTCGTGCGGGGTGAGGACGACGAGCGGGATCTCGCGCGTGGTCTTCGTGGCGTAGTCGTTGTAGTCGGGCCACACCGCAGTCGCCAGCTCCCACAGGTGTGCGCGGGTCTCGGGTGTGTCGCGCTCTGCCGTGGCGCGAAACTTGTCCGCACCGACCTGGACGACGACCTCGGGGTCGGCCTCGATGTTCAGGTACCAGTCCGGGTGCGTCGGCGATCCCCCGTACGAGGCGGTGACGATGTACCGGTCGCCGTCGGTGGCGTAGATCAGGGCGGTACGGCGAGCAGCCCCGGACTTCTTGCCGCGCGTCGTCAGCAGCAGCGTCGCCACGCCCGGGCGCCAATGGTGGCCCTCGGCGCCGTTGGAGTCGGCGTACAGGCGTACGTGGTCAGCGACCCATCCCGCTTGAGGATCGATCGGGGCTTCGGTGAGCAGATCGGCCATTCGGTTCTCCTTCGGCGTCGGAATCGGGGTGTCCGTCGTCCCGCCCGAAGATCGTAACAACCCGCACATGTACGGGTCCGCCGCAATGGTTCCTAGCCGCCACCGTGTGTGGCCGACAGCCACTTGGTCGACAGCCACTTGGTCGACAGCCTTGGCGGCGCCTTGGTGAGCAGCTGGGGAATCGTGACGAGGGTGTAGCCGCGGGCACGCAGATAGCGGACGACGACCGGGACCGCGGCCAGGGTCTCGGAGCGGTTGCCGCCGCCGTCGTGCATCAGCACGATCCCGCCCGGGCGAACCTGCTCGGCCGCGTGAATGATCGCCGCCGTTCCGGGGCGTGACCAGTCGCGGGTGTCGATGCTCCACACGGTGGTCACCATTCCGAGTCCGCCCGCCGCCCTGCGGACGCGGGCGTCCTGGGCGCCGTACGGCGGCCGGAAGAACTGCGGGTAGACGTGCGTGGCTTTGAAGATCGCGTTCTTGGTCCACAACAGCTGACCCTGACGCTGCGTCGACGACACCCGGGTGAGGTCCGGATGGTTCCAGGTGTGATCCTCGATCGCGAAGCCGAGCTTGGTCATGTTGGCCACGAGGGCCGAGTAGCGGTGGATCTGGCTCCCGATTTCGAAGAACGTCGCCGGCGCCTTGAGCTGCCGCAGTTCCCGCACGAGATGCGGGGTGTAGATGCTGGGGCCGTCATCGAAGGTGAGGGCCACCAGCCGACCGCGGGCGCCGCCCTTCACGAAGATTGCGTTGGCGGCGATCATCCGCCGGATCTGGCGCTGGGTTGCGGCGGTGGCGGACGGCGGGGGCGTCTTCTTCTTCGGCGGGGAGGTGGCCGTGGTGCCGGTCGCTGCGGCCGTTGCGCCGAGCGACGCGTTGGCGGTCGCGGCGGTGGCGGTGGTCGGGCCACCCTTGTGCCCGGACCCTTGGGCGACGGCGACGGCGACGCCGGCCGCGGCCGCCACGATTGCGCCGCCGATGACCAGCATCCGCCGCGGACGGCGGCGCATCTTCGGGGCGGGTGCGTCGGTCATTCGGGATCCCATCGGCGTGCAGGCCAGGATTTCAGGTTACCAGCGGACCATCTGATCGCCGGAATCCCCGCCAGGGTCTTGCCTGATCATCGGCGCATCGCGGCGGCCGCCTTATGGTTCCGCCGTCGACCTCGGGTGATCCGGAGACCTGGGACTCACGGCCGAGCATCCGCGCGCCGAGCGTCATCACACCGATGGAGATCAGGGTCGCCGTCAGCACCGCGGCGGCCTGACCCGGCGTGAGCACCTTCGTCGCGAGGCCGACGGCGACGACTGCAGCGGGCACCCCCATCTGCGCCGTGGCGATCAGGCCGCTGGACAGGGGAAGTCGGGTGCAGCTTGGCCGCACCCGCATGCACGACAACGATGGCGGCCGCCAGGATCACCGCGAACATGAGGTCCGCCGGCTTGGTGACGAGCGCGCGCAGATTGATCTGCGCACCGAGGACCACGAAGAACAGCGGGATGAAGAATCCCTGTCCGATCCCGAGGATCTGCCACGCCAGGCGCTTGGGTTCCCCGACCAGCGCGACGACGGCGCCCGCACAGAACCCCGCCACCAGAATGCTCGTCCCGATGCGGACCGCGAGCCACGCGAGCACGAACAGCGACACCAGCGAGATGCGCAGGTCGAGTCCCCACCCGCGGTGGTGGGACATGCGTCGGTAGCGCCGGAACCACGCCTGGGTGCGGGCGGCCCGCAGGACAGCCCAGATGCCGACGGTCGCCGCCGCGACGACGATGCCGCCCAGCACGACGTTCAACGACGACCCGTGGACGAGCGCGAACGGCAGCGCGACCACGCTCCCGATGTCGGCAAGGGTCACCCAAGCTGCGGTAATCAGGCCGATGTGCGTCCGGGTCAGGCCCGCTTCGTCGAGCACGGGCATGACAACGGCCGCCGAGGACGTCACCAGCAGGATCGCAATCATCAGCGGGTGATGGACCGCAGTGACGGCCGCCAGCGCGAACCCTCCCGCCAGCGCGAGCACTGCCGACACGGCGAGGACCCGCACCCCGGCGCGCACCGACCGCCGCAGCCCCGGGTCGCGCAGCGGGAGCGCGGTACCGACCGCGAACATCAACAGCGCGAAGCCGATCGCCGCGAGAAACGCCACGGTCGGCTCGGTCGGATCGATGATTCCGAATCCCGTCCTCCCGATCACCACGCCGGCGGCGATCTCGCCGACGACGACGGGAAGGGCGAACCGGGGCAGCCCCGCAAGGATCACGCCGACGAGGCCGCACGCCACGATGAGCGCCAGCTCGGCAAACGTCATCGCGCGCCCCGGCGCATCTCAACCATGCCTCACCACGCCCCTCACTATGTCGATTTGCGGCGAACTTGGCGAGGCGCGGGCGCCGGATGCAGTCCGCGCTCCGCGCTACCGTCGCCGGGATGAGCACCACCCCACTCCGCCCTCATGAGCGCGGGCGCATGTTCGAGCACGTCATCGACGCCCTCTTCCGCGCGCACGGATACCGGACCGCAACCAACACGATCGTGGTGGGACGGTCCGGGGCGCGTCACGAGATCGACATCCTCGCCTCCCGTCAGGAGGATCTGCTGGAAACGCGCGTCGCGGTCGAGTGCAAGAACTGGAGTCAGCCGATCGACACCGCCGTGGTGGCACGTGCGCGCCTGGTGCGCGACGACCTCGGTCTTGGCCAGATGATCGTCGCCTGCCCGGCCGGCGCGACGCCTGCGGCGCGGACCACCGCCGCGGGCGCCGGGATCGCGATTTGGGACCGTGCCGAACTCGAGCAGCGCCTCGGAATGGTCGCGGTCGCGGCGCTCGGCGCGGCCCCCGCAGCCGGCACGCGCAGCGGCGTCGCCCGACGGACCACGGCCGCGGACGCCGGGGCGGTGATCCAGGCTGCGACGCGCGGGGTGCTCGGGATGGGCCGTGGGCGCATCTTGGGATCCGCCGATGCGTGGCTGCCGCTGGTCGAGGTGCGCTTCGGTTGCGGCGACCGCGCCGGAATGCGCAAGCGCCTGCGGGTGCGCCCGGCCTTCGTCCTGTACGAGCCGCTCGGCGGGACGGCGCTCTGGTCGATGCCCGCGCGCAGCGCCCCGGACCCGGAGATCGACGATGACGCTCCGACACTGACGGCATCCGCGACCCCGGAGGCCGTCCGCTCCGCGCCTCGAGCGCACCATCGCCCGCCAGGACACACTCGTCCAGGACGCCGCCCGCGAACGCCACCAGCTGGCCCGTGCCGAGCTCGGCATCCCGGACGCCGAGGTCCTGACCGTCGACGCGGCGACGAGGATTGACTGGCCGATCCATCTCGCCATCGTCGATCAGCGCGGGGGTGCGCGCGCGGTGGTGGTGGATGCCGCCGGCGGGCGGATCGATGAGGCCCTCGGCGAGTGCTGCACCGCGCATCTGGGCACGCTCGCCCGTCAACTTGGCATCCGTCTTCCGGAGGCGGACGGGCCGGCCTAGGCTACTCGGGCAACGGTGGGACCGTTCCCGCGCACCACGCCACCGCGAACTGCCGCGCGGTCCGGGGGGTCAGTCCGTGCCCGCCCCGCGCAAAGCGAACGGCCGAGGGCACGAGCGCCGCATTCTGGCGTCCGCCAAGCCGCCCGACGAGGCCGGTCGCGATCTCGATGTAGCGATCCTGGGTCAATTGGGTGAACGCGACCCGCAGTCCGAAGCGGGTTGCGAGCGCCGCCTTCTCACCGCGCCCGAGGGCGGTCTCCATATCGTCGTCGCGCTCGGACCGGGTTTCGGCGATGAGCTTGAGCCGATTCGATGTCGCCCAGACGACCACATTCGTGGGGCGCATCGCGGCATCCCCCTCGAGCGCGGCCCGCAGGATACGGTCGGTGCGCTCGGCGTCGTCGAAGACGAGATCGTCGAGGAGCACCAGGCATCGCGGGCCGGCACCCTCGAGCTCGTCGAACAGCGCGGTCACGGTCGCCGCGTCGGAGCGGTCCACCTGGATCAGCCGCAGACCCCGGTCGGCGCATCCGGCCGCAAGCGCGCGCACCGATGCCGACTTGCCCGTCCCCGGAGGCCCGTACAGCAGTGCGTCGTTGGCGGGACCGCCGGCGACGAATGCGTCGAGGGCAATCGCCAGCGGCGCGCGCTGGTGGTCGCTGCCGATGAGATCCGCCGGCGTGATCGGATCGGGGCGGGTGATCCCGACCAGGGCCCCGTGGCGGTACCGCAGCACACGGTGGGCCGCCAGCGCTCCGACCCCCTCGCGGTAGTGGAACTCCGCGACTGCGGCGACGTGGGCATCCCAGCCCGGCCCGGCCGCGAGCGCATCCCGCAACTCGGCGAACGCCGGCGGGCGCGCGTCCCGGACGTCGGCAGTCTCCGGTGGCACCGCGTCGGCGAGGCCATGATGGAACAGCATCCCCGCCAGATCCGCATGGGCCAGTTCACCGAGGGCGCCCAGCTCGTACGCGGCGCGTGCAAGCCGACGATCCCCCGGGGCGATCCCGTCGCGCGCCAGACCCGCGAAGGCCCCGTGGGATCCCAGGACCAGCTCGGCGATTGCCACCGGCACGGTCGTCTCGATGCCGAACAGCTCCCCCGCCAGGCGGTGCGCGGCATGCTCGTCGGCGGGGTGGGCGGACAGGTCCGAGACCGCCCTGATCAGCGGATGTGCGTCGAGGTCGTCGTAGGCGATCCGGGGATCGATGGTCATCGCACTACGCTCTCGTCGACGTCGGGCATCTAGGTGCGCAACGAATACCGGCGGGCGCCGGCGTAGGTCTGGGCAAAGTACCCCGCCAACAGCGAGTCGATCCGGACCCCGGAGCCGGGATTGGCCGCGTGCAGAAAGCGTCCGCCGCCGAGGTACATCCCGACGTGGGTGACGTACCCGGAGCTGTCGGCGAAGAAGACGAGGTCCCCGGGCTGCAGATCGTTGCGCTGGACCGGGTACCCGACCTTGGACTGATCATTGGCGACGCGCGGGATCTTGAGGCCGAGGTGCTTGAACCAGATCCAGTACATCAGGCCCGAGCAGTCGAATCCGCCGGGGCTCGTGCCGCCCCAGACATACGGGTGCCCGAGCATCGAGTGCGCGAGGCCGACCGCGGTCGCGGCGAGGTTGGGCCGCGCGCCGGGAATGGGCTTGGCGGGTCCGTTGGCGACGAAATCCGGGTGACCCGGCCGCGGCAGGAACAAGATGGGCTGGACGCCGATGAAGGACACGCTCTGCACGGCCGCGCCGCGGACGAGCACCTTACCCGCCGATGCGACCGTCGCCTTGGTGGTGACGCTCCGCTCGCCGTCGATGCCCAGATACAGCGGGTTGTCCGAGGTCACGTCGTAGAGGCTGCCGGCGGGATGAGCCGAGCGTCGCCACGGCGCGCGAACGGACGGCGATCGCTCCCGCGACGACAGCCTGAAACGCGCGCGGCCCCCACGTCGACGGGATCTGACCGGCGAGCACGCCGTAGGTGTACGCCTCCGCGGACACGTCATTGATGACCATCAGGCGGTTCTGGAATCCGGCGCGGATCTGCAGGGCGCCGCGATAGCGCAGGGCGACGGGCCGGTCGAGCCGAAGGCTTGTGGCGGTCACGAACCGCACGGGGCCCGTCATCGCCAGCGGCGTCGGCGTCGCCGCGTCGAGATCCTCGACGGACACGCCGGTGACGGTCCCGCCCGTCACCACGGCGGTCACCTGCACGCGGTGGTGGGCCGGAACGGTCAGGTGGGTCCCCCCCGTCGCCTGATCGGTGACGGTCATGGCCGTCTGGCCCTCGATGACCACGGTGCCGGTCGTGACCGCGACCAACGCGCGAATCGTATGGCCCGGCAACTTCTTGACGGTGGTGGCCGGAAATGCCGAGTGGAGGATCCGGGCTGCGGTCGCCCCCGCCAGCGCCTGACGGTAGGCGGCCGTGCGCGATGCGGTCGAGGACGCGAGCGCGATCCCGGCGGCAGCCGCCAGGAGCAGCGCCGCAGCAACGAAGATGGCGCACGCGCGACGGGTCGCCATCCGCGCAGTGCGTGTCGCAGCCTGGCTCACCAGGTGAGTCTATACGGGCATCTGGGGCCCGCCGCCCGGGGGGGTCCGGCCGCGGAACACCGCCGTCCCGACGGGCGTGGCACCGCAGACGGTCGCCGGATATTGTGCGGTTCATGACAAAACTTGCCGGCATCGCCCTCGAACAGCGCCTCGAAGAACTGCTCAAGGTCACATCCTTCCCGCCGCCGGCGTCGTTCGCGGCCAAGGCCCTGTGGAACGACCCCGCGGTCTACGCCGAAGCCGAGGCCGACCCGAACGGGTGGTGGGAGCGCCAGGCCCGTGCCCTCGATTGGGACACCCCCTGGGACACCGTTCTCGATTGGTCGGACAAGCCATTTGCCAAGTGGTTCGTCGGCGGCAAGATCAACGCGTCCTACAACTGCGTCGATCGCCACGTCGAGGCGGGCAACGGCGACCGGGTGGCGTTCTATTGGCGGGGCGAAGAGGGCGAAGAGCGCACGATCACCTATGCCTGGCTCCATGAGCACGTCCAGCGCGCGGCCAATGCCCTGACCGCACTCGGCGTGGGCGCCGGCGACGTCGTGGGGATCTATCTGCCGATGATCCCCGAGGTGGTCGTCGCGATGCTGGCCTGCGCCCGCGTCGGCGCCCCGCACAACGTCGTGTTCGGCGGGTTCTCGGTCGAAGCGGTCCGCGAGCGCATGGAGGAGTCGGACGCCAAACTGCTGATCACCGTCGACGGTGCCCGGCGCCGCGGCAAGACGGTTCCGGTCAAGCAGGAGGTCGATCCGACGCTCGGCTCGTTGCCGGCGATGGACCACGTCCTGGTCGTCCGCCGCACCGAGGTGGACTGCCCGATGGCGCCCGGGCGCGACGTCGACTGGGACACCGCGCTGGCGGCGGCGGACCCGATCGCACCGGCAACCCCGTTCGATGCCGAACACCCCCTGTTCATCCTGTACTCGTCCGGTTCGACGGCGAAACCGAAGGGCATTCTGCACACGACCGGTGGCTACCTCGTGGGCACCGCCTACACCACCAAGTACGTCTTCGACCTGCGGCCCGAATCCGACGTCTTTTGGTGTTCGGCCGACGTCGGATGGATCACCGGGCACAGCTACATCGTCTACGGACCGCTGCTCAACGGGGCCACCAGCGTGATGTACGAGGGCGCACCCGACTATCCCCACCGGGGAATCTGGTGGGAGACGGTTGAGCGCTACAAGGCGAGCATCTTCTATACGGCGCCGACCGCGATCCGGGCCTGCATGAGCTGGGGTGCCGAGGAGCCGAACAAGTTCGACCTGTCGAGCCTGCGCCTGCTGGGTTCGGTCGGCGAGCCGATCAATCCGAAGGCCTGGCTCTGGTACCGCGAAGTCATCGGCGGCGGCAACTGCCCGATCGTCGACACGTGGTGGCAGACCGAAACGGGGCAGATCATGATCTCCCCGATCCCGGGACTGACCGCGACCAAGCCCGGCTGCGCGATGCGTCCGCTGCCGGGTGTGAGTGCCGAGGTCGTCGACAACGACGGGAACCCGATCTCCGAGGGCCAGGGGCTGCTGGTGCTCCGCCGTCCGTGGCCCGGGATGCTGCGCACCATCTTCAAGGATCCGGAACGCTTTATCCGGACGTACTGGGAGCGGTTCGGCTCGGACACCTACCTCGTGGGCGACGCGGCACGGCTCGACGCCGACGGCGACATCTGGATCCTCGGGCGGATCGACGACGTGATCAACGTCTCCGGCCACCGCCTGTCCACCGCCGAGGTGGAGTCGGCGATCGTCGGCCACCCCAAGGTCGCCGAATCCGCCGTCGTCGCGCAGGATGACGAGATCACGGGCCAGGCCATCGTCGCCTTCGTCACCCCGGTCGAGGGCACCGATACCGACCTTCTCGACCAGGCAATCCGGGATCACGTCGCCGAGCACATCGGCAAGTTCGCGCGGCCGAAGCGGATCATCTGGACGGCGGACCTGCCCAAGACCCGCTCAGGAAAGATCATGCGGCGCCTGCTGCGCGACATCGCCGCCGGCCGCGAGCTCGGTGACGTCACCACGCTGCGCGACCCGGCCGTCATGGGCGAGCTGCGCAAGCTGGTCGCTGCGCGCGCCGACTCCGAAGACTGATCCCCGATCCGGAAGGACCGTCATGAGCACCCCGCCCGATGACACCGCCTGGCGCGACAAACTCACCGCCGAGCAGTACGCGGTCACACGCGAGGGCGCGACCGAGCGCGCGTTCACGGGCGTCTATTGGGATCACCACGGGTCCGGCATGTATCGGTGCGTGTGCTGCGGAGCCGAGCTGTTTACCTCCGAGGACAAGTTCGAGTCGGGCAGCGGCTGGCCGAGCTTTACCCGGCCTGCCGACGACGGCGCCGTCGACGAGCTCCAGGACCGCTCGCACGGAATGATCCGGACCGAGGTCCGGTGTCACGTCTGCGACGCACACCTCGGCCACGTCTTCCCCGATGGTCCCGACCCGACGGGCCTGCGGTTCTGCATCAACTCCGCCGCGCTCGAGTTCGACGAACAGCCGCCGCCGTCCGACACGTGAGCACTCCCACCTGGCCGTGCCGATGACGACGGGCCCCTTCACCCCCCTGTTTCTGGAGATGGGCCTCGGCGTCGATCTGGTCGGCGAAGACATGACCAAGGCGGCGTGTCGTGCCGCGCGCGAGGCGATCGGCCGCACGTCCCTGCCGGGCGTCGGTCTGCTGCTGCCCGACAGCGACCGAGCCCACATGCAAGTCCGGGTCGAGGTCGCCGTGCCCCGCCCGGAGGAGGTGGACACCTCCGCCGTCGCGGCTGTCTTCCCGTACGGACAGGTTGTGGTGACCGCGACGACGGGCGGAATGCGCACCCACAACGGCACCGACTACGGCCCCGGCCAGGACCACCTCATCGTCGCGGTCGCCGTCGTGGCCGTCGGATCACCCGCCATCACGCGCTGACCCGGAGCCGGCCCCGGGGGCCGGGCCCTCAGTGCAGCTCGACCAGATCCCGGTCGGGGACGATGTCCCAGTCTCCGGCGAGGCGCCGCAGATCGTCGTCGAGGGGCCACGCGTCGGCGACCTCGGCACCGGTGTGCAGCGGCGATCCGCCCTTGAGCGGCATGCACCCGGCGTTCTCGCCGACCTCGGTGATGGCGGCGATCTCGTCGTCGGTCAGCAGCGTCGTCGTCGGCGTCGCCGCCAGCTCGGCGCGCTTGGTCTCGACGGGCTTGGCCTGCGGACCCGGCTCCTGGATCAGTGTCGGGACCACGCACTCGACCGACGGCTGGGCGAGCGTCCACTGGCAGGCGAGCTGCAGCGGCGTGAGCCCGTGCCGGTCGGCGATCCCGCGCAGTCGTTCCAGCCGGGTGCGGCCCTGGTCGACCCAACCGGCCGGCCGAAACGCGCGGTGGTCCATCGGGGCGAGGTTGGCCTCGTCCGGCAGGTCATCGTGAAACACACCGCCGTAATCGACGACGCGGGCGAGCACTTTGACCTCGGACGCGACCATCGCCGGAAGCACGAGGCGGCCGGGCCACGGCTCAAACGGGTTGAGAATGATCATGGCCCACTCGATCAGCTCGCCGAACCGCTCCAGGCAGCGCAGGATGTCGAGTGTGAAGCCGTTGGCAGGTCCCGGGGCGAGCCCCAGGGAGCGCGTCAGCCCCTGCTCCTTGAGCCGTGCCATTCCGGTCTCCCACACGACGGCGCTCGAGTAGCCGATCCGGTCCGGATTGTGCAGCATGAGCAGGTCGAAGTGATCGACCCCACACCGCTCCAGGCTGTCCTCACAGGCGCGTGCGAGGTAATCGGCGTAGCGATCGGACGAGCGCAGTCGCGGGTCCGTGAAGCGCGGAAACCCCTTGGCGCCGTCGCGTTCACCGTGGACGAAATCGTGTCCGATGGCGGCGACCAGCCGGTACGAATCGCGGGGCAACCCGGCGATCGCGCGTCCGACCATCCGATCGGCCTCGCCGCTGCCGTACACGTCGGCGGTGACGACGGTGCGGATGGCGTCGTCGGGGCGGATCAGGGCCAGGTAGCGCTCCTCGTCGAGCGGGAGGCCGAAGTGCATGAAGCGACCGCCGCTCCAGGCACCGAGTGCGGTGTGTCCGAGATCAGTCATCGCCCTACAGGCTCGCAGGTTCACGCCGCCATCGAAACCCCGCACGCCACCGATCGGGCGATCATGTCCACCTCGGGCGGGTCTGCCGGCGTCCGGCCGCCACACCCCGCATCCCCGCCGCCGTCATGCGCGGTCGTTACCCTCCCGCTATGACCACATGCACCCAACGCAGCGCTGCCGCGCTCCTCGCGGCCGCCGGCCTGATCGCCCTCACCGCCTGCGGCTCCGGCAGCAGTTCGTCCGGTTCCACGGGCGCCACGACCGCGACCGGATCGCAGGCCGGATCATCCTCGACGTCGGCCGCCGCGCCCGCGGTGCCCGCCGGCACCTGCATCCACACCGTGCCCGCCACGGCCGCCAAGCCGAAGACGTATGCCGCCGCGCCGGCGATGACGATCAACCCGACCAAGACGTACACGGCCACGCTCCACACCTCGTGCGGCACGATCGTGATGAATCTGCTCCCCAAGCAGGCGCCGGTCACGGTCAACAACTTCGTCTTCCTCGCCGGCCAGGGCTTCTACAACGGCCTGACCTTCCACCGGGTGATCCCGGGATTCGTGATTCAGGGAGGCGACCCGAAGGGTGACGGGACCGGCGGTCCGGGCTACCAGTTCAAGGACGAGCTGCCGAAGACCACGTACACCCTCGGCGACGTCGCGATGGCCAACGCCGGCCCGAATACCAACGGGTCCCAGTTCTTCATCGTCCAGGGGTCCCAGGCGGTGTCACTCCCGCACCAGTACTCGCGCTTCGGCCATGTCACGACGGGCCAGAACGTGGTCAACCTGATCGCCAATGTCCCCGCCGACGCCACGACCGGCAAGCCCGACCAGCCGGTCTGGATCTACTCGGCAACCATCACGACGTCGTAACCGGCCGCCCGCTGCGGCGTGCCGAACGGGCGGCGCCTGTCAGTCGAAGCCTGCGGCGATCGGAGCCGCACCGAGGAAGTCCGGGTTGACGCACGGACCATGGGGGCGATGGTCGAACGTCCGCTCGATCGCACACCGGCAGATCGCGCTCGGCTCACGCCAGACCCGCAGGCCCCCGAAGCCGGCCCGGGTGCGTTGCAGTGCACGAAAGCGTTCGACGTCGATCTCCGCCCAGAACACCCGGTCGAGGCAGCCCATAACCTCACGACCGTCGCGGACGTAGGAATACAGGCGCGGACACCCGGACTGGATGCATCCCGACGGGTAGACGACCCGTTCGCATCGCACCGGACACTGGCCACAGGCGCCCGGACCCGTGTCCGGGTACGGCGTGCCGACGCGCGCACCGGGGCGTCGTGACGGGATGGCGGGGTGGTCGGTCAGCGCGGGACTCCGGGTCGGGGTGATCCGGCTTCGACCGTAGCGCATGCTCGCGGTGGCGCGCCATCACCACCGCGCGACCGTCTATCCGACGACGCACTCCGCGCCCAGCAGCGTCTTCAGCGACGCCTGCAGGCTGTTGTCGCGCGGGTTGACCCGGTAGCGGTCCCCGAACCGGTAGCGGTACGCCCCGTCGTCGGTCTCCATCACCATGACGACCGGCGCCTCGCCCACGTGGTCGACCAGCAGCTGTCGCAGCTGGGGCAGCTGTCCGGGCTCCAGACGCGACGCGTGGACGCGGAGGGTCAGCCGGTGCTCCTCACGATCGGGATCGACGGCAAAGCGATCGATCGTCCGGGCGACGATCTTCGTCTCCCCCTCGCCCTTCTGGTCGATACGGCCCTGGATCACCACGATCGCGTCGGCCACGAGCTGCTCGCGCGCCTCGTTGAGCACGGCCGGCACGACCACGACCTCCACGGACCCTTCGAGGTCGTCGAGTCGGACGAACATCATGGGCTCGCCGCGTCGTGTCGTAATCGACTTGATGGCGCCGATGATGCCGCCAACCGTCACGAAGGTGCCGTCGGATTGGTCGTCCAGCCGCCCGAGACTGCATGTGACGGCCCGGGACAGCTGGTTGCGGCAATCCTGGAGGGGGTGACTCGAGACATAGAGCCCGAGCGCTTCCTTCTCGGCGGCGAGCAGATCCTCGCGGGAGAACTCGCCGGTGGGAATGGCCGGATCCAGATCGACCGGCTGAGACGAGTCGGTGTCCGCGTCGAGTGCGGCAAACAGCGACGCCTGGCCGGCGGCGGCGTCGCTGCGGGCGCGTGAGGCCGACCCCATCGCCGCCGGCAGCACCTCGAGGATGCCCAGGCGCGTCGCACCGGTCGAGTCGAAGGCCCCGGCGCGGACAAGGCTCTCAAGCGCGCGCTTGTTGACCTGCGCCTGGTCGACCCGGCGACAGAAATCCCAGATCGACGGGAACCCGCCACCGGCCTCGCGGGCATCGAGGATCGCGGCCACGGCGTTCTCGCCCACGCCCTTGACCGCGGTCAGGCCGAAGCGGATCTCGCGCTCGCCCGTCACCGCGAAGTCCGAGCGGCTGGCGTTGACGTCGGGCGGAAGCACCGACAGGCCCATGTCCTGGGACGCGGCCACATAGAAGGGCACCCGGTCCTTGGTATCCATGACCGACGACATCAGCGCGGCCATGTATTCGGCCGGGTAGGTGCACTTCAGGTACGCCGTCCGGTAGGCCAGCAGGCCGTAACAGGCCGCGTGCGACTTGTTGAACGAGTAGTCCCCGGCGGCCTCGCACAGCGCCCAGAGGTCGGCGGCGACGCGCTTGTCGGTCCCCGTGGCCAGACAGCCCTCGATGAACTCGTCCTTGAGGGACGCCATCAGGTCCTTGTCCTTCTTGCCCACGGCCTTGCGCAAGTCGTCCGCGCGGGCCGGCGAGAAACCGGCGAGCTCGCGCGAGATCGCCATCAGCTGTTCCTGATAGATCGCGACGCCGTAGGTGGGGCCGGTGATCGGCGCCAGCCGCGGATCGGCGAGCTCGACCTTTCCGGGGTCGCGCTTGTTGCGCGCGTAGGCCGGGATGAACGCCATCGGCCCCGGGCGGTAGAGCGCCACGAGCGCGATCAGGTCGGCGAACTCCGTCGGGCGGACCTCCCGGAGGGCGTCGCGCATCCCACTGGACTCGAACTGGAAGACCCCGAGGCCGTCGCCGCGGGCGAGCATTTGGTACGTCGGGAGATCGTCGAGCGGCAGCGTGTCGATGTCGAGCACATGCCCGTGGGTTTCCTCGATCAGCTCGACGCATTTCTGGATGATGTCCAGGTTGCGGAGACCGAGAAAGTCCATCTTCAGCAGGCCGAGGGCCTCGACGTCGTGGTCGGGGACCTGGGTGACCACATTGCCGTCATCGTCGATCCGGACCGGGATGAAGTCGGTAACGTCGCTCGGTGCGATCACGACGCCGGCCGCATGCACGCCCTCGTTGCGGACCAACCCCTCCAGCGGGCGGGCGGTATCGATGATCTTCTTGGCGGCCTCGTCGGTCTCGTAGGCCTGGGCAAGCTCGCTGCCCTCCTTGAGGGCGTCCTCGAGCCGGATCCCGATCGGGCGCTCCGGGACGAGCTTGGCGATGCGGTCGACCTGGCCGTAGCTGTAGCCGAGCACACGCCCGGAGTCGCGTACGACCGCCCGCGCGAGCAGCTTGCCGAACGTCCCGATGCGGGCGACCGACCCCTGCCCGTAGCGTTCGGTGACGTACCGCACGACACGGTCGCGGCCGTTCTGGGCGAAGTCGGTGTCGATGTCGGGAAGGCTCTTGCGGCCGGGGTTCAGGAAGCGCTCGAACAGCAGGCCGTGCTCCAGCGGATCGAGGTCGGTGATGCGCAGCGTGAACGCCACCAGCGACCCTGCAGCCGATCCACGGCCCGGACCGACGGCCACGCCGTTCTCGCGCGCCCACCGGATGTAGTCCCAGACGATCAGGAAGTAGGAGGAGAATCCCATCTCCTCGATGACATCGAGTTCGAACCGCAGGCGGTCCTCGGCGCCCGACGGGGGCCGGCCCTGGTAGCGCCGGCCCATGCCCTCCCGGCAGAGCTGCTCGAGGTATGCGGTCGGCGTGGTCCCGTCCGGCACCGGGAAACGGGGCAGCTTGACCTCGCCGATCGGCAGCTCCAGTCCCGAGCAGCGACCGGCGATCTCCAGCGACACCGGGATCGCCTCGAGGAAGTCCGGCAGTGCGATCGCCATCTCGGCGCCGGTCTTCAGATAGAACTCCTTTGTGTCGAACTTGAACCGGTTCGGGTTCGACAGCACATCGCGCGTCTGGATCGCCAGAAGCGCCTCGTGGGCGTCGGCGTCGTGCTGGCAGACGTAGTGGGCGTCGCAGGTCGCGACCATCGTCTGCCCCGCGTCGCGCGCGAGTCGCGCCAGCTCGAGGTTGATCTTGTGCTGGACGGGGATGCCGGAATCCTGAAGCTCGACGTAGACGTCGTCGCGACCGAAGATCTGCACGAGCCGGTCGAGTTCCGCGCGTGCTCCGGTCAGGTCGTCCTGCTCGACCAGGCCGCAGATCGTCCCCGACAGACAGCCGGTCAGCGCGATGACGCCGTCCGCATGCTGGGCCAGCAGCTCGTAGTCGACGCGCGGCTTGCGGTGATAGCCCTCGAGGAACCCCTTTGAGCAGAGCTTGATGAGGTTGTAGTAGCCGGCGGTGCTCTCTGCCAGGAGCGTGATGTGGGCACGGCGCTCACGCCCCGGGCGTGCGTGGCGGTCCGGTACGAGGTAGGCCTCGAGCCCGACGATCGGCGTGATGCCGCGCTTCTTGGCGGTGCGGTAGAGCTCGATCGCACCGCTCATGACGCCGTGGTCGGTGAGCGCGGTGGCGGTCTGGCCCATCTCCTCGACCCGGTCGAGCAGGCGCGCAATCTTGCAGGCCCCGTCCAGGATCGAATAGTCCGAATGGACGTGTAGGTGAACGAACTCCGGAGCCGCAGCCATCCCCGTCAGGCTAGCCCCCGCCTCAGACAGCGGCAAGGGCGCACGGACACAAGATGTGGGGTCGTAGCGGCACCCACGACGCTATCGGTGGCGTCGCGGGTGCCGCCTCCGATCACGACGCGGACGGTGCCTGATCGCGGTGCTCGAGGGCGAGCATGCCCCAGTCCCCGCCGATCACCAAGGTTTGGCCGTCGGCCGACCACGCCGCGGCGCGGACCCAGCGGATCAGACGGCACACGCCCAGGTCCGATGTGCGGACGATCGCCAGCGAGAAGACGCGGGCCGATTCGGCCACGTAGGCGGCGGCGACCGTGCCGCCGGGCGCCAACAGCGCCGCCTCGGGAATCCCGACGGCGGCAAGGTCGTCGAGCAGGACGGGCACCGATGCCGCCGGAGCCGGGTTGATCTCGGGGCGCTCCACGCCGGCCAGGGTCAATCCGGGCACTTCCCACACCCGGCGGACGCCCGTGGCGACGGACTCGATACGCCCATCCTCCTGCAGACGCAGCCCGAGGGCGGGCTCGCGCGCCGCGGCGACGGTCCGCACCGGCCCGGCGCCGGCGATGCCGAGCCCCGCGTCGAGTCCGACCAGATCGGCGGCGGTCTTGGGCGGCGGCATCAGCATCAGGCCGTTCGGCGGCTCGGCACGTCGGCGACCGGGCCCGGCTCCGCGGCGCTGGAGCACCTCGAGAATGCCGGCCCACGGACCCGGATCGTCCGGGTACACCGGCGGCGGCGGAAGCGGTCGTGTCGTCATACGGTCTCCTCTACGGGAACGATCAGCGCCATACCCCACGCGCCTCCGACCACAATGCGCTGATCGGTGCCGAGGGCGATCGACGACGCGCCTCGGACGTAGACGGCGACCGCCCCGTCGCCGGCGCGAACCACCGCGACGGCGTCGGGCGTCGCGAGCGTCGCCCATTCCCCGTCGTCCGAGAGTGAGATCTCGCGGACGTCGTCGAGGACGGGCGTCCAGGTGCACTGCGCCTCGTCGGTACCGAAGCGGGAGATCTGGCCGTCGGCGTGCACCACAAGGACGCGGTCGGCCGCGGCCGCGGCGGCAAGGCGCCGTACGTGGGCCCCCCAACCGTGCGCGTGGGCGTCGGCCGGCCCGACCACGCCACCGGCGGCCAGCCACAGTCGTTCGCCCGCAAACGCCAGCGCGTCGACCGCGCCGGGATACTCCGCCACCGGCGCTCCGCCCCCGAGGGGCATGACCACGGTGCGGTCGACGTCGAATACGGCCACGAGGCGGCCGCTGGCCGAGATCGCCACCGGTCCGGGACCCAGGTCCGGCAGGCGGTCACCGAGGCTCGGCAGGACGACCGCGCGCCAGCCGTCGTCGGCACGGAGGACCGCCGCGTTCGCGCGCCCGGCCCCGAGCGCCTCGACCAGGCCCGGCGGCCGGCGATCGAATGCCTGGGACAGATCGGGCAGGACAACGGCCTGGACCACACCCGGAAGCCGGCTGAGCACCATGCCGCCGCCGGCGGCGACCGACAGCCCCTCGGTCGGATAGGGCGAGGCGACCGACAGGGCCAGCCGGGGCCATGGTGCCGACCACGCCCCGTCGGGAAGCGGCACGGGACCGAGCGTCCACCCCTCCGGTCCGGGTCCGAGCTCGCACGACGGGGCGCACGCCCCGCGGTGGATCCGCAGGCGCTGGGGCGGCATCACGCGGCGCATCGTGTCAGCCCTTGTCCAGCGTCTCGGCGATGCGGTAGGCCATCCGGCTCTGCAGCGAGAACAACTCGATGAATCCTGGCGAGGCATGCTGCGAGAACGAGGCGTCGGCGTTGAAGGTCGCCAGGCTCTTGTCGTAGATGGCGTACGGAGACACGCGGCGACACGCGCGTGCGGTGCCCTTGTAGAGGCGCATCGTGATCTCGCCGGTGACCTTGCGGTTGACGTCGCGCATCAGCGCGTTCAGGTTCGCCAGCAGCGGCTCGTACCACAGCCCCTCGTACACCAGCTGGGCCCACAGCCCGTCCAGCTGGGGCTTGAGGGCGTTCTGACGCCCGGTGCAGACCAGCTTCTCGAGTTCACGGTGTGCGGTCAGCAGGACCTCCGCGGCCGGGACCTCGTAGATGTCCCGCACCTTCAGCCCCACGACGCGGTCCTCGATGTGGTCGACGATCCCGACACCGTTGCGGCAGGCGATCTCCGCAACCCGCTGGATCAGCTCGACCAATCCGTACTCGATTCCGTCGATCGCGACCGGCAGGCCCTCGCGAAAGCCCACCACGATCTCCTCGACGCGGTCCGGGGCGGCGATCGGCGGGGTCACCAGCTCGAACAGATCGTCCGGCGGGGCCTGATCGAGCTCCTCGATGATGCCGCCTTCGCTGGAGCGTCCCCACAGGTTGTCGTCGATCGAATACGGGCGCGCCACCGACGAGGTCACCGGGATTCCGTGGCGCTCCGCGTAGGCGATCTCCTCGTCGCGGCCCATCTGCCACTCGCGGACCGGCGCGATCACCTTGAGCTCCGGCGCGATCGTGGCGATGGTCGCCTCGATCCGCACCTGGTCGTTGCCCTTGCCCGTGCAGCCGTGGGCGATCGTGTCGGCGTTGAACGCGCGTGCGGCCTCGACGGCGAGCTTGGCCAGCAGCGGGCGACCGAGGCTCGTGAACGGCGGGTAGCCGCCCTGGTAGCGGGCGTTGGCGAGGATCGACGGCCCGACGTAGTCGCGGGCGAACTCATCCTTGGCGTCGACCAGAATCGCCTCGACGGCGCCAAGATTGCGGGCCTTGTCGAGGGCGGCGTCAAAGTCGTCGGCCGGCTGGCCGAGGTCGATGCACAGCGCGATGACCTCGGCGTGGTACTCGTCCTGGATCCACTTGAGCATCACCGACGTGTCGAGCCCGCCGGAGTAGAGCAGGACCACACGGTGGACGTCTTCGGGCCGGGCGATATACGAAGCGGGCTGTGGAGCTACTTGCGCGTCAGACACAAATGACCTCATACATGGACGACAACGGGCCAGCCCGCAGTCTAGATGTGACACGCCGGATTCGTCGCGACCATGACCCTTTCTTTCGTTTCGGCCATGCCGATAGGATTGGCAGCACTCTGCGACGAATTTTTTGACGAAATGACCAGCGACGCTATCGAGTCAGCCTTCCGGGTCCCCGCGACCCTCAGATCGCTGACCTTCGTACGGTGCGCCCTGGCCCTGGTCCTCGATCGCGAGCCGTGGAGCCCGGAAGACTCGGGCCGCCTCCTGCTGGCGGCCAGCGAGGCGGTGTCCAACGCGATCGAGCACGGCTCGCCCGTCGACGGCGGCCAGATTGAAGTCCAGGTGATCGTCCAACGCGACGGCGCGACCCTGATCGTGACCGACGAAGGCAGCGGCGCGGACCCGCCGGCGATCGACCCGCTCTCGGACCGCCGTCGGACTCGAGTCCGCGCGGCCGGGGCTTTCCGATCATGCAGTCGCTGGCCGACGATGTCCATGTCAGCCACGTCGGCGCGGGCACGCGCATCGCCATGCGGTTCGCGGTCCAGCCCGACGGCGCACCCGGAGCCGCGGACGAGGCGGCCGGACCGTCCGCCCCCGCCGGGGCGGCCGGCGACCTAATCCGACTGAATCGCGTCCAGGACGTTTAGCCGGGCAGCGCGGCGGGCCGGGAAGATCGCGGCGACCACGCCCGCGACGCCCGCCAGGACCAGGAACACCACCAGCGACCCCCATGGCACCGACAGGGTCGTCAGCAGCGAGATCCGCTGCACGATGACGATGCCGATGAACGCCCCGAGCACGAGGCCGACCACCCCGCCGATCAGCGCCACGATGATCGCCTCCCAGCGAATCATCGCCCGCGTCGCCCGCCGCGTCAGCCCGACTGCGCGCAGCAGGCCGATCTCCCTGGTCCGCTCGAAGATCGACAGCGCAAGCGTGTTGACGATGCCGAAGATCGCAATGATCACGGCCAGCCCGAGCAGGGTGTAGACGAGGTACAGCAGCTGGTTGATCTGCGCGTTGACCTGATCCTTGTAGGCGGCCTTGGTGTAGACGGTCAGGTTGGGATACGGCGCCAGCACCGCCATGGCGGCCTTCTTGGCGTCGGCGGCCGAGACACCCGCGCGCCGCGGGCGAGGATGAGCGAGTCCTGCTGGGTCGTGAAGTTCCGCTCGTATTCGGGCAGTGAGATGAAGAACTGCCCGAACGTCGAGGCGGAGAAGATCGCCGCCACCCGCAGGGGCCGCGTGCCGGTCTTGGCGAAGAACACCGGCATCGTCGACCCGACGGTCAGATGGTTGGTCTTCGCGTAATCCTTCTGCACGGCAATGGTGCCGGGCTGAGACAGGTCGGTAAACGCACCCTTCAGCAGGCCGGCGTTGTAGAGGTCCAGAATCGTCGCGGGGTCGATCCCGCTGACGGTCTGGACGTCGCGGTGGGCGTCGCGGAACTGGCCCTCCCGCCACGCGCTCACGGTCGCGAGTTCGGGGACCGCCGCGAGGGCGGTCGCCGCCGCCGGCGTAAACGGCTGCTGGCTGCCCGTTTGCACGATGACCTGCGCCAGCAGGCGCTGGTCGAGCTCACCGGCGAAGGATGCGTACAGGGACGAGGCAAAGATGGTGGCCGCCGTGACGAGGGCCACACCGATCGTCAGCGCGGTCGCGGTCTGGGCGGTCCGGGCCGGATTGCGCATGGCGTTTTCGCGGCCGAGGCGGGCAGGAACGCGCCCGATCAGCACCATCGGCGCCCCGATCACGCGCGCCAGCGGGCGGGCAATCTGCGCGGTCAGCAGCGCCGCGCCGATAAACAGCAGCAGCGCCCCGAGGCCCAGCCACACAAACGGGTTGCCGACGCTCCCGAAGACCCCGAGCAACACGAGCCCCACGCCGAGACCGGTGACGACGACCGCGACCACCAGGCGCCGCACGGATGGGTCACCTCGTGCACGTCACCTCCCGCAGCGCGGCAATCGGTGGGATGCGACTGGCCCGGATCGCGGGCCGCAGCGCGGCCACGGCGTCACGAGAATCCCGACCGTCGAGCGCCGACGATCA
Organism: uncultured Thermoleophilia bacterium; assembly: GCA_963727285.1. GTDB lineage: Bacteria > Actinomycetota > Thermoleophilia > Miltoncostaeales > Miltoncostaeaceae > CAITWD01. The sequence goes on along the minus strand of CAVSFF010000008.1, from coordinate 22,380 downwards.
CCGTGCGCGGCTGAATCTGGATGGGTGCCTTGGGCAGGCTCGCCCCGAACGCGTCGAACAGCTTCTCGAGCCCGAGTGCGACGACGACGCCGAATGCGACCCCGATCACGACGCGACCACGCCGATGATCAGCGCCTCGATCACGACCTCGCCCACGACACTGCCGCGTGAGGCCCCGACGGCCCGGAGCAGGCCGACCTGGCGGGTCCGTTGAGCGATGGTGATCGAGAAACTGTTGAAGATGATGAAGGCACCGACGAACAGCGAGATGCCGGCGAACACCAGCAGCACGTCGCGCAGGATGCCGATGATCGAGTTGAACTGGTCGGTCGCCTGCTGGGTGGCCCGCGCGCCCGTGATCGCCTCATAGCCGGGCGGGAGCACCGCCTGGACGCGATGGGCCAGCGTCGCGTCGAGGACGCCCTGCTTGCCGGTGACGCCGATGTCCGAGTAGCGGCCGACAAGACCGAACACCCGTTGGGCCGTCGGCATGGAGAAGCCCGTCAGGGTGGCGCCGAGCAGATTGTCGGTCGAGCCGAACTTGACCAGGCCGACGAGGCGGTAGTCCGCCGACCCGGCCGGCGTGATGATCCGCACCGGATCGCCGGGCACGACCTTGGCGAGCGTCGCGCTGCGGACATTGATGACGACGTCGTTCGGACCCGTCGGCGCGCGCCCGGAGACCAGGCGCAGAGTGTTGAGCGCCGGATCTGCGACCCAGCCGAAGCCGAGCGTCGGCGGCCCCGAGCCGCCGATGGCCTTGCCGTCCTTGCCGACGATCGTCGCGGTGCCGCCGACCGAGCCGGCCGCGGTGGCGACGCCATCCACCGCCAGGACCTTGGGCAGCACGCTCGCCGGTACCGGCTCGCGGCTGTCGCTCGAGATCGAGGCCACGCCCTGGACGCGGACGGCGACACCCTGATTGATCTTGGCGAACAGGCCGTCGAAGGCCTTGTTGATCGTGTCGCCCAGTACGAACGCGCCACTGACAAAGCCCACGCCGAGGATGATCGCCAGCGAGACGAGCACGAGCCGCAGCGGGCTCGAGCGCAGATTGCGTGTGGCCAACCGCCAGATCATTGCGACAGGTCCGAAAGCGCCTTCATCCGGTCGAGGATCGAGGTCGGGCTCGGCGCGGCCAGGTCGTCGACGATCCGCCCGTCGCCGAGAAAGACGACCTCGTCGGCGTAGCTGGCCGCGGTCGGATCGTGGGTCACCATCACGATCGTCTGGCTGAACTCGTCGACGGCGCGCCGCATGAACCCGAGCAGTTCAGCGGAGGAATGCGAGTCCAGCTGGCCCGTCGGCTCGTCGGCGAACACGATCTCCGGGTGGCTCGCGAACGCCCGTGCCGCGGCGACCCGCTGCTGCTGGCCGCCGGAGAGCTGCGTCGGCCGGTGGTCGAGCCGGTCGCCGAGTTCGAGCGCACCGATCACCTGGTCGAGCCATTCCGGGTCGGCCCGCCGACCCGCGATGTCGAGCGGCAGGCGAATATTCTCCGCCGCCGTCAGCATCGGCAACAGGTTGAAGGCCTGGAAGATGAACCCGATCCGGTCGCGCCGGACGGTGGTGACGTCCTTCTCACCGAGCGCGCTCAGTTCGACGTCGCCGATCCACGTCGTGCCCGTCGTCAGCCGATCGAGTCCGGCCATGCAGTGCATCAAGGTCGATTTTCCGGAACCCGACGGGCCCATGATCGCCGTAAAGCGGCCGACCGGAAAGGCGCGTGTCACGCCGTCGAGGGCACGCACCTCGGCATCGCCGGTGCCGTAGACCTTGGTGCCGTCCTCGATCCGGGCGGCCGCCGCCAGGGGGGTGCCTCACTGGTCGCCATCGCGCAACTCCTTTGGCGCTCGGGTCGGGTCGGGGATGCCGCGGACGAGCCGGCTCCGCGTCAGCGGATGGTACGCGAGGCCACCGGCGCCCGGCAACCGGACCTGCGCGCGATCAGCCGGCGAGGACCGCCCGCAGCGTCGTCGCGAGGCCGGCCAGATCCTCGTCGTCAATCACCAGCGGCGGCAGGAAGCGCAAGGTCCGGGCCGAGGTGTTGTTGACCAGATATCCGTGCTCGAGCATCGCGGCGGTGACCGCGGCCGCACGCTCGTCCGGCAGATCGATCGCGCACATCAGGCCGCGACCGCGGGCCTCGGTTGCCAGCCGTCGTCGACCAGCGCCTGGAGGGCGTCGAGCAGCCGGGCGCCCTTGGCCCGCACCGCGCCCTGGAGCTCCGGGTCGGCAAGCACCCGGCAGCTCGCGAGTCCGGCCGCGCACGCGAGCGGGCTGCCGGCGAACGTGGACCCGTGGTCCCCCGGCGCGAACGTCGTGTCGATGCCCGGCCGTGCGGTAATCGCACCGATCGGCACCCCGCCGCCCAGACTCTTGGCCAGCGACATGACATCCGGTTCGACGCCGACGTCCTGGTAGGCGAACAGCGGCCCTGTGCGCGAGAGCCCGGTCTGGATCTCGTCGATGATCAGCAGCGCCCCGTGGCGGTCGGCCAGCCTGCGCGCCAGTTGCAGCATCTCGCGGGAGATCGGGTGAACGCCGACTTCGCCTTGGACGATTTCCACGAAGATCGCGCACGTGCGCGGACCGACCGTATCCTCGAGCGCCTCGAGGTCGTCGCGGCCGACGTGATGGATGTCGGGGACCAACGGCACGAAGGCACTTTGCTTGTCCGGCTGCCCGGTCAACGTCAGGGCGCCGTAGGTCCGCCCGTGGAAGCCGTGCTCCAGGGCCACGACCTCCGGCCGCAGGGGACCGCCGTGCTTGCGCGCGAGTTTGAGCGCGGCCTCGTTGGCCTCGGCCCCCGAGTTGCAGAAGAACACACGACCGCCCATCGAATGGTCGCGGATCCACTCCGCCAGCTCGAGCATCGGCTCGGTGTAGTAGAGGTTCGACACGTTGATCAGCCGCTCGGCCTGCTCGCAGATCGCCGCGACGACGGCGGGGTGACAGTGGCCGACGTTGATCATCGAAATCCCGGCCATGCAGTCCACGTAGCGACGGCCGTCGGCGTCGTACAGCGACGCCCCGGAGCCGGAGGTGAACATCACCGGCTGGCGCCGGTAGTTGGCCATCAGGGCGGCCTGTTCGCGGGCGATCCAGGCCGGCGCGGTCACGGCGTGATCTTGGTGCCGATTCCGGCCTCGGAGAACAACTCGATCAGTACCGAGTGCTCGACGCGACCGTCCACGATGTGGGCCGCGGTGACACCCTGCCCGAGGGCGTCCCGGACCGCGTTGAGCTTCGGCAGCATGCCGCCGCCGATCGTCCCGGTGGCGAGCAGATCGTGGAGTTCCGCGAGGGTGCACTCGGAAATCAGCGAGCCGGCGTCCTCGGGATCGGCCAGGACGCCCACGACGTCGGTGAGAAAGAGCACCTTCCGGGCCCGCAGGGCCCCGGCCAGGCTCGCGGCCACGGTGTCGGCATTGATGTTGTAGCTCTGGCCGTCGTCGTCGACGCCGACCGACGCCACCACGGGCACGAAGTCCGAGAGGCGTTCCAGCACGGTCGCGTTCACGTGGTCAACCTTGCCGACGAAGCCGATGTCGTGACCGTTGGGCATCTGCTTGGAGGCCTGGATCAGCTGGCCGTCGTCGCCGGCCAGTCCGACCGCCGCCACGCCGGCGACGTGCAGCTGCGCGACGATCTCCTTGTTGACCTTGCCCACCAGCACCATCTTGGCGAGCTCCATCGTACGCGCGTCGGTGACACGCAGCCCGTCGACGAACCTCACGTCGATGCCCAGCAGGTCCGAGTACCGCGAGATGTCCGGACCGCCCCCGTGGACGACGACCGGATTCATCCCCACCAGCTTCAGCAGGGCGATGTCACGCGCGAATGACGCCTTGAGCTCCGGCGCGACCATTGCCGCACCGCCGTACTTGATCACGATGGTGGCGCCGGCAAAGTCACGGATGTACGGCAGCGCCTCGAGCAGGACGGCGACACGCGAGGTGTTGTCACCGGATGCCGACGACGCGGATGCGGGATGCATGATCTCCATTGGGTGCCGAAGATTATCGGTCCCCGCAACCCGGCGTCGCGGCCCGGGCTCCGGCACCGGCCACCGGCCTTAGGTGTGGTACTCGGCGTTGAGGGTCACGTAGGCGTGGGTCAGGTCCGACACCCACACCGTCTCGCGTCCGTCGCCGCGGCCGAGGGCGACGTTCACGTCGTACTCGGCGCGATCCATCACCGCGCCCGCAGTCGGATCGTCGAGCGCAACCTCGTCGAGCCAGACCTCGGGCTCGTGGGCGCTCCCGGGCGCGCCGGCCAAGGCCTGGCCAACCGCCTGCGAGATCCGGCCCCAGTTCGGATCGCGCCCGGCAATCGCGGTCTTGACCAGGGGCGACTCGGCGATCGCGCGGGCCACGCGCTCGGCTTCGGCGACGTCGCGGGCGCCACTGACGGTGAGGCGTACGACATGGTCTGCCCCCTCGCCGTCCTTGACCATCTGGATGGCCGCCCAGCGGCACACCGCCCGCAAGGCGTCGGCGAAGGCCTCACGATCCGCCCCCGCCAGCGGCGGGCCGTCGGCCGCGGCAAGTACCAGCAGCGTGTCGCTCGGACTCATCTGCCCGTCGACGCTGATCCGATTGAAACTGTCCCGACACGCGCGTTCAGTCGCGGCCCGCAGATCGTCCCTGGACAGCGTCGCGTCGGTCGTGACATACGCGAGCATCGTCGCCATCGTCGGGCGGATCATCCCCGCGCCCTTGGCGGCGATTCCGATGCGGATCGTGCGACCGCCAAGCGTCAGCGCGAACGCGGCCCCTTTGAGGAAGGCATCGGTCGTACAGATGGCCTCGTTGAAGGCGATCCCGCCGTCCGGCGCGACGCGGGCGCAGGCGTCGGGGATCGCCGGCGGAATGCGGTCCATGTCGAGGCGTTCGCCGATGACCCCCGTGCTCGATACGGCGACCTCGTTGGGGGCAAGCCCGAAGGAGGCGGCGGTCAGGGCCGCCATCCGACGGGCGTCATCCAGCCCGGGCTCGCCGGTCGCGGCGTTGGCCACGCCGGAGTTGACCACGACGGCGCGATAGTCGCCGCGCCCGTGGGCCCGATTGAGCAGGACCGGCGCCGACGGCAACGCGCTGACGGTATCCATCAGCCAGCTGACGGTCGGCCGGGTGGCGACGAGCACACCGAGGTCGCGATGACCCGAGGCCTTGAGCCCGCATGCCACGCCCGCGGCGGCATATCCGTCGGGGCTCGTGATCGACCCGCCCGCGATCCGCTCCAGGCCCGCCGGCGCCTCCAGCCAGTCTGCGCGTGCGATCGGGTCGAACGTGCTCACACGAGGCCTTCGGTCTCCGGGCGTCCTGCCATCAGGTTCAGGTTCTGCACGGCCTGCCCCGCGGCACCCTTGACCAGATTGTCGATCACGCCGAATCCGACAAACAGCCCCCGCCGCGGCTCGGTAGTGACGAACACCTGGGCGAAGTTGTTGCGCTGGACCGCATGCATCCCGGGCGGCCCGTCGACGATCTCGACAAACGGATGCGGCTCGTAGAACCGCCGGTACGCCTCACGAAGATCGTCCGGATGCGGGGTGTCGCCGATAAATCGCCCGTAGCACGAGGCCAGCAGGCCGCGGTCGGCCGGCACCAGATGCGGGGTAAACAGCACCTCTTGCCCGAATTCCTGGGCGATCTCGGGTGCGTGCCGGTGGGTGAGCACCTTGTACGGGATCACGCTCTCGGTCACCGAGGAGAAGTGCACCGACGCCGTGGGCGTCCGACCCGCCCCGGAGACGCCGCTCTTGGCGTCGACGACGACGTGGACGACGTGATCCCGAACCGGCAGCAACGCCAGCAGCGCCGCCGTCGGGAAGCACCCCGGGTTCGCGACCAACCGGGCGCCGCGAATGGCATCGCGGTGCAGCTCCGGCAGCCCGTAGACGGCCTCTGCCAGCAGGTCCTCGCGCGGGTGCGTAAACCCGTAGACCTCGGGATAGAGCGCCGCGCTGTGGAGCCGATGATCGGCCGAGACGTCGACGACGCGCACACCGCGGTCGACGAGCGTCGCCACGAGCTCGGACGCCTCGGCGTGCGGGTAGCAGACCGCGGCGAAGTCGCCGGGCGCGATCGCCGCGATGTCGAGCTCGCTCAGGACCGCCGGGACGCGGTATTCGGGGTAGATGTCGACCAGGCGGCGGCCGGCGTCGCTGCGGGCGGTCACGGTCCCGAGCGCGAAGTACGGGTGGGCATCGACGAGCGCCGCCAGTTGCGCACCGGCAAATCCCGCCGCCCCGAGAACGTGGACCGTTTCGCCGCTCATGCCCGCAACTCCGCGCCGTGTTCATCGGCCAGTGCCGTCCGTACGCGGGCAACGGCGTCGGTGATCTCCTCGTCGGTCAGCGTCCGCGTGGGGTCGGCGATCACGAGACGGATGGCCAAGCTCACCCGGTGCGCGCCGATCTGCTCCCCGGCGTAGCGGTCGAAGACACGGGCATCCCGCACCAGCGCGCCGCCCGCCTGGCGCGCCGTGGCGACCAACGTCGAGGCCGCGATGTCGTCGCCGACGACAAAGGCCAGATCACGTGTCGAGGCCGGGTAGGTCAGCAGATCCTCGAACTGGGGCACGCCGCTCGGCGCGACGGCGCCGAGCGCGTCGAGATCGACCACGACGACGGCGGTCGGCCCCGTCACGTCAAAGTTGCGCAGCACCAGCGGGTGGACTTCTCCCGCCCAGGCGACGATGCGGTCGTGGGCGACCAGGCGGGCCTGCCGCACCGGGTGGAAATACGGCGCCTCGTTGCGGTCGACGCCGGGCCGTACCCCCGTCAGAGAGCACAGGGCCTGTGCCAGCCCGACTGCGGCATGGACGTCGACGTGCGCCAGCGGAGCGCGCCAGTGGTCGGGACTCGGGGCGCCGAACACGAGCGCCGCCAGGAACTCGCGCTCTTCGGCTCGGCCGTCGGGCGCCGGTGCATAGGTGCGCCCGAACTCGAACAGGGCGCCGTGGGAGCACTGGTGGCGCTGGTTGTGGGCGGCCGCCCGCAACAGTCCCGGCATCATCGACCGGCGCATCACCGCCATCTCCTCGGAGATCGGGTTCGCCAGACGCACCAGGCGACGCCGGGGATCGTCGTCGTCCAGCCGCAGTCGATCGACGTCACCGGCCGGCACAAACCGATAGCTGACGATTTCCGAGAATCCTTGGTCGGCCATGTACCGACGCAGGCGCTCGACACGGCGCTGGGCGGCGGTCCGCGTCCCGTTGCCGACCATCCGCGGCAGCTGGGCCGGGATCCGTCCGTATCCGTGAATCCGCGCGACCTCCTCGATCAGGTCGATCTCACGGTTGACGTCGCGGCGCCGGGTGTAGGGCACGATCACCTCGTGCGCGTCCGGCCCCTCGTCGACCTCGCACCCGAGGCGGCGCAAGATCGCTGCCGATTCGTCGGGGGCGATGTCGAGTCCCAGGACCGCGTTGCAGCGGGCGTGCCGGAGCGCGACCGGGGTCACGGCCGGCGCGGGTGCTTGCTCATCGAGGGTTCCGGCGACCAATCGTCCCCCACAGAGCTCGACGAGCAAGCGGCTGGCGATCGCCATCGCCACCGGCGGGAGTTCGACCGGGAGCCCCTTCTCAAAGCGGGCGCTCGACTCGCTGCGGAGCCCCAGCCGCAGCGCGGCATGAAGGACCGCGGGACCGTCGAAGGTCGCCGCCTCGAGCACCACGCTGGTCGTCGACGCAGAGACCTCGACGTCTTCGGCGCCCATGATCCCCGCGATCACGGCGGGGCGTTCGGCGTCACAGATCGCCAGCACGTCGGCGTCCATCGTCCGGGCCTGGCCGTCGAGGGTCGTAATCGGCTCGCCGTCGTGGGCGCGGCGCACGACGATGGCCGGACCGGCCATCGTGTCGAGGTCGAATGCGTGGAGGGGTTGTCCGGTCAGCAGCATCACATAATTGGTGATGTCCACGACATTCGAGATCGCCCGCATCCCGGCGGCCTCGAGCCGCGCGCGCAGCCACACCGGCGACGGGCCGACCTGCACGTCGGTGATGACGCGGGCCATGTACCGCGGGCAGAGGTCCGGTGCCTCGACCCGCAGACTCACGTAGTCACCCACCGACCCGACACCGGTCGCCTCCGGCTCGGAGGCGTCGAGCGCCGCCAGCGGGGCGGAGGTGATCGCGTGGACCTCGCGGGCGATGCCGTAGATGCCCATCAGATCGGGACGGTTCGAGGTGAGCTCGAGCTCGAACACGGTGTCGGAGATCGGCAGGACCTCGGCGACGGGCGTCCCCGCGGGAATGTCGTCGGGGAGCACCATGATCCCCGCCGAGTCGGTGGCCAGCTCCAACTCGGACTCTGAGCAGATCATGCCCCGGCTCTCGACGCCGCGCAGCGTGACCTTGCCCAACGGCGGATGGTCCCCGAGGACGGCGCCCGGCAGCGCGACCGCGACGTTTTGGCCCGCACCGACGTTCGGGGCGCCGCACACGATCTGGCGCAGCTCGGGTTCGCCCAGGTCGACCCGGCAGACACGCAGGCGGTCGGCGTTCGGGTGCTGCTCCGCAGAGACGACCCGACCGACGCGGAAGTGCTCGAGATTTCCGTCGGCCTGAGGCACGCGCAAATGGTGGACCGCCTCGACGGCGGGACCGGCGTCGGTGATGTGGTCGGCCAGGGCCGCATCGTCCAGCGCGGGGTGCACGTATTCGCGAAGCCAGGAAAGTGGGAGTTTCATCGGGCTCGGATCAGGAGAACTGGTCGAGAAAGCGCAAATCGCCCTCGAAGAGCATGCGCAGGTCGGGCACGCCGTGACGCACCATGGCAATCCGGTCGAGACCCATGCCGAAGGCGAACCCGGTCCAGCGCTCGCTGTCGTATCCGGCAAAAGTGAACACGTTGGGGTCGACCATGCCGGCGCCGAGCAACTCCATCCAGGAGCTCTTGCCGGACCGATCGGTCCAGCGCACCAAGAGCTGGATCGACGGCTCGGTGAACGGAAAGAAATCCGGGATGATGCGGTACTCGGTCGAGCCCAACAGCTGCCCGGCGACGTGCTTGAGCGTGCCGATCAGGTGGGCCAACGACAGCCCCTCGTCGACCGCGAGCCCTTCGAGCTGGTGAAACATCGGGCTATGGGTCGCGTCGACGTCGTCGCGGCGGTAGACCGCACCCGGGCTGATGACATACAGCGGGGGCGTGCGGGCCTCCATGACCCGGACCTGCACCGAGGAGGTCTGGGTCCGCAGGATCGTGCCCGGTGTCCCGTCGACGTAGAAGGTGTCCGACGACGAGCGCGCCGGGTGTCCGTCGGGCGTATTGAGCGCGGTGAAGTTGTAATGCTCGGTCTCGACCTCGGGGCCGTCGGCGATCTCATAGCCAAGTGCCAGGAAGATGTCCTCGATCTCGAGCCGCACCTGGCTGAGCAGGTGCAACGCCCCACGTGGATACGGGTCACCGGGAAGCGTGACGTCGGTGCGGTCGCCCGTCAGCTGCGCGGCGAGTTCCGACGCCTCCAAGGCGGCCTTGCGCTCCGCCAGCGCCGCCTCGATGTCCCGCCGGGCGATGTTTGCGGCCTTGCCGACGCTCCCCCGCTCGTCGGGAGGCAGCGTGCCGATCGAGGCCAGGATTTCGGACAACGTGCTCTTGCGCCCGGTGTGGTGAACCCGCACGTCGTCGAGTGCGGCAACCGTGTTCGCACCGGCCGTGTCGGCCAGCGCGCGGTCCCGGATCTGGGCGATGTCGTCAGCCGTTGCCACGGCGTCTGAGGCTACAGGACCGCTTGCCGCGACGAGCCCGCGCTGCGCTGCCGCACCGCCTCGGCCAGCAGGATCGCCCCGGCGGCCGCGACGTTGAGCGATTCCGCGCCGGCCGTCTGCGGAATCGTCACGCGGTCGACGGGCACACCGGCCCCCAGCTGCTCCAACCCCGGCGCGAGTCCTTCCCGTTCTCCCCCGAGCGCGATCACGACCGGGCCGGTCAGATCGACCTCCCACGGCGGTCGCGCATCGCCGACGACCGCGGCGATCACCCGGAAGCCGGAGCGCGAGGCCAGATCCTCGCCGCGCACGCCCTCCAACAGCGGGATCGCGAACGTCGATCCCATCGCCGCACGAACGGCACGGGTATGGAAGGGGTCGGCCGATCCGGGGCCAAGGGCGACCCAGTCGGCGCCAAGCGCAGCCGCGCTGCGGACCAACGTGCCGACATTGCCGGGATCTGCGACGCCGGCGAGCCACAGGGCAAGCGACGGCGGAAAGCTGACGTCACGAAACGCCCACGGCCCGGGCTGCGGCAGAATCCCCAGCACGCGCGGCGGAGCTGCCAGCTGCGACGCCTGGGCGAGCAGTTGGTGGGGGACCGCGTAGGCCTCCTGGACGTCCGCTAGCTGGGCCAGCAACGGAGCGATTTCGTCGACCCGTTCTGCATCGACCAGCAGGACCGCCGGGCGCACCCCGTGCGCCAGCCCGGCGACGATCAGATCTTCGCCCTCGGCAACCATCAGGCGCTGCTCGCGGCGCGCGCGCTTGTTGGCAAGGGTCCGCAGCAGCTTCAGCTGCGGGTTCCGCGCCGATGTGAGGGGCCGCAGATGCGGCCCGCGGCGTGCTCCGCGGCTAGACGGAGGCGGCTTGGCGGGCATCGCGCGCCCGCACGCAGAGACCGGCGAACGCCTCGGGCTCGTGCACCGCCAGGTCCGCCAGCACCTTCCGGTTCAGTTCGATACCGGCCAGCGACAGGCCGTGGATGAACTCACCATAGGTCAGGCCGTTCTCGCGGGCGGCAGCGTTGATACGCGCGATCCACAGCCGACGGAATTCACGCTTGCGGACCCGGCGATCGCGGTACTGGTACCGCAGCGAGCGCTGCACCTGCTCCTTCGCGCGGCGGTAGCTGGACTTCTTGGTGCCCCAGTAGCCACGGGCCTGGCCAAGGATCTTGCGCCGCTTCTTGCGGGCGGCGACCGAACGCTTCACACGAGCCATCTCTAACGCTTCCCCAACAGTCGAAGAGCCGTCGCGGCGTGCTCGCTGGGGAGCTCGTGGTTGCGTGCCTGGCGGCGCTTGTTCTTTCCGGACATGTTTTCCATGTTGTGACGCAACCCGGCCGCGCCGAACAGGACCTTGCCCTTGGGCGTCACGCGAAAGCGCTTGCTTGCGGCCTTATTGGTCTTCATCTTGGGCATATCAGGCAGTCTCAGACGTTGCGGAGTTGTCGGTGCTCGCGACAGGCGCGCCTGCGGAGACGTCCCGCAGCGGGGCCAGCATCATCACCATGTTGCGCCCGTCCAGGTTCGGACGGCTCTCGATCAGGGCGAGGTCGCTCAGTTCTTCTGCGAGCCGAAGAAGAATGGCCTCTCCGCGCTCAGGATGCAAGAGCTCCCGGCCCCGGAACATGATCGTGATCTTGACTTTGTCCTTGTGGCGCAGAAAGCGCTCGACGTGCCCCTTCTTGGTGGCGTAGTCGTGCGGATCGATCTTCGGCCGGAACTTGATCTCTTTGATGACGATCTGGCTCTGGTGCTTGCGGGCCTGCTTGGCCTTCTGCTCCTGCTCGTAGCGCCACTTGCCGTAGTCCATGATCCGGACCACCGGCGGACGGGCCTCCGCGGCAACCTCGACCAGGTCGAGGTTGGCATCGTTGGCGATCTGCTGGGCGCGCGCGATCGGAACGATCCCGACGTTCTCGCCGTGATGATCGATCAGACGGACCGACTCAACCCGGATCGCATCGTTGATGCGTGTCGACGGGCCGGCCGGGGGGCGCGTATCTGGACCTCTTCTAGGAGGCAAGCACTACCTGATGCACGCTTCGACAGCACCTCGAACGACGTTGGGGGCCACGCGGGAGTGGGCGATATGTGCGGTGATGAGGTTTCTCATAACGGTGACGCCACGTTCCCGCGGCGGATCGACACATTAGCAGGCCGCGCGACAAGGGCACACCGCGACACGGCAATCGCCCGCCGTCCGGCGGACGACACGGACCACGACCGGAGACGTGGCCGCGGGGCAGCGTGCGGGGGCGGCAAACCGCCCCCGCCCAGCCACCTGCGGGCCGGTAGCCCGCGCGACGAACTACTTCTTCTTGCCCTTCTTGGCGTTCCCCGTCGCGACCTGCTCCTTGAGCACGGCACCGGGCGTGAAGCGCGGAACCACACGCGCGGGAATCGAGACCTTCTTGCTCGGGTCCTGCGGGTTCACGCCCGTACGGGCGGCGCGCTCAGACACCGAGAACTTGCCAAAGCCAGCGAAAGCAACATCCTCGCCCCGCTTCAGCGCCTCGAGGATCTCGTCCAGGACCGCCTGGACAAAGCGCTGCGACTCGGCGTTGGTGGCCTCGGCGCGCTTTGCTACGAGCCCGACAAATTCAGTCTTGTTCATTGTCACTCCTGGTCTGGTGCACATGACGACGCATCGGCGGTGAACCTAGCAGCACCGTCAGACGAAAGAGCCGTGAAATAGGGGCATTTCGGTGAAACGTCGTACCCCGGAGCCCCAGCGGACCCATCCGGAGCACGGAGTCGGCGCCGGGCTGATAGTCGCGTGTGGGCAGCGACCCGACCACGTCTGAGTCAGGACAGCAGCAGCACGCGAACGATCTCGTCGTCCGGCGTTTCCCCTGGAATCCGTCGGAATCCCACGAGGCACGGGAGGCTGTCGCGCATCTGCATGACGTCATCCTGCTCGAGCTGGCCTCCGGCGAGGACATAGCCGGCCAGCTCCTTCATCAGCCGCATTCCCGCCTCGAGGAACATTGTCGGCAGATTGTTCAGCTCGACCTCGGGATGGGCCGCGTAGACCCGCAATCCGACGGTCAGCAGCCGGGTGCCGCGCCTGTGGACGTCCTGGTCGAGCCACGGCCAGCCGGACATCACATCCATGCTCGGACGGTTCTCGCCGCTCCCGATTCCCGACAGCTCGTCATACCCCGGCGAGCCGGGCTCGCTCGGGAGCTCGACGGCGATCTGTACCCGCGGGTCATCGATGCGCGTACTCAACGACGCCTGCCCTTCCTGGTCGCGTTCTGACTCGACTGCGGAGCGTACCGGCCCCGCCTGCCCTGCGCCGCCATGTCACATCGGCTGCGGACGGCCACATCGCCCTCGCCGGAGACAGCACGATCTGCGACGGTGCCGATCGATGGATGCCTCACCGCCAGCGGAACGCGTACCGCTGTCCCGGATCGCCCGTGAGTGGGCACGGCTCGGCATCACCGGCTTCGGCGGGCCGCCCGGCGCACATCACGTTGCTGCGCACGCTGTGCGTGGACCGGACGGGGTGGATCGACCCGGCCGAGTTCGAAGACGCGATCGCCGCCTGCAACCTGCTCCCGGGCCCCGCCTCGACGCAGTTGGCGATCTACTGCGCCCGCCGTGTGGGCGGGTGGCGGGGGGCCCTCGTGGGCGGGCTCGGGTTCATCGTGCCGGGCCTCGTGGTGATCCTCGCGCTGAGCGCCCTGCTCCTGGGTCCGCACCCGTCGAGGTGGGTGCTCGGTGCGGCAGCGGGCGCCGGGGCTGTCGTCCCCGCCGTCGCCGTCGCCGCGGCGTGGGCGCTCATCCCGGCCAGCCGGGACCGCGCCCGGGGCACGACCGGCCTGCGCTGGTGGCTCGCGGCCCTGGCGATCGGCGCCGGGACGGCTGCCCTGACGGGCGCATGGGTCGCCGTGGCCCTCGTCGGATGTGGCCTGATCGCGCTCGTGAGGTTCGGTCCGAAGAGCGGGCCGGCGGCCCGGGGGGTGATCGTCGGTGTCGGTGCGGCGGGGGTCGGCTCCGGCACCGCGCTCGCACTCGGCTGGACGGCGCTCAAAGTCGGCGCGCTGTCCTATGGCGGGGGGTTCGTGATCATCCCGCTGATGCAGGCCGACGCCGTCGGACACCACTGGCTGACCTCCACGGAGTTCATCGGCGCCGTCGCCCTCGGCCAGGTGACCCCCGGGCCGGTCGTCCAGACCGTCGCCGTCGTCGGATACGGGGCAGGCGGCCTCGCCGGTGGCATCTTCGCGAGTGCGATCGCATTTGCGCCGTCGTTCGCCTTCGTGCTGATCGGTGGGCGTCATTTCGTCCGCCTCCGCACCAATGCCCGGGCGCAGGCGTTCCTGGCCGGCGCCGGGCCGGCGGCCGTCGGGGCGATCGTCGGCGCCGCGGTGCCGCTGACGCTGGCGCTCGGGACCTGGTGGCAGGTCGCGATCCTCGGCGGCGGCGGACTGGCAATCGCGCTGCGCCAGCGCCCGGTCGTGGTGATCGTGGCGGGCGGCCTCTGCGGGCTTGCCGCCGTCGCCCTCGGGCTCAACCTGCCGGGGTGAGGATTCCCGCGACACCCGGCGGTACGGACCCCCGCGACGCGGTCAGGACGCCCGCGGGCCGCGAATGGGGGCGTTCCGGCCGCGCCGCGCCCGAGCTCACGTGCCGGGTCTCGGTACGGCGTCGAGCGGCCGGGCCTACGCCTGAGGTGACCGTGTCCGGCGTCACGGCGGCCGCCGCGCCAGTGCCGATCGCCTGGCGCACCGCCGGGGCGACGCGCGTTCCGAACAGCTCGATCGACCGCATGACGCGGTCATGCGACTGGCGTCCGACGTCCATCTGCGCCAGGAAGCGGGTATGGCCCGAAGAGCTCGTGCTCGTAGAGGATCTTGTCCACGATCTCCTCGGGGCTGCCGACCAGCAGCGACCCCCGGGGGCTGCGCAACTGGTCGAATTGCCCGCGCGAGGTCGGCCCCCATCCCCGCTCGCGCCCGAGCTGGTCCATGACCTCGGCGTACCCCGGGTAGAACTCGGCGACCGCCTGGTCGGCCGTGTCCGCGATGTAACAGAACGAATTGATTCCGAGTTCGAGCGACCCGACGTCGTGCCCGCCCTCGACCGCCGCCTGGCGGTAGAGGTCGGTCATCGGCTTGAATCGGGCCGGCATGCCGCCGATGATCGCGATCGCCAGGGGAACCCCCAGCAGGCCGGCGCGGGCGACCGATGCCGGCGTCCCGCCAACGGCGATCCAGACGGGCAGCGGTGTCTGAATGGGGCGCGGATACACGGTTTGGGCATCGAGCGGGGCGCGATAGCGTCCCGACCAGGTGATCGTCTCGTGTTCGCGCAGGGCCAGCAGCAGCTCGAGCTTCTCGGCGAACAGCGGCTCGTAGTCCTGCAGGTCGTATCCGAACAACGGAAACGACTCGATGAACGAACCGCGGCCGGCCATGATCTCGGCCCGTCCGTCCGACAGCAGATCCAAAGTGGAGTACTGCTGAAAGACACGGACGGGATCCTCGGAGCCCAGCACCGTGACAGCGCTGGTCAGGCGGATGCGCTCGGTCCGCTCGGCCGCCGCGGCGAGCACCATCGCCGGGGCCGACACCGAGAAATCGGGACGGTGGTGCTCGCCGACCCCGAAGACGTCCAACCCGACCTGGTCCGCAAGGGCGATTTCGTCGATCAGCTCCCGGATGCGCTGGTGAGCGCCGACCATCCGTCCTGTCCGCGGGTCCTTGTGCGTGTCGCCGAAGCTGTAGACGCCGAGTTCCATCCCTTCGCCCCTCCACGATCGCCGAATCGGGCCCATTGTGACGGGCGGACGTGTGCGGCGCCCCGGCCCGCGCGGTCTAGGATGGCGCGATGATCCCCGACCGCGATGTGAGCGGCCCGTTGCCGGATCGCCTGAGCGACGCCCTCTCCCAATGGCTGACCGGCGATGACACGACCCTTGGTGGCCTGATCGACCTGTTCGGGCCCAAGAGCTTCGCCGTCGTCTTCGTCGTGCTGATGGCCGTGCCCGCACTTCCGCTGCCGACCGGTGGGGCAACCCACGTATTCGAGATTCTCGTCGCGCTCGGCGCCCTGCAGCTGATCGTCGGGCGCGACGAGATCTGGGTTCCGTCACGGTGGCGCGGGGTCAACGTCGGCGCCGGCGGACCCGACGGGCGATTCTTTCGGGCGTTCTTGGCCGTCATCCGGTTTCTCGAACGCATCTCCCGCCCGCGCATGGCGGCCTGGTTCGGTCATCGCGCCGCCGGCATCGCCTTCGGGCTCGTGGCGCTTATCGGCACGGTCGCCGCGTTTGTCGCGCCGCCGTTTACGGGACTCGATACGCTGCCGGCGCTCGGGGTCGTCGTGCTGTCGATCGGGGTCCTGCTGGAGGACGTCCTGATCGCCCTCGCCGGGCTGCTAGTGATCGCTGCGGGAATCCTGCTCGAGGTCGTGCTGGCGCGATACGCGGTGAGCCTCGCGTCCAGCTTCTTCTAGGCCGCGCGCTTATCCCAAGCCGAGGCGGTCCGGATCGGAGGCGATCGCGGTGAATGCCTGCGGGAGCGCCTCTGCGGACGCCGCATCGAGCTGGCGCCGCAGGCGCCGGATACTCTCGCCACGCGCGTCGTCGACCTGTGACTCGAGCACGTCGTAGGCCGCCCGCAGCCGGCGGGTCACCTGGGGCGCGCCGGCGCCGTACAGCGCGATCTCGGTGAGCCCGAGCTCGGCGAGCCGGGAAAACCCCAGCTCGGGCAGGCGCACCCGGACGACGCCGTCCGCGTCGGCGTACCAGCCGGTCACGTCTGGCCGCGTGGCGGCCGTTGACAGCAGATCGACGATGTGACCGATTGCCTGCGACGCCGTGGTCGGGTCGTTGACCGCCGGGGACAGGGCCCGGCTCGCGACGTCGACCAGTTGGCGAATCGCAAAGCCGGGATCCTGGGCAAGCGTGCGCTCGGGTCCCACGAGCAGATGGGCGCGCAGCTCCGTCGCCGTGACCGTCTGCGATCCGCGGCCGTGCACCAGGGCAACCGGCGTTCCATGCCCCAGGTACTCGCCGGGCCGGACCAGCATCTCGACCCAGCAGTCGCGTGCCGCGGCGATATCCGACAGCGCGGCGACGTCGATCGACATCAGGATCCCGGCGCGATCACCGTGGCGCACGAGCTCCGGATCGGCGCCCGCTCCGGGGACGGGTACCTCGCGGTACTCCTCGGGTGCGGGCATGTACTCGATGACCGCCCGTCGCCCCGCGCGAGTGACGGTGCGCATCAGATACTGGACGCGCAACAGCTGCGTGATCCCGTTGGCGAACAGGATGAACATCACCAACGTGAGAAACACCAGGCCGTAGAGGATGGTCAGGCTGATCACCGGAACGTGCGCGCCCAGGCCCCCCCGCGCGTCGTCGCGGGTGTGGGCGAGCACATTGATCGCGAACACGGCGGTCGCCAGGAAAGTGCCGAGGGTCGACGTGCGTCAGCCGGGACCGGACGAACACCCGCACGATCCGCGGTGAATACTAACCGCCCGCCAGCTGGATCGCGACGAGGGTGGTCGAGAACACCACGGCGGTGAACGCGAGCATGCCGCTGGCGATCGTCGAGCTGATCGATTCGGCGGCCCCGGCGCTTATCCCGGGTAACCACGGCGATCGGACGGTCACCTGGTCGTCGATGGTGATCGCCACCGACGAGATCGCCAGGGCCGCGACGACGAAGAGGGTCGGCAGAAACCACATCGTGACAAGCACCCGCTCGCGAAATCGCAGCCAGCCGAGACGGACCGGCTGCGCGGTCACGGCACGGACGCGGGCGGCCGGTGCGCCGGGCGCATTGGGGTCTGGGCCCGTCATGGCGGCGCTCGTTCACACCGGACCGCGGCACTCCGGGGGCGGGCAATTAATTAGGTAGCAAATGTTTTGCTACCATCGCTTCTATGGTGCCCCCCGCTCCGTTGACCCTTGCACGCAGCGATGCCGTCGCAGACGTGCTCGCCGCCTTCGGCCGTCTGCTCGTCGCCCAGCGCCGTCTCCGCGGCCGCGACGCACGCCAGGTCGGCGACCTCAGTTACGCCCAGATGCGCCTGCTGTCGGTCATCGACGACGACGCGGCGTGCCCTGCCTCCCAGCTGGCCGACCAGGCCGGAATCACGGCCGGGAGCGCAACGGCCATGCTGGGCCTGCTCGAGCACAAGGGGCTTGTGACCCGTCGTCGTTCGGACGCCGACCGTCGCGTGACGATCACGGTCCTGACCGATCGCGGCCGCGCGCTCCGCGACGCCAAACGCGACGCCGCGCGCGCCGCGTTTGCACGTGCACTGGGAGAGCTGACCCAGGAGGAACTGGCGGCCGCGCCGCGGGTACTCGGTGTGATTGCCGACGTCATCGAGGCGCTGTGACGGCAGCGCCCCGAAGCGCCCAGCGCCAGCTGAAGCTGATTCTCGGCAGCCTGATGGTCGTGATGCTCCTGGCCGCCCTCGACCAGACGATCGTCGCGACCGCGCTTCCGACGATCGTCGGCGATCTCGGTGGGCTCGACCACCTGTCGTGGGTCGTGACGGCATACCTGCTCGCCCAGACCGTGATCACCCCGGTCTATGGCAAGCTCGGCGACCTCTACGGGCGCAAACGCGTCCTCCAGGCGGCGATCGTCGTCTTCCTGATCGGGTCAGTGCTGTGCGGTCTTGCCCAGTCCATGACGGAGCTGATCGCCTTCCGCGCACTGCAGGGGCTCGGCGGCGGCGGCCTCATGGTCGGGGCCCAGGCCGCCCTCGGCGATGTCGTCCCGGCCCGCCAGCGCGGCCGCTACACGGGTCTGTTCATCGCGATCTTCGGGGCGGCCAGCATCGCGGGACCGCTGCTTGGCGGGTTCATCACCACGCACCTGAGCTGGCGCTGGATCTTCTACATCAACATCCCTGTCGGGCTGGCGGCGCTGGTCGTCCTCGCGATCGCCTTCCCCAGCATCACCGGCGCCGGGCGCGCCAAGATCGACTACCTCGGCGCGGGGCTGCTGGCGGTCGGCCTGACGGCGATCGTGCTCATGACGACCGTCGGCGGCACCAGCGTGGCATGGCTCTCGCCGGAGACCGCCATCCTCGGCATCGGGGGGACCGTCGCGTTGGTGGCGTTCTTCCTCGTCGAACGCATCGCGACCGAGCCGATCCTGCCGCCACGCCTCTGGAAGAGCCACACCTTCGCCCTGACCAGCGCGGTGGGATTCATCATCGGCTTTTCCCTCTACGGGGCGGTCACCTTCCTGCCCCTGTTCCAGCAGGTCGTGCGCGGCGCCAGCCCGACCGCGTCGGGGCTGCAGCTCTTGCCGCTGATGTGTGGGCTGATCGTCTCGTCGGTGGGGTCGGGCCGGCTGATCGCCCGCACCGGCAAGTACCGGATCTACCCGATCATCGGCACCGGCCTGACGGTGGTCGGACTCGCGCTCCTGTCGACGATGGGCCCCGACACGTCGACCGCCACCTCCTCGATCTTCATGGTCGTGCTCGGCTTCGGCCTCGGGATGGTGATGCAGGTGCTCATCCTCGCCGTGCAGAACGACGTCCCCTACGAGGACCTCGGCGTCGCCACCTCCGGGGCGACGCTGTTCAGGTCCATCGGGGGCTCGCTCGGCACCGCTGCCCTGGGCGCCGTGTTCGCGCACCGCCTCACGCAGCGAACTGGCGTCCCGGCTGCCGGCGGGCGCCGGTGCCGTCGCCCACTCGGGCAACGTGGACCCGAGCGCGGTCGCGAAACTGCCGGCGGCGATCCGCCACCTGTATCTCGACGGATTCTCGGCCGCGCTCGGCACGGTGTTCGTGGTGTCGGCGACCGCCGCGGTCCTGGCGTTCGCGCTGACCTGGTTCATTCGCGAAGTCCCGCTGCGGACCACGCTCCGCCACGAGGACCCCGATCCCGACACGTCGCAACCGGCATCAGGCGTGACCGCCGGGACGGATGTCACAATGCAAGGGTCATCGTCGAGGTAGTCCGGTGCCGGAGCCGCTGTGCCGGACGCCCCTCGCCTATGGCACGCTCGACCTGATCCGCCGATAATCACTGTGGGGGCGCGAGCCCCGCGCAGAAGCTCGCGACGCCCCCACCCGCGCCACCGACTGACCTTGCCGGAGGGGGACCACACGTACGACGGGCCGACACCACCCCGCACCGCCGCATCGCCGGCGGGCCGGTGAGCATGCCCGAATCCCCGCCGGGCGCGGGCGAGTCCACCCGGCGTCCGCCGACCGGACGCGCGCCGCGCCTTGCGTACATGCCCGGCATCGACGGGCTGCGGGCACTGGCCGTAGGAACGGTGGTGCTCTACCACGCGGGCACCTCATGGATCCCAGGTGGATTCCTCGGCGTCGACGTCTTCCTGGTGATCAGTGGCTACCTGATCACCTCGCTGCTGCTCGCCGAGCTCGAGACGACCGGCCGCATCAACCTCGGCCGCTTCTGGCTCGGGCGCGCGCGGCGCCTGCTGCCGGCGGTCCTGGTGATGATCGTGGTCGTGCTGGGCGTCATGGCGCTGCTTCACCCCGACGAGGTCGGCGCACTTCGGGGAGCCGTACTGGCGTCGCTGTTCTACGTGACCAACTGGTACCAGATCGCGGCGCATCAGTCGTATTTCGCCCAATACGCGCGGCCATCGGTCTTCCAACACCTGTGGTCACTGGCGGTCGAAGAGCAGTTCTATCTCCTGTGGCCGCCGATCATGGCCGTCTGCCTCAACTACTTCGGCAAGCGTCGCCTCGTCTACGGGGTGATCGCGGGCACCGCCTGTTCAACGGTCCTCGCCGCCGTCCTGTTCAGCCCCGGCCACGACCCGTCCCGGATCTTCTACGGCACCGACACCCGCGCAGCGGGCCTGCTGGTCGGGGTGTTGTTGGCGTTCGCCTGGCCGGCGGCACGGCTCGCCCCGGTCCGCAATCGCCAGGCCGCGATGCTGCTCGACATCTCCGGGGTCGTCGCGCTCGTCGCCCTGATGGCGATCATGTGGTCGGTCGGCCAGTTCTCGTCGGCCCTCTATCGGGGCGGCTTCCTGGTCGTCGCCGTCGTGACGGCGGTGCTCCTTGCCGTCATCGCCCACCCCTCCTCGCGGCTCGGGAAGGTCTTTGCGCTTGCGCCGCTCGTCTGGATCGGCAAGCGCAGCTACGGGATCTATCTCTGGCACTGGCCAATCCTGATGCTCACGCGCGCGCACCAGGACGTGCCCTTCGGCGGTCCGGTCCTGCTGGCGATGCAGCTCGGGCTCACCGTCGGCATCGCCGAGCTGTCCTACCGGTTTATCGAGGTCCCGATCCGCAAGGACGGCCTCGCAGGCGTCCGCAAGGAGCTTGCGGGGGTCGGCCTGGTCGGCCAGCGCTGGCGCATCAGCGCGACCACGGCCTCGATCGCCATGATCGCGCTGGTCTGCTTCGTCGCCGTCGCGCCCGCGCGTTCGCCCGCCCCTCCCCTGATCCCCGCCTCGGCCGGCGCCGGCGCCGGCAAGCTCGTCCAGGCCGCGCCGACACTCACCGCCGCCCAGATCCGTGCGCGTTTCAACGCCCAGGTCCGGGCGGGACGGGTCGTCGCCGTCGGCGATTCGGTCATGCTCGGCGCGAAACCCGCACTGACCAGCAAGTCGGTGTTCGGGGGGCACGTGTATCTGGATGCGGTGGAAGGCCGCCAGTTCGACAAGGCCCCGGCGCTCATCGCCCGCTACGTGCGGACCAAGCATCCGCATATGGTGGTCATCCACCTCGGCGACAACGGGACGATGCGCTTCGCCGACATGCAGTCGATGATGCAGCGCGCTGCGCTCGGTCCCGCTGGTCGTGCTCGTGACGCTGCACGTCGCGCGATCGTGGGAAGACCTCCAGACAACCGGCTGATCCGCTACGAGGCCGCCCACCACTCGAACGTCGTCCTCGCCGACTGGCACACGCTGACCGCGGGCCGCAGCGGCATCTTCTGGGATGGCATCCATGTCAACTCGAAGGGCGCCGCGCTGTACGCGGCGATGCTGATCCGCGCCATCGGGACCTTCCACGCACCGGTGCATGCTGCGGGCACGAGCACCCGCGCCACCACCGCGAGCGCCACACCGCCGACGCACTGACCGCGCGCCGTCCGGGCAGCCGCGGAGATCGAGACTCAGGCCGTCGGGTGCTCGTCCGGGAGCGAGATCGACAGCATCGGGACGTGGGTGTGGAAGTGCACGGCCCCGTTCACGCTGCCGAGCACGCCGGCCCGCGCCGCGCCGCGCCCGCGGGACCCGACGACGATGAGGTCGTATCCGCCCTGGGTCAGCTCCTCGACGATCTCGTGGGTCGCGTGCCCGGTGCGGATCACGGTTTGGACGTCGACCCCGTCGGGAACCGTTGCCAGCGCGGCCCGCAGGACCTCGCCGGCCCAGTGCTCGTTGGTCTCGGACACGGCACGCGGGTCGCCGCCGGCGACGGGCATCAGCGTCGGGACCGGCGGGGCGACGGTCATGATCGTCAGGCGCGCCGCTTGGGTCCGCGCGATGTCGATGGCCTCCTGGAGCGCCCGCTGGGCGGTCGACGATCCGTCCGCGGCGACGAGAATGTGGCGAAACATGGGGATGGCCTCCCGTCGGGGGATCGTGGACTCAGTGTGGCGCCGGACGCGGATCGGCGCCGATGCCCGTGACCAGCACACGCACCGCATGGGCGTGTGCCG
>CAVSFF010000007.1:0-36166 GCA_963727285.1 uncultured Thermoleophilia bacterium | reverse complement strand
CCCCGCGGGCAGCGTAGAGACCCGCTGTCGCGCCCAAATAGCGGACCGCATCGTCCGCCGCTGCAGCGGCGGCGCTCGCTTCCCTATCTCCGATCGACGCGGACGTTGGGGGAACGCGCCGGCGCTACTTCGGCCGCCGACCTGCCCGCCGCTTCTCTTTGTAAAGTAGCGCCCCCAGCCAATCGAGACCCCGGCATCGTCCCGGCGCTCTTCACGTCGAGGAGCGCGGCAACGGACATTCGTGGTCGTGAAGCGTCTGCGCAACGTCCGCTCGACGCCAACGCCAGCACTCGCCAAGACCCTCGCCGCCGTGGCGCTTCTAATCACGCCTGCGCTTGCGGCCTGTGGATCGTCGTCGTCGGGCCCCTCGTCGGTCGCGTCGTGGACGTCAACCAATCCGAAGTTGGTTGCAGTGCCCAACGTGGTCGGCGAGAGGATGGGCACTGCAGCAGCAGCCGTGGCCTGCGCAGGGTTGAAGCCGTATCCAGAGCGTGTCATCTCCGCCAACGTGTCGCCGTTATCGAGGCTCCTCCCGGAGATTCCGCGCGTGTCAGTCATGCACCCAGCCGCAGGTACATCGGTGCCGCGCGGGACAGTGGTATATCTCGCGTATCGGAGCCCCCCAGACATGATCGTCGGGGTTTCGGCGGCCTGTCCGAGGTAGGCCCGCCGAGGCACAGGTGCGTCGATCCGCGCAGGTCAGTCAGGGAACTTGCCTCGGACGCCTCGCTCACACAGCAACGACGGTCGGGCGCCCGGCGTAGGCCATCGCCTCGGCCATCAGGCCCTGACCAATCGCGATCCTGTGGCGGTTGACATCCTTGCCCCCCAGATCGCGCGCAACGCGGACGAATTGGACCGGATCACCTTGACCGAGATTCGATCGGGGACGCCGCATCAAGGCAAGAGGCCGCCGCGCGGCGTGCCTCCGCCGGGTGGTTGGCGTCCATTTCTCATTCGACGACCGCAACGGACCGATACCGACCTCGTCGGAGACATCAAGGGGAGACTGTGTCGATCAACGCCGCCAGATTACGGCAGGGCCGGGGCTTTACCCTGGTCGAGCTACTGGTCGTCGTGATCGTCATTGGGATCCTTGCTGCGATCGCGATTCCGACGTTTCTCGGACAACGAGGCAAGACACAGGATGCCGCGGCCGAGTCACTGCTGAGAAATGCGGCAACCGATCTCGAGACGGCGTTCGTCGGAACCCAGAACTACTCGGCCATCACCACCGCCCAACTCAAGGTAATCGATTCGGCAGTCACGTTTCAGACCACGGCGGCGACCGCCGCCAGCAACCAGGTCAAGGTGGCTGTAGCCGCCACGGGCTACACGCTGACTACTTCCAGTAAGAGCGGAAAGGCGTTCACCTACACCAAGAACGTCACCAAGCGGCCACCCGTCTCACGGACCTGTGGCACGGGCTGTACCTGGTAGACACCTAAGAACTGGTCCAACTGCCACCGCTGGGAAGGGTGGGCGACAGTTAGCCGCAGAGACTGCAAAGTCCGCGGCGATGATGATTCCACCGCGAACCGCAGAAGCACGATGACGGCGCGTGCTCGAACCTCCTCGCGCTCACCCGAATGGCCTTCGGTCCGCGGGACCGCACCGCCCGAGCGACCTGCCCTCCTGAGGTGATCTGCCGAACGCGTTCATCCGAGCGCCCAACATGAATCACCCACCGACTGCCGCACCCTCCCCCAAGCCTTGTACCGCACCAACCTGGTGCCGCATAGCCGGGAGAGTCCCCTGCGTGTGGGAGAACTCGCGCACAGTGCCCGCATTCGATTTGGTGAACGTGAGCAAGTGAGTCGACCAGACGGCACTCCACATGCGCCGTGGCACGCCTCGGCCGGCCGATTGGGATGTTGACCATGTCGGGGAGCGCCATCGACGTGGACGGGGCGGCAAAGGATGACGTCCAGCCATTGCCCGTGACGACCTCGATCGCGCACCACTGCGTTCGAGCCGCAGCCTGTGGGGATCGGGTCGTGGGGGCGCAACGCGGCCTTGCGGCGGCGACCGACAATAAAAGTGGCAAATCTCACTGGGATTTCGCTCCTATATGTTCCCCGCCATGACTTCATCCATATTTGCTCCCGCGCCCGGCGCGACACTTCGCCGGGCAGCATTTCCAAAGGCGAACGTCCTCACAGACGTTGCATTTGTGATCGCCGGCGCCTTGTTCGTCGCCCTTCTTGCTCAGATATCCATTCCGCTCCCGTTCACGCCGGTCCCGATCACCGGCCAGACGTTTGCCGTCCTGCTGGTTGGCGGCGCCCTCGGGTCCATCTGCGGTGCCGCGAGCCTCGCGCTTACCTCATCCTCGGTGTCGCCGGCGCCCCGGTGTATGCGGATCACGCCCACGGCTGGGAGGTGATCCACGGCGCGACCGGCGGATATATCGTCGGCTTCCTGGTGGCCGGGGGTCTTGTCGGCTACCTGGCTGATCGCGGCTGGGACCGCCGGTTTGCGACCGCCGGCACCATGATGCTGATCGGCACCACGTTCATCTTCCTGTGCGGCTGCATCTGGCTGCAGCACGTGCTGCACACCAACCTGGAAAAGACACTCGAGTACGGCCTGTATCCGTTCATCCCCGGGGAGATCCTCAAGCTATATCTCGCCGCCGCCCTCTTGCCGGGCGCGTGGGCGCTCGTGCGCAAGATCCGCCGAACCAACTAGGAACTCGGTCGCCCGCCCCGTTTGGGCGGGCGGCTCGGTTCAGTTCCCACCCGAGCGCTCCTCAGACCGACGGCTCGGGCGAGACGCTCGTCACGAATCCGGGACGGCTACAGGAAACTGCTCGAGTCAGGCATCGACTCCGCGAGCAGCAACCCGACGACTCCTAGAGCAAGGATGACCAGGATCCACAAGGTCAGGCGCACGATCCGCGTGTGGTCCGGTCCGTGTCGTCGCAGGATGCCCCAGTAGACGCCCATCACGATCAGACCGACCGCGCCGGTGATGACAAACACGCCCGCAATCGCAGCTACGACTAGGTCCACACAAAGCGCCTGACGCTGGCTCGCCCCGCGGTGAACCTAGCGTCGGGCCCGGACGTGCTTTACCAGGGTCGGAGACAGCGGCGGTGAGACGGGGGTGCGCCGCGCGGCGGTTCGCATCAGTGCGCGCCGCGCGGCGCAATGGATCGGCAGTCTGTTTGCTCGTCGTCGCGCCGTCTCCTCAACTGCGCCCGACACTGCAGGTCCAGCGACCACGGTACGCCCCCGCTGCGGCCCAGCCGAGCTTGCGTTCTTCGCGTTTTCGCAAGTAGCGGCACCCGCTGTCCAGGGACGACCGGCGGTGAGTGAAAGGCGGACGCGTCCCGGGATCGCTCACGCGAGTCGGGCGTGGCGTTATTGCTCTGATGCCTCGTCGGGTCTACCGTCGACATGGAAGGCGTCTTGAGGTCCGCCCGTGCGCAATGGGGACATGGGGCGGACGCGTTGGGCATCTCACGGCGTCGATCGCATCGGGCGGCAGGGGTCACGACGCATACCCTGTCGCTTGATGTGCGTCATCCCGATTGACGTCATTCTCTCGACCGTGAGGCACGCGCCTAACGTGAGCGTGGGGCGACGGTACCGCTCGCGAATATGCAGCCCATGCCGTACGGCTGCTCAACAAGAAGGGCCCCGGCATCCGTGCCCAAGGCCCCTCTGTTTGGAGTGAGGAGATGCCTGATCCCTCGCTCACGCGTATCGGACGACCCTGGGTCCGCCTTTAGCTGCTGATCGGCGGGGCCCGGTCGCGCCACTGCCAGGTCACTTTGCCCGGTGTGAGAGAGATCACCTGGATGCACCCCGCCATCGACGTCAGAATGCCCGACGGCGGGACCCCTCTTTTCGAGCACTCGACCGGTGGCGAATGGGATACGTCACGAGCGTCCCGAGACTCACCTGCCGTCATCCGCAGGCCGATACCGAATGCGCCTGAACTCTCATGGCGCACAAGGGGCCGAGCGGCTGATGCAGAGAATCTCTAGGTACTCGATGCGATGAACCCGCGGTCGAAGCACCTCATCGCAGTCGGGGTCGTCGGCGCGCTCTCGCGGGGATCGCGGTTGCCGCGTTACAGATCGGACTCTCGGTCGATGTCACGCTAGGTGGAGCTCCGGCTCCGATGCAGACAGTGCGTATTGCGGTCACCCCAGCCGGTCCGGGCGCGCTTGGTGACCCGCTGTTCCCTGGCGCATCGGGCGACGTGTCGGTACGAATTACCAACCCCACCTCGCGGCCGGTGACCATCACCGGGCTCCGCGTGCCCTCACAACGCCACGCCGCACTTGGGTTTGCGACGCCGGCGTTGGCCGGCCCTCGGCCTGGTTGCAACAGCAAAAGCTCAGGCGTCATCTGGCAGGGTGCCGCTCCCGTCGGCGCAGCGCTCGATCGGCTGAGCTTCCCGGTGGTCGTTGCTCCGCATTCGTCGTTGGTCATCACCCTGGATGACGCGGCGTTCATGCAGCCCACTTCGCCCTCGAGCTGCGAAGGCGCCTACTTCGCGATGCCTTCCCCAATGGGCGTCACGACATCAGAAATCAGTGGGTTCCCATCGAGAGGCCCGATGACGATCGGCCTTGACCCACCCTGTGCGGCCCCGACAGGGCCGCCTCCGCCTCCGCCTCCCGGACCTGGGCCCGACGGGTGTCCGCCCAAGCCGGGCGGCCCAAATCCGGGTGGCCCTCCACCCGGTTAGGCGCAGAATCCCTAGGCCATCTGTGGCTCGCAGTTGACCACCTCGCCGCCTCTGTAGGCGAACTTCAGAAGTACCTTGAATCGGTTGAGACTGTTGAGGCTGCCAGGGTGCCGGTATCGGCGACGCTGGCGGGGGCGCCGAGGTTGTCCCCCAGGTCCCGAGCGCACCGGCATGCATGTGGAGAAGGGCGGCAGCAGGTCAAGGGATTGAGACTGCGACGTCTGAAAGTGCCTCACCGCGAATCACAACTGCACGAGCGGTGGCACTTGCCTGAACCGTCTCGCGCTCGCCCGAGTCCATGTCGGTCCGGGTCACCGAACCACCCGAACGCGCTCCCCGGACGATCGTCCTGACGCCAAAGCCATGGCGCACGGTGTCAATCGCCCGCTTGCTGCCGCGCCCTCTCGGACTCCTTCTACCGCAGTCGATCGACGCCGCGCAGTCGGGGTCTTTCCCGACTCGTGTGAAAACTTGCGCACCGTGCCGACATTCGGTTTGGTGGAGGTGCGCAGTGACTCGACCAGACGGCACTCCTCCTGCGCCGTGGCACCCCTCGGCCGGCTGATTGGAATGCGAGCGCGCCGAGGGGCGCCATCGGCCGATGGGTCGGGGTATCGGAACATGAGCCGCCAACCAACCCGCGATGATTGCGGCCGGGCAGCGGCGCGGGCTCAGCATGCACACCGGAGTGGGTCCGCCTCCTCGCGACCGCGGCATCGATCACGCCCCACGTCAAAATGGACCACGGGCGAGTTCCGGTCTTGACCCGCCTTCGTGGACGCGGTGGTCACACATCGCCGCGCGGACTTCCAAGACCCAACCCGTCACGACCTTCCTTACGCCACCCTGGCTGGGAACGGCGACCCGCAGCCGTCAGGCGGAGCGTCGAATCAGTCCGATAATGCGTAGAGCAGCCCTTCGTCACCCCGATCAAACCGCACAACGCCCGACAGACGGCGCATTGTGCCTCGGGAAGCATCACGCGGTAACTCGCCTCGTACCCGTTCCGGACCGAAACCCGCGCGCGTGAAGGGCCGCGATCACGGGGCGATCCTCGGGGTGCACGCGTGCGACGAACGCGTCAAAGCTCGGGGCGATCCGTCCGGCTCATACCCGAGCAGCCGGTACCCCCATCCGACCAGAGCCACTCACCGGTCACCAGATCGACTCCAGCTGCCCATACCAGCTGACCGATTGGGCGAAGCCGAGTTGGCGCAGGAGGGTTGCCTGGCTGCGTTCCCGTTTGACCGCATCGGTCACGTCTCGGCTGATACCAAGGGTGCCGACGACCGATCCATCCGCACCGACGAGCGGCTCCGACCTGCACCTCGTAGGTGCGATCGTCGCGCCGATCGCGGTAGCTTGTTGCCATGCCATCGAGCGCCGACAAATGCGCGCGGCGCGCCGGGTGATCCGGGTCGTCGGTCCCGATGAACTCACAGAGGCTCAGACCGACGATCTGGTTGGGTCGCAGGCCAGATCGCGTAGGCCCGCCCCGAGCGACGACGTACAGCGCAAATCGCGATCGGTCGTCCAGATCATGCCCGGTAAGTGATCAAGGAGCGCGTGCAGCGTGGCGGCCGAGACCGTCTGCGCGCCCTCGAGGTCGGCCACCGATTCGCGAGGCGGTCGCGCCTCGCCTTCGGCAAACAACACACCCGCCCAGCCAAGAAGCTCGCCGGCCGGGCAACGCCGGGGCACCGCCACGCAGAGGGCGGGCACCGGATCGCTTTCCCCCGCGGTCACGGCTCCGCGTACAGAAAAAGCGCGAAGTTCCAAACTGGCTGGTGTGCCGCCCCAGCAGCGCGCTCGCGGTCGTCCGCGACCCACCAGTCATGGAAGTTCGACCCGACCAGCATCGTGCGGAGTGACGCCGAAGAGGGCCTCGCAAGCACTGTTGACCCAGATCACCTCGAACGCGGGTCCCGCGACCCATACCGGCAACCCGAGTCCGTCGGCCAGAGATCCGAACCCTTCGGCGACCGGCGCGGACCCGAACTCGTCGACGTCGCTCAGAGTGTCGTCGGGCTGTGCGCCCATGAGACAGGCGGCAAGGCCGGCCAGCCATTCGAGCACACGAAGCGCTCGGGCGTCGTTCGGTCGGGGCACAACCCCCATGGCAAAGCTCAGGTGAGCCGCTGTGTGCCCTCGCCGGCGGCGGCCTCGAGGGTGTCGAAGACCACGCGCCCCAGCACCCGCTGATGCTCCGGATTGAGGTCGATAGGGCGCTCGGGTGACCCCGGCCAATCGAGGTAGTCGAGTAGCGCCAATACCTCGGCCCACGCGGGCCCAACATCCGACGCTTGGTGCAGGTCGCTCATAAGCCACACAGCCAGTGCACGACGTGCTGTCGCAAGATCACGCCCTGCGAGCGCTATCGGCTCGTCCATCCGTGTTCTCCGTCCGTGCGCCCGGGTCGCGCGTGCCGGCCCCTCCCTCGGGGCTTCAGATATTCGGCAAAGAATACGGGTCGACCTGACGGCCAACCAATGGGACTACCGCCGAACAACTCCGAGCACGAACGTGCCGGCTATCCCACCGGTCGGTTACCCCACGGAAAGCGGACTCGGATAGAGCGCCCGGTCCCAAGGTTTGCCTCAGGGACGTGCTTGCCGACTCGGGTACAGCGCCGGCGACGACCACCAACTTTCGATCGCCTCCTCCCCGTCGTAGGAGTCGGCGGTGGGCGGGGCGGGGCGGGCGGTATCGAGGGATGTCCGTCGCAGGGTGGTAGCGCCTCGCTCCGCATCCCCGATGCCCACCGGCACAGATCTGAGGTCATTAATAGAGGCGGCAAATATTGTCAAGTTTTCGAAGGACCCTGCCGACACTGTCTGTAGTCGGCGCCGTCCGGCGCCAGAGCTGGGGATGTCCGTGATGCCTACGTCATTGCACGAGCCCGCCGGAGCATCCGACGGTCCGCACGCCACGATCCGCATGGCCCACACGCCGGCCGTTGCGGCCGCTTCTGAAGTTTCTGCCACGCAGATGGCGGACAGCGGCGCTGTTGTGGCGCCGACGCGGGACCGTGTTGAGCGCAACGGATCGCTGCGGCTCGAGACCGAGCGCGATGCCGTGTGGCGTGTGGCGAATGCCGCGGCCGCCGGCGTTGATCTGCCTGGGCTCTGTTGCCTCGTGGCAAAGGAAGCATGCAGCTTGGCTTGGAGCAGCGTCCGCCGCGGTATTTCGCGTCGGCTCGGGTCCCCCTGCGATGATTGGCTACTGGTCGGCATCTGTGCACGAGGCCAATGGCGCTTTGGCGCGCATCGGTCCGGAGGCTGCTGCGAGAGTGGCCACCACCGGCGGTCCTGTCTGGGTTGACGGGGCTGTCGGCGCCCCTATCATCGGCCCGGATGGCGTGTGGGGCGCGATCCTCGTCGCCGATGAACGCTGCGACGCAGCAAACGATGACCCTGTGCCGCGCCTTGTCGGATTCTCCCAGCTCGTGGGGATGCTTATTGTCGGTGCCTGGAATCGAGCACTGCTCGAGTCTGGTGTCCCCGACGCCCTGACCGGACTGGCTCATCGGCAGACGTTCGACGAGTCATTTGTCCGCGAGGTGACCCGGGCAAAGCGCCACCGTTATCCGATCGCACTCGCGGTTCTCAACATCGACGGGCACTCGGGAATCGCTGCCCGTCACGAAATATCGGCCGATGATCAGGCGCTTCTGTGGGTCGCGCGGTGTCTTCGCGAGGCCGCCCGTGAAGACGACCTGATCGGACGTATCGGGCGCGATCGGTTTGCCTGGCTTTTGCCCTACAGCACCCCCGCGGGGGCCGTCGGCGCCGCCGAGCGGCTGCGGGCGAACGTCGCAGGGCGCAACGATTCCACGCCCGGCAGGATCACCGTCTCAATCGGAGTCTGTGATCTGGCGCGCGGGCACGATCCCGCTCAGTTGTTTGCGCTGGCGGAAGCCGCGTGCGCGAATGCCAAAGATCGTGGCGGCAACGCGGTCCATCACTGCCGGACTCGCGCGTCTGAGACGGCCGCGGATGTTCAGCCGATCGCGCCGGCAGATGGCAAAGATTCACCCGCAAGCGCCTATGCGCTCGCGCGGGCGGTCGATGTCAAGGATCCGAGCACTCATGGGCACTCACGCCGCGTCGCGGACCTTGCCGGGCACCTGGCAGAGGTACTCGGCTGGACGCACTCCCGCGTCCGGTTGGTTCGCGAAGCGGGCCTGCTCTATGACGTCGGAAAGAGCTGTATTCCCGATGACATACTGCTGAAATCCGACGTGCTGAGCGCGACCGAGTACGAGCTTATGCGCACTCACGCGACCGTCGGGGCGCAAATCGTCGAGGACGTTCTGACAGCCGAGCAAGTGGGCTGGGTGCGCCACCACCACGAGCGGTGGGGCGGCGGCGGGTATCCGGATGGCCTCGCAGGCACGCTGATTCCTGATGGCGCACGGATCCTTGCGGTTGCCGACAGCTGGGATGTCATGACCACGGGACGCCCCTACAAGGTCGCCATTAGTCCCGAGCAGGCCCTCGAGGAATGTCAGCGCCAGGCCGGAAGCCAATTTTGCCCCGGTGTCGTAAGGGCGCTCGGGAGACTCTGGAGTGAGGGCATTTTGACGGTGGGGGCGGGCGGTTAGGCGGTCGCCCCAGGAGGGCGTGCCCATCGACCCAGACGTCACCGCTCCATGCATCGTGTGACCACGGGGCGAAAGCGCCATCGTACCTCGTATGAATGTCCGCGCTGCCTGGCCGCGCCGGGAGTTTCCAGCGCGTCGCATTCGTCGCCCCGCGACCTCTCCGGATCCGATGCCGCCGGTACATGCGATCGACCTCGATGCGCGACAGCGACGGGACGTCATCGACCGCCCGCAGTATCCTTCCGCATGGCACCGAGGGGGCGGCCCGCCCGCGCCCTGGGTCAGGCCGACGCATGCATGCTCGGACGTCGATCGGACCATCGGCAGGTCGACGACGGTCCCGCCCGCGGAGATCCTATCCCGTGCCTCGGGACGGCGCGCGGGAGGCGCGTCGGTGACCAAACTGGGCCAGGCAGGCCCCACCGGAGATGCCGGTTGGCCAGCCCCCATTCGTCAAGGGCCGGCTAGCACGGGTCGATGGGGCAGGGAGATTCCCTTTACGCGTGGGAGGACCCGAATGGGTCGAGACGCTGCCAAGACCATCGAGCAGATCGCCGGCACGGCGCTTGGACCAGATGCTGATGGCGCCGGCGGCACGCTGCGGGGAATCGCTGTAGCCGCCCGCGATGCGCTCGGTGCCGACCGTGCCTCGCTCTACGTGGTCGACGTCGATACCCATCACGTCGTGAGCGTCCATACGACCGAGTCGGACCCTTCGCGGCGCGCATTTCTCGAGCGGTCGATCGGCCGCGGGCTCGAGAGGCTGCCGATCTGGATGTTGCACCTCGCGAGCGTCGATCCATTGCTCGTCATCGAAGATGTGATGGCCGACCCAGGGATTCCGCGCTTGGTCGCCGAGCGGCTGGGCTCGAGGGCCCTCATTGGGGTGCGACTCGAGCACGAGTCGGTCCAAAGCGAGGGCAAGCCCGCGCTTCTCGGAACGCTTTTTTGCAGCTTCGCCGAGCCGCGGTCGTTTTCCGCCGCCGACCTTCGGGCCGCCCGTGGCCTTGCGGGGCTCGCGACGTTGACCCTGGCAAACGCGCGCCTGCAACAGGAAACCGTCCGTGTGCTCGAGGATGCACGAGGCCTGGCGCTTGAACAGGCAGCCCTTCGACGTGTGGCCACCCGGGTGGCGGCAGACGCGCCGCCGAAAGACACCTTTCGCCAGGCCGCCGAGGAGGTCGCCGGCCTCCTTGGCGTCGAGCTCGGCTTGGTTGCGCGCTTTGAGGCCGGACGGGTCGTACCGGTCGGCTGGTGCGGCGCTCCCATCAACGCACCGTTTCCCATCGATGGAGGTGGCGCGCTTGCGCAGGTCGCGCGCACCGGACGGGTGGCGCGGGTCGCCTACCGCGGGCTCGGCGACGATTCCGTCACCGCGCTCGTGGAGGCCCACGGGTATCGCAGCGGCGTCGCCGCGCCGGTGCGTGTCGGCGGCCAGTTGTGGGGCGCACTGCTTGCCGCCACGACCTCGTCGACACCGATTGGCGCACAGGCCGAGGCGCGTCTTGAGCGCTTTGCGGATCTGGTGGCCCTCGCCATCGGCAACGCCGAGGCCCACGCGCGCCTGATTACGCAGGCGGCGACCGACCCCTTGACCGGACTGGTCAACCACGGCGAGTTCTTCGCGCGCCTCGACGCCGAGGTCCGGCGGGCCCGCCGCCGCGGGGATCCCTTGAGTCTGGTGATCCTCGACTTGGATCACTTCAAGCGCATCAACGACATGTACGGGCACCTTGCCGGGGACGACGTGCTGGGTGAGGTCGCGGCACGCCTCGCCGCGCTCGCGCGCGCCGAGGACACGATTGCTCGGATCGGTGGCGAGGAATTCGCGTGGCTGCTGCCGGACGCAGACGCCCGTGCCGCCTGGCTTGCCGGGGAGCGCGCCCGGCGGGAGATCGCCGGCAGGACGTTCCCAGGTGTGGGCCACGTCACGGTGTCTGCAGGGGTCGCCGACCTCCGTGCGGATGTCAGTGTCATCGAACTTTTTCGGCGGGCCGACGCAGCGCTCTATTGGGCAAAGGACCATGGGCGCAACGTGTGCATGCTCCACGCGCCCGAGCACGAGGTTGCCCTCGATGGCCGGGCGTCGGCTGAGGCCGCGCGGCACGCCTCGGGCGTGGCGCGGCTTGTCGCGCTCGCCCATCAGCAACTCGGATTGACGACCACGGTGCTCACTGAATTCTGCGACACCAAGCTCATCGTCCGCCAGATCGCCGGGAACGTGACGGGCGTTCGGACTCCATGATGGGTGCGGAGATCCCGCTCGATGATCGCGGACGTGCCCGACTGCTTGACGGCAGCCTTCCGAACATGATCCGAGATGCGCGCGGCGCAACGGGCCGCACGCGAGCTCCCGCTCGTCAAACACCGGCGAGTTGGGTGCGTATGTCGGCGCGCCGGTGATACTGCCAAACGGTGAGCTCTACGGGATGCTGTCGTGTCTCGGGCATCGCTCGCAGCCGGGCCTGAGCGCCGGAGACCTGCGCATGTTGCGCATCGTTGCCGGAGTACTCGCCGAGGAGATCGAGGTCGTCGACCAGGCCGAGCAGGTGCGGGATCAGACCCGCGATGGACTTCAGCGGGTGATCACCGGAGAGAGCCTGAACATCGTGCTCCAGCCGATGGTCAGACTCGACGACGGTGCCGGTCCTCGCCGTCGAGGCGCTGAGCCGGTTCAGCGCTGAGCCACCGCGGCCGCCAGCGGCCTGGTTCGCCGACGCGTCCGCGCACGGGCTCGGGGTCGAGCTCGATCTGCTTGCTATCCGTCTGGCGCTCGGCGAGCTCAGCAAGGTCCCCGCGGGCGCGAGGATGTCCCTCAACGCCTCACCGGCGACGCTTTGCACGCCGCAGCTACTCGAGATCCTTGCAAGTGTGCCGGGAAATCGCCTTGCGGTCGAGATCACCGAGCACGCGCCGGTCGAGGACTATGCGGCCTTGCGTGATGCCCTTGCGTTGCTACGATCCCGCGGAGTACAGCTCATGGTCGATGATGCCGGCGCCGGGTTCTCGAGCTTTCGCCACATCCTCGATCTGCGACCTGACGTCATCAAACTCGACCTATCCCTGACCCGCGACATCGACACCGACCCGCTGCGCCGCGCGCTCGCCGCATCACTTCTTGCCTTTGCCGATGAGATCGGAGCGACGATCGTGGCCGAGGGCATTGAGACTGTCGACGAACTCGTCGCGCTCCAGGCCCTCGGGGTGCACCACGGGCAAGGGTTCCTGCTGGCACGACCCGGCACGGGCGCGGTGCCGGGCCGTCTGGCCCTACCGGCCGCCGCGACAGTTGACGTGAACTCGGATGATGCGCCGGAGGCAGAACCACCGGCGAGCGCGCGTCGGGAGTCAGCCCTCTGTCGCCTGATCGGTGCGAGTCAGGAGGGGGCCCTCGCCGTCGCTCGCGCCGTGCCGACACCCACCAAAGGTCGTCTCCGGGTCGGGCACGGCGTGAACCGGGGGGTTCGGCAAATCGGTCGGGAGCCTGTATCGGTACGACTCAGCTAGGTCGCCTGGACCGAAGGCCCGGGGGGTCGACGGATTGTCGTCCGACGCAGTTCAAGTAACGCTGCGACCTGGTGCGCGAGCACCGTCAGCGCGCGGCGCTGGATCTCATCCAACGCCCGGGGCCGCGTGTCTTTGACGCACAGCATGCCGATCGTTTGCCCGTCAGGAGTGACGAGGGGAGCACCTGCGTAAAACCGGACCCGTGCGCCGGCGACGACGTTCGGGTTCCCCGCAAAGCGCGGATCCTCGAGCGCGTCCTCGATGACGCAGAGACCGTCGGCTTTCGATCGCATGACCGCAGAACGACGTGCTCCGCGGCGCCTCCCGGAGATCCGAGCCGTAGGCCGCCTTGAAGTACTCACGATCGCTGTCGACCAGGCTCACGAACGACATCGGGGTGCCACAGACATCTGCCGCCAACCTGGCGATCTCGTCAAACGCGGGCTCGGCTGCCCGAGTCGAGTACCTCGTATGCCAGAAGCGCAGCCAGACGCGCATCTTCGTCGACCGGGGACGGCGCCGGCCGCCATCCGGCGCTCGCCGCCATGTAGGGAGCACCCGCCAGCGATTTGCTCGCGGGTGCGGTCGCAACGACCTCCCGTTCGACTAGCATCTCGGTCAGCGCATGCGCTGTCTGGGGACGACCGGTCCAGAATCCCTGGACGGCATCGCACCCGAGCCGCGCAAGAAAGTCGTGCTGGACCTGGGTCTCCGCCCCCTCGGCGATCACGATCATCGAGAGCGACCTCCCCAGCCCGACGAGGGCACGGATGATCGGGGCGGGGGCATCGAGCGTGGTCACTTCCTCGACGAAGCAACGATCGATCTTCAGCCCGGCAAACGGGACTCGCCTCAGTGACGACAGCGCCGAGTACCCGGTCCCGAAGTCATCGATGATCAACCGCACGCCGAGCCGGGCAAGTTCCCCGAGGTTGGCGAAGATACATCGGCATTGCCATCGTCGATGATGACCTGCTCAGTCACCTCCAAGCGCCAGATCGTCCGGGTCGAGCCCGAAGCTCGGTGAGTGTGTCCATGAGGAACGATATGTAGTCCGGCTCCGAGAGTTCACGCGGCGAGACATTGACGAACACTCCAAGCGGCAGAGCGGATGTCGCTTTGGCGACGCCACGCTCGCCGATCTGACCGAGCGCCTCGCGCACCACGTGCTGGCCGAGCGAGACGATCAGTCCGCTCTCTTCGGCGATCGGGATGAAGGCACCGGGCTGAATCCAGCCCAGGTCGCGGATGGCACCACCGCGACAGCGCCTCCACCGCCAGCATCGTTCGGGACACGGGGTCGACGATCGGCTGGAAGTAGACCTCAAGCTCTCCTGCGTGCACGGCGTTGCGAAGGTCGGACTCGATCGTCAGGCGGCTGGAGAAACTCCACCCTGTGGGCCTTCTCGAAGATCTGCGTCCGACCCTTGCCTGAGGCCTTGACTCGGTACATCGCCGTGTCGGCGTCGCGAAGGAGATCACTCGGAAGCGTTCCACGGCCTGCCACGGCCACCCCGAGACTTCCCGTCAGCTGGCGACGCAGTGCCACCGCTCAGAAACGGTTCGCGAAACACCGATTGGACGCGATCGCCGAGGGCCGCAAGGTCATCTTCCGCGCGTGATGGCATCCGCGACGATCACGAACTCGTCGCCGCCCATACGCGCCACGGTCTCGCCTTGCCTGCGACACCGCACGCAGCCGCGACGCGAGCTCGACAAGCAGCGCGTCTCCGGCGGCATGGCCGAGACTGTCGTTGACGACCTTGAACTCGTCGACGTCGAGCAGCAAGACTGCGACTGTCGACGTTTGTCCGCGCGCCCGCGACAGCGCCTGGTTGATCCGGTCGACGCACAGCGCCCGGTTGGGCAGTCCGGTCAACGGATCGTGCAGGGACTGCCGAAGCAGCTCTGCCCTGAGCGCGTGCTGCTCGGATACATCTCGAGCGATGCCTTCGAGTCCAACCACCCGTCCGGCCTGACGAATCGGGAATGCGGCCACGTCCACAAAGACGGAGCGACCGTCCTTGGCGATGTGCTCAAACTCTCCCCGAACCGATTTCGCCCCGCGGGCGACCTTCTCGAACATCGCCTGCGCCCTGGGGGCCTCGCCGTCGGCCAGGTACTCGATAATGCTCGTTCCGCACATCGACGTCCGGACTGAACCCGCAGCACGGCGCTCGGCGCCCGGATTGGCGGCGGAGATGACCCCCGCCAGATCCATCGCCGAGGATCATGTCATCGGTGCGATCGACCAGTCGATCGAACGCCTGCTGCTCGGTGAGGGTTCGCGGGAGTACGTTACGAGCTACTGCGGACCCAACGGGCCGGGGTCCTCTCGGGTGGCCATCGCCCGGATGCCCGGGAACTCCCACGTCATTCGGCCGGTGAACGTACCCCGTCGGGTCTTTGTAAAGCCGCGATGTCATCCTTGATATATCGGTGCCACGGGTCGCCCTCTTGAGGACACCGGGTCAACACGTCCGCGGTCGGTTTCTCAGCGGCGATGGATCGTGCGACGAATCACTCGGCCCGTAGCGTCGAGACCCTTTTGGTCGGGTCGGCGGATCTCGCCGCCGCCTGATGCCGTGCCACTAGGACGAGGCGGCCCGGTCGCAACGAGTCGCTCAAGGGCCCGACCGTCGGACACACGTTTCATGCGTGTCACCTCAGCGACTGGATCGTCCTACCGTCTGCCAGGCTGAGCGCAACGACCAGCTGATCGACTCCCGGCGCACCCTCGAACCCAGATCCAGTTGAGTAGATCCGGCAGTGGATGTGACTCGATCGATCGAGCGTCGCAAACGGATCGGCGCCATCGATCAGGATCGTCGGCGACCCGTGCAGCACCCGGGCGACCCAATGGTCCGCGTGGGAGATGTCCACGAGCTCGATGGCGGCCAACGAGATTCCTGCGACGCGAACGGCCTCGATAAGTCGGTCACGTGCAACCTGCCAGTGCGGACAATCGGCGGCGTAGATGATCTGGATATGCATTGTCGTGGCCTGAGCGCGGGTCCCGCTGCCTCGATTGGCCATTCGCTAGAATATCTCACGGTAGCGCGGGAGGGTTGCCTTAGAGGGGGGCCTCTGAGCGCGGGTGGCATTTCTCGTCTGTGCGGGGATTCGATCTCGCTTAGGCCGTGCTCTGCGTTCGGTCCGCGGATATGCCCGCCGGCGCCCTGGCCCGTTGGGCATGTCAGGACAGCGGCGGCCACCGGACGCGGTGTCAGCGACGACGACCGCGCGCTCAGAAGTCCATGCCGATCCTTTGGAAAGACCATGGCCTGCAACCGGTCTGCGCCACTCGCACCGAACTCGGCGGGACCCTGAGGTCCACGACCAATCCGCGTGGGCAATGACCACCACCGTCTGCGGCACCCGTGGCGACGAGCTGTCCAGCGTCGCCATGTCCATTTTGAATCCGCTCTGGAACGGCCCGCGCCGACGTAGCGGCGGCCGGCGTTCGCCCCTGGCCGCCAAACAGGAAAGGCCCTGGCATCCGTACCCTAGGCCTGTCAGTTGGAGTACGGGTGCCACGGGGGTCCCGTGCTCCACGTATCGATCCTCCTGTCCGGGACCTTGAGGGGGCGTCGGTATCGGCGACGCTGGCGGCGGTACCCACGTTGCCCGCCAGGTATCAAGCGCACGGGCACGCGTGTGGAGAAGGGCGGCAGCAGGTCAAGGGATTGAGACTGCGACGTCTGGAAGTGCCTCACCGCGAATCACAACTGCACGGGGGGTGGCACTTGCCTGAACCGTCTCGCGCTCGCCCGAGTCCATGTCGGTCCGGGTCACCGAACCACCCGAACGCGCTCCCCGGACGATCGTCCTGACGCCAAAGCCATGGCGCACGGTGTCAATCGCCAGCTTGCTGCCGCGCCCTCTCGGACTCCTTTCTACCGCAGTCGATCGACACCGCGCAGTCGGGGTCTTTACCGACTCGTGTGAAAACTTGCGCACCGTGCCGACATTCGGTTTGGTGGAGGTGCGCAGTGAGTCGACCAGACGGCACTCCTCCTGCGCCGTGGCACCCCTCGGCCGGCTGATTGGAATGCGAGCGCGCCGAGGGGCGCCATCGGGTCAGGACGCTCGGCCCGACAGCGTGTTCGAGTGGTCAGAATCAGGGGATTCGCAGATCGCGTGATCGGCGGGCGCTCCACGCTTGCTGCTCCGGGTCGCGCGATCCGCGCTGGCGATCGTCTCTACGAGTCCGAGTCGGCACCGTGTGTGGCCGCAGACGTCGTCGGGACGTTGGAGCGCACGGCTCCCGACGCTGGGTCCACGCCAGCGTCGGCAATCAATCGAAACCAGTCGAACTCGGGAATGCGCGGCTCGCCACTACGGGCGGAGAGGACAAGGCGATGGTCCTAGCACCCCGCCGAAGACGCCGTCAGATAGGTACGCCGAGCTCGTATGGTCGTGGTGCGGGATGACCATAGGAGTCTCCATGCTCGCCAACAACATCGACGGTTCGTCCGTGCGGGATTCGAGTCTGTGCGGGAGGCGTTCATCGAGAACTTCGCGCGTCGGGGCGAGGTCGGGGGCGCGTGCTGCATCTACCGAGACGGCGAGAAGGTCGTCGACCTGTGGGGTGGCGTCAGAGATCGCGCGAGCGGCGAGCCGTGGCGCGCGGACACGATGGTCGCTCGTCCATTCGACGACCAAGGGCCTCTCGGCGATGGTCCTGGCGTTGGCCCACTCCCGAGGTTGGCTGGACTACGACGAGCGGGTCTGTACCTACTGGCCCGAGTTCGCGCAGGCCGGCAAGGAGCGCATCACGGTCCGTCAGCTGCTCGCCCACCAGGCAGGGTTGTTCGCGTTCGACGAGAAGGTCGACCGCGACGTCGTCGCCGACCTCGATCGTCTGGCGGAGGTCATGGCCCGCCAGCGGCCGGCCTGGGAGCCGGGCGAGCGCCAGGCGTACCACGCGATCAGCCTCGGGTTCTACGAAGGCGAGCTCGTGCGCCGGATCGACCCTCGACATCGGAGCCTGGGCCGGTTCTTCGACGAGGAGATCGCCACAGCCCCTCGGTCTCGACTTCTACATCGGCGTTCCGGAGTCGATCCCCGACGTGCGCCTGGCGCCCCTCGAGCCACCCAGCCTCTGGAAGCGGCTGACCTCGCATGCCGCTCCCGCTCCTGCTCGCAGGGATCAACAAACGCTCGGTTCTTTACCGGTCGTTGATCGCCAATCCCGGGACTGGTTCTACGTCGACCGGGCGTGGAGTGGTCGTGCGGAATCTCGAGGTTCCCTCCGGGGGCGGCGTCGGCAGCGCCCGGGCGATCGCGAAGGCGTACGGCGTGTTCGCCGGCGGCGGACGCGAACTCGGCCTCGTCCGAGACGATCGAGGCGCTGACCGCACCCGCGATCGCCTCGCGCCACGGCTTCTTCGACGAGTGCTTCCGAGGTCCAGCGAAGTTCTCCTTGGGGTTCATGAGGCCCAGCGAGACGTTCCCGTTCGGCCATGCCGAGCGCGTTCGGAGCGCCGGGGGCAGGCGGCTCGATGGGCTACGCCGACCCACAGGTCGGCATCGGCTACGGCTACGTGACGAACCGGATGGGCATGGACATCCAGGGCGATCCGCGAGACGTCGCGCTGCGCGCCGCGATCCCAACGATCGATCGCCGGCACTGATCGATTTTCTGAGAGGGCCGGCGTAGTGCCGCGTCCGGACCCGGCGTTGCCGGACCGTTCCTTAGACATAGCAATCGACGCCGTGCGCGGTCAGTCGACCGCAATCATCACCTCGGTGGACTTGATCACCGCGGTGGCTGGTACGCCGACCGTGAGCTCAAGTTCCTTGACGGCGGCCCTTGTGATCGATGCAGTGACCTGTTGGCCGTCGTCGAGCTCAATCTGCACCATCGCCATCACGGTCCCGACGTCGATTGCGGTGATCGTGCCACGCAGTTGGTTCCGTGCAGAGATGCGCATCATCCCTCCCTGTTGTCGCCACCTGGCATCAACCCTAGACCGACACGGGCCGAACGCACTTGCCGCCTCGATCGCGGCCTGAGTCGGGCTCGATACCGATGCCGGTTCGCGTGGAGATCGCGGGCGCTGTCATGAGCTTCACGCCCTGGCGCCCCTTTGCCGCGGCCCCGTGGTGTGGAGCTGATCAACGGGTCGCGTCGTCAAGGCGCCAATGAATTGCCGCCACGGTCGCGGCGTGAGACTCCGCATCCCCTGGTATCGGGCTCGTGACGTAGATGGCGATGCCCGCCCGAGCAGGCGCTGCGACTGCCAGCCGCCCACTACCGGAAAGCACAACGCCAAATTGCTTCGCGAGTCCGCCCGAGATTGTCGCGGCGCTCGTCACCCGCTCTATCGTTGCTCGAGGCACCCACCAGGCCCGGTCGGAGTGCCGCATTGCGGGCGCCGGTACCGGGGTCGGTACTTACAGCTGGCGCAGCTAGCCCCCAGATACGGGCAGGATGATCGCCACGTGGTCGCCGTCCGCGAGCGCAGTCTCGCCGTCGTCCCAGGCGCCGTTGACGGCGTAGCGCACGCCCCGGGGCGCAACGGTACGACGGATTGGGTCGGGCAGGAGAGGCCACAGTTGCTCAGGTCGCGCCCCAGTCGGCGCACGCACGACGCAACTGTCGGCTCCGACGCGCTCTCTCAGCGCGGAGAACAAGAGGATTCTGAGCATTACGTCAGTGGGCACTGCAAGATCACTGGTCCGGGAGCGGTGCGCTCGCCCGCCTCGAAGAGTGGGGTCCGTTTCGTCGACGAGTTCGAGATGCCCCTGGGGACTCCTCGACGTGAGGCATTCCAATTCGCCGAATCGTTAGCGGGGGCCGGATCGCCTACCCTCCAATCCTGCTCATTGGCCGGCCGGAGTATGCCCAGCCAGGACGCCCGATCCCATGACCTGCCCCCTTGGCCCGCACGGCGGTGCAGATGAGCGCGGCAAGCTCGTCGTCGGTCGCACCCGCCCGAAGTGGCCCGAGCAGATCGGTCTCTTCCTCGGCGAAGAGACAGGTTCGTAGGAGTCCGTCGGCGGTGAGGCGGAGACGGTCGCAAGTGGAGCAGAAGGGCTCGGTGACGGAACTGACGAACTCAAGCTCCCCGCGGCCATCAACGAAGCGCCATCGAGTCCCTGGGGCGGATGGTCGCGTGCGCGGCTGCTCGCGAAGCGGCCACTGCTCGGTAATTATCCGCCGCAGTTCGGCGCCGGGTATCACCTGATCCACGCACCAGCTTCGGTCAGCGTCGAGCGGCATCGTTTCGATGAACCGAACGACGAAAGCCCGCTCACGTGCGAGTCGCGCGAGCGGGAGAACGTCCGCCTCGCTCACGCCTCGAAGCACCACGGCATTCACCTTGACCGGCCCCAGTTTGGGGTTCCGCTCACATGCTGCGAGCCCCGCGAGCACGCGGTGGAGATCCCGCCGCCGGGTGACCTGCGCGAATCGCTGCGGGTCCAGACTGTCAACACTCACGTTGACTCGGTCGAGGCCGGCGTCCACCAACGCGTCAATGTGCTCCTCAAGAAGCACGCCGTTGGTCGTCATGCTGATCTCGCGAAGACCCTGCATGCTTCGCAGCTCTCGCACAATCTCCGTGATGCCTGGACGCACGAGCGGCTCCCCGCCGGTCACGCGAATGTCGGTGACCCCGAGCGCCACGAACACGCGTGCGAGGTGCAGCAGCTCGGAATCGATCGGCCACCGTCTCCCGCGATAGCCAAGACATTCCGTGAGCCGGCATGCAGTACCGGCATCGCAGGTTGCAGCGATCCGTGACCGAGAGGCGGAGCGAAGCGTGCGCGCGGCCGAATGCGTCCACGAGCGGACCACGGCTCGCACCGCGAGGTTCATCCGCGTCGGACAAGGCGATTCAGCCCTCCTGTCGGGCACAGGGCGGAGCCACCGTCCCGCACTAGATTGATTATTCACGATAACATGGGAAATAAGAACGTCGCAGCACCTCGCCCGCAGCCCCCGCGAACCGACTCCACGAAAGGACACCAATTGAGCATGCCCATCATTGGAATTATCGATGTTCGCGAGATCTCGCCCCGCGAGCGCCATCCGCAGATCTTCGACCGGTATGCGGCATTGCGCCCCGGCGAGGCCTTCGAGCTGCGAAATGACCACGATCCCAAGCCGCTGCGGTATCAGTTCGAGGCCGAGCACCCCGGCGAGTTCACCTGGGAATACCTCGAGGAGGGGCCCGAGGTCTGGCGCGTCGTCATCGGCCGCCCGTAGCAGCCGCACATCGTCCGCCGCGCCGGCGCCGAGAAGGTCCGCCCCCGATCACGCCGAGGCGGTCGGTCCACCCAGCGCCGCGCGGCCGGCAGCTCCGATCCGCTCGGGCGACCACGCGGGCTCCCATACGAGGTCGATCAGCACCTCCGGTCCGCTCGGCGTCGTCAGCACCCGCTCAACGCCGTCCAGGATCACGTCGTGCAATGGGCACCCGGGGGTTGTGAGCGTCATCGTGACCCGGATCGAAGCGGCATCCACCGCCACGTCGTAGACGAGTCCCAGTTCGACGATGTCGAGACCAAGCTCGGGATCGACGACCTGCGCCAACGCGACCCAGACGTCGGCATCAGTCATGGATGCCCCCTCCTAGCCTGAACCACGTCGGAATGCGCCCAGCGGGCACTGAACTCCCTCGACCTCGGGCAGGCCCACCCGCGCTGGCGCGCCGAGGTGTCTTGAACACGATGAGTACCGCGGCCGCCATGACGGTCGCCGCGGCGAGCACCAGGAGACCCGCGCCCGCGCGCGCCAGTGCGGGCGCATCGACGACGCACCCCACCACCAACGCGAGAAAGCCAGCCCCAAAGCTGACCTGCTCGAGCAGAGCGAGGCGCCCGGGGTACATGTCCGACAGGCGTGGGGCCATGCCGGTTCCCGCCATCCCGGCGTAGCGACCAGTCCAAACCACCATCGGCAGGATCT
This sequence comes from uncultured Thermoleophilia bacterium, assembly GCA_963727285.1. Taxonomy (GTDB): domain Bacteria; phylum Actinomycetota; class Thermoleophilia; order Miltoncostaeales; family Miltoncostaeaceae; genus CAITWD01. The sequence continues at coordinate 14,435 of CAVSFF010000007.1, read as the reverse complement.
TGAACATGTGGCCAGAGGCGGCACCGGCACCGAAACCAATCAGCAGACAGATCCCCACGGGCACGGCGACATCGACCACGGTGGCTGTGCCAATCGCCGCGAGCACGATGCCCACCGTGGCCCCGACGATCGCAATCACCCCGATCAACAGGTGCGCCAGCGGTGCCTCGATGCGCCGGTTGCGGTGACGGGCGACACCCGCCACGTACACACCCAGCGCAATCACGCCCCCGGCAAAGGCGACCGATCCCGCGACGGCCAGCGGCCTCGCATTAATCGCCAGGCCGAGCGCGATCCCCAGAACGCCGAGATTCCACAGTACCAATGCGATGCGGCCGGGACGCTGCGAATGCCCATGCGCCAGAGCGAGCATGGGTCCGAGCCGCAGCACCGTCGCAAGCACCGTGCCGCCGATCCAACCGATGATCGCGATGACGGCGTGGGCCGCCAAGATTCGCAGTGTTGACGCACCGAGCACGCCGCTTCTCAGGTTGTCCACGAGCGTCCCGCCGACGGCGATTACGACGGCAAACCAGACCAGCGCACACGCAAGGCCTGCGCCGGTGTCCCCACACGTCCCGGCGCGGATCGCTCGGACTATCGCGAGCCCGACCAATACGACAAGTACCGCGCCGCCGCAGCCAAGCAGGCTCCCGCCCACCGCAGCTGCGGTGACGTCGTTCGTCCGCAAGGACTGGGCGAGCACAAGCGCGCCGACCATGATGAGCACCGCGGAGCCCGCAGCGACCGGCTCAAACGGGACGCGCTGGCGCAGGATGACGGGCACGAGTTGCAGAAGCACGGCGAAGATCGCCACCGAGAGCGTCGCCAGCCCGTACAGGTGCACGATCGCAAACTCGTCTGGCGCAAACACCTGGCCTGCCGCGAGATCGGGTGCCGCCTGCAGGACCAGCACTGCAGCGAGCACCTGGCATGCGGCTGCGCCGAGGAGCAATCCTGCGGGGAGCTGCCATCGGGGCCCGCCAACTGTTCGGATGCGCTCCTCGGAACGCGCGCCGGGCACCGGACAGCCCGTGCGCGGCTGGCCGTCCTTCCCGGGGGTACCTGCAGTTTCAGAGGCCATCGCGTCGAACCTGTTCGTCGGGCTGGCGCCAGCGCCCGCCCGCAGAGAGTAGTTTCTGAACTATAACCGAGAATTAATTATGAGCCGCACGTGAGCGCGAGGACGCCAGAATGACTCACCGAGCGACCCCGGATGGACACGAAGGACCTTCCCCGAATGCCCCGAGGCGCGAACTCGACGTCCGGCCATTACTGGCCGCGGGTCATGAGCCCTTTACCGAGATCATGGCTGCGGTCAGCGACCTCGGGCCCGGCGACGTGCTGGTGCTGCGCGCGCCGTTTAACCCCCGGCCGCTGCACGCCGTGATGCGACGGCGCGGCTACCAATACGCGGTGCGCAAACATGCCCCGCGCAACGTCGAGGTGCTGTACTGGCGGAATGTCGAGGTGTCCGGTCCGCCATCCGGTGATCTCGAGTCGGCGGAGCCACCGGCGGTCGCGACGATCATCGACGTTCGTGGGCTCGTGGCTCCAGAGCCAATGGAGCGCACTCTTGCAGCGCTTGACCACCTGCCGATCGGTGAAGCTCTCCTCCAGATCAACGAGCGCGTCCCGGCGTTCCTTCTTCCTCTTCTCGAGGAACGGGGCTTCGCCTATGCGGTCACAAGCGATACGAACGGGTATCACACGACGATCTGGCGTCTGCCGGCCTAGGGATCGCTACGGGAGGGGGCTTGCTTGAACGTTGGCGCCGGCGGCAACTCGCGATCGACCCCACGCGATCCAGGCAAGTGCATGAGCGCCCGCAAGGCCGGCCATCGATGCCGACCCTTGGACTGAGAGTGGCATGAGTCCGTTCGGCGTCGCTCGACATCGAATGAACTCATCGACGCCCCGGGCCGAGCGGTACTCAATCGCCAGCGGTGCCGTAGTCCACTCCTCGCATCCCAGCAGGGCACGGCCGAGCAGGTGAAATGCAACCACGGCAGCTGACGGTGGGCCCGGAAGCACCAAGACGCGCGTCTCACCGAGCAGCGCCAACGCCGTCGGCCGGCCCGGTCGCATCGCGACCCCGTCGATCAGGTGGCGCGCACCCACGTCCTTCAGCGCGGCGCGAGTGTGGTCATGATCGCCGCCCGACGCGCCGCCACACGTGACCAGCAGGTCGATTGTGGCGCGAGTCCCATCGGTGATGGCATGTTCGAGGTCGCTCGGATCATCAGGGACCCAGCGCGTCCACTCGATGATCCCGCCGGCCGCCTGAACGGCCGCCGCGATCGCGAGACGGTTTGAGTCGACGACTCGGCCGTCGTCGAGCGCATGGCCCGGGGACACGAGCTCATCGCCGGTGGAGATGATCGCCACCCGCGGCTGGCGACGGCAGAACGCGCCATCCCAGCCGCAGGAGGCGATTACGCCGACATCATGTGCTCGTACCCGGTGGCCTCCGGGAAGGACGATGTCGGACTGCGAATAGTCCTCACCGGCCTCCCGCACGTCGCGCCCAAGTTCGACGCCCGGCGCAGAGAGCGTGTCCTCGGCTGCGACCGCGTCTTCGCGACGGATCACCGCGTCGGCGCCAAGCGGTATCTGCGCCCCCGTTGAGATCCGCACCGCCTCGCGCGGTCCGAGAGCCCCCATGAATGGACGTCCCGCCGCGCTTTCGCCGACGATGTGGAATCCTCCTGGAGTTGCGGCGGCCCGCAGAGCCCATCCGTCCATGGCCGCCACCGAGGTAGTGGGCTGCGCCCGGCGAGCTCGCACAGGTTCCGCGAGAATCCGGCCCGCAAGGGCCGCAAGCGGAACCCACTCACGGGAGCGGACAATCTCGTACCGGGCGGCGATGTTGCGCGCCGCACCGGCCGTGCAGGCGGCTGGCATTCAGGCGCCGGCGCCGGGTGCCACCATCTTCGCGGCCGCGAGCGCTTCGTCAAGGGGTCGGCTGCTCCGTGCCGCCAACCAGCACGCCACGGGCGCCGCCGTGCGCTGCGATGCGTGTGCAGCTTCCGCTGCGAGACTCAGGAGCTGGGTCACCTCATCCTCCGTCGGCGCCTCTATTCCGAGCGCAACCGCAAAGGCTGCGAGCCATTCGCGATCAGTCATTGCATCTCCGATCAGTCGGATCGACCCGCCGCGACTGCAACGCGCACTGCGCGCCACCGCGACCGGTTTGGATATATTCATAATATGGCATCAATAATTCTTGACGGGATCGTGCTTTCGGGTGGTGCCGGGCGGCGCATCGGGGGTCACAAGGCCCAATTCGAGCTGTCGGGGCGTACGCTGACTGAGCGCGCGATCGACATGCTCACCGACCTGTGCAACGAGGTCGTTGTCGCGGGCCGCACAGGAGTCGAGCTGCCGCCGAATCTCAGGTGCCCGGTCGTATTCGACGCTCCGAACACCGCCGGTCCGGTCGCTGGCATAGCGGCTGGTCTTGCCTCGGTGACCGCCGATGACGTGCTCGTGATCGCCTGCGATCTGCCGCTGGCTGGCCCCGCCCTCCGATACCTCGCCCGCATGCCCCCCGGGAGCGCGGTCATCGCGGTCGGAAGCGCAGCACCGCAACCGCTGTGCGCCAGACTCCCCCGGGTCCGAGCACTCGCGATCGCACGCCGCTTGCTTGACGGACCGACCCCAGCGGCGATGGCGTTTATCGACGCGCTCGATGCCGATCGGGTTCTTGTGCCCGACGTGTGGCTGACCAACGTCAACACTGTCGGTGACGCCGCAGACCTCGAGCGTGCGCTGGCCGGGTCTGGGATCGGGCGGCACGGCTCGCTGGCGGCGCCGTGAGCACAGACGCCGAATCGACGGCCAACGCCGACACCCCCTCGGCGGCCGATCGTTCGCCCGGGCGCCCGGCGAGTACGCCACAGCCTCTTGCACTCGTCGCCGCGAGTGTGCTCGCCAACCCAGCGCGACGCCGGATCGCAGAGATCCTGGGCGCCGCGCCGGGCGGCATGACCGTCGCCGAACTGGTCGATGCGGTCGGCGACATGCACCACAACCCCATCAGGAACCACCTTCGCGTTCTCGCGCGCGCCGGCCTCGTCAGCGTTGAGCGCGATCCTCCGGTCGGACGTGGCAGACCAACCGATCGCTTCTTCCTCGTCGACCCGGTTGCGTCGCGGATCGCCGCCGAGAAGGACCTGCTCCGGCTCCTCGTCGGACTGATCAACCAGGCCGGCGTGGATCGCAAGGGCGCGATCGCGTTCGGTCGTTCCCACGGGGCCGACGCGATAAGCGGCGTCGATCGCGCAGGCGCTGGTTGCGTCGCTCGCTCGCCACGGCTTTGCGCCGCACGAGACCAACTCGCCCGGCGAAGCGGCTGCAGGGGTTCTCGAGGTACGCCTTGACCACTGCCCGTTTGCTGATGCGGTCCTCGCGCCGGGTGGACTGCTCGTCTGCGCCCTCCACCAGGGCCTGATCGAGGCCGCCGCTGCCGCGGCGTCAGCCGATGCGCGACTCACGCGCTTCGATGTCCGGCACCCGCACACCGCAGGCTGCGTCGTCCGCATAGAAGGCCTCCCGGTACCCACGAGGTAGTCGTTTCGGCGCGGCCCGAAGAGGTCGGCGATCGAGCACGCTGCCGTCTAGCCCGGCAGAAGCACCAGGCGCATAACCGCGGGTGTCATCGCCCGAACTGCATGTGGGTAGCGGGCCGGCATCCGAACCCATGCCCCAGCGAGTGCATCCACGTGGTGCCCGTCGAGCGTAAGGGCAATGTCTCCACTGATGACCTCGATGATCGCGGGACGGGGCGCATCGTGCTCCGGCAGTTCCGCACCGGCCGCGAAACCGAAAACGACGACACGCAAACCATCGTCCGCGGCGGCTGCCGTATGGCGCACGACCCCTTCCGCGGGCGGCTCGATCTCTTGGTCTGCCCAAGCGACGACCTCGCAACTCGTGAGCCCATGGTTCATGTCGTGCCTCACTCGGTGGCGCCGTACTCAGTGGATTCCCGCAGATCGCTCCACGGGGATCCCGGATGGAATGAGGTCGGCGCGTTTTCTTAACTATATACGAGGAATAAAAACCTTTCGGAGGCCCGTCTCTATGCGCCGCACTCGCCTGTCCGCTCTGTCCGGAGGACGCTTTCTCGCCTCACGGGAAACGGCATCCGACGGATGGAGCGCCATGGATTCCCGGAGTCGGGACTGGGAGCGCGCCTACCGCAACCGGTGGCAGCACGACCGCGTCGTACGGTCCACGCACGGCGTCAACTGCACCGGCAGCTGCTCCTGGAAGGTCCATGTCAAGCAGGGCATCGTGACGTGGGAGACCCAGCAGACGGACTATCCCGAGAACGGTCCCGACGTCCCTGACTACGAACCTCGAGGGTGCCCGCGGGGAGCCAGCTTCTCCTGGTACGTGTATTCGCCCCTGCGCATCCGCTTTCCGTATGTCCGTGGCGCGCTTCTCGAGCGCTGGCGGTCCGAACTAGCGCGGACCGGCGATCCGGTAGAGGCGTGGGCTGCGATCCAAGCCGATCCCGTGGCGCGCGCCGCGTACACCACTCAGCGCGGGAAGGGCGGCTTCGTCCGTGCGAGCTGGGACGAGGTCGCTGACCTCGTTGCGGCGGCGCACGTGCACACGATCCGCAAATGGGGACCCGATCGAGCCATCGGGTTCTCGCCGATTCCCGCCATGTCGATGGCCTCGTACGCCGCCGGCTCGCGGTACTTCTCGCTGACGGGCGGCGTACCTGAACAGCTTCTACGACTGGTATGCCGACCTGCCGCCGGCCTCCCCGCAGATCTGGGGTGATCAGACCGACGTGCCCGAATCGGCCGACTGGTGGAACGCCACGTACCTGATGATGTGGGGCTCGAACGTTCCGATGACCCGGACGCCCGACGCCCACTTCATGACCGAGGCGCGCTACCGGGGCCAGAAGACCGTGGTTGTTTCGCCGGACTACTCGGACCACACCAAGTTCGCCGACGACTGGCTCGCCGCACAGCCCGGCAGCGACGCCGCACTGGCATTGGCGATGGCGCACGTCGTACTGCGCGAGTTCTACGTCGACCGTGAGGTCCCGTACTTCATGACTACGCGCGGCGCTTTACTGACATGCCGTTCCTGGTGACGCTGCGCGAGCAGGGCGGCGCCTATGTGGGCGACAGGTTCCTTCGGGCAAGCGACGTCGGCGACGCAACCGAGCACGCCGAGGCCAAGACCGTCGTCTGGGACCTGGCGAGCGATGGGCCGGTGGTCCCAAACGGATCGCTTGGCTTCCGCTGGGGCAAGGACACGCCGGGCCGCTGGAATCTCGACCTCGGCGACGCGACACCCGCGCTCAGCCTGCTCGACCACCACGAGCGACTGGTCGAGGTCGACCTGCCGCGGTTCGACATCGGCGAGGGCGAGGCCGGCGGGACCATGCGCCGCGGCGTCCCGGCGCGCATGGTGGGCGGTCATCTCGTGACGACGGTCTTCGACCTGCTGGCAGCCCAACTCGGGGTCGCGCGCGAGGACCTGCCAGGCCAGTGGCCGTCCGGGCTACGACGACCCCGAGCCGTGTACGCCCGCCTGGCAGGCTGAGCTCACCGGGGTGGACGCGACGACCGTTGCGCGGATCGGGCGCGAGTTCGCGCGCAACGCCGAGCGCACCAACGGCCGCTCGATGATCGTCATGGGCGCCGGCACCAACCACTGGTACCACTCCGACACGATCTATCGTTCCATGCTGTCGCTGGTCATGCTGTGCGGCTGCCAGGGCGTCAACGGTGGCGGTTGGGCGCACTATGTCGGCCAGGAAAAGGTCCGGCCGATCACCGGGTTCTCGACCGTAGCGTTCGCGCTGGACTGGACGCGCCCGCCCCGCCTTCAGGCCGCCACGCCGTTTTGGTACCTGGCAACTGAGCAGTGGCGCTACGAGGCGCTCGGCGCGGATGCCCTGTCGTCACCGACGGGTCGGCAGACATTCGCCGGTCGGCATTTCGCCGATCAGTACGCCAAGGCCGCTCGGATGGGTTGGCTTCCGGCTAACCCGACCTTCGACCGCAATCCGCTCGACATCGCCCGCGCCGCCGAGGACGAAGGCATCCCGGCAGCCGACTATGTTGTGCGCGAGCTTCAGGCCGGGCGGCTGCGATTCGCCGCGGAGGATCCCGGGGCACCAGAGAACTTCCCGCGCCTGCTGATGCTATGGCGCAGCAACCTGCTGGCTCGTCGAGCAAGGGGCACGAGTACTTCCTGCGCCACTTGCTCGGCGTGACGACCGCCGCGGTCCGCAACACCGAATCGTCACCAGATCAGCGCCCGCAGGAAGTTGTCTGGCGCGACGAGGCCGCCGAGGCCAAGCTCGACTTGCTCGTGACGATCGACTTCCGGATGAACGGCGTCTTGCCTGCACTCGGATGTCGTGCTGCCGACGGCCACCTGGTACGAAAAGTACGACATCTCCAGCACCGACATGCACCCGTTCGTGCACGCGTTCACGCCGGCGATCGCACCGCCATGGGAGGCGCGCAGCGACTGGGACATCTTCATGCGGATCGCCGAGTCCTTCTCCCGGCTCGCCGCCCGGCACCTCGGCGTCCAACGCGACGTCGTAGCCACGCCGCTCATGCATGACACACCGGATGAGCTCGCCCAGATCGGCGCGCCCGTGCGCGACTGGAAGCTCGGCGAATGCGATCCAATCCCGGGTCGCACGATGCCGCACCTCACGGAGATCGAGCGCGACTTCGCGAACGTCCACGCCCGCATGGGCGCGCTCGGGCCGCTCGTCGAACAGCTCGGCATCGGCACGAAGGGCGTCGGCTGGAAGCCGGTCGAGGAGGTCGCGGAGTTGGGTGTGCGTCACGGCACCGTTCGCGGCGGTGTGGCGGACGGACGGCCGGTGATGAGCCGGGCCGAGCACTCCTGCCAGACGCATGCTGGCCCTGTCGGGCACGACGAACGGACGCTTGGCGCTCGAGGGCTTCCGGGCGCTCGAGCGCCAGTCCGGCGCGCACCTGGCCGACTTGGCCGAGGAGAACGCCGATACCCGGATCGGGTTCGATGACGTCCAGATCCAGCCGCGCAAGGTGATGGCCTCGCCGGAGTGGTCGGGGATGGAAAGCCGCGAGCGCAGGTACTCGCCGTTCACCATCAACATCGAGCGTGACCTGCCCTTCCGCACCCTTACCGGTCGCCAGCACTTCTACGTCGACCATCCGTGGATGCTCGAGTACGGCGAGGGCCTTCCCGTCTACCGCCCGCCGCTCAACCTCACGCGCCATGCACGCGCGGCGCAGCTCGATGACGGGGTTGCCGAGGTCACGTTGCGATATCTGACGCCCCACTCCAAGTGGTCGATCCACTCGACCTACCAGGACAATCTGCACATGCTGACCCTCTTCCGGGGCGGTCCGGTGATCTGGATGAGCCCCGCTGACGCCGCTCGCATCGGGGTCGCAGACAACGACTGGATCGAGGCCTACAACCAAAACGGGGTCGTCGCGTGCCGCGCGGTCGTCTCGCACCGGATCCCCGACGGAACGGCCCTGATGTACCACGCCCAAGACCGGCACATCAACGTGCCGCTCTCGGAGATCTCGGGGACGCGCGGGGGCACGCACAACTCGCTGACCAAGATCACCCTCAAGCCGACCCACATGATCGGCGGCTACGCCCAGCTGTCGTGGGGCTTCAACTACTACGGCCCTACGGGCTCTCAACGGGACGAGCTCACGATCATCCGCCGACGCCAAACGGAGGTGGAGTACTGATGCGCGTCAAGGCCCAAGTCGGGATGGTCATGAATCTCGACAAGTGCATCGGCTGCCACACCTGCAGCGTCACGTGCAAGAACGTGTGGACCAACCGTGGCGGCGCCGAGTACATGTGGTTCAACAACGTCGAGACGAAGCCCGGGATCGGCTACCCGAAGCGCTGGGAAGACCAAGACGAACGCCACGGCGGATGGGAGCTCGACAAGAAGGGCCGCCTGCAGCTGCGCTCGGGATCTCGCGCCAAGCGCCTGGCCAACTCTTCTACAACCCGGACCTCCCCGAGCTCGACGACTACTACGAGCCGTTTACCTACGACTATGAGCAGCTGACCAAGCAGGGCCCGTCCGAGCACCAACCCGTGGCCCGCCCAATCTCGGCGGTCAGCGGCGAACCCATGAACATCGAGTGGGGCCCCAACTGGGAGGACGACCTCGCCGGAGCCCCGGCACTGCGCCGCGCGATCCGAACCTCGTGGGGATCGAGAACGCGGTGAAGATGGAGTACGAGCGCGTCTTCATGATGTACCTGCCGCGCATCTGCGAGCACTGCCTGAACCCGAGCTGCGTGGCCTCGTGCCCGTCGGGGGCGATGTACAAGCGCGACGAGGACGGCATCGTGCTCGTGGATCAGGAGCGCTGCCGGGGCTGGCGCATGTGCGTCAGCGGCTGTCCGTACAAGAAGGTGTACTTCAACTGGCAAAGCGGCAAGGCCGAGAAGTGCACCCTGTGCTACCCGCGGATCGAGGCAGGAATGCCCACGATCTGCTCGGAGACCTGTGTCGGGCGCATCCGCTATATCGGCATCGTTCTTTACGACGCCGACCGCGTCGCAGAGGCGGCGGCAACGCCTGATCCCAAGCGTCTTTTGGATGCCCAGCTCGACGTGTTCCTGGACCCGCGGGACCCGGAGGTCGTCCGCAACGCCGAGGCGGAAGGCATTCCGGCGGACTGGATCGACGCCGCCCAGCGCTCGCCCGTCTGGAAGCTCGCGATGGAACATCGGGTCGCACTCCCGCTCCACCCCGAGTACCGGACGCTGCCGATGGTCTGGTACGTCCCGCCGCTCTCCCCGGTGATGGGGATGATCGAGGGCGAGGGCTCGCACTGCGGACCCCGACGACGTGTTTCCCGCCATTGACTCGCTCCGGATCCCGGTCCGGTACCTCTCGAATCTGCTGGCGGCCGGCGATGACGACGTGATTCGGAAGGTGCTCAAGAAGCTCGCGGCGATGCGTTCCTACATGCGCACCAAGTCGATCGACGGACGCGCGAACGTTCCTGTCGCGCGCAGCGTCCGCATGGAGCCGGAGGCGCTTGAGGACCTCTACCGTCTGCTCGCGCTTGCCAAGTACTCCGACCGGTTCGTGATCCCTTCGGCTCACCTTGAGTTCGCAGGCGAGCTCGTCGACCAGCAGGGCTCCTGCGGTTTGGAGTTCGCCGGGGGCCCCGGGGGGTGCGGGGTCAACCTCGCTGCCTCGGGTGACGTCGCATCGGAGCCCAACGATGGGTTCCATCTTGGAACCGGACGCGACGGCGGGGCGACCGACGACAAGGATCGGGCGCAGGCGGACCCGGACCCCGCACTGCCGTCGGTCACCCGCGACGCGCACGGATGCGGCGAGGGAAGCTGCGGATGCCAGGACGCGGTGCTGCCGCCCGCGATTGGAGGACAGCCGGCATGAACCTGCTGCAACTGGCATCGATCGCGCTCAGTTACCCGGACCAGGAGATCCTCGATGTACGCGAGGAATTCGTGGATGTCGTCGACGGACTCCCGGATTCGGCAGCGCGCACCTGGTTGCGGCGGTTCGCCCGCTGGTGGGCCATCGAGCCGCCAAACGACCTCGCGCACCATTACGTCGAGGTGTTTGACATGTCCCGGCGCACTTCGCTGGATCTCACCTATGTGACCTACGGCGATCGCCGGCAGCGGGGTCTTGCGCTCTTGGCCCTCAAGGAGCGTTATCGTCACGCCGGGTTCGAGCTGGACGACGAGTGAGCTGCCCGACCATCTTCCGGTGATCCTCGAGTATGCCGCGCGCGCCGGCGCTGACGGCGTCGCGCTGTTGACGGAGTTCCGGCCTCAGCTCGAGGTCTTGCGGTTGGCTCTCGTACGCGCCGAGACCCCGTATGCCGGCGTCGCTGAGGCCATTTGTGTCTGGATGCCCGAAATCACTGACGACGAGGCAGCGGCGGTGAGGCACCTGATCGCTGAGGGCCCGCCGGTCGAGCAGGTCGGCTTGGAGCCATTTGCCCCACCGGAAGTGATGCCGGACGCCCGGCGTCCGCTTGCACCGTGCAGTGACGTCGGCGCGACGCTAACCGAGGAGGCGCGTCGATGACCCGCGTCGACTGGCTGCTGTGGGTCGTGATCCCATATGTCTGCTTGACCATCTTCGTGGTCGGGCACGTCTGGCGGTACCGCCGCGATCAGCTCACGTGGACGACGCGTTCGACCCAGCTGCTCGAGGGCCGTTGGCTGCGTCCGGGCATCCTGCTGTTCCATCTCGGCCTCTTTGCGGTTATCGGCGGCCATGTACTCGGACTGCTGGTCCCCGCGTCGCTGACCAATGCCGCCGGACTGCCCGAGTGGGGTACCACGACATGTCGGTGACCATGGGCACCCTGTCGGGCACCGCCATGACCGTCGGGTTTCTCATGCTCATCGTCAGACGTGGCGCGACTCCGAGGGTCCGCTCGGCGACGTCGCACGTTGATATTGCGACCTACACCCTGCTCGGCATCGTGATGCTCTCGGGGATGGGCGAAACCGTCGGGCGGAATCTCTTAGGCGGTGGCTACGACTACCGGGCGACCGTCGCCCCCTGGTTCCGCGGGCTGTTCGAACTTCGACCCGACCCCGGACTCATGGCCTCAGCACCGCTGATCTACCAGGTTCACATCACCTTGGCGTTCCTGTTGCTGGCGCTGTGGCCATTCTCCCGGCTAGTCCACGCCTGGAGCGTCCCCGTTTCGTACCTCCGACGCAGTCCGATCCTCTACCGATCGCGCGCGCTTGCCCCCGCTGCGGACATCCCGCTACCCACCAAGAATCACTCGAGAGGAGTCCCCATGTCACCCGCTGAGCCGCGCGGCAATGCCGCAGCCCTGACGCTTGGCACCGCGGCGTTCACCATCTGTTTCTTCGCCTGGAGCATGCTCGGCCCGCTCGGTCCGACGCTGCAGGACCATCTAAATCTCAGCGACAGCCAGCTCGCGCTGCTGATCGCTCGTGCCGGTGCTCATGGGTTCCCTGATGCGCATTCCGCTCGGGGTGATGACCGATCGTTTCGGCGGTCGGGTCGTGTTCTCGGCGCTGCTGGTGTTCACGCTGATCCCGACGGCGCTGTTGGCGCTCTTTCACGACAGCTACACGACGATGCTCGTCATCGGATTCTTCCTCGGTTTTGCCGGTGCGTCATTCGCGATCGGCGTCCCGTTCATCAGCCGGTGGTACCCGCGGGCCCGCCAGGGTGCGGTGCTGGGCATCTACGGGATGGGTATGGGCGGCACGGTGATCGCCGGCCTCCTGGCGCCGCGCATCGCCAAGCGCTGGGGTCTGGCCGCGCCGTTCTGGGTCGCGTTCGCCGCTGTTGCCGTGATGGCGATCGTGTTCATTGTCGCCGGCCGCGACGCGCCAGGGTCCCGGAACCCCGACGCGCGGATGGGCAACCAGCTGCGGGTCGTGCGCGATGAGCCGCGCGTCTGGGCTCCGACGTTCTACTATTTCGTCCTGTTCGGCGGCTTCGTGGCGATGTTCGCGTACCTGCCGAAGCTACTGCACGGCGTGCACCACGTCGCCAAGACCGACGCCGGCGCCCGCGCGGCGGGCTTCGCTCTTTTGGCAGTACTTGCCCGCCCGATCGGCGGGTGGCTGTCCGACCGCATCGGGGCCGACCGCGTCCTGCGAATCGCGCTCGGCGCCACGGTCGTGCTCGCCGCCGGCCTAGCGCTCGTCTACAAGCAGATGGTCCCGCTGACGATCTGTTGCCTGGCGATGGCAATCGCGTTCGGCCTCGGCACGGGCGCGGTGTTCAAACTCGTGGCCCATGACTTCCCGGACCGCATCGGCGCGGTGACCGGCGTCGTCGGTGCCGCAGGCGGGCTCGGCGGGTTCTTTCCCCCGCTCGTCATGGCCTGGGTGAAGACCCAGACCGGCTCGTACACCCTCGGGTTCGCGGCACTCGCGGTCACTGCGATGCTCGCCGTCGTCGTCCTCGAGTTGATGCGCCGCGGCGGGTCGTCCCATCCCACGGCATCGGCGGTCGCGCCTCCGGCATGACCACCCGCGACCTGCGATCTTGGCTCGGTCTCGGCCGGGCCCCGCGGGGACCGGTAGGTCCGCGGGGCCCGGTGCCGTCCACATCCCGCCCCGCGAATCGGGCAAGGAGACCTGATGCTGCCCGTCACCCTCGACAACGTGCGCCTGTTTCTCCACGTACTGGGCGCCACGATTTGGGTCGGCGGGCAACTGATCTTCTCCGCGCTGGTGCCGCTGCTGCGTCGCCTTGGCGACGACGTCCTGCGACCCGTGGCCCGGCACCTGACCAGAATCCTCTGGGCGGGCTTCGCCGTCCTCATCGTCACGGGCGTCTGGAATGTGGTCGCCGTCGGGCTCTCGGATCAGTCCTCGGCCTGGAAGACCACGCTCAACGTCAAGCTCGCCGTCGTCGCGCTGTCCGGGATCGCCGCGTACGTGCACACCCTCTGTCTCCGGTGCGCGATCTCGGGCGCGTTTGGGGCGCGACCTCCGGGGTGACCGCGCTTGCGGCGCTCCTGCTCGGCGTCATGCTGGCGGGGTAGCCGAATGCGATCCCTGCCGAACAGGGGGATCCCGTGCCGTCGGTGAGTCGTTGGTGCGTGCGCTGCGCGCTGTTGTACCTGGTCGTCGGGATGGCGCTCGGGTCCTGGATGCTCATCGAGCAGGCCCGCGGCCATGATCCCGGCGGAACGTGGCCGGTGCTGCACGCCCACATCCTGCTGGTCGGATTTCTCCTGCTCACGATCATGGGAGTCGCCTACTGGATGTTTCCTCGCGTCCAGGGCGCGCGCCCCGGCGCCCCGGGAGCGTGGTTCGCATTCGGCTGCGTCAACGCTGGCCTGGTGTTGCGCGTGCTGGCCCAGCCGTTGGTCGACGACGGCGACGGCCAACCCTGGACCCTGTTGCTGGAAGTCGCGGCCGTCATCCCGACTCTGGGGGTGGCCGCGTTTGCGATCACCATCCTGCCGCGCGTGCGGGCGGCGATGACGCCGGAAAAGGCACGCGACCTGAGGGAGCGCGCCAATCGACGTTGATCCAACACGACGAAACCGGGCGAAATTCCGCAGCGGCGCTATTCCAACACGTTTGTGACGGGGCCGGATCTGGTCGACGAGCGCGTGGCGGCGGGGCTGCGCCGTGCGACGGTTCGCATCAGTGCTCGCCGGCGACGCAGGGGATCGGGAGCCTAATTCTCGTCTTGGGCTTCGCCTGAACGGCGCCCGACGCTCCCGATCCAGCGTTCACGGTACGCCTCCTCTGTGGCTTGGACGAGCATGCGATCTTCGCGTGTTCGCAGGTAGCGGCTCGTGTGATCCGACGGCGACCGTAAGTGGGCGCTTGTTGATTGACGCGTCTTATGAGCGGATTGCGACATCTATTGCGACAGGCACCTCGGAACCCGCATGAACTAGGGATTTCGCGGCG
>CAVSFF010000006.1:0-19243 GCA_963727285.1 uncultured Thermoleophilia bacterium | reverse complement strand
ACGAAGGTCGTGCCGGCGGTCCGATTCGGCTCAGCGCCCTGTTGACCCTACCTCCGGCCCTTTGCCGGCGGTGATCGCGGTCGGCGTGCCGCTAGTGCTGGCCGTCGGTCGCGGCGTTCCGGGCGGTCTCAACGTTGCGCTTGATGGTGGCGAACTGACGGGTCTGCATCGGCCAGTGCATGAGTGGGTAGACCAGGAAGTTAAACGGGCCTTCGAGCCACCGGGGACGCAGTGTCTGGTACCCGCTGACCACGAGGCGCGTCTGATCACCGGGCAGGTCTTCGAGGAGGAATCCCCAGAGGCCCTCCGTGTACGACTCGGGCGCGGTTGGGTCGGGTCGAGCACGCATCCCGAAGGTCGCTGAGGCCGCGCAAGCCCAGGAATCGTCTCGGCTCGAGCCCGGCAACCTCCCAGGCCTCCATCGGGCCACCGGGTAACCAAGCCGACAGGCGGTCTCCAACGGAGAGGTCCTGCCATTCCGGGTGGACGTCTCGGGCACTTCGGCGGCCGCCGTTGTCAAGGCGATCCCAGGAGTACCAGCCTGCTCGGTCCCAGCCCATCTGGATGAGCCACGGCCATACCTCGGTCGGCGGCGCATCGATGGTGACGGCCATGGTCGCGGCTCGCGTGCCGTCGGGTATCAGATCGTTCCCCGGGAATGCTCTGATTCACTTCGTCGTCGCTGGCACCCCAACGGACTATCCGTGGGCGCAGGACGAGCCCGTAGACGCCACCGATAAGGCACACGAGGAATGCCAGCCTGCGGCCCGATCTACCCATGTCGTCAGTTTCTCGCGGAGCTCTCAGCGGCGCAAGTGGCGAGATTCCGCGGCCCGAAGCGTTGCCCGCGCCCCCGCGTCGGAGGTCACCGGCACGTGCCCTGCTGCCCTCAATACGTAGGCGAATGAAGCTGCTGCCACGACGCGAGCGGAGGCCCCATCCTCGCCCGAGTTGAGCGGGTCAAGGTGATGCGGGACTGCAGGATCTGGACCCGTTCTCCAGTGGATCTGCGAGGTTCCGATCAGGATAGGTGTCGGTGGCTCGCCGCACGTGGCGACGCGGTCTCGTGTTGCTGGTATGCCAGCGACGGCGCCGGGACTGGGTTGGTCAGCGAGTCCAGCGACCGCCAATCCGGCCCATGCGCTGATGAGGACGAGCAGAAGACCTGGCGCCACGCACAGGGCGTATCGCCGGCCGCCAGTGACGACGGCGAGGATCACCTTGGTGAGGGTGCTCGCCGACAGCCCGGCGAGGATCGGGACCACGGTGTGGCTGGGTGCCATCTTTCCGGCCGCGGACAGACCGGCGACTGCGATCGCGCCGGATTGGATATCTACCGCCCGGCCGCGGCAACGCCGAGCCAGCCCCGAACTCCCCATCGCATCCCGTAGTGCCGCCGCTGCGAAGATCGCAACGGTTACCGCCACCGTGAAGCCGAGCGCGATCTTTAGGTCGAACGCGTGGCCGCGGTCGATCGAGGGTGCGGGATCGCCCCGCAGGGAGCGGAACGCGAAGACACCTCCGTAGGCGCCCGCGCTCAGCGCGGCCAGCGCCAACGGCACGGAGAGGGCACAAAGCGTCGCGGGATCTGCTGCCCCGATAACGACGGCGAGTTCGATGATGCTTGCAAGGCTCGCCAGCACCGCACCGGCACAGGCGCTCCGCAGCAGGCGGCCATCTCGGCGCGCCTGCACTCCAAGGAGCCCGACGGCGACCGTGCTCGAAACGAACCCCACTGCGAATCCGCCACAGCAAGTCCGAGACGCGCGCCGAACAGCCGAATTCCGGCGTATCCGACCGCACCGATCGCCATGACGATCACGACCAGCCGCCAGATCACAAATGGGTTGAAGACCCCGTATGGCCCCAGCTCGTCGTTCGGAACGAATGGCAGGACGACGAGCGCGGCGGTGGCAAAGATGAGCCCGTCGTGTACTTCCTGCTCCGACAGCGAGTCGCGCACGAAGCGGTGCAGCAGCGTCCGCGCCACCAGCAATACCGCCACGATGACAGCAAGGGCGGCGGCGAGCGCGGCATCGCGACTGGTCAGCGCGCCGAGCAGGAAGGTGGTCATGAGCGCGACCTGGGTGGTAAGTCCAGGATCGTCGTTCCGGCGGATGGTGTATGCGGCGAGCCCCGCGACGGCGATAAACGCAGCGCAAACGGCCAGCACTGCGACGCCACCGAAGGCTGCGCAGAGGCCGCCAAGGAGTGCAACAAGCGCGAACGTGCGCACTCCGGCCGCCTCGCGATCCGGCCCATGACCCTTGCGGCGTTCCCGCTCCAGCCCGATCAGCAGGCCGATTCCGAGAGCGACCAGGAGGTGCCACTGGCTTCCGTTCAGGAACGCTTCAACGGTGGGCGCCGACGCATCATTCGCCGACATGCCCCGGTGGACGGCACCCGCTGACCGGGCGCCGGAGGACCCGTTCTGTACGCGACCCCGGCCGTCCTTGCGCACGCGTCACGACGACGGCCCGGTCGACAATGCACGCACCCGGGCGGTCCCGACGTAGTCGAAGCAGTGCGATGTGCCCCCGGGCTCCAGCGCCCCAGGGCCTCGTGGGGCGGTTGATCGGGGCGGCGGGCTGCATGCCGGTCCCACGTCGGCGTTGCCATGGGCGGCACCGCCGCGCCATCGGGCGCCCGGAGCCGAAGCCCGGGGGTGCGCGCTCGGCGTGTTAGCCGTCCTCGTACTTAAACGACGCACTCAGGCGGATCCGAAACTCGTCCGGCTGGCCGTCGTCGCGGATCGTCACATCTTGCCGGACGACCTCCGCGACACGCAGATCTCGAAGCGTGCGGCTCGCGGTGGTGATTGCCGCCCGCGTGGGGTCCTCCCACGAGTCGCTGCTCGTTCCGACGATCTCGATGACCTTGTAGACGCTGCCCATTGATGCCCCCCGGTCTGGGCGTGCGGTCATGCCTCTTTATGTAACAACGATCACGAAGTGACCGCTAGGACCTCGACGATCAGGCCGGGATGGCATCTAACAGCGCCTGCCGTCCACGCCGAGGACCGCACGTCCGACCCTCGTCGCCCGTTTCGACGAATGGTCCGTGACCGCCGGGCGTTCGCCAATTCCCGTGGGCATGGCGTGGACTCGTGGTGCGGCGATCCTGGAGCAGGGGCTCCTGCCTATCGCGACGTCGAGTGGGGGGTCGGTGTTCGTTGGGCGATGCCGTGTGACGAAGGCCTCCGAGCGGTCGAACGCGGTTCGTCGTCGGTGGCGTCGGGCCGACAACGCGGCGAACGACTCGACTCTCCGTCCCGATCGCATCGACCCGTTCATCGCCCGTAAACAGGTGGTCGATGCCCGACGCCAAATTCGCGGTAGCGTCCGGCCATGACGATCCTGCTCGAGCTCGACCTCACCGGAGAACTAGTCGAGGACATCGGTTCCCATCCCATCGAACGTATGCTGGCCCGACACCGCCTCGTACTCCGCACGCTCGTCGACCGGCTCGCCGACGCCGCCAAAGACCCCGATGTCGTCGGGTTACTGGCCAAGGTGGGTGCGACCTCGATATCGCTGGCCCAGGCCCAAGAGTTGTCCGACGCCGTGGAGCGCTTCCGGGCCAGTGGCAAGGACGCGATCGCCTGGGCCGAGACGTTCGGTGAACTCGGGCGCGGGACGACGGCCTATGTGCTGGCCTCCGGGTTCGGCGAGGTGTGGCTCCAGCCGTCGGGCAGTGTGGGCCTGATGGGCGCATCGGCGACCGGCGGTGTTCGTACGCGGCGCCCTCGACCGCGCGTACGTCGAGCCGCTGTTCGCACAGCGCCACGAGTACAAGAGCGCGGTGGATAGCCTTCTGCGCACCGAATTCAGCGAGGCACATCGCGAGGCGACCGAGCGGCTGGCCGCGTCGACCTACGAGCAGATTGTCTCCACCGTGGCGGAACGCCGGCGCTTGTCCGAGGACCGGGTGCGTGAACTCATCGATCGGGCGCCGATCACCGCCGTCGAGGCCCACGAGGCCGGGCTCGTCGATCACCTCGGGTATCGAGATGCCGTTCGTGCGGCGGTCGATCGCCGCTGGGGCGAGAAGCCAACGCTGCTCTACCTCTCCCGGTATCGCCGGCGTTGGGACCGCGTCCGTCGGGCCCGCCACACCCGGCGACCGGCGGTCGCGCTCATCGAGGCCAGCGGGGCCATCCGCACGGGCCGGTCCCGGCGGGGCCCGTTCGGGCAGGCAGCGGGTGCAGACACCATCGCCGCGGCGTTTCGTTCCGCCGTACGAGACGAACGCACCAGGGCGATCGTGTTTCGGGTCAACAGCCCCGGCGGCTCCTATGTCGCCTCGGACACCATCTGGCACGAGGTGTGCCTTGCCCGGGAGGCCGGCAAGCCCGTCGTGGTCTCGATGGGCGACGTGGCCGGTTCGGGCGGGTACTTCGTGGCCATGGCGGCCGACGTCATCGTGGCGCAACCGGCGACGCTCACCGGTTCGATCGGCGTGTTCGGCGGCAAGCTCCGGGCCAGCGGGCTCCTCGAGCAGCTCGGGGTGCGGGTCGAAAGTCTCGCCCGCGGGCGCCAGGCGCTGATGTTCTCGTCGCAGACCGGGTTCAGCGAGGAGGAGTGGGTCAAGCTCAATGAGTGGCTCGATCTCGTCTACGACGATTTCACCGAGAAGGTTGCCGCTGGGCGCTCCATGACTCGCGACGCCGTCCACGAGGTGGCGCGCGGCCGGGTGTGGACGGGGGCCGACGCCGCCGAGCGCGGCTTGGTCGACGAGCTGGGCGGGCTGCGCCGGGCCGTGGAGATCGCCCGGGAGCGCTCCGGCTTGCCGCCCGACGCCCCGCTGCGACCGGCCGTGGCGTGTCGCCGGTCCAGCGCCTGCGCCGACCTCGAAACAGCGACGACCTGACGGCCTTCGCCCAGGCCCGGGGATGGAATGCGCAGCTCTGGGAGTGGGGAGGCCATGCCCAGCTGGCGGCGGCCCTGGGGCTTCCGGCGGCCGGGCCACTGACCATGTCTGCTGCTCCACTCACCTAGCGGGTTCGGACCGTCAATGCCGAAGCCACGCGGTCATTATCCCTTCACGCCCGGTGACGGGGGAGAGAGCCGACGAGCGGATTCGAACTGCTGCCCCCTTCATCCCGAGCCGCCTGTGAGCATCCCTGGCACGCGGTGCAAACAGGCATTTTTCGGGATAAGCACTCGGGATGGCTTCCAGCTTGGTTCCATTGGGTCCGTGAATTGGTTCAACTTCTCAGAGCGCGCTTTGTTGTGAAGCAGGAGTGCCGCTTCTTCTTGCCAGCACAGTCGCGCTTCTGCGCCGGCATAGGTACCGCTCGACCCCTATGCGGTGTGGTCGGCAGCCATTCCACGGCGCACTCGTCGAGTCCGACGCGCGGTAGTTGCCGCGGGCGATGACGGCCGTCAATCAGGATCTACTGAGATTGCCTCCGCGAGCCTCGCGGCGGAACGCTTGCGCCGCGTGCCGGCCGGGTCGGTGATAGGTCACCACGTAGCTGCTACCACCGCGGTAGACGCCGGGAATAGCTGTGCGAACTAAGCGCCGTGGCATGGAATCCATGTTCCCACTTTGTTCCGACCCTTCGAGTTTGGAGCGCTGGCCGCCGCTCGAAGCGTAGAGAACCGCTCATTGGAGATGTCTCTTGAGAGGTTTGGACCGTGGTTGCCACCATCCGAACCACCACGCGTACCGTTCGTCGACCTCGATTCGAGCATCCGGATGGAACTGACAGTTGAATAGACGCCCCTTCCGCCGGTCGGCGTCTCCAAATGCTCCTCCGAGATTGACGGATCAAGTTGACGCGTGACCGCGGAGGCAGTAATGGCTAAGGGAATTGCAGCGTTGGTCGGGTTCGCGATTTGATGGCAGCGACTATTGCTGTAGTTCGCAGGCGCAGCGTCGCGGCTGAGATCACCTGCCATGTCGGCGTCAGACCGCCGGCACGCCGAGTCGAGGCGGCCGAGGTCGGTGCACATCCGAGCCTGTGTCGCGTTCGGGGATATTGGCGCGTCGGGTCGCGGGTCGTCGCGCGGCACCGGCTGAAAGATCCGCGCGAAGAGGTCGCCGGGAAGCCGCATCCAACGGACGCGGGGTGCCTTGGACGCGGCGCTGGAAACCCGCAGGCGCATCTTGGATTCTTCGACGTCAACCGAGTCGCGGCTTCGGCCCGCGCGGGCCGGGCCGGAGCGCTCCCCATTGTGTGCGGCTTATGGTCGCCCGATAGTCTGTTGGTGCCAGATTGCAGGAAGTGGACCTGGCCGGCCCCGTGCTCAGAGCAGCCGATTAATCAGGTTACCTGTCGGCCCCCCCATGGTCGACGAGCGCGTGCTCCCGAGGCCCGCGCCCTCGTAGTGGCCGAGGCGCTCTGCATCCGGCCAGATGCCGTCGCCCGGCATGTCGAGGCGGTCGGTCATCGCCTGGCGCCACTCGGGTGTTGCCGTGGGCTCGCCCCAATAGTCGGTTACGCGCACGGCTTGCCCGTCTTCCAGCTCGCCGAGGGTCACGTTCCAGTATGGCGTCCGTCACCGTAGGTGAGGTCCACTCTCCGCGACGACATCATCGAGTTGCACGCCTGCCGACTTCCAGCGTGAGTTCGGGGAAACTGCCCTCGACCTCGGCGACGAGCCTCCTTGTCGCACGACCTCGCCCATCTGCGGCCACTGGCGCACGACGTTCTCGGCCAACGGTACGCCGAGGATGTAGGCCACCCGCGTCGCTCCGTTCGACTCGCCGCTACTCGCAATCATCTGGCTCAGCTTTTCGACGTCCGTTCGCGCGCCCCAACACGTTCGATCTTCTCAGACCGGCCCTGGTCGCTGTGCCTGAGGAATCAATCGGCTCACTTAACACGAGCGGATGTTCCGCGCAGAGCTTCAGGACGCCTTGGCGGAACCGTCGGGCTAGCGAGGCGCCGTTTCAATTCCGGAGACGCCTGCGGGGCAATTCAGACGTTCAGTTCGGGGTGTTTCGTCGTTGCCGGTCCCCGGTTGTCATCTACGGTACGGTTCATGTTGGCGAAGGAATCGAACCGCTGACCCCTTTATACGAGTTTCGAGGTTGTCCCTGCAAAAGCCGATTAAGTTCCGTGGCTGGGGCCAACCTGGGGCCAACATGACGATTCGAGCCTCGATGTCGGCCTCGTCACCAGGTGCACCGGAGCAGTCGAGGGCGCCGCCGCCGCGCCCCAGGGGCCGACGCTGAAGCCCTCCCCGGCGCACCGGAGAAACGCGATCCGTCTAACCTGCGACGCGGGACTCGTCTGGATGGCTCTCCCAATGGTTCGTCAGCATCGGCGGAGGGGATGCCAGTGCACTAGAGAACAAACGCGGAGCCGCAGTGATGGAATACGTGGGCCCCGGCACCCAGAGGAGTTCCGCATGGAGCGCGCACGCCGTTCGATGACCGACTTGTTGCCCCCGCGAATCCCCGATGCATCCCTACGCGTGGACGCGCCGATTCGACGCGGCGGTCGGGAGCCGTCTCGGGACCGAGAACCTTCCGATGCCGAAATCGATGCCTACTACAGGGGCGAGCCTGTCACGTTCGCAGCGTGTGCCGCTCTGTCCGGCGTGCGGGTCCGAACGGTCTATCGGCGGACGAAGGACGGCCGTCTGCCGTACGTCGAAATCGCCCCCGGCCAGAGACGCATCCCGGCCGATCACGTTCCTTTCGTGGTCTACTGACCGGGCAGCGTGAGTATTCCTAAGCGCACCAGCGCCGCGGGCAACGTCAGCTAGTCAGTCCGCTGGCATGAGTCCGCCCCGGATCGCCACAGGGCGGTGCGCTCAGCGCGTGCTCGAGCGCCCCAACGGACCGCGACGCCGTGCGAGAAGGAACGTTCTCATAGCCGATCGGGGCGACGAACGCGCCGCCCTCTGCTGCCAACGCCTCACCCATGGATTCGCCCCGTCTGCCCGCGTTGCCCTTCGTGTGAAGGTGGCAACCCGCGAGAGGCGTCTCGTCGCACTGCGGCAGGTAACCGGTTGCCCCAGGAGGGACTGCCCCCGCCATGGGCGGGTTGCTGCGACCGGCCCCTTCGGCCGGTCGTTCGCGTTCCAGGGGCTGTGCGAGCCCTTGAAGGACCATTACGGAGAGCTGACGCCGAAGCGGCTCCTGCGACGGGTTATGGGCTCGAGCCCGCCAGCACCGACGCAGAACACCTGCCAGGCGAGCAGCGCCTTGGCCGTCAGGCTGAGGATGATGTACACCTTCTCGCCGAACAGGTAGTCCCTCCAGCGCCCCACCTTCTTGTACTGCAGCACCATGTTTACCGCGAAGATGTTGAAGAACACGAACAGCGTGACGATGATCCCGTAGACGAAAGCGGGCGGGCTGGTCCGTCGAAGCCCGGGCCCACACGTAGATGAGGACGGCGATCCAGGGGATGATGCCAGCGAAACAGCCGAAGAAGAACGCCAGCCAGTTGGGCCTGCCCGGCGTCTCGTACTTCTCCATCAGCAGGCCGAACAGGATCATGCAGGCGTTCACGCCGAAGATGGCGAGCAGGGCGGCGATGTCGCTGACCCCGCAGATCATCGTGATGAGCACGATCATGAGCGACGAGGTGATGGAGTACTCGATCCAGCGCCCGTAGTTGCGGTCGTGCAGCAGGTTGCGCTTGTACCAGCCGAAGATGCCGGGCGAGGCGATGAGCAGCAGCGCTAGGGCCGAGAGGGCCATGAAGGCGAACACGCCCCAGCCGAGCGGCAGGTCAAACAGGTGGGTCAGCTTGGCGGGCGTGCCGGGTGGCCCGCCCATGTACGTCGCCGTCACCGGGAGACGAGAAGTCGTTGGTGAGAAGGGCAATGACGACCGCCTGGGCGGCGAGCACCAGGCCGACGAGGAGGTTCCAGCGACGCAGACGGCTCAACCGCAGGTCGTCCGGCGGGTTCTCATCCATCGTGTCCTCCTGTTGCGGGTTCTCGTTCATCTCGTGTCCTTCTGTTGTCGCATACGTCCGCCAGACCCGTCGAAGCAGGTAGGTCCACGAGGGATGCAAGTCTCCTGTTTCACACGGGTGTCACGGTTTCGGGCTCGGATGGCTTGGGGGTCGGGGCAGGCTGACAGGCTTCGGGGTGGACGTCGAGGGGCCTTCGTCCGGCGAGTGATCGATGCGGCCGAATGGAGTTGAACAGGGCGTGCCATCAACGCGTCTCTTTCGGTTGAGGAAGCCGCTGGCAGTACCACGAATCGCTGGGCTACGGCTGGTGTGGCGAGCCACTATCACCGTTATTGAGACATTCTCATGCTCATGTGATACCCAAAGCGGTAAGCACGTCGCCCTGTTCCCACCGAGGTGACACGCCCCGAGTAAACGTGGTCGTGCCTGACATGGCCGACCGGTTTCCCGGTGCCGATACTGCGGCCCGGGTAGTGCCTCAGGGTTCAAGCCCGCTGACCCCGCCTCGCGGCACGCCGTCGCCGCGACAGGCCCGTCGATGTTCGGGGTGTTTGCCGACCCGGCCTCGTTGCGACGTATGCACCGGGGCCTGCACGCAGCGTGCAGGCCCAGGACCCGTCCGGTCAGTCCTCGAATGGGTCATCAGGCGGGTAGGTCTCCAGGGACGTGGACCCGTCGGCGATGTCCATCAGGTCGTCGGGGTAGCCGGGTCATCGAGCGGGCTTGCGGCGCGCGGTCGGTGGGGGGAGCACGTCGGCGGTCACGGACCGACCAGTGCGGCGGGACAGCAGGCCCCGCCGCACTGGTCACCCACACCTCACCTACCGATGGTGGTGGTGCCCACCGACTGCCGCCACGAAGGACGCCGAGCCGATGCTCTGTCCCGCGGTGAAGGCCGATGATGACGTTCCCAGTTGGTTGAGCGCACCGGCAGATGCCGCAGTCAACGTGACACTGGTCGCCGCGCCGGACACGATGCGCCCCTTCACGCTGGCCGAAACACCCGCCAACTGGAACACGTTCACCCGACCGAGCTTCGTGACACTCGAGCCGACCGTCAGTGTCGTGCGCGCGCTGATGGTTCCAGTGGCCAAGTTGATGTTGAACTTGGTGATCTTCAGATCCGCCGGCTTGCCGCCAATCTTGCCGGCGAAGTCCAGTCCACCGCTGTGTGCGATGTTGCCGCCAGCGATGGATCCCGCGCTGAGCTTGACCTTGCCGCCAGTGACGGGGAACACGGTGTAGAGGGAGCCTGCTGGCCCAGCCAGACCTTGCCCTGGCCCGACGACGGTCGGGGTGATGCCGTCACCCGTGATGGCGCTCAAGACGGCCGCCGGGAGATTGACAGCCGTGCTGCCACTCCGAACGGCTTTGACGAGTGGTGCTGGTGGGCGCTGTGGGCGCTTGCAAGCGGAACAGCAACCATCGCGGCGGCTGCAACTCCGGTCACACTTGCCGCCGCAATGCGGCTCTTGATTCTCATAGTTCGATCCTCCGATGGGGCTCGCATGGACACGATGATGCGGTGTGATGCGTCGAGTCCACCAATGCGCTTTCCGCGCGGCAAGGGGGTTCGGTAAGTACACGTTCGCAGAGAACTTCGGGACCCCGAGGCACGCGCGCGGCGCGCACATCCGGTCACGTCCGGGCGAGAATTGCCCCGTATTCGCGCTCCGTTTCGTCCACCATGACGTGCGTATAGGTCCGGGCCGACGTGTAGGCATCGTGGCCGACCGCCTCGCCGATCCGCGCCCCCGGCACGCCGGACAGGTGCAAGAGCGACACGCGGCGATGTCGGGGGTCGTGCGAGCTGAATACGGGCACGCCGTCGCCGCGACAGGCCCGTCGATACGCTACGCGGTGGGGCGCGGGTCCATGGCCCTGGCGGCACTGATTCTGGGAGGCATCACGGTCGCGTCGAGCGCGTTCTGGGCCCTGGTGTGGCTCACGATATGAGCGTTCCGCGCTTGGGGCTCCAGAAGGTGCCATCCGGCGTCGTAGGCAAACACGGGCGAGCCCAAAGATCACCAAGAGGCTCGGAATTGAGGTCTGCGCAGGGGCCTGCATCGCACAAGCATTTGGACTTCCCTGGCAAACCTGACCCGCATAGACGAGGGAAATCCGCATGACCACGCAGGTCATAATGGACGGTGGTTGGCACAATCCGAACCACTTTGCGCTCGGGCCGTTTGGGATCTGAGAGCCCAAGTTCTCCCCCCAGTCGCTCGCGAGGCGACTGGGGCGGCTCCGTCTAGGGGACGAGAATGCCTCGACCTTGCAGTCGGCCGGCCTCGAGGTCGTCCATGGCGTCGTTGACCGCATCGAGCGGGTAGGTGCGCGTGCGCAACGCGACGCGTTCCGTCTCGGCAAGTACCATCAGCTCGGCGAGATCGTTGTAGCTGCCGACAAGGTTGCCCACGATATTGCGCTCGGTGGAAATCACGTCGATGGTTGGGACTTGCAAGGTCCCGCCGTAGCCGATGATGAAGTGACTGCCGGCTCGTCTGGTCAGCTGCCAGCCGTCGCGTTCGGCCCCGTTCTCGGCCACGAAGTCGAGCACCACCTCGGCCCCGAATCCATCGGTGAGATCAAGGACCCGCTTGACGTGGGCCCATCCGCGAGGATGGCCTCGTCGGAGCCCCAATCGGCCGCCAGCTGTAGTGCGGCCGGGTTGGCGTCGATCGTGATGATCCGCGTGGCGGACAGGGCGCGAAGACACTGGATGCCGATGTGACCCAGCCCACCGGCCCCGATCACTACACAGGTGGTGCCCGGATACAGTAGGGGCAGAGCCTTCTTGACAGCGTGGTAGGCGGTGAGCCCGGCATCGGCAAGCGCCGCCACGTTGCCCGGCTGGGTGTCTGGTTCCAGCTTGACGACTGATCGAGCCGTGGTGCGCACCAGTTCGGCCATTCCGCCATCGGTATCGATTCCGGGGAACGCGCTGGCCTGACAATGTACGTCGTCGCCCGCTCGGCAGGAGCGGCAGAAGCCGCAGGTCATGAGCGGGTGCAGGATTACTGCGTCCCCAGCTTGCAGGTGCTCCACCCCGGAGCCGACCTCGCGGACCCAGCCCGCGGTCTCGTGCCCAAGCGTGTAGGGCAGGCTCACGCGGGAGCGGTCCGCCCACTGACCTTGGACGATGTGCAGGTCGGTTCGGCACAGCCCCGACCCGCCGACTTCGACTAGCACGTCATGCGGGCCACGCAGGACCGGCTCGGGCACCTCCTCGACCACCGGCCGCTCTCCGTAATGGTGGAGCCGGACCGCTCTCATCGCGCACCTCCAAGGGGCCTGGGTACCGGAGCGAAGCTTGCCCGTGCGACGCCGCCCAACACCGGCATCGAAACGGTTAACCTCACGTTGTGTGAATTGTCTCAAGACCCTATAGAGCAGGAGATCATCGTGTCCAAGCTCGCCGCTCCCCAAATGGTCATTAGCAGCCGGATGCTGTACCTGACGTGGATTCCGGCAGATTCCGAGGCCGTCGGCAAACTCGTTGATCCGCGACTTGGACGGATCGCGAATGGCCAGTGCTTCATCAATCAGTACGTCGTCGATAAGGCCGAGCAGACCTCCGGGTTCGGGGCGTACTCGTTGACATATGCCGGTGCGGACCTCGATCGCTTTGCACCCGACGGGCGACCCCAAGCCGCTGGTGGACGCACTATCTGAACTCAAGCGCGGGCGTGCGCGAGTACGCGGCAGAGCGTGGCGTCCCGGCATCGGCAGGGGAGACCGCGTGGAGCTAAGCGGTGACACCCTTGTGGCGACGACTCGCCAAGAAGGCGTCGATCTGATCCGCACCACGGTTCGCGTCGGGAGCGTCGGCGACGTCGTCGCAGCCGGGCAACTGAGCTACATCACCGATATCGACGGCAAGCTCGTGGAAGGGCTCTACCCGGTCATCGCGCCCCTTGTCGACCCTTGGGAGGTGCTCGACTTCGAGTTCCTGGCGCCCGATCACAGCATCCACGCGCTTCGGCCTGCGTCGCCCCTGCAGGCCACTGGAGGCTTCTATTCTCCTGCTTCGTCGTTCTGCTATCCGGGCGGGGAAGCGATCATCGGGTAGCGATTGGCCTCGGGCGGGCGGCCCGGCAGTCAGCGCGGTGGGGCCGCCCGCCATCGGGGATACGGCGAGCTTCTTGACATCGATGTGCATGAGCTCCCCGCAGCGCGAGGTGGTGATCCTGCGTACCACGCGACCTGTGGGCCGGTCCATCCAAGAAAGGCGATTGACACCGTGGCGCACCAAGACCCGGTGCACCGTTGCCGCCGGCACCCCGAGGATCCCGCCGATGCGTGCCGGGCCGAGCTTGCGCTGGGTGCGCAGATTCAGGATCTGTTGCTCCAGGAGCGCCGGCGTGCGCAGCGGGCTGCGATGCGGGCGGCTGGAGCGGTCGGCAAGCCCGGCACACCCCGTCCCGGACATAGCGGCCCCACCACTTGGATGCGGTTTGCCGGGAGATGCCCATCGATTCCGCCGCGGCGCTAATCGACCAGCCGTCGTGGGCGTCGAAGCGGGAGGGGCAGGGGCATGACGAAACCGCCGGCGATCACACCAATTGGGCAACGAGCGGAGAGCGCATCTGGCGCGCACCCGCACGGCCCTCCGGCCGGGGGGGGGATTGGCGATGCTGTCACTGTCGCGCCGCGGCCGGCATCACGGTGCCCACCAGCGCCGGCACGGCCCGGGTCAACTCGGTGCGTGCCGGCACCGGGTCACGACGTCTGCGCGCCCCGGTCCCGGCGCTAACTCCGTCCGCCTGCACGAGGCCTACGGCGAGGAGACCTTACCCGCCAGGTAGTCAGCGACCATCTTCTCGCCGGCCTCGTGACCATCCTCGAAATACACCCGGTCGATCTCCCGAAAGATCTCCCATTGGGCCGGGGCATCATCTTCAGACATCGTGGCGTCCACCGGGCACGCCTCCACGCACGCGTCGCAGTCGATGCACTCGGTCGGATCGATGTAGAGCTTGGTGCTCTGCTGGAAGTGCTCCTCGCCCGGGGCGGGGTGGATGCAGTCGACCGGGCAAACGTCCGCGCACGCGGTGTCCTTGGTGCCGATGCACGGCTCGGTGATGATGTAGGCCATGGCAGCGTCCTCTGGCGTTGTTTAGTCTCCTACACGGGAGATGAAATCGCATCGCAGACCGCGTGTCCACCCCAACGGAGGCGGGATGAGCGACGACACTCATCTGACGGACCCGGATCCCGTAGGGCTGGAGGCCGCGCGTGCCCTGGCGCATCCGTCCCGCCAGGCCATAAGGGCTGCACTTGAGGCTGCGCCGGCGGGGCTTTCGGCGCCCGAGATTGCAGGCTTGGTGGGGCTCAAGCACAACGTGGTCCGGAAGCACCTTCGTCTCATGCAGGCGGGGGGCCTTGTCGAGGTGGTAGCGGCACGGCCGTCGGGTCGTGGTCGCCCTGCGGCACGGTTCCGGCTCGCACGCAGCGTCTCCGCGGGCCGTCGCGAGCTCGCCCGGCTGCTTGTCGGGATCATCGTGACCTCGGGTCCGGGCGAGGACGCCATCGAGCAGTACGGCTACCGCGAGGGGCAGGGGCTCCTGCCCAAAGGCGCGGGCATCGAGGCGGTCATTGGGTTGCTTGGGCGGCTTGGCTTTGCGCCTGCGCCCGTCGATGCGTCGAATGACGACCTCGACCTGCGCCTCGGGCGCTGCCCATTCGCCGAGGCCGTGACTGCCCGTGGTGGCCAGCTCGTGTGCATTTTGCACCGCGGCCTGAGCGCCGGCCTGGCCGACACGGCACTTGCCGGCGGGCGGTTGCGCACCTTTGAGATCGCCGATCCTCTCGAGGGAGGGTGCCGAGTTGTGATGCAGGCTCCTACGCCCCTCACCGGGCCCGCCGGACGAGCATAGGTCCCGAGGGGCGGATCCGCGGGTCGAAGGGCGTCGCACGCTATCCCGGGTCGCGCTTCGGGCCATCGGGCGCGCCTGGCCGTTCGATCCGCACCGTCCAAGCCCTCGGGCCCGCTCTCCAGGTAGTCCGAGGTGAGCTCGCCGTACACGAGGACTAGATACGCTGACCGATTGATCACCCGGGATGGGGGTAAAGGCGACGAGCGGATTTGAACCGCTGACCCCTTCATAACGAGGACGTTGCAGCGTTTGTGGCTGGTTGCGGTCCGTCGCGGTGAATGCCTCGTTCAAGCCAATATTGGCCGTTTCGGACACCCAGCGATTTGCAGTTCGTGCAGGGTGCTGTGTTGCCACCTGTGACCTGCAGACGACCCCGTCATCACCCGGCATGGGGGTAAGAGCCGACGAGCGGATTTGAACCGCTGGCCCCTTCATCCCGAGTCGCCCGTGAGGATCCCTGGCACGCCGTGCAAACAGGCATTTTCCGGGACTAGCACTCGGGATGGGTTCCAACTTGGTTCCACTGGGTCCGCGACTTGGTTCAACTTCTCAGAGCGCGCTTCTTTGTAGAGCAGGCGTGCCGCTTGTTCTTGCCAGCACAGTCGCGCTTCTGCGCCGGCATAGGTACCGCTGACCCCTATGCGGTGTGGTCGGCAGCCATTCCACGGCGCACTCGCCCAGTCGGACGCGCGGTAGTTGCCGCGGGCGATGTCGGCCGTCAATCAGGATCTACCGATCCTGGCCTCGGCGAGTCTCGCGGCGGAACGCTTGCGCCGCGTGCCGGCCGGGTCGGTGTAGGTCACCACGTAGCTGCTCCCACGGCGGTAGACGCCGGGAATTACTGTGCGAACTAAGCGTGCTGGCATGGACTCCATGTTCCCACGTTGTTCCGACCCTTCGAGTCTGGAGCGCTTGCCGCCGCCCGAAGCGTCATGAACCGCTCATTGGAGAGGTCTCCTGAGAGAGTGGACCTTGGTTGCCACCATCCGAGCCACCACGCGTCGCCGTCCGTCAACCTCGATTCGAGCACCCGGATCGAACTGACGTTCGAATAGACGCCCCTTCCGCCGGTCGGGCGTCTCCAATAGGCTCGCACGAGATTGGCGGATGAAACTGACGTGTGAACGGGGAGGCAACGATGATTAAGGGACTTGCAGCATTGGTCGGGTTGGCGATTCTGATAGCAGCGACCGTTGCTGTAGTTCGCATGTTGGAGCGTCGCGGCTGAGATCGCCTGCCATGTCGGCGTCAGACCGCCGGCACCCCGACTCGAGGCGGCCGAGGTCGGTGGGCATCCGAGCGTGTGTCGCGTTCGGGGATATTGGCGCGTCGGGGTCGCGGGTCGCCGCGTAGCACGAGTTCAACGATCCGCGCGAAGAGGTCGCAGGGAACCCGCACCCAACGGGCGCGAAGTGCCTTGGACGCGGCACTGGAGACCCGCAGGCGCATCTTGGAGTCTTCAGCGTCAGCCGAGTGCCGCCAGCCTCGGCCCACGCGGGCCGGGCGAGATGGCTCCTCATTGCCTGCGGCCTATGGTCGCCCAATGGTTTGTTGGTGCCAGATTACGAGAAGTGAACCTGGCCGGTCCCGAGCTCAGAGCGGCCGGATCCATCAGGTTACCTGCCGGCCGCGCCATGGTCGACGAGCGCGTGGTCCCGAGTCGCGCGCCCTAGTAGTGGCTGAGGTGCTCTGCATCCGGCCAGATGCCGTCGCCCGGCATTTCGAGGCGGTCGGTCATCGCCTGGCGCCACTCGGGTGTCACCGTGGGCTCGCCCCAGTAGTCGGTGACGCGCACGGCTTTCCCGTCTTCCAACTCGCCGACGGTCACGTTCCGGTATAGGCGTCCGTCACCGTAGTTGCAGGTCCATTCCACCACGACGACATCACCGAGGCGCACACGCCTGCCAACTTCCAGCGTGAGTTCGGGGAAATTGCCCTCGACCTCGGCGACGAGCCTCCTTGTACGCACAACCTCGCCCATCTGCGGCCACTGGCGCACGACGTTCTCGGCTAACGGTACGCCGAGGATGTAGGCCACCCGCGTCGCTCCGTCGGACTCATCGTTACTCGCGATCATTTGGCTCAGCTCCTTCGACGTCCGTTCGGGGGCCCCAACACGCTCGATCCTCTCAGACCGGCCCTGATCGTTGTGCCTGAGGAATTCATCAGCTCGCTCCCAACACAAGCAGGCCTTCCGCACAGAGTTTCAGGACACCTTCGGCAGAACCGTCGGGCTAGCGAGGCGCCGCTTCGATTCTGGAGACGCCTCCGGGGTGATTCAGGCGTGCACCTAGGGGTGCTTCGTGGTTGCCGGTCTCCGGTTGTCGTCGACGTTACGTGTGATGTTGGTGAAGGATTCGAAACGCTGACCCCTTCATTACGAGAACGCCGCGGCGCTTGTGCCTGGCTGCGGTTCGTCGCGCCGGCCACCTCGGACAGGCCAATTTCGGCCGTTTCGCCCCCGAACGTCTTTGGGGTTGATGCAGGGTGGTGTGTTGCCCACCCGTTGCCACTCGGTCGCTTGCAGATCGGAAGAGAATGAGGCCTGTCCAGCTTCCCGTCAGGCGCGGGTCCCCGAGCACACTCGCTATGCGGCAGGGGTTGCCAACCTTCACGATGACTCCCCGAGCTTCATGCTGACGCTGGCTCTACGGCCGGTCCTCAAGCCGAGATTGCTGCGGCTCGCTTGTGACGCACCCCACGGGCATCGAGCAGTTCCCGCAAAGACAGTCGACATGCGATTCGCCTGAGGGATGATGATTACCTGGACCATCGGCTTTGTGGAGATATGCTCCTCCTTGGTGAACTGACCACGCTGGCTCTTGGTCATCGATTGCCGCGCGGAGAGTGACCATGCCGCCGTGCGCCTGACGAGGAGCATCCATGCCCACGGCCATGCACGTGCTGATCTTCTCTCCGCGTGGCGGCTCCTCCCAAGTCGTGCGGTCCCTGGCCCGGACGCTCCCCCTCGCACCCGGTGGATGGCGCGTAAAGGTCGTCTCCGGGTCGCTCGGCCCGCCCGGTTCGCCGGAGAACGCAGCCACGTTTTTTGGCGACGTCACGGACCTTGTCCCGGTCCCCTACGACGAGGCGGCGCGGTCAACGGCGCCGCAGGCTGCCTGGATTCCCATGTATCCGTCCTACGAGGAGCGCCTCGGGGCGCCAGACCGGGTCTTCGCTGCGCTCGACGATGCAACCGCCGAGCACCTGATCTCTGCATGGGAGCGCATCCTCGGCGCCGAGGGGGTCCTCGACGACGTCACCATCGCCCATCTTCACCACCTTACCCCGGCCCACGCGGCGATCGCGCGGCTCGCGCCACAACTCCCGCGTGTGACGCACCTGCATGGCACCGAACTGCTCATGCTTGAGGCCATCGAACGCGGTGCGGCATGGCCATACGGCATGGCCTGGCGAGAGCGGATGCGTGAGTGGGCCCACGCCTCGACTTGGCTGATTGCCGCGACGGAGGCCGCGGCCGACGACGCCGTCCGACTCCTCGGCGTGCCGAGGGAGCGGATCGCGGTCATAGCGAACGGGGCCGATCCAACGCTCTTCGCGCCGCGGCGGTCGTCCCCGTCCGTCCGGCGGGCGCATTGGCGTCGGTGGCTCGTTGAGGACCCCCGGGGCTGGACGCCCGTCGACCAACATCCGGGGTCGGTCCGCTACGAGCCTGCCGACCTCGCCCTGATCGAGGCGCCGGGGGCGATGATCGTGCTGTTCGTTGGCCGGTTCACGGCCGTCAAGCGGGCGGCACTTCTGGTTCGGGCGCACGCCCAGGCCCAGGCGCGGTTGGCTCAACCCGTGCCGCTGATCTTCGTCGGTGGCGCTCAGGGTGAGTGGGAGGGTGAGCATCCCGCAGACGCCGCCAAGGCGTCACCGTTTCGCGATGAGATCTTCCTCGCGGGCTGGCGCGAGCAGGATGAGCTCCCGGCCGCGCTCGCGGCGGCGGATCTGTTGGCGGTGCCCTCGGTGGCCGAGCGGTTCGGTCAGGTCTACGTGGAGGCAATGATGATGGGGGTGCCGCCGATTGCGTGCGACGTGTACGGGCCCCCTACCTTTATCGACGCGAACCCGCGGTCGCCGTTCCGCACGGGCTGGCTGGTGCCGCCCGATGACGAGGCCGCGCTCGCCGATGCGCTTGTCGCAGCCGTGAGCAATCCGACGGAGCGTGCGCTCCGAGCCGCCAACGGTCGCAGGGGCGTGGTCGCGGGGTCGATGACGTGGCCACGGATCGCCGCGCAAATCGTGGACCTGTATGAGCAGGCGCGGACGTCGGCCCGCGGCGCGACGACCTAGGGCACCGTGGCAAACAGGAAGTCACCTGAGATGCCGGCCCTGTATGCGTCCCAACGGCGCTCCGCTAGGGCCAGCCGCGTGAGCGGTCCCGGCGCCGGCGCGGCGGCCTCGGTGGGCACAACTCGCGGCGCCCGACGTCCGCCGGATCTCCTTTGGGCGGCACTAGACCGATGACCTGATCACA
>CAVSFF010000005.1:0-15161 GCA_963727285.1 uncultured Thermoleophilia bacterium | reverse complement strand
CGACCACATCTTCGACGGCTTTCTCGACAGTGAGACGCGCAGGGAGGCCAAGAAGACCATTGCGGAACTCCTCGAACGCCTGAACGACGGCCATGTGCTGACCGGGAACGAGATCGGGGCGGAGCTCGAGCCCTTTCTCGCATAGGTCCGATCCCCGAACCGACCCACGCTGGGTGGTCGGTTCGGGGAGATCTCACTGACGGAGGCTGCGTCGGCAATCCGGGTGGCGCGATACCGGGCATGGGAGTACCCTTGCTGGACATCGCCTCGCGTGTGACGCGCCTCTCCGGGGCAACGTCGTTGCAACTTGGTGAGCACTCCCGGGCGTCGGCCCGGGCCCCGCGCGCGGATTCAGCACACCGACCCGGCGGTCGGCCACCAACTCCGCCATCGGCCGAGCACCATCGACCGCTGAGAGACCACATCTCACGAGGTCGAGGTCATCGTCACAACTGCCACCGCGCCACGCGATCCCGCCGCCACCGACCGGCGGCAGATTGCCGTCGCGATTGCCGACGACCATGCACTCATGCGGGCGGGCATCAGGCGCGCGCTCGAGTTTGCACCCGGTATCAGGGTCGTCGGCGAGGCGATGAGCGGTGATGGGCTGGTCGCGATCGTTTCGCGAGTGCGTCCTGACGTCGTGATCCTCGACATCCGGATGCCGCAGGGAGACGGCCTGACGTGTCTGCGCCAGCTTCGCGCATCACACCCCGCCATCAAGGTCGTGATGCTGTCCACGTTTGACGATCCCGAGCACGTCAGGATGGCCTTCCGCTGTGGCGCATCGGCGTACGTGGTCAAGTCGATCAACCCACTGGACCTCGCCTCCACGATCCGGAGTGTGTTCGAGGGATCTGTCGTCCACGATCGCCGGCCCGCGGACCGACACGATCCGACCAGGGCCGTCGACCATGTGGCGGTCGGTGACCTGACTGCGCGCGAGGTCACGGTGCTCAAGTTGGTTGCGGAGGGCCTGCCGAACGTCGGTATTGCGGATCAACTGCGCATCACCGAGCAAACCGTGAAATTCCACTTGTCGAACATCTATCGGAAGCTCGGCGTCACGAATCGCACGGCCGCCACCCTCTACGCCCTCGAGAGCACTCTCGTCGTCTGACGACGCTGCCCGGGGCCGGCGCTGCCATTGACGACATCCGACAGCGATCATGACGGCCGCAGCCGCCCCGACGAGCCGCCACGGAGGTCTGACGCTCGGTGAGAGTCCGAGCCGGGCGCATGCCCGACCGACGTCCAACGCAAGGGTTCGTCGGACCACCGCCCGACCCGTCCTGCGGACCCGCCCGCCCAGCCGTCGAGTCGGGGGCGTGGTGCCGATCGGGCAAAGATTCGTGCGCGCGCCATACTTCCCGTAACGAAGTCCCGGTCAAGGAGTACCTGTGGCAATTGCATTTTCCGACTATCTGCTCGGCCAGCGCGGGCGCGACGATGCGGTCGGCGGGCTCGCCCGCGACGCGGCCGGCGATCCCGAGTGGCCGCGCCAGCGCGGCTTGAGCTTCAATCGCCTCCGGAACTATCTCCTGGTGAACCACGCGAGCCAGGGCACGCTCGACGGGCTCGAGCGTGCGTGGAACGAATACGCCGACATCAATCGCGGCGATCGCCACCTTGCCGGCGAGCTTGAGGAGGCGGCGCTGCAGGCAGGCCCGACCGCGACCGGGCCCCGCTATCGCAGCCCGGGTCAGTGACCGCAGCGACCGGCGGAGTCGTCGGCTTGTGTCTCGGGAGCTGCGCGGTCAGGGGATGACGAACCAGAGGGCGACGACCCCGATCGCGTAGCTCCCAAACCCGAGGATCGCCGTCGACGCCTTCTGCCTGCCCTCAGTCAGCAGGGTCCCGCCCGTCGTGAAGTCCCAGAGCGCGTGGAGGACGATGCACACCAGTAGCGTTCCCGTGGTCATCCGCGTCACATAGAGCGCCGCCCCTGCGAGGAACGAGACGCCGACCTGGACGAGCGTCAGTCGTGCCGATTGCCCAAACAGGGCGTTGACACCGTGCAGAAGCGCGAACAGTCCCGTCGACAGGAAGAACACGGCCGCCGCGGACCACCCGGCGTCCCGCGGGCCGACGATCAGCAGCCCGCGCGTTGCGATCTCTTCGGCGAAGCCGACGATCAGGACGGCGATCGCGAGCAACGGCAAGACACGCGCCCTGGGCGACCTGAAGTCGATCTGCCGTGCGCCGGTCAGAGCCGCGGCGCCGAACATGACGGGGACGACCAGCGCCCATGCGGGTCCCGAGCGTGAGCCCTCGAACAGCACCGCGTGCCACCAGCCCAGCCACGTCGTGGCGGCCGCGAGGAGACCGGCACCGACGCCGATCGGTACGACGATGCCGCGGACAATCGCCGTGCGGGTCGCGAAGATCGCGTCATACCGGACTCCGTTGAGCCGCCAGACCACGACGACCACGCCGACGTAGACGACGAACAGCCCGATGGCAACGGCGGCGGGGTGTGCGACAGACAGGTGTGCGCTCCGATCGGCTTCGGGGCTTGGGGTGGCGGTCGTGGGGTCGCGGACGGCCGTGACCGATTCCGCCGGGCTGCGAGCATGCCGACGCCGGTCGACAGGCCGCATGCGGGTCGGCCGCTCCCGCGCCGGCGAGAAGGTTGCGATCGGCGCGTCCCGCCATACGGGCCGCGTCGCATGACGCTGACGCACCCGGCGGCCCCTGGCCAGACGCATCCTCGGGGCTTATACTCCACAATCACGATACTATTTAAGGAGATTATTGTGTCAACGGTTCTCAACGAGGTGCTCGCAGCGAACGAGGAGTACGCGGCAAGCTTCGGGAGCAAGTCCGAACTCGCGCTGCCGCCCGCTCGTGGCTTTGCCATCTTGACCTGCATGGACACCCGGCTGGACCCGGCGAAGTACGCCGGCCTTGCCGAGGGCGACGCCCACGTGATCCGCAACGCCGGCGGCCGCGCCAGCGACGATGCGATCCGGTCCCTGGTCATCTGCTACAAGCTGCTTGGGCACCAAGGAGTGGTTCGTCATCCACCACACCGACTGCGGCATGGAGTTCTTTACCGACGACCGCGATCCGCGGCCTGCTGGAGAACAGCCTCGAGACCGCCGCGGGAGCAGGCTGTCGCTGAGGACGTTCGGCGGATCCGGAACCACCCGCTGGTCCCGGGGCGCTTCCCGGTCTACGGGTACGTCTACGACGTCGGCTCGGGCCGGCTGATCGAGGTCCCGGACGCCACGCGCGAGGGTGCCGCACGCTAACCGGCGGCCGTCTGGCCAGCGTGTCGCATCTGCCGTCCGTTGCGGCAGGCGCCGACCCGGATCGCCGTGGGTATCGACGGCGCTCCGGGTCGGCCGATCCGCACTCCGTTCGCACGGAGAATCCGACGGAGGCGCCGGGAGTGGGCGTCACTTGTACCCGCAGCTTGTCGTGACGTCGAGACCTGATCGCGCACCGGTCCCCGGTGTGCCTCCGGTCGACGGCGATCACGCGTCCCGAATGTCCGGCGGCGCGGTCGTGGGCGGCCCGTCCGCACATCCGTGCTCCGGGCCGCGCGCTGGATCAGGAGGAGGTGCCGCGCTGCGAGACGTTCAGTGCGACGGCGGCACGGACAAGTGCCGTCAACGCCTTCTCGTCGATCTTCCTCGCCTTCGTGGACGTCGATCGCGCGCCTGACGTTGCCGTCCAGGCTCGAGTTGAACAAGCCTGCGGGGTCGTCGAGCGCACGCGCCCTTGGCGAAGGTCATCTTCACCACGGGTCTTGTAGGTCTCGCCCCGAGTGCAGATGATCTTTCCGTCGTGGTACCACGTCGGGACGCCGCGCCACTTCCACTCCTCGACGACCTCGGGATCGGCTTCCTTGATCAGTGTGCGGATCCGGGCGAGCGTCTCGCCGCGCCAGTCACGCAACTCGGCGATCCGGGCATCGATCAGCCGGGACGGATCGTCGCCCGTGGCCTCTGCGTCGGTCGTCTTCATACCCAGTTCTTAGCACGTCGCCGTGGTCACAGCACGCCCGTCGGCGGACGGCTGCCGCCACGTGACCGGTGCGCGCAGGCGTCTGGAGGATCGTTCTAGGGCGCGCTCATCCCGAGTGTCGTTCGGATGCGCCCGCCAAGGTCTGCCGCCAGGGCGTGGACGTTCGGATCACGCAGCATCGTGTGGTGGTCTCCCGGACGCTCACGAACTCGATTGTCCCGATGAGAGTCTGTCTCCATCCGGTGAAGTCGACACTGGCCGAGCTGTCCTCGCTCGCGTAGATGACCGCGTCGCCCGGATATGGTGCCGGAACATGGAGTCGCTGCATGACCAATCCCCGGTTGAAGAATCCCCCGTAGTGCTTAATCCCCCGGTAGCGAATCGGTCCGGCGGTCATCATCCGCGGAACCGCGGTGATGCGGTCGATCGGACGATCGCCGGGGAGCGATTCCCACAGCCTGGCGGCAGTCGCGGTGAACCGTCCGATCGGGTGTCGATGCGGTGACCCGTCGGCCGCGTGCTCGTATCGCGGCGGAGGTGTATCGAGCAGCGCAAGCACGGGCACCGTGCCCCCCACCCGAATGTCCGATCTCCCCGGGCGACCTCGAGCGCCACGGAACCCCCGTATGAATGGCCGATAATGACCTGGGGATCGGGGATTCCCAGCTCCCGAAAGGCCGCGAGGAATCGCCGTGCAGCACGCAGGACCGAGAAGTCTGGAATGCCGCGGTATTCGAGTGCGTGCATCTGGACGGCGATAATCCGGAGCTCGATGTCGAGGCTACGCACCAAGGGTTCGAAGGCCACAGCGATGCCACCGGCGCCGGCGAAGCAGACCATCGTCGGCGCGCCGACGGCGCGGCGCATCTCAATCAGACCGGAGCTCAGTCGCGCCGTGGCCCCGATTTCGGCGGCGGCAGCGAGCCCCGCGATCGTCGGCGAATCGATGAACACGGCGGTGGGGAGGTCCGGCCCAAGCTTTTGCAGTTCCGAGAGCACCTCTTCGACCGCGAGTGAGTCGCCACCGAGTTCGAAGAAGTCGTCGTCGATCCCCACGTCGTGGATGCCCAGTACATTGCGCCAGATCTCGGAGATGTAGATCTCGAGGTCGGTCGACGCTGCGCGCTCCGGGGCGCGCAGCATGGTTCCGCCGGCAGCCTCAAGCGCATCGTGGTCAACCTTGCCGCGCGGTGTTCGCGGAAGTTCGGCGAGTTCCACGATCGTCGTCGGAACCATGTATGTCGGGAGTCGCGGACGAAGGTGGCGACGAAGGAGGCTCCCGGAGTTGACAAATCCGGCGAGCGAGACCACGTAGGCGACGAGTCGCGGGGCTGGGCTGTCCGATCACCGCAGACGTATGCGTCGGCGACGCTGTCGAAGTCGAGCAGCGCTGCCTTGTTCTCGGCTCGGCTCGACCAGGTAGCCGTTGATCTTGATCGCATCGTCGCAGCGGCCAAGCAGTCGTAGTTCACCGGATGCGTCGACGGTGGCCAGGTCGCCCGTGCGGTAGCGTCGCGCAGTCCCGCTCGCGGTGATGCGATCCGCCAGGTCCGCCCTGACTGTCGCAGTACCCCAGGGCGATTGCGTCGGAGACGATGACCAGCTCGCCATGGGCCTCGGTCGTGGGCGTGGTGCCACGGGCGTCGCCATCCACGTTCCTCGGCGAGATCTCGAGCGCGATCTCATCCACGGGCCTGCCTGCGGGAACCGAACCCGATTCTCTCGAAGCCCGTTGGGGACTGGCGACGACAGCGCCAGCACCCCAACTTCCGACGAGCCGGTCCAGTTGACGAACGCGCAGCGGTCGGACAGATGTCGCCGTGCCGACCCGACGTCGGCGTACGTAATCGGCTCGCCACATGTCGTGACCAGCCGCAGATCCGGAAAGCGCTGATCTGAATCAATGGCACGGAGGAGTGCGCGGAGCAGCGTCGGCGTCGCGTGGAGGGTGGTGACCTGTTCGCGTTCGATCCACGGGGCGAGTTCCGAGATTGGGTGGCGGCGGGGATCGAACAGGCACAGTGCGGCTCCGGCGGTCAGTGCCCAATTGGCGACGACCATGCCAGCCACGAACTCGATCGGCATGACGAGCCCCACGCGATCACCGGGGGCGATGCCCAAGATGTCGTGCCCGGCCCGTGCATCCTTCGTCAGCGTGGCCTGGGGCCACACGATGCCCTTCGGGCGTCCGGTCGAACCCGAGGTGAACAGAATGCAGGCAGGAGCGAGGCTGTCGCGGCGATGGGCGGTCGGCACGGATCGGACGTCCGACGGCGGACGCGGGACGGTGATGGCGGGAATCCCGGCCAGCGACGGGGCGAGACCGATCGGGGCGGAGTCATCGACCAACGCGGCCAGCGCGCCGGAGACGTCCAGCATGTAACGGAGTCGCGGTTCGGGGAGCGTGGGGTGAGGTTCACGAATGGACGGCCCTTTCCGCGATGCCGAGCATGGCCGCCACGGCAGCCGGCGAGTCGCCGATAAGGGCCGCCACCGGCTCGGTGCCCGGTCCGAGCAGGTCCTCGATGACTGCTGCGATCAGCACCGACCAGGACTCCAGATCCCGGTAGCTGTACTGTTCATTGACGGCGATAAGGGCGGTGCGCCGGGCTGTCGAGAGGCCCCGCATGGTCGAAGCGCTCGACGAAACTATCGCCGGGCGGCGGCGCGCTGGCCGGCGTGGGTTCGCCGGGCGGGTCCGCAGTCGGCGCCGGATCCTCACGCATCGATTCCGACCCGACGCCCGGGCGCATTCATCGGAGCGCGTGCCGCCGCCGGCCCGGGCCCCGCGTGGGAGATCCTCGAGATCGACCCCGCCCACGCGGCGGCATCGTTGCCTGCCCGGCGGAACATCACGATCGTACGGCCCTGTCACGCCTGTGCGATCGCAGGCGACGGGTGACCCGCCGCCGCCAATACAGGTACGGGCCCTCCGCCATCCCGATCAGTTCGGTCATGCGGAGATCACGCGGAAGGGGTCCGACGTCATCCAGCTTGCGGCGGGTGCCGGAACCCGTTTCGCTGATCACCAGCCGCACCAGGGCACGCGGCAGGTCGCGCCAGGCGTCGATCCACAGTCCGCTGGTGAACAGCTGCTTGGACGCGAAGGCCGTCAGACCGCTCCCATACCCCCGCATCTGGCCACGCAGGGTGGCCATGTCCTGCCGATGGTGGTGCCAGACCAGGCTCGACGGCTCGAACGCGATGGCGGATCCGCTCCTGAGCACGCGATAGAAATAATCAAGGTCCTCGCCGCCACGCGCGGGTGACCCGGCACCGAGGCCCTCGTCGAAGGTCCCGATCCGCGCGAGCGTGTCCCAGCGGACGGCGAAGCTCGCGCCGGTGCCGATCATGCCGCAGTTGAACGGCTTGACGACCGCGTCCGAGGACCGGCGATCCCAGCGGTACACCCGTGGGGTGAACCCGGCGCCCCACGAGACCTTGCGCTCGAACAGGCCCTGGGCATGGGTGGTGAGTTCGGCCGCGAGGATGAGTCCGGTGACCAACTCGACGTCGTCGGCGCGGGCAAATCCGCGCACGAGTTCGCGAATCCAGCCCGGGTCCACCTCGACGTCGTCATCGGTGAAGGCGACGATCTCACCTGTGGCCTCACCGATCCCGCGATTCCGCGCCGTCGACAGCCCCGGGATCGGCTCGCAGATGTAGCGGACCCGCACGTCACCGCAGGCGTCGACCACCCGACGGCTGTCGGGTGTTCGCGGTGCGTTGTCGACGACGATGACATCGATTGCCGGGTAGTTCGCGGCCAGGAGCGATCTCAGGCACTTCGCCAGGGCATCCGGTCGCTCATGGGTGCAGACGACCACCGACACCGTGGGCCAGATGCCGTGCGGCGGCGCCCAGTCGTCGCAATCGTCGATACCGTCGCAGCGCGAGAGGTGGTCTACGTACGCAGGGTGGAGGTCTCGGCTGATCGCCGACTTCAGCTCGGATCCCGTGATCTTGCCGTCGACGAGTGGACACTCGACGATTCCGAGTGGAGCGCTATGCAGGCGCACCAGTACGCGTGCGTCGAGCGGCCGGCGCCCGGCCCCGCCGTTGGTCGGCGGCGCAGCCATCTGCCGCGGCAGCGCCTCAAGGTCGACGGCGGTCACCCAGCGGGGGCGGAACGGGTTGCGCAAGGGTGCGGGCCGCGTCCGTGACTTCATGACCGTGGCACCGTGCGTGGGATGTCGGCGCGGCGTCTCACGGCCGCCACCGGCGCCAAAAGCCGACCCGATGGCCGTCAGCGGCCGCCGCGAAGATGTCGTCGTTGCCGGCGGCATCGCGGTGCGGCCGGTACCAGCCGCCGCCGGAGACCACGAGCCCGGTGTCGTCCGGAAGGGGCGCCGGCCGCTCGCCGTTGGACCCGAGGGCTCCGTCGCTGCCGTCCGGGTGCCGCATGAATCGCCAGAGCATCGGAATCACCACGATCGCCACCAGCGCGTTTGAGAGCAGCCACGCGAACCCGACGCCGTTGACGCCCCACCAGCCGGCGAAGACGACCGCAAAGACAATCGTGGACACCGATGCCGCTGCACTTGCTGCCAGGAGAATGAACCCGTCTCCTTGAATCCGCGCGACGGTCATAAACAGCCAGATTGCTCCGCGCAAGATGCTTGCGAGTGCCAGCAGGCGCAGGACCGAGGTGCTGTGTTGGACGTACGTCTCACCAAAGAACCGGAGCACGAGCGGGGCCGCGATGATCAGCACGATTGTCGCAGGGATCATCAGCGTCATGAGCCGCCGCGTCACCGCGCGGGTGAGGTGTTTCAATCGGTCAATCTCGTGGACGCCTTCGACCGTCAGCGCCGTGATGACGTTGTCGGCGAGGAGTTCGTACGTCGTCACGATGGTGAACGCGATGAAGAAATACGCGTTCTGGGCACCGCCGAGGATTCCGACGACCAGGATCGGGAGGGCGGCAAGGGTGCCCTGGTCGATCGACGAGGCGACGCTCGACATCCCGAGATAGCGGATCAATCGCCGCCGCCCGAACCGGCCGACGACGCCCTCGTCATGTGCCGGCGTGTGCGCGGGCACCGCATGACGGAAGATGATCACGTTCACGGGCACGACGAGGATCGCCATGGGCAGGACCCAGGCCAAGAACATGCCGTTGCGCGTGCCGAGCGCTGCGAGGAGCACCAGGAACGCCAGCTTGAAGGTGCCAAACAGCGCGTTTTCCACGGGGACCCAGCGTGCGGTGCGCAGGCCGGTGAGCGCGGCGTCCTGCAGCGCGAACACGCACCAGAGTGCGACCGAGGTCACCCACACCACGCCCAGCACGTGGTTCGACTCCAGAACGGACAACGGCTTGGCGACCCGGGATGCAATCAGCAGCACCGCCGTTGCGGCGACGATGGACAAGCCGGCCGCGACGGCGTATCCGACCAGGATCAGGCGCGCCGGGCGCGCGGTCTCCGGGAGAAAGCGGACGAACACGCTCCCGAGGTTCACCTGCGCGAGGGTCGACACCGTCACCAGGATCGCGATGATCGCGCTGTTGATGCCGACCTCCTGAGGCGAATACAGCCGCGCCGCAAGAATCCAAAAGCCGAACCCGAGCGCTGCGGTCAGCCCCGTGTTGAGCATCAGCACACCGGCGGTCCGAAACAGCCGTCCGGTCGCGGCCTCGCCGCCGGTCGCCTCCGGAGCCCGGCGATGCTTCCCGGCGAGTGCGGCAATGCGACTGCCGGCCATCATCCCCACCACGAACCCGGCGGCACCGTCGTGCGGACGGGTCCGCTGTGGCCCGGCGACGCACCGATCCGGGCGCGCATCACACCGGCGTTGCCGCAGTGCGCGCGGCGCCCAGAGCCGACCCCGATCGCCGGGCTCGACGAGGGTGGCAACGTGCGCCGCTCCGGCGGCAGGCATCGCGGATCATGCCGTCGGGCCGCGACCTTGCTGGTCATCGCGTCGACTCTCGTTGGGGGCAGAAAGATCCGCTCGGCATCGGGCATCGATTCGAGGTGATTATGCAACTCGCGTCTCTCGGGGTCTAGGCGGGGTATCGACCGGATGCCCGTCCCAAGTGAGACCCCCGTCATATCCGGGCTCCGCGCCGCCGCCCGCGCCGTCCACCCTCGCCGTGGCGACTCCGAACGTGATGCCGTCGGCATGCGTCGAATATGGGAGGGCCTCCGGGCGGCGTACGGATCGAGCTCGGGCACCCGGATCGGTCGGCGCCTGGCGCCGCCCGGGGGTCAGACGCCGCGCGGCATCCAGCTGAACCGACGCATCGCGATGACCGCGCCGACGACGCCCCATGCCCCGAGGACCGCGAGGTCGGTCCACGCGAAGCCCGCGCCGGTCGTGTGCGGGTTGTAGACGACCAACAGCGCGGAGGCGAGGTGGCTGACCGGGAAGATCTTGGCCACGTCGTCGAGCCAGGTCGGCAGACCGGACGTGGGATAGAAGACGCCGGAGATGAAGTACAGCGGCAGCATGATCGCCTGCGTGATCGGCTGGGCGGCGTCCTCATTGCGGATCGCCGACACGAGCGCTCGCCGGAGGTGCGGACATCGACGGGCCCGTCTCCGGAGGGCGTGGACGCAGGCGATGCCGTTGCCGCGTCCTCGTGTCCGGCCGGGTTGCGTTGCCCTCGACCGCCGGCGATCGCCGGCGGGACCGTAGTAGCGGTCGGGCCAGACACGGATACGCCGCCTTCGTGTTGGGGCCAGACTGGTCGTTGCAATCTCGTCGGTTGCCCTCTTGACAAATGGAAGCGACAATGCGTGTACTTGTCGTGTACGAGTCGATGGACGGCAACACGCACGCCGTTGCCGAAGGGATCGGC
This sequence comes from uncultured Thermoleophilia bacterium, assembly GCA_963727285.1. Lineage (GTDB taxonomy): Bacteria > Actinomycetota > Thermoleophilia > Miltoncostaeales > Miltoncostaeaceae > CAITWD01. Next base: position 4,387 of record CAVSFF010000005.1, on the reverse strand, counting down.
AGCGGTCTGCGCTCCACGGCCGACGTCACAGTCGTGCCGGTTTCCCGCGTGCACGCTGACGATCTCACCGCCGTTGATCTGTTGGTCGTCGGCGGCCCGACGCACGTTCACGGTGTGACAACCGCGCGATCCCGCGCGGCGGCGATCACCGCTGCGTCGGGACCCGGAGTCCAGCCGAGTCTTGATCCGGACGCGGAGGGGCCGGGCTTGCGGGACTGGCTCGACGGTCTTGATTGCTCGGGCGTGTCGAGGGCCGCCGCCTTCGACACGCGGTTCGACGGGCCAGCGATCGTCACGGGGCGTGCCTCGCGGGGTATCGCTCATCGTCTGCGTGGTCGTGGCCTCGACCTGTTGGCACCACCCGAGAGCTTTCTGGTCGATCGCGACTACCATCTGACGCCGGGTGCCACCGACACCGCGGTCGCGTGGGGGGTGCACCTTGCGCGATTGTTGGCCAACGTGACCGACGCGCCGCGGACGTCGACCTCACTGGCCCATCGACCGGACCAGTTGCCCCGATGACGCGACGCGTCCCCCTATTTTGGGGCGGTCTCGCTGCGCTCGGCATCGGCGCGATCGCGAGCTACTTCCTGGCGTGGCGCCGTCCGTGCCTGACATGGGGAGCGACGCCCGACGAGGCCTCGGGTGGCTTGCCCGGCGACGCCCTGCTGCCCCGTCCCGATTTCGTCTCGACGCGTGGAATCGAGATTGACGCGGGTCCGGACGACATTTGGCCGTGGCTCGTGCAGATGGGAAGCGGACGCGGGGGCGCGTACACGTACGACTGGATTGAGAATCTCTTCCGTCTCGACATGCACAGCGCTGACGCAATCCTGCCGGAGTTTCAAGGTTTGGCCGTCGGTGACGTGCTTCCCCTCGGAGCGACCGGTCCCCGGATGCGGGTCGAGTTGCTGGAGGACCGGCGTGCGCTGGTCGTGCGCTCCGACGACGGGAATTGGGTCTGGGCCTTCATTCTCGTACCCGTCGGGACGCGAACGCGGCTCATCAGCCGCAACCGAATCCGACTGGGCCACATGGCGGCACCCGTCCGGTTCGCGTACGCCGTGGTCATGGAGCCCGGCAGTCTGCTCATGGAGCGGAAGATGCTCTACGGGATCAAGGCACGGGCCGAGGGCCACGCCGCAACGGACATCGATGATGTGCCCGGAGATGAGGCGTAGGCCTCCCGGCCGCGTCGCGACTAAGCGACGGGAATGGCCCGTGACGCGACCACGATGCCCGCGTGCCATCCGGGTGCCCTGCCGTGCGCGGGGAGACGTATGTCCGCCGCGTCGAGCCCCGCCGAGACGATGAGCCACGAGATGATCGCGTTGGAGTTCCACATCTCGCCTGCGCGCAACTCGTCCCGTCCCCAGGCGGGCGGTCGGCACCGACGGAACGAGATCGAGCAGTCGCTGCGGCGACGGTGACATCGCCCGTCAGCCGACGTGGACTGTCGATCGCCTCGCGGACATCCGGTATGACGCCGTCGCGCCACCGCCGGACCTCATAACGGAAGATGCGTAGGCGCGCCGCCCGTCGGCTGCCCACGGCACCCTCGGCGACGACGCCCCGCCGGTCGCCGTGACGGTCAGGCACGGGTGTTTGCTCGATCACAAATCGACCACCCGGAACCTGCACCTCAAGCGCGGAGTGATACAGGTCGCACCTGTTGCGACGATGGATCGCCGCGTCGCAGGCCTCGTAGATCCGACCGTTCATCCGGACGAATCGCCCGCCCGCCCCGAGCGGCAGCCAGTAGAGGTCGGCGGCAGCGGATGCCATGTGCCGCATCCTAGGGAGCATCGGATGCGTGAGCGGCCGTGGCCACGCTCACCCGCATCGGCGACGCGGACGCGGTGCGCACCCGGACGGATCGCCGTCCGTCGCGCGGGTGGTCCACGCGCCGAGGACGTGTCTCCACAGGGACTCGCGCCCGTCGTCGGTCGCGGGCCGGCGACATCACGCGGAGCCGCGGCAGGGTGCGGTCGCCGCGGTCGCCGCGGTCGCCGCGGTCGCCTCGGTCGGATGCGGGCCGCGGCGTCCGGAGGTGCTGTGCGACGCCGCATTCCCGTTTAGCCGCGGGGATGACGGGTACCCGATCGGACGTCGGCAAGCCTCGTCGCCAGAGCGCGCATCGGACGGAACGGTCGTGCGACCGTGACCACTAGGCCTCTGGCCCGGACGCGCTACTACGCCTACTACCCGGGGAATGCCACCCATCGACCGGGTACGAGCGGTTCGGTGACGGCCCAGGTTCGCGTGGCGCTGCGGTTCGTCCCGGACAATGCTGAGGCGATCAGGAGCGGCGTCGTCATCTTCGATTACAACGCAAAGTGCGTCACCTCCGCGTCCGGGTGCCCGAACTTCACGGCGGCAATCCGACCGCGCATCAACGGCGTACCGATGACCTACACGTGGCAGGTCTACGTCAGTGGCCGCTGGGCGACGGTTGATGTCAACACGTGGCTGACGGAAGCGGGCGGCCTCAGCGGGGTCTGGTTCCAGTACAGCCCGAGTTGGGTGCACGTCCAGTTTCGCCTCCACGTGCGGGCTGCCCCGAGCGCATCGCTCGGACTCGCCCCGGCGACGAGCGCGTGGATTCGCTGGCGCGTCGAGCGCTACTAGAGCAGCCGTGGACCCCCGGGGCCTGCCTGCGGGCGCCCGGGGTCGGCGGGCGTTTCGACTGCAATGGCCGATGCGGTCCCCGCCCGAGCGGAGGGGAGGATGACGGGATCGAACCGACGATCTCCGTCTTCACGAGACGGGGCCGATTCCTGGCGTTCAAGCGGGATCTGTACATTCGCCGGACGATTTGCCCTCGGGTTTGCCCCTTTCGGAGTTGGTCGTCGAAGCGCTGAAGCCGCCCGCCGCCTCGGCGTGGCCCGAGGCAACGGGACCTTGAAGAGCGCCATTGAGAAGGCGATTTCGGAGTGGAATCGACGCGAGGCGGAAACCGCCCGGGCTGGCGTCGGGCGAGGGCCGATGCCGCGTTCTCCGGGCGGTCGGGACCTCAAAATGCGCCAGGAGAATCTGTTGAGTGATCCCAACGCTCCCGCGCCGGAGGAGGAGCCGAGCCTGTGCGGCGACGGACCCCCGCCAGGTCGGTAGCCGTGCATGCGCGGTTAGGATCGATGATGTTTCCCGTTCAATGGATGGAGGGGCAATGCGACGGATGACCGCGTGGGCAGTGGGGTCCGGGGCGGTGGCGCTCGCCGCCGCCGGACTCGCGATCGCGACGCCGATGGCCACGCCCGCATCGGCCCCATACATTCACTTACGGGTGACTCAGGCCCGAGACGCGTCGGGTAGGACGATCGCTTCGGTTTGGCTCGACACTAGTGGCGGCAAACCGGGTGCGTCGCCGTACACGCCGGTCTTCTATCCGCTCGTGTACACGCAGCCCTGGCACACAACCTGTCAAGCCGACCCCCGTAGACCTCGCACCCGGCGGCAAGGCGCAGCTGATGTACCTCCAGACGACCAGCAACGAGGGGGCCATCGTCCACTGGCAGCCCGTCGTGAAGATCCCGACGACAAGGGCGCAGCAGCTCACGTTGTGCGGCTATCTGGTCACGCGGAACGACGTCGGGGAGCAATCATTTGCCGTGGCCGCTACGACCACGCTCCCAGTCGCGATCCAGCCGCCGAAGGGCCGGAGCCCGATGCCGGTCAATCAGGGTCCGTGGCGATCGTGTGCAATCCACAACGCTCCGCAGGTTGTGCGCATCCTGGCAAATCGCGGACTGGCGAACGGGTGCGCGAAGGCGACCATCATCGCGAACACCTACGTCAATCAGTGGCACTACAGCTGGGAGCAGGGGTACGTCTGGGACAACATCGCGGCCTCTTACCCGGCCGTGAAGTGGACGTCGACGCCCGTATACGCGCTCCATCGGACACTGGCCTGCCAGCAGACTGCGGTGCCCCCAGCAGACCAGTTCCAGCAGGAGATCGTCAACTGCGGCCTGGCGTCGTTCAAGTTCAACCCGGGTATGTAGCCGAGCTCTCGGAAGATCCCAGGGCCAGCCCGCACCCGCCCATCCGCCCGCCCCGACGGCAGCAGGCGCCTCCCTCCCAGAGTAGAGAGCACGGGCCGGCGGTTCCACGACCTGCGGCATACGGCGGCGAGCTTGAAGCTTGCGCAGCCGGAACTCCCGCTCAAGCTCATCGTGGATCAGCTCGGACACGCGGACGTCCGCATGACGATGACCCGCTACGGACACCGGCTCGCCAGCGCGGACGAATCCGCAAGGGGCGTCCGAGAGCGGGTGTGGGTTACGGCCCAGTCCCCGGGGGCAAATTTGGGGGCGAGCCGGACTCTATGACGGCCGACTGCCGTCCCCGACGGCTGAGAAGCCTTATACGAACAACGGCCTGGGGAATG
>CAVSFF010000004.1:0-20248 GCA_963727285.1 uncultured Thermoleophilia bacterium | reverse complement strand
TCAGGACCCGACCGCGGCGCCAACCTCGGCGTAAGCCCGGCAACCGGCGCCCACCATCGGGTGCCGGTTGGATGCTGCGGTTTTGGCACATCCCTAAGTGCGCACCCAGGGGGCAATCGAACCGGATGGGGCGCGACCACCTGGTTATCGGACAATGTCGACATCCCCTTGCGACGGTCCCCCCACTAACCTTCGTAGATCGCCCGCTCACGACGCACACCCCCCGGGGATCGGCCCGGCGCCTCGCGCGCGACGCCGGACGCGACACATCATGTGCGGGGTGACGGGTCGGCATGCAATCAGAGCATCGCGTGGGATAACGCCGCATACACATTGAGATCGCCCCCGTGAGCCGAGGCGCGGCACCGCACATCCTGCTCGCCGTGGCCCTCACCGGCGCCGCGTGGCTGCTGCTCGGCGTCGCCGCGGCATTGCTTCTTGCCGGAATCGTCGCCATGACCGCAGCCGCTCGCACGCTGCCGGGAATCCGGTCACCGTTTGTCGCCCTTGCGACAGCTCTCGTGATCAGCATCGCCACGATGACGGTGCTGGCGATCGTCGCCGCCGTCCTGCCGTTCCCGCGGCATGTTCTCCACTACGGCGCTCGCCATCCTGCGCCATCCCGTTGACCGCCGGACTCATAATGCTGGGCAGCGCGCCGGCAGTCTCCTCCAAACGGCACCCCCGGACCGACGGCGGGGCGATCTACTTCATGTGGTCGGTGCTCGGCCTCGTCATCGCAGGAGTCGGACTCCTTGCGCTCAGGGGCTCGTACTACGGATTCGCCTGGGCGATGAGCGGCGATGCCAGCAGCCATATTTCGATCGCGCACAGCATCATCGTCCACCACGGTCTCACGCTCCACCAGATCCGCAGCTACCCCCCGGTCGCCGACTTGCTGCTCGCCGTCGTCTCGGGGGCGGCGGGGCGGCACGGGCTCTCGCCGGTCGGTCTGCTCCAGCATGATGGGCGCGCGCTCGCTGCCGTGATGGCATTGATGACCTGCGGTGTCGCCCTCCTGCTCGCAGGCTGCGTCTGGCACATGGTCGATGCACTCGGGCGCGCGACAGTACGCGCTCGGGCTGTGGTGTACGTCGTCATGTTCGCTGCGGCCGCGTCGGCCGTGACCGAGGCGGGCATGGGGATCGGCATCTTCGGCGGCTACGTGTCCGGCGTCGGGGGTGTGCTCCTCGAGCTTGCGACTCTCGTGCTCGCGATCGCGACCCTGGTGGCAGCCCGCTCTATCACCCTCGTACTTGCGTTCTGTGCCGCGGCCCGACGCTGATGACGCGGGTCGTAATCGGCATCATCGTGATGAGCGTCGTGGCCGTCGCGACGCTGCGCCTGCTCCTCGCGGCGCGCGGCGACGATGGCGGCGGCCGCTCACCGGCAGTGTGGGCCGCCGTCATCGGCGTCATCGGCGGCGTGGTGGTGGTGGTGGTGGGGGTAGCGGCGACGGCCCACGACTCGCTGCGGTGCTCGTCCAGCCGGGCGGGTTCCCCGACGTCGTGCCATGGGTGCTCGTGCCCTTTGTCGCGGCCGCCGTCATCGGGGTCGGGCTCACCTTTCGAGGACCGGCGAAATGGGTGTTCGGTACCGCTTTAGTCATCGGCGTCGCGACGCTGCTTACGTGGGCCATCCTGACGACGGTCCTCCGCGCGCCCGGACTGTCGCGCTACTACGAGCTCAAGATCCTGTGGCTCCAGGCTGCTGCGCTGCTCTGGGTCCCGCTCGCGCTCATCCTCCTCGTCGTACTTCGGTACCGGACCGCGTCGCCGCGTCAATGGGTTCCGTCGCTTGTGGGCGTCGCCCCCTGGTCGTCGCCGTCGTGGTCAGCTACAACCACGTCCAGGTCTCAACGTCGCGCGACTTCAATCCACTGACGTGGATATATTCCGGCGGAGCATTGCCGAACCAGGATCAGCTTTCTCAACAACTCGACTCTCTCGGGCTCCGGACACCCGGTCGTCGTGTGGGACGTTCGCCGCGAATCCGATTCCTCGGCAGTGCTCGGCGAACCTCGTTGTCCGTGCAGCCGTTCGCCGCGGTGACGGATCGCGGCCAGGCGGTTGTCACCGATCCCGCCTACGACCTGCCCGAGACCGCCCCCGTGCTCGCATTCCCACGCCGGCCGGTTTCGCGATACCCAGCGGTTGCAAGAGGACGGCCCGTGACGGTCCTCTGCGAACTGCTCGCCAAGGTGCCACAAGTCGTCGTCGTCACTGCCCAAACCGACTTGCCGGGAAGCTCGCGTCAGCCTGCCCCGCCGACGCCGGACGGGTTGTGCTTTTCGCGCGGGCATCCTGACGGCCGTCTGGCACGCGTCGCGACCGCGAGGTGCATTCCCCGGCCGGCGACGGACATGGCGGCGTGGGAGGTCCCTCGCAGGGCGGTGGCGATCTTGTGCGGCAGGATGCCGAGGTCCGTCCGACGGGTCGCGGCTTTCCGTGCGATACGCACGTCGCGGGTGACCTGCCCGGCCCGCGGACCGTCGAGAAATGTGCAGCACCACTCGCGTGACGAACGGGGCGCAACGTCAGTTCCGCGATCGCACCGCCCCTCTCGAGCGGTGAGCAGGTGGTCCATTGGCCCTTGCTGACCGCGTGATCATGTCTTCCCGCCGCGCCCAAGACCTCCGCGTTTGCGGTCCCTGGTCGTCAGGGGATCCCGTAGCCCCGCTGCAGCCCGACGGCCATTTCGGCCGGGGGAGTGCACCGGACGCGCCCGTCAACGATGTCACGCCGGTAACCTCCACCTCGCCGATGTGCGATCCAACTCGCCTGCGCCCGGATGATGCCGGAGAGGTAGCGACGCCAATGGCTCAATCGACACCCGGGACCTTGGGTTCGCCGCACGTGTGGCGGACAGCCGTGACCGCTTGGGTCCGTGTCCCGCATCGTCATCGCCGTGGCCGCCATCGTCGGGTCGGTCGCATCGGGGCGTCCGCCGGGGTCGACGATAGATCCCGGCGTACCGCATGCGGTGTCGTTTCTCGGCTCGTGGGACAGCGTCTGGTACCTCGACATCGCGCGGTACGGATACGCGCCGGGGGTCGTCACCAACCTCGCCCACTTCACGAATTTTGCCTTCTTCCCGGCCCTGCCGATGATCATGCGCATCGGGATCTGGACCGGCACGAGCCCGTTCGCCTGGGGTCTCGGCGGCTAACAGCGTCGGGTTCCTGGCGGGGCTCATCGCGGTCGGTGGCATCGTAGGCGACCGCTGGGGCGACCGCCTCGCAGGGCGGGCCGTGTGGGTCACCGCCTTGGCCCCGCCCGCGGTCTACAGCGGCCTTGCGTACACGGACGGGCTGCTCTTCGGCATCGCGGCATGCGCCGCCTACGCCGCCCTGCGCAACCACTGGCTGGTCGCGGGTCTGACCCGCTCCGCGCCGCGGTGCTCGTGCGCCCGCAGGGGGCGCTCGTCGTACTGCTGTTGGTCATGCTCGCGTGGACGATCGCCGCCCCGGGACCCCGCACGCGTACAGCGCGGACGGCCGCTGCGGTCATTCCGGGGGCCGTCGCTCTGTTCGGGTTCCTGTGGTGGATGCAGTCCGCCCGAGGATCGTGGACCCTCCCCTTCCGTGCCCAGCGCGCATGGGGGCGGACATCCCCGGGAGTCGCATCGCTCAGGGGGATTTGGACGCAGACGTCTGCCGTCGTCGACTATCCGTTCACGTCCGACCATCGAGCGCTGCGGGAAGCGTGCTACCTCTGCAGTCCGGTGGGATGGACCTGTACCTGTGTGGGATCTGACGGCCGTCGTCGTGATGCTCGCGCTAATCGTGGCGCTGGCGCACTTTCTCGGCACCTGGCGGAGTCCTTGGATCGTCTATGCCGCAGTTGCCGTCCTGACGCCGCTGCAGACAGGCAACTTCAACAGCATGGCGAGGTTCGGCCTGCTGGCATTCCCCCTCGCTTGGCCGGTGGCGGCTTGGGTCGAGCGGGGCGGCGTTCAGACGCATCCGATGGACCGGAGCCGCCGCGATCGGCCTCATGGTTGCTCTGACGCTGGATATCGACGTGGTTGCCCCATGACCACGCGGCCGCCTCGCCGTTCATCTCCGGATCCTGCGACGACGGCCCGGCCGCAAGGTCCCGGCCGCGACGCCCTCACCCACCGCACACGACACTCCTGACCTCCAACATCCGCCGGGATCACGGCTCCTGTTCCAGCGTGCATTCGAGCCGTCGTCCGAAGCGGCGCCGATGAACGGCGTCGCTCGACCGCACGAAGGGCGCGCTCCGTGGGTGCTCGCGCGGGTAGGGGCGGCCGTCGCGGCGATCGCGCTGATCGTCGCGCAATACCGCAATATCCTGCACGCGCGGCTTGGACCCGATTTCGCCGTCGACGACGGCGCCGCGGCGCGGATCGCCCACGGCAGTTTGCCCTACGGCGTCGCCAAGTTCGTGTACACGCCGGCCGTGGCGATCATCCTCCGCCCGCTGGTCGCGACCGACGTCCATCACGCCTTCCGGATCTGGACAGTTGCGAACCTCGTGTTCATCGGGGTGGCGATCGTCGCGTTTCTGGCCAGCCAGCCGCGCTCGTCCGTCCGCTGGCATGGCCCAACACTTCTGGTGATCTGCGCCGGCAGCGCTGCGTATTTCTGGCCTCTCAAAGTGGCGATCCTCCTCGGCCAGACCGATCCCCTCGTCACAATGGTGCTGATGGGTGCAATGTGGGCCGGGACCCGGGGGGTATTCGGGCACCCGCGGGGCACTCGTCAGCGCCGCCGGTCTGATCAAGGTGTGGCCGTGGGCCCTCGTCGCGGTCGTCGCACAAACGGGCCTGCGTGCCCGTCGGCGGTTCATCCTCGGCTTCGCGCTGGTCGCGCTGGTGGCACCGTTGAGTGCCCTGCTGTGGGGTGGCCATGGCCTTTGGGGGGTTGTGGCACAACGCGTTCGACGCGCGGTCCCAGCACCAGGTCAGCCGATCGCTGTGGGGCACTGCCGACCTGCGGTTCACGCGGACCGGCTTCGCCCAGCCACTGACCGTGTCGGGCGGCCTTCGGGTTGGATTCGATCTCGTGATGTTGGCGTGGGTTGTGGCGCTCGCGGTGAGTGCGTTACGGACGCCCGACGACTCCGGTCCGTGTCTGTGGAACCGATGGTCTGTCTGGTCCTTCTGCTCCCGGTGTGCCACACGGCCTACAGCCTCTACCTACTGCCGCTTGTGTGGATCTGGGTCGCTCGCGCATTGCGCGGTGGCGCCGGACGCGGCATCACTCTCGGCGTGGCCACGGTGCTCGTACTGTGGTGGCTCGTGATGACCCAGACGTGGCCTGACAACGAGTCGTCATCCGCGATCTCATCGATCAGATACTCCGTGGACTTCTTCGCCGATCTGATCGCGTTGACGGCCTCGGCGGGCGGCGCGTTCGCGCTCGCCCGCCGTGGTCCGGCCGCGGAGCGCTGACGCGCACCCACGCGGGGGAATCCCACGCCCGCGCGCGGGCGCAACGTCGAATCAGTGGCTCCAGACCGGACGGAGCACCGCGCGTCCGATGCAGTGGAAGATCGCGTTGAAGGCAATCTGCGTCGCGTTCGCGGACGCATCTGGGCCGAGCGTCGCAACGTCGAGGGCGTGGACGGCAAAGAGGTATCGGTGCGGGCGATCGCCGGGTGGTGGCGCCGCGCCGCCAAAGCCGACCGTTCCGTAGTCGTTCTTGACGTGGAATGCGCCGGATGGCAGACCCGAGCCGTCGGCCGCTCCCGCGCCCTGCGCAAGCTCGGTCACCGACGCGGGAATGTCGACGGCGGACCAGTGCCAGAAACCGGACTCGGTCGGCGCGTCAGGGTCGAAACAGGTCACCAGATAACTCTCGGTGCCCGACGGTGCACCCGACCACCGAAGATGCGGCGAGCGGTTTCCTCCGCCGAGACTGTCGAGAACGAAGGTGATCGGCAGCATCGCGCCGTCCTCGATGTCATTGCTCTCAAGCGTAAAAGCCGGCACCGGGGGAAGGTAGTCGTAGGGGTCTGGGGCAACTGGGCGCTCAATGGACATCGGCATCCTCCCGCGCGAGTCATGGGCCCGGTATGGGCCCGGTAGATCGATCAAAGCACTCGCGCGGGGCCGTGTGTGCGCGTGACCCCACCTCCCGTCAGCGGGTCGGACGACGGGCGTCCATGTTGAGCCGCCAATGATCGAGCGTCATCGGCGTATCCGCAATCGCCATCTGCGCTACTACCCCGTCGAGCAGCGCAGCGCGGGCGGCGGCGTCCGGCAACCTGGCGAGGTGGCTTCTCAGGTTGATCGTCTCCAGATGTTCCCGCATCCGGGCCACGTCCGGCAGGTGGACCGGTGCCGCGGTGACCCACGTTGCCACGTCGGTGAATCCCGCCGCGCCCAGCTGACGTGCGGCCTCCGGCGCACCCGCGTTGTTCCACGGACCCGGCCATCCGACGAGCGTCGCCAGCCGAGGATCCGCATCGGCCGCCGCCGCCACGTGCCGCTGCAGCTCGACCAGGTTCGGACCGCCGCCGCACTGGGCCGCCAACCGTCCTCCGGGAACGAGCGCTCGGTACAGCCCAGCGAACAGCGCCGCATGATCGTGGATGTGATGGAACACGGCACTCGAGAAGACGGCGTCCGCCACACCGTCGAAGCTTAGCGCGGCAAGGTCGCCGACATAGATCTCCACGCGGTCGCCGAACCGTGGCTCAAGGAGTGCACGCGCCCGGCTCACCATCTGCTGCGACGCATCGATCGCGATGACCCGTCCGTGCGGAACCCGCTCGAGCAGCTCGGCGGTCAGACCCCCGGCCCCGCAGCCGGCATCGAGGACGGTCTCATCGCCCCGGAGCTCGAGACGCTCCAAGACGGTCCGTCCCCATTCACGCTGCGGGTCGGCGAGGCGGTCGTACGCCTCGGCATTCCATTCGCGCTCATTTCCGGACACGGGCGCCTCCACTAACCGACTTCGTCGCCGCGGGCCCACTCGGGGCCGGCGGCGACATCATGTCAACCGGCTGCGACCGCGACACCCCCGACCCGTAGCGGCGTGTCACCCGGACGGAATCCGGCCGTATAGCCGATCAGTCCACTGACTTTCCCGCGAGCGATGCGACGGCGATCACCGCGGCAAGAACAAGCAGACTTTGGCTGGCCGCGAGTTCTGGCGGGCCCGGCGACGCTGTCCCGATGATCGGGACGCCGGCCCACGACGGCGTCACCTCACCGAACGGCGCGACGCACTGCCACAGGGTCGTGAGCAATCCCACCCGCATCCCCCCGCCGTCCAGGCCCGGCGTGCCGCCCGCGGCACCCCCCCCGACGGCACGCAACGATGCGGATCGGGCACACCGCGGGGCGAGCGGATACGGTCCCGCCCATGGGCTATCAGCGTGATGTCTCAGACTGGTGGCGGGACTTCGTGGCGGCACTGCCCGCACGGACCGCAAAGCTCGCGGTCGTCCGACGCGATGGCGCTGCCCACGTGGCGCCGGTCTGGGTGGACCTCGACGGCGATGACGTCGTCTTCATGATGTCCGCAGCGACGATCAAAGGCCGGGCGATCCTGCGTGATCCACGGGTGACCCTCTGCTGGGACGATGAGCGTCCACCATTTTCCTATGTGACCGTGTCGGGGATCGCGAGGACATCCACCGACGCACATGAGCTCCTGCGTTGGGGCACGCGCATCGGCGGACGCTACATGGGCGCCGCGCGGGCCGATGAGTACGGGCGCCGCAATGCCGTGCCGCCGGAGATGGTCGTGCGGGTCACCCCGGTACGGGTCGCCGGCGCCCGCGACGTCGCCGACTGACCGACCCGGCCGACGGTTCGATCCGTCACCGAGCAGCGGACGCGCCGGTACCCAACCCAGTGGCGCTTCCACGGCAACTGTCGTGGTCGGCATGTCGCCCATGCGGGCCGAATGCTGATCAGGAGGCGCTCACGAGCACGATGACGCCGGGCAACTACCGGTCGCCGCCGCGATTCCCATACTGAGCCTCGTAGAAGACCCGGTATTCGCCGGACTTAATCGGCTCCCACCAGCCGCGGTGGTCTTGGTACCAGGCCACGGTCGACGCCAGCCCGTCGCCGAACTCCACCGTCGGCTCCCAACCGAGACCGCGCAACCTCTCGGTCGCCAGCGCGTAGCGCCGATCGTGGCCGGGGCGGTCGGTGACGTGGCGGATCAGTTCCCGCGAGGCGCCCGTGTATTCCAGGACCCGCTCGGTGATCTCAAGGTTAGTGCGCTCGTTGCCGCCGCCCACGTTGTAGATCTCCCCCGCTGCCCCGTGGTCAAGCACCGCGAAGATCCCCGCGCAGTGATCATCGACATGGATCCAGTCGCGAACCTGCCGCCCATCGCCGTAGACCGGCAGTCCCTCGCCGTCCAGCGCGTTGGTTACAAACAGCGGAATCAGCTTCTCCGGGTACTGGCGCGGCCCGTAGGTATTCGAACCGCGCGTCACGACCACGTCCATCCCGTACGTCCGGTGCCAGGCGAGCGCCTGCAAGTCACCACCGGCCTTGCTCGCCGAGTAGGGGCTCGAGGGCTCGACCGGATCGGTCTCGCTGAACCGACCCTCGGCGATCGAGCCATAGACCTCGTCCGTGGACACCTGCACAAACCGCGCGACCCGCGCCCGGCGGGCCCGATCCAGGATGACCGCAGTGCCCACGACATCGGTCATCGGAAATGTGGCCGGGTCCAGGATGCTGCGATCGACGTGGCTCTCGGCTGCCATGTTGACGACGACGTCGACGCCCTCGAGCGCACCGGCAACTTGGGCGGCGTCCGCAATGTCCGCATGCACAAAGCGGTAGCCCGCACAGTCGGCGACGTCGGCGACATTGGCCGGGTTCCCGGCATAGGTCAGCTTGTCGAGATTCGTCACGTCATGGCCACGCGCCAACGCCATCCGGACGAAGGCGGATCCAATGAACCCACACCCGCCCGTGACCAAGAGCCTCATGCCGTCTCCTTGAGATCAGTTTCCAGCGCCTCGCGCCAGCTCCGCAGCCGGGGGTACCTGGCCGGGTGACGGCGAGCACCGAGCGGGCCGGGCGCGGCGCCAAGCGCCCGAACTCTGCGGTAGAGACGTGCTCGACCCGGCAATCGATGCCGGCCTCGGCGAAGATCGCCTCGGCAAAGCCCGCCACGTCACCGATCCGCCGCCGGTCGTGTGGTAGACGCCCGGCGGCAGGTCGATCAGGGCTTCCAGGGCCGGGGCGAGATCCCGCGTCCAGGTCGGCGAGCCCAGTTGGTCCGCCACCACCTGGACCACCTCGCGCTCAGTGCCCAGCCGGAGCATCGTGTCGACGAAATTTCCCCCGTGCGCCCCGTACAGCCAAGCAGTCCGGGCAATTCGGACGCCGCCCGGGTACTCCTCGAGCGAGGCAATCTCGCCGGCACGCTTTGTGCGCCCGTACGCGCCGATCGGCGAGGCCGGATCATCCTCAGTGTAGTCGCGGTCCGAAGTCCCGTCGAAGACATAGTCGGTCGACACGCACACCAGTGCCGCACCGGCCCGCGCAGCCGCGCGCGCGACGTTCCGGGCCCCGTCCGCATTGACCGCGGCGGCCGCGGCCTCGTTGGACTCCGCACGGTCGACATCGGTCCAGGCCGCGGCGTGAATGATGGCCGTAGGCGCGAACTCGGCCACGCGGATATCGATCGGTCCCGGCTTGCGAATGTCCACCTCGAGATCGACGCCTGCGACCTCGTGCCCGCGCGTCCGCAAATACGGGATCAATCGGATCCCAGCATGCCGGCGGCCCCGGTGACCAGGATGCGCATAGCCGCTAGAGCAAACCGATCGACGAGGAGTCGCCGACCATGAATCGGTAGGCGCGCGGCTTGACCTCGGAACGGGCAATTACCGCGCCACGCCCGATCAGGCTGCTCTCGATGCGGGCGTCGATGTCCTCGATGCGGCTGTCGTCAAGAAAGATGCTGTGCTCCACCTCGGCCCGCCGGATGTGCACGCCGGGCGAGATGGCCGAGTAGGGCCCCACGTACGCGTCCTCCACCAGCGCACCGGAACCGATGATCGCCGGACCGCGCACGGAGGAGTTGATCACCCGCGCACCGGCCTCGATCACGACACGGCCTTCGATCGTCGAATTGCGGACGTCGCCCTCGTTCCGCGAGCTAAGAACGTCGAGGATCAGCCGGTTGGCTTCGAGGATGTCCTCGAGCCGCCCGGTGTCCTTCCACCAGCCCGTCACGATCGACGGATCGACGCGCTTGCCCTCGTCGATCAGGCGCTGGATCGCGTCTGTGATTTCGAGCTCGCCGCGCGCCGACGGGCTGATCGCCTTCGCGGCGTCAATTATCGAGCGGGTGAACATATAGACGCCGACGAGAGCGAGGTCCGATTTCGGGTGGGGGGGCTTCTCGACCAAGCGCTCGACCCGTCCGTCGACGAGCTCGGCAACCCCGTATTCGCTGGGATTCGGGACGCGTTGGAGCAAGATCATGGCATCGGCGTCACCGGCGCGAAACTCGTCCACGAGTCCGCGAATCCCGTCGCGCAACAGGTTGTCACCGAGGTACATCACGAACGGCGCGTCACCGAGGAAGTCTTCGGCGGTCAGCACCGCGTGGGCCAACCCCAGAGGCGCCTCCTGCCGGATGAACGTTACCCGCAGACCGAATCGCGAGCCGTCTCCGACGGCTGCCTCGATCTCGGCATGTGTGTCACCGACGACGATCCCGACGTCCTCGATCCCCGCGTCTGGAGGACTCGAGCCCGTAGAACAGCACGGGCTTGTTGGCGACCGGACAGCTGCTTCGCGCTGGTGTGGGTTATCGGTCGCAGGCGTGTTCCGGCGCCGCCCGAGAGCACAAGGCCCTTGATCTGCGTATGCATATCGGCTTAGGACGCTACACGACACGTCGACCTGACTCGGGCGCGGCCGCGGCCGGGGACCCGTGGCGCGGGCTCCGGGGTCCCCGGGCGACGACGGCGATCAGCAGCGGTCGGCCAAGCGCGAATCTGGCGAGGGGCGAGCGTCCACACACCGCACGGGACGGGGGAACGACGATGTGCCGAGCCCGGGCACTGGCCGAGGAAGCGACCACCATCGTCTGATCAACGACCCGATCGTCGCTGACGTCGCGTTGATCCGAACCGCCGCACCGATCGCACACGTCGCGCACGGCCCGGACAGTGCTGCTACGCCCCGATCTGCCTGCCGAAGGAGCGACGCGATAGCGGGCAGTCGCACAGGCCTGCGGCGACGTGGTCCAGCCGATCGATCCCCACCAGCGCCGTCTCGCAAGCGCCTTCGTACGCGCGATCCCTGGGCCGCTACGGGGAGCACCCAGACGAACGTCGTCGGTCCGACGTTCGCGGCGAGCAGACGATCGCGCGCGGCGGAGCCGCCGGTGTCCGGGCAGCCGCGGTCCCGTCCTAGACGGACCTTGTGCCCATCCGCGCGACCATCACGAACTCGTTGTAGGTGAACACCCGTCCGGCGACCCTGGGAAACGGAAACGAGTAGGCCCACTCGACTTCGGAACCGGTGGTCGCGACGATATCGATCAAGCCGTCGAAGTCGACGAAGCGCACGTGGGTCGCATCTGACCGGAATCCGGCCTCCTGGGGCGTGATCAGGACAAGACGCCCGCCGTCCTTCACGTATCGGCGGTACCCGTCGATGATCGACTGCGCCGTCTTGCGGTCCATATGCTCGACGACATGGGCGAGCAAGATCGTGTCGAAACTCGCCAACACGGCATCCGGCGACGCGAGAAAGGCATCTGGGGTGTAGGCAACAAACCCCTTGGAGCGGGCCACCTCCACCGAGTGGACATTGTGATCGACGCCCACGGATGATCGAGCGAGAAATGCGAGGTTGCGTCCGACGCCGCAACTGACGTCCAGCGTCCGACCGAGATTCAGGCGCCGGATATTCCACCGGTACGGGGCCTGGACCGGCAACACCCTCTTCCACAGTGGCGAGGCGAGCCGAACCAGGCGCTCGGTGTAGTCAGCGTCTGCCGTCGGACCCGGATCGGAGGAGGACCGCGCATGATTGTCGCTCAGTTCGCACCCGCCCCAGTCTCCACGTGCGCGCTTCGGACCCGGCCGGAATTCGGACCTTTGGGACCGCCATCAGAAGCTACCGGACGACGGCGCGACGGCCAAGCACCGGCTCGGCGCGTCCCGACCTAAGTCGCCGGCGATCACGAGAGTCTCTGTCCCGTCCCGAGGCCCGCCCAAACCCGCCGCGCGCCAGCGCCATTAGGCCGGAGGCGGATATGCGACCACGCGAGCTGCCTGATTTGGGCACGCCGCGGCAACCGCCCGCGCGACTCCCGCGGTGCTCGTGACGACAACAGCCACTTTTGGGTTGCGAGGAACTGGCACAGCGTCGTGATCGGTACGCGGGAGTTGTAGGCATCTGCGGCCCAATTCCGGAATGCCAGTGCCGCGGGGCTGACCAGATAGCCTGAGTCGACACTTGCCAGGGGAACGCGCGAAGCGGCTGTCGTCGAGATGCCCGAGAAGATCTGCGCCGACCAAAAGTTGAGCAGCTGCTGTTCGGCTGGTGAGTCCGACGATCTCCACAGCACGACCGCGTGCCCCGTTTGGGCGAGGCGGAACATCTGGGCAAGTGTCGCCTGATCCGGCACATCCCCGCCGTTCCAGATCCATGCCAGCGGCTGTCGAACCGCGGATTGCGGTATCGCCACCTCATACGCCCCCAGGATCGCGACGGCGCACGCGACAGCACCTGCCGTGAGGCCGATGCGCAGCGTGCGGCTCCGCGTCGCGCGCAGGAGCAGCACGCCGGCCAGAGCGAAGGGAACCCAGGACAGCGAGGCGACCTCAACCCAGATGAACTTCGACTGGTAGTACGCCGACATGCCCCCGTGCACCGGGGACAGCCGCAACAGCGCGCCAGCAGCCCGGTCGAAATCCCCGCTGCGGTGGGCACAAGCCAGAGCCGCCACTCGGGGCGGCGCGCGCAAGCGAGGGCTCCAACGACACCACAAACGGTCAGGGCCGCAAGCAGCCCGACCGCACCGAGTACGCGCCACCGGGCCCGGCGAGGCCGGCCGCGAGCTGTCGATACGACAATGGCGCCGATGAGACCCGACCGGTACGACCACGCCGACGGCCAGGCCCAGCGCGCCCCAGCGCAGTCGCGTGCCGTCCGTGCGCGATCGGACGTCGCGCCAGACTTCGTAGGCTGCGATCAGCACGATTGGGCAGAGGGCGATGCCGACCAAGACCCAGCTGAAGAATGCAAGCAGCGTCCCGCTCGCGGCCAGAGCCAACGCCACGGGTGATCTGCGTTCGACTGCCTGCATCGCTGTCGCGAGCGCCGCGACCGAAACAGGATCCCCGCCACCGCCGAGAGGAACCCTCCGTCAGCGCTGCGACCATTATCAGCGGCGTGACGACGGTGGCTCCGGAAAGGATCATCAAGAGGTACGTCCCGAGACGCGCCTGCTGCACCGCCCCACGGCTCGCGCGGACCGCCACGACGACGCACGCCGCGAGTGACAGGAATATCGCCGCAAATAGGACGACGTATGTTGATGCGAAGGCCTGCAGGTCATGATGCAGCAACTGGCTCGGATCGAGACCTGTTCGCCCCGGGGCCGCCGAGAAGAGCGCGGCGAGCAGGTTCGCGACCGGGGGTAGTGGTGCAGCTCCTCAGCCGTCAGCCCGTCATGGCTGATGATGGCGCGGGTGATGTACATGTGGTTGGCGGAGTCATTGCTCATCGCCCACGCCACATCGAAGTACCTGCCTCGGGCCTCAGAGGCGCGTCGCCCACCGCGAAGATGGTGACGGCGGCGGCGGGAATCTGAAATGCACCGGCTTGCGGTTCTCCGTGACGGCCTCCGGCCCTGAATCGGCGCACGGCCTTGACGGCGAGGACCGCGATGATTGGCGTGCCGAGAATCACCGGCGCCGTCACATCGAAGGATGTCGACGGCAACAAGACGGGCGGTGACGATCGCCGCGACAAACAGGATCATCATTTCGGTGATCACTGCGCCTGGAATGGCGGCCACCGCAAGGAGTTCCCCGGGGCGACGCTCGAGCTCTTTCACGAACAGCCGACGCCAACGATGAACAGTGCAGCGCCGAGGCCGAGGGCGTACCACGTGCATCCTCGGCGATGACAATTAGCGCCACATCCGCGACCGACGTCATGCGACGCCGGACGCGGCCGGGGAAGCGCGAGCGTCACCGCCATGACCGGAGCTCCGCACCGATCTGTACACGGATGCGCGCAACGGCCAGCGGCGTGGGGCGATCACGCTACGACCCTGCGCGGGATCGCGATCCCGGGAGGCTGAGCGATGCCGAGCAGGTTCGGGCGTAGCCAACAGGCGCGATCCGGGCGGCTCGCCCGAGATGCAGCCGTTCGCAGCGACGTCTCGACGCCCCGTCGGTGCGATCTCTGCCTCTGTCCGCCCGTCGTCGCTGCTCACGCGTTGCGCCCCGTTCTCAACGGGCGGCGCCGGCCCACAGAAGCGCGGGGCGCGCCCAGACCTGGAGCGCGCCGGCTCCGCCCAGCCGGGCGCACCCAGCGCTCGCCGTTGGACCTTACGCGTCTCCCGCCCTCCGCCCGCCACCCGCGCTCTCGACCACCGTGGCGCGGTCCCGCATGGGCAGACCCCGCCGCGGTCTGTCGCCCACCTCGCGTCCCGGACGAAATGACCGATTGCGATACACGGCCGGCACGGCGCCAAGGTCGGTGATTGTTGCGACCTTCGTGCAGCACGGCAACCCCCGGGCGCAGTTTGTTCGGCATGAATAGGTACTGTATATCGAGGAGCGGGTCGCAGAGGTTGTTCGCGTGGTCTCGGCGCCCGCCAACACGTGGGTCAGGCGCACGGGTTTCGCGCGTGACGACTCGACCCACCGTTCTTCCAGGTAGTTATTCCAGCCCGCCCTTGCATCGGGTCCAGCCGATTCCGGATCGCGACGTTCGGCTAGTACCTCCCCAGCGAGTCCCGCGACGCTGAGATGACGGCGCCGGCCTGGTAATTGAGCGATGCCGAGGGGGTGGGGCCCTCCGCGCGCGGCCGACTCGCGAGTGTTTCGCGTGCGGCGACGACGTCAACGGTCCGAGTCCGCGGGACAGCGGCCCGGCGACGACGTAGGACCCGCACTGATAACTGCCAGGCAGACGCCAGCGAACGGCACTGCCGCGCACGAACACCATCGGCAGCAGCTGGGCCAAAGGCACAACGACCCCACGTCGGTGAGAAACGCAGCCCTGGCAGGTCGTCATCTCATTGTTTGCAGGGACCGACCCAATTCTCACCGTGCCACGTCGCTCGCGCCTTGCGCGTCGATCACTTCGGTGACGGGCTTTACGCCTGTTGACTTCGAAGGCGCCCGTTCCGCAGCCGCGGTCTGGGTCGTCTCGATGGCATGACGATAAACATCGAGGCATCGCTCGAGTACGACGTCTCCGGAAAACACATCCCGGCAGATGCTCTGTCCGGCCCGGATCGCACTCTCGCGGGCGACATCGTCCTGGATCATGCGCACGATCAGATCGCTGATGTCGTCGGTATTGCTGTCGTCTAGACGGGCAAGCCGGGATAGGCGGTGAGGCTGACCCCGGGAATTACGTCGTCGGCGACCACAAGCACGCTCGGCACGCCTGAGCTCATTGCCTCCAGCGCCGAAACATCGATTCCGAGTCCCTGTTCACCATGGAGCAACATGGGCCTCGACTGTTGCGGCGGCGATCCAGTCCGGTACATCTTCATGGGGCACGCGCCCTACAGGGATCACGCGATCATCGACCCCGAGGTCAGCCGCCACCTTCAAAAACTCGCGATCAAACACCTCCCCCACGACGACGACCCGCGCCTCAGGTACATGCTCGAGAATTCTCGGCAATGCGCGAACCAGGGGCACGCGGTTGCGCAACGGAATCACATGCCCCGACGACAGGATTATCGGCTCGTTGGTCAGACCGATCTGGCGGCGAACCCGGCGGCTGTCGCCTGCACCCGTGAACATGCTCATCTCCACCGGATTCGGAAGGAACACCGGGTTATCGATCCTGTAGCGCCGCCGATGTAGTCGGTCACCCGCCTGTCATAGCCGGTCCAGATTCGGCGACACGGTTGGCAAGCGGCCGCGCGAAGAGCCGGTCCCCCGGTAGTGGCGATGGAGTTGTAGACAGGATTGTCGTTGATGACCACCGTATGAACGGTCATGACAACCGGGATCCCTCGCGCGCGCGCCGACGCCCCCACCCAGTAACACAGATCCCAGAACTGGCCGTGCAGGTGCACGACATCGGGATCAACGCGATCATGATGCCGTTAACGTTCCGCTGCACGCCGCGCCGCGTCGCGAACGGGAGCGCGTAATTGAATGCGAGTCCCCCGAGATGGATCGTACGCGAGGGGACGCGCAGGACCGTGAATCCGTCGAGGCGCTCTTCGTGACCGTGGCCGTCCTGATTGACCGTCAGGACATCTACCTCGTGCCCCTGTTCGGCTAGCTCATGACTTAACTGCCGGGTTACGGTCCCGCTTCCCGTGACCGCAGGCCAGAAGTACGGATTGACCATTAGGATCTTCAACGCGCTGAGCCGACCTCCGAAAAGGACCACACACGACGTCCAACGTCGGCGTCACGGTCCTCGAGACCCTACCGTCTCGGCACGATTATGCCGCGGGGCGACGCATGAGAACTCCGCAAACCCTACTGGCGCTGGAACAAATCCCGATCGCGGCCGTTCCCGGTACGGTAGTCGCGTGCCCCAGACCGCTGCACGCCGCAACCAGACCCATCCGGGCGCCGGACCTCGATGACCGCCCCACGTCGCTGGGTCGGATCCGGGCTCGTCGTCGGGATCGGACTCGTTACGTGGAGCGGCGGCAACTGGATCTTCTTCGTTCTAGCTGGCCGCCTCCTCGGGCCGAGCGAGTACGGACTGGTCGCCGCCCTCCTGTCTGCCTGCCTCGTGGTCGCAGTCTTGTGCAGCGGATTGCAGCCGTCACTTGCGAGTGCCAATCGCGGAAACCCGCCCGATGCGATCTTCACCAGGGTGCTCCGCGCCGCGGTCGTCATCACTGCAATCGGCATGCTCGTTGTCGGCACCCTGGTGGTTCTGGTCGGACTGGTGACACCGGGATTTCCAACGGAGGAGGCGCTCGCCGCCGTATTCGTGGTCTCCGGAATCGCTGCGTTCTTTCTGGCGCAGGGACAGCTCCAAACGGAGGGCAAGTTCGGCAGCTACTCCACTGGCGTATATCGTGGTCGGCGTTTCGCGGCCGCTCGCGTTCGTGCTGCTCTGGATCGCGGGCATCACCGCGATTTCTCCGCTGATCGGAACGGCCACATCCTGGATCTTGGGTTCCGCGACAGCCCTGTGGTTTGCCCGGCGGGCCCTTCGCCGCGCCGGGCCGATCGGCCGCACCGACCCGGACTGGCAGCGTTTCACACGCGCGCTGATCCCGAACGCGGCTGGCATCACGGCGCTTGCGATCCTGACAAATGCGGACGTGATCACCGGGCGCGTTGTGCTCGGCGGGCGCGAGTCCGGCATCTTCGCCGCAACCTCGGCTATCGGCCAAGGGCTGTTCCTCGTACTTCAGTCTTCGTCACCCTCGTCCTGCCGCGGCTAGCTGCGCGGCATGCTCGAGAGGAGTAGGTCGGCACTTCTGGCGACCACGGGGTAGCCATCACGATTGGCGCCGGACTCGTCTTCGCTTTGGTCGCGATTCCGCTTCGGGCGGACCTCTAATGCAGCTGACCTACGGGGCCGGCGTTCCGAACATCCGGGGAACTCCTGCCGTTCTATGCGATTGCGATGAGTGTCATGGGGTGCGTCATCGTGTTGCTGTATCACCAGGTTGCGCGCCGGGACTTCCGGTATTCCTGGTGTCTGCTCGGCGTCGCCGGACTTCAGATTCTGTTGCTGGCAGTCCTCGCGCGCAGCTACAACGCGATCATCGCCGTCGACCTCGTCTGCGCGATCGCCGCGATCGCCGTCACACGAGATCATGGCCAAGCGCGCCGGCGAGCGCATCATCGACGGGATCCACCGCAAGTCCCCCGCCTAGAGCCGACACGGCATCCGCTCCTCGACGATTCCTGCTACGAGGAGGGGCTGCCGGCCTCATCAGTCGGCAGCTGGCTTCCACCAGTCGGAACAGGCCGTCTTCGGCTCGAGGGCCGCACGGGACCCGCCGAGGGTCCCCTGAAGCCCCCCGAATACATGTGAGGCACCCAAGAGCGTCTCGCCAAGGAGCGAGTCGCCGATGCCCGCCTAGCGATCGAGCACCCCAGGGCGATGCTTGGCGATGAACGGAGCCATGGTTCGGAAGTACGCCTCATTTGCCATCGGGGGGCGCCTTGCCGTCTACGTTTGACCCCGCGCCCACATGGATAACCTCGACCCCGGGCCAGTACCTCAGGCGCCACCCGTTCTCGCCAAATCGCAAGCAGAGATCCATGTCTTCGGCGTACATGGAGAACTACTGCATCGAAACCACCGACCTCGTGCAGCGCCGCGGCGCGCATCAGCATGAACGATCCGCTGACACCCCTCGACGTCGCCTGCCTCGCGATCGGGGAGCCAACCCACGGTGTAACGCTGGGATCGACGGCCCTGGAACTTCCGATCGAGGCCTGAGAAGTAGCACACGAGCCCCCAAAAGGTGGGAAACCCGCGCTTGCAACGACGGTCAAAGACGACCTTCAGGATCCACCAGGCGGGGAGTGAGCACCCCAACTGTGGGATCAGCCCACAACGTGTCAAGGCACTTACGCAACCCCCCCGGCGGGAATACACGGTGTCCGGGTTAAAGCACAAGGACCGGTCCGGCCTTGTGCTCGCGACATGCCGAGGTTGTTTGCCTTCCGCGAAGCCCACGTTCTCTTTTGAGCGCGGTCGCACGCACCCAGTCGAACCCCCGAGCAGCATCAATGGTCCCATCACCCGACGCATTGTCGAGGACTTCCACCTCCATCACCACATCGGCGCGGTAGGCGTCCCAGCTCTCCAAACACGCGCGCAAGAGGCCGGCGCAACGGTACGAGACAATCACCACGCTCAGTTCTACGGGCGCGTCGTCGATCACGTCGTCGTCGTCCGCCATGAACGGTTCGCCGACCACGACAGCAATGCGATATCGCTGATGATTGCTCCTTGACGTAGGCCCGGCGAGCCTGGGTGATTCGGTCACGAAGCAACCGAGATCCCGGAGCACTATAACGCCACAAAATGGGCGGCCGAAGCCGCGAGGTTTCATCTCTCGAGGCCCCCACACAACCGCCAGGCCCCGCGATTCGACGACACTTCGCTGAGGAGATCGAGCGGTTCGTACGCTCCCGGATGCGCCGCTTCGAACCCGAGCCAGCGCAGTTTCGACCGCAGCACGACGTTCGTCTGAGTTGCTGCGCCCCACCAGACCGTCGCCCCGTACGATGGGGATTACGCCTCCACCTGACGACCCAAGGGGACCATGCAGAGTCATTCCCACCGAGATCCCCGGCGCGGTCATCATTGAACCGACGATGTTCCGCGACGAGCGCGGCTTCTTCGTTGAGACGGCGCGCGCGGAGTGGTTTCCCGCAATCGGCATCACCCATCCGTGGCTGCAGGACAACCACTCCCGCTCGACGCGCGGAGTCCTGCGCGGGCTGCATTTCCAGACCCATCCCGGGCAGGCCAAGCTGGTGCGCTGCGCACGCGGTGAGATCCTCGACGTCATCGTCGATCTCCGGCGTGGCTCACCGGCATACGGGAAGTCGGTCGCCGTCGATCTCAGCGACGAGACCGGTCGGATGCTCTACGTCCCCGTGGGTCTCGCCCACGGCTTTGTCGTGCTCAGCGACGTCGCCGACGTGATCTACCGGTGCTCTGCCTATTTTGATCCCGCCACAGAGGCGGGAATCGCCTGGAACGACCCGGATATCGCCGCTCCGTGGCCGCGGATGGACGTGATCGTGTCCTCACGCGACCAGGGCGCGCCCTTGCTCGCCGAGATCGCCCAAGACCTTCCCTTCGCTTACACGCCGCCAGGCTAGGCCCTCTTAGGCGCGTGGCCCATGAGGGCGGTGCGACGCGCAGATTTGATCGCGAGTTGCCACCCGCATCTGGGTCGGCGGCGGAGACACGGGTGTGGGCGGCTCAGTTGCTAGCCTTTGTGGTCCGTTGGTCAGGGTGGACAGACACGCCATAGGCGCCGTTGCAGGGGTGGTCCGGGAAGAACGCGGCGAGCTCACCAGGGTCCTGCGCGCCCCCCACCGCTCCGACGACCCATAAATGCCGTTGCCGCCCCCGG
>CAVSFF010000003.1:0-227060 GCA_963727285.1 uncultured Thermoleophilia bacterium | reverse complement strand
ACTCCTGGCTGGCTTCCAGCTCAACCAGGCTCTCCGCCAGTCGTGCCTGGATGTCGGTCTCGTCCTCGGTGTCGCGCGCCCTGAGGCGGCGCACCAGCTCATCGCGGGACGGCGGTTCGATGAAGATCGTCACCGCATCGGGCAGCGCGTTCCGGAGCGCCCGCGCCCCGCGCAGTTCGATCTCGAGGACGACGGAATCGCCGTCGCGCAGATGGCGTTCGACCTCGCGACGCAGCGTCCCGTAGCGGTTGCCCGCGTAGATCACGTGCTCAAGGAAGTCACCGTCGGCCACATGCGCAAGGAACTCGTCCTCCGACAGGAAGTGGTATTCGCGGCCGTCTCGCTCGGTGGGGCGCATCGGCCGGGTGGTGGCCGAGATCGCGGTGCGCAGGAACGGAAACCGTTCGTGCATACGGCGAATCAGGGTGCCCTTCCCCGCTCCGGACGGACCGGAGACGATGATGACGCGGGCCCGGCGTCGGGCGGGGTCCGTCGCGCGGGTCAGTGGTCGAGGAGGTCGACCAACTCTGAGCGCTGCCGCTCGGAGAGTCCGCCGATGGTCTTACCCTGGGAAATGCGGCAGTGGTTCAAGAACCGGGTGGCTTTGACCTTCCCGTACTTGGGCACCGCAATCAGCATGTCGAACACCTTCGCCGTCTGAACATATTCCGGCGGATCGGAGATGACGCTGGCGATCTGCACGTTGCCGTCTTTGAGATCGCGCTTGAGCTGGGCACGGAGACTGCGGATCTCGTTCGCCCGCCGCAACGCTTCCATCCGCTGATCCAGCGAGCGCTCGGGAGCTTGGGACGTGGACTTGGTCATCGTGCGGCGCGCCTCAACGTCGGGTTCCGGCTCTGGCAAGTGGGGTACGCACCCGGGGGCCCCGTCATCCTGCCACAACCATTGCGTCGTGGCACGCAGGACTTCGGGTTCCCATCGCGTAGGGGAGCAGTTTACCCAACGTGCGCGCTTTTGGGCACCGAATCATGGCCGGAGGTCGTACTTAGGCGATGTCCTGGAGGGCGACGGGCTCGACATCGTCGCTCCCGATGGCCCTGGCGGCGGCTTCGGCGGCCTCGATGGTGGTGATGCAGGGGATCCCGGCGCGGATGGCCGCATGCCGAATCGCCGCACCGTCGGTGAGGTCTCCCCCGCCGCTGGGCGTGTTGATGACCATGGCGATCTCACCCGCCAGGATGGCGTCGGTGATGTTGTCCGCGCCCTCGGACACCTTGCGCACGGCGGTGACGCTGACGCCGGCGGCGGCCAGCCCGGCCGCGGTTCCCCGCGTGGCGCACAGCTCGAGTCCGTGCGCGGCGAGATCGGCGCCAAGCGCAACGGCCCGCGCCTTGTCCGCGTCGCGGGTCGACAGGAAGACCCTGCCGGACTTCGGCAGCGGCATGCCCGCACCGCGCTGGGCCTTGGCGAAGGCGGCCTCGAAGGTCGCAGCCAACCCCATGACTTCACCGGTCGCG
The DNA here is from genome assembly GCA_963727285.1 of uncultured Thermoleophilia bacterium. Lineage (GTDB taxonomy): Bacteria > Actinomycetota > Thermoleophilia > Miltoncostaeales > Miltoncostaeaceae > CAITWD01. The sequence goes on along the minus strand of CAVSFF010000003.1, from coordinate 225,582 downwards.
CGCATCTCCGGGCCGAGCAGCGGATCGGATCCCGTGAACCGTGAGAACGGCAGCACGGCTTCCTTGACCGCGACGCGACGTGATGTCCGCCAGTCCGGCAGCGCAAGATCGGCGAGCTTCTCTCCGAGCATGACCCGCAAGGCGTGGCGCACGATCGGCACTCCGGTGGCCTTGGCCACGAACGGCACGGTCCGCGACGCGCGCGGGTTGGCCTCGATCACATAGAGGTCACCGCCCACGAGCGCGTATTGGACGTTGATCAGGCCGACGACCCCAAGTTCGACGGCAATCGCCGCGGTCTGTGCTTCCAGCTCGGCGATGATTCCGGGATCGACCTGCTGCGGGGGCAGGACACACGCCGAATCGCCGGAGTGGATGCCTGCGGCCTCGACATGCTCCATCACCGCGGCGGTCCAGCACGCGTCGCCGTCGCAGATCGCATCGACGTCGAACTCCAGCGCCCCCACCAGGAACCGGTCGACCAGGATGACGCCGTCCGGGCGCTCGCGGCGCAGGTACGCGCGGACGTCACCGGGCGAGGTGCAGATCGCCATGGCACGGCCGCCGAGGACATACGACGGGCGCACCAGGATCGGGTAGCCGATCTCGGCGGCAGCGGCCTCGACCTCGTCGGGAGTGTTGGCGACCCGCCACGGCGGCGCGCGCAGGCCGAGACGACTCAGCACGTCGCCGAAGCGTCCCCGATCCTCGGCCAGGTCGATGGCCTCCGGCGAGGTCCCGAGGATGGGCACGCCGTGGTCGGCGAGCGTGCGGGCGAGCCGGAGCGGAGTTTGGCCCCCGAGCTGGGTGATGACCCCGAGGGGCCGCTCGAGCGCGCAGATGTCGAGGACGCTGTCGATCGTGACCGGCTCCATGTAGAGACGGTCGCTGACGCCATGATCGGTGCTGACAGTCTCGGGGTTGCAGTTGACCATGACCGCGTCGTAGCCAAGCTCGCGGGCGCCCGTGACCGCGTGCACGCAGCAGTAGTCGAACTCGACGCCTTGGCCGATGCGGTTGGGGCCGGATCCCAGCACGATGATGCTCTGCCCGACGGTGTCGGGGGCTTCGCTCTCGGTATCGAACGCCGCGTAGTAGTACGGCGTCTGGGCCGCGAACTCGGCCGCGCAGGTGTCGACCGCGTGGTAGGTCGGCACGACGCCGAGCGCGCGCCGACGTTGCCCGACCGCGAGCTCGGTGCTCCCGATCTGGGCTGCGATCATGCGATCGGTCGCGCCGGCGCGGCGGGCGTCGCGCAGCGCGTGCGCGTCGAGGTCGGCGATCGGCCCCGACAGCTCCGTCTCGGCACCCGCCAGCGCGACGATCTGGTCGCAGAACCAGGGATGCACCAGCGACGCGGTCGAGAGGTCCGCCGCCGTCGCCCCGTTGCGGGCAGCCCAGAGCATGACGTCGTAGCGGTCCCACGTGGCGCGCGCCGATTTGGGCGAGAGCCTCATCGCAGGTGCCCGGGATCGCGGGCTTGACGTCGAGTTCACGGGCGGACATGGCCTTGCCGAAGGCCTCGGCGAACGTCCTGCCGATCGCCAGCACCTCGCCGACGCTCTTCATGTGTGTCGTCAGCTCATCGGATGCGCCCGGCACCTTCTCGAACGCGAAGCGCGGAACCTTGACGGCGACGTAGTCGAGGGTCGGCTCGAAGCTGGCCGGGGTGACCTTGGTGATGTCGTTCGGGAGCTCGTCGAGCGTGTAGCCGACGGCGAGCCGCGCGGCGATCTTGGCGATCGGAAAGCCCGTGGCCTTCGATGCCAACGCCGACGACCGCGACACACGCGGGTTCATCTCGATCACCAGAATCTCGCCGGTCTCGCGATTGAGTGCGAACTGGACGTTCGACCCGCCGGTCTCGACACCGACGGCCCGGATGACCGTCAGCGCGGCGTCCCGGAGCGCCTGGAGCTCCGGATCGGTCAGGGTCATTGCCGGAGCCACGGTCACCGAATCACCGGTATGGACGCCCATCGGATCCACGTTCTCGATCGAGCAGATGATCACGGCGTTGTCGTTGCGGTCGCGGACGACCTCGAGCTCGAACTCTCCCCACCCCAACACCGACTGTTCGAGGAGCACCTGCCCGATCGGGCTCGCGTCGAGCGCGCGCTTGAGACGGTCCCGAAGGTCGTCCGGGTCGTGCGCGACGCCGCCGCCTTCACCGCCGAGGGTAAACCCGGGGCGCAGGATCACCGGAAACCCAATCCGCTCGGCCGCCGCCATGCCCGACGGGATGTCGGTGATGATCTCACTCGCGGCCATCTCCAACCCGGCGGCGGCCATCGTCGTCCGGAACGCCTCGCGGTCCTCGGCGCGATGGATCGCGTCAGCATCGGCGCCGATCAGCTCCACCCCGTACCGCTCGAGGATTCCCGCGTAGTGAAGCTCCATCGCGAGGTTGAGCGCGGTCTGACCGCCCAGGGTCGGCAGGAGCGCGTCGGGTCGCTCGATCTGGATGACGCGCTCGATCGCGGTGACATCGAGCGGCTCGACGTACGTGCGGTCGGCGACCGACGGGTCCGTCATGATCGTCGCCGGGTTCGAATTGACGAGGACAACCCGGTACCCCTCCTCGCGGAGCGCACGGCAGGCCTGGGTGCCCGAATAGTCGAACTCGCCGGCCTGCCCGATCACGATCGGGCCGCTGCCAAGCACAAGAATCGTGGAGATGTCGGTTCTGCGCGGCATTAAGTGGTGATGCCCTCCACGAAGCGGGTGAACAGGTAGCGAGCGTCGTGCGGCCCCGGGCTCGCCTCAGGGTGGTACTGGACCGAGAACGCCTGTAAATCGGGAATGGCGATCCCTTCGACAGAGCCGTCGAACAGGCTGGTGTGGGTCACCACGACACCGTCGGGCAGCTGGCCGGCAACGACGGCGTAGCCATGGTTCTGGACGGTGACCTCGACGCGGTCGTCGACGGCACGTCGCACCGGGTGGTTCGCCCCGCGGTGGCCGAACGGCAACTTTTCGGTCGTCAGACCCGCCGCCTGGGCGAGCATCTGGTGGCCGAGGCAGATGCCGAAGATGGGGATCTCGCCGAGGATGTCCCGCACGGTGTCGATCACCGGTGTGACGGCTGCGGGGTCGCCGGGCCCGTTCGACAGGAACACCGCGTCCGGCGCCGGCGGCGCGGATCTCGGCGGCGGTGATGCCGGACGGTGCGATCTCCAGCCGGCATCCAGACTGCACGAGTCCGGCGGCGATCGATCGTTTGATGCCGCAGTCGATTGCCAGCACGCGCGGACCGTCGGTGCCGAGCTGCCGCGCCGGGCCGGCGACCTCGACCGTGAGGTCGCGCCCGTCGAGTACCGGATGCTCGCGGACGCGTGCCAGCAGCTCCTCGGCGGAGAGCTCGGTGCTGACGCCTCCGCGCATCGCGCCACGGTCACGCAAATGGCGGACAAGGCGACGGGTGTCCACGTCGGCCACGGCGACGACGCCCTGCGCGGCGAGCCAGTCGCACCAGCCGGTTGGTCCGGCGGCCCCGGGCATGTTGCCCGCGCGCGCCATGACGACCGCCGGCGGCCACGGGCGCTCGCTCTCCATCGCCTGCGCGCCCGTGCCGTAGTTGCCGACCATGGGTGCCGCGAACGTCAGGATCTGACCGTGGTACGAGGGATCGGTGACGGCCTCCTGATACCCGGTCATGCCCGTCGTAAAGACCATCTCCCCGAGTGCGGTCCCGGGCGCGCCGACGGCCTGCCCGCGCAGAACGAGCCCGTCTTCGGTCACGATCCATGCCGATGATCCGGTCATCAGCGCACCAGCCTGCTGATTGCCTTGAACTCGTCGGTGCCCGCCTGCGTGAGCATCTCGAACAGCACCGTCTCGGCGCTGGAGACGATGGCCCCGGCGGCGGCGCACTTGTCGAGCCCGAGCTGGCGATTGGCCTGGGTGCGGGAGCTGATGGCGTCGGTGGCCAGCACGACGCCGTATCCGCCCGCCAACAGATCGTGCACACTCTGGTTTACGCAGACGTGGGATTCGATGCCGCAGACGACCCACCGGTGGCAGCGGGCGCCGGCGATGGCCGCATCCAGCTCCGGGACGCCGACGACCGAGAACCGCAGCTTGTCGATCACCGGTGTCCCGGGCGGCAGCGCCTCCGAGAGGGCCGGCACGGTCTGTCCGAGCCCCTTCGGGTACTGCTGGCTGACGACGATCGGTGCACCGAGGATGGTGAACCCCTCGATCAGGATCCGGCAGTTTGCCACGGTCTCTGCGAACCGGTCGATCGCCGGGCCGAAGGCCTCCTGCATGTCGACGACCAAAAGGCCGGTGTCGGTCGGTTCCAGGAGGCCCTGGTGACGCCCTAGCGCTGCCATGCGATCTGCCCTCCGGCGACGGTGAGCTCGACCCGACCGGTCAGCTCGGTGCCCAAAAATGCGGAATTGCGGGACTTGCTTTGGAATCCGTCCGCCCCGACAACCCATCGGGCGGCCGGGTCGATCAGCGCGAGGTTCGCGCGGGCGCCGGCTGCCAGCGTCGGTGTCGGCATGTCGAGCACCCGTGCGGCGTCGGAGGTCATCCGCGCGACCAGGACCTCCAACGGGATCCGATCGTTGAGGACCAGGAATGTGTAGAGGGAGGCAAACGCGGTCTCGAGCCCCGTCACGCCGAACGGTGCCTCCTCGAACGGGAGCTCCTTTTCGCTTGCCCCGTGGGGCGCGTGGTCGGTCGCGATGCAGTCGATCGTGCCGTCGAGGAGGGCCGCCAGTAGGGCGTCCCGGTCGGACGATCCCCGCAGCGGCGGGTTCATCTTGCGGCTCGCCGCATCCAGGCTCTCGCAGTCTTCATCGATCAGGAGCAGGTGGTGCGGACTCACCTCTGCGGTGACGTGGACGCCGCGTGCCTTGCCGAGCCGGACCTCGTCGACGGTCTGACGCGCGGAGACGTGGCAGATGTGGATCCGCGCATCCTCGTAGCTGGCCATCGCGATGTCCCGTGCGACCGCGACGCTCTCAGACACGGCAGGGATGCCGCCGACACCGAGTCGGGCCGAGACGGGACCTTCGTGCATCGCGCCGCCGCCGGACAGGTCCATGTCCTCTTCGTGAAGGGTCAGCGGCAACCCGGCCAGGTGCTGGTACTGCAGCGCCCGGCGGAAGACCGCCGCATTGCTGACGGGGACCCCGTCGTCGGACAGGGCGACGGCGCCGAGTTCGGCGAGCTCGGCCGCCTCGGTCAGTTCTTGGCCCTTTTGGCCCTTGGTGATCGCGCAGATGAACCCCACGCCGATTACGGCCTGCTCGGCGGCGAGGTCACGCAGGCGCGCAAGTCTTGCGCGTCGTCGACCGGCGGTTGGGTGTTCGGCATGGCGGCAATGGCGACATACCCGCCGGCCGCCGCCGCCCGCGATCCTGAGCCGATGTCCTCCGTATCTTCACGTCCCGGCGTGCGGAGGTGGACGTGCGGGTCGACGAACCCCGGAGTGACCAGCATGTCGGTGCCGTCGATCTCGGGCAGGCCGTCCGCCGTGCCGCCGATGATCCCGTCGCGGATGACGAGGTCGGCGACTTCGTCAATCCCGGCGGCCGGGTCGAGCAGCCGCGCATTGCGGATCACCAGCGAGGCCGCCGGGCCGGGCCGCTGGACAAGGACGTTGTCGCGGCTCATGCGGCCACCATTTCGGTCACCCCGTCGGTTCCGCGGACCGCGTTCGGGTCGCTGAGCAGGTCGTAGAGCACCGCCATTCGCACCACCATGCCTCCTTCGACCTGCGCGGTCACAAGCGCGGTCGGGTCATCCGCAAGTTCGTCGGTGATCTCGACCCCGCGGTTCATCGGCCCGGCGTGCATGACGCGTTGCCCGGCGCGGAGCCGGTGATGTCCGATGCCGTATTGGGTCGCATACTCGCGCAGCGACGGCACGAACCCGCCCGTGCCCATGCGCTCGTGCTGCATCCGCAGGGCATAGACGACGTCGGCGTCCGCAATGTCGGCGATATCCCACGAGGTGTGGACGCCGAGCCCTTCTGCCGCACCCCGCGGCAACAGCGTGGGCGGCGCGATGAAGCTGACCTGTGCCCCCATGGTCTGGAGGGCGATCGCACCGGACCGGGCAACGCGTGAATGCAGGACATCGCCGACGAAGGCGACATGCAGCCCGTCCAGGCGGCCCATCACGTTCCGGAGCGTGTAGAGGTCCAGGAGCGCTTGGGTGGGATGCTCGTGCTTGCCGTCGCCGGCATTGACGACCGACGCGTCGGTATAGCGCGTGGCGGCCGCGACCGCACCGGCGGCCGCGTGCCGGATCACGAGGACGTCGGGCTTGTATGCCCCGAGCGTCAGCACCGTGTCCTTGAGGGTCTCGCCCTTCTCCACCGACGAACCCGATGCCTTGACGTTGATGACGTCGGCGGACAGGCGTTTGCCGGCGAGCTCGAAGCTGGTGGCGGTCCGCGTCGACGCCTCGAAGAACAGGTTGATGACGGTCCGCCCGCGGAGGGTCGGCACCTTTTTGATGTCGCGCGACATCACCTCGGCGAACCGGTCTCCGAGATCCAGCAGGCGGGTGATCTCGTCACGGGACAGGTCGCCGATGGCGATCAGCGAGCGCTGTTGGCTCATGGACGCTCCTTGCTGTACAGCAGGATTTCATCGACCCCGTCGGTCTCCGCCAGCCGCACCCGGACGCGATCCTCGGGGGCCGTCGGGAGGTTCCGGCCGACGAAGTCGGGCCGGATCGGAAGTTCACGATGTCCGCGGTCGACGAGCACCGCAAGTTGGACCCGTGGCGGCCGCCCGTAGTCGAAGACCGCATCGATCGCCGCGCGGATGGTGCGCCCGGTGTAGAGGACGTCGTCCACGAGCACGACGGTGCGCGCGGACACCGGGAACGGCAGTTGTGTCTCACCGACCACCGGCAACGTTCCGGCGCCGACGTCATCGCGGTACAGCGCGATGTCGACGCTGCCGAGGTCGGGACGGGATCCGGAGAACTCCTCGATCAGGTCGGCGAGCCGGGCCGCCAGCGGCACGCCGCGCGTCCTGATGCCGACCAGCGCGATTTCGGTCGGGTCGGCGTGCCGCTCGAGGATCTCGTGGGCGATGCGGGCAACGGTCCGCCGGACCTGATCGTCATCGACCAGGCGGGTGACCGCGTCGCCGGTCACGGTGCCCGAAACGTTTGCGTCTGGGCGTGGAGGTGGTGCATGTGCCGCTCCTTTCCGGCCTCACGGGGCCGGGCTTAAAGGTCGGAATCTGTGGGGACCCTATCAGGGGCGTCGGGTGCGACGGGGGTCTGGTCGGGGTGCCGTTCGGTGGCGCCCCCGCGGTGGAAGATCGGGGTCCCCCGTTCGGAGAACGGGACCTCGATCTGGTCGAAATCCCGTGGCACGACGGTTCGCGCAAAGACCCGTTCGGCCTCCTTACGCACATCGCGCGGATGGAACCGGCTGGACAGGTGCGTCAATGCGAGCAATGCAACGTCCGCGGCTGCGGCGAGTTCGGCCGCCTCGCGCGCGGTCGAGTGGCGGGTGTCCCGAGCGCGCAGTCGCTCGTCGTCCAGAAACGTTGCTTCGTGGATCAACACATCGGCCCGTTCGGCTGCCATGCGTGTCGCGTCGCACGGCTCGCTGTCGCCGGTGATCACGACCGTCCGTCCCGCTCGCGGGGATCCGAGCACTTGCTCGGGCCGGACGGTCGTTTCTCCGACCGTGACCACCTCCCCGCGCTGGAGCGCGCCGAACAGCGGACCGGCCGGGACGCCGAGCGCGCGCGCCGTCGCGACATCGAACATGCCGGGGCGTGGATCTTCGACGAGTGCGTAGCCGAGCGATCGGATCGAATGGCGGGTCGGGTATCCGGCCCACCGCGCCCCGTCGAGTTCGAGTGCGGTCCCCTGTTCGAGTTCACGCGCGTCGAGCGCGTACGGGAGGCGCCCGATGATCGGATGCAAGGTGTCGAGCAGGACCCGGAGTCCCGGCGGCCCGATCAGCGGCAGGGCGTCGGTCCGTCCACGGAGCGCGTAGGTCTTGAGCATGCCGGGGAGCCCGAGGTAATGATCGCCGTGAAGGTGTGTCAACAGGATGGCGTCGACATCGACGAGTCCGAGGCCCGATCGCAACAGTTGGCGCTGTGTTCCCTCGCCGCAGTCGACGAGCACGCGGGAACCGCCCCGGACCACAAGCGTCGCCGAGGTGCCGCGTGACGCGGTGGGGACCGACGCCGCGGTTCCGACGAATGTGATCCAGAGATCCATCGCGGGCGATCCTAGTCGTTTTGATCCGTGCGCCCGCCGCCGCCGTCGACGATGAGAATCTCGGCTGCGGGCGCTCGTCCTGGTGCCAAGGTCACCTCGGCCATCGTATGGTGGGGCTCGCGACGACGGTCGGTCGGGCTCCCGGGATTTATGAGGAGGCGGCCGTCGTCATCGACCTCGTGCGTCGGGATGTGACTGTGCCCGAAGATCACGATGTCCGCGGACGGAAAGCGCAGACGCATCCGCTCGTGGCGGCCTCGCCGAGGGCCGGCATCGTGGACGACGGCGAAGCGGATCCCGGAGACGTCAAACTCGATGACGGCGGGAAGCGCGGCGCGGACAGCCGGATCATCGGCATTGCCGTGCACGGCGTGTACCGGCGGACCGACCCCGCCGAGCGCGTGGACGAACTCCAAGGTGCAGTGATCGCCGGCATGGACAATGAGATCTGCGGCGACCAGTCGCTCACGGCACCGGACCGGCAACGCCCGGCCGCGGTTCGGAAAATGCGTGTCGGAGATCACCGCGATGCGCATGACGCCATTGTGTCGGTCCGCATGGACGTGGCGCGGGCACCGGCCCGCTACTATGCGTCGGATTGCGCGCGTAGCTCAGTGGATAGAGCGTTGGCCTCCGGAGCCAAAGGTCGCAGGTTCGAATCCTGCCGCGCGCGCTTCTCAGATCCCTGTGTAGGGCAGGGATCTGAGAAATGACCCATGATCGCCGCAACTGGACCGCCTTGTCTGGTGGGCACACCATGTCGTTGCAAAGCGCTCCGCGCGGCCCGGATTGCACGATCAATCGGGAGCGGGATTTGATTACTTGGCGCCTCGGTAACTCACGCCCTGCTCATCTGCGACCGTGATTGCGACGCCGTCCGTTCCTCGAAACGCCGCGATGCCGGGCACGTCTCAGAGGTCGCCGTGGTGTTCGGACGTCGCGAGGCCGGCATCCTTCCAGGCTGCGAAACCACCGGCGAGGTTTGCCACGTCACTGAAGCCCAGCGTCTTCAGGGTGAGCCCTGCGAGCGCTGCGCGAGATCCGGATCTGCAGTAGACAATCACGCGGCGGGAGGGGTCGAGCTCGGGCTTGTGACGGGGGCTCGCGGGATCGGCCGCGAATGGATCCCCCAGTAGATACCCGCAACGATCAGGCCGACGGCGCCGGTCACGATCAACATGCCCGACACGGCAGCGACAACCAGGTCCATTCACACCCTGACGATGGCTCAGACTGCGGAGAACCTAGTGTCGAGCCTGTGCACGGTCAACCGCGACCGGTCGGACCCGGGGTGCGCCGCACGTTGGATGGCGTCAGCGATTGCGGCGCGGCGCAACTGATCGGGAGCCTCTTCGCTCGTCGTGGCGGTGGCTGGGCAATGTCCGACGCTCCCGACCAAGGAGAAGAGGTGTGGCCGGGACGCGGTGAGCCATCGCCCGGCTTCTACGCGTTCTTGCACGTACCGGAACGTACGGTCCCGATGCGAACCTCGACTGTTCCGCGTCTCGATCCTGCACCGCGCACGGCAGGGCGTTGGTCGCGCCGACGGGGCGTCGTGGCGATCACCCGGTCGCGGGACGTGGTACCCGAGGCGGCAAGTGACATCTTCCTCGGCCGGACCAAAGGTGTCGAGGCCGATCGCTATCTGTACTGGCGGCAGTTGCGCGGCATGAAAGGCTCCGCCCTCGTCGAGATGATGACTCCCTCGGCCCTCAGGATTTACGCGGGCTTCTGTGGCTGGACGCTGGCACGGGCGCACGCCCGGTCGGGCGACGCCATCGCGCTGGCCGGGTACCTCGGGAAGTCCGACGATTTCGATCACGCCATCACCGACTTCTCGGAGCGCTACGCGGATCAAAACGATCTGGACTACAAGTCGTTCTGTACGGCGGTCGAGTCCGGGAGGCTCGTGGCGACCTCAGGGGTGTGAGCGGGTGGGCCCCGCAAGTGGCCCGAAGACATTTCGCAGTGCCGACACCTGGCGAGTGCCGGGACGCGTTTGGATGAAGGCCGGGGCACACCTCGGGCACACCAGATTGTGAGCCACCAGGCATCGACAGGAAGCCGTGGATAGCGAACGGCCTGCGAATCGCTTACCCCTGGATTCCCACCGTTTCCGGGAATCTTCCTGACCAATGGCCCTCCGGAGCCGAAGGTCGCTGGGCCGAATCCTGCCGCGCGCATTTCCCGAAGTGTCTGAGTACCAGGCACCGAGTCGGACCCGGCACTGCTCGAAGATCTGCGGCGGCGGTGCGTACCCCGGCAGTTCGCCGCCCGCTGCGGCCGGCTCCCCGTCACATCGCGTCGCCGCGCATCGTGCTTGCATGTGGTTGCGGGCGGCGAACGCAGTGACCGAGTGATTGGAGGGGCACCAATGGAGTGCGTGCGATGCGGGAAACCGACCGAGGATCCGGGGCAGCGACTGTGCCCAGCGTGCCTGCTCCAGGAGCAGGAGCTGACGGAGCTCCGCAGCCACGACCTCGCCGGCGGCACGACGTCGGGCTGCGCGACCTGGCTCATTCTCGCGATTGCGGCGGTGTCTGCGGCGGCGGCGGTGACGAGCTACTGGGTGTAGTCGGTCGCCCCCCGGTCGTGTGGTCCGACCTCGGACCGGGAGTGCCCCGGGCCCGCAGTTGTGAGCCGCCCCGGGCTGGGTGCGGCGGACGATCCCAGCCCGGGCGGTGCGACTCCGGCGCGCTAGCCGGCCTCGTACTTGAACGAGACACTCAGGCGAATACGGAACTCGTCCGGCTGTCCGTCCTCGCCGATGGTCACGTCCTGGCGAATGACCTCCGCGACGCGAAGGTCGCGAAGCGTGCTGCTGGCGGTGGTGATCGCCGACCGCGTCGCGTCTTCCCACGAGTCGCTGCTCGTCCCGACGATCTCGATGACCTTGTACACGCTGCCCATTGATCTCTCCCGGTCTGGATTCGCGGTGTTGCCCCCCCATGTAACAACGATCACGAAGTCATCGCCAGGGCGAGCCGGTGTGGTTGCGGCCGGCGCCCGGCCCCGGCACGACCCGGAATGCGGCCGCTCGCACGTCCCGTGTCCGTGTACGCCCCGTGACTGCCGCCCTCGGTCGCGCGACGACACCGATGCGTCTGTGCCGGCGCGTCTCCCGGATCCCGTCCGACTGTCCGCCGTACTGGAGCGGACTCCCGGGGCTCCCCGGCAAGAGGCTCAAGGCAGTGTCGGCACGGGCCGATGGATGACGCGGAGGGGGCGACAGCCTCTCCGTACTCCAACCAGGAAGGCCTTGGGCACGGATGCCCGGGCCTTCTCGTGTTTCGGGAACGCCGACGCGAGCGCCGAGGGCGTTGCGCGCTGTCGGGAATGACGATGTGGCCAATGTGCCAGCCACGTCCTGCCGCGACGGGTGGTGAGCGTTACACGGGTTCCGCAGCGGAGAGGAGCACCCAGACCCGCGTCTTGGCGCCCTCGCCGGCGGGTGCTTTCCCGTGATGGAGATCGTCGGAGTCGGCGGTGACCCGGAGCGGCACGCCACGACTCAGGACGTCCCGGGGGCACACGAAACGGATGGCCAGTTCGCACGGTTCCGTTCGGGGTACGAGATCCCAGAGCCGGGTCCCGCGGCTGGCGTCGACCTCTTCCCCGATCCATGTGGCGATCGTGCCGCCGTCGTGGGTCGCGGCCCCGATGCGCTTCGACGCATCGGTGAACTGAAGGTTGATCCCCGAGGGGCCGACGACGCTCCACAGGACGTCGTTGGCGGCGCGGTCACCGACGTTTCTCAATTGGACGACCAGTCGGACTTCGATCGGCTCCTGGCCGTCCGTGTGGAACGTGAACAGATCCCCGGTACCGCCATCCCGGTCTTCGCGCGTCTTGACGGCCCCGGGGGGCATCGTCATCTCGCAGCTCAACTCGAACTTGGCGCGACGCTGGAGATCGCTCCTGATGCTCTTGGTCTGGCGGAGCGTCGACGCGAGCAGGCGTAGGCCGACGAGCAGGCCGACGAGCACCACGGCCAACGTGGCGCCGGCGACGACCACCGTCCAGGTCGTGACGCTCCAGTCAATGTCCACTGCGGCCCCCGAACATTCCCGGTGGCGCGGATGGACGGATTGGTGGAAGCGTTGCCCGGGTTCGCCTCACGGGCGCGGATCGAGAACGATCGCCGTGGCATAGGGCGACAGCTCCGACGTGTCGTCCACCACGTCAACGGACCAGGGCCCGTCGCCGACGGCCCCGGGCACGCGCGTCCCGGGCGATGCGTCGCCCGTCCTGGCTCCGACCGCCTGACGGCGTCCGGCAAGACGCGCGCGGGCAGTCGTCGCGCAGCCCACTGCGGTCCCCACGATGATTGCTGCTGCTGCTGATCTCAGCATCGGTCCACATCCTTGCGGGCATGTCGAGTAGGGGTCCACGCGAACCTATGTCGGCTCCGGCCGGGCTGCGACCCCCAAACGATGGGGAGCGCCACCCCGCATTCGGACAGCGCGGGCGCCCTGACTGGGCCGATGTGTACGCGGTGGCGTCGTCGAGATGAGCCGATCGAGGTGACTGCCGGTCAGGCGCGGGACCGAGGGTTGGCATGACGTGTGCCGTTTCAACGCCCCTGAGGTGTTCCACCTATTCAATTGGGGAGGGTTTAGGCTGTACGATTGGGTGGCGTGGATCCCACGTGCGTCCGATTCCCTATTACGTGATGGGCCGTCCCATGGAAATCGCAAGGGCGCTCGCGGCCCGCAGCGCCAACAGAGGTGCCACATGCAGCCGCCCTTAGGGGCCCCCACCCCCTCGACGCTGCCGTCGCATGACGACCTTGTCGCGATGGCGGCGGTTAATCTCGGCGAGGTGCTCGCCGGCGAAGGGGACGTTGAGGGCGCCGCGGCGACATGGCGCCGCGCGATCGCGTCCGGTCACCCCGATCTCATGCCGATGGCGGCGTTCAAGCTCGGCGCGTTGCTGGGTGCCGAAGATCAGGCCCCGGTCCGGCAGCAGCCCGACGCCCCGGCGGCCAACGTCTCGCAGGACGAGTACGCCCCGTTTTCCAAGTGGTCGGGCAACGGTCGCCATCCTGAGACCCCCCCGGGGGACGCCGCACCGGTCGATGGCGCCGACGTCGTCGGCGCGGCTGACGCGTTGCACGGCAGGGCCGCCGAGGCCGCCGAGGCCTTGCAGGTGGCCATCGACTCGCGCCATCGCGAGTGGGCCCCACGCGCAGCGTGCAGCATGGGGACCCTCTTTGCCGATCACGGGGACACCACGCGGGCGGCGTCGGCATGGCGCCTGGCTATGGACTCGGGGCATCCCGAATGGAGTCCGCAGGCCGCCTGCAACCTCGGAAGCCTCTACGCGAGCAGCGGAAACCGCGACGCGGCCACGGGCGCCTGGCAACACGCGATCGACTCGGGGCACGCCGAATGGGCACCTCACGCCGCGTTTAATCTCGGCAGCTTCGGTGCGGCGGGCGATGATCCGAAGGCGGCGGCGGTGGCCTACCGCTTTGCCGTGCAGTCCGGCCACCCGGAGTGGGGCCCGGTGTCCGCGTTCAACCTCGGATGCCTGCTCACCGACAATGACGTCATCGATGGCGCGATGGCCGCCTACCAGTCGGCGATTGACTCACGGCACCCGCTGGTCGCCGCGAAGGCCGCCTTCAACCTCGGTCGGCTGCTGGCCGACCACGGTGACCGGGTCGCCGCGACCGAGGCCTACCGCGAAGCGGTGAACCTCGGAGATGCCGACCTGCGGCCGAAGGCCGCCTATAGCCTCGGCGACTTGCTTGCCGGTCTGGGTGAGTACGACCGGGCCGAGCACCGCTTCCGCCAGGCGATCGACTCGGGCCATCCCGACTGGGCCCCGGCCGCCGCGTTCAGTCTCGGTGTGCTCCTGGCGGATCGCGGGGACCCGCACGGCGCCGAGGAGGCCTACCGCCAGGCGATCGACTCGGGCCATCCCGACTGGGCCCCGGCAGCGGCGTTCAGCCTCGGCAATGTCCTGGCCGAGCGCGGACAAATGGACAGTGCGGCAGCCGCCTACCGCCAGGCGATGAACGGTGCGGCCCCCGTTGCGGAGGCGGCGCCTGCCCCGCCCCCCGAGGAGCACCGCCCGTCGGGGATGTTCCGCAGCTGGCGTTCGTGAGACTCCGAAAGCCTTCCGTGCGCTCCGGCCGGAGTAGCCGCCGCGAGCGCTGACTGCGCGGGATCCAGTGCGGTCCCCGGGGGTCCGCGCGCGCGGATGTCTGCGCGCCTCAAGACGGACGCCGCAACAACCGATGTCTCAGGCACGTGACCGCGGCGCACTTGCGGACCGTGGCACCCGGGCGCACCCAGTCCACCGGTGCCCTGTACACACCGCGATTGCGGAGCCACCAGGCCAGTGTCGAGAGTCAGATCAAGGTCCGCGTGGGAGCTGTGGTCGTCGTGCTCGCGGCCCTCGGGAGCGGCTTCGCCTTCGTGATCCACGGTCCGGTGTCGACTGGCTCGACGTGTCCGGCACCCGCGCCGTGTCGCTCTGCCGATCTCGTTGTGAGCCCCGTCATGTCGGACTGGCCGGCGGATCGGTCCGTGTGCGTTTCGCGCTACCTGGCGGTAGCCGGTGTGTGCTGTCGCTGCGTCGGACCGACCGACGCGTGCCACGACCCGCAAGGTCCCATGCCGCGGGACCGTGCGGGTCGTGATCCCGGCGAGTCCGATCGGCCGACGCTGGATCTTGGCATTGGCGCCCGTCACAGGGCCGGCGCATCACAGGTTCTTGTCCAGGGCGCGGTGTCCCCGATTACCCGCGGGATGCGTTTCTATGTTGACCCGGCCAGCGAAGCCGCCCGGCAGGCCGGGCTCGGTGGGTCCGACGCGGCTGCTGCCGCGCGAATCGCCGCCGTGCCACAGGCCCGATGGTTCGGCAACTGGACGCCGGCGGCAGCGGTCGCCCGCGACGTCCGCACGTACGTCGATGCGGCAGCGGCCGATCACGCGATGCCTGTTGTCGTCACCTACGCGATTCCGAGCCGCGATTGCCGCCCGCCGCAGTCATCGGAGATCGCCGACCGATCTGGATACGACGCCTGGGTGCGGGGCGTCGCGGCCGGCATCGGCGCGCGACCCGCGATGGTCATCGTGGAACCCGATGCGCTCGCATCGCTGACGTGTTTGGGTCCAGTCCAGCAGTCGGCGCGACTGGCGATGCTGAGCGACGCGGTGTCGATCTTCGCGCGACAGTCCCGCACCGCGGTGTACATCGATGCCGGGTGGTCGGGGTGGCAGCCCGTGGCGGTCATCGCCCGCGCCTGCGCGAGGTCGGGGTGCAACGGGTCCGCGGGTTCAGCCTCAACGTGTCGGCGTTCGGGACCACCTCAGCCGAGGACGCCTACGGTGAGGCGCTGTCATCCCGCCTGGGCGGCGCGCATTTCGTCGTCGACATCTCCCGGAATGGCCGGGGACCGGCAGGCCCCGGACCCTTGAGCTGGTGCAACCCCCCGGGACGGGCTGTCGGCATCGCTCCGACCACGACGACCTGGTCTCCACATGCCGACGCCGATCTGTGGATCAAGCGCCCCGGAGAGTCGACGGCAGCTGCCGTCCGGGAGAACCTCCTGCCGGCGAGTGGTTCGCGTCGTACGCCGACACGCTCGTGCGAACGCTCAACCTTAGGGCGACGCTCAGCGCACGGCGATTGCCGGCGGGGATCCCGAACGGTCCGAGGGCTTGTGGTCTGCACCTGATCGGCCCGATGTCCACGCGGCGGATCTCCACGGTTTGACCAGCATTCACGAACGTGACCACTGCGTGCTGTGTTCGACAGTGCCGCGCCCGCGGGAGCACGGCCAAGCTGTTGTTCATGAAGTTCGTCTCACGACGTAGTGAATCGCTGCCACGGATGCGACGGCCGGATCGGTATCGACCTTGAAGAACCAAACCACGTTTCGTGACGGGAACCCGCGGTCGACAGATCGACCCACACAGAGTCGTCGACCAGAATCGTGTCCGTCCGCGCTGCGTGCATCTGAGCCACGACACAGCGCTGCGGGACGGTGCGTTCAAATCGTCCATGGTCAAAGCGAGATTGCCGTCCAGCCCCACGCTGTGCGACGGCCCACACGCCGATTGCGACCGCGGTGCCCGTGCCAAGTCGCCGGCGTTGCCCGCACCAATGCCGAAATGCGTCCCTTCCGCCCGCGACAGCGGCGACCACGCGGCCGGCTGAACAGCCAGTCCAGGAACCTGCCGCGAGCAGCGCGGCAAACGGAAGCAGCCCGACCACGTACATCGCGGCAGGTAGCGTCCGACGGAGAGCAACGCGACGGGGATCACGAGAGCGACCGCAACAACGCAACCAAACACGCGAGCGAACACCGCAAACCAGCGAGCACAACCCAACCACCACCACCCAACCATCGACACCAGCGCGAAAACTCCCAAAACACGCACCACCCACCCCCGAAACAAACCAAACCACCAAAAACCAAAACCAACCCGCGAAGCCACCGCAGCACAACAAAAACGAAACAAGCAACCAAACCACAACGCAAAACAACAACGCGAGCAACGCACAAACCAACGCGGCACCAACCAACAACGCAAACCAACAACAACAAAACCTACAAACAAACCAAACCAGCAACCGCGCAACATAAACAGGTGCCGGCGTTGCGACAGCGCGAGGCGAAGCCGGCGAGCAACCACACGACGGCCAGGTTGTCGAGGAGCACCATCCGTTGATAGTGGACCGCCAGCGGCGACAGGCCGAAGAGGACCACCGCCACCGCGCATGCCGCCCGTGAAAGCCCCAGGCGGCGGGCGACGGAGTACAGACACCAGCAGCTTGCACGAAAACGACCAGCATGAACCACCGCGCCGCGATGATGGCGCTCGTATGGCGGTGAAGGCCGGGATAATGTCCGTCCAGCCGGCGAGCATGATCCACCCGAGTGGCGGGTGGTCGTACCAATAGGTGTAGGGCGCCAGCGCGTGCACATGTCGACGGCCCACGCTTGGGAGACGTAGGTTCCTTCGTCGTCGAACACGCCGGGATACCGGGAAAGTCCCGTGGCGTGAACCGTGCCGAGGACGAGCGTGATCGCCGTCAGCAGAGCAGTCGAGCGGCGCACCCCAACCCTGCCTCACTTATCGTCGCAGGCGTTCTCCAGTGACGCGAGACCTAGCTCTGATCGGCCCGGGCAGCGGCGGGCGCGGGCGTCGGGCGAGCCTGCGGGGCGATGTCGCGTCGCCGGGACGCGGTGGACGGGTCCGCTGGAGATCGCGGAAGCTCGGCACACGGGCGGCGCCCGGGCGCCGGCGTGGAACACGAGGCCGCGGTCGTCACGCACGGCCGCGTCGCCGCCACCACAGGCATCGACTAAGATGCGCACCGACATGGCGGTCTTTTCCCAATTGTTGATGCCGCGAATTTCCCGACCGCGGCGTGGAGCGCGGCACTCGCCAGCAACAGTTGGTACGATCGCTCCCCAGATCAACCGGAGGTAGTCCCGACGCGGATCGTTGCCCCGAGTCCTCCAATTCCGCCAGCCCGACCACTCCACGATCAGGATCGCCACGAGTGGATGATCGGCGCGAACCCGACCATCGTCAGCGGAAGCGGCAGGTGGCGAACAGGCCACGAGGACAGCAGTGGGAGCAGAATCGCGACGCGGCTTGGAAGAACGGAAGCGAGCGTCACCACGGCAAGCGGCGCCCGAGCAACGGAGGTCTTCCAGTCGCCCTGCGCAGGACCTGGAGGTACCCCGTCATCGTGTCCGCGCGTGGAGCGCCCGACCGTGTCCGGCGTCTCCTCGCGGTCACCAAGTCCGGCTGTATGCCACCACGGTTCGGGCCAGCACTAAGGCGGGATCCGAGGTCGCAGTCCCGGCAAGGCAGTCCGCATCCCATCCCCCGACGGCATGAGCCATTCATGACGACGAACACGGTGTTCCCACCGAGCGGATGAAACCGCACATCGCGTGGAAATGCAGTCGGCGCGGAACCAGAAGTAGTACTCGAGCACGTTTCGCCCGGTGAACCAGGTGGTGTCGAAATTCATCAGCTGCGTCGCTCCTTGGACCACCTCTGCACCGGTTTCCCGGAATCTGTGGTCGACCGCGAGAAGCAGCTCGCCCGCGACGATGTCCTCCGCGTCAAAGACACCGACGATGTCGCCTTGCAGTACGGGAGGGCGGTGTTGAGGGCCTTCGGCTTGGTCTTGGCGTCTGCGAGTCAACGACGATCCGGAAGCGCCGGTCCCCCCCTATCGCCACCCGCGCCGCGGCGTGGTGACCGGTCGTCGTCGCCGATGACCACGATCACCTCGAAATGCGGTAGTGCTGGCGTCGGAACGGGATCGTCGCCGAGGACGCCCTCCGTCGGCCGGCAAGATCAGTGAAAACGAGTGGATGGCTCCGCATTGGCTCGGAGAAACGACGCGCTGCACGCGGTCCGGCTCGCCCCAGCGAACAGCATCAGTGGAGCGTCGCCACGCCGACGGCGAAGAACGCCACGAAAACGACGGTCAACACGATTTCACCGAGACCGCCGACGCTGACGCCCACCCCAAGGATCACTGCCGCCGCGAAGGCGACCGCGATTCCGGCGACCGCTGCCTTGGCGTGCCCCCGGCCGCGATGCGTGACCGCCGTCACGAGATCACCGGGATGCCGTCCGGCGAGCTGCGTGCGCCTCGGTCGTCTGCGACGCGTGTAGGTATGCGCGAAGGAGGCAGGCACGGCATCCTTGAGGGCGGCGGACGCTGAAATGCGGCCGGCGGATCCCGGACACAGCTGCCTTGACGCTATCGGGGGACAGGCTGGCATCATCATAGCCGCAGGCCATGACCGCCTGCGGATTCGTGTAGATGCGGCCGAGGTGGCGCCGTCCCCGCCCTCCCCACCGACCGTCCGGGCCCCGCCAGTCGTCGCACCGCCGAGGCGGCAGTGCAAACACGGCGACCGCGCTCAAGTCGCGGTGACGCTGCCTGGGACGGATGGCGATCCGCGTGACGACGGACCGCCGCCCCGCTTCGACCGCATCCGCTGCCTCGGGACCGACTTCCGGCGTACAATGGCTTGCGGAATTCGGCACAGGGCGCCCGGCATTCTCACTTCGTGACATTTGTTGCCAACACGGTAACGCCGATTTAACATTTTCCTCGACGAGCCCGGCTCAAACGGGTTCCGAGGAACAGGAGGAGTCACATGCGACTGGGACGACGCCTTGCGATGGCGTTGCTCGCCCTGTGCGTAGTTGGCGTTGGATTGGTCCTGTCGGGTTGCGGCTCAAGCAGCTCAACGAAGACGCTGACGCTGGGTTATGTGACCGGGCCCACGCACCCCTACGGTCTGGCGCTACAGAAGTTCGCCGACAACGTGAAAGCGGCATCTGGCGGAAAGCTGCAGATCAAGCTGCTTCCGACCTACGGCGGCGGCAGTGACGCCACGCTCCTGGCAGATGAGCGGGGCGGAAGCGTGGACATGGGATCTGTCTCAGCGTCGATTTGGGATACCGCCGGTGTTGATTCGTTCCAGGCGCTGCAGATGCCCTTCCTGATCAGCAATTACAAGGTGGAAGGGGCCGTGCTCGCCAGCCCGCTGCAGGCAGAGATGCTCGCGGGGACTAGCAAGATCGGCCTCAAGGGCCTGGCAATCCATGAGGGTGGCCTGCGGAAGCCACTATCAACGGGCGCCTGCATCACAACAGTGCAGGGTTTCCAGGGTCAGAAGATGCGGGTTCCGCCGTCGGCCCTGCTGACCGACAGCGTCAAGGCGCTCGGCGCGGTGCCGACCCCGTTGGCGTTGAGTGAGGTTTACCTCGGTCTCAAGAACGGACTCGTGAACTCGATGGAAGCCAACTACGGCCTCATCTACACGCAGAAGTTCTATGAGGTCTCCAAGTGCGTCACCGGGAACGTCAACCTGTGGCCGTTCCCGACCGTCCTGTCCATCAACAACAAGGTCTGGACTGGACTGACCAGCGATGAGCAGGGGTGGATCACCTCTTCGGCCGCCAAACTTCCTGCTGACTCGCTCGCGATCGTCAGTAACCCGGCGAGCCCGCTGGTCAGCAATCTTTGCAAGGCTGGCCTGAAGATCGGCAAGGCGACTCCGGATGCGCTTTCCGCAATGCGCAACCAGGTGAATTCCGTGTACACGAAGTACACGGCGAATCAGCCGACGGGCTCATACGTCGCACAGATCGAGAAGATCAAGGCAACCGTGACCCCGCCGACGCCGGCCCCGCTGCCGGCAGGATGCGCAGCTCCCTAGCGCTCCGCGTACAACTGCTCCGAGCCCGCGGTCTCGTTACCGCGGGCCCGGAGCAGTTGGTAGTGGCCCCATGACCGAGTCCGTGGTCGTCGCCCCCAGCGTTCTGACCCGCGTTACCGGCTATCTCGCGCTCGTGGCCACCGTGGCGGCCACGGCGATCGCCATCGTTGCCGGGTTCGCGATCTTCGCGGTCGTGATCGTCGACATCATCGATCGGCAGTTCTTCGGCGGGGGGCTCTACGGCGCCGAAGAGTTTTCCCGCTTCGCGTTTCTCTGGGTGATCTGGATGGGGGTGTCACTTGCCATCCGCCGGAGTGCGGTCACGGTGCTTACCATCGGCACCGACCACGGACCTTGGTGGTGGCGGGCAAGCCTGCGCGGGTTGGCGATGGGGTGCCTTGCGATATTGCTGACGTATGCGAGTTGGCAGTCACTGCACTACGTGGTTTCTCCCGAGGCGGTCGGGACCATTAGCTCGGCAATGCGCATCCATATGTGGGTGCCGATCTTGTCGATGCCTGTCGGGTACGTCTTCATCATCCTGCAGTACCTGTACATCGCCTCCCAGGCATTGGACCGTGTCCGCGCGTCCGGGGCCGGCGGGTGGCGTGCGCCGCTGACCGGTCTCGCCGGCGGACTCGTGGCCGGGGCGATCCTGTGGGCCGTCTGCTTCGGCCTGCTGAACGCCGGGGTCACGCCGCTGGTGCCGCTGGGGATCGTGTTCATCGCCCTGACGCTGTCGGGCATGCCCGTCGTGTTCATGCTGTCGCTCGTCGGCATCCTCGGAGCGACCTCGATCCTGTCGCTGAACTTCTTCCCGTTCGCCGCCAACGACCCGCTGTTTCCGTTTAGGACCACCCAGAATGCCATGGGGCTGTCGACCGGCGGTGAGTTGGTCGTCATCTACCTGTTCCTGATGGTGGCCGAGATCATGAACGGTGCCGGGCTTTCTGAGCGCCTGATCCGTTGGGCGGCGTCGCTCGTCGGGCATTTTCGGGGCGGGATGGCGTTCGTGTGCCAGATCACCTCGGCGGTGATGTCTGGGATCTCGGGCTCGGCCCAAGCGGATGCGGCAGTGATGACGCCGCTGTTGGTGCCGGCGATGGAGGACGAAGGGTATGACCGTGACGTCGCCGCCGCCGTCGTCGCCGGGGCGTCGATCAAGGGCCCGGTGGGTCCCATCTCGGTGATGTTCATCGCCTACGGATACATCGTGTCCGGCGTGGGACAGGCACCGATCAATCAGATGCTTGCGGCCGGCGTCGTGCTCGTGATCGGCCTGCTGATTCTGCAGGGTGCGGTGGTGTCGATCGTGGCGCGCCGCCGGGGCATGACCCCACCGCACGCATTCCGCGGCTGGCCCGAGGTGGGTCGGGCGTCGGTGGGCGCGCTTCCGATTCTGATGATTCCAGTCATCATCATCGGCGGGATCCTCGGCGGGTACTTCACGCCCACGGAATCGGCCTCCGTCGGCCTGGCGGTCACCCTGGTGTTGGCAGCGGCGTTCCGACGATTGTCGATTGCCATGCTCGCCCGGGCGATGGTGATCGCGGCGATGGAGACCGGCATCGTGATGCTGCTGCTCGGCGATTCGGCGATCCTCGCACACCTGCTCAGCAATGACGGGTTCGGGGAGTCAATCCAGACGTGGGCGACCGGGGTAACGTCAAACGCCGATGTGTTCCTGCTGCTGGTGATGGTGCTCATGCTGGTGGTCGGCATCTTCATCGAGCCATTACCCGCGCTCTACATGTTCGCCCCGTTTCTGGCACCTGTGGCCGTCGGCGTTTATGGGATCAATCCGGTCCAATTCGCCCTTGTGATGGTGCTCGCGCTGGTGATTGGGCTGATCCACCCCCCAGTCGGGCTCGTGCTGTTCCTCGTGTCGAGCATCTCCAAGGTGTCCGTCGAGCGGCTCTCAATCACCATCTTGCCTTGGATCGGCGTCAGCCTGATCGCGCTCGTCTTGGTGGCGTACCTCCCCGCAGACGTGCTCCTCTGGTTCCCCAACCACTTCTGACCGCCTGCGGGCGGGAGCGCGGCGACCGGGGCACGGACGATGCCGCGCCCCGGTACGGAGCGACTACGAGCGGGTGTCGACCAGCGTTCCGTACTCGGTGAGCTGGAAGACCCGATGCGCGCTGGCATCGGTCATCTCCACGCACCCGAGACTCTGGGGATATCCATACCCCGGGCGCGAGAACTGGTGCAACGCGTCGCCGCCGGAGAAGTAGCTGATCCAACGGATGCCGCTGTCGTTGTAGTGCGAGCCGTCGGGGTTGGTGCCGGACATCGATCCGACGGTCTGACGCAGGTAGATCGGAAACACGCCGTAGTTGGTCGCGTGGCCGGCGATGCCCGTGTTGACGAGCGCCGTGTAGGCGGTGCGGCCGTTGTGCCAGACGACCAGATGCTGCGGCAGCCCCCGGTAGACGTGCACGTAGCTGTACCCGAACCGGTTGCCGTGGCCGGTGATCGCTGCGACCTCGAGCGCGCGCCAGACCTGGGGTCCGAGGGCACCGTCCATGCTGAGGCGGTGATCAACCTCGAAGGACATGAGCGCGCCACGGATCATGACCGCGCGCCCGCCGGTCCAGAGCCGGACCAAGGAGGACGGCGTGTGGGAGTACCGCCACTTGTACGTACCGGCGGGGGCCGACGTCGCCGCGTTGGCCTGCGCCGACGGCGTCCGCGCGACCGGGGTGCGTGGCGTGAACTTCAGCGGGAGGTACCCGAGCTGGGCGAGCAGCTGGACGGCCCGCGCATTCGACAGATTCCGCACGGTCGTCGTCAGGCGGTGGGTGTGCGTGGTCGTCCAGACCGCCGTCGCGGCGGTGAAGGTCGCGGTCGCCCCCGGGGCAAACCCGAAGCCGGTCGGCGTGAACACCGCCGAGTAGGCGGACGGGACGGTCCAGCGCCCGGTCACCCCGGGACTGATGACCGGGCGGGAGCCACGCTTGCCGGCCACCGGCTGGGAGTAGGTGAACACGAGGGGGCGGGTCGGACTGATGTGGCCGCCGGTCTGCGCGAGCGCGATCTCGGTGCCGGCCACGCCGGCGCCGACGCCGACATGCAGGATGGCCTTTCCGGCGACGGTGTCACTGCTCGAGCCCGGGCTGGGCACGACGTCGGTGACCGTCACCGTGTACGCGCCCCCGGGCAGCCGGTGGTTGCTCGCGGTGACCAGCGGGAGGCCGATGAGCGTCCGCCCGGCATGGGTCAGGTGCACAGTGACCGACGCCTTCGCGCCGCCGTGCACGGCGGTAACGGTGACCGTCCCGGGCGTCACTACCGTGACGTTGAGCGGGAGCGTGCCGCCACCGACGACCACCGAGGGCACACGGGCGACCTTGAGCGACGGCAACACCGTGAGGGTGCCCGTGTTGGTGGGCGTACCGCTCGCGGTACAGCGTGTCGCGTAGTGACCGGGTGCCGTCGACCTGGTCGGGGTGAACCCGCCGGCAAACGAGGTGTCGTTGAGCAGGTATGCGCTGCAGACCGCCCCGGACACGTCTGCGGTGATCGCGGGCGGCGTATGGCCCTGCGTGAAGGTCGGCGACGACGCGTTCCCGGTGGCCCCGAGCGCCAGCGCCGGGATCCCCACGACCCCAAGTGCTGCGCCCCCAACGATCAGTGCAATGCGTCGCATCGAATCCCCTTGTGAGCCGGATTGGGGCATCTTAGTCGGCTCAGGGCGATTCCCTGCATGCAGGTGTCTTCCGGTGAGACGTCCCTGCCCCGCCGGCCGCCGCGTGGACGGCCGGCGCGGGGCCGGTCAGTACCGGTAGTGGTTCGGCTTGTAGGGCCCCGAAACGGGCACGCCGATGTACGCGGCCTGCTCCTCGGTGAGTTCGGTGAGCTCCACCCCGAGCGCGTCCAGATGCAGGCGCGCAACCTTCTCGTCGAGGTGCTTGGGCAGTACGTACACCTGCCGGTCGTAGTCGTCGTTCTTGGTGAACAGCTCGACCTGGGCGATGACCTGGTTGCTGAACGAGTTCGACATCACGAACGACGGGTGCCCGGTCGCGTTGCCGAGGTTCAGCAGCCGCCCCTCCGAGAGCACGATGATCGCGTGCCCGTCCGGGAAGATCCACTCATCGACCTGGGGCTTGATCTGGTTGCGGCGCACGCCCGGATATTGGGCGAGACCCGCCATGTCGATCTCGTTGTCGAAATGGCCGATATTCCCGACGATCGCCTGATGCTTCATCCTGGCCATGTGTTCGACGCCGATGATGCCGCGGTTTCCGGTGGCCGTCACGAAGACGTCGGCGATCTCGACCACCGACTCGAGCGTCGCGACCTGATATCCCTGCATTGCCGCCTGCAGGGCGCAGATCGGGTCGATCTCCGTGACGATCACGCGCGCACCCTGGGCGCGGAGCGACTCCGAGCACCCCTTGCCGACATCACCGAAGCCGCAGACGACGGCGACCTTGCCGCCGAGCATCACGTCGGTTGCCCGATTGATACCGTCGACCAGCGAGTGCCGGCAGCCGTAGAGGTTGTCGAACTTCGACTTGGTGACCGAGTCGTTGACATTGATCGCCGGGAACAGCAGCCCGCCCTGTTCGGCAAGCTGATACAGGCGGTGGACCCCGGTGGTCGTCTCCTCGGTCACGCCCTTGATGCCGGCGGCGATGTTCGTCCAGCGCGACGGGTCTTCCCGCAGCGATCGGCGCAGGAGGTCCAAGAACACGCCGAATTCCTCCGACTCGGCGGTTGCCGGGTCGGGCACCACGCCGGCCGCCTCGAACTCGGCGCCCTTGTGGACCAGCATCGTGGCGTCGCCGCCGTCGTCGAGGATCATGTTCGGCCCGGCCCCGTCGGGCCAGCGCAGTGCCTGGTCGGTGGCCCACCAGTACTCCTCGAGCGTCTCCCCCTTCCATGCGAACACGGGGACCCCCGACGGCGCCTCCGGCGTTCCGTCCGGGCCGACGACGATGGCGGCGGCGGCGTGGTCCTGGGTGGAGAAGATGTTGCAGGAGGCCCACCGCACCTGGGCGCCCAGGGCCGTCAGGGTCTCGATGAGCACCGCCGTCTGCACCGTCATGTGCAGCGACCCGGTGATCCGGGCGCCGGCCAGCGGCTGGCTGTCCGCATACTCGGCCCGGATGGCCATGAGGCCCGGCATCTCATGTTCGGCAAGGCGGATCTCGTTCCGCCCGAACTCCGCGAGCGAGAGATCGGCGACCTTGAAGTCCGTCGCAGCCAGAAGCGCACCTGTGGTCATGCAAGCTCCATGATGGGTGAGTGTCGGGGCCGCACCCGCGCGCGATGCCGACGTGACCAGGGTCGATCCGCAGACCGTCCGCCCGCGGGAGCGTGGTCGCGCCCGGCGCACACTGGCGTGCGGCCGGTCACGACAAAGTCTAGCCGCCCGCCCGCCGGCGGCCCCGTGAGCGGTCCACCGAGGACCGGAAATCCGCGCGGTCGGTCACGGGCGTCCCTGGCGGAATCACCGACGATCGTCCAGGATGCCCGCATGACATTGATTATGAAGGTCACCGATGAAGGAACGCAGTACGCCGAGCGGCTCCACGACCTCTTGGCGGAGTTCGGGGTGAATCCCGAAATCGAAGATGAGATCGACGAAATCAGCCTGCTGCCGGCGTATGTGTTGGCCGGCGCGTCGATCCGCACCGAGGCCCACTCCCATGGCGATCACATGCATGTCGTGGCGATCACCGTGGAGATTGCGGACGAGCTGGAGCAGGCCTTCTACGAGACGCTCGCCCAGGTGCTCGAGGCGAGCACCGCCGACGACGAGGACGACGAGGACTGACGACCCGGCATCGCCGGTCACACCGTTCGCGCAAAGGGCACCCGGATGGTCGGGTGCCCTTTGTCATGCGTGCGGTGTGACGCGGGACGCGTCAGCCGGCCGGAGGCCAGCGCTCTTCGGGCTTGGGCTGCACCTGCCCGTAGGTCAGCATGCGCTGCCGGCCCGGGTCCATGGCCTCATACGGTCGGACGACCGGCGTGCGCCAGGTAATGAAGTTCTGGCAGGCGGCGTCGGAGTCGTCCGGGAATTGCCGGACGGCCTCTGCGAGGGCGTGGGCGTCCCCGAGGCCGATACCCGAGCTGATGCCGGTCTCGGGACCGAAGAAGTGCGCCGAATCACCGATCAGCAGGATGCCCGGCTTCCACCATTCCTTGCACGACAACAGGCCGGGCTCGCCGTAGCGGATCTGATCGAGGGACGTCACTCCGGAGATGCCCTTCTCGGACTCGGGCAGCAATTCGATCCACATCTTCTTGATCGCCTCGAGCCCGGGCGCGAGTGCCGCCTCGGCGCCGACCTTCTCGACGCTGCGCCAGCCCGCCGACCCCTGCGGCCAGCCGAGCGTGCCGATGTGTCCGCCGTCGGACATATAGGCCATCGCGAACGAGACGCCGCCCGGCTCCGGGCTCATGAACGCCAGCGACGCTTCGGGGAGCGGATCGATCGTCGCCTCGATTCCCGCCATCGTGCGCACCGGGGACCCGGTCCCGTCACAGGCGACGACAAGGTCCGCAGGAATCGTCCTCGTGCCCTCGGGGCCTTCGGCGACGACCCCCACGACACGGCCTGTGGGGTCATGCACCAACTCGGTGACCGTGTGCTCGTACTCGACCGGCAGGTCCTGCGCCAGCAGGTCGAGGATCCGCCCCACCTGAACGCAAATCGCGACCTGGCTGCCATCCGGACGCGGGGCGATGTCCCATCCGGCGGCCTTGATCTGGTCCAGGATCCCGATCTCCTCAAATGTCGGGAACCCCTGAAAGCCGAGCATGTAGCCGCGAGGCACGAACGCCCCGGCCGGCATCCGCTCCAGCACGATCGGTTCCTGGCCGCGCAGCCGCAGCAGCCGCGCCAGCGTCAGGCCGACCATTCCCCCGCCGCAAATCACGATGTTCATGTAGGCCCCTCGTCGTCGAACTCACGGTGCGTCGTCTCCCAGAGCATATTGTGACGGACACCCCGCCGGGCTGCCTGGGGGGCCGTCGGTCGACGGTCCGGACGCGACCTTCGCTAGTCTTGCGTTCGCATCGACGGCGAAACGAGGACGGCGCGTGGCACGATCGGTCGAGACCCACCTGGTCCATTCGGTACCGCTCCCCGACGGAGCGGAGTCGCCGGTTTCGGCCTACGTCAACGGCGCCGAACGCACTGAGGGCAACGGCATCTCGGTGCGGGACGGACGCGTGTGGTTCGACGAGCCGCTGCGGGTGCCGCATCCGACGTCATTCGGCGGGAAGATGATGCTGACCTTCGGCATCGGGGTCTACGGCGACGTCAAGGGCGATCAGCTCGACCTTGCCTTCCGACGTGGCGGCCAGGCGCAGTGGCTGACCGACATTCCCCTCAAACCACACGCGCGCCGGGAAGACTGAGCTCGACCAGCGCGTCGCGCCAGGCGTGCTCCGGCGACCAGCCGAGCGCGCGCAGGCGCGTGGATCGGACGTCGACCGAGGCGGTCAGCGCGTCGACCATGCCGCCGCCGAGCGCGAATGCGGCCATGCGCGGGGTGAGACGATCCGGCCGGAGCGATCCGACCTGTGCGCAGATCTGGTGGACCATCTGCTCCTGCGTCGGCGGATCGGGCTCCGCGGCGGCGTAGATCCCGGGCGGGCCGGCGGCGGCGGCCAGCAGGGCGCGCGCGGCGTCGTCGGCGCTGATCAACGGCACCAGATTCTGGCCGAGCCCGACAATGCGGAACTGGCCGCGCCGGATCGCGGCGACCAGCTCGGCGAACATCCCGCCGGGGCCGTAGACCCAGCCGAGACGTACCGCGCGCAGCGGCGTCGCGGACAGCGCGTCTTCGGCCGCGAGGGCCCAGTGGCCCATCGCGACGGGTGCCGCGGGCGTGGTGTCGTCGATCGCGCCCGGCCCGTGTTCGCCCCAGGCCAGCACGTGTGATGCCGTCACGACGGGGCGTCCCGGATCGCGGTCGGCGATGAGATGATCGGCTCCGCGCCACGCCATGCGCGCCTCCTTGCGCACGCGACCGCCACGCAAGGGCGTTCGCGCGCGCGGGAGGCCGAGATGCCAGACGATGTCGGCGTCTGCGGCGTCGTACTGCCATGCCCCCGGGGTCAGCAGATCCCCGGGAACCGGGTCGGCGCCGAGGTCGGCGAGGCGGTAGAGGGCGTCGGGTGAGCGTCCCAGCGCGGCCACGGGGTGTCCTTGCTCCCGCAGCCGCCGGATGAGGGCCTGACCGACGAGGCCGGTCCCGCCCGTCACGAAATGTGTCGCCAATGACCCTCCGGGCGCGTGCCCGTTCCCGTGGTTGTCGCGAGGACGGCCACGGGGTGGCGCGGTCAGCCGCCGGCGACCGCCGGCAGGATCGTGACCTCTTGGCCGTCCGTGGTCACAGTAGCGATCCCGTCGCCGAAGCGGACGTCTTCGCCGGACACGAACACGTTGACGAACCGGCGCAGTTCACCGTCCTGGCACACCCGGTCCCGGAATCCGGGATAGCTGGCCTCGAGCTGGTCGATGAGCTCGCCGACGGTGCCGGGATTGCAGGCGACGGTGGCCGCCCCTTCGGTCAGGGTCCGCAGCGGCGACGGAATCTTCACAGTGACTGGCATGTGTGCTCCTCGCCTCTCAGGCGGCTGCGGTGACGAGTTCTGCGGGGATGTGGTCCCCGATGGTCGCCGCCTCGAAGGACGCGACGTCAGCGTCGATCTGGATCGCCGTGACGTGCGGGGCGATGGCATCCAGCGTCTTGAGCCCGTCGCCGGTGATGTAGAGCACGACGCGTTCATCGACGCCGATCTCGCCGCTGTCGGCAAGCCTGCGCAGGACGGCCGTCGTGACGCCGCCGGCCGTTTCGGTGAAGATGCCGGTGGTCTCGGCCAGGAGCCGGATGCCGGCGATGATCTCCGCGTCGGTGACGGAGGTGACCGATCCGCCGGTGGCGCGGGCGGCGTCGAGTGCGAACACCCCGTCGGCGGGGTTCCCGATGGCCAGGCTCTTGGCGATCGTGTCCGGGTAGACCGGCGATACGAAGTCGCGACCTTCGCGCCACGCCGTGGCGACGGGGTTGCAGCCGTCGGCCTGCGCGCCGTTGAGCACCGGAACCTCGCCGTCGCAGAGTCCGAGCTCGATCAGGTCGCGATACCCGGTGTGGATCTTGGTGTACAGCGAGCCGGACGCGATCGGCACGATGCAGCGGTCGGGCAGCGTCCACCCGAGCTGTTCGGCGACCTCGTAGGCCAGCGTCTTCGACCCCTCGCTGTAGTACGGGCGGACGTTGACGTTGACGAACGCCCACGGGCGGTCTGCCGCGAGCTCGCCGCAGAGCCGGTTGACGTCGTCGTAGGTGCCCGCAACCGCAAGCAGCGTCGTGTCGAAGACCGCCGTCGCGACGATCTTCTGCTCTTCGAGATTCGACGGGACGAACACGTAGCTCTCAAGCCCCAAGGCCGAGGCGTGGGCAGCGACCGCGTTCGCCAGGTTGCCCGTCGAGGCACAGGCGACCGTCGAGTACCCGAGGCGTTGGGCGGCCTGGAGGGCGACGCTGACGACCCTGTCCTTGAAACTGTGGGTCGGATTGGCGGTTTCGTTCTTGACCCACACGTTGCGCAATCCGAGTGCGGCTGCCAGGCGCGGTGCCCGCACCAGCGGGGTCAGGCCGGTGCTCAGCCCGGAGGTCGGATCGTCGGGCGCACACGGGAGCAGATCCCGGTATCGCCAGAGGTTCAGCGGCCCCTGGCTGATGCGCTCGCGGGTGACCGTCGCCTTCAGGCGGTCGCGGTCGTATTCGACCTCGAGCGGTCCGAAACAGAACTCGCACACGTACGCGGCCACAAGACCGGTCCGGTGCCCGCACTCCTTACATCGCAAACCGGTGGCACAGCCACCAAACGCTCCGTCACTCCCGCTCATCGCATCTGCCCTCGATCTCGGAAACCAACAAAAAACGCCTTCCGCGGAGTGTGCGAAAGGCGATCTGGGTAGATCGTTGGCTTCCGCATCTCCCCGGCAACACCGGTTGGAATTGGCACCTGGCGCAGTTGCGCTGGTTGCCGCGGCTTCAAAGGGCCAAATCCCTCCACCGCTCTAGATGCTGAGAGGCAACCTACAGGCGGTCACGGACGTCTGTCAATCACCGCGGGGCCATCGGGCCGGATCCGTCGCCCAGCGCTGCGCCCCGGGTGCCGAACACGCTGTCGCAAAGGTGCAACACCCGGCCATTTGCACCCAAAAACCGTCCCAAATACGGGAGGAATCGCCCGGGCGATATCTAAGATCAAACACCGTGAACGAAGATCAGCCCACTACGTCCTTTCCGAGGCTCCCGTACCCCTCGGCGGAGGACACGGCCCTGCATGCCGCGCTGCCGGATCCCGCCGCGGCACCGGAGGAGCCGCCCAAGGGCTGGCGCGCCCGGCGCCGAGCCCGCCGGGCTGAGCGCGAGGCCGGCGGCGGCGGGACCGCAGGCGCGCCCCCGGATGGTGGTGGCGGTGGTGGCGACGGTCACGACCTCCCGGGCCCGGAAGGTGGTCCTGAGGGTCTCAGCGTGCCCGAACCACTCGCATCGTCCACGCGAGGTCTGCGGCGACAGCGCAAGCGCCTGCTCCAGCGTCGCGATGAGATGGTCTTTCACCTCGGCGGCTTGGCCTACGACCTGCACCTGCTCGGGGAGCTGGAGACTCCGGTGATCGGCCGCCGCGCCGGAATGATCCGGACACTCGACACGACCGTGGACGCCATCGACGCGCAGCTCGTCGCGCGCGGAAAATCGGGCGGCGGACAGCGCCTCCCGATCGTCGTGGGGTCCTGCCGAACCTGCCACTCGCTCTTTGTCGCCGATGCGCGCTATTGCATGACTTGCGGGCGCACGCTTGCGCCGCCCGATCCAGTCGAGGCCTCCCGATGACCGACGATCCCATCCACGGGGACGCCCCCCCGCTGAACTCACCGCACTGCCACGAGTGCGGTGCCCCGCTCGATCCCTCGCAGCGGTACTGCCTGAACTGTGGTGCCCCGACGAGCAAGGCGCCGCGGATGGCGACCGGCAAGGGCGCGCGCGTCTTGGCGCTGTCGTTGGTGCTGCTGGCACTCGGGACGGGCTTCCTCGCCGTGGCGGTCAGCCAGCAGTCCGGGAAGACCACGACCGCCACGTCCACGTCAGGTACCGGCACAGGAGGGTTCCCGACCGATACCTCGGGTACCGGCACCGGCTTCAACACCGTCACATCGGGTACGGGCACCACGCCGACCGACACCACGACAACACCGACCGACACCACGACCACCCCGACCGACACGACGAAGACCACTCCGACCGACACGACGAAGACGACTCCGACCGACACGGGCTCCGGGGCGGCGGCACCGGCCTCATGGCCCGCGGGCACGTCGGCGTGGACGGTCGTGCTGGCGTCGGCCACGAGCCAGTCGAGCGCCAATCAGATCGCGGCGCGCGCCAGCGCCGACGGGCTTCAGGCCGGCGTGCTCTACAGCGGGGCCTACCCCACCTTGACGCCGGGCTACTGGGTGGTGTTCTCAGGCACATATGCGACCTCGGCGGAGGCCCAGGCGGCCGCGTCGAACGCGCAATCGAGTTTTCCCGGGGCGGCGGCCCGGTACGTCGCCTCGGGCTCGTAGCGGCGTCGCGGCAGGAGCGCGCCAGTAGAGTCTGGCCGCGATGGCCGGTTTGACCGAGAGCGCGGCGGGCACCCTCAACATCGGGGTGGATGTCGGCGGCACCTTCACCGATGCCGTGATGATCGGCGGCTCGCGGCTGTGGTCGGTCAAGGTACCGACGACCCGCGACGATCACGGCGTCGGCGTGATCGTCGCGATCACGCGACTGCTG
Source organism: uncultured Thermoleophilia bacterium (assembly GCA_963727285.1). Lineage (GTDB taxonomy): Bacteria > Actinomycetota > Thermoleophilia > Miltoncostaeales > Miltoncostaeaceae > CAITWD01. Next base: position 193,338 of record CAVSFF010000003.1, on the reverse strand, counting down.
GCAGCGTCCCAGGCCACGGCTGCGGAGGTCGTCCGGATCGCCCACGGGATGACCGTCGGGACGAATGCGCTTCTGGAAGGCCAGTTGCCGCCGACCGCGCTGGTGGCCACGGATGGGTTCGGCGACGTTCTGGAGTTGCGACGCCAGAACCGGGCGGATCTGTATCGCCTCGATGTCGCCCATCCTCCGCCGGTGGTGCCGCGGTCGCGGGTGGTCGAAGCGCGCGAACGCTGCGGACCCGATGGGGTGATTCGGGACCTGGACCCCGAAGAAGGCGCGCGGATCGCCGCCGCCGTCAAGGAACTTGAGGTCGAGGCGGTAGCCGTCGCGCTCCTGTTCTCGTTTCGGCATCCGGTACACGAGCAGCGCGTCGCGACGGCCGTACGGACGCTCCTGCCGGACGTGCATGTCAGCATTTCCTCCGAGGTCCTCGGGGAGATCCGCGAGTACGAGCGCACGGCGACGACGGCCGTTGATGCCGCCCTGACACCGGTGCTGCAGCGGTACCTGACCGGGCTCACCGCGCGGACGGCCGCCGCCGGGCTCCCGGCGCCTGAGGTCATGCAGTCCAACGGCGGGCTGATCGACATCGATCTTGCCTCGCAGCACGCCTCGCGCACCGTGCTCTCCGGCCCGGCGGCGGGTGTGATCGGTGCGGCGCTGTGGGCGCGGTCCGACCAGATCCCCCATGCCCTCACGTTCGACATGGGCGGAACATCGTGCGATGTCGCGCTCATCGCCCACGGTGAACCGGGTCGCACGTCGGGCACGGAGATCAACGGGCACCCGCTGCATCTGCCGATGCTGGACATCCAGACCGTGTCGGCGGGCGGCGGGAGCATCGCCTGGGCCGACAGCGGCGGCGCGCTACGCGTCGGTCCACGCTCTGCCGGTGCCCGTCCGGGCCCGGCCGCGTACGGGTTCGGCGGGGACCAACCGACGGTCACCGACGCCCACGTCGTGCTCGGCCGAGTGTCGTCGGTCGGCACCGCCGGCGTGGCGATCCCGCTCGACCGAGCCCGTGCGACTGCGGCCGTCGGGCGCCTCGCCGACACGCTCGGGCTCGACGTGGAGACGTGCGCCGCGGGCATCCTGGCGGTTGCCAACAACGAGATGGCACGTGCGCTGCGGGTGGTCAGCGTCGAGCGGGGCATCCATCCCGGGCAAACGGCGGTGATCGCCTTCGGCGGTGCCGGACCGCTGCACGCGTGCGATGTCGCCGATCTGCTGGGTATCCGTCGCGTCCTGGCGCCGGCGACGGCGGGGGTCCTGGCGGCGCTTGGCGCGGTTATCGCCGGGGAGCGGCGCGATTGGGCCCGCACGGTCCTGCTTCCGGTCGCCGACGCGGACGGCATCGCGCTCGCCCTGGGCGCAGAGATCGACCGGGCCCGTGCCGCCATGCCCGGCGGGGCCTTGCGTGTCGGTGCCGACTGCCGGTTCGTGGGCCAGTCGCACTCCCTGACGGTCCCATGGGACGCAAACGGCGACCCTGGCGCGCTTGCATCCGGATTCCGCGATCTTCACGCCCGGCGCTATGGAGACGCCGATCCGGATGCGCCGATCGAGATCGTCACCATCCGGGTTGCCGTCGAGCGTGCCGGCCAGCGTCCGGAGATCGACGTCGCGGCGGTCGGTGAGCCCATCGCGGGCCCGTCCGCGCGTGAGATGGCAGGCGCAACGCTGTGGATCGCACCCGGCTGGCACGCCCGGCCCTGTACGGACGGCAGCTTTGACATCCGTCGCGACGCGGAGGCGGGTGGATGGACCCCGTAACCCTGCAGGTGATGGCGAGCGCGCTGCGCGCGGTCGCCGAGGAAATGGAGGCTGCGCTGGTCCGCAGCGCGTTCTCGCCCAACATCACCGAACGCCGCGACTGCAGCACGGCGGTCTGCGACCGCGACGGCGCCATGATCGCCCAGTCGGCCTCAATCCCGGTGCATCTCGGGGCGATGCCCGATGCCGTGGCGGCCGTGATCGCCGCCTCCCCCGTGCCCGGCGATGTCTGGATCCTGAACGACCCGTTTACCGGCGGCACACACCTGCCCGACCTCACGCTGGTCAGTCCGCTCCACACCGGAGGAGCGCTGATGGGCTACGCGGTGTCGCGCGCCCACCACGCCGACGTCGGCGGCATGACGCCGGGCTCGATGCCCGCGGGGTCGCGGGAGCTGTTCCAGGAGGGGTTGGTCCTGCCGCCGGTGCGTCTGGTGGCGGCGGGTGTCCTGCGCGAGGACGTCGTTGCCATCATCCTTGCCAACTCCCGGACGCCGCGGGAGCGGGCCGGCGATCTGCGCGCGCAGATCGCCGCGCACCGTCTCGCCGACGCCCGGATGGAGGACCTCGTGGCCCGTTGGGGCCGGGAGCTGGTCCACGACGCGTGTGGCGAGCTGCTCGCCTATGCGGAGCGCCGGACCCGCGCGGAGATTGCCCGCATACCGGACGGCACCTACCGTGCCGAGGATTCGCTCGAGGGAGACGGTGTCACGGACGAGATTCTCCACATCCGCGTCGCGGTCACGGTGGACGGGGAGCGGCTGACCGTCGACTTCTCCGGTACGGACGCGGCCGGCCCCGGGAACTGCAATTGCCCGCTGGCGGTTACGCGCTCGGCGGTGTACTTCGTGGTGCGGTCGGTCACCGATCCGGACATTCCCGCCTCGTCGGGCGCGTTCACGCCGGTGCAGGTCATCGCGCCCCCGGGGTGCCTCGTCAACGCCCACCCGCCTGCGGCCGTCGCCGCGGGCAACGTCGAGACCTCGAGCCGGATCGTCGACGTCGTGACGGCGGCGATCGGCCAGGCCGTCCCGACCATGGCCATGGGCCAGGGCACGATGAACAACATCACCGTCGGGGGCTCCGGCTTCACCTACTACGAGACGCTCGCCGGCGGTCAGGGCGCCGGCCCGGCGGGGCCGGGACCGTCTGCCGTCCACGTGGCGATGAGCAACACCCTCAACACGCCGATCGAGTCCCTCGAGACAACGTATCCCGTGCGGGTCGAGCGATATGCGGTGCGTTCGGGGTCTGGTGGGGCGGGTCGTCACCGCGGCGGCGACGGGGTCACCCGGGCGCTCCGCCTGCTGGTGGACGCGCAGGTCAGCATCATCTCCGAACGCCGTGTGCGCGCACCGCATGGGGCGGCGGGCGGCTCCGATGGCGCCGTCGGCGTGAATCGGCTCGACGGCCAGGTGTTGCCGGGCAAGTGGGCGGGCGACGTCGCCGCCGGGAGTGTCATCGAGATCGCGACGCCCGGTGGCGGGGGTTGGGGACCGCCCGAGGCGGACTAAGCCTCACCCCGGGCGGTCGACCGTCCTACGCAGTGCTCCCGCTGGCACGGACGAGCGTCCACACCGAGTACCCGCATGCCTGGCAGTGGGCCTGATCGGCGGCAGTCTCACGCCGCACGCCGTCGCAATGCGCCCAGGCGCCACAGCGGCCGTCGTCTTCCCATGTGGATGCTTGGCACCCCGGGCAAACCGCCGGAAGATAGCGGGCACTGGTGACCTGTACCGATTCCCAGCAGTAGCGGCATGCGTACACGCTCTTACGGGAGAGGCGCATGCGGTGGGCAGCGGCGCGTCCCTCGGCAGCTGCGCGGGCGGGATAGAGCGTGGCCATCGAGAACCCCTTCCATTTGCAACGATCGTCACGATCGTCTGATGGAGATAGTAGCGATTGCCACGAACTTTTCAACCGTCGGCAGAGAACCGATCCGGCCGTTCGCCCCCCTTCCCCGTCCTGCGCGGGGTGCTAGTGGGCGATGTCCTTGCCGACGACGACGACGACGCCCGAGGTTCCGGCCTGTGCGGGTGTGACGACGCTCAGCGAGGTGATGTGGGCCGGGGCAACGCCGAGCGCGGTCGCGATGCTGCAGGCCGCCGGAATGTCGGTCTTGGCGACGTACTGGATCGAGCTCGTCGCGCTGACGGTCGCTCCCGGGACGTTGCCCACGGTGCCGAGCGTATAGCCGACGCCGGTGATCTTGGGACCGACGATGTTGCGGGCCGCACCGGCGACGCCGCTGCCGTTGTACACCGAGACCGTAACCGCGGAGGGGCTGGCGACCGGGGCCACATCGGCGCAGAGCGACGCGGCGGTCGTGGCGGTGTGCGTCGTCGTGGTGGCGTGCGTCTGGGTCTTGGCGCCGCCGGTTGATGCTGAGCTGCTGGACGAGGAGCCGCCGCCGCCGACCAATGCCCAAATGATGCCGGCCACGATGATCGCCGCGACGACGAGTGCCCCGATGATCAGCGGGCGGCGTCCGGGGGCCGGGCTTCGGCGGCTGGCGGCGTCGGGGCGCTCGGAAAGGCCCGACAGTTCCTTGAGGCGGTCGAGCGTGGGGTCATACGAGGCGATGCCGGCGGAGCTGATCTGCTGCTCGATGCGGCGGATCTGGCGGCCGTGGCGAATGGACTGCACGACCAGGGCAACTGCCAGGAAGATCGCGATGATCGCCGCAGAGGGCGTCAGAAGGTTCAGCCAGCTCACGGTCGGCGAGATTATCAGGCCTCGCGGCCCGCACCGGCGAACGCGGGCGCACGGACTGCGCGCCCGGCACGGTCGGCTATCCGGGCGTCACGCGGTACGCGTCAAACACGCTCTCGACGTTGCGCAGAGCGCTGATGACGCCCTTGAGCCCGTCGATGTCGCCGACATCCACGACGAACCGGTCGTGGACCATCTGGTTTTCCATGTGGCAGTTCGCCGACACGATGTTCACGCCGGACTCGGCGAAGCTGCGGCGAGAGGTCCTCGAGCAGACGGGGCCGGTCCCATGCGTCGATGGCGATCTCGACGCGGAACGACTGGCGGTTGGCGCCTGCCCACGACACGGGCGTGAACCGATCGGGGTTCTTGAGCAGCGCACGGGCGTTCGGGCAGTCGTCGCGGTGGATCGTGATGCCGCGGCCCGAGCGAGATGTAGCCCGAGGATTCCGTCGCCGGGAACCGGCTTGCAGCACTTGGCCAGGCGCACCAGCACGTCGCTGATCCCCTCGACCTCGATCCCCATGTCGCCGGATGCCGTCGCCGGCATCGCGCGGCGGCCGCGGGGCGCCGCGGTCGTCTGGCGCTCCTCGAGACCGCCTCTCCCGCCTTCAGGCGGGCAAGGATCTTGTTGACGACGGTCTGGGCACGAGGTCTTGCCGCTCGCCGATCGAGATGTAGAAGTCCTCGGCCTTCCGGAAGCCCATCTCGCGGATGACCTCGAGCAGCAACGGAGAGCCGGCGACCCGCTGGCTCGGCAACCCGGCCTTGCGCAGCTGGTCCTGGAGCGCGTCGCGGCCCCTGATGTTCGGCGTCTTCGCGCTGTTCCTTGCGGAAGAACGCCTGGATCTTGTGCGCGCGCCTTGGTGACGCGACGATCTTGAGCCAGTCGCGCGACGGGCCGCGCGGCTGGCTCGAGGTCAGGATCTCGACGAAGTCGCCCGAGCTCAGGCGGTAGGTCAGCGGCACGATGCGGCCGTTGACCTTGGCGCCCGCGCACCGGTGTCCGACGTCGGTGTGGACGTCGTAGGCGAAGTCGATCGGCGTCGCCCCGGCGGGCAGATTGCGCAGCTCGCCCTTCGGGGTGAACACGAACACCTCGTCGCCGTACAGATCGCCGGCGCAGCGACTCGAGGAACTCCGACGGGTCCGTGCGTGTCCTGCTGCCAGTCCATCATTCCGTTGAGCCACGTGTATCTCGCCGCCGGAATCGCGGCGGCCGTCCTTGTAGAGCCAGTGCGCCGCCACCCCGAATTCGGCGGTGCGGTGCATGTCGTGGGTGCGGATCTGGATTTCCAGCGGCTGGCCCTCGGGCCCGACGACCGTCGTGTGCAGCGACTGGTACATGTTCGGCTTCGGGACCGCGATGTAGTCCTTGAAGCGCCCCGGCATCGGCTTCCACAGCGAGTGGATGATCCCGACCGCGCCGTAGCAATCCCGGATCGAATCGACCAGGACGCGCATCGCCGTGAGATCGTAGATCTCGTTGAATTCCTTGCCCTTGCGGGTCATCTTCTCGTAGATGGAATAGAAGTGCTTGGCGCGCCCGGTGATCTCGGCGGTGATGCCGACCGCGGTCAGCTCGCCCGTCGACGTAGGCGCCGGCCTCGGCGACGTACGACTCACGATCGGCCCGTCGCTGGTTCACCATCTGCTGGATCTCGGAGTACCGGCGCGGGTGCAGCGCCGAGAACGCCAGATCCTCGAGCTCCCACTTGAGCGAGTGGATGCCGAGCCGGTGCGCAAGGGGGGCGTAGACCTCGAGCGTCTCGCGGGCTTTCTGGATCTGCTTCTGGCGCGTCATGTAGGCCAGCGTGCGCATGTTGTGCAGGCGGTCCGCGAGCTTGACGATCAAGACGCGGATGTCGCCGGCCATCGACACGATCAGCTTGCGGTAGTTCTCGGCCTGATGCTCTTCCTTGGAGTCGAAGTGGATCCTCGACAGCTTGGTGACGCCGTCGACGATGATCGCCACCTCGGCACCGAACTCCCGCTCGATGTCGGCCAGCGTCGCCCCGGTGTCCTCGACGGTGTCGTGCAGCAGGGCCGCGATCACCGACACGTCGTCCATGCCGACGTCGACGACGATCCGTGCACATCCGACCGGGTGGATGATGTACGGCTCCCCGGAGTGGCGCACCTGGCCGCCGTGCTGTTGCTGGGCGAAGATCATGGCCCGAGTGATGGCGTCGACATCTGCGTCAGGGTGACGCTCTCGCAGGTCGCCGAGCAGCTCGTCGAATTGCGGCGCCAGATGCGGCTGCGGGAGCGTGGCGTCGGTGTCGATCGGGGTGTTCATCCTCTACACGGTACTCCGTCAGGCGGCGTGGGACGGTTGGGACGGCGTGGGGACCGGGATCTCACGGATATGGTCCCGCGACGGAAACAGCTCGAGCGTCGCCGCCAGATCGAGGTACGCGAGCTCGGCGTCCAGCTGTTCGGCGGCGGCCGCGGCGCGGGGGGCGTCCCCGAACGGGCGGCGTGTCCCCGGGGTGAGGATCTCCAGGCCCTCGGCCGACAGATGCACGAGGCCGAGCTCGGTGAACGCCGCCAGGACGTCGGCCACCGCCTCGGGCGGGCGTATCGCCGGCCCGTCCCCGAGCAGCACCGTCTCCAGTTCCGGACCCCACGTCCAGCAGCGATTGCCGGTCGAGCTCGGGCCACAGCTGTTGTGCCATGGGTCGGAGATCCCATCGCTCGTGCGCGAGCGCGCGCATGAACTCCACTTCGTGGGCGGTCCAGACGATGTGGACCCAATGGCCGCCTGCGCGCGCACGCAGATCGGCGGCGCGCTCGGGACTCGGCGGCGGGTCGAGTACGACGACGTGGACGTCCTCCGGCAAGGGGCACACGGCGAGGGCGGTGTAGTCGATGAGCGTGATGCCCGCCCGGCGCCCGGCCAGCGCGATGCGTTCGGCCGCGGCTGCGCTCGCGCACCGGGACCCGGCCAGGGTGGCGATCTCCACGCCGATGCGGTCGGGATGCAGGACGTCGGCGATCATCGCGCGACGCCGGGCGACGTCACCGACGACGACGGCGACTCCGGCGTCTGCTGCGCCCAGCGCCGCAATCCGGACGAGGCCGACACCCTCGCCGCGATGCTCCTCGACGCCCCGCGGCGCCCGCGTGGTGTCGAGGTGCCCGGGTGTCGGGGGGTCGAGGATCGCGGAGCGTATGTCCTGGAGCCCGCGCCGCGCGGGGCATGCCAGATCGCAGGCCGGCGCGCAGGCGACCGCGTCGCGTCCGGCGATCACCGGCTCGATGCGGTCGATGGTGACCCGCGGGCCGACGAGTCCCTGGTACCGCTCGATCCCGAGGCGCACCTGGGCGTCGATCCGGGCCCCGTCGGGAAGCGATTCGCGCCGGTGTCCGTGGCCGAACCCCACCGCCCGCAGATGTGCGCCGCCGCAGTGAAGGCGCACGTTGAGATGTTGGCGGGACTTCCCCATCACCCCGGCGGACTCCGCTGTCGAGCCGGGCATCAACAGGCGGGGCTGCGGGTTGCCGCGGCCGAACGGCGCCAGTGTCTCGAAGGCCTCCGCGGTTTCGAGGGTCAATTCACGGGCACCGACAACCGCATCAACGGGACGAATCCGGGCGCGATCGAGCACGTCGGCGAGGGTCTCCGCGGCGGCAAGGAACTCGTCGCGGAAGGCGGCGACCTGGTCGGCGGGAAGCTGCAGTCCCACGGCGCCCGCATGACCCCCCCAACGGCTCAGCCGTCCCGACGCCCGGGCGAGCAGGTCGTGCAGATCGAGGTCCGGCAGGCTCCGGCCGGAGCCCTTGGCGAGGTCGCCATCGCGTGCCAGCACAAGTGCCGGCCGGTCGAAGTGGTCGACGAGCCGGGAGGCGACGATGCCGATGACGCCTTCGTGCCAGCCGTCGCCGATCGCGACGATGGCGTTGGCGTCGCGGATCGCCGGCGGTGAGGCCTCGATCTGGGCGATGGCTTCGGCGGTAATCAGCTGCTCGACGTCGCGGCGCTCGGAATTCACGCGCCACAGTTCGTCGGCGATGATCCGCGCCCGCGCCACGTCGTCTTCGAGCAGCAACGTGAGCGCACGATCGGGGTGCTCAAGCCGTCCGGCGGCGTTGATGACCGGCGCCACGGTGTAGCCGAGCGCCCGTGCGTCGAGGGTCCGCGGATCGACTCCTGCGGCCTGGCACAGGGCGACGATGCCGGGCCGCGGCGCGCGGCGCATCTGTGCAAGCCCGCGCATCACCAGGCGCCGATTCTGGCCGACGAGCGGCACGGCATCCGCAACCGTCGCAAGGGCGACGAGATCGAGCTCGGCATCGGGGTCGATGCCGAGCAGACCGCCCCCGGTGCGCTCGGCGAGGGCGCGCACGACGGCGAACACCACACCCACGGCAGCCGGGGCGTCGGGTGGGGCGATCCCGAGCGCGGGGTTCGCGATCAGACCGGGCGGGCGCTGTCCGCCGGCGAGGTGATGGTCGAGGACGAGCGGCTCCATGCCGAGCTCGGCGGCACGTGTCAGCGCGTCGATGGCCGACGTCCCACAGTCGACGCAGACGAGAACCGAGGCGCCGCCGTCGGCCAGCATCTCCACGGTCTCGACGTGGACGCCGTAGCCGTCGGTGAACCGGCTCGGGAGGAAGGTCACGACATCGGCACCGAGCCGTCGCAGCGGGCGCGCGAGGACCGCCGTGGCGCAGATCCCGTCGCAGTCGTAGTCGCCGTGGATCGCGATGCGGCGGCCGGCGGCGACGGCGGCCACAAGCCGGTCGGCGATCTCGTCGACGCCCTCGAGGGATTCGGGCGGGTCGAGCGGTCCGTCGGCCCGGATGAACTCGGAGGCGAGCTCGGGCGTGTCGAGACCGCGCCGGACCAGGGTCCAGGCGAGCGCTTCGGGGATCTCGAGGGTGTCGCGGAGCGTCCGGACGCTCGCGAAGGGGACGCGGCGGGCGCGCCAGCCCACTACCACTTCCCCGATCTGAGGATGCCGACCAGCAACAGGACGATCAGGCAGAAGCCCGTGAATCCGGGGACGACGGCGAGGACGGCAAAGCCGCCGACGTTCACGCCGGTATGCAGGAGGGCGCCGATGATCGCCGAGGACACCAGCAGTCCGAACGCCAGCAGCGCGAGCACGAGTCGGTTGGCGGCGCGTTCGACGCGGTCGGTGGCCTGAGGCAGGTCGTGGACCTGGATCCCCATCGAGAAGTCGCCGTTGGTGAGCTCGCTGAGCAGCTCGCCGACCTGGTACGGAAATTCCCGGGCGACACGCACCCCGCGGTCGATGTCGTGGCGGGCCCGCTCGGCGATCCGGTCCGGTCGCAGGCGATCCGCCATCAGTCGACGCGCGTATGGGCGCGCCGATTCGAACACGTTGAAGTCCGGCGCCAGCTGAAGCGCAACCCCCGCCAGGGTTGCCAGGGTCTTGTCGAGCATGACCCAGCGGGTCGGCAGCGTCAGCTGGAGGCGATAAACGGTCTGAAAGATCTCCGACAGCATCGATCGCGCGTCGATCTCCCCCATCGCCTGCCCGCTGTAGCGCTGGAGTACGACACCCAGCTGGTCGGCCAGCTCCTGTTCGCGGTGGCGCGGGTACCGCAGGCCGAGGTCGCGAAGCCGTCGCGGGAGGGCGTCGGCGTTGAGGTCGAGCACGTCGATCAGCAACCCGACCATCGCCTCCCGGTCCTTCTGGGAGAGCTGCCCGACCATGCCGAAGTCGACCAGTCCGATGTGGTCGGGCGCCTGGATGAGGATGTTTGCTTGGTGCGGATCGGCGTGAAAGAACCCGTGCACGAACACCATCTGCATCCACGTCTCGGCGAGGCGTGCTGCCAGCGTGCGGCGCTCGTCGTCAGTCCAGTCATCGACGGACGTCTGGGCGAGCGACGTTCCGTGGACGCGCTCCATCACGAGGACCCGCGACGTCGTGTAGCGCCAGAAGATCCTCGGCACGTCGACGTGGGCATCTTGGGCGAAGTTCCGTCCGAATGCCTCGGCGTTCCGGGCCTCGACGCCGTAGTCGAGCTCGCGGCGGATCGAGCGGGAGAACTCGTCGACCAGGGCCGTCAGGTCGATGAATGACAGCCGGTCGACGCGATCCTTGAGCATGCGGGCCAGCTGATAGAGCAATTGAAGATCGGCGTTGATCTGGCGGTCGGCGTCCGGGCGCTGAACCTTGACGACCACCTCGTCGCCGGTCGGCAGCCGCGCGAGGTGGACCTGGCCGATCGAGGCGGACGCGATCGGCTTGGGGTCAAATTCCGTGAAGACCTGCTCGATCGTAAGACCGAGTTCCTGCTCGAGCACGATCCGAATGCGGTCGAACGGCTCGGGCCTGGCCTGGTCCTGGAGCTGCCGCAGCTCATCGACGATGTCTGCCGGGACGATGTCCGGCCGGGTCGACATGAGCTGCCCGAACTTGACGAACGTCGGTCCGAGTTCATCGAGCATGTCGCGGAGCCGGCGACCGCGGGTGCCGGGGACTTCGGGTGCATCGGCTGCAACCTTGGCGGCCGATCTGCCGAACAACTGCCCGAATCCGTAGCGGGCGGCCACGCGCGTGATTTCACGGGCGCGGGCGAGGTTTTGGCGCCGCTCGGAGGTCATCGTGCCCCGAGCGTACCAGGGGGTGTCCCCTGGTCCGCCCGGTGCAGATGGGTTACCCGCTCACCACATGGTAGGTGCCGCTGACCGCGAACGGTCCGGGCGCGTGTGAGGACAGGCTGAGGGTGAAACCCTCGGGGCGATTCGGGTCGCCGTCGTCCTGCAGGACGGCCAGTCCGTCGGCCGAGCAGTTGAGGACGGCATCGACCACCAGGACCAGGGTCCCGGGTGCGTAGTCGGGCTCGTCGCCGACGCCCCAACCGATGATCGGGCGGGACAGCGGAGCGCGGAACCGCACGCGCGTGAACGCCCCGTCTCCGGGAGCCACGGCGGTGCCGCCGACAGCAAAGCGTCCGTTTGCAGGCGGATTCTTCGCGCCGGCATCGAGCCGCGGCAGGATCCGGGCAGCCGACGGGACGGGCGGGAATGCGGCCTCGTCATCGGGTGCCGAGGTCGCGGCGACCGGTGCGGCCACCGATTCGGGCGACGGCACCACGTGAGCGGGCGCGGCGGGTGCTGCGGGCTCCGGGGTGACCGCGATCACGGGCGGCGGCGTCACCGGTGCGATGGGCTGCTCGACGACCTGCGGTTCCGGCATCGCCGGGCTGACGTCGGGAGTCGTGTACCGCGGGGCGACCGGGACCGCGGCCTCGGGCATCGCGGGCACGGCCGGCGGCGACGGAGCGGCAACCGGCGGAGTCTGCGCCTCCGGGACCGGGGGTGTCACCACCTCAGGGACGGGCACCGGTACAACGGCCTCAGGGGCCGGTGGCACGGTCGGGGGCGCCACCGGAGACATCTGGGGCGCCGCCGCGGGGTCGGGCGGGGAGTTGGGGGCGACCCACCACGACTCGTCTGCTGCGGGTGCCGCGGGAGCCGGCGGCGCGGCGGGAGCGCCCCACCATTCGGCGTCTGCGGGGGTTTCGGTGACGGCCGGGCGCTGCATGCCCGTCGCGTCGGCAGGTGCGGGTTCGACGGTCGGGTCCACCGCAACGTCGTGGGCCGGCGGCGCGTTCCACCAGTCGTCGGCGTTCGCGGCGGGGATCGGGGGTGTCGCAGCGGCGGGCGCGGGCGTGGGTTCCTGCGTCCCGCCGCCGGGTGCAGCGACATTGTGGGCGCTGGTCCACTGCTGTGCCTCGGACGGCTGCGGCGCCGGCGGCCAGGTCTCGGCCGGCTGTGCCGCGGACTGCTGTCCGATTTCCCAAAACGCGGGATCCATGTGGCCCTCGGACGGTGACGGGTCGGGCACGGCCGGGTCGTGGCTGGCACCGAACGCGACCGGTTCAGGCATTCCGATAGTCGGTGACTCGTGCGCCGACGGAGTCGGGGCGTCGAAGGACGACGGGCTGCTCAGGTTCACGCCCGGTCCGGCACCCGCGTCGTGCGGCGGGAAGCCGGCACCGTTGTCGGCGCGCGCCGCTGCGGCCTCGGCCCAATGTCCGAGGTCGGAATCCGACGGGTGGTTCGACAGGTCGGCCATGTCGGCACTCTCCCATGCTTCGAGGTCGCCCGGGAGGGGCCAACCGGGGCGCGTAATCAGTGCATCGTCGGTCGTTGCGGACGACGGTGCCGGAAGCGCGTCCATCACCGTGGTCTCGGCGGCCGGAGCCGACGCGAGCGTCGCGGCGGTCATTGCGGGCGCCGGATGGCGCATTGCGTCCCAGTCGGGCTCGTCGTCGGCGTGGTCGTACGGGCGTCCAAAGAACAGGTCCGCATCGTCCTCGTCGTGACCGTTGAGCTCGGCGTGGTCGTGATCGTGGCCGTTGACTGGGCTGTTGCCGTTGCCGTTGCCGTTGAGATGTTCGTCGTCGGCCTCGTGGTGCGGGTCGTCGATGACGTCCGCGTCCGCGGTAGCGGCCTCGATGGGCTCCGCGGCCGCGACCAGAGGCGCGGCTTCGGGAGTCGGCACGGGGTCGGGCGTCGCGGGGGTCTCGGACCCCGGGTCGGCATCGATGGCGGAGGCCACCTCATGCGCGGGCTCGTCGACCTCGGCGCCCAGCACCGCGGTGTCGGACTCGGCGGTCTCGGACGCGGCCTCCGGCGCCTGGCCGTCGGCATCCACGGTCGCGGCAGTCGCCAGGGCAACGGCCGGCAGCGTTCCCGTGGTGGCAACCTCGACGTCGTCGAGGTCCGTGGCCGGCGTGTCTCCGCGGCTGCTCTTGCGCATGAACCGGCGGAAGCGGGCTTCGGTCGCGACTTCATCGTCGTTGGTCTCGGCGGGAGCACCGGCACTTGCGGCGCGGCGTCGGCGCAGCGACATCAGCACGAGGAGCACCAGCAGTGCGGCGGCGCCGAGCATGAGTTCTGCGTTCAAGGGGATCATGAGGGAGTCTTCTTCCATTCGGCACGACCGGCGCTGCGGGTCTCCGGATCCTCAGGGTATGACGAAGCCGGGTCGTGCTGTAAGAGGAGCGTTTCAGGGACGCCGACCGCGGTGGGGCGGACGGCCCGGGAGCAGTGACGCGACACGTCAGAGCTCCACGTGGTATTGCCCATCGACCCACATGGCGCCCGGGTTGAGCGCTGCGGCAATCAACGTGAATCCGACCCGGTCCGGGCCGAAGCCGTCGAAGGGGGCGACACACACGCTGTCGAGATCGGCGTTGGCGGCGGCGACGATCGTCAGGCGAATCGCCGACGGATCGGGTGCAACAGTCAGCCGTTCGGGGAATGTGATGCCGACAAACACCAGATCACCACTGCGCTGGGCGACGCCCTCGACGGTGAAATCGGCGTCGTTGGCGGTGCTGGCGGGCAGTTCGAGCGAACGGGTTGCGGCGGTCTCGAGCATGCCCCGCTGATGTGGCAGTGCGGCCTCGTGGGCAGGCTCGCCCGGGGCGGCCGCGGGGACCGTGCCGATCGGAGATCCCGACGGCGGGACGCCGACCCGGCGAAGACCTCCCCGGTCCATCGCCCCCGCTCCGGCGTACAGGTCCGGAGCGTTGCCGGTCGCCGGACCAAGAAACGGCGCGTTGGGAATCTGGGCCCGCTCCGGCTCGGCGTGGTGAGGAATCTCGTGGTCAGGGGCCTCGGTGACACCGACGGCACCGTGCCCGGAGGTGTCGGCGGTGGCAGCGGGCTGCCACCAGCCGGTCCACGGCTGTTCGGGGGCCGACGGGCGCCCGGGCGGGTGCACGGGCGGAGTGGATCGGGCGTAATGGGCCATCGTGTGCCGGCTTCTCGACTTCCTGGACTCGGGCGCGCCGGAATGGGCGCCTACGGGTCAGGTATCGGCAGGCACGAGAAGGCGCTTTACGAACGCGCCCCGGCCGGGGTCACACGGGGCGGATGCCCGCTAGTCGGACGCCGGAGGGTCCTCGGCGGCGTCGGGCGTGGCGCTACCTTCGACGATGCGCAGTCGGTGGTCGAGCTCGGCCAGGTGGACGCGGAGGTCATCCACTTCGGCACGGGTGACCACACCCGCGTCGGAGAGCGCACCGCGCAGCGTGTCCTCGACATGTCCCATCAGGCCACTCGGACTCGGGCGCTGGGGGTCGACCACGCGTGCGATCAGGCGCTCGACCAATTCACGCCCGTCCTCGGCCGAGACCCGGCCTTGCGCCACGAGTTCGCCGACAATGCCCTCAATGCGGTCGCGGGTGAGCGCGGCGGCACCGACGGACAGAAGAATCGCCTGCTCGACGGCGTCACGGATCGACGGCGGCGTCATGTGCGTCGCCTCCGCTCCTGGGCGCGGTGGTGGCGACGTTCGCGCGGAGCGCGGGGTGCGGCGGGCTCGGTCGCCGTGTCGGCGTCGTCGTCGACGTGGCCCGGGTCCGGGATCTCGGCCTCGGGCTCCCGTACGGGCGGGGCATCGAGGAGTTCGGCCTCGACGCTCTCGACGACCGAGGGCGTCTCCTCCGGCTCGTCGTCGACGACGTCATCGGTCGCCAGTTCGGGGGTCCGCGTCTCGACTTCATTAAACGGGTCCGGCAACCCCATCACCTCGCGCTCGGCGCGCTCGAGGGCGGCGACGTCGACGACGTCGGAATCCCGGGAGTCGTCGATCGGCCGTCGGGTGCGTTTGCCGGCCACCTTGCGCTGCTCGGGCTGATGTTCCTTCCACCACGACGCCAGCGGGGCGGAGATCACGATCGACGAGACGCCACCCGACAGGATGCCGACAAGCAGGGCGAACGAGAAGTCCTGGAGGGTCGGTCCCCCGAACACGAACAAGGACAGCACGGGAATCAGTGTGATCAGGGTCGTGATGACCGACCGGGTAATCGTCTCGTTGATCGACCGATTGACGATTGTGCGGTAGCGGGACCCCCGCATGAGCGGGACATTCTCGCGGATCCGGTCAAAGACGATCACCACGTCATACAGCGAGTACCCGAGGATCGTCAGCAGGGCCGCAACCGTATCGCTGGTGACCTCTCGTCCGGTGATGGCATAGACCCCGAGGCTGAGCAGGACATCGTGGACCACCGACAGCATGGCCGGCAGGGCCAACCGGTACTCGAACCTGATGATCAGATACGCCAGCACGATGAGCAGGCTGAGCACGATCGCGTAGATCGCGTTGCGGATGACCTCGCGCCCGAATGTCGGGCCGACCTCCTCGAGGTTGAACGTCTTGGTGTTGACGCCATAGCGCACGTCGAGGGCCTGGCGCAGCGTCCGGATCTGGCTCTGGTCGAGCGCCTTCGTCGCAATCTGGAATTCGGTGTTGGGCTTTCCACCCGTCGTCGAGGTCAGGCCCTGCACAGTCGCGTCCGAGAATCCGGCGCTGGCGACGGTCTGACGGACCTGGGCCACGGTGGCGGGTCGGTCGAGTCCGGTGGTGATGCGGGTGCCGCTGGTGAAGTCAAGGCCAAGATTCAGACCGAAGACCGCGAGCCAGATCAGCCCGATGCAGACCGGGACGGTGGAGATGACCAGCCACCAGCGCCAGTGCCCCACCCAGTCGAAGTTGTAGACGCGGCCCTTCTTGAGGCCCATGAACCGGTCTTCGCTGACGACCTTGCTGTCGATCAGCACGCCGAAGATCGCGCGCGTCGCGACCACGGCCGTAAACAGGGAGATCAGTACGCCGACCCCGAGGGTGAAGGCGAAGCCCTTCGGGCCGGCGGTCGCGAACATGAACACGAGGATCGCGGTGGCAAGCGTGACGACGTTCGCGTCGATGATCGCGGCGAGCCCGCGCTTGTAGCCCTGTGAGAGAGCGGCCGCCGCGCTCTTGCCGGACCGCGCCTCTTCCCGGACGCGCTCGAAAATGATCACGTTGGCGTCGGCAGAGATACCGATGGTGAGGATTACGCCCGCGATACCCGGAAGCGTCAAAGTGATCGGCCAGAGGACGACGACCGCATAGAACAGCGCCGCGTAGATCAGAAGCCCGAGCGCCGCGACGATGCCCAGCAGGCGGTAGTAGGCGATCAGGAAGATCAGGACGAGGATCAGTCCGATGATTCCGGCGATGAGACCTTCGCGCAGCGACTGGGCCCCGAGGGTCGCGGACACCTGGCTTTCGCTGATCGGCACGAGCCGGATCGGCAGTGCCCCGGAGTTGATTTGGTCAGCGAGCGTCTGTGCCTGCGACTGGCTGAAATTCCCCTGGATCTGGGCGCCGTTGCTGGCGTCGATACCGAGCGGGTACTGGGTGTAGTCGACGATGGGATTGCTGATCAGCTGACCGTCGAGGACGATCGCGAAGCTCTGGTTCTGGCTGGCGATCTTGCCGCGTTGCGCCAGTTCCCGGGTCACGTTCTGGAAGTCCGTCGCGCCCTTGCCGGTGAACGACATGGTCACGACCGGCTGGCCGCTGCCGCCGTTGCCGAAGTTCGCCAGTACCGATGCGGAGCTGATGTCGGACCCCGTGAGAGCCGGTCGGTCCTGGAAGATCTGGTACGTGGTGACGCCGACGTTGCGGTTGGTTGCGAGCGTCTGCTGCTGCCCGACGATCGTCAGGCCCTTGGGCACCGATTCGACGACCTGATCGGACCACTTGAGCCCGGCACCCTCGACACTGTCACGCAAGGCCTGGACCGCTTGGGCGCGGTCCTCGCCGACGGTCACCGGCTCGGGCCCGGCGGTCAGCTTGTGGGTGGTCTTGTCGAACGCATAGAGCGACTCCGCCCCACGGGACGGGTCGGCGACATGGGTCTTCTGGGCCTGCAGGACGGTCGCATACAGGCTCGTCGACGGCGTCCCGGACACGACGTTGTTCTCGTAGTCGTAGAACGCCAGCTGGGCCGGCTTGATCAGGTTGGTGACGACTTCGTTCGGGTTGTTGACTCCCGGCAGCTGGACGGAGATCTGGTCGGTGCCGAGGGTCTGAATCGACGGCGAGGCGACGCCGAAGGCGTTGACCCGGTTGTTGATGATGTCGACCGACCGCTGGATCGACGCCGAATTGACCTGGGAGTCGGCCGTCGGCTTGCCCTGAAGGATGACCTGGACCCCGCCGCGGAGGTCGAGCCCCAGGACGACCGGGCGCACGGCAATGGCCACCAGCGACGCGAGCGTCAGCCCGGCGACCAGCAGCAGCAGCAGCAGAGACCGGCGGCGCCTGGTCATGCCCTACCCGTTGTCGGTATCTGGGTCCGTCTCGCCGGCTTCCAGAGTGTCGTCCTCGTGCTCCGGGACGTCTGCGCCGGTGATGACCCGGACGATCGCCGCCTTGGAGATGCGGATCTCGGTGTCCTCTGCAACCTCAAGCAAGACGGTGTCGCCATCCTCGATCTCCGTGACGGTTCCATAGAGCCCGCCGGTGGTGATCACGTCCGATCCGGGACCGAGCTTGGTGATCAGTTCTTGCTGAGAACGCCGAGCCCTGCGCTGCGGCAGGATCATGAAGACGTAGATCGCCCCGAACAGGACGACGACAAACAACAGCAGTTGTGCGCTCACGAAACGGCGGCCTCTCGGCACAAGGACGATGGTCGGCGGAAGATAGCAGAGCCGGTTTCATGCACTGTTACGGGGCTGCCATCCGCCGACATGGCGCGGATTCGTGGATGTGCACCACGGGCTTGGGGCCCGCGGCGGCACCCCTGGTAGGTTGCGGGCGATGCCGGATCGGATCCGACGGTATGGCGCGCGCGCATGGCGTGCGCAGTGGCCCGTCTACTGCGAGATCGTCCTGTTCGTCGTGCTCGACCTGGTGTACGAGGTCCTGCGGGCTCTTGTCGCGCCGGATCCGGCCGGTGTGCGCGGGGCATTTCGTCATGCCCGCAGCATCTTGCACAGCGAACATGCGCTCGGCGTCGCCATCGAGTCGTGGTCGCAGCGGGTCACCGACGCCGTCGCCGGCGGTCGCTTCGTGACGACGTGGTACTACACCCTCGCCTATACCCCGCTGTTCATCGCCTTTTTCGTCGGGCTCTGGTACCTGCGCAAGTCGAACTACGCCTTCGTCAGAAACTGGTTCTGGACGGCCCACGGGCTCGCGCTGATCGTGTTCTGGGCGTACCCGGTCGCACCCCCACGATTGGTCGCGCGCGGCCTGATCGACACCACCAAGCACGCCCTCACCCTGGGCGGGGCCCTGGATTGGTTTCAGCATCTGCGCAACGAGTACGCGGCGATGCCGTCGCTGCACATCGGCCAATCGCTCCTGTTCGGCCTGACCTTGTTCTGGCTGTGCCGGTCATGGGGGCCGTGGCGCAACGTCTGGTGGATCCTGCCGGTGTGGATGGCGTGGGTGACCTTCGCCACGGCCAACCATTACGTGTTCGACGGGATCGGCGGTATCGTGGCGGTCGCCGGTGCGCTTGCGATCGTGAACTGGATCTCCACCGCCGATATCCGGCGGCCCTGGGAACCCGACCAGACGGCCGACGCAACGAGTACCCTCGGCACCGAACCGCGCGAGCCGGGAGGCCTTACATGATCCGCCCGTTGCGGATTGCCATGGTGACGGAGTACGCCTACCCGGTGCTCGGGGGCATATCCGAGCACGTGCACTTCCTGTCGCGGAACTCGCCCTGCTCGGCCACGATGTGACGGTCGTGACCTCGAACCCGTCCCACGGCAGCCGGGCGGCGGCCGAGCTGACCGATGCCGCCCACCGTGTCGACGCCGGCTACCGGACGGTGCGCATCGGACAGTCGATCCCGGTCCTGTCCAACGGCTCGATCGCACGCGTCACGGTCGGTCGCGCCGTCAAGCGCCGCCTCGCGCGCATTCAGGCGCCGATGGACGTGGTCCACGCCCAGGGCCTTGCCGGGCCCTTCATGGCGCTGTGGGCGCTGCGCGCCTCCAAGGCGCTGTGCACCGTCGGAACCTTCCACACGTACTTCGACGGCGGCCATATCGCCTTCCGCGTCCTGCATCCCTACATCAGCACGGCACTTGGCAACATGGACCGCAAGATCGCCGTCTCGCAGGCGTGCGTCGTCTCGCTCGAGCAGTACTTCCCCGACGAGTTGTTCGACATCGTCCCCAACGGGATCGACACCGAATTCTTCCACCCCCTCGACGACCCCTCCGAGCGCACACCGGGGCCACCTCGGATCCTGTTCGTCGGGCGGTTCGACCCGCGCAATGGCCTCGGGACGCTCTTGGACGCGGCTCGGATCCTCCAGGATCAGGGATTCGAGTTCGAAGTGCAGGTCGTCGGTGACGGGCCCGCCCGCCCGTTGTACGAGCATCATGCGAAGAAGGTCGGCGTGTGGGACCGTGTCCGGTGGCTCGGGCTGCTGAACGAGGAGCGTCCGGAGCTCTACCGTCAGGCCACCGTTCTGGCCGCCCCATGCACCCTGGCGTCGTTCGGGGTCGTGCTGTTGGAGGCGTTCGCGAGCGGCATTCCCGTCGTCTGCGCGGACAACATCGGGTTCCGCCAGGTGCTGCGGGACGGCGCGCCGGGCGAGTTCGTGCCCGGTGACGATCCGCCGGCCCTCGCCGCCGGCCTGGCCAAGGTGCTGTCCGATCCGGACCTGCGCGCGGACTGGGGGCGCCGTGGGCGCCAGGTCGCCCAAGATCGCTACGCGTGGCCGATCGTTGCCCGGCAGATCGAGCAGATCTACGCCGAGGTGCTCGAGAGCAAGGGCGTCGACGTGTCGATACGCGCCGCCGCCCGCCGCTCGGCGTAAGGGCCGCGCCGACGACGTGACCATGATGGTGTAATAACGGCTCCGGTGCGCGGGATCGTGTACCCGGCCGCAATCCACGATGTGCAGGGGGACGTGTTGGACGAATGGTCTTTGGCGGAATGGCTGCTCCGCTCACTCACACAGCAGACGGGCGTCACGCCCGGCGGGGACCTCATCCGCCGCCTGGACAACACCCCGCCGCTGGTCCTGCGCAACCTGAACGGCCTCGACGGCGAGATCGTCGCGCTGTCGGCCGGGACCCCGCTCGATGTCGCACCCGTCCTGGCTGATCTACTCGACGATGCCGTCGGCGAGGGTGATCGCATCGATCTCGAGAAGGCCTTCGAGTTGCTGCGCGCCGAAGCCGAGTCCCCCGAGCCCGACGAGGCCGAGGACGACGACGCGGATGCCGACGACGACGAGATCGCTCCGCTGTACGACATCGCGCACGCGGCGCTCGGCCTGGCGACCGGGTGCGCCGCCTGTCGCGCCGCCGTCGCGGCAGGCGTCGACCACGATCACGATGACGCGCACGACGACGAAGACGATCACGACCACGACCACTCGCACCAGCAGGCCCTGTTGGACGTCGTGTTCTCCGAACACGCGGACGATCTGAACGCGTGGGAACCGCAGATCGCATGGCGCATCGCCCGTCAGGCCGGTGGCACCTTCACCTCGCGCTCGGGCCTGATGCTGCTCCATGAGGCGTTCACCCACGGACCCGGTGGCGACGGCGCCGCCAAGGAATTGGCGCACCAGTTGCAACACCTGGGACTTGCGCGCTGCGAGGACACCGCCCAGGTGCAGGCGCTGCGCCTTGCGATGACGGCATTGCATGACGGGGCATCGCCCGCGGAGGGGCTGGCGGCGGCCGAGGAGGCCGCCCATCAGGACGCCGCCGCCTTGGCGTACGTGCCGGCGTCGGTCGCCGTCGGATTGGTCGGACAGCGCATCGCCGAGGCGCTGGACCGCGCTCCGGCTCCCGTGCCGACCCGTCGCCTGCCCAAGGGCAAGCGCCGCCGGTGAGGTCCGCCGCCGCCCCGTCGCGTGACATCGTCCGCGGCGGGGCCGGTCGCTAGAAGAGCACCGGCTCCGAGGGCGGCTCGATACCGAGGTGGCGGTAGGCCTTGGGCATGGCGACGCGCCCGCGGGGGGTCCGGGCGATCAGGCCTTCCTGCAGCAGATATGGCTCATAGACGTCTTCGATGGTGTCGGGCGACTCGCCGACGCTGTCGGCGAGGGTTCCGAGACCGACGGGACGCCCTTCGAACGCCTGTGTCAGGGCGCGCAGAATCCGACGGTCGAGGTCTTCGAGTCCGCAGTGCATCAACCTCGAGCAGGTCGAGCGCCTCGTGCGCGAGGCCGGCATCGATTTGTCGGATGCCCCGGACCTGCGCCACGTCGCGCACCCGTCGCACGAGGCGGTTGGCGATCCGCGGCGTGCCGCGCGCCCGTGAGGCAATCGCGGCAGACCCCTCAGGGTCGATCTCGATGTCCAACAGCGAGGCCGATCGCTGGACGATCTGCGCGAGCTGGGGGTAGGTGTAGTAGTTCAGCCGTTCGACGATGCCGAAGCGCCCGAGCAGCGGCGCCGACAGGAGCCCGGTGCGGGTCGTGGCGGCGACAAGGGTGAAGGGCGGCAGCGGGAGCCGCAGAATGGTCGCCGACGGGCCCTGACCGGTGACGATGTCGATCTCGAAGTCCTCCATCGCCGGATAGAGCACTCTCCTCGACCGCGCGTCCCAGACGGTGAATCTCGTCGATGAACAGGACGTCGTGCTCCTTGACCGCCGTCAGGATTGCGGCCAGATCGCCCTTGCGCTCGATCACCGGGCCGCTGGTCGTGTGGAACCCGACATCGAGCTCCTTGGCGATGATCCGGGCCAATGATGTCTTGCCGAGACCCGGCGGCCCGGCCAGCAGGACGTGATCCAGCGGCTCGTTGCGCTGACGGGCGGCCGTCAGGAACACGCTGAGCTTTTGGCGGGCGGAATCCTGGCC
The DNA here is from genome assembly GCA_963727285.1 of uncultured Thermoleophilia bacterium. Lineage (GTDB taxonomy): Bacteria > Actinomycetota > Thermoleophilia > Miltoncostaeales > Miltoncostaeaceae > CAITWD01. Next base: position 171,231 of record CAVSFF010000003.1, on the reverse strand, counting down.
CACGAAGGTCGTGATGCTCTGCGGCCGCAGCGCGCGGTCGAAATCGACGTCGTCGGGCCGCTCGTCGGCGTCGGTAAGGCGCACGTCCGACATCACGACTTGCGCAGGCGGGTCAGTGCGGCCCGCACCAGTTCGCCGGTGTCCGCGTCGGCATCACCGTCGGCGAGCGCCCACGTGATCTCGTCGCCGCCGAAGCCGAGTGCCGCGAGTGCCGCGTGGGCATCGTGCAGGGGGCCGGTCATCGCCGTCGTGGTGCCGGTGACGGTCGCGTCGGCGGCGGACGGGCCCAGGCGGTCCCGGAGCTCGACGACCAGGCGCTCAGCGGTGCGCTTGCCGACTCCCGCCGCACGCTGCAGGGTCGTGGTATCGCCGGTCTGAATCGTTCGCCGAAGCGTCGCGGGATCGGCCAATCCGCAGATGGCGATCGCCGACTTGGGTCCGACGCCGCTGACCCCGACGAACGCCACGAACAGTTCGCGTTCCGCCGCGCCGGCAAAGCCGAACAGCTCCAGCGCGTCCTCCCTGACGATCAGATGCGTCTCGAGGGCGACGACACCGCCGAGCGGCGGAAGGCCTCCCTGGGTCTGCGTGGAGACGTGGACAAGCAGTCCGACGCCTCCGACTTCGACGACGGCACCGTCGGCACCAACCGCCGTGAGGGTCCCTCGGACCGAACGGATCATCGCTGCGAGGCTAGCGCGCGCGCCGGATGGCGTCGGCGAGCGGTGACGAGGACAGATGGCACAGCGCGGCGGCGATCGCATCGCTGGCATGGTCGGTGCCCGGGTCGACGCCGGCCAGGCGCTCGACCATGGCCCGAACCTGCTCCTTGCCCGCGCTCCCGTTCCCCGTGACCGACTGTTTGATCGTGTTCGGCGAGTACTCGACGACCTCGACGCCGGCGGAGGCGATCGCGACCAGGACTGCCCCGCGCGACTCGGCCATCCCCATGGCGGCTTTGCTGACCGGGTGGATGAACCAGGATTCGATTGCCGCAGCGTCGATCGGGTAGCGCACGAGGAGTCCGGCGACGGTCTGGTGAATCTCGACCAGGCGCTGCGCGTGCGGGGTGGCCGGACGCGTACGGATGACACCCCATTCGACTGCCCGGAGCCGGCCCGCGTGCCGCTCGATGACCCCGAAGCCGGTCGAGGCGAGCCCGGGGTCGATGCCCAGAATCACGACCGCGACCCGGCCGGCCTACACCGCAACGGCTTCGAGGATCTCTTCGGAGATGTCGAAGTTGGCGAAGACTTCCTGCACATCGTCGTTGTCCTCGAGGGCGTCGATCAGCTTGAGCAGGCGCCGGGCGTCCGCCTCGGTCGGGGCGATGGTGCTCTTGGGAATCATCGTCAGGTCGGCGGATGCGTAGGCGATGCCGCCGGATTCGAGCGCCTCGCGAACCGGGCCGAGCTCCGACGGACCCGTCGTGACCTGCCATTGCGACCCGTCATGGACGATGTCCTCCGCACCGGCGTCGAGAGCGGCCTCCATCAGGGTGTCCTCGTCGATCGTGTCGGCGTCCACGAGGATCACACCCTTGCGCTCGAACTGCCAGGCGACCGTCCCGGGCGTCCCGAGCGCTCCCCCATGCTTGGAGAAGATGTGGCGGACGTCCGATGCCGCGCGGTTGCGGTTGTCGGTGAGGATCATGCAGAGGATCGCGACGCCCCCGGGGCCGTATCCCTCGTAGGCGATCGATTCGTAGGCCTCGCCGTCACCGGAGCCGGCACCGCGCGCGATCGCGCGCTCGATGTTGTCCTTGGGCATCGAGTTGTCGCGCGCCTTCTGGATGGCGTTCGCCAGGGTGGCGTTGGACTCGGGATCCGGCCCGCCCTCCTTGGCGGCGACGATGATCGCCCGTGCGAGCTTGGAAAACAGCTGACCGCGCTTGGCGTCGGCCGCACCCTTCTTGCGCTTGATGGTCGCCCACTTACTGTGCCCCGACACCGACACCCTCCTTTGTCCGCACGTCCGATCGGGCCGCGTACCGCAGAGCCTGATCGACCAACCATTGATGGAACCGCAGATCGTCGGTCAGTTCCGGGTGGAACGCGACACCCATCAGCGGGCCGTCGCTGACCGCGACCGGGGCGCCGTCATATCGCGCATGAACGGTGACCCCGTCGGCGACCCGCTCGACGACCGGTGCGCGGATGAAGACGGCCACGAGCGTCCCGTCCCCAAGTCCGGCGCAGGCGAGGCGGGCCTCACAGGAGGCAACCTGACGCCCGTAGCCGTTCCGCCGTACGGAGATGTCGAGCCCCCCGATCAGAGGAGGATTCGCCGTCGGCGATCTCGTCGGCCAACGCGATCATCCCTGCACAGGTGCCGAGGATCGGCAGCCCATCGCGGCGCCGGGCCCGCGAGCGCGTCGATCAGGCCCGAATCGCCGGCGACGCGTCGGAGCGTCGTGGTCTCGCCGCCCGGGATCACGAGGCCGTCGAGCAGGTCCAGATCGCGCGCGTCGCGGACCCGCACCGGCTCGGCGCCGACGGCGCGCAGCGCGCGCTCGTGCTCGGACACCGCGCCCTGGATGGCGAGGACCCCGATGCGCAGCGGCAGGCTCACCGGGAGGTTCTCACCAGCCCCGCGTCTGGAGCAGTTCACCCTCGCCGAGAGAGCCGATCTCGAGCCCGGGCATCGCGTCCTTCAACCCGGCCGAGACGCGCGCGAGCACCTCCGGATCGCCGAAGTGGGTGACCGCCTCGACGATTGCGCGTGCGCGTGCCGCCGGCGCCTCGCTCTTGAAGATGCCGCTGCCGACGAACACACCGTCGGCACCGAGCTGCATCATCAGGGCGGCGTCGGCGGGCGTGGCGATGCCTCCGGCGGAAAAGTTGACCACCGGGAGTTCCCCGGATTCGGCCACCGCGACCACCAGGTCATACGGGGCGCGCAAATCCTTGGCGGCCGCGTAGAGCTCGTCCGGGCGCGCCGCGCGCAGCCGGGCGATGCCGCCGTGGATTGCGCGCATATGCCGGACGGCCTCAACGACGTTGCCGGTCCCGGCCTCGCCCTTGGTCCGAATCATCGCGGCGCCCTCGTTGATGCGCCGCAGCGCCTCGCCGAGGTCGGTGGCCCCGCACACGAACGGCACCGTGAATGCATGCTTGTCGACGTGATGGGCCTCATCGGCGGGCGTCAGCACTTCGGACTCGTCGATGTAGTCGATCTCGAGACTCTGCAGGATCTGCGCCTCGACGAAGTGCCCGATCCGGCACTTCGCCATGACCGGGATCGAGACAGCGTCCTTGATTCCGATGATCAGATCCGGGTCGCTCATGCGGGCAACGCCCCCGTCGGCGCGAATGTCGGCGGGGATCCGCTCGAGCGCCATGACGGCACAGGCACCGGCCTCTTCGGCGATGCGCGCCTGCTCGGCGTTGACGACGTCCATGATCACGCCACCCTTGAGCATCTGCGCGAGTCCGCTCTTGACCCGCAAGGTTCCCGTGCGCCCGTTGGTCCCGGACTGATCAGCCACACCTACCCCTTAGATTCGGAAATCGTGGTCGCTCCGGCCAGTCTAGCCGACCCCGATCGCCGGACACCCCGGACTAGGCGCCGATGGCGCTGAGCCCGTGGTCCTCGTGTTCGTCGGCGCGGCCGCTGCCACGACGCGCGGCCGACTCCACCAGGACGACGAGCGCCTGGGCGACGGCCACCATCGCCACGAGACTGGGCGCGCCGGCACGGGTGTCGGCCGGTACGACGCGGGCGAGCGGCAGCCGCGCGAGCCCGGACAGCGTGGAATCGACGAGGGCGGTCGCCGGGACGTTCGCCGTCAGCGCGGCATCGATGGCCGCCTGGGCCACCTGTGCCTCGCGGCCGACGCTGACGGCCAGCACGGCGCCCTTGGGGGCAAGGGTCTCGAGCCAGGCGCGGTCGGCGAGGTCGAGCGCCGTGACGGCGACGGCCGGAATGCCGAGCCGGGCGAAGCGGTCGACGAGCAGGCCGACGATCACCCGGGCGTGCCCGTCGCCCGCGACGACGACCGGGCGCCGCCCGGCGAGTGCCTGTGCCACCGGACCGAGACCGCGCTGGGTCAGGCGATCGGCGGTGTTCTCGAGCGCATGGCGATCGGCGGCGAGCGACGAGGCCACCGTGTCGGCACCGCCGATGACCCCGAACTTGTGCTCGCGGGATGAGGTCGGCAGCCAGGGGCGCTGGTCGTGGCGGACGATCTGTTGGAGATCCGGGTAGCCGTTGTACCCGAGCGCCTGGGCGAACCGCACGACGGTGGCGGGGCTGCAGTGCGCCGCGCGGGCGACCTCGTGCGCCGACATCAGCGGCAGGTCGGGCAGATGATCGGCGATATACCGGGCCAGCGCCTGCTGCGCGGGGCTGAATGCCTCGTAGTCGCGACGCAGGCGTTCGCGGAGGCTGTCGATATCTGAGGGCATCGTCATCGTGTCGGCACCTTTCGCCGTCGGCACGCGCTCCCCTACTGACGGGCCTGCAGATTGCCAGCTGTCCGGACCCGTCGTCGGCGCAGTCGTGCAGGCGCCGCCCGGGAATGGGAGAATCGCGGTGTGGCGCCGCCGGAGAACACCAGTCTCGAAATCCTGTTCCGGCGGTTCCGGCTTCCCATCGCGTTGATCATTCTGGTGGGGCTGCTCGGAGTCGTCGGATATATGGCCTTTTTGGGCTGGAGCTTCCGCGACGCCACGTTCATGACGGTCATCACGCTGAGTACGATCGGGTACTCGACGGTGCGCCCGCTCGGACCCGGCGGAGACGCCTTTACGACGGTGTTGATCGTCTTGGGCCTGGTGTCGGTGTTCGCATTGCTGGCGGCCACGACGGAGCTGATCGCCTCGGGGGAACTCGAGCGGAGCGTGAGGAGATCGCGAGTGAAGCGTGAGATCGGTGGGCTCTACGATCACTTCATCGTGTGCGGCTACGGGCGCGTGGGCCGCGCCGCGACGGAGGAATTCCGCAAGCAGGGTCTTCCAGTGGTGGTCATCGATACCAAGGCGGAGATCGGCGCCGAGCTGACCGACGCCCGCATCCCGCATCTGTTGGGCGATGCGACCCGTGAGGCCGTGCTGCTGCAGGCAGGCATCACGCGGGCGCGCGGGTTGGTCTGTGCCGTGGACGCGGTCGCGCTGAATGTGTACATCACCCTCAGCGCGCGTGCGGTCCGGGACGACCTGACGATCGTGGCCCGCGCGACGGATCTCGAGTCGATCGACCGCCTGTACCGGGCCGGAGCGAACCGAGTGATCCAGCCCTATGCGGTTTCGGGTCGCATGCTGGCGGCGGTGTCGGTCCAGCCGGCGGTGATCGACTTCCTGGACCTGGTGCAGATCACGCCGGATCTGCGCCTCGAGGAACTTGAAGTCCGCGCCGGCAGTGTGCTCGAGGACCTGTCGGTCCAGGAGGTGACAGGGCGATTCCGCGGGGTCAGCATCCTCGCGGTCCGGCCGAAGGGGTCCGCACTGCTGCGGGCGGCACCGGATTCCGACACCGTGCTTGGCGCGGGCGACGTGCTCGTCGCACTCGGGTCCATCAATGCGCTCGCGGAGATCTCCCGCTAGCGGTCGTCGCCGATCAGGCCGGCGAGAATGCGCGCCGCCGCGATGTGCGGCAACACGCGACCGGCCTCGACGTCGCGCTCCAGGTCGTGCTCGGCCGGACCGGCAGCGCGGAGGGCGTGGGCGCGGAGACCCATGTCGACCTCGTCCCAGAGCCATGCGCGGGCTTGATCCGCCCGCTGGCGGGCAAGTTCGCCACTGCCCTCGAGGGCGCCCCAGCGTGCCAGGAGATCCTCCCAGAGCTCGTCGATGCCGTCCCCGGTGAGTGCCGACAGGGCGCGCGCGTCGGCGGGCAGGCCGACGTGGCGAGGGATCATGAGGGCGATCGCACTCCGATATTCGGCGACCGCTTGCCGCGCGCGCGCGACCAGCTCACCATCGGCTTTGTTGACGACGACAAGATCGGCCAGTTCCATGATCCCGCGCTTGATCCCCTGAAGTTCGTCACCGCCGGCCGGGGCCACGACGAGGACGAACAGATCGGTCATGCCGGCAACCGCGGTCTCGGATTGCCCGACGCCGACCGTCTCGACGATCACCTTGGCGAAGCCCGCCGCCTCGCAGAGGTGAATGGCCTCACGGGTTCGCCGCGCGACACCGCCGAGGGTGCGCCCCGCCGGCGACGGGCGGATGAAGGCGGCGTCGTTGCGCGACAGATCGACCATCCGGGTCTTGTCGCCGAGGATCGAACCCCCGGACACGGAACTGGACGGATCCACGGCGAGCACCGCGAGCTGGTCACCCCGGCCGATCACCGTTTGGCCGAGGGCCTCGATCAGGGTGCTCTTCCCCACGCCCGGCGATCCGGAGATGCCGATCCGCATGGCCGGGGTGGCGGCGGCCGGGACGGCGGCGAGCAGCGCTTCGGCGTGTGCGCGGTGGTCGTCCCGGGTGGATTCCACGAGCGTGATCCCCTTGGCCAACGCCCGGCGGTCGCCTGAGCAGATGGCGGCGGCGAGCGCAGGCACGTCGAGGTCCGGCTCCGCGCTCATGACCCGGCGCGCACCGTGTCAACCAGGTCGAGCACCTCTGCTGCAGCGTCGGGGATGTTGGTGCCGGGTCCGAAAATGGCGGCGACCCCGGCATCTCTGAGGAACGGATAGTCCTGCGCCGGGACGACGCCGCCGCAGACGACCACGACATCCTCGGCGCCCCGCTCGCGCAGTTCGGCGATGAGCTGTGGCACCAGCGTCTTGTGCCCCGCAGCGTGCGTCGAGATGCCCACCACGTGGACGTCGCCGTCAACGGCGTCACGGGCGACCTCGGCCGGGGTCTGGAACAGCGGTCCGACCTCGACGTCGAATCCCAGGTCGGCAAACGCGGTCGCGATCACCTTGGCGCCGCGGTCGTGCCCGTCTTGGCCCATCTTGGCGACCAGCATCCGGGGTCGGCGCCCATGGGCATCGGCGAACTGCTCGACCCGTCCCCGAATCGCACCGAAGCGCGCGTCGTCGGCGTATGCGGCCCCGTAGACCCCCGAGATGCTGCGGACATCGGCCCGATGACGGCCGAAGACGTCCTCAAGGGCATCGGAGATCTCCCCGAGCGTCGCACGGGCGCGGGCCGCCTCCACGCACAGGGCCAGCAGGTTGTCGGTGCCCGCGGCGCCGGTCCGCAGCGCGGCGAGCGTGGCATCCACCGCGTCAGCGTCCCGCGTCGCGCGAACCTCGGCCAGGCGTGCCAGTTGCTGATCGCGCACGGCGCGGTTGTCGACCTCGAGAATCTCCACCGGCGCCTCGTCGGCGAGCCGATATTTGTTGACCCCGACGATGGTGTCGTCGCCGCGGTCGACACGGGCCTGGCGACGTGCGGATGCTTCCTCGATGCGCAGTTTGGGCATTCCCGATTCGACCGCCGCGGTCATGCCGCCGAGTGCCTCGACCTCCTGGATCAGCTCCCAGGCATGGGTCGCCAAGGCATCGGTCAGTGCCTCCACGTAGTACGACCCGCCGAGGGGGTCGACGACTCTGGTGACACCGGTTTCCTCGGCGAGGATGAGCTGCGTGTTCCGGGCAATGCGCGACGACGCCTCGGTCGGCAGGGCAATCGCCTCATCGAAGCTGTTGGTGTGCAGGCTCTGAGTGCCACCGAGCACGGCGGCGAGTGCCTCGAACGCCGTCCGGACCACATTGTTGTAGGGGTCTTGTTCGGTCAGCGAGACGCCTGAGGTCTGGCAATGGGTGCGCAGCATGAGCGATCCCGGCTTGGCGGGCGCAAATTGGCTCATGAGCCGCGCCCACAGGATGCGGGCCGCACGCAGCTTGGCGATCTCCATGAAGAAGTCCATGCCGATCGCGAAAAAGAACGACAGACGGGGTGCGAAGGCATCGACATCGAGCCCCTTCGAGATCGCGGCCCGGACGTACTCGAGGCCGTCGGCGAGCGTGAATCCGAGCTCCTGCACCGCCGTCGCCCCGGCTTCCTGCATGTGGTACCCGGAGATCGAGATCGAGTTGAACCGTGGCATCCGCTGGGCCGTGAACTCGATGATGTCGGCGACGATCCGCATGCTTGGTGCCGGCGGATAGATATAGGTATTGCGGACCATGAATTCTTTGAGGATGTCGTTCTGGACGGTGCCCGAGAGCAGTTCGGTCGCGACGCCCTGCTCTTCTGCGGCCACGATGAAGAAGGCCATGATCGGGAGCACGGCGCCGTTCATGGTCATCGACACGGACATCTTGTCCAGCGGGATCCCGTCGAACAGGATCTTCATGTCCTCGACCGAGTCGATCGCGACGCCGGCCTTCCCCACGTCACCCACCACGCGGGGGTGATCCGAGTCGTATCCGCGGTGCGTCGCCAGGTCGAACGCGACCGAGAGCCCCATCTGGCCGGCGGCAAGGTTGCGCCGGTAAAAGGCGTTTGATTCCTCGGCGGTCGAGAACCCGGCGTATTGGCGGATGGTCCACGGACGGTTGGCGTACATCGAGGCGCGAACACCGCGCGCAAACGGCGCAAAACCGGGCAACGTCCCGACGGCCTCGAGTCCTTCGAGATCCTCGGCCGTGTACAGCGGCTTGATCGGGATCTCCTCCGGCGTGGCCTGCGTCAACTCGTCCAGCGGCCGGGATCCAAGCTCCGCCTGCGCGGCGGCGGACCAGTCCGCGACTCCGGGATGTTGGGGCGCGTCGTTGGACGACATCTGTTCCTCCGTGCGGGTCGGCGTACCCGGGAAGAATATGCCGATACGCCCCGCCGGGTGGCCGGCGGCCACCCGGCGGGGCGTATCGGTCAGACCTTGACGACCACGCGGGTCTGGCGCTGGATCAGCACCACCGTGCAGACCAGTCCGATCAGCGCGGTCACCGCGCCGACGTAGAAGGCGGCCTGGAATCCGGCAACCAGCGCATGCGGGGTGGCGGCGGCGGCGGCCTGCTGGGCATTGCCACCCGCGGCCGTGGCCGACGTTACCGCCGAGTGGAGGTGATTGGCGGTCACGGTGCCGGCGACGGTCGACAGCACCGCGATGCCTACCGCCCCGCCGACCTGCTGGGAGGTGTTGATCAACCCGGACGCCGCGCCTGCGAGCGTCCCGGTGACGCCCTGGAGCGCGGCGATCGACACCGGCACGAAGGCGAACCCAAGCCCGAGGCCGACCAGGATGAAGCCCGGGACAAGGTCATGCAGGAAGGTTCCGTCCACGCGAAGGTTCGTGAAGTACAGCAATCCGACGGTCAGCAGCAACATGCCGATCGCGAGAATCGGTCGGACCCCGAAGCGCGTGACGAGGGCCTGGGACAGAGCCGCCGCGAAAATGATGACGCCGGCCAGCAGCAGATAGCGAATCCCGACCCCGAGGGCGTCGATGCCGAGGACCTGCTGCATGTAGAGCGACAGAAAGAAGAATGTCGCGAAGATCGACGACCCCAGCAGGAAGCCGACGACGTTGGCACCGGTCACGCTGCGGATGCGGAAGATGCGCAGCGGCAGGATCGGATCCGCGACGCGCGCTTCGATGACGACGAACCCGACGATCAGGATCGCCGACAGCACCAGCGACGCCACCGTCACGGTGTCGGTCCAGGCGGTCGTCTCCGCGTGCGTGAGACCGTAGATCAGCAGCGCGAGGCCGCTGGTGATCGACACCGCACCGGCGATGTCCAGGCGTCCTCCCCCTTCGCCGCGGGATTCCTTGATGAATCTCGGCGTCAGGAACAGGACGAACAGGCCGATCGGCACGTTGACCAGGAAGATCCAGCGCCAGGACACGTACTGCACCAGGACGCCCCCGACCAGAACGCCGACCGCCCCGCCGACGCCCGCGATTGCGCCCCAGACCCCGAGGGCGCGGTTGCGCTCGCTGCCCTCGGGGAACGTGGTCATAAGGATCGACAGCGCCCCGGGCGAAATGATGGCCGCACCGACGCCCTGGAACGCCCGGGACAGGATGAGCATGAGCTCGGTCTGGGCGAATCCGCACAGCGCGGACCCGCAGGTAAAGACGACCAGGCCGACCATGAAGACCCGCCGGCGACCGAGCAGGTCGGACGCCCGCCCACCCAACAGCAGCAGCCCGCCGAACGTCAGGGTGTACGCGCTCAGGATCCATTGGAGATTGGACTGCGAAAACGACAGCGCCTGCTGGATCGAGCTCAACGCGACATTCACAATCGAGACGTCGATGACCAGAATGAACTGGGTCAGGCTCAGCAGAACCAGCACCACCGTACGGTGGGACGTGGAGCGGTCAGTCACCGGAGTCCTTTCAGCGGGGGCGCGTGACCCCGGGGGTCTCTCGCGCAATCGAGCGGGATCCTTTCAGATCACCCGGTCACCACGCCCCGCGGGTCGGCGCGCGGGAGTGTTCGGGTACGATGGTCCGCGGAAAGGCCACTTGTTCGGCTACGACTCTGGAGCACCTGTGAGCACGACACCACCACCGCCCCCGCCCGGCGCCGGCGCACCGCCGCCGGATCCGAATGGCGACCCGCCGCCGATCGAGACGTTCACCCAGTACGACCAGGCCAAAGACGCCTACCACTGCTCCTACGGCCCGCTGCGGCCGGGACGGGCGATCTGGGATCCGGAGCGTGAGGTGCAGGTGCGTCTCGACGCGACATCCAACGAGGTCATTGGATTCTCGATTCCCAACTTCACCGAGTGGCACAAGACCCACGCGGATGAAGACGGCTTCTTCGACATCCAGCTTCCGGCGTTTTGGGACGGCGAGATCGACCAGCAGTAGCCGGCGGGATCAGGAGGCGATCAGGCCGGCGGCACCTCCCGGGCCCGCCCGCAGGAGCTGCGCGGATCGGCGCGCGTCGCGTGCCTGCTCGCGCAGACGTCGCTCGGTCAGCTGATCCCCGCTCGCGTGGGCCTCGGCCGCATCGTCGTCCCAGCTATCCGCCAGTTCCTCGAGACGAATCGCCATGCGCGCATTGCGCGACAGGCGTCGCCGGGTCGGTGCGGGACGCGTGGGATGGGCAAACAACGCCATCTGCTCATCGCGGTGCGGCGACTCGGTCGACCGCGTCTCGGGGTGCTCGGGCGGGTGCATCATGGCTGCCTCCCTGTCGAACATCTGTTCCCAGATTAGCGGACCATTCGGACAGAATTCGCTACCGGGCGAGAATCACCTTCGCGTCGCCGTCGCCCGAGCTCGCGTAGATGCCCCGCGACGACCCGGCGACCGATGTCAGCCCGATCACCTCGTGGGTGCCGATCCCCGAGTTTGCGTTGATGGCGTATGCCGCCGCGGGAAGCGCCACGAGCACCTTGCCGGTCTCGGACCGGAGGTGGACGTGGTGCGGCGGCGCGGTAAAGCGGACCGCAATGTCACCATTGAGGGTGTAGCCGGTGACCGACGGTGACGCGCCGCTGTAGATGAAGCTGCCGCTCTCGCTGTTGGAGTACACGCTCCCGGTGATGCCCGCGACCGTGAGCAGTCCCCGCTGCGCCGTGGCGTTGACCGCGACGCCCGGCGGAGCGGTGATCGTGAAGTTCGTGCTGCACGAGATGAACGCCATCATCGGGCAGCTCGAGGTGATCGTCAGCACTCCCCCGTTGAGCGCCGCGGAGACGTGCGGCGCCGCGAACACGTACCGCTTCTGGTCGATGACGCTGACGCCGGATGCGGGTCCGCGACGGATCGTGACGGCGCCGCGCTCGGAGGTCACGACGATCCTGTGGACCGGCCCGGTGAACCTCTGCGTCGTGGACGTTGTCCTGGTGAAGGCGACGACGGTCAGGGCTCCCAACACGAAGACCACCACGACTGCGGCCCCGAGCCACGCGAAGATTCGCCAATTGCGCACGACGGCGAGCGTACGCGACGCGGTGGCCCCATGCCCGCGTTCCGGGTGTGGAGGAGGGGATCGTCGGCGGGGGTCGTGTAGCCTCGCCGCATGGGTTCCGAGGACACGGCGATTCGCGCGATCCTCGAGGTGCTGGGCCGGCGGGGCGACGTGTCGGTGGGCATCGGGGACGATGCGGCCGTGGTCGGTCCCCCCCGGGGCTGTTGGTCGTCCACGACATGGTGGTCGAGGACGTCCACTTTCGTTGGACGACCCATACCCCGGCGGACGTCGGCCACCTGGCGATCGCGGTCAACCTTTCGGACATCGCGGCGATGGGTGGCGTGCCGCGCGCTGCGGTCGTCGGCCTCGCGGCTCCGCCGGGACGGCTGTCGGAGGGCGACGTGCGGGAGATGTATCGGGCGATGGACGCGCTCGCCGCGAGTGCAGGCTGTCCGATTGTCGGTGGGGACATCTCGCGCGCTGCCGAAGTGGTCGTCGCGGTTACGGTCGTCGGCGCAATGCCGCCCGGGCTCGACCCGGTACAGCGCTCGGGAGCGGTACCGGGCGATCGTCTTCTGGTGACCGGTGCCCTGGGAGGATCCCGCGCAGGGCTCGCGATCCTCGACGGCCGCGATCGATCATCGGATCCCGAAGCCGCCGCACGTCTGGTCGCCCGCCACCGACGTCCGACGCCGCGCCTGGCCCTCGGACAGGACCTCGCCCGCTCCGGCGTGTCGGCGATGATGGACATCTCGGACGGCCTGGTCCTGGACGCGGGCCGCTTGGCATCGGCCTCCGGGTGCCGCGCCGTCATCGAGCTCGAGCGGGTGCCCGTGGACTCCGACGCGGCCGATGTTGCCCGACGGCTCGGCGAGGATCCGGCGCTGTTTGCCGCGACCGGAGGCGAGGACTATGAGCTGTTGGTGGCGGCGGATCCGACCGTCGCGCTCGACGACTCCGAGATGCGCTGCGTCGGCCGCATGGTGGCGGGGACACCGGGGGTCGAGGTCACGCGTGACGGCCGTCCCGTTGAGGTGACCCATGCCGGCTGGGACCACCTGGAGCACTAGGCCGTTTCGGTCACCGGGGCCAGGCGCGACATTCCCGGGCGCGGGCCGAACAGCCGTGCCAGGTCCTCGCTCTCGAGCGCCTCGCGCTCGAGCAGCATCACGGCTCCGGTCTCGAGCAGATCCCGATTGGCGACCAGCATCTGCATGGCCCGCTCGAAGGCGATCCGCACCAGAATCTGGGCGGCGATCTCGACATCGTGGGCACTGCGCTCGCCCGGTGCTCCGGGCAACGCGATCAGCAGGCTCTCGTCCGTGCGGGGTTCCGCCATCGCGAGGTCGCCCGACATCTGGCGGGCGAGCACGGCCGCGCGGGCAAGATCGTCGCCGGCGCCGCTGGTGCACTCGCCAAACACCAGTTCCTCCGCCGCACGGCCGGCGAGCAGCATCCGCAGGCGCTCCATGCACTCGGTGCGGGTCGCCAGGAACCGGTCCTCGGTCGGGAGTGCGACCGTGACGCCGAGAGCGTGCCCTTGCGGGATCACCGTCACGCGCTCCACGGGGTCGCAGGTGGCCGACAGGTATCCGACCAGGGCATGGCCCATCTCGTGATACGCGACCAGGCGGCGTTCCTCGTAGCTCATGACGCGACTACGTCGTTCCGGCCCGCCCGCAAGGCGCATCAAGGCGCGCCGGAAGTGCGACAAATCAAGTGCGTCGTCACCGGCCCGCGCGGCTTCGAAGCTGGCTTCGTTGCAGAGCGCGGCGAGATCGGCGCCGGCGAGTCCGGCGGTCATCGCGGCGACGCGGTCGGGGTCGACGCCGATGGCGACGGGGCGGGTCCGCAGGTGGACGTCCAGAATTTCACGGCGGGCCTGGCGGTCCGGGAGGCCGACCGCGATCTTGCGGTCGAAGCGGCCGGAGCGGACAAGCGCCGGGTCGAGATCGTCGATGCGGTTCGTCGACGCGAGCACGACGACAGGCCTGGCCGGATCCGTCCGGAACCCGTCGATCTCCGACAGCAGTTGATCGAGCGTCTGCTCGCGCTCGCCGTTGGCGGCGTGACCGGTTCGCTTGCCGCCGATGGCATCGATCTCATCGATGTAGATCACGGCGGGCGCCGCCTTGCGCGCTGCGGCAAACAGGGACCGGATGCGCCGGGAGCCAAGCCCCGCGTAGATCTCGACAAACTCCGACCCCGATGCCGAGAAGAACGGCACCCCGGCCTCGCCGGCGACGGCCCGCGCCAACAGCGTCTTTCCGGTCCCGGGCGGTCCGTGCAGGATGATGCCGCGCGGCATCGTCGCACCGAGCGCCTCATATGTCGCCGGGCTTGCCAGGACGTGGGCGATCTCGGCCACATCGTCGCGGAGCTCGTCGATCCCGGCGACGTCGCGGAAGCGCGTCGTCGACCGCACCGGTCGGATGCGGTGGCGAAAGCGCCCGCCGCCTGCCATGCGGAGCGCGAAGCCCGAGACGATGACCAGGCCGGCAAGCAGAATCAGCGGTCCCCAGGTCTGGAGCCACGCGGCGAGCGAGAACCCGCCGCCGGAGTTCGCGACGGCGACGACCGGCGTCGGGGCCGGGCGGGCCACGCTGAGCGGGACACCACCGGCTTCGGCAGCCTGGAGGACGTTTGCGCTGAGCTCCGCCAGAACCGGCGCCGTAGAGACGTGCCCGGCGCCGACCACGCGCAGGGTCAGGTTGCCGGGCTCGCCCGAGAGCACCGCAGACGTGGCTTCGCCATGCGCCAGTCGGGTGATCAATACCGACAGCGGCGTCGGGGTGGCGGAGGGTGCCGGTGCGGCCGACGCGATCACCATCGTCGCCAGGACGACGAGGATCGCGAGCGCGGTGGCCAGACGGACTCGCTTCATGGGTTTCACTAAACCGGTTGGCGCGCGGCACGGCACCACCCGTACGACCAGACGGGGCCCACCCGGTCGGATGTTTCTGTGCCCCCGGAGATCCCGGAGTAGCCTGCACCGCATGCATCCCGACGAGTTTGCCGCGGTCGTCGAGTACGCGCTCGAATTGGTCCCGGCGCCGTTTCAGGCAGCACTCTCAGACGTCGCGGTGCTGATCGACGACGACGCGCCGCCGGAGCTCGGGCGCCTCTACGGGCTCTACCAGGGGGTTCCCCGCACCCGCCCGGACGCGTTCGGATTCGGGCAGCTGCCGCCCCGGATCACGATCTACCGCGGCCCGCTCGAGCACGACTTCCCGGACCGACAGCAGCTGATCGGGCAGATCTGCGTGACCGTGCTCCACGAGCTTGGCCACCACCTCGGCATGGACGAGGATCAGCTGCGCGAACTCGGTTACGCGTAGGGGTGTGGCGCCGCGTCCGCGCGGCGCCACGCCCCCGGATGCGCTCAGTGCCCGGCGGCCGACCGCTCCGGAGCGCCCTCGAGGCCGGTGATCTCGAGGCTCGCTTCGCCGCCATAGCGGCGGTTCAGGTTGATGACCAGTGCGGTCATGCCCTCGATGATCAACGCGTTTGCCAGCGGCCCGGCGTCGAGTCCGCGGGCACCGGGCAGGTCCTTGGTGAGCTCGATGACAGCTTCGCGTGCGGCGCGGCTCTTTCCGCAGACGAGCACGTCGGCGTGGAGGTTGTGGCGGGCCTGAAGCGCCGCCGCCGGGAGGTTGTTGAACGCCACCACGACCTTCGCCTCCGGGGCCAGGTCCTGGATGGCGTGGGCGCATGATTGGGCCCCGCCCGGCAGCTCGGCCCCCTGGACGGCGAGGGCGCCGCTCTTGCCGAACTTGAGGGCGTTGGCAACCGTGATCACGATCTTGTCGGCCAGGGCGCCCGCCATCGGCGGAATCGTTTGCTCGATGCCTTCCCACGGGATCGAGACGATCGCCAGCTCGGCGGCGTCGGCCGCGGCGACGTTCTCCATCGGCACGAAATTGCCCGTCGGAAGGGCCTCACGCAGGCCGGCAGCGGCCTGATCGGCGCGCTCCTGGCTGCGTGAACCGACGATGATCTCGTGGCCGGCGGCGGCGAAGCAGATGGCGAGTCCGCGACCGAGGTCACCGGTACCGCCGAAAATGGCGATCTTCATAGATGCACTCCCTGTTATGAGTCCGACCCGGAGCGCCGCCAGGCGGCCTCAAGGGTGTTGACGAGCAGATAGGCGATCGTGGTGGGTCCGACGCCACCGGGCACCGGGGTGATCCACCCCGCCACTTCGGCGACCTCAGCGAACGCGACGTCCCCGCGCAAACCGCCATCGGTCCGATTGATCCCGACGTCGATGACCGCGGCACCGGGACGGACCCAATCGGCACGGATCATTTCCGGACGACCGACGGCGGCGACCAGAATATCGGCCTGACGGCACAAATCGGGCAGGTCCCGCGTGCGCGAGTGGGCAACGGTGACGGTGCAGTTGGCAGCCAGCAGCAGCATCGACTGGGGCTTGCCGACGATCAGGCTCCTGCCGACCACCACCGCATGCGCACCCTCGAGCGGGACGCCCCCGTCGCGCAGCAGCCGCATGACCCCCTGCGGGGTACACGGCACGCTGCCGGGTTCGCCGCGCATGAGCCGTCCGAGGCTGATCGGCGAGAACCCGTCCACATCCTTGTCCGGATGGATGCGGTTGGCGATCAGCGGCTCCGACAGCTGGTCCGGGACGGGCAGCTGGACGAGCATGCCGTCAACCGCGGGATCCGCGTTCAGATCGTCGATGATCGCGTCGAGCTCGGCCTGGGTCGTGGACTCGGGGAGCGTCAGCCGGCGCGAGATCATGCCGACCTCATCTGCCGCCCGCGCCTTCCCCGCCTGGTAGAGCTCCGACGCGGGATCGTCGCCGACCTGGATTCCGACGAGTCCCGGGGCGCGCCCGCGGGCGGCCACGAATGCCGCCACGCCGTCGGCGACTTCGGCCCGTACGCGTGCCGCGACGGCTTTGCCGTCGATGATGGTCGCTGCCACTGTCACCCCACCTTTCGCATTGGCGCGGCACCTGCCATCAGGCGCCGCTCGGTTCCGTCGCGGTTGAACCGGACGCGCACCAGACTCCCGCGACTCTCGACCCCGGTGACGACCCCCTCACCGAATGTCTGGTGCATGACGGTGTCCCCCGCCTCCAGCGGCACCACGGCGCGCTGCTGCTGTGCGCCGGCGAACGCCGCCCGGACTGGGGCGCCCTCCCGCACCGACACGGCATCCTGCGGGATCTCGGTCAGAAATCGTGACGGCAGCCGATATTCACGCCCGCCGTGGATGGCGCGGGTCTCGGCATGGGTCAGCAGCAGGCGCTGGCGGGCCCGGGTCATGCCCACGTAACACAGCCGCCGCTCCTCCTCGAGGCTGTCGGGATCGTCGGAGCGGGCGTGCGGGAAGATCCCCTCCTCCATGCCGGTCATGAGCACGACGTCGAACTCGAGCCCCTTGGCGTTGTGCACGGTCATGAGGGTGACCTGCCCGTGGGACTGGTCGACCAGATCCGCGTCGGACTGGAGTGCGACTTCCTCCAGGAAGCCCAGCAGCGTCGGCTCACCGTCGACCGATTCGTATTCGGCGGCCACATTCTCCAGCTCGTCGAGGTTCTCCACCCGGGCCTGGGCCTCGAGGGTGCCCTCGGCCATCAGCGCCGCACGGAGCCCCGAGCGGTCGATTGCCATCGCGACGAGGCCGCTCAGCGGCATGCCGGCGGCCTCCGCGGATGCGAGTTCGGCCAGCAACGATCCCGTGCGGGCGAGGGCGGTCCGCTGGGCCGCGGTCAGTCCCGGGATCGCGTCGGCCTCGGCGATGGCGTCGCCGACGGCGAATCCATGGGCGGCGGCGTAGCCCGCGAGCTTGAGCAGGCTGCCCGGGCCGAGGCCGCGCTTGGGGACGCCCAACAGGCGCGCGACGGCGATCTCGTCGGCCGGGTTCGCCGCCGCCCGCAGGTACGACAGCGCATCGCGCACCTCGGCGCGCTCGTAGAACCGGGGGCCGCCGACGACCGTGTAGGCGACCCGGCCGCGGACCAGTTGGTCCTCGATCGAGCGGCTCTGTGCGTTCGTGCGGTAGAAGACCGCGATCTGATCGAGCGAGGTCCCGGAGGTCTGTGCCCGCTCGATTTCGGCCAGGACGTGACGCGCCTCGTCGTGCTCGTCGCGGCATCCGAGAATGCGCAGCGGCTCCCCATCCCCACGATCGGTCCAGAGCTCCTTCGGGCGCCGTCCGCGATTCTTCGCGACGACGGCGTTCGCGGCCCGAAGGATGGTGCCGGACGACCGGTAATTCTGCTCGAGGGCGACGACGTAGGCATCGGGGTAGTCGCGCTCGAAGTCGAGAATGTTGCGGACATCCGCCCCGCGCCAGGAGTAGATCCCCTGGTCGTCGTCGCCGACGGCGCAGATGTTGCGCTGGGGCTCGGCCAGGAGCCGTACGAGGCGATACTGGGCGTGGTTGGTGTCCTGGTACTCGTCGACAAGGACGTAGGCAAAGCGGCTCTGATATCGCTCGCGGACCTCGGCGTCCGACTCGAGCAGCCGGGTCGTCACCATCAGCAGGTCGTCGAAGTCCATGGCCCCGGCCGCCAGGAGCCGCGCGCTGTAGCGGCGGTACAGGCGGGCGATCACCTCATCCCCGAAGCCGGTGGCCTCGTCGAGGAACCCCTCGGCATCGACCAGGCGATTCTTGGCGTCCGAGATGCGCGCGAGCACGTTCCGCGGCGAGAAGCGCTTGGGGTCGACCTCCTCGTCGGCGTAGCAGGCGCGCATCAGGCGCAGCTGATCGTCGGCGTCGTAGATCGCGAAGTCGCGTCGATAGCCGGCCGCGTCGGCCTCGCGGCGAAGGATGCGCACGCACGCGGAGTGAAAGGTGCTCGCCCAGATATCGCGCGCAACGGGTCCGACCAGCCGCCCGATCCGTTCCCGCATCTCGGCCGCGGCCTTGTTGGTGAAGGTGATCGCGAGGATCGACCAGGGGGCGACGTCCCGATCCCGGATCAGATGTGCGATGCGATAGGTCAGCACGCGGGTCTTGCCGCTACCCGCACCTGCCAGGACCAGCAACGGCCCTTCGGTGTGGAGCACCGCATCGCGCTGCGGCGGGTTCAGGTCGTCGAGGAGGTCAGCCACCGCACCCCGATTGTACCGGTCGGCCCGTCGTGCGCTCGCCGGGACCGCCCGGCGCCGCGATCAGCCCTCGCGCGGGGTGCGGACCTCGGGTCCGGGCGACGAGGGGCGGGTGGCCGGCGGCGCCTCGGGCCCTCCCTGGGCGCTGCCGAGCTGATGTTCGAGCTCGGTGATACGTCGCGTCAGGCTCTCGAGCGATTCGGCGACGGGATCCGGAAGCCGGGTGTGTTCGAGCTCGGGTCCGGAGACGCGCCGACCGGAAATCGCCACCGGACGGCCCGGATTGCCGACGACGGTCGTCTCGGCGGGCACATCCTTGATCACGATGGCCCCCGCGCCGATCTTGGCGTCTTCGCCGATCACCAGGGGTCCGAGCACTTGGGCGCCGGTGCCCACGATCACACGGTTGCCGACGGTGGGATGGCGCTTGCCGCCCTGCTTCCCGGTGCCGCCGAGGGTGACGCCCTGGTAGAGCGTGACGTCGTCGCCGATTTCGGTCGTCTCCCCGATCACGACGCCCATGCCGTGGTCGATGAACAGCCCGCGGCCGATGCGGGCGCCGGGGTGGATCTCGATGCCCGTAAAGAACCGCGACAGCTGCGAGACCAGGCGCGCGGAAAAGCGATGGCCCCGGACGTACAGCGCGTGGGCTGCGCGGTGCATCCAGACGGCGTGAAGCCCCTGATAGAGCAGGATTTCACCGGTGGAGTGTGCGGCGGGATCCCGGTCACGCGCTGCCCTGAGGTCGTCGCGCAGTGTGTTCAGCGCGGCCGAAAGACGTCGTTTCGCGTGCGAGTAGCTGCCGCGCCTGTTGGCGACCATGATCCTGAGTATAGGCTCTTCGTATGGAAACTCCTCCCGTGGGACCCGCCGTCAGCGCGCCCGGGGCGACCTGTCGGCTCGGTCCGTCGCCGACCGCGCTTGCCATCCGGTTGGAGGGCCTCCAGGCCCGCGACGCCGCCGCGCTCGATGCACTCTTGGACCAGCTGTCCGAGCCACCCTGGGACGTCGAGATCGATGCGGGTGACGACGCCCTGCGCCGATTGCTCGAGTCCCGAGGGTTTGTCGAGTACGCCCGCGGATCGCTGTTCGCCCGCTCTGCGGAGGGCCTTGGCGCCCCGCGGGTGTCCGGGATCGAGGTAGTGCCATACGAAAACCAATGGGCGGCCGCGTTCACTGCGGCCGAGGCCGAGGCGATGGACGGGCTCGCGGCGTTTCGCGAGCTCGGGTCGCCGTCCGGATACGAGTGGGGTGCCGGACAGGGGTCGTTCAGGATCGCCCGCACGACCGAAGGTCGCGTGGTGGGGTTTGCCCATGCAAACCTGCCGGATGGGCTGATCGACTGGATCGGCGTCGTCCCTGAGGCCCGTCGCGGCGGAATCGGCCGGCTGCTGGTCGCGCAGGTCGCGCGTGACGTTCTGGAGGTCCGCGGAACCCATCTGCTGGCATTCGCGGAAGACGGTCGCGGCGCCGACGCATTCCTGGGGCGCCTCGGGTTTCGTGCCCGGGGGCGCCGCGCGCTGTTGATCTACCGCGCCGCCACAGCGGCGGCGCGGTAGCCGACCTCCCGGCTCAGCCCTCGCTGAACAGCGGCGTCGACAGGTAGCGCTCGCCGGTGTCGCAGAGGATGGTCACAATCGTCTTGCCGGCGTTCTCGGGTCGACGGGCGAGTTCCAGGGCCGCCCAGACGTTGGCACCTGCCGAGATGCCGACGAGGATGCCCTCGCTCCGCGCGAGAGTCCGGGACGTCTCGTAGGCGTCCTCGACGCGACACGTGATGACCTCGTCATAGACGTCGGTGTTGAGGACGCCCGGGACAAAGCCGGCGCCGATGCCCTGGATCTTGTGGGGTCCCGGCTGGCCACCGGACAGGACCGGCGAGTCCGTCGGCTCGACGGCGACGGCGTGGAAGCCGGGGCGCCGCTCCCGCAGGACCTCGGCGATCCCGGTGATGCTTCCGCCGGTTCCCACGCCCGCCACCAGAATGTCGACCTCGCCGCCGGTGTCCTGCCAGATCTCCTCCGCGGTCGTCCGTCGGTGGACTTCGGGGTTCGCGGCATTCTGGAACTGCTGCGGCAGAAAGCCTCCGGGCGTCGTCCGGGCAAGCTCCTCGGCTCGGGCGATGGCGCCGCGCATTCCTTCGGGTCCCGGGGTGAGCACGAGCTCTGCACCGTATGCGGCCAGAAGGGCACGGCGCTCGAGGCTCATCGTCTCCGGCATCGTCAGGATGCAGCGATACCCCTTGGCCGCCGCCACAAACGACAGCGCGATTCCGGTATTGCCCGAGGTGGGCTCGATGATCACGCTCGAGCCGGGGAGATCAGCCCCTCCTGCTCGGCGGCTTCGATCATGGCCAAGCCGATCCGGTCCTTGACGCTTCCGGCCGGGTTGAACGACTCCAGCTTGCCGAGCACCGTCGCTCCGGTGGCCTCGGCGATCCTGAGTCGGACAAGGGGCGTGTGACCGATCAGCTCGGTGATCGAATTGGCGATCCTCGGTGGCCCTGCCACGTTGGTGGTGCTCATGCCGTTCCCTCCTGGCGGGTTGCGGTGCGCACGACCTCAGTGAGGTCGCGTTCGGGACGCGCACCGAAATGTCCAATCACTTCCGCGGCGGCCGCAGATCCGGCCTGCGCACACCGGACGAGATCCCATCCGGACGCGAGTCCGTGCAGGAAGCCCGCGGCGTACAGGTCGCCCGCGCCGGTGCTGTCGATCACGTCCGGCACGTGCACCGGGGCAATCTCGTGGACGTCGTTCGGGGTGACGACGATGGATCCCTGATCGCCTCGCGTGACAACGACGACCTCGCAGGTCCCCTGGAGTGCGTCCACGGCGTCCCAGACGTCGGGCACGCCGACGAGGGACTCCGCCTCGATCTGGTTGGCGAACAGGATGTCGATTGGGCCGTCGACGAGCGCGCGGAATTCATCGCGATGCCGGGCGACGCAAAACGGGTCGGACAGCGTCATCGCCACCTTGCGTCCGGCTGCGTGCGCGATGTCGATCGCGATCCGCAATGCGGCCTTGGCCTGCGGCGGGTCCCAGAGATAGCCCTCGAGGTAGACGAAGCGCCCCGCGGCGACGAGCTCGGTGTCGATGTCCTCGGGTCCGAGCTCCGACACAGGCGCCGAGATACGTCGCCATCGTGCGCTGGGCGTCCGGGGTGACGAAGACCAAACACCGCGCGGTCGCCGGGCCGTCGACGGCCGCGGGCGTATCGAAGTGCACGCCGAGGCTGGTGAGGTCGTGGCGAAAGATCCCGCCGAGATCATCCCCGGCGACCTTGCCGATGAACGCGACCCGGCTGCCGAGCGCCGACGCGCCGGCGACCGTATTCGCGCAACTGCCGCCGGACACCTCGATCGCTGGCCCCATGCGCGCGTACAGCGCGTCGGCCTGCTCCTCGTCGATGAGCACCATCGATCCCATGTGCAGGCCCTGATCCTCGATAAAGCGGGCATCGGCCTCGGCGACGACGTCCACGATCGCGTTGCCAATCCCGACGATGTCGAAGCGAGGGGCGGTCGGGGCGGGAGTCGGCGGCACGGCGCCCCGGCTCAGATGTAGAACATCGGGGTCTCGGACACACGCTCTTCCTCGTCGACCATGTCGGCGATCGAGCGCTCTCCGAGCAGTCCGACCAGCAGATCTCGGGCCTGCTGCCACACGGCGTCGACCCCGGCACGCTCCGGACTCGATCGATCCGAGCCGCCCGTCGACGGTCTCGACCACGTCCAGAAGCGTGACCTCGGCAGGGGGTCGCAGGAACGAGTACCCGCCCTTGACCCCGCGCTGGCTCGCCAGGATCCCGGCACGCCGCAGCGACGCGAACAGCTGCTCCAGCACATGAAGCGGAATGTCGCGGGCCTCGCTGATCTCAACGATCGGCACGGGGCCGGACTCCCCATGTCGGGCAAGCTCGGTGAGGGCGACGATGGCCGAACGGCTCTTGTCGCTGATGGCGATTATCGAGGACATAAACCAGGGAATCTTCCGGGCATTTCTGGAAGTTTACCCGACGCGCGGCCATTCCGCGCGATTCGGCCTATTCCTCGAGGAGCATGAAGTTCTCGATGCCCTCGCGGAGCACGGACGGCCGTGGGCCGTCGCCGCGCTGCTCCCGCAGGACGAACATCTTCTCCATGGTGTCGATCCACGAGTCCAGGTCCGGGACCATGAACTCGTACACGCACTCGTCGGTGTGGACCAGCATGCGGGCGCGCTTGCCGCCCTGGGACATGCTGTTCGGGTTGCGCGGGAACCGCTCGAGCGTGTGCATCTCCCCGAGGAGCACCTCGCGGCGCTTGGCCCCGAGACCGGTGTCGAGCACCGTCGGGACGAAGACCAAGCGCGCGTCGGTGAGCGTCAGCGTGCCGTGGCGCGCCAGCCAGCCGTTCTGAAGATCCGCGCTCGATCGCTTGCGGACGGGTTCGTCCGGCTGCGGTTTGAGGGCGTGCGGCTTACGGGGAAGCTTGGAGGTGTGCTCGGCAGTTTTGGCCATACGGCGAGCCTACCAAGCTTCGGGGCGGGCACGGACCCGCGGCGTGCCGTCAGGCACGCCGCGGGGGGTGCGCGGTGCGTTAGTGCAGGAACGGGATGAGCAGGATCGCCACGATGTTGGTGATCTTGATCATCGGGTTGATCGCGGGGCCGGCGGTGTCCTTGTAGGGATCACCGACGGTGTCTCCGGTGATCGACGCCTTGTGGGCCTCGGATCCCTTGCCGCCGTGGGCGCCGTCCTCGATCAACTTCTTGGCGTTGTCCCATGCCCCACCACCCGAGGTCATGGAGATCGCGACGAACAGACCGGTCACGATGACGCCGAGCAACAGCCCGCCGAGCATCAGGCGGCCGTTGCCGACCCCGAAGATGAACGCGACCACGATCGGGAACACGATCGGGATCAGTGCCGGAACCAGCATCTCCTTCTGTGCCGATGCGGTCACAAGGCGGACGCACCGGGCGTAGTCGGGCTTCTGGGTCCCCTCCATGATGCCGGGGTTCTCCCGGAACTGGCGGCGCACCTCTTCGACGACCGCGCCACCGGCCCGCCCCACCGCTTCCATTGCGAAGGCGGCAAACAGGAACGGCATCATTCCGCCAATCAGCAGACCGGCCATGATGTACGGGTTGCTGAGCTGGAACTGGCTCGAGATTCCGGCCAGCGACGGGGTCGAGTTTCCGAGCGCTTCGACGTAGCTGACGAAGAGCACCACGGCAGCCAGACCGGCCGAACCGATGGCGTACCCCTTGGTGACGGCCTTGGTCGTGTTGCCGACTGCGTCGAGCGGGTCCGTGATGGCGCGGACGCTCTCGGGCATCTCGGCCATCTCGGCGATCCCGCCGGCGTTGTCGGTGATCGGTCCGAACGCGTCGAGTGCGACGACGATCCCTGCCAGCGAGAGCATTGCCATGACGGCGGTTGCGATGCCGTAGTAGCCACCGAGCTCATACGAGCTGATGATGCCGCCGACGATCACGACGACCGGTGCGGCCGTCGCCTTCAGCGAGACGGCGAGGCCCGCGATGATGTTCGTCGCGTGGCCCGTCTCCGATGCCTTGGCGATGCTCTTGACCGGGCGCCACACGGTGCCGGTGAAGTACTCGGTGATCGCCACCAGCAGCAGTGTCACGCCGAGGCCGATCAAGGCGCACCAGTAGTAGTGCAACCAGGTTCCGGCGTGCGCGTAGTGCGTGCTCGGGTCCGGCGAGACACCGTTCAGGAGCCAGTAGGTCACCGGCAGGAAGCCGATCGCCGACAGGACCGCGGCGACACCGAGGCCGGTGTACAGGGCGCCCGTGACCGAACCGCCCTTGCCGACCCGGACAAACCAGGTGCCGATGATCGACGCGACGATCGAGACCCCGCCGAGTGCGAGCGGGTACAGCACGGCATTCAGCTGGTGCGCCCACGGGTTGGCGGACCCACCCTGGAAGAACAGGAAGCCGAGATACATCACCGCGACGGTCGTGACCGCGTAGGTCTCGAACAGGTCGGCCGCCATGCCGGCGCAGTCGCCGACGTTGTCGCCGACGTTGTCGGCGATCACGGCGGGGTTGCGCGGGTCGTCTTCGGGAATGCCGGCTTCAACCTTGCCGACGAGATCGGCGCCGACGTCGGCGCCCTTGGTGAAGATGCCGCCGCCGAGTCGGGCAAACACGCTGATCAGCGAGCTACCGAACGCGAGACCCACGAGCGGGCCGACGTCGGATGCGTGGCCGCCGAGGGCCCAGAAGTACCCGGACACCGCAACGAGTCCGAGGCCCACCACGAGCAGGCCGGTGACGGCACCGCCCTTGAAGGCGACGCCGAGGGCCTGCGGGAGCCCCTTGCGAGCCGCCTCGGCCGTCCGCACGTTGGTGCGGACCGAGACGTTCATGCCGATGAAGCCAGCGGCTCCAGAGGCGATTGCGCCGATCAGGAATCCGACCGCCGGCTTCCAACCGAGAAGGTCGGACGTGACGGCACTACCCAGGAAACCGATCGCCAGGAACATCACCACTGCGACACCGGCGATGATGGTGTACTGGCGCTGCAGGTATGCCTGCGCGCCCTCCTGCACCGCCTTTGCGATGTCCTGCATGCGCTCGTTGCCGGCCGGTTGCTTGAGGAGGTAGACGATGAGTCCTACCCCGTACAGCACCGCAACCAGGCCGAGTACGACCGCGAGCCATTTGGTGTTGTCCGACAGAAAGCCGGCCAAGAGTGTCCTCCGAGATATGTGTGCGAAGCCACGACCGGATCGCGTGGGCCGCGTGAACGAAATGCGCTGCGCGGGCACCTGCACCAGGGATGGTCAAGCGCGCGCAGCGGATCCAAAAAAACCCGGACGTTTCTACCACACCGCACCGGACATTGCGGTGAGAAATCTCGCGTTTAGCGGGCGAAGTCGGTGCCGCGGCGGCCGCGCGGGGGCCGGGACCGGCGCTTCCGCTCAGATCCGTGCGCCGTCCAGGGCACTGGTGCAGTGCGGGTCGGGTTCCGCCGGCAGGCGCGGAATCACGGCGAACAGCAGGTCGCGGACCCGTTCGTTGTTGCGGGCGAAGACCGCCGCAACCTCCTGGGCGGAGACGGCCGGGACATCTGCCATTCCTTCGAGACCGACGTCGTAGTCGGTCACCAGGCTGACGTTCGCGTAACTCAGGCAGAGCTCGCGTGCCAGGTGCGCCTCCGGGTAGGCGGTCATGTTGATGACATCCACCCCATCGCGCTGAACCATCTGCTCTCGGCGCGGGTGGAGAAGCGCGGGCCTTGGATGACCACGACAGTGCCGCGATCGTGGACCGGGATGTCCGAGGCTGCGGCATCCCTCGACGAGGTGCGTGCGCAGGACCGGGGAGAACGGGTCCGCGGCCGAGACGTGTATCGCCTCGGGACCGTCGTAGTACGTATCGCGACGCGAGCGTGCGGTCGATGTACTGATCGCAGACCACGAAATCCCCGACCCGGACGTGCGGTGCAGGCTCCCCGACGCGCATGGAGCGATCACCCAACTCGCCCCCGCCTCCCGCAGGGCCCACAGGTTGGCCCGATAGTTGATGGCGTGCGGCGGAAACTCGTGGTCGATGCCGTGGCGCGGGAGGAACGCCACCGGCACACCGGCCACCGTGCCGAGCGCCAGCGCGGCGGACGGGTCACCGTAGGGGGTGTGCATGGTCACCGTCTCGGCATCGTCGAGAAGCCGGTAGAAGCCGGATCCGCCGATGATGCCGACCATCGCCGACGTCACTCGGTGCGACCACCGGCGGCACCCACAAGCGGCTCGACGGGTCGGGCTCGGGCCCGGCCCCGGGGACCGAGTTGGCTTCGGCGAGTTTCGCGTAAGCGAGCTGCAGCTGGGCGAGCGGCTCGCGGAACGGCCGTGTCGCGGCCGCGCCCAACTCCTGGTCGGCGGCGGCGACCAGAGCGCGGAGGATTTCGATCGCGGTGCGGGCCTGGGCCATGTCGGCGACTGCCGCACCCTCCGGGCCGAGGCCCATGCGGATGCCGGCCGCGTCCGCCAGCGTCGCCATCGCCTGGATGGCGAGATCGCGGACCGGCGTGCGGCCGAGATGGTGGACGAACGCGGCGGCGAACTCCTCCGATGCGGCCTGGGGATCCGTCTGGGGATCCGGCTCGATGTGGGCGTCGTCGGTCATCGCTGTGCTCCCGTGGCATGGTGGGTGAGGACTTCCTGCGCGGACGCGCGCGTGCGCTCGACCACGTGGGCGTGGGCAGCGCGGAGATCGCCGCCGAGGGCATCGAGCAGCACCCGCTGGCGGATGGCGCCGTTGCCGTGGGCGAGCATGTCCGGAACGCGGTCGAGCCGACGGACCGAGACTGAGTGCGTCGCGATGGGTCTCGGCGGCGGCCAGAAGGTCCTCGATCGCGGTGCGGGTCGGACGGGTGCGGCCGGTGTCGAGGTCGATGAGCTCGCCGTCGAGGCCGTAGCGCTCGGCCCGCCAGAGGTTCTCCTCGATCAATGAGCGCGGGTGGACCGTCAGCGTCTCGCCATCGTCGAGGCGGCGGCAGTATTCGGCAATCAGGCCCAGCGCCAGAGCGGCGATCCCGAGCGTGTCGATCAGCTCGGTCTGCCCGTCGCGATCCGGACCTCGATCGTGCCGAACGCGTGATGCGGGCGGATGCTCCACCAGATCTGGGTGGATTCGGTGATCGACCCCGCGCGCTCCAGCCACCAGACGTGATCCGCGTAGGCGGACCAGTCGGCAAAGGCATCGGGAATCCCACAGCGGGGAAAGCTCTTGATGAACGTCTGGGTGCGGGTCGAGGCCAGCCGCGTGTCGGTGCCCCCGAAGATCGGGCTGTTGGCCGACAGCGCCAGGAGCTCGGGAAGGACGCTCCGCATGCGGGTGGCGACCTGCACGGCGCGGTCCGCGCCGCGGATCCCGCAGTGCAGGTGCATCGCCCAGGTGTTGTTGGTCCAGGCCACGTACCCCAGCTCGGCCTCGACGAGGCGGTAGTGGGGCGTGTCGATGATGCGCTGCTGGGTCCACGGGCTGAACGGGTGGACGCCCGTGACTCCGAGGGCCAGGCCGAGATCATCGGCGACCTCGCACAGCGCGATCCGTCCACGGGCCAGCTCGAGCGCGGCGTCGACCCAGACGGGACATGCGGCGCGGTCTTGAGCTCAACCTCGCTGGCGATCAGCTCTCCGGCCAGGTGTGGACGCAGGTCGGCCGGCGCGGCCGCGACGAGGTCCTCGAACCGGTTCACCAGACCCAGGGTCACGGTCGAGGATCTGGAACTCCTCTTCCAGGCCGACGGTGAAGTCGGTCGAGTCCGCAAACCGCTCAGGGACGCCGGCGAGAATCGCGGAGTTCTGGTGGGGATAAGCCATCAACGAGAGCGAACTCTAGCGACCCGGGTGGGCGCCGCCGGGGCCAACGACCCGACCCGGATCAGCTCAGATAGAAGTAGAGCGCGTACAGCAGCTCCACGGCCGGGCTCGAGGTGTGGACGGTGACGTCGGACGGCACCGACAAGAGGGCGTCCGAATAGTTGAAGATGATCTTCACGCCGGCGGCGACGAGGTCGTCGGCGACCTGTTGGGCGACCTCGCCCGGCACCGCGAGCACGCCGACCATGATCCCCTCGCGCGCGGCGATCTCGGCGAACTCGTCGTAATGCCGGATCGTGAGATCCCCGACCTTCTGTCCGACCCGGTCCGGCGACACGTCAAAGATGGCCGAGATCTGAAAGCCGTGATCGCCGAACACACTCGAACTGGCGATCGCCTGGCCGAGATTGCCGCTCCGAACAGGGCGATGTTGTGCGTGCCGGAGGTCCGCAGGATCTTGCGGATCTGTTCGATGAGGCTGTCGATGTCGTACCCGACCCCCCGCTTGCCGAACTTGCCGAATCCGACAGGTCGCGACGGATCTGCGTGGGATTGACCCCGGTGTATTCGGAGATCGCCTGCGAGGAGATGCTGGTCTTGCCCATCTTGCGGGCTTGGCGTCAGTACCTGCAGATATCGTGACAGCCGGGCAGCGACACCCAGCGTCAAGCGGTCCGACGCCATTCGTCCTCCGGGACTTTGTAACGCTTCGTAGCAAACTACGCCGCATCCCCGACCCGCGCAACCCGCCCGGAGGGCCCGCTACGCGGCGATTCCACCCGGCGGAGCGGTCGGAATTGCGTCGACGCGGAGGTAGTCGGGCCACGGGACGGCAGGCGTGAACTGGGCCGCGGCACCGATCATCGCCGCGTTGTCGGTGCAGAGGGCGATCTCGGGCATCGCCACCCGCAGGCCCATCCGCGCCGCGCCGTCGGTCACCAGCTCTCGCAGCCGTCCGTTGGCCGCGACCCCCCCGCCGAGGGCGACGGCCGGCACGCCATGCTCCCGGGCCGCGTCCAGCAGCCGTGCGGCCAGCGGGGCGACGATCGCCTCCTGGTAGCTGGCGGCGAGGTCCGCGCGGCGCTGCCCCGAGAGTGCTCCGCTCGCTGCGGGTCACGTACAGCAGGGACGTCTTGACGCCCGCAAACGAGAAATCGCGCTCCCGCTTGCCGCCGAGTCCGATCGGGAAGCGATGGGCCGCCCGGTCGCCGTCGCGGGCAAGACGCTCGAGCGCGGGGCCGCCCGGGTAGCCGAGACCGAGCAGACGCGCCCCCTTGTCGAGCGCCTCCCCGGCGGCATCGTCGATCGTCTGCCCCAGGATTGTCGGTGCCGCGAGGTCCCGGACGAGATCCAACCGTGTGTGCCCCCCGGAGGCGATCAGGCAGACGAACGGCGGATCCAGGGCGATCGGCTCCAGCCACGACGCGCAGACGTGCCCGAGCAGGTGGTCGACGCTGACCAGGGGCAGTCGCCGGACGCACGCGATCGCCTTGGCCGTCGACACACCGATCAGCAGCGCACCGATCAGTCCGGGGCGCTGGGTGACCGCGATCGCGGTGAGGTCGTCGAGCCCCAGCCCGGCGACCGCGAGCGCCTCGTCGATGACGCGGTTCACGGTGCCGAGGTGGTGCCGCGCGGCAACCTCCGGCACGACGCCCCCGTACGGCGTGTGCAGGGCCGCCTGCGAGGCGATGACCGACGCGAGGACCCGGCGTCCGTCGACGACTGCGGCCGCGGTTTCGTCGCACGAGGTCTCGATCGCCAGGAGGGGTCCGTCGATCATGCCCCGACCCCGAGCTGTTCGGGGTCCCCGCCCCGCCACATGATCAGGGCGTCCTCGTTGTTGTCGCTGTAGTACCCCGGCCGGGCACCGTGATCGACGAACCCCAACGTGCGGTAGAGCGCGATCGCCGGGGCGTTCGAGACGCGGACCTCGAGGGTGTAGCCGAGGTTGGGCACCTGATCGCCGCGCGCAAGCGCGTCGGTCATCAGCAGGCGTCCGATGCCCCGCCGCCAGTGATCGGGTCGCACTCCGACATTCAGGACATGCCAGACATCCGCATACCGCGAGGCCAGAACGAATCCGACCACCTCGCTGCCGATCACGCACACGATGTCGATCGTGCCCGACTTACCGAGTTCGGCGTGCAGCATGTGGCGCGGCCACGGGATCGCCGAGACCGCGCAGTCGATGGCGTGCACGTGCGCGACGTCGGTCATGCGCATCGCCCGAACCCGCGGATGGTGTTCCACCTGAGGCTTGGCCCGTCCGCCGTGGCCGGTCAGTCGCGCCATCAGGCGCTCCCCTTCGCGGCGTTGAGGCGGTAGACCTCGGCGTCGGGAAGCCGGGCGTAGACCGGTGTGCTGGATCTGCCCGTGCCGGCTCCCACACGGCCGACGAGTGCGGCCGCCCGCAGGCGGTGGACTGCGTAGTCGGTCGGGGGCACCTCGATGCCGGCGTCCCGAAGCGCGTCGGCGCCGACGATGGCACCCGATCCGACGGCGACGACAGGCGTCTCGGCGCCGACCAGATCCCGGATGCGGGCGGCCAACGGCGCGGGGCCGAGGGCCACGGGCGGCAGGACCTCGGTGAGCTCCGCCCCGGGGCCAGTCAGATAGGCGGCCGCGAACAGCTCGCGTCGGCGCGCGTCGTGGGCGGCCAGGACGAGCGTGCCGGCCTGCGCGGACTCCGCGACACCGGCGGCGAGTGCCTCAAGCGAGACGACGCCGACGACCGCGCACCCGATCGACTGCCCGAGGGCGTCGGCGGTGGCCAGGCCGATACGCAGGCCGGTGAACCCTCCCGGGCCGACGCCGACGACGGTGCGCTCAAGTTCCAGGAAGTCGATCTCGAGGGCCGCCAGCAGGTGATGGGCGCCCTCGAGGACCCGGCGCCCGGCGCCCGGCTCCGGCCCCAACCAGAGCTCCCCGAGGAGGGAGTCTCCACGGGTTATCGCGAGGCTAGGGCTCGGCGTCGAGGTGTCGAGAGCGAAGGTCAGCAACGATGTCAGCGAGCCGGCTCCGCGTGGCGGCATCGGCGCCCTCCAACGCTACCAAGCGCCGGTCGCCCCCCGCGTGGCTCAGTGTGATCGCGATCCGCGGGCTCGGGATGCCGCTGCCGAGTTGCTCGGGCCATTCGACCACCGTGACCGCGTCGCTCGTGTCGTCGAACAGCAGCCCGAGTTCCTCCGCGTCGGCACCGGTGAGCCGGTACAGATCCAGGTGCACCAGGGGAACGGTCCCGTCGTAGCGTTGGGCAAGCGCAAAGGTCGGACTCGTGATTCGATCGACGATCCCCAGGGCCCGGGCGAGGGCCCGCGTGAGGGTGGTCTTGCCCGTCCCGAGGTCACCGCGGAGGGTCACGACATCTCCTGGACCGAGGAGGACGGCCAAGGCACCGGCGAGTTCCGCCGTGTCCTCGGCTGAGCCGGACTCCCACTCCTGCGCGCCGGGCGCGCCGGATCGGTCGGTCAAAACAGGTCCAGTTGGGTCGCCGGCCCGCTTGTGGTCGGTGGACGTTCTGCCGCCACCGGCCGGTCACTGTCGATGCTGGTGCGCTCCGGCGCCGTCGCGGTCCCTCCGGCGGCGCCGACGCCGATCAGTGCGGGGATACGCGCGAAGTCGTCCTGCAGCACCGACCGCATCGTCGGCATGTAGAGCGCTGCGGCGGGATGGTAGAGCGGGTAGAGCATGGTCGGGGTCCCGCCCAGCGAAATCTCCAGCTCGCATCCGTGGACCCGCGAGATGCCGTCCGGACGCCCGGACAGGAGCTTGGTCGCGAAGTTGCCGAGCGTGCAGATCAAGCGAGGCCGGATGATCTGCACCTGCCGGAACAGGTGGTCCTGGCAGGCCGCGATCTCGGCCGGGAGCGGATCGCGGTTCTCCGGCGGGCGACACTTGAGCACGTTGGCGATGAAGACGTCCTCGCGGGCGAGGCCGATCCCCTCCAGCAACTGGTCCAAGAGCTTTCCCGCCTGCCCGACGAACGGGACGCCCTGACGGTCCTCGTGATAGCCGGGGGCTTCGCCGATGAACATGACCTGCGCGTTCGGATTCCCGCTGCCCGGAACCGCTTGGGTCCGCGTGGCGTGCAGCGGGCATCGCGTGCACGACATGATCTCGTCGTGGTGGTACGCGCCGAGTTCGGCAGGGCGATCCGTGTGGTCCGCGTGCATCCGGGGTCAGCGTAGCCGCTCGTCCGGACGGGGCGCACGCCCTTGCGTCCGGTTCCCGACGAGGTCTAGACTCCCCCCGAATCTCGGAACCCGGCATCTGCGTCGCAATCGCGGAGTTGGAGTCCACCGAGTCCTCGCGGGAATGCCCCGTCAAACGGAATGCCGCGGCCGCATGGTCCGGTAGCCCTACATCGGTGAGATGTCGAACGCTTCAGCACAGACTGAGGCCACGGTGTCCGTGGCCGTCCTGAGGTCGGTAGCCGAGATCCGCCGCCGCGTCCGCGAGATTCGCGCACACGGGGGCCACGTGACGTTGGTGCCCACGATGGGCGGCGCTCCACGATGGGCATCTCGCGCTGATCCGGTCGAGTGCGGCCCGCGGTGAACGCGTGGTGGTCAGCATCTTCGTCAACCCGACCCAGTTTGCGCCGAGCGAAGACCTCGACCGCTATCCGCGCCAGGAACGCGCCGACGTCACCTTGGCCATCGAGGCGGGCGCCGAGGTCGGTGTTCGCCCCGTCCGCCGACGAGGTCTACCCGGACGGCTCTTGCACCACCGTGACGGTCGCGGGCCCGGCGTCCGGGCTCGAAGGGGCGCTGCGGCCGACCCATTTCTCCGGCGTCGCGACCGTCGTCCTCAAGCTGTTGGGAATGGTGCGGCCGGACACGCTGGTCCTCGGGCAGAAGGATGCCCAGCAAGTGGCCGTGGTCCGGCAGATGATGCGCGATCTCGATCTCGATGACATCGCGCTCGTCGTGCATCCCATCGTCCGCGAGGCTGACGGACTCGCCATGAGCAGCCGTAACCGGTACCTCGAGTGCTGCGGAGCGGACCGCGGCGCTGGCCGTTCCCAAGAGCGTCCAGGCGGCGAGCGCGGTTGCCGCGGATACACAGGACGTGTCCGCGATCGCGCACGCCGCCGAAGCGGTGCTCGATCACGCCGACGGGGTCGTCCCGGACTACGTGGCCCTCGTCGACCCGGACTCATTCCTGCCCCTGCCGCGCTTCGATCGTCCGGCGGTCCTGTGCGTTGCCGCCCGCGTGGGCGCGACGCGGCTGCTCGACAACACCGTTCTGATCCCGACCTAACCACGACCCGGAGGCACCGTGCCGCCTGTCACCCGCACCATGCTCAAGAGCAAGATCCACCGCGCCACCGTCACCGACGCGAACCTCAACTACGTCGGCAGCATCACGGTGGACACCGATCTGCTCGACGCGGCGGACATCCGCCCCTATGAGCACGTGGCCATCGTGAACATCAACAACGGGGCACGCTTCGAGACGTACGCGATTGAAGGAGCGCGCGGCAGCGGCGTCATCTGTCTGAACGGGGCGGCGGCACGGCTCGCCCAGCCGGGCGACTTGGTGATCGTGCTCTCCTACGCGCAGTACGCCGAGGCGGACACCGAAGGCTTCGAGCCGATTGTCGTGCATGTGGATGAGGGCAATCGGGAGATCGACCTGTTGCCCGAATCGTTGCCGGCCGGCTGGCAGGGGGAATAGCCATGTACGGCGGCCCCCGTCTGGCCGCCGACGGCCCGTCCGGCCAGTCGGCGTCGGAGATCCGCGCCAGCAAAGGGCGCCGCCGCCTGGCGATGCTCACGGCCTACGACTACCCGACCGCACTCGCACTCGACGCATCCGGGTTGGATCTGATCCTGGTGGGCGACAGCCTCGGCGAGGTCGAGCTCGGGTTGCCGTCGACGCGCGAGGTGTCGCTGGCGATGATGTGTCATCACATCCGCGCCGTCCATCGCGGTGTCACGCGGACGCATCTGGTTGGCGATCTGCCCCACGACACGTACCGCACGCCCGACGAGGCGGTCGCGAGCGCACGTGCGCTGATCGCCGCGGGCGCGATGAGCGTCAAGCTCGAGGGCGCGCTCCTGCCACAGGTGGAGGCGATCATCGCCGACGGCATTCCGGTCATGGGCCATGTCGGCCTGTTGCCGCAGACCCACACGGAGCGCCGACGCCGCGGCAAGACCGCCGACGAGGCGCGGCAAATCACCGCGGATGCGGTGGCGCTCGACCGCGCCGGCTGTTTTGCCATCGTCATCGAGGCCGTCGATGCGGATGCGGCGGCGGCAGTGACCGCGGCGGTCGCGGCCCCCACGATCGGCATCGCCGCCGGAACCGGTACCGACGGCCAGGTCCTTGTCGTCACGGATCTGATGGGTCAACTCCCGGAGCCGCCGCGCTTTGTCACGCCCAAGGCCAACGTGTTCGAGCTGGTTATCGGTGCCGGGCGTGAGTTTGCACGCGAGGTCCGTGCCGCCGAGGGATCCGCGGCCCTGCCCCGCTAGGCCGGGCGCCGACCGGACCCGGTACGGCGCTAGGGTGTCCCGACATGCCGATCCACGATCCCAGCTGGGGCGCGTACGCCCACTCGGTCCTTGAGGACGCAGGTCATCGCCGCGGCGGCGCCCGGGATGAGGTCATCGATCTGTTGGCGGCGCAGTCGTGCGCGGTCAGCGCGCACGACATCGAGGGCGCGCTTCGCCAGCGCGGGCGGCCGATCGGGCGGGCGAGCATCTACCGGGCGCTCGACACCCTTGCCGAGCACGGCCTGGTCAAACGTCTGGACCTGGGACGCTCCGAGGCCTGCTTTGAGCCCGCCCGCTCCGACGGCCACCATCACCACCACGTGGTGTGCGAGACCTGCGGCACACTGACGGCGTTCGACGACCCCGACCTCGAAGCGGCGATCGACCGGCTCGGCGACCGTTTGGGCATGAGGATCGACGACCACGACGTTCTGCTGCGCGGCGTCTGCAGGAACTGCAACGGCGCGAGGTCCGGGTCGGCCTGAGCGCGGCCGCAGCTGTGCGAAACGTCGCGGCGGGTGTTTCTAATGAGAGTGAGTCTCAGTCTTGCGTATAATCGCCGGTCATGGACCCACGTTGCCGCCGCCCTCCCCGCCGGGTGGTCCTCGCCGCCGTGCTGGCGGTCGCGCTCGCCCTCGCCGGATGTGCGTCCTTGGGAACCCGCGTACGCCCCGCGGGGGTGCAGGTGGTGGCCGCCGAGCGCACCTGGGGTGCCGTGGCGGCAAGTTTGGGCGGCAAGGTGACGACGGTCACCAGCATCGTCTCGAGCCCGGCGGTGGACCCGCACAGCTATGAGCCGGAGGCGGCCGACGCCCGCGCGTTTGCCGACGCGCGCGTGGCGATCGTCAACGGGCTCGGCTATGACCCGTGGGCGTCCCAGCTGTTGGCCGCCGATTCCCCCGCCGGTCGGGTGACCATCGATGTCGGGGCGACGCTCGGACTCCCGGACGGTGCCAATCCCCACCGCTGGTACGCGCCCGCCGATGTCGTCCGGATCGCGTCCGTGATCACGGCGGCGTTGATCAGGGCGGCTCCGCGCGACGCCGCCTATCTGCGCGACCGCCACGCCCGCTTCTTGCACGTCGAGCTCGGTGACTACTTCCGGACGATCGCGGCGATCCGGGCCCGCCACGCGGGCGCGCCGATCGGCGCGTCGGAGAGCGTCGTCGCGCCACTCGCCGCGTCCCTCGGATTGCGTGTCCTCACCCCCGGGGCGCTGCTGCGCGCCGTGAGCG
The DNA here is from genome assembly GCA_963727285.1 of uncultured Thermoleophilia bacterium. GTDB lineage: Bacteria > Actinomycetota > Thermoleophilia > Miltoncostaeales > Miltoncostaeaceae > CAITWD01. The sequence continues at coordinate 135,286 of CAVSFF010000003.1, read as the reverse complement.
ACGGAACCGATGTCTCCCCGGCGGACATGGCAACGGCCGAACAGCAGATCTCCCGTCACGAGATCACAGTCTGGGTCGTCAACACACAGAACACGACGCCGAACGTGCAGATCCTGACCGGGATGGCGCGCGCGGCCGGGATCCCGGTCGTCGCGGTGACCGAGACCCCGGATCCCGCCAACGCGGACTTCGGGGTGTGGCAGACACGGCAGCTGCGGGCCCTCGCGGTCGCGCTCGATCGCGACGGGAGCAGCCGGTGAGTCCCGACACAACCCGCGATCGGGATGGGGCGCCGGTCGTGGAGCTTCGCCACGCCACGGTGCAGGTCGGCAGACGGGTGATCTGGTCGGACGTCTCGGTCGAGATCGCCGCCGGGGAGTTCACGGCGATCCTCGGCCCGAACGGCGCCGGAAAGTCGACCATGCTGAAGGTTCTGCTGGGGATGCTCACGCTCGAGTCGGGGTCCGCCCGGGTGCTGGGGGCCGCGCCCGGGGTGCACCGGGACGCGATCGGGTACCTGCCGCAACACCGGGACCTGGCGGCCGCGGGCAGGATCCAGGGCCGCGAGCTCGTGCGCCTCGGCCTCACCGGTGCGCAGTGGGGGGTTCCGTTCCCGATTCTCGGACGCGGTCGTCGTCGTGACGAATCCCGCCGGATCGACGAAGTGCTCGAGCTGGTCGAGGCCGCGGCGTACGCGGACCGGCCGTTCGGCGAGCTGTCAGGGGGCGAACAGCAGCGGCTGCTGATCGCCCAGGCGGTGGTCCGGCACCCCGCCCTGCTGATCCTCGATGAACCGCTCGACAGCCTCGATCTTCCCAATCAGGCCGCCGTCGTCCGCCTCATCCGCGAGGTGTGCTCGGCCCAGCGGGTGGCGGCGCTGCTGGTGGCGCACGACGTCAATCCCCTGTTGCCCGCGCTCGACCATGTCGTGTATGTGGCGAACGGCCGCGCGTCGCAGGGGTCGGTCCGGGAGGTGATCACGACCGAGAACCTGTCCGCGCTGTTCGGCGTGCCGATCGAGGTCCTGTCGACCAGTGACGGGCGCCTCGTCGTGGTCGGTCAGCCGGAAGCCCCCCACCACCACGGGCATCGCCACGACCACCAGGAGCACCCGTGAGCGCGCCGTCGGCGTCGTGGAATCCGATCTGGGACCTGCGCGAGTTGCTGGCGTACCCCTTTATGGTCCAGGCCCTGGCGGCGGGCACGATCGTCGCCGTTCTGGCCGGCGCGGTCGGCTGGTACATGGTGCTTCGCCGACAGACATTCGCGGGGCATACATTGTCCACCATGGCGTTTCCGGGAGCCGCTGCCGGGCTGCTGTTCGCGCTCCCGGGCGCGCTCGGCTACTACCTGGCATGCGGGATCGCCGCAGTCGTGCTGGCGCGTCGGCCGGACGCCCATGACTCCCACGGCGGCATCCAATCCGCCCGCATCGGCACCGTCCAGGCCGTCGGACTCGCGGCGGGATTTGTGCTGCTGGCGATGTCGCACGGCGTACTCGGGGGCCTCGACGGGCTGCTGTTCGGTTCGTTTCTCGGCGTGACCGACACCCAGGTGTGGATATTGGCGGCCGTCGCCGCCGTGATCCTCGGGGTGCTCCTCGTCATCGGCAGGCCGTTGCTGTTTGCGTCCCTCGATCCTGAAGCCGCCGCGGCGCGCGGCGTGCCGGTGCGGGCCCTGGAGATCGGGTTCATGCTGGCGCTGGGGATCACCGTCGCGGCGGCGACGCAGATCACCGGTGCGCTGCTGGTGTTCGCGGTCCTGGTGAGTCCGGCGGCGACGGCCCAGCGTCTGGCGGGGCGCCCGATCGTGAGCATGGTCGCAAGCGTCGCATGCGCGGTCGGGATCGTGTGGCTGTCGCTGGCGTGCGCGTATTTTTCCCCCTATCCCCTGGGCTTCTTTACGACGACGTTCGCGTTTCTCGCATATGCGGGTGCGCGCTGGGTCCGGCTGCCGCGACGTCGTGAGCCCGACGGGGCGCCGGCATGACGATCCTGCTCGTGTCCGTGCCGACCTTTGTGGCGCTGACGGCGATCGCGGCCGTCTGCGGACTGGTCGGGTGGTTCGCGGTACTGCGCGCACAGGTGTTCGCGATTGATGCGATGAGCCATTTTGCGTTCACCGGTGCCGTGACCGCCGTTGCGTTTGCGATCGATCCGAGGATCGGCGTGTTCGGCCTGACGATCTGCTGCGCCCTGCTGTTGGCCGCCCTCGGCGGGCGCGGGCGCGTCGACGATGTGACGATCGGAATCGCGGTGACGTGGGTACTGGGACTCGGTGTGCTCGCGCTGGCGCTGGTCGCGCGAGGCGGTGGGGCCGGTGCGGGCGCCACCGCGGCGATCGCCCTGTTCGGTGACATCTCCGGGATCGATACGGCGCACGCCGTGGTCGCCACCGTGATTGCGATCGGCGTGATCGCTGTCCTTGTGGTGATCGCACGACCGCTGGTGTTCGCGAGCATCGACCCCGGTGTCGCCCGGTCCCGTGGTCTGCCGGTGGCAATGCTGGGCCTGGCGTTCTTCGTGCTGCTGGGTGGCGTGGCAGCCGAAGCGACCCAGGTGGTCGGGGCGTTGCTGTTGATTGGGCTGGTGTCGGCCCCGGCAGGCGCGGCGCATCGCCTGTCGAGCCGTCCCTACCGGGGAATGGCGCTCGCGATCGGGATCGCCGTGGGGTCGGCGTGGCTGGGGCTGTGGGTCAGCGCCCAGTGGCCGACGATCGCACCGAGCAGCGCAATCGTCGGCGTCGCGGCCCTCGCGTTCGCCGCCGCCGCCATTCCCGGTCGGCGACGTGCCCGGCGTCCCGTGGGTGGCGGGGCGGTCCCGGGGTCTCGCTAGGGGCGAACTGCGGGCGGCGTGCCGGGCACGCCGCCCGCAGTGTGGGACCTACTCGGCGACGCCGGAACCCGCCGCGATCTCGCGGAGGTTGAGCGCCGTGTTGAGCGTCTGCTCATCGACCCCGTGTTCGCGCGCAACCTCGCGGAGCGACCGACCGGACTTCGTCGCGTCCTTGACGATATCGGTCGCCTTGTCGTAGCCGATGTAGGGATTGAGCGCGGTGGCCACGGCGAGCGTGCCCTCGGCGCTGCGCTCAAGTCCTTCCAGATTCGGCTGGATGCCCGACACGCACTTGTCGGCCAGCAGCGTGGAGGCGCTGGTCAGCAGGTGAATCGACTGGAGCAGGTTCCGAGCCATCAGCGGAATGCGGACGTTCAGCTCAAAGTTGCCCTGCATACCGCCGATCGTGATCGCCGTGTCATTGCCGATCACCTGCGCGGCGACCTGCGTGACGACCTCGGGAATCACCGGATTTACCTTGCCCGGCATGATCGACGAGCCCTTCTGGAGTTCGGGAAGGTAGATCTCCCCGAGCCCGCAACGCGGACCCGAACCCATCCAGGCGAGGTCCGTCGCGATCTTGGTGAGAGACACCGCGATGACCTTCAGGACGCCGGACAGCTCGACGAGCCCGTCGCGGTTCCCCTGCGCTTCGAACGGGTGCGCCGGCGGATTGATGGTCAGACCGGTGTCTTTCGCGAGCAACTCACGCACACGACCGGCGAACTCCGCGTGGGTGTTGAGCCCGGTACCGGTGGCGGTGCCGCCGAGCGGGATCTGAGCGAGGCGCGGAACGGCATCCTCAACGCGCGCAATCGCCTGGCGAATCTGTGCCTCATAGCCGGCAAACTCCTGGCCGAGGGTCACGGGCACCGCATCCATCAGGTGGGTGCGGCCCGACTTGACGAGATCCTTGAACGCGACCGCCTTCGCGCCGAACGCGTCGGCGAGATGGGTCAGGGCGGGGAGCAGCTGCTTGGTGGTCTCCTCGAGCGCCGCCAGGTGCACGGCGGACGGAAACACGTCGTTGGAGCTCTGGCCCATGTTGACGTGGTCGTTCGGGTGCGCCCCGGACAGATTTGCCAGCACCTCGTTCGCGTTCATGTTGGACGAGGTCCCGGAACCGGTCTGGAACACGTCGATCGGGAACTGGTCGTCGTGCGTGCCCTGTGCCACTTCATCGGCAGCCGCGGCGATCTTGGCGGCGAGATCCGCATCGAGCAGACCCAGATCCGCGTTCACGCGTGCGGCAGCGCCCTTGATCCGACCCAGCCAGCGTACGACCGGGAGCGGGACCCGCTCACCGGACACCGGAAAATTATCGACTGCTTTGGTGGTCTCAGCACCCCACAGCTCCGCCATTAGGCTCCCTTCGTGTTTTGAGCGACCCTGAACACTTCACTCATACAGGGTCGACATCGCAGACTAGCGGCCGAGGCCCCCGATGGCGGCAAAGATGGCCATGGCGGCCTGCGTTCCGATTTCGAGGTGTGATTCGCGCAGGTGCTCGTTGGGGCCGTGGATCCCATCATCCGGAAGCGCGAAACCCGACAAGACGGTTGGGATTCCCCGCCCGGCGAGTGTCGCGACGATCGGAATGCTGCCGCCGCTGCGCACGGGGACGCACGGCCATCCGGTGGACGCCGCGATCGCCTCGGCCGCGGCGGCGATGACGGGATCCCGGGGGTCGCACAGTGCGGGCGCCGCGGTCCCGAGGGCCGTGATGTCCACGTCGGCGCCCTCCGGCGCTGCCGCGGCGATGAGCCGGTCGAGAGTTGCCGCCAGGGCGTCGGCATCCTGGCCCGGGGCGACCCGCAGCGACAGCGTCGCGGTCGCCTCGCTGACCAGGTTGGTCTTCACCGCGTCGGGCTCGCCGCAACTGATGCCGTGCACCTCGAGCGACGGGGCGGCCACGGTCCGGCGGTAGAACTCGGACGCGGCGCGGGCATCGGCCGGGCGCAGTCCGGCGTCGGCCAGCATGGCCGCGCCGTCGGGAAGGTCGGTCCACGCCGCACGCTCGTCGGGTGCCGGGGCGGCGATCCCGACGCAGAGATCCGGGTGGAGTACGCCGCCCCGGGCGATCAGGTGATCGAGGATGCGGACGAGGGCATGTGCCGCATTGAGTCCGGCGCCCCCGTACAGCCCGCTGTGGGCATCCCGGGGTGCGGTCCGGACGCGGATCCGCCGGTAGACGAGTCCGCGCAGTCCGGCGCAGACCATCGGGCGCCCCGGGCCGATCATCGGTGCGTCGAAGATCACCGCAGCGTCCGCCGCCGCGGTGTCGCCGGCGACGAACCGGACCGCGCTCTCGCCGCCGCACTCCTCCTCCCCGTCGATGACGAACCGCACATTGACCGGCAGCGCGTTGGCGGCACGCAGTCGCTGTACGGCCACCAGCAGCATGAACAGGTTGCCCTTGTCGTCGCTGGTGCCCCGCCCGAAGAGGTTGCCGTCCCGGACCTCGGGCGAAAACGGATCTGATGCCCATGCATCCGGATCGCCCACGGGCTGGACGTCGTAGTGCCCGTACACGAGCACGCTGGGCGCATGCTCCACGTCGGCGGAGACCACACCCACCAGCAGTGGGTGGCCGCCGTTGCGCACGACCTCGCTGGACCCGCCGCAGCGGGCGATCTCGTCGGCCAGGAGCGCGACGGCACGTTCCATATCGGGGCCGTGTTCGGGAATGGCGCTCACGCTGGGGATGCGCAGCAGCGCGAAGAGACGCTCCCGCTCGTCGTCGGTCATGCCCGTCGTGCTCCTGTGGTCGCGGTACGGATCATCGCGTCGAGGCCGCCGCCCCCGTTCGCCGCCCGCGCCGCCGCGGTGCCGGCGGCGCTGCGGGCCCGAGAATTGGAGCCAGGAACTGCCCGGTAAACGATGCCGTGGTGGCGGCGACGGCCTCCGGGGTCCCTTGTGCGATGACCAGACCGCCGCCGGCGCCGCCCTCGGGCCCGAGGTCGACGAGCCAATCGGCGCACTTGATGACGTCGAGGTTGTGTTCGATGACGACCACCGTATTGCCGGAGTCCACGAGCCGCTGCAGCACCTGCATCAGCCGCTCGATATCGGCCAGATGCAGGCCCGTCGTCGGTTCGTCAAGGACGTACAGCGTCCGTCCGGTCGCGACCCGTGACAACTCGGCGGCCAGCTTGATGCGCTGGGCCTCCCCGCCGGACAGCGTGGTCGCGGGCTGCCCGAGTCGGATGTATCCGAGGCCGACGTCCTCGAGTGTCTGCAGGCGACGGTGGATCCGGGGCACGGCGGCGAAGGCGTCGACCGCGTCGCTGACGCTCATCTGGAGGACGTCGGCGATGTTGCGGCCTCCGTACCGGACGGCAAGGGTCTCGCGGTTGTACCGGTGACCGCCGCACACCTCGCACGGAACGTAGACATCCGGGAGGAAGTGCATCTCGATCGTGATGGTGCCGTCGCCTTTGCAGTTCTCGCAGCGCCCGCCCTTGACGTTGAAGCTGAACCGCCCGGGCTTGTATCCGCGCGCACGGGCGTCGCTGGTCATCGAGAACAGGTCCCGGATGTGGTCGAACACGCCCGTGTAGGTGGCCGGGTTCGATCGCGGCGTCCGTCCGATCGGGGATTGGTCGATGTCGATGACCTTGTCGAAGTGCTCGAGTCCTTCGATCCGGTCATGACGGCCGGCGCGCTTGGGTCGGCGCGACAACCGTCCCGTCAGGGCCTTGAGGATGACCTCGTTGACCAGGGTCGACTTGCCGGAACCGGAGACCCCGGTGACGCAGGCCAGCACGCCGACGGGGATCTCCACGTCGATGCCCTGGAGGTTGTGTTCGCTCGCGCCGATCACCCGCAGCCACCCGCGCCCCTGGCGGCGCACCGTGGGCATCGCGATCGTACGGCGGCCCGACAGGAATGCGCCGGTGATCGACTCGGGAGACGCTTCGACCTCGGCCGGCGTCCCCTCGGCGACCACATGTCCGCCGTGCTCGCCGGCCCCCGGCCCCATGTCGATGAGGTGGTCTGCCGCCCGCATCATGTCTTCGTCGTGTTCGACGACCAACACGGTGTTGCCCTGGTCACGCAGTCGCTCCAGCGTGCCGATGAGCTTGCGGTTGTCCCGCTGATGCAGGCCGATCGAGGGCTCGTCGAGGATGTAGAGCACGCCCATCAGGCCGGATCCGATCTGCGTCGCCAGGCGGATGCGCTGCGCCTCCCCGCCAGACAGGGTGCCCGCCGCCCGGTCGAGGGTGAGGTACCCCACCCCGACATCGGCGAGAAAGCGCAGACGCTCCGAGATCTCGCGGATGACGCGCTCCCCGATCATGGCCCGGGTCGTATCCAGATCCAGGGCCCTGAAGAACGCAAGCCCGTCGTCGACGCTGAGGCAGCTGACGTCGTGGATCGAGCGATCCGCGACGGTCACCGCCAGACTTTCGGGTCGCAGCCGCGCGCCGCCGCAGGCGGCACACGGACGGAGCGACATGTACTGCTCGACCGCCTCGCGAACGGCCGGCGACATCGAGCTGGTGTGCTGTCGTCGCAACTGCGGGATGACCCCTTCGAACCAGCCCACGGGGTTCTGGCGCCCCTTGCGCGGCCCGAGGTACATTCGCTGGCGTCGTCCGCCGGGCGGCCCGGAGAGGATCAGTCGCCGCTGGTCGTCGTCGAGACTGCGCCACCTCACATCCAGTGGGATCTCGTACTCCTGGGCGATCGCCCGCAGCAGGAGGTCGTAGTAGTCGGTCGTGCGGTCGGCCCATGGGATGACCGCACCGCCCTCGAGGGTCCGGTCCGGGTCGATCAGCAACTCGGGGTCGATCTCTGGCATGAAGCCGAGCCCGGTGCACGCAGTGCAGGCCCCGTGGGGATTGTTGAACGAAAAGACGCGCGGTGCCAGCTCTGCCAGCGATGCACCGTGATCCGGGCACGCGAACTTCTCCGAATAGGTCCAGGAGCGCTCGTCCCCGCCGACCTCCTGGATGCGGACCAGGCCATCGGCGAGCTGGGCTGCCGTTTCGAGGCTCTCGGTCAGGCGGCGCCGCAGGTCCTCGCGCATCACAAGACGGTCCACGACCACCTCGATCGTATGCTGCCGGGTCTTCGCGAGCGCGGGCACGTCGTCGAGTTGGAGGACCTCGCCGTCCACGGTGACGCGGGTAAATCCCTCGCCCCGGATCTGCTCAAGGACGTCCTTGTGCTCCCCCTTGCGATCGCGCACCATCGGGGCGAGGACCATGAAGCGGGTGTCGTCCGGAAGCGCCAACACCCGATCGACAATCTGTTCGACACTCTGCCCGGTGATCAGCCGGCCACAGACCGGGCAGTGCGGCTCACCGATGCGGGCGAACAGCAGTCGCAGGTAGTCGTAGATTTCGGTCACCGTGGCGACCGTCGACCGTGGGTTGCGGCTGGTGGTCTTCTGGTCGATCGAGATTGCCGGAGACAAGCCGTCGATGTGGTCGACATCAGGCTTGTCCATCTGACCGAGAAACTGCCGTGCGTAGGCGGACAGGCTCTCCACGTAGCGCCGCTGGCCTTCGGCATAGAGCGTGTCGAAGGCGAGGCTCGACTTGCCGCTGCCCGATAACCCCGTGATGACCACGAGAGCATCCCGAGGGATCTCGACGGTGATGTCCTTCAGGTTGTGCTCGCGGGCACCGACGACGCGCAGCGCGTCCGGAGCATGGGTGCGCTGGTGACCGGTCACGTCTCCGAGTCTAGTCCGGGCGCGCGCACGCCGCCGCCGGATCCGGCGTCCTAGCGGACGGTCGCGCCCTCGCGTGCGATCCGGGCATCGAGCTCGCGGCGCACCTCGGCGATCTGGTCGCGCAGGCTGGCCGCCTGCTCGAAGCGGAGCTCCTCGGCGGCGGCGAACATCTCGGTCTCGAGATCGATCAGGGCCTGCTCGAGATCCGCGACCGAGCGGTCTCCGACGGTGGTTCGGAGGTTGCGCGCGGCGCGCTTGCCGGCACGCCCCGGCCGCGCGTCGCCAAGACCCAGGAGCTCGACGATGTCCGACACGCCCTTGACGATGGACGCCGGGGTGATCCCGTGCTCGGCGTTGTAGGCCACCTGAATCTCGCGTCGCCGCTCGGTCTCGGCGATCGCGGTGGTCATCGCATCGGTCCGCTTGTCGGCGTACATGACGACCCGCCCGTCGACGTTGCGTGCCGCGCGGCCAATCGTCTGGATGAGCGAGGTCGTGCCGCGGAGAAAGCCCTCCTTGTCGGCGTCGAGGATCGCCACGAGGGTGACCTCGGGCAGATCGAGTCCTTCGCGCAGGAGGTTGACCCCGACCAGCACGTCGAACTGGCCCAGGCGCAGTTCGCGCACGATGCGAATTCGCTCGAGCGTGTCGATCTCCGAGTGCAGGTATCGCGCCCGCAGCCCTGCTTCGGTCAGATATTCGGTGAGGTCTTCCGCCATCCGCTTCGTCAATGTCGTCACCAGCGCCCGCTCACCGCGTGCGGCCCGGGCTTTGACTTCGCCGATCAGATCATCGATCTGACCCGTGGTCGGGCGGACGTCGATCGCCGGGTCGACCAAGCCCGTCGGCCGAATGATCTGCTCGACGATATGACCCGACACCCGTTGCTCGAACGCACCCGGGGTCGCCGACACGAACACGATCCGCGGCACCCGCTCGAGAAACTCGTCGAACTGCAGCGGGCGGTTGTCGAGTGCCGCCGGAATCCGAAATCCGTAGTCGATCAGGTTGAGCTTGCGCGAACGGTCGCCCTCGTACATTCCGCGCAGCTGTCCCATGGTGTTGTGCGACTCGTCGATGAAGCAGATGAAATCCTTCGGGAAGAAATCGATGAGCGTATGCGGCGGTGTCCCGGGCGCCCGACCGTCGAGGATCCGCGAGTAGTTCTCGATGCCCGAACAGAACCCGAGCTCCCGGATCATCTCCATGTCGTACTCGGTCCGCTGGCGGAGGCGATGGGCCTCGACGACCTTCCCTTGGCCTTCGAAGAGGGCCACCTGTGCCTCGAGCTCGGCACGGATCTCCTTCAGCGAACGGTCGATCACGTCGGGGGGCGTGATGTAGTGGGTCGCCGGATACACCGCGACGTGGCCCGGGGTCGCCAGTACCTCCCCCGTGAGCGGATCGAAGTGCGTGATCTGCTCGACTTCGTCGCCGAACATCGAGATGCGGTAGGCGGTATGCGCATCGGCGGGTTGGATTTCGATCGCATCGCCACGTACCCGAAAGCGGCCGCGCTCGAGGACCGTGTCGTTGCGCTGGTACTGAACTTCCACGAGCCGGCGGAACAGTGCCTCGCGCGGGTATTCCTCGCCGACGGTGAGGGTTACGACCCGATTCCGGTAGACCTCGGGCGACCCGATGCCATAGATACAGCTCACCGACGCGACGATCACCACATCTCGGCGCGCCAGCAGTGACGCCGTCGCGGCATGGCGCAGACGGTCGATCTCGTCGTTGATCGAGCTGTCCTTCTCGATGTAGGTGTCCGAGGACGCGATGTAGGCCTCGGGTTGGTAATAGTCGTAGTAGCTGACGAAGTACTCGACGGCGGCCCCGGGCAGGAACTCGCGGAACTCGTTGCACAGCTGGGCGGCAAGGGTCTTGTTGTGGGCGATCACCAGGGCGGGACGACCGGTGTCGGCGATGATGTTGGCCATCGTGAAGGTCTTCCCGGACCCCGTGACCCCGAGCAGCGTCTGGTACCGCTCGTCGCGATCGATCCCGGCCGTCAGCTCGGCGATCGCCTGCGGCTGATCCCCGGTCGGTGCGTATGCGCTGGACACTTCGAAGGTCGGCTTGGACATGACATCCAGGGTATCGTTGATTGCGGTTGGCACCCACCGATCCCGGCTCCGAAGGAGGCGCAATGGCGGCCACGGAAATCATGCACACCTGCATTCGCGTCCTCGACGAGGATCGCTCGCTGGCGTTCTATCGCGCGCTCGGATTCGAGGAACGGGACCGCAAGCGGGTCGGCGGCGACACGGCGACGATCATCTTTCTCGGGCTCCCCGGGGATGGAAACCGGCTCGAGCTCACGCTCAACGACGGCCGCGCGGATCCGTATGACGTGGGAACCGGGTACGGCCACATCGCGCTGGCGGTTCCGGATCTCGAGCTCGAGCTCGCACGACTGGCGGAGTTCGGCATCCAGCCCGAGCGTCCGCCGTATGTCAGCGGCCCCGGTGGATCGCTGATCTGCTTCGTCGGCGATCCCGACGGATACCGGATCGAGCTCATTCAGACCGGCGGACGCTAGCCGGACGTCGTCGAGGTCACCGCGTAGCCGGGGATGCGTGGTGTGAGTTCGTCGGGATATGCGCGCCGGTAGATGCCGGCGTCGTTGAGCACGTTGTGCACGAACGCACGGGTCTCCGGGAACGGGACGTCATCGGGGATGCGGAAGGTCCGGCCGGCGGCCGTCGCATGCCGGCGCCAGGCGGCAAGATTCTCGAGCCCGGCGTTGTAGGCGACGAGTGCCGCGGGGACACTGCCGGTCTGGTCGATCAGGTACCGCAGATACCACGCGCCGTAGTTGATGCTGACATTCGGGTCCTGCAGCCGGTTCGGATCGCCTGCCGGTGCGGTGGGGTGGCTTGCGATGAACCGCGCGGTCTCGGGCTCGAGTTGCATGAGGCCGACCGCATCGGCGTGGGACACCGCACCGGGATCCCACTTGCTCTCGACCTGAATCACGCCGGCGATGAGGGCCGGATCCAATCGCTCCCGCCGGGCCGCGGCCTGCAGCGTCGGAACGTTGTTGAGGGGATACAACAGCCGGGCATACCAGGCGGGCATGATGGCGGCGATGATCGCCCAGGCGACCGCCAGTCCCGCCAGCACGCCGATGATGCCGATCGCCCACCTGCGGCGCCGGCTCACGCCGGGGCCGGCGTGGCGAACTCCGTATACACCCTCCCGACCCACTCGCGCAGGGCATCGAGTTCGCCGTCGTTGTGGAAGACCCGGTCCGCGGCGGCGACCTTGCGGTCCTCCGGCCACTGGCGGCCGGATCGCTCGAGAAAGTCCTGGCCGCGTGCTGCCACTCGAGACCGTCGAAGGTTCGCCGCTGCGGTCACGACGACGACCGCGTCGAATTCGTCGGCCAGCCCGGCCTCGAACAGCAGCGGCACCTCGACAACGAGCAGGGGCCAGCGCCCCTCGGCCGTGCGGTCATCGGATCCAGCGTGCCCGCGCCGTTGCGATCCGCGGAAACACGACACGCTCGAGGAACGGGATCCCGTCCGGCTCGGCGAAGGCCCGAGCTCCCAGTGCGGCGCGGTCAACGGATCCGTCCGGCGCGCATACTGACGGGCCAAACCGGTCCTGGATGACGGCGATGACATCGGGGTCAGCGTAGAGCCCGTGCACGACATCATCGCTCGAGAGGGTCGCCGCGCCACATTCGGCAAAGGCGGCGAGTGCCTCGGTCTTGCCCGACCCGATTCCGCCGGTCAGGCCAACGCACTTCGGCGCCGGAGGGTCGTCGGACCCTCCGGCGCCGGGTGCGGAAGTCGAACCCGTGGCCGTGTTAGGCCTCGGTGTCCTCGGCAGGGGTGCCGGCGGCTTCGGAATCATCAGACGCGGCATCCGCCTCGAGGACGTCCTCAACGATGTCGACCTCGACGATCTCATCGACTGCCTCGTCCTCGACCACGGCGACGTCAACGACGTCGGCGGCCTCCTCGACGATCAGGGCCTCGTCCGCAAGGACCGGCTCGACGACCACTGCCTCGTCTGCGAGGACCGGCGCGTCGATCACCTCGCCGCTGTCGACGTCGGCGTCATCCTGTGGGGCCTCGCCACCTTCGATGTCGGCGACACGCTTCAGCGAGAGCGACAGGCGACGACGGTCGGGGTCGATCTCGATGATCCGGACCGAGAGGACGTCGCCCTGGCTGACCACCTCGCGCGGGTTTTCCACGTGGTGGGACGCGAGCTCGGAGATGTGGACCAAGCCTTCCACGCCGGGGTGGATTTCCACGAAGGCGCCGAAGGTGACCACCTTGGTGACCTTGCCCTCGACGACGTCGTTGATGCCGAAGCGATCGATCACGCTCTGCCACGGGTCCGCCTGGGTCTGCTTGAGGCCCAGCGAGATCCGCTGCCGCTCGCGATCGATGTCCAGCACCTTGACCTCGACCTTTTCCCCGATCGTCAGCACCTCGGACGGGTGGTTGACGTGGCTCCACGACAACTCGGAGATGTGAATCAGCCCGTCGATCCCCTCGAGGTCGACGAAGGCGCCGAAATCGACGATGTTCGAGATGACACCCTCGACCACGTCACCGGGCTGGAGCTCGTCGAGGATCTTCTGGCGAACTTCGCGGCGCTCGTCCTCAAGGACGGCGCGGCGTGAGAGCACCACGTTGTTCCGGTTGCGGTTGAGCTCGATGACCTTGCACTCGAGCTTGCGGCCGAGGAACTCGTCGAGATCCTGGACCCGCCGAATGTCGACGAGCGAGGCGGGCAGGAATCCGCGGACGCCCAGATCGAGGATCAGGCCACCCTTGACAACCTCGATCACCGTGCCCTCGACGTGCTCGCCGGCGGCCGCCGCAGCCTCGATCCGCTTCCACGCCTTCTCAAAGCGTGCCCGCTTCTTCGACAGGATGAGACGCCCGTCCTGGTCTTCCTTGATCATCACGAGCGCGTCGACCATTTCGCCGAGCTCGACTTCTTCGAAGACGTTGACGGACTTGCGGATCGACAGCTCGGAGAGCGGAATCACGCCTTCGCTCTTGTAGCCGATGTCGACGAGCACCTCGTCCTTGTCAATACGGACGACGCGTCCGTTGACGACGTCACCTTCCGAGAAGATCGGAATCGTGAGGTCGTAGTTCGGGATCATCTGCCCGTCGACTTCGATGTACTCGGGGCCGTCGAGGGTGCGAACTGGGGTATCGAGATCTACTTGGGTCACGTGGAATTTTCCTTGACAGAACTGCTTCGGGGCGTCGACGACCGCACGGGCCGCCGACCGGACGAAGATCCAGTATAGAGCCTGAGCGGCGGCCGGCCTGGCCCCCGCCGCGTCGTCCGGGCGGTCAGGTTCCCCGGCGTTCCCGTCTGCTGCGAACTCCGGGCGCGGGGCGCCCGATGATGGCGGCGAGGATCCCGAGTACTCCCGCGACACCGCCCGCGATCCAGGACGCCGCGTGTGCGCCGTCGGCTTGGATCACGACAGCCGCACCGCAGAAGGCCGCAAGCACGCCCTGGCCGACCCGCTCTTCAAGGACCGAGATCCATGCGGTCGGCGGCCGCCCGACATACCGCACCAGCCACGGCGCCGGCCCGCGCCCTGGAGCGATCGCCTCCCAGACGGCGAACGCCCCGGCCACGGCGATCGGGATGATCTGCCGGAACAGCGCGCCCTCGAGGGCCATGATGCCGACGAGAACGGCGGCGAGCCGCGCCGCGGTGCGGTCGACGCCCCCCGTCATCCAGGTTCGCGCCGCTCGAGGTCGTATGCGCGCCGACGCTCGGGATCTGCCAGAACCGCATGGGCCCGGTTGAGCTCGACCAAGCGCGCGAGCGCGCCGTCCCCGTCGTCGGCGAGCGCCGCCTCGCGCAGCACCACGAATGCCGCCTCGATCACCTCCGGGCGGGCCTGCGGCGCGAGTTCCAGCACCGCATAGAAGTCGGTCACGCCTTCGCGGCCAGCCACGTTTCCCCCACCCCGACATCGACGGCCAACGGCGGGTCGAGCGGATAGGCGTCGACCATGGCCGCGCGGACGAGCGCAATCGCCTCGTCCTGCTCGTCGTGCGGGGCCTCGAGGAGCAACTCGTCGTGGATCTGCAAGACCAGGCGGGTCCGCAGCCCCGACGCCACCAGGGCGTCGTGTGTGCGGACCATCGCGACCTTGATGATGTCCGCGGCGCTCCCCTGGATGATGGTGTTGACCGCGAGGCGCTCCCCAAGCTGGCGGACGTGGTGCGTCGAGGCCGCAAGCTCCGGGATCGGGCGCCGCCGACCGAGCAGCGTCGTCACGTATCCCTCAGTGGTCGCCGCCGCGATCGTGGATTGGATGAACGCCTGGACGCGGGGGTAGCGGGCCAGGTACGTCGCGATGTAGTCGTGCGCCTCCTGGCGCGGAATGCCGAGCTGTTCCGAGAGCCCAAAGTCCGAGATCCCGTAGACGATGCCGAAGTTGACCGCTTTGGCGCGATCGCGCGTGGCGCGGTCGACGTCCGCCGGGTCGAGGCCGAAGACCTCCGCCGCGGTCGCCGCATGTACGTCGCCCCCGGCACGAAACGCGTTGGCGAGCGTGGGTTCGCCGGAGCAGTGCGCGAGGATCCGGAGCTCGACCTGGCTGTAGTCGCAGCTGATGAGCACCCAATCATCGTCAGCGACGAAGGCGTCGCGGATCTCGCGGCCGACGGCTGTGCGCACCGGGATGTTCTGAAGATTCGGGTTGGTCGAGCTGAGACGACCGGTTTCGGCGACCGTCTGATTGAACGTCGTATGGACGCGCCCGTCGGGGCCGATGAGCGCCGGCAGCGCGGACAGGTACGTGCTGTCGAGCTTGGTCAGTTCCCGATACTGGCCGATCAGCGCGACGATCGGGTGCTTGTCTTCGAGTTGGCGCAGGACCTGGCGGTCCGTGGAGTATCCGGTCTTTCCCTTCCGCGACGTGGGCAGCTCGAGCACCTCGAACAGGATGTGGCCGAGCTGCTTGGGTGAATCGATCACGAACTCCTGGCCGGCAAGGTCCCAGATCTGGTCGCGGAGCTCGTCGACGCGGTCCCGCACGCGGGCGGCGATCTCCCCCAGGCAGGCAACGTCGAGTCGGATTCCGGTCCGCTCCATCTCACCGAGCACGATCATCACCGGGAGCTCGACGGTCCGGTAGAGGTCGTCGAGGCCGCCGTCGTCGAGTCGCGGTGCCTGTGCCGCCGCCAAACCGACGGTCTGAAGCGCCGCCACCTCGGCGTCCTGGCCGTCGCGGATGGCGACGTCCACGCCGACCTCTGTCGCCAACTCGGCGAGCGGATAGGCCCGTCGCCGTGGCTCGAGCAAATAGGCGGCAATCATGGGGTCGTCGGCGATCCTGATCCCCGCGGCAAACAGCGACGCGGGAAGGCTCTTGGCGTCGTGGCACGCCACCGGGATGCCGCTCAGGCCGGCCACGAGGGCCGGCGCGGCATCGTCGTCCAGGTTCCCGCGAAGACCGTGCCGTCAGGCGCGGCAATGGCCCACCGGCTGTCCGCAACCGCGAGGCCGATGCGCGCGAGCCCCGCAAGCCGGAGCGCGAGTTCGTCCGGGACGCACTCGGTGACCGCGATCGGAGCCGCCGGTGCGGCGGCCATGCCCGCCTGACCGGATGTATCGGCGGCAAGGTCGGCGAGCCGGCGTGACAGCGACCCGAACTCCCACCGTGCGAATTCCGCTCCGAGTGCATCGAGCCGCTCCGGATCGAACGAAAGTGCGGGCACGCGCGGCGAGGTCAAGATCCACCGGGGCGTCACAGCGGATGACGGCCAGATCTCGGCTCATCCGCGCGTTGTCGGCATCAGCCTCCAGTGACTCGCGCCGCTTCGGGGTCTGGTCGGCCGCGTGCGCCAGAACTTCGTCGACGGTGCCGTACTGTTTGGATCAGCTGGGCGGCGCCCTTCTCGCCGATGCCACGCACTCCCGGAAGGTTGTCGCTCGCGTCCCCGACGAGGCCGCGAAACTCGGGCATCTGCGCGGGGGTGACCCCGTAGCGCTCTTCCACCTTCGCCGGTGTATAGCGGACGGTATCGGTGACGCCCCGTCCGGTGGCGAGCACCGAGATGTCGTCGTCGACCAGCTGCAGCGCGTCGCGATCGCTCGTCAAGATGACCACCGGCTCGCCCGCCGCCGCCGCCGCAGTTGCAAGGGTGCCGATCACATCGTCGGCTTCGAATCCCGGCGTCTCGATGTTGGTGAAGCCGAACGCTTCCATCAGCGGACGGAAGTGGGGCTTCTGCTCGCGCAGGAGATCGGGGGTCTTGGCCCGCCCGGCCTTGTACTCCGAATATGCCTCGTGTCGAAACACCGGACCGGGCGGGTCCCAACACACGATGACCCGGTTCGGGCGCTCGTCGACGAGGACCTTGATCATCATGGCGGCCAGGCCGTAGAGCGCGTTGGTAGGCGCACCGGCGGCCGTCGCGATCGTCTCCGGGAGTGCGAAGTATGCGCGGTACGCCAGGCTGTTTCCGTCGATCAGCATGAGCCCGCCCGGATGTGCCCGGTCGGGAGCTTCGACTGCGGGTTCGGGGGCGTCATCTGCCACCCGGCGAGTCTATCGTCCGGCCTCGCCGCAGGGCTCGGAGCGGCCCGCACGGGTCGGTATGCTTCGCCGGCTTACAGGAATTCCCAGGGGGGCAACGTTGGCAGTCACGCCGAGCGCTCAGTACTCCGTCACGCTCCGCATCGAAATCGACTCGCGGGACCATGGCGCGTTCACGCGCCTGGCCACGGCGATCGGCGAGATCGGCGGCGACATCGGCGCGGTCGACCTCGTGGCGACGGCCCACCACTCCGTGGTGCGCGAGCTCGTCGTCAACGCCCGTGACATCGAGCACGCCGAGCAGATCGTGCAGGCGGCGCAGGCCCAGGACGGCGTCGACGTTCTTGACAGCTGGGATCGGACATTCCGCCTGCATCGGGGCGGGAAGATCGAGCTGTATGGACGCCTGCCTCTCGAGACACGGGACGATCTGTCGCTGGCCTACATGCCGGGTGTCGCCGAGGTGTGCAAGGCGATCGCCGACGACCGGGACAAGGTCTTCGACTACACGATCAAGCGCAACATGGTCGCCGTCATCACGAATGGCACGGCGGTCCTCGGTCTCGGCGACATCGGTGCCGCGGCGGGCATGCCCGTGATGGAGGGCAAGTCGGCGCTGTTTAAGGAGTTCGGCGACGTCGACTCGTACCCCATCTGCGTCGACTCGCACGACCCGAAGCAGATCATCGAGATCTGCGAGGCGATCGCGCCGGTGTTTGGCGGGATCAACCTCGAGGACATCGGCGCGCCGGCGTGCTTCGAAATTGAAGACACCCTGAAGGAACGCCTCGACATCCCGGTGTTTCATGACGACCAACACGGCACGGCGATCGTGCTCCTGGCCGCACTGATCAACGCGCTCAAGATCACCGGTCAGCGGATGGAGGACCTCAGGGTCGTCGTCTCGGGGGTCGGTGCGTCCGGCGTCGCGTGTTCCAAGATCCTGCTCAACGCCGGCGTCACCGACATCATCGGGTGCGACACCCGGGGCGCGATCTACTCCGGCCGGACCGAGAACATGAACTTCATGAAGGAGTGGTACGCCGAGCACACCAACCCCGACGGCGTGCGCGGGAGTCTCACCGAGGCGGTCAAAGGCGCGAACATGTTCATCGGACTGTCGGGTCCCGGAACGTTCTCGGTGGATCAGCTCCGGTCGATGGCACCCGACCCGATCGTCTTCGCGATGGCCAACCCGACGCCGGAGATCATGCCCGAGGAAGCCGGCCCGTACGTCCGGGTCATGGCGACGGGCCGCTCCGACTACCCGAACCAGATCAACAACGTCCTGGCATTCCCGGGAATCTTCCGTGGCGCCCTGGACTGCGGTGCGCGCCAGATCTCCGAGGAAATGAAGGTCGCCGCCGCGCACGCGATCGCCGACTGCATCTCCGACGACGAGCTCAACGAGGACTACATCATTCCGAGCGCGTTCAATCGCAATGTCGCCCCCCGGGTCTCCGAGGCCGTCATTCGCGTTGCCCAAGAGCAGGGGTTGGCCAGGCGCGAGGTGGTTGCCTGACGCGGCCCGCGCGAGCCGCACCGGGGGACGTGGCGGAACGGTAGACGCGACGGTCTCAAACACCGTTGGGGGAAACCTCGTGGGGGTTCGACTCCCCCCGTCCCTACCGTCAGAAAGCCCTGCTTAGGCGGGGCTTTCGCATATCTGGGGGCATTTCCACCACGGGCCCCTATATCCGCTCAGGACCGCTAGAAACCGCCTGAGACGGTCGCTGACTGATGCGAGACTGAGACAAGGGGACCGCCCTCAACCGGCACCAAACTTCGGTGTCCGAAAAAGCGTGGGGTCTATGGGCCATAGGATCTGCGGAGGCCCCTGCTGATCCGGCACCCGCCTCCGTTGGGCCTGGTCCGGGCGTGGCCGATCAACACCCAGGAGCGGGCAGCGTCGGATCCGGCCGCGGCCACTTGAAACTACGCAGGTGCGGCCTTCGGCCGTTCATGGGTATCCCTGATGAGGAAGTACACGACCGCGACGATGAGAACGGCGTTGACGGCGTGCAGGCCGCCCAAAATCGGGGCCGAGTTCGCGCCGGCCACCCCAAGGATGAACTGAATGACCATCAACACTACGAGAGCGCCGCTGAGTCTGGTCACATACGGAGACCATCGGCCAATCGCAGCAAGCACCGCAATTACCAGAGCGACGATGACGAGCACCGTGCCGAGGGCACCGTGGGGTCCGAAGTTGTTATCGCTGAACTTCTTGTTGTGGACCGTCGTGAAGGCCCCGAGCCCGGCCAGGAAAAACTGGACGATAAGCAGAACGGCAAACAGATCGACAATCCACCGGTGCACAACTCGAAGACCGGCCACGGGCGGCACCTCCACGGGGAGCGAGGTAACTGCGACGATCCCACAGTCGTCGGAGCGTGTCCAGGCGTCAGGACTGGCGGTGTCCACTCGTTGGGAAGTCGATGGTCCGTGGAGGCGTCGGTGACGCTGCACAGAGCTGGCCCCAGTGCCAAATCCCAGCTCCGTGAAGCACGGGACGGTCATCCAAATGTCCGTCCACGTCGACAATCGACGGTCAATTGACGGAAGTAAATAGTTGCGAGCAACGAACTGAACGGTTGGTTTGTTCGGGCCGCTTCGAACTGGCCGGTCGGTCCTTGTCGCTCTCGGCCGCGTCTCGGCAGCGGCGCGTGGATCCAGAACGGATCGAGATCGAACGTCCGCGCAAGCCGGCAGCGTTGTTCGCCGTGCCGGCGCGCGCACGGCGTCGAGCACTCGGGGCGATCTCGGGATGTCGGCGGTCGTACCGAGGCCGGCGGCGCGGCACTCCCGTGGGGCTCGCGAAATCGAAAGTGGGCCGGCGACGTGGCGAAACGTCCCGGCCCATGGCACAAGAGGTGAAGCTCCGTGCAGGGCAACACTACTGCCTGGATCATCCTCCCGCGCATGGCCCCGTTTGGTCGGCGCGGGCGTCGTGTCTGGTCCGACCGCTCCGCGCGCGTTCGTCTCGGTACCGGACCGCACATCCCGGGAAGTCGGGTGGGTGGGGCGGCGCCGCGCGAGCGGCCCGCCCCGTGGCAGCGGAGGCTAATTTCCGCTGCGCCGACAGCGTACCTGTGTCGCGACATCGACCGTCGCCGGCGCGAAGGGGGCGATCTGCACCACCGCGACGATCGGACGGGGTCGCGTCGATCTGCCGTTTGTGACCAGCGTTTGCCCGTGGGCGCCTCGAGGAGCGGCCCGGGGGTATCAGCGACGGGTGCGGTATTCGGCCGATGTCGGCGTGGCAGCGCGCAGGGTCTGGAGTACCACGCAGTACCGCTCCGTGAGTCGCAGCAGCGTGGCGCATTGTTCGTCAGACGCCGACGTGACGAGGTCGAACGTGAGGCGGATGTCCCGAAACCCGACCCTTGCCTCTTTGGAGACGCCCAGCGTCCCGCGCACATCGAGGTCGCCCTCTGCCGTGACGATGGCGTCTTCGAGGGCCACGCCAAGCGATGTCGCCACGGCGCTCAGCGTGACGCCGGCGCACGCCACGAGCGCATCGAGCAGCATGTCTCCCGAGCACGCCAGAGTTCCGTCCCCTCCGGTGGCCGGGTGGAGTCCGGCATCGACCAACGCCCGCCCACTGTCGATACGGCATGCGACCCCTTGGGTCGCGAGCGTGCCCGATGCGCGGAGCGTCACCAGTGCGGCCTCGGGGTCCTCCCGGTACCGATCCTTCAGCGGTGCCTGGGTCGCGCGAAGTGCATCTGCATCCATGTGTCCGCCCTATCGTGTCGGCCGTCCGTGAGGACCATCCCAGGCCGCGGCGGGTCGGTCAACGGGCCGGCCATCGCGGACGCCGCATCGATTGATTCCCGCCGAGGATGCAGGAGGAGCGTTTCCTTCAAAGAACTCTTGCGGTACGTCGGCATGTCCGACCTTTGGGTCCACTTCGGGGTGTGCGCATGGCCAGCGATATGGTGTTTCCGAATCGAGATTTTATGAACCCTCGGATCCATGACGCGTACTCGACCGTCGCCGGGGCGGGATTGTTCCCGCGCTACGGGGCCACGGTCGACGCCCGGCTCCCGTCGGAGCAGCGATCCGATGAGCGCCGCTCATCGGTACGCGTCGAACTCGAACCACAGACGTGGCGGGCCATGCGCGAGGCCGGCAGGGAGGTCGTCGCGCGGCTCACGGCGGGACGGGCCCTTGCGGTCACGATGGGCATCGACGGGGCCCTAGATGCCCTGGACGTGCGCGCGCCGTGGGCCTGCTGGTTGCTCACCGCCCGCCGGAGGCTGGCGGAGCTCCCCCCCGCCGACGACGCTCAGCTCGTGATGCCCGATGAGGCGATCATCGCCGACGACGGGCTCCTGTCGCACATCACGGGTCTGTGGCGGTTGATGGCGGTTCCGACGCCAATGGGCGACGACGAGACCGGTTGGTCATTCCTCGTTGCGCGGTGGGTGATCGCGCCGTTGTTGCCGCCGTCGCCGACCGGGACCTTCTCGGACTGGTATCGCGTGTTGGTCGCAGGTGGTGAGCGACGCAGAACGGCACGGGCGCAGGCGCGCCTTGCGGTGCGCGATGCATTGGCCACGGAACGGCGAGCGGGGACGGGATTGTGGGCAGAACTCTGCCGATCCCAGTTCATCCACCCGATGCAGGTGCTCGCGGTCGGCAACATCATCCGCGGTGAGACCGACGCGGCGCTGACGACCCGCTAGACGGCCGTCGGATCCTTGGGCCCGGCCGCCCCCGGCGGCCCGAAGGCCTTGCAGAAGACCGCCGACCCGTGGGTGGCAAACACGATCCGGTAGCCGCGCCGCAGCCAAAAGGCACGTGCGGCCGCGGAGCGCTGGTCATTGCTTCCGACATGCAGGCGACAGTTCACGAAGACTGCGCCCCGAAAGCCCGCCGATTGCAGCTGCGGTTCGATGCTGTCGACCATGCGCCCGCCGAGTCCGCGGCGGCGCAGAGTCGAGTCGACAACCATGTTCGACAACTCGACCAGGTCGGGCGAGAACCGTCGGCAGTAGATGAAAGCGACGATCCCGGACTCCGTCTCGGCCACGACCGACGGCATCTGGGCGAGCCGGCGGCGAATCCGGTCCGCGTCCGCCGGCCGGCCGTTTTCGCGGTGGATGAGATCGATGATGCCGGGGACGTCGCCGGCGACCCCCTGCCGGAGGGAGACCGCGGACGGATCGGCATGGACCTGAGGGGTTGCCATACCTCGAGGGTGCCACACCGGGCGGCCGACGCGGCGGAACCGCGGGTCGTCCGCGGACGTCCTGCAGGGCCTCGGCACCCGGCGGCAAAGATGACTCTGAGCTCATCACCCGTCTGGAAGGCATACACGCATGACCTTTTCCTACTGGAAGCGATGCGTCGCCGAGGCCCTCGGCACGTTCGGCTTCTTCTTCATCGGCTTTGCCGGCATCGCCCTGTCGGTGACGCAGCCCACCGCAATCGGGTCGACGACCGTTGCGGTCGGGTTCGGGCTTGGCCTGGCATTGATGATCTTCGCCTTCGGCCACATCTCCGGTGGCCACTTCAACCCCGCCGTGACACTGGCCCTTACCGTCGGGCGGCAGTTTCCGGCGCGCGAGGTGGTCGGGTACTGGATCGCCCAGCTGGTTGGCGGAGCCGCGGCCGCGGCGACGGTCATCGCCACGTTCGGGGATGTCGTCAGCAGCCACCTCGTGGCCTCGCCGACGTCATCCGTAAACGTGGCCCTGGTGCTTGAGATCATCGTCACGGCACTGTTCGTCATCGTCATCAGCGCGGTCGCGACCGATCGTGCGCCGTGGAGCGGCGTGCAGGCCCCGATCGCAATCGGTGGGTTCATCGCCACGGCCGCGATGATCATCGGCCCTGTCTCCGGCGGAGCGTTCAACCCGGCGCGCGCGATCGCCCCCGCGCTGTTTACCTCAAACGCCCCGGACCTGTGGATCTACATCGTCGGCCCGTTTGTCGGCGGCGTCATCGGCGGATTCATCTATCTGATGATGCGCGCGACCGTTGGCTCGGGCGACGAGGACGAAATGCGCGAGCGCTAGGTCGCTCCGGGAAGGGCGCCGCGGCCTGGCGTCCTTCCCGTACCTAACGGGGTCCCTCGAGCTGATCCCGTAGCTGCTCGAGGCCGCGAATCATGACGGTCCGCAGCCGCGCCTCGATGTCGTAGTCCGGATCGTCCGACGTCGCCGTCTGGCGCCAGCCGACCACACACGACTCGCCGTCGGTGGTCACCCGGATTGTCGCCTTGTGGCTCGTGAGTCCCGGAATCCCGGACACCACTTCATACGAGTACTGTCGGGCGACGTCGTCGCGCTCCACCAGACGCTCAACCAACGTGGCGCCATTGCCCATGACCGCGTGCCGCTCGTCGCCGACGATCGTCACTTCGACAACGGGGCCAAACCACTCGTTGACCCGTGCCGGATCACCGGCCAGTGCCCACGCCACGTCGGCGGACGTTCCGACGGGGACGGTCACCTCAAAATCGTTGGCCATCTTCGCTCCTTGGCTCGGTGTCGCAAGCCTACGTCGCCGGTACGCTCGACGTATGCGCCTGGGCATCCATCTCCCCCAGTTTCGGTCGACCCACCAGCGGCGTCGAGATCGCGGCCGTGGCCCGCGCAGCGGAGGGCGCCGCGATCGATGACCTCTGGGTGTCGGACCACATCGCCCTGGCGCCGGGGAGCCGCCGCCCGCCGTCGTTGTTCCACGACGCCCTGACGGTGTTGACCTGGGCCGCGGCGGGAACGACCCGGTGTCGTCTCGGGACCAGCGTGCTGGTGGCGCCCTATCGTCACCCCGTCGCGATGGCCAAGTCGCTGGCGAGTCTGGACGCATTGTCCGGCGGGCGCTTGGTTGTCGGGATCGCGTCGGGATGGCTCGAGGAGGAATTTGCCGCTGTCGGCGCCGACTATGCCGCGCGCGGTCGCGATACGGATACCGCGATTACGACGTGTCGCCACCTCTGGGGCGGCGGCACCACCGGGGGCGCGGGCATCGATCCGCCGCCAGCGCAGGGGGCCGGCATGCCGATCTGGGTGGGCGGCAACTCGGACGCCGGCATCCGCCGCGCCGCGCGGCTCGGCGACGGGTGGCACACCACGGTGTCGGACCCGGTGCACCTTCGCGAACGGGTGTCCGTGCTCGATCGGGAGCTGGCCCGGGTCGGGCGGGACCGCGCGAACTTCACCGTATCGGTACGCATCCGCACGGATGCCGACGGCTTTGCCGCATTGGTGCCCGGGTTGGAAGACCTCGGCGTGGACCACGTCCTGGTCGACCATGCGGCCGTCGTACCGGACGACCTTCCCGGTGAGCTTGCCCGCTTGCGGTCGCTTGCGGGAGACCCGGTCCCTCTGCCTGGCCCCGATCGTCGCCAGTAGCCTGTGCCCATGCGACGAACCACGACGTATCGGCGATCGGTGGATATCGATGCGCCGCCCGAAGCGCTGTTTGCGTTCCACCTCGACACCCGCAACGCACCGCGGATTTCGCCGGATGCCGCCGAATTCCGCGGCATCGACGGGACCTTTCCGGTCACCGTCGGCGCGCGGGTAACCCTGCGCGTGCGTCAGCCCCCGATCCCGGTGACCCAGACCTGGAAGATCCGGATTGCCGAGATCGAGCACGACCGGCGGGTGGTCGACGTGGCGGAGTCGTCACCGTTTGCGTATTGGCGCCACGAACACCGCTTTGCACCATTGCCGGGCGGCGGAACGCGGATGACCGACGATGTGACCTACGCCTTGCCGTTCGGGCCGCTGGGCCGGATCGCCGATCGTCTGGTGGGACGGCGTCAACTCGAGCAGATGTTTGCCGAGCGGCAGGCCAAGACGAAGGCGCTGTTCGAAGGCCCCGAGGCCCCGTCGGCATGAGGGCGGTCGTGGCACGGGCGGCAGGCGGACCCGAGGTGCTCGAGCTCGTCGATGTGCCCGACCCCGTCGCAGGTCCTGGCGAGGTTCTGGTGCGAATCCGTGCGAGCGCGGTGAATCGCGCCGACATCCTGCAGCGCCAGGGGCGGTATCCGATGCCGCCCGGTGTCGGGCCGGTGCTCGGCCTCGAGGCTGCGGGGACGGTGGAGGCGATTGGTCCGGGCGTGGTCGGTTGGACTCCCGGAGACCGCGTGATGGCGCTGCTGAGCGCCGGGGGCTATGCCGAGCTGGCTGCCGTGCCCGCCGGTCAGCTGATGCGCATCCCGGACACGCTTGACTGGATCACCGCCGCCGCGGTCCCCGAGTCCTTCCTCACCGCCTGGCAAGCGCTCGGACGCCAGACGCCTGCCGGTGACCACGATTGGGTGCTCGTGCACGCTGCGGCGAGCGGCGTGGGCTTGGCGGCCCTGCAGATCGCGCGTGAGCTGGGGGCGCAGACGATCGCGACGACCCGATCGCACGACAAGGCCGACCGGATCGAGGCGTACTGCGACCACGTCATCGTTCCGGACAACGGCGCGTTCGCAGATGATGTCCGGCGGCAGACGGGCGACCACGGTGTCGATGTCATCGTGGATCTGGTCGGAGCGGCGTACTGGAGCGAGAACGTGCGCAGCCTTGCCCTCGACGGCAAGATCGCCATCATCGGCCTCGTCGGCGGTGCGCGAACGGATCTCGACCTCGGGGCGTTGTTGGCGCGCCGCGCCACCGTCGTGGCGTCGACGCTCCGGGCCCGGAGCGTCGCCCAGAAGCGGGAACTGGTGGCGAGCTTTTCCGCCTGGGGCCTGCCGCGCCTCGCGGATCGGCGCCTGCGGCCGGTGATCGACGACTTCATTCCGCTGTCGCGGGTCGCCGACGCCCATCGGGCGGTCGAGGCCAACGGCACCGTCGGCAAGATCGTGCTCGCGCTTTCCGAAGACGGACTTGTGGACATGTGACCACGGGTCAGCTGCGCGCCGATGTATCCGCTACGGTTGTGTGGTTCACCCACGTTGCGAGAAAGGGACCAGATGAAGAAGCTTCTGGTGCTTATCGGCGTTGCCCTGCTGGCCTACTGGCTCCTCAAGGATCGCCTTGGCAGCGAGCCCGACGAGTTTGTGTTCACCGAAGCTCCGGTCACCGACTCGATGAGCACGGACCAGCCCGCCGGTACCACGCTCTAATCGCCGTTACGGCGCCTTCCGGATGAGCCTGCAGCTTGCACCCGCTCTCCGGGAGGCGCTTGACGCCACCGACCCGGATCTGCGCCCGGCGGCGCAGGCCATCGGCATCGCCGTCGCCGCACAACTTCAGCCGCTGCGCCCCGCGCTGACGCGGTCCGATGGGGACGCCGCCACTGCCGACGTTGAGATCGTTGTGCTCGATCTCGATCCGGAGGGCCCGCCCGACGGGCTGACGATCGCATCATGCGAAGCCGCTCATGACGCGTACGTGCGCGGGCGCGGTGCACCGTCTGCGACCAGCCTCGGGGCCCTTGCGATCGCACGGTTGCTGGTGTGGGCCCAACGGGCGGCGATCCTCGGCAGGGCACCGACCATCCTGTGGATCGGTCCATCGCAACGACGGCCGGATGGCCTCGACGGGATCGAGATCCACAGCACCTGTTCCGGGCGTGTCGCCGGCGTCAGGCGCACCGCGAAGGCGGTCGCCGTGCTCCAACGCCCCGACCCGGGGCCCGGCGACTAGTCGGTCGGCCCGCGCAGCGCCGCCCGTACGCGCTGGACAAGTTCGATCATGCGAAGGGCGGCTTCGGTGTCGCCGCTATCGCGAAGCGCCTGGACGCGGCGTTCCAGTGCCGGAAGCTGGACGCGGTAGACGACCTCGCGCAGCTGCTCCTCAGTCGCGGCATCGGCGGCGGGATCCGCCTGGAGGGCGGCGGCGATGGGCTGGAGGTCATCCGGCCATCCGACGGTCGGGATTCCGTCGCGCAGCAGCGCGGCCGCTGCGCGATGCCGGGGATCGGTCATCGCCTCGTCGGGGAGATTGGCGAGGTAGTCGGGAGCGACGCCCGGCATCGCGGCGGCCAACACCAGCAGACGACGCTCACGCTCCCACCCGGCGCCGAGCGAGGGCATCTCGGGAACCGGCGCGGCGGGCCCGCCGGTCGTCCCGCCGTGGCGGACCGCGGCGCGCAGATGCTCCTCCATCCCCGGTGACAGCTGGAGCACGCTGATCGCAAAACGGATGCCGTCGTCCTTTTCCACCGACTCGGGCAGCATGCGCAGCAGCTCGGAGATCTCCCGCAGGGCCTCCTCCCGTTCTCCCGCCGACGGGCCGGCCCGGCGCGCCCGGGATTCGATGAGGTAGTTGGCGAGCGGCCGATGGGCGTCGATGACCTCGCGCAGGCGGTCGAGATCGTCTGCGTGGGCGAGGTCGCCGGGATCGGACCCGGCCGGCAGGACGACCGCTTCGAGGTCCGTCAGATGCGCACCCGCCGCTTGGGCGGTGCGCCACGCGGCCCGCTGGCCGGCAGCATCACCGTCGAAGCACAGGCGGATCCTGGGCGCCGCACGGCGCAGTTCCTGGACCTGCTCTCCGGTCAGGGACGTCCCCATGCAGGCGACCGCCTGCGAAATCCCGGCCTTGGCGAGTGCCAGGACGTCGGTGTACCCCTCCACGACCACGATCCACCCGGCCGTCGCAGCTGCCTGTCGGGCCTGGGCGAGCCCGAACAGGAGTCGTCGCTTGGAAAAGCGGGGGCCCTCGGGCGAATTGACGTACTTGGCGCGCTCGTTCGGGTCGAGGGTGCGGGCACCGAACCCCAGCACCCTCCCCCGCAGGTCGGTGATCGGGAAGGTGATGCGTCCAACGAAGAAGTCGGACGAGCGTGCGCCCCGGAGCCGTCCGAGTCCGGCGTCGGCCAGTTCTTGGGTCGAATACCCCTGCTTGAGCGCGCGCGCGGCGAGAATGCTGCCGCCACCCGGTGCGAAACCGACGCGGAATCCGCGCAGGAGCTGTTCATCGAAGCCGCGCCCGATGAGGTACTCGCGCGCCGGGGCCGCTTCGTCGGCCCTCCAGAGATAGGCGGCGTAGAAGGTCGCCGCGCGGTCGAGGAGCTCGAGCCGCCGCTGATCGGCCCGCCGCCGGCGCTCTTCCTCGGGGGAGGCCTGCTCGTAGCGGACCGTGATGCCGAAGCGCTCGGCGAGGGCTTCGATCGCGTCGGGGAACGAGGCCGCGCCCTCCTTCTCCATCATCCAGCGCACGGCATCGCCGGTCGCGCCGCAGCCATGGCAGTAGTAGCGCTTGTTGTCCGGAGGAATCAGGCTGAACGACGGCGTGCGCTCGTCGTGGAACGGGCAGCGTCCGACCCACCGGTTGCCGCGCTTGATGAGATTCACGCGACCGCGGATGAGCTCGACCAGATCGGCGTGGTCCAGGATCTCGCTGACGCTCTCGGGTGCGATCAGCGGCACGTCTCACCCACCTACAGCGGTCCCTCGCGGGGCATGAAGCACATGCGGAACTCACGCAGGGCATACCGGTCGGTCATGCCTGCCACGTAGTCGGTGACGCGCTGGACGACGTCGGGGTCGTCGGATGGCGGCAGCGCGTCGGGATGCGCCGCGTACCACTCGAACAACCGCTGCACGACGCCCCGGGCCCGCTGGGATTCGACGCTGGCGGGCGGTGCCAGGTAGACACGCGCGAACATGAACTTTCGCAGCCGCAGGAAGGCGTGGCCGACCTCGTCGGACTGGCGGATTCGATCGCCGCTGCGGCTGTGATCGACGATATCCCCGACCAGGCGGGTCAGGCGCTCGGAGGTCGTGGCGCCGAGTACTTCGACTTCGGCGGGAGGGAGGTCCGCGGGCGTGATGACGCCGGCCCGGATCGCATCTTCGATGTCGTGGTTGACGTAGGCGATGCGATCAACAAGGCGGACGATCTGGCCTTCCAGCGTCGCCGGGGTTCCTGACCCGGTGTGGTGAAGAATCCCGTCGCGCACCTCGTTGGTCAGATTCAGGCCGCGGCCGTCCCGCTCGAGCACGTCGACGACACGCAGGCTCTGCTCGTTGTGGTGGAAGCGCCGCCCGAACCCCTCTTGCAGGAGATCGTCAAGTGCGTGCTCGCCGGCATGGCCGAACGGGGCGTGGCCGAGGTCATGCCCCATCGCAATTGCTTCGACGAGGTCCTCGTTGAGTCGGAGCGCGCGGGCCACCGTGCGGGCCAGGGCGGACACCTCGAGGGTGTGCGTGAGCCGGGTCCGGTAATGGTCGCCCTCGGGCGTGACGAAGACCTGCGTCTTGTGCTTGAGGCGTCGGAACGCCTTGGTGTGCAGGATGCGATCGCGGTCGCGCTGGAAAGCGGTCCGGTACTGGCACTTCTCCTCGGGCGTGGCGCGTACGGCATCGGCCGCGCGGGCGGCCCTCGGGTCGAGCCAGTCCTCGCTGCCGAGCTCGCCGGTCATGACGTCGCGTCGAGTCCGATCGGGAACACCCACGGACCCGGGTGCGGCTGTCCGTTGGTGCTCGGACCGAGGTTGCCGATCGTGATCGTGAGGGTACGGGCGTCGTGCGGAATCGCCGGCACGAGGGCAAGGGCGCCTTCGATACGGTTCCCGCGCTGGTGCTGGGCCAGCGACGCGACCCGGTACAGGCGCGCCGCGTCGTCGACCGCGATTGCATCGAGAGCGCCGGCCTGTTCGCGGAACCGTCGACCGGGCGCGTGGCACAGGTAGTGCGCACGGGCCCCGTGGGCAAACCTCTCGAGGCTCGTGATCGCGACGGTGACGCCGTCGATCGCCTGAGATTGGTTGACGCAGACGACCCCTCGCAGCCCGCCGGGCGACAGGTCGAGTTCGCCGGGGAATGCGGCGGGATTGGGTCCCCACTCCTCGGCCGGGACCGGAGGGGTGTCCGGTGCCGGCATCGCACGATCGATGTGCGCGCCGGACCGGTGCTTCCAGACGTTGGGATGATCGCGGAACAGTGCGATCAGACTCGTGTGCGAGAGGCTGCGGCCGTCATCCATGATCACGATCCAGGCCGCCTGGTCGGATCGTTCAAGGGCGATAAACGCCGCTGGCGAGACCGGGCCCCCGGGGACGTCGCAGTGATCGGCATACCGCAGGTGGGCGATCTGCCAGCCGTCCATCAGCATCTCGATCAGATCGACCAGGCTGCTGAGCTCATACGGGGTGCTGTCGAGGTCGATCGGTCGTCCCTTGTCGCATCCGCTCTCGGGACGATGGTACACCGCCTGCTCGGTGCCAGGCGGTCACCGATCCCCGCCGCATGGGCGTGGGGACGGGGGTACGATGGCCCTCATGACTGTCCCAGAGACCCCGCGCATCGGACTGATCGTCGTCGACCACGGATCGCGGCGGTCGGCCTCGAACGAAATGCTCGAAGTGATGGCCGGCATGGTGGCCGAGGCCGTGCCCTACGACATCGTTGAGCCGGCCCACATGGAGCTGGCCGAGCCCTCGATCACCACCGCATTTGACCGATGCGTCGCGCGCGGCGCGCAGTTGGTGGTCGTCAGTCCGTACTTCCTCCTGCCGGGGCGTCACTGGAACCAGGACATCCCTGCCCTCACAGCCGAGGCGGCCGAGCGCCATCCCGGCGTGCCGTTCCTTGTGGCCGCCCCGTTGGGGCTGCATCCCCTGATGGCCCGCGTCGTGGAGTCCCGGGTCGCCCACTGCCTGGCGCATGTCGCCGGCGACGCCGACGAGTGCGAGGTCTGCGCGGGAACCGGGCGGTGCGCGCTGCAACACGCATCGATCCCAAGCCGGCTGGAGGGCACCGCCCCCTAGCGGCACCTGGCGCCGGCCGCCCCTTGCGGGGCAGCGCCGCCGCGTCCATGCCGGGTCGCCCGACTAGCTGCGCCCGACGCCTGCCAGGCCGAGTAACCACCGCGGCGTCGCGCGCCGCGATACGCGAATGGCTTCGGCGAGCTGGTGCGCGGTGTCGGGGCCGTGCACGCCCGGGCCGTGCCCGAACAGGACGTGGTCGCACCCGATATCCGCCAGGCGACGGGGCGGCGCAAACATCCGCAATAGCGGGTGCGGACCCATCGCGTCACCGGGTGCGCAGAAGTACGGGGCGCCACCGACGGCCTCCGCGATGCTCAGTACGCCGACGTCGGGAAACCAGAGGGCGATCTCATGCCATCGCGCAAGCCGCGACGTGACGACGGGGATGACCTCGAACGGTGCGTCCCCCGGGGCCCGCGCGGGCAGCACGTGTAACGGCACGCCCAGCGCCTCGGCGACGCGGGCGCAGTCACGCGGATGCCGGTCGAGCTGTTGGACGACCCCGGCGGGGGTGCCGAGCTCCCGGATGCGAGCCAGCATGGCCTCGTCGTACACGGCATCGACCACCCACACCTTCCCGTCGGCGGCGATCGCATGCGAGGCGCGCTGCATGATCGGCGGGGTCGGCGCGATCCACCCGAAGGCGATCCCGGGTACCACGTCGATGACCGTCATGGCGTCTCCGGGAGACGCGGCCGGGTCGGTCACGTACCGGTCGCCGGACCCTCGCCGGGCGTCAACGCTTCGCCCAGCGCAAGACACAGGACCTGGACGTACGACCACACGCCTGCTGCCTCGAGAATGCGGATGATGTCGGGTTCGGGCGGTGCGGCCGTGGTCCGTGCCTGCTCCAGCACGCCTTCCATGGGATTCCCCGACCATGCCTCGAAGGCCGCCTTCTCGACGGCCCTGCGGTGAGATGCCTCGCGGCGCATGATCGCCGTGATCTCCCGCCCGAATTCCGGACCGGAGCGACCGTCCGGCTCCGCGATATCGCCGACGCCCTCGGCGAACAGGCGCGCGTAGGCGCCGAGGGTGACCCGTCGCTGGTCGGCGTCGGCGTCTCCGGAGATGCCTTCGCGCTCGAGCGCGGCGGCCTCTTCGAGCTCCAGCGCTTCGAGCCGATCACCGCCCCGGGCCACATGCATCTCGAGGGCGGCTTGGAGGCCCGCGGGCGCGGCCGACCATTCGGCCTGGAGTGCGGCGGCCAGATGCCGGAGCCATGCCCGCGCCCCGACGGCCCGGATGCGCTCGAGGCGGGCCGCGCGATCCGGGAGAGTGCCGCTCTCGGCGAGCAGAAACTCCTGGTGAAGCGCCCGGGAACTCTCCTGGGCCATGATCGTTTCGAGGGCCGCGCGTTCTCCACCCAAATAGGTGACAAGACGCTCGGCCAGCGGCTCGGCGGTGGTCATGTCGGCACACTACTGCGCCGATGCAGAAGACATGGCGACAACCGCCCGGACACCGTCGGACGCGCCCGAAAGGGTCGTACCGGGGCGTGTCGAAACGAGCCTTGTGCTCAAGATTGCGTTCAGAGATGCCCGCAACGGGCTTTCCCGTGGACGCAGGGCCTATCCTATGGCACATCCCCACCATGGCCTGCCGGCCCCGCGCCAACGGAATTGCACGTGACCGACCTGACCTCTTCCCCGTCCCC
Source organism: uncultured Thermoleophilia bacterium (assembly GCA_963727285.1). Lineage (GTDB taxonomy): Bacteria > Actinomycetota > Thermoleophilia > Miltoncostaeales > Miltoncostaeaceae > CAITWD01. The sequence goes on along the minus strand of CAVSFF010000003.1, from coordinate 102,899 downwards.
AGACGCATCCGCACCGTCCCCGCGCCGCCGGCGCAAGTGGCCGTTCGTGGCCGGAGCCGGGGTCATCGTGCTCGCGCTGGCTGCGGGCGGAGCCGCGTATTGGGAATCCCAGGTCGCCGTCGACGCCGGCAGCCAGGCATTGGCTGACGTCAGCCTGCCGCCGGGAACGAGCGTGTCGTCGATTAGTGCCGTCGACGCGCACGGCAACGTCGTCGCCTTGACCCAACGCGGCGCATCGGTCACCCCCGTTCATCCGCTGGCTCCAGGAGCGCCGATCACGGTCCAGGCGACCGTCCACTATTCGGCCCCGGCGAGTTGGGTGTTCGGCGCGACGAAGACCGTGACCCAGACCATCATCACGCCGCGCGCGACGGTGGTGAGCCCCGCGGTCCAGACCGTGCCGACGGGTCAGGCAGTGCTCGTCAGCTTCGACACGCCGGTGGCGCGGACGGCGGTCACCTCGGGTGGTGTCCAGACGACGTCCGTGCACCACAGCGGGGTCGCCGCCATTCACGTCCCGCACGCCGCGACCAACGGCACGGCACAGATCGCCGCCGTCCCGCGGGCCTGGGAAACCCTGCCGCCGGCCGTACTGGTCGCGTGGTTTGCGCCCGCCGCCAAGACCCAGGTCTTGGGGTCACCGACCTCGGGCGCACCGATCACCCCCTACACCCCGCTCGTGCTGACCTATTCCCGACCCGTCGCGCAGGTGCCCGGCGCGCTGCATGCCCAGATCAGCCAGCACGTCGGCGGTCGCTGGCACACGGTCAACCCGCATACCGTCGCCTTCACGCCCGCCGGTGCCGGCTTTGCCCCGGACAGCCACGTGACCGTGACGCTTCCGGCCGGGACCGAGCTCGCCGGGGCTCCGACCCGGTCCGTGACGTGGACGGTGGCACAGGCGTCGCCGCTTCGCGCCCAGCAATTGCTCGCCGAACTCGGGTACCTCCCGGTGGCCTTCGCCGAGAGCACACCGGTGGCGAGCACACAGCAGGCCCAGGTCGAAGCCGTCTTTGCCCCGCCGTCGGGCCGATACACCTGGCGCTGGGCGTCAACCCCGAAATTGCTGCGGACCACGTGGACCACGAACCCCGCCGTAGTCGTGCATGGCGCCCTGATGGCGTTCGAGGACCAGCATGGCATGACCACCGACGGCGCCCTCGGTCCCCGGACCTGGCAAGCGCTGATCCAGGCGACGCTTGCGCACCAGCGCAACAGCTTCGGATACACGTTCGTGTCGGTGAACAAGAACCTCCCGCAGCGTCTGGCGCTCTGGCACAACGGCAAGGTGCTGATGACCCCGCTGGTGAACACCGGAATTGCGGCCTCACCGACGGCCTCAGGGGTCTACCCGGTGTACCTGCGCGAGAAGTCCGGCACGATGAGCGGAACCAACCCTGACGGCACCAAGTATCACGATCCGGGTATCCCGTGGATCAGCTACTTCCACGGCGGCGATGCGCTGCACGGATTCCTTCGCGGCTCGTACGGCTATCCCCAGAGCCTCGGATGCGTCGAGATGCCCTACGCCACCGCAGGCGCAGTGTGGCCGTGGACGCCGCTCGGCACGCTGGTCGACGTGGAGTGATGCCCGCACGTTCCGACAGCCCCGCACCATGACCCGCCGGCAGCTCGCCAGCGCCGCCGTCTTGGTTGCCGCCACCGCGGGTGTCGGCGCTGGGGTGTGGTACGTGGTGGGTCACCGCGCCGACTCCGGGTACACCGCACAGGCCGAAGCGGTCGCGCAGCACCCCGCACTTGTGCGCCGGGCCCGTGTGATCCCGCGCCCGTGCGCCCACGCGACGGCAACGGTCTCCGATCCGGTTCTTGCGTCGATCATCGGCTTATGGTCGGCAAAGCACCCGGCGACCGGGGTCACCGTGTGGCGGACATCGGCCACGACGACCACCTGCCCCGTACCGGTGGCCTCCCGCAACCAGTTCACGGCCCTGCTTCCCGCCTCAAACCAGAAGCTGATCACCAGCGCCGGCGCGTTGCTGACCCTCGGGCCGGAGTTCCGCTACACGACGACGCTGGTCGCCCCGGCGGCGTCGGCCATCGCGCATGGGACTCTCAGCGCCTCGGTGACATTGGTCGGATCCGGAGACCCCCTGTTTGCGACGACGGCGTACTCCCACCGGTACCTCGGGACCACCGGTGACACGATCAATGTCCTGACCAGCCGTCTCCACCGTGCGAGCGTGGCCCACTCCGCCGTCACCCACGTCACCGGGGCGCTCCGGGTGAACGGCAACGTGTTCGACGCCGATGAGTTCCCGCCGGATTGGACCACCGCCGACATCGGTTCGATCCAGCCCCTGTCCGGGGCGGCATCGAACGAGGACTTCGCCGGCGACCTCCAGCGCGCGGTCGTGGCGAACCCCGTCCTCGCCACCGCGCAGCGGCTTCGCACCGCGTTGCACTCCACACACGTCACGTCTGCGCCCGGCGCGCGGGTCGGATACGGCCCGGTCCCGCGGGTGCACCGCGTGCTGGCCGCGGTTACTTCACCGCCACTTCGCACAATCGTGCGGGTCATGAACGTGCCGAGCGACGACTTCATCGCGGAGCAGCTCGTCAAGACCATCGGTGCGGGCTCGGTATCGCCCGGAACCTCCGCCCGCGGACTCCTTCGCGTCAGGGCGGATATGGGGCGCCTGCTGGGCGTCTCACGCGCCGGTGACTACATCGCGGACGGGTCGGGACTCGCGCGCGCCGATCGCGAGACGTCGTTGTCGCTGGCATGGCTCATGCTCGATGCGCAGCGCGCCCCGTCATGGGGCGGACCGCTGCTGGCGTCGTTGCCGGCTCCCGGTCAGGGCACGCTTCGCCATCGTCTGGGTGGCCTGGCGGGTCGCGTGCGCGCCAAAACCGGCACCCTCAACGACGTGTCGTCGCTGACCGGGGTCGTGCACGCCCGCAACGGCAAGACCTACACCTTCGTGATCCTCTGCAACGGACTGAAGGCGAAAGACATCGCTGCGGCGCACACCTTTCAAGATGCGGTCGTCACCCGTTTGGCTGGTGGCGTCGCCGGCTAGTCGTCTCCCGTCGCCTCGGCGACGACGAAGAGCTTGGTGAAGTCGTAGATGAAGACGCCGCCGGTCTGGGCGGCACGCAGGGCGGCCTCCGCCCGACCCAGCTGGAGGTCGCGGTCCTCCGGGGTGCGATGCGCCCACAGGTGCGAGCCCACCGCCCGCATGCGGTCGAGATACTGCTCCGGTGAGACCCGGCGCTCGCGGCGCTCGACCCAGAGATCAAGCTCCCGGAGCCCGGTCGCGCGCAAATACCCCCGCATCTCGTCTGGGTAGATCTCGTTGCTGACGATCGAGTCCGCCAGTTCGGGCAGGATCGGCGGGTCGGCACCGCGGGAGAGCGCGACGAACTGGGCGTCGTGGCCGGGGCCGGGCCCCAGGAGCCCCAGGACGCCGCCGGGACGCAGCGTGGCCGCCATTGCCGCGATCGCCGCATTTCGATCGTCGAACCAGTGAAGGGCCATGGTGCACAACACCAGGTCCATCGTCCCGGGGGCGACACCCATGTCCAGGACGTCGGCGACCCGCAGCGAGCTGGTGATGCCAGGTCGCTGGGCCAGCTTCTGCGCGAACTGCTCGAGCATGCCGGCCGACGCGTCGATGCCGGTGACGGACCGGATCGGGTACCGGTCGATCAGGTGCATCGTCGCGAAGCCGGTGCCGCAGGCGACGTCGAGGACATCCCGGTAACGGCGCGGCGGAAGGGCGCCGATCAGCCGCTGTGCGCCCGCGTGGTTGAACCCGACGTGATCGTCGTAGATGTGTGCGCTGCGGTCGAAACTCTCGCGCGGATGTTCGGCGTTGGACGGGTCATCGGACATGCACAGCAGCCTAGCGGGCGTGTTTCGGACATCGCAGCCGCAGCCGCTCGTAGGCTGTGTGAGACACGGTGTGACCCGACGACGATCCGGAGCCCACGCATGGCCTCATCCTCAGCGACCCCGACTGACGGTCCGCGCCATCTGCCCGCCTGGCGGTCGCTGTCGGCCGCCGCCGAGACGGCCCGGGAGCGGCATCTTCGCGATCTGTTTGCCGAGGATCCCGATCGCGGTGTGCGCCTGCGGGTCGCGGGCGCCGGCCTGGAACTGGATTTCTCCAAACAGCGGGTCACCGACACCATCCTTGACGACCTGGTCGCGCTCTCGGAGCAGTCCCGCGTGCCCGAACGCCGCGAGGCGATGTTCAGCGGGGCCCGGATCAACACATCCGAGCACCGGTCGGTCCTTCATGTCGCATTGCGGATGCCCCGCGGGAAGACCCTGATCGTCGACGGCGTCGACGTGGTCGCCGAGGTGCACCAGGTCCTTGAGCGGATGGGGCGTTTCGCGACGGCGGTACGCACCGGATCACACACGGGACACAGCGGCAAGCGATTGCGCAACGTGATCAACATCGGCATCGGCGGATCCGATCTGGGGCCCGTCATGGTTGACGCTGCGCTCGCGCCGTACCGGGACCCGGAGATGCGGTTCCGATTCGTCTCGAACGTCGACGGCGACGCGATCCTCGATGCGACCCGGGACCTCGACCCCGCCGAGACGCTCATCATCGTGTCGTCGAAGACCTTCACCACGCGCGAGACGATGACCAATGCCCACACCGCGCGCAGCTGGATTGTGGACGGCCTCGGAGACGAGGCCGCCGTGGCTCGACACGTGGTGGCCGTGTCCACGAATGCCGACGGGGTACGGGCGTTCGGTATCGACACCGAGAACATGTTCGGGTTCTGGGATTGGGTCGGCGGGCGCTACTCGATGGATTCGGCGATCGGCCTGGCGACGATGATCGCCATTGGACCGGAGCGCTTCGGCGAGCTGCTGGACGGCTTCCATGCGATGGATGAGCACTTCCGGCGGGCGCCCGCCGGGCAGAACCTCCCGGTGCTGATGGGGGTCCTTGCCGTGTGGAACCGCAATTTCCTCGGTGCGGGCACGACAGCTGTCCTTCCGTACAGCCAGCACCTGAACCGGTTCCCGGCCTACCTGCAGCAACTGACGATGGAGTCCAACGGGAAGCACGTGACCCGCTCGGGGCAGCAGGTCGACTACGACACCGGTGCCATCTACTGGGGAGAGCCCGGCACGAACGGGCAGCACAGCTTCTACCAGCTGCTGCACCAGGGAACGACCGTGGTCCCGGCCGACCTCATCGGCATCCTGGAACCGACCAGGCGCGTCGGCGACCATCAGGACTTTCTCCTGGCGAATCTCGTCGCCCAGGCCGAGGCGCTGGCGTTCGGGCGCAGCGCATCGGAACTTCGCGACGAGGGGATCGACGAGGCGCTGATCCCGCACAAGCTGATGCCGGGCAATCGCCCGACATCGGTCATCTTTACCGACCGGCTGACCCCGGCGAGCCTGGGCGCGCTCGTCGCCCTCTATGAGCACAGCGTGTTCGTGCAGTCCGTGATCTGGGGAATCGACGCGTTCGATCAGTGGGGAGTCGAGCTCGGCAAGAAGCTCGCCACGGCCATCGCCGATGAGATCACCCAACCCGATGAGCCGGATCTTGCCCACGACAGCTCGACCAATGCGCTGATCCGGCGCATCCGGCAGTCGCGGGTCTAGCTGCGCTGGATCATGAGCGCCGCCTGCGCGGCGGCGATGCGTGCGGTCTGCACCCGGAACGGCGAACACGAGACGTAGTCGATGCCGATGGACCCGAAGAAATGGATCGAGTCCGGATCGCCGCCATGCTCGCCGCAGACGCCGAGCTTGATGTGCGGTTTGACGGCGCGGGCGCTCTCGCCGGCGATCCGCACGAGCTTGCCGACCCCTGCGCGATCGACGTGCTCGAACGGGTTGCTCCGGAGGATGCCTTTGGCGAGGTAGTCCCCCAGGAATTTGGTCTCGGCATCGTCGCGGCTGAATCCGAGTGTCGTCTGGGTCAGGTCGTTGGTGCCGAACGAGAAGAAGTCCGCCTGCCGGGCGATCTCGTCGGCGACAAGTGCGGCGCGTGGCAGCTCGATCATCGTCCCGACGTGGAACTCGACGGCGGTGCCCGCCTCGGCGAACACCGCGTCCGCGACGTCGAGGCAGTGCTCCCGGAGCCAGCGCAGCTCGTCCTCGAACCCGACCAGCGGGATCATGATCTCCACGATTGGAGCTACCCCGGTCCGATTCTTGACCTCGCACGCCGCGGTCAGGATCGCGGCGACCTGCATCCGGTAGAGGTCCGGAATCTCGATGCCGAGGCGACAGCCCCGCGTACCGAGCATCGGGTTGACCTCCTTGAGGCGCTCGACGCGGGGAAGTTGATGCGCCGCTTCGGGGTCGGCAATGCCGGTTGCTTCCGCCCGCGCCATGCGGATGCGCAGATCCGTGTAGTCGGGCAGGAATTCGTGGAGGGGCGGGTCGAGCAGACGGATCGTGACCGGAAGCCCTTCCATCGCCTCGAAGATGCCGATGAAGTCGTCGATCTGGAACTGGCGCAGGTGGTCCAGGGCGGCGACGAGCTGCTCACGCGTATCGGCCATGATCATGTCTTGCACGTACGGGAGACGATCTTCGCCGCCGAACATGTGCTCGGTCCGGCAGAGCCCGATCCCCTCGGCGCCGAATTCCCGTGCCCGACGGGCGTCGTCCGGCGTGTCGGCGTTGGTACGGACCCGCATGGTCCGGAACGCATCGGCCCAGGACAGGACCCGCTCGAGATAGGGATTGTGCGGATCGGGTGGCAACAGCGGCAGCTGGCCCACGTAGACGGTCCCCTTGGCACCGTCGATCGTGATCCAGTCCCCCTCACGCATGGCGATCCCGCCGCGGATCGTGCAGTGACCCGTCCGCCTCGTCGACCGTCAGGTCGGTCACCCCGGTCACTGCGGGAGTTCCCATGCCGACGGCGACAATGGCGGCATGGCTGGTCTTGCCGCCGCGCGCGGTGAGGATGCCCTTGGCGGCGACCATGCCATGAAAGTCATCGGGGGTCGTCTCGTCGCGCACGAGGATCACGTTCTCCCCCGCCCGCCCGCGCCGCTCGGCCTCATCGGCGGTGAACACGACAACGCCGGTCGCCGCCCCGGGCGAGGCCTGCACGCCGGTGGCGGCCGGGACGGGCGCCCCGGAGATGTCCAGCCGCGGCAGCAGCAACTGGCGCACCTGGTCGGCCACGACCAGCGAGCGCATCGCCTCGCCGGGCGCCAAGAGTCCTTCGTCCACCATGTCAACCGCGATCCGCAGCATGGCTTCCGCGCTCCGCATGCCGTTACGGGTCTGGAGCATGTAGAGCTGGCCGTCTTCGATGGTGAATTCGACGTCCTGCATGTTCCGGTACGTCTTTTCCAGCAGCGCCATCGTCGCCACGAGCTGCTCGTAGGCCTCCGGCAGGTGGTCCCGCAGCTTCACCAGCGGTTCGGGGGTCCGAATGCCGGCAACGACGTCTTCCCCTTGGGCGTTGATGAGGAATTCACCGAATGGCTCTCCGGCCTCGCCGGTCGTGTTGTTGCGGGTGAAGGCCACTCCGGTGGCCGACCGCGGTCCGGTGTTGCCGAAGACCATCTGCTGCACGTTGACCGCCGTACCGAGGTCGTCGGGGATACGGTGGACCCGGCGGTAGTCCTTGGCGCGCCGGTTGTCCCAGCTCTCGAAGACCGCATTGATCGACGCGTCGAGCTGGGCTCGGGGCTCCTGCGGGAAATCGTGGCTCCAAGTGGTCGCGGTAGATCTGCTTGAAGGTGTCGACCAGACCGCGGAGATCGTCCGACGACAGGTCCACGTCCTGGGCGACGCCTCGCGCCTGCTTGAGGTCGGTCAGGGCACCCTCGAACAGCGCGCGGTCGACCCCGGCGACGACGTCGCCGAACATCTGGATGAATCGACGGTAGGAGTCGTAGGCGAACCGCGGGTTGCCGGTACGGGCCGCCAGACCCTCGACCGATGCATCGTTCAGGCCCAGGTTGAGGACCGTATCCATCATCCCCGGCATCGACTCCGGCGCCCCGGAGCGCACCGACACCAGCAGCGGGTCGTGCGGGTCACCAAGCCGCTTGCCGGTGCGCTGCTCAAGCGCAGCCAGATGCCGTGAGATCTCGACGTCAAGGCCGGCCGGCATCACATGACCACCGGCGAGGTAGTCGATGCAGGCGCGGGTGGTGATCGTGAATCCGCCGGGAACCGGAAGGCCGAGGCGGGTCATCTCGGCGACGTTGGCGCCCTTGCCCCCGAGCAGCATCCGCATGTCCCGGGAGCCCTCGGAGAAGTTGTACACACGCTTGACGGCCGTGGTGGCACTCACCGCCCACCCCCCTGATCGGTGATCCTGGTGAAGTCGGCGATCCCGGTGAACGTCTCGGCCGCGTCGGCGATCAGGCGGTACCGGCGACTGCGCACCGCGGGGTCGTCGGCATTGACGAGCACGTCGGTAAAGAAGGTGTCCACCGCGGCGGCAAGCGGCGCCCCCGCGTCGAGCGCCGCGTCGAGATCACGGTCGTCTCGTGCCTGCGCGATTCGCGCGGCGGCGCGCTCCACCGCGGCGGCGAGTGCATCCTCACCCGCGTCTCCGGCGGGGACGAACCGGCCCTCGGGCACGTCTCCCCGAGCCGCGAGCCGTGACAGGCGCGTGCTGGCGGTCCAGATCTCCCGGAGGCGCTCCTCATCGCGATGGCGATCGAGTGTCCGCGCCCATCCGACTGTCGCGACGATGCTTCCGAGCCGCGCACCGTGGGCGGCGGCCACCGATTCCGCGTGAACGCCGTCTTCGGACAGCTGGAACGCGACGCGATCGCCGATGAAGTCGTCAAGCTCGACCAGGGCGGCTGTGGGGTCCTCCGGCACGTCGGTGCCGTCTGCCGCGAGGCGTGCGGCCGCGGACCGCAGGACTGGGTCGAGGTCGATGTCCCACCCGCGGTCGACAAGGACCCGGACGATGCCGGACGCGGCCCGACGAAGCCCGTATGGATCCTTCGAGCCCGTCGGGATCTCGCCTACGAGGAAGGCGCCGACGAGGTTGTCGAGCTTGTCCGCGAGCGCGACGGCGGCCGCGACGTCGCTCGACGGCAACGGGGAGTCCGGACCCTCGGGCAGATAGTGCTCGCGAATGGCGGCCACAACCGGCGCGGGTTCGCCCTCGAGCTCGGCGTATTCGGCACCCACGTAGCCCTGGAGATCCGAGAATTCGGCGACGAGCACCGCTCCCTGGTCGACCTTCGCCAGTTCGCCGGCGCGCCGTGCCTCGGCCACTTGGTCGGCCGGGAGCCCGGCGGCAAGTGCGATGTCCGCGGCACGACGCCGCGACGCGGTCGCGCTTGTCGGCCATCGACCCGAGCCGCTTGTGGAACACGATGGCATCGAGGCGGCCATTGAGTGCCGCCAGCCCGGCTTCCCGGTCACGGTCGAAGCTGAACGAGGCGTCCTGGAGCCGGGCGTCGAGGACGTCGGCGTTGCCACGGGTGATCACCGCTGCGTGGGCCGGATCGCCGTTGGACACCGCCAAGAACCTCGCCTCAAGCGACACCGTCCTCGCGCTCGAGCGGGAAGTAGCGCTGGTGCGACTGCATGGCGGTCACCAATACCGGGTTCGGCAACCGGAGATGCTCATCGCGAATGTCACCGACGATGACGCTCGGGCGCTCGACCAGAAACAGCACTTCTTCGAGCTTGCCGCCGGGATCGCGCCAGCTGCATCCCAGCCGTGCCGCCGCCGCATCGAGTTCGGCAATGATCTCGGCCCGCCGTTCGGCGTGGTCGGCGATCACCCCGACCCCGCGGAGCTGCTCCCGGTAGCGGTCGGCGCTGGCGACGGCGACCGGACCGCCGAGGAAGCGATGTCCGTGGCTGATCTCACCCGCGGTGATGCCGTGGAGGTCGAAGGAGATCGTGCGGTCGCCGAGCTTTGCGACGATCCAGCGGATCGGGCGCGAGAACCGAAGTCCGACGCCGGCTCCCCAGCGCATGTTCTTCGAAAAGCGGATGCCGTCGATGACGGCTCGGGCGATGTCGGGCACGAGTGCAGCCGTCTGTGCCGCCGGCTCCACGACTTCGGCGAACACGAATCGCCGCCCCTCGTCATCCCTGACAACCAGTTGGTCGACGGTGAGCCCCTGCGAGCGGGCGAATCCGGCGGCGGCGGCGGTCGCGATGCCGTCGTCGCCGAAGGCGGCCCGCTCGGCCGGCCCCCGCACGTGGCGGGTGCGTCCGGCGCGTTCGGCCGGGAGATCGCGGACGATAAAGGTGATGCGGCGCGGTCCGACCATGACCTCGATCGCACGTTCCGGAAGGCGCTGGTCGGCGAGGGCGTCGGCCACAAGTCGCGGGACTTGGGCAATCGCCTCCCGACACGCCGAGGCCGGCAGTTCCTCGCAGCCGATCTCGATCAACAAGTCAGGCATCGGCAGTCTCCGTCTGCGCGGCGAGATACGCAGCGGCCACCTTGGCGGCGAGCGCGCGGACACGCCAGATGTATGCCCCCCGTTCGGTCACGCTGATCACCCCACGGGCATCAAGAAGATTGAAGCTGTGGCTGCATTTGAGCACCTGATCGTATGCCGGCAGCACGAGGCCTGCGTCCAGGCACCGCAGGCATTCGGCCTCGTGGGCGCCGAACTGGGAAAACAGGGCCTCGGTGTCGGCGACCTCGAAGTTGTACGCGCTCCATTGCCGCTCGTTTTCCTGATACACGTCCCCGTAGGTAACCCCGTCAGACCATTCGAGCGCATACACCGAGCGGACACCCTGGATGTACATCGCGATGCGCTCGAGGCCGTAGGTGAGCTCGACGGAGATCGGCGTCAGATCGATGCCCCCGGCCTGCTGGAAGTACGTGAACTGGGTGATCTCCATCCCGTCCATCCACACCTCCCAGCCCAGCCCCCACGCCCCAAGCGTCGGGCCCTCCCAGTCGTCCTCGACGAACCGGACGTCGTGTTCCTCCGGGCGGATTCCCAGCGCGACGAGGGATCCGAGATACAGGTCCTGAACGTCCTCGGGCGACGGCTTGAGCAGCACCTGGTACTGAAAGTAGTGCTGCAGACGGAACGGGTTTTCGCCATAGCGTCCGTCGGTCGGCCGGATCGACGGCTCGACGTAGGCGGTTCGCCACGGCGACGGTCCCAGGCTGCGCAGGAGCGTCGCGGGGTTGAACGTGCCCGCCCCGACCTCGGTGTGGTACGGGTTCATGATGAGGCACCGCTGTCCGCCCCAGTAGGCGTGCAGCCGGAGGATCATGTCCTGAAACGTCAACGCCACGTGTGGCCCACCCTCTCGCGTGCCCGGTTCATCGTCGATCGCCCCTTCGCCGAGGGCGGGACCGACGCGCCCGGCCCGGCGCCGGCGGCCCGGCCGGACCGCGGACCGAGTCCGCCGCACCCATCACATCCTCGACAGCAGATGCCGGAGTCAGGGGACGTCCGGGAGCATACCGACCGCGGACGCCGAGATCGCCCGCCGCCCCCGCCGGCGTCCTAGAGCGGTGTCGCCGATCGCAGCGTCACGCCGAGATGCTCGTGGAGCACGAGCCCGATCATGCGCTCGACGCCGACCCGGGCGTCTGCGGGGCAGACCGTGCGGGCATCGGCGAGCGGGTGTCCGACCAGTCCGGCGAATGCATCGCGCGCCGCCCGTTCGAGCGGCTCCCCGCCGCGGGCGCACGTCTCACAGAGCATGCCGCCGGCATGCGCCGAGAACGCGACCAACGGACCCGGGGAATCGCAGACGACACAACTTCCCAGTCGCGGCAGCAGTCCCGATACGACGAGGATCTTGGCCTGAAAGCCCAGCACGATCGGATCCAAGCGCGGGGGGCCGGACAAGGGGTCGGCCGTGGCGAGCAATCCGAGGGTGCGGCACAGCAAATGGAAGATCTCGGGCATCGCCTCGTGCTCGGGCACGCTGCGGAGCACCGTCTCCAGCACCGAGCTCGCGGCTCGCAGGCGGTACCCCTCCTGCCAAAGCCCCGCATGCGCATGGATGGTGGACGCGCTCCTGACCGTACCCAGATCGCCGCGGCCGCGGGCCACCCCGACGTGGATCCACACACCCGGCTGAAGGCGCCCGCCGAGCTTCGACCCGCTCTTGCGCGCACCCTTGGCGATGGCGGAAAACCGCCCCTGATCCGGGGAGTACAACGCGAGCACGACGTCCGCTTCGGAGAACCGAATCGTCCGGAGAACTACCGCTTCGGTGTCGATGGACGGCACCACCCCATGGTGACAGGACCTGCCGACACCCGGGCCGCGCTTGACGCCCTCATGTACCCTTAGGGGTATGCCAACAGTTGTGATGTACACCACCTCCGTCTGCCCCTACTGCACACGCGCCAAGGCGCTGCTCACCGCCAAGGGCGTCGAGTTCGAGGAGCGCCGCGTTGACCTGTCCCCCGAGGGACGTCAGTTCCTGGTCGACCTCACCGGCCGTCAGACGGTCCCCCAGATCCTCATCGACGATGCCCCCGTCGGCGGCTTCGACGAACTGTCTGCCCTCAACCGGTCCGGGGACCTGGACCGGCTCCTGGCCGCCTAGCCCTCCCGCGCGCGGTCGGCGGCCGTCGGGACCGACCGCACAGGGGTTGCGGACCGGATGGCGTTCCTGATCGCCTGGGCCGTCAGGGACGCCGCAGCCGATCCGACGACGAACGACGACGAGGGCCGGTCACCGGCCGCCAGCACGAACGTCACGTCGCCGTCCATCGGGGTGTGAACGGGAGCAACGGCACGCGCGACGCCGGCCGACGCCGCCCGAGCCACCTGGGTGGCTTCGGTCTTCGAGAGCGCAGCGTCGGTCACGACTGCGACGAGGGTGGTGTTGCTCACCAGGCGCGGATGCTCGGGGGCGATCTCGAGGCCCGCGCGCCGGGCGTCGACAAAGCCGTCCCCGGCGCGCCAGGCCCCGGCCAGCACGCGCCCATCCTCGTCGATGATGTCGCCGAAGGCGTTGACGACGACAACCACCGCCACGGTGGCGCCGTCGCTCGTCGGGGCACTGGCGACGCCCAAGCCTCCTTTGCACCAGCCGCCGCGCCCGAACAGCTTGCCGACCGTCGCCCCGGTTCCGGCGCCGATGCTCCCCTGTTCCGGCACGCCGACGATCGCCGCGGCACATGCGGCGGCGGCGTCATCGGGCTCGGGATGACGCAGGTTTCCCGTGACGCCGAGGTCGAAGATCACCGCGGTCGGGACGATGGGGATGCTCGCGACGCTGACGTCGTACCCGATGCCCTGGTCGAGGCACCACCGCACGACGCCGGCCGTCGCGTCCAGCCCGAAGGCGCTGCCCCCGGTGAGCAGCAGTGCAGACACACCGACAAACGGGGACTCCGGCGACAGGAGATCGGTCTCCCGCGTTCCCGGACCGCCACCCCGGATGTCGACGGCCGCGACGGCTCCCGGCGGCGGGATGATCACGGTGCACCCGGTCCCGGCGTCGATGTCCGTCCAATGGCCCACCCTGAAGTCGGTCGGCCAAGCAGAGATGTCGCTCATGTGACCACCTCGTGGCGGATGCGGCGCGGACGACGCGATGGCACCGCCGGGACGGCGCCGGACGGATCGGGCTGGCAGCGAGGGCACCAGTAGGTCCCGCGCTGGGCCACAACGTCCTTGACGATGATCGTCCCACACCGCGGGCACGGCTCGCCTTCGTGCAGATGGACCCGCAACAGGGTCTGCATCCGACCCGGCTGGCCAAGGCCGTCGCGATACGTGTCGATCGACGCACCGCCTGCCCCGATCGCCACGCGGAGCCGGTCCCGAATCGCGCGATGCAAGCGGCGGATCTCGGTGGCGTCCAGCGATCCGGCGCCACGCCGCGGATTGATACCGGCCGCAAAGAGGGCCTCGTCGACGTACATGTTCCCCAATCCCGCCACGATCGCCTGATTGAGCAACGTTGCCTTGACGGAGGCGGCCCGGGCGCCGAGCAGGAGTGCGAGGCGATCGGCGGTGAACTCCCGGCCGAGCGGCTCGATCCCGACCCGTCCCCGCCAGTACTCGCGCATCTCGGTTCCGGCCGGGATGATCCACATTCGTCCGAAGCGGCGGGCGTCCCCGAACGTCACGGTGCTGCCGTCGTCGAACTCGAGCGTTGCCCGGAGAAAGCGCTCGTCACCCGGGGCCGCGGGACCGCCACGCCAGTGCAGGCGACCGGTCATCCGCAGGTGCAGCGCAAGGGTGTCCCCGGAGTCGAGCACGACGAGCAGGTACTTTCCCCGGCGCGCGATCGTCGTGACGCTCCGACCGACGAGGCCGTGGGCGACGGCGTCGGGGGCGGCCGGCGCGACGATCAGGGGATCGACGATGGCGACCCGGGTGATCGTCCGACCGGTCAGGCGTGGGAGCAACTGGGCACGAATCGTCTCGACCTCCGGGAGTTCCGGCATCAGTCAGGCGGATCCGCGCCGTCGCGAAGCCGGAATGACTGGCCGATCTCCGCAACGGCGTGGTCTCCCAGCCACGCGTCGCGGGCGTGCACGATGGCCAGTTGCGCACCCGGCTCCACGGCGTCGCCACACTTGACCCGCAGTTCGACGCCCACGCTGTGGTCAACCTGCTGGAACGGGTGCAACCGTCCGGCGCCGAGCCGGCGGACCGCCTCACCGACCCGACGTGCATCGATCGCATCAACGGTGCCGCCGTGTGTCGCCACCACCGGCACGCCGATCGGAGCGACGGGCAGGTCCGTGCGACCCGTCCAGACGCCGGGATCTCCCCCTTGAGCGCTCACCCACCGCTCAGCGGTCTCGAGCGCGGTGCCGTCCGCAAGGGCGCGGGCCGCGCGGGTCGATCCTTCCCCCGGCGCCGCCACCCCGGCAGCCTCGGCGAGCTCCCCCGACAGCCGAACGGCGATGTCGCGAAGGTCCGCCGGGCCGCCCCCTTGCAGGACCGCCGCCGCCTCGCGCACCTCCAGCGCATTGCCGACCATGTGCCCGAGGGGCTCGTCGATGGCGGTCACCGTGGTCCGGACGCGGCGCCCCCAACCGTGGGCCAGCCACGCCATCAGGTCGGCGGTCGCGGCCGCCTCCTGGGCATCGCGGCACGCGGCCCCGTTGCCCCATGTCACCTCCAGGGCGAGCGCCTCCGCCCCACCGGCCAAGGCTTTCGCCATGATCGATGCGGCGACCAGGTCGCGGTTGGCAACGGTGCCCGTTGCTTCCCTGAGGGTCGTCAGCTGTGCGTCACCGGGCACAAGGCGCGGGTTTTGGGCGATGACCGCGCAGCCGACGCGTTGGACTTGGCCGACAAACTCACCGAGATCGAGCCCGGTGCGGTATCCGGGAATCGCCTCGAGTTTGTCGATGGTGCCACCCCAGTACCCGAGCCCGCGACGGCTCATCTTCGCGACGCGGACCCCCAGCGACGCCGCGATCGGGACTGCCACCAACGACACGTTGTCGCCGACGCCGCCGGTCGAATGCATATCGCCGGTCATACCGAGGGGCGCGAGGTCGAGCCGCTCGCCGGAGCCGATCAGCGCCGACATCATTCCGGCCGTGCAATCTCGGGGCAGGCCGTGTGCCTGGGCGATCGCGCACCACGCTGCCATTTGGGCATCGGTTGCCCCGTTGCCAAGCCAACTGGTGACAAACCGACGCGCGTCATCAACGCCGACGGGGTCACCGCGCCAGGTGCGCTCGAGCAGCTCGAGAGGCGATAGCGGAACGGCCATCCCGGCGATCGTACACATGGCTGATATCGTCCGGACATGAATCGCCGCACCCTGACGATCGCCATTGCCGCCGGGGGTCTGACCGTCTCCGGCGCCGCTGCGGCGATCACCCCGGCGATGGCGGCCACCGGACCGACGCCGGTCGTGTCATCCATCATCGTGCCGCGGACGGTCTCGGCCCAACAGGGCCACGCTCGGTTCCTGGTGGGGGCCCGGCTGTCGGCGACCGCCCGCCTGGTCGTACGCGTCACCCGCGTCTCAAACCATCGGGTCATGAAGATCGTGACCACCTCCGGATACCACCGCGCGGGTCGGGTGTTCCTGCTCGTCCAGGCGACGGACTCCCAGGGCTACCAGCTGCCGGCGACCGCCTACACGGTGTTCGTCGGGGCCACGACTCCCGGCGGACGCAACGCCGCGGCACACACGCTGCCGCTGGCGCTGACCTACACGGCGCCCCGCGGCATGCTCGACTGGTACACGATCCCCAACACGACGTTCGTTCGCGGCAACCTCGGCCTGCACATGACCGGGGGCCAGGTGGTCGTGGGAGTCCATCCCGGCAGTGCCCTCGCCGCGGCGGGAATCCTGCGGGGCGACGTGATCGAGTCGATCAACGGCCTCAGCACGGGCAGCCCCGGCGGCTTTCAGCGGGCGACCCGCCTGCTCCCTGCGCAGACGCCGGTCCCGATCGTGCTGCTGCGGGGGATCACCACGCTGACCAAGACGGTCAATGCACCGCCGGACTGGGTCGCGGTGTCGAACCTCGCCTCACCAATGTCGCAGGCGGCGGCCACCAAGCGGTTCGCCTACGGCTACGCGGTTGCCACCTACGACATCTCCGTGGGAAAGCTGCTCCAGGCAGGGCGAATCATCGCCACCTGGAAGGGCACCAACAGCACCACCAGCCTGGCGCAGATGGCGCGTGCGCAACTCGCGGTGGCCCAGCATCGCCAGTCCGCCGCCCTGTCGTTCTGGATTCGGGCGTACCGGGCCGACAACTCCCAGTCGCTGGCCGCCTTCGGTGAGGGCCTCGCGTATGACGCCCTCGGCAACGACTCCTCCTCGGCCGAAGCATTTGCGGTCGCCGCGAGCCGCGATCCGGCCAGCGCCGCCGCCCCGGCATACGCGGCACTTGCTCTCGAACAGTCCCACCTGCCGTATCTCGCGGCACCGTTCGCCAAACGTGCGGTCGCCATCGACCCCACCGACGCCAACGCCCTGTCGGCCACGGGCATTGCCGAGATCCAGACCGGACAGCGCGCGGCCGGAGTCGGCACGTTGGAGCGAGGCATTGTGCAGACCGACGACCCCACCCGGGCGCAGTTGTTGATCTCGCGGTTCCTCGAGCCGGCACTGCCGTGACGAGCGCGGCCACCCTCGTCGCCACCGACGGGCGTCCGGTCGCCACGGTGACCGTGGCCGGAGACGGGCAGGATCCGCGGCGCACACAGCTTGCCGCCGAGATCCGGGCCTACCTGGCGCGACCCCGCCGCCCGCGTGCGCGGGCGGCGTGCACGGTCGCCGACCGTACCCCGCGATCCGGCATCATCATCTGATCCCCGGCGCCGCTGCTAGTCGCCGTGCAGGGTCTCGTCGTCGACCGGTGGTGCATCGTGCGTCCGGCCGACGGTCGCGTCCGCGCATGGGGAGCTTGACGCCCCGACGTGCGACGATCACCACGCTGATGATGCCGACAGCGAGCCCGACCCAGAACGCCCACGAGCCCAGCGGGTTCTCGAGGAAGATTCCGATGATAAGTAGCAGGCCAATCGCACAGACCAGTGCGAGTGGACGCTGCCGTGGGGGTGCCAGATGGACCACCCATGGCGCCAGCAGCGCAATTATCAAGATCACGATCGTCGTCACGTGCATGCCCCCCGGCGGTGGACGGTCGCCTGTCGCGTCAATCTACCCGTCCGTGAGTGGTTCGTCCCATTGTTAGCCGCACGCACGCAAGTCCCTGCACAGGCGACCGCATGCGGTATCCATCTGATGCCCGTCATCGCGGCGGTGGCGACACCGCGACCGTCATGCGTCGTCGTCGTGGATCCCGCGGGCGCGGTGGTACAGATCCACATGGCCGACGATGACGCGGCAATCGCCCGTGCGGTCCCGCGGTCGGCAGCGGTCGTCGCCGTCGATGCCCCACTCGCTGTTCCCAACCGCACCGGCACACGTCCGGTCGATCAACTCCTGGCATGGCTGGACATCACCGCCTTCCCCGTGTCCGGCGACCGTCTTGACAAGGTCTATGGCGGTGCCCGCGGTCCGCGACTGTTGGAGCGACTGCGCGCTCCCGGGCGCGTGATCGCAGAGACCGCACCCGATGCCGTGCTGCGCGAACTTGCCTGGGAGACCGAACATCCGTCCGTCGACGACGCTCTCGACTTGGCGGTGTACCGGGAGCGCTGGCGCGACGTGCCTGCGGCGAGGTACCGCCCGAAGGGGACGGGTCGCGCGGTACCCTCGGGGCGTGCCGCGGCCATGTCGCTCCTGGCGACGGAACTCGATCTCGGCGACTGGGCACCCGACCCCGATCCGGACGACTGGGCGGCAATCGCGGACGCGGCCGTGCTCGATGCGATGGCGTGTGCCTATACCGCCCTGCGGCTGCTGGTTGCCCCCGCCCGCGTGCTGATGATCGACACCGGCGGCATCCCGCTCGCGGTACCCGCCGACGCGAACCTGCTCAATCGCGGGCGATTGCACGGTGCACGGATGGGAGTCGACGTCCGGGACGGTGCCGGCGGCACCACCGGATCGCCCTCAGACGGGGACGGCGACTAGCTCCAGTTGCTCATCGTCGGCGTCGTGCAGGGCTTGGCCCAATTCGGCGGCGGATGCGTAGGGGCCCGCGGGAAGAAACCGGCAGGCGATCGACAGGTCCACGCGGGCGTCGGCGAACGGCCAGGGATCGACGACGCACGTGTGTGCATCGCGGGAGGTCACCGTCAGCGACGTTCCGAAGTCCCCAGCGGTGCGCGGGACCTGCGGCAGCGCCCAGGTCAGGCCGTTGGACAGACCGTGCCAACAGACATACAGCGACAGGACGTCCCACGCCTGAAGGATGCGATAACAGTCCCAGGCCCACACGGCCAGTTCGGGGTCGCCGCCGAGGTGCGCACGCATTTCCGCCTGGAGACGCTCCTGGTCGCGGAGGAACGCGAGCTCGTAGGTCGGACGATCATCGCGCTCCGGGGGCGGCCCATCCAAGCCCATGCGCTTCTCGTAGAGCCCCTGACCGTGCATGCTCGCCAGTAATCCAACACGGGCACCGCGGACCGCGGCCTCGGCGATGCCCAGCTCATACATCGGCGCATGGATACCCCGATCGAGATCCGGAAAATTGACGGGTTCGCCGTGGTCGTCGAGGGTGGGAATTTCGTCCTGCCCGCGCCAGCCCTCGTCGTGGCACTCGGCCACGTCGATCAACGGGTCGTAGGGGTCCGGCCGAAAGAAGCGCGTGTTCCCCCAGGCTCGCGCCAGGGCGCCGCATTGGGCCTGGTGATCCACCTGGCGGATCAGCCGGAGGCGATCTCCGGAGGGAAGGACGATCACGGGGCGCCGCCTACAACCCGAGGGCCCGTGCGGTCTGCAGCAGGCCGATCAGCGTCTTGGCGTCGCGGATGGTCGTCAGGAGCGTCGGGATGTGCGACAGCGGCACGCGGACGACCTCGATCTCCTCGTCGGGGACCGGCGCAATGGCGCTGGGGCCCAGATCCGACGCGATGAACAGGTGAATGAACTCGGTCAACATGGCCGGCGCGGTGTAGAAGCCGCCCAGGTAGCTCCAGTGCCCGGCGTCGCGGCCGACTTCTTCGCCAAGTTCCCGTCGTGCCGCCGCGAGCGGTTCTTCGTCCGGAGCATCGAGCTTGCCGGCGGGCAGTTCAAGCATGACTTCCTGGACCGCCTCCCGCGGCTGCCGCACCATCAGCAGATGATCATCCTCGATCGGCACCATCACGACCGCGCCGTTGTGGTCGAGCACCTCACGTCGCACCGTCAGACCGCTCGCACGGCGGTACTCGGAGATCCTGAGCCGGACGATCTCGCCGGTGAACACCACCGTTGTCGCGACGGGCGGGTCCAGAACATCCTCGGGCGGCTGACCGCCGCCGCCGGGCCATCGGCGCGGGGCGGTCACTGTGCCACCGCCCCGTCGATCAGGGCACGTGTGACGGCCACCATCGTCTCAAGATCACGGATGGCAATCGACTCGGCCGCAGTGTGCACATCGGCCATGGCGTTGCAGAGGTTTACCGCGGGAAAGCCGTTGCGCAGCAGCGCGTTGGCGTCGGACCCACCACCACCCGCAGCATGCACCGGCGTGAGCCCGACTGCCCGCAGGGCCTGTTCGGCCATGCGCACCTGGGGCGCGTGGTCCGCAAGGGTGTAGCCGACGTACTGTGTCTGCACCGTGCACTCGAGATCACAGCCGCCGGCGATCGCCGCCTCGGTCAAGGCATCGACCATTGCGGTGATCTGAGTGCCAAGCGCAGCAGCGCTCCGGCTGCGCGCCTCCGCGATCACTTCGCACCCCGGGGCGACGACGTTGGTCGCCTGCCCGCCGTGAATCGTCCCGATGTTGGCGGTGGTCTGGGCGTCGATGCGCCCGAGCGGCATCGACGCGATGGCACGGGCGGCCGCGTCGATCGCGTTGTGCCCGTTCTCGGGTTCCATTCCGGCATGCGCGGCGGTCCCGACAAAGCGCGCGGTCAGGCGCTTGTGGGATGGCGCCGAGGTGATGATCCTGCCGACGGGGCCGGCATGGTCGTAGATGAAGGCAACCTCTCCGTCGAGCGACGCCGGGTCGAAGTGGTGTGCGCCAAGGAGGCCGATCTCCTCGCACGGTGTCAGCAGGATCTCAATCCCCGCGTGTGGGGCTCCGTCACGGACCACCGCGCGTACCGCGGTCAGCATCGCGGCGATGGCTGCCTTGTCATCCCCGCCGAGGATTGCGGCATGCCGGTTGGTCACCACGCCGTCATCGGACACCGAGACCTCGATCGCTCCGGCGACGGGCACGGTATCGAGGTGTGCGCAGAAGACGATCGGCGTGCCCGAGACCGTCGCCGGCAGGCGTCCGACGATGTTCCCGCAGCCGGCGCCGATGGCCAGCGCGGCATCGTCTTCGGTCACGCTGCAGCCAATGTCTGCGAGCTCGCGCCGCATCCGCGCCGCCATCGCCCCCTCGTGGCGCGAGGGGGACGGGATCTCACAAAGGTCGATCAGCAGGCGGGCCGCCTCGGGCAGCTCGCTGCGGATCTGGCTCACGCGGGCGTGGCCGCCGCTGGCGCGCCGTCGACGTCGGCCGTCCGCCCGACGGGTCCCCGCCGGGCAACCGCGTGGGCGAGCGCCGCACCGACGAACTCTCGGAACAGCGGCTGCGGACGCGTGGGGCGGCTCTTGAACTCGGGGTGGAACTGCGACGCGCAGAACCACGGATGCTCGCGGATCTCGATGCACTCCACCAGGCGCCCGTCCGGGGAGGTCCCCGACACCACGAGGCCCGCGTCCTCGATCTGCGGGCGAAGGCCCGGATTGACCTCATACCGGTGGCGATGCCGCTCGTAGATCACGGCGTCGTCGTAGAGGGCGGCGACCTGGGTCCCGGGGACGAGCGCGACGGGGTCGGCTCCGAGGCGCATCGTCCCGCCCCGTTCGTCGATCTCGCGCTGTTCGGGAAGCAGATCGATGACCGGGAACGGCGTCTCGCTGTCGAATTCGGCACTGTTGGCGCGCGCCATCCCGCACACATTGCGGGCATATTCGATGACCGCAACCTGCATGCCGAGGCAGATTCCCAGGTACGGGACCAGGCGCTCACGCGCGAACCGCGCGGCCTCAATCTTTCCCTCGATCCCCCGCTGGCCGAAGCCGCCCGGCACAAGGATGCCGTCGGCGCGTCCCAGCGCATCGGTGAGGTCCGGCTGGTCCGAGTCGATCCAGTCGATCTCCACCTCGACCCCGTGGGCGATCGCGGCGTGCTTCAGGGCTTCCGCGACGGACAGATATGCGTCGCGCAACTGGACGTACTTCCCCACCAGCGCGATGCGGACGACGCCCTCGCAGTGGCCAATGTGATCGACGAGGGCATGCCACTCGCCGAGATCGGCGGGACGCCACGGCAGCCCCAACCGGTCGCAGACGGCGCGGTCGAATCCCTCGGCTTCCATTCCCAGCGGGACCATGTAGATGTCGGGAGCATCACCCGCGGAGATCACGGCGTTCTCGGGAATGCCCGCGTGCAGGGCGATCTTTGCCTTGAGATCCGACGTGATGTCGTGGTTCGAGCGGAGCACGAGCACGTCCGGCTCGATACCGATCCGCCGGAGTTCGTTCACCGAATGCTGGGTGGCCTTGGTCTTCAGCTCTCCGCTTGCCTCGAGAAACGGCACGAGCGTCACATGAACGAAGGCGACGTTCTCGCGCCCGACGTCATTGCGCAGCTGGCGGATCGCCTCGAGAAAGGGCAGCGATTCGATGTCACCGACCGTGCCGCCGATCTCGACAATTACCACGTCTGCGGCCGAGCTCTCGCCGGCAAGTCGGATGCGTCGCTTGATCTCGTTGGTGACGTGTGGGACCACCTGCACGGTGGCGCCGTCAAAGTCCCCGCGCCGTTCCCGCTTGATCACCGCGTCATACACCGCACCCGTGGTCGTGTTCGACACGCGCGTCAGGCTCTCGTCGGTGAACCGCTCGTAGTGGCCAAGGTCGAGGTCGGTCTCGGCGCCGTCCTCGGTGACGAAGACTTCGCCGTGTTGATACGGGCTCATCGTGCCGGGGTCGACGTTGATGTACGGATCGCACTTCTGGAAGAAGATCTTCCAACCCCGCGCCTTGAGCAGCGTGCCGAGTGATGCGGCGGTGATGCCCTTTCCAAGACCGGACACCACACCCCCGGTCACGAAGACGTACTTGACGGGGTGGTCGCTCACGAGCTCTCCTCGGTCGATCGCTGCTGTTGGGACAATACACCAGGCCTTGCGTGCCACGACCGCCGCGGCGCGCCGGTGTATTGGCCAATTGCAGGGGTTTCTTCAACCCAACAGTCATCACCCGACGAGGGCGCGCGGCGCACGCGATGACGTTCGCCCTGCTTAGGCGGCGCTTTGACCACGCCCCTGTGCGAGGGCGGTCGCAATCATGCCGGTCGCGTGTTCGCGTGCCACCGGATCATCTGCCGGCGCCCCGAGCATGCGGCAGAGCTCCCCAACGCGCTCATCGCCGACGACCGGGTAGATCGTCGTCCGGGCGACGCCGTCGTCGCCCGCTCCTTTGTCGAGCACGAGATGAGCGTCGGCGGCGGCGGCCACCTGGGCCAGGTGGGTGATCGCAATCGTCTGCGCGGAGCGCCCGAGCTCGGCCAGGCGGCGCGCGACGGCTCCGGCGGTGACGCCGCCGATGCCCGCGTCGATTTCGTCGAACACCCAGGTGGCATCGTCGGCACCGACACTCAGACCGTGGAGGGCGAGCAGCACCCGGGACAGCTCGCCGCCGGACGCCACCTCGGACATCGGCGCCTCAGGCAGCCCGGCGTTGGGTTGGAGCAGTATCTGGACCGACTCCGGACCGAGCACAGGGTCGTCGGAGCGCACCACCACACGCACGGTGGCGTCCGGCATCGCCAAGTCGCCGAGCGCGGCGGTCAGCGCCACGGCGAGGTCGTCTGCGCCCCGGCCACGGTCGTCGGCGAGCCGTCGCGCGACGAGAGCGATCTCGGCGAGGCGGGCATCCTGAAGCTCGCGGTAGCGCGCGTCATCGTCGGCCGCTGCCCGGCCCTCGGCAAGCTCCCGGTCGATGTCATCCCATCGTGTGGCCAATTGGTCGATGCCGCATCCCGCGCGGCGGGCGACGCGATCGAGTTCGCCGAAGCGGGCCTCGATGGCATCCAGGCGGGCGGGATCGGCATCCATGCCGTCCAGATATCCGCGTAGCTCGAGCGCGGCCTCCTCGAGAAGGGCCCGCGCCTCACCGAGCAGTCGGAGCGACGGTTCCAACAGGGGATCGATCGCCACCACTTCGCCGACGTCGTGCTCGGCCCGACCGACGAGGTCGCGGGCACCGTCGTCGGCATCCGTCGGTGCGACCGCCTCGGCCGCGGCCGCGGCGGCGCGCACCAGCCGGTCGGCGTGGCGGAGTCGGTCGCGTTCGGCAGTCAGTTGGCCGACCTCACCGTCAACCGGCGCAAGGGCGGCCAGTTGCGCTGCCAGATCCTCGAGATCAGCACGGTGCAGCGCCACGCGATCGCGCTCCGCGGCGGCACGCTCGTGCTCACGGACAGCACTGCGGTACGCCGCGCGGAGCCGCGCGAGGTCCGCTGCCCGTCCGACGGTCTCGGGTCCGATGAAGCGATCGAGGGCCTGCATCTGGACCCGCGGCGAGGTCAGCAGCCGCTGCTCCCCCTGTCCGGAGAACCGGATGACCTGACCCACCAGGGACGCGATCGCCGCGTGCGGGACCGCCACCCCGTCGACAAACGATCGTGATCGTCCTTCGGCGGGTATGCGGCGGCTGACGGTGAACTCGGCCGGATCGTCTGCCAGTTCACGAACTCCGCGGGCGGGATCGTCCTCGTCGAGCCCGTCCCAGAAATCCTCCGACACGGCGATCGTGGCCTGAATCAGCGCATTGACATGGCCCGGACGGACCATCGTGGGGTCCGCCGGCATCGTGCCCAAGAGACCGAGTGCATTGGTCAGCACCGTCTTGCCTGCTCCGGTTTCCCCGGTGATCACCGTCAGGCCCGGACCGAGCGCCAGTTCGGCGTGCTCGATGACCACCAGGCCCCGGATCTCCAAGGAGCGAATCACGGCATCAGCCTCGCCCGAACTTCTCCCGATACCGCCGGAAGAACGACGCCTCCGGGAAGATCGCCAGGTGGACGTCCGACCCGCCGAGACCGACGGTGATCTGACGTCCGGGGGCAAGCGTGCCGACCTTGGCCCCATCGGCCAGGACGTCGCAGTCGCCCCAGATGGCCGAGTTCGTGACGACCAGCTGCTCCTCCGGCGCGATGACCAGTGGACGGGTATCGAGATGGTGCCCTGCGAGAAAGCTGAGCACGAAGCAGCGCACGCGCCAGCTCACGGTCGGGCCGCCCGCGGCCAGGTTGTAGGCGGTCGACCCCACCGGTGTCGAGCACACGACCCCGTCGCACCGGACGGTGGCCACCTTCTCGCCGTCGATGGCAAACGACAGGTCCGCGATCCGCGTCTCACCGCTGCGCACGAGGGCAAGATCGTTCACGGCGCGCACGGTGCCGTCGCTCCAGTCGACAGTCAGTGACGGGAGTGACAGGACCGAATAGTCTCCGCGCACCGCCCGACGCAATCCGTGCTCGAGATCGTCACGCTCGATCGAGCACAGGAATCCGACCCGGCCGAAGTTGACGCCGATGACCGGAGTGCCGGCGCCGGCCTCACGCGCCAGTGCCCGCAACATCGATCCGTCGCCGCCCAAGACGACGATGAGGTCCTCGCCGTCGCTGCGCAGGACCACGTCTTCGCTGGAGACGAACTGGTCCAGGCGGGGGTGTTTGGCCACCTCGACCGGCGGGACCAGCACCTCCACCCCGCTCTCGTCCAGGATCGCAAGCACGGTGTCGAGGGCCCCGCTGGTGTGCTCCGGGGCGCGGTGGGTCAACAGCAGCACCCGCTCCACGGGCGCGCGGGCCGCCACGATCGGAATCGCTCGGTTGGGCTCGGTCATTTCCCCTCCCCGTCGGCGCCGGCCGCGACAGCGGCGGCGATGCGTTGGTCGAGATCGGATGCAGTCGCCCCCGGCCCGGCGGAGCGTGCGTAGAGAAAGATTTCCCGGTTGCCCTTCGGTCCGGGCACACCGCTGTCGCACGCATCACACACGACACCGCCTGCGGCCGCAATCGCCGTCGCCACCCGCCGGACGGCGGCGGCGCGGACGGCCGGGTCGCGAACGACCCCGGACGAGCCCACATGTTCGCGTCCTGCCTCGAACTGGGGCTTGACCATCACGACCGCCTGCCACTCCTCGGCCAGGCACGGTGCGATTGCGCCCCACACCAGAGCGGTGGAAATGAAGGCGAGATCGCACACGACCAAGTCCGGGGCGTACGGCAGGTCCCCGGGGACCAGATTGCGCGCATTGGTGCGCTCCATGACGTGGACGCGAGGATCGTTGCGCAGTCGCCAGTCGAGCTGGCCGTACCCGACATCGACCGCGATGACCTCGGCGGCGCCGCGCGCGAGGACGCAATCGGTGAATCCGCCGGTCGACGCACCGAGGTCCAGGACCCGCGCGGCGGTGACATCGACATCGAAGTGCCGGAGCGCGTTGTCGAGCTTGAGCCCGCCCCGCGAGACAAACTCCGGAGCCGGCGTGACCTCGATCGACCGGTCGGGGGCGACGGCCATCCCGGGCTTGTCGCTGATCTTGCCGTCGACCCGGACGCGCCCGGCGAGCACCGCGGCTTGGGCACGGGCTCGCGTCGGCGCAAGCCCCCGCTCCACGAGCACAATATCCAGACGGGACCGTGGCACAGCTGCCGATGATAGCCCCGGGTGCGGTCCGCGCGATCCTGCCACCGCCGCCCCTTAGACGGAGGTGACCGTCCGCGCCGGTCCCGACAACTCGGCGAGCACCCGTGCCGCGACGTCGTCCGGATCGAGACCGGCCTCCGCGAGCAGCGCATCGCGCTTGCCGTGGTCGATGAAGCGATCCGGAAGGCCGAGCACCAGGACGCGGTTCGGGATGTCGGCGACCGCCTCGAGCACCGCCGACCCGAACCCGCCGTGGGCCGAGTGGTCCTCGATCGTCACCACCAGCTCATGGCGGGCCACGAGCTGACGCATCATGGTCTCGTCGAGCGGCTTGACGAAGCGGGCATTGACGACCGTCGGTGAGAATCCGCCGTTCGCGCGGAGTCGTTCGGCGGCGGCAACGGCGATCTGCGCTCCGTACCCGTAGCCGACCAGCGCGACCCGCTCGCCGGCGGCCAGCACCCGGGCGGTCCCCGTGGGAATGACGTCCGGCTGTGCCGGAAGATCCACGCCGAGTCCGGACCCGCGCGGGTACCGGAGGGCGACGGGCCCGTCGATCCGCAAGGCGGTGTGCAGCATCGTCACGAGCTCGGCCTCGTCCATCGGGGCCATGACCGTCATGTTCGGAATGCTGCGCAGATAGGCGATGTCAAGGATCCCGTGATGGGTCGCGCCGTCGTCGCCGACGAGGCCGCCACGGTCAATGGCGAACACGACCGGCAGGTTCTGCAGGGCCACGTCGTGGACGATCGGATCGAACGCGCGCTGCAGAAAGGTCGAGTACATCGCCACGACGGGCCTGAGTCCGGCGATCGCCAACCCGCATGCGAACACGACCCCGTGCTGCTCGGCGATGCCCACATCGAAGGTGCGCTCCGGAAAGCGCGCGGCCATGTGCTGCATTCCCGTGCCCTTGAGCATTGCCGCCGTGATGCCGATCACCCGCGGGTCGCGCTCCGCTTCGGCGACCAGGCTCTGTCCGAACACCTCCGTGTACGTCGGCGGCCCGGGCGCGGCGGCGGGGGCGGACTTTCCGGAGGCCGGATTGAACGGACCCGCGCCGTGCATCGCCTCGACATCGGCCTCGGCCGGCTCGTACCCTTTGCCCTTGGTCGTCTTCACGTGGACCAGTACCGGGCGATTGCGCCGCACCGCCAAGCGCACCGCACCGCGGACGGCCTCGAGATCGTGACCGTCGATGGGGCCGATGTAGGCAAACCCGAGCGCCTCGAACAGGGCCCCGGATTCGAACCACAAGGCCTTCGTCGCGTCCCGCAGACTCGTTCCGACCGCACCGCCGCCGGGGACGCGCGACAGGCCGCGCTCGAGCTCCTCGCGTACCCGGGTGATGGTCGAATCGACGCGGGCACGCTGGAGCATGCGGGACATCGCGCCGACGTTCTGGGAGATGCTCATGCCGTTATCGTTCAGCACCACCACGACGGGCGATCCGAGCGCACCTGCCTGGTTGAGACCCTCGTAGGCCATTCCCCCGGTCATTGCGCCGTCACCGATGACGCACACGACCGCACCGGGCTCCGCGCCGCTGCGACGCTCGGCCTCGGCGAGCCCGACCGCGTAGCTGATCGATGTCGACGCATGGCCGGCACCCATCACGTCGTGTTCGCTCTCGGTGCGCTTGAGAAAACCCGACAGCCCACCCTGCTGGCGCAACGTCGAGAACTGGGCCAGGCGCCCGGTCAGCAGCTTGTGCCCGTAGGCCTGATGTCCGACGTCCCAGATGATCTTGTCGCGCGGGCTCTCGAGCTCGCAGTGGAGCGCCACCGTCAATTCCACGGTGCCGAGGCTCGCGCCGAGGTGTCCGCCGGTCTGCGACACCGTCGTGATGATCGCCTCACGCATCTCGTGGGTCAGATCGGCAAGCTGCGCGTCCGTCATGTCCCGCAGGTCGGCGGGGCCCTCGAGCCCGGCGAGGAGCGGATACAACTCAAACAGGTCGTCGGTCATCACTGGGATCCTAGAGAAACGCGCGCCGGCTGGGAGCCTCGACCGGTCCCGAACAGCGCGGAGACTGTCCCCACGGAACCTTCGGGACCGATGCATCCGGTGGGGCCTTTAGTCTTCCCGTCACCGTGTCGAGCGCAGTTGATCTCTGGAGCAGGGTGTGAGTTTGGACACCGCGGCTCCGCACACCGGGGCTGCCCAGGGCCCGGACGACGACGCCATCGCCGCCGCGCTCGCCGTCTCGGGACTGACCGAGCGGTTGGCCGTTCATTACCGGCCGATCGTGGCCCTGCCGACCGGCGTGGTCGTCAGCATTGCGGCCCGCATCCGCTTTACGGATCCGATTCTCGCCCAGGCGCCGCCGAAACACGTCGTCGAGGTCGCCGAACGCACCGGCGCGATCGTGCCGGTCGGGGCCTGGCTCATCCGGGAGGCCGTTCATGAGCTCTCGGAGATTCTTCAGGCACCGCGGCCGGAAGGGCCGGTCGGGCTGTCGGTGAAGGTGTCGATGCCCGAGCTTGCCCATGAGGGATTCTCCACCAATGTCGCCGAGGCGCTGACCGCATCCGGCGTGTCACCCGATTCATTGGTGCTCGAGCTCACGCATCCCCCGAGCGCGGAAACCGACGACGTCGCCGCAAACCTCCAACAGCTGCGCGCGATGGGCGTGATGCTGGCCGTCGACGAATCCTCGATGGGTCCCGAGGCCATCACCCAGCTGCGCGCGCTGCGGATCGGCGAGATGCGTATCGCCCCGGAGATCTGCCAGTCGGCTCCGGACGATGGCGCCGCACGCGCGACCCTGTCGGCGATCGTCGGCCTCGCGCGAGCCCTTGGGCTCGTGACCGTGGCGACCGGCATCCAATCGGCGGCACAGCTCGATACGGCCCGTGACATCGGCGTCGATCGCGCGCAGGGGGCCCTGTTGGGGTCGCCGGTCCCGTTCGACGACCTGATGGCCTGGATGAAGCCCCGCTAGGACGCCGTTGGCGTCCCGGCCTCATCCGGGCCGGACGTGCCGGCGTCGGCGATAAGCGTCGACACACGCTGGGCAATCTCAAGGGCACGATCGGACAACTCCTTGATCTGCTCGGGCGTCAGGTCGTCGCGGTCAAGGGCCTCGGCGAGCGCCTCGAGCCGGGTGATCTCCGCGCGCAGGGGCTCCGGGGGCGGATCGCTCACGCCGACAGCTCCTCCGCGGGGAGATCGCGCACGATCCGCCCGAGCACGCCGTTGACGAACGACGGTGCTTCGGTCGCGCAGTACAGCTTCGTCAGCTCGACGGCCTCGTTGATCGACACCGCCTGGGGAATCTCGGGCCAGTCAAGCAGCTCATGGACGGCCACGCGGATGATGTTGCGCTCGAGGGGAGCGATGCGGTCGGCCGTCCACCCGTCGGCCGCGGCACTGATCAGCGTGTCGATGGCGCCCTGATCCACCGTGACGCCGTCGATGAGGGCCCGCGTGAAGTCGTCGATCGTCTTGCCGCGCTCCCGTTCGGCATTCCGGACAAGCTCTTCGAGATCGAGCCCCGTGACATCGTGCTGGTACAGCAGGAAGACCGCCTGGGTCCTGCCCGCCCGCCGACCCTCGTGGCCGGGAGTCCGCCCCGCCGTCGTCATACGGCCTGGGAATCGAGTGAGGGCAGCGCCTGCGCACGGTCGGTCAGATACGAGGTGGTGTAGCGGCCCTCCATGAACGACGACTCGCGGACGATGTCACGGAACAGCGGAATCGTCGTCGGCACGCCGTCGACCTGGGCCTCGTCGAGCGCGCGCCGCAGACGGGCGACCGCCCGCGGCCGGTCGCCGGCCCACACGCACAGCTTGGCGATCAACGAGTCGTAGTTGGGCGGGATGTTGACACCCGCCGAGCAGAAGGTGTCCATCCGGACGCCGGGTCCACCCGGCATGCGGAACTCACGGAGCCGGCCGGCGCTCGGACGGAATCCCGCAGCGGGATCTTCGGCGTTGACGCGCACCTCGATCGCATGGCCGTTCGGCTCCACCACGCCGGTCCTGCTCAGCACCTGGCCTTCGGCGACCCGCAGTTGCTCGGCCACCAGATCGAGCCCCGACACCAGCTCGGTGACGGGATGTTCGACCTGCAGGCGGGCGTTGAGTTCGAGGAAGAAGAAGTTTGCCTGCGCATCAACGAGGAACTCGAACGTTCCCGCGCTTCGGTATCCCCAGGCCCGCGCCGCGCGGGCGCAGGCGTCGTGCATCGCCGTGCGCGTGGCGTCCGGCAGGTTCGGGGCGGGCGCCTCCTCGACAAGCTTCTGGTGGCGACGCTGGATCGAGCACTCGCGGTCGCCGGCGATCAGCACTCCGCCGAGGCCGTCGGCGAGGACCTGGACCTCCACGTGCCGTGCCCCGTCCAGCAGCCGTTCGACGTACAGGCCACCGTCGCCGAATGCCGCAATGGCTTCCCGCTGGGCGATGTCAAACGCCGCCGGCAGCTCGTCCGAGGATTCGACGCGGCGCATGCCACGCCCGCCACCACCGGCAGCAGCCTTCAGCAGGACCGGATACCCGGCGCGCTCTGCGGCCGCGATCGCCTCGGGCAGCCCGGACACCGCCCCGTCGGACCCCTCGAGCACGGGCAGCCCCGCCTCGCGTGCCGCCTGCTTGGCCTGGACCTTGTCGCCCATTCGCTCCATCACATCCGGCGACGGCCCGACAAACACGAGGCCGGAATCCGCGCAGGCTCGGGCAAAGGCGGCGTTCTCGGCCAGAAACCCGTACCCCGGGTGCACGTGCGTGCAGCCGGTGATCTCGCCCGCGGCGACGACATTGGGGATGCGCAGGTAGCTCTCGTTCGGCGGCGGCGGACCGATGCACACGGCCTCATCAGCCAGTTCGACCGCCAGTGAATCCGCGTCCGCAGTCGAATACACCGCCACGGTCGGGATCTCGAGCTCGCGGGCCGTCCGCAGAATCCGCACGGCGATCTCGCCCCGATTGGCAACCAGCAGCTTCATGGCCATCGGTTAGGCCGGATCGATCAGGACGAGGAGGTCGCCGAACTCGACCCCGTGGGCGTTG
This sequence comes from uncultured Thermoleophilia bacterium, assembly GCA_963727285.1. GTDB lineage: Bacteria > Actinomycetota > Thermoleophilia > Miltoncostaeales > Miltoncostaeaceae > CAITWD01. Next base: position 71,739 of record CAVSFF010000003.1, on the reverse strand, counting down.
TCCACGCAGATCTTGCGCACCACCCCGGAGACGTCGGCGGTGATCTCGTTGAACAGCTTCATCGCCTCGATCAGGCACAGCGTCTCGCCGGCCTCGACACGTTGGCCCTCGGTCACGAACGGATCCGCCTCGGGAGACGGTGCCCGGTAGAAGGTGCCGACCATGGGACTCGTGACGTGGTGGAGTCCGTCGTCGACCGGGGTCTCCCCCGCTCCGGCGGCCGACCCTGTCACCGCCGGGGCGGGCGCGGACCGTCGCACGGTCACGCGCGCTCCGCCGAGCTCGACGCTCACCTCGGCCTCCGCCGACCCTTCGACGGCCTGGATCAGGGTCTCCAGCAGGACCCGGTCGATCGCCGCGCCCTCTTCGTCGGCGACCTCGGTCCGCAGCGACTGTCGCCGCGCCACCAGGCGCTGGACGGCCTCCGGGAACTGGGCCCAGAGCACCACGTCCTCGGCAGCCGCGCCGCGCGGGGCGTCGGCGCGATCCCGGACAGGGTGACGGGCTCGGTGTCGAGCGGGGTCGACCCCTGGGCAATCGCCAGTACCTGCTCGGACACGGGCCCCCGAACCGGGCCGTACTGGCCGAGCGCGGTGGCCGCGAGTACCGGCTCGATGTCGACCCAGCGCTCGCCGTCGATGACGTGGTCGGCTGCTTGGGTCACGATCGCATCGCCGAGTGGGTATGCCAGGGTCGCGGCACCGATCTCGGTGGCGACAAGGCGCACCTCGTCCGCCACCTCGAGCAGGCTGCGGGACATCCCCAGTCGCCCAAGACGGCTCACCAGGGCAGCCTCGAGATCCGGGGGCAGGCGCGACGGCAGGCCCGAACAGATCGGCGGCGGCCAAGGACAGGCGGTCCGCCGTGAGCATCGGGCCGATGATGCGTGCCGCGGCATGGAGCCCCTCGCGATCGACGCTGAGCCCGTTGGCCGTACCGTCCAGAGCGACCCGCAACGTCTCGGCGCTCGGGCGCGCGGCGGTCATCGCCAAGGCACCCGCGGCGCAGTACACCGCGGCCGCACCGGCGGCGATGGCCGACTGCGCGAGGATCGGGGCAAGTCCCCCCGGCGCCTGCACGATGACCTCGACCGGGATGTCGGCGACCCGTACCGCAGTCTCGACAAGGGTGGCCAGCTGGCCGGGTGACAGGTGCCCGCCACCGTCGGACACGCACAGCGCCGCCGCTCCCGGCAGGGACGCCAGCGCCCGTGCCTCCCGCTCCCAGCGGGTATCGGTGACGTCCGGCGCCGGTCCGGCCACGAGCGTCGGGACGAACCCGACCCGGGCTTCACGCGCGGCTGCGGCAACCGCATCAAGCGAGCTCGCATCGTTGAGCGGATCAAGCGCACGAATGCGCCCGACGCCGGCCTCTGCGGCCGACAGGACGAATTGGCGGACGACGTCCGGTCCGACCGGTCGGTCGTGCCACAGCATCGTTCCGTGCACGACGATGCCGACGGGCGTACGGCCGACGTGGCGGACGACGGCGCGAATGCGATCCCAGGGGGACTCGGTCCGCAGCTCCAGCGCCGCGCGCGCGCAGCGCGGGTCCATGACTTCGATGGCCTGCGCTCCGACCTGGGCGAGGGCACCGGCGGCAGCGGCGAGATCGTTGGCGTCGATCGACGATCCCCACGGGAAGGTGGCGAGATCCCGGAGCGTCGTATCGATATAGCTGACCCGGTTCACGCGCGCGCCGTGTATTCGCGGGTACGGGTGTCGATCCGGATCCGATCACCCTCGTTGACGAACAGCGGGACGTTGACCGTGGCCCCCGTCTCCACTTCCGCCGGCTTCATCACATTCGACACCGTGTCCCCTTTTGCTCCAGGATCGCAGCGGGATACCGCGAGCTCCACGAAGGTCGGCAGCTCGACGCGAAACGGCTGGTCGCGGATGAACAGCACCTGGACCTGTGCGTTCGGCGCCAGCAGGTCGCCGTTCTCGATCCCGTCCGACGGGACGTTGACCTGCTCGTAGGTCTCGGTGTTCATCAGGACGACCTGATCACCGTCGTCGTAGAGGTACTGCATCTCGACGGTGCTCGTGGTGACCCGCTCGACCTTCTCGCCGGCGCGGAAGGTTTTCTCGACCGTATTTCCCTTGGCGAGATTCTTCAGCTTGGTGCGCACGAACGCGCCACCCTTGCCCGGCTTGACGTGCTGGAACTGCACGACGCTCCAGAGCTCGCCGTCCAGATCGAGGACGTACCCGTTCTTCAGGTCGTTGGTCGTGATTGCCATTGGTCTCCCTGCGTTGCGCTCAGTCGGTCGAGCTTATCGATGCCTTCGGCGATTGTGAGAGCACCCGTGCCCCGTCATCGGTCACGACGGCCAGGTCCTCGATCCGGACCCCTCCGCGGCCTTCGAGATAGATCCCGGGCTCAATCGTGACAATCATGCCCGGTCGCAATTCGTCGGTGCTCTCACGGGCAAGGCGCGGGGCCTCGTGAATCTCCATGCCCACCCCGTGGCCGAGCCCGTGTCCGAAGGCCTCACCGAATCCGGCCAGGGTGATCAGATCCCGCGCCACGGCATCCACTGCGGCTCCGGACACCCCCGGGCGCACCGCGGCGACCGCCGCGGCCTGCGCTTCGGCGCACACCGCGTACGCGTGCGCAAGTTCGCCGGAAATGTCGCCCGTGATTGCGGTGCGGGTCATATCCGAGCAGTACCCGCCGGCGATTGCCCCCAAGTCGATGACCACGAGCTCATCAGCGCCAATGACTCGCATTCCGGGTACCGCGTGGGGCTTGGCCCCGTTCGGGCCCGCCGCGACGATGATCTCGAAGCTCGGCCCCTCGGCTCCCTCGCGAAACAGCTCGGCCTGCAGATCAAATGCCACCTCGCGTTCGGTGCGGCCGACCAGACCGCGCTCGAGGACGCGCGCCAGAGCGCGATCGGTCATCTGCGCGGCCACGCTGATCGCGTCGATCTCCGTCTGATCTTTGACGACGCGCAGGCGCTCCACATATCCGACCTCCGGTGAGACCTGCACGGCACCGTCGGCGGCGGTGATGGCCTGGGTCACCTGTTGGCCGCGTGACATGGACACGTAGGCGGCCTCAAGTCCCACCGATCCAGCGGGGGCGATGTCTGCGACGGCCCGTGCAATCTGGGCGGTGAGTTCGCCGGGGCCGATCACCACATCGATCTCATCGTCGACTTGTTCCCGCGCGCTGACGGCGTACCGCGAGTCGGTAAGGACACGCGCACCCCGCGGGCCGATTACCGCGACCGCGTTCGAGCCGATGTAGCCGGTCAGGTACCGCACGTTGGTCAGATGGCTCACGACGAGCGCATCAAGGCCCGCCGCGGCGAGCGCGGTGACGAGCCGGCTCCTGCGCTCCGCCTGGACCGTCATCCGAACTCCCGCGCGAGGGCGTCCAGCGCGTCGCGGTACCCATCGATGCCGCGTCCCCAGATGGCCGTCAGCGCAATGTCCCGGACCACCGACACGCGCCGGTGTGGCTCGGCGTCGCCGCGTGCCTCCACATCGGAGATGTGCACCTCGACGAACGGAGCGCCGAGGGATTCCAACGCGTCCCGAATCGACCATTGGTAGTGCGTCCACGCTCCGGGGTTGACGATGGCGCCGTCCACCAATCCCGCGAGTCCGTGGACGTGTTCGAGAAACGCGCCTTCATGATCGGATTGGAAACAGCCGACGCGCATCCCGCGCTCACTGCCCCAGGCCCGGACCTGCTGTTCGAGGTCGAACAGCGACGATTGCCCGTAGTGCTGCGACGGGCGACGTCCCAACATGCCCAAGTTGGGTCCATGCAGTAGCGCGACGCGTGGACTGTCGTACTTGGTCATCGCAACTCCTCGATTGCCGCAACCACCACGTCGTGCGGAGGATTCTGGCGTAGCAATACGGTACCGGGCTCGGCGATGAGCACCATGTTGAACGACCCGTCTGTGGCCTTCTTGTCCCGCCCCATCGCCTCGAGGATCTCGCCGACGGCAACGTCCGGATCAAGGCGGGTCGGGAGCCCGTGGCGGGCCAACACGGCCTGTGTGCGCGCACGCCACTCGAGCGAGGCCCCGCACACCTCGTGGCTGATCCGCAGTGCGGCCAACAGCCCGAGGCTGATCGCCTCCCCGTGGTGGTACCGCCCGTATCCGGCTGCGGCCTCGATCCCGTGGCCGACCGTGTGGCCGAGATTGAGACTGGCGCGCAGACCCAGTTCACGCTCGTCCTGGCTGACGACATCAAGCTTGTGGGCGACGCAGTCACGAATGAGGTCGACGACGGCGACCGCATCGCCCGGCAGCGGAGCGGGCCAGTGCTCCACCCGCGCGAACAGGTCGACCGAATCGAGCAGCCCGTACTTGACGATCTCGGCAAATCCGCACGACAGCTCCCGGGCGGGAAGGGTGGCGAGCACCTCGGTATCCATGACGACGAATTCCGGCTGCCAGATCGCACCCACGTAGTTCTTGGCCTCGGGCAGATCGACACCGGTCTTGCCGCCGACTGCCGAGTCGACCATCGCCAGCAGCGTCGTCGGGACGTGGACGAGCCGGATACCCCGCTGGTAGGTCGCCGCGACAAACCCCGCCAGATCGCCGACGACCCCTCCCCCGATGGCAATCACCACGTCCGAGCGCCGAATGCCCGAGCGCGCCGCCAGGCGGCACAGCCGTTCGACTTCCGCGAGCGATTTCGACGACTCGCCGGGTGCGACCGGCGCACGTCACGACCCGGATTCCGACGCGCCGCAGGTCATCGGCCACGGCGTCCGCGTGCGCGGCCACCGCCCCGTCGAAGATCACCAGCGCGGCGTCGCCGGCAGCCCGCTCGGCCGTGAGCGTCGCGATCCTGGCCGTCTCGCCCGGCCCGATGCTGACGGGAAATCGGGCCGGGCCGATCTCCGCCCAGACGACGTGGTGGGCCGGTCCGGCGAGGTCCGCCGTCACGCCCGGCTCCCGGGATCGGTGTCCAGCTGGTCCCGCACCGCGGCCTCCACAGCCGCCGTCACGTCGTCGAGCGGCCGCCCGGCATCGACGACGACCCGTGCTGCCGCGGCGTAACCGGGACGGCGGCGCTCGTAGCGTCGGACGAATCGGCCCCGGTCGGTCGCGAGCGGCCGCGTCGAGCCCGTGACCCGGTCCCAGAGCGTATCGGCGTCTGCGTCCAACCAGACGACAACCGCCGAGCGGGCCAGTAAGTCGCGCGTGCGGGAACTTCTCCAGTGCGCCGCCCCCGATGGCGAGCACTCCGTCGGGCCCGCCGGAGACGATGTCGCGGATGGTGCGCTCTTCGGTACGCCGAAACCACACCTCGCCCTTGGTGGCGAAGATGCGCGGGATGTCGATTCCGGCGTCGGATTCGATGCGCTCGTCGGAGTCGACGAAGCCGCGGTCGAGCCGGGCGGCAAGATCACGACCGACCGTGCTCTTGCCCGCACCCATATATCCGGTGAGGACGACCCAAGACATCGGCGGGACGCCTACCCGCGCACCGTGGCCAGATAGCGGGCCACGCTGTCGTCAAGCTGCCCGATGGAATCCCCGCCGAACTTCTCGAGCAGCGCGTGGGCGAGCACGAGCGCCAACATCGCCTCGCCGATGACCGCGGCGGCGGGCACCGCGCAAATGTCCGACCGCTCTTTGAATGCCGCCTGGGCTTCTTTGGTGGCGACATCCACCGAGGCCAACGGCCGCGACAGCGTCGAGATCGGCTTCATCGCGGCGCGGACCACCACCGGGGCGCCGTGGGTCATGCCGCCTTCGATGCCCCCGGACCGGTTCGTGTGCCGGTGGTACCCGCTCTCGGCATCCCAGAAGATTTCGTCGTGCGCACGCGACCCCGGAAGTGCTCCGAGCTCGAATCCTGCCCCGATCTCGACGCCCTTGATCGCCTGAATGCCGAGAAACGCCTGACCGATACGGCCGTCAAGCCGGGCATCGCCCGACACATGGGATCCCAGACCCCGGCATCACCCCGAACGCCACGACCTCGAACACCCCGCCAAGGGTGTCGTGGTCCTGGCCGGCGGTCTTGATCGCCTCGCGCATGGCCGCGGACGCATCGGGATCAAGGCACCGCACCGGGCTGTCGTCAACGCCGGCAAAGTCGGCCAACGCCAGGTCGCGGCCGTACGGAACGGCGACCTCGCCGATCCGGACCACGTGGCTGCGAATCTCGATGCCATACCGTCGCAGGAGCGCCTTGGCCACGCCGCCGGCCGCCACGCGCGCCGCGGTCTCGCGCGCGCTGGCCCGCTCGAGAATCGGGCGGAGGTCCTGCCCCTCATACTTGATCATCCCCGCGAGATCGGCGTGCCCCGGTCGCGGGAGCGTAATCGGCTCCACGTCGGTGCTCGGGTCCCAGACCGCCATGCGGTCCTCCGACCAATTCGGGAAGTCGAGGTTGGGGATCTCCAGCGTCAACGGGCTGCCGATGGTCCGCCCGTGGCGGAGTCCGGACTTGACCGTGACGCGGTCCGTCTCGATCTTCATGCGGCCGCCGCGGCCGTACCCCAGTTGGCGGCGGGCAAGGTCCTCGTCGATGTCCGCCGGGACCAGCTCGAGCCCGGCCGGAAGCCCCTCCATGATCGCGAAGAGCGCCGGGCCGTGTGATTCTCCGGCTGTGCGATAGATCAGGGCCATGGATCGGGAAGTCTACCGACACCGTCGCGGCCGCGTGAAACGCCCCCGTCCGGGGGTCCTCCGCCCCCCGAATGACCAGCCGCATCCCCCGCAGATTGGACGGTTTTGTTGGATCCGGCAGGGGCACGGTGACGGATGTGCAAGACAACGACCGTGGAGCCCGTCATACTCCTCCAACGGCTCCGAAAAGGGGTGTGACCCGAATGACGGATACAACACTGCACTCTGTGGCCGCCGAGCTCGAGCGGGCACGCACCGACTACCTCGCGGTCTCGCGTGGCGCGCACCTCTACGCCTCGCCGGGCGACCATGAAGAGGCGGAGCGTCGGGCCTGGGAGCGGCTGGAGCTCGCGCTCGCGGCGGCCCAGCAGTCGGAGCAGCAGACCGCCGGGTCCGCCTAGTAGGTCTCCCCCACGGCGCGCCACGGCGTGCCGGGTGAACCGCCGCGGGGCGGTCTCCGCCGCCCCGCGTGCCTCAGGCCGCGTGCACGCTGATCAGATGAATCACCGTGGTGGAGTGCGCAGTCTGGTTGCTGAGGGTGATCGTCTGGCCGACCTTGATGACGATCGAGCTCGCACCGCTCGCGAGGAGGGCCCCGTTGAGGGTCAACGTGACCTGGGCCTTGGTCATCGACTTCACCGTGAACTGCTGCGTCTCCGGCGGGATGGAATCACCGTCGTATGCGACAACCGGCTCGCCGTTGATGTCGAATTCCGCAGCGAGGGTTTGACCCGTTGAGCTCGGCGCCGGCGTCGTCGTCGACGTCGTGGGCGTTCCCGAGGTGCCCGAGCCGCTCCCGGTCGAGGGAACCGCCGTCGGCGTCCCGGATCCGAGCGAGATGGGCTGGGTCTTGGTGGTCGTCGGCGTGGTTCCGAAGGTCATGGAGCTGCTGCTGCCCGACGAGGTCCCGACGATTTGGACGAACACGTCCCTCGGCCGCCCGAATGTCGCGAGGTTTGCGAGGGTCCCGGATGGACCGACCACTAGCGTGGCCGTCGCGGATCCGTACAGCTGGTCGGTCGGCGCGGATCCCCCGGCCGCCGTCTGACCGCTGATCTGCGGACCGGCTCCGGCCGCGGCCGTCCCACCGGTGGTGGTGGACGACGTCCCGCCGCCGCCTCCGGATTGACCGAACATGAACCACAGCCCGGCGACCCCCACGACCGCGGCTCCCGCAATCACGTAGCGACGGTTCATCCTGGGCCTCCTGCTCCGGACGTTGTCGATCCCGTTGCGCCGGTCGAGCCGGTCGATCCCGTTGCGCCGGTCGATCCGGTCGCGCCGCTCGACCCCGAGGCACCGGAGGCGCCGCCCGCCGAGCTGCTGCCCGTGGATCCCGTGGCACCCGATCCGCTCGAGAAGGTCATCAGCTGCAGGGTCGCAAGCACCGAGCTCGCGCCTGCGCTCGCGGAGCCGCTCGATCCCGAGCCGCTCGCCAGCGTCATCTGCACACCGGTGACGGCGTAGAGGCGACCCTTGATTGCCACCTTCCCGGATGTCGAGACGACCACCTGGTGGTGAACGCGGTACATGAAGTCATCGACATTGAAGAACCGTCCGATCACGTCGACCTCGTAGACGGTCGCCGAGAGGCTCCCGAACGGAGTGGTCGAGATGGTGCGGACCTGCGAGAGGGTGACGTCCGAGGCTTTCGCGAGGGCCTGAAGCTCGAGAATCATCCCGGGCGTCTGGGTGCCGGGCGGGATGGCCTTGGCGAGTCGAAACGCCCGTGCCAGCGTGGCCGGCTGACGGGAGGCGAGCCGCTCAAGCTGGGTGACCTGGGTACGGTCCCCGGCAATCGCCGACTGGATCTTCGCGATCTGGGCGTTGGCGGAGTCGGCGCGCGAGTTGGCGGGCGACACGACCTGTGTGTAGATGATCCCCATGATCGCGACGGTGCCGACCGCTCCGGCGATCGCCTTTTGTTTGGCCGTGAGCTTCACGGCGTCCCCCCGCTCCCCGCGGTCGTCGCCGCGGTCGTGGCTGCCGATCCTGCTCCGGGCGTCGCCGCCGAGACGTCGAGCGCCTGCACGTTGATGGGTACGTCGATCGTGAACGCGACGACGTTCTTCCCTGATGTGTTGGTGACCTGAGAGGACGCCAGTCGCGGCGTGCCCAATCCCGGGACGGTGGCGATGCGCGCGAGGGTGATGGCAACCTCTCCCTGGGTATAGGCGTCGCCGACGATGTGGAGTCCCTGCGGGGCCGTCGTGTTGGCCTGTCCGACCCCGCCACCGCTCGAGGATGATCCCGCGGAGGTGCCGGTCGTGGTCGGCAGCGTGCCGTTGATGGTGTTCAGGGAAACTCCGGTCGGCAGCACGGTCACGACATCACGGATCAGCCGCTCCCAATTGGTCCGGCCGACGGCGAGTTGGTTGACCACCGTCTGGGCGGCGGCGACGGCCTGCTGACGCTCGCTGTAGACGCCGAGTGCCGCAACCTGTTGATCGAGAGAGGACTTGGCGACCTGGGCCTGGGTGAGCTGGGCGCTGGCCGAGTCGGCCGACTGGTTGGCCGAGTACCCCCACAGCCCCATGATCGCGACGGCGCCGACGGCACCGATGATCAGCAGCTGCGGACGATTCGTGACCAGGCCGGTCAGGCCCGACGTCTTGGGGAGAAGATTGACCGCCCTCATCGTGCCGACCCCCCGCCGTCCATCGCGAGTCCGATTGCGACCGACGCCCGATGCGCCATGGCCATTGACATTCCCCCGCGGTCGTCGAGCTGACCGCCGGCGTCGCCGATCTCGACCGGGATGCTGAGCCCCTGGCGCAGGTACCGGTCAAGCCCCATGCAGAGCGCCGTCCCGCCGGAGAGCACCACCTTCTCGATACTCCGGGACTGGGGCTGGGAGCGGTAGTAGTCCAGCGACCGCACGACCTCGCGCACGAGCGGCCGGGCCGCCAGTGCCAGCGCGTGCTGAACCTCCGCGACGGTATCCGGGTCCCAGCGCCCCTGAGGGTCGCCCAGCAGACCGCAGGTGATCTTGAGCGCTTCGGCCTGCTCGATCGAGCATTCGAGTCGCTGTGCGACGGCCTGGGTCAGCGCGTTACCGCCGAAGTTGACCAGGCGCGTGAAGTGGCAGTTTCTGTCGACGGCGACGATCACGTGGGTGACCTCCGCGCCGACGTGCACGATGACCTGGGCCTCGGTATCCGGGCGACCCCTCGTCGAGCACCGAGGCCGGTGGCATCAGTGCGCGCAGGATCGCGAATGCCTCGAGGTCGATGCCCGTGGGTTGAAGCTTTGCGCGCCGCACCACGTGGGCGAGCCCGTCGATCATGTCCCTTGGCGCCGCGACGACCACGATCCGCTCGCGCTCACCGCCGTCGGTCGGGAAGGTCCCGATCCCCTGGAAGTCCATGACGGCCTGGTCGAGCGGCATCGGGATATGCTCCTGCGCCTCGAACGCGACGGCCGCGCGGCGTTCCTTGGGATCGGCGAGCACGGGGAGGTCGATCACCCGGACCAGCACCCGCTGGTTGGCGATGCCGAGGCGCACGCGGCGCCCCGAGAAGCCGCCCGCCTTCCAGGTGCGGCGCACCACATCCGCGAGCTCGTCCGGCTCTTGGATTTCGCCGTCATGGATCAGGCCACCGGGAATCGGCTCGACGTTCGCGTGCGTGACGCTCACGTGCTCGCGTGTCGTGGTGATCTCCACCGCCGCGATCGCGCTCGAGCCCAGGTCAAGTGCAACCACCGAGCTCATGAAACTGTCCTTGTGTCGTTGCTCACGGCGTTTTCCCGTCAGGCGATTTTCGAGGTGTACCAGTCGACGATCGTCGGCCCCCACACCAGCGCCACGAGGGCGCCGGCGGCGAGGAACGGACCGAACGGGACTGCCGTCTTGCGTGCTTGGGCTCCGTGCCGGGCGATCATCACGATCCCCAGCAGCGCCCCGACCGCGAAGGCGATGCCCAGGGCGGGAATCACCGAGAGTCCGAGTACCGCGCCCAACAGCAGCGCGAACTTCGCGTCGCCGAGGCCCATCCCACCGGGATACGCGAGCCACAGCGCAAACATGAATCCGCCCGCACCGAGAGCGGCGAGAATCGGCACCCACCAGCGGTCGGGGTGCGCGGCAATCCCCAGGGCGAGACCGACTGCGGCCGCCGGGAGGACGATGACGTCCGGGATGAGTTGATGTTCCAGGTCGATCACGACGACCGGGACGAGCACCATCGCCAGCAATGCGGCCGCGATGCCCGTCAGGGTCATCCCGAAGTGCAGAATCGCCCCGGCCGCCAGAAGGCCGGTCGCGGCCTCGATGGCCGGATAGCGCCAGTGGATCCGGGAGCCGCAGCCGCGGCACTGGCCGCGTTGCCACAGCCACGATCCGACCGGCACCAGCTCATGCGTGTGGAGGGTGCGCTCACAGCCGGTGCAGTGCGACCGGGGGGCCACCACGGATTCGCCACGCGGCCAGCGCCAGACCACCACGGTCCAGAACGATCCGATGGCCAAGCCGAGCAGTCCGGCGCACAGCGCCCACCACCACGTCGGAACGGATGTTGCCGCTCCCGTCACTTCTTGACCACGATCACGTCGTAGACGAAGAGGTTCCGTGCGCTCGAGCCCGCCGACGCGATCATGTGATTCACGTCGGTCGGGCTGTACAGACGCAGGCGCTTGGTGCCCGGACTGAAGTTGGCGCGCACATTGAATGCGAACCGCGACTTGACGGGGACCTTGACCAGGTTCGTCCAGCCGTGTGCGGTCTGGTACTGGACCCATGCCGGCCGCATCGGGTACACGAAGCCGGCGACACCGTACAGCCGTCCGCGCACGACCTTCGACCGGTTCAGGGTGAACGACACCCGCGGAGCGACCGTCACGTTGAACGACGCGATCCCCTGATCGAACGGCAGGTTGCCCGACCACCGCAGCTGCCAGTCGGCGCTGCGGGTCATGGTCAGATTGAAGGCGAAGCGCCCGCTGTCGTCCGCCTGGACCAGCTTCACGGCGGTGTAGGTGTTGCTCGGGTACAGGCGGCGCTCGAGCGTCAGCACCGGGTGCGAGACCGGGCTCCCGTTGGCGATGAGCTGACCGGCCACCGTGATGTTGGCGTTGTAGGCGACCGTGGTCGGGATGTGGTTCAGATTGAACTGTGGCGGCAGCTGGCTGACGAACGACTGCGTGTTGCTCCACGCGCCGGTATCGCTGTTGCACAGCTCCGCGCGAACGCGCCAGAACCAGGTGCCGGCATGTGACACGACGGCGCCGGTTGGCACCCAGGCGGTCTGCGCCGTGTTGGCCCCGCCGGGAATGGTTCCCCCGCCGCTCCCGGAGATGTCCGGGAACGTTGTCGAGTCGGAGACCTGGACGTCATAGCTGCACGCGCCGTCGACCGGTGCCCACGAGAGTTCGGGAGATGCGATCACCGTGGCGCCGTTGGCCGGACCCGACGGCCCGGGAGCGGGCGGATTGATCACGAAGCTTTGGGCCGGACTGCTGTAGGTCAGGCTGTTTCCGGCAATGTCCTGCGGTCGGACGCGCCAGTACCAGGTGCCGCTCGTGAGCGGTGCGTTCTGGGTCGCGTTCCATCGGGTCCCGAGCCCGTACACGCTCATGCTCGCGGTCGAGCCGTCGGCGAATTGCTGATCACGGCTCAGCTGGAGCTGGTACTGCCCCGCTCCGGCAATGTCCGACCACGAGAACTCCGGTGGTCCGGTGAGGACGCCGGTCGCGGCCGAGCCGAGTGTCGGTTGGGTCTGCTTGGTGAATGTTGCCGTCGGGGCGAGCGACTCGTCGACCTGGTACTGGGGGTCATCGACGCTCGCGTTGTTGCCCCAGATCACGCGCCAGTAGTACCCACCGTTGATCGAGTTGTCCGGCAGCGGGCTCCGCATTGCCCACGCGGTATTGGACGTGAGCTCCGAGAACACGATGTTGTCGAACTGGCTGTCGGTCGCCACGTCGACGCGGTAGATCTGCGCGCCGGTCACCGGCGTCCAGCTGAGGATCGGCGTCAGCGCAGTCGTGCTGGCGGCGGTGTCGGAGGTGAGGGTCGGTGTCGCGGCACCACCCGACGGTGCGGCCATCGAAAAGGTCGACACCGGACTCCAGCTTCCGGTGATGCCGTGCACGACGGGCCGAACGCGCCACCAGTACTGGCCGACCCCCAGGGACTTCGACTGGGTTTCGCTGAGGTTCGGGACATAGGCGGTGCTCGCCGTCGTCGAGTTCACCACCAAGGGGCTCCCGGTGAAGGTGAACTGTTCCTTGGTGACCTGGACCTGATAGGAGTCGGCGCCGGGAACGGCGTCCCACTGCAGTTCGAAGTTGCTGACCGTCGCACCGTCATCCGGAGCGGTTGTCGTCGGTGACACCCAGGCCTTCTGGTAGCTCGACTCGGTCGTCCACGGACCGGGGTTGTGGGCGGCGTCGAACGCCCGCACGCGCCAGATGTAGTTGCCGTCCGGCAAGACGGCATTCTGGCCCGGGTCGACGCCGGGATCGGTGATCAGCCCGGAGTCGAACACGGGCGCGGCAAACTGGTTGCCCGCGGCGATCTGTGCCTGGTAGTAGGCGGCACCCGACACGGGGGCCCACCGCAGGTACGGGGTGACACGAATCAGGCTCGATGCGGCTCCGCCCGGGGTGTCGGAGAGCACGCCACCGGTGACCGTACCGGCCCATCGCTTGGCGAACGTGGCAACGCCGCTGGTGATCCCATGGGTTCCGGCGCTGTCGATCGCGGTGACACGCCACCAGTAGGTTCCGTCGCCCAGAATCGCGTCCGGTGCGATTTGGGGCTGGTCCGTCTGCTTGCTCCAGACGACCTTTTGAAAGCCCGGGGACGCGGACACCTCGACGATGTAATTCACGGCGCCGGGGACCGGGCTCCACGACAGCACGACCGGATGGAGCGGAGCAACGATTGGCGTCACGGTCTGATTCGGAATCAGGCCCGTCGGCAGGCTTGACCCGGGATCCGCGCGGAACGGGGACGTGGCGTTGTTGGTCGGAGGGACCAGCGGTGCGTTGTGCGCCGATCCGGTCGCGGCCGACGCGGCACCGGCGCCCAATGCGATGACGGCGGACAGGCCCGCGGCCGCGGCGACGACGGCCGTCCGTTTCCAGCCCAGTCGCCGGGAGCGCCGCGGCCGTCGCATCCGGACGGCCGGCTGCCGCGGTGAACGCGGGCGGATGCTCGAAGTCGTTTGGCTGCGTCACGTGCTCATCCTTGGCTGGCGCTGCGCTCGATGGGACCGCCGGGTCATCGGACCCGACGCTCTGTCTATCGGCGCCCAGCGCGAAAACACTGAGCCTTGCGACACGCCGTCTTCCCTGACGACGCCCGGGGTCCGGGGACTCGTGCCGAAGACGCGGCGGGAGCTCGTCGTCGGGGCGGCGGCCGATCGCCGCGATGCACCGGGATGAGTGCTCGCCGGCCTCACCAGCTGCACCCGGTCCCGCACGTGCGCGAGACCACCGGAGACTTCGTCAGATCCTTGGCATACGTGAAGCCCGTTCCGCTCGCGCTCGTCGTCTGAAGCGAATAGCCGTTTGCGGACACCGTCACCTGCACCTGGTTGCTTGCGGCCGTGGCCGCGGTCGCCTGGAACGTGATCGACGGTTCGAGTGCGTTCAGTTGGGCCGGGGTGATCGACGCGTACGCCTGGGTGTTGGTGTAGGCGGCCTCGATCTCGGATGCAGCCGTGCGCAGCAGCGATTCTGCGGCCGCGTCCTTGGCCCGTACCCTGCTGCCCGAGGAAGGTCGGGATCGCGATCGCGGCCAACAGGCCGATGATCACGACGACGACGAGCAATTCGATGAGGCTGAAGCCCCGCTGCCCGGTGGCGCGGGAACGGATATCGGGGAACATCGCGAAACTTTCGGGGGCGGTCTGCATGGGAATCTCCGGCGCCGACGTGTCTGGGGACCGTCTGCGCTTGAGGTCTCATCGACCGACCCGGGGCGTACTTGATATCCCGGGCCGGAGATTCCGCAGTGCCCCTCGTAAACCCGCAATGAGCAGGGACTCTGCCTGATTGTGACGGGACGGATCCCGTCCGGCGTGGCGCGGTCGGTGAGCACGTGGCTCGCGCGGGGCCGCCGCCGGGCGGTGCGGCGACCGAACCCGCCCGTCGCACATCTCGGAGACGGTCACCACCGCTACGTGGGTCGCGGGCATCTCGGCCGGCCCCGATAACGCGCGAGGGCCCGCCGAAGCGGGCCCTCGATGATGCGGTCGTGCGGGCGGTGCTTACCAGGTGCAGCCGGTACCACAGGTGCGGGACACGGGCGGCGTCTTGGTGAGGTCCTTGGTGTAGTCGAAGGCCTTACCACTCTTGCTGGTGGTGTCCAGCGAGTAGCCGTTGGCGGTCACAGTGACCTGGACCTGGTTGTTGGCCGCAGTCGCGGCGGTGGTCTGGAACGTCACAGCCGGCTCGATCGCCGCAAGCTGGGCCACGGTGATGGCCGAGTAGCTCTGGGTGCTCGAGTATGCGGCTTCCATGTCGCTTGCCGCGTTGCGCAGCAGCGACTCAGCTGCGGCGTCGTTTGCCTTGCCCTGCTGCCCGAGGAACGTCGGGATCGCGATCGCAGCCAGGAGGCCAATGATGATCACGACCACGAGGAGTTCGATCAGGGTGAAACCCTTCTGCCGCTCTGCGCGGTTTCGGATTCGATTGATCATCAGGTCTCCTCCAAGAGAACGTTGATGCCTGGTCGGGGAGCCCCGCCAAATGAAGGGGGAGCGGAATCCCAGGCACACCTAATGTCGGCCGCGCTAACAGATACTTAACGCCTGTGACCAAATTTTGTTCCCCGGCAGCCCGCGCTAGGGTCCTACTCCATGACCGATGCCCACCTGATCTCCCCAGTCACCCTTGTCACCGACGGCGCATGCTCGGGCAATGGCACCGCCGACAGCCGCGGCGGCTGGGCGGCGATCCTGCACGACGCCCACGGCCGCGAGGTGGTGCTGACCGGCGGTGAGGCCCCGTCGACCAACAACCGGATGGAGCTCACTGCCGCACTCGAGGGCCTGGCGGCCGTTCCGTCCGGCGCCGACGTCGAGCTCGTCACCGATTCCACGTACGTGGCGAACGCCATCTCGCAGGGGTGGCTCAGCGGCTGGCAGCGTCGCGGATGGCGAACGGCAGCCAAGCAGCCGGTGGCCAACCGCGAACTCTGGGAGCGGATGATCCGCGAGCTGGCGCGCCACAACCGCGTGCGCACGACCCTCGTGCGCGGGCATGCGGGGCACGAGGCCAACGAGCGGGCAGACCGTCTTGCCCAGCAGGCAGCGGCCGAGGATCACGGCCCGACCGCTTCGCCCGCCACCCTGGTTGCACAGCCTGCGCCCGGCGACGACGCCACTCAACTCGGATTCGCGTTCGACTCCTGACCGCCTCGGCGGCGCGCATCTCGCCGCCCTGCCACACTCTGGGATATGCAGTCTTCGATTCCGCTCGGTCGCATCGCCGGCATCCCGATCAGTGCCAATTGGAGCCTGGTCCCGCTCTTGGTCCTGCTGACCTGGCAGCTGGCCGCCGTCGTGTTTCCCGCGACCAATCCCGGACTCGGCGGCGGCGTCTATCTGGCAATGGCCGCCGTCGCGGCCGTGGTCTTCGCCGTCTCAATCCTGGCCCATGAGTTCGGGCACGCACTGCAGGCGCGCCGCGAGGGGATGAAGATCCACAGCATCACGCTATGGCTGTTCGGTGGTGTCGCCCGATTCGAGGGCTTCTTCCCGAGCGGGCCGGCAGAGATCCGCGTCGCGCTGGCGGGCCCGGCCGTGTCATTGCTGCTCGGGGGCGCCCTCTACGGGATTACCCGCACCGATGCCGTCCCGGGGGCACCCACCACGGTCATCTGGTGGCTGGCCATGATCAACCTCCTGCTGGGGATCTTCAACATGCTCCCCGCCCTCCCCCTTGACGGCGGGCGGACCTTCCGCGGCATCGTGTGGGCCATCACGGGCAATCTTCGGCGCGCCACCCGCATCGCCATGCAGCTGTCGCGCGTCCTGGCATTCCTCGTGATCGCCGCGGGAATCGTCCTGGCCGTCTCGTTGGGTGACACCGTCGGAGGCATCTGGCTGGCATTCATCGGCGTGTTCATTCTGCAGGCAGCGAACATCGAGGGCCAGGTGTCGACCGCCTCGGCAGCCGGCGACACGGCCGCGGCGCCCGGCCCCCCCCGGCCCGCCCGCCCCGGTGTCGACGCATGTCGCCAATGGTGCGATCGCCCGGGAGCTGATGCATCCATTCGCTGCAAGCGTCACACCGACGAGTCCCATCGCCGCGCTGATCGGCCCCATGACCGCGGCGGCACCCGGCACCGCCTATCCGGTGATCGCCGACGGCGAGGTCCAGGGTCTGCTGGTACGTGAAGTGGTGCTGGCGATGCCGGCAGAGCGGATCCAGGATGCCACGGCAGCGGATCTGACCGTCCGGCGCGCCGACCTCACCGTTGTGTCACCCGAGGCACCGGCCGCGGTCGTCGAGCAGGCCGTCTCCCAGGACCGCTGGGGACGCGCACTCGTCGTCGACGACGGCGTCCTTGTCGGGTTTATCGGGCTCCAAGACTTCCGGAGGCGTCCGGTCACGCCGTGATGCGGCGGACGGCCGGACTCAGGTGACCGACGTGCGGACCACGTACGCCGCGGCCCGGCCGAACAGGTTCGGCCTCCGCACGGCGAGTCCGTGCGCCGGACCGCCGTCGGCTCCGAGGATCACGCGGTCGGTCGCGACGAGCCCCTGACTGACCGCGAGCGCCTCGAAGTCGCGGATCGAACACGGGTGGATATTGGGCGTGTCGAACCACGGCTCGGGTGCCAGGCGCGGGGTTGGCACGCGCCCCTGCAACAGGAGGCCCAACCGCAGCGCGATGTGCCCGTAGTTGACGAACGACACGATCCCGGTGTCCGCGACGCGCATCATTTCCCGAAGCACCAGACGCGGTCGACGGGTCGCCTGCAGCGTCTGGGACAGGACCACGACATCGAAGGACCCGTCGGTGAAGTCCGGCAGGCCCTCGTCGATGTCGGCGGTGACCACGGGGATTCCCCGCGCAACGCACGCATGGAAGGCCTCCGCGGACACCTCGACCCCCTGCCCCTCGCAGCCGCGGTTCGTCATCAGCTCGTGCAGCAGCGCGCCGTCACCGCACCCCAGAGTCCAAGACGCGGGATCCATCCGGAATCAGGCCGGCGATGACACCGAGGTCAAGCCGCATACGGACCTCGATGCGCACGCCGCTCCGGTGACCGATCGAGGAAGTTCGCCACCGTCCGGTGATATTCGGGAATGACCAGCAGAAACGAGTCATGGCCGTGCGTCGAGGCGATCTCGCGGAAGGTGACCGGGACCCGATGTGCCGCAAGCACCTGCACGACCTCGCGGGAGTGGGCCGTATCGAAGCGCCAATCGGAATCGAAGCTGACGACGAGAAAGGGAACGCGCATGCCCTCAAGCTTCGGTGCCGCCTGAAGCATGTCTCCGAACGGGTCGAAGTAGTCCATCGCCCGTGTCAGATAGAGGTAGCTGTTGGCGTCGAAACGGCGGAGAAACACCTCTCCCTGGTGGTGCAGGTAGCTCTCGACCTGGAAGTCGACGTCGAATCCGAATCGCGGGGTCGTGCCGTTTTGGAGGCGACGCCCGAACTTCTCCCGCATCCCCTCTTCGGACAGATAGGTGATGTGGGCCATCATCCGCGCGACGGCGAGACCGGCGTCCGGGCGTTCGCCGCTGCGCTGATAGTCGCCGCCATGAAAATTGGGGTCCCGCATGATCGCCTCCCGGGCGACCGCCGAGAACGCGATGTTCTGCGCCGACAGACGGCTTGTGGCGCAGATCATCACCGCGGCCCCGACCTCGTCCGGGTATTCCATTGCCCAATGCAAGACCTGCATTCCGCCGAGCGACCCGCCGATCGTCGCATGCAGGCGCTCGATGCCCAGGTGCGCGACCAGCGCCCGGTGCACGCTCACCATGTCCCCGACGGTGAACAGCGGGAACCGCAGGCCGTACGGCTCACCGGTGCCGGGGTTGATCGACGACGGACCGGTCGTCCCCATGCACCCGCCGAGCAGGTTCGCGCAGATCACAAAGAACCGGTCGGTGTCGACGGGTTTGCCCGGGCCGATGAAGTTGTCCCACCATCCGGGGCGGGTCGGATCCCCGTGATGACCGGCGGCGTGGGCGTCACCCGTCAGTGCATGACAGATGACGATGGCGTTCGATCGTTCCGCGTTGAGGTCACCGTAGGTCTCGTACGCAACCTCGATCGGCCCGAGCTCGACGCCGCTCTCGAGCACGAGCGGATGCAGCACGTCGAACAGCTCGACGCGCCGGGTTGCCACAAGGCCGGCCGATGTGCCGGAAACGTTGTGCACGACATCAGTCATCCTGGCCTCCATCTTGCCCGCAAACCCGGCCGGCCGCGGTCCACGTCGGTGACGCAAGCCGCGGCCGGGGGAAGGCCATGATCCGGAGCAGCGCTCCTTCTTGGGTTATGCGGTCGCGGCCGCCAGTGCCTGGTCGATGTCGCCGATGATGTCATCGATGTGCTCGATGCCGACCGACAGGCGCACCATGTCGGGAGTCACTCCCGACTCTTCCAGCTCGCGCTCGTCCAGCTGGGAGTGCGTCGTCGTCGCGGGGTGGATCGCGAGCGACTTCGCGTCGCCGATGTTCGCCAGATGCGAGATCAGCGTGAGGCTGTCGATGAACTTCCGGCCGGCGTCGGCGCCGCCTTGAATGCCGAAGGTGAGGATGGCTCCGTAGCCACCGCTCAGAATCCGCTTGGCGATCTCGTGGTCCGGTGCGCTCTCCAGGCCGGGATACGACACCCAGTTCACCTTCGGGTGGTTGGACAGGTGCTCGGCCACGGCGAGTGCGTTGCTCGAATGGCGCTCGATGCGCAGCGGCAGCGTCTCGATGCCCTGCAGGATCAGGAACGCGTTGAACGGCGACAGCGCCGCGCCGATGTTGCGCAGCAGCACCGTCCGGACACGCCCGATGTACGCCGCCGGCCCAAGGGCGTCCGACCACACCACGCCGTGGTACGACGGATCGGGCTTGGTCAGGCCGGGGAACCGATCCGCGTGCGCGGTCCAGTCGAACTTGCCCGAGTCGACGATGATGCCGCCGATCGAGGTGCCGTGGCCGCCGATGAACTTGGTCAGCGAGTGGACGGAGATGTCGACGCCGTGGTCGAACACCTTGGCCAGGATCGGTGTGGGGATGGTGTTGTCCACGATGAGCGGGAGACCCTGCTCATGTGCGGCTGCCGACCAGGCGTCGAGATCGATCACGTTGACGCGCGGGTTCCCGACCGTTTCGGCGAACACCGCGCGGGTGTTGGCGTCGGTCAGTCGCTCGACCGCGGTCGGATCGTCGGGACTGGCGAAGCGGACCTCGATGCCGAACTGCGGAAGCGTGTGGGCGAACAGGGCGTACGTGCCGCCGTAGAGCGTCGACACCGCAATGATGTTGTCGCCGGTCCCCGCCACGTTCAGGACCGAGTAACTCACGGCCGCCTGTCCGGATGCCGTCACGTTCGCCGCGATGCCGCCCTCGAGCTGCGTGACCCGCTGCTCCAGCACGTCCCACGTCGGGTTCATGATCCGGGTGTAGATGTTGCCCGGCGTCCGCAGCGCAAACAGGTCGGCGGCGTGGTCGGTGTCGTTGAACACGTACGAGGTGGTCTGGTAGATCGGCACGGCGCGCGCGTTGGTCGCGGGATCCGGAGCCTGGCCCCCGTGCAGGGCGATCGTTTCTGGGTGCTGAGCGCTCAATTCATTCCTCGTAGTTGGGGCGGCCGGGACGTGCGGCGCGCCGGTGCGACGGAACCACCGGCGCCACCACCGCGATGACGCGGGGTCTTCTGCGGACTCGGTGGGCTGCGGTGTCATGTGATCCTAGTGTTCGCGTGAGGGCCCGTCGTTGTGACGTGCCGCAATAATGCCAAATCCTTACTGCCTTTCTTGGGAAAGCTACGGACGGCACCATCGGGTGTCAAATCCCCCGCCCCGCCGCGCGGACACGGATTGCCGGGCGAGCCGGTATCGTGGCTGCATGGAAACAGGAGTCAGCTACACCGAACTGCGCCCCGACGGTCCCGAACGCTTCGTTCCGCTGCGACGCGAACTGGGCGTCACCACCTTTGGTCTCAATCAGGTCGTGCTCCAGCCCGGCGAGCGTGGTCGCATCCATGCCCACCTCCACCAGGAAGAGGTCTACCTCGTGCTCGAGGGGACGCTCACGCTCCTGGTCGACGGCGTTCCGACCGATCTCGGCCCTGGCCGCGTCGCGCGGGTCGCCCCGGCGGTGCGCCGCCAATTGGCGAACTACGGACCCGAGCGGGCCGTGCTGATCGCGCTCGGCGGAGCCCACCCGCATGAAGGTCGCGACGGCGTCGCCTTCGCCGGGTGGGATGACGCGACCGGGGTCACGCCCCAGGAGTTGCCGCTCCCGGACGATATCCCGGTGGACCAGCTGCGCCGACCCTGATCCGCGCCCCCGTCGCGCTACGGCGCGGGCGGTGCGCCCGGCGCACTGGTCGCGGGCGTCGCGGGCACGAGACCGCCAGGCTGGTGGGTTGCGCCACCGACGGCGTGCGTCACGGCGCGCACGCGCTCGAGGTTCGCCGCACGGGCGTGCGGGTCGCCCGGTCGTGCCCGGACGATGCTGGCGGCGATGCCCCATGCCCGAAGGGCACGCCGTGCGCCGGCGGCCTGTGCGGCCGAGTCGGTCCGGACGGCCACCACCAGATATCGGCGCACCGGTCCGCTGCGCCGCACGAGCAGCTGACGGCCGGGGGCGATCGGTCCGAGCCGGGCGAACGCCGCTCGTGCGGCCGCCAGGCTGCCGGTCGTGCGCGTGACCAACATGTAGGCCCCGCGGACGGCGGCCGCACGAGGCGGGGTCGGCGCGGCCGTGCCACCGCCACCGGGAGCGGGCTCCGACGGACGCGGAAGATTGCTCTGGCCCACCCAAAACCACGTGCTCGGCAGCCCGAGGTCGGCGGCAATCGTCGCGCCCGAGATCCGGATACTGCGACCCGAGGTCAAGTCGACCCGTGCCGATCGCACGCGCGGCGAGACGCCGCGCGTCAGGACCACGACGCGGGCGACGGTGCCACCGGTTCCGAGCAGGCGGCCGAGTTCGGTACCCGTCACGCGCGGAGGTCGCGTCCAGGTGTGCCAGGGCGAGCCACTGTCAAACGGGTCGGGGACGCCCGTCAGATACGGGACGGCACCCCCGCCCCAGACGTTCTGGACGCTCTCGGTAGATCCGCCGTCGCTGGCGAAGAAGAATGCCGGCACGATCGCGCCGCGATAGGTGACGACGATGCCTGCCGTGCGCGCCACCGCCGCATTCGTTGACGCAGCCTCGGCGCCGACCCCCCCGTATGCCTGGCTGCGCGTATCCGCGTACACATCAAACGGGGCGGCGGGTCGGATCGACCGCAGGGCGTAGCTCCGGGCAGCGATCGCTTGCGCCTCGAGTGCCGCCGCGCGCCAGGTCGACGGCATTTCGGACGGGACGACGCCGCGCAGATACTGCTCGAGGGGCACCACGTCGACGACCCGCACTGCGCCCGCCGAGGGCGTCAGCAGCAATGCGCCCCGGTACGGGCGCCCGTTCCACGTCACGACACCCCCCGCCGCGGGCGTCACACGGAGGCCGACGCCCGCACCGCCGCGGACCGTGCCCGTCGGCGTGGCGAATCCCAGTCCCCGGCCGCTTGGCCTGACCACGTAGGCCACGCCGCCCCGGAGCACGCGATGCGCACCGGAACCGGCGTCGGTCAGCACCCCGCCGCCGGTTACCCCGATCCGCACGGAGGCCGCACCGGCGGCGAGCTGGACTCGGATCGTCCGCGTGGCGGCATGACCGAGCTGGGCTCCGCGGTAGAACCACGCAAGAATCCTGGCAGCGCTCCACCCGGCGCGCGCTGCGCCCTGTGCCCCGTACTGGGACATGCCGACGCCGTGTCCGTCGCCGCGGCCGTAGAAGGTAAAGGTCACCGTCCCCGACGCGGTGGCAGCCGTCGCCGCCGCCCCGATGCCCAACACCGCGATGCAGCACAACATCCCCAGGCGGGCGATGCGGCACCGATGTCGGCGCCGGGCGTTCGGAATCGGCATGCGTTGCCCTCGGTCGGGTCGCGGTCCGGATGCGGAAACCCTCGACGCCGGGATGGCCGTTGTGCCGATGGCCTCCCGCCGGCGTCAGGACCGGCGTAGTGAGATTTTCGGCGTCAATTCCATCCGACTTGAGGCGCGCGCCCGGAGCAATCCGCCGCTGACCGGGCTCCTAGTCGGACTCGGTGGCGCGCAGACCGGGAATCCGGGAGCCTGCAAGCGCGTCGATCAAATGCAGTGGATCATGGCTCCGCACGATGCCGTCGGCCATCGCGGCGTCGACGAACCCGTGTCCGATGGCGTGGTCGATGAGCGCGACCAAGGGCTCCCAGAATTCGCCGACGTCCAACAGTCCGCATGGGATACGGTGCAGCCCGAGTTGCGCCCAGGTGAGGGCCTCGACGAATTCGTCGAGGGTTCCCAGCCCGCCGGGTAGCGCGATGACGGCGTCGGCCAAGTCGAGCATCGTCGCTTTGCGGTCGTGCATCGATCGGCTGATGCGAAGTTCCGACAGCCCACCATGTATCGACTCCCTGCCGTCCATGAAGGCGGGGATCACGCCGACGACCTCCCCGCCCGCGGCCAGCGCGCCATCGGCGAGCGCGCCCATCAGTCCGACCGCACCACCGCCGTACACCAGACCGACGCCGCGCGAGGCCAACGCCTGCCCCATCCCACGCGCCGCCGCCAGATACACGTCACGGTTTCCGTTGCGGGCACCGCAGTACACGGCAATGCGTTGGAGCTCCGGCATGTCCCGAACACTAGTTGGTGGCATCGCTCCGACGTCCACGCCGCGCGCGGACGCCCGCGATACGCTCACCGCGATGACCGACCCGCCCGCACCGCCCCGGCGACCGCCCATCCGGATCAGCTGCGTCTGCCTCGGAAACATCTGCCGTTCGCCGATGGCTGCCGCGATCCTCGCCGATCACGTCACGGCCGCAGGTCTTCGCGTCGTCGTCGAGAGCGCCGGCACCAGTGGCTGGCACGTGGGCGGTCCCGCGCACCCCGGCACACGAACGGAGCTGGCGCGCCACGGCATCGCGTCCGACCACGTGGCCCGGAAGTTCGACCCGGAGGACCTCGACCGTCTCGACCTGGTTCTGGCGATGGATCGCGCCAACCGCACCAGCCTGCTCGCGCTCGCCGAGACGCCCGAGGCGGCGCGCAAGATCGTCCTGGTGCGTGCCTTCGATCCGGACGCGCCGCCGGAGGCCGAGGTGCCCGATCCCTACGGAGGCGGACCCGAGGCGTTCCGGGAGGTATTCCGGATGTTGGATGCCGCGATCACCGGCCTGATCACGCAGCTGCACGGCGCCACGCCACCACCGCGACGGGTCGCGGGGGCGCCAGGGTGACCGAGATCAACCCTGACCAGCCGGACGACGCCGAGGCGTGGAGTGCTGCCGGTGACGATGACGAGGTCGCCGCGGCGATCGCCGGCTTTTCCCTGTTCGTTCGGCTGGCCCCGGACGACGCCACGCTTGCCCACCTCGGCGTCGCTGCGGTCGTGCGATCCCTGCGCGACTCCTCCGGACCCGACGCACCGACACCCGGAATGATGGGCGTCCCCATGCTGATCGAGGATGCGCTCGCCCGCGCTGCACTCGCCGATGCCTCACCGGCCGCCAGGGAGCCGCTGGGGGACCTCGAACGCGCGCTCGTCCAACGTGGACCGGACGAGGCGCGGGCCGCTGCGGGACGGATCCGTGACGCCATTCGCGCGGCCAACGCGCGACTCGCAGGCGGCGGCGGCGAGATCCCTCGGCTTCTGACCTGCGCGCACAGCGCGTTGGCGGGCATCCATAATGAGGGGCGCACCGCTGTCCGGGAGCTTCCAGTGCCGCCATCCGCCTTTACGCTCGTGCGTCACGGGCAGACGACCTACAACGCCACACAGCGCCTCAACGGCGATCCGTCGGCCCCCGTCCACCTGACCGACGTCGGGCGGGAGCAATGCGCCGCCTGCGCCGCCCTACTGTCACGGGACGTGTTCGATGTTGCCGTCCACACCGGCTTCCCGCGGACCGAAGAGTCCCTTGGGATCCTGCTCGCGGGCCGTCGGATCCCGGTCGTCGTGATTCCGGAGTTCGGCGACGTGCATCTGGGCGTGTTCGAAGGACAGCCGGTCCGCGACTACCGCATCTGGCGTCAGACCCGGACCCCGTCGGCCCGACCTCCCGGTGGCGAGAGTCGCGTCGACGCCCTGGCCCGGTATGTCCTCGGGACCGAACAACTGCTGGATCTGGATGGGGTGTCGGTGCTTGCCGTTCTCCACGACGTCCCGATCCGCTTCATCGCCAACGCCGCCGACGGCGACGATCCTGTCGACGGTCCGATCACGTCCATCGCCAACGCGGAGGTGCGCCGCTTCGGGAGGGGCTCGCTGAGCGATGCCCTGGCCGTGATGCGCCGCCGCGTCGCGGCGTCGGCGCCCGCGACCCGCTGATCCGCACGCCGGCCGCACCGCGACGGCGCGGTGGCGCGGAACCGGACCACAGGCGGCCCACAGGCCCGTCTGGAATAGTGACGCGATGGACCGAATCGCCCACGCAGGCGGCCTGTTCGCGCGCATGACGCGCTTCGGACGGATCCTGCCGATGATCCTCGTCCTCGCAGTCGTCGGTTGCGGCGCGAGCTCCGCGAGCGGGTCGGTCGTCACGGGATTGCATCCCAAGCCGTCCGCACAGTCCCACGTGGTCGTCATCGTGATGGAGAACAAGGGCGACACCGATGTCATCGGCCGGTCGAGCTCGCCGTTCGTCAACGCACTTGCCAAGCGGTGGGGGCTGGCAACCCAAAGCTACGCGGTCGCGCACCCGTCGCTGCCCAACTATCTCGCGCTGACCAGCGGGTCGACCCACGGCATCCGCTCGGACTGCACGTCCTGCACGGTGTCCGGCCCCAGTGTCGGCGATCAGCTGAACTCGGCCGCCGTGTCCTGGAAGGCGTACCTCCAGAATTACCCGCACCCGGGGACCTGCTGGAAGGGCGATTCGGGTCTCTACGCGCAGCGCCACAATCCGTTCGTCTATTACCGCCACAACGCGGCGCTGTGCCGGCACCTGGTCGGCTTTCCGACGCTCACGGCGGACATCAACCACGGAACCCTGCCCACGTTCGTCTGGATTACGCCCAACACGTGCAACGACACCCACGATTGCGGTGTCCGGACGGGCGACGCGTTCCTGCACAGCCTCGTCCCCGCGCTTGTGCGTGAGCTCGGTCCCCACGGCTACCTCATCGTGACCTGGGATGAGGGAAGCAACAACGCCCACGGCGGAGGACACATCGCGACCGTCGTCGCCGGTCCCGACGTCCGTGCCGGCACCCGCTCCGCCGGATTTGTGAACCACTACGGTGTCCTCGGCACCATCGAGCGTTCGCTCCGGCTGCCGCTCCTGGCCGGTGCCCGCTCGCCCGCATCCGGCTCGCTGAGCGCGCTGTTTACCCGGACACCGCTGGTCCGCTAGACCACCCGCACCGTCACCCGATGGCTGCGAGGACCGTCTGCACGTTGCGCCGCATCCATAGCGGGTGCGATCCGAAGTCCGGGCGGCGCTCCAGCATGTCGGTCAGGTGCCGGAGCCATGTCGCCAGCACGATGTTCGCGACCCCGACCTCCCGGTCAAGACGCGGCGCCGCCGACCGTTCGAGGAGTTCCGCCTCTTCGAGGGTCCAGCGCTCGTCGGCAAGCAGGCCGACCACAACCGCCCCCAGCTCTTGGCGACGGTCCCACATCCGGAGCGTCAGCAGAAAGTTGACCACGTCGAGGGACGTGACGTCATCGGTCCGCGAATATTCCCAGTCGACGATGCCGGTCACATCCCCGCCCGGTGTGGACAGCACGTTGCCAAGCCAGTAGTCCCCGTGCGTCCATCCGAGCGCCAGATCCACCCCGTCGAACGCGGTCGTCAGTCGCAAGGCCAGTTGATCGACGGCGGGCACCGGGCCGGCCGCCCGGGCGAGCGTGTTGATGGGCTCCCCCACCAGGCGGGAACGGACCGGCCCATCGGCGGTGGCCGCGACCGAGGTGGCCGCATGCAGTCCCGTCAGGGCATCGACTGCCGACCGCAGCGCGTGCGCTCGCGTGGCCGACTTCTTCAGGGCGGATTCCAGGCGCGATCCCGGCACGCGCTCCTCGAGCAGATACGCCAGGCCGCGATAGGACCCACCCGCCAACACAAGGGGCACCAGCCGGCGCCAATCCCCGAGCCGCAAGTTGGTGTGCAGCCGCGCCAAGACGCGCTGTTGGACGGCCATTCCGTCGCCCGCCGCCGCGGTTCCCGCCACCTTGATAAGCGCCCGGAAGCCCGCCCCGACCGGGCCCGCCTCGAACACCGCGACATCCCCGTCGGTCGGTATCAGGCGACCGGTCTCCCATGGGTCCTGTCCGCGCGTCGTCGCGAAGTAGTCGAGAATCTCGTCGGCTGCCGCGCGAGCGCGCCCGGCTCTTCGGCGGTTGGAGGGAAGCGCGGCCCTGAGGACGTCCACGTGGGCGGCCGCTCCGGCGGATGCCACCGCGCGATGCGCCGCGCCGGCGACCGTCCAGGTGAGCTCTTCGGCGCCCGCGCGAAGGCGTCGCTGCCGGGTGGTCGCGGCCATTACGAGGCTCGCTTCGACCGGGGCGCCGCCAAGCGGGCCAGCCGCGCCGGCATTCGCTCGATGCCGGCCTCGCGCAGTCCCAGCAGTCCCAGCAGGACGTCGCGATCCCGCGACCCGGCAGGCACTGCGCACAGAGGGCAATCCCCCGGAGAATGTCCGATCAAGGCGCCGACTGCGGCGGCGAACCCGGCCTGGTAGGGCTGCCGAACCACTGTTGCCACGTCTCCAAGCGCGTCCTTGCCGTGGCCCGGCGCGTACGGGCGCTCGGCGGCGGAGAGCAAGGTCACATCGGCGGCGGTGTCCCCGACGGCGAATGCCAGCCGCGGCGGCGCCCCCAGCCCGTCCAACAGCACCCGGATGCCCACGCCCTTCGAGATGCCGGCACCCACGAGATCGGTCTGGGCATCGCCGACGATCGCGACCGTGTCCTGCGCACGGGCGGCCTGCTGGGCGTCGGCGAGCACGGCGTCCGGAACCGGACGACGGGCGCCCGCATCGTTGCGGACGAACGCCCGGATCCCGAAGGCATAGTCGTCGTTGACCTCCACGCCGGCGCAGCCCCGCAGTTCGGTCCGCAGGCGCTCGAGCGCATCAAGATCCGCGAGCACTGGTCACCGGCGTCGTGACATTTCCGTCGACGAGGTAGGTCGCCGAACCGTATTCGGCCACTCCCCCGGCAAGCCCGTATGCGTGGCATCGCTCCACGACTTCGCCGATGCTCCGTCCGGTCACCAGAACCGGACGGTATCCGTGCGCGATCAGCGCCCGCAGCCCGGACGCGGACGCCGGGGTCAGCGCCGGGAATCCGAGCACCTCGGACTCCAGCACGCCGTCGATGTCGATGCCGCACACGGGCCCGTCCGGGCGTGATTCCAGATCCGCGAAGTAGATGCCGCGGAAGTACTCCTGCAGCGCCCGCGAGCAGGCGCGTCGCAGTTCCTGGCGGTCTTCGCGACGGGTGTCGGGCAACCCCCACAGGTGGGCCAACTGGTAGAGCAGCCAGCGCTCGTCGCCGACGGGTCGGCCATCGATCGCGGCCCACGCCGCGCGCAAGGCGGCCAGGAATGCGGGGTCGTCGGAGGTCGCCGCGGCCCCGGCCAGATCGAAGACGGGGTCGCAACTGCCGAGTCCGAGATTCCATGTGGCGCCCTGATGCCAGTCGCATTTGACCGTCGTGCCGCGGTCGCCGTCGGCGAACCACTCCGACAGGCCGGTACGCCCGTCGATCACGCACGGATCCGGTGTCTGCAGCAGTCCCTGGACCGCCCGGTCGATCGACCATCGCGCGGCCCAGAGGCCACGCGGGGCCGCAGGCGCGACTGAGCAGCATGCTGATCGCTTCCCAGACCGGATACTGCCCGCTCATGCGCAGGCTGGCATCGAACGGCACCGGCAGCGCGTCGCGCCGGGTGCGGACGTAGTCCACGATGCGCGGCACCAACTGCACGCGCGCGTCCGCCGGCTGTTCGCTGACGCGCGCGTCATCGTCGAACCACTGCCGGAACAGCAGACCCTCGCGGATCCCGAAGATGGCCGGAAGGAACTCCGCCACGGGCGCGGCCACCGCTATGGCATGGTGGCCGTAGTAGCCGAACCCGACGCCCTCGACACACCAGTGCTCGATCGACGGCGGGGTGCCGTCACCGTCGGCGAGCTGAACCCGATACACCGCGCCGACGTGCCCGCGGCCCGCATGCGAGACCGCGGGCGTGCAGGTGCTCCACGGCATCCACCCGTCGCGCCTCGCCGAGAAGCGACGACTGCCTGCGCGTGCACCCACGCGTCATCGAGACGCTCGTGGACCGACCAGTCCTCGAAGCCCAAGAGCACGGCGTCGTATTTCGCGAGCACCGCGGGCAGCGCGTCCGCGGCGTCGAAGAGCGCGAGCAGGAGCACGATCGACGACGCAGGGGCGCCCGCATCCTCCAGCTGACGGCAGGCGTTTGCCATGGCGTTCCCGGATCCCGGGGGATCGTCACAGACAACGACACATCCGCCCCGCGCGACGGTGTCATCGAGCACCGCGCGATACTCGGCATGCAGCCGCCGCCCGGGACGCATGGTGATGAACCTCACATCGGTATAGCCCTCGGCGCGCAGCGTGGCGCCCACCAATGGCGCCAGATATGTCCCCGAGGTGCGGATGCCCACCACCAACAGCGGCCGGGAGCGATCCGGGTGCGCATCGGCGAAGCGCCCGGCCAGCGCGGCCACATCGTCAGGGTGCTGATCGAAACTGCGAAAGCACGACGGCAGGCGCACCACATCGCGACGAAGCGCCGTCGGAAGCTCGTCCGCGCGACCGGAGAGCTGATCGCACACGTATCGGAGCCGAACGCAGTCGCCGTGGTCGAGCCCGGCTCCGGGTGATCCGAACATGACCTCAGCCAAGGCCGCAAGTCCGTCGTCGAGTGCCGACTGGACGCGCCGCAGACGTCCCTCACCCGGGCGCAAGGCGGTCAGCTGTTCCAGGGCGGCGGCTCCCGGGGCGGTGACCGTGCGCGCGACCACGTGGCCGGCGCGGGCATCACCCTTGGTGAACACCGAGGTGGCGCGGCGGAGCGACAGCGGATCCGGCTGCAGGTAGTCGGCCACGAGCTGACTGACCCCGCAGATCAGCAGATACGCGTCGGTCCAGGCGCCGCGGTCGAGTTCGCCGACGGCCAGTCGCGCCAGACCGGCAATGTCGGCATAGAGGTCGGCCACGAGCAGAGGTTCCGGACCTCCGGCGTCCGTGGCGTGATCGGTCTTCGGCAACGGGCCTCGTATCTGTGGAGCTGTTGGGGAACCCCGGCCGCCTTCCGGTCGCCGCGCGGGGCTCCGGGCGACGGTCGGCGGACGCCGACGATACTACGGGCCCGTGTCGGGGCGCGGGTACCGCCGCATGCCCGGAATCATCGGCAGCGGCTCGTGCGAAATGAAGCCCGGCGATCCCCTACCCGACACCCGGCGCGACCAGATACTGCCGGAACCAGTCGAGCGCGCGCTGCCACGCCTGCGCGGCAGCCTCCGGGCGATACGCGGACGGGCGCTCATCGCAATGGAATGCGTGGCCGGCTCCGGGATACCGCACAATCTCGGTCGTCACGCCGGCGCGGGATGCGGCGGCCCGGAGATCTTCGACCTGATCCACCGGGATGCTCGGATCGTCGTCTCCGTATTGCCCCAGCCACGGAACGACCAGCGTCGGAGCAACGTCCAGGAGCGGAGGCAGCCCCATCCGCCCCTGGCGGATGCCGCCACCGTAGAAGGACACCGCGGCCCCGAGGTCCGGCCGGGTCGCCGCGACGAGGGCGACCGACCCGCCCATGCAGAACCCGATGATCCCGATTCGGCGCGGCGGTACGCCGCGCGCGGCGAGGGCGTCGATGGCGGCGTCCAGGTCCGTGGCGATGCCGTCCGCGGTCAGGGCCGACATGTGCGGTGCCGCAGCGGAGAAGTCGGCGTAATCGATGACCGGATCACCGCTGCGATGGAACACGTGTGGTGCGACGGCGAGGAATCCCGCCGCCGCCAGCCGTTCGGCGACCGAACGCACGTAGCCGGTCACTCCGAACGCCTCTTGGATCACGACCACGCCGGCACCGTTCGGCGTCACCGGTTCGGCAAGGTCCGCGAGCATCTCGCCGTCCTGCGTCGGGAGGGTGAGCACCGTCATCGCAATCATCCTGTGGGTCGACGCCGTGCCGGCCGGGCGCATCGCCGGCCGTGGGGGTCGGCTACGGGACGAACACGAGTGCCGACGACGACAGGATACCGACGTGCGCCGTGACCCACGACCGTCCCCCGGTCCGCGCGATGACGCGGACCGCGGGCCCGCGGGCCCGCGCAAGGTGCACGACTCGCGGCCGCGATGCGACCCAGCTCGCGCGCGGGACGGTGGAATTGCCGAAGGCATCCCACCCGGCCAGGTGGAGTACCTCGACGGCGCCGAGTGCCAGGTGCGAGCGAACCGGCGTCACCGCGACCCGCACCGTTGCCCCAGCACCGACGGACTCCGCGCGGGAGATCGTCCCGAGGGGGCCAGATGCCGTGATCTCGGAACTCCCGGTGCGCGTATCGCGGACGTAGAACGGCGTGCCCAGGACGCCGCCGGGAGCGACGGTTACCGAAAGAACGGATCGCCACGGGCCGGATGGCGAGGACGCGATGCGTCCCGTCGTCGACCCCACTCGGACCGTCCACACGCCATCGGCCCCCGTGGCCGGCGCCCACGATCGCACCCGCAGGGCCGCCGACGGCCGACCGGCCGTCAGGTGCAGGCCCCCCACGATGGTCCCGGGCGCGCCGCCGGCCGGCGCCACCACCGCAACACTCGCGTGGGCCGCAAGCGCGCCGACGGTCGCCGTCACGGACGACGTCCCCACCGCGTTGGCATGGAATACCGTCGTCCGCGCGGTCCCCGATCCCACGCTCCCGACGACGCCGGGCGCGCTCGTCCAACGGCCGCCGAGACCGCGCATCACCCGGTTCCCGTAGGCGTCGGTCCCGGTGAGCGCAAGGACACGGGTCTGACCGACCGCGAGCGTGGGGCCGGCCGGACTGATGGCGATCTGGGTCGGGGGACCGGCCGTTACGCTGCCGCGTTGGGCGATCCGACCGGGGACCCCGGCGACGCTCGCCGTGAGTGTCGGAACACCCGAACGGGTGTCGTCATATGCGACCGCGCGCGATTGCCGGGAGCCGGCGGCAATCGGGATCGTCAACGTGGTCGTCCACGGGCCCGCCGCGGTCAGTGCGAAGCGTCCGCCCGGCGACGAGCTGGCAAGCGTGATCGACGTCGTCGCCGTTGCCGGTTGGACGAGGTTGACGCGTACCCCCTCCCCCGCCACGCCGGCAGTCAGCGGCCGCAGCCCGGTCACAAAGCCGGCGCATTGCGCATCGGCGTCCAGCGACGATGGCCAGAATTGGACCATCCAGGTATATCCGGACCCGGTGAACCCGGGGTAGCCGCAGTACTCCAGGCCGCCGGTCAGCGTCGTCGCCCCCGT
Organism: uncultured Thermoleophilia bacterium; assembly: GCA_963727285.1. Classification (GTDB taxonomy): domain Bacteria; phylum Actinomycetota; class Thermoleophilia; order Miltoncostaeales; family Miltoncostaeaceae; genus CAITWD01. The sequence goes on along the minus strand of CAVSFF010000003.1, from coordinate 39,415 downwards.
CGCCAGCCAACTCAGCGTTCCGGCCGGAAACGTGCGGGAGCCGGCGGCAAACAGCGTATGCGAGTCGTAGCGGTTGGCGTAGACCCCGACACTCACCGCCTTCGCCGCGCGCAGGTACGCGAGGCTTCCGGCAATCGACGCGGTGTTCATGGCGACCGAACCCGACCAGGCATTGGCCGACTCGGCATCGAGCCACCAGCGCACACCCGCCGCCGACGCCGGGATCCGGCCGGCGTTCGCCGGTTGCGCGGCGAGGCGATGCAGTGCGAGCGACAGCCGGGCATAGGCGTCGCGGGCGGCCTTCCACCCATAGTCGTATGCACATGCCGTCGTCGCACGGCTCCGGCGGATCGCCACGCAGCGCTTCGGGCCCGTATGGGTCTTGGCGGTCGTCACTGCGGGCCACTGCCGTGACCGCGGCCCGGGATCGTCGGTGTTCATGTAGGCGTGGAGTGCGGACCCCGCCCACGCCGCCTGGGCCGTCAGACATGGATTGGTCGTGAACGGACGCCCGTCGTTGACGCCCACGACGCCGATGGCCGGCGCGGCCGGCAGTGAGACCGTCCCGGTCCCGGCACACTGCGGAAACGAGACGTCCCAACCGCCGCCGGAGGGTGCCGCCCAGCCGGGAGCCGCGGCGACGCCGAGACCGGCAACGACGATGGCCGCGATCCTCACACGACGGGCCGGACCGCGCCGCGCGGACTGGGGATTCCGCTTCACGCGGCGCACGGTAACACCGCCTCCCATCGGCATGCGAGCACCCTCAAGGACGGCGCCGGACCCGCCACACGGACGGGATCTCAATTGCCATCGGCGGATGCCGATGATTTGAGTGTGACTGCCTTCACACAATCGTTACGCGCCTAGCCGCGCAATGAGCTTTACTTCGAGCCCGATGCGCAGCAAATTCGTTCTCTTGGCCGCCGCCGCCACACTGTGCGGAGCGACCGGTATCGCAAGCCTCGCCGCGGCCGCCAACGGCGGCGCGGCAGACAGCGCGCTCACATGCGTCGGTCCGACCGACGCACGGGGCATTGACGCGATCCTGAGCAGTGCCGGCAGCCCGCTTGCCGGACAGGGCGGCACGTTCGTGACCGCGGGTGTCCGCGCCGGAATCGACCCACGCCTGTTGGTGGCGATCGCCGCCCAGGAGACGATGCTCGAGACCTACGGCCCCGCCCGTGCGATTCACAACGCGTTCGGCCTCGGACCCGGCATCGCCTACGCGAGCGATGCCGCCGGCATCAACGCGGCCGCCGACAATCTTGCCCGCGGGTACATCGCCGACGGGGTGACCACCATCCCCACGATCGCACAGCGGTGGGCACCACCCGGAGCCGCCAACGATCCCGGCAATCTCAACGCGTCCTGGCCGTCCGGCGTCGGGCAGTTCTTTCGCCAGCTGGGCGGCAACCCCGACGCACCCGTACTGCTCACCGCGCAACCGACCGGTTGCGCCGGCACGGCCGCGCAGACGCTGGTGACCGTCAAGCCCTTGGGCGCCGTCCCGGCCACGTTGATCCAGGGCCCCGATGACCGTGGCGGGACCCACGATCCCGCGTTCAACCTCGCGGGCGGGTCGTACAACTGGCAGAGCATCTGGGCCGTCGATCTCGGGGTCCCCGTCGGCACCCCCGTCTACGCCGTGTTCTCCGGACGCATCGTCACGGTCCACTCGGGCGAGTCGGGCAGATTCGCCGGCATCGGCGTCGGTCTCGAATCCGGTCGCGGACTGGCGTCCTACTACGCCCACCTGAGTACCGTCCGCGTCGCACCCGGCCAACAGGTCACGGCCGGGCAGGAGATCGGCACCACCGGCGAAGCCAACGGGGTTGCCCACCTCCACTTCGCCCTGGGACGCAGCTACGCCGACGGGAACCCGTCGAACGGCCTCGACCCGCGGCCGTTTCTCGCCCACGCGGCGGTCAGTGCTGCCGCGGCCGTGGTTCGGCTCAGCGCGGCCGCCACGCCCCCGGCCGACGTGATCCCGTTCGGGTCCGGCCGCCCGGTGGTCACGGTGTGGGGCGGCAACACGCCGTCGGTCACGGGGTCCGGCCCGTCCGCCGGGGACACACCCGGAACCACCTCACCGGCGACGGTGACCGGCTTCGCGTTCCCGCTCGCCGTTCGCCCCGGTGGCAAGGTGCGGTACACGGCCCCCGACTGCGCACACCACGTCTTCTGTGCGGTCACGCTGCACGCCCACGCCGGCACCGCCGTCGTGGCGGCATCCGCGGGAACGCTCGAGGCTGCATCCGCCGCCGACCGCTCGCACGGGATCGGATTCTGGATCGCCACCCCGGGCTCCGGACGGCTTGCCTACGGGCCGCTCGCCACGTACGCGCATCACATCGGGCCCGGCATCACCGTCACGGCCGGACAGAAGCTCGGGACCACCGCGGGGGCACTCGCGCTCGGTTGGACCCAGTACGACGTGTCGGTCAACCCGTGGCCGCTGCTGACCGCGGTGCGCCCGACCGACTAGGACACGGCCGACCCCATCGTCTCGGCGGCGATGTGCGCTGTATGGGCGTGGATCATGTCCTGCTCGGCCCGGTCCGAGTCGTAGGCCGCCAGGCCCGGCATCCAGAGGGCGATCGCGGCCACCGACACCAGGCACGCCAGACCGCCGGACACGACCGAGAACCGTGGCGAGGTGACCGCGGCCACGGTCCCGGACTCGACGTCGCCCAGCCGCGGGCCGCTCGCGACGACGAGGCTGAAGACGGCCGACACGCGACCGCGCATCGCGTCCGGGGTCAGCGTCTGCGTGATGGTCGTACGACAGACGGCGCTGACGCTGTCGGCAGCGCCTGCGATCGCAAACAGCACGGCCGCCGGCCACAGCGCGGTCATGAACCCGGCGACGGCGATCGCCAGCCCCCAGACCGCCACGGCGGCGAGCACGATCCTCCCGAGCCTGCGCGCGTGGCTCATCCAGCCGGTCGTCAGGGCGGCAACCGTGGCCCCGGCGGCGACCGCGGAATTCAGGATGCCCGCGCCGAACGCGCCGGTATGAAAGACCTCGATCGACAGGATCGGAAACAGCGCACGCGGCATGCCGAACGTCATCGCCAGGAGATCGATGACGAAACTGGCCATGAGCCCCTGCAATCGCCGGACGAACCGCAGGCCGCTGCGCACCGACTTCACGGTCGACGACCTCGGCTGGTCCGGCGGCGGCTGTGGCGTGAGCGCCCAGGCGGCGACCACCATGCCCAGCACGCTGACCGCATCCACGAAGTACGGAACCGCGAGCCCGAACACCTGGATGATGACGCCCCCAAGGGCCGGCCCGACGACCATCGTCACCTGCATCAGACCGAAGCTCATCGACAGGGCCGGCTTCAGCAGGTCCACCGGCACCGTGTTCGGCACGATCGACGAGCGGGCAACGCGCTCGACGGCTGCCGCTCCGGCGATCAGTCCCGCCATCACAAACAGCACCCACACCCGCGGCGTGGAGCGGAGCGTGACGACTCCGAGCGTCGCCGAGAACGTGGCCAAGGCGATTTGGCACCACAGCAGCAGCTTGCGCCGGTCGATCCGATCCGCCAGGGCACCCGCATAGAGCGACGACAGGATCAGCGGCCCAAGCTCAACCGCACCCAAGAGTCCGGTCAGGAACGCGGAATGGGTGATGATGTAGACCTGGTACGGGAGCGCGACCAGGGTTGCCTGGGTCCCGATCCCGGTGACCAGCGCCCCCATCATCAGGAGCCGGAAGTTTCGCGACGCGCGCAACGGCCGGACGTCGGTCGTCAGATTGCGCATCAGCTTGGCGAGCACCTACAGCCCCCGGGTGGACGCCCCCGGGGTCGGAGGCGGGGTCACACGACAGGCGATGGTATCGCCACAGCGTCCTGCGCCGCCCCGATCGCCCGCCTTCGTGCTCAGGTGGAGGCGGTCGGCCCGACCCGAGCCGCTGCGGTGTCGCGCATCCGCGGATCATGCGCCGCTGCGATCTTCTGCGCCCACGGTTCGGGCAGTACCGGCCATCGGGCCATCAGCGCCGCATGGCGAATGTGCCGGGTGTTCTCGGGCCGGGCCTGAATCCGGGTCAGCGCAGGGTCGTATGCGGGCGGATCCGACACGCTGCCATCGTACGACCGGCGGAGGCGCCGGTCGACCCCACCGCGCCTAGCGGATCGTGATCCCTACCGCCATGCCGGTCCGCCGCCGCGCGCCGGCGGGTGCGCCCTGCCCGACGACATGGGGGGTGCGCAGTTTCCACAGTGTGCCGGCGCGCTGTACCGGACCCAAGGCGCAGTGACCGCTGGTCAACGCCGTTCGTGCCTGTCGGACCGTCATCCCGCGCATTGCCGGGACGATGCACACCGGCAGCGGCGGATACGCGGCCAGGCTCGCATCGTCGACCTGGACGGCGCCGATGGCCGGGATCACCTTCGTCCGGAAGCCTCCGGCGAAGCGCCAATAGGACCGAGCGCGGATCGCGGTGACCACCGTGCCGTTGCGTGGATGAGCGGAGATCCGCGCCGCAGGGTTGGATGGGTGAAGCAGGTTCCAGGGGTCCACCACCACCGCCGGACGGGGACCGCCGAACGACTGCCAGTTCGTGACCGCGAAGGGTGCGTCGCCCGCCAGCCGGTACACCGGACCGCCCGGACCCGCGGCAACAAACGTCCCGTCGGACGGAGTCGGCCGCAGATGGGCCATCGGCGCCGACGTGTTGGCCAGATCCCACGGATCGACCGCCACCGCGGCACGTTGTCCACCGATGGCGGGCCACGATGTCACCGCCAACGGGGCTCCACCGACGATCTCGTACACCTTCCCGCCCGCACTGACGAGCGTCCCGTCCCGGGGCAGCCGGCGCAGATTGCGCCACTGGGCTGCCGTCAGGGCGAGCGCGCCCTGCACCCCGCCGACCGACCGCCAGGCCGTCACCAGTAGCGGCGCGCCACCCGCCATACGGAAGGTCCTGCCCCCGTAGCTGACAAAGCTGCCGTCCGGCGGCGGAAAGCCCTGCCCGCTCGCCGTCGGCCCGTCGATGTAGTCGCTGTCGACGTTGATCGTCACGTGGCCATACGTCTCGTTGTGGGATCCGAGGTACTGACGAAGGCGCTGGTGGTTGCTCCAGGCCGCGGTCGGCACGTACGGGTCCGATGAGGTCTTCAGGCCGTTCCAGTTGGCGATCCACAGCTCGTCGGGACTGGTGGCCGCCGTCCCCCGTCCGTTGACAAGATCGGTGATCCCCGATGCGCCGCTGCTGTAGACGCCGGCCGTGTAGCCCGCCGCGTGTAGCTGGCTCGTCCACCCCGCCGACGAACGCGAGGACCGCGCCGGTCGTGGACGTGCTTCGGCGATAGCCCTCCATGTCGTCGTAGATCGGGTTCCCCGGCGGGATTCCGAGGCTCTTCGCCTGGACGACCGCGTCGTTGGCCGCCTGGACACCCTGGGTCCGCGCGCTCGCAGGGGAAATCGCCGCACACCCGCAGGCACCGGCCGCCTGCAGTCCGACATATGTCGGAATCAGTCGCCAGCCGGCGGCCGTGACCGTCTGCACCCACGCGGCCGTCAGGTTCGGCTGCGCGCAGGCGCTGTTCACGCCGCCGATGTAGATCCCGATCGTGCGGTACGGCGACGCCAACCACGTCCGCATCACCGCGGCCGACGGTGCGGAGCAGGCGTCGATGCCAAGCGGCGACGCGGTCTGGACCGCGGCCTCCCGGCGCACGGCAGTCTGCGGGGCAGCGGCAGCGGGCGCGATGGCGACGGGGCGGGCGGGCGCCGTCGGCGTCAGGGGGCGGCCGAGTGCCGAAGCCACGACCCCGGGCCGCGTGGCCCAGGTCGCGACCACGCGGACGCGGGCCGCGGCGATGGTGTACGTGGTCGAGTACCCCGGTGCGAGGCCGAGGCGCTGCAGTCCGACGGAGGCGACCGTCGGGGCCATCAGGATCGCCTCGGTGCGGCCGATCATGGCTGCCGGGCACGCCTGGCTCGCCGCCGGCGTCCCCAGATAGAGGGCGTGACGATTGAAGCGCACGCACGTCCCGGGGTGTGCGCTGAGGTCGATGACGGACCACGTCGCCGGAACGGTCACCGTCGACACCGCGGTATCGCACCGTGCGCTGGGCCGCCGGCGCTGCGGCAGCCGTGCTCACCACCGCGCCCACGAGGGTGGCGATGACCGCTGCAGTGCGGAGTCCGGTGGAGAGTCTCAGGGTGCCGAGTCCTTCGCGCGGGGGATGGGCAAACGGGCGCCGGCGGCCGATGGCAGACCCGCCCGATCCGTCAGTCCTACGTGATCACGCGTGCCGCAGCCCATATCGCGGGCATCCGCCAACTTCAGGCGCGGATGCCGCCGTGGCGGATGAGTTCTCGTCATTGCCCCATATATCGGCGGATGGCGGCCGCTTCTCAAACCCCGAGGGTCGTCCGATCGGGGTGGCCGGCACCCCGCGACCGGTCGGGAGGTGGTGCGGTTACTTGACCAGGTTGTACACGGCGAACATCGGCAGGTACATCGCGATGACGACCAACCCGACAATCGCCCCGACGACAAGCATCATGATGGGCTCGATGATCGACGTCAGCGCCTTGAGCATGGTCTCGACCTCGTCGTCGTAGAAGTCGGCCAGCTTGTGGAGCATCTCGTCGAGGTTGCCGGTCTCTTCGCCGACGGCGAGCATCTGAGTGACGATCTTCGGGAACACACCCGCGCGCTCGAGCGGCGGTGCCAGCGGCTCGCCGGCCTTCACCCGCTCCGCGACCTCGGTCATCGGATCGCCGATGACGCGGTTCCCCGTCGTCTTGGCGGTGATCTCGAGGGCGTGCAGGATCGGGACGCCGGCCGACGTCAGGGTCGCAAGCGTCCGGGCGAACCGCGCGATCGCGACCTTTCGGACGATCTCTCCGATGCGCATCGGCATCCGCAGCTTGATGCGGTCCCAGATGATCTGCCCGCGGTCGGTACGTTTGAACGTCCGGAAGCCCCAGATCAGCGCGACGGGCACGATCACGAAGATGTACCACTCGCTGCGGAACGCGTTCGAGATCGACATCATGATCTTGGTCAGCATCGGTAGCTGGCCGTGAAGGTTCTTGAAGATCCCCGCGAAGACGGGGACGATCAGCGTGATCATCGCCACCAGCACGGCGAGTGCGAAGCAGCCGATGAGCGTCGGATACACCATCGCCGAACGCACCGTGCGCCGGAGGTGGTCGTCCTTTTCCAGCTGTGTGGCCAGGCGCTCGAGGACCTCTTCGAGGTTACCGCCGGCCTCTCCGGCCGCCACCATCGACACGAACAGGTCGCTGAAGATCGCGGGGTGCTTGGACAAGGCCTGCGACAGCGAGAACCCGGTCTCGACATCCTGCCGGACCGCGATGATCGGCGCGCGCCAGTTTCGGAGATTCGGTCTGCTCCTCGAGCACGTACAGGGCCCGCAGCAGCGAGAGACCCGACGACACCATCGTGGCCAGCTGGCGGGCCATGACCGTCAGGTCCCGGGGCGCCACGGGCGTGTAGATGTCCCGGAAGTCGCGCATCGTAAACGCCCCGCGCTTGCGGGAGATGTCGACGACCGTAAAGCCGCGGCCGCGCAGTTGGGCGGCGACCTGGGCCGCCGACTCGCCCTGCAGTTCGCCGTTGGCGGGGGCGCCGTTGGGATCGACGCCCTTGTAGATGAAGGTTGCGCTGCTCATCGGATCATCACGCCGCGACGCGGCGGCTGTTGCGGTTCGCCGGTTCGACGAAGGCGTCGCTCTCCAGCAGGCGCTGGAGCTCGGTCGGCGTACTCGAGCGCTCGAGCGCGAGGTCACGGCGGATCTTCCCGGCCCGCACGAGGTCGGCCAGCGCCGAGTTCATGGCCTGCATTCCGTGCTGCGCACCGGTCTGCATCATGGAGTAGATCTGATGGGACTTGCCCTCGCGGATCAGGTTGCGCACGGCCGGGGTCGCGATCATGACCTCGCAGGCCACGACGCGCCCGCCTTCCTGCGACGGCAACAGTTGCTGGCACACGACGCCCTGGAGGGCGTTGGCGAGCATCACGCGGACCTGATCCTGCTGCTCTGAGGGAAACACGTCGATGACGCGGTCGATCGTCTGGGGTGCGTCGGAGGTGTGGAGCGTTCCGAGCACGAGGTGGCCGGTCTCGGCGGCCGTCAGCGCAATCTGGATGGTCTCCAGGTCACGCATTTCCCCGAGCAGAATCACATCCGGGTCCTGGCGCAGGGCGCTTCGCAGCGCGGTCGCGAACGACTGCGTGTCGCCTCCGAGCTCACGCTGGTTGACCAGCGAGCGCTTGTGCTTGTGCAGGAACTCGATCGGATCCTCGATCGTCATGATGTGGACCGAGCGCGTTTCATTGATCAGGTCGATCAACCCGGCCAGCGTGGTCGACTTGCCCGGAGCCGGTGGCGCCGGTGACGAGGATCAGACCCCGCGGCAGCGTGGACCAGTCGTTGACCGTCGTCGGGATGTGAAGCTCACTCAGTGACCGGATCTCCGTCGGCACGACACGCAGGGCCGCGCCGAGGACACCGCGCTGGTGGTAGGCGTTGACACGGAACCGCGCCAGACCCGGCATGTGGTACGAGAAGTCGAGCTCAAGTTCGGTCTCCAGGCGACGGCGCTGATCCTGGGACAGGATCCCGTACAGGATTTCCCGGGTGTCCTGGGGGGTCAGGCGATCCGGACCGATCGGCCGCAGCTCGCCGCTGCAGCGCATGACCGGCGGGGCGCCGACGGCCAGGTGCAGGTCGCTGGCGCCGTTCGCCATGACCAGGCCGATCATCTCGCTGAACTCCATCATTGGTGCGTCCCGTCCTGGGGGTGGCGGCCGCAGCAGACCGCTGCCGGCGACGTGGGGTGGGTGGGAATTGCGCGGGCACTCATCCGACTGCCCGCGCAAGCTCTTCGAGGCTGGTGTCGCCGCGCAACACCTTGATGAGGCCGTCTTCGCGGAGCGTCCGCATGCCGTCACGCTGCGCCTGATGGGTCAGCGCGTCCGCCGACGCGCCCTCGACGATCATCTCGCCGATGGTTTCACTGACGACCAAGAGTTCGTACACCCCGAGACGACCCCGATACCCCGATCCTCCGCAGCGGGGGCATCCGACGGGACGGCAGACCTCGACCGTGTCCCCGAGGCCGGGCGGCAGACGACGCGGGTCGACGAGGTCACCGAGCACCTCGGTCGGGATCGTGTGGCGTTCGCGGCAGTGCGGACACAGCCGGCGGGCGAGCCGCTGGGCCAGGATGCCCGCGACGGCGCTTGCAGACAAAAAGCCCTCGACCCCCATCTCGCTCAGGCGCGACAGCGCGCCGGCGGAGTCGTTGGTGTGGAGGGTCGCAAGGACAAGGTGCCCGGTGAGGGCCGATTCGATGGCGATCTTTGCCGTCTCGGGGTCCCGGACCTCGCCGATCATGATGATGTCGGGGTCGCATCGCAGGATCGAGCGCAGGCCGGCCGCAAACGTCAGCCCCGCCTTCGGGTTGACCTGGACCTGGTTGACCCCAGGGAGACGGTATTCGACCGGATCCTCGACCGTGATGATGTTCTGCTCGACGGAATTGAGCTGATTCAGCGTTCCGTACAACGTGGTCGACTTTCCTGATCCGGTCGGGCCTGTCACCAGCAGCGCGCCGTGCGGGCGACGGTAGATGGCCTCGAACTGGGCCATGACCTCGGGACTGAACCCGAGGTCGCGCAGGTCCATGACCAGGTTGCTGCGGTCGAGGATCCGGATGACGATCTTCTCGCCGTACACGGTGGGCAGCGTCGCGACGCGCAGATCGAGATTGCGTCCTGCGACAGACAGTCCGACACGTCCGTCCTGGGGGGCGCGGCGTTCGGCGATGTCGAGGTCGGCCATGATCTTGATGCGGCTCGCGATGCCGTGCATGTATTTCGACGGAACGCTGGTGACGTTGCGCAGGACGCCGTCGACCCGGAACCGGATCACCAGTTCGGTGGCCTGCGGTTCGAAGTGGATGTCCGAGGCGCCCTCATCCACGCCGCGCGACAGGATCGAATTGACCATCCGCACGACCGGGGCATCGTCGCTCGGAGCATCGCCGTAGTCCTCGACCATGTAGTCGGCGGCGCGTGCCTCCGTGTAGCCCGGCGTGTCGTCGGTGCCCGTGAAGACGGTGTCCAGCCGCCGGGCCTCACCGAGGAGAGCTCCGATGTCGTCCGGGGACGCCAGCAGCGGGCGAATTTCCCGACCGGTGATGATCCGCAGGTCGTCGAGCGCCAGGATGTTTGACGGATCCGCCATGGCGATCACCAGGCGGCCGTCGGGGTCGATCCGGACGGGGACGGCCTGATACCTGCGGGTGGTCCGCGCGTCGATCAGTTCCGCGAGATTGCTGTCAACGGGGCTCCCGGGCTCGAACACGCCGACACCGGCCCGCACGGCGCTGGCGTACGCCAGTTGTTCGCGCGAGATCAGCTCCCGCTCGACCAGGAGTTCTCCGAGGCGCCCGCCCTGCGGCGGACCGTCCGGGAACGCTTCCCGAAGCTGCTCCATCGTGAGGTACTCGAGCCGGACCAGCACCTGGGTCAGGGACTGGGTCCGTGGCGCGGCGATCGCGGGCTCCGACCGTTCGGCGGCGGGCACGCGGGCGCCGGGCGGTGGCGCGGCGACGCCGGTCCCGCGAGACGCTCCGCCCGGCACCACCGGGTCGTGCGTCGCCATCGGATGTTCAGGGGGAGTGGTCACCCCTTGTCTGATCGGCCGCGAGGGCCGGGGACATTACCTCCGTGGCACCTTCAGGGCATCGCGCATGACGTCGATCGGCGGCTCGATGCCGGTCCATTCGACAAAGGCCGCTGCGCCCTGGTGCAGCAGCATCCCGAGCCCGTCGACGACCCGCGCTCCGCGGGCTTCGGCGGCGGCCAGCCACGGGGTCCCTCCGGGACGGTAGACGACGTCGACCACGACGTGTTGAGGGCCCAGTGCGTCCAGGGGCAATTCCGGCGGAACGGCATCACCGTCAAGTCCCAAGCTCGTGCAGTTGACCACCATCACGCTGTCGGCCGCCGCCGACTCCAGCTCGCGACGGGTAAACCCGACCGGTGCCCCCAGCTCCCGCGCCCGCGCAGCGGTACGGTTGGCCACGTCGACCTCGGCCCCGCGTCCGCGCAGCGCAAACGCGACGGCCCGCGCGGCCCCGCCCGCCCCGATCACCAGCACCCGACGCCCGTCCACGGCGACCGGGGCCACCTCGTCGACCGCGCGCAGGAACCCCGGTGCGTCGGTGTTGTCGGCACGCCATCCCCCGGCGCCGTCAGGGACCAGCGTATTTGCCGCGCCGATCGCCGCCACCGCCTCGGAGACTCCGCTGCACCCGGCGAGGACCGCCTGCTTGTGCGGGATGGTGACATTCAGCCCCGCAACCCCCGCCGCGGCAAGGCCCGCGACGGCGTCGCCGACGCGATCCGGGGCGACCGGGAACGTGACGTAGACCCAGTCCAGCCCCAGCGCACGAAAGGCGGCGTTGTGCATCGCCGGCGACAACGAGTGGGCGACCGGCCATCCGATGATTCCCGTCACCCGTGTCGCGCCGGAGATCACCTCAGCCGGCCTTGGCCTGGTTTGCCTGCGACCGGGCGACATCCGCATTGAACTGGGTGGTGGTGGTCGCGAAGTAGTGGCCGCCACTGCCGTCGTTGCGGGCCACGTAGTACAGGTACGGCACCTTCGCCGGATGCGCGGCGGCCTGGATCGACGCTAGCCCCGGATTGCAGATCGGACCCGGGGGCAGACCGACGTATTTGCGCGTGTTGTACGGGGAGTCGATCTGGAGGTCGGCTTCGGTCAGATTCGTCTTCCAGTACCCGACCGCGTACTGCACGGTCGCGTCGATTCCCAACATCATGTGCGCGTGCAGGCGGTTGTAGATGACCCCGGCGACCGTCCGCCGCTCCGACGGGAGCGACACCTCGCGCTCGATCATCGACGCGATGGTCAGGACGTCGTACGGGGTGAGGTTCTTCGACTTGGCATAGGTGTAGTTGACGGTCGCCGTGTAGTTCCGGTACGCCGCCAGCTGCGCGTCGATGACCTGCGCCACGGTGGTGGTCGGGAGCACCTGATAGGTCGCCGGGAACAGAAAGCCTTCCAGGGACCGGGGTGTCGCTGTCCCGGCGAGCACCTGCCCCTCGCCGCCGACGGCCGTCTGCGACAGATAGGCCGCCGCCGACAGGTGCGTCTTGGAGGCCAGGATCGTGGCAATCTGCTCGCGTCGCAGCCCTTCGGGGAAAGTGACGTTGACCGGCTTCGGCGGAGGCGGCGGCGAGGTGTGACGCGAGCGGCGGACGCCCCACGCGACGCCCGCGATGACCACGATCGCCAAGATCGCCAGCCACCACACGCGGCGACGGCGACGCGGCCGCGGAGCCGCGGAACTCATCCGCGGGCCTCGCTGCCGCCGCGCATCACGACGGATTCCAGCAGGACACACGCCGCCACGCTGTCGAGGTCGGGGGCCCGACGACGCCGGCCCGCAGCGGCCATCCGCCGCTCCGCCTCGCGGGTGGTCAGGCGCTCGTCGACGAGCTCCACCGGACGTCCGAAGCGGCCACGCAACCGGTCAGCGAAGCCCGATGCGGCCCGCGCCTGGCTTCCGCGCTCTCCCGACAGCAGCCGCGGTTCGCCGACGATGATCCGGTCCGGTTCCTCGCGAGCGATCACCGCGGCCAGCGATCGCATGCCGGCGGGGCTGTCGACACGCTCGATCGCCGGCAGCGGACGCACCAGCGTCCCCGTCGGATCGGTGACCGCGACCCCGGTCCGCGCAGTGCCGTGGTCCAGGGCGAGCAGTTTCACGCGTCCGTGGCGTCGAACAGAGTCCGGGCCGCCGCCAGGGCGTCGGGGAGGCGATCGGGGTCTTTGCCCCCGGCACGTGCCATCGCCTCACGCCCCCCGCCACCACCCCCGACGATCGGAGCGATCTGCTTCAGGATCGCCGCCGCCGATTGACCACCGGCGACGGCCCCGGACCCGAGGTTCGCCACCAGCGCGACCCGTCCGTCGGGCCGGGCACCCAGCACCACGACCGCGTCCTCCCCGAGCACGCGTTTGACCTGATCCGACACCTCGAGCAGCTCGTCGGCATCCCCCGCCTCAACCTCGGCCACGACGATTCGCAGGCCGGCGTACTCGGTCGCGGCAGCCGCGAGCGCTCCCGGATCGATGCGCCCCTGCTTGGCGCGCTTGAGCTCCTGCTCCAGATCGCGGATCCGGGCGTCGCGGGCGGCCAGTTCGCGCTCGAGCTCTTCGGCGCGGTGCGCGTGCCACCGCGCCAGCTCGGCACCGGTGATCGCCTCGATCCGCCTGGCTCCGGAGCCGACGCTCGTCTCGGTGACGATCTTGAACGGTCCGATCTCGCTCGTGCGTGCGACGTGCGTGCCACCGCACAGCTCCATCGAGTAGTCGCCCGCCGAGACGACCCGCACGACGTCGCCGTACTTTTCACCGAACAGTCCGATCGCGCCGCGTGCGTCCGCGTCGGCCTTCGGCATCTCGACCCACGTGACGGGCGCATCCTCGGCGACCCGCGCGTTGACAAGGCGCTCGATCTCCTGGAGCTCTTCCCGCGGCACCCGCCCGCGGTGGGTGAAGTCGAACCGCAGTTTGTCGGGGCCGACGTAGGACCCCGCCTGTTTGACGTCCGGCCCCAGGCGCTCCCGCAGGGCCCAGTTGAGCACGTGGGTGCCGGTGTGATTGGCCTGGGTTGCACGCCGGGTGGGCACGTCCACGTGCGCGACCACCTCGCTGCCGGCGGGCACGGCGGGGCCCGTGACGACGAGGACCTGGTCGTCACCGACGCGGAGGACATCGATGACCTCGCGACGGGTTGATCCGACCGCCACCCAGCCCCGGTCGGAGATCTGCCCGCCACCCTGCGCGTAGAAGGGCGACCGCGCCAACTTCACCAGCGACCGCCCGGGCGCCAGGTCCGCGCTCCCGGTCGCCGTTGTCGTGAGTTCGAGATCGTCGTACCCCACAAAGACTGTGCGTGCAGTGGTCGCGGCGAGCTCCGCGGCCCTCACCGCGAGATCCGTTTCATCGGCGACGGCGCCGCCGGCCCGCGAGCGCTCCCGCTGCTCCTGCATCAGCAGCTCGAACGCATCGGTGTCCACGGCAAGGCCGGCATCCCGTGCCGCCTCGGCGGTGAGGTCGAGCGGAAACCCAAAGGTGTCGTGGAGCCGGAATGCGTCGTCGCCGGTCACCGTGCCGGAGTCCGCCGATCGCGCGATCACGTCGGCCAGCAGGCGTCGCCCCTGTTGCAGGGTGCGCGCGAACTGCTCGGCCTCCGCGCCCAGCGTGTCGGCGACGGCGGTGCGCTCGGCCAGCAGCTCCGGGTATGCGTCTCCCCAGCGCCTGGCGACCTCATCCGCGAGGGCGACGACCGCATCGATCGGCAGCCCCAGCTGGGTGCCCTCGGCGACGGCGCGTCGGACGATCCGCCGCAGCACGTAGCCACGCCCCTCGTTGGACGGCCGGACGCCGTCGGCGGTCAGAAAGGTCATTGCCCGGCCGTGGTCCGCCAACACCCGGAGCGCACGGTCGGTGCGCGGATCGGCGCCGTACGGCACCCCGGTCGCGGTCTGGGCCCACTCGATGAGCGGCCAGAACGCATCCGTTTCGAACACCGATGGCTTGTCCTGCAGGAGCGCGGCGATGCGCTCAAGCCCGGCACCGGTGTCGATGTTCTTGGCGGGCAGCGGGCTGAGGGCGCCGTCGGCCGAGCGTTCGTACTGCATGAACACCAGGTTCCAGTACTCCAGGTAGCGGTCACCGCCCGTGCGGGGGCCGCCCTCCGGGCCGAACCCGGGCCCACGGTCGAAGTACAACTCGGTATTCGGGCCGCACGGCCCGGTCGGTCCCGCCTTCCAGAAGTTGTCTGCCTCCCCCAGCGCCTGGATGCGATCGGCCGGGATGCCCAACTCGATCCACCGCTCGCGCGCCTCGTCGTCGCCGGGGACGCTGTCGTTACCTTCGAAGACCGTGATCCAGATGCGATCCGGGTCGAGACCGAGCACTTCGGTCGACACCTCCCACCCGAACCGGATGGCGTCGTCCTTGAAGTAGTCGCCGAGGGAGAAGTTCCCGAGCATCTCGAAGAACGTCAGGTGCCGGGCGGTATGTCCCACCTGATCGATGTCGACGGTACGAAAGCACTTCTGGCAGGACGTCAGCCGTGGTGCGGGCGGTGCGGCCGTACCCAGGAAGTACGCCTTGAGCGGCTGCATCCCGGCGATCGTCAACAGCACCGACGGGTCGTCGTCGTACGGGACCAGCGACGCCGACGGGACGGCCACGTGGCCCTGTCGCTCGAAGTACTCGCGGAACGCGCGGCGAATTTCGTGGGTCGTCATCCGACCGCCGATGGTACCAGCACGACCGCGCACAGCGCGCCACGGCGCCGGGGCGCGCACGGCACGCTACGGACGGTCGGACCCGGCGCTGCCGAAGGCCTCGTCGAGCTCCCGGTCAAGCTGGGCCATCCGCCGATCGCTGGCGCGCTTGCCGGCTTCGACGGCCTCCTCCACCTGTTCCCGCAGCACGGCGATCTGCTCGCCCGCATATGCCGGCCATTCCTGGGGATCGCGCGGCAACCGCGACGCAAGCCACCCCAGGGCGCCGAGCGCCACAACGGTGCGGATCTTCATGGTGTCTTCCATCCACCGGTGGTCTCGACATCGGGGGGCTCGGGCGGAGCTGCGGCGGCGGGCGGCGGCGGGGTGGGTGGATCCGAGGCGGCTTGCTGCGCATCGGTCACACGCCGGGCGACGAAGGTCACCAGCCCCTCCTTCACACCGGCGGCAACCCCGGTGAGCAGGCGAACCGGGCCGGTCGCCGCACTGGCGACCGTCTGCACCGCGCGCTCGGCGCCCTTGGCCCCGTTGACCGCCGTCACCATGATCTCGTCGACGCGGTCGATCTCGCGGTTGACGCCGTCCACCGTCGTCTGGGCCTTGTGCAGGATCGGGACGACCTCGTCGGTCACGCGCGTCACCGAAATCCCGAGGCGGCCGAAGACGCCGGCCATCCGGAGGAACAGATAGGCCAGCCCGAGCCCCGTCAGGACCAGGAAGATCGATAGTGCGGCCTTGAGGACATCGGACCAATGCACGAGTTAGCGGCTCCCGCTCTGAGGACGTGATGCAGCGATGGTACCTGCTAGCACCAGACGACCGGACTGGTACACGCTCGCCGTCTGCCCCCGGGCGACGCCGGGCGCCGGCTCCGCCAGATCGATCATGACCCCGGAGTCGTCGGTGGGGACGATCGAACGCCCCGCAAGCGCGGTGCCCCGATACCGCACGCGCACCTCGAACGGTTCGGACAAGTCGAGGACGTCGTGGGTCACCGACGGGCGCAATTCCAGCCCCCAGGTGGCCAGGGCCTCCCGTGGGCCCACGCGCACCTCGTTGCGCACGGGATCGGTCCCGACGACATACAGCGGTTCGGCCGCGGCGACCCCGATGCCCTTGCGTTGGCCGACGGTGAACCGCCAGATACCCCTGATGCGCGCCCAAGGTGGCGCCGTCGAGATCCACGATCGCACCCGACCGCGGCTCAAGGGCCGAGTTCCGCTCCAGAAACGGGCCGTAGCCGTCGGCTCCCACGAAGCAGATTTCCTGGCTCTCGACGGCGTCGGCCGCGGGGAGCTCGGCGGCGCGTGCGTAGGCGCGTACCTCAGGCTTCGTCAGTTCACCGAG
This sequence comes from uncultured Thermoleophilia bacterium, assembly GCA_963727285.1. GTDB lineage: Bacteria > Actinomycetota > Thermoleophilia > Miltoncostaeales > Miltoncostaeaceae > CAITWD01. The sequence continues at coordinate 22,709 of CAVSFF010000003.1, read as the reverse complement.
CGGAAACACCAATCGCCGACGGATGTCGGGCCCGAGCATGCTCAGCATGTAGCTCTGATCCTTGTCGCGATCGACCGCCGCGGCAATCACCTTGCCGTCGTCGGATCCCGCGACGACCCGCGCGTAGTGGCCGGTGGCCAGGCCCTGCGCACCGACGAGCGCCGCCGCCTCGGCAAGGATGCGGAACCGCACACTGCCGTTGCAGGTCACGCAGGGGTTCGGGGTCACCCCGGCCACATAACCGGCGATGAAGTCCTCCACTACCCCGGTCCGAAAGGCCTCGGCCGCGTCGATGGTCATGTGCGGGATGCCCAGCGCGTGGGCCGTCGCCCGCGCCAGACGGACCGTCTCCGGCGAGCAGCACGAGCGCTCCGCCGCGACGGAGTGTGGGTCATGCCAAAGACGCATCGTCACCCCGACGACCTCACACCCCGAATCGCGGATCAGCATCGCCGCCACCGCGGAGTCCACGCCCCCGCTCATCGCCACCGCGACGCGGCCGTCGTGCAGTGGCCGGCCGGCATCGCCAAGCCGCGCCGAAAACCATGCCTCGAGCGCACGCGCCGTCGCATCGGCCGTGATCTCGGCACCATGCCGGCGCTGTTCGTCCAGACCGCCGAGGTCCGCCACGATCCGCTCGGGCGACAGGAGCATTGCCTCGGTCAGCGACGCGCCCCGGAGTCGCTCGCAGGCGGCGCTCGCCGCCCCGAGGGCCGCAGGGCAGCCATAGGCCAGAAACCGCGCGTCGGCGATGCGGTCCCCGTCGATCCGCAACTGGATCCGCACGACGTCACCGCACCCGACCGCCCCCGATTCGCCGACCGCGTCGGCGTCATCCAGCGGTCCCGCGCCGACGGGCGCGGCCACGTGGCGGATCAGCTCTGGCGGATACGTGGACACGCGGCAAGGTTAGCCGGTCGCTCCGGTACCGCGCCGCTTGCTGCGGGCTCAGGCCCCGGAGCTGATCGCCGTGCTGAGCGCCGCTTGGATCACGCTCGCGTCCACGAAGCCCGTCCACGCGTTTGCGATGCGACCGTCGCTGCCGATGATGACGACCGACGGCGTGCCGGTGACCCCGAGGATCGTCGCCAGGTCACCGTATTTCGCACCCGCGGCCACGTTGTAGACGAGGTACTTCACGCCGGCGATCGTCTGCTGCGGCGAGGCGAGCCCGGCGACCGCCGCGGCAACGGCGTCGTCGTCGGCCTGGCCGCGCATCACGAAGGCGATCACGACGATCTCCTGATTGCGCAAGGCCGCAGTGACCGCCGCCGGGGTGAGGGCGTCGGTCTGGACGCGGGCCCCGACCGGCGTCGCGGATGCGACGTGGATCCCAGTGGGTACCGGTGTCGGGATTGCCGACGTCGTGGACCCCGAACCGCCGGAGCCGCCGCTCATCATCCGGAACCCCAGTACCAGCACCAGCAGCACCACGGCGCCGCCGATGAGCTTCTGACGGCCCGACAGGGCGTTGATGCGCTCCGCAAGCCGCTCACGCGAGGCCACCCGAAAAATCGAAGGCCCCACCGTGCCGTTCCGGAATGAGTGCTGAACCTGCCGTAGCAGGTGGGACGCGTGCAGCCGCGGCAGCATGTGCGGCGACCAAACATCGCATCCCGGTGTGTAAGTGTTGGCTCAGGCCTCGCGCCGGTGGCGCACACGGTCGGGTCCTCTCAGAGTAGTTGCTTTGGAATGTGTCGACAATCGGCACCGGCAACTCAAGCGTTCCGACGAAATCTCTCCGGACGCCCCCGTGCACCCGCCCGGACGCCCGCGCTCCGTCGGGTCGAGGTACCCTGAACCCCGATGCCGGACACCCTTCCCGACCGCCTCGAGATGCTCCTGGTCGCCGAGTGGCTTGAGGCGGGTTTGCCCGACGATGGCACGGTCAGTTTCCATATCGCCGCAGCCGCCGAGGAGCTTGGACAGAACGGCGACCGCGCCGGCATCCTCGCGGTGATGGGCGCGCTGTCCGCACTCGAGGATGCCCGCCGCATCGAGATCCGCTGGGGGTCGCGGCCGGGTGCGCCGGCGTCGGTGCAACTGGCCGACGCCCTCCAGCGTGATGCCCGCCGCGCGCTCGAGCCGCCCAGCGACACCGACGGCCGCTCTTAGGTTGCCGGACCCTCCGCGGGAGCCACGGTGGAGCGGATTCCCAGCTCGCGCAACTGCGGCAGATCGACACCCGCCGGAGCGCCGGTCAGCGGATCGCTGCCGGTGGCGGTCTTTGGAAACGCGATCACGTCTCGAATGGATCGTTCGCCGGCCAGCTGCATAACCAGGCGATCGAGCCCGAGCGCGACACCGCCGTGGGGAGGCGCACCGAGCTCGAGCGCGCGCAACAGGAACCCGAAGCGCTCTTGCGCCTGGTCGGCGTCGAGACCGATGACGCCAAACACGCGCTCCTGAAGCTCGGTCCGGTTGATGCGGATGCTGCCCCCGCCAAGCTCGAGTCCGTTCATGACCACGTCATACGCCTCGGCCAGGACCGCGCCCGGGTCCGTCGCCAGCAATGCGACATCTTCGGGGCGCGGCGCCGTAAACGGATGGTGGAGTGCGTCCCAGCGGCGCTCGTCGGCATTCCATTCGACCAGCGGGAAGTCGACCACCCACAACGGTGCCCACACCCCGTCCGGGATGAGCCCGAAGCGCTCCGCCCACCGGGTCCGGAGGGTTCCGAGGACGTGCTGGGCGCGGTGCTCGTCGTCGTCGGCGACGATCGCGATAAGGTCACCCACGCCCGCCCCGAGATCGTCGGCGAGGCCCGCGAGGAAGTCCGACTTCACGGATGCCCGCAGCGCCCGGTCGGCGCCCGGGACGGCCCACACCAGCCCCTTGGCGCCGAACTCCTGGGCCTCGGTCACCAGACCGTCCAGATCCTTGCGCGAGAGGGCCCCGCCCGCGCCCGGGATCACGATGGCACGAACGACCCCGCCTCCCGCGACGACCGTGCCGAAGACCCCGAGCCCGGATGCAGCCGCGGCGGCGCTCCAGTCCTGGATCTCCACGCCGAACCGCAGATCGGGGCGATCCGATCCGAAGCGGCGCACGGCCTCCGCGTAGGTCATCCGCGGAAACGGGGTCGCGAGCGGAACCCCCGCTTCGGCCCACGCCGCCACCAACACCTGCTCGATCAGTGCCTGGATGTCCTCCGGCTCGACGAACGAGGCCTCGATGTCGACCTGCGTGAACTCCGGCTGGCGATCCGCACGCAGATCCTCGTCACGGAAGCAGCGCACGATCTGGTAGTAGCGCTCGATGCCGCCGACCATCAGCAGCTGCTTGAACAGCTGCGGACTCTGCGGCAAGGCATAGAAGGAGCCCTGCTGCAGGCGCGACGGAACGAGGAAGTCGCGGGCACCCTCCGGCGTCGAGCGCGTGAGCATCGGCGTCTCGACCTCGAGGAAGCCCTCGCTCTCCAGCACGCTCCGGATGGCACAGACGACGCGACCGCGCAGCTCGAGGGCTCCAGGCGGGTTGCGCGCCGAAGATCCAGGTACCGGTAGGTCAACCGCAGCTCCTCGCCGGCCTCGGTGTGCTCGTCCTCCACGGAAAAGGGAAGCGGCGCGGCCTCTGCCAACAGCGTGAGGTCGGCGACCTGCAGCTCGACACGGCCGGTCGCGATCTTGGGATTGACGGTCTCGGGACTCCGCTCGACCAGGACGCCGGTGGCGCTGATGACGTCTTCGGGCGACAGACGCTGCGCGATGTCCATGACCGCCCCCGCGTCGGGGTGGACGACCAGCTGCAGGATGCCGCTCCGATCGCGAAGATCCAGGAAGACGACCCCGCCGTGATCGCGGCGGCGATGAACCCACCCCGACACCCGCACCGTCTGGCCGTCTGCATCCGCCGCGTCGAGGCAGGTATGGGTGCGGTAGCGCTCGGCACCGATCACAGCGACTGCTCCAACTCCGACATCGGTACCTCGATCTGGTCTCCGGATTCCATGTCACGCACGACGGCGATCCCCCGCTCCCGCTCACGCGGTCCGAGAATCACCGTGCGTCGCGCCCCGACTGCGGCCGCGTGCCGCATCATTCCCTTCAGGCTCCGCCCGGCCCGGTCGGCCTCGCAGGCGCGGCCCGCGGCGCGCAGCCGGGCCATCATGGCAAACGCCTCGAGCCGGGCGTCGTCGTCGACCGCGGCGAAGTACACGTCGATGGCCGCCGGCGGCGCTCCCGCACCGGCGGCCTCAAGCGCAAGCACGATCCGCTCGATGCCGGTGCCGAAGCCGACCCCCGAGAGCTCGGGCCCCCCGAGTTCGGACACGAGGCCGTCGTAGCGGCCGCCGCCCCCGATGCCGCTTTGCGCACCGAGGCGGTCACACGTGAATTCGAACACGGTGTGGGTGTAGTAGTCCAATCCACGCACCAGGTCGGGGTCCTCGTCATAGGCGATCCCCACCGCGTCGAGCGCAGTCCGGACCCGGGCATAGTGCACGGCGGCCTCGTCCGAGAGTGCATCCACGATGCGGGGCGCACCGGCCATCACGGCGGCGACCTGGGGATCTTTGCTGTCGAACAGGCGCATCGGGTTGTCGGTCATCCGCTGGCGGGCATCCTCGGGCAGTGCACCGGCGTGCCCGGCGAGGTACTCGGTCAGACGCTCCCGGTACGGCCCGCGCGACGCCGCGTCACCGAGACTCGAGATCCGCAGGCGGACGTCCGGCACCCGCAGCTCTGCGTACAGGCCCGCAAGCAGCGCGATGACCTCGGCGTCCAGGAGCGGATCGGCCGACCCGATGACTTCGGCGCCGATTTGGGTGTGCTCCCGAAAGCGCCCCGACTGGGGCGCCTCGTACCGGAACATCGGTCCGGTGTACCAGAGCTTCACCGGCAGGGGGAGCTTGTGCATCCCATGCTCGACAAAGGCCCGCACGACCCCGGCCGTCCCTTCCGGGCGCAGAGTGATCGAGCGGCCGCCGCGGTCGTCAAACGTGTACATCTCCTTGCGCACGATGTCGGTGCTCGACCCGACCCCGCGCGCGAAGACCTCCGTGTGCTCGAAGGTCGGAGTGGTGATCCGGCCGAACCCGTAGGCGTCGAACGTCGTCTCCGCCGCCGACAGAATGCGGCGGCGCAACCGATGCTCGGACGGGAGGACATCCCGGGTCCCGCGCGGCGCCTCCAGGCGTCCGCCGCTCACTTGGCGCCGGCCCTCGACCCGGTCCACTTGCGCATCTGCGAGCGGTAGCGCCAGCGATCGATCAGCAGGCCCATCGGCACCATGATCGCGAAGCCCAACAGCCCGATGGCAACGCCCAGGGCAACGCCCAGATGCAGGATGAAGATGAGGACCAGCGAGTACCCCGCGGCGATGAAACCCGCACGCTTCAGGACGCCGGCCGCGGCCGGCGGTACGGGCTCTCCCGACTTCCGCTTGGGTCCGGCCTTGGCCGGATCCGAAGCATCCCGTTCGCGCTTCGGGCTGTGCGCAGGGGGCGGACCGGTGGGGCGTGGCTTGCGACGCTTGGCGATCACGAACTCCTTAAGTCTCGTCTCGGGCGAGCGCGGGGCAGCTGACCTCGAGCAGTTGCGACGGCCGGAAGTCTTCCAGGCCGAGCTCCGCAGGATCGACGTCGCCCAACGCGGCGCGCGGCATCAACCCCACAAGTTCACTCGCTCCCAACTCGACCCCGAGTCGGTCCGCTTCGCGGCGGACCGCCTGCATGACCACCCAGGGCGGCGCATTGCGAGAGTCTTCCAGGTTCATCGACAACTGCGCAATGCCTGCGTTCGGCAGATACAGCCCCATGGCCCGAACCCCCGGCAGCCCGCCCCCGCTCTCCCGCACCCGATCGGCGATCGCCCGCGCCTCGGCGAGCGTCGCGGTCGGAAGCCACACGTTCCACGCGATCAGCGGCGGTCGGACCCCGACCAGGACACAGCCGGCGGTCGGATGCAGCCGCGCCGGACCGACGTCGGGCCGCAGGGTGCCGTCGGCCACCATCCGCGCGAGCGCCTCGACACCGTGCCGCCGCAGGCCGTAGGGGCGTGCAAGTTCAGGACGCGTGGCGATCTCGCCGTAGTAGAAGACCGGGATCTCGAGCTCATAGGCGATCTCCGACGCGACCGCGATTGCCGTCTCGCACGCCTCCGGGACGTCATCGGGTGACAGTGCAACCACGGGCACGACGTCGAGCGCCCCGGTGCGTGGATGCACCCCGCGCTGGCGCCGGATGTCGATCCACTGCGCGGCGACCGACGCGAGGCCGATCAACGACGCCGTCAGTGCCGCACGCGAGCCGGCAAGGGTGAACACCGTGCGGTTGTGGTCGGCGTCACTGTGCCGATCGAGCACCGCGGTCCCGGAGTGACGGCATGCGTCGTCAAGTGCCGCAATGATGTCGGGGTCGACGCCTTCGCTGACGTTGGGCACCGACAGCAACGTGCGCTCCGCAACCGCGGGCGTCTCGTCGCCATCGGATCCCGCTTGAGCGGCCGTCACACGCTCGATATCGTTCACCGGTGAATCACCTTGCCCACACTCCTCCGCCTCCTCTCCTACCTGCGCCCGTATCGGCTGCCGATCGTGATGGCGGCGCTGTTCGGCGCAGCCTTGATGGTATGCACCCTCGCCCTGCCGTACATCACCGGGCTGGTGATCGATGACGTGATCCTCGCGGGCGACCGCAGCAAGCTCACGCCGCTGCTGGTCGCCACGCTCGTGATCATCTCGGTGCGATTCGTCCTGAACCGCTGGCGCCGCCTGTGGGCCGGACGGATCAGCCTCGGCGTGGAGTCGGATCTCCGGGACGCGGTGTTCGGCCACGTCCAGCGCCTCTCGTTCGCATTCTTCGACCGGATGCCCGTCGGCCAGCTGATGTCGCGTGCGACCAACGACCTCCAGGTCGTCCGCTTCTTCCTCGGGTACGGCGTGGTGTTCCTGTTCATGAACACCCTGCAGTTGATCCTGATCACGGTCATCCTGTTTTGGATGAACGCGGCGCTCGCCGCCGTGGCGATGCTCGTCGGACCCGGCCTGCTGATGGTCGCCACGCGCTACTCGAAGCGCAGCGCTCCGGTCCGGCTCGACGTCCAGCAGAAGTCCGGCGAGGTCGCGCAGGCCGCCGAGGAAAGCGTGGCGGGGATTCGCGTCATCAAGGCCTTCGGACGCGAGGACTACCGGACCGATCAGTTCTCCGAGGTGTCGATGAGCGCGTTCCGGCGCAACATGGACGCAGCGCGCCTCGAATCGTTCTACGCACCGCTGCTGACGTTTCTGCCGATTCTCGGGCTGGCCGTGGTGCTCGCATTCGGCGGCACCCTGGTGATCCGCCACGAGCTCAACCTCGGCCAATTCGTGCAGTTCTACCTGTACCTGGCGCTCTTGATGGGCCCGTTCCGGATCATCGGAGTCCTGATCGGCAACGCGCAACGCGCCATCGCCGGCGGGCAACGCATCTTCGAGATCCTCGACGCGGTTCCCGACGTGCAGGAGCCCGAACACCCGGTGCCGCTGCCGTCGGGCCCGGGGGAAGTCCGCTTCGAGGACGTCCGCTTCGCATACACACCGGGTCGGGACGTGCTGCAGGGGATCGATCTCACCATCCCCGGGGGCGCGACGGTCGCCCTGATCGGCATGACGGGCGCGGGCAAAAGCACGTTGACCGAACTCGTGCCGCGGTACTACGAGGTGACGGAGGGCCGCATTCTGATCGACGGCACCGACATCCGAACCGTCGGGCTCAACGACCTCCGTCGCGAAATCGGCGTGGTCTCCCAGGAGCCCTTCCTGTTTTCGACCACGGTGCGCGAGAACTTGGCGTACGGACGCCCCGAGGCGTCCGACGATGAGGTGCGCACCGCGGCACGGATGGCGTCGCGCCGATGCCTTCATCGAGGCCCTGCCCGACGGATACGACACCGTCGTCGGCGAGCGGGGGTACACCCTCTCGGGCGGGCAGCGCCAGCGCCTCGCAATCGCACGGGCGATCATCACCGACCCGCGGATCCTCATCCTCGACGAGGCCACCGCCTCGGTGGACGCCAGTACCGAACGCGAAATCCAGGACGCGCTGCGGACCGTCATGGAAGGGCGTACCACGATCATCATCGCCCACCGGCTCTCCACGATCCGACTCGCCGACGAGCTGATCCTGCTCGACGGCGGGGAGATCGCCGCCCGGGGCCGCCACGCCGACCTGTATGCGCACAGCGCCCTGTACCGCGACATCCACGACAGCGGGCTGGCGCGCCCGGACCTCGTGCTGGGTGATGTCTGATGGGTACCCGCGCGGGCACCGGACGCATGGGACTCCCCGGTGGCGGAGGGCGGCGCCTCGGCGGGTCCCATGCCGAAGACGACATGGAGGGCATCGACCACCCGTCCGGCCGCCAGCTGCGGCGCCTGATCCCGTACGCCCGGCCCTATCGCGGCCGCATCGTCATCGCACTGCTGCTGACGGTCGTCGTGGCCGCCGCCGGGTTGGCCGGCCCCGCGCTGGCCCAGGTCGGCATCGACAAGGGCATTACCGTCGGCAACGAGCAGGTGCTGCTGCTGACCGTGGCGCTGTTTGTCGTCGCCGGGCTCGTCGGATGGGCGGCCGGATACGCACAGAACTTCCTGTCGAGCTGGATCGGCGAACGGATGCTCTACGACCTGCGGGTCAAACTGTTTTCCCACTTCATGGCGCTCGAACTCGGGTACCACGAACGGTCATCGACCGGACGCAGCGTCAGCCGCCTCACCAGCGACATCGAGCAACTCAACGATCTTGTGACCGACGGGTTCACGTCGGTCGTCGTCAACGGCCTGACGTTCATCGGCGTGATCGTCATCTTGTTCGTGTACGACTGGCGCCTGGCGCTGCTGTCGTTCGCGGTCTTCCCGTTCCTTGCCCTCGGGACCGCGTGGTTCCGGGTCAACTCGGCCAAGGCGTATCGACGGACCCGCGAGTCCGTCGCCAACGTGCTGACGGTACTGCAGGAGAATCTCGCCGGCGTCCGTGTGGTGCAGGGATTCGGGCGCCAGGCGCCGGCGCGGGAGGCCTTCCGACGGGCGAATGCCGACTACCGCGACGCGAACATGCAGACGATCCGCCTGTCGGCCACGTACTTTCCGGGGATCGAACTTCTGTCCGGAATCGGGCTCGCCATCGTGCTCTGGTTCGGCGCCATCGGCGTGCTCGACCATCAGATCGAAGTCGGGGTGATGGTCGCCTTCATCGGCTACCTCGCCAACTTCTTCGACCCGATCCAGCAGCTCTCGCAGATCTATGACGACTTCCAATCGTCGATGGCGGCGTTGGAGAAGATCCACTCGGTCTTCGACACCACACCGAAACTCTCCGACCCGCCGGGCGCGCCCGATCTGCCGCCGGTCGCCGGCGCCATCGACCTCGACCACGTGACCTTCAGTTACGTGCCGGAGCATCCGGTGATCCACGACGTCAGCCTGCATATCAACGCCGGCGAGACCGTCGCCCTGGTGGGCGCGACGGGCGCCGGCAAGTCGACGCTCGCCAAGCTGATCGCACGCCTGTATGACCCCCAAGACGGTTCGGTCCGGATCGACGGCCATGAGCTGCGTTCGGTCCGCCTCGGGTCGTTGCGGGAGCAGCTCGGCATTGTCCCGCAGGAAGGGCACCTGTTCGCCGGAACGCTGCGGGAGAATCTGATCTTCGGTCATCCGAAGGCGGATGACGAGCGCATCACCTCGGCGCTGGTCGCCGTCGGTGGCGACGACATCCTCGAGGCGCTACCCGACGGGCTCGACACCGTCGTCAATGAACGCGGGTCGGGGCTCTCGGCCGGACAGCGGCAGTTGATCGCGTTCGCCCGCGCCCTGGTCGCCGACCCTCGCCTGCTCATCCTGGACGAGGCCACCTCGTCGGTGGACATCCGCTCGGAACACCGGATTGAGCATGCGATGAACGTGCTGCTCGAAGGCCGTACGTCGATCCTGATCGCCCATCGTCTGTCGACCATCCGCAATGCCGACCGCATCGTCGTCCTCGACCACGGCCAGGTGGTCGAACAGGGCTCCCATGAGGAGTTGCTGGACCAGGACGGCAGGTATGCGCGCCTGTACGGAGACTGGCATGAAGCCACCCAGCCGATGGACTTCTGACGGGCCGAACGCGGCGGCCGGGGTGTGCTAATTTCCTGCAGTCCGTTCTGCCGATGGGGGATCGTCTAGCGGTAGGACGCCGGGTTCTGGCCCCGGTAGCGGGGGTTCGAATCCTCCTCCCCCAGCTTCAGGTCGGAACGGCACGGAGTGGCCTTGGCGCATTCGTCTAGGGGCCTAGGACGCCGCCCTCTCACGGCGGTAACACGGGTTCGAATCCCGTATGCGCTACTCCAACCGCATGGCTTCTCGGGAAACCGCATAGCCATGCGGTCGTGTGTGTCACCGGGATGACCGCATATGTACGTCCCGTGCGTCCCTCGGTGGTCCCTCGGGATGGCAAGGCCGACCGAGCCCCGCAGGCTGGAGACTTCAAATGCCGGGCGTCGAGGCCTCGCGCTCGCGGTTGGCTTGGCACTAGAGCTCCTACCCGACCAGCTACGGAGGACTCTATGAGCTGCGGTTGATCGGCCCGAATACGGCGGCCAAAAGATCGACCACGTGATCAAGGTCGACAACGACCAACTGGAAGTGCTCGCTTTGGCCGTCGACGCGCTTGCGGCGGCAGCTGGCGATCGAGGGGCCTCAGACCAGGATGGGCGACTTCTACAAGCGGATGGAAAAGGAAGGCACGGATAACGATGTCGTTGTCAAGTGCCAGAGCGTCTACGGCATCATCAGGGCGGCTCTCCGAGGGCAATTCCTAACCGGTCCCGCGCGATCGGTTAGCGCGCCGAATGCAGGAACCGCGTTGCCGGTCGTCCTGGCCCGTGCTCGTGTCGAGATCGAGCGCCTGGCCGGGCAGCATCACGCGCCCGCACCACGAGCAGACCTGCCCATAGGCCATCGGCAACAGGGCGCGGCGCGTGCGCCGATGCTGCGCGCCGAAGGCGCCAGGTGTGCCGGCGCGTGGGTCCACACGTTGGGCAGACTTCCCCGCGCTCGAGTGCGCGATGGCAGCGGCTGCACATGGCGAGGCCGACGTCAGAACACCGTCTCCCAGCCGGGCGCATCGTCCCGTGCCCAGTCCGGCTCGCCGTGCTCGGCGCCGACCGGGCCATCGTCGATCTTGGTCAGGTCGATCACCCGGGGCAGGGCTTTGGGCGTCGGCACCGGCTCGGCCCGCGTGCGGGCGGCGGCATCGACGGCGAACACCGCGGCATCGGCGGCGTCGACGTAGAGATGGTGGCCCATCTTGTCGAGGACGTCGCCGCCCGAGGTCGGCTTGAGGCGCGCGTTCAGGACGTGCCGTGTGAACACCGGATCGCCGTCGTGTGTCAGCCGCCCCTTCGACCAACTCGACGCAGAAATCGTCGACGATCGCCGCAACCGCCTTGTTGCCGAGCGTATGCCGGACGACTTTGACGCCGTCATCCTTGAACGTCTCGGCCCAGCGGTTGATATCGCCGCCCAGTGCGACGGATCGGCCACGATCCAGCCCACCGACTAGGTATCGACGGCGTCGGCAAGCGCCTCGGTCACGAGTTCGCGGTCGATGCGCGTGCCCTCGGGCGCGTCTTTGGGCGCCTGCCCAGATGCCGATCACGAACAGGTAGCCGTCGACCGTGCATCCGATCATCGCCGTGGCATCGCCGGAGTACCGGGCCGTCGAATCCGATGCCGATGCGCGTGCCGCGCGCCACCATGTGCGGGCGCGCCTGCGCGGCCCACACCCGCGGGTCCACCGCCGCACCGCGGGCGGTTGCGGGCCAGTTCAGGCCACAGCCGCTTTGCGGCCGGCCACTTTGCGGGCGATGCCGCGGACTTGACGACCTCCCGCGTGATCCTGTCGACCTGCGCCCACGGGCAATCGCGGTATTGCCAGGAGACGAGGGCCCGGTATCTCGATCTCGTCCAGGTCCTGGTGCGGCTCCACCGGCCCCCGGCGCGCGTAGAACAGGACGTCGGGATCCTCGAGGGCATCGCGTTCGGTCATCTCGGCCACGCTCGAGCGGCCGAGCTCGGGTGCATTCGAGAGTTCGACGACCCGGCCGCCCATCTTCAGCGTGCCGTCGCGCAGGACCTCGGCCAGCCGGTCGCCGGCGTTACTCGGCAGCCAGTTGTGGGTCTCGTCGCAGATCGCAAGCGTCACGCGGTCGCCCGATCGGGAGATCGCGCTCGAGGTCACGGCCTCGAGCTTGGCGCCGAGGATGTCCTTGCGGTAGCCCATGCAGTACACCAGCGGTCTTCACCCCACACCGCTCGCGCTCCGGACACACCCTGCCACGGGTGCGCGACCGTGGCCCCGAGCGGTGCGCGTCGGTCCGCCACTGCTCGTGCCCACCGTCCCGATCACCCGGGTGACCGTCCGCAGGCCACGGCGCAGGCCGTCGGCCGGTCCTCGTGCTCCCGGCCGGCGGCGATCGCGCAACGACCACGACCTCCTGGCTGGAGGACTCACCCTGGCCGGGACGAAATCTGGGCTCGTGGGCAACCAGTGGAACACCGGTCGGATCGAAGCATTCAGCGACGGTGTGTTCGCGATCGCGATCACATTGCTTGTACTGGAACTCCAGGTTCCCGATCCGACTTCAAGAATCTCTCGTACGGGATCGGCCACCAATGGCCGTCCTATCTCGCGTATGTGACGAGTTTCTTGACGATCGGCGGGATCTGGATGGCGCACCACGGCATGTTCCGGCGCCTGCAATACGCCAATCAGCGGGTGATGGTCATCAACCTGCTGCTACTGATGGCAGTCTCGTTCCTGCCATTCCCGACGAAGTTCATGGCCGAGGCGATTCGCAGCACCGGTCCTGAGCGCGTTGCGGTCATCTTCTACGGGGCCACGCTGCTGGTGATATCGCTCGTGCTCAACGGCTTGTGGGGATCGGTCGCCCTCAATCGCACACTCTTGAAGCCCGAGGTGACCGCGCAAGATGTCAACACCATCCTGAAGGAGACATCGCCGACGCTCGCGTTCTACGTCGCCGTGCTGGTACTCGCGATCTTCGCCCCGACGGTCGCGGTGTTCGGCTTTCTCGCAATCGCGATCGTCGCCGTGCTGCGCGTGCGGGAGATCGAACGACGGTTTCTCCGGCAGACACCGCCTGGCCGGGATGCCGTCACCGCAGGTTGGCATCGTCGACTCCGAGCCTAGGAGCGATCTGGCGGCTCGTCTTGTCGCGGCCATGCATCGGCAGCGAGAGTCTGGACCTCGGCGCGTTCAATCTCATTGCACCCGGCCAATCTGGGCGATCTCGTCATAGGCCGCCCTGATGCACGCCAGACTCACCGACAGGCTCCCGCCGCAATGTCAGATATCCCCCGACGATCTCCAGAGGGCCAGCCGTCGCCCAAATTGACTGGTAAGCATAGGCGAAGGTCGCCCATACGTCGTCGTCCAGCGCGCCACGTGCGGTCAGTCCGCAGTACGCCTTCGCCGCGGCCGTTCCATACCGGATGCATCCCTGCCGGCGACCTGTGCAAAGAGCCTTGGGGCGAACCACTCCGTAATCACCGAGAGCGGCTTGCTGGGTCGTCATCGACACCATCCGATAGGTCCGGCCGGAACCACCGACCGGCATCCAGCGACGGTCCGAGCGTCTGCGCAAGTTCGCCCGCCTGATATCCGCCCCAGCGGCGAAGCTCTCGTCGATAGGCGACGCCGGCGGCAGCGAGGCCTTTCCCCAGCGGCGTCGCCGTCGTCAGGAGCGCCCGTAGAGCTCCGGCGGAAGGCGGTTAAGGATGGCAACGACCTCACCGACCGCATAGACCGTGGCGCCGGCGTCGATCAAGATGGACGCGGCGAATCAGTAGTTCGTCGTCCGAGAGCCGGATCGAGTTCCTCAGCGCCAGCGAGCGGCCCGTCAGCGTCAAACGTGACGCCGGCGTACGCGCCGGGATCGTCGGTCGGTGCCCGCAGCGTGCCTCCGTGACACGAACTGTCGCTGCCCTTGCAGCTGTATGCCGATCTCGCGCCCGGTCAAGATCTCGATCGATGTGGTTGTCAGACCGTCGCCGCGCAGCACGAGTAAGCGAAGCGCCTCTGCGGCCGACGCGTACTCGACCGGATTCGACGACGCCATGGTCGGGCTCAGACCTCATCGAATTCGTTCGCGCAGATCAGCGGCGAGGTGCCGTACAAACGGCTCGCGCAGCATCGTGAAGTGGTCCCCGGGCACGAACGACATGTCCGAGGGCCCACGCAGCCAATAGCGCTGCCACCGAAGGTGGTCAATCGCCAAGCGTGTTTCGTTCCGCGACGTAGACCACCGTCCGGCCCGAGTAGGGCTTGCCCGGTAGAGGCGCTGCAGGTGGTAACCGCGGCCCTCGAACAGTTCGTATTGCGTGCGCCCCCGATATCGGATCGGACCTGCAGTGAGGATCCTCAGAAGCTGGTATGCCTCCCGTGCCGACATCGCGGATCGCGCTGCCGCGAGCCTGCGCCTGCAACACTTCGACGTGACCTGGCGCAGCGCCGCCCACCGGGCCGTCCGCCATGTTCGGGGGATATGAATCCAGCAGCGCGAGCAAGCGCGACGTTCGTTTCCGGCGGCCCGCATTCGGCGACGCGACCTCATATGCCACAAGGCCGCCGTATGAGTACCCGGCGAGGACGTACGGGCCGCGGGCCGCGGAGCCGCGGGAACTCCTTCAGGAACCGGGCGGCGGCCTGATTGACACTGAAGTCCGGATGCCGCGGGACTCAAGGGCGTGCATCTGAATCCCGTACACGCCCACTCGAGGTCGAGGCGCCGGACCAGTGCTTCGAGGCTGAGGACGACGCCCCCGGCGCCGGCGAAACAGAACACGGTCGGCCGGGCCCAGGTTGCCCGCCGGCGTCCGCCGCATTTCGACCACGCCTCCGCGCGAGGCGCCGGATGCGACGTTTCCTCGACAAGCTTCGCCAGACCGGCGACGGTCGGACCACGGATGAAGGCGGAGGTCGGGAGATTCGGACCATACGCCTGCAGCTGGGACAGGACCTCCTCGACGGCGAGTGAGTCTCCTCCGAGCTCGAAGAAGTCATCGTCGACCCCGATCTCGTCGAGCCCAAGAACGTCCGCCCAGATCTGGGCGATCAGCATCTCCTTGTCCGTTCGGGGAGCCCGAAAGTCCGTGCCTGGGCCGCCCCAGGTCTGCTTCAACGCGTCACGGTCGATCTTTCCGCGCTCTGTGCGGGGCAGCTCCTGCAACGGGACGATCGCCGCAGGGAGCATGTAGATGGGCAGACGCTCGCGAAGGTGTGCGCGCAGGCGGCTTATCGACAGAACGCGTCCTGGTGCAGAGACGACGTACGCGACCAGCTGCAGATCGGCGCCTTTATCCTGCGCGACGACGGCGGCCTCGGCGATCTCCGTCCGCCTCAAGGAGCGCTGCTTCGACTTCGCTCGGCTCGACGAGGTATCCCCTGATCTTGACGGCCGCATCCAGTCGACCTCGGAGACGGAGCTCGCCATCGGGGCCGATCGCTGCCAAGTCCCCTGACCGGTACCGTCGGTGACCATCGACGACCGAGAACCGCGCCGCGAGCTCACCGGGGTCGCCGCAGTACCCGAGCGCGATGTGGTCGGACACGACGATGAGCTCGCCCGTTGGTCCTCGGTCGCGAGCCGCCCCACGCGTCCGACGCGGGCACGACTCATCGGGAATCGGTGCGATCTCGATCGAGAGCCCCTCAACGGGAACGCCCGCCGGGATCGGCCCGTCGCCGACCGGTGCCCCCGGGGCGATGCGGTGAAGCGCGAGGACGCCGACCTCCGTGGAGCCCGTCCAGTTCATGAACTCGCTCGCTTCGGAGAGCGCGATCGCACCCCATGGACGTCCGCCGGGACGCACCGGCTCGCCACACGTCGTCACCAGGCGAAGGTGCGGGAAGCCGGCTGCTCCGTCGGAAGCCGCGCGGAGAATCGCCCGCAGGAGCGTCGGGGTCGTGTGCAGTGTCGTCAGCCGATCCCGCGCGATCCATTCCGTCAGTTCCGAGGTCGCGTGGCGCCGGGGATCGAAAAGGTGGAGCGACGCGCCACTCGTCAATCCCCATGTCACGACGCTCAGTCCCGCCGCGAAGGTGATCGGCAAGACGAGCCCGATCCGGTCGGATGGGGCGAACCGCATCGCTTGATGGCCCGGCCAGCGCATCCTTCATCAGCGTTCCCTCGGGCCAGATGATCCCCTTCGGCTCGCCCGTGGATCCGGAGGTAAACAGGACGCACGCGGGCCGCCGGGCACGATCGCGGAGACGTCCCGGCGACGTCGCTGGGCCGCTCCCACCAACTCACGTATGTCGATCGGATCGATATCGAACCGGCAGGCGTCGGCTCGCTCGGATGTGGCATGAGTGACAAGGCACGCCTCCGCGAGCCCGAGGCGCTGCATCTGCCCGAGTCGCTGGTCGGGCAGACTGGGGTCGAGGTTCATAAACGGTCGACCACTCCGCGTGATACCCAGCAGCGCCGCGATCGCGCCCGTGGTGTGCCCCAGGAGGGTCGCGACCGGACGATCCCCGGGGCCGAGGCGCTGGCCGAGACCCCGAGCCGATCCGCATGGACTCCAACCGGAGTTCGCCGAAACTGACGCTGTTCGTCTCCTCAGACACGAGCGCAATCGCGTCCGGCATTGCGGCGGCGATGCATCGAACCGTTGCAGGAGCGTGACCTCGGTGAGCGCTCGACCCGTCAGCGCCGGAAGCCGCGTCTCTGATCGTGTTGCCAACTTGAAGAGCCCCCACCACAGACCGGCGACGGGGATATCGCGAATGGGCGGCCCCCGCGAGGTTCGCACTGTTCTACGCGGAAAGGCGGACCTACCCATTGGTCGGTGTCGGAGCCCGGCACACGACCAGTTCCGGTACGGTCGCCCTGACGGATGCGTTCCCGGTAAGTGTGCTCCCCTAATCCGACCTGAGGACCGACCACAGGCGGCGGAAAATCGGCCGCCTCGGCGAGCGCCGACGCTCACATCGCAGGCCCACTTCGGCGCCGGCACCGACGGGCGCACTCCGGACGACCCTGTGCCCCTGACCAGTTTGCACAACCTCTGTATCGGACGCATTATACTCGCACGCATGGCGTTCACCATGCGGATGAAGGCTGTCCCGTCCTCTGGCGCCGGCTGGTCTTTATGCGCCGTCGGCACGAGGCTCGACGATCGTCGATATGTCCGGCAGTGGCGCGTCTGTGGAACCGTGTTGTCCGTCCCGACTGCGATGTTCCGCCGAACGCAGTAGCCATATCCACGGGCGCTCCATGCACCCAATGGAAGGCGGTACCTCACATTAGCGTAAAGGTGCATTCGGACGCCACCGGTATCGGCCATGTCCGCGCTCTCAGCGTGCCCCCGGTTGCGTCCGCGGCGCCCCCGGCGACGCAGGGCACCTGCGGGTGCCGACGCACCCAGGGCCACGCGCGCCGCACGACGTTCCGCCCACATGGAGCAGGCGCGCCCGCGCGCCAAAGTCACCCTCGTGCCAACGCGCGGCGGATCACCGCTTCGTGACGACGCGCGTGCTCAGCCGCACGACATGGCCGGCACCGGTCGGAGCATCAGATGCCGGGTTGAAGCGACGAGTCGCTATGAGCGGGACGACCGGTGTGGAGCGGCTCACGTGTCGTCTGACTCCCTGCGCTTTCGTGGAGACGTACCGTCCGCACGTCGCCGAATTGGGTGTCTCGGTCTTCGTTGCGACGTACACCGAGGATCGCCTCGAGCCCTCACGGACGCAATCACGTCAATCCAGCGCCCGGATCCCGCAACCCGCGAAATCATCGTCGTTGTTGATCGCAACGACCGTCTGCTCGCACAACTTCCGGGACTCTTCCCCGGTCCGCGGCGTAGCGAAACCGGTTCTCGCCCCGGGCGCCGGTGGCGCTCGTCACACGGGTGCCCTGGATTCGAGGGGGACAATCCTTGCCTTTCTCGACGACGATGAGATCGCCGACCGAAAACTGGATCAGGAGAATCACCATGCACTCGCCGACCCGAATGCGCTCGGTGTGGGCGGAGAGGTTGAGCCGCACTGGGATCACCACCCGGCCGCAGTGGTTTCCACCGGAGTTCGACTGGGTCGTCGGCTGCACATACCGTGGCGTGCCGACATATATCGCTCCCGTGTCGCAACGTCCAAGCGCGGCAACATGGCGGTCCACCGTTCGGTGTTCTTCTCGGCAGGCGGCTATTCGAGGATACGGGAACCTCCATATCCCCGCGAATCTGGTCGGCGGTCGACGCCGTCGCCTTTCACGCGAACGTCCGGCGTGCGAGGACACGGAGTTCTGTATCCGCGCCGGCATGTCGATCCCGACGCATATTGGCTTTTCGACCCGTCGATGCGAGTTCGGCACCACGTCCCGGCGTCGCGGTCAAGCCTCCGTTACTTCCTCTCCCGCTGTCACGGACGAAGGATTGGCGAAGGCCCGCGTCGTCGTAGAACAGGTTGGCGCGCGCGATGGGCTCTCCGATGAGCGCAGATATGTGGCGCACACCCTGCCGACCGGTGTGCTGAAAGGATTGGCGACGCTCTCGCATCCAGGGACCCGTGGGGGCCCATCCGCTCCGCGGCGATCATCGCCGGGCGTCAGCATGACGGGAATCGGGTATGCCTGGGGTCGTCTTGGCCTGGCGGTGCGCGGATCGACGCGGCGACACCGCTTGACCTTGGGGCGATAGCGATCGGCATGCGAATCGCGATGGTGACCCCCCGCGATCTCGCCTTCATGGGTGGAGTGGAGCTCCACGTCGCGCGAATCGCGGAGGCCCTCGCTTCAACGAGGCCACGATGTCGAGCTGTTCACCCAGCGCATCGACCCGACTTCGGCATCGGATCAGTGGATCAACGGCCTTCTGGTCCACCGCTACCGCGGGCTCGGCTCCGGCAGCGCATATCCGGCGTCCCCTCCGATGTGGCGGTCGCTCTACCGCGAGCGCTCCCGCTTCGACATCATTCACAGCCACATGTACCATGCGCTTGCCGCGCTCCCCTCGCCACTGCTTGGCGGCGACCGGCGGGCCCGGATCCTTACTCCGCATTACCACGCAACTGGGCATACCCCAGTCGCCAAGGTTCTCCACGCCGCATACCGTCCTGTCGGCCGCCGGATCGTGCACGCGGCCGACCGCATCATCTGCGTGTCGCAGGCAGAGGCGCAGCTCGTCCGACGTGATTTCCGGCTTCGGCCCGGCGCGACGGTCTCGGTGATCCCGAATGGAGTCGATGTCGACCTCATTCGGGACTCCCAACCGGTCGGCGGAGCACGCCCGGTGGTGATGTGCGTCGGCCGGCTCGTGCGCGTACAAGGACGTGGGCACCGTGATCGCCGCAGCCAAACTCCTGCCACGGGACACCGTTCTCCACGTCATCGGTGATGGCCCCGACCGGGGTCGTCTCGAGAACTTGGCTCAGAACTCTCCCGGCGCCGAAATCCTGGTGCGCGGACGAATCCCTGACGACGCCCTCCGAAAGCTCTATCGATCGGCAACGGTCGTCGTCAGCTTGTCGTCCCAGGAGGCGTTTGGGATGACACTCCTCGAAGGCGTCGCCGGGGGTGCGCGCGTCGTCGCATCTTCAATTCCCGCACACCGGGAAGTCGCAGGGCTTGCCCCGTCGTCAGTCGAATTTGTGCCGAGTAGGCGCCGGTCCCGAGCCGTCGCCGACGAGATTCGGCGAGCCCGATGCTTGGGCGCCACTCGGCGCTCGACGCGGCCATTCCAACCTGGGACGACGTCGCTGCGCGAACCGAGGCCGTCTATCGTGATGCGCTTGGCTCCGGGCAGCAACAGACGACGCCATGGGTCCTCGCACCCTCCGGTCCTGATCCGCATGACGGCGTCCGTAAAGCGCGGTTTCCGCCTCAAAGTTCCGGCAGTTGCCAAATTCTGGCAACGCGACTCCCTCGTCCGCAACAGCGCCTACAACATGATGACTACCATCGTGTTGTCGATCCTCGGCTTCGCGTACTGGGCGATTGCAGCCCACCTCTACGCAACGTCTGACGTCGGTCTGGCTGCGGCGCTCGTGTCCGCGATGACCCTCGCCGCCACCCTTGCAACGGTGGGTCTCGGAGCGGCGGTCATCCAACTGCTGCCACGCTCCGTCGACTCGAAGGACTGGCTCGAGATTGCGGCCGCCGCGCTCCTGAGCGCGGCGGTTGCTGAGTGGGATTGCAGGAGTCGATCGCCGGGTCTGCTGCTGCCCGTCATTCTCCCGGACGTCGGCAGACACAGCTCCGCGCTGGTCGTCAGGTTCCTTGCAATCAGCGCGGTTGCCTGGAGTATTTCGATGCTCTTGGACAGCATGTACATCTCGCGGCGTGAAACCGACGGCATGCTGCGGCGGAACACGCTGTTTTCCGCCATCAAGATTCCCCTCCTCGTGATTCCCGTTCGTCGTGGGCGCCGGTGCCCTCGGCATCTTCGGCTCATGGATCGCTGCGACAATCCTCATGGACGCGGTCAGTCTCGTTCTCGCTTCGTCGCGCGTCCACGGGCCCCCCGCCGAGTCCTGGAAGCTCACCCGGCGGGCCGCTCGATGTCGTCCGCCGCCCTCGGCCACCATATCATCGACCTCGGCGGCATCCTGCCGCTCTTAGCGCTTCCACTTATCGTGACGGCCGAGCTCTCGCCCACCGACAATGCGTACTTCTATGCGACATGGCGCACGGGCTCGTTCTTCTTCATGATTTCGGCCGCCGTTGCGATGTCGATGTTCGCCGAAGGCTCACACGGTCTGCCCCTCGCCGCGGCCATTCGGAGGAGCGCAATGGTCATCACGAGCCTCCTCGTGCCGGCGATGGTTCTGTCGGTGCGTTCGGCTCCGCCGTTCTCTCGCTGTTCGGCCCCGCATACGCGAAGAACGGCCTCGTGCTCTTCTATATCCTCCTTGCCTCTGCGATCCCTGATGCGATCACGAATATCGCGGTTGCCGCGCTCCGGGTGCGGGGACGCATCCGCACCGCGGGCACATGCTGAACTGTCAGCCATCGGCGTCTCAACGCTCGTCACTGGCGCTGGTCCTTCATCCCTCGGTTCGGGATTGCCGGCGCAGGGATTGCGTGGCTCGTCGCCCAAATGGCCGGGACAGTCGCCGTGTTCATCGGGCTTGCGCGCGGACGGTCCGTCGGTGCGATCATCGGCCCGGGCCATGCCCTCTTAACGATGCACTGCCCGATCCTCGAAGGTCCGAGGTCGTCAATGCGCGTAGCTGATGGTCTCCGACTTCTATCCGCCCGTGATTGGCGGGCTCGAGACGCCACGTGCGCAATCTGGCCACGAACTGGCTCGCCGTGGCCACGACGTCTCGTCGGTCTCGCTCTTGCAGGACGGCCTGCGCCGATTCGAACTCGACGGTCCGCGTTCGGGTCCATCGCGTCGCGGGTGGAATCGCGCGCTGTCGCGCTTCTATGAGAATCCCAGCTTCACAGTCCCACGTCCCGGCGCCCGACCCCGGTGTGCATGGAGCCTCCGGACCGTTCTGGAGCGGGAGTCGCCCGATATCGTTCACTACCCATTCGTGGATATGTACTCGCTCCTCGCGCTCCCGCGCCGCCGCGATGCCGGATTCGTCCATACGGCACACGACTACAGTCCCGTGTGCTCGCCAGACCTACCTCGACGGCGACAGCGCCTGCACCGGGGCCGCGTTTCCGAAATGCATCCGGTGTGCGAGCATCGCAATACGGCCCCTGTCGAAGTCCGCGCTCCTGACAACCGGACTGCGGCGAGCGCCCGCTGCATGCGCGGGTGGACCACTTCATCGCGATGAGCAGCGGCCGTCGTCACGCAATCGCCCCTGTCGGCGTCGTCGCCGGTGTCGGTCATTCCGTGCTTCATCCAGGACGACGCCGTTGAGCGGCGCATCGACCTGGACCGACCGGCGTTTCTGCCCGAGATGACGGATACCTGCTCTTTGTCGGCGCCCTGGGATGGCATAAGGGCATCGAC
Organism: uncultured Thermoleophilia bacterium; assembly: GCA_963727285.1. Classification (GTDB taxonomy): domain Bacteria; phylum Actinomycetota; class Thermoleophilia; order Miltoncostaeales; family Miltoncostaeaceae; genus CAITWD01. The sequence continues at coordinate 761 of CAVSFF010000003.1, read as the reverse complement.
GTCCTGCTTGACGCCTACGAGCGGCTCACGAACCCTCCTCCACTGGTGCTTATCGGGACACCGCGGGTCGACACGCCCGAGAGCCTTCCGCCCGGAGTGACACTGGTCACGAACGTGCCGCATCCTGAGGTCATGCGCTGTTGGCTCGGGTGTTCGATGGGTCTGGTGCCATCGGTCTGGCCGGAGGCCCTCGGCCAAGTCGCTCTCGAGGCGATGGCCGCCGCGCGCCCGGTCATCGCGAGCGATATTGGCGGCCTCGGGACGTCGTCGTCGACGGCGAGACGGGCCTCCTGGTGCCGCCGAACGACCCGGGTGAGCTGAGTGCGGCGATCGCGCGGCTGCTCGAGACCCGAGCTGCGCGCCGCATGGGCGCCGCCGGCGCCCCCCGCGTGCCGGCGTTCTATCGCATCCGCCGTCGCGAGCCGCATCGAGGACGTCTACCGCAGCGTCCTGAGGCGGCGAGATGACCCCCGTGCGTCTCGGCACGCGACGGCAATCGGCGTCCTGATCATTGCCGCGGGGATTCTTGTCGTGGCGGCGTGGATCCCCGCGGCGCAGCGCGCTCCTGTTGGCAACCCCGATCGCGATGTTGGCACCAGGGTTTGGCCTGTCCCGCCTTCTTGATATCCGGGCGGGCCAAGTCGTGACATCCCTCGGGCTGGCACTGGTGCTCAGTTTGAGCATCGACACCCTGATGGTCGTGGCGCTGACGGGATCGGCGTCCACCTGCTCGGCACGAACCGGATCCGTCTATCTCGCGG
>CAVSFF010000002.1:0-8429 GCA_963727285.1 uncultured Thermoleophilia bacterium | reverse complement strand
CGCGTTTCCGAGACCTCTCTACACCAGTGAGATCTCAGTAGTCGAACGGGTTCCGCCGCCAGCGTCACGCCTGCCCCGGTGCATCACGTTTACATCACGCGCCCGCCAGGCCACGCCGACGAAATGCCGCTGACGCCGCCCCGTGGCGATCGTTGGGCGCTGTTCTCCCGCCGTCCGGCGCTGAGCAGAGGTCGTCCACGGGGCCCGTCAGAGGCGTCAGATCGGCTCTCCCGAACCGACGCGGGTGGCATCTACTCGACAGACGTCGGAACGTGAGGGACCGAGTTCTCCGGAGACAACCGCGTCGCCGGACGTTGCGCGTCGCCTGATGGAACCCATCGATCTACAATTGCGACGGGAGCAAATTGGAGACTCACACGCTGAGCACGCACAGCCACCCCCATCCCGGACCGCCGATCATTCCGGCGCGCCGCCCACCAGCGCGTGATGCCGCCTGGGTGCGAGATGCGCGACGAGCGCGCATGCTGTCATGGCTGTCGCTTGCCTGGATGGGCGTCGAAGGCGGCGTCGGATTCATCGCTGGCCTGATCGCCGGCTCGATCGCCCTGGAGGGCTTCGGGTTTGTCCTCGGCCGTCGAGGGCATGGCGTCTGTAATCGTCATCTGGCGGTTCACGGGTTCGCGCCTGCACTCGGAGACCGCAGAACACAGCGCCCACCGGGCGGTCGCGGTCTCGTTCTGGATTCTCGCGCCGTATGTGGCGGTCCAGTCGATATACGACCTCGCTACCCAGCACCACGCGGGGCCGAGTCCGGTCGGGATCGCCGTGGCGGCCAGCAGTATCGTGATCATGCCGCTGCTCGGGCGAGCAAAGCATCGCTTGGGAGCCCGCCTCGGATCTGCGGCCACCCAAGGAGAGGGCGCGCAAAACATGCTTTGCGCGGCGATGGCGGTCGCGGTGCTCGTCGGCCTTGCCGGGCAGGCCCTTTTCGGCGCATGGTGGCTCGACCCCCTGGCGGGTCTCTTCATTGCAGCGGTAGCAGTGAAGTCGGGCTTCGACGCATGGCGCGGTGAAGCGTGCGACGACTGTGCGCCGGTGGGCTTCGGCACCCCGGGTGGAGAATGCGGCGACGATGGGTGCTCTTGCTGACGCTAGCGAGCAGTGGGTGGCGTAGTCCTCATCACGTTGCCGAGGAAGTCGGATCTCTTGCCGGTCGCACCGTTTCGACCATGCCCCGGCACATCACGGCCACATCACGCGACTGCTCGTTGGTGCGCCTCGCTGCTACACCGGCATTCCGGGAATCCTCACCGCTATGCGATTTTGACGCGCATCCGAATGCGACAGCGAGCAGCGAATTTACTCTCCGGAGCCAAAGGTCGCAGGTTCGAATCCTGCAGCGCGCGCTTCTCACATCCCCGTCTCGGGCACTGTCGACCGGTACGACGAGGCCCTCACGCACATAGGCCTCGACCCCGGACGCTCGCCGCCCGAGGGAGCGACCGTCCACTTCACGGTTGCAGCCGATGATGGAGGTCGGGTGACGGACGTGTGGGAGACGATGGAACCGACCGACGCGTCCGTTACCGCGCGCGTCGGACCACACACACGGGCGGGTGGAACTCCCGGTCTGTCGGTGACTGCCGTGGTTGCGGCGCACAAGTCCTTCGCCTGATCCCGCGGTCACGCTCGTACTGGTCTGCGGAACGCCCGGCTGCGACGTCCGGGTCCGCAATCAGCGCGGGGCCGATCGCAAGACTCGCGCAACGTCGGCCAGCTGACGGCGTGGATTGCTCCCAGTTCGGCGCCGATCGTGGGGCCTGCCGGTTGGCGCCGGTTACAGGAAGCTGCTGGAGTCCGGCATCGACGCCGCCAGAAGCAACCCGACGACTCCTACGGCGAGGATGACCAGGACCCACAGGGTCAGACGCAGGATCCGGGTGTGGTCCGGCCCATGCCGTCGGAGGATTCCCCAGTAGATACCCGCGACGATCAGGCCGACGGCGCCCGTCACGATCAACAGGCCCGACACGGCAGCAACAACCAGGTCCATTCACACCCTGACGATGGCTCAGACTGCGGAGAACCTAGTGTCGAGCCTGTGCACGGTCAACCGCGACCGGTCGGACCCGGGGGTACGCCGCGCGTTGGATCGCGTCAACTTTTACGGCGCGGCGCAAGGGATCGGGAGCCTCTTCGCTCGTCGTGGCGGTAGCCGGGCAATGCCCGACGCTCCCGACCGAGGAGAAGAGGTGTGGCCGGTACGCGGTGAGCCATAGCCCGGCTTCTCCGCGTCCTTGCACGTAGCGGAACGTACGGTTCCGATGCGAGCCTCGACTGTTTCGCGTCTCCATCCAACACCGCGCACGGCAGGGCGCTGATCGCGCCGAGGGTTCGTCGTGGCGATCACCCGGTCGCGGGACGTGGTACCCGACTCCCCCCGTCGATCGGCTCTCCTCGGCGGTCGCGCTGCAGGTCACGCCGCCGACGTCGTCCGGTCGTCGGTGCCCTCGATGCCGTCCCGCTGTGACAACGCGCGCAGATGCACCGACCGGCGACGGCTTATGGCTTTCGCCGGAGGTCTCGCCCACCCCGAACGCCAAGGATGATCACTGCAATGATGACGCAAATGACCGCAACGGCAATCAAGATGACGAGCCACATCGCGAACCCCCAACCTTTCGCGCCACGCGCGCCGCACGGATAGGCCCCTGACGAACAATGGGTGGACCCTGTGGCGAGGATACCTTCGTCCGCACACCCCGCGGTGGATTGCTGAAAGTGGTCGGCGTTTTTCGCGCTGCGTCGGACAAATACTCGATGCGGAGAGCGGGCAGGATGAGGCCTGTGCAGGCCGTTCGTGGAGATGGCGGTCTACGGTCGGTGGCATGTAAGCGTCGGACGAGATGGCGGTCTCTCCAACGTTGTGCCGGTTGTTGCTCCCGTAGCGACCGCAACTGAGCAGGCCGGTTTGGCCTGCGACTCGGCCGTCGTTCTCGTGGTGGGACAGAAGGGGTCTTCCATGCGACAGCGGAGTGGGAATCATGGCTACCGGTGAGATCCACCACCTGACCGCGAGCGATCGGCGAGCACTGGGTAAGAGTGCCCGGACGAGGGGCCGCTGACGTGCCACGCGGGGTGGGTGCCCGCCGCGACCCGCGCCGATCGGGTGACGCTGCTCGATGCACAGAATCTCGCCCGTGAACAGGATCTCGTGCCCGTTCGCCACGGGCGCATGATGGTCTCGCCATTTACGTTCTATCGGGGTGCAGCAAAGATCATGGCGGCCGGCCTCGCGGAGACGCCGAGCGCTGGGCTGAATGTTCAGCTGTGCGGTGACGCGCATCTGTCGAATTTCGGCGTGTTTGCCTCACCCGAGCGAACACTGCTGTTCGATCTCAACGACTTCGACGAGACATTGGTACCTCGGGAAGTCCGACGAATTCGATCACGCCATCACCGACTTCTCGGAGCGATACGCGGATCAAAACGATCTGGAATACAAGTCGTTCTGTACGGCGGTCGAGTCCGGGAGGCTCGTTGCGACCTCAGGGGTGTGAGCGGGTGGGCCCCGCAGGTGGCCCGAAGACATTTCGCAGTGCCGACACGTGGCGAGGGCCGGGACGCGTTTGGATGAAGGCCGGGGCACACCTCGGGCACACCAGATTGTGAGCCACCAGGCATCGACGGGAAGCCGTGGATAGCGAACGGCCTGCGAATCGCTTACCCCTGGATTCCCGCCGTTTCCGGGGATCTTCCTGACCAATGGCCCTCCGGAGCCGAAGGTCGCTGGGCCGAATCCTGCCGCGCGCATTTCCCGAAGTGTCTGAGTACCAGGCACCGAGTCGGACCCCGCACTGCTCGAAGATCTGCGGCGGCGGTGCGTACCCCGGCAGTTCCCCGCCCGCTGCGGCCGGCTCCCCGTCACATCGCGTCGCCGCGCATCGTGCTTGCATGTGGTTGCGGGCGGCGACCGCAGTGACCGAGTGATTGGAGGGGCACCAATGGAGTGCGTGCGATGCGGGAAACCGACCGAGGATCCGGGGCAGCGACTGTGCCCAGCGTGCCTGCTCCAGGAGCAGGAGCTGACGGAGCTCCGCAGCCACGACCTCGCCGGCGGCACGACGTCCGGCTGCGCGACCTGGCTCATTCTCGCGATCGCGGCGGTGTCCGCGGCGGCGGCGGTGACGAGCTACTGGGTGTAGTCGGTCGCCCCCCCCGGTCGTGTGGTCCGACCTCGGACCGGGAGTGCCCCGGGCCCGCAGTTGTGAGCCGCCCCGGGCTGGGTGCGGCGGACGATCCCAGCCCGGGCGGTGCGACTCCGGCGCGCTAGCCGGCCTCGTACTTGAACGAGACACTCAGGCGAATACGGAACTCGTCCGGCTGTCCGTCTTCGCCGATGGTCACGTCCTGGCGAATGACCTCCGCGACGCGAAGGTCGCGAAGCGTGCTGCTGGCGGTGGTGATCGCCGACCGCGTCGCGTCTTCCCACGAGTCGCTGCTCGTCCCGACGATCTCGATGACCTTGTACACGCTGCCCATTGATCTCTCCCGGTCTGGATTCGCGGTGTTGCCCCCCCATGTAACAACGATCACGAAGTCATCGCCAGGGCGAGCCGGTGTGGTTGCGGCCGGCGCCCGGCCCCCGGCCCGACCCGGAATGCGGCCGCTCGCACGTCCCGTGTCCGTGTACGCCCCGTGACTGCCGCCCTCGGTCGCGCGACCACACCGATGCGTCTGAGCCGGCGCGTCTCCCGGAGCCCGTCCGACTGTCCGCCGTACTGGAGCGGACTCCTGGGGCTCCCCGGCAAGAGGCTCAAGGCAGTGTCGGCACGGGCCGATGGATGACGCGGAGGGGGCGACAGCCTCTCCGTACTCCAACCAGGAAGGCCTTGGGCACGGATGCCCGGGCCTTCTCGTGTTTCGGGAAGGCCGACGCGAGCGTCGAGGGCGTTGCGCGCTGTCGGGAATGACGATGTGGCCAATGTGCCAGCCACGTCCTGCCGCGACGGGTGGTGAGCGTTACACGGGTTCCGCAGCGGAGAGGAGCACCCAGACCCGTGTCTTGGCGCCCTCGCCGGCGGGTGCTTTCCCGTGATGGAGATCGTCGGAGTCGGCGGTGACCCGGAGCGGCACGCCACGACTCAGGACATCCCGGGGGCACACGAAACGGATGGCCAGTTCGCACGGTTCCGTTCGGGGTACGAGATCCCAGAGCCGGGTCCCGCGGCTGGCGTCGACCTCTTCCCCGATCCATGTGGCGATCGTGCCGCCGTCGTGGGTCGCGGCCCCGATGCGCTTCGACGCATCGGTGAACTGAAGGTTGATCCCCGAGGGGCCGACGACGCTCCACAGGACGTCGTTGGCGGCGCGGTCACCGACGTTTCTCAATTGGACGACCAGTCGGACTTCGATCGGCTCCTGGCCGTCCGTGTGGAACGTGAACAGATCCCCGGTACCGCCGTCCCGGTCTTCGCGCGTCTTGACGGCCCCGGGGGGCATCGTCATCTCGCAGCTCAACTCGAACTTGGCGCGACGCTGGAGATCGCTCCTGATGCTCTTGGTCTGGCGGAGCGTCGACGCGAGCAGGCGTAGGCCGACGAGCAGGCCGACGAGCACCACGGCCAACGTGGCGCCGGCGACGACCACCGTCCAGGTCGTGACGCTCCAGTCAATGTCCACTGCGGCCCCCGAACATTCCCGGTGGCGCGGATGGACGGATTGGTGGAAGCGTTGCCCGGGTTCGCCTCACGGGCGCGGATCGAGAACGATCGCCGTGGCATAGCGCGACAGCTCCGACGTGTCGTCCACCACGTCGACGGACCAGGGCCCGTCGCCGACGGCCCCGGGCACGCGCGTCCCGGGCGATGCGTCGCCCGTCCTGGCTCCGACCGCCTGACGGCGTCCGGCAAGACGCGCGCGGGCAGTCGTCGCGCAGCCCACTGCGGTCCCCACGATGATTGCTGCTGCTGCTGATCTCAGCATCGGTCCACATCCTTGCGGGCATGTCGAGTAGGGGTCCACGCGAACCTATGTCGGCTCCGGCCGGGCTGCGACCCCCAAACGATGGGGAGCGCCACCCCGCATTCGGACAGCGCGGGCGCCCTGACTGGGCCGATGTGTACGCGGTGGCGTCGTCGAGATGAGCCGATCGAGGTGACTGCCGGTCAGGCGCGGGACCGAGGGTTGGCATGACGTGTGCCGTTTCAACGCCCCTGAGGTGTTCCACCTATTCAATTGGGGAGGGTTTAGGCTGTACGATTGGGTGGCGTGGATCCCACGTGCGTCCGATTCCCTATTACGTGATGGGCCGTCCCATGGAAATCGCAAGGGCGCTCGCGGCCCGCAGCGCCAACAGAGGTGCCACATGCAGCCGCCCTTAGGGGCCCCCACCCCCTCGACGCTGCCGTCGCATGACGACCTTGTCGCGATGGCGGCGGTTAATCTCGGCGAGGTGCTCGCCGGCGAAGGGGACGTTGAGGGCGCCGCGGCGACATGGCGCCGCGCGATCGCGTCCGGTCACCCCGATCTCATGCCGATGGCGGCGTTCAAGCTCGGCGCGTTGCTGGGTGCCGAAGATCAGGCCCCGGTCCGGCAGCAGCCCGACGCCCCGGCGGCCAACGTCTCGCAGGACGAGTACGCCCCGTTTTCCAAGTGGTCGGGCAACGGTCGCCATCCTGAGACCCCCCCGGGGGACGCCGCACCGGTCGATGGCGCCGACGTCGTCGGCGCGGCTGACGCGTTGCACGGCAGGGCCGCCGAGGCCGCCGAGGCCTTGCAGGTGGCCATCGACTCGCGCCATCGCGAGTGGGCCCCACGCGCAGCGTGCAGCATGGGGACCCTCTTTGCCGATCACGGGGACACCACGCGGGCGGCGTCGGCATGGCGCCTGGCTATGGACTCGGGGCATCCCGAATGGAGTCCGCAGGCCGCCTGCAACCTCGGAAGCCTCTACGCGAGCAGCGGAAACCGCGACGCGGCCACGGGCGCCTGGCAACACGCGATCGACTCGGGGCACGCCGAATGGGCACCTCACGCCGCGTTTAATCTCGGCAGCTTCGGTGCGGCGGGCGATGATCCGAAGGCGGCGGCGGTGGCCTACCGCTTTGCCGTGCAGTCCGGCCACCCGGAGTGGGGCCCGGTGTCCGCGTTCAACCTCGGATGCCTGCTCACCGACAATGACGTCATCGATGGCGCGATGGCCGCCTACCAGTCGGCGATTGACTCACGGCACCCGCTGGTCGCCGCGAAGGCCGCCTTCAACCTCGGTCGGCTGCTGGCCGACCACGGTGACCGGGTCGCCGCGACCGAGGCCTACCGCGAAGCGGTGAACCTCGGAGATGCCGACCTGCGGCCGAAGGCCGCCTATAGCCTCGGCGACTTGCTTGCCGGTCTGGGTGAGTACGACCGGGCCGAGCACCGCTTCCGCCAGGCGATCGACTCGGGCCATCCCGACTGGGCCCCGGCCGCCGCGTTCAGTCTCGGTGTGCTCCTGGCGGATCGCGGGGACCCGCACGGCGCCGAGGAGGCCTACCGCCAGGCGATCGACTCGGGCCATCCCGACTGGGCCCCGGCAGCGGCGTTCAGCCTCGGCAATGTCCTGGCCGAGCGCGGACAACTGGACAGTGCGGCAGCCGCCTACCGCCAGGCGATGAACGGTGCGGCCCCCGTTGCGGAGGCGGCGCCTGCCCCGCCCCCCGAGGAGCACCGCCCGTCGGGGATGTTCCGCAGCTGGCGTTCGTGAGACGGCGCACCTGCCTCCTTATGTGCAGTGACCGAACCTAGCTGCTGACGGCCCAGGGCCGGCGGCGTCATGGCAGCGTCGGGCGAGTGACGGGGCGATGCGCGTCGCGGCGGGACGCGGTCGGGCCGCGTGCGCCTCGGTTCGTGTAGATGCGCCGGCTGCCTCGGGACCGACGTCCGGCGTACAATGGCTTGCGGAATTCGGCACAGGGCGCCCGGCATTCTCACTTCGTGACATTTGTTGCCAACACGGTAACGCCGATTTAACATTTTCCTCGACGAGCCCGGCTCAAACGGGTTCCGAGGAACAGGAGGAGTCACATGCGACTGGGACGACGCCTTGCGATGGCGTTGCTCGCCCTGTGCGTAGTTGGCGTTGGATTGGTCCTGTCGGGTTGCGGCTCAAGCAGCTCAACGAAGACGCTGACGCTGGGTTATGTGACCGGGCCCACGCACCCCTACGGTCTGGCGCTACAGAAGTTCGCCGACAACGTGAAAGCGGCATCTGGCGGAAAGCTGCAGATCAAGCTGCTTCCGACCTACGGCGGCGGCAGTGACGCCACGCTCCTGGCAGATGAGCGGGGCGGAAGCGTGGACATGGGATCTGTCTCAGCGTCGATTTGGGATACCGCCGGTGTTGATTCGTTCCAGGCGCTGCAGATGCCCTTCCTGATCAGCAATTACAAGGTGGAAGGGGCCGTGCTCGCCAGCCCGCTGCAGGCAGA
>CAVSFF010000001.1:0-199843 GCA_963727285.1 uncultured Thermoleophilia bacterium | reverse complement strand
GCCCCGGTCGATCGCCGCCGCAAGCCGATCTCCGGTCACGACACCGTCGATCAGCGGAACCTCGATCAGGCCGAGCGGTGCGCCGTCGAGCCGCACCAGGATGCGGGCGGCGAGAAATCGGCACGCGGGCTCGCCCGGACGAACGGGCGCGACGAGGTTGTCCGGCACGGCCTCGAGGTCGACAACGGCGATCCAACGGGGGGCAAACACCTCCTCACCCACTCCCGGATTCGCCGGCGCCGGCTCCGGACGTGGAATCGTCGGTCGCGGAGTCCCCGTCCGGCGCGTCGGGTCCTGCTGCCCCGGCGTCAACCGATGCGCTCGCGTCATCGGCGGGCGTCTCGTCCGTCGCGTCCTCGATCCCGCTCGCCTCGGTGGCGCCCTCAACCACAGCCGCGCCGGGATCCGCGTCGATCTCCGGATCGGCAGTCAGATCAGCTGTCTTAGCGTCGCCGTCTCCTGCGTCGGGTGGCGCGTCCGCGACGGCCTCGCGCCCTCCGACGGAGGCGTCGTGCCCGGAGGCGCCTGCCGGAATCTCGGCGATCGCGGCGTCGGATGTCGGCTCGTCGCCATGGGCACCCGCGACGCCGTCGTGAGCATCTGTCTGAGAATCGGCGGCGGGGGTCGGCAGGAGGTTGATACCCCCGTCGTCGAGCGCCGACGTCACCCCGGGCGGGATGAACAGGGCGGCGCCTGCGTCGGACCCGTCACGGGACGCCGGTGACGATGGCCGGACGCGACGATGGACGGCAAACACGACCACTGCGAACACCACGACGGCGAATCCCGCCAACTCCGGGCGCGCGTAAAAGGCGTGGAGCCAGAGCGCGATTTCACCCAGCAGAATGATCTGCGCGAGCCCCAAGCCCACGATCAGCCCCGGATGGTAGTTGCCGAACAGGGCGCTCCCGGTCACCGCGAGCAGCGCCGTGCCGGGAGCGACGACCACGAACGCCAGCGCGACGATCAGCCGCAATACCGGCGGCACCGGGGCGACCAGGACCCCGATCAGGACAAGCGACGTCACACATGCCGCGCGCTCCTGCCAGGCCATCTGCTGCAGCAGTTGACGCCCGACCGGCACCGGCAGCGATGCCGACGTCACGGCCGACGCCCCGTGGCGCGCGACGAATCAGCGGTACCGACGCGCACGGCGTCCATCACGCCGTCGCCTTCCGCGATTGCCAGCGGCTCTTTGCGTACCCCACGGGGCCCGACGCCACGCCCAGCACTTCCATCAGCGCGAGGCGGCGTGGGTAGTCCGCCGACTTCGAGGCGTTCTTGGTGGAGCCCGGGTCGACGAAATGGCGAAAACCGGCCGGCACCCGACGCAGGAACCCTGACCGGTCGGGACCCGCGACGGCGTGCTTGGCAAGCATCGCCGACAGCCCGAACCCGTACGAGTACACCTTTGACGGCAGCCCATCCAACGAGTCGGGATGGTCGTCGCCAGATCACCGCTTGCGGCACGTACCGGACCGCCAGCCGGGCGTACAGCGCGCGCACGAAGATGTCGAGGTCCTCCCCGCCGCGACTGGGCGTCCCCGTTCCGAGGCGCTCGTCAAAGCCACCGAGGGCCGCGAAGGCATCCGTCGGAAGACAGAGGCTCGCTCCCGATCCGAACATCCCCGGTGCGTAGGGATACAGGCCATTGCCGGCCGGCGGATCATCCAACCGGTAGGTGGCGGGAAGATCGTTTTCGCCGAATCCCGTGAAGCGGTGAAAGAACAGTTGTGCGGCGTTCTCGAGCCCGATCGGCAGGATGCGGCCGGCCAGGATCCCGATCGGCAGCGGTGATGGCGCGGATGCGGCCGCGCGCATCGCCGGCACCCAGAGCGGATGCGCCACGATGTCATCGTCGAGAAACCCGACCAGGCCCGGGCCGACGCCCTCGGCGCCGCAATTGCGGGCCCGGGACAGCCCGGGGCGGTGCTCATCGCGGCAGCTCACCCGGGGTTCGTCGGGGAACGTCTCTGCAAGCACCTGCGCGATGGTGGATCCCGTCGGCCGGTTCTCGACAACGACGATCTCAAGGTGGGGGTCCGGGCCCCGCAGCAGCGACGCGACGGCGCGGACGACGCGTTGTGGATTCCGGCACGTCGGCACGACGACACGCAGCGGGGTCGCCGGAGCGTCGATGCTGAGCGCCGCGCCTGGCGGCCACACCCCGGCCGCGACGCGGGCGTCTGCCTCCGTCGCCACGTCGTCGGCGGAGAGCACGCCCCCGGGAGCGGGCAGCTCAAAGACCCCCCACGGGATGCCGCCGGACTCGACCAGCACGAGCGCCCGCTCGTATCGGACGCCCTCGCGCGACATTCCGAGATCGATGTCCTGCCGGGACGTCGGGTCACCGAGTCCGACGTGTCGAACGGCAATGGGCCGATCCGACATGGGCACGGTCAACGCCGCCCCCGGAGTCCGTGCCACCAGACGTGTGCCGCGCCCAGGACCGCGATGCCCGCGCCGACGGCCGCAGCGAGCCGCGCACCCGTGTGGCGGGGCCGCCCGTGCGGTTGGTCACCAGCGCCACCCGGCCCGCCGCCCGCCGGCGCCGATCCCTCGTCGGCCCCGGCAGCGGAACGCTCGCGTACGCCGGCGAGGTACCCGTATGCGGTCAGCGAGAAGCCCACGACCACGGCGCCCGATCGCTGCAGTCCATGGAGATCGCCGCGAACGGCATCGCGAATGCCGCGCGCGACCGCCGCGGGCAGCGTGACCCGAACGTACCGGCGCTCGGAGGCCAGCCCGTCGCCACTGCCGACCGCGGCGGTCACGAGGGCCTTGGACCGCCCCTCGGCGACACACCGGCTCGCAAAATAGGACCAGGTGGCGCGGGCCTCCGGAACAAAATGGCGCACCCGGGCATCCCGCAGCAGCACGATGCGGCTCCCGGGGGTATGCGCGCGAATCAGGATCGCGGCCTCGGTCTCCTCGCAGCCGAATGGCGCCGTACCGATGCGGCCGAGTCCGGTGCGGAAGCCGCCGACGGCCGCCAGGTCGTCCCGTGCGAATGACATGTTCGCGCCGATCGGGTTCCGGATCTCGGCATCCTGCGCCTCGGGCAGACCCAGATACGAGCAGCCGACCGTCCACAGGAACTCCGCGGGGAACCACTCCGGGGCCTCGCCGACTTCCCACTCGGCCTCCACCCACCCTCCGGTTCCGACGATCCGCGGATCGCCGTGCGCCCGCCGAATCGCCGCGAGCCATCCCGGGCCGGCCTGGGCGTCGTCGTCCAAGAAGGCGACCACGTCCGCATCCGCTCGCTCCAAACCGGTGTTCCTGGCACCCGAGAGCCCGCGCGCGAACCGGTTCTCGCAGAGCACCATGTCCGGCCCCAGGTCCGGGCCCGCGGCGAGCGCCGCGAGAGCGCCGGATTGTGGTCGACGACCACGATGACCTGCCCGTCCCCGGGTTCGGAGGAGGCCGACGCGATCGCGCGACGCAGCAGCGCTTCACGGTCCAGCGTGTAGGCGCAGATCACCACGTCGACGCGCGGCAGCGCGTCGGGGCGTTCGACGTCAACCTGATCGCGACGTGGCGACCGCTCGCCGGACTCGGGCGTCATGCCTCACTCCTTGGTCGTCTTCGCTTGATCGTAGAAAGGACATCGCGCCCCTGCCATGTCCGCAGGCGCGACATCCGGCGGAGACCAGGGACTGAAGTATGACGGTGCGATCCCCCGGCATCGCGACGACCGACCATGGCGGCACACACACCGCACGGACCCCGTCCGGCTGGACGTCGTCCGGGATCCGACGGGACCCCCCTCGTGATGGTGCGCACGCCGACGTGGCGAGCCACTCCGGAGCTGGGTGTTGTATCGGCGTGCCGGGCCCTGTTCGTGAGCCGCCGGGCACGCCGAGATCCCGGTCGAATACCGGCGTGAGGCGGGCGGAGGAGTCGGCGTCGGCCGCTCAGCCGGGCGATCCCTGGCCGGTCCCGTCGAGCACCCGGGATACGAGGTGATAGGCGCCAACGAGGACCGCCGCCGAAATGCCCGCAATCAACAACGACACGGCCCAGCCGCGGACGTCACCGACGTGGCCGACGGCCCCGTGTATCACCGTCGCCGGAGCGGTCACCGCCTCCCAGCTGTTGACCTGAACGACCCTGCCCAGGTAGATGCCCACGCCGCAGAGCGCCAGGCTGACGTTGACCACCCGGAGTGCGGTCCGCGACGTCCAGATCCGGCGGAGCGCACGGCAGACGAACCACGCGGACATCAGGCCCAAGTAGACCCCGGTGACGGCGAACGCCGCAAACATCGCGGCGTCGGCCGCCCGCGGCGAAGTCCGCTCGCCCAGGTGCACAAGGTCGGTGGCCAAGTACGGCGCGTTCGGCAGGAACAGCACCCAGGCGCACACGAGCGGAATCACGGCCGCTGTCCCGCCGCCCCACCGGACGACGGCGAGCATCGCGAGCGACAGCGCCACTGGAATCCACGCAAGAACGAGGTTCCAGGCCATAAATGAGTAGTGGGTCTGGTCCGTCAGCCGGAAGTCGAGGTTCAAGAGGACCAGGCTGGCGCACGAGAGCGCGAGCGCACCGGCCAGAAGAATCAGGGCGCGCCGGACCGTCGCCGGGGAGAATGCTCCGGCGTCGGGGCGGGTGACACGGGTATCGCGCTGGGGTGTTGGCGTCGGGCGCTGGCCTCCGGGGCCGCCGCGGGTGCGATCGGCGATTCCCGTCGCAACTCGGGTGCCGGTGCGGCGGCAGATGCACCGGCACCGCCAGCGTACCGGCGCTCCCGGTGCGGCGACCACTCCCCAACCCGATGGTTTGCCCGGGCCGATGGCCCCCTGCACACCCGATCAGTGACTGCGACCCACCGCGGCCCGGGCGCGGGCGCGGCAGCGCCGCGCGTGCCGGTAGACACGGGTCTGAAGGCGCTCCCCGTCGCCGACGATCGGCGCATTCCCGTCCATGACCTTCGCGACATCGTCCGCGGTGTGATCCGCGAAGACCGTCCATCTGGCGATGGCAAGCGGATCGTCGCCGGGTCGTGACAACGCGTTCTTGACGGCCGCGCCGGACGAATACCCTGCGTTCTCCACCTCCTCAAGGACGCGCGCATCGTGATTGCCGTGCGGATACGCAACGGATGCGATGTCCGTCCCCGTCACCTCGCCGAGGTAGAGCCGGCTCCCCCGCAACTCCCCGACGATTTCGGGACGCGACAACTCGTCGAGCCGCCGGTGACGCACCGAATGGGCGCCGATGTCCACCATCGGATCCGCGGCCAGCGCCCGCAGCTGGGCGGCGTTCATGAATCCCGGCTGGCCGACGTAGCTGGCGGTGACGTAGATCGTGCTTGGGATTCCAACCGCCGTGAGAGCGGCCATCGCGGCGGCGTTGTCGTCATATCCGTCGTCGAATGTGACCGCGAACGGGTGGCGGGGCATCGGCCGTGTCCCCCGCAAGGCGTCCGACAGATCCGCAGCGAGCAGTGGCGTCCACCCGCGATCGACGTACCCGCCCAGCATGTGCACGTGCTGGGCGAACACCTCGGGCGTCGTCGTGAAGTTCGCGAGCCCCGGACGGGAGAACTCGTTGACCGCGTGATAGAGCAACACCGGGATGTACCGGGGCGGGGCGGTCCCAGGCTCTCGGCCACTCGTCGGCTCCTCGGCGCCTGTGTTGCGGTCCTCCTGGGTCATGCGCCCTCTCGATCTGGCCGGGGCTCCGGTCCACCCATGTGCGGCGCCCGCCGCGGCCCAAACACCGTCTGCCGGGTCTGCGGATTTCCTGGGACCAACCGCATGGATTGCCATTCCTGTAGGTGCCTGGGGAATAATACCCACCACCACTGGGACGATCATCTCGACGCACGCCGACTTGGGGCGAGAACGGCAGCACCATGAGCATTCCGCAGGGACAGCGACCGCACCGGGTGACGCGGACCGCGCTTCGCGCTGCGCGTGCCCTCGCGATCGCCGGCGCAGCCGTCGTCGGACTCGCGGCCTGCACCAATCTCTCTGCGCCCAGCACGCCCCCGGCGCCCCCGGCGCCGCCGGTGCCGAAGACACCCGCCGAACGGCGGGCGCCCAACACGACCGCACCGCCGTCGGCGTCCCTGCCGGGGTGGCATCGAGTGTTCGCCGACGACTTCTCCCAGCCCGTCCCCCTCGGCGACTTTCCCGACGCCGTCCGGGACCGCTGGTTCGCCTACTCCGGCGGCGCCAAGGACACCAGCAAGAACGGCACGTACGTGCCCGCCAAGACGATTTCCGTCGCGAACGGAATCCTCGAATGTCCACCTGCATACCGAGCACGGTGTCCATATGGTCGCGGCCCTGCTCCCGGTCGTCAGCGGGGCCAAGGGTCGGAACGGCGGTCTGCTCTACGGCCGGTACATGATCCGGATCCGGGCCGATGCCGTCGACGGCTACAAAACATCCCTGCTGCTGTGGCCCGACAGCGAGACGTGGCCGCGCGACGGCGAGATCGACTACCCCGAGGCCGACCTCGGCGGGCTGATCCACGCATATCTCCACTTCCAGGGCGCGACGAGCGGGGGCGAGCAGGCGGGGTTCGTCACCGCACAGACCTATCAGCAGTGGCACACGGCGACGCTGACCTGGCTCCCCCACTTTGTGCAGTTCCAGCTCGACAACCGCATCGTCGGCACCGTCACCGGGAGTATCCCCAATACCCCGATGCACGCGATCATCCAGATCGAAACCCGGACGATCGGGGCGCCGCCGACGAACGCGGCCGCCGGCAACGTGCAACTCGACTGGGTATCCATCTATACGCCGTCCTGCAATCCGTCCATGTCGATCACGCCGGCAAAGGCTGCCTGTACGAGCTGATCGACGGCACCCGGCCCGGGCCCGCTCACCAAATCCGAACATTCTTCGAACAGTGACGGCGGCGCGGCTTGATACGGTCACCGACTGCCGATGCCCCGTCGCCTTCCCCTGACATCGATCGCGTGCGCGCTGTTCGTCGCCCTCCTGCTTGCCGGTGTGGCTACCTGGTCCGGTCCGGGTGCGACCTCGGCGACCGGCGCCACCGGATGGCGGCGTGTGTTCACCGACAATTTCACGAAATCGGTCCCGCTCGGCCGGTTCCCCCGGGTGGTCAGCACCGCGTGGGGCCGCAGCTACGCGAACGGGCTCCGCGATACGAGTGGCAACGGTACGTACGAGCCGTCCCGGGTCGTCTCGCAGCGCAACGGGATCCTCAACATCCACGTCCACACCGCCGGCGGGCTCCACATGGTGGCCGCCGCGATCCCCACGATCCACGGGGCACATGGATCGGAGGGCGGCCTCCTCTACGGCCGGTACTCAATCCGCCTGCGCGCCGATGCCGTTGCGGGATACAAGCTCGGCGTCCTGCTGTGGCCTGACAATGAGGTTTGGCCGGGGTCCGGGGAACTCGATTTCCCTGAGGTCGACCTCCGCAGTTGGGTGCACGGATATGTCCATCCGATGGGCGGCGGCCCGCAGGTCCAGTTCTACACGAAGACCCTGCTGCGGCAGTGGCACACGTACACGATCATTTGGCTGCCCGACGTCATCACCTACTGGATCGACGGACACCGCATCGGTGTCGATCGGCACCAGGTGCCGTCCACCCCGATGCACCTGGTGATCCAGTCCGAGACGCAGACGCAGGGCGGCGCGCCGCCGAGCAGCGCGTCGGGCAACGTGCAGGTCAACTGGCTGACAATCGACACGCCCGCCTGCAACGCCGCCATGTCCACGGCCGCATCACGAGCGGGCTGCCTCAAATAGCACGCGCAGGGCGGTGCGCGGTCCGCTTGCAGGACCCTCAACAATGGGTACTCCGCCGCCGAAGAGACTCCAAGTAGTGCGGTTATACTCGCCGCCCCATTCCCTGTGCCAGGAGGACTCTTGGGCACCGTCTTGATCACTGGTGGAGCCGGCTTCATCGGTTCGAACCTCGCCGACGCCCTGCTCGCCGCGGGCACCGATGTCCACATCGTCGACAATCTGTCGACCGGAAGCCGCGCAAAGCTTCCCGCCGCCGCGCGGTTCCACGAGATCGACATCCGGGATGCCGAGGCGTTGCGCCGCATTGTGGCGGACGCGGCCCCCTCGGCCATCTTCCATCTGGCGGCCCAGGCGGACGTCCGCAAGGCCATCGAGGAGCCCGAGTTTGACGCGGCCGTGAACATCATCGGCACCGTGAACGTCCTTGAGGCCGCCCGGCGCTGCGGCGCCCGGGTGGTCTTCGAGTTCGACGGGCGGCGCCGCCTATGGCGAGTACGACGGCCTCCCGATCCCGACCCCCGAGACGAGCGCGACCCGGCCGCTGTCGCACTACGGCATGAGCAAGATGGCGGGCGAGGGCTACTGCGGACTGTATGGCCGGCTCTACGGGCTCGAGGTCGTAGTGCTGCGGCTCGGCAATGTCTACGGCCCGCGCCAGGATCCCCACGGCGAGGCGGGCGTCGTCTCGATCTTTTCCGGACGCATTCTCGACGGGCGCCCCGCACGGGTCTTTGGTGACGGAACGCAGACCCGCGACTATGTGTTCGTGGGTGATGTCGTGCGCGCGTTCATCGCGGCCCAGTCCGAAGGCACCGGAGAGACCGTCAACATCGGGTGCGCACGGGAAACGTCGGTGCTGGATCTCATTGACGGTTTGGGGAGTTCGCTCCCGCCGGAATTCGCGCCCGCCCGCGCCGGCGAAATCCAGCGCAGCGCGTTGAGCAACGACAAGGCCCGCACGGTGCTGGGGTGGTCGCCGGAGATCACGCTGGCCGACGGCCTCCGGATGACCCGCGACGCGATCGCGGTGACCCATGCCGATCCGTCGGCGCGACCGCCCGGCTACCTCGAGATGCTCGCAGGCTGAGCCGGCGGAACGGCCCCCCCGATGGCCGCCGGTCCCGGACCGCAGCCATCGGGAGCAGCTCCCGCAATTACTACTTCCAGACCCGCACGTAGTCGACCTGGACGTCGGCCGGGACGACCGGTGTCTCGGAGTTCTGGATCGCATTGTTGACGATCACGTACATCGGACTGCTGGTGATACCGGTCGTAATCGACCCCACGTTCGTGCCGTCGTAGTAGTACGTGACGACGCCGGGCTGCCAATTCGCGGCGAACGTGTGCCAGCCGGTCCAGGCGCCGGAGACATCCTGGCCAGGGCCTCCGCTCGGTGAGTGGAAGTGGTACGCGGCCCGGCCACTCAGCCCCTCCATGACGTCCAACTCGCCCGTGGCCGGCCACGATCCGGTGCCGTCTGCCCAAAACGCGGGCCAGTTCGCGACCGCCCCCGACGGAGTCGGCGGCAGATACATCCGCGCTTCCATGACGCCATACGTGAACTGGAACTTGCCGTTCGAAGACACGAGTCCGGATGCGTACTGATACGTCTTCCCATTTGGTGCGGTGTCGGTTTTCGCGACCGCCGTCAGATGCAGGCTGCCGCCCGAGACGCTGACCTGGCTCGAGTCGTTTGCCTGGACCTCGGACGAATCAACGGGATTTGTCACGCCGGACCCGAACCAGCCGGGAGTCCATTGGCTGCCGTTCAGGCTCGTCCCGGAGAACTCGTCGTCGAACGTGAGCCCCCACGTGCCGGCGATCCCGACTGGAGTCGGAGCCGAGCCCGCTCCGCTGGACCCGGTGCTGCCGGTCGATCCCGTCGACCCGGTGGATCCTGTGGTGCCCGTGGAGCCTGTGGAGCCCGTACTGCCGGTCGATCCCGTGGACCCGGTGCTGCCCGTGGACCCGGTGCGCCCGTGGAGCCCGTACTGCCCGTGGAGCCCGTACTGCCCGTGGAACCCGTACTGCCGGTCGATCCGTCGACCCGGTGGATCCTGTGGTGCCCGTGGAGCCTGTGGACCCGGTCGCGCCCGTGCTGCCGGTCGATCCCGTCGACCCGGTGCTGCCCGTGCCTCCGGTCGACCCGGTGGACCCGGTCGCGCCCGTGCTGCCCGTCGACCCGGTGGACCCGGTGGACCCGGTGCAGCCCGTCGCTCCGGTGGACCCTGGACCTGCCGCCGGTCGATCCCGTTGTCGGATGACGGTGACGGGAGTCGACTTGGACCGTCACGAGCGTCGTCGTGCATGCGCCCGCCATCTGCGCCCGATACGTCTTGACCGCGATCCGATATGCGATCGCCGGATGGGCCGTCAACTCACGCCACACGCGTCCGCGGAGTCCGGATGAATAGCTCCGCAGTACCTTCCGATGCAAAACGACCCACAGTTCGTGGGTCATTCGGGAGGGGACGGATGTACACGGCAGTATTTGCCGCCGACGCGGGCTGGGCTTTCATTTGGGACAAACCCTGGCTCGCCCCGACCGACGCCGATGCTGCAACGGCGACCACTGCGGCTGTTGCAATAGTCCGGCGGGACGAAATCGACATTTTTCACCACCCTGGAAAGTTCCGTATTCCCTTTTGCCATCGACCTTTCCGGGATACGACTTAATGGCACTGGTGGCGAAAACCCCTCCCCCAATACGTAAGCAATTCCGCAACATGCGGGGACGCCGCAAGATGCATTTCCGGCGTCGTACGGGTCGTGCACCCGGGGGCATGAACCGATCCGGCGGCCTCACGATCCCCCGCCACGGCGTCGTTGTTGCGACCGGCGCGCTAGCCTTTGCCACACGTCCAGCGTGCCGCCGGAGGGCCACCGCGTGTTCGACATCTCCCCTGTCCACCTCATCGTGTTTGCGGCGATCGCCCTACTTGTCGTCGGGCCGCGCCGGCTCCCGGAGCTGGCCCGCAATCTCGGTCGCGGTGTACGGGAGATGAAGTCGGCGATCGTCGTCGATGACCCACCGGCGCCAAGCGCGCCGACGACCGCACCGGCACACCCGGCTGAGCCGGTAGCGCACGTCGCATCCCCCGGGGAAGCGACCGACGCGATCCCCGTCGACTCCTTCATTCGGCCAGGGGGCGACCAGCCGGAGCGTCCCGCGTCCTGAGCCCCGCCCGCACCGTTGGCGTCGAACCTCTGCGGCCGCGTTGGCTGCACGGCTGCATAGAATCGCTGGCATGACGTCGCTTTCCGGCCTCTCCGACCTCGGCGCCCGCGTACTGGTGGTCGACGATGAAGCCTCAATCACCGATGCGCTGTGCACCGCGTTGCGGTACGACGGCTTTGATGCTCGCGACGCCGGCAGCGCCCGGGCGGCGCGGGCGGCGATCGATGCGTTCCTCCCCGACGTCATGATCCTCGACGTCATGCTCCCCGACACCGACGGCTTTACCTTGGCGCGCGAGCTGCGGGCCGGCGGAAACGACACCCCGATCATCTTTCTGACCGCCCGCGATGAGACGTCGGAAAAGCTGGCGGGACTCTCACTTGGCGACGACTACGTCACCAAGCCGTTCAGCCTCGCCGAAATCGTCGCCCGCGTCGGCAACATCCTGCGGCGGACCAAGGGCGACGACAGCGGCGTGCTGCGGTTCGAAGATGTCGTCCTGAACGAGGAAACGCACGAGGTCCGTCGTGACGGCGAACGCATCGTGCTGACTCGCACCGAGTTCGCGCTGCTGGCGTTGTTTCTGCGCAATCCCCGTCGCGTGCTGTCCAAGCAGCAGATCATCGACTCGGTCTGGGCCGATGAGCCGACGGTCGACCCCAACGTTGTCGAGACCTACGTCAGCTATCTCCGCAAGAAGCTGGGAACGCACCGGCCGCAGTTGATCCATACGATCCGCCTCGTGGGCTACGTCCTCAAAGACCCCGAGGAGTAGATGTCTCTGCGGCTGCGGCTGCTCGCGCTTCTCGCCGGCCTCGCCATCGTGGCGCTGCTCGTTGTCGAGGCGGTCACCTATGTGCAACTGCGCGCATTTCTGTACGACCAGATCGACCGCACCGTCTCGACGAGCGCCGAGATCGTCGGGGATTCGCTCGGCACGCGCGCCACCCTCGAACGGGGGCACCTCGAGGGCCTCGTCTCGACAACGCCCGGTGTCTATGTCGGGGATCTTCAGCCGAACCGAAGCATCCGCTGGCAGGCGATCGGCGTGCAGAAGGGCAAGTTTCCCTCCCCCCGCCGGCGCTGGCCCGTCTCGGACCGACGGCCGACAACGATTTCCGGGCCCCGGTCACCGTCAACGCCGCATCCGGAGACCTCCAGTACCGCGTGGCCGTCGAGCCTGTCGGCACGACCCATGCCGTCCTGTTCGCCGCGCCACTCGAAGGGGTCAACGACACCCTCGGCCGGCTGCTGGCCGTCGAGCTTGCGGTCTCCGCGGTCGCGATTGCCGGCGTGCTCGTGGCCGGAGGCTGGTTGATCGGCATCAGCCTCAGGCCGCTGTCACGGATCGAACGCACCGCATCGGCGATCGCGACGGGCGATCTCACCCGGCGCGTTCCGGACGCCACCCGCGCCACGGAGGTCGGCCGGCTTGCCCTGGCGTTCAACGCGATGATCACCCGCATCGATGCGGCGTTCGCCGAGCAGGCCGAGTCTGAGCGCGTCTTGCGGCAGTTCGTCGCCGACGCGTCGCACGAACTCCGGACACCGCTGACGGCGGTCCGCGCGTACGCCGAGCTGTTCGAGCGGGGGGCGAAGTACCACCCCGATGATCTCGAGCGGGCGATGTCGGGAATCGAACGCGAGACCGCCCGGATGAGTGTCCTGGTCGACGACCTGCTCCTGCTTGCGCGCCTCGACCAGCATCCGACAATGACGGCCAGCGACATCGACGTCGTCGAGATCGCACGCTTGGCCGCCGACGCGTCGTTGATGATCGATCCCGCGCACCCGGTCACGGTCACTGCCGGTGACGAGGCGATCGTTCGCGGAGATCCGGACGCGCTGCGACGGGTTCTTGACAACCTCCTCGGCAACGTCCGCGCCTACACACCACCCGGGACGAACACGCGGGTCACGGTGGGCACCGACCCCGAACACGTCGCGCTGGTGGTCGAAGACGACGGACCGGGCATTCCGCCGGATCTTCTCGATCACGTCTTCGAACGGTTCTCGCGCGCGGACGCATCGCGGTCCCGGAATGCCGGCGGCTCCGGCCTCGGGCTTGCGATCGTCGCGGCGATCACCGATGCGCACGGCGGCACCGTGGCCGCGGAGAACACACCGGCCGGGGGAGCGCGGTTCTCGATCATGCTTCCGGCAGTCCATCGGAGCCGGGAGACCCCGGAATAGCCCGGGGGCCCCGCGTGTGGGGGCTTTTCACGAATCGCTAACAGCCGCCGCACCCGTCGCCCTCAGGGCGGGTGGAGGCGGTGCCGATAACTACGCATCCGGTACGACCCTCCGCTACCGAGCGTAAGGACGGCTTCGCACATGATCGATCTCCCAGACCCCAATCTGGAAGGGCCTTCACGTCAACGCCCACCGCATAACCCGGCCGCACGCGAGCAGGGCCACCGCACCCTGCGGCGCTGGAGCGGGGTCGGACTCGCCGGCATCCTCGGCCTGACGGCCGTTTCGGCGGGCTTGGCCTATGAGGTCACCTCCTCCCAGGAGTCGGCCCGCAACGCGGTGGTCAACCAGGCCAAGGCGGCCTATCAGCGCCGACTGGCCGCCGAAGACGCGAACCTGGCCACCGTCCGCCGCGAATCGCGGGTGCTCGCCCGCACGCTGGCCCACCAGCACGCCCTGCTCGCGGCGCGTCTGCGGGCGCGCCAGCAGGCGCTGGCGGCGCTTGCCGCCGCGCAGGCGCGCAGCCAGGCGGCGTCGGCAGCGCGTGTGTACGCGTCCGCGACCCCGTCGTCCGGCGGGCGCAGGACGACGACCACGTCGGGGAGCGCGGGCGGATCGCGGGCGACGACGAGCAGCACGCCCACGACAGCGATCTCCCCGCCCAGGCGCGGCGATGACGGCGGCGACACGGCGTCGGCGACCTCCGGAGGTTCCTGATGACGGCCGTACCCGCAACGACCCGCCACGCTGAGGTGGGCCCGTGAACGCACATGCGATGTGGTATCTGACCCGGGGAACCGGGCTTGTCGCGCTGATTCTGGTCACCGCCTCGGTCCTGATCGGGATCGCGGCCTCGATGCGCGCCGGCGGCACGCGGATGCCGCGGTTTGTGGTCTCGGGCCTGCACCGCAACGTGTCGCTGCTGACGGTGGCGTTCATCGTGGTGCATGTGGTGACCACGGTGGCCGACGCCTATGCGCCGATCACCTTCGTGGATGCGGTGGTGCCGTTTATCTCGGCCTACCGTCCGATCTGGCTCGGCCTCGGGGCGCTGGCGTTCGACATCATCCTGGCGCTGGTGATCACCAGCCTGGTGCGCGTGCGCATCGGCCTGAAGACCTGGCGCGGGATCCACTGGTTCGCCTACGCCTGCTTTCCGATCACCGTCGTCCACGCCCTGGGTACCGGGTCCGACGCCTCCCAGCATTGGCTGCTGGCGGTCGTCGCCGGGTGTGTGGGTGTGGTGGGGATCGCGATCCTCGCCCGTCTGTGGGGGTTGCTCCCCGACCGTCGCCCGACAGCTCCGCCGGTGCGGCGCATGCCGTCGACCACCGGGCGCTATCTCGCACGTGGCGTTGCCACGGTGGCCGTCCTGGCGCTGCCGGTCCTGGGAGCCATGTGGGCCGTCGCCGGTCCGCTTGCGCCCAAGTGGGCACAGCGAGCCGGAACCCCGACGTCGTCCAAGGCGACCCCGAACCCGCTCGCCGATCTCGCCGCACGCCAGGCGCGACTGGACCGACTGCGCTTGGCGCAGATCCACGCCACAAGCCAGCAGGTCACCCATCAACTGGCCCAGGTGCGCGCCACCCTTGCCCAGGTCCGGGCCGCATCCCAGCCGGTACGTGTCGCCACGGGCGGCTACGCCAGTTCATCGGGATCGTCATCGTCGGGCGGCGGCTACAGCGCCGGCTCGTCCGCATCCGGATCGTCCGGTGGCGGCGGTGGTGGCGGATCGGCCGCCGTCTCGGCCCCGGCCCCGGTGGCCGTCCCCGCCGCGCCGGCCGCGCCCGTGGCCGCGACCGGCGGCTCCTAGCGCAGCGAGTGCCCCCGATCGGTGGCGTCCCGGGCGGGCGGGGCCCTCATCTGCCGCCAACACTCCCTTACAAACCGGTAAAGGTTCGCTAACCCGACTCACAGTTGGGACCAAGACCCGATCGTCACCATGACCCGCGAGCGCCACAGTCACCCGCCCCCTGCGGGACATCCCGCACCACGGCGTCGGACCCCAACACCTACGCCGGCGGGTTCACGCTACCGAGCGTAAGGACGGCTTCGCACATGATCGATCTCCCAGACCCCAATCTGGAAGGGCCTTCACGTCAACGCCCACCGCATAACCCGGCCGCACGCGAGCAGGGCCACCGCACCCTGCGGCGCTGGAGCGGGGTCGGACTCGCCGGCATCCTCGGCCTGACGGCCGTCTCGGCGGGCTTGGCCTATGAGGTCACCTCCTCCCAGGAGTCGGCCCGCAACGCGGTGGTCAACCAGGCCAAGGCGGCCTATCAGCGCCGACTGGCCGCCGAAGACGCGAACCTGGCCACCGTCCGCCGCGAATCGCGGGTGCTCGCCCGCACGCTGGCCCACCAGCACGCCCTGCTCGCGGCGCGTCTGCGGGCGCGCCAGCAGGCGCTGGCGGCGCTTGCCGCCGCGCAGGCGCGCAGCCAGGCGGCGGCGACGGCCCCCGTCTATGCCTCGAGAACTGTCCCCGCCACCCGCACGACCACGCCAGCCCCCGCCAAAGTCCTCGCGTCACCCAAGCGCGGCGACGGCGGCGACACGGCGTCGGCGACCTCCGGAGGTTCCTGATGACGGCCGTACCCGCAACGACCCGCCACGCTGAGGTAGGCCCGTGAACGCACATGCGATGTGGTATCTGACCCGGGGAACCGGGCTTGTCGCGCTGATTCTGGTCACCGCCTCGGTCCTGATCGGGATCGCGGCCTCGATGCGCGCCGGCGGCACGCGGATGCCGCGGTTTGTGGTCTCGGGCCTGCACCGCAACGTGTCGCTGCTGACGGTGGCGTTCATCGTGGTGCATGTGGTGACCACGGTGGCCGACGCCTATGCGCCGATCACCTTCGTGGATGCGGTGGTGCCGTTTATCTCGGCCTACCGTCCGATCTGGCTCGGCCTCGGGGCGCTGGCGTTCGACATCATCCTGGCGCTGGTGATCACCAGCCTGGTGCGCGTGCGCATCGGCCTGAAGACCTGGCGCGGGATCCACTGGTTCGCCTACGCCTGCTTTCCGATCACCGTCGTCCACGCCCTGGGTACCGGGTCCGACGCCTCCCAGCATTGGCTGCTGGCGGTCGTCGCCGGGTGTGTGGGTGTGGTGGGGATCGCGATCCTCGCCCGTCTGTGGGGGTTGCTCCCCGACCGTCGCCCGACAGCTCCGCCGGTGCGGCGCATGCCGTCGACCACCGGGCGCTATCTCGCACGTGGCGTTGCCACGGTGGCCGTCCTGGCGCTGCCGGTCCTGGGAGCCATGTGGGCCGTCGCCGGTCCGCTTGCGCCCAAGTGGGCACAGCGAGCCGGAACCCCGACGTCGTCCAAGGCGACCCCGAACCCGCTCGCCGATCTCGCCGCACGCCAGGCGCGACTGGACCGACTGCGCTTGGCGCAGATCCACGCCACAAGCCAGCAGGTCACCCATCAACTGGCCCAGGTGCGCGCCACCCTTGCCCAAGTCCGGGCCGCATCCCAGCCGGTACGTGTCGCCACGGGCGGCTACGCCAGTTCATCGGGATCGTCATCGTCGGGCGGCGGCTACAGCGCCGGCTCGTCCGCATCCGGATCGTCCGGTGGCGGCGGTGGCGGCGGATCGGCCGCCGTCTCGGCCCCGGCCCCGGTGGCCGTCCCCGCCGCGCCGGCCGCGCCCGTGGCCGCGACCGGCGGCTCCTAGCGCAGGAGTGCCCCCGATCGGTGGCGTCCCGGGCGGGCCGCGGATCGGGGGCATCTTCGACGCCCGGGAGGGATGCCGTTACCTGGGCGCGAATTGTTCTGGTTATGCAGGCACGACCCGAAGGTCGCGCGACCCCGCCACAACCGGAATCCAACGGTAAGCGGCCGCTAACGGGACTCACAGGAAGTTCTCAGAGTGTCCGGGCACCATGGGCCGCGATGATTCGCACACCACACCCCGGAGCCGTGCCGGGAGACCGCACCGCCAGGTGTCGCCCATGAGCCCGAACCCGCAGCGGCCCCGACACCGCGGGATCCTCCACCGCCCGCACCGCACACATGCCGGCGCCCGCCTCAGGCATCGTCAGCGCGGCCACTCCGCGCTCCGCAACACCACCGCCATTGTCGTCGCCGGTGGCCTGGTCATCGCCGGCGGATTTTCACTGCTGGCGTTCCGCGCGACCCATGACCAGGACGCCGCCAAGGCGGCCGCCCGCGCACGGCTGGTCGCCTACGAGCATCATCAGGTCCAGCTGCGGCAGGCCGCGATAGCGCGCGTGCGCGCCCGTCAGGCCGCGGCCCGCCTCAGCGCGGAGCGGGCTGCCCGACTCGCCGCATTGCGGGCCGCCGAACTCGCCGCCCTGCGCAGGAGCGCCAGTTCGGCCGCCGCACGCGCCGCCGCCGCCCAGGCCGCCGCGGCCCAGGCTGCCGCAGCCCAGGCAGCGTCAGCCGCCTCGGCGGCATCCAGTGCTGCAAACTCGGCCGCGTCGGCGACCCCCGTGGCCGCATCGAGCACGCCCCCGGTCGTCTCCTCCGGAGGATCATGACCGCCACCGAATCGTTCCCGGCGCTCGGCACCACCGCGTTGGTCTGCGTCGCCGACCCATCCCGACTCGATGACGCTGTCGCGATGCTTCGCGCCGAGTTGGACGAGGTCGATGCGACCTGCAGTCGCTTCCGAAACGATTCCGAGTTGATGCGGCTCAATCGCGCGGGCGGCGGGACACCACCACATCGGGCCCCGTCTCGCGGACGCCATCGGCGTGGCGCTTGAGGCCGCGCGGGCGACACACGGCATCGTCGACCCGACGATCGCCACCGCGCTGCGTGCGACGGGATACGACACCTCGTTCGCGGAAATCTCCGCGAACGGGCCCCGCGTCGGCCGTGTCGCGTTTGCCGGCGTGCCCGGATGGCAGATGGTCACGCTCGATCCCGAGACGTCGACGGTCGATCTTCCCCCCGGCGTCGAACTGGACCTTGGCGCCACCGCCAAGGCACTCGCCGCCGATCGCGCCGCGCGCCGGATCCACGACGCGACCGGGACGGAGGTCCTGGTATCGCTCGGTGGGGACATCGCCGTTGCGGGCGCCCCCGACGGTGGATGGCCGATTCTCATCGCCGACGATCACCGCGCCGCGGTCGACGGGCCCGGGCCCGTCGTCTCGGTTGACGCCGGCGGCCTCGCCACATCGAGCACCACCGTCCGCCGCTGGGCCATCGGCGACAAGGAGTACCACCACCTCATCGACCCCCGGACCGGATCGTCCGCCGAATCACCCTGGCGGACGGTCAGTGTCGTCGCCGCGAGTTGCGTCACCGCCAACGTCGCGAGTTCCGCGGCGATCATTCTTGGGGCGGACGCCCCGGCCTGGCTTACCGAGCAGGGCCTGCCTGCCCGCCTGGTCGCCAACGACGGGGCCTGTACCTATGTGGCCGGATGGCCGGAGGACGCGCAATGAGCTCCCACGCCCTGTGGTATCTCACCCGGGGAACCGGTCTCACCGCGCTGATTCTGGTCACCGCCTCGGTCCTGATCGGGATCGCGGCCTCGATGCGCGCCGGCGGCACGCGGATGCCGCGGTTTGTGGTCTCGGGCCTGCACCGCAACGTGTCGCTGCTGACGGTGGCGTTCATCGTGGTGCATGTGGTGACCACGGTGGCCGACGCCTATGCGCCGATCACCTTCGTGGATGCGGTGGTGCCGTTTATCTCGGCCTACCGTCCGATCTGGCTCGGCCTCGGGGCGCTGGCGTTCGACATCATCCTGGCGCTGGTGATCACCAGCCTGGTGCGCGTGCGCATCGGCCTGAAGACCTGGCGCGGGATCCACTGGTTCGCCTACGCCTGCTTTCCGATCACCGTCGTCCACGCCCTGGGTACCGGGTCCGACGCCTCCCAGCATTGGCTGCTGGCGGTCGTCGCCGGGTGTGTGGGTGTGGTGGGGATCGCGATCCTCGCCCGTCTGTGGCAGGTCCGGACCCAGCGCCCGCCGCTGGCCATGGCCGGCGCTGCCTCCGTGATCGTCCTGCCACTCCTGCTGGTGGCCTGGGCCACCAGCGGCCCGCTCGCCAAGGGGTGGGCGGCCAAGGCCGGCACTCCGACCCACCTGATCCGCGGACACAGCGGCGCGTCGACCGCAACCACGACCGCGAGCACCGACACCATGCCCGTGCCGCCGTACACCACCAGCGTGAGCGGATCGATCTCCCAGACGTCGCCCGACGCGACCGGGAATTCGACGGTCACGATCCAGGCGACGACCTCGGGCACCGCCAGGGACGCGGTCAAGGTCGTGCTGACCGGTCCGTCGAGTTCCGGGCAAGGCCTCGATGCGCTGACGACGAGTTCGGCCACATACGGTCCGGCCTCGAACCCGACCCTGTATCGCGGCAGCGTGATCAACCTGAACGGCAACCAGGTGCCGCTCAGCCTGACAACCACCGCCACCACACCCGCCGACCTGCTGGTGACCCTCAACCTGCAAATCGATCTGAACGCCGGCACCGTGTCCGGTCAGCTTCAGGCGCGCTGACCCGGGAGGATCCGTGCCGACCCCATCACCCTTGCCCACCACCCTGCCACGACTGCTGGCGGGACTCGAGTCCCCGGACGGGCTCGTCGCGTTGGACCGTCATCTCGCCCAGCACGGCCCGCTGCCGCTGCGCGCCGAGCCCGGACGACCCGACGACGCGCTGCGTGAGGCCGTCCGCGCGAGCGGACTCGGCGGGCGCGGCGGTGCCAACTTCCCCGCCGCCCGCAAGATGGACGCCGTTCTCGCCCAACGGGGACGTCCCATCGTGCTCATCAATGCGACCGAAGGCGAGCCGCCCAGCCGCAAGGATCACGTCCTGCTCCGCGGCGCTCCGCACCTGATCCTGGACGGTGCGGCCGTCTGCGCCGCGATCGTCGGGGCGGCAGAAGCGATCGTGGCGGTCGAGGAGAGCTCCCGCCGCGAGTTCCAGGCGCTCGACAAGGCGCTTGCCCAGCGGGAGTCGTCAGGACTCGACGGGCGTCTGAAGATCTCGCTTGAGACCGTGCCCGACGGCTTCGTCATCGGCGAAGAGCGGGCTCTGATCAACGCGGTCAATGGCGGCCCCGGCAAACCGACCGCCGCCCCGCCGCGCCCCTTCGAGAAGGGGGTCAACGGAGCCCCCACGCTCGTCCAGAATGCCGAGACCGCGGCACAGCTGGCGCTCATCGCCCGCTATGGGGCGGAGTGGTTCCGTGGCCTGGGAACCGCAGCGGAACCCGGCTCCGCGCTGGTGACCCTTCAGGGCGCCGTCGCCCACCCGGGGGTCTACGAGGTCCCGCTCGGAGCGGGTCTTGACGATCTGCTGGCCGCCGCCGGTGGCCTCGCGGAGCCGATCCGGGCGTACCTGATCGGCGGCTACTTCGGCACCTGGGTCGATGCCGGCGACGCAGTCGGCCTGCGCCTGTCCAATGCCGACCTCGCACCGCTCGGCGCCAGCCTCGGGGCCCGGGCGATCATCGCGCTGCCCGCCAACGTGTGCGGCATCGCCGAGACGGCTCGCGTCGCACGGTACCTTGCCGGCGAATCCGCCGGGCAGTGCGGGCCGTGCATCCACGGGCTCGACGCCATCGCCGGCGGCATGGAGCGCCTGGCCCGCGGCGACGGACGCCAGCTCGAGGACATTGATCGCTGGATCGGCCTGGTCAAGGGCCGGGGCGCCTGCCGCCACCCGGACGGGAGTGCCCGCTTGGTCGCAAGCGCCCTGACAGTGTTCGCCGACGAGGTGCGGCGCCACACGATCGACCGCAAGTGCACCGGCAACGGCACGGCGGTGTTGCCGATCCCCGCCCGCCCGACCGCAGGGAGGACGCGATGAGCGACCAACTCCGTATCGACTGGATCCGCTGTGACGCCCACGGGCTGTGTGCCGAGCTGCTCCCGGAGCGCATCACCCTCGACGAATGGGGCTACCCCATCATCGACCCGGCGCCGATATCGGGTCCGTTGCTCAAGCACGCCGAGCGGGCGGTCGCCCAATGCCCGGTGCTCGCACTCGCGCTGGTCCGCACCGACGGGTGAGCGCGCGAGCGCGCGAGCGTCAGTACTCCCCGCCGTCGGTCTGAATGCGCATGATCACCCCCGCCAGGAAGCGGGCCTCGTCCGGGTGCGTGAGCGCGGCGTCGGGGCCGTCCACCGGACGCCAGGCGGCCGCCACGATCTCATCTGACGCGCCGGGCGTCGGCTCCGGCGGCACGGCACCGATCGGGGCCATCAGCCAATAGGCCGTGCGCTTGGTGACCGTCGCCCCGTCGCGGACCACGTCGAACGTCAGATCTCCCAACGGTTCGAGCGGCTCGCACATCAGGCCGGTTTCCTCGCGCACCTCACGCAGGGCCGCACCCAGCGGCGCTTCGTCCCGCTCGAGCTTGCCCTTGGGCAGGCACCAGGCGCCCTCCGGATGCCGCGCCGGACGGACCGCGGCCACACAGAGCCGGTTCTCGACCATCGCGAGCACGACGCCGCCGGCGCCGCGCTGCTCGTGGCCCGGATCCGCGTCCCCGCGCTTCCCCCATGACAAACGGTGCAACATCATTCGGACTCCGGCGTCGTCGTCCCGCGAGAAGCTAGCATCAGCCTCATGAAGATCGGAGTGCTTACCGGTGGCGGCGACTGCCCCGGACTCAATGCGGTTATCCGCGCCGTCGTGCGTACCGGCCATACCCAGTTCGGGCACGAGTTCGTCGGCGTGCGCCACGGGTGGCGAGGGCTCTTGGAAGGCGAGACGACACCGCTCGATCTGGATGTCGTGCGCGGTCTGGTCAGCCGGGGCGGAACGATTCTCGGCAGCTCGCGCACGAACCCGTACAGCCATGAGGGCGGCGGACAGGCGGCGGCCGACAACATGGCCGCCCTCGGACTCGACGCGCTGATCGCCATCGGTGGCGAAGACACCCTTGGAGTCGCGAACCGCCTCTTCCACGACTTCGGCGTCAAGACGGTCGGGGTCCCCAAGACCATCGACAACGACCTCTCGGGTACCGACTACACGTTCGGCTTCTGGACGGCGGTGCAAATCGCGGTCGACGCCATCGACCGGCTGACGACGACCGCCGAGTCGCACGATCGCGTGCTCGTCGTCGAGGTCATGGGCCGACACGCCGGCTGGATTGCCCTTGAATCCGGTTTGGCAGGCGGCGCCGACGCAATCCTCGTGCCGGAGATTCCGGCCGACCCCGCTCGCGTCGTCGAGTACCTCCAGGAACGCGAGGCCCGCGGACAGCACTTCGGCATCGTTGTCGTCAGCGAGGGCGTGCAACTGGGCGACACCGTCGCCGCGGGACCGCGGGACGAGTTCGGTCATGAGGCGCTGGCGGCCGTCGGGGTCGGCGATCGCCTCGCCCGCTACATCGCCGAGGCAACCGGCAAGGAAGCGCGGGCGGTCGTGCTGGGGCACGTGCAGCGCGGTGGCACCCCGACCGCGTATGACCGGGCGCTTGCGACCCGGTACGGAATCCACGCGTCACGGATGGTCGCCGAGGGCCGCTTTGGGCGCATGGCGGCGCTGCGGGGGGCCGAGATCATCGACGTCCCGATCGACGAGGCGGTCGGGACCCTCAAGACCGTCTCACCGGAGCTGTTTGCCGACGCCGAGGTCTTCTTCGGCTGACCCGCCGGCCGGCGGTTCACGGACCGTCATCCGGCGCGTCGGCGAGGCGCAGTGCTAACCTCGCCGCCCATGGGTCGCATGCTCATCATCTGTGAGAAGCCCTCCGTCGCCCGCGACGTCGCCAACGCGCTCTACGGCCGCAAGGTCAAGAAAGCCGGCGACTTCTACGAGGGACCGGACGGCATCGTCGCGTTCGCGGTCGGCCATCTGCTCGAGCAGGTCGACCCGGACGAATACGACGCCAAGTTCAAGAAGTGGCGGTATGAGGATCTCCCGATCCTCCCCGACGAGTTCCGATACAAGCCGCGTGACGCACGGGCCCAAACCCAGCT
This sequence comes from uncultured Thermoleophilia bacterium, assembly GCA_963727285.1. Classification (GTDB taxonomy): domain Bacteria; phylum Actinomycetota; class Thermoleophilia; order Miltoncostaeales; family Miltoncostaeaceae; genus CAITWD01. The sequence continues at coordinate 176,793 of CAVSFF010000001.1, read as the reverse complement.
GCGCGCACTGCACAAGCTCATGGGCGCCACGACGACCGATCTCATCGTCAACGCCTGCGATGCCGGGCGTGAAGGCGAACTGATCTTCAAGCTCATTCTGCAGACGGCGTCGAAGGCGGCCCGTGCCAAACCGGTCAAGCGCGCGTGGTTCAGCTCGATGACCCAAAAGGCGATCACCGACGCATTCGCCCACCTCCGGGACGACGATCAGATGCGCGCACTCGAAGAGGCTGCCCGCGCCCGTAGCGAGGCGGATTGGCTCGTCGGCATGAATGCCACCCGCGCCGCCACCACGAAGGCCGGATCGGTGCGCAACGTGCTCCGGCTGGGACGCGTCCAGACTCCGACACTGGCGATGATCGTCCGGCGCGATCTCGAAATCCAGGCGTTCGTGCCCGTGGACTATTGGGAAGTCGAGGGGACGTTCGCCACCGCCGACGGTGCCCGGTATGTGGGCAAGTGGCACGAGAAGTCCGTCGATCGGCTGACGACCGCCGCGGCGGCCGAGGCCATCTCCGCAGCGGTCGACGGCAAGCCCGGTCGGGTGGCGTCCGTCGAGACCAAGCCGCAGGTCGTGCAGCCGAAGCTGCTGTTCGACCTCACCTCCCTGCAGCGCGAGGCCAACAGCCGCTTCGGGTTCTCGGCCAACCGCACACTGTCCACCGCGCAGGCCCTCTACGACCAGCACAAGCTGCTGACGTATCCACGAACCAACTCGCGCTATGTCTCCGGGGATATGGTCGGCCAACTCAAGCCGGTGGCCCAGGCCGTCGGGGCGGCCGCGCCCGAATACGCCGACGCGGCGCGGTACGTCATTGGCCTCGACAGACTTCCGCTCAAGCGGGTCGTCGACGACAAGAAGGTCACGGACCACCACGCCATCATCCCGACCGAAGGCGATCATGACCTCGGCGGACTCTCGCGCGACGAGCGACGCATTTACGACCTGGTTGCCAGGCGCTTTCTCGCGGTGTTCCATCCGCCGGCCAAGTACGAGCGCACGGTCGTCGAGACCGAGAGCTGAAGGCCACCTGTTCCGCAGTCGCGGACGGGTGATGATCGATGCCGGTTGGGAAGCCGTCTATCAGGACGCCACGAGTCGCGGCGACGGCTCCGAGGCCACCGAGACCGACAGCGACCAGGCGCTCCCACCGCTTCAGGCCGATCAGCAGGTCACCTGCGCCGAGGCACAGACCCTCGCCAAGACCACCAAGCCGCCCGGGCGATACTCGGACGGCACGCTGCTCCAGGCCATGGAGACCGCCGGCAAGCTGGTGGACGATGACGAGGCCGCCGAGGCGATGAAGGATGCGGGCCTCGGGACACCGGCGACACGTGCCGACACCATCGAGCGCCTGATCACGGCAGGGTACGTCGAGCGCGACGGACGCCAGCTGCGTGCCACCGAGAAGGCGGTCGGCCTGATCACCATGCTCGGTGACCACGCGCTGACCAAGCCCGAGCTCACCGGGCGCTGGGAACAGCGGCTCAACAGCATCGAACGCGGCAGTGACGACCACGACGCATTCCACGACGACGTCGAGCAGTTCACCCGCGACATCGTCGAATGGTTCGCCGACAAGGAGCGCGCCGACCTGCGGGTCGAGCGGCGCGTCCTGGCACCCTGCCCCACCCCGGGCTGCGAGGGCCAGATCGTCGAGTACCCCAAGAGCTACGGCTGCAACAGCTACAAGGGCAAGGACGATCCCGGCTGCGGGTACACGCTCTGGAAGACCCAGAACGGCAAGACGCTGACGCTGGACGAGGCGCTCGCGCACATCCACAAGGGCGAATCGAGCAAGGATCTCGTCGTCGAGCGCGAGATCATCGGGCCGTGCCCGACACCGGGGTGTGGCGGCGACATCATCGAGCGCTCCAAGAGCTTCGGGTGCACCAGCTGGAAGAGCCGGACCGAGACCGGATGCGGCTTTGTTATCTGGAAGAAGGCGCGCGGTCAGGCCGAAGTCGACGTCGAGGCCGCCCGGCAGATGGTCGCCCGGGGCGAGACCAACGCGGCCCCGGCTGCGGCCAAGGAGCCGATCGGTCCGTGCCCGACCCCGGGTTGCGGGGGCCAGATCGTCGAGAACTCCCGCGCCTACGGCTGCACGAGCTGGAAGAGCCGCAAGAATCCCGGCTGCGGGTTCGTCATCTGGAAGAAGGAACGCGGACAGGAGCCGATCACCCGCGAGCAGGCGATCGAACGCCTCGGCGAAGCCCATGCCGCCGCCGGAACACCGCTCAGTCCGGCCCAGGAGCCCACCGAGGCCGCCGTCGGCGCATAGCCGACGATCCGATGCATATGATGGGCCCGATCGGGAGACGCGCGGCCAACTGACCGGGTCGCGGCCCAACCTTTCTGGTGGACGAAGGAGCCGACATGGACGCCCTTGAGGCGATTCGCCTGCGCCGGAGCGTGCGCAGCTTCACCGACAGGCCGGTGGATGACGCCGACCTCGACCAACTGCTGCGGCTGGCGCTGCTCGCCCCCACGGGCGGTATGGCCCAGGCCTGGAGCCTGCTGGTGGTCCGTGACGCGTCACAGCGCGCAAAGCTCGCCGAGATCGTGATCGCCGGCGGGGGTGCCTACTTCGCCTCGGTGCGCCCCGCCCAACCGGGCACGTCGCCCGCCGACCACGCCCAGTGGGGGATCGACTACGCCAATGAGGTGCTCGGCTCATACCGGCACGTCCCGGTCTGGGTGCTCGGCCTGGTGGTCCCGCGTGATGTCTTCCCGCCCGATGACCGCGACAAGGAAGCGTTGGCGGACGACATATCGGTCGCGTTCGCGATGGAGAACCTGTTCGTCGCCGCCCGGGCCAAGGGACTCGGCTCCGTGCCGACGGTGTTCCACTGGTACAACGAACAGGAGCTGCGCGACCTCGTGGGACTTCCCGACGAGATCCGCATTCCGGTGATCAGTCCGGTCGGGTATCCCACCGAGTTCCCCGTCGGCCTTCCGCCGCGTTTGAAGGACCTCCGGCGGCCCTGGCGGACGCTGGTCCACGACGACCGTTGGGGCAACACGCGCGCATAGCGCCGACCACCGGCGCACACGGCCGCACCCGGGCGTACACTCCCGTTCGGTCGGTTGCCGCACAGGCGATCCGGATCGCCCGCGCCACCCCCGATCACGTCATGGCAACCCGCCCCGACATTCCACGCCGCCCTTCCACGTCTGCAGTGACCCTGCCGATGTCTGAGGGGTCGCCCACTCCGATCCGCGGACGCCGCCGCCCATGAATCCCGCACCGCCTCCCGAATCCGGGGACGTCGCGCCGCCCGACGCACCGGACGAGGCACGGGCCCGCCGGCGGCGGCGCCGGATGCGTGTCATCTACGACGTCCCGACGCGCGGACGGGTGCGCAAAGCGGTCATCGGCGTCCCGCTGCCCACCGGTGCGCTCGAGGACGAGTTGTTGCCCAAGCGGCTGGCGCTTCCCGTCTTCGCGTCGGACGCCCTCTCATCGGTCGCCTACGCCACCGAGGCGGCCCTGCTCGTGTTGGTGGTCGCCTCCGCGTCGGCCGCCAAGTACGTCGTGCCGGTCAGCATCGCCGTCGCCTTGCTGCTGGTGATCGTGATCGCGTCATATCGCCAGACGGTCCACGCATACCCGCAGGGCGGCGGCGCCTATGTCGTCGCCGGAGACCAACTCGGAGAGGTCGCGGGCCTGATCGCGGCAGCCTCGCTGCTGGTGGATTACGTGCTGACCGTGGCGGTATCGGTGGCGGCCGGAATCCTGGCGGTGACGTCGGCTGTCAGTTGGCTGGGCCCGCTCCTGCTGCCGCTGTCGCTGATCGCGCTCGTGGTCCTGGCCGTCATCAACCTGCGCGGCCTGCGCGAATCCGGGCGCGCGTTCGCCCTCCCCACGTACGGCTTCATCCTGTTGATGACGATCACGATCGTGCTCGGTGTCATCCGCGACCGCGACCGGCACGCTCCCGCATGCGGTCACGCCGTCCCCGGTCACCACCGGGACGGCGGCCACGATCGGCGTGATCGTCCTGCTGCGCGCATTCGCGTCCGGATGCAGCGCCCTGACCGGCGTCGAGGCCATCGCCAACGGCGTCCAGGCATTTCGCCCGCCGCAGGCGAAGAACGCTGCCAGCACGCTCGGCGTGCTCGGGATGATCGCGGTGTTCCTGTTTCTGGGTGTGACCTATCTGGCCTACAAGACCCACGCGATGCCGTCGACGACCGACTCGGTGCTCTCCCAGGCCGCCGCCGCCGCGTGGGAGGGTCCGCCGGCCGCCAAGATCGGCTACTACCTGGTCCAGATCTTCACCTTCGGCGTGCTCGTGCTGGCCGCGAACACCGCCTTCCAGGGATTCCCGCGGCTGATCGGGATGATGGCCCAGGGCAACCACGCCCCGAAGCTGTTCCAGTTCATCGGCGACCGGCTCGTCTATTCGAACGGCGTGACGGCGCTGGCGGTCCTCGCCGGCGTATTGCTGATCGCCTTCGACGCCAGCGTCAACAACCTGATCCACCTGTATCTGCTCGGCGTCTTCATCGCGTTCACCTTGTCGCAGGCGGGCATGGTCCGCTTCTGGTTGCGAAAGCGACACGAGGGTGCGTCATGGCACGGCCTGGCGGGCAGGGTCTTCATCAACGCGATCGGGGCGATCGCGACGGCCATCGTGCTCGTGATCATCCTCGGTACCAAGTTCTTCGAAGGCGCCTGGATGGTGACGGTCACGATTCCGATCATCGTCGTGTTGTCGGTGCTGGTCGGTCGCCACTACCGGCGCGTGGAGGTCCTCAAGGATGCACCGCCGGATGCCGCCCACTCGCACGACGAGGCGCCGTCGGGCGTCGTCGTGCTCGTCGACCGCGTCGACGAGGGCACCGCAGCCGCCGTCCAGACGGCCAAGCTGATCGCACGCGACATCCCGGTCACGGGCCTGTTCGTCGGATTGCGCAGCGATTGGGAAGCCGTCTCGGACGCGTGGCGGCGCGATCACACCATCGAGCTTCCGCTCGCGAGAATCCCGCGGCGCGACGGCGACGGTATCGACGGCGTGCTGACATACCTGCGCCGCATGATCCGCGAGGACGCGGGCGAACTGCTGGTCGTGCTGCCGAGCCATAACCGCCGCGTGTCCCATGCCGCGTTCCGGGCGTGGCGGCAGTACCGGAGCGTGCGTGCCCGCCTCTTGCGCCAGCCGCGGATCGCCGTCGCCGAAATGCCGAAGTCCATCGCGGGACAGTGGTGGGAAGCCGACCATGTCGTCAGCTTGGTGGCGATGGCCAAGGCCAATCAGCCCTCACTCCACGCGGCCGCGGTCGCGATCGCGATCTCGGGCGCCGACACGTCGGCGGTACACGTTGCCGGCAGCGAGGGAGCGGCCATCTCTGCCGAGGAATGGCGCGAGACGGCACCGGTGCACCTGGAGATCATCGAGTCGCCGTACCGCGATCTGGGCGGTCCGCTCGCGTCCGCCGTGCAGGACATCACCTCTGCCGACACCAGCGCGGTCTGCCTGCTGGTGGTACCGGAGATCGTGGTCGCGAAGTGGCGCTTCCTGCACAATCAGCGGACGGCGCTGATCCGTCGGGCCCTCGTCGATCAGGAGCGTGCGGTACTGGTGACCGTGCCGTACGCGATCAGCTAGGCGGCGACCGGATCCCCGGGAGCGCTTGACCTGGTCCACGCGATCATCGAACATACGTTCGATGATCGTTGCGATTTCCCTCCCCCGCTTTCCGCTGCTCGTGGCCATGCTCGCCGAGGGCGTCGGCGGCGACACGCCCGCGGCGCTCGCGCCCGCGCCCGGCGGCCCACAGCTGATCGGGCTGTGCACTCCGGCGGCCCGCGGCGCGGGGGTCCGTCCCGGCCTGCGTGTCGGAGAGGCGATCGCGCGCCGCCCCGACCTGGTGCTGATCACGCCGGATCCCGATGCGGTCGCCGAGGCCCATGAGCGGATTCTGGTCCGGCTGGAAGCGCTGGGGGCAGCCGTCGAGTCGCCGACGCCGGGCGCCGCCTGCTTCGATGACGCCGGCATGACGCGCCTGCACGGTGGGCGCGACAATCTGTTGCGCCGCGTCCGGGCGGCTCTTCCGGTCGGGGCGGACGGGCGCATCGGCGTCGCGCCGACGCGCTTCGCCGCACAGCAGGCCGCGCGGCAGGCGCAGTCGCGTCAGTCGCTGATCATCGATCAGTCGGAGATCGCGGCGTTTCTCGCACCGCTCCCGGTCGGACGACTCCCGCTTGCGCAGGCGGTCATCGACGGCCTGTGGGACGTCGGCATCCGCACGATCGGTGCGGTCGCCGCCCTCCCGCGCGCCGCCGCCCTTGAGCGCATGGGGTTCGATGCGCTGTGCGCGTGGCGTATCGCCCGCGGCGAGGGCGATACGCCCTTGCGACCACGACAGCCTCCGGAGCCCCTCGAGGCCTGCTGCCGCTTCGAGGAAGCGATCGGCATCCTGGGCACCATCGAGGTTGCCGCACGGCTGCTGATCGTCGAGCTCACCGATGCCGCACGCGATCGCGGCACCTCCCTGCGAACGTTGCAGCTGCGTGCACGACTCGCCGACGGAGGCTCCTGGTCACAGGAGATCGTGCTGCGCGAGGCAACCGCCGACCCCGACCGCGTCGCGCTGGCGGCGCTCGGCACGCTCGACGGCATCACCGCCCCTGTGACGGAGCTGCGCATCCGGGCCGACGCGTCCGGCGGCCAGTCGTCACATCAGATGACCCTTCAGCGGCCAGAGCACGCCGAACGCCGCCAGCGCGCCGGCGAAGCCATCACGCAGATACGTGCGGCGCTCGGAGAGACCGCCGTGATGCATGCGATCGCACTCGAGCCCTGGTCACACCTTCCGGAGCGACAATGGGCACTGGCCCCCTACGACATCTCGTCACACCGCGACCCGCGCGAGTGATCTGCACCCCGTCAGGCGTGCCCCATGCCATCGTGATCACGGGGCGCCGACGTGGCGTCGTCACGGTTCGCGATGAGTGGATCGTCCAAGATCGCTGGTGGACCGATCACCCGGTTGAGCGGCACTTCTTCGAGCTCGTCGTCGAGCCGGGTCGGGTAATTACGACGTTCCGCGATCTTCGCGATCGCGAGTGGTACGTCTATTGACCCGGTGGCCAAATCGACCGAACCCGGGCCGAGCCGTCGGCCGGCAGCCAGCTGGCCCTTCTCGTCGACACAGCCCGGGACGGCCTCGACCGCCATCGGCCGACCGAAGAAGTACCCCTGGCCGTCGTCGCACCCCAACTCACGGATGCGTTCGGCCTGTGCGAGCTGCTCGATGCCTTCGCCGACCACGCGAAGGCCGAGGGCGTTGCCCATCCGGATCATGCCCTCGGTGATCAGAGCCTGGTTGGGGTCCATGAACACCCCCTGGACGAAGCTGCGGTCGATCTTGATGCCGGTGATCGGCAGCGAGTGGAGGTAGGCCATGGACGAGTACCCTGTCCCGAAGTCGTCGATCTCGATCCCCACGCCGAGCGCCCGCAGCTCACCGAGCTGGGCACGGGCGGTTTCAAGGTCCTTCACGACCGCGGTCTCCGACACCTCGAGCACGAGCCGCCCGGGATCGATCCGCTGCCGGTCCAGCAGCTCCCGGATCGTGTCGCACAGATCCGGGTGTCCGATCTCGGATGCCGACAGGTTCACCGACATCCGGACCGCCACCGGCATGCGTTCATCCAGCCACCGCAAGTCCTCGAGCGCCCGGGCGACCACGGCGGCGTCCAGCATGGCTGCCGCGCCGGTGGATTCGGCGATGCCCACGAAGACCTGCGGCGGGATTTCACGTCCATCGGGCATCGTCAGCCGGGCAAGCGCCTCGACGCCTTCCACCCGCCCGCTGGCCAGGTCCACGATCGGCTGGTAGACGACCCGCAGGCGCCCGCTGCGGATCACGCCGCGCAAGTGCGTCAGGATCTCCAGGCGGTTCTCGGAACGGGCACGCATCCCCGTGTTGAACACGCGCCACGTGCTGCGGACCTCCTTGGCGCGGTACAGGGCAATATCGGCGTCGCGCAGCAGATCGGCCGGCGCGATGTCGGCATGCGTCACCGCGGTGAGGACGCCGACGCTCGCCGTCACGTTGACCTCATGCGGCCCGAGCTGGAACCGCTCGGACAGCAGCCCGACGATTCGCGCGGCCAGAATCTCGGCGTCGCCGCTGGAGATCTGGGGCGGAGAGATGGCGATGAACTCGTCGCCGCCAAGACGCACGACCGAATCACCGTCGCGAACGCCCCGTTGCAGGCGGCCGCCGACCAGACGCAACAACTCGTCACCCGCGTCGTGACCGAGATCGTCGTTGATGAGCTTGAAGCCGTCCAGGTCGATATACAGCAGCGCAAACTGGCCCTCGCCATGCTCACCCTGCAGCAGCGACTCGAGGTAGTCCACGGCCCACGCCCGGTTGAAGAGCCCGGTCAGATGGTCCCGTGTCGCCTGGCGGTGCAGACTCTCATGGGCTTCCTCGGCCCGTGCCCGCGCGCGGTTGTTGTCTTTGAGCAGGCGCGCCATGCGGACCAGGATGACGACGCTCACCGAGATCGTCACGATCGCGCCCGCGACGCCGAGCGGCGGCAATCCGAGCAGCGGTGCGAACAGCTGCAGCGACGCCGGCATGACGAGCGCGATCGCCAGGAACACCAGCCGCGCCGCGTGGTCCTCCTGGCCGTCATCCGGATTGCGATCGGCGAGCCGGACGACGTCCGGGTGCACCGCGGCCCCCGCGGCCAGCAGGTACGACACCGGGTAGGCGAAGCTACTGACGCGAACGTCGGCGCTGTAGTAGAGGTTCCCGATGGCATAGGCGAGATCGGCCATGTACATCGCTCCGAACGCGCCGACCAGGAGCGCGAGCGGCGCGCCGCGGCGTCCCGGCGACAGCATCAACCACGCGATCCCACCGAGCAGCGGGACGTCGAGGATCGCGTAGACGATCGCCAGGCCGTCGGCAGAGTTCACCCCGCCCTGGAAGACCGTCGGTGCGAGGAGCTCGAGTTGGACCAGGATCGTGCCCGCCGCGATCGTGAGCGCGAGCGCGTCGAGCGCCGACCCTCGGGCGGCACGGCGCCCGCGGCTGAGGACCAGCCGCAGCAATCCGATCGCCATCATGATGTAACCGACCATGTAGATCGGATCCGCGACGGACGGCTGCGGCGGGTTCCCGCCCGACGAACAGGTCGTAGCCGAACCAAATCGTCTCGGCGATTCCCCAGCAGCTGAAGCCTGCGGCGAACACGAGCCAGGTCGCCCCGGCCCGGGAACTCGAGCGCGTGGCGCGCCAGATCCACGCCCCGGCGGCGGTCAGGGCGCAGCCGGCGATGATCCCGTCGGCAATGGTCTGGCTCGGCGCGAGCGCGGCGAGCAGGCCGATGCCGACCGCGACCACGAAGCCCAAGATCAGCAGCAGATCGCGCCGCGGCGTTGCGCGTCGGACGACGTTCATGCCCATGCGGGCCCCCGCGCGATCATCCCGACGGGTCGCATCCGGCGGGGCCGCGGGCCATGGGGCCACCGCGCGCAGGAAACAGGGGCGTGGATGTCACATCCGGGCATCGCTGAAGGTATCGACACGACGCCGGGGCAACTCAAGTGGCGGGGCCCTGCGAAGGGCACCGCCCCGCAGGCCGGGAAACCCCACCAACAGTGTGATTTTTGTAACGCTTGCATGATGAGTTAGCGTGCGCTAAAACCAGGTCCGTGACAGGTGCCCGCCACGCAACGTCCGCCGGCGCTCCCGAAGGGACCCGCCCCCGGTCGACCGGAACCGGCCTCCGCAAGGGGGCGCTGCCGTTTACGCCCGCGGTCGAGGATTACGTCAAGACCCTGCATCGGCTGGAGCAACAGCTCGATGCCCCGGTGGCGACCGGGGCCCTCGCCACGCGCCTCGAGGTCTCGGCCCCGTCGGCATCGAACATGGTGCGCAACCTCGCCCAGTTGGGACTCGTCACGGTTGCCAGTGGCCGCGGGGCACGGCTCACCCCCGCCGGACGCGAACTCGCGCGGGCCGTGATCCGCCGGCACCGCATCATCGAATGCTTCTTGATGGATGCACTGCACCTGCCATGGGAGTCGGTCCATGAAGAGGCCGACCTGCTCGAGCACGCGGTCTCGACCCGGGTCGCCGAGGCCATGTGGGACGCGCTCGGCCGGCCCGTTCGGGACCCGCACGGCGACCCGATCACGCCGCCGGGCGATGACGATCCTGACACCGACATCCTTGAGCCGCTCGACGCCTGCGAGCCCGAAGCGGCCGGCCTGCTGGTCCGGGTGTCGGATGCACAGCCCGAGGCACTCAAGTACATGGCGGAGCGGGGCATCGCTCCCGGGCTCCCGATCCGCGTGATCTCGCGCGAGCCGTTCGGTGTGGGCCAGCGGGTGCTCATCGGCGGCACCGAACACATCATCGGGCCCGAGCTCGGCCGACTGATCTTCATCGACCGGGCCGGATGAGCGCCACCGTCGACGCCCGCCACGGTGAGCTGTCACCGGCCGACGACGCACTCCCGGGCGAGTCCCGGCTCATGGACGCCGCCGAGCGGACGCTCGGCGGCCACCGCCGCGGCCCCCGGCGGTACCTCCCGTTTCTGGGACCGGCATTCATCGCGGCCGTGGCGTACATCGATCCCGGCAACTTCGCGGTCAACACCGCCGCCGGCGCGCAGTTCGGGTATGCCCTGCTCTGGGCGATCGTGGTCGCCAACGCCATGGCCATGGTCGTCCAGACCCTGAGCGCCAAGGTCGGAATCGCGACCGGCCGCAACCTTGCCGAGCTCTGCCGGGAGCAGTTTCCCCGGCCGGTCGTCGTCCTGTTGTGGATCCAGGCCGAGCTGGTCGCGATGGCGACCGACATGGCCGAGTTCATCGGCGCCGCGCTCGGCATCAACATCGTGTTCGGGTTGCCGCTGGTGGTCAGCGGGCTCATCACCGCCGTCGCGGCGTTCGGCATTCTGGGACTGCAGTCGGCCGGCTTTCGTCGCCTTGAGGCGGTCATCGCGGCGATGGTGGCGGTGATCGTCGTCGCCTTCGCGGTCCAGGTCTTTCTTGCCGACCCCAGCCCCGGCAAGGTCGCCCACGGGACGCTGGTCCCGACGATCGGGGGCACCTCCGCGCTGCTGTTGGCCGTGGGCATCGTCGGTGCGACGGTCATGCCACACGTGATCTACCTGCACTCGGCGCTCACCCAGAGCCGTCTCGTCGGCCGGACGCCCGATGCGCGGCGGCGGATCTTCCGGTTCACGCTCGTCGACGTCGCCGTCGCGCTTGGAATCGCCGGAATCGTCAATATGGCCATGCTCGCAATCGCCGCGGCGGTGTTCTACGGACACGGGGTCACCAACACGGGCGACAACCTCACCGTCGCCTCCCGGCAGTTGGACGACATCCTCCACCATCACAGCGGCTTGCTGTTTGGAATTGCATTGATGGCGTCGGGGATCTCGTCCTCGTCGGTGGGGACGATGGCCGGGCAGGTGGTCATGCAGGGGTTTCTCCGGCGGAAGATCCCGGTGTTCGTGCGCCGGACGATCACGATGGCTCCGGCGCTGATCGTGCTCGCCGTCGCCGTCAGCCCGGCCCGGGTGCTGGTGTTCAGTCAGGTGGCGCTGGCGTTCGGGATCCCGTTTGCCCTGATTCCGCTGGTGATGTTCTCGCGCCGTCGCGATCTGATGGGCGCACTCACCAATGCGCGCGTCACGACCGTCGTCAGCATCCTGATCACCGTCATCATCGTCGTGCTCAACGTCGTGCTGGTCGGGTTCGCCATCACGAACTGATCACCGCCGGCCGCACTCCCGCCGGCCTTGGGCACAACGCATGAATATGCGAACATATGTTCGATGCCGGGAGATTACGTCGAACTTCATGCCCATTCGGCATTCAGCTTCCTGGACGGAGTCTCCACGCCGGAGGAGCTCGCCGACGCGGGGGCCGCGGCCGGCTACGCGGCCATGGCCCTCACCGATCACGACGGCCTGTGCGGGTCGCTCGCGTTCGCGTACGCCGCCCGGGATGCCGGCGTCCAGCCGATCACCGGTTGCGAGATCACCCTTGCCGACCACAGCCATCTCACGCTGCTGGCGGCGAGCGCCGCCGGCTATGCCAACCTGTGCCGCCTGGTGACGCTCGCCCACGCCGACACGCGATCGGCGCGCGATCGCCGCGCCGCGCCGCCGCGACTCGCTCCGGAACTGATCGGGCCGTTGGCCGACGGGCTGATCTGCCTGACCGGCTGCGCACGCCACGGTCTCATCCCCCGGATGATCGCCTCCGGACAGGACCGCGACGCCGCCGCATGGATCGCACGCCTGCGCGAATGGTTCCCGCCGGGGCACCTATACATCGAGATCCAGCGCCACCATCGTCGCGGCAGCCACGCGCTGGTCCGGGGGTTGCGGGAGCTGGCGCGCGCGACCGGAGTGCCGCTGGTGGCAACCGGAGACGTCCATGCCCACCATCCCCATCGCGCGTTCCTCCAGGACGCGTTCGTGGCCATCGGCCACCGGCAGACGCTCGACGGCTCCGAACAGGTCCGCCGCGGAAACCGCACCAGTGTCCTGCGCACCCCCGAGCAGATGGCCGACCTGTTCGCCGAGGTTCCCGATGCCGTTCGGGCCACCCGGGAAATCGCCGCACGCTGCAGCTTCGACCTGACCCGCGATCTCGGCTATCGCTTTCCCGATTTCGTCGCCGGCCACCGCGGCGAGACCGCGCGCGACGCCCTGGCGCGAATCTGCGGTTACCAGCTGGGTGTGCACTATTCCAACGCCGCGCAGCGCGTGGTCGCGCGGTCGCGCCTGGACCAGGAGCTCGCACTCATCGAGCACCACGGTCTGGCGGGGTTTTTTCTTCTGCACCGCGACATTCTCGAGCTGGCACGCGAGGTCGCGGTGCAGGTGCGGCCGGCGGGATCCGCCCGGCGCCAGCTGCCGCCGGGCCGTGGCCGCGGCTCGTCGGTGGGCTCGATCGTGTGCTACCTGACCGGCCTGTCGCATATCGACCCCATCGCCAACGACCTGTTCCTCGGCCGCTTTTTGAACCGGGACATGGCCTCGGTCCCCGACATCGATCTCGATTTCCCTCGCGATATCCGGGAGCGCCTGATCGCCGAAGTCATCCGCCGGTATGGCCATGAGCACGCCGCCCTCGTCGCCGCCTTCCCGACCTTCAAGGCCCGCATGGCGATCCGTGAGCTCGGCAAGGCGCTCGCGTTGCCCGACGCCGACCTGACGCGCCTGTCGCGGCTGGCCGACGGCTGGTCGGACGCGGGCGATCTGCGCCGCGAGCTGCTGCGGCTTCCCGACGGTGCCGCCAAGCTCGGCTCGCCCAGGTGGCGGGCGCTGATCTTCTTGGCCGCCCAGGCGGCGGGTCTGCCGCGGCACCTGTCTCAGCATTCGGGCGGGATGGTCGTCAGCGCACAGCCGCTGGTGGAGCTGGTACCGGTCGTCCCCGCGGCCACGCCCGAGCGCCAGATCTGCCAGTGGGACAAGAACTCGTGTGCCGACGCCGGGTTCGTGAAGATCGACCTGCTCGGGCTGGGCATGCTCTCGGCCGTCGAGGAGTGTGTCGATCTGATCGCCCGTACCGCCGGTGCCTCGATCGACCTCTCGCGGATCGATTTCTCCGATCCCGAGGTCTATGCGGAGATTCAAGCCGCCGACACCGTCGGCACCTTCCAGATCGAAAGCCGGGCCCAGATGCAGAGCCTGCTGCAGACCCGGCCGGAGAACCTCGATGACCTGACCGTGCAGGTCGCCCTGATCCGGCCGGGTCCTGTGTCGGGCGGAGCCGTGCACCCGTATGTGCAACATCGGCGCGCGCGCCGCGCCGACCCGGATTTTGTCCCCCCGTACGACCATCCGCTGTTGGAGCCGGCCCTGCGCGAGACGCTGGGCGTCGTCGTCTTCCAGGAGCAGGTACTCGAGGTCGCCATGGCGCTGGCGGGGTTCAGCCCCGGCGGGGCCGAAGCGCTGCGCCGGGCCATGAGCCGCACGCGCAGCCGCGAAGCGATGCTCAAGCTCTGGGACCAGTTCCGCGACGGTGCCCGCGCCCGCGGCGTCGACGACGAAACCATCACCACGGTCTTCGCGAAGCTGGTCGGATTCTCCAACTTCGGCTTTCCCAAGGCCCATTCGGCCGCATTCGCGGTCTTGGCGTACCAGAGCGCATGGCTGCGGCGCGCCTATCCGTCCCAATTCCTGGCGGCGCTGCTGAACGCCCAGCCGATGGGCTTCTACCCCCCGGCGACACTCGTGCGCGACGCCCAGCGCCGCGGTGTCCGGGTCGTCCCGCCGTGCGTGAATGCCGCCGACGCCACCTGCACGATCACCGATGACGGCGCCGTCCGCATCGGACTGGGATATGTCCGCGAGGTGCGTGCGGACGCGGCGGCGGCACTGGTCGCCGAGCGCCACGCCGGGGGTCCGTTTTCCGGTCTCGCCGATCTTGCGGCCCGCACGACACTCACGCGCACCCAGCTCGCGCAGCTGATCCGTGCGGGATCCTGTGATGTCTTCGGGCAGCCGCGACGCGGCATGCTCTGGCAGCTGTATGCCCTCAGCCGCCCGATCCGCCACGACGCCCACACGCAGTTGACGCTCGCACTGCCCGCCACCGATGCTCCGCCGCTGGTTGAGCCGGATCGGTTCGAGCGCATCGTCACCGACTACGAGACAATGGGGCTCTCGGTCGGATGGCATCTCATGGCCGTCTTGCGCCCCCAGTTGCCCGCCGACACCCGCACGGCGCGCGAGTTGGCGGACCTCCCGAGCGGGACACCGGTGTGCGTCGCCGGCATGGTCACGGCCCGCCAACGTCCGGGCACCGCCAAGGGGATCGTGTTCCTGCTGCTCGAAGACGACACCGGCATGACCAACGTGATCATCTATCCCGACTGTTACGAGCGCCACCGCGCGCTGCTGCGCGCCGAGCCGCTGGTCATCGTCCACGGGCGTCTCGAGCGACGCGATCGCAACATCAACGTGATCGCGGAACGGATCGCGCGTATCGCGCCACCGGCCCATCGGACCGCCGACGAGGCGGCCCGGGCACGCCGGGCCGTCCCGGCCGGCCAGCACTTCGGTCGCGGTCGGCGCTGAATCCGAGCGCGACCGCGCCGGCGACTAGGATGCACCCATGAGATGGACCCGCTCACCCCGCACGCACCTGACGCTCATCCTGCTTGTCGTGGCGACATACGCCATCGGCACCATCATCGCGCGTCGGCGCGGCTACAACATGGGCGGCAATGTGGTGGTCCGCTGCCGGCGCGGCCATCTGTTTACCACCCTCTGGATCCCGGGCGTCTCCCTGAAGGCCCTTCGGCTCGGCTGGTACCGACTCCAGTGGTGCCCGGTCGGCCGCCACTGGTCGCTGGTGAGCCCGGTCAATCCCCGCGAGTTGGACGACGACTCGCGCCTGGCGGCAACGGTCCACCGGGATCTCCGACTGCCGTAAGACCGTCCCGGCGCCGGGCCCTATCCGCCCGCACCTGGCGAGGTGGCCATCTGTGCCAGACGCGAGACGGTGCGCCAATTCCGCGTCGTCGCCGGCACGCCGAGACGGCGCTCGAAGAACTGGTTGTTGAGGATCGTGCGCCCGTAGCCGCCCGCGCACCACACGTACACGACCCCGTCCCCGGGCACGAATTCGTCCGGAAGCCCCGCATCGGGCGGAATCTCGACCCCGTCTGAGGCCCGGCGAGAAACGTCACGTACAGGCGGCCGTCATCGACGCGGTCCGCGAACGGGTTGGCCGCGAGGACCGCGCGCAGCGCTCCGGCGTCGCGGACGATCACCGTGACGTCCATCTCCGCCTGATCGCGGATCGCCTCCGCCAGCTCCTTGGCAATCGCCCCGCCGCGCGCAGCACCGGTCCGCAACACGACATTGCCGCTTTGGATATAGGTAGCGACGTCCTCGTAACCGAGGCCGGTGCAGATCGCCCGCACGTGCGCCATCGCCAAGGTCCGCCCGCCGACGTTCACGCCGCGCAGGAGCGCGACATGGACGCCCGTCGCCGGCGCGCCGCCCGCGGCCGTCACGGCTCGGGATCCCCGGTCTGCTCCTCCCGGTAACGCCGGTAGACATCCATCAGGTCGGCGCGCGCGTCGTCGCTCAGTTGCGCGGGTTCGGCGCGCCCGAGTCCGGCGACGATGACGCGGATCTGAGCGAGATGGGCGCTGCAGTGCGGGCAGCCGCGCAGGTGCCGCTCGTAGCTGCGGCGCTTGCGTCCCGGCAGTGCCCCCTCCAGGTAGTCGCTGGCGAGCTCAACCGCGTCGCGGCAGACCAGATCGTCATACAGGAGCGGCATCGCTACCCATCCCCCTCGAGCGACGCCTCAATACTACGGCGCAACCCCGTGCGCGCCCGATGCAGCAGCACGCGCTGGTTGGCCGGGGTGATCTTGAGCATCGCACAGACATCGTCTGAGCTGAGTCCATCGATGTCGCGAAGCGTTACGACGATCCGTTGCGCGGGCGGGAGGGCCTCGAGCGCCGGGGCGAGGCGCGCCACCAGCGGCGCGTGATCCAGCCGGTCGTCGACCTCCTCGGTAAAGGGCACGGGAGCCTGGGTCCAGCTGCCGTCGGCCGCAAACCGCGCGGGGTCCTCGGCCCGGGCGTCATCGGTGTGATCGAAGGGCACCGTGCGGCGCTCCCGCGCCGCGATCGTACGGGCGCGGTTGACGAGGATCGCGTACAGCCACGTCTTCAGTGACGCGCGCCCCTCAAAGCGGTCCAGGCCGCGCAACAGGCCGATCCACGCCTCCTGGGTGGCCTCCTCGGCCAGCGCACGCGACGGCAGGAATGCATCCGCGAGTCGGAGCATTCCCGGCTGGTGGGCAGTCACGAGCGAGCCGAATGCCGCGTCGTCACCGCGCCGCAACCGCGCGATCAATTCGGCGTCGTCCACGGGCCCACATTAGCCCACGGTCTGCGCGAACGATCGCCCGATGGTCTCCGGCACCGACCGTGTGTAACGCGACCCGACGACCGTGGACTACGTGGGGACGTTCCCCTCCAAGAAGGAGCTCTCATGAGACATCTCACCCGCTCAGTCGCCGGTGCCGTCCTCGCCACGGCCGTCACCGCGGTTCCCGCGATCGCGGCCCACGGTCGCAGCCACGACCGACCAGTCCCCCGTCGCGGCACCCCGGGAGCGGTGTTCGTCCAAACCGATGCCACCTCCGGCAACGCAATCCGGGCATATCGTCGCGCCGCCGACGGAACGCTTGCCCCGGCGGGGACGTACGCCACCGGCGGCAATGGCGCGGTCGCGGCCGGCGCAACCGCCGATCCCCTCGCATCACAGGGGTCGCTTGCGACCGCCGCCGGCGGGCGCCTGTTGGTTGCGGTCAACGCCGGCAGCAACACGATCTCCGTCTTTCGCGTCGTCGGTACATCCCTGTCGCTCCGCCAGACACTGCCGTCCGGTGGCATCTTCCCGGCGAGCATCGCGGTCCACGACCGGCTGGTCTACGTCCTCAACAGCGGCGGCGACGGAACCGTCAGCGGCTTCCGGATCGACGACGGCCGCCTGCGCCCGATTGCGGGATCGACCCGGTCGCTCGGACTCGGCAACACGCCCGTCCCGAACTTTCTCAAGTCTCCGGGACAGGTCGGTTTCTCCGCCGATGGGCACCGGCTCGTCGTCACGACAAAGGCCAGCACCAGCAGCCTGGATGTGTTTGGCGTCAACCACACCGGCCTCTTGGCCGCGACGCCGGTCGTCACCGCCTCTGCGACCCCGGTGCCATTCGCCTTCGCCTGGGGCCCCCGCGGTGAGCTGGTCGTCGCCGAGGCCGCAACGAGCACGATTTCGGCCTACACGCTCGCCGGTGGCGGATCCGCCCAGTTGCTCGGGTCCCAGGCCGACGGCCAGGCGGCGGCGTGCTGGATCACCCGCGCGCGCGGCGTCTACTTTGTCTCGAACGCCGGTAGCGCCACGATCAGCGCATACCGCCTGAACGCGCTCGGCGCACCGCAGCTCACGGGGATCGCGGGGACGGCAGGCGCCGGGACCACCGATTCCGCCGCGGCGGATCACGGGCGCTATCTCTACGTCGAGAGCGGCGGGGCAGGCACCGTCGACGCCTTTACGGTGGCAGGAGACGGCGTCCTCACCAAGGTCGGCACGGTGTCGGGCCTCCCCCTCGGGATCGAGGGCATCGCGACCGTCGGCTAACGCGGGCCCGCGACATCGCACCGCGACGTCCCGTGGCATCCCGCCGCCGGACGTCGCGATGCGATGTCGGAGCCGGCACGCAGGTCCGACCGCCCTACGTCGTCAGCTGTGCGTCGAGCGCCACGATCGCGCGGGAGATCTCGTCCTCGAGCCGCAGGTAGAGGTCGGGAAGGTCGACGACGTCGCCGCGGCGGGCGACGTCTTCCGCGCGGGCAGCAGTCGCCGCCGCCCGGTCGGCGCCGAACAGGCCGCACGTCGATTTCAGGGCGTGGGCCGCGTCGGCCACGGCGACGGCGTCATGGCGGTCCACGCCGTCCCGCATCGCCTCGAGCCGGCGCGGGGTCTCGGCCTTCCATGAGGCGAACAAGCGCAGCGCCGCCTCTTCCCCGATCTCGTCAAGCAGCACGTCGATGCCGAACGCGTCCCCGGTGGTTGCCGGCGGCGTCTCGGCGGCAGCGGGCGGACGCACCCACCGCATCAGCACGCGATCCAAGTCGTTCATCCGGAAGGGTTTGGCCAGATGGTCGTCCATCCCCGCGGCGATGCAGGCACGCCGGTCTTCCGGGCGTCCGTCGGCGGTCAGCGCGACGACGGGCGTGTGTACTCCGAGCGCGGCCTCGTCCGCGCGGAGACGGCGCGTGGCCTCGAACCCATCCATCTCGGGCATCCGGCAATCCATCAGCACCAACGCGTACCGCCGGTCGCGGAGCGCCGCGATCGCCGACGCGCCGGAGCTGACCGCATGACACGCGACGCCGAGCTGCTCAAGTTGACGCTGTGCGAGCGAGCGGTTGACGTCGTTGTCGTCGACCAGCAGCACGGGCGGAACATGGCCCGCGCCAGCAGGCGCAGGCGTGCCCACCGCGCGGCCGGGGTGATCGCCCGCCACCGCCGTGGACTGCGGAACGGCACCCAGCTCGGCAAGGATG
Organism: uncultured Thermoleophilia bacterium; assembly: GCA_963727285.1. Lineage (GTDB taxonomy): Bacteria > Actinomycetota > Thermoleophilia > Miltoncostaeales > Miltoncostaeaceae > CAITWD01. Next base: position 157,703 of record CAVSFF010000001.1, on the reverse strand, counting down.
AGCTTTGCCAAGCGGGCGGAATGCACCGGCATCAGCAGGCGCCGATCGGCCGCCACGCGGGTCGGGGGATCGCTCGTCGCGACGACCAGCATCCGCCCGTCGGACAGATCGACCCGATCGTCGACCAGGGTGATGTCGGAGTCCAGCAGCTCACGGGTTCCCGCACGTCGGACGTCGGCGCCCAGGGCAGCCAGCGCCCGTGCCAGCGACTCGACGGCCGGACCGGGCCGGAGTCGTAGACCGACGCGACGCCCCGACAGGGGACGGTCGGCTGCGGCCTCGAGGTCCGACGTGACCGCCTCGAACGGGATGCGCACGGTCAGCGTCGTCCCGCGTCCGACGTCGCTCACACACTCGACGGTCCCGTTCATCGCCTGCACGAGCCCCTGGGTGATCGCCAGTCCGAGGCCGGTTCCCGCGTGGGAGCGGGCCCGCCCCGCGTCGACCTGGGTGAACGGCAGAAAGATCTGCTCGATGCGGTCGGCGGGAATGCCTGCGCCCGTATCGACGACGTCGATGCTGATGACCGATCCATGTTGGTCCTGGCCGTCCCGGCGCACGCTGACGGCCACGTCGCCCTCGTCGGTGAACTTGATCGCGTTCCCGACCAGATTCACCAGGACCTGCCGGACGCGGCCGGGATCGCCGCGGAGCGCGCCGGGTACGTCCGGCGCGACGTCCGTGGCCAAGCGCAGGCCCTTACGGCGCGCTTCGGGTCCGAGCAGGTCCGCGACGCTTTCCACGATGGCGCGAAGCGACATCGTCTCGAGGTGCAATTCCACCTTTCCCGCATCGACCTTGGAGAAATCGAGCACCGAGTTGATGATCTCCACCAGTCCGCGCGCCGAGTCGTCCATGACACGGACCAGATCCCGTTGACCGGCGTCCAGGTCGGTCCGCCGCAGCAGGTCGAGCGTCCCGATCACCCCATACATCGGGGTCCGGATCTCGTGGCTCATCGTTGCAAGGAACTCGGACTTGATCTCCGCCGCCCGTACCGCCTGGTCCCGGGCCTCGGCGAGCTGCTCGGCCGCGCGCCGCCGGTCGGTGACGTCCCGGTACTGCCAGAGCGTCCCGCCGTGCTCGGTGCCGATGGTGATCGGGACAAAGTCGCGCTCGAAGACCCGACCGTCGGCGAGCGTGACGATGTCGGACCGGGCGATTTCGCGCGCGGACATCCGCGCGTCGATCAGCGCGACGAACGCGTCGGGGTCCGTCGCCAGGTGCTTGGACAGTTCCGCCGCCCCGGTACAGTCGGCCCCAAGCAGCAGATCGGGGTCCTCAGGCATCCCGAAGATCCTGCAAAACTCCGTGTTGACCAGCGCAATGCGCCGGTGTGCATCCTCCACGAGTACGCCGCTTTGCATCTGCGACATCAGCGAGGCAAGCCGGGCGTGCTCACTCTCGGCGGCACGCCGCACGACGTGCTCCCGCGCCTGGGTGGCGCTCATGGTCCGGACCAGGACGGCGATGCGGGCGAACACCAGCGCGGTCAACGCGATCGATGCCCCTGCGAGCAGCAGTGCCGACGAGTCGGCGAGCTGGTGGCGCGTGGCAAACCAGATGAACGCCCCCGGGGTGACCAGGAGCGCGACGCCCAGGATCACGAGTACGGGGGCCGGCGAATGGCGCACCGCCTCCGGCGGCGGCGGCGGAACGGGCTCCCGTGCGGCAGCGGTGATCGCGGCCGCGATCAGCACCGCCGACACGAGCCAGAGACTGTCGTACCACGACCCGACGCCGTAGCTGTCGACGTTGACCGCGTAGATCACATCCGCCACGAGCAACAGGATCGCGCCCAGCAAGAACAGCACGTGGCTTAGACGACGGCCGGCCCGGTCGACCAGGCCGCGTACTACGAGGGCGATCAGCAAGGCGTCGCCGACCGTGTAGGCAAAGAGAATGATCGATCCGAGCGCAGTCGAGACGTCCGGTCCGATCAGCACCCACTGCAGCGAGGCCGCCACTACGATGACGATCGCCGTCTCCAGCCCGGCGGACGACGAGAAGCGCGTCCCGGTGCGCGTCACGAACGAGGCCGCCCCAATGGTGATCAGCGGGTACCCGAGCAGAAACACCCCGTCGGCGACCGAAGGAAACGTGGTCGCGTGTCCGTCGATCAGCTGCGCGCCGTTGAATACGCCATCGGCGAGCGCGAATGCGGCCAATCCCGCCGCGACGAGCAATGCCCCGCGGCGCTCGGCGCGTGGCATCCGCAGGGCGCACCAGAGCGCGATTCCCGCGGCGGCGGCCTCGACGGCGACGTACCAGACCAGCTGCATCCGGACGGGCAATGCGAAGTAGAGCGCCACGGCCACCAGTCCCGCGCCCATCACCGCCAGCGTCAGGAGCGGCACCCGCTCCCTCCGTGATGTGTGCTGTGTGGTCATCGGCTCGACGATGCCCCCCGGCAGGTTGCGCGCGACTAGGTCAACCCCGCGGCCGACGGACCGGCGGCGGCGGTCACCGCGCCAAGCTCCGAAATCGGGACCAGGATTTCCTCTAGGTATCGGACGACCGCGACTTCCCGATAAGCGCCGGGGTCGGCCGGAAGTGCCTGACCAACCGCCTCCGCCATCGCCGGCGCCGGGAGGTCGACGCCCGTGGATGCCAAGCGGTGTCGCCTCGCCCCCGCATGCCGACCGCTTCGTTTCGGTGCGGAGCGCAACCGTGCCGACCGACACGGCCAAGCCTCCCACCCACGCAGCGCCGTCAGACCGCGCGTTGCGCCCGTTTCGACGTTCTCGGCGATGGTGCGCGTCCCGTCGGAAGACGTCGAGTGCACGTGCCACTCCTCGACCGTGGAGATCGTTGGCCACGGCCGCGGGGTGGCCGACCCGGCCCATGCGGGGCCGACGTCCGGTCGAAACGCGTCAATACCCGCCCCCGACGCCCCCACGACGCGGGCGGGCATGACGCCATGCGCGCCGAATCCGGCGCCAGGCCTGGCCGATCGCGTGGCATCGACGGTAGGTCCGTCGACGGGGACCGTGTCCCTGCTCCCGCGGGTCGCGGAGTTCCTCGCCATCAGCAACGCTCCCTGCATCGACAACGTACATCGAGGCTAGAGCGGCGACATCAACCGCAGGTTCGACCCAGCTCAGGGTTGGCTCAACGCCCGGCGCGGGCGCCGCCCGGACGACGGCTACGACGCGGTGCCGTCCCCCATCCGGAATCCGTACCCCCGCATCGTGCGGACGTACTTGGCATGGCGCGGGTCGTCCCCAAGCTTCTTGCGCAGGTTCGAAAGATGGACGTCGATGACGTGATCATCGCCGAACCAGTCGTCGCCCCACACACGATCGAGCAGCTGGTCGCGCCGCAGCGTGATACCCGGATTCTCCGAGAGCGCATCGAGGATGTCGTACTCGATGCGCGACAACTCGATCTCCTTGCCGTCGAGCCAGGTGCGACGCGCCTGCGGGTCGATCCGGAGGTCGCCGAACTGCCGTTCTCCGCTCCCACCGGGATGGGCGCTGCGCGGACGGCGCAGGATCGCTTTGACGCGCGCGGCCAGTTCGCTCGGGAAGAACGGCTTGATCAGGTAGTCGTCGGCCCCGACCGACAGCCCGATCACGCGGTCGATCTCCGTGCCACGCGCTGTCAGCATCAGCACGTACGCGTCGCTGAATCCCCGCAGCTGCCGACACAGCTCGATGCCGTCCAGCTCCGGAAGCGTGATGTCGAGAATCACGATGTCGGGCCGGAAGCTGCGGGCCAGCACAAGCCCCTGTTGCCCGTCACGGGCAACCTCGATCGAATATCCCTCGGCGGCCAGCGACAGGACGACGAGGTCGACGAACTCCTGCGTATCCTCGACGACCAGGACACGCGTGCTGCTCGCGGCGTTGGGCACCATGCGCGGATTATGACAGGGAGGGCGGTGAGACCCGGATGCCGCCACCCGGACCGGCCCTCGCGCCGATCCCCCCACGGCCCGCACGGCGGTTCGGATAACCTGGCAGCGCCGACCCCCGCGGCCGCCGTGATCTGCACCCTCGACCCCATCGAGGTACCCGACACCGATGTTTCTCGCGCTTCGAGAGGTTGGCCGCGCAAAGGCCCGCTTCGGATTGCTGATCGCCGCCATTGCGCTGCTGGTGTTCTTGATCCTGACCCAGCAGGCGCTGCAGACGGGGCTCATCACGTCGTTCATCGGAGCGATCGAGCGCCAGTCCGCGCCGGTGCTCGTGTACTCGGTCGACGGTGAGCGCACCCTCCAGGGCAGCATCATCACGCCGGATCTCGAAGCCGGAATCGCCCGTGTCCCCGGCGTCGCCGAGAGCGGCCGCATCGGTCAGGGGACCTTCACGGTCTCCATCGACGGACGCCCGCAATCCGACGCCGCGCTCATCGGGTACGAGCATGCCGATCTCGGTGCCCCGCAGCCCCTGAGCGCCGGGAGGCTTCCGAACGCGCCGGGCGAGGCCGTCGGCACCGACGGCGACTTCCGGCTCGGCCAGACCGGTCACCGTGCTCGGCAGCGCGGGGCGGCCGAAGCTGACCGATCGTCGGCCTTGCCCGCGATGCCCAGATCCAGGTCACGCCGACGCTCTCGGTCCGCTGGCCGGACTACGTGGCCGCGGCGAAGGCCGCCAACCCCGATGCCGCAGCCATCCTGCCGAACGTGATCGGGGTGCGGCCGGCGGCCGGGATCAGCGACACGGAGATCACCACCCGCATCAACGCGGCCCTCCCGCAGGCGGACGCGCTGACACGCAGCCAGGCGGCCGCAGATACACCGGGGGTCACCGCGGTGACGAGCTCGTTCGACATCATCTTCCTGCTGTTCGCGCTCGTAGTACCCCTCGTGACCGGGCTGTTCTTCTTGATCATCACCCTCCAGAAGTCCCGCGCACTCACGCTGCTGCGGGCGATCGGGGCGCCGTCGAGTGTGCTCGTCCGGGCCCTGCTGATCCAGGTGCTGATCATCCTCGGCGGCGGGATCCTGATCGGCACCCTCCTCTACGCGCCGCTGTCCCAGACCAAGGTCGGCGCGCTGTCGTTGCGGTTCGATCCGACCGCCGTGCTCACGTGGGCGCTCCTGTTGCTCGTGCTCGGCACGGCGAGCGCCTTCGCCGCGATCGCCCGGGTGCTTGCGGATCGACCCCGTCGAGGCGACCACCGGAGAGGGCGGGCGATGAAGCTGGCGCTTCGCGAACTCCGTCGCCGCCCGGGCCGTTTCGTCGTGGCGACGGTCATCCTCACGCTGATCGCGCTGCTGCTGATGTTTCTCGGTGGCTTGCTGGACGGCCTCGTGGCCGGAAGCACCGGCGCGCTGCGCGCCCAGCGCGGCCAGCTGATCGTCTACTCCACCACGGCCCGGAACTCGCTCGTGCGCAGCCGGATCACGCCGCAGACCCGCGCGCAGGTCGAGGGCGTCGCGGGACCCGCAAACGTCGGCGGCCTCGGCAGCGTCCAACTGGGCTCGCGCGTGCCCGGACATGGGCCCCGGGACCTCGTCCCGGTGGTGCTGATGGGCTACGAATTGGCCCCGCGGGGGCTGCCGGCGACCCCGCCGCCCGCCGGCGAGGCGTACGCCGACCGCTCACTCGAATCGCAAGGTGTCCACCGTGGCATGGTGATCGCGCTCGGACCGGCGCGCACGCCCGTCACGATTGTCGGATTCGTCGATGACACGCGGTATCTCGGTCAGGCGACGCTCTGGGGCTCGGTGGCCACCTGGCGCGCCACGCAGTCTGCGAACCGACCGGGCGAGCGGGTCGGACCCGGCGTCGTGCAGGCCCTGGTCGTGCGGACCGCGCCGCCCCACGCCGCGACGCCCGCGTCGATTGACGCCGCGACGTCCGGCGCGACCACCACCCTGACGATCGGTCAGGCGATCGACGCGCTGCCGGGGGTGTCCCAACAGCAGACGGTCTTCGACCAGATCATCGCGGTCACCGTCGTCATCGCCATCGTCGTCGTCGCGTTGTTTTTCGCCCTGATCACCATCGAGCGCACCGCCCTCTACGGAGTCCTGAAGGCACTCGGCGCAAGCTCGGCGACACTGTTCTGGGGCGTGATGCTGCAGGCCTTGATCGTCACGCTGATCGCGTCGGCGATCGGCGTGATCGCGTCCCTCGTCGCGGCGGCGGTGATCCCGCCCGGAACGATCCCGTTCGTCGCTACGCCCCTGCGGCTGATCTCGAGCACCGCCTACCTTGCGATCGCCGCCGTGATCGGCTGCAGCTTCTCGCTGCGTCGCGTCCTCCGCGTCGATCCGGCCGCGGCCATCGGCGGTGGCCAGTGAGCGCGTCCACCACCGACATCCCGTCATCCGCACCCCGGAGATCCGCATGTCCGTAACCGCCACCGATGTCGCCCTGGTCATGGAGGGCATTCGCAAGACCTTCACCGTGGGCGACGACGTCGTCGTCGCGCTCGACGGAGTCGACCTCAGCGTCGGCCACGACGAGATCCTCGCCCTTGTCGGGCCGTCCGGATCGGGCAAGACGACACTTTGCTCGATCGCCGGTGGCCTGCTGACCCCCACCGAGGGGAGCGTCGTCGTCGGTGGCCAGGACATCTCGCGGTACTCCGCGCGGGAGTTGACCCAGTTTCGACGTTCGGCGGTCGGCTTCGTCTTTCAGACCGTCAACCTGGTGCCGTTCCTGACCGCACGGGAGAACCTGCTGGTCGTCGATGAGATCGGCCCGCGGACCGGTGCCCGGGCCCGCGACCGTGCCGACCAGCTGCTCGAGGAGCTTGGGCTGAGCGACCGCGCCAAGAACCTCCCCGCACAGCTTTCGGGAGGCCAGCGCCAGCGGGTGGCCATCGGACGTGCGCTGATGAACGAGCCCGCGCTCGTGCTCTTTGACGAGCCGACCTCGGCGCTCGACACCGAACTCGGCGACCAGGTCGTGCAGTTGATCCGTCAGGAGATGAAGTCGCGCGGAAAGGCCGCGATCATCGTCACCCACGATGATCGCATCACCCACTACGCCGACCGTATCGTGCGCATCGTCGACGGGCGCGTCTCCGAAGACACCCCCACCGGCTAGCGCGCAGACCCCTCCACGGATCCGATGTCGGGCGTCTCGGGGGCGCCGACTCCCGCATACCGGATGCCCGCGAGCTCGGACATCTCGCGATCGAAGGTCACCAGGTCATCGCGACAGAACTCGGACACGTGGACGTGCCCGCAGGCCCGCGCCATCACCCGGATCAGGTCGGCGGTCGCCTCGAGGTATCGTCCGAGTCGCGTCGCAGCCTCCTCGACCGGCAGCCGCGCCCGCAAATGCGGCTTCTGGGTCGCGATTCCGACCGGACAGTTGTCGGTGTTGCAGGCGCGCATGCCGACGCACCCGATCGCCTGCAGCGCCGAATTGGCGACCGCCACCGCGTCGGCGCCCAGCGCCAGCGCCTTGACGATGTCGGCCGCCGTACGAAGACCACCGGTGGCCACGAGCGTCACGTCGCCGCAGCCGCGGCGGTCAAGGTGTCGCCGGGCGCGTGCCAGCGCGGGAATGGTCGGTACGGAGATGTTGTCGCGAAACAGCCTCGGCGCCGCTCCGGTGCCCCCGCCGCGCCCGTCGAGGATGATGTAGTCCACACCGAGCTCGAGCGCGGCGTCGATATCGGCCTCGACGTGCTGAGCCGACAGCTTCACGCCGAACGGGATGCCGTCGGCAACGTCCCGCAGCTCCGCCAGGTACGCGGCAACGTCGGCGACCGACCCGAAGTCGGGAAACGTGGCCGGTGATATTGCCGGCGTGCCGGCGGGCAGACCGCGGACTTCGGCAATCCGGCCGGTCACCTTGTTGCCGGGCAGGTGACCCCCGGTACCGGTCTTGGCGCCCTGCCCGAACTTGAGGTGGAACGCCTGCACCGCCATCAGGCGGGCCGGCGACCACCCGAACCGCCCCGAGGCCAGCTCGTAGAAGTAGCGGGAGTTCTCCGCCTGCTCTTCGGGCAGCATGCCGCCCTCCCCGGAGCAGATGCCGGTGCCGGCCTGCTCGGCACCCCTGGCAAGCGCCACCTTCGCCTCGGCGGAGAGTGCTCCGAAGCTCATGTCCGACACGAACACCGGAATCTCCAGCCGGAGCGGACGTGCCGCCCGCGGACCGATCACGACTTGTGTGGACACCGGGGTGTCGTCCAATTTCGGAAACCGCGCAAGTTGGGCGGTCACGATCTGGATATCGTCCCATGACGGCAACCGGTCGCGTGGGACGCCCATCGCCGTCATCGGCCCGTGATGTCCGACACGCCCCAGTCCGTGCCGGGCCAACTCGTGGATGTCGGCGACAAACGGTTCGTCGGGCGTGCCGTGCACGCTGGCGTAGTGGACCTCGTATTCGTCGGGCGCGCCGGCAGGTGGACCACCCTGTGCGGTCCGGAACGCGTCCAGTTCGGCCGAGCGCACCATCACCGTGCCGTCGACGACCGCGCTGTCGAAGCGGTGCAGGCGTTCGGACGGGTTGTACGCCGAGATGCCGGTGTCGATGCGGTAGTCCCATCCGTGGACGCCGCAGATCAGGTTGTCACCCTCAACGTGGCCGTCGGCGAGCAGCACCCCGCGGTGCTGGCAGCGTCCGTACAGGACCGAGTGCGCGTCGCCGTCGCGCACGATCACCAGATCGACGCCCGCCGCCTGCGCACCGGTCGGCGTCCGGTCGGGGACCTCGTCCCAGATCGCCACGAGCGTGTCGTACATGCCGCCGGCTGCGTCCTCAGGCATCGGCGGTCCGCTCGAGCACCATCGCGATGCCCTGGCCGCCGCCGATGCACAACGCGGCGAGGCCGTAGCGAACGTCACGGCGGGCCATTTCGAACAGCAGCGTCGTCAGCACGCGAGCGCCGGACGCCCCGACCGGATGCCCGAGCGCGATGGCGCCGCCGTTGACGTTGGTGATCGCCGGATCGATTCCGAGGGCGCGGATCACGCCCAGACTCTGGGCGGCGAACGCTTCATTGAGCTCGATCAGCCCGATGTCGGCGAGCGCGAGTCCGGCCTTGGCGAGTGCAAGCGGAATGGCCTCCACCGGCCCCATGCCCATGATGCGGGGCGGGACACCGGCAGTCGCCCAGCTTCGGACGGTCGCCAGCGGGGTGATGCCGAAGCGGTCGGCGGCGGCGGCGTCCATGACGAGCACCGCGGCCGCCCCATCGTTGATCCCGGAGGCGTTGCCGGCAGTGACGGTCCCGCCCGGGTCGAAGGCCGGACGCAGACCTGCGAGCGTCTCCCTGGTGGTGTCCGGCCGCGGATGCTCGTCGGACGTCACGACCAGCGGTGCACCGCGTCGCTGGGCCACCGACACCGGCACGATTTCGTCCACGAAGCGTCCGGCGGCGATTGCCTCGACGGCGCGGTGCTGGGACTCGGCCGCAAACGCGTCCTGGTCCTCCCGGGTAATCCCGAACTCGGTGGCGATGTTCTCCGCCGTGGTGCCCATGTGCACGTCGGTCATGGCGCACCACAGCCCGTCACGGATGAGCGAGTCGTAGACGGTTCCGTTCCCGAGGCGGTAGCCGCCGCGCGCCTGTTCGAGCAGGTACGGCGCGCGCGTCATGTTCTCGGTGCCCCCGGCCACGACCACCTGGGCATCGCCGAGCCGGACCTGCTGGGCGGCGATCGCCACGGCCCGCAGTCCGGACCCGCACAGCTGGTTGATGGCCGTCGCGGGCACCCGCTCGGGCAGCCCGGCACGCAGTGCGGCCTGGCGCACCACGTTCTGGCCCAGTCCCGCCGACAGGACATTGCCGAGGATCACATCATCGACCTCGCCCCCGGGAACGCCCGTGCGCTCGAGCACCGCCGTGATCGCAACCGCCGCGAGGTCGACCGCCGCGACCGACGCAAAGGCGCCGTTGAACGTTCCGATCGGCGTCCGTACCGCTCCGGCAATCACCGCGTCAGGCATGGGTGACCACACCGGTCCGACGCATCACGGCCCCGACGCCCGCCACCCCGACGCGCTCATCCCGGGCGACCACGCCGCTCCCGGCCCTAGGCCGTGAAGCTCTTGCCGCAGCCGCAGGATGCGGTCGCGTTCGGATTCTTGATCACGAACCCGGCCCCCTGGAAGCTCTCTTCGTAGTCGACCTGGGCCCCGAGCAGGTACGGCACGCTGAAGCGGTCGACGATGACCGTCGCGCCGGCGTCCTCGAGCACCTCATCGCCCTCCTCGGGAGCGCCGAGCGACAGCGCGTATTCGAACCCGGAACAGCCGCCGGGGATCACCTGCAGCCGCAGGCCGGCGCCGGGCGCTTCGGCGACTACGAGTTCCTTGAGGTGTTCTGCTGCTGCGGGGGTGAGCGTCACCATCGGGCTGTCCGTCCTTTGTGTCCGGTGAACCTGGTCGGATTCTCGCATGCCTCCCCGCTTCGCGCAAACTGGTTACCCGGTAAACGATTACCGGTCCAGCGTCTGCGACGATCGTCCGCAGCCCGGCGATCACCGCGGCAGGATCCTGCCCGGACGGGCGGGCGATGATGGTCGTGACCCCCGCGTCCCGGAGGGCCGTGAGCCGCGTCCGGATCTCGGCTGCAGTGCCGCACAGCGTGAGCGCCTCGAGCATGTCCTCGGGCACCGCCGCGATCGCAGCGGCCCGATCGCCGGCGAGGTAGCGGTCCTGGATCCGGCGGGCGGCATCCTCCCAGCCCAACGCGGCCACCGTGTCGGTATAGAAGTTGGCGCCGCGAGCTCCCATGCCGCCCACGTACCGCGCGATGTCGCCACGGGCGGCCTCCCGTGCGGCGTCGACGGTAGCCCCCTCGCCGATTGCGCACGCCCGCTCGACGATGATCTGAAGCGGTCCGAGGTCCGGATCCCTGCGGGCCGCCCCATGCGCCCGAGCGGCACCCCAGACCGTGCCGGCCCCGGCGGGCGTGAAGAACAGCGGATACCAGCCGTCGGCCAGCCGCGCCGCCAGCTCGACCATTGCGGGGCGCATCACCGCCAGGTGGATCGGAATCCGTCCGACACCGCCCGGCGCCAACAGCCGCAGCGGGCGTCCCAAACCGGTTCCGTCTGCCGGCGGCGTGCGGACGGTGGCTCCCGAATACTCGGAGCTGTCGCCCGACCACAGGGCGCGGCACACGGCGACGGTATCGGCGAGCCGCCCCGCCGCATGACGGAACGGCACCCCGTGAAACCCTTCGACCACCTGGGGGCCCGACGTCCCGAGGCCGAGCTCGAAGCGCCCGTCGGAGATCTCCGCGAGCCCCGCGGCCGTCTGCGCGGTCAAGGCGGGCGTTCGCGAGAACACCGGCAGGATTCCCGACGCGAGCGTCAGTCGCCGGGTGCGGGCGGCCAGATACCCCAGCTGGCTCGGCGCGTCGTATCCCCATGCCTCCGGCACCCACACCATGTCGAGCCCCGCGTCCTCGAGCTCCGCCACCTGATCGAGCTGCGGTCGGGGCGGACGCCGGTAGTCGATCGCCAGCGCCAGCCGCATCAGACCGTCCCGGTCGGCCGGCATCGGGACCGCTCCCGACCGCGCACGGTCAGCGGACCAGGCCCGGCATGTAGTCGGCCGGATAGCGGTCGCCGGACGCCGCGCCGCGTGGTGCGATCGCGTCGAGCTCGCGCAGGTCGGCCGACGACAGTGCAAGCGCTGCGGCGCCCGCGCTGTCGGCGACGTGCGCGGGCGCACGCGCACCCACCAGGGGGACGACGTCGTCCCCTTGGGCCAGCAGCCATGCGAGCGCCACCTGGGCGAGCGTGACACCCCGGGCGGCCGCAAATGCGGCCAGGCGATCGACGATCGCAAAGTTGGCGTCGAGATCGTCGCCACGAAAGCGCGGCACCTGGCGGCGCCAGTCGCTCGGGGCCAGGTCCTCGGGACGCCGGATCCGGCCGCCGAGCAAGCCGCGCGAGAGTGGGCTGTAGGCGACGAAGCCGATCCCGAGCTCGCGCACCGTCGGAAGGATGTCGTCCTCGACGTCACGCGTCAGCAGGGACCACTCGCTTTGGAGCACGGTCACCGGGTGCACGCGGTGGGCCCGGCGGATGGTGTCCGCGCTCGCCTCGGAGAGCCCCAGATACCGGACGTCGCCCCGTTCCACGGCGCGCGCCATCGGCCCCCAGGTCTCCTCGATCGGACGGTCGCGCGGGACGCGGTGCAGATACCAGATGTCCACATGATCGACCCCGAGCCGCTCCAGGCTTCCGGCAATCGATCCGTCGATGACCGCCGCCCAGGGGCGCTCGGCATCGGCGTACTGGCGGAAGTTGAATTTGGTCGCCAGCAGCACCTCGTCGCGGATTCCCGCGATCGCGCGACCGACCAGCCGCTCGTTGTCCCCGGACCCGTAGACCTCGGCGGTGTCGATATGGGTGATGCCGGCCCGCCGCGCTTCGGTGAGGGTGGCGAGGGCGTCGCGTTCGGCGACCTCACCGTAGATGCCGGTGAGGGCCATCGCGCCGAACGCGATCTCCGACGACGAGGGACCGGACACACCGAGCCTGCGTTGCTGCATCGGGCACCCCGATCGGTTGACTGCGCGCACGTCGCGCCCTGCCGCGAATCCTGACACGACCCGCCACGAAAGGTCCCCGCCGCCGCTGTCGGGCAGCGACCGGCGCGGCTAGGATCTCAGGGCGCGCACCCCCAACCTCCGGATCCGAGGCATTGATGATCACGCTGCTGCAGTTGCGCAAATGTCCGTGGGCGGCGGCCGTCCGCCAGACGCTTGCCAACGTCGATCAGGATTACGGCGTGATCCAGGTGCCGTACGACCGGTCCCTTCGGGACGAGGTCGTGGCGCTGACCGGACAGGACAAGACCCCGGTGCTGATCGACGACGCCACGATCCTGTGGGGGTCGCGGGAAATCGTGGCATATCTCTATGAGACCTACGGCGACCGGCGCCAGCACGAACGGGCGCAGGAGATCCGCAACGACATCCGCGATTCCGCGGCAACACACTGACATCGGAGACCAGAGCGATGCCTGAGCGATACGCCAAAGTCGATCCCGTCACCCTCCAAGAGCGGGAGCGCAAGGGCGGAGGACCCGCCTCGCGCGACCTCGGAGGCGCGCTCGGCGCCGAGAGCATCACCGCGCGGGTCTGGCGCTACGGACCGGGTCACGAGATGGCCTACCACCGCCACAAGACCCAGGAGGAGTTCTACCACCTGATCTCCGGTGGTCCGCAGGAGGTGCTGGTCGAGGAGGACGTCGTCGTCGTCAACGACGGCGAGTGGCTGCGAGTGCCCAAGGACACCCGCCGCAAAATCCAAAACCACACCGATCGGGACGCCACCTGGCTGACGATCGGCGCGCCTCCCGGCGACGGCATCATGGACGGCATCCGCATCGACATCGCGACCGGCGAGGAAATCCCGCGCTAACCGGCGACCCCGCCTGCCGACGATGCGGGCTCAGCCCTCGTCGTCGGCAGGCGGGGGCAGCTGCCCGAAGGTCTCGTTGACCCGCGCCACCATCCGTTGGAACTCCCCGGCATTGCGCAGGGCATAGTCGCCGGCATTGTTGTTGAACACCACCACCACGTCCTCGGCACGCAGGCTCATCTGCCGGACCGGCGCGATGAACCCCTCCAGTTCGCGGTCGTCGTACCGGTAGTTGAACCGCTCGGCGACCGTCGCCGAGCCGTGCCACGTGTCGGCGTTCCGCCCGTGCAGGCGAAAGTACGCCAGCTCCGCGCAGGTCACCTCGATCAGCGGTGGCATCGTCGACGCCAGGTCCGTGCGCGGCGCATCGACGCACACGTAGGCGGCGTCGCGCTCGGACAGCATCGCCATCGTCACCGGGAGGGCCGCCCCCGTCACCCACGACCGGTGCCGGAACTCCACCGCCACGCGGACCGGCGCGAACCGGCGGATGATCCTGCCCACCTCGGCCAGCTGGGCGTCACCGTAGGCGACCGACGGGGGCAACTGGAGCAAGATCGCCTCCAGCTTGTCTCCCATCGGCCCGAGTGCCTCGAGCAGCGTGTCGATGGCCGCATCCCGGAGCTCGCGCGACGGGCGCACGATGTGCCCGCGCGCATCGGATGCGAACGGCAGCGTCCGCAACGGCCCCGGCAACCGCGAGGGGTCGCTCCGATGGCCGGAGATCACCTGGTGGGCTTTGACCACAAAGCGGAACCCGTCCGGGGTCCGGTCGGTCCAGTTCTCGACGGTCCGCAGTGACGGCAACGCGTAGAAGGTCGCATTGACCTCGACCATCGGAAAATGGTCCGCGTAGTACCGAAGACGCCCTGCCGCGTCGTTCTTGACCTCCGGCGGATACCAGCCCGCCTTGATGAACTCCGGATCGGTCCAGCTCGCGGTGCCGACGAGCACGGCCATCAGCCCACCCCGCCGAGGCGCGGTCGCGGGGACGCCGGGTATGACGGGTCGGCACGCGGCATGGTGCCCGCGAGCTTACCGCCCGAGGGTCTCGCGTCCGGAACCGGGATCGGCGTCGTTGATCAGGGCGGCGGGGTCCCGCGCGACGATGCGCTCGAGCGCACCCACGACATCCGGGCAGAACTGGGTGCCGGCGAACGACACGATTTCCCGGATGGCATCACGGAACGGGATCGCGATCCGGTACGGCCGGTCGTTGATCATGCAGTCGAGTGCGTTGGCGACGCTGATGATCCGGCTCTCGAGCGGGATTTGCACGCTTGCGAGCCCGGTCGGGTAGCCCTGTCCGTCGATCCGCTCGTGGTGGAAGCGCACGTAGGTCCGCACCTCCCCCAGGTTCGCGCCCGACAGCATCCGATAGCCGATGTCCGGATGCTGGCGCATTTCCTCCCATTCGGAATCGGTGAGCGGCCCGGGACGGCTGATCAGCTCGTCGGTGACGCCGATCTTGCCGACGTCGTGCAGAAGTCCGGCCAGGCGGACCTCCTCGATCCGGTCCACCGGCAAGCCCAGTTCATGGGCCAGCAGGGCGCTGACGTGCGCGACGTTCTGAGAATGCCCGTGGGTCGTCGGGTGGCGCTCGTCGATCGCGGCGGCGATGCCGATGATGGTCTCCAGCAGCGACTCGTTCGCCTGTTGGGCGCGGAGATCCTGATCATCGATCATGGCCGCGACCTCACGGTCGAACAGGAAGGTGCGGTTCCCGGCATGGCGCCGCGCGAGGCCGAGGGCGGCGCGCGCGAACCGCGCCAGCTGATCGGACTTGGCCGCCTGTTCGGGGAAGCTCGCGACGCCGGCCGACAGGCCCACCCCCTCGGGCAGCAGTCCGGCGGTACGGCAGTCGTTGCGGATGCGTTCGGCGATTCGGAAGGCGTCGAGGCCGCCGGACGCCGGAAGGATGAGCGCCAACTCGTCGTCGGCAATCCGGCAGCCGACGTCGGTCGCCCGCAGCCCGCCGACGATGTGGTCGACCAGCGCCGCCAGAAACGTATTGGTCGCTTCATCGCCGACATCGCGGCGCAGATCCATGAGACCTTCGACGCCCAGGACGATCAGCGAAAGCGACTCCTGGCTGCGGATGGCCCGATGGGTCTCCTGATCGAGGCGGGTCACGAAATACCGCTCGTTGAACAGGCGCGTCACGGGATCGACCGTCGCCAGTGCCGCGATGCGCCCGCGCATGGCGGCGGCGCCGAGCGTGGCGGTAGCGTGGTCGATCAGGCTCTGGAGGGCTTCGAGGTCGTCCGTGTCGAGGCCGTTGGGGTGGTCGGTGAGGACGGCGAGTGTCGCGGTCCGCTCGGCGTCGCTGCGGACGACCACCAGGCCGACCCCGCGGGCACCGTTGTCGCGCAACGGCGAATCCGTCGGCAGCGCACCGGCCCACGGTCGTCCCTCCGCGCACAGGCGCACCAGATCCCGGGCGACAAGTCCCGCCAGGGTCTGCTCGGCGACCGGGTCGAGCCCGGTGCCGGCGATGATTCGGGCCTGGTCGGCGACTCCGGACACCAGGACGGCCCCCGTCCCGCCCGCCAGGGTGCAGCTGACGTCGACGAGACGGCCGAGGCCGCGGTCGGCAATGTCGATCTCCCGCAGCACGCGTACGGCCTTTGCCAACCTCCGCGCCCGTGCACGCTGACCGACCGCGCGCCGACCGAGGCGCTCGGTCGCGAGCCCCTGGGCCAGCTGGGCGGCGATCACCACCACCGACGCATCCGGATCGGGCTCGATCTGGTCGCCCCACAGCCGGAGGGCGCCGAGCTGGGCACCGGCGGCGACGAGGGGGATCACCTGGGTCGGCGTCCCGGGCGCCATCGTGCCGACCCGGGCTCCGAGCTCGGGCGCGCCGACGTCGTTGAGTCGCACAATCTCGCCACCATCCGCATCGGCGATCTCACGGGCGACCTCGAGCGCGATCGCGCACAGCCGCGCGCCCTCGCGCTCGTTGGCCATGCGCCCGACCGCATGCGCCAAGCGCACGGTCGTCACGTCGTCGTGATGTTGCCGGGTCCCGCTGATCGTCAGGCCTTCCTGCCGTCGATGCGTGCGCCTATCCATCGGCAGGAGCCACCGGGGACTCAAGAACTCCGCACACCACCGGCGACGCCCCTGTCGAGGCGTCGCCGGTGGCTGGCGAATCAGACGGGAAGTGCGGGCATTCCCGACAGTTCCGCCGTGGCCCGATCCAGCTCGTCCTCGGTGAACGGCGACTCGACCATCTCGCCGTGCAGGTACTGCTGGTACGCGGCCATGTCGAAGTTGCCGTGGCCGCAGAGGTTGAACAGGATCGTCTTGGCGACGCCTTCTTCGCGGGCGCGCTCGACCTCGTCGACCACCCCGCGGATCGCGTGGGATGCCTCCGGGGCCGGAATGATCCCCTCGGTGCGACCGAACGTGACGGCTTCCTTGAAGCACTCGAGCTGGCCGTAGGCGCGCGCCTCGACGAGGCCGGTATGCACCAGGTGGGACACCAGCGGCGCCATCCCGTGGTAGCGCAGCCCGCCGGAGTGGATCGACGGCGGCACGAACGAGTGGCCGAGCGAGTGCATCGGCAGCAGCGGCGTCATGCCGGCCGTGTCACCGAAGTCGTACCCGTAGACCCCGCGCGTCAGGCTTGGGCACGATGCCGGCTCTGCCGCGACGACCTTGATGTCGCGCACCGGCGAACTTCTCGGCCAGGAACGGGAAGGCGAGGCCGGCGAAGTTCGAGCCGCCGCCGGTGCAGCCGACGACGACGTCGGGCTGGGCCCCGGCCAGCTTCATCTGGTCGATCGCCTCCTGTCCGACCACGGTCTGGTGCAGCAGGACATGGTTGAGGACGCTGCCGAGGGCGTAGTTGGTGTCCTCCCGGGTCGCGGCATCCTCGACGGCCTCGGAGATCGCGATCCCCAGGCTGCCCGGTCGAGTCCGGATGCGCGGCCAGGATCGAGCGGCCGGCGTTCGTCTCCGTCGACGGGCTGGCGACGCACTCCCCGCCCCAGGTCTCGATCATGACGCGCCGGTAGGGCTTCGAGTCGTAGCTGACCCTGCACCATGTAGACCTTGCACTCGAGCCCGAACAGCTGACAGCGCGAGCGCCAGCGACGAGCCCCACTGGCCGGCGCCGGTCTCGGTCGCCAGGCGGCGGATGCCGGCCTGCGCGTTGTAGTAGGCCTGGGGGACCGACGGTGTTGGGCTTGTGCGATCCGGCGGGGCTGATCCCCTCGTACTTGTAGAAGATCTTGCAGTCGGTCCCGAGCGCGCGCTCGAAATTGACCGCGCGGTAGAGCGGCGTCGGGCGCCAGAGCGCGTACACCTCGCGCACCGGGTCCGGGATGGTGATCCAGCGCTCCTGGCTGACCTCCTGGAGGATCAGCTCCATCGGGAAGATGGGCGTCATCATTTCGGGCTGCAGCGGGCTGCCGTCGGGTGCCAGCGGCGGTGGCATCGGCGTCGGCAGATCCGCGGCAATGTTGTACCACTGCTGCGGGATCTGGTCCTCACTGAGCTGGTAGCGGTGCTGCGGCATGCGATCCCCCCGGACGGTCGGAAAACTCCGCCGAAGTCTATCGCCGCCGGGCCGCCCGCCCGCGCCGCGGGACTGGGTCAGTCGTCGATCCTGCGCAGCTCGCGATCGAGCCGGGCGAGCTCGTCCGGACTGGCATCGATGCCGGGGTCAGCCGGCGCGCGCCGCTGCCGGATCCACGCGCGGACGAGGAACGGGACGGCGATCAGGCCGGCCAGGATCAACCCGGCGGGCACCAGCCACACGATCAGGTCGAACCCGGATTTCGGCGGCGTTGCGAGGATGTCGCGACCGAACTGCTGGACCAGGGACTGCTCGATCCGGCCGTCGCTCCAGCCGGCCGCCTCCTTGGCCTGGATGTAGGCCTTGATCCGCAGCGCCGAGGGGCATTGGAGACGTTCAGCGGAACTTCGCACGTCGGGCACTTGAGCTGTTCCTCGAGTGAGAGCGTGTCGCCGAGCGCCAGGCCCGGCGCGGCCACCACCAGCAGTACCAGCCCGACGAGCATCGCGGCCAGGGCCCGGCGCATCAGCCCTTCCCGGACGCTTCGGCGACGACGGTGTCGAGCACCGACGCGAAGCTCTGAATGTTGGCGCCCGATCCGGAGTCGGTCAGCTGCCCCCGGAGCGTCGCGACGATCCGCCCCTGGGCGTCGATGATGAACGTATCGGGCACCCCGGTCGTGCCGTAGGGGCCTCGATGTTGCCTTCCCCGTCGCGAACCGTCGGGAACGTCAGCCCGTATGCCCTGTGGAAGGCGAGGGCGTCACCGGAGAGATCCTTGACGTCCGCTCCGAGCACGACGACGCCCTTGCTCTTGTAGTGGTTCCAGACCGACTGCAGGATGGGCGCCTCGCTCCGGCACGGGACGCACCACGATGCCCAGATATTGAGCACGACCGGATGGCCCCGCAGCTGCGAGAGCGAGACCTGGTGCCCCGCCGCCGGCAACCCCGGCGCCGAGGTCAGCACGGGCAGGGTGAAGTTCGGCGCCTGGACCCGCTGCCCCTTGGCGATGGCGGCATCGATCGAATTGTTGACGTTGCGATTCAGCAATCCCACGGTGAGCAGGGCGCCGATGCCGACAATCACGAGCCCGATGATCCCGGCGACGGTGATCTGACGCCGGTCCCAACCACGTCGCGGCGGGGGCGTCGGTACGGGGTCGTCTGGGGTCACGGGTTACAGCGTAGCGGCACGGACCCGGGACGGACGTCCTCCGCGGCGCGCGGAAACCGCACCGGGCTACGCGCGCCCGAGCAGCTCCGCGGCAGTCGCCCTCGGATCGTTGACGCGCATCAATGCCTCGCCGACGAGAATGGCATCGACCCCGGCCTCCTCCAGCACGGCAACGTCCGCGCGGGCAGCGATGCCCGACTCGGCGACGACGATGACGCCCGCGGGAATCCGCGGGCGCAACCGCAGGCTGGTCGCGAGATCCACATCCAGGCTGTGCAGGTTGCGGTTGTTGATGCCCACGATCGGGGCCCGGACCTGGAGTGCGGTCGCCAGCTCCCGCTCGTCGTGCACCTCGACGAGGACGTCGAGCCCGAGCGCCTCGGACTCGCCGATCATGCGCGCGAGGCCCTCGGCGTCGGTGAACGCCGCCACGATCAGCAGCACTGCGCTCGCACCGGCCAGACGGGCCTCCACGAGCTGGTACGGCTCGACGATGAAGTCCTTGCGCAGCAGCGGCGTCTCCACCGTCGCGTGCGCCTCACGCAGATCGTCCAGGCTCCCGCCGAACCACCGGGGCTCGGTCAGGACCGAAATCGCGGCGGCGCCCGCGGCGGCGTAGGCGCGCACGATCGGGGCGACCTTCGCATCGGCGCGTATCGCGCCCTTCGACGGGCTCGCCCGTTTCATTTCGGCGATCAGGCTCATGCCGGGAGCGGCAAGCCCCGCGGCGAACGACCCCACGGCGGAGGCGTCGGGAAGCCGCTCGCGCAACTGCGCCTCCGGCAGCTTGGCGCGGCGGGCGTCCACCAAACCGCGGGTGTTGGCGACGACGGTCTCGAGGAAGGTCGGCAGCGGAGTCCCGTGCCCGCTCAGGCGACCGGTCGCGGGGCGAGCCGCTGGGTGGCCGCACAAAATGCCGACAGGCGATCCAGCGCCGCCCCGGTCCGGATGCTCTCGGTAGCCAGCCCGACCCCGTCGGCAAGTGTCGCGGCGGCCCCCGAGATCCAGATGGCGGCGCCGGCGTTGATCACGATCACATCGTGTGCGGGGCCATCGGCGCCGGCGAGCACATCGCGTATCCGAGCGGCGTTGTCGGCGGGCTCTCCGCCGGCCAGCAGGTCGACGCCGGTCGGGTGGAACCCGAACTCGGCCGGATCGATCTCGAAGTACCGCACCCGACCGCGGTCGACCTCGTAGACGTCGGACGTGGTCGATGCCGACAGCTCGTCCATGCCGTCCCGACCGCGCACGACCAGCGCCCGTTCGGCGCCGGTCAGCGCAAGCGCTTCGGCGATGCGCTCCATCGCGCTCCGGTCGGCGACGCCGACCACCTGATGCCTGGCGCCCGCGGGGTTGGCGAGCGGCCCCAGCAGGTTGAACACCGTCCGTACCTGCAATGCCCGCCGGACGGGAACGACGTGGGCAAACGCGGGGTGATGCGCCGGAGCGAACATGAATCCCACGCCGGCCTCGGCCAGGCAGACCGCGACCGCGTCCGGGTCGAGGTCGATCCGGGCCCCAAGCGCCTCGAGCACATCGGCGCTGCCGCTGCGCGAGGTGCTCGACCGGTTCCCGTGCTTGGCGACCGCCACACCGGCACCGGCCGCGACAAACGCGGCAGCCGTCGAGATGTTGAACGTCGAGATGCCGCCGCCGGTGCCGCAGGTATCGACGAACGGCCCGGGGGGCGCGGTGACCGGGATCAGGTGCGTCCGCAGGACCTCGACCAGACCGGCCAGTTCCTCGGCGGTCTCCCCTTTTGCACGCAGTGCGATGAGGAAGCCGGCGGCTTGGATTTCCCCGGCATCCCCGGTCATGACCAATTCGAGCGCCGCGGCGGCACCGGCCCGGCCGAGATCCTCGCCGTCCAGGAGGCGATCGATGGCACGTGCGACGACCGGCGACGGCATCAGGCCTCGAGGGCGAGAAAGTTGTCCAACAGGGACTTGCCGCGTTCGGTCAGGATCGACTCCGGGTGAAACTGGACACCCTCGACCGGAACATCGCGATGACGCAGGCCCATGACCACGTCGCCGTCGCACCACGCCGACAATTCGAGGCCCGGCGCCAGATCCGGGGCGACCACCAGGGAGTGGTAGCGGGTGGCGACCATCGGATCCTCGATCCCGGCGAACACGGTCCGCCCGTCGTGGTGGATCCGGCTCGTCTTGCCGTGCACCGGCGCTGCGCCGCGGATGACCTCCGCCCCGAACGCGGCGCCGATCGCCTGATGCCCCAGGCAGACGCCGAACACCGGCACCCGTCCGGCAAAGTGACGGATCGCTTCCACCGAGATCCCGGCCTCACGCGGGGTCTTCGGACCCGGGGAGATGACCAGGTGGGTCGGTCCCACGGCCGCGATGCCGTCCACGTCGATGGCATCGTTGCGATGGACCACCACCTCGGCGCCGAGTTCCCCGAAGTACTGCATCAGGTTGTACGTGAAGCTGTCGTAGTTGTCGATGATCACGACGCGGGGCATCCCGTCACCACCCCTGCTGCGTCGCGGCGATTTCGATGGCGCGAAAGAGCGCCGCTGCCTTGTTCTGGGTCTCCTGGTATTCGAGCTCCGCCACCGAGTCGGCCACGATTCCGGCACCGGCCTGGACGTGCACGCGCCCCTTGGCGCAGACGATCGTCCGAATCGTGATCGCGGTATCGAGATCGCCGGTATAGCTGAGGTATCCCACCGCGCCACCGTACGGCCCGCGCTTGGTCGTCTCAAGCTCGTCGATGATCTGCATCGCGCGGACCTTCGGCGCCCCCGAGAGCGTGCCCGCCGGGAACGTCGAGCGCAGCGCATCACAGGCACGTCGCCCGATGGCGAGTTCCCCGACGACGCTGCTTTCGATGTGCATGACGTGGCTGTAGCGATGGACGCCCATGAGTTCCTCGACCCGCACGCTGCCGATCTGGCTGACGCGTCCGAGGTCGTTGCGTCCCAGGTCGACGAGCATCACGTGCTCGGCACGTTCCTTGGGGTCCTCCAGCAGATCCTCGGCGAACTGGCGGTCCTGCTCGTCGGTCGCCCCCCGGGGCCGGGTTCCGGCGATCGGGCGGGTATGGACCGTCCGCCCCTCGACCTTGACCAGGGTCTCCGGCGAGGACCCCACCAGGGCGTACCCGTCGAACTCGAGAAAGAACATGTACGGCGACGGGTTGACCGCACGCAAGCCGCGGTAGATCGCGAACGGGTCGAGGTCGACCTCTGCCGAGAAGCGCTGCGACGGCACGACCTGGAACGCGTCGCCGGCATAGATGTACTCGCGGCAGCGCTCGACGGCAGCGTGAAAGGCCTCGCGGGTCGTGTTGCTGACCACCTCGCCGAGGTGCGGGGCCGCGGCACCGCGCGACGGCGCCGGCAGCGGGCCGGACAGGGTCGCCTTCAGCTCGGCGATGGTCGCGAGCGCCGCCAGATACGCGGGCTCCGGGTCGGACGCGGGCGACAGCGCGCACGGGACGCTGACCGACAGCGTGTGCTGGAGGTGGTCGAACACGACCACCGGTCCGGTGATCATCACCATCAGGTCCGGGAGACCGAGATCGTCCTCGGGCATCACGCCGATCGCCTCGACCTGGCGAACGAGGTCGTAGGAGAAATATCCGACCGCGCCGCCCGCAAACGGCGACGCCGAACCGGCGGCGGGCTGCATCCCGACCGCCTCGACGACGTCCTGCACGGCCGCGAACGGATCCGATGCCTCAAGGGCGGTCGCCGTCCCGTCGGCGGCCGTGTGGATCAGCCGTGAGTCCTGGCTGCGCACGATCGCCTGCGGGCGCACGCCGATCATCGAGTACCGGCCTTGGCGGCCATGCTCGGCAGACTCCAACAGGAACGCCGGTCCGCCGTCACGGAGTTTCAGGAATGCCGCGACGGGGGTTTCGCAGTCGGCGATCCAGGTGTGGGTGAGGGCGACCTGGCCGCCGTGCCCCGACAGGCCACGGACATCCTCCAGACCGGGCGTCACCGACAGCTCGGATGCGGGCGGCAGAACCCGCATGTGGAGATCGGTCATGACGCGGAGGTGGCCGGCGCCTGACGCCGGGCGAGCTCGGCGGCAACCTCGTCGGGGGTCACGCCGGCCGCCTGCCACAGCACGGTCAGGTGATACAGCAGGTCCGCGCTCTCGTAGATCACCTGGTCGCGCTCTTGGCCCTTGGCGGCGAGCACGACCTCGGTCGCCTCTTCCCCAACCTTCTTGCAGACGGTGTCGATGCCACGCGCCAACAGGCTCGCCGTGTACGACCGCTCCGGGTCCGCCTCGGCGGCCCGGGCGGCAACGGTCGCCGAGAGGTCCGCGAGTGCCGCGAACGGCTCCGATTGGACGCCCGACAGGCGCGTAAAGAAGCACGTTCGCGCGCCGGTGTGGCACGCCGGACCATCCGGATCCACGAGCACGAGCAGCGCATCGGCGTCGCAGTCGGCGACGATCCCGCGCACCTGCTGGGTGTTGCCGCTGGTGGCGCCCTTGTGCCAGAGCTCCGCGCGTGACCGGCTCCACAGCCACGTCTGGCCCTCGGACAGCGTGCGCTCGAGGGCGTCCCGATTCATGAAGGCGACCGTCAGCACGCGGCCGGAGGACGCATCCTGGATCACGGCCGGCACGAGGCCTTGGGCGTCGAAGCGGACATCGTCGACGGTGATGACGGCGGAGGGTTCGGAGGGGTTCATTCGCTCGGCTTGTTGGTGGTGGCTCGGGCCTGCTCGAGAACGTCGACCGCATGTGCGGTCCCGACTCGGGCGGCACCCGCGGAGATCATCTGATGGACCTGTCTGACGCTGTCGACGCCGCCGGTCGCGGCGACGCCGATCGCCTCGGGCAGCGATTCGCGCATGAGCTCCACGTCGGCGATCGCAATCGGCGCCCCCGCGCTGCGTGAGGTCACGGCGAAGTCTGCCCCGGCATCGGCGACGATCTTGCACGCCATGCGGATGTGCGGATCGTCCAGGAGCGGGGCGTCGACGATCGCCTTGACGATCACCGCCCCGCGCGCGTCGTTGGCCGCCCGCACACGGACCGCCCGCACAAACCGGGCCAGCTCGTCGCGCGCGAGCCCGAAATCGCCGCTACGCAAGGCCGGAAGGTTGAGCGCCACTTCGATCTCGTCGGCCCCGTCGCACACGGCCCGCTCCCCGAGGGCGATCGTGCGCCGCGGATCGGAAGACCGTGGGATCACCGCACAGGTGCGGACATCGCTGCCCCCGAGACGCCGGGCGACCATCCCCGTGTACCGCGGTGCGGTGCGCACGGAAGCGACGTGCACCGCGCGCGCGCGGTCGCATGCCCGAGCGATCTCGCCGGGGGTGACATCGGGCGCCAGGACCGTCTGATCCAGCGTCTTGGAGAGGTCCGCAGTACGCATTACCGGCGCTTGAAACCCATGGATGGTGAGTATATCCGGACCCGGGCGACCCGCCGGGACGCGGCGAACACGGCCCCGCGTGCGGCCTAGAAGCCGAGCCGGTTGAGCATCGAATCGTCCTGGCGCCACCCGCGCCGGACCTTCACCGTCAGATCCAGGTGCACGGGTGCGCCCCACGCCTCGCTGAGTGTCGCGCGGGCCGCGGTGCCGATGTCCCGGATCATCTGCCCCCCCTTCCCGATCACGATCCCCTTCTGCGACTCGTGGTCGACCAACAGCGCCGCCTCGACGTGGATGCGGCCCCGGTCCGCGCCCAGTTCCTCGATCGACACCGCCAGCGCATGGGGCACCTCGTCGCGCAGCCGCTCGAGGGCCGCCTCGCGGATCAGTTCGGCCGCGCGCTCGTCGTGGGTCTGGTCGGTCGACTGTTCTGGCGGAAAATAGGCCGGGCCCTCGGGCAGGAGGCCGACCAGTTCCGCCCGCAGCGCTTCCAGCCCGTCTTCGGTCAGGGCGCTGACCGGATGGACCGCCACGAAGTCCGGGATCAGGTCCGCGACGCCCGCAATCGCACGGGCGATCGCCGCGGGAGCGGCCGCATCGGTCTTGTTGATGACCACGATCGTCGGACGCCCGGTGGCACGCACCCGCTCGGCGATGAAGCGGTCACCCCCGCCGACCGCCTCGGCGGCATTGACCACGAAGATCACCGCATCGCAATCACCCAGCGTCTGGTCGACGGTGTGCTGCATTCTCTCGGTCAGGGCGTCCCGCGGAGTCTGGTAGCCCGGGATGTCCTGAAGCACCGCCTGCCAGCCGTCGCCGTGTACGACCGCCGAGATCCGGCGGCGCGTGGTCTGGGGTCGCGGCGACACGGCCGCGACGTGTGCACCGGCGAGGGCGTTGGCGAGCGTGGACTTGCCGACGTTCGGCCGCCCGGCAAGGGCGATCAGTCCGGATCGGTATGGGGCCTGGGGTTCCACCCGGCAGCCTCCGAGGTCTGGTGGGGAGCGTACGCCGCCCGCACGATCGCGCCGGGTCACGTCCGTCGGGCGCGAGGCGCCCGCACGGAGGGTAGCGGTCGGCGCCGGTCAGCCCCAGATCTGGAAGATGATCACCGTGACACAGGTCCCGATCATCGCACCGGCAACGACCTCCAGGGCCGAATGGATCCCCGCCTCGACGCGGGATTGGGCGACCAGCAGCGCCATCAGGAAGGCAAGCATCGACACCAGCCCGGAGTGGGCATACGGGTCGGCGACGATGGTGATCGCGGCCCATCCCGCGAAGGCGGCCGCAGCATGTCCCGACGGCAGGCCGCCACGCAAGAGGGCCGCGTGGCCGGTCGCCGCCTTGATCACGAGCACGATGACCGTCGTGAGCAACAGCGCGCAGGCGGCCAGCAGCACCGGAGTGCCGTGGAGGGTGTTGGTGAGCTCGTGGTGGGGGTCGGCGATGTGCGGATAGAAGACGAGATATGCGGTTGCCACGGCGTTGACCGCGGCGATCAGGACGGCGCCCGCCGCGACGTCCTTCGCCACCCTGATCAACGGGTGATAGTCGGTGACCACGGCATCGACGGCGGCCTCGAGCGCCGTATTGAACATCTCGGCGACCAGCACGAGGCTCACGGCGGCGATCACCGCGACGAACTCGAGCCGGGAGAGGTCGAGCACCAGCCCCGCCACCAGCACCACCGCCGTTGCGGCGATATGCAGCTGCATGTTCCGCTGCGTACGGACGACGTAGACGATGCCGTTGAACGCCCAGGTAAACGACCACCGCAGCGACCCCTGGGGCGGGAGTCCGCTGCCGCCGGGACGGGACTGCTCGGGCGCCGGGCTCACGATGCGACGCTTCCGGGGTACCGGTCGACCAGGTCGTCCTGGAGCGCGAGCATCTGACCGGAATCTGTCTCGTGGTCATACCCCACGAGGTGGAGCATCCCGTGGACCGTCAGCGTCTCGAGCGGATCCGCGGCGGCCTCCGGGCAGATGACGATGTCACCGAGCTCCGGGTCCGGGCCGTCATCGGGCCATCCGGCAAGAACCTCGGGGCCGTCGACCGGGAACGAGAGGACGTCGGTCGGCTCCGGCTTGGCGCGATGGGTCCCGTTGATCGCGGCCATCTCCGTGGGCCCCACGACCATCAGGCCGACGCTGGCCCGCGCGATGCCGAGCTCGGCGCAGACATAGCGAACGACGGCGGCGAGGCGTTCGGCGACCTCGTCGGGCGCCTGCACCGCGACGTCGATCACGCGAGCCCCGGGGCGTCATCGGCGAGCGCATAGGCATCGACGATCCGCTGCACCAACCGATGGCGCACGACGTCATGGCGATCGAACGTCACGAATGCGATGTCCGGTGTCCCGTCGAGGATCTCGCGGACGCCGATCAGCCCGGACCCGCGGTCGCGCGGAAGATCGACCTGGGTGATGTCGCCGGTCACGACCATCGTCGATCCGAACCCGAGGCGGGTCAGGAACATCCGCATCTGCTCGGGCGTGGTGTTCTGGGCCTCGTCGAGGATGATGAAGCTGTCGTTGAGCGTGCGCCCGCGCATGAATGCCAGCGGTGCGATCTCGATCTGACCGCGGGCGACGAGCGTCTCGACGCGCTCGGCGTCGAGCATGTCCTGCAGCGCGTCGAACAGGGGGCGCAGATACGGGTCGACCTTCGCGGCCAGATCGCCGGGCAGGAAGCCCAGTCGCTCCCCCGCCTCAACCGCCGGACGCGTCAGGATGATGCGTCCGACTTCGCGACGCGACAGCGCCGCGACCGCCAACGCGACGGCCAGATATGTCTTTCCCGTCCCGGCCGGCCCGATGCCGAACGTGATCGTGTGGGAGCGGATGGCGTCGACGTAGCGCTTCTGGCCCGGCTGTCCGGGCGGTGATCGTCCGCTGCCGGTGCCGCCAGACGACGTCCTCGAGCATGCCGTCGAGCGGCGCCCGGACCGCGGCCGCGTTGGCAAGGGCCTCAACCGTGCCCGCATCGACCGGGAGCCCGCGTCGGACCATTCCCGACAGCCCGTCGATGACCTCGACCGCCGCCTCGACGGAGTCCTCGTCGCCGTTGAGCAGGATCCGGTTGCCCCGCAACGAGATGCGCAATTCCAGGCGCTCCTCGAGTTCCTTGAGGACCCGGTCCTGCTCGCCGGCGAGCTCGACTGCCACCGGATCCGCGACTTCGATCGTGCGCTGCGACATCAGAACCCCCTACATCGCGTCCGACAGGAGCGTCCCGCCCAGCACATGCCAATGCAAATGAAACACGGACTGTCGGCTGTCGGGCCCGTGGTTGGTGACGACCCGGTACCCCGCCGGGCCGAGTCCCTCGCGATCGGCCACCTCGGCGAGAAACACCGGCATGCGGGCCCGCACGACCTCGGGAAGATCCGCTGCGGCCGCCAGGGACGCGACGTGCTGGCGAGGGATCACCACGACATGGACCGGCGCCTTCGGCGCGATGTCCCGAAAGGCGAGGAAGTCCGCGTCCTCGGCCACGATCTGGGCAGGAAGTTCCCCTGCCGCAATGCTGCAGAAGATGCAGTCCGCCATCAGCCGTCCTCCTGGTCGCCGGCCGCAGCCCGCGGCCCCTGTTCGAGATATCCCGTCGCCTCCAGCGCGACGGCGGCGGCCACGATGGCGGCCGTCTCCGCCCGCAACGTGGTGCGCCCGAGATGACAGATTGTCGCCCCCGCGTCCCGGGCGCGGTCAAGCTCGGTATCGTCGAGCCCCGCGTCGGGACCGACGACCACCGCAATCGGCCCGCGCGTGCCGATCCCGGCCACCACGCGGCCCAGCGGCACCTCGCCACTCGGGTCGAGGACGACCGCCGGGCCGCCGGACGTCTCGGCCAGCACATCCGCGAACGTCCAGATCCCGTCGATTTCGGGCAGTGCCCCCTGACCGGATTGGCGCGTGGCGGCGTCCGCCACGCGCAGGAGCCGCTCGCGGCGGCGCTGCCACGCGGCCATATCCGGGACCCTGCGCGACCGGGCGCCCGCATAGACGACGATGCGGGTAACGCCCAGCTCGGTGCACTTCTCGACGGCGACGTCCAGGCGGCCCCACTCGCAGAGCCCGACAAAGAGTGTCAGCGCTGCGGCCTCCGGACCCCGCAGCGGGGCATCGCCGACCTCCACGACGGCCTCGGGCTGTGCGGCCACCACCACGGCCGGCCACACCGTGCCCGATGGCGCAATGACCTCGATGTGATCACCCGGACTGCGCCTTACCACCCGGAGCAGGTGATGGGCGTCCGGCGCCGGCAGCGTGACCCGCATTCCGGCGGTCGGCGCCTGGGCGAGCCGGTAGCGGAACGTGTGCCTCACCGCCGCACCACGAGGACGCTGCTCCAGCCCGCCCCGACGTGCGCGTCGACGACCCCGAATCCGACCGCTGCCCATCGCGCGCACACGGGGTCGACCTCGAACGGGCGCAGGCCGCTGAGGATCGCAGCCCGCGCCGGATGGTCGGCGACGCGGCCCGCCAGCGGCTCCAACACGTTCGCGGTCAGGTTGGCGAGCACCACGTCGGCATCCGGCAGCGGTGCCTCGAGCGCATTGCGGCAGCCCACCGTCAGGGCCACCCCGTTGGCCGCTGCGTTGGCCACGGTCGCCGCGGTGGCCAGCGGGTCGAGGTCCCACGCCCACACGGGACGGTGCCCAAGCTTGGCGGCCGCGATCGCGAGCACGCCGGATCCGCACCCGATGTCGATCAACCGGCCCGGCGCCAGCCCGACCAGCAGCTCGAGGCACCCCCGGGTGGTGTCGTGCTGGCCCGTGCCGAACGCCATCGCCGGATCGATGACGACGTCGATCGCATCGCCCGCGGGCGGATGCCAGGGCGGCCGGATCCGGATCCGGCCGGCGATCTCCACCGGCTGATGGAACTCCCGCATCGCGGTCTGCCAGCCCGGGTCCTCGACGGTTTGCGTCACCTCGGTCCCACCCAACGGGTTCAGCAGCGCCCGGAGCCGGTCGGCGTCCTGGTCTGCCCGCGAAGCGGCGACCCAGAATTCCAGGCGCACGCGTCCGGGTGCTCCCGCCGTCTCGCGGCATCCGGTGCCGAGCACCGCGCACGCGGCCGCAATCGCCATCTCGGCCCGATCAGCCGGGACATCGGCCGCGAGCCGGATCAGCTCAGCGGAAGGCGTGACGGAGCCGGTCGAAGAAGCCTTCATCCTGGCGATAGGCCCGTTCGTCGAGTGTCCCGGCAAGCGCGGTCACGGCCTGGCGCGCCTCGTCGCTGTCGACCCGGGGGATCCTGACGTCGACCACGATGCGCTGATCACCCCGGCCACGGCCCTGCAGTGCCGGAAACCCCTTGCCGCGCAGCACGATCTGCTCCCCGGCCTGCGTCCCGGCATGCACTTCGATCTCCTCGTCACCGAGGACGGTCGGGACGCTGACGGTCGTGCCGGTCATCGCGTCGGTGACGGGCACCTGGACGCGGCTGACGATGTCGAGTCCGTCACGCCAGAACCGTTCATCCTCGGCGACCAGCACTTCGACATAGAGGTCGCCGGCGCGCGCGCCGCGGATGCCGGCGTGGCCGTCACCGGTCATCCGGATCTGCTGTCCGGCAGCGATCCCGGCCGGGATCGTCACGGTCACCTTGCGGTGCGCTCGCACGCGCCCGTCGCCGTGGCAGTCCTCACAGGTCGCCCGCGGAATGCTCCCGGTGCCACTGCACGCCGGGCAGACCTGGGCGCGGACGAACTGGCCGAACGGGCCGCGGCTGACCTGGCGGACTTGCCCCTGCCCGGCACACGTCACGCACGGATCGATCTCGGTGCCGGCGGGATGGCCACGTCCGTCACAGGTCGCGCACGCGGCCACGCCATCGAACTCGAGCTCCCGTTCGACTCCGACCGCCGACTCGACAAAGGCGATCTGCACCCGGATGACCAGATCCTCGCCCTGGCCGGCGGGCGCGCCCCGGCCGAACATGTCCCCGCCGAACACGGCGTCGAACAGGTCCTGAAAGGACCCGAAGTCGTTGAAGTTCGGCGCCGCCCCGCGGCCGGAGACGCCCTCATGACCGAACCGGTCATAGACTTGGCGGGTCTCCGGATTCGACAGCACCTCGTACGCCTCGGCCGCTTCCTTGAAGAGCGCCTCGGCGTTGGGATCGTCGGGGTTCACATCCGGGTGCAGCTCGCGCGCCCGGCGCCGGAATGCCTTCTTGATCTCGTCCTCGCCGGCATCCCGACCGACACCGAGGACCTCGTAATAGTCACGTTTCTGATCGGTCATTCCGCTCCGGGCAGGGTAGCAGCACACCGGGCGTGGGCGACCCGGGCACCGTCAGTCGTCGTCACCCTCGTCGTCGCCGTCGCCGTCGGGATGCGTCGCAAGATTCGTCTGGGCCTGCTCGATCAGGGCATGGGCGTCGTCGAGGCTCGCGGCAACGAGCAGCAGGCGGGTCAGGCTCCGCGCATCCCGCGCCACCAGATGGTCGACGGCGCCTTCCTCGACCCAGAACGGCGCCGCGTCGGGGTCCTGTCGCAGGAGTTCGACCGCCTGATGCCCGCAGTCGAGGGTGTACGTCGCGATCGCGTATTGGCCGGAGGGTGCATCGCCGGACTCCGGGCGCCAGGGCATCAGCGCCGACGACCGCACACCACCGGGCTCGATCACCTCCGACGCCAGCTCGATGTCACGCCAGGTCAGATCGACCGGCACCCGCAGGTCGAACAGGAGGTCTTCCGCTTCGCCGACCCGATCCGCGGCGCTGGCGATCACCGCCGCAACCCAGTGGGCTTCGGCAAAGCTGAGTCCGGTGAACAGATCGGCCTCGTCGAGCATCGGCGCCAGTTGCGCTTCGGGGCGCGTCGTGATGCCGACCGCGTATTCCTCCGGGCCGACCGCGCCCGCTTCCACCTTCGCGAGCACCCGCACGGCGGCGTTGGGTTCGCCGCGCAGCGGTCGCCGCCACACCTCGAGGATTTCGTAGCGATCGTCTATTCGTACACCCCTTCCAGATAGCGGGAGAACACCATTGCAGCTTCCCGCACCGTGGACATTGCCAGGCGGTAGTCCATGCGTGTGGGACCGAACAGCGTGATCGTGCCCAGATTGCCGCGTGCGACCCCGTAGTTGGCCGCGACCATCGACAGCCCCTGGAGCCCCGGCTCCGGCAGCTCGCTGCCGATGTGCAGGTACACCTCGTTGCGTGACATCGCACGGCGCAACAGCGCCAGCAGCGCGTAGCGCTCCTCAAGCTGCTCCATCAGCGCGCCGATTGCCGCCATGTCCTGCTGCGAGTCGGCGACGAACCGTGCCCGGCCGCCGACAAACAGGTGATCCGAGGTTTCCTCGGCCATCTCGGTGAGCGCCGGGGAGAGCGCGTCCAGAAACTCGTGCTCCCGCATGCTCAGCGTCGGATCCGACAGGCGCGAATCGAGCGTCCGCGCCCCGACCCCCACGCCGGTCAGGCGCTCGTTGAACACGGCCTTGGCCCAGTCGACCAGACCCGGATCGACCGGACGCTCGAACGCGACCATGCGCTTGCTGACGGACCCGGTGGAGGTGATGACGACGACGGTCACCAGCTGCGGTTGCAACAGCAGCACCTCGACGTGGCGGATCGTCGCGATGCGGGTCGCCGGCGCGGTCACCACGCCAAGCAGTGAGGTCAGCTGCGAAATGGCGTCGGCCAGGCGCTGCAGCGCGCCCTCGACTTCGGTGCGCACCTCCCCCAGGTCGACCGCGGTCTCGAGTGCGTTCGACGGAATGAGCGCGCCACCGCCACGCGGCACCAGCCGGTCGACGTAATAGCGATACCCGCGATCGGTCGGCACCCGGCCGGCGGAGGTGTGCGGATGGCTCAGATAGCCGAGCTGCTCGAGACGGGCCAGCTCGTACCGGACGGTCGAGGGCGCAAAGTCGATCCCGTGCGTTCCGGCGATGTGACGGCTTCCGACCGGTGTCCCGCTGGCGATGAACCGCTCGACGACCGCGCCGAGGATCTGCTCCTGGCGGGGGCTGAGCTCCGCGGGGCCCGATGCGTCGCGTGCGGACGACGTGGTCATGCGTACTCCATCAGCTGGTGCAGTACCGCATTCTGAACGAACCGTCCGCGGCGCGTGAGCGCGACCTGCGAACCGCTGACCTCGAGCAGCCCGCCGTCGGCCAGGCGCGCCAGGGCATCCGGATGGTCCGGGGGGCCGGCCCACACGGTGTCCAGCGGCCGGTCGAGACGCAAGCCGAGCATCCAGCGCTCCCGTCGCCGGACAGCGTCGTCGAGGGGCTCGTGGGTCCGGCCGGGCCGGCCGTCGCGCGCCAACTCGCCGAGATAGGACGCCAGCCCGCTGCGGTTGCGCCAGCGCACCCCCTCGATCGTGCTGACCGCCCCGACGCCGATACCGAGGTAATCGCGAGCCTCCCAATAGGCCAGGCTGTGCCGGCATTCGTGACCGGGTCGCGCGAAGTTCGCCGTCTCGTACCAGCGGTATCCGTGGTGTTCGAGCTCGGCCACGATGCTCTCGTAGGCGTCGGCCGCCCAGTCCTCGTCCGGGAGTTCGGCACCCATGCGCTCCAGCGCCGTGCCCGGCTTGATCTCGAGCTCGTACCACGAGACGTGGTCGACCCCGAGCGCCGCCACTTCCGCGATGTCACGCGCCAGCTGGTCCGCGGTCTGGCCCGGAACGCCGAACAGCAGGTCGACGCTGACCGATGCGAAGCCGGAGTCCTGTGCACACGCCACCGCACGACGCACCTGGTCCGGCGTCGCGCGACGCTCGAGGGCGGTCAGAAGCTCCGGCTGGAACGACTGGGCGCCGATCGAAACGCGGGTGACGCCGGCCTCGCGATAGCGACGCCAGGCGGCGCGGTCGACGGTCTCGGGGTTGGCTTCCATCGACACCTCGGCCGTCGGCGCACGTCGGGGCGCGATCGCCTCGAGCAGCACGGCGATGCGGTGCGGGCGCATCAGGGTCGGCGTACCTCCGCCGAGATAGACGGTGTCGAGCACATCCAGGCGCTCCCGCTCGGCTGCCAGTTCGGTCCCGAGTGCCGCGAGGTACGCGTCACGTCGATCGAGCGCCCCGACCTCGACGACGAACCCGCAGTACCCGCAGCGCGACGCACAGAACGGCAGGTGCACGTAAAGATGGCGGACCATCGCCGGCTACTTCTTGGACCCGTTGCCGTCCGAGCTCGATCCGAGCGTGAGGACTGACAGGAAGGCCTCCTGGGGCACTTCGATGCTCCCCACCTGCTTCATGCGCTTCTTGCCTTCCTTCTGTCGCTCCAGCAGCTTGCGCTTACGGCTGATGTCGCCGCCGTAGCACTTGGCCAGCACATCTTTGCGCCGCGCCTTGATCGTCTCGCGGGCGATGATGCGGCCGCCGATCGCCGCCTGGATCGGCACCTCGAACAGCTGGCGCGGGATGGTCTCCCGGAGCCGCTCCACGAGCGCCTTCCCGCGCCCGTAGGCCAGGTCCTTGTGGACGATCATCGACAGCGCGTCGACGGGGTCGCCCGCCAGGAGAATGTCGAGCTTGACCAGCGGACTCTCCCGGTACCCGGCGATCTCATAGTCCAGCGACGCATAGCCGCGGGTGCGGCTCTTGAGCTGGTCGTAGAAGTCGGTCACGATCTCGGCAAGGGGAAGGTCGTAGATGATCTGTTGCCGCTGCTCGATCGGCATCATCGTCACGTACTGGCCGCGGCGCTCCTGACAGAGCTGCATCACCGCACCGACTCCGTCGGTGGGCACGAGGATCGTGCAGCGCACGTACGGCTCGCGAATGCTTTCCGTGTTCGTCGGCGGCGGCAGATCGACCGGCGACCGCACCGCAAGCTCGTCCCCGCTTGTCGTGGTGAGGTGGTACTCGACGTTCGGGGTCGTCGCGAGGAGTTCGAGGTCGTACTCACGCTCAAGGCGCTCGCGCACGATGTCCATATGCAGCAGCCCGAGGAATCCGCAGCGGAAACCGAACCCGAGCGCCTGCGAGGTCTCCGGCTCCCACACCAGGGACGCGTCGTTGAGCGACAGCTTCTCGAGTGCATCGCGAAGATCCGGATAGTCGTCGGCGTCCAGCGGAAACAGCCCGCAGAACACCATCGGCTTGACCTCGCGGTATCCGGCCAGCGCCGCGGCGGCAGGCTTACGCGCGAGCGTGAGCGTGTCGCCCACCTTCAGATCACCGACCGACTTGAGCCCAGTGACCAGGTAGCCGGTCTCGCCGGCGGCGAGGCGGCCTGTCGGGAGCATCGTCGGGGTCATGACCCCGACTTCCTCGGTGGCAACCTCGCGGCCGGTCTGCATCGCGACGAGGCGTTCGCCCTTGGCGAAGGCACCGTCGATGACGCGGACGAATGCGACGACGCCCCGATACTGGTCGTAGACCGAGTCGAAGATCAGCGCCCGCACGGGCGCGTCCGGATCGCCGCTGGGGGCGGGAATCCGGGCGACGATCGCCTCCAGGACATCCGCCACACCCTCGCCGGTCTTCGCGGAGATCCTCAGCACGCTGGACGGGTCGACGCCGATGAGCTCCGCGACGGCACCTCCGTGCAATTCGGGCTCGGCCGCCGGCAGGTCGATCTTGTTGAGCACCGGGATCAGCTCGAGGTCGCCCTCGATCGCCAGATAGGTGTTGGCCAGCGTCTGCGCTTCGATGCCCTGGCTGGCGTCGACGACCAGCAGCGCCCCCTCGCACGCGGCCAGACTGCGCGATACCTCGTAGCTGAAATCGACGTGTCCGGGCGTATCGATCAGATTCAGCTGGTAGGTCACCCCGTCATTGGCCGTGTAGAAGACCCGGACGGCCTGGGCCTTGATGGTGATCCCGCGCTCGCGCTCGAGATCCATGGAATCGAGAATCTGCTCCCGCATATCCCGCTCGGTGACCGCACCGGTGAGCTGGAGGATGCGGTCTGCCAACGTCGACTTCCCGTGGTCGATGTGGGCGATGATGCAGAAGTTGCGGATCAGGTCTTGTTGCACTCAGGTCATCGTAGCGCCCGGACGAGGCGCGACAGTTTGTCCAGCTCGGGAACGCCGACGGCCTGGGCGCCGGCGAGATAGGACAGCCCAGCAGCGACGACGGCGCACGACATGCTGATCAGCTGTCCGACGAGGCTCGTTCCCACGACGGCGCTGACGATGCGGAAGGTCGCCCAGGTGAAGACGCCCATGACGATGCCGGCGAACACGCACTTGGCAAATCCCGCGGTGAGGTCCTTGCGCGGCAGGCCGCCGATGCGGCGGCGCAACAGGACGATCAGCACCACGAACGTGATCAGGCTGACCAAGGAGGTCGAGAGCGGGATCCCCGGTGCCCCGAACGGCTTGTAGAACGCGAGGTCGCCGGCCGCGTTGAGTCCGAGGCCCAGCAAGGCGACCTTGGTCGCGATCCAGGGCTCCTGGAGACTGAAGAACGTCCTGATCACCAGCAGGCTCGCCCCGTTGAACACGAGCCCGAGCGTGAAGGTAAACAGGGCCATCGAGGTCATGTGGGTCGACGCCGCGTTGAACGCGCCGCGCTGGTAGACCAGCCGCGTCGCGGGCTCGGAGAGGACCATCAGGAAGATCGACGCCGGGATCAGCATGAAGAAGATCTGGCGCAGCCCCGAGGTCACCATCGCCCGGACACCGGCCATGTCCTTACGCGACGCCATGCGCGAAATCGCGGGGAACAACACCGTCGAGATCGCGACGCTGAACACCCCCTGGGGCAGGATGTACAGGCGAAACGCCTTGTCGATGGAGCTGACCGCGTCGGCGCTGACCAGACCGGCGAACACGTTGTCGACGGACGCGTTGATGTTGATCAGCCCGAGGCCCAGCGAGACCGGCAGCATCATCCAGAACACGCGCCGCACCTCGGGCACCCCGCGACCGAGGGAGAACTTGAAGGGCCCCTTGCCGCGCATGTAGGGCAGCAGCCACAGCAGCTGCACGAGCGTGCCGAGCACGATGCCGACCGCGTACCCGGTGACGCGCTCGTCGGCCGGCAGAATCACCTCGGACAGACCGAGGCAGCCGATGATCACGACGTTCCAGAGGACCGGGACGAAGCCGGTGACGCCGAACTCGCCGTTCGCCTGCAGCACCGCGGCCAGGATCCCGGTCAGCGCCAACAGCAGGATGATCGGGAACATGATCTGCGACAACGTCACCGTTTCGGCCTTCAGGGCCGGTGAGAGCCCGAGCGCGAACCACGGCATAAAGACCGGGGCCAGCACGATCGCCAGCAGCGTGAGCGCCCCGAGCACCATGACCACAAGCCCGATGACCGCCCCGATCAGCCGCTGGGCCTCGCGCTTGCGCCCCTGCTCGAGCATGTCGGTGTAGATCGGGATCAGCGCCGCCGAAATCGCCGAGTCCGCAACCAGACTGCGCACGATGTTCGGAACGTTGAACGCGATGACGAACGCGTTGATGTTGCCCTGCGTGCCGAACATCGCCGCGGCGAGGATCTCGCGTGCGAGCCCCGCCACGCGGCTCAGGCCGGTCCAGATGGCAAAGATCGCCGTCGAGCGTCCCGTCGGGCGATCCACCTCGGGAAGTTCCCCGCGCACGCCTTCGCCCGCACTCATCGTCGGACGGGCCAACCGGAGGTCGTCATCGATGCCCGTGGGCGTGACCCCGTCCCCTCCGGTGGTGGATGCGTCGCCTGTCATGAGATCGGTGGTACCATACGCGGCCGTTCAACCGACGGAGGCATCGCCAGGTGGCGAACATCAAGCAGCAGAAGAAGCGCATTCTCATTTCCGAGCGCCAGCGCGCCCGCAATCTGCGGTACCGCTCGACCATCAAGACCCTCACCCGTCGCCTGATCGAGGCGAGCGAGAACGGCGAGGCCGACGTGCCCGACCGCGCGCGTGAGCTCGAGCACCTGATCGACCGGGCGGCTGCCGAAGGCGTGATCCACGCCAACAACGCCGCGCGCAAGAAGAGCCGGGTCGCGCGCATCGCGGCCGGCACCGTCAGCGCCTAACCTCCGCTCCCGCCTCCGCTAGACGACGGCGCCGCGCGCGATCCCGATGAGGTCGCGCGCCGCCGTCTCGAGCACCAGTTGAGGACCGCCGAGCTCGCGCTGGGCGGACACGCGGATGTCGAGCTCCAGCCGCGCCACGCGGGCGACGGCGCGTGCTCCGGCGCCGCCCGGCAGCGATCGCGCCTGTTCGGCGACCTTCTGGGCCGGGTAGCCCTTCATGCCGGTGGCGGCGCTGATGGCGTCCCCGGATGCGCCCGGCCCCAGTTCCTGGGCCCGCGCCAACGCGCGGTAGTGACGCGCGAGCCCCGCGACGATCACCACCGGATCGGTGCGATCGTCGCCCGAGGCCAGGTCTCCCAGTCGCGCAAACGCCTGACCGGCATCGGCGGCGACAAGGGCGTCGGCGAGCTGATAGACGCGTGCCTCGGGGTGCTCGGGGGTCATCGCCACCACCATGTCCCGGTCGATCGGTGACCCGCCGGCATAGGCGACGAGCTTCTCCGCCTCGTGCGCGAGAGTCAGCGCGGCGAGCCCCGTGCGTTGCGCGTCAGTCGCATCGCCACACGCCCGATCAACCACGAACCGCGCGAGCGCCGGGCTGACGTGCCCGCCGAGTCTGGCGACGGACCCGGCGAAGTGCTTCTCCAGCCAGAGGCGCCGGTCGCGCGGGGTGGCCTTGTCCGGACCCCAGCGGCTGACCTGCCCGACGCGCTCGATCGCCTGTTGGAGCCGCTGTGGCAGCACGGCGGTCGACACGATCGTCAGGACCGTCGCCGGGTTGGGATCCTCGAGGTATCCCACGATCACATCTGCGTCCGCGGCGCGCCACGCATCGGCGCCGGCCACGATGACGCCCTGCAATCCCCCGAACGACAACATCTGGCAGGCCGCGACGACGTCGGCGACCGGCGTCTCGGCGGCGTCAAAGCGCTCGGGCTCGCCGCCCCCCTCCGCGACGATGCGTCCGACCATGCGCGCGAGCGCCGTATCGACCTTCGGCCAGTCCTCGCCCTGGAGGGCATACACCGGACGCAGTGGCTCCTTGCGGGTCGACATCACCGTCATGCTAACGGCCGCACGGGCCGGCAGCGGAACCTGCCGCGGCTAGGAGATCACGAAGTTCACCAGGCGGTCCGGCACGACGATCTCGCGCACGACCCGCTTGCCGTCGAGGGCCCCACGCACCTTGTCGCGATCGCGCACGAGCTCCAGGACGGCCGCGTCCTCGAGCCCCGCCGGCGCCTGTAGCCGGTCACGGACCTTGCCGTTGACCTGGACGACGAGGGTCACCTCGTCCTTGACGAGGTATGCCGCCTCCGCGTCCGGCCACGCGACCTCCCACAACCGCTCGCCACCGAGGGCGTCCCACAGCTCGCACGTCACGTGCGGGGCGAACGGGAACAGCACCGACACTGCCGTCTGAACGGCGTGACGGAACGCCGCCGGCCCCCCCGCTTCCTCGGCGCCCCTGTCGGCCTGGTGCCGGGTGCAGGCGTTGACGAGCTCCTGGATGGCAGCGATCGCGGTGTGGAACGAAAACCGCTCCCCGATGTCCGCAGACACCTTGGCGATGGTCGCCTCGGCCCGTCGCACCAGTTCGAGTGACAGTGGCGAGCCGGCCAGATCCGACGGCGCCGGACGGGACACCAGGCCACCCGGAGCGACCGCGCGCGCGAGTGACCAGAGACGGTCGAGAAAGCGGCGCGCGCCGACGACACCGCGATCGCTCCACTCGATGTCGTCGGCCGCGGGGCCCATAAACAGCACATAGAGGCGCAACGTGTCGGCGCCGTAGCGCGCGACGATCTCGTCCGGTGAGACGACGTTGCCCTTGCTCTTGGACATCTTCGCGCCGTCGCGGTAGATCATTCCCTGGGTGAACAGACGCGCGAACGGCTCGCGGAACCCGACCAGCTCGAGATCGTTGAGCACCTTGGTGAAGAACCGCGCGTACAGCAGGTGCAGCACGGCATGCTCGACACCGCCGATGTACTGGTCGACGGGGAGCCAGTAGTCCGCCAGCGCACGTTCGAAGGGCGCACTCGACAGATGCGGCGCCGTGTAGCGCAGGTAGTACCAGGACGAATCGACAAACGTGTCCATCGTGTCCGTCTCGCGCCGGGCCGCTCCGCCGCAGGAGGGACACGTCGACGCGAGGAACTCCGGATTGGCGGCGAGCGGGCTCTGCCCCTTGGGCGAGTAGTCGTCGACCTCCGGGAGCAGGACCGGCAGCTGGTCGTCGGGCACCGCGACCGGCCCGCAGTCCGGACAGTGCACGATCGGAATCGGCACGCCCCAGTACCGCTGACGCGAAATGAGCCAGTCCCGCAGGCGGTACCCGACCGTGGCCTCGCCCACGCCGCGCTCGTCCAGCCACGACGCGGCCGCCCGCTTGGCGTCATCGACGCCGAGCCCGTCCAGGAATCCCGAGTTCACCAAGCGACCCGGGTCCGTGTACGCCGTCGCGAGCGGCGTGTCGGGGGCGTCCTCGGACCCGGCAACGACCCGGCGGATCGGCAGGTCGTGGCCTGCGGCGAACGCAAAATCGCGCTCGTCGTGGCCCGGGACCGCCATGATCGCGCCGGTCCCGTAGTCCATCAGGACGTAGTCGGCCACCCAGACCGGGATCCGCTCGCCGTTGATCGGATTGATGACGTGCCGCCCGGTAAACACGCCGGTCTTCGGCTTGTCGGTGGCGCTGCGGTCGGCCAGCGACGCGCGCGCGGCGGCGCGGGCATACCCGAGCACGGCCTCGGCCTCCGGCCGGCCCTCGACGAGCGTCGCCAGCAGCGGATGCTCGGGAGCGACCAGGAAGAAGGTGGCACCGAACAGGGTGTCCGGACGGGTCGTAAACACCGGGATCTCGTGCGCACCGTCGTCGGTCCGAAACAGCACACGTGCACCCTCGGAACGCCCGATCCAGTTGCGTTGCATCGCAAGCACCCGCTCGGGCCAGTCCTCGAGCAGGTCCATGTCGTCGAGCAGGGCTTGGGCGTAATCGGTGATCCGCAGAAACCATTGCGTCAGCTGGCGCAGCTCGACCTCGGCACCGCACCGCTCGCAATGCCCGTCCACCACCTGCTCGTTGGCAAGCACGGTCTGGTCCTGCGGGCACCAGTTCACCGCCGCCTCGCGCCGCTCGGCGAGCCCCCGCTCGAACATCCGCAGGAAGATCCACTGGGTCCAGCGGTAGTACTCCGGGTCCGCGGTGGAGATCTCGGTGTCCCAGTCGATGGCGAACCCGAGCCGTTGCAGCTGCTCGCGGATGCGGGCGATGTTGCGGGCGGTCACGACGGCCGGGTGCTCGCCGGTGCGGATCGCCGCATTCTCGGCGGGCAGCCCGAACGCGTCGTACCCCATCGGATGGAAGACCGCGGCGCCGCAGCGGCGACGATGGTGCGCGATCACATCGCCCATCGTGTAGTTCTTGACGTGGCCCATGTGGATCTCGCCGGACGGATACGGCAGCATTTCCAGGACGTAGGACTTCGGTCCAGGCGACGGCTCCGCCGGCGTGCCGTCGCGGGAGATCGTGGCGCCGGTGAAGGCCCGTGCCTGTGCCCAGACCCTCTGCCAGCGCTCTTCGATCTCGCTGGCGTGATATCGATCCGGTAAGACGTCGTGTTGTTCAGTCATCGGGGCGCGAGTATATCGGCGCGCCCATCCGTCCCTGAGGTCATCCGCTGCCCGCTTCCGC
This sequence comes from uncultured Thermoleophilia bacterium, assembly GCA_963727285.1. Classification (GTDB taxonomy): domain Bacteria; phylum Actinomycetota; class Thermoleophilia; order Miltoncostaeales; family Miltoncostaeaceae; genus CAITWD01. The sequence goes on along the minus strand of CAVSFF010000001.1, from coordinate 116,689 downwards.
CACCATCCGCGAGGTCGAGCTCGACCAGGATTTCACCGCGATTCTCGGCCTCTACCGGGCCCACGACTGGAGCCACGCCAACGACCCCGATCGCCTGCGGACGGCGGTGGAGCATTCCTCGTATTCGGTTGTGGCGGTCGACGACGACGGCACGGTCATCGGGTTCGCGCGGGCACTGAGCGACCAGGCCTTCGCGGTCTATATCGCCGATATCCTCGTGGCACCGGAGCGCCAGCGTGAAGGCATCGGGCGCGCGCTCACCGCCGCGATCCAGGCCCACTACCCGCTGGTGACCTTCCACCACCAGGTCCTGATCGCCGAGCGGGGCGTCGACGGCTTCTACCGCCGCCTCGGAATGACGCCGATCTCCGCATTCGGGCTGACGGCATTCATCCGGACGCAGGGCGGCCAGACCGACTGACCCCTACCGGGGAAACGCCACTTCGGTCGTAAACACGGTGCGTCCGGCAGTCCGCTCGAAGATGCGCGCGACGTGGTCTTTGTGGCGCCAGACGTCCTGTTTGGCGTAGTCACGGGCATCCTCGGCCAGGCTGAAGACCTTCTGATCGAGGACGGTCGTGCCGTCGCGTTCGACGATCTCGACGCACCATCCGTCGTCCGGCGGGAATCCGCCTGTAGTCATCGCTCCGCTCCTCGGGCTCGGGGTTCGCGGAGCTTAACCGCCGACCGGGTGCCACGGCGACCCCCGTCCCGGTGCCGTCGCGCCCGACCGGTAGCGTGTGGGTCATGCACTGGCTCGACACACACCAAGGGCTGGTGGAAACCGCCGCGATCGCCGTGTTGGTGCTGGTGCTGCTGATCGTGCTCGTCGCGCTGGTCAAGGTCCTCCGTCAGGGACGCCGCGCGATGTTCGGCGCGCACCCGGTGATCGGGCCCCCGGAATTCGGCACCTCCGTCGATGGCGGCCTCGTCCTCATCGTCCCCTTCGCAAATTCCGCGGCATCGCCCGCCTACGGGTTCTCCGCGCGGGTCAAGGCCGATCGCGTCGATGCGGGCGCCCCGGCGGGGACGGTCACCTTGTTCGGGTACGGAGCCGACCCCGAGGCCAACCGCGTTCGCATCGCGTTTGACTGGCCGGTCGGCATCCTCGACGCGGATCTCACCGTCCGCTGGTCGTGGCGAGATGACTCCGGGTCCTACGACAGCAGCTGGCGCGGCCACATCCGCGTGCCCGAACCGGACATGCCGGACGACTCAGATCCGGCGACCGCGCTCGGCGAGGATGATCGTGGACCTGGCGACCAGTCGCCGCGGGACGTGGCGACCGATCCCGCCTCGGTGGCGCGCGAGCCACGCGTAGATCCGCTCAGTCACATCCGGGGCGGCACCGCAAAGCCGGCCAAGACCGCCGAACCCGGGCAGTAGCCCGCACAGCACCGGTACGGCGGCACCCGCCGAGTACACCCGGCCGTCGGGGGCGACCAAGTGCCACGAGCGGTCCCACCGGGCTCGCGCGATCGGCACAAGTACCCGCGCTGACCGCGCGTCACCGAGGGCGAGCGGGGTGATGCGCCGGCGCCGGTCGGCGGCGAGCACACCCGCGGCGATCACCCTGCAGACACCGCACCCATGGTCGTAGACGAGCGTCCACGCCGCGGGGGTGGCTGCCACCGTGCCCCCGGCCTCAGGTGCCGGACCGGGGATCGCCGATCGCCTCACGCCCGTGGGGCGCCGCCAGATTCATGTGGGGCCCGACCGGGACGATCCGCGTCGGGTTGATTGTCGGGTGTGTGCGGTAGTAGTGGCGCTTGATGTGGTTGAAGTTGACCGTGTCAGCGACCCCCGGGTACTGGTACAGCTCCCGCAGGTATCCAGAGAGGTTGGGATAGTCGACGATCCGGCGCAAATTGCACTTGAAGTGGCCGACATAGACGGGGTCGAACCGGACCAGCGTGGTGAACAGCCGCCAGTCGGCTTCGGTCAGCCGGTCCCCCAACAGGTACCGGAGGATCCCGAGGCGCCGGTCCAGCGCGTCAAGCGCGGCGAACAGGTCGCGGAACGCATCCTCGTATGCCGCCTGGGTCGTGGCAAATCCCGCCCGATACACGCCGTTGTTGACCGCCGCGTAGACCGTGGCATTGATCTGGTCGATCTCGTCCTCGAGCTCGGGCGGACAGAACATCGGAGCGCCGGGATCGGCGACGGCGGCGAATTCGCGGTCGAACATCCGGATGATCTCGGACGACTCGTTGTTGACGATCACCCCGGTCACGGTGTCCCACAGCACCGGAACCGTGACGCGGCCGGTGAACGTCGGATCACTGGCTCGGTATGCCTCGCTCAGAAACGCGAACCCGTTGACCGGATCCGGGGTGTTTCCCGGCCCGTCGGCGATGGCCCAACCGCGGTCATCGCGTTCAGGGTCGACGATCGTCATCGAGATCGCGTCGTCCAGCCCCTTCAGGCGACGGTAGATGATCGTCCGGTGTGCCCACGGGCAGGCCAGCGACACATACAGGTGGTACCGGCCCGCCGCTGCAGGAAACCGGGAGGTCGGGTCGGCGCGGACCCATTCGCGAAATCGCGAGACCTGCCGCTGGAAACTGCCGTCGGCGGCGTGCTCCTTCGGGAAAGGTGGCGGGGTGCTCTCGGGCATCGACGCTCCGGCTCGTCCGTGATCGAGCCTTCATCTTCACAGGTCGTTTGCGGCCGCGCCGGGTCAACCGCTCCGCGCCGCCGGGGCGCTAGCCTTGCCGTGGCGACGATCCACCGCCTTCGCCGATGCCCGCCGTTCTACCCGTCAAGGAGCAGTCGTGCAGATCGAAGTTGGCGTCTCGGGCATTACCCGGCCCCCGGTCGATGCGCTCATCCCGATGGCCAAGGCGCTCGAGGACAACGGGTTCGAGGCGATGTGGTTCGCCGACCACTTCCTCCACTGGTACCCGCCCAGCGTCTGGACGCAGGATCTGTTTCCGCAAGCCGCGACCGAGCCGTCGCCGCACACGTTTCTGGACACGGGTCCGCTGATGGGGGCCGTCGTCACCCATACCGAGCGCATGATCGTCGGCACCGGTGTCACCGACGCGATCCGCCGCCACCCGGCCGTCATCGCCCAGACCTTCGCGACGTTGAACCACATGAGCCACGGCCGCGTCCGCCTCGGGCTTGGTGTCGGGGAGGCCGAGAACATCGTCCCGTACGGCCTTCCGTACACCCGGACAGCCTCGCGCCTGATCGAAGCCCTGGAGGTCATCCGACTGCTGTGGTCGACGACCGATCCGGTGGATTTCTCCGGTGAGTTCACCCAGCTGCACCAGGCGGTGTTGGGCCTCGGCCCCTATGACGGGCACCATCCGGAGATTTGGGTCCCGGCCCACCGCCCGCGCGTGCTCGACGCGGTCGGTCGACTCGCCGACGGATGGATGCCGATTCTCACCGACGCGGGTGAGTACGGCCGACTGCTCGCGAAGATCCGGGCCTCCAGCGCGGCGGCCGATCGCCCTGTCGATGCGGTCCGGCCCGGGCTCTACGTCTGGGTCGTCTGCGACGAGGACCGGGACACTGCCGAACGGGCGCTCGATTCGCTGGCGCTTCGCCTGGTCGCCCTGACCGCACCGGCATCGCTGTTTGAGGCCGCCGGGGCCGAGCACCCGCTCGCCTCGCGCTGGGGGCTCCTCGACTTCGTGCCGACCGAGCTGTCCCGAGAGGTGGCCCTTGCCGCTGCGCGGGCGATTCCGGACGAGGTGCTCAGGACCTACTACACCTGGGGAACGCCGGACGACGTCGTGGCGCGTCTGGATCCGTTCATCCGGCAAGGATGTGAGGTCTTCAACCTCACGAACATGACGGCGGCCGCCGACCCGGCGCTCGCGCCGCGGGTCGGAGCCCGGAACCTCGACATCGCCCGGGGACTGAGGTCCGCGGCGGCCACGATCTCCCCTCCGACGGCCGGGTGAGCCGGATGCGCCGTCGGCTCACCGCCCTCTGCATCGACGTGGTCGTTGTCGTGGGCTTTGTCGCGTTGGGCCGTCAGAGCCATTCCGAGGGAGAGGCGGCGGCCGGCATCGCCGTGGTCGCCGCGCCGTTTCTGATCGGCCTCGGCATCGGCTGGCTGGCGATCTGGCGTGCCGTGCCCCCGACCGGGTGGCGGGCAGGGCTCACCGCCTGGGTGTCGACCGTCATCGTCGGCCTGACGCTGCGCGGTCTCGTGTTCGGGCGGGCGACGCCGATCGCCTTCATCCTCGTGGCGACGGGCTTTCTCGCGCTCGGACTGCTCGGATGGCGTCTGCTGTGGCGCTTCATCGCGCGTCGGCGTACGGCGGTCCCGACCGCCGACGGTCCACCGGCAGGAGCGTGATCACTCCGCCGGGGTGGTGACGTACTCCCCGACGGCAGGCTCGACGTCGAGCGGATCGTCGAACTCGGGCGCCCAGCGCAGGGCGGCAAACCACCCGATCACCGCGAGGACGATCATCATCGCGGCGGTCGCGCCGAAAAGCGCCCGGGCACCCCAATCGGCATAGACCGGACCGGCGGCAAACGACGTCAGGCCCGCCGCCAGAAACCCGAAGCCGCGCGAGAGCCCCTGTCCCGCCCCGGCCCGTTCGGGTCCGGCGGCCCGGGCCATCGCCGCGGCGGTCCCGGGTCCGGCGAGCGCCTGGCCCGCGGACTCGACCAGGCTCACCGCGATGATTACGACGAGTGATCCGATCACTCCGTAGGCAAACACCACGAAGGCCACGATCACCGTGCCCCACACGGCCCCCCGCAGTGGACCGACCCGGTCCACGAAGCGGCCGGCGATCGGCGCGATGATGAGAAACGGCAAGGTGAACAGGCCGAGGCTGACGGCGATCACGAAGCCGGTGGCGCCGCGGTCCGCCAGAAACCGCGACCACATCGCCGCATAGGTGCCGACCGGTGCGGTCACCGCCACAGAGAGAATCACGGCCACCCACACGGCGCGGTGTCGCAAGAGGCTGAACGCGAGTCCGGACGGACGCGGCGGCGGTACCGCGTCACCACCCGACGCCGTGTCCGGCGAGGTGGTGGACTCGACCGCGGGCGCGGCGGGAACGGCGACGCGCCGCGGTACCGGGACCGACATCACGACCGGGATCAGCGCCAGAGACACGAGCCCCGCGAGCTCCAGCCCGTGCGTGCTGCCGATCTGTGCGAGCAACAAGGCGCCCAGGAACGGCCCGGCCGCGAACCCCGCGTACTCCGCCACCTGGAGGCGCGCGAGTCGTTCGCCGACCCCCTGCGGGCTGCTTCTGATGACGATCGCCGAGGCGGCGGGCACGAACATCCCGTATGCGACTCCCGCCAGGGCACGCCACATCGTCAGGAGGACCACCGAGTCCGCCGCGCCCGAACCGATCAGGCTCACGGCGGCCACCACCACGCTCCCGATCAGCAGTGGGCGTTCGTATCCGCGATCGGCTTGCGGCCCGAGGAACAGCTCCGCGGCAACGCCGACCAGAAGCGTGACCCCGGCGATGATGCCGAGGCTGGCGACAGGAAACCCGCGCGATTGCTGGATCGACGGAATCATCGGAGCGATCACAAGTACCGCGCAGCTCATCAGGAACATGGCGGCATTGAGGCGCACGAACCAATATTAGAGGCGGACCCCGCAGGCCCCTGCCCGACGCGCCGATCCCCGTTCGGATTCGGCGTTCGGGCTGGTGGCGCACGGAACGCCCCGTGCAATTTGCACGATCTGTTTCACACATCGGCCGATGCTGCGTTTAGTCTCGGGGTGCCGTATCTCACGCAATCCAGCGTCTGCGCTTGCGCAGGCGTCACGAATGGATTCGGCGGAGCGCATGAGTCGGCGGAACAGGACATGTCCATGAATGGAGTTCGGAGATGCCTCGACACTGGTAGGTATGAGTCTGTGCGCGAGTACAGACAACAGGTGAGCAGTCGGCGGGCGATCGCCCCCACCCTGGCTCGACCTCACGGTCGCTGACAGGAAACTGCCGCCGCGGGATCGGGGTCGCTGGATTGCGACCCCGATATCCGCAACCCTCCCGACCTCGGTCCCGACGATGGTCAATCCTGGCAACATGGTCGTCGTGCCCCCTCGCGTCGTCATCACTGGCCTCGGCATCGCCAGTCCACTGGGATCCGACATCGACCGCGTGTGGTCCGCGCTGCTGGACGGGCACTCCGGCGCCACCCGCGTCGAGATTGAGGGCCTCGGTCCGGTCACGGTGTTCCGGGTGGCCGACGCCGACGACGAGGCCCGCGACCTGCTCGGCGCGCGTGAGTTCCGACGCATGGACCGCGTCGGACACCTGGCGACGCTGGCGACGGCCGCGGCGCTCTCGGACGCCGGCGACCACCGCGTGCCGGCCGACCGCCTGGGCGCGGTCATCGGATGCGTCCACGGAGGAGCGCACACCCTCGAAGTCGCCAGCCGGGCGGAATGGACGCAAGGGCTTGACCGCGTCGGCCCGTTGGCCATCCCGCTGGGGCTGACCAACGGGGCACTCGCGGCCGTGGCGCGGACCTTCGGCGTGCGGGGGCCCACCTCGGTCACCGGCACCGCCTGCGCAGCCGGAACCGACGCCATCGGACTCGGGCGTGACTGGATCCTGCAGGGCCGCGCCGACCTCGTCCTGGCCGGCGGGGCCGAGGCACCGCTCGTTCCGCTGCTGATCGCCGGGTACCGCAAGCTCGGAGCCCTGAGCCGCAGCGACCGCTCCGCCGCGGAGGCCTCACGCCCGTTCGATGCCGACCGCGACGGCTTCGTGATGGCGGAGGCGGGCGCCGTCCTCGTGCTCGAGGAGCGTGAGCACGCCCTGCGCCGCGGGGCGACGATCTACGCCGAGATCTCCGGCTTCGGCCAGACGTGCGACGCCGCCCACCTCACCGACCCGGACCCTGACGGCACCGGGGCGCGGCGGGCCATCGCCCTGGCCCTCGAGGACGCCGGTATCACCCCCGCCACGGTGGGCTACATCAACGCCCACGCGACCGCCACCCCGGCCGGCGACATCGCCGAGGCGCACGCACTGGTGGCCGCCGGGCTCGGCGCCACCCCGGTGTCGTCCACCAAGGCCGCGATCGGCCATCCTCTCGGGGCGGCGGGCGCCGTCGAGGCGCTCGTCACCGCGCTCGCGCTCCAGCGCCAGACGCTGCCGCCGACCGCCAATCTGGATGCGCCCGACCCGGCGATCGCGCTCCGGCACATTCGGTCCGCGGAGCCGGCGACGCTCGACGCGGCGATGTCGAACTCGTTCGGGTTCGGGGGTCACAACGCCTGCCTGGTGCTTCGCGCACCGGAGGCGGCCGCCGCTACGCGCTGAGGTCGTCCTCCGGCGCGGTCTCACGCTGGTGTCGCGCGTGTTCGTCGAGCGCCCCGTCCACGAAGTGGGTCTCAACCGGCGGCTTTTGATGGGCGATCAGGTCCATCAGCGGCTCCCCGCGTGAGACGCCGTCCGTGGGATCGGGCGCATCACCGTGCATCACGCGATCGACGTCGATCGGAAGCGGCACCCGGACCGCCCCCATCCCCATCTCGTGGCGGAGCGCCGCGCGTTCGGCATCATGATCGTCGGGATCGCCCGCCCGCCGCAGGTGCGGGTCGTTGCGCTTGCTCATCGTCGCCCCCTCGGGTGTTACAAAGATGTTACCGATCCGGCCCGCCGGCCCCACAGGTCGACGAGCAGCATCCCGACCGCAACGGGCACCGTGGCCGGGAACTCGCTGATACGCAGAAAGGCGAGATCGCCGATCAGGGCAAGCGCGACGATCACGACGGCGGCCCGGCGCTGGTTCTGGGGGGTGCCCGCGAACAGCGCGCCGACGACCCCGGCGGCCAAGAGATCGCCGAATCCCATGATCGCCGACCCGAATTGGACAGACTGCAAGCGCGGGAGCTGGGCGATCGGATGGGCGGCGACAAGGGCGGAATTCGGGTGCTGGAGCAGGTCGGAGGCGACCAGGATCACGTCTGCAACCGCCAGGATCACGATGCCCGCGCGGATCAGCGTCGCCGGGGCCAGCGCCACGAGCAGGACACCGAGCGCGACGCACGACAGTGCCGTCAGCGCGAGTGCGGCGGTGTCCCCGCCGAGGGTGGCGGGCCACGCCCACGCCACCGCGAAGAGCGGGGCGGCGGCGGCCGCGAGCCATGGGCGGGCGCCGCGCATCGCCCATCCGAGCGCGGCGCCGGCCAAGACCGGGACCGCCACCAGGGCGAGGTACGTCAGACCCTGCGGCGCGTCGGCGACACGCAACAGCCCGAATGCCACGCCGACAAGCGAGGCAACCGGGATGACGGCCCACCACCCCGATCGGAAGCGGATCAGGTGCTGCCGGGCCCACGGCCAGGTCCCCGGCACCGCCACGAGCGCCCCTTGGATGATCGACAGGACGACGATCGAACACCAGAACGGGAGGGTCGGCACCTATCCGCCGATCGGGACGTAGCGACTGGCCATGACGTGGTTGGGCCCGTTCATGCTGTCGGCCACAACCACGCCCGTACCCGGGTCGATGTCCAGCTCCATCCACAGCGGCGTCTGCACGACCGCGCCCGCGACCCGGATCGTCCGGCGTCCATCGATCCGGGTCTCACCGAGGATCACCGATGCCTGGATCCCGGGGGTCATCCACTCGAACCCGTCGCGCCAGCCGGGCCACGCAAACCGCTGTACCTCACCGGCGGTGCGCGATGCCACCGTCGTCCCCGAGTAGAGCGTGTCGACCAGGGTCGGGCGCACCTCGAGCGACCGACGGCTCAACGTGACTTCCCGCAAGGCCTCCAGGCGCCGGGTTGCCGCCTGGGCGCGCGCGATCAGCGCGGCGCCGGAGCGCGCCGGATCCGGCAGCGCGAACCGGGCCAGCACGGGTGGCGCGCCGTCCGGCCCGGAACGGACCTGCAGATCGCCGAGCACGCCACGCGGCACGGTTCCCGACCAGCAGGAGGCCGCGGAACGCGCCAATACGATCGGCGGGGTGCCGGGCGACGTCACCCAGAGCCGCTGCAGCCCGGCCACGGCGGGCGGCCCCTCGTCGACCTGCACGCTGACCGGCACGCGATCCCCCGTCCCGGGGATCGAGGTCAACGCGAGTACGCCCGACCCGATTCCCGAACCCACCGAGACGGCGCCGGCCGCCGCGGGGCCGAGACAGTGTGGGGATCCCGAGCGCGTGGCGCGCAGGATGATCGGCACCGCGACGAGGATCCCCGCGGCGACGAGTGCCGTCCCGAGCAGGCCGAGTCGGCGATATGGGTGGCGAGCGGCCAACGACACCTCGCGGGCTGCGATGCGGTTTGGACCTTACGGCCACCCCGTCACATGCCGGAGCACCCGTATTGTGACCAACGCGCCCGCGCAGGGACGCTCCGCCCGTCGCACCCGCACCCGCCGCTCGCGGCGGCAGCGCCTAGAAGCCGGAGATCCCGCTCGGAGAGCCGAGTCCGCTGGGACCGTCCCACCCGGTCGCGGCCGTGCAGGCAAGCAGCGTGGTGCAGGTGCCGTTGGTGCCGCTGCTGACGTCGAACAGCGCCGACTTCACCGCATTCGCGGGGGCGACCGAGTTCGCCGATGCGTAGAGCCCGGCCGCGCCGGTGACGCCCGTGCCCGAGCCGTGCCCGCCAAGCGCGTACACGCCGGCCACGATCGGGGCGGCCACGCTGGTGCCGCCGATCGCTCCGGGGTACCAGCCTGCATATCCGTAGGTGTCGTAGACCGCAACCCCGGTGGCCGGGTCAGCGACCGCCGACACATCGGCGACCGCGCGGTGGGTGCCGCAGGTGCTGGCGATGCTCGGGACCGCCGCCTGCCACGCGGGCATCGGCTCGTAGGCGCTGCAGCCGGAGCCGCCGCCGCCCCAGGCCGACTCGCTGTATCCCCGGGCCGTGCCGATCGCGGCCGCGAGCGTCGTTCCGCCGACGGCGATCACATTCGGCGAGGTCGACGGGTAGATCGGTCCGGCCGCGTAGCCGGAGTCGCCGGTCGATGCGACGATCGCGACTCCGGGGTGGGTGAAGTAGCGGGCGTCATAGGTGGCGTCCAGCCGGGTGTCGGCGCCGCCCCAGCTGTTGGTCACCACGCGTGCGCCGAGCGCGACGGCTTCGTTCTCGGCGGTGCCGAGGTCGCCGTAGGTTGCGGAGTTTGCCTCGACGACGACGATGCGGCACCGCGGGCAGATGGCCGAGACCATCTCCGCGTCGAGGGTGGTCTCGAGCCCCCAGGCGGCGTTGGCGTCGGGGAGCTGGGCGGAACCGGTCTGGCCGACGATGCGCAGGCACTTGGTGGCGGTGGTGCACGCCGGAAGCCCGTAGTGCTGGCGATATGCGGCGACGTCGCTTGCCAGGTGCGGGTCGCTGAATGCGTCGACGATCGCGACGGTCTGGGTCGTGGTCGGACTGGTCAGCGACAGCGAGGTCAATCCATAGGCCGCGCGCAGCTGCGCGGGACCGTACCCCTGCGGGGTGGTCGTGACCTGACGGCGAACCAGGTCACGCACGACAGCGGTGCAACGGACCGCATTCGGCCCGGAAGGACGGGCACACGCGGAGTCGTGCACCGCCGGCGTCGCGGCTGCGGCAACACCCGCGGCCGCGAGGCAGCCGACGATCGCGAGTGCCGCGATCACGGTCCGTCGGATGATGTGCCGCCACTGGTTCACGTGTGCCCCTGTCGGGAAGAGATGCGCCGGGATCGCGGGGTGACGTGCCGTCACAGTGCTTCCTCGTCGCAAGAAACACGCTATTCAGGGCCATTCCGGGGTAACCCGGCCATACGAAGGGCCGGGTACTAGACGTTCGTAGGGTTCCCCGCTCCCGATGCCGGTTTCGGGAACCCCGGCAGACCGCCCAACAGCCGCTCCGCCATCCCGTAGAGCGTCTGCTTGCCATACGGGTGGGTGCCGTCATCGGTGGTCATGATCGCGACCGAGACACGGCTGCAGCCGTGGACCAGCAGGGCGACCTGATGATCGACCCGACCCGTGCCCGTCCCCCAGCCGCCTTTGAAGTAGACCGACCATCCCTTCAGATGGAGGCGCCCGATCCCCCACCGCTGGGACGAGATCACCGACGCCAGTTGCCCCAGGGCGTAACGACGGTGGCGCGGCACGACGAACGTGTCGATGCGCAGGAAAAAACGGGCCTGATCGGATGCCGAGGTCTGTGACAGCCCCCAGATCGCGGCGGGACGAAAATGGCGCATCCCGACGGCGCGCGCGAGCGCGACAAGCCTCCGGTCGCCCACGATGTCGCGCACGCGGGTCGCGGCAGTGTTGTCGGATCGACGGATCATCGGCACCAGCAGCGCTCCGTCGGCACGCGTCAGCGCGCGCCCGCGAACCGTGGCCTGATCGAGGTAGGCGACCAGCAACATGGCCTTGAGCACGCTCGCCGTCGGGACGACGTGTTCGGCGCGGTAGTCCCACCGGCGGGCGTTGGCCCGTACCGCGAACGAGATGTCACCGCGCCGGGACCGGGCGTAGGCCACCGCGGATCCGATCCGCGGTGACCACGACGCCACGCGGGCGGCGTCCGATGCCGTGCACGACGCCCCGGTCGCCACCGCCGGTGACGGTGCGGCCGGAGCCAGGCCCGAGACGCAGGCGCATGCCACAACCAGGGCCGCGGCAATGCGGCGTGGCATGGTGCGGATCGTCGTCGGACCTGGACTCGCCATGCCGCCCTCCCGGCAATCGACACTACGCAGCAAAGGCGCAGCCGGCAATCGTCATGTGGGAGCGCTCGGCGCGGTTGATAGCATGGCGCGCCCCGTTTTCGGGGCCACAGCGCGGCAGTCACGTCACATATGACCCCCATGTGTGCGTACCGGCCCAGACAGAGGAAGCGACACCGTGAAACTCGTGATCGGTATCGTTCGCCCCGAAAAGGCGAACGACGTTCTCGAGGCCTTGTATCGCGCGCACATCCGGGGGTTCACCCTCATGCGCGTCCAGGGCCACGGGGGCGAATCGGAGCGCGTCGAGACGTACCGCGGCACCACGGTCAAGATGGCCTTGGCCGAAAAGGTCCGATTTGAGGTCGCCGTCTCGGACGACTTCGTGCAATCGGCAATCGACGCCCTCTGCGACGGGGGGCGAACGGGCCAGGTCGGCGACGGCAAGGTGTTCGTCGTGGACCTTGAGCACGCCGTGCGGATCCGGACGGGCGAGGCGGATCTGTTCGCCGTCACCCCGGTCGACGAGGGCCCCGGAGCCGAGGCATGACGGCGACCCCGATCAGCTCGGGCGACACCGCGTGGATGATGGTCGCAACCGCCCTGGTCCTGATGATGACACCGGCCCTGGGCCTCTTTTACGCGGGCCTGGTCCGCAGCAAGAACACCCTCAATACCTTCATGATGAGCATTGGTGCGCTGGGGGTGGTCACGATCACCTGGGCGCTCGTCGGGTACTCGCTGGCGTTTTCCAAGGGCGATGGCTTCGTGGGCGGGTTCCACAATGTCTTTCTCCGGCACGTCGGCTTCGGGGCCCAGCACGGCACCGCGATCCCGCAACTCGTGTTCTTTGCGTTCGAGGCGTCGTTCTGCATCATCACCGCGGCCCTGATCTCGGGTGCGGTCGTGGAGCGGATGCGGTTCTCCACCTTCCTGGTGTTCATCTTTCTGTGGTCGATCCTTGTCTATCCCGTCCTCGCCCATTGGGTCTGGGGCGGCGGCTGGCTGGAGACGCATGGAACGCTCGACTTCGCCGGAGGCGTTCCGGTCGAGATGGCCTCGGGCTTCTCGGCGCTGGCGGCGGCCATCGCGGTCGGCGCGAGGCGCGACTACGGGCGGTTGGCGCTGCTGCCGCACAACACGGTCTTCGTGCTGCTCGGCGCGGGCCTGTTGTGGTTCGGGTGGTTCGGCTTCAACGGCGGCAGCGGCCTGTCGACCGGCCATTCGAGCGTGCTCGCCTTCGTCAACACCCTGCTGGCGCCGGCATGCACGCTCGTGGTGTGGTTCATCCTCGACCTCCTGCGCGACCGGCAGATCACCGCGGTCGGGGCGGCGACCGCCATCGTGGTCGGAGCCGTCGGGATCACCCCCGCCGCGGGCTACATCAGTCCGGCGTTCGCGATGCTCCTCGGCGCACTCGCGGCCCTCCCGAGCTACGCGTTCATCCTGTGGCGCCCGCGCACCCGACTGGACGAATCATTGGATGTCCTGGGCGCCCACGGGCTCGCCGGGATGACGGGGATCCTGTTTATCGGCCTGTTCGCCGACGTGTCGTGGAATGGCGTGTCGAACGGTCTGGTCTTCGGGCACCCCGCCCAGCTCGGCTGGCAGGCCGTCGCGGCGCTCGCCGGGCCTGCGTACGCCTTCGTCGGGACGTTTGTGATCATCAAGGTCCTCGGGCTGGTGATGCCGCTGCGGGCTGCCGCGCTCGACGAATCGATCGGCATGGACGTCATCGAGCACGGCGAGCAGGCGTACACCGACAGCGAGGGCGCGATCCTCGTGACCAGCGACACCTTCCAAGAGTCCATCCGCCGCTAGCCGCCACCCGGCGGCCGGCGGATTCGGGCCCCGGTTCAGCGCAGGGCGCCGGCCACCGCGTCGAGGAGCGCCTGCATGCGGACCGGTTTGGCGATGTAGCCGTCGCAGCCCGCCGCGAGTGCCTGGTCCCGGTATTCCTGGAGGGCGTGCGCGGTCAGCGCCAACACCGGCGTCGCCTGGGCACCGTGGGCCAGCTCGGCACGCCGGATCGCACGAGTTGCCGCCACCCCGTCCATGTCCGGCATCTCGAGGTCCATCAGAATCAGATCGACGTCGAACGCCGACGCGACGGCTTCGATGCCGTTTCTGGCCCGCTGGACCGCATATCCCGCACGTTCGAGATAGGCCTCGACGATCTGGAAGTTGATGTCGTTGTCTTCGGCCACCAGGATTCGCGCACTGCGCGTGGGTCGCGCATCATCGCTCGCAGACGGCGGACGTCCCACCGCGGCGGGACGGACCTCCGGGGCCGACAGCGGGCTGACCGGCAACCACACGCAGAATTCCGCGCCGTCGCCGGCACGGCTGCGTACGGATATCTCGCCGCCGAGGGCGTCGACGAGCGAACGCACGATGCTGAGCCCCAGACCCGCGCCCCCCTGCCGCCGCGTCGTCGAGCTGTCGCCCTGCACGAACCGGTCCAAGACCCGATCCTGATGTTCCTCGGCGATCCCGAGGCCCGAGTCCCCAACGCGGATCTCCAGCGAGGGTCCACCAAGTGGGGCATCGGTGCGCCAGCCGACCCGGACGCGGACAAACCCGGCGTCCGTGAACTTCACCGCGTTCTCGGCGAGGTTCATGACAATCTGCCGCAGGCGCGCCGGATCGCCTTCGATCCAGTCCGGGAGGCCCGAGTCCCACTCGATGCTGAACGACAATCCCTTCGCACGCGCCCGTCCGGCGATCGGTGCAAGCGCCTCCCGCACGCAGGCCTCGAGCTCAACCGGCTTGTGCTCGATCTCTATCTGGCCTGCCTCGATCTTCGAGACGTCGAGCACGTCGCTGATCAGGTGCAGCAACAGTTCGGCGCTCTCGCCGATGCGTTCGACGTGGCCGCGCAGCACCGCAGGATCGTGCTCGCCGTCAAGGGCCAGTTCGGTCAACCCGAGAATGGCGTTGAGCGGCGTGCGCATTTCGTGGCTGATCGTCGCCAAGAACAGCGTCTTGGCCGTATTTGCCGCCTCGGCGCGCGCCCGCGCCGCCTCAAGCTCGGCCTGGGTACGACGCCACTCGGTGGAATCCGACTGGATGGCGACGAACCGTTCGACGGCGCCCGTGGCGTCGCGAACAGGCGTGATCTGCACCTGAACCCAGTAGGGCTCGTGATCACGCGTGTAGTTGACCAGCTCCGCCTCGATCGACCGGCCCGCGCGGATCGCCTGCCCGATTGCCCGCACGGTGCCCGGATCGGTGTCGGGGCCCTGGAGCACCTTGCCCGGCGTGCGGCCACGCAGGTCCTCGATCGTGTAGCCCGTCTTGGCGGAGAAGGCGCGATTGACCCACTCCGTCCGGCCGTCGCGGTCGGTGATCACCACAAGATTGTCGGTCGAGCTAGCGACAAGCGACAGTTTGGCCAGTTCCGCCTGCGCACGTCGCTGCGCGGTGACGTCGTGCAAGGCGCCGACGACCCCGCCGGTCGCGATGTGCGCCACCGACATCTCCAGCATCGAGGATGCGCCGTCCGCCCGTCGGATGCGGATCGCCGGACGCAACTCCGGGGCTGCGACCCGCTCGGTGGCAAGCGCCTGTGCGCACAGGGGCCAGTCCTCGGGCACGACGAAATCCCGGAGTGAGCGCCCCAAGCACGCATCAGGCTCGAATCCGAGCGACGAGCGCCAGGCATCGTTGAGGAACGCGAGCCGGCCGTCGCCGTCGGTCTCGAACACGATCTCGGCGAGCAGTTCGACCCGTCGGCGCATCCGAGCCTCAGCCTCAACCAGAGCTTCAGTGAGGCGGTAGGTCGCCTCGACATGAAGATCGGTGGCGAGCCCCGGGTCGTCGGAGGGCGTCATGGCGTCGCCTCGGCGGGTCTTATGCCGCGACCGGCACGCCGTCCAAGGCGATGGCGTCGGACGCGATTGCGGTTCCGTAGAGCGGGAAGATGTGTTCGCAGTAGAACTCCTGCTCTCCGCGGGTGCGCCCCGACGTGCAGTCGGACAGAATCGTGACGTTGTAGCCGCGCTCATAGGCCGCACGCCCGGTCGAATCGATGCAGAGCGAGGTCACCATGCCTGCCACGAGCACGTCGCGAATGCCGCGATCGCGAAGCGCGCACTCCAGATCGGTGTTGGAGAAGGCGTTGAACCCGCCTTCCCCGCTGACGTCGAGGACGCGGTCACCGTACGCGAGCAACTCGGGCACGGTTTCCGCGCCGGTGCCACCCACACTGAACGCGCCCGATTGCTTGATGGTGTTAAGAATCCCGATCGGATCGGCGAGCGCGCGATAGTCGGCGTCCAAGACGAAGGGCGTCGAGATGATCGTCATCTGCGTCGGTGCGGCGCGCGCAATGAAGGCCATTGTGGCCGCCAGCACGTCGTCGACGCGCGTCGGCTCCTCCACGACGCCGCGCAGGATCCCGTCGTGTGCGAAGTAGGCGTTCTGAAATCCGACCAGGATGACGGCGGTCGTCTTGGGGTCCATGCGAGGCTCCGTCCTGGGCCGGTGGGGCCCGCGATTTGGGGGAAATGTGACGACGGGCCGCCCCGTCGCGGGTGGCCAATCCCCAACATATGACCGGCGCCTAAATCGCCGTTGCGTTTTCCCTCAAAGTCTCGTCAAGGTCCACGCGCCGCGGCGGGCGCATCGCTTGCGCGCATGCGCGCGATACTGCGTCCACGCACCGGTTCCCCGGCGCACCGACCCGACGACGAGGACATCCGCAATGGCCCCCATCGCGCCGACACCCGACGCACCGCCCGCCGTGCCGCGCGGCACCGGCTGGGTGATCGCCCAGGTCCTCATCGGCGCTGCCGTCGTTGCGGTCGCAGCCGCCGGGCCACCGCCGAGGCACCTCCGACGGACCCGACGCGCGGCGGCGATCGTGCTCGGGGCGGCGGGATTTGCGCTCGTGCTCCGCGCACGGCGCGACCTCGGTGACGCGTTTTCCGTGTTTCCGCGGCCATCACCGGACGCCGACCTCGTCACCGGCGGCATGTACGGCCGCGTGCGGCATCCGATGTACACCGGGGTACTCGCCCAGGCCGTCGCGACCGCAGTGGCCGGCTCGAGCTGGGCGCTGCTGCCCGCGGGCGCGCTGGCCGTGACACTCGACCGCAAGGCGGCCGTCGAGGAGCGGGCCCTGGCACACGCCCATCCCGGAGGCGCCTCACCCGGCGCGCCGCGCTGGCGCTTCGTGCCGGGTCTCCGCTGACCCGCCGGCGCCCGCGTGACGGCTAGAGCACGAAGGCGGTCCTGCCACCGTCGCGGATCAGGTTCTCGAGCTCTGCCCGTCCCGTACCGATGATCGGGCCGCCATGCGCGAGCAACAGATGCTCGAAGTCGAACCTGTCGAGCAGGCGGCGAAACGCCGCCAGCAGACGCATCTTGGTATCCTCCGGATCGTCCATCAGGGCGTCCGGCACGAACCCGATCCGCGGATTCCCGGCGGGTCCGCCGGCCATGAGACCGTCGGCGAACAGCATTGCCCGCTGCCCCGGCAGATACAGCGCGGCGTCGTCCGGACAGATCGCGCCAACCGCGCACGCGACGACCCCACCCGGAAGGTCGTCGCCGGCATCGAACGGCAGAACCTGCTGACCGGCGGTGAACTCATGAAGGCCGTCCCGGTGGCAGTACACGGGACAGCCGAACCGGTCGGCGAAGGCGCCGCTCGAACGGTAATGGTGACGGTTGGAGAGCAGGATCGCCGTCGGCGGGATCGGGCGCGCCGCGAACCAGTCGAGATCCGCCGGCGAGGCAACCAACGGGTCGAACAACACACCCGCGTCGCCGCGCCAGTACGAGGACACCTCGATTCCCAGGACCGGGTGCGACGTCGTCCACCAGTCGAGATCGGGCAGGATCCGTTCCACGCATCCCAGACTACTGCCACCACGGGTCGCCGGATCCGGGATGCCGGGATGACGCCCCTGGTGACCGGTCTCGTATGATCGGGTCCTGCGCGGCAGGTCCGGTCGTCCCACCCGATCTCAAAATGGAGCCCCTGTGAAGGTCACCCGCACTCACGGCAACACACGGCCCGGGCCGGACCACTGGTTCACCGGCCAGGTATGGATGGAGGAGCTTGCCGCGCCGCCGGCGCCGTCACGGGTCCACATGCTCCGGGTGCATTTCACCCCGGGCGCCCGCACCGCCTGGCACCGTCACGCGCTTGGACAGATCCTCTACGTCACCGAAGGCATCGGGCTTGTCCAGCGACGCGGCGCGCCCCCGCAGGTGATCCGCGCCGGCGATGTCGTCTGGTTCGAACCGAATGAAGACCATTGGCACGGCGCGGCGCCCGATCACTTCATGACCCACCTCGCCCTCCACGAGCTGGGCGAGGATGGCGAGGTCGCCGACTGGGGCGCGCAGGTCACCGACGACGAGTACCGCACACCGCCGCGTGACGCCTAGGGCGACGCACCGCTGACCCCTCGGCACCCCAGGGCCGTCACGCCGGGGTAGCCTGTCGTCATGGAGACGCGTCGGGCGGATCCCGGCGCTGCCCGAGCCCCCGGCGGGAGGGGATCACACCCGACCGCACAGCAGCTGTCGGATCGGTGCCGACACCCGACCCGGAGGAGGACCTCGTGAAAGCCACGGTCTACTATGGAACGCGTGACGTCCGGGTCGAAGACGTCCCCGACGCGACGCTCCGAGACCCGACCGACGCGCTGGTGCGCGTCACCCATGCCGCCATTTGCGGCAGCGATCTATGGCCCTACCGCGGCGAGTTGCTCATCTACGGCACCAACGGCCGCATGGGTCACGAGTTCATGGGCATCGTCGAGGCGGTGGGGACCGGCGTCCGCACCATCAAGGCCGGCGATCGCGTCATCGCCCCCTTCGCCTTCTCCGACGGGGTCTGCGAGTACTGCGGCGCTGGGCTCCATACGTCGTGCGTCCAGGGCGGGTACTGGGGCACCGCCAACGACGGCGGCCAAGGTGAGGCCGTGCGGGCGCCGTTTGCCGACGGCACCCTCGTCAAACTTCCCGACGAGGTCGACCTGTCGGACGCTCGGCTGGCGACCGCGCTTGCGACCCTGACCGACGTGTGCGGCACGGGTCACCATGCGGCGCTGAGCGCAGCCGTCGCACCCGGTGCGACGGTGGTTGTCGTCGGCGACGGCGCCGTGGGACTGTGCGGCGTCCTGGCAGC
Source organism: uncultured Thermoleophilia bacterium (assembly GCA_963727285.1). Taxonomy (GTDB): domain Bacteria; phylum Actinomycetota; class Thermoleophilia; order Miltoncostaeales; family Miltoncostaeaceae; genus CAITWD01. The sequence goes on along the minus strand of CAVSFF010000001.1, from coordinate 97,921 downwards.
CGCGCGCCTCGGGGCCGAGCGCATCATCGTGATGGGGCGCCACGACAATCGACTCGCGGTGGCACGACGCTTCGGCGCCACGGACGAGGTGCGCGCGCGCGGCGGCGACGGCATCGCCCGCGTTCGGGAGCTCACCGGCGGAGGTGCGCCGCACGTACTCGAATGTGTCGGCACCGCCGAGGCGACGCAGACAGCGATCGCCGTCTGCCGGCCCGGAGGAACCGTGGGTCACGTCGGCGTCCCGTCCGAGTCCGTCAACCTGATGGACCTGTACAACCGCAACATCACGTTCCGGGGCGGCGTCGCGCCCGTGCGCGCGTACATCCCGGAACTGCTTGCGGACGTTCTGGCCGGACGCATCGATCCGTCACCGGTGCTCGACCTCACCGTAACGCTGGACGAGGTGCCGGACGGGTATGCGGCGATGGACCAGCGGCGGGCGATCAAGGCCCTCGTCGCGGTGTCCTGACCCGGCCGGCACGCGACGGGCACCCATTCCGCCACCGCCGATCCCGATGCAGTCTGCCGGGCACACACGCCGGCATGGGCCCCGTCGTGCGGCGAACGATCGGTTGCCGGCGGGCCGCGACAACAACAGAAGTGGAGGATAGCGGGCTCGAACCGCTGACCTTCGCGCTGCCAGCGCGACGCTCTCCCAGCTGAGCTAATCCCCCGGGGCGCTTGGCAGTATAAGACACTCACGCCCGGGCGCAACCGGCCGCCGGGCACCCGCTACTTGACGAAGTACACGATCGCCACGACCAGCCCGATCGCCACCACGACCGCCCGCAGGACGGTCGGATTGACGAACCGCACGACGCGCCCCGCGACCGCGCCGCCGACCAGCGCGCCGACGGCCATCACGGCCGCCGCCTCCCACACGACGTGCCCGCTGAACACGAAAAACAGCGCGGCCGTCACGTTCGCAACGAAGGACGTCGCTTGTTTGAGGGCATTGATGCGGATGAGCGTGTCGGGGATGACCAGCGAGTAGAGCGCCAGCAGGATGATCCCGAGGCCGGCACCGAAGAACCCTCCGTACACCGCACCGACGAACGCGACCAGCGCCGTCAGGTAGGGGCTGCCGTGGGCGGTCGGATGCCTCAGACGGGATCGCACCCACCGCTTGGCGATCGGGTCGATCGCCAGCAGCGCCGTCGCGAGGAGGATCAGCCACGGCACCAGCGCCCGGAAGGTCGCCGCCCCGACCGCCAGCAGCAGCGCACCGCCGACCAGCCCGCCGACGATCGCGGGAATTGCCGCGGCGCGCACCCGGGGGCGCTGCCCCTCCAAGTCCGCCCGCTGGGCGACGGTTCCCCCGATGTACCCGGGGCTGAGTGCCACCGTATTGGTGATGTTGGCGTTGAGGGCGGGAACACCCACCGCCGTCAAGGCCGGGAAGGTGATCAGCGTCCCGCCGCCGGCCAGCGCGTTGACGGCGCCGGCGGCAAGTGCCGCGACGCCGACGAAGCCGAGATCGAGCGCGCTGAGGCTCAGCCGACGGCCCGTCCGGTCGGAAGTGGCCGCAGAACCAGACGGCGGCGACCGCCGACGCCCCCCCGGACGGAAGCCCGGCGCACGGCCCGGCTAGGAGGCCGCGGGCGCGAGGACCTGCTGAGGGGCCTCTCCCCACAACCGGTCGAGCCGATAGAACTCGCGTGCCTGCGGGGTGAAGATATGGACCACGAAATCGAGGTAATCCATCAGGATCCACTCGCCCTCGCGCACGCCTTCGACCCTCCGGGCACGGACGCCATGGTCCTCTTTCAGGACGCGCCGGATCTCGTCGGCGATCGCCGCGGTCTGGCGCGGCGTGTTGCCGGTGCACACGACCATGTAGTCGGTGTAGACGACCAGATCGCGCATGTCGAGGATGACGATGTCGCGAGCCTTCTTGTCGGCCGCCGCGTCGGCGGCGATCAGCGCCAGCTCATGCGGGGTCGCGGGGAGTTCCTGGTTCGGTTCCACTGTCAGCGAGGGTACGGCCCGCGCGGCCGCTTGGCAAGCGGGGTCATGCGTCCCGATCCGCACCGGCGAGCAGTCGGGCGACCCCGTCGGGCACGAGATAGTCCACCGGGGCCCCCGCGGCCAGCCGCTCGCGGATCATCGTCGCCGACACGTCCACTTCCGGTGCCGTCAGGATGTCCACCCGCCCCGGTGCCACGTCGGCGGCGGTCGCCGTCAGCACCGACGGGTCCACCCCGTCCCTCGAGACGACCGCCAGCCGGGCCAGCGACAGAATCCGATCCGGTTCGTGCCACCGGGCAAAGCCCGCCAGCCGATCGGCGCCCATGATGAACCAGAGCGCGGCGCCCGGCTCGCGGCCGGCAATCTCGGCCAGCGTGTCGGCCGTGTAGCTCGGGCCGGGCCGGTCCACCTCGGTCCGCGAGCAGCGCCAGCCGCGATGCTCGTCAATCGCCGATTCGACCATCGCCACCCGCAGGTCTGCGGGAAAGCGGGGCGCCGGACGGTCCGCCGGAGCGCCGACGGGAACGAACACCAACTCGTCGAGCGCCAGGCGCCACCACGCCTCCTGGGCGATCATCAGGTGGCCGATGTGCGGCGGGTCAAAACGCCCACCCAGAATCCCGACGCGTCGCTGTTCCGGGGTCACGACGCTGTGGGCGGGTCGGCCAGGACAAACTGGTCCCGGTGGATCACCTCCGCACCGGCCTCGGGCAGCAACTCCCGCACCGCTTCGGTCTTGAGCCCCGTCACCTGCCGCAGATCGTCGGCCGCGTAGGCGCTGATGCCCTTCCCGACCGGCCGGGCCTGCTCGTCGACCACGTCGATGGCGTCACCGACCCCGAAGGCGCCGTCGACCGCCGTCACGCCGACCGGCAGCAGCGAGGTTCCCTGGCGGCGCAGCGCGCGTGCGGCGCCGTCGTCCACGCAAATCGTCCCCAGCGACGGCTTGGCGTACCGCAGCCAGAGCTTGAACGCGCTCTCGCGCCGCTCGGACGGGGCAAAGCGGGTTCCGACGCGGTGCCCGGACGCGACTGCCGCCAGCACCCCCGCGGTCCGACCCGAGGCAATCACACAGGTCACGCCCGCCGCCGTCGCCATCGTGGCCGCGGCAATCTTCGACGACACCCCGCCGCGTCCGAGCCCCGAGTCGCGCATGTCCGCCAGCGCCACGTCCTGCGGACGCGTCGCGGCAGCGACGTCACCGATCGAGCTCGGGCCGGCCGTCGGCGCCGGTGCCGAACAGCCCGTCACGATCGGTCAGCAGCACGAGCCACCTGGCCGACATCAGGATGGCGACCTGCGCCGCCAGGACGTCGTTGTCGCCGAATGTGAGTTCGTCGGTGGCCGTCGTGTCATTTTCGTTGATCACCGGGATCACGCCCAGATCGAGCAGGCGCGTCAGCGTCGTGCGTGCGTTGAGATAGCTGCCGCGGCGCTTGAGGTCCTCCGAGGTCAACAACACCTGTGCCGGCGTGACCTCCTGGGCGGTGAACAGTTCCAGATACCGTTGGAACAAGACCCCCTGTCCCACCGCCGACGCGGCCTGCAGGTCCGGAAGTGCCGTCGGCCGCTCCCGAATGCCCAGCCGCCCGAGCCCGCAGGCGATCGCGCCGCTCGTGACGAGCACCGGCCGATACCCGAGACGCCGCAGCCGAACCAGGTCGCGAACCCGCGCGGCCAGGATGTCTTCGCGCAGGTGCCCGTCGGCATCGACCAGCGTCGACGACCCGACTTTTGCCACGATGACGCTCACTCCGCGGACCCTCCCAGGGCGCGCAGGACCCGCTCACGCAATTCCTCGATGCCGGATCCTGAGACGGAATCGACCGCGACGTCGGCCCACTCCGGCGGCGCGGACGGGTCCGCGAATGTTGCCACCACGATACGACGTGCCTCGGCGGAGACAAAGGGTGCGATCGCCGCGTCGACGAGCGCCCGGCGCTCGGCTGCGGGCAGCGTCTCGTCGTCGGCGGCAATACAGTGCACGATCACCCGGGCACGCTCGCACTGGGTCAGGAATCCGTCGGGCCGTGCCTGCCCGTCGGTCCCGACGCCGGGCAGATCGGCCACGAGGTGAATCTCCAGCTCGTCGTCGACGAGTGGTCCGAACGCCGGCTCGCGCGTCGACTGCGGGTATGGCGCCACGACGGCGGCAGCACCGGTCAGGGCGACCAGCAGCGCGCTCTTGCCCGCATTGGGCATCCCGACGATGGCGACGTCGATCGCCAGGCGGAGCTCGAGCGTGAGCCATGTCATGTCACCCGGACCGCCCGGGACGGTCTCCCGCGGGGCCTGGTGGGTCGACGACCGGAAGACCTTGTTGCCCACTCCGCCGTTCCCGCCACGGGCCACCACGACGCGGTCCCCGTCGTTCCGAAGATCGGCGATGATCGCGTCGTCGCGGATGACACGGGTACCGGGCGGCACGGCCACCTCGACGTCGGTCCCGTTGCGCCCATGCCGGGCCCGGCGCTCGCCGCTCCCGCCGGCCGCCGCCGTGTGATGGACGGCATGGCGGAACCGCGACAGATCGACGACCTGGGAGTCGGCGACGAGGACCACGTCCCCGCCGCGTCCGCCGTTGCCGCCGTCGGGGCCACCCTTGGGCACACGGGCCTCGCGGCGGAACGAGAGTCCGCCGTGGCCGCCACGTCCGCCTTCGACGTGGATGCGTGCGCGATCGGTGAAGGGCACTGCGGCTCCGGCTAGGCGGAGGCCGCGACCTCCGGGTGGACGTGAATCCGGCGGCCCTTGCGGCCGCTGGTGAACTCGACGCGGCCGGAGACCTTGGCGAAGATTGTGTAGTCGCGACCCATGCCGACCCCGTCGCCGGGATGGAACTCGCTGCCGCGCTGGCGCACGATGATTGATCCTGCCGGGACGACCTGACCGGCGAAGACCTTCACGCCGAGCCGCTGCGCGGCGGAGTCACGACCGTTGCGGCTGGAGCCGCCACCCTTCTTGTGTGCCATCTCGGCTTCCCCTACGCGATCGAGTCGATGCGCACGCGTGACAGCCGCGAGCGGTGCCCGCGCTTGCGCTTTGAGTCTTTCTTGGCCCGGTACGTGAACACCAGGAGCTTCGGCCCCAACAGGTGCTCTTCCACCGTGGCGTTGACGGTCCCACCGTCGCTCAGCGCGCCACCGGACGTACCGGTCGCGAGGACGGTCGGAGAGAACGTGTCCCCCGGCTCCTGCGCCAGACGATCCACGAGCAGCTGCTCGCCCGCCTGCACTCGATACTGCTTGCCCCCAAGGGCGATCACCGCGTAATCCGGCACACTTCCCCCAACCCATCTCGGTCGGACTTCACAACCGATCTGCGCCCAGCGCAGGTCGGTGCCGCAGACTGCGGCGCGGCTCGGGACAATAGCAAAGCCCGAGCCGATTCGGGACCCCGCGGACCCGCAGGCGCCCCGACTTCGGGGCCCACGGGTCGTGAAGCTATGCGGCGTCCCGCCGGCGGGCCCGAATGGCGCCTCCGTGCAGCGCGCGATCGGTTTCCAGCCGTATGCGTTTGCCGACCATCTCCTCGATCTCCGCAAGCCGTGCGCGCCCGTCCTCGTTGAGCAGCGCCGAGGCCTGCGAGCTCACGTGCACCGTCAGTTCATCCGCCGCGATGCCGCTCGCCGCACGGGCGATCGCCCGCGACGCGTCGATGGCGACGGTCTCGTCCGAGAGGACGATGCCGACCCCGTCGCACGGCTCGCAGGTCACCGTCATGATCTCCCGCGGCCCGTCGGAGATGTTCTGGCGGGTCATCTGCACGAGCCCCAACGGCGAGATGTCCGCAACGAAGGTCCGGGTGCGGTCCTTCTCGAGCTCGGCATCCAACACCGCCTTGACCTGACGTCGGTTCGAGGCGTCGTTCATGTCGATGAAATCGATGATCACGATCCCGCCGATGTCCCGGAGGCGCAGCTGGCGCACCACCTCGACGGCGGCCTCGAGGTTGGTCTTGGTGACCGTCTCCTCCAGGCGGCTTCCGCCGCGACCGACGTTCCCGCCCGAGTTGACGTCGATGACCGTCATCGCCTCGGTGTCGTCGATGACCAGGTAGCCGCCGGACTTCAGCGGCGCCCGGCGCTCGAGCGTCGACCGCACCGCCTTCTCCGCGCCGTACTCCTCGAACATCGGCCGCTCGCCCTCGTACAGGCGAACCCGGGAGGCGACCCCCGGCGAGGTGCGCTTCAGGAAGTTGTGGATCCGCTCGAACTGGGCCGGGTCGTCGACGAGCACCTCTTCGACGTCACCGTTGAGCAGGTCGCGGATCACCTTGAGCGAAATGTCGGCTTCGGAGTAGAGCAGCGTCGGGGAGGTCACCGCGTCGGCGCGTTGGGTCAGGGCGGCCCAGAGCCGGCGCAGCGCCTGATAGTCGCGGGCGATGTCATCGGCCGACGCCCCGGCGGCGGCGGTGCGGACGATCAGCCCGCCTTCCAACGGCAGCGCGCTGCAGATCTTGCGAAGGCGTCGCCGTTCGTCATCGAGCAGCTTCCGGCTTACGCCCAGCCCGTCTCCGTAGGGGACGTACACGACGAACCGGCCCGCCAGCGAGAGCTGCATCGTCAACCGGCATCCCTTGGTCCCCATCGGGTCCTTGGTCGCCTGCACGAGCACCTCGTCGCCCTTCTTGAGCAGCTCGGCGATCTGCCGCTTGTGCTTCGGGACGCCCACGGCGACGACCTCGTCGACATGGAGAAACCCGCTCTTCGGAAGGCCGACGTCGATGAACGCCGCCTCCATGCCGGCCAGCACATTGCCGACCCGCCCCTTCCAAACGTGCCCGACGACCGACTGACGTCCTCGCCGTTCGATGTAGCACTCCGCTGTGCGTCCGTCTTCCAGGAGTGCGACCCGGGTCTCCCACGGGTCGACAGAGACGAGGATCTTGGTCTTCAGCGTTCCTCCTGACGAGGTTCCCGGCCCTGGACGGCGACGCGCTTGACGGCGATTCCGACCAAACGGGTGATCAGGTACACAGCGCCGCTGCGCACCAGGATGCGGCTAAAGGGTACGAACCGGGTCAGACGTCCTGCCCCGTGGCGCCACACCGGCGACAGTAGCGCGAGCGCCACGACGAGGCCGACGCTCTTCGGATCGACGCTGGCGCCGGACATGCTGCCCGTCTCCGCAGCCAGCCGGGTGTGACCGGCCTTCATGCCGGACGCGGTCTTGTCGGGGTTCGCCACGAGCACGGATCGCATCGCCAGGCGCATCGCCAGACGACGCTCCATCTGCCGGGCGACGTCCGGCTGCAGGCCCGCGTACGAGCGACGCGTGCCGTTGCGGTGGTCGATGACCATGTCCGCGACGCGGCGGCGGATCGGCACGATGTCGTCGCCGGTCAGCCTGTCGACAAACAGCATGACCCCGATACCGACGTCGGGATCGCTGCGCAGCTCGCGTTCGAGCGCGCGACGCTCGGCGGCATTTCCGACAACGACGACCAGCGCGCCTCCGCCCAGTCGGCGATGGTCACCGACCTGGGAGGCCAGTGCGGCGTTGTCGGCTCCGGGCAGCGCGATCGCGACGACCAGGTCGGCCGGCGCGGGCGCACCGACACGTGCTCCGAACTCGGTGGCCAGCCGGACGGCGGCCTCGTGGTCGGCGATCGGCAGCACGACGATCTCATCCGCGTTGCGGGATGTCTTCTGCGAGCGGGCGACCGTCTTGGCGACCGGCTGTGCCCAGCGGATTCCCGTCCGCAGGGCCGTCGTGGTGCGGCCCATCAGATCGCCAACCGGCGGCGATGGATCGACAGCAGCACACCGACGGCCGCCATGTCGGCGACCAGGTGGCTGCCGCCGTAGCTGACAAACGGCAACGGGATGCCGGTGATCGGCATCAGGCCGACGTTCATTCCGATGTTGACGACCATCTCGAAGCAGAACATTGCACAGATCCCGCCGGCAACGAGCTGTTCGAACTGCGTCGCCGCCTGCGCGGTGATCCGCAGCGCCCGCCACAGCAGGATCCCGAACAGTGCGACGACGAGCGCCGCGCCCACGAACCCGAACACCTCGCCGACGACCGCGAAGATGAAGTCCGTGTGGTCTTCGGGCAGGAAGTTGTAGACCGTCTGGGTGGCGCCTCCGACGCCCTTGCCCAGCGCCCCGCCGGAGCCGATCGCGGTCTTGCTCTGGGACAGCTGATAGCCGGCGGTATTGCCGTGGCCGCCGTTGAGGAACGCCGTCATGCGCTGGAGCTGATACCCCTTGACCACGTGGATTCCGACCGACGGCAGGATCCAGAAGGCCAACAGCACGGACGTCACCAGGCCGAGCGCGCCGACCGCGAAGTGCTTCCACGGCGTCCCGGCGATAAACAGCACCCCGATCAGTCCGGCGAAATAGATGAGCGCCATGCCCAGGTCGGGCTCGAGAAAGATCAACAGCGCCGGACCGGCCGCCACCGCGGCCAACGTCAGCGTCGTGCGCCACTGGTCGATGTCATCGATCCGCTCGATCGCCATCGCGGCCAAGACGACGACCAGCGCGATCTTGCCGAACTCCGACGGCTGCAGCTGGAACGGGCCGACGCTGATCCACGCGTTGGCCCCGCGGACGGTGACGCCGATGGCGAACACGACCAGCAGCGCACCCAGCAGGCCGCCGAGGAGGACCCGGGGGTATGGCTGGAGTCGCCGGATGTCGAAGATCGCGAACGCCACCAGCGCGGCGACCGCCGGGATCAGAAAGATGATCTGGCGCGTCTCGAAGTACCCGGGGTTTCCTGCGATCGCGTGTGTCGTCGATGTCTTGATCATCAAGACGCCGAGACCCAGCAGCACACCGACCACGGCCAGCATGATCCAGTCCAGGCCCAGCAGGAAGGCGCGGACGCCCGAGCTCGCCGCACGACGCGGCACCCGCATGCTGGTGAGGGTGGTCAATTCGACTTCACCGCGCCCGCCGTGCCGCACAGGTGCGGGTTGAACTTGGTTGGCCCATACGCCGCAATCGTGCCACACACCGCGGGTGCGGCCCCGATGGCGCCGACCCCGCCGTGTTCGATGATGATCGCCACGACGATCTTCGGGTTGTTGAACGGCGCAAAACCGACGAACCAGGAATGGTCGGCCTGGGTCTTGGTGCCCGACTGGGCGGTGCCGGTCTTGCCGGCGACGACCGGGCCGCCCGCGGCCGCGACGGGGCTGAACACCCCGGAGGCCGTCCCCTGGCCCCCCTGGGTCACCAGACGCATGCCCTCGCGGACGACGCCCAGGTAGGCGGGATTGATCCCCAGGGGACGCGGCGGCGTGACCCCCGACAGCTGTCGGACGACACCGCCGCTGGGATTGGTCACCGTCATCCCGAGCGTCGGCGTGACGACATTCCCGCCGTTGGCGATCGCCGCGTAGGCGACGGCCATCTGCATCGGCGTCGCCAGCAGGTTGCCCTGGCCGACGGCCATGTTGATGTTGTCGCCGGGAATCCAGTGGTCGAGCAGGTAGGAGTGGGTGTACCCGAAGTTGACGGCCTTCCATTTCGGCGTCGGAACGCGGCCCGGATCTTCGCCGGGCAGGTCGAGCCCGGTCGTCGACCCGAAGCCGAACCGCTGGGCCATCGCTTGCTCCTGCAGTCCGGTGTTGGCGTTGGTCAGACCCGCCACGCGCTCGTGAGCCCCCCAGAAGCGATACCCGACTTGGTAGAAGTACGTGTCGGAGGAGACCTCGAGCGCCACCGGCAGCGTGATGAGGCCGTTGTTCTCCTTCTGGAAGTTCGGGAACACGGTCCCGGAGAGCTTGATCTCCGACGGGCCGTCGATCAGCTCGTTGGCGCGCAGAATCCCGAGCTGCAGCGCGCTGAGGGCGGTCACCGGCTTGAACGTCGAACCCGGCGGATACGAGTTGATCGCCCGGTTGAGCAGGACGAAGCTCTTGCTCGTCTCGTATTGGGTCACCAGGCGATTGTTGTGGGGGCTGTGCTGGACGAAGGCGTTCGGGTCGAAGCTCGGATACGAGGCCATCGCCAGGATCTGGCCCGTCCTCGGATCCATCGCCACGCCGGCCGCCCCGGTCGCCCGGCCGATCGACTGCACCCGCTGGCGCAGCTCGGCCTCGAGCGCCCGCTGGGTCGGCATGTCGATCGACAGCTGCAGGGTGTCGCCCTGGACCGGGGGGGTCGACGACAGGGGCGCGGCGCCGACCGGATTGCCCGAGGCGTCGACCTCGACCTGGGTCTGACCGGGAACCCCGCGCAGGTATTGCTCGTACTGGGCCTCGAGCCCGGCCTGGCCGACCTGCTCGGTCCCGGCATATCCCTTGGCGAGGTAGGACTTGTACTCGGCCTGGGTGATCAGACTCGTGTACCCGAGGATGTGGGCTGCGGTCGTCACCAGCGGATAGTTGCGCTGGTAGGCGTTCTCGAGCTCGACCCCGGGAAACTGCCGGATCCGCTCGGAGATGACCGCGTGCTGGGTCTCCGAGATGTTCTCGGCCAGGACGACCGGCTCGTACGGCGAGGCCGTCTGGCCGCGCGCCATGGTCCGCATCAGATGGGTCGAACTGGTGTGCAGCAACGGCGCCAGCGTCCGCATTTCGGTCAGGCGGCGCGCACCGGTCAGCTCGAGGGGAAAGGCGACGACGTTGATGCTCGGCACGTCGTCGGCCAGCACCACATGCCCGGAGCGGTCGGTGATGAACCCGCGCGGCGCCGGCACGACGAGGGTGCGGACGGCGTTTGATGATGCCGCCTGGGCATACCCCTGGGCGTCGATGACCTGCATGAACCACAGGCGCACGACCAGGATGCAGACTGCGCCCAGTGCGACCGCGCCGATGACCGCAATCCTGAACGCCGTCCGCGGGTTGAGCGGGCGTTGGCGGCGGCGGCCCGGGCCCCCGGGTCCGTCGGCGGGCGACACCAGACGCGAGCTCACATGTCTCCCGAGACGACAAACGGCTCCACCGACCGGGGCGCGCCGAGCAGCCAGCGCGTGACCCCGAGGACGGGGATCGCCACGAGTCCGGTCAGGATTACGGATGCCATCAGGGTGCGCACAACATCACCGAATTCGAGAGGTCGGGCCAGCAGGAGCTGCGCGAACACGTCACCGGCCTGCACGATGAACTCGGCGACCAGACACAGCACCACGGGCGCCAGCAGGCCGCGCACCTCGTCGCGGCCGCACAGTCGCCCCGCACCCCATCCTACGACCAGATACAGCAGCGCGAGTGCACCCAGGGTCCCGACCGGGGAGGTGAGTTCGACGATGAATCCGCCCGCGGCCCCCGCAACGGCGCCGACGAGCGATCCACGTTGCAGCCCGACCGCCACGACGGCACACACCAGGACATCCGGTACGCCGCGCGCCACCTGGATGAACGGCATCAGCGAGACCTGCAGCAGCGCCGCCACCACGATGATCAGTGCAACCGCCCACAGCCGCGGCGCCCGCATGACCTCTCCCGCGGACGGGGTGCCGGGCCCCGCGGCCGAGATGATCATCGGAGGCCGCGAACTCACGGCGTGGTCGCGCGCTGCTTGGCCAGCGCACTCTTCGGGGCCAGGGCGACGACGTACGCAAGCGAGCTGGAGGTGACGAACGGCACGACCTGCACCGTCTGCTGGACGTCGGCTTCGCGGTGCCCGACGCCCTCGACGACCCCGACCGGGATGCCGCGCGGATAGATCGACAGCTGCCCGAGGCGCTCAAACCCGGCGGTGTAGACGACGTCACCGTTGGCGACCGGCTTGCTGGCGGGGATCCCGACGATCTGGAACGCGCCCGGTGCGGTCGGCTGCAGGATCCCGAAGGCGGAGCTCGACTGTGAGATCGTGACGCCGACGCTGGTCTGCGGCTGCGACAGGAAGGCGATCGTCGCGCTGATCGGCCCGGCTTGGGTCACGATACCGGCCAGCCCGGGCCCGGAACCGCTGTTGGCGAGCACCGGCGAGTTGACGATCACGCCGTTGTTGGTGCCCTTGTCGATGCGGGCCTCTTCGTAGTACGGCGACGCCGACCAGGCGATGATGTCCGCCGGCACCTGGGTGTAGTCGGTACTCCACTGGTGCCCGAGTCCGCGCACCGCGTTCAGACGCAGATTCTCCTCGGAGTTGAATTGCGCCTGGATCAGCTCGCTGCGCAACTGCTGATTCTCCTTGGCGAGCTGGGCCGCCCGGTCGCGCGCGTTGACCAGGCTCGTGGCCCAGTCCCAGGCGTTGCGCACCGGTTGGACGGCGCGGCTCACACCGTCCTGGAGCGGCGTCACCACGGTGCCCGCGCTCCCCTGCAGGCCGTGGAGCGGTCCGCCCCCCGACTCACGCCCGTAGAACGACAGGACGATCACGCACAGGAGGACGAGGCCGCCGATGATCAGGCGGCGCGTCAGGGCGCGGCGCTGCGCGAGTGGACTGTTGCCCTGGTTGCTCACCGGAGTCGGCGACGGACGACGCGCCGGCTCAGTAGCGGCGGCGCGAACGTCCCTTGCTGGATCGCCTCATGACCTCGAATTCTTCCAGGGATCGTCCGGAGCCGACGGCAACGCAGGTCAGCGGCGACTCGGCGACGTGAATCGGCATCTCGGTCTCCCGCCGCAGGCGCTCATCCAGCCCCTGCAGGAGGGCACCGCCGCCGGCCAGCATGATGCCGCGATCCATGATGTCCGAGGCGAGCTCGGGCGGGGTCTTGTCGAGCGTGCTCTTGACCGCATCGACGATCTGGCTGACCGGCTCCTCAAGCGCCTCGCGAACCTCTTCGGAGGACAGCACCACGGTCTTCGGTAGACCGGTGATCATGTCCCGGCCCCGGATCTCGGCCTGCACCTCTTCCGGGAGCGGGTAGGCGGATCCGATTTCCAGCTTGACCTCTTCCGAGGTCTGGCTGCCGATCATCAACTTGTACTCGCGCTTGACCCAGTTGATGATCGCTTCGTCCATCTCGTCGCCACCGACGCGGATCGACTGGGCAACGACGATGCCCCCGAGGGAGATCACGGCAACTTCCGTCGTGCCGCCACCGATGTCGACGACCATGTTGCCCGTCGGCTCGGCGACGGGTAGCCCCGCGCCGATCGCTGCGGCCATCGGCTCCTCGATCAGGTACGCCTGCCGGGCGCCGGCCGAGAGGGTCGCCTCTTCGACAGCGCGCTTTTCGACCCCGGTCACGCCGGAGGGCACGCAGACCACCACGCGCGGATGCGCCCAGCGGTTTTGATGCACCTTCTGGATGAAGTGGCGGAGCATTTGTTCGGTGACGTCGAAGTCCGCGATCACGCCGTCTTTGAGCGGACGGATGGCCGTGATGTTGCCCGGCGTGCGCCCCAACATCCGCTTGGCTTCGATCCCGACCGCGTGGACCTCGTTGGTGCGCTGATCGATGGCGACGACCGATGGCTCGGAGAGCACGATTCCGCGTCCGCGGACGTACACCAGCGTATTCGCGGTGCCGAGGTCGACGGCCATGTCGCGGCCACCAAACCCGGTCAGGTACCCGATGAACCCGATCGGACTGCTCCTTGCCGTGGTTCTGCCCCGTCCCGCAGGGCACCATGCCGGCCGATACTAGCCGAGGATTGGCCTGCTGCGAGCGAGCAAACGCCAGCGTGCAACGCGGCGTGCAACGCTGACCGTAGCGACATGCCGCTGCCCGCGCCACCCGCCGAGGTCTTCGCTACCCTGGGGTGCACATGCCGCCATTGTTTGCCGACGACAACAGCTCGTACCGACGGGCGATGCGCCGCGCGGACCAGGACGCCCGTGCCCGCGAACAGCGTCGCTCGGAGATCCTCGAGACGCTGCGTCGGCTGCGCGACAAGAGCGGAGATCCCGCCGAGCTCGCAGCCGAGGAGCGTTCGCGCCGCCATAAGGAGCTGCTGGAGCGGTACCCCCCGCTGTTCTGACCGCCTCGGGCCCGTCGCCCCAGGCGCCGCCGGGGGGCCGTTCGGCGAACATCCGGGCGAGCGACGGCTAGAACCCCTCCGCCCCGATGGCGTTCCACGCGTCGAGCCACTCGTGGAACTCGCCGGCCGGCATCGGATGGGCGACGTAGTACCCCTGGATCGCGTCGCACCGGAACTGCTTGACCAGTTCCCAGTCGACATCCGTCTCGACGCCCTCGACCACGACCCGCATGCCGAGGTTGCGGCCGAGCGCCACGGCGGACCCGATGATCGCCCGCGCGCCGCTGTCCGTGCGCGCGCCGCGTACGAACGTCTGGTCGACCTTCAGCTCATTGAACGGCAGCTGTCGCAGAAGCTCGAGGCTCGAATACCCGGTGCCGAAATCGTCGACGGAGAGGCCGAACCCGTGCAGCCTGAGGCGGCCGAGCACCTCGAGACTGGCCGAGACGTCCTCGATGAGGCGGCTCTCGGTGACCTCGAGCACGATCTGCCCGGTGGGCACGCCCGCGTCTTGGGCGATCTTCAGCAGGCGTTCCGGCAGGTCGAGGCGATGGAGATTCAACGTCGACAGGTTGACCGACACGCGCAGGTCGAAGCCGGCTGCGCGGCACGCCGACAGGCATGCGACCGCGCGACGGTAGATCGCGAGGGTGAGCTCATCGATCAGGCCGGCGTCTTCGGCGACGGGCACCACCGCCGTCGGCGACAGGATCCCGCGCTCCGGATCGGTCCAGCGCAGCAGCACCTCGACCCCGACGACGCGCCGATCGGCGACTCCGACCTGCGGCTGAACGCAGATGTCGGCGTAGCCCGCGGCGATTCCGGCCCGAACATCATCGCCGTCGAGCGTCGCAAATCGGGCCGCAACGCGACCGTCCCCGGGCAGGCGGGCGGCCCGTGACTGGATGAGTGACAGTGCCTCGCGCAGCGTGTCGGGATCGACGGGCTTGGTTAACGACGCCACCAGATGGAGGTCGAGACTTCGCACCAGCGCACCGACCGAGGCCACGATCCGATCGCCGGCACCGGACGCGACGATCACCCCTCCGGCGAAACCGCGGTCGGACAGATAGTGGATGAACTCGATGCCGTCCATTTCCGGCATGTCGAGATCGCACACGATCGCATCGGGACACGAATCGGGGTCGTCGACCATCTGCCTGGCCAGGCGCCCGTCGCCGGCGACCTCCACATCGACGACGCCGAACGTCCGCACCAATTGCTCCTCGAAGGCGAGCATGAAGCGGTCGTCATCGATGATCAGGACCTTCAGCGAGGTCAGGGGGGCAATTGTCGCCGTCATCCCGCCCCGCCCCCTGCCGCGTCGACGGCCGCAGCAACGCGCTCGAAGGTCGGGCGCAACCGGGCCAGCAGGCGCTCGGCGCCCACGAGATCCCCCCCCTGGCAGGCGGTCTCGATGTCGCGGCACAGCGATGCGAGCGGACTCGCGCCGACGGTCGACGCGCTCGCCTTGAGGGGGTGCACGATGTGGCTCAGGGCCACGAGGTCCCGCCGCGCCCAGGCGGTGTCGATCCGATCGAGGGCCTCGCGGGAGGTCTCGAGAAACAGCGCGATCAGCCGCACCAGCTGGTCGTGGTCGCCGTTGAGCATTGCCAGGAGACCGGAGGAGTCCAGCGGCGCGATGGACAGTGCCGCGAGGCGCCGCAACTGGGCCGAATCGGCCCGCAACATCTCGGCCATCCCCTTCGGCGGCGCCGGTGCAACGTCCGGGACGGGGTCAACACTCCGGGGCGCCTCGTCCGCTGCGGACACGTCCCGGTCCGGGAGCCACCGCGCGAGCGTCGCGAACAGGCGCTCGGGCACGACCGGCTTTGATTCGAAATCGTCCATCCCGGCGCCACGGCAGGCATCACGGTCGCCGATGCCGGTACCGGCGGTCATCGCGATCACGATCAGGCCGGCGGCCATGGCATCGGCCCGCAAGCGTCTCGTGACCTCGAGTCCGTCCATGTCCGGCAGTTGAACATCCATCAGCACGATGTCGAACACGTCGTCGTGGTCGACCCGGTCCAGCACATCCTGTCCGCGGCGCGCGATCGTGACGTGGGCGCCGGCGGCGGCAAGGGTTTCGCGAATGATCTGCTCGGCGAAGGGATCGTCTTCGGCGACGAGGATCCGCGCACCGACAAGGCGCCCCAGGTGACGGTCGGACCGCACGTCCAGGTCGGCGTCCGCGCCCGGATCGCCGTCGGACGAGCCTGCCCGGGCAAGCGGGACGGTGACCACAAAGGTGGTCCCTTCCCCCGGTGCGCTCGTGACGGCAATCTCGCCACCCATCCGCTCGATCAGGCGCTTGGAGATCGTCAGCCCGAGCCCGGTGCCGCCGAAGCGCCGTGACGTCGAGCTCTCGGCCTGAGCGAACGCATCGAACATGCGGTCGAGCTCGTCCGGCTGAAGGCCGATTCCGGTGTCGGTCACCCGGAATTCGAGCGTCACCTGCTCGTCGGTCACCGACGTCGTCCGCGCCCCGATCCGCACCTGCCCGGATGCGGTGAATTTGACCGCGTTTCCGCCCAGATTCAGGAGCACCTGCTCCAAGCGGAACGGGTCACCGACGAGACCCGTCGGGTCCGCAACCGCATCATCGACGACAAACTCGAGGCCCTTGTCCCGGGCGAGGCTGCCGACAACCGCGTCGACATTCGCCAGCACCGCGCGCAGATCGACCGGCCGGAATTCAAGCTCGAGCGCATCTGCCTCGATCTTCGAGAAGTCGAGCACGTCGTTGACGATGCGCACGAGGTTCTGTGCAGCCCGGTCGGTCTTGACCACGTAGTCGCGTTGCCGCGCATCGAGATCGGTACCCAGGCACAGGCGGGAGAGCCCGACAATCGCGTTGAGCGATGTGCGGATCTCGTGGCTCATCATGGCGAGAAAGGCGCCCTGGGCCTGGACGGCCGATTCGGCGGCATCCTTGGCCTTGGCCAAGTCGGCGGTCCGGGCGACGACCCGCGCCTCCAGCTCGGAGGTGTGGTCAAGGATCTGCTGTTCGTAGCGCCGGCGCTCGGTGGTCTCACTCTGAAGGCCCACGAACCGCGTCACCGCACCCTCGTCGTCGGTGACGGGGGTGATCTGCAGCAGCGCCCAGTAGGGCTCGCCCGACTTGGTGTAGTTGATCAGCTCTTCGGAGATCGATCTGCCACCGCGGATGGCGGTCCGGAGGCGCGCAACGGCGCGCGGATCGGTCTCGGGACCCTGCAGCACGGCTCCCGGGCGCCGGCCGCGGACTTCGGCAAGCGTGTAGCCGGTGCGGAGCTCGAACGCGGGATTGACCCAGTCGATGCGGCCGCCGGAATCGGTGATCATCACGGGGCTGTCCGTCGACCTCGCCACCGCAGACAGCATCGCGAGCTCGTCGCGCGTGGCGATCTCGTCGGAGATGTCGTCGAGGGCGCCGATCGCTCCGCCGTCCAGCATCGGCGTCGCAGACAGGCGGACCCAGACCCGTGAGCCGTCCTCCCGGAGCAGCGGCACGGTGACGCGCGCGGCCGAACCGGCGACCACCTCCCGCACCGCCCCGCGGTAGTCCTCGGCGAACTCGTCCCAGACCAGGCGCCCGTGCGAGCCGGACTCGGGTCGCCCGGTCAAGGTTGTCCATGCCCGGTTGACGTACACCAGGGCGCCGAGCCCGTCGACCTCGAAGATCGCTTCCGAGACGAAGTCCAGGCGCCGGCGCATGCGCGAATCGGCTTCGACCACCGCTTCGATCAGCCGCTGGGTGGCTTCCACGCCAGCGTCGCGCGCGATATGGGGTGCGCCGCCGGTCGTTTCGGTCATCTCCGTTTCCGCCGCTCGTCGATCAGGTGACCGTGGAGAGCGTCAGCTCGTCCACCAGGGCCGCGGAGAGCGCGGTGCGCCCGTAGAGCGGGAAGATGTTGGCACAGTAGAAGTCATGCTCGATCGGGGTCCGTCCGGCGGCGCAATCGGCGAGCACGGTGACCCGGTACCCCCGCTCATAGGCGGCTCGCCCGGTCGAGTCGATACACAGGCTGGTCAGCACCCCGGCAATCACGACGTCCCGGATGCCGCGGTCGCGCAAGACATCCTCGAGTCCGGTCGCCGTGAACGCGTTGAAGCCGACCTTGCCGGGAACCACGGTGATGCGGTCGCCGAAGGCGGCCACTTCGGGAACCGCGTCGGCCCCGACGGTGCCCTCCCGAAACGCGCCGAGGGCACGAAGATCTTTCATGATCCCGTCGGGCATCCCGAGCTCCGACGCTTCCGGACGCAGGACGATCGGTGTCGCGATCAGCGCGACCTCCGTATCGGCAAGTGCACGCAACAGCCCCAGCGTGTTCGCCAGGACGGCATCCATGCGAAACGGGTCGTCGAGGATCCCGCGCACGATGCCGCGCGAACCAAAATAATCATTCTGGAATCCCACCAGAATGACGGCTGTGGAATCTGCCTGCATAGTGCCGCTTTCCTACAAGGTCACGGTCCCCCACTACTGCTCGGCCGCGCGATATCCGCCGATGCGAACACCATAACGGCCGCCCGGTCGGGGAGCCGTACCCGTCCTATCGGACAGTCGGGCACGCCACGTGAGCGGCCGCGCCACCTCGCGAAGATCAATGCGAAGGCCAGATCCCGATGCCGGCGAGCATCTCGGCGACGAGGGCGACCGGCAGACCGACGACCGTTGCCAGATCACCCTCGATCCGACGACACAGAACCGCGCCGGCGCCCTGGATCGCGTACCCCCCTGCGCGGTCCCGCCACTCGCCCGTCCCCACGTACCACGCGATCTCCTCCGGGCGGAGGCTTCGGAACGTCACCCGGGTGACCGAACACGCGGTCTGTTCGCCGCTGTCGGAGATGAGCACGACGCCGGTGATCACCTCGTGCGTGCGGCCGCCAAGGCGCGTGACCGCCGCCGCGGCCGCCTCGGCATCGGCGGGCTTTCCGAGGATGCGCCCGTCCTGCACGACCTCGGTGTCGGCACCCAGCACGGCGCCCGCCGCGGGCACCCCGGAGCGCGCGGCCACATCGCGCGCCTTGGCGCGCGCGTTGGCGATCACAAGCGCCGTCGCATCCGCCCCATCGTCCTGCTCCGGAACGGCGGAGACGACCACGCGGAACTCCACGCCGAGCAGCCCCAACAGCGCCCGCCGTTGGGGCGACCGCGAGGCCAGCAGGATCACAGTTCGGGGAAGTGCAGCGCGAGCTCGCGCGCCGCCGATTCCTCACCGTCGGACCCGTGGATGATGTTTTGCCCGACATCCAGTGCGTAGTCGCCGCGGATGGTTCCGGGAGCAGCGTCGAGCGGGTTGGTTGCGCCCATCATCGTCCGCAGCGCGCCGATCGCGCCCTGCCCGTCGACGGCCAGCATGACAACCGGACCCGAGGTGATGAAGTCCACGAGCTCACCGAAGAACGGCCGTGCGCTGTGCTCGGCGT
The DNA here is from genome assembly GCA_963727285.1 of uncultured Thermoleophilia bacterium. Classification (GTDB taxonomy): domain Bacteria; phylum Actinomycetota; class Thermoleophilia; order Miltoncostaeales; family Miltoncostaeaceae; genus CAITWD01. The sequence continues at coordinate 78,691 of CAVSFF010000001.1, read as the reverse complement.
AGTGGGACTCGGCGGCGTCCCGCGTGACGGTCTGCTTCTTGAGTCCGACGACCACGAGTCCGCGACGCTCGATCCGCGAGATGATCTCCCCCGTCAATCCGGCCGCGACGCCATCGGGTTTGATCATGACAAACGAGCGCTCGCTCAATCGATTCCTCCGGAGGTGGTGCCAGTGTCGGTACGGGTCTGGCGGATCGCCTGCGCCTTGCCGGTTTCGCCCGACTGATCGAACGGCCCGCTGACCGCCGATTCGCGGTTGACGCGATCGGTGACCCGCAGCCGGAACTCGAGCTCGGTCAGACGGGACTGCAGGTCACGCAGGTCGTCCTGGGTGACCGCGCCGGCCTTTTGCAGAATGTCGTGCGCATCGATGTCGGCGCCGGCGAACCCTTCACGGGCGATCATCCGGGAGACCATCTGCCGGCCCTCGTCATCGCCGATCTCTTGGAGACGCCGCTCGAGCGCGACCAATTCGAGCTCGCGCTCCCGCGCTTCATCGAGCAGCTCGGGCGGCCGGACGATCAGGTAGATCACCGCCCCGAAGAACGGCAGCACGATGACCAGCACGAGCGCGACGGCGATGAACGTGCCGTTCTCGGTGCGTCGACGCACATCCTGGTAGGTCCACCAGATCAGCGACAGCCACAGCAGCACGAGGAAGACCTCGATAAGCAGACTGAGCGCGCTCCACAGACCTGAACTGAAGAAACTGGTCACGGTCGCAAACGGGTCATTGTGATCAATGCTGGGCATCCAAGCTCGTTCCGCATTTGTGCGGGGCGAGCATATCAGGGCAAATCCCGCACATTGCGGAGCCGGGTCGAACCTCGGTGCCGGTCACCGTGACGGGGGCCCCGCGGGCTGGACGGCCAGCAGCAGCGGTCGGACATCCGCGAGCAGATACAGGGATCCGCAGATGAGCACCGCACCCGCCGGGCCGGCCTGCGCGACGGCCGCCGCCAGCGCCGCCGCCGGGTCCGCGACGACCGCGTCCGCGGCGCCGAGATGACGGGCCGCGGCAGCGATGGCGGCGGGATCGGCGGCGCGGCGGTGTGACGAGCGCGTCGCGATCACGGCGGCGCAGCGCGGGGCGATCGCCTCCAACATCGCCCCGAGGTCCTTGTCGTCGAGCACCGATACGACCGCAACGGGACGGCGGGCGCCGAAGATCTCGTCGAGCGATGCGGCCAGCGCACGCATCCCGGCGGGGTTGTGCGCGCCGTCAATCACGACGTCCGGAGATCCGGCGAACGTCTCGAGCCGCCCCGGCACCCGCACGGACGCGGCCGCGCGCCGGACTCCCGGTACGTCAAGCGGGCGTCCGAGAAACCGTTGCGCGGCGCCGAGCGCGACGGCCAGGTTGTCCCGCTGGAACCGTCCGGTCGCGCCGATGCGCAGACCCGAGTAGACGGCGCCATCGACCTCGATGCGGCACCCATCGCGATCGTCGCCGACGAGAATCTCGCGGCCGAGGCACCACCCGGACAGGCGGTGTGCCGCCATCACGCGGGCGACCGCGTCCACGGCCGGCGCATCCAGACGCCCAACCACCAGGCGATCGGAACCGTCGGGGGCGACGGCAAGTTTTTCCCCCGCGATCTCGCCCTCCGTCTCACCCAGCAGCTCGGTGTGCTCGCGCGAGATGTTGGTCAACACCGTCACCGCGCCCCCACCGAGCACGTTGGTGGCGTCGAAGCGACCGCCGAGTCCCGCCTCGACGACGAACAGGTCGACCCCGGCGTCGGCGACCGCCACGAAGGCGGCAGCCGTCAGTACCTCGAATTGCGTGACCGCGTCGTCGCCTGCGTAGCCGAGGTGCGCCACCGCATCCCGAACACGGGTCAGCGCGGCCGCGAAGGTATGGTCGGGAACGACGGCACCGTCGATCATGAGCCGCTCGGTCCACCCGACGATGTGCGGCGACAGATACGCGGCCGTCCGAAGGCCCTCGGCCGCGAGCAGGGCCGCCAACAGTCGGGTCGTCGAGGACTTGCCATTCGTCCCGACGACGTGGATCGCCGGCTGGGCGCGATGGGGATCGCCGAGCTCGGCCAGCACGTGTTCCATCCTCGCCAGGCCGAACCGCATGCCCAGGATGTCGAGGCTCTCGACGTAGGCAAGCGCGTCGGCCAGGGTCACGGCCCGAGCGCCCCGATCTGCCCGTTGAGTACCTGCCGCTCCGCGACGAACCGTTCCACTTTCTCCCGTTCCGCCGCGACCAGCTCGGCGGGGGCGCGGGACACGAAGCGGTCGTTGGCCAGCATGGCCTCGGCACGCGCGAGCTCCGTGTCGACGCGATGAAGTTCGGCGACCAGCCGCGCGCGCTCGGCGGCCGTGTCGACCTGCCCGACGGGCGCGACGATGCGAATCTGCCCGGAGCCGACGGCCAGGGCCTGAGCGTCGCCGTCGACCGCGCCGGGTGTGACGTTGGCAACACCCGCAAACGCGGGTGCCAACGCGCCGAGGTCGAGGTCGTCGAAGGCGACCGTGAGCTCCGTCTTCGGACTCAACCCGTGCCGGCTGCGCCACGCCCGCACGACGGTGACGGCATCCTGAAGTGCGGCCACCATGGCCTCGGCCTCACCGTCGCGCGCACCCGGTCGGCGGGGCGGGGCGTGGACGAGCATCAGCCCCGTCGACCCCGGCAGCTGTTCCCAACACGCCTCGGTGACGAACGGCATCACCGGATGGACGAGGGCCAGGATCTGCTCGAGCAGATCGCCGGCCACCGCTGCGGTCGCCTCGTCCCGCTTGAGCAGCTCGAGATACCAGTCGCAGAACTCGTCGAACACCAGGTGGTAGATGACATCCGCCAGGCGGCTGAACTCGTAGTGGGCGATCAGGTCGTCGGCGGTGTCGATCGCCTCGGTCACCCGCGAGGCCATCCAGCGGTCGGCAATCGTCGTGGGTTCCGGCGGCGTCGTCGCCCCGGCCGTCCCTCCACGGGCGACCACCAGGCGCGTGGCGTTCCAGATCTTGGTGACCAGTTGGCGCCCCTGCCGGATCTTCTCTGCCGAGAACCGGACGTCCTGCTGGCTGCTCATCAGCAGCAGGCCGAAACGGAGCGCGTCGGCGCCGTGCTCGTCGATGAGCTCGAGCGGGTCGACACCCGTGCCGAGGCTCTTGCTCATCCGACGCCCGTCGGCGGCTTGAATCACCGAGTGGATGTACACATCGGCGAACGGGGGCGATCCCATGTACTCGATTCCGAGCATGACCATGCGGGCGACCCAGAGGAAGATGATGTCGCGGGCCGTGGAGAGCACGTTGGTCGGATAGAAGCGCTCGAGCTCTGCGGTCCGCTCCGGCCACCCGAGGGTCGCGAATGGCCACAGCCCCGACGAGAACCAGGTGTCGAGCACGTCGGGGTCGCGCTCCCAGCCCTCGCCGTCCGGCGCGGTCTCCCCGACGTAGACCTCGTCGCCGCGGTACCACACCGGCAGCTGGTGTCCCCACCAGAGCTGGCGTGACAGGCACCACGGGCGGATTTCCTGCATCCATCGGACGTACACGCCGGCCCAATGCGACGGGGTGAAGGTCACCGTCCCATCCTCGACGGCCGCGATCGCGGGCTCGGCGAGGCGTTTCATGTCGCAGAACCACTGGAGCGAGATCAGCGGCTCGACCCGTCGCCCTGACCGGTGTGAGAACGGAACGGTATGGGTGTAGGGCTCGCTGCCGCGCAGCAGGCCCGCAGCGGCAAGGTCTGCCTGAACGCGCTCCGAGCATTCCTCCGGCGTCAACCCGGCGTACCGCTCCCCCATCGCGTCGACGATCCGGCCGTCCTCCCCGATCACGCTGATCGCCGGCAGGCCGTGGCGACGCGCGAGGTCGAAGTCGTTCGGGTCGTGTGCGGGGGTGATCTTCAGGCACCCGGTGCCGAATTCCGGCTTGACGTACTCGTCGGCCACGATCGGCAGTTCGCGCCCCACGAGCGGCAGCACGCATGTCTTGCCGACCAGGTGCCGATAGCGGTCGTCGTCGGGGTGGACGGCCACGGCGGTGTCGCCGAGCATCGTCTCGGGGCGGACCGTCGCGACGATCAGCTCTCCCGAGCCGTCGGCGAGCGGGTACGCGATCTCCACCAGCGCGTCGGTGACCTCGCGATCCTCGACCTCGAGATCGGAGATTGCGGACCCCAATCCGGGATCCCAGTTGACCATGTAGTGGTCGCGGTAGACGTGGCCCTTCCGGTACAGGTCCACGAACGTGTGCTGGACGGCTTTGGCGTAGCCGTCGTCGAGGGTAAAGCGCTCGCGGGAGAAGTCGAGCGTCGCGCCGAGGCGGCGAAGCTGGCCGATGATCGTCCCGCCGTATTCGGCCCGCCACTCCCAGGCACGCGCGACGAACGCGTCCCGTCCGAGCTCGTCCCGGGACCGCCCCTCGCGGGCCAGCGCCTTTTCGACCTGGGCCTGGGTCGCGATCCCGGCATGGTCGGTTCCGCAGATCCACAGGGTCTCGAACCCCGCCATGCGGTGATGCCGGATCAACACGTCCTGAATGGAGTTGTTGAGGGCGTGCCCCATATGCAGGGCGCCCGTCACGTTGGGCGGAGGGATCGCGATGCTGTACGCCGGCTTGCCGGACGCGGGATTCGCCCTCAGCGCACCGGACGCATCCCACGCCGCGACCCAGCGGGGCTCGTCGGCCGCCGGGTCGTACTTGAGATCACCGCCGCCTGCCGCTGGGGATGCGTGCTTCGGCCCGGTCACCCGCCTGCCTCGGCGCGACGTTCACGCCCCGGGGCCTCGGTCACCAGCGTCGGCGGCAGTCCCTTGTCGATGGTCTCCCGTGTGACCACGCATTTGACCACGTCGTCCCGCGACGGCAGCTCGAACATGACATCCATCAACGCGCTCTCGACGATCGTCCGCAGCCCCCGGGCGCCGGTCTCCCGCTCGAGCGCGCGGTCGGCGATGGCCACGAGCGATTCGTCGGCGAACGCCAGATCAACCCGGTCAAAGCTGAAGAACCGCTTGTACTGCTTGGTCAACGCGTTGCGCGGCTCGGTGAGGATCTTGACCAGGTCGTCCCGAGAGAGCTGATGGACGGCGGAGATCACCGGGAGCCGCCCGATGAACTCGGGAATCAGCCCGTAGTGCATCAGGTCTTCGGGCAGCACCTGGCTGAAGCGTCCGTGCGGGTCGTGCTCGTGACGCGAGTGGACCTCCGCCGCGAAGCCGACGCCGCCGCTGCCGACCCGTCGATCGATGATCTGCTCGAGGCTGGCGAACGCCCCGCCGCAGATGAAGAGGATGTTCGTCGTGTCGATGCTCAGGAATTCCTGGTGCGGGTGCTTCCTGCCGCCCTGCGGCGGAACCGACGCGACCGTTCCCTCCAGGATCTTCAGCAGCGCCTGCTGGACCCCCTCGCCCGACACGTCCCGCGTGATCGACGGGTTGTCGGCCTTTCTGGCGATCTTGTCGACCTCGTCGATGTAGATGATCCCCGTCTCGGCGCGCTTGACGTCGAAGTCGGCCGCCTGGATCAGCTTGAGCAGGATGTTCTCGACATCCTCGCCCACGTACCCGGCCTCGGTCAGCGCGGTGGCGTCGGCGATCGCGAACGGGACGTTGAGGATCTTCGCCATCGTCTGGGCGAGCAGCGTCTTGCCGCAGCCGGTGGGCCCGAGCAGCAGGATGTTGCTCTTTTGCAGTTCGATGTCCGTCTCGCCGACGGACATCATCTGCACGCGCTTGTAGTGGTTGTAGACGGCGACCGACAGCGTCCGCTTGGCCTCGACCTGCCCGACGACGTACTCGTTGAGGACGTCGTAGATCTCCTGCGGGCGCGGCAGCGTTTCGAGGTCGAAGGCGACCGGTGTGGCCAGCTCCTCATCGATGATCTCGTTGCAGAGATCGATGCACTCGTCGCAGATATAGACGCCGGGACCTGCGATCAGCTTCTTGACCTGCCGCTGGGACTTGCCACAGAAGCTGCAGAGAAGCTGCTCGTTCGCGTCGGAAGACTTGGCCATCTGAGAATCCTCGTCAGGACGTGGGGATCCCGCGCACTAGTGCGAGGTGATCACCCGATCGACGATGCCGTACTCCCGGGCTTCTTCGGCGCTCATGAAGTTGTCGCGCTCGGTGTCGTGCTTGATCGCCTCGAGCTCCTTGCCGGTGTGAAGGGCGAGGATCTCGTCGAGCTTGTGGCGGAGGTCGATGATCTCGCGGGCGTGGATCTCGATGTCCGAGGCCTGACCGGAGAAGCCGCTCGAGACCTGATGGATCATGATCTTCGCGTTGGGCAGCGCCATCCGCTTGCCCTTGGCGCCGCCGGCCAGCAGCAGCGCGCCCATGCTCATCGCGATCCCGACACAGATCGTCTGGACGTCGGGCTTGATGAACTGCATGGTGTCGTAGATGGCAAGCCCCGCGTAGACCGACCCGCCGGGCGAGTTGACATACAGCGAGATGTCCTTGTCCGGATCCTCGGACTCGAGGTGCAACAGCTGCGCGACGATCAGGTTGGCGATCTGATCGTCGATCGGGGTGCCCAGGAACACGATCCGCTCGTTGAGCAGTCGCGAGTAGATGTCAAACGAACGCTCGCCACGCGATGTCTGTTCGACGACCATCGGAATAAGTGGGCTCAACGCGTGCGTCCTCCTGGGATCACTTTGCATCTCCGGGCGTCCACAGTTTGGCGTCCGAGGGGCTCTTTTCCTCCTCGGGCGTCCACAAACGTTCACGCGCCTCGGCCTGCTCCATGGAGATCGGGACCGCGTTGTCGACCAGATACTGCACCGCACGCTGGAGTCGGATGTCTTCGCGCAAACGCTCGAACGCCCCTTCCGCGACCACTTCGGCCATGAGCTCGTCCGCGTCGCGACCGACGGCCTCGGCATCTTGGCGGACCTGCGCGTCGACCTCGTCGTCGGTGACCTCGATGTGCTGGTCGGCACAGATCGCCTCGACGACCAGCTCGCGCCGGATCGCCATTTCGGCGTCGGGGCGGAGCTCCTCGACGGTCTGATCCAGTGTCCGGCCCGTGGCCTGGAGGTACGTCTCGAACGAGACGCCGCTCGGCAGCGCGGCGGCGGTCTGCTGGAGGATCCCGCCGATGCGCCGCTGGACCATGATCTCCGGGACGTCGACGGTCGCATCCTTGACTGCGGCATCGATGACCCGACGACGGAACAGCTCGTCGACGCGGGCGTCGGCGGCCTCCTGCAGGCGTCGTTCAATGTCGGCAGTCAACTCGGCCAGCGTGTCGAACTCCGTGTTCTCGGCGGCGAAATCGTCGTCGAGCTCAGGCAGCACCCGCTCCTGGACCTGCTTGACCTCGGCGGTGTACTCGACCGTCTTGCCGCGAATTTCCTTGCGGCTGTCATCCTCGGAGTAGGTCACCTCGATCGAGACCGTGTCCCCCGGTCGGCTGCCCTGGAGCTTCTCGTCGAAGCCGGCCAGGAGCCGTTCCGATCCGAGCTCGACCACGTAGTCGCGGGCGCTCGCCGACGGCAGTCGCTTCCCGCCCACCGATCCGTCGAAGTCGACGACCAGGAAGTCGCCGGTCTGCGCGGGCCGGTCGACCGGTGCCATCCGGGATCCCTGGAGGCGAATCCGATCGAGCTCCGCGTCAACGGCACCCTCCGGGATCTCGGCCTCTTCCTTGCCGACCTCAAGGCCGACGACATCGCCGAGTTTGGCGGTCGGACGGGTCGGGACGGCGGCACGGAACCGCAGGTCGCCCTCGTCGGGCACCTCGTCGAGCGCCAAGTCGGGGTCGTCGATCGGACGAATGCCGGACTCGGCGACCGCCTGCTCGTACCACTCCACCATCGACACCTTGAGCATTTCCTGGACGACGACCGGACGGCCGAACCGGCTCATGACCACTGAGGTCGGAACCCGTCCCTGGCGGAATCCGGGGACCTTGACGCCGCGCGACAGCCGCTGCAGCGCGCGCTCGAAGGCCTCTCCGACGGCGTCCTCGGACACCACAACGGCCAGCTCGACGCGGCCGTCTTCTTGCGAGGTGATTTCAGTAGTTATCGACATGCGGGTGAGAGGATTCGAACCTCCACGGGTTGCCCCACTAGGACCTAAACCTAGCGCGTCTGCCGGTTCCGCCACACCCGCCCGGTCCGGCGGTCGGAGGAGGGTGAACGATGGGACTCGAACCCACGACCGCCTGGACCACAACCAGGAGCTCTACCAACTGAGCTACGTTCACCACGCCGGACGCGCGCCCGGACCGGGCAACAATAGCGCACGGTCACCCGCTCCCGGACACGTCCCTATTGCGAGACGTCGACGACGACCTTCATCGCCGTCACGCTGCGTGCCAACGCAAACGCGTGATCGATGTCTGCGAGCGGGATCCGGTGGGACACGACCAGGTCCGCATCGACCGCGCCATCTTGCAACAGCGCCAGCGCTGCGCGCGTGTCGGCGGGTCCCGCCGAGTATGTCGAGCCGATCCGCACCTCGCGGAACCATGCCGCGCCGAGGTCGACCGGCACCGGCACACCCGGTCGCGGGGGCGCGAACAGTTGGACGAGCCCGCCCGGGGCGGCGAGCGCGATGGCCGCGTCGATCGCCGCGGGAGCGGACGTGGTGACAAACACCGCGGGCGCGCCGTCGTCACCCACGACCGCGCGGACCGCGGCGAGCCCGAGATCCTCGGGGGCCTCGGCACCACAGCGGCGGGCGAGCAGGCGACGCTCCGGACGCGGCTCAATTGCCACGACCCGGGCGCCACGGGCCCGGGCCGCGGAGATCTCCAGCAGGCCCATCGCCCCGGCGCCGACGACGACGACGGTCGCGCCGGGAACCAACCCCGCACGCTCCTGGCCACGGACGACGCAGCCGAGCGGCTCGATCAGCGTCGCCGCCAGGTCGGATACGGCATCCGGCAATTCGAGCACGTCCAGCCGCACGATCTCGGCCGGCACGCGGATGTATTCCGCCAGTCCGCCCGGATCGATCCGGGTCGCGCGAAACGTCGGGCACAGCGTGTCGCGTCCCGTGCGGCAGAGCTCGCAGTCCATACACGGGACGTGGTGGTGCACGAACACCCGGGTCCCGACGGCAAAGGGAGCCCCGTCGCCGGTCTCCGCCACGACGCCGACCGGCTCATGGCCCATCACCATCGGCGCCCGCGGGTCCTGGTACCAGTCGAGCAGATCACTTCCGCAGAGTCCGCACGCGCGGACCTGCACCACCAACTCACCCGGCCCCGCCTCCGGCCGCGGCAGGTCGACCAGCTCGATTCGCCCTGCCCCGTGATACATCGCCGCCCGCATCGTGACGACACAATGACAGAGCCCCTGACCGGTCACGGCCGTCGCGTCGGCGGCCCCTGGCAGAATGATCGGGCGGCCCGTGGGCCGCCCAGGCCCCGACGGAGGTCCCCCCATGCTTGCCGCATTCGCCACCGGAATCGATGCCGACGACCCGCTGGCGGTACTTGCCGTCGGCGATCGGGAAGCGCCGGCGGTCCCCGCGGGGTGGGCCCGCGTCCGGGTCCGCGCAGCGTCGCTCAACCATCACGATCTCTGGACCCTCCGCGGGGTCGGCGTCCGCCCCGAGGACGTGGGAACGCCGCTTGGCACGGACGCGGCAGGAGTGACCGATGATGGCCGCGAGGTGATCGTCCACGCCGTGCTCGGGACGTCCGGGCCCGGTGACGACGAGACGCTGGCCTCCGACATGCACCTGCTCAGCGAGCGCGGCGTCGGCGGGACCCATGCCGAGGAGATCGTGGTGCCGGAGCGCAACGTCGTGCCGAAGCCCGCAGACCTGTCCTGGGAACAGGCGGCGTGTCTCCCGACCGCCTACCTCACCGCCTACCGCATGCTGTTCACGCGCGCCGGCCTGCGACCGGGCGACCACGTGCTCATCCAGGGCGCGGGCGGCGGCGTTGCGACCGCCGCCGTGATCCTGGCCCGTGCTGCGGGACTCGAGGTGTCGGTCACAAGCCGCAGTGAGGCCAAGCGCGCCGCCGCGCTCGCCCTCGGTGCCGACCACGCGCTGGCGCCCGGCGACCGTCTGACCGGACGTGCCGATGCGGTCCTTGAGACCGTCGGCGCCGCCACGTGGGACCACTCGCTCAAGAGCCTCCGCCCGGGCGGCTGCATCGTCGTCGCGGGCGCGACCAGTGGCGGCGACCCGCCCGCACAGCTCGCCCGCCTGTTTTGGCGTGGGCTGTCGGTGCTGGGCACGACGATGGGCACCCGCAACGAGCTCGAGGCCACCATCCGGATGCTGTCGGTGACCGGCGCCCGGCCCCTGATCGACGCGACATATCCGCTCGCCGACGCGAGCCGCGCCTACGCGCGGCTCGCGTCCGGCGACGCGTTCGGGAAGCTCGTCCTGACCGTCGGAGGCTGACCGGTCCCCGTTGTCGGTGACTATGGACACCGGATAAACTGTCGTTTGACAGTCCTTGGACAGCAATGAAGAGAGCGTGCCCCGTCCGATTCATGGTGCCGCACACGTGAGCCCGCCGAACACGCAGGGGTATCTTCGCATCGGCGAGCTTGCACGGCGCGTCGGACTCAGCCCCGACGTGCTGCGCGCCTGGGAGCGCCGGTACGCCATTCTCGATCCGGAACGCAGCGCCGGCGGCTTTCGCCTCTACTCGGATGCCGACCTCGAACGTGTCGTTGCGATGCAGCGCCACCTCGCCGCCGGGCTTGCTCCGGCGCAGGCGGCCGAGCGTGCGCGAGCCGAGGCCGCGGGCAGGTTCGATGACACCGCCACCGGCGATCCGATCACCGAGCTGCGGACGGCCCTCGAAGGATTCGACGAGGCCGCCGCACACCGGGCAATCGACCGGATCATCGACCGATTCTCGATCGAGTCGCTGATCTCGAACGTCGTCTTCCCCTACCTCCGGGACCTCGGCGACCGCTGGGAGGCCGGCGAGATCACCGTGGCCCAAGAGCATTTCGCCAGCCGCGTGCTGCGGTCACGTCTGATCGGCTGCGGTCGCGGATGGGATGACGGCACCGGGCCGCGCGCCGTGCTCGCCTGCGCTCCGGGCGAGCTCCACGACCTCCCGCTGGTGTGTCTCGGCCTCGCCCTCCGCGACCAGGGCTGGCGCATCACGCTCCTCGGCGCGGACACCCCCATCGACACGATGATCGCCACCGCGGAGACCCTTCGGCAGGACATGACGGTCGTCGCGTTTGTGCTCGAGGAGAGCCTTGACGCCTCACGCGACGAACTGGGCCACCTTGCCCGGCATACGCCGCTCGTCCTGGCGGGCCCGGGTGCCAGCGCGGCGATCGCCGACGTCATCGGCGCAACGTACGTCAACGGCGATCCGGTCTGGGTTGCGCGCCGGCTGACCGATGACCGCCCACACGTGGCGGCCGGCGACCGTCAGTCCGGGCGCACGCGCCGCATCGCCTAGCTTCGGCGGCGTCCCGGCGCCAGCGCGACGAGCGTTCCGGCGGCCGCCGCCACAAGCGATCCGCCCAGGACGCCGATCAGCGCAACATCGAGCTCGGCCTGCGCGGGAAAGGCCAGCGTCGCCACGAAGATCGCCACCGTAAAGCCGATACCGGCAAGGGCCGCCCCACATGCCAGCTCGCGCCAGCGGAGCCCGTCCGGCAGCGATCCGAGTCCCAGGACGACCGCGAGCCACGTCGCCGCCAACACGCCGACAGGCTTGCCGACGACCAGCCCGACCGCGACGCCGACCGCGATCGGATCGGTGACCGCGTGGCGAATCGCCTCGCCGCCGAGGGGAATTCCTGCGCTGGCGAGCGCGAACAGCGGCAACACCACAAAGGCCGACCACGGGTGGACCAGGTGCTCCAGCCGCTCGACCGTCGTCGGTCCCGGCGCGTCGATGGCGCGCGATCCGCGCCACGGGGCCATCGGCATCAATAGCCCGAAGACCACCGCGTCGATCGTCGGGCTGACCCCTGCGGCGGCCATCGCCAGGCAACTGGCGACTCCAAGAAGGACATACACGGGCACCCAGCGCACGCCGGCGCGCAGAAGCGCCCATGCGCCGACCAGACACGCGGCGCTGACGGCGATCCATGCCGGCTGGACGCCATGGGAGTACCAGACCGCAATCACGATGATCGCGCCGATGTCGTCCACCACGGCGATCGCCAGCATGAAGATCTTCAGCTGCGAGGGGACGCGGTCACCGAGCAGCTGCAGCGCACCGACCACGAACGCGATGTCGGTGGCCATCGGGATCCCCCACCCGTCGCTGCCGGCACCCCCATGGGTGATCGCGAGATAGACGAGCGCGGGCACGAGCATGCCCCCGAAGGCAGCGCACACCGGCACCAGCGCGACGCGTGGATTCGACAGTTCCCCCACGGTGATCTCGCGCTTGATCTCGAGACCGACCACGAAGAAGAAGATCGGCATCAGGCCTTCGCGGGCAACGTCCTGAAGCGTCAGGTGCAGCGACCCCCACCCGACGAGCGTCCCGATGTGGTGCCCCCAAAACGCCTCGTAGGAATGCGTTGCCACACTCGCCCAGAGGATCGCCAGCGCGGCGGCGGCGGCGAGGACGATGCCGCTGGCCGACTCGGTCGCGAGGAATTCCTGAAGGGGATCGCGAACGCGCCGGGCGAGCCCGACGTGCCACCCGGGCTTGTTGGAATGCGTGTCCACCGGATCCGGATGGTCGCAAATCCACCGGTGCCGCGCTGATCCCCGTTGCGGGCGACGACCCCGGCAGGCGACACTGCGGCACCGTGCCCGTTCGTCCGACCGTCGTGTGGTTCCGTCGCGATCTTCGCGTCGCCGACCATCCCGCCCTCGCCAGCGCCGCCGCGCGCGGACCGGTCGTGTGCCTTTGGGTCTGCGACCCGGCGCTGCTGGCGCGCCGGCACCACCGCGCACCGGCGCGACTTGCGTTCCTGCGCGAGGGCCTGGCCGCCCTCGACGGCGAGCTGCGCGCCCGCGGCGGGACGTTGGTGATCCGCGTCGGCGACCCGGCACGCATCGTCTGCGCGGTCGCCCGGGAGGTGGACGCCCGACGTGTGTCATGGACGCGCGAGATCTCCCCGTGGGGGACCGCTCGCGACACCGCGGTGCGCGCGGCCCTCGACCGGGCGGGCGTCGCGGTCGAAGAGCACGACGGCGATCTGGTCGCACGACTCGAGGACATTCCCGGCCCGGCCGGCGACGGGTACCGGGTGTTCACGCCGTTCTTTCGCCGGTGGGCGGCCCTGCCGGTGCCCGCGCAGATTCCGGCGCCGACGCGCCTGGATTGCCCGGCGCTCGGCTCCGACCGTCCCGAGGCCCTCGGGACGACGACATCCCCGGTGCCCGCCGGTCCGGCAGCGGCCCGCGCCGCACTCGTCGCGTTCATCTCCGGCGGATCGGCGGACCGCTACGCCGAGGAACGCGATGTGCTCGACCGGGACGCCGCGACCTCGCACCTGTCGGCATACCTGCGGTTCGGAATGTGCACCGACGCGCAGATCGGGCGTGCGCTCGGGCTCCCGGGCACGCTGTCCGAGGGACGCCGGGCCTACTGGCGCCAGATCGGCTGGCGCGAGTTCTATCACCACCATCTCGCCCGCAATCCGGACGTCGCCCGCATGGCGCTGCGGCCCGCCTATCGACGGATCGCGTGGGCGGACGACCCCGACGGGTTCGCGGCCTGGTGCGCCGGACGGACCGGATACCCGCTCGTTGATGCGGGCATGCGCCAACTCGCCGCCACCGGGTGGATGCACAATCGCGCCCGCATGGTCTGCGCGTCGTTTCTGGTCAAGGACCTGATGATCGACTGGCGGCGCGGCGAGCGGATCTTCATGCAGCGGTTGGTCGACGGCGACCCTGCCAACAACAACGGTGGGTGGCAATGGACGGCCGGGACGGGAACCGATGCCGCCCCGTACTACCGGGTCTTCAATCCCGTCCTACAGAGCAGGCGCTTCGATCCGCTCGGGGCAGTATCTGCGGCGCTGGGTGCCGGAGCTGCGCGACGTCCCGGACCGGTGGATTCACGAACCGTGGCGCATGACCGGTGCCGAACAGGACGCGGCGAGATGCGTCATCGGCAGCAGCTACCCGGCCCCGATCGTCGACCACCACGAGCGTCGCGACCAGGCCCTTGCGCGCTACCGCGCCGCCGAGGCCCCGGGCCCCGGCGGCGCACGGTGAGCCGCTAGGCGACCGACAACCCGCGGTGCGGCATCGGCACGATGGATTCGAGGTGCTTGTGCGACGGGCAGAACCGCGACCCGCGCAGCGGCTCGCGGCCGCAGGGACGACCCTTGCGGTTGATCGATGCGCAGCGCAGCGCGCCGATACGCCCATTGTCCGGTCCGGCCTCGGCCTCGAGGGTCACCAGGGCGGCTCCGAGGTGGCGTTCGATGATCCGGTAGCAGTTGAGCTGCTCCTGGACCGGGAACAGGAACCGGACGTTGGAGAACAGGTGCCGCGCCGGGCGCGGGTACCGCCGCAGGTCCCGGGCGATACGTGCGACGGTCTGCTCACACTCGGACAGCAGGACGCGCTCGGCACGCCCCGGGTGCTTGGTGTCGGCAATCACCATCGGCTTGAGCTCTCGGTACAGATCGCGACTGATTTCGAACACGTTTGCCTCGGTTCTGACAAGTGCCTGCGGGTCGCGGCGCGGGGGCGCCGTTGTGATGACGCGGCGGGCAATGTGCGTGACGGGAGGGTGCCGCCTCCGGGCTCCCCGCCTCACGCAGCGCCGCCGTGTCTTCACACCGTAAGACTCTCAGCAGCATCCCGCCTTGTCAAGGTTCTGTCTATCTTTCGTCGATACTACGTCCCACTGTGGGCGTGTGCCCGCCACGGCCGGCGCACGGCGCCGGGCGCTGGTCACACCGTCCTCGTGGGAACCCATACCCCGAATGGGGCGTCCGTACCCCTATTCGTCGTGCGGGTCCACTCCGGTTACCTCGCCCGACCCCAATTCGATCACGGAGCCGTCGGACGTCCGTAGGCGCAGTACCCCACCGGGGCCGAGCCCGTCGGCCCGACCGGTCACCACATGGTCGCCCGTGGCGACGCGGACGACGCGCCCGACAAGTGCGTCACGCGCGGCGAACGCCGTCGCGATCGCATGATCGTCGCCCGCATCCCAGCGTGCGTACCACTCCGACACCCCCGCGAGCACCGACGTGAGGACGTCCTGCCGCGGGCACGGAGTCCCGCGGATCTCGCTCACGCTCGTCGGCCGCCACCGTGGCGCCTCGACATCGGGAGACCGGGCGACGTTGATGCCGATCCCGATCACGGCCCAGCTGAGCTCGCCGGAAGTGCTGGCGAGCTCGCACAGGATGCCCCCGAGCTTGCGGCCGTCCACGGTGATGTCGTTCGGCCACACGAGTTCCGTCGTCACGCCGATCCGCGCAAGCCCGTCGGCGACACCGACGGCGGCGGCGATCGGCAGCAGCCCGATCTCCTTCCCGGACCTGCGGGGACGCAGAAGCACCGAAAAGAGCACCGACGCGCCGGGGTCGGCTTCCCACACGCGCCCGCGCCGTCCGCGGCCCGCGGTCTGGAAGTCGGCGCCGATGACGAGCCCCTCGGCCGCGCCGGCGCGGGCACGCATGGCGACGAGGTCGTTCGTCGACCCCACCTCGGTCGCCCATACGACGGGCCCGGCGACCGGCCCGTCGAGGCCTGCTTCGACCGCGCGGGGGTCCACCGGGTCAGACACCGGGGCCCCGATAGGCGATCGCGCCGCCGACGATTGTCGCGACCACCGGGAGCTGCGCAATCTCATCGGCGCTGCATGCGAGCGGGTCGCCGGCAAACACGGTGATGTCCGCGGGTGCGCCGGGGGTCAAGACCCCGCAGCCCGCACCCGCCGCGCGGGCCGGTCCCGTCGTGTACGCCCGAAGCGCGGTCTCGGCATCCACGGCCTGGTCTTCCCGGTACCCGGGCCCCGTCTGCCCGGGCGCGCGGCGGCGGAGCGCCCACATCATTCCGACACGCGGATCGGCCGCGGCGACCGGCCAATCGGATCCGAACGCCAGCGTCGCGCCGGCGGCCTGGAGATCGCCAAATGACCATCCCCACCCGCGCCGGAGCGTGTCAAGGCGATCGGCCCACGCCGATTCGGGATTCGCCGCGAGCGAGGCGACATGGGCGGGCTGCACGCTCGCGACCACCCCGAGGGCGGCGAACCTCCCCAGATCGTCCGGATCGCACCACTCCACGTGTTCGATCCGACAGGGCGAGGCACCGCGGCGGGGCGGCCCGGCGGCAGCGTAGGCGTCGAGCGCCGCCCTGATCGCCCGGTCGCCGATCGCGTGGGTGGCGCATCCGAGGCCGGCCGCCACGCAGCGCGCCACGATCTCGGCGTACCGGTCCGGGTCGGGCCAGTTCGGTGACGTCGCGCGGCCGCACGGATCGGGCGCCCCGAGCCACGCCGTCCCCTGGTCGACGACCCCGTCGAGAAAGAACTTGACCGCGCCGGTGCTCCAGCGGCGCCCACGGCGCGCTGCGCGGTCGATCGCCCGGCCTACGGCGGCATCGTCCATCTCGGGTTGCAGCCAGATGTGGATGACCAGGCGAAGCGGCAGGTCGCCGTCACGTTCGAGGGCGTCCAGATCGTCGAGGTCGTCCGGACTGTCGTCCATGACGTGGGCTGCCACCAGTCCGACCGCGGCCATGCGCTCGAGCTGTGCGCGGTAGAGCGCCCTGCGACGGGCCGGCGCGAGTGGCGGGATGTGCGTCCGCACGGCGTCCATCGCGCTCGGCTCGCGCAGCTCGCCGGTGGGTGTCCCGGTGGTGTCGCAGACGATCGTGGAGGCGTCGGCAAACACGCGGGGGCCGTCGACACCGGCGCGGCGCAGCGCCTCCGGGTTGGCGAGGGCACCGTGCCCGTCGATGAAGCTGACAAACACCGGGCGCCCGCCGGATACCGGGTCGAGGGCCGCACCCGTCGGCGCGCCGCCGAACCACTCGCGCCGGAGCCCGTGCCCCACGACCCACTCCCCCGGTGCGCGCCCGGATCCGGCCGCGGCAAGGGATGCCAGCGCCGAGGCCAGATCGGTCGCGCCGGTGAGGTCGGCGTCCCGCGTCGCTCGCGCCCCCCAGAGCGGATGGCAGTGCGCGTCCACGAGGCCGGGGACCGCCACGAGGCCGTCGGCCGTGATCACCGTCGTCGCCGAGCTGCGCAACGCGGCGATCTCGGCCGCGCTCCCCACAGCCACGACGGCGCCGTTACGGACCGCCAGGGCCCGGGCATGGGGACGGGCCGGGTCCAACGTGCAGACCCGACCCCCCGTGATGATCAGGTCGGCGGCGTCCACGGGCGGGCGACCGGACCGGGCACCGCTAGCTGCGGATCTTGCGCACCAACGCCCAGGCGCCAGGCAGGAGCGCGGCGGCGAGGTACAGCTTGAGGATCTCACCGGGCACGAACGGATAGAGCCCGTACTCGAGCGTCTTTTCCAGGTTCGTGTGCAGCACGTGCTGCAGCCAAATGCAGCCGAACAGGAAGATGAACGTGTTCCCGATCAGCATCATCGTGCCGGACGTCGCAAAGCGCTGATCCCAGCCCTTGTCGGCGAGATAGCCCACCAGGGCCCCGGCGACGAGAAAGCCGAAGATGTAGCCGCCGGTCGCGCCGGAGACGATGGACCATCCGTGGGCATGGTCGGCGTAGACGGGCAACCCGATGATCCCCATGAGGGCGTACAGACCCATGCTGAGGGAACCGCAGACGGTGCCGAGTGCGCCGCCGACAAGCAGCACGGCAAACGTCTGGCCGGTGATCGGGACGGGGGTGAACGGCAAGCGGATGGACAGCTGGGCAAACAGTGCGACGAAGAGGGCGCCGCCGAGAACGAGGGCCGCGTCGGTAAGAACCCCTGCCCGGGGGAAGACCGCGCGACGCAGCGTGGCGGTGGAGGCGGTGGAGGCAGTCATGCGCGCAACTCTACACACGGGTCCGACGTCCAGACACGCCCGACCGCGCCCGCGCGGCTCTATCGGTACAGGTGGAATCCGCATGCAACCGGCCTGCGTGCGATGATGACGCTCGCGTCACCCGACCAGGGGCACCCATCGATGTCCGACCCCCCGATCCGCGTTCTGCTTGTCGACGACCACCGCGTGCTGCGGACGGGCCTGCGCCTGATCCTTGACGACGCAGACGGCATCGAGTGCGTCGGCGAGGCGGCATCGGCCGAAGAGGCCCTCCACGTCTCCGACCGGACCAGTCCGGATGTGATCGTCATGGACGTCCAGATGCCGGGGATGGGTGGCATCGAGGGGACGCGCAGCATCCGCGAGCGGCACCCCGAGGTGCATGTCGTGATGCTCTCGATGTTCGACGCGGCCGATGACGTCCGCGCCGCCTTCGCCGCGGGCGCGCAGGGGTACCTGATCAAGACCGCGGCAGAGGACGAACTCGTCGACGCGCTCCACGCGGTGGTGCGCGGCCAGCGCTACCTGCACCCGGCGCTCGGCGCGGCGCTCGCCCAGCCCGCCCCGCCGGACCCGCTTGACGGGCTCACCGATCGCGAGCGTGAAGTCCTGCAGCTGTTGGCGCTCGGATACGGCAACCAGGAGATCGCCAACCGGTTGCACTTGTCGCCGCGCACGGTCGAGACGCACCGCGCGAACATGATGAACAAGCTCCGCATCACCAGCCGGGCCGACATCGTGCGCGTGGCACTGGCCGCCGGCATCCTCAACGTCGACAGCGCCGAGCACCCCGACCCGCACGACACGGCGACGACCTGACAAGGACATGACCCGGTGATGTCCGAACAACTACCCATACCCGCCCCGCCTGACCCGCATCGGCGTCCCCTCGCCGACCCGGTGACGACCGACCCCATGGATCGCCCACGATGACCGACACCGCTCCCGCTGACGTGCCCCCCGAAGCCCCGTCCGGGCGGTCGATCGGCCGCCAGATTGCCGCCGGCCTGATCATCGCCGCCGGCTCCCTGCTGATCATCCTCAGCGTGCTGGCTATCTGGGTCCACACGGTCGTCTATGACACGCCGACCTGGCGCGCGACGAGCAAGACGATCATCCAGGACCCCGGGGTCCAGAAGGACGTCGCACAGTACGTAACCGAACAGATCTACACCTCGCCGAAGGTGCAGACCAACATCACCAACGCGCTGCCGGCGGCGCTCAAACCGTTCAGCCCGGAGGTCACCAACGGGCTGCGACAGGTCACACAGGCCGCCGCGACCCGCCTGCTGCAGCGACCGCGGGTCCAGAATCTGTTTGTCGATGCGTCGACGAAGGCTCACGCCGACATGGTCAAGCTGCTCGACAACAACGGCAACTACGTCTCCTCGACCAACGGCAAGGTCGTGCTCGACCTCCGCTCAGTGATGATCGACGTCGCCAACAACGCAGGGGTCGGCACCCAGGCCGAGGCCCTGATTCCGGCGAACTCCGGCCAGATCACCGTGGTCGACAGCAACCAGCTGGGGACGGTCCAGACCCTCGCGCACCTGCTGAACATCCTGGTCATCTGGCTGCCGCTGTTGACGGTCGCGTTGTTTGTGCTTGCGGTCTGGCTGGCACGCGGTTTCCGGCGCCGAGCGCTTCTGTGGTCGGCAATCGGCATCCTCGTTGCGACGATTGTCCTGGTGCTCGTGCGGCGTGTGCTCGGGGAACAGATCGTCAATACGCTCGTCAGCGACACAACGGTCCGACCCGCCCTGATCACCTCCTGGTACATCGGCACCGAGGTCATCAGCACGATCAACTGGACCCTGTTCGTGATCGCCGCGATCCTCGCCGTCGGGCTGTGGCTGTCCAGCGACGGCAAGTTGGCTGCGCGCGCTGCGCACGAAGCTGGCACCCTGGATCGCGAATCCCGTACTACGCGTTCGGCGTCCCCGGCGGCCGTGCTCCTAATTCTGATCGTGTGGGAGCCCCTGCCGGTCTTTCACAAGCCGATATCGGTACTTCTCATCATCGTGCTGTCGGCGGTCGGTATCGAGGCACTACGACGCCAAGTCGCCGCCGAGCACCCCGCCGCGCCCACCACCTAGCGCGCTACCAGTCCGGACCCAGCAGCTCGGGCACGTCGATCGCCGCGACGGTCCCGAGCAGGGTCACGAGCCCGAAGAACTCGCGGACCCGGTCCGTGTCGCCCCCGGCAGCCGACCATGCGGTCTTGTGGATCGCCCGCACGTGCTCCTGGACGGCGGCACGGATCTCGTCGTCGTCGACGGCGGCGCTGATCGCCTGCTGGACGACCAGGACCACGTCACGCCGGCCCGCCAACTCCCGATAGGCGTCACCCAGGTCGTCGATGCGTTCCGCCGCGGTGGGGCGCCGCGGGACGTGGCCGAGCAGCACGGCGATCTCGTCGAAGGCGGCATCGACTACCGCCAGGAACAGCTCGCGCTTGCCGCCGAACAGCCGCACGACGTACGGCTGGGAGATTCCCGCCGCCCGTGCCACGGCATCGGTGCTCGTGCCCGCATACCCGTGGCGGGCGAACAGGGGCACTGCCGCCGCGACAATCTCCTCGCGGCGCGCATCCCCAGACTTTCGTCCCGGTCCGGCCATCGCTCGAATTTATCATCGAATGTCAATGGATCGCGTCGGGCCCGCCCGCCGGGACCTCGCGCGGCGTCGCGCGGTAGTTTTCCGCTGCCGACCCACGCCGTCTGGAGGCTGCCATCTCACGCCCGACATACGTCACCCAACTTGCCGACCTGCTGGTCGGCCACGGGGCAAACGTGCAGCCCGGCCAGGTCGTCGGCGTCTCCTCGGCGCCCGGAAAAGAGGAACTGACGCGGGCGATCGCCGATGCCGCGTACCGGCGCGGTGCGAAGTACGTTGACGTCGTCTACTTCGACCCGTACGTCAAGCACTCGCGCCTGGCGCATGCCGACGACCGAGTCGCTCGGCTGGGTGCCGCCGTGGCTGGGCCAACGTGTGCTCGAGCTCGGCGAGATGCGGTCAGCCTCGATCGCCTTGAGCGGACCGTCCGCCCCCGGGCTGATGGACGACATCGACCCCGAACGCGCCGGTCGGGACCGGCTGCCGCAACTCCCGGAATCCCTCACGGTCATCCACAAGGGGCTGCTGAATTGGACGATCGGTCCCGGCCCCACGCCCGCATGGGCCGCTCTCGTCTACCCAGACCTGGAGCCCGACGCGGCGTATCGGCGCCTGTGGGACGAGCTGGCACACATCTTGCGCCTCGACGAACCGGATCCCGTCGCGGCCTGGACGGCCCGGAGCGCGGAGCTCATTCGCAACGGCCGGACGCCTCACCGAGATGCAACTCGACGCGCTGCGGTTTCGCGGACCCGGGCACCGATCTGACCGTCGGCCTGCTGCCCGGATCGATCTGGATCGCTGCCGCGATGACGACCGCCGCCGGGATTGACTTTGCGCCAAACCTGCCGTCGGAGGAGGTCTTCACGACTCCGGATCCGACCCGCACCGAGGGCTACGTGCGGGCCACTCGCCCGCTGGATGTCGCGGGCACGGTGATCCGCGGTCTCGAAGCACGCTTCGAGGGCGGTCGGATCACCGATATCCGGGCAGACTCTGGCGGCGAGATCCTGGCAGCCCGCTGTGCGATCGACGAGGGCGGTGCGCGACTCGGCGAGGTCGCGCTTGTCGACGGGAGCGGTCGGATCGGCCCTCTGGGCACCGTCTTCTACGACACCCTCCTCGACGAAAATGCAGCCAGCCATGTCGCCGTCGGCGCCGCATATCCGGACGCGGTTGACGAGGCCGACCGCCGCCGACATGAACACTTCGAGCATCCACATCGACTTCATGATCGGCGGCCCGAGGTCGATGTCACGGGCATCACCGGTGCCGGCTCGGAGATTCCCGTGTTGATCGCCGGGCGTTGGATGATCTGACGGCTCCCGACGGTCGCGTCAGCGCGCAGCCGTCGCCCGGAGCCCGGTGAGCGCCGAGTCGAACGAATGACGAAATGCCGCCACGCCGGCATCCTCGAGCACCGCGCCGACGACTGTCATGTCGATCCCCAGCGCCGCGAGGCGGGCGACGACCCGCTCGGCGTCAGCGACTCCGGCATCGATGGTGCGAGCGACCGTTCCGTGATCGGCGAACGCCTCGAGCGTCGCCTCCGGCATCGTGTTGACCGTGTCGGGCCCGATCAGGGCGTCGACGTAGCGGGTGTCAGCGTAGGCGGGGTCCTTCGTCGACGTCGATGCCCACAGCGGTCGCTGGGGACGCGCGCCGAGCAGCGCCAACGGCTGCCAACGGTCGTGCGAGAACGCGGTGACAAACAGCCGGTAGGCGAGCCTCGCCTGCGCGATGGCGGCCTGGCCCCGCAACGCGGTGGCATCCGTGGAGGAGAGCGCGTCGAGGCGACGATCCACTTCGGTATCGATCCGGCTGACAAAGAATGAGGCCACGCTGTGGACAC
Organism: uncultured Thermoleophilia bacterium; assembly: GCA_963727285.1. GTDB lineage: Bacteria > Actinomycetota > Thermoleophilia > Miltoncostaeales > Miltoncostaeaceae > CAITWD01. The sequence goes on along the minus strand of CAVSFF010000001.1, from coordinate 56,377 downwards.
CGCTCGGGTCCCCCCCGCGGCCGACGAAAGACTCGAGTCCCGAGAGGTATGCCTCGATGACCTCGGCGTAGCGATCGAGCGAGAAGATGAGCGTCACATTGATGCTCCGACCTTCGGCGATCATCGCTCGAATCGCCGGGAGCCCGGCCCGCGTGGCCGGGATCTTGACGAGCAGGTTCGGTGCCCCGATGCGCTCGTGCAGCTCCCGGGCCGCCGCGATCGTCGCCTCGGTGTCGTCCGCGAGTCCCGGTGCAACCTCGACCGACACGAACCCGTCGGCTCCGTGGCTGTGTTCGAAGACCGGTCGCAGCACCCCAAGGGCCGCTGCGACATCGTCGAGCACGAGCTCCCAGTAGGCGTCCAGCACCGGTGTCCCATTGCCGATGAGGGCCCCGAACTGGGCGCCATAGGCGTCGGATCCCGCGATCGCGTTGGCGACGATGGTCGGATTTGCGGTCACCCCCCGGACGCCGCGTGCGACCAACCCCGCCAAGGTGCCGTCGTTGAGGTCCTGTCGGGTCAGGTTGTCGAGCCACGGGCTCTGGCGCTGCTCGACGTACAGACGGTGAAGGTTGGTGGTCACGGTGCCTTCCTCGGACGCCACGCTGTCGGCCGGCCGGGGGGCCAGCCGACCGACGTCGGTGTCCTACCCGCAACGCGTGCCTGCCACACATCGCCACCGCGGGACGGGCGCGCGGGACGCCCGGGGCTGCCGATGGCGCGTGGTGGGACCGGACGGCCGGCCGGTGACGACCCCGATCGCCGCTCCTGCCGGCGATCAGAGGAACCGCGCCCGGCGCTCCCAGACGGCGTGCTGCTCGCGCATCGCCACGAGCCACTCGTCGAGCGTCTCGCCCGCGGGGAGGATGTCAACCGGCCGGCCTTCGGACCGGTGCAGCCGAATCCGGGGCGCCAGCCCACCGGGAAGCACGTCGGCACGAGTCGGCGGACAGCGCTCGATCTCAGTCATGTCCGCAAAGGCGAAATACCGGATCCGGGCGCCGAGAAGGCGCTCAAGCGGGTTCGGGACGAATCGGAGCCCCGGGATCTCGAGATGGAGCAACCCGCCCCGGGCAAGCCATCCGGCGTTGATGCTCACCAGTCCACGACGATAGACGCCCTCCTCGCGACCGAGAAAGGCGCCATCACGCAGCCCGGTCCAGATCCGCTCCCAGTCGGCACGGTCATCGTCGCCGGTCCAGTCCCAGTGGCCGAAGTCCATTCCCTCCTCCTCGCCGCACGGGTCGCCTCATTCCACTGATAGCACGCGCGAGCGGAACGACAAGCCCCAGCGTTCGGGTGTTTTGTGTCGAGCGGCGCCGCACGACCTCGCGGCGGTGGCAGGGACCACCCGCCCCCGGGAGATTCCCGGTGCCGTATCGGTCAGTGCGCGGGTACGGCGTGTTTCGGAGCCGCTGTCCGCGGGGAGACAGCGTGGGCATTCCCGTCCCGAGGAGGAGCGATGTCGACCGACGAGATCGTGCAGGTGGCGCCCGAGCCGCTCGTCGAGGGCGAGCCGCTGCGCGCACTCGAACGGGTCCGGATCGCCGCGCTCGTGTCGAACGACGGCGTCGAGGACAGCGAACTGACGATTCCGGTCGACACGCTGAGATCCCACGGAGCGAGCGTCGACATCGTGGCGCCACGGTCGGGTCACGTGAGCCTGGTGGAGGGACTCCGGCCGTCCCGGTCGGTGCCCGCCGACCGCACGCTCGGGGAGACGGATCCGATGGACTATTCGGCTCTGTTGATCCCCGGCGGCGTCGCGAACGCCGACCGACTGCGGATGGACGCCGGTGCCGTGGCGTTCGTCCGAAGCTTCGCCGATCGCGAACGGCCGATCGGCGTGATGTGCCATGGGGCATGGCTGCTCGTCGAGGCCGACGTGGTCCACGGACGCACGGTGTCGTCCTGGCCGAGTCTTCGGACCGACATCAGGAATGCCGGCGGGACGTGGGTCGACGAGGCCGTCTGGATCGACGAGAACCTCGTCTCGAGCCGCAAGCAGGATGACCTGGGCGTGTTCTGCGCCGCGATCCGGGATGTGTTTGCGGGGTCCACCGACGTCGTCCGCGACGCACACGGACCGACGGCGCCCCCCGGGCTGCGGTGATGTCGGCGCCGTAGGGCCGCAGCGAACCGGCGGCCACCGGGCATCCGACGTTTGCCCGTGTTCTGAGCAGGGCACCACCAAGGACACGGGCGCGCGACCGCCGTCGGTGGCTTCGGGCGCACACCCTCGTGATCGGAGAGGTCATGCAATACAACTCGCTCCAGGATGTGTTCGCGGACCAGCTCGCAGACCTGTGGAGTGCCGAGCGGCTGCTCGTCGACGCGCTTCCCAAGGTCGCGAACGCGTCATATTCGGACGAACTGCGGTCCGCGTTGGAACAGCACCTGGCCGAGACCAAGACGCATCTCGCGCGTCTCGAGAGCATCATCGGACGGCTCGAGGTCCGGTACCCCACCGAGGATTCCGAAGCAATGCGGGGGCTCCTCCGCGAGGGCGAGCGGGTCATGTCCGCCGGCGGCGATCCGACCGCGCGAGACGTCGCGCTCATCGCCGCGGCGCAGCGGATCGAGCACTACGAAATCGCTGCGTACGGGACGGCCTGTGCGCTTGCGGATGAACTTGGGCTCCGCGACGTCGGCGACATTCTGCAGGACACGCTCGACGAGGAGAGCCGGACCGACAAGACGCTGACGAAGTTGGCGACCGGAGGGTTCCTGAGCCTCGGCCTGAATGAACAGGCCGCCCGGTAGTGGGTGCGGCTGCGGGTGTCGATCGCCGTGCGTGACGGCGCGCTGTGTCCCGCGCGTGGGTCGCGACCTGGCACACGTTTGGGGCCGACGGCATTCGGGAACACCCCAAGAGCCGACGACCGGTGGGTGTGCCCGGGTCGGCTAGATGGTTGGACGGCGGACGGCGGTCTCGGGAGCGGCTGACCGCCGCCGTCCAGCCGATGTCGTCAGCGACATCGCAGGCGCGGTACGGGATCCGGCCGGCGCGGCGCACCGCGCTTGCCGGGATCCGCCGGCGTCACGTCGCCGGATCCGGACCCCCGACGGTTGGGGTGCACGCCGTGGCTGATGATGGTACCTTCGATCCATGGGCACCCCGTTCCCCGATGCTGCCGGCGGTTTGCGGATCTCGTCGCGACGCGAGGGCAATGTCACCGTGCTGAGCCTTGACGGCGAGCTTGACCTGGCCAACGCGCCGGACTTGAGCGCCGCCATTGCAGACGCCGCCAATGGCGCCGCGGACCCCCTGGTTCTCGACATGGCCGGCGTGAGCTTTGTCGACTCGACGGGTGTTCGAGTTCTTCTGGAGGCCCAGATGGCAGCACAGCATCGGGTGATCGCGATCATGGCGCCGTCACGGGCGGTCACGAGGGTGTTGGAACTCACCCGGCTTCGTGGACGCTTCTTGGAGATCAATGCGACTGGCGACCTCGCGCACCGCGACGACTGACCGAGAGGTTTTCGCCGGTCTCGAATGGGTAGTTGCTTCCTGTGCAGGCACCCGCCTTTCCCACAGCCGCATGAACCGTGGGCACAGTGACATCCGCAACGCACGCATCCTTGAGCACCAGCATCTCGCTCGCGCGCTTGCACGTCGCTACGCCAACCGCGGCGAGCCCGTCGACGATCTCGAGCAAGTGGCCATGGTTGGTCTCATCAAAGCGGCAGATCGCTTCGACGCGACGCGGGGAGCGGACTTCGCCGCCTTCGCGACACCCACGATCCTCGGTGAGATTCGTCGTCATTTTCGGGACCGGACGTGGCCGATCCACGTCCCGCGCGGGGTCAAGGACGATCACGCGGCGGTCGCCGCGGCAACCGCGGAACTCACCGGGCGACTCGGGCGCAGCCCGACCATCGGCGAGATCGCGGCTGAAGCATCGCTCGACGCCGACCGGGTGTTGGACGCCCTGGCGGCGTATTCCGCCTACCGTCCCGACTCGCTCTCGGAACCCGCGGGATTCGACGACGATGATGCGGGCGCGGAGATCCCGGTCGACGAACCGGGATACGAAGTCGCCGAGGGGCGCGTGTCGCTCGAGGAGGGCCTCGCCCAGTTGCCCGCGCGTGAGCGCCTCATCCTGCATCTGCGCTTTGACCAGGGCATGATCCAATCCGAGATCGCGGAGATCGTCGGTGTCTCGCAGATGCACGTGTCGCGGCTCATCTCCCGATCGTTGGAAACGCTGCAGCGGGTCGCCGAGGAGGGGAAGCGGTGACTCCCGTGGACGCGACAGGCCCCGCAGCGGTGATTCTGTCGGTTCCGGCCGAGCCCGAGTCGGTTGCGGTCGTCCGTCAAGCGGTCACCGGGGTTGCCGACCTGCTCGGCATGTCGCCCGAGGCGCGGGACGATCTGCGGATCGCGGTGTCGGAAGCCGCAACGAACGTCGTCGTACATGCCTATGAGGACCGCCCCGGACTGCTTCGTGTCGAGGTCTGGCTCGACTCCGACGAACTCGTCATCCATGTCAGCGACCACGGGTGCGGCATCGTGCCGCGCGTCGAGCGGTTGAATCCGGGCCTCGGGCTCGGGATCCAGCTGATCGCCGCGCTCTCCGATGAGGTGGCGATCACGGCGAATGAGGACGGCTCCGGAACCCGCGTCGGCATGACATTCCGGGTCTCGTGAGGCCGCCGCGTCCCGCCGACGCCACAGCGGCCCCGTCCCGTGTGCGCCTCGGATGAGCGTCCGGAAGGTTTGGCCAGACGCGCGACCGGGAAACAGAGAGGTATGGATGTTGTGCGATCACGTTCTCGTCGTCGGCGCGCGCGGGAACCCCGAGGACTGCTCGATGTCGGGTAGTCCGCGGTCGGGCGTCGGGCGATGATCTCCGACGCGGCAGTCCTTGACCTTGCGGTCGGCCCGGCGGTGGCACCGGTCCTTGGACGGACGGCGGCCGCGATCGCCAGCCAGGCAGACATCGATCTCGATCGGCTCGGCGATCTGGACGTGGTGATATCGACATTGAGTCAGTCCGCGCACCGGTTTACCTTTGACGGCCGGGTCCGGTTCGCGCTCCAGCCCGGACCACGGGTGGTCGTGGTCAGGGTCGGTCCGCTGAAGGTTGGCGGTGCCGACGGGCTCCGGCTGGCCACCGTGGTGCCCGGCGTCGGGCCGATTCTCGACCGCCTCGCCGACGATATCCGTGTCGATACCGGCCCTGACGGCGAATACCTGTCGGTGTCCGTCGGACCGAATCACCACGGCGGAGCATCCTGATTCACTGTCGTCGCGTGTAACGCACGGCGCACGGCGCGATCCCCAGGTGCCGCTGCACTCCCGGACCATGCGGGCGAAGTCCGCGTGTGCGGGAAGCGGCGACGGGGTACTGCCCGAGTGATGACACGCTCACCGTCCGATACCCCACCTCCGGCGGCCGGCGGCGCGCCGGCGGACACGCCCGAAGCGGCCCCCGCGGCTCCGCCAGCGTCGGGACGATCGGCGGCCGGTGCATGGACGGCGGCGCGCCGAACCGTGCGCGCCGCCCAGGAGCAACACCTCACCGACCGCGCCGCGAGCCTGACGTTCTACGGTCTGCTCGCGCTGTTTCCCGCGATGATCTGCCTGGTCGCACTCGTCGGCGTGTTCGGCCAGTATCCGCAGACGGTCAATACGGTCCTCGGGGTGTTGGCCGACGTCGGGGCGCGTGCACAGGCCGAGTCGCTGCGCGGCACGATCAGCGATGTCGTGCGGGCGAAGGGGGGCGCGACGGCGCTGCTTGGCGTCGGGTTGCTGGCCACGATCTGGGCCGCGACCGGCTACGTCGCCGCGTACACACGCGCGGCGAACGCGATCTACGGCGTTCGCGACGGACGCCCGTTCTGGAAGCTGCGGCCGCTGCAGATCCTCTTGACGATGGCAATGATCGTCATGGTCGGAGCCGTCGGCGTGTCACTTGCCCTCACCGGGGGGATCGCGCGCGCAGTCGGATCGGCAACCGGCATCGGGTCGCAGACCGTCACGGTCTGGGACATCGTCAAGTGGCCGTTCATCATCGCGGTGGTCGTCGCGATCTTCTCGGTGCTCGACTGGGCCGCCCCGGATCATCCCCGCGCGCGCTTTCGTCTCGTGAGCGCCGGCGGGTGTGTCGGAGTGGCGCTGGCGGTCGGGGCGTCGGCCGTGTTCGGGGTATTCCTCGCCCGGTTCGGCGACTACAACGCCACGTACGGCTCGCTCGGCACAGTGATCGGCTTTCTGATGTGGCTGTGGCTGTGCAACATCGCCATGCTCGTTGGCATCGTCGTCAACGCCGATCGCGAGCGGGCGCGCGGCGCGGTCCGTCCATCGGACGACGATTCGGCCGCACGGCCCGACCATGCGGCGGACGCGCGGGACGTCGCTCCGGCGAAATGACCTGCGCGGACGACGCGGCTAGCGCTGCCCCGGGTGGAGGATCGGCTCGTTCCCGCGCCCTTCGGGGACGGACAGCCCGAAGTGCCCGAGGAGATCCGACCACCATTCGGAGCTCGTGTGCCATCCGAACGTGTCCGGATTCGCGGGCTGCGGCGCGTTGATCACGTCCATGATCCCGATGCCCGGCTTGAGGTCGATCGTGCTCGTGTCGGGATCGATCGCACCGATGGCCTGCTCCGGCAGGTATCCGAGTTGCCCGGGGTACCCGGGGATGCGGTGCACGCGGGCGCACCCCTCTGCCACACCCTCGATCTGCCCGACAGGCGTCCCGCTGCCCGACTCGCGGACGAGGTACCCGACCAGCGTGAGTGTGACGGACTCGGTGTCATCCATTGTTGGCCTCGATTCTCGGGATTGGTCCTGGGGCGGCTCTACCCGCCCGCCTGCTGCGTAAACCCCCCGGGGGCGGAGCGCGGCGCTACTCGGAGTCCCGGCCCGGCCGGACGGGATCCGGGTGCACGCGAAGGACCATCAAGGCGACATCGTCGGTCAGCGGCCGCTTGCCGCGGAAGTCGTCGACCGCGTTCTCGATGGCGACAACGACCTCTTGCGCGCTCCGACTCGCGTGGGCGGCCAGCAGATCCTTGAGTCGACGGAGCCCGAAGAACTCACCCGACGGCGATCGGGACTCGGTGACGCCGTCCGTAAACATCACCACGAGGTCACCGGGGCCGATGTCGAGTTCGACCTGCTCGTAGGCGGCATCGTCGAAGACCCCGACGATGATCCCGGGCGGACGGACGGTGTCGACGTGTCCGTCGGCCCGAACGACCAACGCCGGCGGGTGACCGGCATTCGCCATCGTGTACGCCATCCCGTCGGGTCGCGGCACGGCCAGCAGATAGACCATCGTCATGAAGCGATCATCCCCGTGCTGGCGCAGGATGGCCGTATTGAGCCGCCCGAGGAGTGCGGCGGGCCCGACCAAGCGATCCGCCTCCGCGCGAATCGTGTACCGCGCAAGCGTGGTCAGGGCGGCCGCCTCCGGGCCCTTTCCACAGACGTCGCCGACGAGAAACGCATATCCGAGCCCGTCCCCGATCGCGAAGGCGTCGTACAGGTCCCCACCGACCTCGCTGCCTTCACCAATCGGGACGTAGCGCGCGGAGATCTCAAGGTTCGGGATACTCGGCAGTGAGTGGGGCAGCAGGCTCGATTGGAGCGTGTCCGAGATCTCACGTTCGCGCGCATACAGGCGTGCGTTGTCGAGCACGCGCCCGGCCCGACGCCCAAGGTCCTCGGCAAAGGCGAGATCATCGGAGGTGAAGTATTCGCCGGACTCGGAATTGAGCAGGGTCAGGGTGCCCAGTACCGGGCCGCGAGCGACAAGCGGCACGGTAATGACCGAGATCAGCCCGAGGTCGCGGAGCAGGCGGCGGCGATCGGCGTCCGGGATCGCATCGATCATCTCGTCGGTGACGTGTTCGATGAACTGCGACTGGCCCGTCGCGATCACCCGTGCCGGCCCCGTGACATCGCCGGGGCGCGACGGGTAGGTGTCGAGGTACTGGCGTGCCAACTCCATGCGAGCGGGATCACTGTGGGCGACGGCCACATTGATAAGCGATCCGCGCTCGGGAACGCTCACGCTGCACCAGTCGGCGAGGCGCGGCACGGCCAGACGCGCGAGCTCGTTGAGGATCTCCTCTGGCTCGAACGCACGGGCGAACAGCATGCTGGCCCGCGCAAGAAACTGCTGGCGGGCCGCGGTCCGTCGCTGGTGGTCGTAGAGTCCTGCGCGATCGAGTGCATGGGCGAACAGCGTTGCGGCCGTCGACAGGAGCTCACGCTCTGCGGGTTCGAACTCCCGGGACGTGTCAAACCCGAGCGCCAGCCCTCCGAGGTGCCGGGCGCCGACCCGTAGCGGTATGACCGCCATCGCCTCGAGGCGAGCATGTCTGTCCGGTGCGCCGGACGGCCGATACGCCGCGGCGACCGCATCGCGATCCGAGAGCCACTGCGCGTTCTCATCGGAGAGCAGTCCCATCAGCGGGCGCGCATCGTCAGCCGCCGGGAAATTCTCATCGGCGGCCGTCGCCGCGAACCCCCGATGCCGGAGAATCGTCCGATGCGGGGACCGATCTTCGATGACGGCAATCGCGGCCGCCGTCGCCCCCATCGCCGCGACCGCCCGGTCGAGGAAGACCCGCGCGACATCCTCGGCGCGCACGGCACTCGACAGTGCTGCGGTTGTCACCTGGAGTTGTTCGAGCCTGCGCCGATCGCGGGCCCGGTCGGTCACCTCGACGACAAACAGCGCGGCGCCGACGACCTCATCGTCGTCGGCTGCCACCGGATGCCAGCTTTCCAACAGCTCGTGCATCTTCCGGGACGCCTCCGGAATGCGAACGCTCACATGAACGTCCTCGCGGTGATGCCCGCGGAGGGCGTCGGCGAGGAGCTCTGCGTGAGTCGTGGGCGCGGCGTCGACAAGCACGTCGTCAAGGTGGCGACCGCGATGACGGGCGATGGGCGCCCCGGTCAGACGAGCAAACGCCGCGTTGACCATCTCGAGGCGCCCCGCGCGATCGATCATCGCCCACGGCACGGGTGTCCGCTCGGTCACGACCGTCATCATCGCCTTGCGCGCGCGGATCTCCGCCTCGCGGCCGATGATGCGCGTCATGCCGACGGTTCCGCGTCCGAACGCGCGGGTGGCCTCCGGGCAGGCGACCGGACCCAGGGCGCGGTCGCGGGGTGCGCGAGCGGTCGCCGTCGGGCGGCGCCGTGACGGCGGGAGCGGCTCTCGAGCATGCGCATCAGGCCTCGATCGCGTCGTCGGGACCGCGGTATTCCGCCAGCGCGACCACCTCACACGGATAGCTCCGCGATGCGACGAGGACGTCGTCGACGAATTCGTTGACCCATACGGTGCTGGAGATCTGATGTCCGCCGCGCTCGACGCGACGCCGCACCGCACCGGTGACGAGCACCGCCCCGCCGCCGAGGTCGCGGTGGCCCGTGAACGTCATGCGGAACATCCAGTCCGCGCCGCTGCGTTGGGCGAGATTGCCCAAGATCGCGTCGCGGCCGCGAAGCTCTTCGGTCCGGCCCGGATCGTGAAATGCGGCGGTGCAGTCGTCATCAATGAGGCGGTACAACTGATCGAGATCACGACGCGCGAACGCAGCCTCGAGTCGCTTCTGGGTGTCGACTGCAGTCACGGGGCCATCGCCTTCTGTCGACTGGCACCGCTCCTCATTTACGCACCGACCGGGCGGGTCCGCAACCTGCCCCGGATGCGACGCGCGCCCTGGCCGACGGTCGACCTCGCGCGATCGGCACGCGCGCACCCTGGTCGCAGAGCGCCGACCGCCGACCGCATCGTTCCGCCGGGACCCGCAGCCCTCCGGGACCCCGACGGCCGACCCGCAACCGGCCCGGATGATCCGTGCGGGGGCCTACGCGCGCCCCCGCAAGACCGCCATGAAGCCAATGATCGCGAACACGATGATTGCAATCACGAGAATCGTCCAGAGCATCAGTTGCCTCCTTGATCGGGCGCGGCCACCAAGGCGTCCGAACCGGTCGCTCGTGTTCCGTCGCCGTGAACGGCGCATGGCCGTAGGCCACTGGACTTACCCGGATCCTCGACCGAAGAAACCTCGGCGGATCGTCCGTCAACGATCCTCGGTCGCCGTCGTGCGGCCCCCGGCGGGCGGTGATCGAACGCGACGCCTCGAGGACCGTTGAGGATGGTCGCTGCCGTGTCGATACACGACCCAGGCAGACGACAAGGAAGACTCCGATGCGCCGGATTGGATTCGTTGCAGCAGGATTGGCAGTGATCGCCGGGATGGCGGTGCCCGCGTTTGCTTCGGTGGCACCGACGCTCGGTGCTGGCGCCGACGTGACAATCTGCCACGCAACCGGAAGCACGTCCCACCCGTATGTGCGCATCAGTCCGTCCGTCTCGGGCATCGTCCATGGCCACATCGCCCACCAGGATCGGCGTGATGTCATTCCGCCGTTCACGTACGGCGGCCGTCAGTACTCCCAGAACTGGGGGGCGGCCGGCCAGGTCTTTCTCTCCGGTGGATGTCTCGGAGCCCCCCCGTCATCGGTGACCGGCGGCGGCACCGGCGGAGGCAACCTGTAGCCCGGGAGTCATCGCGGCCGATATGGCCAGGCGGTGCCGAACTCGTACCGTGCACGGTGTCAGCAAGGGCGTGAGCCTCGGCACCCCGATCAGGTGCACGGCACCGACGCATGATCGTGATCGCCCATCACGTCGCAACACGTGCCGGCGAGATCGTTCCTAGCGCGCCCGGCAGGATTCGAACCTGCGACCCACAGATTAGAAGTCTGTCGCTCTGTCCAGCTGAGCTACGGGCGCTGGCAACGCCCGCCACGTTAGCGGAGACCGCGGGCGGGGCGGGTCGATTCTCGGATGTCCGGAGCGCACGACGCGGCTCGACAGATCGATTTATGGACTCGGGCCCAGGCCCCGTCCATGCGGACCGCACACGCAGCCCGGGCGACCCCTGCGGGCCGCCCGGGCGAGGCGTGACGATCAGTCTTCGCCCAGGAACTTCCGGACGTCGAGGTTGTGCTCTTCCATGATCTTGCGGAAGGTTTCCTTCATCTCCTCGGGGTAGTCCGGGAGACCGCCAGCAGCAAGGACATCCTCCGCACGCTGGCGGATGTTGGGACCGAAGTCCCAGTCCTCGTCGTTGAGGAGGCGGGTGACCTCACGCGCGGGCCACGACACGACACCGGGGTCACGGTGGAAGCGGGCGGCGAGCTCGTCGATCTCCTCGAAGCGGCCCGCAAGCGGAGCCTGCTCCTGGATCATCCCGATTTCCTTGAGGGCGGCGTCAACCTGCGGGTCCGCCTCGAGCGGCACACCGTAGGCGCCGTTGTGGAACAGCTTGTTGAACTTCAGCCGGACACGCTGACCACCGGCCTTGGCGTCCTCGAGCGGGTAACCAACGGCGTGGCCCCACGTGAACTTCAGGTTCGGGCCCAGACCGAAGGCCTTCTCGACTCCGCCCGGCTTGCGGCCGAAGGCGATCAGGATCGAGCCGACGCCGAGTGACGTGCCGGCGAGCACGGACTGCGACACGGCCTGGCCGGTTTCGAACCGGAGCAGCATTTCGGTGCGCTCGGTCGGGAAGCTCATCAGACGCGGCACCGTCTGCGTCATGGTGAACTCGTAGTTCCAGCCGTGGTACTTGGTGAGTGCACCCGACAGGGCCAGCGACGACAGGCCGTCGTTGGCGCGGCCGTACCACGCGTTCAGGTTGGTGAGCCAGAAGATCAGGTGGCTCGACTGGTTGATGATCTGGACGTTGAAGCCCGAGACGCACTCCTCGATCTCATCCCAAAGATCACTGTCCTTGGTGACGACGATCGCCTCTGTGGCGTTGATGTTGCCCTGGCACGACGCGAGGCGCCCGGCCTGCAGCATCGTCTGGATCTTCCAATCCTCAACCGTCCGGTCCGGGTCAAAGTACCGGATGCTTCGACGGTTCCCGATGGCCTGGAGAGTAGGCAATTGCGGGATCTCTGCAGCGCTGATCGACACGCGTCCCCCTTGGTCCTTCTTGGTTAGTACCAACGAATTGATACGGCGCTGGCGCCGCGACGTACGTCTATTCGGACGTCGTCGGGAACCTACAGCCGACGTCGGGCATCGTACATCCCCAGCGGGGCACTTTGTAACCCCTGCCACGCAGGTTCTCGGCCCGCACGCTGCAACGAATCGGTAGCATTCTCCGCATGCCAACTCTCTTGTTTGCCACATTCCCCACCGACCAAGTCCTCAACAAAGAGGGCAAGGTGCGGTACCCCGGCTCTGACCGGGCCCTTGAGAAGCTCAAGGAAGCTGGATGGGACGTCACCGTCGTCGAGCCCGAGTGGCCCGGCGTGCTGGAGACGGCACAGCAGCTCAAGCCCGACGCGATTCTCGTGTCGACCTACAAGAAGGTTCCGCGCTCGCGGGACGCAGCGTCGATGCTGTCCCGCATGCAGGAAAGCCCCGTGTACACGGTCGGTGTCCTGCAGAGCGACGACGCGTTCCGGACGATGGCTCCGGACGTCGGCGTCCTGCGCGGCGTGGGCGAGCTGCCGCAGCCCTAACCGCCGTGCCGGGCTCAGCCCGGTTCGAGCACTGCATAGGTCGCGCCGTCCCCGCCCTCCTTGGGCGGGGCGGGCTCGACCGCATCGACCAGCGGATGGCGACCGAGCTCGTCCCTGACGGCCGCTCGCAGCGCACCGGTCCCGATCCCGTGGATGACCAGCACGCGCGCGCGCCCGGCGACGGCCGCGGCGTCGACGGCCTCGCGGACGACCGCGCACGCCTCGGCCGCGCGCTGTCCGCGGACGTCGATCTCGGCCGGCACCGCCACGACCGGGGGCCGCACCTCGCGAGCCGGTGGTCCGGCCCGGTCCGGCCGCCGCGAGGCCTCGCCGACGATCCGGGACAGGGGCACCCGCAGCCGGGCACGTTCGCCCTGGATCACGACCACATCCCCCTCCAATGCGAGCACGACGCCGCGGATCCCGGTCCCGGTATCCCGGACCGTATCCCCCACCGCCGCGGGAACGTCCGGCGGTGCGACCGTCCCGGCGAGGGCCTCGCGGGCGCGCTGCTGCGCGGCCGAGGCGGCGACCAACGCGCGATCGCGGTCTTTGGCGTCATCGCCCCGGTCCGGCGTGCCGACGTGACGTTCGCGTTGCCCTTCGCTGCGCCGGGCGGCACGGATCTGGGCACGGAGATCCGCAAGCTCGGCTTCGGCGGCGCGAAGATCCCGACGGGCCTGCGCGCGCACCTCTTCGCGATCGGCTTCCAGGCGCTCCCGTTGCCGGGTGATGCGCCCCTCGAGATCCGCACGCAGACGCTCGGCATCGCGCCTGACGGCGACCGCCTCGTCGTGTTCGCGGGCTGCGGCGGTACGCTCAGCCTCAGCTTGAGACTGAGCCTGTGATGCCGCCCGGATCAGGGCATCCGAGCGCTGGCGCGCTGGGGACATCGCGGCTCGCGCCGCCCGGATGACATCGTCCGGCAGGCCGAGCGACTCGGCGATGTCCAGCGCGTGCGACGCCCCGTACGCCCCCATCGTGATCGCGTAGCGCGGGCGCAGCGTGGCGGGATCGATCGCCACCGCCGCGTTTTCGGCCGGCGCGAAGCCGACTGCCCACTCCTTGAGCGCGCCGAGGTGGGTCGTCACGAGCACGGTGGCGCCGCCGTCGACCAGCCGCTCCAGAATCGCCTGGGCGAGCGGACCCCCCTCGTCCGGATCGGTTCCCGCGGCGATCTCGTCGAGCAGCACGAGCGACCGCGAGCCCGCGGCGGCGATGATCTTCGACAGACGCGCGACGTGGGCGGAAAAGGTCGACAGGGACAGCGCGATGGACTGCTCATCACCAATGTCGGCGAGGATCCGATCGAAGACGGGTAGTTCGGCGGCCTCGGCCGGCACCCGCAACCCGCACTGGGACAGCACGGCAAACATCCCAAGCGTTTTGAGGGCGACGGTCTTGCCACCGGTGTTCGGCCCGCTGATCACGAGTGCGCGAACTCCATGGAGGTCGAGATCGATCGGAACCACCCGCGCGGGATCCAGCAGCGGATGCCGGGCGCCCTGCAGTCGCGGCGACGAGGCGTCGGACACCCGACAGCCCCGCCACCCGTACGACAGGCGCGCCCGGGCGATGACGAGGTCGTGGTCGGCGAGCGCCTCGATGGCCCCGACAAGCGCGTCGGCGGACGCGCGCACATGTGCCGAGAGGTCGGCCAGGATCCGCTCGAGTTCCGCCGCCTCCTGGGCTTCAGCCTCACGCAACCGGTTGCTGGCCTCGATCAGCTCGAACGGCTCCACAAAGAGGGTGTTGCCCGACGCGGAGGTGTCGTGAACGATGCCGGGAACCGCAGAGCGCGAGCTCGCCTTGACCGCCAGGACGGGACGTCCGGAACGCTGGGTCGTAAACGACTCCTGCAGGTGCGCGGCGAGTCGGACCGCCAGCCGGCGCAGGAGGTCGCCCGCCTCGCGCTTGGCCCCCACGAGGCGACGCCTGCACACCCCGAGTTCCGGGGATGCCGAGTCGAGGATGCCGCCGCGGTGATCGAGTGCCCGTGCCAGCGCGGCTGCCACGCCGCCGAGCGCGCCGGGGTCGATGCCCACGATCAGCCGATCGGCAAGCGTTGGGGCCACCTCCCGGTGGGCGGCGACCGCAGCCCGGACTTCGATGGCAACCGCGATCGTCGCATCCAGGCGCTCAAGCCCTCCGACGTCCAGCACGGCGCCGCGCACGACGCGTCCGATCGGATCGCGCACGTCGGACGCGCCACCGGCGCCGGTGACCGCGCGCTCCTCGAGCTCGTAGGCCTCGTCCGTCTCACGACGCCGCTGGGCGACGGTCGCGTGGTCGCCGGACGGCATCAGCGCGCGCGCCAGCGCCGCACCGCCATCGAACGCCGCCTGCCCTGCCAGGCGCGTCCGGATGCTGTCGAATTCGAGCAGTTCGATTCCGCGGGAATCGATGGCGATGTCGCGATCCTGGTCCACTGCGCGCTAGAGTCGCCCTGTGCTGATCATCGGCCTGATTATCGTGGTGCTGGTCATCCTGTTCGGGCTGATCATTGCAGCCCTCATGCTCGGCGGCGCATGGGCGGTGACCCAGGCATTTCCCGAGACCGATGCGCCGGGCGCCGACCCGCCCAAGACCTCCGGCTGACGCGCGGGCTCAGGACGCGGGGCGTGCAAGCGTCACGGCAAACCGCTCGTCCGGATCGGTATGCCATTCGATGAGCTCCAGCCCGGCGTCCGCGTAGACGTCGGCGAGCACGCCTCGGTTGAACTTCCCGCAGATCTCGGTGAGGATCTCCTCCCCTTCGGCGAGATCGAGATCGATCCCCGCACGCGCGAGGTGCACCCGCATCGCCCGCCGCGCACGAAGACGCATCTCCACGCGACCGTCGACCGGATTCCAGACGGCGACATGGGCGAAGTCATCCGGCACGAAGTCGCCGTCGGCTTCCCGATTGAGCGCGACCAGGATGTTGCGATTGAAGGCCGCGGTGATCCCGGCCGCGTCGTCATAGGCACGGCGCGTCCGCTCCGGGTCGGTATCAAGATCGACCCCCATCAGCAGCACATCGCCCGGGGCCAGCATCGACGCGACGTCCCTCAGGAACATCCCGCGGCGCGCGGGGGGGATGTTGCCGATGGTGCCGCCCAGGAACGCAACCATCCGGCGGGTTCCCGCCTGTGGTCGGGGAATCTCGCGGAGGTGGTGGTCGAAGTCGCCGGCGATCGCGCGGACCTCCAGGTCAGGATAGGCCGCGACCAGGGCGGCGCCGGCGTCGCGGAGCGCCTCCTCGGAGACGTCGAAGGGCATGTACCGGTGGCCGCCACCGGTGCGCTCGAGGGCGTCGAGGAGTACACGGGTCTTGCGTGAGCTTCCGGACCCGAGCTCGACGAGCTCCACCGGGCGATGGCGCGCCATGATCCCGTCGACCGCGTCCACGAGGATCCCGATCTCGGTGCGGGCCTGGTAGTACTCCTCCAGCTCGGTGATCTGCTCGTAGAGCCCGCATCCGACGC
Organism: uncultured Thermoleophilia bacterium; assembly: GCA_963727285.1. GTDB lineage: Bacteria > Actinomycetota > Thermoleophilia > Miltoncostaeales > Miltoncostaeaceae > CAITWD01. The sequence continues at coordinate 40,393 of CAVSFF010000001.1, read as the reverse complement.
TGTCGTAGAAGTACTTCGGCGACACGGTCCGCGGGGCCGACAGGAGCCCGCGGACGATCTCACCCAGCGCCCCGTCGTCCTCGGCGGCGCCGTTGAGGTGGACCTCCAGCAGGAACTGCCCGTCATTCTCCACGCCGACCCCCGGCTCCCGCGACGGCACCGAGCGGAGTCACGGCGTACGCCGGCAGGGACTCCCATCCGGCGGCGGCGTCAAGCGGCTCGGAGGCCACGAGGATCCCATCCTCGCCACGGCGGACATACAGGCTGTCACACGGCTGGTCGCGAGCCATCCTCGCGACGACCAGCTCCTGCCCGTCGGTCACGACCGTGCAGAGCGCCGACCCCGGCGCAATGTCGAGAACCGCCTCGATCGCCGCCTCCAGACCGGCGGCGATCCCGCCCTCCCGGCGAATGTGCTCGACCACCAGCAACAGAAACGTCTCCGAGTCGCTCTCGCCGGTCAGGTTCGCGTACAGGTCGTCCGAGAGCCCGTCGCGCAACCGCCGGGCGTGGTGCGCGAACCGGTCGATATATCCGTTGTGTGAGCCGAGGAAGCCATCCGCGGTCACAGGCTGCGTGCTCGCGACCCCGCCCGGGATGCCGGGTGTTCCGTTGCGCACCGCCGCCACGACCGCCGTCGCGGAGATTGCGGCGGCAACACCGGGCAGGTCGGGGTCCGCCCAAATCGGTTCGGAGCGCCGGTATCGGGCAGGTTCGGGTCCGGCATCGTGATACCAACCGATCCCGAACCCGTCACCGCAGACCGTGCCGCGCAACAGCTCACGCGCGGCGTAGCTCTGGTGCACAAGCGAGTGCTCCGGATCGGTGACGAAGGCGGCGAGCGGGCGGTCGACGCCGAGCCAGGCGAGATGGCGGCACATCGGTCCGGCCTACCTCCCGCGGTCCCAGGCCAGGCGCAGGCCCGCGAAGATCTGGCGGCGCTCAGGCAGATCCCAGTTGCGGAACGTCGTCGAGGCGACGTGCGGCTGGGATGCCCAGGAACCGCCGCGCAGCACCCGGTATCCGCCGCCGAAGAACACCTCCGAGTACTCCCGATACGGGTAGGCGCGGAATCCCGGGTACCCGTTGAACTCGCTCGCGGTCCATTCCCACACGTCGCCGAGCATTGCCCGGCAGCCCGCGTCGCTCACACCCGCAAACGTCCCGGGCGCAACCGGCCCGCGACGGCGAACCCCGAGGTTCGCGCCCGCGTCGGGCCGTGCCCCGCGCGCCGCGCACTCCCACTCGTATTCGGTCGGCAGGCGCCCGCCGGCCCAGCGTGCGAACGCGTCCGCCTCGAACCATGAGACGTGGCAGACCGGTGCCGCAGGATCGATCGCGCAGGGGCCCGCCAGATCGCGCGTGGTCCACCCACCCGCCCCGTCGGCCTCCCAGTACGCCGGGGCGACGGCACCTTCGGCGTCCCGCCAGGCCCTCCCGTCGGCAGTCCACAGTCCATCGCGTCGGTAGCCGCCGTCGGCGATGAACTCGACAAACGCCCCCGCCGTCACCGGATCGCGTGCGATCGCAAACGGGGCCACCTCGACACGATGACGCGGACGCTCACAGTCGTAGGCAAACGCGGACTCGTCGGCCCCGATCTCCCACGATGCCCCGGGCAGCTCGATGACCTGGGGACCGCCGTCCGGATCGGCGGTCGGCCCGGTCTCCCCGACGCCGGCGATCGTCACCCCGCCCAGCACGAACTCCTGCAGCATCGTCTCGGCGTGCTGGGCCTCATGTGCGGCCACAAGATCGAACACGAACCCGTCCGCCACCAGTTCGGGATCGCGTGCCGGGGCGCGGCCGTCGAGCACCTCAAGGGTGTGCTCCCGCGTCGAGTCGAGGTAGGCGCGGGCCTGATCGGGGCTGAGCAGCGCGATCTGGGTCCGCACCGGTCGCGGCGTCTCGAACGCGTCATACGCCGCCTGGAGGTCCGGGTAGGCCGTCGTCCCTCCCGCCGCACGGCACCACACCCACAGTTCCTCGAAGGCGGCGATGTGACCGAGATCCCACACCGGCGGGCTCATGTACGAGCGGGGCGCGTGCGCGAGAACCTCATCGCTCAGGCCGTCGACGATCGCCTCGGTGCACCCACGCACGGAGGCCAGGCGCTCGGCAATCCTGGACTGTGGGGAAGCAGCAGGGACCACGGGACGCAATCGTACCTTGCCCCCTCCCCCCGCGGTCTAGGGACCGCGCACCGCCGTGGTCTGCGCGAGCCACCCGAGCGCCGCCGCCCGCCGCCGCTCGAGCTCGTCGACGGTCGCCTCGCCGACCCGCTGGATACCGACCCTCCGGTTGAGTTCCGCGTTGATCTGGGCGTGGCCCAGGTCGACGACCCGCACCAACTCGGCGACCGCCGCCGCGTTGGCGTCACGCAGCAGTCGCCGCTGGGCCGCCGCCGACAGCACGGGCACGGGCCCCGGCCGGTCCGCGTCCCGAACCCGCGGCGCCGGCGCCAACTGCAGTACCAGGGACTCGTCGTCGTCCGGCTCGGGCACCGCGAGCATGTCGTCCGGGTCCGCCTCGGCCGGCGTCGGGCCGCCGATCGCCCGGGCCGCCAGCGGCACGAACAGCGACATCTGTTCCTCCGCGTCCTCGCGCGGAGCCGCGATCGCCTCCTGCTCGCCAATGGGGTCCCCGAACTCGTCGGTCCGACGCAGGCTGTGGCGTCGCTGCTCGGCGATCGCCCCGGCATGGTGACGGAGCCGCGGATCGTCCGGGAGGAACATGAACGCCGGCTGCGGGCCGAGCCCGCGGGTCCAGCGGACCAGCCGCCCGACCGCCTGCCGGAAGAACAGTTCGGTCGTCGTCGTGGTCGCGAAGACCCCGACCCGCAGACGCGGGATGTCGACACCTTCGGAGATCATCCGGACCGCCACGATCCATGGCCGCGAATCCCCGGCGAACTCGGCGATCCGGCGGGAGGCGGCGGCATCTTCGGACACGGCGACGACCGCGTCGACGCCACAGCGGCGGCGCAGCACCTGTGCGATCCCCCGCGCGTGCTCCTGATCGGTCGCGATCACCAGGCCCGCCGCATCCCGGTGCCCACGCCGGATGGCGACGAGCTTCTCGTGGGCCCGCACCAGGACGTCGCCGATCCAGTCGCCGTCCACCGACAGCGCCGTCCGCAGCCGCTGCGCGGACGCCGCCTGGTCGAGGTGGTCGGCAAACGAAGCTTCGGCGTGGGAGCCGTCGCTCGCGATCCACTCCATCTCGCCGTCGATCCGGGGAAACCGGACCGGACGTACGACCCCGCCGTCGCGCAGCGCATCGCCGTAGCCGTATTCGACGTCCGGGTGCGCCATGGCGTCGTCGTCGTACCGGACGAACGGTATCGCCCGGGTGTCGGACCGGAACGGCGTCCCGGACAGGCTCAATCGGACCGCAGCCCCGGCGCAGGAGATCCTGACGGCCTCACCCCAGGCCTGCTCGTCGCCGGCGTGGTGGACCTCGTCGAGCACGACGATCGCATCGGCGGCTGCCGCGGCGAGCTCGGGCGCGTTCATCGCGACCTGCTGATAGGTCGTGATCAACCCGTGGACATCTTCGGGCAGGCGGCGCGACGGCGACCACTGGGTTTCCAGGTGCAGATCGAGTGCCGACGCGGCATCGGCCCACTGACGCTTGAGGTGCTGGGTCGGCGCGACGATGACCACGCGGCGCTCGGGGTGCGACGCCAACTCGAGCCGCACCGCCGCCAGCGCGAAGGTCGTCTTGCCGGATCCGGGCGTGGCCACCGCGAGAAAGTCCGGTCCGTCGGCTGGCAAGGAAGCTGTCAAGCGCGGCTTTCTGCCAACGCCGAAGACGGAGAGTTTTGGCCATGGGACGGGTCGTCGAGCATAGCCACGGGGTCGGAGGACACCGGGCCGGGGCCCACCGTGATCAGCTCACGCCGACGCGCCGATGATGCGGCGCCGCCCGGCGGATCAGGTGCGGGGAGACTCGCGGCCGCAGCTCGGACACCGCCAGACGGGAAACGTCTGATCCCGGGGAATGGTCCGGCCGGTGCTGATGTCGTGCGTACGCATCGTGCGCGTCGTCGGGTACGTGCGGGTTCCGCAACGCTCGCAGTCGGGAGCCGCGTCAGGTGTGGGGACTTGTTCACTGGACATGCCCTGACCCTAACATCGGCCGTGCCCGCGAGCGCGGGTGTCAGGCGGTTACGAGAACGTCGCGTCGGCCTCCACGCGCCCTTCGGCCACCGCCCGCGAGACCGCGGCGAAGTCGCGTGCGTTGAGGTCGGCGTACGCGGCGGCGAAGTCCGCGATCGCCTCGTCGAGCACGGTCCCCTTCCCCATGTAGGCGGCCAGCGCGACCCGGTCGCCGGACCGCGCGTGGGCCCGGGCGAGGGTCCACCCGCAAAGACCGGCGTACCCGCTGAGCATCGCCGGATGCATCCCGTCGACGTCGATGGAGCCCTTCCAATCGCGCAGTTGGCGCCAGTAGAAGTCGTGGGTCCCGCCGTCCAGCCCGTCGTCGATCCGTTGCCAGCCGAGAAAGATGTCGCTCGCGGCCTGGATTCGGCGCTGGCCGATCACGACCCGTTCGCCGTTGTTGAGGTAGGCACTCGGCCCGAGGAACCGCTCGAGCACCGACGGCTGCGCCTCCTTGATCTGGAGAAACAGCGGGTCGGCACCGTCAACGCCCATCAGCAGCACGATGTAGCAGCGCGTTCCGACGCTGCCGACGCCGACCACCTTGCGGGCGAGGTCGACGAACCGGTACTGCTCAAGCAGGAAGCGGCGCTCCGGCGGCAGCGAGCGTCGATAGGCCCGCAGCTGGTGATGCGCCCAGGCGGTCTCGTCCTCGACTCCCTCCATGTGGGCGATGGGCACAACCAGCGGCAGGTCGGCGACGATCCGGGGCTCGCCGTCGACGAGCGTCGTGAACTTGTCGAAGGCGTGCATCGAGTCGCGGGTGCGGGCCTTGGCAATCGCCCGTTCCGCGGGCTCGATGACCCTGCCGTGCAGCCGTCGTTCCACGCGTGCCCGGGCATCGCGGATGAACTTCTCGGCGTCGACGTCCTCGTACCAGACCGTCAAATTGGTGTGGGCCGCGAATCCCGACATCGCCTCGCGGTAGGCACGCACCACGCGCTCCACGATCGGCCGGCGCGTGCGGGCGGGCAGCCCGTTGTCGCGGCCCGCGATCTCGAAGCTCGCCGCGAGGCGCTTGAGATCCCACTCCCACGGGCCGGGCAGCGTCTCGTCGAAATCGTTGATATCGAAGACGACGCGGCGCTCCGGGGATGCAAACAACCCGAAGTTCGACAGATGCGCATCACCGCACAGCTGCACGTGAAGACCGGTCACCGGGGTCCGACTGAGATCCGACGCCATCACCAGTGCCGAACCGCGGAAGAAGGCAAACTCCGACTCGAGCATCCGGCCGTACCGGATGGGAACGAGCTCGGGCACCCGCGTCCGGTCCTGATCGGTGAGCAGGTCGACCGGATCCGGCCGATCGCCGTCGAGGTCGATCTCGGCGTGCCGCGAGCGCGCCACGTCGCGGCGGGCCCGCTTGCCGATCTCGATGCGCTCGGCACGGGAACGGTGTTGGGCCTCCGGCAGCACCGCCGAGCGGCGGCGTCGGCGCTCCGGTCCCGAGAACATCATCCGGACCGACGTGCGGCGGTCGGGCGACTCCGTATCGGGCGACACCAGCCCGACATCGAGCGAGGTCATGCGGACGCGCCGCGCACCGCCCCCTCCCTGTGCGCGCCCGCTGCTCGTCCTGCGGGGTGGCCGCGACCTCCTCGGCATCGTCGTCCCGTATGCCCAACCCGCCACCTCACTCATCCACGCACGTCCGGGGGGTACCACCGGTGTCGAGGACGATTCTCGCACCAGCCCCGGATCACGCCCGCCGGGCCGAGGCGACCCCGGTCCGGGTTCGCCTCGGCCCGAGTGGCGCGGCAGCGGCAATCGCGGGAGAATCGCGACGCGGGGCCTCCGGCCGCGGGCGGACTGGCGCCATTGCGTGCGACCATTCCGCGGCGGGGGATCGGGCGTCAACCCGCTCCGCCACCAGACGCTGCGAGTCCACTCAAGGAGGCTCCCGTGCCCGGTCGTGAAGTCCATCCGCCTGGCCGAGATGAGGTAATGCGCTGGTCGGAGGCGGAGCGCCTCGAGCTGGCGCGCATCCTCGACGAGCTGATCCCGCGCGCCCCGATCAAGGGCCCCCTGCGGCGCCGGCGGATGCTCGTTCTGGTGATCACCGGCGGCGGCGCGATCCTGCTCGGCCCCTGGATCGCGTACCTGACCAGCGTCCTGCCGCCGACCGAGTCCGGCGGTGCCTGGCGGACGGCCTGGGTCGGGCTCGACAGCGCCTTGGCGGTCACCCTCGCCGCAACGGCGTGGCTGGTGTGGCACCGGCGCTCCCTGGCGATGGTGGGCCTCGCGGTGTCGGCGACGCTCCTGCTCGTCGATGCCTGGTTCGACGTCTGCCTGTCGTGGGGCACGTCGGAGCAATGGGGCGCTATCTTCAGCGCGTGTGTGATCAACCTGCCGGTCTCGGCCTATCTGATCACTTCGATCGTGACGATGCTGCAGCGCACGTTTGCCGTCGTCCAGCAGCTTCGCGGCGCACCGCCGGAGCCGGTGTCGGTCTGGCGTCAGCCGGTCGTGATGCAGCCGGCGCGCCCGCGCTGAGGCCGAGGGCATCGGCCGGAAGTGTTCGCAGAGCCCGTCAGCTCACGGACGTCGTCCCCGGTGCCGATAGAAATCCCGACATCGTGCACACGGTTCCCCAACACCTGCCTCGCTCCGCCGCGCGCTGCGTCCGGTCGTTCGTCGCCGCCGTGGTGGCGGTCCTGGCGGTCGCCACCGTTGCCGGGATCTCGACCGCCGCCGCGTCGCCCACGGCCCGGACATGCCAGACCGTCGGCCACACGCGGGTGTGCACGGCGGCGGCGATTTCGCTGACGCGGACGAGTGTGACCGCGGTCGGCGGACTCGTCACGATCCGGTACGCGGCCTCCGGGGCAACCACGTGCAGCCTGCGTGCTGCGCCCGCGTTCTGGAAGGGACACAACCCGGTACACGTCAAGTGCCACGGGACGTACCGCATCCGCATCACCCCCGCACACAATCGCCGTGCATGGACGTTCACCTTCTACGCCGGCAACCGTTTCGGCCACACGATCCGGGTGAACCGCACGCTGGTCGCCACCGCGCCGCCGAAGCGGCTCCTGGTCACCCCGTACAGCTCCGAGAACTGGTCCGGGTACGCGATCGTCGGCGGCGCCTTCACCGGTGCCCAGGGCACGTTCACCGTGCCGACGCTGACATCGGTCCCCGATCACCCCTCGGACACGAGCGAATGGGTCGGCATCGACGGCGTCTCCAACAGCTCATTGATCCAGGCGGGTGTCCATGAATCCGACAACGGGGCCGGCGACACACAGGTCTACGCCTGGTGGGAGATTCTGCCCGCGGCCGAGACGCCCATCAGCCCCGTGACCTTTCCCGTCGCCCCGGGCGACACGGTCGGCGTGCGGATCCAGAAGCTCACCGGGCACTACTGGCGGATCATCATCACCGATGGCGCCCACACGTTCGTCACGACCAAGGCCTATTCGGGTCCGCAGACGTCGGCCGAATGGGTCGTCGAGGCGCCGTCCTACTACACCGCATCCGGCCCCCAGATCGCGACGCTCGGGAATTTCGCCACGACACCGATCCTGTTCAGCGCACTCGGGGTGACCGGGGTCCAGATGGCCCTCGATCAGATCTTCCTGATGGACCAGTACCAAAACACCATCTCGAGCCCGTCGACCCTGTCGACCGGGTTCACGGTGACCTACACGCCGCCCCCGCCCCCGTAGTAGGGCTCCCGACGCCGCGGTCAGTGCATCGCGGCGACCTTGAACATCACCATCGCGAGTCCCAGGCCGAGCAGCAGTCCGGCACCGAGCGCGCTACCGACGATCGTGCCGCCCGCCATCCGCGCCGCGGCGAACCCGAACGCGAACAGCAGCGCGACAAGGAGCCACACCGACAGCCACGCCGCGGTGTCGAGGCTGAGGACCCCCATCACGGCAAGCAACGTGAGCACCAGCGGCGGAACCGCGGCCAAGACGAGGCTCCCCAGCTGGGTCGTCATCGCAATCAGCTCGTGTCGCGTCAGCCGACGACGGTGCCGGATCATCGCTCCGACGATGTCCGAGTAGAGCTCGGCAAACACCACCGCGACGGTGGCCAGGAGGATCGCGCCGATCTGTTTGGCGGCCGTTACCCGTGAGGCGTCGACGGCCAGTAGCGCCGCGAGGATGACGACCGCGCCGTAGACGAGCCTGCCCGAGATCGCCCGGAGGGCGAGTCGGCGCACCCCTTCCGCGGATCCGGCGTCGACCGCGGGCCCGGCACCCACTGGCAAATCCTGCATGGCACTCCTTTGTCCGCCCCGACGATACCCGGCCGACGCTCGCCGACCCGCGCGCCCGCTACCCGCGTGGCCCCGTGGGATCGTCCGGACGTCGCCGGGCGCCGCGTGCCGAGCCGGCTCCGCGGCGGTGGAACCGTCCCCCCGCTGACCTCAGGCGAGCGACGTCACGCCGTGCGGTGGATCCCGCGGTCTGCGGCAAGGCGATCAATCTCCAGCGCCACCCCGACGGCGTCGGCCTTCAGCACGCCTTCGGCCTGATCGGCGACATGCCAGGCCTCGCGGGACAGGTAGGCCAGGCGCGCGCCTGCGTCGGCCTGCGACAGGCTTGCCGTCGCCTGGGCGCTCAGGTACGACAGGATCTCCCGGACCTCGCGCCCGCTCCAGACCACGGGTACTCCGGGGATCTCCTTGTTGCGATAGATCAGCCAGCCGCAGAACGCGATCAGCGGCACCTTCAGCACCACGACGAACAGCACCAGCCAGGCCAACCCGAGCGGCGGGTTGGGCACAAACAGCGCCAGCGCCGTGAACATCAGGGAACCGGCGAGTGCCATCACGACGAGCGTGATCACCGTCACGAGCATCCGCGTCCGTCGGACCCGTCCGTCCGCGTCGAAGAAATACCGGTTGAGACGACCTGCCATCGCCACGTCACCTTGCGTCCGCGAAAATCCGACGCCGCCGCATTCACCGATCATCGTACTCCCATGCGCCGTCAGGCCGACGCGACGCCGCCGTGTGTCCTGCACGATGGTCGGGGCAGCGACGGGTCATTCGGCGAGTTATCGTCAATCAAACGCGGTTGCTAGTGTGCACACTGATGCCGAGCCGAGCACGAGACCGCACGCCGGCGGCCCTCCTCATTTCCTGGCGGGACGCGATCGAAGCGATCGTCTCCGAGCTGGCCACGCTTCCTGCCGATGCGGGCGACGACGATGTCCGTGCGGTGATCCGCGAGGGCCTGAGCCACGGCGTTCTCGAACCCCTCACCGAAACCCGGGGCGGGATTGATCGCCTGGTCGACCAGGCCACCGACGAGTTCCGGCGTTTTTCACCGTCCGCCGCGTCCAACGCCGCCGACCGGATCGCAATGGTGCGGATTCTGCTGCTGCAGTGCCTCGACCTGCTGTGGTGGGGCGACGTCGACGAATATGCGGATCGGGCGGCCCTCGACGCGGACACCCAACTTCTTGATCTCGTCGATGAGCGGCAGCGGGGCCGCGTCGCATTCGCGTTCGGCCTTGCCCCCCACAACACCATCGCCAGACTCCGCGACGCCGTGGTTCAGCGGGCGCGGCCGGGTCGTCAGCCTCGCGGGCCCGGGTTGCGGTACACCAAGATCCGCCCCGCAATGCTGGGACTGCTCAACGAGGTTGCCGAGCGGGTCGCGGCCGCCGCCCCGGCGGGGACACCGCCGATCTGGGTGACGTCGATCACGAGATCCGCCGAGCACCAGCAACGCCTGCGGGAACTCGGGTTTTCCGCGCTCAGCCCCAGCGCCCACTGCACCGGATGGGCCGCGGACATCGACGCCGTCTGGTTCGAGCGGTTCGATGCGGGGCCGACGCTCCGGACCGTGCTGGAGGACTACCTGGAGCGCGGCGTGGTGAACGTCATCGACGGCGTCACCGCCTGGCACGTGTGTCTCAGCCCGGACTACGCCGACCACTACGCGACGCTGGCGGCCTGACCGCCCAGTGTGCGGAATCGGACTCGTCCTCGGCGCCCAGATCGATGATCGTGCCCGTCGCCAGTTCCGCGCGATCGCCGAGGCGGTCTCACCTCGCGGCGAAGTGCTCGAGACCGAGGAGTTGCCCAACGCCCTGCTCGCCACCTCGCGCTTGCGGATCGTCGACCGCGATCGCGCGGTGCAGCCCTGGACCGATGCGACGGGCCGCTATCGGCTGTCGTACAACGGCGAGATCTTCAACCACGGGGCGCTGCGGGCCGAGCTGACCGCCGACGGACGCGAGTTTCGGTCGGAGAGCGATACGGAGCTGGCCATGGAGGCGCTGCTGGCATGGGGCTCCGACGCGCTGCTGCGGTTCCGCGGGGAGTTTGCCCTCTGCCTGGTCGACCTCCAGGAACAGCGCGTGTTCGTCGCGCGGGACCCCGCGGGCATCAAGCCGCTCTACTACGCCCGCGACGGCGGACGCCTCTATCTTGCCTCCGAAGTCAAGGCGCTCGTGGGCATGGGATCCCCGATCGACGAGGTTGAACCGGGTCACTGCGGGTGGGTCGGCTTCTCGGACCCCGTGCACACCGCGCCGTATGTCGACCTGCTGCGCCTCGGGGAGGGCGAACCCCCGATCGCGGACGCCGACGCGGCAATCGCAGCGGTGCGGGAGACGCTGGTCGCGGCGATCGCCCGGCGCGTCGACACGGACCTCCCGGTCGCGGTGATCCTCTCCGGGGGACTCGACAGCTCGATCGTCGCGACCCAGGTGGCGCAACTCCACCCGGATTGCGTCGCGTTCACCGTGGGTGCCCCGGGGAGCGAGGACTTGGAATTCGCACGTCGGCTCACGGCGGATCTCGGAATCGAGCACGTGGTCGTGGAACTCTCCCCGCGTGCGATCAAACGGGCGCAGGTCAAGGAGGCGCTGCGTGTCTCCGAGTCCACCGAATACGGGGACGCAATCAACGCCGTCGTCTCGATGGAGGTCTTCCGGGCGGTCCACGCACGGGGCATCAAGGTGGCGATCGTCGGCGATGGCTCTGATGAACTGTTCGGCGGGTACGGCATGTACCACGATGTCGATCCGGCGACGTCACGACGCCTGTTTCTCCACAAGATCCGCCAGCTCTCGCGGACGGAACTTCAGCGGGTCGACCGCACCTCGATGGACCAGTGCGTGGAGGCCCGCGTTCCCTACCTCGACCTCGACATGCTGCTGCTGTCGATGCGGATCCCGCTGTCGCTCAAGGTCGCCGACGGCTACGAAAAATGGGTGCTGCGGCGGGCGTTTGCCGATGTGCTGCCCGACTACATCCTGTCGCGGCACAAGAACCCGATGTCGCACTCGTCCGGTCTGCACGAGCGGGTGCAGGCTCTACAAGCCGTTCATGTCACGTTGGTATGACAGCTTCGGCTATCGCCTCCATGCGCCGATGCACCGGGACTTCTCGATCGAGCTTGCCCGTGCGGACAATGATTTCGACGCCGCGGTGGTGGCTGCCGCCCGCAACGAGGACTACACGACCGCCGAACATGCCCGCGACTTCATCGGGGCGCTGAGATGGAACGCGACGAACGCACTGCGCCCGGGAAGCTCGTCCCGGGCCGGCCGAGAGGGCTGACGCAGCGGCCGGAGGTGCTCAGTTCCACGTCACCACGCCCCGGCGGCCGGTGACCCGATCCCGGAGGACGGTCACGATGATCACGCCGATCACGAACGTCAGGACGAACGCGAGCAGGAAGCCCAGCCAGAAGTCGTAGCCCTTGCGTTGTCCGAACTTCCCGACGAGCCATGCCGCGCCGATGTTGATGGCGAGCAGCAGGAGTTGGATGGCGAAGGTGGTCATGCCGAGGACCCTATCCGTACCCGTCCGCGCTCGAACGCCCAGGACGGCGTGGCGCGGTCCGCAGGACGCCGCCTGACCCCACCCGGCCACGGGCGACGATGCCCCTAGGCGTGCGGCACCGTGACCGCCGTGCGGCGCTCGACACGGATCAGCGCGGGCACGATGCACACCGTCGCCACGAGTCCGACCGCACTCATCGCGCGGTACTCGCCGGCGAGGCCAACCCAACTCGCCAACGGTCCCGCCAGCAGCGCGCCCGCCGCCAGCGCCAGCGACGAGATGATCCCTCCGGTGAGGCCGATCGGTGCGCGCAGCGCATCCGGCACCTGCTCGGCGCGGCGCCGATGAATCGCCGCCCCGATGATGACGCTGGCAAACAGCAGCAGGCCATCGCCGAATGCCGCCCACCCGGGCCCGCGGGCGAGCCCGATGACCAGCAGCGCAGCGGATTCGGCCACCAGGCACGCGACGATCACGCGCTTCCACGGCACGTGAGCGACGAGCACCGGAACGACGAGAATGGCGATGCCCGTCATCATCAGGCCGCAGGCGAACACGACCCGGTAGGCCACCCCGAACCCGAGCACCGAGCGAAGGTACGGCGCAAACGATGCCGAGGTCATGCCCGCAATCAGTCCGGCCATGATGCTGCACACCGTCAGCAACCGCAGTTCCGAGACCCCGGCGAGCGCGTGCCACGAGCGTCGAATCGCGTGATCGACAGCCGGGCGCGCATCGGGACCGAGATCGAGGTCGATGTGGTGCGTGGCCGAGATCGCGGCGCCGACGGCAAAGGCCGCCGCGCACACGCAGATACGTGATGGGAATTCCGACGGCGGTCACACAGACTGCGGCCGCGGTGACGCCGACCAGCTGGCCCATGTGAAAGCGGCTGGTCAGATCGCCGATCGCCCGTCGCAGGCGCTCCGGCGGCACGGTGTGCTGAAGGATTGCGTGCGTGCCGGCGTCGAATGCCGCACGCGCGGCACCGGAGAGCGCGGCGGCGACCACGAACACCGCCAGCCCCGCATGGGGCTCGAGACGCGCCAGCGCGAGCGCGATCCCGGCCAGCACCACTTGGCTGGTGACCATCAGCCGGCGCCGTGACGACCGGTCCGCGTGCCAGCCGGCGGGCAACGTCACCAGCGCCGTCGCGACCAGCGCCGCAGCCAGGCAGAGCCCGAGTCCGCCCGCTCCGTGGGCGTGAGTGAGCACGCCCCATGACAGCAAGAACAGCCCCATCCCCTGGCCCGCCGCACAGACGAATTGCGCCCACCACAGGCGCAGCCGCTCCGCCCCGATGTTGGCAGGCACTCCGTGGTCCGGCATCACCGCACGCCATGGTCCCGCCACCGGTTGGCCGAACCGGCGCATGATCACCCGGCGCACGGGCGCGTCCGGCCGCTGGCGGGACGGGTTCGCCCGTGCCACGCGTCGCTCGCGCCGGGCACGGGCGCGACGTGAGCGGGAACGCTCCCGGATCGACTTTTGCGGTGTACTCGTGATCGCGACCTCGTGTGGTGCGGGGGTGACTTCGTGCGGGGTGCAACAAGGGGCCCAGACGACAACGAGACGGTCCGAATCATTCGGAACCGTCTCGTTGAATGCTTGGGTCATGCGCTGGGGAATCCGGGTGGCCCGCCCGATGTGGCGCGCCCTCTCGGACTGCGGTGCTCACCGACGTGAGGTCGGTCGGCATCGCCTACAGACCATAGCGCGGCCGAATGACGCCACCGCCGCGCGCGGGTCGGTGACCGACCTGCCGCTTGATCAGATCCGATGCGTAACCGGGTGCGGCCCCGCAGAGTCGTGCCGCGACGACGACGGATGCACCCCTGCGCGATGGACTTTGACCGCGTTGCCACCATTGCTCCGACTGGCCAGCAGTTTTCGGGCATCGTGCGGGTGTTTCGTGAGAGCCGAAGAGGGGACTCGAACCCCTGACCTGCCGCTTACAAGACGTCAGGCTCTATGGGTCCGTCGCTGCGTCGTGAGAGGGGTCTCGGGCCAGGCGCCGCCGTCCCACAGAGTCTCCCCCAGAGTCCGCGTCAATCCGAATGACGCGGGCGACCACCTCGGGTTCGTGATCGCTAGCGATATGGGCATCGAAAGTCGTCGTAAATTGCGGCCGCGTGCCCGAGTTGACGACTGACGATTAAGAGAGCCACGCCTGTGGCATCTGCGACCGGCGCCAACCGGCATCACGCCTTCCCAGACGGGACCGCCGACTGGGGAACCCTAGCTCCGTGCGCAGGCGCCGTCCGCCAGGACCGCAGATCGACTCGGGCGGTGCCGCTCCTTCGAGGGCGCCCGCGGCACGTCTGCACCATCGGGTGTGGGATGATCGGCGCATGTCGCGCAGAATCGATCCGGCCGCGCAGTCATCGGTAGTCGTTGCGACATTTGAGAACCGCCATGCCGCCGAGCATTTCCTCGCATCCCACGGTCGAGGATTCCGAAAGCAGGCTCGCAAGGGGCACATGACAGCGTTTGTGATTCGTGGCAACGCGGATGGTTCGCTGAAGCTCACCCAGTCGCGAGTCGTGACGGCAGAGGGCATCGAGGCCGCCGTCTTCGGTGTCTTCTCGTCGATGATGCTCGGACTGATTGGCATACGCGGGATGTTGAAAGGGGCGAAGAGCGGCGGCCACGCGGTCCGCGTGCACTCCGCCCACGTCGGATCGGACGAGCAGGCCGTCCACGCGATCCTGTCTCAGGCAGGCCCGAATGCCGCCGTCGCAATGGTGTGCTGCGACGATGAAACGCGAACGACCGTCGCTTCACGCGCGAGCGATCAGGCGATTACAAGTTGGGACGGCTCGCGCTCGGCGTTCCTCGCTGTCCTCGAACCCGGGAGCACGCACGACTGGGTGCGCGCTGCTCTCGGTGAGCCCTCCGGCGCGGACGGGTAGCGTCATCCTCGAGACAACCGCGGGTTGTCCATCGACGCCAGCCCTGCGGTCGGGGAACGTCCGTCCGCAGGCGAGCGACAGACGCCACGATAACTCCGGTGTTCCGGGGTAGATTGGAGTCCTACGCGGCCCATTCATCACTTCGAGTCAAGGCCAGAATCGCCCAATTTCGACGTGATCTTCTATCAGGACCTTCCGGGAATGCTCGCCTCATGCCGTCTTCGGTGCTCCGTGCCCGAGACGACCCGCAGCGGGCCATCGAGACATGGCCATATCACACGGGCGACCTGATTCCTCAACGATCGCGATGGCGCGCTCTGGCAAGTACAACGGTCGCGGTGCGAAGCACCGAGCCGGCCCGCGTTGAGGCGGCGCTCGAGGAGCTGGGCGCCGAACACCGCTGGCTCGCGCCGCTTTCCTCACGATCGGGGGTAGGGTCGCTGCAGGGCCCGTTGCTCTTCGCGGACGCCTGAGCGCCGCGAATCGTGCACCCACAATGGGATGGTCGATATGAGTTTCTTGCACTTCCTGTGGACGGTGGCTGTCGCCTTCGTGTTTGTGATGTTCTTGGTGCTGTTCGTCGCGGTCGTCGTCGATGTCTTCGGCCGTCATGATATTTCGGGATGGGCGAAGGCGGGCTGGCTCGTCTTGGTCTTCGTGTTGCCGCTGGTCGGAGTGCTGATCTATGTCGGCCTCCGCCCCGCCGAGGTGCACGTGTAACGAGTCACCGTCACGGCGCGAGCGGGTTAGGTGTCGTCGGATTCGGGTGCGCCCGCCCGCGCGACGCCTCGCTTGGCCGCGCCAATAAGAATGCGGACGACCCCGCCGATCAGGATCAGGTCCAAGATCATCTGCGCAGACACGACCAGACGCGCGGGGTCGGTCGCCGGGGAAATGTCGCCGAAGCCGACCGTCGAGAACACCGTGATGGTGAAATAGAGCGCGCGCGTATGGTCGAGCCCCTGGGTGAATGTCGCACCAGACGCATGGGACATCGACAGGTAGATCGTCGCGAACAAAACGAAGAAGACGGGGATGACGACCCCGAGGGCGACCGCAGCGCGCAGCTCGGGAAAATCGGCCCGCATGATGCGGGACGCATGCCACGCCACAACGGCTGCGAGCACGACGACGGCGACAACCAGTCGCGCGAGGTCACCCGCCCCGGAGCTCACCCCCACGGGTGCCACGTAAAACACGCCGAGCAGCACTACCCACGCCACAACGACCTCGGCGACGGCCCTGCCTGCCGCGCGGCGGCGAGCCCGCTTGCTGAGGTCGGCAAGTCGATGGGCCGTCACCGAAGGGTGCCGTCCATCAGTCCGATCGCCCACGGGAAGGGCGATCGGTCATTCAACGTCCGCGTAGACACCGGTGCAAGCGCGCGGGCACGGCCCAACGGACAGTCGATGGTAGGTGTCGCCACCGACGTTGAACGGGACGAAGAGCGGTGTCCGGGATTTCGTACCACGTCCGACCTGGGGTCTCGCGGCTACGGCGTCGTGGCTCGCTCGCTCCTAGTTGAACGAGCCATCGATCGGTCCGCTACTCGGCGTCCTCTTGTGCCTCAAGCTCGGCCTCAAGCGCGATGACGACGACTCCGAGCGCCTCGGTGATCTTCACAGCCGCGGAGAGGGTCCGCGCCGTTCCCACAATCGGCGCGACGGCGACCAAGATGTCTTGGACCTGCTCGAGCGTGACTCCGGCCTCCATCGCGGGAGCGACGTGGAGCAGGTATGAGTCGGCCGGAGCATCGACGGCCGCCAGTGCGGCGATCCGAGCCGCGATCAGCGAGTTGTAATCAAGGCCGCATCGCTCAATCGACTCGGCGGTCATTGCGGCGATCGTCTCGAAGACGGGGTTCTCTGATGAAGGGTCGGGCACGGTGGTCCTTCCGTTTGGTCTGGGTCACGAGTGAGATTTGGTACGGGCAACGCTACATGCGTACCGTGCACGACCTGCGGGCCGTGTCGATCGGTTGCGCACCGCGGCATCGGCCCGGCCAGCGAGTGAGCACGACTGGGAAAGAGGCATCTGCTCGGCACGTGAACGGAGCCACGTGCTAAATCGCCCGCCCCGCCACCCCGACCGCGTCACGGCCGACACAGAAGTCCGATGTCGTATGGGCGGCCTACACCCCCTCCTCGACGGTGATCCGACCATTGGCCGCCGCGGTCTTGAGGGCTTGGTAGTCACGCTCGTTCTGATCGGCGTAGGCCGCCGCAAACTTCGCGATGGCCCGATCAAACGTGTCCCCCTTGCCGAGATAGGCCGCAACGGCGACCGCGTCCCCTGAGCGCGCGTGCGCGCGGGCGAGGGTCCAGCCGCACCAGTTGGCGTAGATCTCCATCCCCTTGGGCACCATGGTCTCGATCTCAGCCGATCCCTTCCAGTCACGCAGCTGACGCAGGTAGAAATCGCGCCCGACGCCGTCGATACCGGTGACGTGCACCCAACCGAGAAAGACGTCGCTTGCGGCCTGCATGAGTCGTTGCCCGGCAACAACGCGATGGGCGTGATTGGCATACCGACTGCGGCCGCAGTAGGCCTCGAGCACCGACGGCTGGGCCTCTTTCATCTGCAAAAAGAGCGGGTCGGCGGTATCCCTGCCGAACATCAGAGCAATCCACGCACGCGTTCCGACGCTACCGACGCCCACGACCTTGCGCGCGAGGTCTACGAACCGATATCGCTCAAGCAGGCGGCGTCGATCCGTGTCGAGGGTGCTTCGATATTTGCGCAGGTATTCCCGCACCCACTCTGTCAACTCCGCTGCGATCGCGGGCGAATACAGCTCGGACACCGGAACGATGAGTGGCGGGTCGCTGACGATGTGAGGCTCTCCATCGACGATGCGCGTGAGCTTGCTGAATGCCTGCATGCTGTCGCGCGTGCGAGCCTTGGCGACGGTCGCCTGGGCGCGCTTGAGCATCTTGGAGGAGACCGTCGCCTGGAATTCGGCGATCGCCGAATCGATATCCAAGCTGGCGTAGAAGACCTCGAGCTCCGTCTGCGTCGCGAACTGGGTCATAGCGGTCCTGTAGCTGCGCGCGCTCGCCAGAACGATCGACTCCCGGTCGGCGGGGGCGTATCCGTTCTCGCGCGCCGCCACCTCGAGGCTTGCGGCAAGCCGCTTGACGTCCCACTCGAAGGGTCCGGGAAGGGTCTCGTCAAAATCGTTGATGTCGAACAACATCCGACGTTCTGGGGTGCCGAAGATCCCGAAGTTCGACAGATGCGCATCCCCACACAACTGCACGCGAAGGCCCGATGCCGGCGTCATCGCGAGGTCGCTCGCCATGACCAGGGCCGCACCGCGGTAGAACGCAAACGGCGACGCGAGCATCCGTCCGTAGCGGATCGGCACCAATTCCGGGACCCGGCTCGTGGCCTGGCCCTCAAGGAGCGCGATCGGATCTGGGCGCTCTGTTCCCGGCGCGACCTCAGCCTGCCGAGTGCGGGGCACCTCATTGCGGGCAGCCCGCCCCCGAGCGCGGCGCTCGGCGACACTTAAGTGCGCGATCTCACGCGGCGGCGAGGTGTCCCGGCTACCTGCGCCACCCGTTGAGGTGCTCATGTCTGCCTCCGTCTTGACGCATTCGCGTTGTGAATCATCGGCGAGGTCGGTTGGCGTCTAGTAGATGCATACCGCATGAGGGTGATCCCGTCACGCATCGACCGGACTGTCGGGGCCTGGTTGGGATCGCCGGAGGCTCGCGGGCGACGCCACGCCGCGCCCCGTGAGTGCGGTTTGGGCTCGGGTCCACGATGATCGAGGCAGATGGAGTACGACTCAACCGGTCGTGAGACAACGGCCGCGCAGGCACGACGGTGCTGTCGGCCGTGGGAGCGATCTCCGAGAGCCGTCAGCAGACGATGGCGGAAGGTCGATCCCACATGGACACTGGCCTGGTCGGATCCGCGTCCGACGACGACGCCGTCGCCAAACTTTGTCGGGAACCGATCACGGAGTCTGGGTCTTTGTTCGGCATGATGGGACAGTCGACCGACGGACTCATATGGAGCGAGACCCGCGGGCCGCCGTCAACGTCCCGTTCGCATCGCGAATACCCAGCACCGAGGAGGATCGTGACTACTTCCGCGACAACGAAGGGCTCGCTCGCACTCGTCGCGTTGGCCACCGCGCAGTTCCTCATGGTGCTGGATCAGTCGGTGATGAACGTCTCGATCAGCGCATTGGTCCACGACTTCGACACCACGGTCACCACGATCCAGGCGGTCATCACCCTCTACTGCCTGGTCATGGCCATGCTCATCATGACCGGGGCCAAGATCGGCGACATCATCGGCCGTCGCAAAGCGTTCGTCATCGGGCTGATCATTTACGCATGCGGTTCGGCATTGACTGCCGCCTCCCAAACCGTGTTCCAGCTCGCCCTCGGCTGGTCGGTGCTCGAGGGGATCGGGGCCGGGCTCGTGTTTCCCGCCCTCGCCGCGCTGATTGCCGGCAACTTCGAAGGACCCAGCCGCAAGGCGGCATACGCAGTCATCGGCGGTGTCGCCGGAGCGGGAATCGCCGTCGGTCCCATCGTGGGGGGGTGGGCGACGACCGTCTATACCTGGCGGATCGTCTTCATTGGCGAGGTGGTGATCGCCGCCTTCATCCTGTTCATGACCCGAAAGGTGAAGGACGCGCCGGCTCCGACCCCCAAGCCAAAACTCGACTACGTCGGATCGGTGCTGTCGGCGGCGGGGCTCGGGATCTTGGTCTACGGAGTCCTTGAGTCGAGCACCTGGGGATGGGTCAAGCCCAAGAACTCGCCGATCACCATCTTCGGCTTCTCGCTGACTCTCTTTGTCATCGCTGCAGGTGGCGTCCTGCTGTGGGGATTCGTCACGTGGCAGCGCCACCGCGAAGCAACGGGCCGAGACCCGCTCGTCCATCTCTCACTTGCCCGCATCCCACAGGTGCGGTCGGGGCTGATCGGGATGTTCAGCCAGAACCTCATATTGATGGGAATCTTCTTCGTGGTCCCGCTCTACCTTCAGCTGGTCCTCGGGCTGAGTGCGCTCGATACGGGCATCAAGATGCTTCCGATTTCGATCACCATGTTCGCGACCGCGGCGGTCGGGGCGCGCCTCTCAAACCGCTTCACCGTGCGAGCGATCGTCCAGACCGGACTTGTCGTGACGCTCGTGGGCGCGCTCGTCCTGCTCTCGACGATCAAGCCCACGCTCTCGAATGCCGGATTCGCAATTGGCATGGCCGTCCTCGGCGTCGGGATGGGGTTGATGATCTCCCAGCTGGGCAATGTGGTGCAGTCCTCGGTCGAGGAGTCTGGCCGCAGCGAGGCCGGTGGGCTGCAATACACGGGACAGCAGCTTGGTTCGTCGCTCGGGGTGGCGCTGATCGGGGCGATCGTGCTGATCGGATTGACCAGCACGTTCATTTCCAACGTCCAGCAGGACCCTCGCATCAGTTCTGAGATCTCCGCCCAGGTGGGTGTTGCGGCCGGTTCCAACACCAACTTTGTCGCTTCCGGGGAGATCGAAGCCGCAGCGAAGAAGGCTGGGCTCGACCAGCCGACGACCGCCGCACTCGTCGAAGACTACGAGGCAGCACAACTCCGATCACTCAAGGCCGGGCTTCTGGCCGCTGCGCTCCTCGCGCTCATCTCACTCGGCTTTACGCGGGAACTGCCGCACGAGCGACCAACGCGTCAACGGAAGCCAGAGCCCGATCCGACATGAGCAATGTGGGGCGGTTGATAAATCCACCCTGCCTCATCGGTCGGGTCTTCCTGCGGGGCAGGTCCGACTCCTTGCGCGAATCACGGCCATTGCCGCGACGGGCGGCGGACGCCGCTTCCCAAGCGATCGGCCGAGTTGATTCTTGACACTTTCCCTCCAGTTGGCCTAGATCCATACATCTCGGTGCCCTGAGACTTCTCTGATCGGCGCACCGCGTCCGCCAACCTGTGAGCGGGTGGCCGGCCGGTACCGAGCACGGGCATAGACAGCCGGATTGCGGCGGTGGAGGATGGCGCCCGATGAGACCGATCGGCTTCATGGACCCGCCACAACCCCGGATCGTTGAGTCGGTCGGTGAGCGCGCCTACGTCTGGATCCTGCGCGACGCCGCCGGGCAGCAGGTCGAGTGCACCATCCGCCTCCCTCGGTACGTGAGGGATGCTGTCGCGACTCATAAGTCCGAAATGCCGAACGACGACGTGGTTCGGGCGTGTGAGACGCGTGGCGAGTCGGTGATCATTGGCCGCGTCCTACTCAGGGGAGACCCGCCGATGGACTGGGTCGTTCACCTCAACGAGGTAGTTCCAGTCTGGGTCTAGCGGCCGGCGGCACCGGTCGCCCGACCATTTTTGGAAACGGTCACTCTCGTTTGTTGCATCGAGGGATTCCATGATCTGGACGCCTCAATCCAGGCGGCCGTGCCTCGGATGCCTGAGCGATCCGACCGGCTGAGTCGCGGGATTCTCAGCGACGAGGGGTTCGCCGCCGCAGAGGCCGCAACCCTCGCCAGATGGCGTCCGCCGCCGGCCCCAGCCGCGCAGGTTCGGGCGGATCTCGCGCCGGCGGGCGGTCAGGGCATACCGGACGACCGTATCGGGAGCGGTCCATGTCCTAGGCAGCCCCTCAATTCTCATCCAGCATCTGCTGCCCAACGCCTCTGACTCGCTCGATCGCCTCGTCGCCCAGCTCGCGCACATCGTCCTGAATGCGGTCCGACAGGGGGCCAATCTGCTCGTCCTCGAGTTGGGTGGCCGGCAGCAGCATTCCTACGGCAAAGCCGATCGCAAGCGCCCCGAATATGAGCCCGAGCGGATTCTCGTCGGCGACGCGTGCGGCACCGCGGGCAGCACGCCTCACCTCTTCGGGTGACAGCAGGTCGCTCGCCGAGCGTCCGGCGGTGTGATCGCGGACGGTCTCTACGGCCCTGGCCGGCACGTTTGCCTTGTCTGCCAACGCGCTTGCGGTCTCGCCAAGACGCTCACGGGTCGCGGCTATCTCCTGCTGAATGGCAGCTGGGTCTTGGCCCATTCGACGTCCTCCTTAATGGTCTGGACGGCAAGTTCCGGCAGCGGCGGAGTCGCTTGCATGATTTGCTTGCGCCCGAGAATCACCAGCACGCCGCCGACGCCGATCCACATGAGCGTCACGATCAGCGCAGCAGCCCACACCGGCAGGGCCAGTGCGATCCCCGCAATAAGGCACGCGGTCAACGACCCGAATGCGGCCACTGCGGCGATCAGGGCGCCGATAAACATCCCGGCTCCGATCCCGGCGTGTTTCCCCTTCTCGGCCATCTCGGCCTTGGCGAGCATCCACTCCTGGCGAGCGAGCAGCCGGGACTCGCCCCTGAAGCGCTGCAGCAATTCAGCTAGTGAGGGCTGTCGATCGGAGGCTTCGGAGTTGCTCATTGCCGGCGTTGCACCGTTGGAGCGCCCGGATCTGTGGCTGTGGCGGTGGGCAGCGGGTCACCGCCGGGCGGGGTCATGACCTCTTCAGACGCAACGCCGCCCGGGCTCACTCGCAGCCGCTGGCGCCGGTGCGCGGACGCCTTCAGGAAGCGCGCCGCGACAAAGCCGGCAAGCGCGGCCCCGGCGGCTGCGGCGGCGGGCTGGCGACGGATGAGTTCCTCGGAGTCGGCCAACAGGCGCTCCGCGTCCGATTCTCGCAGGTAGGTTCCGAGCCGGTCGGACTGCCGGGCGGCTTCGGACGCGAGTCGTGCCGGCTGCTCCTCACCCTGCCCGGCGAGCCCACCGGCAACGACCCGGAGGTCATTGGCAATCCGCTCCAGGCGGTCGGCCGCCTCCGTGGTGCGGGTGTCCACCTGCGTGCGGACGCGTTCGGCAGCGCTGCCGAACGCGCGCGTAGCCTCATCGAGGGCGCTGGCGCTGAGTTGGGTCGGGGTCCCGGTGCCAGGCTCACGGGCTTTCGGCCCGTCGGCGGGGGGGCGGTCGGCCGATTCGCGATCGGGCTCACTCACGGGAAGACCTCGCTTTCGCGTCGGTGTCGCTGTGTGTCCCTCTGTGCGGACGATGCGCCTACTCATCACGCTACTACAGCGGCAGGTCCCGGTCCTGATGCCCGGAGTCCAGCGGAAGCGGGGCCGGCTGGGGCAAGTCAGGGGCGAACGCGGCAAGCGCAAACCTGACCGCGGCCAAATTGCCCGGGGCCAATCTGCCCGGGGGGCCCGCCAGGAGCCAACGTGAGCCGGGCTACGTGGTCCGATACGACCTGTCCGGACGGCACCAACTCCGGAAAAGGCTCGGGAGCCACGTGTGTCGGGCGCGGTCTCTGATCTCCTCGCCGGAGCACCGCTGCCACTACGGGCCCCCGTGTCGTGCCGACCGTCTGCGGTCCGGATGTCGAACGCGGTGTGAGAAGGCGCGGGTCGGACTTCGAGCCCACCCGCGCCCCGCGCGAGCACCCTGGTGAGGAGATGCCCGACTTCGGGGGGCAAGATTGCTGTGAAGGTGCGCAACGGACGTCGCGTTCACCGGCGAAGTGACCCACATCCACGCAGAGCGTGGGCGGGCGCGCTTTCCGCGGTTCGCACAGCGCCCTCAGTGGCCTCGAGACATCGGCGGAAGTACTTCCGAGGCGCCGACGGGCTGGGGATGTCTGCGCGTCAGGCGGCTGGGGCGGGGGGGATCGCATCGGCGGTGATCTCGCCCGCCGCGGGCGTGAGGAGGTCGGTGTACCGCAGTCGTCGGGGCGTCAGACACGGGCGTGGTGGTTCGTCCGGCAAGTGCTCGCCTCCGCGACACCTGGCTGGACCAGCGTTTCGCAGAGCGCGCACGCCTGGCACGTGAACTGAATTCTAATCCTTGTCTGGCGCCGGCTCGGCGTTGCGGCCGCGGGTGATCTGCCAGCGGCGCCACGGCCAGACGCCATCGATTTCCACCTCGAGCGAGAAGCTAAGAACGATCCGGATAACCACAATCGTCCCCAGCACGACGACGCTCTCGACGGTTGGGTCGACGATGATTGTCCGGACGATGTCCGCGATAATCAGGACTTCGAGTCCCACCAGAATGCATCGACCCAGGTTCCGGCGCAGGTCGTTGTACGACTCGTGCGCCGACTCGGAGCGCAAGGCACGGAGGGCGAACAGCAGCAGCGCACCGAGCCCGCCCACGACCATGATCGCCGCTCCGACTGCCTCGACGACCTTGACGACTTCCGAGATGACGTGGTCGTAGCTCATCCCGGCCCACCATACTGACGTCCTACTCATCGCCGCGACGCAGCTCAGGCATGGGCGGGTGGATACTACGAGCGTCGCGTTGGGACACGATCGGGCGAGCGCATCGTCCGCCACGCCTGTCGGGCAACGTTTTCCGCTCTGAGGGCCAAATCACGAAGCCCTGTATCCGGCCTCGAAGATATTGGGGACTACGCTGAACTCCTACCCTGGGGCAGATCCTCCTCGGGGCCACGAAACCAAGGACGCTCCACCATGGCCAAGGCAGATTCAGTGTTTATCTTCATAGGAACCTATCCCAACGAACTCGCCGCCCAAGATGACTACTCGGTCGTCAAGGATCTCCATGCGGTCGGCGCAGTCGGGACCTACGACGCCTCGGTAGTCACGAAGGACGAGTCCGGAAAAGTTCATGTTCACAAGGACGAGACGGCGACGCGCCACGGGGCGTGGGGTGGCGCAGCCGTCGGCGCCTTCGTTGGCATCCTCTTTCCCCCCTCAATCATCGCCAGTGCCGCGGTCGGTGCAGCTGTGGGCGGCGTGGGTGGTCACCTTTGGCGCGGAATGTCCCGGGCGGACGTCAAGGAGTTCGGGGACATCATCGACGCGGGCCAGGCCGCCTTGGTCATCGTCGGCGAGAGCACTCTTGAGGACGCCGTAAACAAGGCCGAGCTGAAAGCCGAAAAGCAGGTCTCCAAGGAGCTTAAGGCCGTGAGCCCGAAGGAGATCGACAAAGCGGTCCAGGACGCTGCGAAGGGACTGGATTAGCGCTCTGCACGCCGCCGGGAGGGGCGGTCAAGGACGAGTCTCAAGTTCATGCGAAATGGCGGCGGGCCTGACCGTCCTTCCGATGTGTCAAGGAGACGAGGGCCATGAGCTCGACCCGGCCATCGAATGCCCTGCGCAAACCGCGGGCGCTCAAAGTCACGCCCCCGACCGTGGAGGAGCGGACGGCCCGGGGCCGCGCTGCCCGGGGCCGCGTGCCGCGCTCACACAGGCCGAGTTCGCGGCAGCCCAGCGCCACGATCCGATCGCGTTGCTCGAGAGTCAGGCAGCAAGCCGCGTCCCTGAGCTCCTGCCAATTCGATATGGGCGGATGCTCGCCTCGCCGTTTGCCTTCTACCGCGGGGCTGCTCTGGTAACGGCGAGCGACCTGGCAATGACTCCGGTCAGCGGCATCCGCACCCAGCTGTGCGGGGACGCACACCTCTCGAACTTCGGCGTGTTTGGCACGCCCGAGCGCCGCCTGCTGTTCGATGTCAATGATTTCGACGAGACCGCACCCGGACCGTGGGAGTGGGACGTCAAGCGGTTGGCGGCGAGTCTCGAGGTGGCGGGCCGCGAGAACGGGTTCGCGGCGTCCGATCGCGAGCGGGTCGTCATGACGAGCGCACGAACCTACCGCACCGCAATGGCCGAGTTCGCGGGCCAGGCCAACCTTGAGGTCTTTTACGCCAGCCTGGATATCGATGCTGCGCTCGCCGAATACCAGGCCGCCGTGACCAAGAAGGTGCGCACCCGCGCGGCCGCGTCACTGGCAAAGGCGCGCACGCGCGACAGCATGCATGCCTTCAACAAGATGACCCACCAGGTCGACGGGGAGCCGCGCATCACGAGCGACCCGCCGCTGATCGTGCCCGTCAGTGAGCTCTATTCAGAGGATGACGCGCGCGAATTCTCGGAGTGGGTCAACGTGCACCTCGAGCAGCATCGGCAAACGCTCGAGACCGACCGTCGGCGTCTGCTTGAGGAGTACCGCTTCATCGACCTCGCGCGCAAGGTCGTTGGTGTCGGGAGCGTCGGAACTCGGGCGTGGATTGCCCTCATGCTCGGCCGCGATGGCACGGACCCGCTGTTCCTGCAGTTCAAGGAGGCGCAGCCCTCCGTGCTCGAGGCCTATTGCGGCCGCAGCGAGTATCGCAACCACGCCCATCGGGTCGTTGCCGGCCAGCGGCTCATGCAGGCCGCGGGTGACATCTTTCTCGGCTGGCTCCACGTCACGGGAATCGACGGTATCGAGCGGGACTTCTATGTCCGTCAACTCCGTGACTGGAAGGGGTCTGCGGACACCGCGCAGATGATCCCTCGAGCGATGGAGATCTACGCCGAGCCTTGCGGGTGGACCCTCGCCCGTGCCCACGCGCGTTCGGGTGACCGCATCGCGATCGCGGCCTACCTCGGGAAGAGCGACACATTTGAGCGCGCGATTGCGACGTTTGCGTCCGCATGTGCAGACCAAAATGAGCGCGACTACGACGCGCTCAAGGCGGCCGTGGCGAGCGGGCGCATCACCGCCGACGAAGGCGTCTAGCACGGCCGGGGGCTCGGGTCGTGAAGGTGGCGCCGTGCGGGCATCGTCGACGCCGACCTTCGGGGCCACCTTCCGCCGAGAACAACTAGGAGGATCGAGATGACTGATGCACGGATGGTTGAGGAGCTTGAGGCCGAGGAATCGATGTTCGTGCAGACGGCGCAGAGCATCACCACCACCGGGGCGACGCTCACACTGGACGGGGTCACGCCATCGACGCTCTATTTCTCCGATCGGCCCAAGCGCATCGTCGGCCACATGTCGACCGAGGATTTCGTCGATCTTTGGGGCGAAGGGGATAACAGCTTCGAGGCGGATCCACCGAACGCGGTGCTTTCGTTCCTGGAGTCCGGCGATGACGTTCCCGAGGACGCGGTGATCGTGATCCGCGAGCCGCGTCTCGACAGCGAGACGCTCTCGTACTCCATTGAGGTCCTCGAGGGCGCGCTGCCCACCCACGCCGGCCCGGTGACACTGTTTATCGATCCCTTCGGGCGTCCCCTGTCACCCGTCTCGGTGTGCGGGGTGCGCCGGCGCGAGCGGCGGCGGGCGCGGCGGTAGGTCTGAAGATCATGTGAGCAAGGACGAAGCTCGGCTGTACAGACGGGAATGACACGCCGTCCCCAAGGGATTCGACCGTACCCCTGGGGGTGGCGCATTCCTGGATGCATTCTCAACCGGCGCCTGCCGTCGCTCACGGCCAGGTGACACCTCACTGCAGACATTGTCGGGCTCTCGCCGGTGACGCTGGCCGCCAACCCCGGCAATTCTTCGGAGATCAGCTGGCGCCATTTCGCACGCGAATTCGAGCGCTCTCCGACGTGCAGAGCCGCACTGCTCGACGCCGTTCTTGAGGATGCCCGTGGGGGAAAACTTCCTTCTAGCAAGGTAATGCCAAGGGCGGGAGACGGGGCTCGAACCCGCGACATTCAGGTTGCAAGAGCAGATTCGCTGCTCGCTGACGCATCATGGTGCGAGTCGAAACTGCGTAGCTGTGCGGAATCCCGGGATCCCGGTGTCGCTGCGAGGCGCACGCACGAGTCAGCCCGTGATGTGACCGTGATGTGCCGGGGGCAGAATCGAAGCGGAGCGACGGGCACGAGATCTGGCGCGCTCGGCAACGTGATGAGGACTACGCCACCCAGTGCTCGCTAGCGTCAGCAGGAGCACCCATCGCCGCCACATTCTCCACCCGGGGTGCCGAAGCCCACCGGCGCACAGTCGTCGCACGCTTCACCGCGCCATGCGCCGAAGCCCGACTTCACTGCTACCGCTGCGATGAAGAGACCCGCCAGGGGGTCGAGCCACCATGCGCCGAAAAGAGCCTGCCCGGCAAGACCGACGAGCACCGCGACCGCCATCGCCGCGCAAAGCATGTTTTGCGCGCCCTCTCCTTGGGTGGCCGCAGACCCCAGGCGGGCTCCCAAGCGATGCTTTGCTCGCCCGAGCAGCGGCATAATCACGATACTGCTGGCCGCCACGGCGATCCCCACCGGACTCGGCCCGGCGTGGTGCTGGGTCGCGAGGTCGTATATCGACTGGACCGCCACGTATGGCGCAAGTATCCAAAACGAGACCGCGACCGCCCGATGCGCGCTGTGTTCGGCGGTCTCAGAGTGCATGCGTGACCCGGTGAACCGCCAGATGACGATCACAGACGCCATGCCCTCGACCGCTGAGGACAACCCGAAGCCCTCGAGGGCAATTGAGCCGGCGATCAGGCCAGCGATGGAGCCCACGCCGCCTTCGACGCCGATCCAGGCAAGCGACAACCACGACAGCATGCGCGCTCGTCGCGCATCGCGCACCCAGGAGGCATCACGCGCTGGTGGGCGGCGCTCCGGAATCATCGGCGGTTCGGTGTGGGAGGGCCTGTGCGTGCTCAGGGTGCGCGTCTCCAAGTGGCTCGCGTCGCAATTGTAGGACGACGAATTCGACCAGGCGATGCGGTCGGCTCCTGAGAACCCGGTTCTTCACGGTCTGTCATTTGTCGAGTGGCTGCCGCCCGCTTCGTTCGCCAGAGCCGATCAGCGGCCTGGAGGGGCCCGCGCGACGACACCTCCTGCGCCTAGGACGGGGGGAGGACAGCGTCCCGCGATGCCCACGCACCGATCCCGGTCGTTGACCGTTCGGGACGTCCTTTCCAGGGTCATCCAAAATCTAAGAAACCGCATCATCGCCGTCTTGACCCGAGGGGAACTTCTCGTCCACCAAGGGCGCGCGGTCAACGTCGCGGCGGACATGCTACTGCTCGTCGAAGATCCGACCGGACGCCGCCGGCTTGAACTGGTCGAAGTTAAGGTCGCTTCAAACAACGCGTGGTTCGCTTCGCTCGAGAATCTCCAGCAGCTTGGGCTCTTTAAGGAGACCACCGAATCGCGCACCCTGTTCGGGCAGCGGAGGGAACAACTGAAACTTCCGTTGGACATTCCGGTCGGGGGCCTCGTGGTCGGACCGAGCGCGTTCGACGCCGGGCGAGGCCAAATGGGTAACGCCGTCGAGCCCGCACAGAAGTTGATCGACCGATTTCGAGCAGAAGTGGGCGTCAACGTGCGCCCCGCGGTTTGGAACGGCACGGCGATTCAGCCTCTCGAGCGACAGGTGTGAGCCCTGAAGCCACGTTTCGTGAAGCCGCCTGCCAAAGCTGGGACCTGCACAGGGATCGTCGGACCGGCTCAATCGCGGTTGCGCCCCTCCTCCTCCGAGCCTGAATGGAGCGACGCACGACGTCTAACAGGCGTTCCGGAGCGGAGAGAGGAAACGCCGACCTTCTGGACCTGCCGCTTGTGAGGCGGCGGGCCCCAACGGCGCAGGGTCGCGTTCTCGACGGGCTTTTGTGGTGGTCGCCCGCGTCCCCCAGAGCCTGAGACCTCCCCCCAGAGCCCTCACACCGTCGTCAGACCGACTCCCACACCTCGCGCTGAGGCGGGGGTCGCCCGGAAAGAGCGCTCTGCAGGGCTTTCTTGAGAGCCGAAGAGGGGACTCGAACCCCTGACCTGCCGCTTACAAGGCGGCTGCTCTACCAGCTGAGCTACTTCGGCGCGGCGATGACACGGACGGCGTCCCGGGACTGGCGGGGGTCGTTCACGCCCGGCCATCATAAATGGCATCCGCCCGCCCCGGCACCACAGTGATGCTCCACCGCCAACGCTGCGGGTCGGGATCGGCCCAGCTGTCGTCGATCAGGGTTGCCCGGGGACCGGAAGTTTGCCGAGGTCACACGCGTGTCATAGGGTGACGACGTTTCATTGCGTCAACGTTTCCCAGGGGCATCGATGGCATCGTTCCGGTGCGGGCCAGTGGCGACCATGCGTCAGCACCGGGCGCAGCTCATTGGTCTCGCCACGTGCTGGACAGGATCGCGGCCGCTCCGGCGCGCGCGGGTGAACTAGGTGCCCGACCCACAGCCGGGCGGGCCAACGGCCGGCCCGCAGCGCCGGTCCGTCGCACTTCGGCGCGTGGGCATCGGCGGACTGCTCGCGTGCTATGCCGCAGCGCTCGTATTCCTGCGCGGCCGTCCCACGACCAACAGCGACGGTGGCATCTTCCTGAGCGTCGCCGCAGCGCTGCGCCACGGCTACACCTTGTATTCCGGGGTGTGGGACAACAAGCCACCGCTGTTCTACTACGGCGGCGCGGCCGGCTATGCCGTGCTCGGATGGCGCGGCATCTACCTGCTCGATGTGATCTGGCTGACTCTCGCCGGCGCCGGGATGGCGTTGTACCTGAGCCGATTGGGCGCACACCGCACCACACTCGTCGTCGGCACCCTGGCATACCCGCTGATGCTCACGGGGGTCTGGTATTACGCCGGGTATTCCGAGCTGCCGGCGATGGCCGTGCTGCCGCTGGTCGCATGGCTCTGGCTCCGCGGAAGTCCGTTCATCACCGGAATTGTGCTCGGCCTGCTGGCCTTCGAACGCCCCGACTATGCAGTCCTGTTCGCCGCGGTGCTGATCACACCGATCGTGGTGCGTTCGCTCTGGGGGCGACCACTGGCGAGCGCGTGCGCACGCTGCGCGGCCGGACTTGCGGCCGGGCTGGTCGCGACCGGGGCGGTAGTGGCCGCCCGCGGTGAGCTTGGCGGGTACCGATCGACGTTGGCCGGCGATCTGGGATACCCGTCGCGGGTCCTGGCGTTCCGGGGTGAGCCCGGCGGAATCGTGGGCCATCTGAAAGTCGCCGGAGGTTTCTTGGTCGACGATCCCGTCCGCCTGGTGGCCGCGATTGTCGCCGTCGGCGTCCTCATCGCCGTTGTCGTCGCACTACTGACCCGGGACCGCGTGCGCGACACACCGGTCTCTCAGCTCGAGCGGCGCCTGGCGATCGCGTTCGCCGTCGCGTTCATCGGCGCCATCGTCATCCTGGCGATGGGCGCCCTGTGGCGTCACGGGATGCAGGTCGTGGCCTACCCGGCGGCCATTGGCGTCGCCCTCGGCGTCGAGGTCGTGGCATCCCGATCCCGATCCCGTTGGACGTCCGTCGTCGGCGCCGTCGGCATCGTGATCGTCATCGGACTCGGCTTCGGAGGGCTCGGCGTCGCCAGTTCGACGGTCGGTGGCTCACCGCAGTCCGGGTGGGCACTCTCGCAATGGTGGCGAGCGACCAAGAGTCCGACCGCGAATGCACTCGATGTAGTCGCCGACGGCCGGTCGACGACCTACGCGCGCCTCGGAACCGCAATGGACCAGGGGCACATGGCCTTCATCGATCCGAACCTGCGCCTGGTCTGCCCGATCTTTGCCCAGTACATGTTTGACGCGCATTGGCCGTCGGTCGTCGACTGCATCACCAGGCGGGCTCCGGAATTGATCGTGGTCGACAAGCAGTTCATGCGCCAGGCAGTCGCCCCGGATACCGCCACGACCCCATACATCACCGACCAGGCACGCGGATACATGCGCACCCTGCGCACGTGGGTGGAGGAGCACTACTGGCCGGCGTTGCAGCGTCACGCCCGCGGCGGCGGATTGGTCGTCTGGCGCCGCGCCGGCACAACCCCGCTCCGGTAGGATGCCGCGCATGATTGAAACCCGTTATCCCAACCGCTGGTTCGGATCGAACCCTCAGGCGGTCACGAACCAAGGCAAGAAGCTCACCGCGTTCAACCGCGAGGTCCCCAAGGACTGGCGCTCGGCGCTCGGCGTCCCGGACGCGGGCGCGCCGGCAGGCCCAGCCGCGTCGGACACCACAACCTCGGACTGACCTATCCGCACAGGGAGACGGCATCGACGCTCGCTCCCTTTTGCAGGTCGCCCCGCCCCGCGTCGATCGCGGCCAGATGGGACGCGCGCGCAAGGCCGCTGATGTGGTGTGATGCCTGCAGATCGACGGGCACCAGGCCGTCGGGGCCCTGGACGCACCGGATCAGGTCCGTTCGGGGCGTCGCGATCGCATAGTCCGCGCCGAGCCGGTGAGTGGTCCACGGGTCGTTGCAGCCCAAGAGCGGACGTCCGAACACCCAGAAGCACACAACGCTGGCGACGGGGTTGCCGGGCAGCGCCAACACGGGTGTGCGGCCACGCCGCCCCAGCCAGGTCGGATGACCGGGCCGGATCCGGACGCCCCAGAACACCTCCTCGACGTCAAGCGCCGCGAGCGCGGGGCGGACGTGATCGTGCGTCCCGACCGACACCCCACCCGTCGTCACGACCAGATCCGCGCCGTCGAGCGCCGTCGCCAGGGCGTCGACCGTCGACTTCGGATCGTCAGGCACGGTCTCGCACATCACGAGCTCACCGCCTGCCTCCGCCACGAGCGCGGGGAGGGCGAACGCGGCGATGTTCCAGACCTCGCCTTCGCCAAGGGCAGACCCCGGGAGCACCAGCTCACGACCGGTGATCACAATCGCCACGCGCGGGCGCACGTCACACGCGAGCGCCCCGTGTCCGGCGCCCGCGGCCACCGCCACCTGCAGCGGCCCGATCCGGCAGCCGCGAGCCAGGACTGGGTCACCGGATCGGACGGTGTCGCCGCGGTGGCGCACGAACTGGCCCGTGGGAACTGCATCGGCGATCGCGATCTGGCCGTCCTCGGCAACGACCCGTTCGCGGGGCACGACAGCATCGGCACCTCGCGGAAGCGGTGCTCCGGTCGAGATGGCCACGGCCTCCCCCGGCCCGACGGCGCCGGCATAGCCCGAGCCCGCCGCGCTCTCGCCGACGACCTGCAGCCGACCGGGAGCCGACGCCGCCACGATCGCCCATCCGTCCATCGCCGAGTTGGTAAACGGCGGATGGTCGGCGCGGGCAACCACGTCGGCAGACAAACGGCGCCCGACCGTATGGTCCAGCGGCACCGTCTCCGACGGCAGCGACGGGATGCACCCGGCGACCAGCGCGCGTGCATCGTCAAAGGCGATGTCCCGGTTACCGGGCACGTTCGGACTCCAGTTGTCGACGTGGCGCCGCGGAGGGCCGCATTGACGCTGAGCCCTATTTGCGCAGCAGCGTGTTCTGCTCCTCGAGCAGCCGCTTGATATCGGTCAGCAGCTCCTCGCTCGGATCCGGCGCGGCGGCCTTCTCCTTGGAGACCCGGCGCAGGATCGCGGCGGTGGGCTTCACCACGAAGAAGAACACGACCAACGCGACGAGCACGAAGGTCAAGAGGTCCGTCAGGAACTGGCCGTAGTGGAAGATCGAGCTATGAATGGTGAACGTGAGCGCCGAAAAGTCGGGTTTCCCGAACAACGCCGCGATGATCGGCATCACGATGTTGTCGACCAGCGACTTGACCACAACCGCGAACGCGGTGCCGATGACGACAGCAACGGCCAAATCGACCAGGTTGCCGCGGATCAGAAACTCACGGAAATCCTTGAACATGGAAGCTCCCGAGGGACGCTGGGCTTGGGTGACCGCAAGCCTAACGCGGGGCCGTCGGAGCGCGTCCGTTACTCCATCAGTCGGTAGAAGCGCGGCTGGAACGGAGGACGGATCCGGCCGGAACGCGTCACGATCGACGATCACGTGGACGCGGCCGGCGGTCATCAGGCGCTCCATCGCGTCGACGAACTGCATCCGGCGTCACGGCCACCGTCGAGATCGGCCGCGACACGGTCATACAAGGCGAACTCGCGCACCGGCTCGTGCGACATCCCTGAGATGGAGCAGCACCACACGTTCGAGGTCATCAGTCATGGCCGCAGTATCGGGCGATCGGGTCCCGTGCGCCACCCGGCGGTCACCCAACCGGTCCGCGGGGTTTGTACGGACGAGCGCGCGCGGAACGACTCGCTGCGACATCGGGGAAAATCCGGAGAAGGACCGGGCGCATCGCGGATGGCGGAGGGCGGGGCACATCGGACAATTGGGGTGACGCGGGACCGGAGCGGGGGCCGGTCCCGCGGCCTTCACGCTACGGCGGTGTCCGATCTTCGGATGCCGCCGTAGTCGTTTCCAGGTCATCGAGCTCGGCGATGATCGTGGTCCCGACGCCCGGGCTCGAGTCGACGTGCAGCTGCCCGCCGAGCAGCGCCATCCGCTCACTCATCCCGAGCAGTCCGTGGCGCCGCGTCGGGCCCGACGGGTCAAATCCACGCCCGTTGTCCTCGATCACCAGACGCAGTTCGCCGCCGGAACGCGCCGCGGTAACGCTTGCTGCCGTCGCGCCGCTGTGCCGGGCGACGTTGACCAGCGCCTCCTGCACGATGCGGTAGAGCGCGATCTCGACCTCGTCGGGCAGGATCGGCAGTGCGTCAAGATGCACGTCGATCTGGATGCCGGTCGACTCGCGCGTTCGTGTCGCCTGCTGATCGATTGCCGCCGCAAGTCCGTGCTCGCGCAATAGGCCCGGCCGCAGCTCCGAGATCATCTCGTGCAGACCCGCTCGCCGCCTCGGAGACGATCGCGTGGAGCTCCTCGAGGTCCGCGCGCTGCTGGCGGTCGGCGGAGGACTTCTCGAGCGCACGCAGGTGCAGCGCGACCGCCATCATCACCTGGCCGGCCTCGTCGTGGAGCTCACGCGCGATGCCGCCCGCGTTCGGCCTCCTGCGCGCGGATCGCCCGGCGGAATCCTTCGGCGGTCGCACGTTCGCGTTCGCGCGCGACCTCAAGCGCCGACGATGCTGCGCGCAGCCCGTTCGCTGACCAATGCCAGCGTCAGCTGGCTGGCGACCGCCTGGATGCACCGCCTGTGCCCCGACCTCGCTGGTGGTCTCGCCGGCGGCCGCGAGCACGCCGACGAAGTCGCTACCGACCCGAAGCTCGACCGCCTCGACCGGCATCTCGACGAGGTCGCGCAGAAGATGGACCGGACCGCGTCGCCCGAGGCCGCGCAGCGCCGTCCGTCGGCCGCGATCATCGGCGGGATCCCCTGGGCGGCGCGGATCACGACGTGGCCATCCTCAAGGAGGGCGACGCACGCGCCGGCCGCGCCGGTCAGGGCAGCGACCTGCCCGACGACCGCCGCCAGGGTCGTCTCGAGGGCCTGATTGGTCCGTACCCCTTCGGCGAGCACGTCCTGGACGGCGCGGATCGTCGCCCTGCAGCTCCTCGAGGGTCGCGGTCCGCCCCCGCTCGCGCTGCGAAGCGCAGCGCGTTGTCGATCGCGACCGCGGCCTGGGCGGCGAAGACCTGCGCCAGAACGCTCGTCCTCCGCAGTAAACGCCCCGGATCGCTTCTCGGTCATGTAGAGGTTGCCGAACACGACGCCGCCCAGCAGGATCGGCACGCCGAGGAATGCTCTCCATCGGCGGATGGTGCGGCGGGAACCCGCATGAACGCGCATCGTCGGTGAGCCGCGCAAGACGGACCGGACGCGGATCCTCCAGCAGCGCCCCGAGCAGTCCGCGCCCGGTCGGGACCGGTCCGATCCGCTCCTGGGTCGCCGCGTCCATGCCGCCGACCCGAAACCGCTCGATCGTCGTCCCGGAGGGATCGAGCACACCGATCGCCGCATAGGCCGCGTCAAACAGTTCGCGGGCGTTCTCGACGAGTGCCGCAAGGAGCGTCTCGACATCGAGCTCGCCGGCGAGTCGCAGCCCCAGATCGACCAGCCGCGCCATGCGCGCGTCCGCCCGGACCTCGAGCGCGGCCTCGGGTATCGGAGGGGCGTTCAGCCGTGCCAGCTCGCGCGCAAGCTCGTCCGGATCACGGTCGCCTTCCGAACTGATCACGACCACGACTTCCGGGTCGCGCGCGGCCGGCGTCGAGATGCGGATCGCGGCGATCAGGGCAGCCCGCCCGGCGACTGCGACGCCACCAAGCAACGCCAGCTCCGCAAAGGTCCGTGACCCCGGTCGCCAGGCGGCGACACCGCGCCGGCTTGCGGCAAGCGTGCGCAACGCGGTCGCGGCCTCCAGGGTCGGCATGTCGAGATGCTCGGCCGGCCACGAACTGACGACGGTACACGCCTCGCCCGGCCCGATGCGAATGACCGCCGCACCGAGGAGGCCGAGCTGGACCACGGCATCGTGGACGAGTTCCTGACGGACGTCGCGAGCGATCGCGGGCGCGCCGGGTCCCCGTGCCGTGGTCATGCGATGACGCGGCGGCGTCCGGCCACTCCACCGAGTCGGGTCATGTCGGTCTCAACTGGAGCCATCGACACCTGTCGTTGCGATGTTCCCGACCGCCCGCGCAGGCAGGCGCCGGGCCGGACGAGACATCGGGACGGCCGGATTCGAACCGGCGACCCCCGGCACCCAAAGCCGGTGCGCTACCAGGCTGCGCCACGTCCCGGGTCGTGCGCACACCGTACCGAAAGCCCGGCCCGAATGCGGCGCGCTACTTGCCGGTGACGAGCGGGACTGTGCCGCCGTCACGATCGAGTTCGGCGTGCAGGACCTCCCAGGCGCCGGAGACCCGCGCGAGCGTCAGGTGCGCCGCGCTCTCCCCGAGCGGCCCACGGACGATCGCCGTGACCGGCATCTGGATCCCGTTGGCGACCTGCCCCTTGCCGATTCGCTCCGGCAACGTCGACGTGCACCGGCTACCCCGAGGGTGTCGGTCACGACGCGATTGCCCTCCAGGAACGTACCGTGACCATGCGTTCCGGCCGCATTCGGCCGCCGGCGCCAGGCGTTCAGGTAGAGGACGACCGCCGCGATCAACACGATCCAGGCGATTACGCCCGCGAACGCCGACAACGAATTCTGGTTGCCGCCGCGTGCTTGGACCGTGATCGCGACGACCAGGTACACGGCGAAGCCGATCGCGGCGATGAGCCCGACCGACTGCCACGGAGGCAGTTCACGAAACGCTTCATGCGACCCAGATATCCGCGAGCCGAGCGAGCGTCTGACGATAGCGGCCGAGCGACTCGTCGCGCCCGGCCAGGACGCAGGCTCTCGTAGATGCCCGTCGACACTCCGCTGGCCGGTCAGCGCGATGCGCTGGGGCTCGAGGAACCCGCGCGCGTCCTCGCCGAGGATGTGCAGCTGGTCCTGGAGCGCATCCTTGATCGCGTCCTGCGTGAACTCGTCGAGCAGCTCGAGGCGTGCCAGGCCTCCCGCCGATCGCCTGGATCGACTTGCGCACGTCGGCCGCGAGCGAGTCCCACGCGTCGGGCTCGATCTCGAGCGGGCGAAACAGCCATCCGGCGAGAGCCTCGAAGTCGTCGAGGGTCGTCAGCTTGCGCTTCACCGCGGGAGCGATCTCGCGCACGAGTACCTCGGCGGCGGGGTCCTTGCCGGCGAAGAATCCGCGTGCGCGCAAGGTGCGCCGACGCAGCGCGTCGGCGAAGGCGTCCGCGTCCATCATGCGCAGGTAGCGCCCGTTGAGCACTTCGAGCTTCTTGAGATCGAAGATGGCGGGACTCTTGGAGATCCGCGCGACGCTGAACTTCTCGACAGCTCGTCGACCGTGAACATGGTGGTCTTGTCGTCGAAGCTCCATCCCAACAGCGCAAGGGCATTCAACGACCGCAGGCTGAACGAACCCGGAGTCGCGGAGTTCCTCGACCGAGGCGGCGCCGTGGCGCTTGGACAGGCGCTTTTTGTCCGGGCCCAGGATCAGCGGGATGTGGGCGTACTCCGGCGGCTCGGCCGCCGAGCGCGCGGATGACCATCATCTGCTTGGGCGTGTTCGAGAGGTGGTCTTCGCCACGGATCACGTGG
Source organism: uncultured Thermoleophilia bacterium (assembly GCA_963727285.1). Classification (GTDB taxonomy): domain Bacteria; phylum Actinomycetota; class Thermoleophilia; order Miltoncostaeales; family Miltoncostaeaceae; genus CAITWD01. Next base: position 3,005 of record CAVSFF010000001.1, on the reverse strand, counting down.
GTGATGCCCATCTCCATGTCGTCGACCGCCGCGGCCAGGTTGTAGGTCGGCGTCCCGTCGGAGCGGGCGACCACGAAGTCCTCGATCGCGCCGTGCTCGAAGGTCACCGCGCCGCGGACGTAGTCGTCGATCACGGTCTGGCCGGCAACGTCGACGGCGAATCGCCACGCCGGCGCCCGCCCCTCGGCCTCGAACCCGGCGATCTCCGCGGCGGTCCAGTCGCGCCGGCCACGAACCACGGGCGCGCGCTTGTTCTGGCGCGCGTCGTTCGCGCTGCTGTCTCCAACTCCGCTTCGGTCTCCCAGGCCGCGTAGACGATCCCCGCGTCCTTGAGCCGGTCGATCGCCGCCAGGTACACCTCGCCGCGCTCGCTCTGGCGGTACGGGCCCTCGTCCCAGTCGAGCCCGAGCCATTCGAGCGCGCGCAGGATCTGCGCTTCGGACTCCGGCGTCGACCGCTCGCGATCGGTGTCCTCCAACCGCAGCACATACGTCCCGCCGGTGTGACGGGCGACGAGCCAGCTGAACAGTGCCGTTCGGGCACCGCCGACGTGCAGGTTCCCGGTGGGGCTCGGGGCGAACCGCACGCGGGCGGGCACGGTGATATCGCGTCGCTGGAATGGAGGCATTCCCGAAGGATACCCGTGGGAATCCGGCGCGCCCGATCCGGTGGCCCCCACGGACCGCCGCGAAGCGTCTTAGGATCACCGTATGCGCTTTGGAGCCCACGTCTCCGTCATCCGGCGGCATCAGCAAGTCGATCGGCCGCGGCGTCGGCCATCGGCTGCGAGAGCCTGCAGATCTTCACGCACAACCCGCGGACGTGGCGACCGATCAACCACACCGACGCCGAGATCGCCGCCTTCCGCGAGGAGGCCGCCGCCGCCGGGATCGGACCGATCGTCAGCCATGGCCTCTACCTGATGAACCTCGGCGCCCCCGACCGGGACGTCCCGTCGGGACCGCCCGGCAAGGCCGCCACGAGCACCCGCAACATCTATCGCCTCTCGGTGACGAGCCTGACCCAGCACCTTGAGATCGGCGAGCGCCTCGGACTGGCGGGGGTCGTCCTCCACGTCGGGTCCTCAAAAGGCAGCACGCTCGACGAAGCGATCGACCGCATCGCCGCGGGGATCGCCGAGGCCTTCGCCGCGGCGCCGGGCGCCGTGCCAGGTCTACCTCGAGAACACCGCCGGGCGCCGGCGACACCATCGGCCGCACGTTCGCCCAGCTCAAGTACGTCTGGGACCGCGTCGGGAACCCGGAGCGCCTCGGCGTATGCCTGGATACCCAGCACCTGTTCGCCAGCGGCTACCCGATCCACGAGCCCGGCGGCATCGATCGCCGTGCTCGAGGACTTCGACACCGACGCCTGGGGATCGATCAGCTTCGATGCCTGCACCTCAACGACTCGATGACCGATTTCGGGTCGAACCGCGACCGCCACGAGAACCTCGGCGACGGCAAGATCGGCGCCGACGGGCATGCGCGTCGATCCTCGGCGCGCCGGCACTGCAGGACCTGCCGGTCATCCTCGAGGTCCCCGGGATCTGAGCGGCGAGGGCCCGGACGCGGAGAACATGAACCGGCGCGCGCGTGCTTCCACGCCGAGGGCGTCCGCGCCCGCGGCGGGACGTCTCGGCCTAGGTTCGCGACGATGCTCGCCCGCCGATCTGCCGACCGGACTGTTTCTGGGGGGCCGCTTCGTCGCCGGCACGGGTCGCTCGAGGTCCGCAACCCCTACTCGGGGGCCGTCATTGCCGAGGTCGCCACCGGGGACCGGCCGAAGTCGAACGCGCCGTCCGGGACGCCGCGGCCACCTGCCCCCACGCCGCCGGCTCAGCGCGCCCGCGTTCTCGAGCGCGCCGCCGAGCTGTCAGCCGCGCGCGCCGAGCACTTCGCCCGGGTGGTCTGCCGGGAGGCCGGCAAGCCCATCCGCCAGGCCCGGGCGAAGTGGCGCGATGCGTCGACACCCTGACCTTCTCGGCTGCCGAGGCGCGCACCCTGCCGGGGAAACCGTCCCTTTGAGGCGTCTGCGGCCCGGCGTCGGCAAGATCGGGTTCGTCCGCTACGCGCCGATCGGCATCGTCGGGGCGATCACGCCGTTTAACTTCCCCGCTCAATCTCGTCGCCCACAAGCTCGGCGCCGGCGATTGCCGCAGGATGCCCGGTCGTCCTCAAGCCGGCCGAGCAAGACCCCGCTGTCCGCCCTGCTGCTGGCGGAGGTCCTCGCCGAGGCGGGACTCCCCGCGGGGGCCCTGAGCGTCGTCACCGGCTCCGGATGCCGCGGTCGGTGGCGCGCTGGTCGACCATCCCGACGTCGCGATGATCTCCTTCACGGGCTCCGGGTCCCGTCGGTTGGGCGATCCGGCGAGCGGGCGCCGCGCAAACACGTCGCGCTCGAACTCGGCAACTCGACCCCGGTCATCGTCACCGAGGATGCCGACCTCGTCACGCGCCGCCGCGAAGATCGCCGGTTCGGGCTTCACTCATGCCGGCCAATCGTGCATCAGCGTGCAGCGGGTCTACGTGCACGAGTCGGTTCACGAAGCGTTTCTGGTCGAATTCCGCGCCGCCGTCGAGCGACTGGTCGTCGGAGACCCCGCCGACGAGGCGACCGACGTCGGCCCGGTCATCACCCCGGCCGCCCTGGCAGCGGCTCGAGGAGTGGATCGCTGCGGCCGTCGACGCCGGCGCGACGATCGCCACCGGCGGCCACGCGCACGAGGGCTGATTGCTCATGCCGACCGTGCTCGACGGGATTACCCCGCGATGGACGTCAGCTGCCAAGAGGTGTTCGGACCCGTCGTCGGCGTCGCCGCCTACCACACGGTCGAGGGCGCGATCGCGCTCTGCAACGCCACCGGGTTCGGGCTGCAGGCGGGGGTCTTCACCGCCCGTGTGGACGCCGCGCTGCGGTGGGCCGAGCAGCTCGAATTCGCCGGCGTCGTCATCAACGAAACCCCGACCTTCCGCGCCGACCAGCAGCCGTACGGCGGCATCAAG